>JABFGI010000001.1 GCA_013112535.1 Pseudomonadota bacterium
ATGGATTATGAGCTAGGCTATTTTGATGAGGATGTCGCTCGCGTTGAACCGGCTGACAATCCTTTTATACCAAAACTGTTACCTATGTCTTCGGTATAAACTGTTACTCATGTGCCCGGTATGGACCCGGGGAAGACTGGTGCCCTGAGCAGGAGTCGAACCTGCGACCTTCCCCTTAGGAGGGGGACGCTCTATCCAGCTGAGCTACCAGGGCAATTCAATGAAAACAATGACTTATAGCATAAAGTGCGGTGCAACAAAAAGCTAGGTGGAAAATTAGGTGGAAAATTAACTTTTTGCCTTAAATTAGTTATTTCAATAAGTTACTTACAACTCATAATGCTTTCAGGGTAGATGAAAAAGTGTCAGTAATGTACTCATAAAGTTCTCTTTAAATATAGGGCTAAATCATTCGCTGACAGGATTAACAATTGGTACTGAAAAATCATAAACATCCATCATGTTTTCTGATTTATGCCCCGAACCCTGCATTTTTTCAGCACGTGTTCCTTTTGTATCTGTAATTCCACGACGTTTTAAATCATGAAGACCGAAACGATCTCCTTTTGTCATGATACCTTCTTTAATTGCCAATTGAATTAATCGATTATACGCAGTGGTTAAAGATGCTCTTTTCAACGGGCTACCTGTCTCAGTCACGAATAAATAACGCTCACTTTTTTTAGCAGGTATGGGATATTTTTTCTTATCCCATATTTTTTGTCTACGTTCTGTTAAGAATTTAATAGTTTGAATCAATCCATCACTCCATTTAGTAATGTTTGTATTGCTTCCTTTTACACGTTCATTTTTCAAACCAATATCAGATATATCTGCATCTGTTAATTGATTTGTTTCTATTCCTCTGGCACGTAGTTCGTAACCAATGATAAAGGCACACCAAAGATATGATGGGCATGATCCTTCCGTTTTGGTTTTTCGTTGTCCTCGCTCCCATGCAAAGTCAATTAAGTTTTTAAGTATGTCAGTATCAGGTAGACGTCGTAACTTGCGTTCTTTGGCTTTATCCACGGTCAGACCAAGTGAAGAACAATGATCTCGTTTATCTCCCCATTTCGTAATGATACGAATATATTTTAAACATTCATTTGCAGCAGTTGGCCCATTAGATATTTCAACTTGGTCAATGAAACGTTGCAACATTTTATCATCCCATTGTCTTATTAATGTTTGTCCAAGTAATAAACCTGAGCGTTTCGTTTTATGTAATTTAATGATTTTTTCACTGCCGCAATAATTTTTCTTTGTCTTTTGAGCTAGTTTTTGAAACGGTTTTGATTCTTTATATAGAGATGACAGCCAATTAAATGTTCCTGATTCAATACCAGAACGCATTTCCATTAATTGATGTAATTCAGACAACATAGCTGTATTTCCAGCCACACGTTCGCGTATCGCGCCGTTTAATGTATACGGCGATTTTGTATACCAATGCTTCTTTTTACTATCCCAATAGCAATAATTGGGTAGCTTATCCTGCTCAATATGCGCAGGAATAGTTGGGTTTAATTTCCGTTTGCGACCGCGAGACATGATTTATAAAATCGGTTCGTGATGGTCAGCTTGAGGAATTACAACTAAGCCTTTAGATGCATTGAGTAATGCTTCAGTTGTCCAGGCTCCATTTTTTCCACAGAAATAACGAATACCTTCTCTATGAAGATATTTTTCTAAAGTACTCTGTCTATTTATACCCGTTACACTACGTAGTTCGTCATTTGTAATAACAGCCATCTGTATACTCCTCTTGATGACCCTCATTACATTATGCTTATGCATAACGTGTCCCTGATGTTTATTATACGTAGTAGATATAAAATATCAATAAAAACAAAGTGTTGCGTAACATATATAACAAACGCTATTTTAAAAAAAACAATATGTTGTGTAATGTATATAACAAACACGATCTTAAAATTATTTAAAAGGTACATAAATGTTGTTTTAATTAAAAAATTCCTTTTCAAAACCATATGCTTATTAATGAGTACTAATTTACAAAACCAATGTTCGCTTTCCCTTTTGCATAAGCGACTTCAATATCTTCATTAGTAATGATGAGTGAATCTCCCTCATTATCTTTCGAACGTTGTGCTGATCGACCACATGCATCAATCATCAACTGTCTTATTTTTCTGGGTGGTAACGAAACAAATTCTTTTGCTATATTTTTAGGCAATGAGTCATTAAATGAACTCCCCCAATTCGGAAAACTATTCAGGACATCTGTATAGATAGATTGAGTGATGTTGAGCATTTGTTCTTTTGTAGGTTCAACAACATTAATCACAACAAATCGGCTCAGTATAGGTTCAGGTATTGTTGAAAGATGATTCGCTGTAGCAAGCCAGTTGATGTGTGACAAATCGAGTGGGATTTCTAATGCTTCATCCACAAAAGATTGTGCTGTTTCAGTCTCCAAGAATGAGTAGAGCGGCCCGAAAGGATCGTGTTTAAAATCACCGCCCATTTTATCTACTTCATCGAGTTGTATGATTGGGTTGGCCCACACACCATCACGTAAGGCATTAGTGACTAGTCCTGGTCTACCAGACTCCCACATAGTATTAGCTCCGCCAATGACAAAGCCTGCTGTAACAGTACTACAGGCGACTAAATTAAATTCAAGCTTTAATGTTCTTGCCAGCTCTTTCGCAAAGCGTGTTTTACCGACACCGGGTGGGCCAGACATTAATACAGGAATAAAACGAATTGTTTTATTTTTATCCAATTTAATTAATGCAAGCTGCCTGAGATAAAAATCAATGACCTCTGCAAAGTTTGGAAAAGAGTCTTTGAGTTTCATAACTTCATCAATCACATTGTCTTCTAACGAATGTAATAATCGCGTGTCGCCAGACTCAATTAATTGGTTTAAGTAATGTTTACGTTTTTGATTGTTTTCTTTATCTCGTGCTTCTTCAACAATGTCTAAATCAAAAAGTTGAATTGTTTCTTTCTCATCTTCAGGTTCTTTAACTTCATCAGAAAACAATTCAATGATTTCAACACTGGTTATTTTAGATAGATAATCTTTAGCACATTTGCCATCGTTGTCATAAATATCTTTATTCGCACCTCGTTCAAGTAAACACTCAATAACGGGTTCCATCTCTGCGATAACGGCATGAATCAAAGGCGTTCGATTTTCTTTATCGCTCGCATTTAAGTTTTTAATGTTTTTTGCCAGTTCCAAAGCAATCGGTTCATTGCCGCATTTGATAGCACTAACAATGGCGGGTTCTTTCAGGAATGTATTGTAGGCATCGGGTGTTGCATAGCCATCGATTAATCCTTTTACTGTGTCGACTGTTGTGTCTGCTGATAAACAGGCTGTGAGTAAAAACCAATCGACTTCACCGTTTTTTCCATAATCATATAGACTCATTGTATATCCTTTTTAATTTAACCAGTTTGTTTCTTTCGGTAGAGTTGCAATCAAATTAGGCGGCAGTAATTCAATAAACTCTTTACGATTTTTTTCCGATAAAGAATTTGCAACTAATGCAACAGACATTGCCGTCATTTCTCGGTCGGTATAATCCGATTTCCCTACGTTATAACCGGATATGACGATTCGGCAGTTGTTTGGTGTATAGCCACGTTTATTGTCAATTCTTTCTATGGAAGGCGTGTAAAACAATCGACCACCACGTTGATTTCTTGTGTAGTCTTTCCATTCAAATGGAAGCCCTGTTAATTCGCAGAAGCCGTATTGCAAGCGTTCATCAATCCAGTCATGACTTATATCAACATTAATACCTATTCTACGAGACTTAGATTTAAGTTGATTAATAATGTACTGGGCTCTATTACGATGACGATAATTTTTAGAACGACTGCATTCTTTCTCTCTAAAATTCTCAGCTTCAGTTTTTCTTAAGTAATGTTTTCGATCGAAACAAACTGAGCATAGACGCTCACGTTTGCCCCATAGACCCTCACGGCCGCATTGCATGCAGGTGCCTTCGAATTTGATTCTACTCATGATCATAATCTCCAATCAATTATTAAAAACGACAAATAACGTATTTAAACGACATTATAAGTTATTTAATGGGATTGTCAATCACGTTCTGTTATATTCGTACGTCAAATAACGTATTCAGGTGTAATTGTGATTAGATTTTTTTTGAAAGAGTTAATTGCTGAGAAAGAATTTTCAGAAGATAGACGAATAACACTAGAGGAAATATCAAATGAAACAGGAATTCATCGAAGTACGCTTTCAAAAATAGCTAACGTAAAAGGTTACAATACAACAACAGACGTGATTGATAAGCTCTGTGTATATTTTGAAACTGATGTAGAGAAAATAATAAAGCATGTTTAATTAGTTTTGTTTAAATAGATTGGCTACAAGGAACTGTATAACGAATGGTCCCAACAACAGAAAAACTGGAAGATGAAACACGCGAAGAGATAGATCAAAAACTCATCGCGGCCGGTTGGGTAATTCAGGATAAAAAGAAATTAAACCTTTATGAAAAACTGGGTGTTGCTGTTCGGGAAATGGATACCGATACAGGCCCGGCGGATTACATGTTATTCGTTGATGGTAAGGCTTGTGGCATCGTTGAGGCAAAGCGAGAAGGCACTAACCTCGGTGATGTCGTTATACAAAGTAATCGCTATGCAGTTTCGAAAACTAAACATATCCAACGATGGTTAGAAAAATTACCTTTCACTTATGAAGCAACAAATAATGAAATACGTTTTTGTGACTGGCGCGACCCTTATGCCCGTTCACGAAACCTGTTCCATTTCCATAAACCGGAAACATTACATAATTGGTTGCAACAGGAAGATACCTTAAGAGGACGTTTACAATCACTTCCAGAATTAAATACAGAAAACCTTCGTGATTGTCAGATAGATGCAATCACAGGCATAGAAAAATCGTTAAAGCTCAATAACCCACGCGCATTATTACAAATGGCAACTGGTGCAGGTAAAACCTTTACGGCAGTTACCGAAGTATATCGTCTGGCTAAATTTGCAAAAGTGAATCGTGTTTTGTTCCTGGTTGACCGCGGCAATTTAGGTCGGCAAGCTTTCAAAGAGTTCCAGCAATACACCGTACCTAATGACGGACGTAAATTTACAGCCCTATATAATGTACACCAGCTCGGTTCAACCGGTATTGGTGATGAAATCAAAGTCACTATCTCAACAATACAACGACTGTATTCGCAATTATCAGGTAAAGAATTAGACGAAGATGCAGACGAACGTTCAGGTTATGAAGTCGAAGCAACCATAGCAGATAAACAACCTCGTCCAGTGAGTTACAATCCGGATATTCCTATTGAAGCATTTGATCTCATCATTATTGATGAATGCCATCGTTCAATCTATAACCTGTGGCGACAAGTGCTCGAATACTTCGATGCCTTTCTAATTGGTTTAACAGCAACGCCAACAAAAAAGACCATTGGTTATTTTAATCAGAACCTCGTCAGCGAATACACGCATGAAGATGCTGTTGTCGATAAAGTTAATGTCGGCTATGACATCTATCGTATTAAAACAAAAAAATCAGAAGAGGGTGATTTACTAGAAGCAGGCACCGCTATTGAAATTCGCGATCGTCTTACTAAAGCAAAAAGATTAGAAGTGTTAGATCAAGATGAAGATTATACAAAAATCGATCTTGATCGCAGCGTCATCTCCGACAATCAAATACGCACCGTCATTAAAGCCTTTAAAGAAAAAGCGTTGCCTGAATGCTTTCCCGAACGCGACTGGGTACCAAAGACATTAATCTTTGCCAAAGATGATGACCATGCTGATCGCATCGTTGATGTCGTTCGAGAAGTCTTTTCAGAAGACAATAATTTCTGCAAAAAGATTACGTATAAAATAGGAAAGAAAACAGCCGAAGATACCATTGCTGAATTCAGAACCAGTCCACGACTGCGTGTTGCAGTGACGGTTGATATGGTAGCGACAGGTACGGATATTAAACCACTCGAATGTATCATCTTTATGCGCGATGTACGTAGCCAGGCTTATTACGAACAAATGAAAGGGCGAGGCACTCGCGTTATTGATTTTGATGAATTCAGTAAAGTCACACCCAAGACAAAAGGTAAAACACGATTTGTGTTGATTGATGCTGTTGGTGTCACAGAAACAGATAAAACAGAAACGCGATCATTAGAGAGCAAGCCATCTATCCCAACGGATAAATTGATGGAGCAAATCGCACGCGGTGATCGTGACCCAAATACATTACGTTCATTAGGTAATCGTTTATTAAGGCTGGATATTAAACTTAGTGATCAACAACGCAAACAGTTCGATAAAGTGGCAGGTAAGTCGCTTGCACTGATTGCCGGTGAATTAATCCACGCTACTAATGAAGACTTATTGGAAGAGAAAGCAATAGAAAAATTTGGTACGGATGAGCCAACAGTAGAACAAAGAGAAGAAATATATAAACCATTAGCAGATGAAGTTATTAAACCTTTTCATAATCCCGAACTCAGAGAGCTCATCAATGAACTACGCCGAGATACAGATCAACTGATTGATGATACGGCCGATGAATTGATCAGTGCAGAGTACGATGAAGAAAAAGCCGAAAGCTTAATTAATAACTGGCAACAATTTATAAAAGACCATAAAAATGAACTGGACGCTATTCAGCTTATCTACCAGCAGCCCTATCAAAAACGTCATCTAAGTTACGACATGATCAATCAATTAGTCGAAGAGATAGAGCAACCGCCGTATCATATAGCGCCAGTAGAAGTATGGAAGGCGTATGAACAATTGAAAAAAGCAAAGGTAAGAGGCGCACCACCAGAGAGTAAATTACCGATTCTTATTAGTCTTATAAGGTTAGCAACAGGCGTAACAGATATACTCGAACCTTTCACAGACATAGTGAACAATCGTTTTGAAAATTGGGTAAAACAGCAAGATAAAGAATTTAAATCAGAACAACTTGATTGGTTAAACAAAATAAAAGATCAAATAGCGCAAAATGCTGAAATGACAGTAGACGATTTTGAATACACGCCATTTAATCAAGAAGGTGGTTTGTTAAAGGCGAGGGAGTTGTTTGGGAAAGAGTTGGAATTATTAATTGATGAACTCAACGGGTATTTAATTGCATGAGTGAAGTAGTAACAAATGAACTACCAGAAGGTTGGGAGTTGCTTCCACTAGGAAATTTACGTGGCAGCAAAGCGAAAAGTATTAACCCATCTGATCTTCCTGATGAAATATTTGAGTTATATAGTGTACCTAGCTTTACAGAAGGTGTTCCTGAAGTTGTTTCTGGTAAAGAAATAGGATCTTCGAAAAGAGTAGTTGAGCCAAACACTGTTTTATTATCAAAAATAAATCCTCGTATTAATAGGGTCTGGATAGTAGGGGTAAAGAGTAAGCATAGAATAATTTCATCGCCAGAATGGGTTGAATTTTTTCCAACTGATAAAGCTGAACCGAAGTATCTTATGTATTTCATGCAGAACTATAAGTTCAGAGAACATCTTTGTATGAATGTTACTGGTGTTGGTGGTTCACTTACAAGAATTCGTCCAAAAATTGCTGAAGATTACAAAATACCGCTTGCTCCACTCGAGCAACAAAAACGCATCGTCGCCAAAATCGAAGAACTCTTCTCCCATATCGATGCCGGCATCGAAGCTCTAAAAAAAGCCAAACAACTCCTCAAACAATACCGCCAATCCGTCCTCAAAGCCGCCGTTACCGGCGAGCTAACCAAAGAATGGCGTGAAGCAAATAAAGATAATCTTGAACCTGCATCAAAACTACTCGAACGTATCCTCAAAGAACGTCGCAAAAAATGGGAAGAACAACAACTCGAACAATTCAAAGCCAAAGGCAAAATACCAAAGGATGAGAAGTGGAAGGAGAAGTATAAAGAACCGGAACCGCTAGAAAAAATACCAGAAAATGAATTGCCTGACTCATGGAATTGGGTTGCTATTGGTCAAATATTTGAAGTTTATGTTGGAGCTACACCTAGCAGGAAAATTACAGAATACTGGGGAAAAGAGATCAATTGGGTCAGCAGTGGTGAAGTGGCATTTTGTTACATAAAAGATACTAAAGAAAAAATCACAACAGAAGGGCTGAATAATACATCCACTGTGATACATCCACCAGGTACAGTGATGTTAGGAATGATAGGCGAAGGTAAGACTAGAGGACAAGCTGCGATTTTAGATATATATGCTGCGCATAATCAAAATACAGCAGCAATTGAAAAACATCTAGATGAGCAATCTACTGAATACCTTTATTATTATTTAATGCAGCAATATGAGCTTACTAGAAAACGCGGATCTGGTAACAATCAAAAAGCATTAAACAAAACTAGGGTGCAGTCTATTGAATTCCCACTGCCACCATTATCCGAACAAAAGCTAATAGCTGAATTACTACAGCAGAAATTTAGCTCAATAGAGCATCTAGAAAAAGATTTAGAAATTCAATTTTTAAAAGTAAACAAGAACAAACAATCAGTTTTAGCTTCAGCATTTTCTGGCCGGTTAGAAAAAAACAAGGTTTCCACAATATGACAATTGGTTCTATAAACTTAAAGCTCCGTCCTATCAGGATAGGATTTCTGGTTAAGCCAAATGATAAGGATGGCATACGAAAGGCTATTCACCTTAATAGTATGTTATGGGGCGGTATGTTTAATCCGCTAATACCCTGTTATACGAAGTTGCCAAGAAATTGGGAAGAGTATAAGAGTAAGCGCACAACCGCTACAAAAGTTATAAGTGGTTATATCGAAGGATTTGATCCAGATTATCTTGTAAATGTTAGTGATGTATCAGTTGAGTCAATCGATTTTGATTTGGAACGTATAATTAGTTATGAAAGTATCATCTCTGGTTACAAAGAAGATATGGCTCCAAAATTGGGGGCGGGAATTTTCGAAATTATTGGACAGTTTAAATACGATGAGATGAGGTTCATAAGAAGAAATGAATTTAAGTTTCTAAAGCCAAAGTTATCAACGAACCATAACTTATTTCTAGCTAGTATTTTTGGAGAATTAGATAATTTTGAAAAAGTTCTATACGAAAATTATTTAAGCGGCATTGAAATAACTGAAAGTGATATCGATATAAAAAATTATTGGAAATATTTTACGCGTGAATATTTTTATTCAAGAAGGATTGGTGCTATCTATTTGGAGCAGGGTCTGAGGGGACCCGTTATATTTTACCTAGATGCAACAAAAACACTTGATGTCATAGATTATTGGAATATGCGTGCATCTGGATGGGATGTTTATCCAGTAGCAAAGCAATCTGAAGATGAAAATGGGTTGCATAAAATATGTGAAAAAATTATAGAGCGTGCGTATAGACCCTATCGACACAATAAAGATATCTATCATTTTGCCAGTATAATAAAAAGCAGAAATACGACTGAAAAGGAAATGTCGGATTTTAATAAGAAGCTTAAAGTTAAGAAACATGATACAAAAAAAGGACCAAAGGTATCTTTGCAGCGATGGTATCCTAGAATATGGGATGAATGGGCTCGCCAAAACACTCAAGAAGTAATCACGCCGGCATATTCAAAAGAAAAAGAGATTGAACTACAAGAAGGTCAAACAGAATTTAGATTCAAGACTCTAAATCCAGATTTTGATTTGTTCCATGTTAATACTAGTAGTCCACGTTTTGCTTTAGAGGTTGACTCGAGAGTTTATGGTAATGATGAGCTATTAGCGGAAGTTATACCGCTTGGTGGTGAAATATTATCTCGCGCTGTTGGAAAGTACTCACTTAGAGAGTGGCGTATTAGTAGATCAGGACCGGTGTACCTATCTCATTATGAGAATTGGACTGTAAGTTATGAAATACCTTTAGCTGAACCTGTTATGACTGCTTGGTTTAAGGAGAAGGGATGGGAAGTAGACATTTCGCCATCAGGCAAAGTGGCTAAACAGATGATTAAGCAATTAGGCGGGCTTTGGGGAGTAGTTCATCTAAAAGAAGAGAAACTCATTAAATTACTTCAAGAACTAAGTAATAATGGTTTTATAAACGAATATGATTTCAAGGGTAGAATTTCACAAATTACAAACTCTGATGAAGTATGGATTTCGAGAGATGAATACATAAAAAGACTACTAGAAAAGGAGATATTTCAACTGGGAGTTGAGCTTAAATGCCCTATATGTACACAAAGGTCATGGTATTCATTAAATGATATGAATTCCGAAGTTAGATGTAACGGTTGTTTGTCAGATTATAAAGTTCAATCACTTGATTTATCAGACAAGAAATGGGCATATAAATCATTTGGTACTTTTGGGTTACCAAAACAAGCATATGGTGCATTCGGTGTGCTTTTAGCATTGCAATTTTTAGTGAAAGATAATCATGAACGTGCAACGGCATTGCTCAGCTTCGTTGCAAAAAAGAACAATAAAGAAATAGAGGCGGATCTTTGCTTAGTTACAGAAAAAGAATTTAGAGATAATTCAACACAAGATTTACTCTTTTGTGAATGTAAAACATATAACAAGTTTGAAAAGAAAGATGTTGATCGTATGCGTGTACTTGCAAAAGAATTTCCCGGGGCAGTACTTGTTTTTTCTACATTAAGAATGGATTTAACAACAACAGAGAAAAGAATGTTAAAGCCACTTGTGAATAGTGGGCGTAGGTATTGGAAGGCAGAAAAAACATACAATCCAGTAATTGTTTTGACAGGAAACGAACTATTTTCATCTCACGGTATACCGTATTGTTGGAAGGATAAAGAAGGAAAAGCAGGTGAAATTGCGGAAAGCAATTTTTACCCCAGAGGTTTAAGTGACATCGCAGATGTCACGCAACAAATATATTTAGATATGAAACCATATCATGAATGGCGTGAAGAACAGTGGAAGAAAAGACAAAAAGTTAGTTGATTAAGTTTTATATGAGCGCATCAGAAATAGTTAATAAAGTTTGGAACTACGCTCACGTCTTGCGTGATGATGGTGTTGGTTATGGTGATTATGTTGAGCAGATCACCTATCTAATTTTTCTTAAGATGGCCGATGAACGTGAAAAAGGTAACCAAGGAACTAAGGTGCCGGAGGGATATGCTTGGGCGGACTTGGTAAAGTTAGATGGAGATGACTTGGAACTCCAATACCGGCATACCTTGGAAGCCTTAGCCAAGGAAGGTGGCATGTTAGGTACAATCTTTCGTAAAGCACAAAATAAAATTCAAGATCCCGCAAAACTCGAACGCTTAATTAAATTAATTGAGAAAGAAAAGTGGACTACCTTACCTGCAGATGTAAAAGGTGAAATATATGAAGGTTTGTTAGAACGTAATGCACAGGATGTGAAAGGCGGTGCAGGACAATATTTTACTCCGCGTCCATTAATACAAGCGATGGTCGAAGTGATGCAACCGAAGGCAACAGATACTGTTGCTGATCCAGCTTGTGGTACAGGTGGTTTCTTATTGGCCGCGCATGATTACATGGCTGAGCAAGCCAGCTCTAAAAAAGATCAACGTCATCTTAAAGAAAATGCACTACGCGGAACCGATATTGTTGATAGCGTTGTGCGTTTATGTGCAATGAATTTGTATTTGCATGGTATCGGTTCTGATGAATGTCCTATTGAATCGCGAGATGCTTTGGCAAAAGAAGTAGGGGATAAAGACCGAGTTAATATGGTGCTTGCTAATCCACCCTTCGGTAAAAAGAGTTCAATCACTGTTATTAGTGAAACAACAGGGAAAGCTGAAAAAGAAAAGCTAACTTATGAACGAACGGATTTTTGGGCAACAACTTCCAACAAGCAACTCAACTTCGTACAACACATTGCTAACATGCTTAAGATTGACGGCAAGGCTGCGGTGGTTGTTCCTGACAATGTTTTATTTGAAGGCGGTGCTGGTGAAACAGTGCGTAAGACATTATTAGAACGCAATGATGTTCACACATTATTAAGATTACCCACTGGCATCTTCTATGCCCAAGGGGTAAAGGCAAATGTCATCTTCTTCGATTCCAAACCGGCATCAAAAACTGCCTGGACCAAGAAACTCTGGATCTATGATTTTCGTACGAATGTACACATGACATTGAAAACCAAGAAGTTGGTTAAGAGTGATTTTGATGAGTTTATAGAGTGTTACAAGACAGAAGATCGTGACAAACGCCGAGAAACCAAAAAGATTGACCGCTGGAAATCCTTTACTTACGATGAACTCATCGCTCGTGACAAAACCAATCTCGATATATTCTGGCTTAAAGATGATTCATTAGAGGATACCGAAAACCTGCCAGCACCTGATGTATTGGCACAAGAAATTGTTGAACAGTTAGAAGCAGCGTTGGAAGAATTTAGGAATGTAGAGGAAGCATTGGCAGTTACGGAGAAATAATCATGGCTATATTCAAAATAAATTCGGATGCACTAGAACCTGTAACTGAAACAAATTTCGCAGCAGAAAAAATAATGGAACGTGGTGACTTACAGCGATTATTGCGAAGTCAGATTGAGATTATTTCCCCAAACACATTAGTCATATCTGAAGAGTTTGGTGAATTTGAAGGGGTTAGAAGACGGATTGATTTACTTGGAATTGATAAAGATGCCAATTTAGTTGTTATAGAACTAAAGCGTACAGAAGATGGTGGTCATATGGAGTTGCAAGCCATTCGATATGCTGCGATGGTTTCTGCCATGACCTTTGCCAAAGCAGTTGATATTTATAAGAAGTATCTTGAAGGTATCAATAATGAATTGGATGCAGAGGAATCATTATTGGGTTTCCTCGAGTGGGATGAACCTAATGATGATGATTTTTGTCAGGATGTGAAAATTGTTTTAGCCTCTGCTGAATTTTCAAAAGAATTAACGGCTTAAGTCTTATGGCTGAATGATAGAAATCTTGAGATTACTTGTTATCGATTAAAACCTTATAAGTTAAATGATGATGTTCTTCTAGATGTACAAAAAATTATACCTCTCCCAGAAACCGCTGAGTTTCAAGTACAAATGCGAGAAAAGAAACAGAAAGAAAGACAAGCGAAGGAAAGCTCAAAAGATTTAACAAAATATGATGTCACTATTTCAGGAGAAACATTCTCTGCTTTACCTAAACGGAGAGCAATTTTCCACGTTGTAAAAGGTTTATGTGATGCTGGTGTAACACCTGAACAGATTCATGAGGTTTTGCATTGGAGGGCTAATGGTCTTTGGCGTGTTTCAGATGGAACAATTGATTCAGACGATTTTCGAGAAAGAGTATTAAAAGCTGCTGTTGCAGGTGGACCGGCATTTGATCCAGGCCGGTGGTTTCACGCCGATGATCAATTAATTCATGCTAATGGTAAAACTTATGCCCTTACCAAAATGTGGGGTGTGAGAACAGAAGAAGCAGTCAACGATTTACTCACTAAGTTCAAAGACCATGACATTACCTTTCAGGCTGTTAAAGTTTAAAAATGAAATTGATTATTTGGGTTTGAATCATCTTTTTTTATGCGTTGTCTAATAGAACTTAAAGTTGATTTAGTTGATTGCTCAAACTGTCTACTTGCCTTGCCAAGGACAACACTTGCTTTTGAAGTGCTTTGTTTTCTGTCGATGTAGTTTCGTACATTTTCTGTAAACTGCTTAACCCTTCTTCCCAAACTTGTACATGAGTGTTGAACTCGTTGGATAATTGATTCAATGCGCTGGTTAATTGTGTTTCTAGTTCGGTCATCTAATAGCCCTCCAATATTCTGTATTCGCCGTTTTTGCCGTATGTTTCTGTGTTGAGATTGATTTTTGCACATAGTCTGTTGCCGCAGTGATTCAGTTGAATTTTGCCGCCAGCTTTCTGCAAATTCTGAATCGTTTGGTTCATCTGATCGATTTTGGTCTGTTGAGCGTTTACCTGCATGGATAGAGATTGCGTTAATCCCCAACTGCCGGCGAAGATAGCGATCAAGAGACTCATTGCAATCAGCAGGGGGTGTATCCATGTTCTCCGCAAATATTGCTTGCGTAACTGGTTGTTTTTTTGCAGTGTTTGATTCATTAAGAAGTTTGTATCTTTTTGAATTATATTGAGTACGGCGCGTAATTGCTTTCTGTAATTCATTCTGAGCTGCTTGAGCTCGCTCTTCATTAATTGTTCTATCTCCTGACGGTCTGATTGTGTTTTTTGTTTTAGTCGTTCGCTCAAGCTGCTTAACTGTGAAGTTTGATTCATAAATAGCTCCTTTTAGTCGAAGAGGTTTTGCATCAGGTTCAGGTCGGATGCTAATAAAATTTTTTCCTTGTCTAGTTACTTCAATCCCGGCTTCTTTCAAAGATTGAATAAGAGTATTTCTGTCGTACACCAACCCGAGGTCTAGTTGTTCCAATAGGTATTCCGTGATGAATTCACCCGTATCAGGTTCGACTTTAATACCTTGACGTAATGTTGCAGCATTAATAAGCGCATGGTGAGTAGGTTGATATGGACGTGTACGTTCTATGTCATCAGGCCTATCCCATCCCATCTTGTAATTCCAGTAATCTCGTAGAGGGTCAAAAGCTTTTTGCCAACCGGGTGGAGCGATGTTCAAACTTTTACCAGTGACAAGATCAACACGAGCAGCAAAAATATGAATGTGAACACCGCCATTACTATCACGATGTAATATAGCGGACCAACAATATCGGTCAGCGGACAGACCAGCCCAGGCAACTTTTTCGAAGTCATCAAGTACGTCTTGTATATCGCTGTCGGAGGGTGCGTCGCTAGGAGACCAAGCGATAAGACCCGAAATAAATTTATATTTAAACGGTAGACTGTCAGCGACAAGAGCAACCTGAGATGGATCTCCTCTTAATACCTTTACTTGCTCTCTAGTCTTGCCTTTGTGGTCGGTTTCACGCGTAAAGTAGGCTGCCGCTTTATGAGCTGAACGCTTCCTATGAGCAATACCGATCTTTAAAAACTTAAGGTGCATCAATTAATCTCTTAAGTTCTCTTTCAATCGCTATTAATTGAGAGACCACTTCGATCGTAGATGCAGTATTCTTGTACGTATTCGCCCACCGTCCAATCTGATTTAAATTGTTACCTATTCGTGCAACCTGAATAGTACGCTCGCGGTAACTTTGTCGGTCACCCTGCGACCACGTGCGAACCCGATTGAGAGATTCACGGATAAGATCGCTCAAAGAAATTCCAGCTGACTTAGCTTTAGATTTCATCAATTGTTTTTCTTGACGCGTACATCTTACTTTTACGAATACATAGCGTAAGTGTTTGGAGGGTTCCAAGGGAGGTGACACCTCCCTGGCCAGCCCCCGTTGGTCACACGACGTGTGCCCACACGGGGTAGGCTGGCGATCTACCCTTAACTTAGACATGAGGATGTTTCCTCATTGCATATAATGACTGTTAGTAGAATGGATATTCTATGTAGAAAAAGTCGAATAAGCGCTAGCGAGCGTTCTAGATCGATTGTGAATTCGGTATAACCGAGTACTGGCAGATAAAAATCTTGTATAGCTTTTGTCTTTATAGACATAAATAATTCTCCTATTTATGTCCCTGTCAAAAACCATGTTAGTTACTAATTACTAATTTGAAAGTATTAATTTAAATGAATGTGTGATTCTGATACATCGGTCACAGTTGATTCATGGTTTATTGTTAATTTGCCTTTTGTAATGAGATCCCGGATGCAACTGATATATTAGGTGTATCAGGTATACTACATAGAAATTCGGGGAATTATGTGAAAAGTAGGTTTCAATAATAATGAATTATTGAAACCTAGAAGTTCTCTATTTTCCTATACCCAGAGTTTTTTATACTTCTTATTTCAACTAGGGAAGAGCATTAGATTTCTTTGCTTAATTCATTTTATCTTTATATTTTAAATATTCTCAATTTGTAAAATTATTTTAAATTTAAAAAGACAAGAGATGATTTATTTACTGTGGAGTGATAGATAAATCTTTAAGATGCTTCATCTATAAGTATTTCTCCTTCAGCTTTATTTGCAGGTGGAAGGTTATAAAGCTTTCGTCTAAATTCATCGGTAATTTTCTTTGCGTCAATATTATTTCGTACTACTCGAGGCGTTAATAATACAATAAGTTCAGTGCGTCTTTCTTCAACACTGGTATTGCCAAATAATTTTCCAATGATAGGGATTTTATATAGACCAGGGATTCCACCTTCATTTTCTGTAATGGAATCTCTAATTAAACCACCTAATATAATTGTTTGACCACTGTTGATTGCAACAGTGCTTTCTATTTGTCGTTGTTGAATTGTAGGTGCATCAATATCAGATGAGGTCGTTGCAACAGCGTTGCTAACTTCTTGGCGTATATCCATAGTAACAAGCCCGCTGTTATTAACACGTGGTGTAACTTCAAGGGTAATACCGGTGTCTCTAAATTGAATTTCGTTTACTGTTGGTGCATTAGGATCAATATTACTGGTTGATTGTCGAGTAGGGACAGGTATTTCATCGCCAACATTAATGGTGGCAGTTTGATTATCTAACACCATTAAAGAAGGTGCGGATAAAACGTTAATTTCGGACTCTGACTCTAGTGCATTCAACGCAGCTTTTATGTTGCTTGCAGTGTTTACAATGGTATAAGAAAAGCCTGGTGCTAAAGCTGATAGTCCAGCAGAGCCTAAATCAAGTTGTCCTTGAGCAGTCCTGCTTCTGCCAACACCATGGTTAAAAAACCATTCAACGCCATAACTCAAATCACCATTTAATGTGACTTCCAGAATGCTTGCTTCAACCAACACTTGTAGTGGTACAACATCTAATTTTTTAATTGCGGCAGCTACCATTTTATAGTCACGAGAAGAGGCTAAGATAACTAACGCATTTCGTGTGTCATCGGCAATAATTTCGACATCACCTTTAGATGTCAGTGATAAACCAGAGTCGCCAACACTAATTGGTGGACTAATAGAAGATGTAGTCGTAGAATTTTTACTAGGACTACCTTCAGTCGCTATTTCTACCGGTGTTGTCCCTGGTGCGAGTTGAGGCGTTGACGATTGTGAAGTCGAAGCTGAGTCGTCAAAGATATTGCCAAGAATATCTGCTATTTCTACAGCTTTTGCATTTTGCACATCATAGACATATAAATTTTGACCAACCTGCTCACCTTGTCTATCAAGACGATACAACCATATTTCTGCTTCACGTAATGCTGCAGAAGTAGAACTAATTAATAAGAGTGAATTCAACCTTTCAAGTGCAACTGTACGTACTAGACCACCTAAAATTTCATTGCTCGATGAACCTTCAACGCCGCCCAAGACTTCATCGAGTTCTGTTTTTAATGTTTTTGGATCAACATAATCAAGTGGGTATAGTCCAACAGACATGCCGCGCAACCAATCTACATCAAAGATGTCAATGGTTTCTTGTAGGCGAGCTAGCTCATTCGGCGTGCCGCCAATAATGATCATATTTCGTTGCTTATCTAGACGTAGTTCACCACCTTCAGGAATGAAAGGCTCTAATATTTTTTGCATTTCCTGAGCGGCAATATACTCCAGCGACACTATTCGTACGCTGTAACCATTATCAGTTTGAACACCTAGTGTTTGTGGAGATAAGTTTCCCTTAACAACTTTTGATTTTGGTAATATTTGATAAATGCCATTAGACTCAATAATTGCGGCATTATTGATAGATAGTATTTGTTCAAGTAAGGGAAATAAATTTTCTTCTTTAACTGGTGTTGCTGTTTCGATGGTGACACTGCCGCTCACTTGAGGATCGATAACAAAATTTAGATTTAAAACATCATTCAAAATAACTTTAACAAATTCATTAATGTCAGTGCCTTGAAAATTTAACGTTATATCGCCTTCAAGCGAATCTTTGAAAATTGCTTTTTTAGTTATACTCTCACCCGTGTATTGACCATTACCAATTTCAACGATTTGTTGGCGTTTATCTCTTACAGTATCCGAAGGTTGAATTAGTAATTCATCTTTTACAAGTGTTGTTTCTTGGGCTACTTGAGGATCTGACCATGTTTTAGACGTTGAAACATCTTCCGGCACATTATCAGAGGATTTTAGTTCGAGTAGATTGCATCCCGTTAAGCTAACGAGTAGAGCCGTACAAACTAATGCAGTATGTAAATGTCTCTTCTCCATGAAGATGGTACTCCTTATAGTTACCGTGAATCTTATTATTATTGTTTCATTCTATCCATTCTGGACTGTTTTGAAAGGAATATTAGCAACAATTTTATGAGATCATGGTGTTTTATGACTTTGATTTTATTGTTTTTGTTTCTGGAACGATAATTTTTTCAGTTAATTCTTTTGGGTTCGTCTTTTTGCTACCTGTTTTAGTACTTTTAATGTTTTTCTGACTAGTCGTTTTTATTTCTAACTCAAGACTTTTGGTTTCATTCCCCTTTTTAAGCAAAACAGAACGGGGCTCTATTGTCTCCAATACCCAGTCATCAATTGATTCACCTAGAGATAGTCGTTGTAATTTTTTATCTCTGCCAGATTGAATAATGGCAAGTTTTTTATCAGATTTAATCATTACGGCGCTTAGAGAATATTGTTCATTCTTTTTAGGTGCTGTCGCTTTCATTTTTGTGGGTGGAGCTTTAATTTCTGGTTCAACAAATACATAAGGTTTGCGATCTTCGAAAAAAAGAGGGCGCTCTATCATTTCGTTATAATCTGAAATTACAGGGGACTCTAATTGTAGTTCAGAAATTGACGGTTCATTTGTAACGATCAATTTTTTATTTGTAACACTGTTAACAGGTAACGATACAGGTTTATTTATCTGATACCATAATGCGTATCCCATTACACAAATTATGCATAACAATGTAATCTTTAATATGGTTTGACTTGATTCTTTCATGTCGTTGTATTGTTTAAGTAACCCGTAACATCAAACCGAACTTCGATAAGACCCGAACTATTGCTTTTCCTTTTATTGGAAACAGTTCGACGTTGAATTAATATGTTGTCTGTGAATAAAAGTGGCTTGTGTGTTGTTAAATTATATAAAACGGCTTGTAGTGCTTCCATATCGACTTGCATATGTACTTTTATCGTTACTTTAGGGTGAGAATCATCATTTTTCCCTGTTATCGCATGTGTGCTAACCAAATTACCTCCGTTAGCTTGAACGATAGTTTTAATTATCTTTTGTAAATCTGCCGCTATGATCGCTGGGGCATTGCCTTCAAGAAAATTGCTTTGATTCGTCTCAGTTTCAGTAAGCCTTTTTATTTCATTTTTTACTTGATTAATTTTATTTTCAGCATTTGATAATTTTTGCAACTGAAAAGTCAGGCTTTCAATCTGCTCTCGATTTACATTCTTAATAGAAAGCGCTGGTTGAATGAGAACAAGATATATTGCTGAAATAACGAATAGTAAAATACCCGCCGATATTAATCCGTGTTGCCAATGAGAGAGTTTAGAAGTCATATGTTCTCTCGTGTAAATTTGGCAGACAAATGAAATTTGTCTTTTTGAGTAACCTTGTTTTGAATAACAGGTGATCTAAATTGAACATCAGCAAAATATTTTGACGTCTCAAGTGTTTGTATTAAAGATGAAGCATTACTTGATTCCCCTTGTAATTGCAGTTCTGTTTCTTTAACAACAAAGCGCGTTAGCCATGTATCGTCGGGAATGATTTTTGTCACTTCATTAATAAGCGCAACACTACTCATCTCATTACGCCTTTTATTATCTAAAAAGTGCAGCTGCTCAATAATCGCAGATTTTTCTATTTCAAGTTGTTTTAATTGAATTGCAGCTTTTTTATTTTTACTAACTGCTGATTCAAGCATATCTAGTTCTTTTTGTTGATTAATAATGGGAGCGTATAATGTAGCTATTAACAGCAAACATGTTGCCGTAACCAACACTAGCATTGTCTTATCAGACGATGATTTATCTTTTGGTAACGCTTCAGGTGCGATTAAATTAATATCACAGTTGTCTTTATAAGCTGCAGGACGAATAGCATCTAATTTAATATTCCAGGATTTAAGCAACTCGAGATTAGCATCAATTTTTTCTTTCGGAACTAAGAATAATTCAGGATGAATTTTATCTGTTTTATGTTGTTCACTATCTAACAAGTAATCGAAATACACTTGCTCAGCGCTAAACGGTGTTTTTCTATTCAATTCAAAAGAAAGCACTTGCCGTAAATTTGTACTTGTTGCTTTAGGGAATGCCAGTCTCTTTTTTAAGAAGAAATCGTCAGGGACAATTAATACTACATTTGCCTTAAGTGCAATGTGATCCTGTAGCCAGGTAAGGATACGTGTTCTTACAATCTCATCTTGCGTATTAAATTGCTGTTTCTCAAGGTCACCGTTTGCAGTAGATGAATAACGTTTAAATATTACGTCCTGATGTACGAATTCAATCGTGATTAACTCAGGTGAAGCATTAAAAAACTCGCGCACAGGAGCAGGGCAGAGATAACCTAGGCCGTGAGCCCACCAATTGATTGATGCACTAAAATTTAGTTTGTTAAACATGTATTAACTCTTCGTGTTATTTTCCGTTTCAAGGTTAATAGTTGCTTTACTGCTTCCCGATGCTTCTTGCCATGCTAAAATAACATAAGGCTTATTGTTCTGTCTTTTCATTAATACAATCACTTCAAGCCGCGCATGTGTTTTACCAATGATGCCTTCACTGGTAATACTAAAAACCTGTCCATTTGATTTAGAAAGATATTTTGGATTAGTTCCAATAAATAAAGAAGGGGTTTGCGCGCCTTGATTTTCCGATCTGGATTGCAAAAAAGCATCGACTTGTTCTTCACTTATACTCGGAATGGCTAATAAGGAAGCTTTAGGAGCTGAATTAGGATTAATCCCCGCCTGACGTGAATAGATAGTGAGGGCAGGTTTAAGTTTGTTATAGGTTTCTGTTGTCATCCCCATAACAAGTTGTAATTCATTAAGACTATTAAAAGGACCGTCTTTAGCACCATAGAGATAATCTAGTTGTTGGTAATCTTCATCTTCTGCACCATGGTTGCGCACTAAATTATCCTTGTCGCGCCAATCCAGGATCGCTTGTGTAAGTGCTAATTGATTTTCTTCAGGTAATTCAATTGATTTTATTAATCCATGCAGTAACTCTGAATGAGCTGTGTTTAAGTCAATTTTTCCCGTTTCATTTATAACACTGACATTAACCGTGCCTTCTTCGAATTCAAATGAATACGGAGTCCCATTAGTTTCCCATTGCTGCTCGACAGTGGGTTTCAATAACTCAGCAATACTCTGCCAAATACCAGCCTCTGCAATGGATTTAGCTTGACTGTAATGAACCAGGTTTGACGTTAAACTTGTTTCAATACGAACCATGCGGCTATAACCCATTGCCAAAATAATCAATAAGGACAGCATCCAAAGAACAATTACCAATGCTATTCCGGATTGCTTATTTATTTTGTTTATCGAGCATTGCTTCATGGTCTATATAGTTGTTCTTTTTATTCCGTTTAAAACATACTGAGGTTGACCCTTGATAAAATTTGAATGTAACGGGATTTTTATTTCAGGCCAATGCTGACTTTTGTCAGAAATATAAACTTTTAAACTTATCATAATGGGTAATAATTCATCGTTCTGCCATTCATCTCGCCACACCGGATCTTCGTCGATCTTGTCTGAACCAAAATACGATAATTCAATAGCATCGATGTTTTCCAGTAAGGTGGTTTTTTCATCAGTTTCATGATCTTTAAATGGGGATGAGTCTGTATTTGCATTTCTGTAATGTAAATCAAGATGACTAGCATTGTCCGTTTGGTTAACTTTTAGTGTAATAATTTGTATTCCACCCCCACCACGATGCGCAGGTAATGAAGAAGTAAAACGTAACTCGTTACTTTTTCCTTCAAATATAAGTCGTCGTTCTTCTTTGCTTACCCACATTAGTGGAACGTTTTGTGATAATTGTCGTTGAATAAAATAACCTACTAGTCTTAATTCATCATTCTGTGAGATTTTTCTTTCAGTAGACTGCCAACTGCGATTAGCGGTAAAGAGCGTACTGAATAGTAAAACCAGGATTAAACTGAGTATCGTCATTGCAATGATGACTTCAATCAAGGTAAACCCGCTATCATTTTTATGTGTAATATTTAATCTCATGAAACAGGTATTAGCTTGATGGTATTTAGTTTTATTGAACGAGATTTGCCTAGACTGTCCCAGTTGATTTCAACTTCAACGTGACGCATTACAACTTTAAAAGTAGATTCAAGCTCAATGCTTTCATCCTCAATTGGGGTTATACGAGCTGTCCAGTAGTATTTCTCAGCTTCGGTTCCACTAAGTTCGCCAAGGGATTGTATTTCTTCGATACCGATACTTGCGAGTTTTGATTGAGCAATGATGACAGCGCGAGTGTATTCATCGCCCATGATAGTTGAACGTGCGCCAGTACTGTAGATCTGAAAAATAATACCAAGACTCATTGCGAATATGGAAAAGGCAACTAATACTTCTAATAAAGAAAAGCCTTGTTGTTTTTTACGTGCAACTATCATGACTGAGGTAGAATTTTGATGTTGCCTGTCAGCCAATTGACATCAATCAGATATTCTTTTTTTTGATGAGTTAATTTGATCTGCCCTCCAGTCGAACTTCCATCAGCAAAAAAACGAATTCGTCCTTCATTTTCTGATATTTGTTCTGATTGTGCCGTGATAATTGAGAGCGAAGTTGAATCAGGTAGTGTTATTTTTTTTAATTTTTTGTCGACAGTGAATGTCTTGTTTTCAATATCCAGACTTAAGGTTGTTTCTTGCTGGCGTGAAATTGCCAGACTTCGCATTTTTTTTAAATTTGCGGCTAAATCGCGTGTTGCCGTTTTCGCTTTACTACTTGCTATTACATTGGGGAGCAAGGGGGGGGCGATTGTTAAAACCAAGCCGAAAATAACAAAGACAACTAAAATTTCAAAGAGAATGAATCCTGGTTGTGAACGCTTTATTTCCATATGATTTTGTAATAATAATTTTTTTATTCCCAACTATTAATGTCTTTATTGTCTTTCTCTCCGCCATGCGCGTCATCAGCGCCTAATGTATAAAGATCGTAGTCTCCATTTTGACCTGGCATGACGTAGTTGAACGGATTGCCCCAGGGATCGTTAGGTACATTTTTCTTCTTCAAATAAGGGCCATTCCAGTTATCTAAACCAGTGGGTTGTGTTGTTAAAGCCTGTAGCCCTTCACTTGAATTTGGATAACGACTGTTATCCAGATAAAACATATCAAGTGCTGCACCTATGTCCTCTATTTGTAAACGAGCCGTATCTGATTTTGCTCCGCCGACGTATTTCATTACACGAGGCCCGACTAACCCGGCAAGCAGTCCTAAAATGACAAGGACAACAAGTAACTCGATTAATGTGAAACCAATTTGTTTTTTTCTTTTCATGATATTTAAAATGACGCTTTTTTAAATTTAAAAGTTAAATTAAATGACCAGTTCATTTAACCCCAGTATGGCTACAAGGATCGAAATAATAATAATCGCAATCATACCGCCAAGACCAAGTATTAAAACAGGTTCTATTAGTGTTAGCAGACGTTTTATAGCTGCGTTGGATTCTTGATCGTATATGTCTGCAATTTTTAATAACATAATATCTAATTGGCCGGTTTCTTCACCTACCTGAATTAATTGTACTGCGAGTTGTGGAAATTGTTGCGCTTTATTTAATGCCTCTGCTAGACGACCGCCTTGTTCTAAACTAGTTATAACGGTTTCCATTACGTCAGAGATAGCACGATTACTAATAACTTCTTTAACAATAGATACACCTGTCAATAACGGCACACCGTTATTTAATAATGTGCCAAGTGTTCTTGAAAAACGTGATACTTCAATTTTTGCAATCAGATCGCCAAACAGAGGAAGAGAAAGTAGAAAGTTATCCCATTGAAAGTGTTTTACTGGGTCTTTAAGTGAGTTTTGAAAAAACCATAATAAGCTGACAACAAGAATAGGGAATAGCCACCAGTACTGTTGAAAGATTTCAGCCATACCAAATACGATTTGAGTTGAAAGTGGTAAAGCTTGTCCAACATCTTCAAATAAGGGAACAAATTGGGGAACAACAAATATCATTAGTGCAATCACAGAAAGAATTGCAATGACAAGTAAGATGCTTGGATAAATTAATGCTGAGATTATCGTTGAACGCATTTCAGAACTACGCTCTAAATAATCGGATAGTTTTTGCAAAACTATTTCCAGTGCGCCTCCTGCTTCACCTGCACGTATCATATTAAGATAAAGACGACTGAATCCTTCCTGTTGTGCTTCCATAGCAACTGATAAAGATGCGCCGCCTTGTACTTGAGTGTAAATATTATTCACTAATGTTTTAACTGATGAATCTGTGCTAACCCGTTCTAACGTTTGTAATGCCTGATCGAGTGGCAAACCTGCATGTAATAAGGTCGCTAACTCACGCGTCATGATAGAAATATGGTTTGAATTTATTTTACCTTTGCCTGGCAGAGTAAAACTGAATGAAAAGTTTGATGTCTTTCGTGAGGCGGAAGCTTCTTCTGCACTTATCGGTATATAACCCGAATTTTGAAGTTTCTCTATTGCTGTTGATTGCGATGGCGCTTCTATTTCGCCTTCTAAGGTTTCCCCATTATTTGTAACTACTTTATAAAAATAATTAGGCATGATGATTATTCACGAGTAACACGCATAACATCTTCAATGGTTGTTATACCAGCAAGTGCTTTTTTTATGCCTTCAATTTGCATAGTGTCCATGCCATTATCAACTGCTTCTTTTTGTAATGTTGTCCCATCAGCATGTGATAAAATTAAACGACGAATAGATTCAGATATAATTAGTAACTCCGTAATTACACTGCGACCAACATAACCACTATCAATACATGCAGAACAACCGCTGGCTTCGTATAAAGAAATTTCAGGATTAGAATTGTATTGACATAGATTTAATTCCTCAATTAACTCAGGCAGAGGTGCGTATTGTTTTCTGCACTCTTTACATAAGGTTCTAACGAGTCGTTGAGAAAGGATGCCATTTAATGTTGAAGACAGGAGATAATCTTCTACTCCCATATCAAGTAACCGGGTAATAGAACTACCCGCATCATTCGTGTGCAATGTGGAAAAAACAAGATGACCTGTCAATGCTGATTGCACTGCAATTTTTGCTGTTTCTAGATCACGCATTTCACCAATCATTATGACATCTGGGTCTTGTCTAACAATTGACCGTAATGCATCAGCAAAATCGAGCCCTATTTTCGATTTAACTTGAATCTGATTAACGCCTTCAAGCTGATATTCAACGGGATCTTCAACAGTTAGAATTTTTTTGTCAGGCGTATTTAACTTATCTAACGCCGTGTAAAGCGTGGTTGTTTTGCCACTTCCTGTTGGTCCTGTTACTAGTATTATTCCGTGAGGGAGTTTGAGAATATCCTGGAACTGTGCTGATATTTCTTTAGAAAAACCAAGGATGTCAAAATCAAGATTCACTTGCTCCTTATCTAGAATACGCATTACCAGGCTTTCACCATGCATTGTTGGCACGGTAGAAACACGCAAATCAATTAATTTTCCCTGAGTTTTTATTTGAATCCTTCCATCCTGCGGTAAACGACGTTCAGCAATGTTCATTTTGGCCATAATTTTCACGCGGGAAATAACAGCAGCAGTTGAACGAGCAGGAGGTGCTTCTGCTTCTTGTAGGACACCGTCAATTCGATAACGTATTTTTAAGCGATTATCGAACGGTTCAATATGTATATCTGACGCACGTGATTCAACAGCATGGTTAATTATCAAGCTAACTAAACGAATAACGGGTGCTTCGGCTGCTAAATCTTTTAGACGTTCTATTGAATCCGTATCAGATTCATTGGGATCTATATCTATTTCTTCAACAATATCAGCTAGTTTAGTTTGACCGTCGCCATATAGTCGTTCAAGTACACTTTCAATCTGCGAAATAGAAGCGATTTTTGGAATTACATTTTTACTCGTCGCGAGTTTAATTGCCTGTAATGTATATTCATCCGTTGGATCGGCCATCGCAACAACAAGGCTATCTTCTAATTGTTCAATTGGTACAACAAAATATTCTTTTAAAAACTTTGAGGGGAGAGAGTCTTCAAATATCGGCGCGGCTGGGAGATCGTTGTCTTGTAATATTGTGAGGCTAGTAATTTTATTAAAAAGGGATGCTAGATCTTTGTCTGATATTAAACCGAGTTGATTCAATAGAATGCCTAGAGAAGTGCCTTTTTCATCCTGCAGCTCTATTGCTCGTGTTAAATCGTCTGCGCCAATTTTATCTTCTGATAAAAGAAACTGAACAATATCATTATGTTCAATTTTTGAATTGAAATGGTGATGTATTGGCAATGTCATTGGAGTCTTGTTATTCGATTTTTTGAAAATAATTATATTGTGATGTAACAATTAATCAGTTATCTCTCTAATAAATTTTAAGCGCATATTTTCAGTATATTGCAAGTTAGAAACATTCCGCTATAAACATTTTAAAATACATTAACAAACTACGTTAAATATTAGTTATTAACTAATTGTTTGTTTTTAGATTTACGGTGTTCCCTTAAACTATATTACTTAAATTATTAAGTTATATATTCTTATTTTCTACATTGAAAAAAGCCGATCTTAACTATTTTGAAACAAAAATTAACTATGTTTACGAGAATATTATTTTGTAGTAGATTAGCGACTAAATTAAACAGTAATGGATTAGTTAACAACAAATATGGATCTTTCATCATTAATTCCTCTCTCTCTCTTCGTCGTCGCTAATTACTTGTTAAGTAATTTTCATGTCAAGGATGTTAAATGAAATATAAACTTTTTTTACTTTTACTAATATCGTTTCCTATTCAATCTTCCGCTGACGAAATATTTTGGTGGTGTGACACTGGACCTCATCCTCATTTTAATTATTGGGCTTTTGAAAGTGATTTTGATGCAGCTACAAATGCTTGTATATCAGATGTTGGATATGATTTCTGGAGTGCTGTAGGTACATTAGGAAGCTTGACGATAACGGAGAATAACCCAAGTAATTTTACAATTAGGTTAGAAGTAACCTATTTTTCTGATGGTGTTCTTCGTACTCAACTAACTCATAAAGTGAGAAAAGTCACGTGTCCAGATGATTGGGTATTTATTCGAGGACCAGGACTTCCTACTAAATGCGAAGGTATTCCAGTATGTCCTGCTGGCGAAAAATATAATTCCTTAAGATTTCAATGTGAGGATAATCCAAAAGATCATGGACCATGTCCTCCAGGAACATGTGGTATAAAAAATCCAATTAATCCAGGAACGGGTAATAAATTCCAAATAGAGACAGATTACACATCAAAATCTCCTTTTGGTCTAATAATTCAACGTACTTATAACAGCAATGACTCTGTTACATCTTCACGTATAGGACAAAATTGGCGGCATAGTTACGATAAAAGTATTGAAACTGTCAATAGTAAACGTGTCGATGTTTACCGTGATGATGGTAAGGTTTTTGGTTTTACACTATCTGTTAATAGTTGGATACCTGATGCGGATGTAACGGGTCGACTTACTGAACTGCTAAATGCTCAAAGTGACAGAATCGGTTGGCAGTACATAACTGAAAACGACACAGTTGAAGAGTACGACATTTCTGGTAGATTGATATCATTGTCTAATCGTGCAGGACAAACGCAAACATTAGACTATGAAGTATCGTCGAATAATGGTGGTGATGACTTTCCACATTCTTTAGACAAAGTCACCGATTTATTCGGACGTACATTACAGTTTAGTTATGATGTAGATGGACAGATTGATGCTATTACCGATCCAACCGGAGCGATCTATACATACAGTTACGATGCTAATAAAAACCTCGAAATTGTCACTTATCCTGACGAGACACCGCTTGATAGTAACGATAATCCAACACGTATTTATCATTATGAAGATGTTAATTTCATTCATGCCTTAACAGGGATTACAGATGAAACTGGTAATCGTTTTGCTACATGGGGTTATGACACACAGGGTAGGGCTATTTTCAGTGAGCATGCTGGTTCTGATAGAGCTGATCTTGTTTATAACGTTGATGGGACAACAACTGTGACAGATGCATCAGGTAATGTACAAGTCCATCACTTTGATACTTTGTTTGGCATACATAGAACTGGTGCAATCGACGGTGATCAGTGCACTAATTGTGGTACAACTGCAAAAAATACAACTTACGATGCTAATGGCTTTGTCGCATCTCGTACAGACTTCAACGGTAACATTACAAACTATATTAATGATGCGCGTGGTTTAGAAACCACACGTACAGAAGCAGTCGGTACATCCGAAGAACGAACGATAACAACCGAATGGCACGCAACATTTCGTTTGCCGATCAAGATAACCGAGCCAGGAAAGATAACAACGTTTACTTATGATACACAGGGAAGACTTCTCGAACGCAGCGAGGAGACAGCACCATGAAAAAAATAATAACACAACTAATCAACATCCTGGCCACTCAATACACTAATAACTTGTTTCATAAAATACTCGTTTCTTTTATGGGGCTGATATTGCTGCTTACCAGTTCGTTAGCAACGGCCACGCCGATTGTTAACCTTACGTTTAATGACGCCAATCTACAAAGTTGCGTTACTAATGTTGCCGCTACTAATGGTTGGACTGATAGTAGCCAAGTCACATCCTTAAATTGCAGCAATATGAGTATTACTCATGCGGGTGGCATAGAAGCTTTAACAAATCTGCAAACACTGCAACTGCAAGGTAATGCATTGACAACACTTGATGTGTCAACAATGACAAGTCTTGTCACCTTATATGCACACGACAATCAGTTAACGAGTTTAACAGGTACCGCCGGTTTAACGGCATTAAAGAATCTGTATGCGTATAACAATCAGTTGACGAGTCTTGATGTGACGGGTGCGAGTGCCATGGTGCACTTGCGTGTACAGAACAATGCCTTAACGAGTGTAGGCAGTACGGCAAACATGCCAAGCCTGAATACATTGCTGGCCAACAATAACGCCATTACGTCACTGGATGTGACGGGGGCGACTGGCTTGGTCACCTTGTATGCACACGACAATCAGTTAACGAGTTTAACGGGCTTAGCCGGTTTAACGGCATTAAAGAATCTGTATGCGTATAACAACCAATTAACGAGTCTTGATGTGACGGGTGCGAGTGCGATGGTGCACTTGCGTGTACAAAACAATGCCTTAACGACAGTGGGCAGTACGGCAAACATGCCGAGTCTGAATACATTGCTTGCCAACAATAACGCCATTACCTCACTGGATGTGACGGGGGCGACTAGCTTGGTCACCTTGTATGCACACGACAATCAGTTAACGAGTTTAACAGGTACCGCCGGTTTAACGGCATTAAAGAACCTGTATGCGTACAACAACCAATTAACGAGTCTTGATGTGACGGGTGCGAGTGCCATGGTGCACTTACGTGTACAAAACAATGCATTAACGACAGTGGGCAGTACGGCAAACATGCCGAGTCTGAATACATTGCTGGCCAACAATAACGCCATTACCTCACTGGATGTGACGGGGGCGACTGGCTTGGTGACCTTATATGCACACGACAATCAGTTAACGAGTTTAACAGGTACGGCCGGTTTAACGGCATTAAAGAACCTGTATGCGTACAACAACCAATTAACGAGTCTTGATGTCACGGGTAGTAGTGCCATGGTGCACTTACGTGTACAAAACAATGCCTTAACGACAGTGGGCAGTACGGCAAACATGCCGAGTCTGAATACATTATTGGCCAACAGCAACGCCATTACCTCACTGGATGTGACGGGAGCGACTAGCTTGGTGACCTTATATGCACACGACAATCAGTTAACGAGTTTAACGGGCTTAGCCGGTTTAACGGCATTAAAGAATCTGTATGCGTATAACAATCAGTTGACGAGTCTTGATGTGACGGGTGCGAGTGCCATGGTGCACTTACGTGTACAGAATAATGCGTTAACAACGGTGGGCAGTACGGCCAATATGCCAAACTTGAATACATTGCTTGCCAACAATAACGCCATTACCTCACTGGATGTGACGGGGGCGACTAGCTTGGTGACCTTATATGCACACGACAATCAGTTAACGAGTTTAACAGGTACCGCCGGTTTAACGACATTAAAGAACCTGTATGCGTACAACAACCAATTAACGAGTCTTGATGTCACGGGTAGTAGTGCCATGGTGCACCTCCGAGTTCAGAATAACCAACTGACGGATGTCAGTTCGATGTTTGGTTTAAGCTCAGTATCGACACTGTTTCTCTCAGGTAATACCGGTATTCAATGTACGCAGTTAGATGCATTAGAATTAGCGCTGCCTTCTGCTTCAATCTTACGACCGAACCCTTGCAGTACTGCACCTGATACAGATGGCGATGGTATACCCGATGATATTGACACCGATGATGATAATGACGGTATTGATGATGTTTATGAAATACAAGTAGGTACTGATCCGCTCGATCCAAATGACACACCTCCTGATCAAGATGGAGATGGAATACCAGACAGTATTGACCCAGATGCAGATGGTAACGGTATTCCCGATGATGAAGAAGGTCCTGTTACCCGTACAACGACCAATACCTATAACGCTTTAGGATTAATCGCGACGATAGATGGCCCACGTACCGATGTGAACGACATCACAACATTTGACTACGATGCACAAGGTAGCCTGATTAAGACGACCAATGCCTTAGGTCAGGAAACCAATATCACCAGTCATAATGCACACGGCCAACCCTTAACAATAGTGGATGCAAACAATACGACGACAAGCTTAACGTACGATGCACGTCGACGTTTGTTAACACGCACCGTGGATGGGCAGACAACGAGCTTTGAATATGATGGTGTTGGCAATATTACCAAAACAACCTTACCTAACGGATCATTCTTAATAAATGAATACGATGCCGCGCAACGTTTAACCGCAGTGGAAGACAATCTCGGTAATCGGATTGAATATACCTTGGACAGTTTGGGTAACCGAACTCAGGAAGATGTGAAAGATCCCTTAGGGACGTTAACGCGTACAATGAGTCGTACTTACAATAGTTTGAACCGTTTGATTGAAACCGTCGGTGGTGAGAATCAAAGCACGACGTTTGGTTATGATGCGAACGGTAACCAAACAACGATTACGGTAGACCCAACAGGCTTAAACCAACAAACGGGTCAAGCCTTTGATGCGTTAAATCGATTAAGTACCACCACCGATGCAAATAACGGGTTAACAACCTATGGTTATGATGCCCGCGATAACTTAATCAGTGTCACGGATGCCGAAGGACTGACCACGAGTTATACCTACAATGCGGTGGATGATCTGATTATCCAAACCAGTCCGGATACAGGTACAACGACATTTGGTTATGATGATGCGGGTAACCGTATCAGACAAACGGATGCACGCGGTGTAACGACTCTTTACAGTTACGATGCATTGAACCGTTTAACACTAATCGACTATGCGGATAACAGTCAGGATGTCAGTTATGTCTATGACACCTGTACCAATGGTGTTGGTCGTTTATGTCAGATGACGGATGAAAGTGGGGTAACAACCTATGCTTATGATGCGCGCGGTAATCTCAGCAGCCAGACCGCCACGATAGACAGCATTGCTTATACGACAAGCTATGCCTACAACGGTGCAGATCAACTCAGTCAAATGACCTACCCAAGTGGTCGTGTGGTTGATATGACACGTAATACCTTAGGACAAGTGGCGAGTGTCACGACAACACAGGGCGCAACGGAGACGGTCAGTAATACCATGACCTATCAACCGTTTGGTCCGATGAGTGGCATGATCTACGGCAACAACTTAGTTCAAAGCAGAAGCTATGACATGGATTACCGCTTAACGCAAATCATGACGATGAACGGTGTCGCGCATCAAGACCTAACGCAGGTTTATGATGATGCAAACAACATTACGACAATAACCAATGCGTTGGATAACACCCGTAGCCAAGCGTTGGTTTATGATGACTTAAATCGATTAACGGATGCGACCAGTCATTACGGCGATGTTGACTATACCTACGATGCGATTGGCAATCGTTTAAGTGAAGCCATCGATGCACAGACCGAAACGTACACCTATGATGTTAACTCACATCATTTAGAAGAAACAACAAATGTGGGCACAACAAGCTACAGCTATGATGCGGTGGGTAACACCACAGACACCACCACAAACACGTTTACCTTTGGTGATAACAACCGACTGAAAACGAGTGGAGTAGGCGCAAGTACCCTGGCGACCTATACCTACAATGGTCGTGGTGAACGTGTTAAGAAAGACGGCAGTAGTATTACCTACTATCACTATGACCAAGGTGGTCAGTTGATAGCAGAAACGGATGTGACGGGTGCAACGCAGGTTGAATACATTTACATCGATGGACAACCCGTCAGTATCGTTACAGGTGGTAGTCTTAACTTCATTCACAATGATCACTTAGGCACACCACAACAAATCAGTGATGCAACTCAAGCGATAGTCTGGCAAGCCGATTACAGTCCGTTTGGTGAAGCAACGATGACGACAGAGTTAATCACCAACAACTTACGTTTCCCCGGCCAGTACTATGATGAGGAGACGGGGCTGCATTACAACTTACATCGATATTATGATACGAGTATAGGTAGATACATCACTTCTGATCCAGCAGGAATAATGGCGGGAATAAATACGTATGGTTATGTAGAACAAAACCCAATTATGAAAATTGATCCTTTTGGTTTGTTTTCTTTTGATGGTATAAGGAGACAAGTAGAAAACAGCTCGTACCCAGTTTATTTATGTGACCAAAGTGGTTGTTCACTTCAACGGCTTGAGGCTATCGAAAGGGTTGCTTTTGAATGCATTAGTTGTGAAGCTAAATGTACTCTTGAATTTTTTGTTCCTGGCTTAGAAGACTTACTTGAACATGGTTTAAAACGAGGTGCTAAAAAAGCTGCTTCTGATGCTGCTAAGGCTGGTTTGAAATTTGCCGCTAAAAGGATAAATATTGTTTTTACAGTAATGGATGCTGGAGTTGCGGCAACATGTATAATTGAATGCAAATAAGAATAAAAGATAATATAGGCTTTATTCTATAATACAGCAGTTAAAATTAGTCAGACGATGAAAATACATAGAAGAATTAAATGTCTTGTTACTATTATAGGTATTGTTCTATATGGAAATTCTTATGCTGAGGGTCAGGTCAATCCAGAACTTTTATTAGGGTTTTGGATTGTCCAGGAAGAATCTCCATGTAATGGATTATTTGAAGAATTTTACTCTTTTTTTGACGATGGAAAATTTTTAATAAATATTAATCAAATAAAAGATGATGAGAAAAAAAGTTATAAAGTTTCAGGGAACTACAAATTAGAGAAAGATATTTTGAAATATGAAGCTACAGAATCTACGCACCCAGACGTTCCTGTAGGACAAAAGGACTGGAATAAAATATTATTCCTTCATGAAAAAGTCATAGTAACCGAAAGTAGTAAAGGTAAATTGACGGTATCTAAGCGAATTGGAGACCCTTCTGATATTCGCCATCCTGAATACTCAATAGAGCTTACCAAATAGGATTAATGGAAAAGAAAATTAAGAGTTATTTTTGGACATCATTCAATTTTTCTTTGTTGTTTGGATTAATTAGTGGTGGCATTTATAGATTCAATAATCAAATATCAACATCAGATTGGGCGTCAAAAGGACAGCCTTTTTCAGAAAGGTGGTTAGATAAACAAATATGGTTAATAGAGGGATTTATCCCCGGAGCAATATTTGGCATTGTTGTAGGTATTCTTTGGGTTTACATAAGTGATAAAAGGGGAGAATAAGTTTTTTTTCCTATTAATTATACAATTAGCATAAAAAGCCCCTTACGGGGTTTTTTTATTGCCTGTCATTTATGTGGAACATTTCCAGTTTGTTGGAACACCTAAACCAGAATTAGTGGAACGCGTTAAGCAGTGTGGTGGAATATTTAGGCCAGCACATGCAGAGAGTTAGTTTTCAATAATTTCACGTCCCACAGCAGGCATATTTAGCCATTGACGATCTTCTTCGGTTCTCTTAATAGACTCTTTCGGCGTATTTGCTAGCATTTCTATTAACTCAGGACTTGGTTCATCCTCTTCGTTACGTGTAGTTACATTTCTATGTTTTTCTTTGCTCATTTAAGTTTAAACATAGCATAACTTCACATCTGATATAACTTGCAACGAGCGGAATGCTTGCAACACTTTTCTGGAAACGTTGCAACGAATTACCGGAACGCTTGCAACTTTTTGTCGGAATATACAGGTGTGTATTCCAATATTTATTGCAGGTTGTTCCGATAAAGTGTTGCAGCCGTTCCATTTTACTGATGCAAGCGTTCTGGAAGTTGCAAGAGCCAATCTACACTTAATGTAAATAATGAACTTCCCCTAAATCACTAGAGACTTTTTTGGCTTAAATAATACATTTCTTCAAACTGGTTCGGTGGCATATTATCACAATGACTATGTCGTCGTTGTGGATTGTAAAACCATTCAATGTAATCAAAGATATCTTGTCGTGCTTCCTCTCGTGTTTTATAAATTTTGCCTCTGATGCGCTCAGACTTTAACGAATGAAAAAAACTTTCTGCCACCGCGTTGTCGTAACAATTGCCGCGTCGACTCATACTCGGATCAATATTGTGATGTGCAATAAACCGCTGACATTCATCGCTGGTATATTGAGACCCTTGATCAGAATGCACAATCACTTTCGCTTGAGGCTTCCTTCGCCAGACAGCAGAGAGCATGGCCTGTGTCACTAAATGTTTTTCCATACGTTGATTCATCGACCAACCCACGACTTTACGTGAAAACAAGTCAACGACCACGGCAAGATAAAACCAACCTTCGTAAGTACGGTGTCCCGTCCGACTGACCGATAGATAATTCTTGTGACAAATTGGCCCAATTTTTTATAAAATTCATCTAATGTAGATAAATTTTTGTGATTTATTTCAATTATCTCCTCTGTTATTTATCAATCTTCTCTTCAACTTCATCCTTATCACAACTTAATTTATATAAAGACGAGTAATCTAGTGGTCGCTTCGACTAGTAACAATTTATTAATTTACTCCCGGCATTTGTTAATTCAGGGAGGTAAATAATAGCCGGTTAGCAACCCTTCCCATTCATTAAACCAATGAAGACTCTTGTTGCTTCTGTAGAAATCAACTTTTCCTCGCCAGACTTCAGCGGGTGTCAGACCGTTTAAATTCTGGTGTGGACGAATGTGGTTATACCAGAATTGAAACAGATGAAGTGAATGATTCAATGACTTCAGAGAGTCGACCTCCCAAACATTGAGTTTTTCTTTTAAAGTTCCGAACAAGCGCTCAATACGACCATTCTGCCAGGGACAAGCCCGTTCGATACGTTGATGTTTTATTTGTAATAACCAAAGCCCAAATCGAAATAGACGAGAGCTAAATATCGCTTCATTATCGGTACGAATAATTTTAGGTTTCTGCTCAAATTGTTCGATGCAGTCCAACAAACAGCGTAATAAGGTTATCGTTGATTTATTGAGAATGCCTTTTAAAGACAAACAGGCGCGACTATGGTGTTCAATAATACCGAGCACTGAGTGTTGAATTTTCTCCACATCGGTTTTCCCGGTTAAGTCCATGGCCCAGACGAGATTTTTGGGTATGAGTTTAGGCGGTCTGTGTTTTAGTTTTCGCCGTAACACCTGAATTTCATATTGATGGTTTCGAATAGTGTAACCAACAAAAGTTCGACCGACTGTCATCTGACGCTTGTGTGCATAAAGGCGGTTAAAGGCAAACGCTATCTTGCGATGCCCCTCGTTTGGCATCAGTGCTTTGAGCCGGATGACTTCGCTCTTGACCCACTTGGGTTTGGGTGGGTGATGAGGAAAGGTATTGGAGGATTTTTCAAAAGTTTGTTTTCTTCGTCCGTAACGCTCAATTTTTTTATTAAATAAAAACTGCCAAAACCATTTCCAAGTACAATAAATTAATCTGATGACCGTCCTTAGCCATTTCATTTTGCGCTCCTTTGATAAATATAATAAGCATTATGAAGGAAGGTGGAAAATTAACTTCTAACTTACTGATTAATCTCAATCGAAATATGTAAAAAGTGGAAAATTAAATTACATAAGTGTTTGATAATTAAAATTAGTACAACACCTTAGGAGGGGGACGCTCTATCCAGCTGAGCTACCAGGGCAACATTTAAAAACAATAACTTATAAGACCCTCCATTCTTGGGTAAAACGTCGGGGGACGGACACAGCAATTATAACCATAGTTTATGGATAAGTGATGGGATAAAACAAGCATCATATTACTTTGCCTAAAATGTAAATTGTAGGTGAATTTTTAATCCAAATTAATATTTACTTAAAGCGTTATTTTGATGTTATCATCGATCAATGAGCGGTCTTCATCATAAAATTCAGTATCAAAAAACTATAGCATCACTGTTGGTAATAACGGTGATGGCTTTATTAGTGTTGCCTGTTCAGATACATATTCACCATGATCTGGATATGCATGGGCACGATGATCATGCGGTTGACTATCATATGGTTATGGAAAACATTGATGATGCTGAGCACATCAATCAGGGTGATACGCATGTAATTGAATCATCTGCTGATTTCATCACCAAGCAGTCTTCAGATAACCTATTCAAGATTGCTGCAGTAGTTGTTTTGTTTTTGATAATGTCGCTGCAGTTGTTTTCGTATTATCAACGTCGTTATCATCCAATAAGGTTAAGTTACCAGAAGTACTATAGTCTAAGTCCTCCCTTAAGAGCTCCGCCTCTTTAATTCAAATCACCTTTTAAATACTAACTTTTAAAAGTTAGCTGGTTTCGCATGTGTGTATTCCTTGCGTCAACTTAATTCAATGAGCTTGAGCCAATTGGATGGTTCAGGAGATAAAAATAATGAAAACTTTAATAGCTATAGGCTTGATCCTGTTAACAAGTAACATTGTCGTAGCGGCAACAACTGGTAATCAAACGATTACTCTGGATCAGGCAATTATAAAAGTTCTTGAGCATCATCCTCAATTAAAGATTGATGCATATGAAGCAAGGGCTTTAGCAGCCAGAATAAAATTGGCGTCACTGAAACCTGCTGACTCCATCAAGGTTGAGGTGGAAGATTTTGCCGGGACGGGTGAAGCAAGTTCTTTCAGAGGCATGCAAACGACTTTGAGTCTGGCGCGTGTATTGGAGTTAGGGAATAAATCAACTTATCGTTCTAATGTGGTAAAGCAGGAATCGTATGTGCTTGGTGAACTTCAGAATGCAGAGCGCCTTGATTTATTAGCTGAAACGGCACGTCGTTTTTTACAAGTGGTCATTAATCAGGAAAAAGTAAAATTGGCAAATGAAGCACTTGTCATAGCTAATAACACAAAGGATATCGTTGAAAAGAAAATCAGCGCAGCCATTTCACCTACGGTAGAACGCTACCGTGTTGATATTGATATTGCGAACTTGCAATTGGCACTGGAGCATGCAGAACATGAACTGGAAAGTTCAAGGGTTATGCTTTCTTCAATGTGGAATGATATTAGTCCCGACTTTGACAGTGCCAGTGCTGAGCTATTCAGGCTTGATGAAATACTAACAATTGATGCCTATGCACAATTACTTGAACGTAATCCTGATTTAGTTCGTTATACCACGCAACAACGATTGGCTGATGCACGTTTGCAATTAGCACGCATAAAGCAAAAACCGGATATCGAGCTCTCCGGTGGAATACGTTATCTCAACTCATCAGATGATGTCGGTTTTATTTTATCGGCCAATATTCCTTTTGGCACTGTAGAACGTGCTGTTCCCGTCATTGAAGAAGCCGAGATGTTAAACATGATTGACCCGATGGCGTTTGAACAAAAGAAGACTGAACTTTTTTCCACCTTATTTGAAATCTATCAGGAATTATTACATAGCAAAACAGCAACAAAATTACTGGAGGAAAATATTATTCCTTCAGCACAGCAGGCACTGCAGGATTATGAAAAGCTTTATAGCACCGGTCGTTATTCCTTACTGGAACTGGTCGAAGCACAACGTACCTTACTCAACTCTAGATCCAGATTATTAGAGTCGGTTGCAAATTTCCATCGCTATCTTATTGAGATCGACCGTTTAACCGGGGCACTGATTACAACAGGAGTTACACAATGATACGTCATATTTTATCTGTACTAATTGTACTTGCCATCATTGTGGTTGCAGGGAAATGGTTACTATCGTCAATGCCTGAACATGATACACACGATCATGCCGCGCATGAAGAAAGTATGGAAGAAGATATTAATAAAGGACCCAATAATGGTCGGTTGTTAGTTGATGGTGATTTCGCTATCGAAATAACGATTTTTGAAACAGGAGTTCCACCCGAGTTTCATGTTTATGCTTATCAGCAAGGTCATGCTATTGAACCTGCCAATGTTCAATTAACAATCGAACTTCATCGTCTGAGTGGTGATGTTGATGTGTTCAGGTTTACACCACAAGCCGATTATCTAAAAGGCGAAGGTGTTGTTACCGAGCCGCATTCATTTGATGTTTTGATCAAGGCTGAGTATCAAGGTCAACACTACCAATGGTCTTATGAGAATTATGAAGGCCGCACACAAATTTCTAATATTGCCGCTGAAGAATCAGGGATCAAAACAGAGCGAGCAAGTTCAACGACCATTTCTGAATATGTATTTTTAAATGGCAGGGTACAGATCAATCCAAATAAAAAATCATCGGTACGTGCAAGGTATCCCGGTATTGTTAAATCAACACGAAAGAAACTGGGTGACAAAGTCAGGAAAGGGGAATCACTGTTAACTATCCAGAATAATGTCAGTTTGCAAAACTATGATGTGTTTGCCCCCATTGGTGGTGTCATCACCAAACGAAATGTTCAAACGGGTGAAAGCACTGACGGTAACGTGTTGTTTGAGATCACTGATCTGAATCAAGTATGGATAACATTGGATGTCTTTAGTAAAGACATTGAGAAAATAAAACCTGAACAACCGGTTTTATTAACCACGCTGGATGGAAAGGAATACCGGGGTGTGATTAAAGATTTTCTACCCGCTGTTTCAGTTGAAAGTCAGACCGTTCAAGCGATTGTTCCATTGGACAATACTTCAGGTGAATTGAGACCCGGACAAATTATAAAAGCACGGGTCAGTATTGCAGAACATGATGTTTCTCTCGCAGTTAAGCAATCTGGTATTCAGCAGTTCAGGGACTTTAAAGTCGTGTATGCTCGCTTTGATGATATGTATGAAGTGCGCATGCTGGATTTAGGTAGAGCTGATGAGGAATGGGTAGAAGTGCTTGGTGGACTTAAACCGAGCACGGAGTATGTCACTGAAAATAGTTACCTGATTAAAGCCGACATTGAAAAGTCTGGCGCCAGTCACGACCACTAAGGGAAAAATAATATGTTTAATACCATTATTCGCTTTTCCCTTGAGCAACGTTGGTTGATGTTAATGTTAGCGACAGTACTGGCTGCCCTCGGGATTTATAATTTTAACAAACTATCAATCGATGCCGTGCCTGACATTACTAATGTTCAGGTTCAGATCAATACTGAAGCCGCAGGTTATTCACCACTTGAAGCGGAACAACGAATTACCTTTCCGATTGAGACGAGCATGGCGGGGTTACCACAACTTGATTATACCCGTTCGATTTCCCGTTATGGTTTATCTCAAGTGACAGTTGTATTTAAAGATGGAACGGATATTTATTTAGCACGTCAGTTAATCAACGAACGCTTAAATGAAGTCAAAACGGCTTTACCTGAAGGCATCATTCCGACGATGGGACCGATAGCAACGGGTCTTGGTGAAATCTTTATGTATACCATCACCAGTGCTGAAGGAGTGGAACATGATCCTATGTTGCATAGAACCGTGCAAGACTGGATCGTTCGACCACAACTAAGGCAAATATCTGGTGTGGTTGAAGTGAATACCATCGGTGGTTATACCAGGCAATATCATGTCTTGCCTGATCCGGAAAAGTTACTCACGTATAACTTGAGTCTTAATGATGTTGTTAAGACCTTAGAAAGAAATAACGTCAATACCGGCGCCGGCTATATCGAACGCTTTGGTGGACAGTATTTAATTCGATCGCCGGGGCAGGTTAGTAATATTGAAGAAATCTTAAACCTGACTATTACACAAAGAAATGGCGTGCCGATAAAAATCAGTGATGTTGCCGAAGTCAACATTGGTAGTGAGTTACGAACCGGTGCAGCAACACAGGATGGTCAGGAAGTGGTGCTCGGTACCGTGTTCATGTTGATTGGCGAAAACAGTCGGAAGGTTGCTCGGGCAACAGCAGAGAAGTTGGAAAAGATCAAATCTAGCTTACCGGAAGGGATTGAACTGAATCCACTTTACGATAGAACAAACCTTGTCGATAAGACTATAGCGACAGTACAAAAGAACCTGACTGAAGGTGCATTGTTAGTTATCGCTGTGTTGTTTTTATTATTAGGAAATTGGCGCGCAGCATTAATAACAGCATTGGTTATTCCACTTTCCATGTTAATGACCATTACCGGAATGGTTCAATCAAAAGTCTCTGGTAATTTAATGAGTTTGGGGGCATTGGATTTTGGATTGATAGTCGATGGTGCAGTGATCATAGTTGAAAATTGTTTACGACGACTTGGAATGTATCAACATGAACGCAATGAATTGCCTGATTTAAAAACGCGTTTAGACATTGTTCGGCAAGCAACAATCGAAGTCATTCGACCGGGTGTATTTGGTGTCATTATCATTACGATTGTTTATATCCCCATCTTTGCGTTAACGGGTATCGAAGGAAAGATGTTTCATCCTATGGCGTTTACTGTCGTCACGGCCCTACTGTCTGCATTGATTTTATCGTTAACCGTTGTGCCAGCAGCGATTGCATTGTTAGTCAGAGGTAAAGTGTCAGAAAAACAAAACTTCCTGATGCGAGGTGTTACCTGCTTATATGAACCGGTATTACGGTTCGCAATCCATTTTCGTTGGGCTGTAGTGACGTTAGCCGTTGGCTTAGTTGTCCTCACGGTAATACAGGCGAATCGTATGGGTACAGAGTTTATTCCCAATCTTGATGAAGGTGACTTTGCTTTGCATGCCTTACGTATTCCCGGAACCAGTTTAACGCAGGCCATTGAGATGCAATCGTTACTGGAGTCACGTATAAAAACGATACCGGAGGTCTCACATGTCTTTACCAAGATTGGTACGGCAGATATAGCTACTGATCCCATGCCACCCAGTGTTGCTGATACATTTCTTATCATGAAAGATAGGAGTGAATGGTCTGACCCTGTTAAACCCAGGTCCGAATTGATCGAAGATATTGAAGAGGTCATTTATAAAATACCGGGAAATCGTTATGAGATAACACAACCGATTCAAATGCGTTTTAATGAATTGATCTCCGGTGTGCGTTCTGATCTGGCGGTTAAAGTGTATGGCGATGATCTTGAACACTTGGTAGAAATTGCTGAAGAAATTGAACATCTTCTTATGAAGATTAATGGTGCAGCCGATGTTCGTACAGAACAGGCAACAGGTCTGCCTATGTTAACTATTGTACCTGATCGGGAACGGCTCTCTTACTTTGGATTGGATATTGAAGATATTCATGAAGTCTTACGAACGGCTATGGCCGGACAACATGCAGGACAAATTTTCGAAGGTGATAGACGTTTTGAACTGGTAGTTCGTTTACCGGAAACGATTCGTACCAGTCTTGATGTGTTATCAAAACTTAAAATTGTATTACCTGCAATGCAAAATAGTAAAGATTTAGTAACCAGATCTATTCCTTTAACAGAAGTGGCAGAGATTACGTTCACGACAGGACCAAATCAGATAAGTCGTGAGAATGGTAAACGCAGAGTGTTTGTTACTGCAAACGTACGTGGGCGTGATCTGGGTTCATTCGTTCAAGATGTACAAGCAGCGATTAATAAAGAAGTCAGCTTACCGGAAGGTTACTGGGTAGATTATGGTGGAACGTTCGAACAACTTATCTCTGCCTCAAAACGTTTTTCTATAATTGTTCCCGTGACGTTGATTGTCATTTTCGGTTTATTGTTTATTGCCTTTAATTCTTTCAAGGATGCCTTACTCGTTTTTACTGGTGTACCGCTTGCACTAACAGGTGGTGTTGCAGCATTGATATTACGAGATATGCCGTTATCGATATCTGCCGCTGTTGGCTTTATTGCCTTGTCCGGTATAGCGGTATTGAATGGTGTTGTGATGCTTTCTTTTATTCGTGATTTGCGTGATAAATTTGATACCGTGACTGAAGCCATTATTGAAGGTGCGCTGATACGCTTAAGGCCTATATTAATGACAGCATTAGTTGCTAGTCTGGGGTTTATACCGATGGCGTTAAACGTGGGCACTGGTGCCGAGGTGCAAAGACCTCTGGCAACTGTTGTCATAGGAGGAATTATTTCATCATCATTATTGACATTATTTGTACTACCCGCCTTGTATAAACTGGTAAACAGAGACATCTAATTAACGGATAAATTAATCAAACTATATATCGAGATTATATTATGAAAAAAACATATCATTATACAATTATGGTTACATTGTTTATTTTATCTGGATGTGTATCAATTAATGATAAAGAAGATGAAAATAAAATTTCAATAGAACAAATATCATCCAGGCAGGTGATAGTAGAAACTGCAAATATAAATGAATCAGAAGAGGGACTAATTATTTCAGGAAGATTAAAACAGCGATATGCTACAAATAGTAGCAGGTTATCTGGGCATGTTGATATAACCATCTTAAATGCAGATAATGAAATTATTTATAAAACAAAAACAGGATATTCAGTTTCTTCAAAATTAAGAACTAACAGGAATTTTAAATTTAAATATTCTGCTAATATTCCGGTTAATATAGATGAGATGTATGTAATACGTGTGTCTTTTTATGACAAATAACCTTGTTAACTATTTTAATTTATAAAGTATTTGTTATTAATACAGATAGAATCTTAATATAAAAAATAACTGGCAGTTATATTTAGAAGTGTTATGTGCGAAAAAAATGGTTGTTATGTATGCTCTATTATATAATTAAAATTATTACAACTACTATATTAATAGTACTTATGTCTGATATATCAAAGCGTAGTTAATTTGTGGGCTCCATACTGGTATCAGTTCTTCTGGTTCGAAAATCATGACTCGTATTGCTGCACCAATGACAGGTTGAATAGTTAGCTCAACGCTATTAACACTTATCGTAATAACCGTTGTATATTTTATTTGGAAATAATTTAAATTAAATCAGGTGGAAAACATATTTATGAATATTGCCGTGCGCAAATTTTGGTCTGGAAGAAATCTCAATTCGGTCTTAAATTGAATAGGGCTAGTTAGAGTTATGTGGTGTAATTTTATTTTTAACTCGCATACTGACTATCGAAAATAGATATTGGATTGATTTAATGATTAAGCTTTATCGAATATGATAAATAATCGACTACTTCTTTTTCATCTTTTGAATAGTCTTTGTCAGAATTTGCGATCAACTCAGCCATTTTTATTAAACTATTTTTAATTACATTAGTTTTTATACTAACGACACAGTCATCAATATATTTTTTCAATTTATCCGGGTTATTCAGTACTTCCATTATTTCTAATCTTGCCATGCTGACCAATTGAGCAACTTTCTCGTTATTATCGAATTTTGATATAAAAATTATTCTGTCTAATAATTTTATTTCGGAATTTGAAATGTTTTGGTCGCAGTGCATCACCAGCAGAGCTATTTTAATTACCGCTTCAGATTCCTTGTGATGAATTTTAGAATAGTTAAACAGTTCTTTTACTACATTTTCCATAATCAATATTTTATTTAAATACAAAGAGATTATGGAGATAATAAATCACATATTGCGTTAATAAAACCGATTATACTTCGATTGCATACAATCAGTAGCTGGTTTGAGATAATTCTACAAAAAAGAAAATCTCTTTAGCTTTCAATTAAATATAGAAGCAAACCCTTCTCGTGCTCCATGTAAAAGATGTCGTTTGAATACACAAAAAAAATACGACCATATCATTTAGGAATTTATCCTAGTTATTTCGGGAAGCGTCTACTAAGCTTATGGATAGGTAACTAAAGTTTTTTAGAAATATGACGTAATAGTACGTATTAATGGGTATTAAATTGCACATTTATTATGCATATGAATAATTCGGTACTGCAATTTGAGGTAGTTTATATAATCAGAAAAGCTTTCCGCCTTTCTTTTGTAATATTGTATATGCTTGTTGCTATGCCCATGTTTTATAATTTCGGTTCATCCGAATTAGGTTGTCCCATTTACGAGTTCAGAACAGGTAATACTTGTTTCAACATATTAATCCCCTGAACCTGATCACTAGACACAGCTTGCACTGATATAAGAGAATTTTTTACCTGTTCCAGAGTAAGGTATTAAATATTTTGGTTAAAGTTACCTTCCTTTCTTTTGAACAATGTATGGAATAATCTGGCCATACATTTTTGTTTCGACTTCATAGCCTGCTTTTATAAATTTTCGTGCCAGAGGTTTTACACTAACTAAAGACGCTTCAATTGAAAGCATTTCATCAGGAAATATCTGAATTTTATTTTCAACAATTACAACCTTTTTTATTGGGAATTCTTCAAACGTGTAGATTTGTCCATGATAGGTGTACGTGCCATCTCCATTTGCATAAATTACGCTATCTATAGCAATAGACTTAACGCTGATTAATAAAAGTAGTGCGGTTAAAAATAATTTCATCATTTTTTCTCAAGTTTCCAGAAAAGTTGATAGCAGCTTACATCATCTTTTAAAAAATACCTTTCTTCTTAATGGATATATTAAGAAGAAAAATCCTGTAAATAAAAATACAGGAAAAACTCATATCAGTTACAGGAATTTTTCGTCGTATTAATGCAAGTTTGGAAAAAAAGAGTGTGAAAATATCCTGTCTTTAGTTCTATGTATTGTTAGTCACATAAAAAGTATTTATGTTTCTTATCCATGTGATGGATCACATGGATATATTAAAGGTTAAAAAAATTATATTAAAAATATAAAAGAGAGGGGCCGTGAGTAACGAACAAATCAGCGTTGTTAAAGAACAACTACTGAGTGTATTCGAAGATGCATTTCAACATAATGGTTTTAGTGAATTTCGTGTTGAAATAAAAATACTTAAACGACAACAAAAGGAAGTCATTATTCATTACGGTAAACAACACCGTTTTGTAATGGATTATATGAATTTTTCAAGGTCTACCGGAAAGACAAAAGCGTCTCCTTCTCAGAAACTCGTAAATATCAAACCTTGATATATCTTATTATTTTGGTCAGGCAGTGGTAAGGGGCCACGCCTTATTTGATTTTCTATTATAAAAAATAATTAATTCAGCCGTACATGGGGTCGGTGAATGTAATAAATACATGAACGTCATGTGTGGGAGAATATTCTATGAAACGTTTTAATAAGAAACAAAGCGGTTTTACCTTGCTGGAATTACTCGTTGTTGTCTCAATTCTGGCAATTATTGCGGGTGCAGTTATTTCATCAATCAGTGGTCAGGAAGAAACGGCCGGTCAAGGTGTGGCATTACATACGATGGGTGCGTTAGAAAATGCAACTCGTCAGCATGTTGTCATTGCCAATGGTTTACCAAGTGGTCTTGATTCATTGTTGTGTGCTGATGTAAGTGCAATCGGTGCTGCAACTACTGCAGGTGTAACTGGTGCGGCTTTATTTGGTGCAGGTTCTGGTGATGCGGATACAGATGGAAACTTTGATGGTGGTTTGGCACCTGGATTAATAGGTGATGGTTTAGTTACTGGCAGCGGAAAATTAATTAATGCGACATTAGAAGGTTTTGATGGCGTCACAATTACTGATGAGGAAGATTCAGCGGTAGCGAGACTCGTCGATGCAGGTATGACCAGATTACGTTATGCAGAGGTAGAAGCGTGTGACGCAGATGATGGCGATGTTGTTTCAGTTGGTGGTGACGTTGGTCAAGCCGGTGAAGATGATGGTCTTCCAGAAGTTCTTGGTAATACGATTTTCTGGGATGCAGCTAACGGTGGTTTCGGTATCAATTCAACGATTGATGAAACTGCCGATTTAGAAGTAGCAATCTTGAAAGACCCAACTGAAATCGGTCAGACTGCTGGTGATGTTGTTGCAGTATTTGGTGTAGGTAACTTTAGCTCTTTCAGAGATAACAACATCATGTCACGTGGCCCTGTTGACGGTAATGTTGCAGGTGATGGTCAATATTACAGTCATTTTTCATTGGCAATTAAGGTTGCTGAAGGTGCGGCAAGTACTGGTGACGGTGTTGCGGTTGATGTGACTGAAGCAAATGGTATGTCAGCATTAGAACCACAAATCGTAGCTGTATTGGATTCAGACGGTGACGGTTTTGATGATGAAGTTGCTGAGTTCAACGGTCTTGAAGACGAGTAATCTGATTAATGTGGTATACACATAAGTTAGATTGCTAACCTAAAAAAACGAGTGGGCAGGGATGCCCTCTCGTTCTCTTTTAAAAAATAATAATAAGAGGTTGGCATGGCGGGCATGCGGCACACAATATTACAATCCGGTTTTACACTTCTAGAATTAATCGTTGTTATTTTGATTATTGCTACTATCGCGCTCGGAATTTTTTCTATTTATGGCCCTGAATTTATAAGCGAGCAAGAAGAAACCCTTTCACTTTTTGAAATGAAACAAATCAGTAATGCAATTAGAGCTTTTGAAAAGGACAACCCCAATTTTAATTTAAGTCAACGTTGTACACCTGCCGATGCTACATTTTTAGTTCTGGAAGATACCCCCACTGACCCAGCTGCTGCACCATGTAATATTGATACAACACATGAAGATGTAGGTAATGGATGGAATGCTGATTATCGTTTAGGTTGGCGAGGTCCATATATAACAAAGACGGGTAATGAAATTGCTGATATTGATACTACTATTACGTTTGATGGTAATACAAACGGCGCTGCAGGAACCCAATTGAATGAAAATGTGATTTTAGATCCTTATGGTCACGCCTATTATCTTTTTGATCTTGATGACAATGATGCAGCAGCAGCAAGTGGTATTGCAGAACCAAGAATTGTAAGTGCCGGTTCGGATGGCATCTACGATGGTGCTGATTGTGATATAGCTGAAATACTCGATACTGATCCTGATTATTGTTCTTCTTCGGATCTATTATGCAATAGCCCCCTTGACTCTGACGATATCGTTTTGTGTTTAGACTGATCTACCATGAAAGTAGAAATAATAAATAAAAAAAGAATAATAGGTTTTACATTGTTAGAACTTGTTTTAGTTCTATTTATTCTTGCAATTTTGACTACTACTAGTTTGTCTTTTATAGAGAATGAAGATGGACAAATTCGATATGAAGCATCTATTAAGAAGCGAGATGCTGTTATTGATGCGCTCTATAGAGAAAATTTGGAAGCTAATCAAAGAATTTTATCAGGTTACGTAGTGGATAATGGTTTGCTGCCGCCAATCGATGCAATTAACGATGACTCTGATGAAAGAATAAACTATTGGCTATTTGAAAACTCTTTTGAAATTTACAGTTCTGTCAATGCTTATTCTGACACAGATGGTATTACACCAGAGTTGTTAACTGACGGTACTAATAATTATCCCATGTTTAAAGGCTTTCGTTCAGGTGCGTATTTACGTGCCGATAATCGTTCAGGTAGTCCTAGTAGTAATGATGAGTTTAATGATGAATGGGGCGCAAACCTGTTTATTTCGGATATCGGTGAACCTAATGCAAATGACATAATAATTGGTTTTGATGGTGATGGTGGTATTGATTTTGACTTGGATACTACAAATGATGAAACTCAATTAGTTAAGCCGGATCCGTTTAATGTGGATAATGATATAATTTTTTCTGAAGCAGACTGGACTGTAGACAGAGACCAATTACATATTATCTTTACAACAAATGATGCTGCTTGTGTAGGTTGTGATTATACCATTTCTATTTCAGTCTTCAGAAATAACACAACATGTGGTGCGACTGCATCAGATTGTTGGGATACTTACTATTATACATTAGCTGGTCTTAATGATGGTGATAGTCGTGATACGTTGGTTGATGCTGAAACATGGAACCATAATGGTAATGGAAGCGCTACACGCGTACCCGTTGGAGAACATCTTGCTGTTGTTCTGGATACAGCTGGTGATGCAACAACATTAGCTTCAGCACGTTTTAAAGTACTACCTAACTCTACTCAACCTACAGTAACTTTAACTGTACCTTAATCATGCTCAAAATTGACATTAATAAATTTAGAAAAAATAAAAAATCAGGGTTGAGTAAACCGCTGTTGGTTTTAATGAGCGATGGTTTTGGTTTGTTGGCTGCTATTATTGAAGTTAATAATAAAACAAAAATAATTGTTTCGGCGCGTTCTACGTTGTCTGATCCGTTCTCAGCATTAATGGAAGTTGCGGGTAAGATGACGTTTAGTGCTGGTGGCAAATTACCTAAAGAAGCTATTGTATTACATGCGCATGCTATCCCTTCCATTCTTGAATTACCGATTGAAAACGTCGATGCGTTAGAAAAATCAAAGTTACAAGAATTAGTGCGTTGGGAAATGGAGTCAATTTTTTCTGATCTTGTTCCACGTGATAACCTGGGTTGGTTACTTGTTGGTTTAGGTTACTTAAGTGAGGGACAGCGGGATGTTCTGATTAGAACACTTGAGTCAGAAAATGCAGGTAATAATAAAAAAGTTCGAATTGGTGAACTCGCGATTCGTGAAGGGTATATTGATCGAGAACAATTGGAAGAATGTTTGAAAGTACAGGATCAATTGCAATTGCAGGATCAACGCATCAAGTGCGGATGGAGTCCATTAATAAATTCCAACACTGTTCGTTGGATAGCAACAGCGATTAATAATGGTATTCATGAGCAGTGGGTTTCTGCATTTAAATCTGTTTCAAGTAAGGGAACGTTTGGTAAGGTTAATCTGGATAAATTTTATCCGTATATCGGTACCAGTGCGATACAAATTTCTGATGTTTATGCTAATGAAGAATGTTATGTGTTGGAATTACACCAGCCTTATCTGGCGTTAATGACATTTCGCGAAGGGTGCTTATTACAATGCTTTAGTCTGGAATGCAGTGGTAACACACCACACCTGGGCGATGTAGAAACTTTGTTGCATAGTTATGAAATACCCGAAGAAAGTGAGGTTTATCTATTAGTTTCATCTGCTGATCGAAATCCTCTTCGAGAAGAACTTGAACAAAGCCTCTTATATAAATTTAAATTACTTGAACGTGAGCTTGTTTTACCTGCCAGTGTGTCGGGAGATATATCCAGTGCGGAATCTGTTATGATTGCAGGTGCTGCAATGAATTACACGAGTAATAGTCATCAACTTATTGTTCCTGTGCAGGGGCAGGAACCGCCCCCACCTTTATATAAAAGGACAGAGTTTAAAATTGCTTCCTCTGTTCTTGCGTTCGCCATCTTATTAGGTGGTATTGAAAGTGTTTTAGCCTGGAAAGTTGATAAATTGGAAGTAAAGCTTGATGCGGTTGAAGAAAGGCTTAATCGACAGGAACTGGTTAAAAAGGATATGCGTGCGTCAAAAAAGGCGCAACAAAGACTTGAAGAAGTAAATTATGAATATAATGAGTTAATTGCTTTAAAAGGTTTGATGGAATCGGTATTGGTAACACGTCAGAAATTTACATCAGAATTTCTTGATATAGTCACCCGTAATCTAAATGATAATCTGGTTATTAATTCGATAGAAGAACTGGAATGGAACAAGTTTGTGATAGATGGCTGGGCTCTTGATCAACCCTCAATTGATTATTATGGACAGGAATTGTCACGCGATTTAAAAAAATGGAGCATGATTATCGCTGAAAACCCAAGTAGTCTTGGAAGAAATACGGCAGGTTTGACCGGTTATAATTTTAAGTTTGTACTTCAAAAAAAGCCAACTGGTTTAATTCAACACGCAACTAATTCATCTTTTACGCAAAGGAAGAAAAGATGACATACCTTGAAGGAAAAACACAAAGAGAAAAAATATTGCTTATTGGTCTTGTGGTGGCTTTTATTTTCGGTGGTTATTTAATGATCCGGGTTAAACCAGCAATCCAGGACTTTAAAAAAACAGAAGAGTTAGTGAAAAAACAGGAACGTAAATATAACCAGTTATTAAAAGAAACAGGTAATACCAAACCGTCTAATGCACTTCTAAAGGAAATTTCGGCAGTTGAAAAAAAATTAGAAAAAGAAAAGCTGAACTTGAGTGGACTTGATTTATCTTTTGTAGACTTAAGTAATCAGGAAGCTGTGCATTCACTTATAACCGAAATTACAATTGCTGCTGAAAAAAATTATTTGCAAGTTTTGGGAAAACAAAATGAAATGATGGAGCTTGCTTCTCTGGTAGGTAAAAAATCTATGCTAGTTGTCAATAACGTTAAAGGGGCTAATAAGAATAAAAAAAGTAACAAAGTCTCTCAAACAGGTAATTCTATTGTATCTAATAATAAGAATCTAAAACGACACATGTTCAAGCTACAAGTGAGAGGAACATTCAGTTCTGTTTATAAATTTATAAATGATTTGGATAATTTGCGTTATGGCGTTTTGATTGCGCGTATAAAACTTTCAACAGATGAAGAAAATACTTATAACGGACGTCGCTTGATTACTACAGATCTTACTTTGGCGATTTGATGATGGATAACACTATATTTCAATTGTTACTGGATGAAGTTGTTAATCATGGTGCTTCTGATCTGCATTTGTCATGTAAGTGCAAGCCGGTTATTCGTATGCATGGCGAGCTTGTTGCTATGGAAAGTTATTCGATTACTGAAGAGAGCGATCTGAATAGTGTTATTAGTTTAGTGTTAAACGAAAAACAATCAGATGTTCTTAAAGATAAGCTTAGTTATGACATTGGTTATTCCAGTGATCGTGGTGAACGTTATCGTATTAATATTTATTATGAACGCGGCTCACTTGCTTTGGCTATTCGCTGGTTAAATGGTGAAATGCAAAATTTTGAAGAGCTAAATCTTCCTGCACAACTTGCGGAATTATCTCGGCTTAAAGATGGTTTAGTATTAATGACAGGAGCTACTGGTAGCGGTAAAACGACTGCGTTAGCCAGTGTTTTAAACCAGATTAACGAATATAGACCCTGCCATATTTTAACAATTGAAGACCCAATTGAATTTATACATGAAAATAAAATGGCAGTTGTGCATCAACGTGAAGTTGGTGTTGATGTTTTATCATTTGCCGATGCTATGCGTAGTGCGTTAAGGGAAGACCCGGATGTTGTTCTGGTTGGTGAGATGCGTGATCTGGAAACAATGCGTGCAGCATTAATGGTTGCCGAAACAGGACACCTTGTTTTTTCGACATTACATACCAATGATGCTGTTGGTGTTATAGATCGTATGATTGGTGCATTTCCAGGCGCGGAACAAAATAATGTCAGGCAACAGCTTTCGATGGTGTTACGCGCAGTAGTTACGCAAACTTTAGTTAAAAATTTTAATGAAGATGGCCGTGTTCCAATAAATGAAATTCTCTGGGTTAATCATGCTGTTTCACATTTAATCAGGGAGCATAAACCTGAACAGATACGTTCTGTTATGGAAACAGGAAAAGACTATGGTAATCAAACATTGGAGCAAGCAATAGCTGCCAGAGTGATTAATAAAGAAATCAGTATGGAACAAGGATTGAAACTGACAACTAGAGCAGAACAATTGAAAGAATTAGTCAACTTGGAACAAAAACGTCCGGTTTATAGTAGACGAGGTAATCGGACATGATTCAGGAAAAGGCTATATTGCAAGCTGCGGTTAATGAAGGATTATTAAACGAGCAAGATATCAGTCAGGCAAAAATGGTAGCACGACGGGATCAACGTGATCTTTTATCAACTTTAGGTTTTTTACACAGAATACCGGTTGTCAGTTTCTATAGAGCTTATGCTCAGTATCATGATTTGCGTTTTTTAAATGCAGCTGAATTAAAGCCCAACGTGAAACTTGCACGAAAATGTGGTTATGGCCTGATGACCACTCGTAAACTATTCCCGGTAACATTGGATGGTAGTGATGAAAGAATTTGCGTTGCATGTGCTGCTGCTCCTGATAATAGTGTCAAACGACAACTTGTGCGTAGTCTGGGTGTTCAAGATATTGAATATTGTCTTGCAGATATGCGCGCAATTGAAACAGCCATTCATCAACTTGAACCGGTTTTGAATCCTTTAATTGATGTTACATCAAATAAGACGATTAATGATTTTGACCCCGTTAAAGAGCTGGATGATATTTTAGATCAAGCTTATTTACACCGATCGTCTGATGTTCATTTCGAACCACTTAAAGAGCAGATGATGATTCGGTTTCGTATCGATGGTAGTTTGCAGGAAACGCCAAACAGGTATAACAAGGAACAGGCAGCAGGGTTAATCAGCCGAATTAAAGTTTTATCTAAACTTGATATCGCAGAAACACGTATGCCACAGGATGGGGGTATGACGCATCGCGTTGAAAATGGCGTTGAATTTGATATTCGAGTTGCAACGATACCCTGTCGTTTTGGTGAAAGAGCAACACTACGTTTATTAGGTACCGAAGCAAAATTATTCAGTTTGAAAGAACTGGGTATGGATGATGAAGAATTAAAAAAGTTCGCCAAGGCAATTCAATTACCTCATGGCATGATTCTGATTACCGGGCCGACGGGTAGTGGCAAATCGACATCTCTATATGCTGCGCTTAAAGAAATTAACACACCAGATTTAAATATTCTGACTGCCGAAGATCCAGTAGAACAACCTTTAGAAACTATTTCTCAAGTACAGGTTGGTGTAAAAGTTAATTTTGCAGGTGCATTAAGAAGTTTTCTTAGACATGATCCTGATGTCATCATGGTTGGTGAAATTCGTGACGGAGAAACAGCTGATGTTGCGATGAAAGCAGCAATGACTGGACATTTGGTTTTCTCTACATTACACACTAATACCGCAGTAGCATGTATTAATCGACTTCGCGATCTTGGTGCAGAGCCTTTTCTGGTTGCTTCTACATTGATTGCCGCAATAGCACAACGACTTGCAAGAAAGCTTTGTTCAAATTGTAAGTTACCATTCGAGATTGATGATTATCATAAAGATAAATTGAATCTTTCAGATGTAGAAATGAAGTCATTATTTAAACCGGCAGGTTGTGCTCATTGTTCTGATACAGGTTATCAGGGACGAGTGGCCCTATTTGAAACATTATGGATTGATACGGAAGTTAGAAAGGCGATTACTCGTGGTGCTTCGGAAGAAGAAATTTTAGATTTAGCGCAGGATTACACTAGTCTTGCACAGGATGGACGTCGTAAATTTGTCAATGGGCAAACCAGCTTGCAAGAGCTACAGCGGTTGGCGATAGCATTATGAGACAATTTAACTATAACGCTATTGATGAAAAAGGCGAAGAGCATAGTGGCTTTATCGAAGCAATTGATCAAAATATGGTTTTGCAACAACTTCGTCAAAGAGGGTTGTATGTATTGCAATTGCAGGAAGATGAAATCTCTCTTGAGCAAAAAGAAGTTGAGCCGGATTTCTGGTCTGAGCTTAATGCCTATACACCTGTAACAACCTCGCAAAAAGTGTTTTTCTTTAAACAATTGGCATTAATGTTACGTTCGGGCATGTCAATTACCGAAGCGTTTGACATCATCACAAAGATGCAACATGGGCGCATGCGGCAAATTTCGTCGAAGATAAATAAACGAATAAAAAGTGGCGAATCATTTTCAAAAGCGATGAGCCAATACAAACGTGTCTTTTCAAAATTAGCTGTTCAAATGATACATAGTGCAGAAACCAGTGGAGAGCTGGATGTCGCATTAATGCGCATAGCGAGTTATCTGGAACATAAATCTGCTTTAAAAAAGCAGGTTATGTCTGCAATGATGTACCCAGCTTTTACATTGCTGGCTGCAATCGGTGTCTTTATATTCCTGTTAGTCTACATTATTCCCAAGTTTCAGACTTTTCTTGAGAATTCAGGTAAAAAAATTCCTGCTTCTACTCAAGCCATGATTGATTTAGGTAATTTCTTCGCTACATACTGGGTAATACTATTATTATTATTTATTTGTAGTGTAATTGCATTTATTGTTTTTTATAAAAGACCATCAGGCAAACTCATTGTTGACCGTTTGATACTTGGTATACCTATTGTCGGTGCAACAATAACTGCTGCAGCTATGGCACAACTTAGTTGGGGTTTAGCAGTATTATTAAGAAGTGGTATTCCTGTCGTTGATTCTCTTCGTATTATTTCTGAAATGATCAGTAACAGCATTATTGCACGAAATGTTAATCGTGCATCTGACAAGGTATTACATGGCCAGGATCTCGGTGCAAGCTTTAATCAGGCATTTATATCTACTTTAGTTAAACAACTCATGATTGTAGGTGAACGTTCCGGTAATCTGGTTCAGATTATGGAAGAAGCGAGTGTCTATTATGAAGATGATCTTCGATCAAAAACAAAAGCGTTGGCAAATGCTGTCGAACCGATTTCAATATTACTTATAGGTAGTATTGTTGGTTTTGTTTATTACGGTTTTTTCAAAGCTGTTATGGCGGTTTCTACCGGGAGATGATTGTGGGAAAAAGTATAAAAATATGGTCTCTTCTATTGTTCATTATTTTGCCGTCCATATTATTTGCCGAGCAAAATAATAAAGTTAATAAAGAAAAAACTATTTTAGATGTTCTGGCTGAAAGAACAGAAACGATGAATGAATCACTGAAGAAATATACTGTCGCTGATTTAAAAGAAGTATTTTCAAATAGCAATGATAATAATGAGAGCGAGGATGAAGTTCCTTTGCGTGATCCATTTAACCTTTCCGATAAAATGGGTATGCAGACTCCGGGTGGTTCTGTTGGGCCAACATCATTTTTACCCAGTTTTGATCAAAAGAAAATTCCAAAATTAAAACTTAAGGGTGTTATTAATCCAGACGCAAATTCACCTAAAGAACTTCTAGCATTATTGGAAGTTAATAGTAAAGAGGTTTATATGGTCAGAGTTGGTGATGAACTTAGTTATGATCCGACGAATCCTTCCGCAGCGATGAAGATAGTTACAATTTCCCGACTAAGTGTAACTGTCCAGGTGGGTAGTTTAGGTAACGTTTTGATAGTTAGATAATAAAAATGAAAAAATGTCTTATTAAAAAAATAATTTTACTCTTCTCGCTGTCTATTTTATCAGCGTCTATATCAGCTTTGCCTGATGAAAATGATTTTTCTGATCTGATAACGGACAGAATTTATGAGCTGGAGTTTAAAGATGCATTGTTAGTTGATGTTATTCGTGTTTTAGCCGAGCAAACAGGAACAAATATAATTGCCAGTAAGGAAGCAAATAATAAAAAAGTTACTATTTATCTAAAAAATATTGATGTTAAAGAAGCTATAGAATCAATTTGTCGAATTAATGGCCTTTGGTATAGACGAGATGATGATAATGGCGCATATAGAATATTGACTGTTCAGGAGTATCAGAAAGATCTTACTTTTTATAAAAATGATACCGTACGTGTTTTTAGGTTATTAAATCCGAATGTCAGAATTGTTGCACAGGCGATTGAAGATTTGTTTGGTGATCGAGTTGAGTTATCACTTGGACTAGATCCTGCTCAGGAACAGGAATTTGTATCAGGTGGTGCCGGAGGTGGACGAAGTAGTTCATCATCAAACAGAAATAACAATAGTAGAAGTAACCGTAGCAACAATAGAAATAATAATTCGAGAACATCAAGCTCGGGCTCTGGAGGCAACCTCGCTGATCCTGGTTTACAGCTACAATCAGAATTATCTGTTGATCAGATTGAAGCCTTATCACAATCAGGTGAAACTAGAGTCACTGCGGAAAATTTATCCAGTTTAACTTCTCGATTATCTCCAGTTTATGTGACGGTAAATAATGAACATAATATGATTATTGTTCGTACCAGTGATGTTGATGTTATCAACTCAATAGCTAGTTTGGTTGAACAAATGGATAGACCAGTGCCGCAGGTACTGCTGGAAATGAAAGTTCTGGATATTCTCATCGATGATGGTTTTCGGTCGGTTGCTAATCTCAGTACTTCTGTTGGCCAGTCTGATGTGCCTGATCCTAATAATGCAGGCAGTTTCTTTCCTGGCAATTCATTTTTATTAGGCAATTTCCCATTAGAAGGCGGAACATTTGTTTATGAATTTATAAGCGATCGTGTTAGAGCAGTACTCGAAATATTAGTACAAAATAATCGTATCAATATATTATCTAAGCCTGTTGTCCTTGCCTCAAATAATCGACCAGCAGAACTATTTGTTGGTGAAGAGACAGTTATAACAACCGGAGTAAATACAGAGTCTGTTACAAATCAAACGAATACCACTACCGTCATTGAAGCTGAAACTGAAGTCAGGCAAGTGGGTAATCGAATAACCATAACACCGTTTATTAATGATGATAATTCCATCACTCTAGCGCTTGAACAGGAAACATCAACAGTCAATCAAAATGGAGGTAGTGTTATTGTCCAAAATGGAATTGGTGGGGTTACAGAAGTTGCAATTGACACAGTAAATACAGCTACGCTAGATGGAACTATTGTCGCTAAGCATGGTTACACCATGGCTGTTGGAGGTCTAATACGTAATACCAAAACTAAAAACACACAGAAAGTGCCAGTATTAGGCGATATTCCGGTATTAGGTTCTTTATTTCGAAGAGAACAGCAGGGAGATGAACATAGAGAACTTGTTTTATTAATAACGCCATACGTAATGCGAAAGGGCGAAGATTATGAAAATGTAACACGCAAACGTATTATCGAACCTTCCCAGTATAGCGATTGGCAACTGGAAAATGTGCCTCCAGAGTTTATAAAACCAAAACAAAAATTACCTGGGACTATAGAAAATGATTTAAAAATTTATGAGGAAAATCAATTTCAACCAAAAGCTAATAACATTTATCAGGGGCTAGATGAACAATCCTCGATTATCGATGTAGAAAAACGAATGGAGCCGGTTTCAGGTTTTCCAGAGTCAAATAATTCTGTAATTAAACTTATTAATGCGGCAGCAACGATGACCAAACCCGCAAATGCTGTGAGGATTTCTGTTGATCAACACGTTCCTGCACCATTATTTATGGATAGAAAACTAGTGGCATACCCAAATTTTACCTGGGAACAAAACGGTCTTTATGTGACACAAGTTAAAGTTAAAAATATCAGTAACAGTGAAACAAAAATAAATCCACAGGACTTAAGAGGTGACTGGGTTTCTGCTAGTTTTGATATAGAATCATTAAAACCAAATAACGAAACTGACGGTTATTTAGTTTCTAATCAAAATTTTACAAAGAGTCTTGCTAAAACTCCCGGTGCAAGACAGGTAAAACAGGTTGTTGTGCAGTGAGTCGTGTTTTACTTACTTCTTTTTTTCTATTTACCTTAGGTACGCAAATAACATTTGCAAGAAATGTTTATTATTTTTATAAAAAAAATGCCAACATTTCAATAGAAGTAAACACTGCTGTTAAAGAACCACGTAAGGTTTATTTGTTTAAAGATAGTGAAGTAATTCGTAAAAAATCATATGAAGTATCTCCTGAATATTTTATTGACTCATCAAGTTTAGGCATGGGTTCCGGGTATAGAAATGGTGACCTTAATTGGAATAAAGGTTATGCGAATAGTGCAACTTTACCTAATGTACTATCAGAATTGGAGTGGGACAAAATGGATATTGCTCAGTTCTCCTTTAATGGTGATGTGAGATTCAGAAATAATATCAGGTTTGGATTAGATTTTGGTTTTGGCATTATCTCTGCCGGGAATAATCGTGATTCAGATTATTTGCTTGATAATCGACAAGCAGAATTCAGTCGTTCTATAGCCAGTGTCGGTGGCCATGATGTCATTGATGTATCTACCTATTTAGGTTATGAGTTCACGCCGGATTTATTTCAGAACTATGATAGTCATTTTACGCCTTTAATCGGATATAGTTATCACGCACAGAATATCCAATTTGAAGAAGGCGTACAGATTTTAAGTGATTTTGGTTTTACTGTACCACTTGGGCCTTTCTCGGGTGTGCATGATAGTGAATATCGAACTAATTGGTATGGTCCCTGGCTTGGTTTTGAATTTGAAATAAAAAAAGCTGATTGGTCTGTTGCTACTCGTTATTCACATCACTGGGTCAGTTATGAAGCTGATGCGACCTGGAATTTACGTACTGATTTTGTCCAGCCAAAAAGTTTTGAACATATTACTGATGGAGAAGGTGATCGGGTATCACTTGTATTAATGAGGCACTGGCGATCAAATTGGCATGCCTTTCTTGAGTTTGGTATGGAAACCTGGGATACAACATCAGGAATTGACCGAATCTTTTTTGCGAATGGTAATGTTTCTGAGTTAACATTTAATGAAGCAAACTGGGATTCGTGGTGGGCAGGTATCGGTGTAAGACGATATTTTTAAAATATGATTTTTGATCAAAATCAATTATACCTACGGAATAATTCCTATAATATATATACAAGGCATGTGGGTTGCCCAAGTAAAGTGTATAAATGCAACTGGAGATAATTTATGAATTTTCTTAAAAAAATGTTTTTAGTAACTTCCTGCTTGGTTTTTTCATTAAATGTTAATGCTGATGACAATTATGATCTTGATGATATTCGTGATTGGGATATTGTCAGTGTCGAAACCTGTCTAGATGCAGTATTAGATACAATAGCGGGTAATCCAAGAAAGCTTGAAATGAAAATGGAAGGTGATGATCCCGTCTATGAGTTTGATATCGATGCTAAAGATGGCAATACCTATAATGTTGAATGTAATGCTGAAGAAGGGTTTGTAACGGAAATTGAACGTGAGGTCAGTTCAGATGATCCAGTATTCAAAAAATTGGCAAAGATCAGTAAGAAAGAAGCTGAAGCAACTGCTCTTGAGATTCATCCAGGAGAAGTTGTCTCATCTGAGTTAGAAGTTGGTTTTGATGGTTCTGTCACTTATGAATTCGATATACAAACAAAACTAGGTTATGAAATAAAAGTCGATGTTGATGCAGTTACAGGCGAAATTGAAGAAGCCAATATTGAGTTATATGAGATTGGTTCTGAAAAAGAATAATCACTTGTTCTAATCAAGGTTAAAAAGCGAGATTACTCTCGCTTTTTTATTTCAACTAAGCAAAAGATGCTCTGTCGTTCACAGCACCTTTTCTTCATTTTAGTATCCAGTCTCTTTTTACCTACTGCGTTCCCTGTTGTTCCGATATGCTGATGCCTTCAGTACTTTACCTACAGAGCTATCAGGACGTAGTAATCAACTATTTTGTTATTATCTGATAATATTCGGTCTTTAAAGCTTGTGAAATTTTAAAAATTCCAAATACATATAAAAATAGAAATGGTATTTAAATGAAATTATGCCCTGTTATTCTGGCTGGCGGCGGCGGTACTCGTCTTTGGCCTCTTTCCAGAGAACATTATCCTAAACAATTTTTGACATTGTTTGATAATAATACGTTGTTACAAAATACACTGTTGAGACTGGATGGATTGGCTGCTGATATTGATGTTGTCGATCCGGTTATTATTTGTAATGAAGCACATCGTTTTCTTGTAGCAGAACAAAGCGCGCAAGTCTCTAAAAATGTGAGTCGTATTATTCTTGAGCCCAAAGGTCGCAATACGGCACCTGCCTTAACAGTCGCGTCATTGAATGAAAATGATGCCATTATTATTATGATGCCAGCCGATCATATCATTACAAAATCCGCTTTATTCCATGAAGCGATTAGCGCAGGAATTGAAATGGCGAAAAATGATTTCCTGGTTACTTTTGGCATTAAACCCAATGCACCGGAAACCGGTTATGGCTATATTCATATGGCTAATGAAATTCGATCAATCAATGGGCAAGTTATCCATGAGATCAGTGGTTTTACCGAGAAGCCTGAACAATCTATTGCTGAAGCATATTTGAGTTCGGGTGATTATCTCTGGAATAGCGGGATTTTCATGATGAAAGCCTCAGTCTGGCTGGAGAAAGTAATGCAGCTTCAATTATCTATCTATGATTCCTGTGTTGATGCTTACAATAAAGGTAAAGCAGATGGTTTATTTTTTAGACTGGATGAAGCGTCGTTTCTAAACAGTCCGGATGACTCTATAGACTATGCTGTAATGGAAAAACTGGCAGAAAATAATGATGACCACCTTGCTGTGATTCCAGTTGATGTCGGTTGGTCTGATGTTGGAGCCTGGTCTTCAGTATGGGATATTAATGATAAAGATAAAAACAATAACCACATTGAAGGCGATGTGATCACAGATCAAACAAAGAATTGCCTCATCAGGAGTGAGCGAGGCCTGATTGTGACGATTGGCTGCGAAGACATGGTCATTGTTGATACGGACGATGCCATTATGATTGCTGACAAGAATAAGACGCAAGATGTTAAAAAAATTGTTGAAAAATTAAAAAATGAAAATAGAAGTGAATCTTTAACGCACCGTAAGGTCTATAGACCGTGGGGAAGTTATGATTCTATCGATATGGGAGACTCTTTTCAGGCTAAACGGCTGATAGTAAATCCAGGTAAGAAATTATCCCTGCAGTCACATGCCAAACGAGCTGAACATTGGGTTGTTGTTAAAGGAGTCGCAACGGTAACAAAAGGCGAAGAGAAGTTTTTATTAAATGAAAATGAGTCAACTTATATTCCTTTAGGTGTGAAACATCGACTTGAAAATGCAGGTGATAAACCATTGGAAATTATAGAAGTACAATCCGGTTCCTATCTGGGTGAAGATGATATTGTCAGGTACGATGATGATTTTGGACGTGAATAATATTGGTTTAAATAACGTAGAGTAACCATGCACGATACGTTACCTTATCTAAATAAAATGAATTTTCCTGTAATAACAAGGAAAGAGTTAAATACGGTACAAATAAATATTGGATTAAAATGCAACCAGCAATGTGTACATTGCCATGTTAATTCAAGTCCAAAAAGAACGGAGATGATGTCTCCAGAAACAGTAGAGTCTGTGAAGGAGTTTCTGGTAAAAAATAATATTCAAACACTGGATATTACTGGAGGTGCGCCTGAACTCCATTCTGAATTTAAAAATCTTGTTTTATTCGCAAAAAAAAACAATATTCATGTTATTGACCGATGTAATCTGACGATTCTTTCTGAACCAGGCATGAATGATCTGGCGCAATTTTTAGCAATAAATGAAGTTGAAATTGTTGCTTCCTTACCCTGTTATTTAGAAAAAAATGTAGACGCGCAACGTGGTAAAGGCGTGTTTGAAAGAAGTATCGCTGGATTACAACAATTGAATAGTTTTGGTTATGGTAAGCCAGAATCAAATTTGATTTTAAATCTTGTTTACAATCCACAAGGACCCGTTTTGCCCCCATCGCAAGAAGAACTGGAAATAACCTATAAAAAAGAGTTGTCTAATCAATACAATATTGAATTCAATCAACTCTTTACTCTTTGTAACATGCCGATACAACGTTTTGGTAGTACTCTGGTTTCAAAAAACGAGTTAAACAATTATATGAATTTGCTTAAGAACTCTTTTCGCAAAGATAACCTGGAAAATGTGATGTGCCGACATTTGATCAGTATCGATTGGCAAGGTAATGTTTATGACTGTGATTTTAACCAGATGCTAGGTTTAAATATGCGAGATAGTAAAAAACAGGTGCATGTTTCCGAGCTTACTAATACCGGCGTTAAAAAAGAGTCTATTGCTGTTCGAGATCACTGCTATGGTTGTACAGCAGGTCAGGGAAGTAGTTGCAGTGGTGCTTTAGTATGAATTTATTTTTTGATTACTGAAGTGTGCAAGCTGTCAATTATTGTTCCGGTCTTGAACGAGCAGGATACTATAAAAGCCTGTTTAAGCAGGCTTCAATACTTAAGAAAGGCTGGCCATGAAATAATTGTGGTTGATGGTGGTAGTCAGGATAATACGCTTTCTATCGCTTCTTCATTATCAGATTTCTTAATCAAATCAAAAAAATCACGTTCAATTCAAATGAATGCGGGCGCCAATAAGGCATCTGGTGATTTTTTAATTTTTTTACATGTAGATACAATACTACCTGCCCGAATTCATGATCTGATCTCACAAATATACGATCGAAATATTAAATGGGGAAGGTTCGATTTAACATTATCAGGTCAACATTTCTTCTTTCGTGTTATTGAAAAATGTATAAATATACGGTCAAGGTTAACAGGTATTGCCACGGGTGATCAGGTTATTTTTGTAGAAAAAGAGGTGTTTAATGAAATTAATGGTTTCCCGGAAATTGCATTGATGGAAGATATTGCAATCTCTAAATCCTTGTTGAAATACTCAAAACCTGCTTGTTTAAAAGAAAAAGTAGTCAGTTCGAGTCGTCGTTGGGAAAAAAATGGAATATTAAAAACCATATTAAAAATGTGGGTATTACGTCTCCTTTATTTTTTTCATTACGACACAAACAGACTCGAAAAAATATATTCATAAAGTATGAATGAGCAAGGCTCACTTATTATTTTTGCAAAATCACCTGTTATAGGTCAGGTTAAGACGCGTTTAATTCCTGATATTGGGCAATATCAGGCAACGGCTATATATAAAGAGCTATTAACGACAACACTTGCAACTGCTGTTGAATCAAAAATATCAGATATCCAGCTTTGGGTTCATGGAGATATTCAACATCAATATTTTTTGAATTTAAAAAACAGGGAACGTTTTAAATTCTATAAACAGACAGGAAAAAATCTAGGTCAGCGTATGTTAAATGCAATTACCTGCGTCCTTGATAAATATCCCTATGTTGTCTTAATTGGTAGTGATTGCCCTGAATTATTGAGTTCTGATATACATAAAGCAATGACTTTACTCGATAAAGGTAAAGATCTGGTGCTAGGCCCGGCTAAGGATGGTGGTTATTATCTTATCGGTTTGAGAAAACATACCCCTGAATTGTTTATTGGTATTAATTGGGGTGCTGCTGATGTGTTGGATGAAACAGTTTTACGAGCAAATGAATTAGAACTCGACACAGGGTTTTTGAGTAAACGTAATGATGTTGATCTGTTTTGTGATCTACAAGCGTATTATAGTTTGAAAAGCCAGGAGCCTGCTTCTTAAGGCGCAATAATATCGGTACGTTTTATTTTTTGTATTATAGCTCTTTCCAGTGTAGCAATTAGATGTTCAAGTTCTCGTTGATCAGTTTTACTCATTTGTGCAAACTCGGCGCCTGCACGTAATATTCCGGTTTCTACATGCTGCTCAACATAGCAGATATTTAATGAACTTAAAATTTTTCTATTCTCATCAAACTGTATAAGACAGGTTGGTATATAATCGCCGCTTTTAATTGAGATATGCGGAGGAATACTGTTTAAGCGTAAACATAAACCGCCATGAGATAAGTCTCTTAGTTCTGCTTTTATTAGTATCTCGTCTTCATTAACAAGGTTTACCGGAATAGTTTCATTAACGCTGGTTGCAATACGATAAGTAGTTCGTCGCTGATGATATTCAACTTCCTTCGGTATATTTATTTTGTAATAGGCCGCTTTATCATTTTCTCCAATAGCTTCTATTGTCCCGGTAAAATTAACAAATGCACCGGAATATTGAGTGTTGAATGATAGTTTTGTTCCAACTTCAATTTTTTTATGACCTTCATCCGGGTAAAGTTCATCTATTACAAGATAGTTTTCATCATTATTTATTTCAATAATAGTACTACCGTAGAATTGCTCAGATGAGCCAATAGTGACAGATAAAAGTGAATGCTTGGCGTTTATTTTTCTTAATAAATGATGTATGTCATCATTGGTTTTGAGTTTTATTGATTCAAGGCTGGATTGATCGGCTAATCTATTTTCCGATATTAATTTTTCTGTAACGACAGTATTCGATAATGCCATTTGAATATATTATACACGACCCAGGCTATGTTGATTATTTGTTGTACTGTTTTTTCCTGTTGCTCCGTATGTGGTTTCTTTATCAGAGTTACCACAAATAATATCGAGCATTTTTTCATTAAATAACTGACTCATTTCAATTATGCCACCATTAATGCTATTTTGCTTTTTACATTTATTTAAGCACACTTCGATTTTTTTACTCAGTGCATCGATGTCATTTGTAAATGTTAGATTTGTATCCTGTATGCTGTTTTCTGTAACACAAAGTTGTCTTTCTTTATCTAACTGGTCGAGTTTATTCAACATCGAATTTTTTTCTTTAGATAATTGATTAATAGAGTCTGAGTTGCGCTCTTTTAATGCAACCATTTCTTTCAACAATAAACTGTAAAGACCTTCCAGTGTGTTGACTTCTTGTTCAAGGATGTCAGGTAATCCTCCCTGATTCTCATTCATTATTCTTCTCCAACTTTACTGTCAAGTAAGCTTTCAAAATTAGCCATTTTTTCTGCGGTTTTAGCAGCATCAACCGTATACGTTCCATCAAGAATTGCGCTTCTGATAGATTCAACTCGCTTTGTGTCAACAACAGGTTGATCTTTTATACTGGTTTCCAGTGCCCTTAGCTTCTCAGCCTGGTCGGTTAAACTGACGCTATCTTCTGCTGACCCCTGAGTTTTGTTTCCAGCCGCATTTGCTTGATCTTTTATTTGATCCGCTTGTTGCTGATTGGCAAGACCACTTAATGCAGAATGGTTACTTGAGCCTTTTATTTCATTAATCATTTAGTTATTCCACCGTTAATAATTCGATTATCAGGTTATCGTCAGTCCGGTTAAAAACTTTAATATTATTCACTCTAAAAATGTCTATAAGTTCACACTTATCAAGTCTTTATCAATAATAACACCTTCAATAATACGTTTTGATTTCGTATTTTTAACCTTAATTCTGTCACCTATTGCGCCTTTGGTCATGGCTACTCCCTTCGTCCTGACTTCAATAACCGGGTTTTTTGCTATAAGTGTCACACTTTGCCCACGACTGACCGCCATGGGTAATTTTATATGATGTTTTGTCAGTACCACACCTTTTGACAGGTTTTGAGTCAAAATCTTGCCTTTAATTTGTGCCAAATCTTCAAAATAACCGGATGATAAGCGATTAATATTCATTTTTTTTAAAGAAACATCTTTATCGGTTAAAATGGTATTACGTATAACTGCGTGTTTAAGTGTTACTACCATCTTGTAATTTCGTACTGAAACAGGAACATATAAAGTCCAGGGTTTAGTATCGTTACACCGCACACCAACGGTACTGATTCCCTGTAGTGTTTCGTAATTTTGGCTAAATGCTTCAAGTGGAATAGTGCATAGATGTAAGCGTAAACGTGGATCGAGATGACCAACAACAACCTGAATCTCTTCATCAGCATTTTGTAATTGTTCTAAAACAAAGTCATGTGCCGTTTTGGAAATATTTTCCAAAGAATGTGATTCTTTACAAAACACATTGTTTGAAAACAGGCTCATTGCAAAAAATATAAGCAAACTTCTTTTAAGAATAGCAGTCAGATTTTTCATAATTATATTAATCATTGCCATATAGTTTCATTCAAATTGACCGAGAGCTTCTGTTTTTCTAGCGGCATTTGCACAATTTTCTAATGAACGTAATTCTTCATCTTCGCCTTTTTGAACCTTGAAAACAGGTGTTTTTCTATTGTGAGTAACGCCTGATTTTTCATGATGAGTCAAAAATTTGAATAATTCATGAGTAATTGTACTAAAATTTCCAGAAGACAAAGTATGCCTAATATCATTTGTTTGTGCTCTTAATGTTTGAAACCTCATGATATTTATCCTCTGAAGCCAATAAATCCATAGTATTTGTTGATATAAATATGCAAAGGCTATGCCGTAAATTCATTATTTAAGTTTTTTATATAGTAGTCGATATAGACTTTGAGAAAAGATAAGTGGAGTCATAATGATGGCTAAGATATTGGATAACGTGAATTCCAGAACTCAATTAGTCGGAAGAAACAGACTTGAATTGTTACTGTTTCGTCTGGATAAGCGGCAACGATTTGGCATTAATGTCTTTAAAGTAAGAGAAGTAATCAAATGTCCTGACTTAACTCATGCACCACAAGCACATCCGGTTATTCGTGGAATTGCCAATATGCGGGGACAAACGATTACCGTTATGGATCTTGCAATGGCAGTAGGTAAGCCTGCAATTGAAGATTTGGAAAACAGCTTTGTTATTGTGGCCGAATATAACCGTCATATTCAGGGCTTCCTGGTTGGCGGTGTTGATAAAATTGTCAATATGAATTGGGAAGAAATTAAACCTCCACCTAAAGGTATGGGAAATGTTTCATTTCTAACAGCAGTAACAGAGGTTGATAATGAATTAGTTGAAATTATCGATGTTGAAAAAGTCATGGCCGATGTTTTGGGTTTTTCTGATCATATAGATGAGAAGGTGACAGAAGGAACGAATAGAGATGATGTGAAAAACAAGCACGTTCTGGTTATTGATGATTCGGGCATGGCCAGAAAACAGATCATTAAAGTGCTTGAACAAATGGATATTACTTATACACAAGCGACAAATGGTAAAGAAGGTTATGACATTTTGCTTCAATGGGCAGAGGATACGACAGCTCCCATTACTGACAAGTGCTCATTAGTATTATCAGATGTCGAAATGCCAGTAATGGACGGTTATACATTAACCAAAAACATTAAAGAACACCCTGTATTGAATGAACTGACTGTTATGTTGCATTCATCGTTGAGTGGTGCCTTTAATGAAAGCATGGTGAAAAAAGTAGGTGCGGACGATTTCATCGCAAAATATGATCCAACTGATTTAGCCGAACATGTTTTAACGCATTTAAAAATAAAGATTGATAATGTAGAAAACGAACAGGCAGCATGATCAGGAAAGTAGGGTAAAAATAAATAATTATTAGTTTATATAAAAGGAAATCAAACTTTGCTTGAAGCGCAGACTCAATCAAAATTAAAAAGTACGAATAAGACAGGGCAACAGGATACCCGCGAGTATCTTGCGTTTTGTGATTTTCTTGAAAAAACATCCGGCATTACATTGGGGGAAAATAAAGCCTATCTTGTTAAAAATCGTTTGCGTCCGATAATGGAAGCACACAATGTTGAAAGTTTGAGTGCTGCAACAGAAAAAATCAAGAGTGGTCGTGATCCAAAGTTGAAACTTGAAATCATTGATGCCATGACGACAAATGAAACATCCTGGTTTCGAGATCAATATCCTTTTGAATATTTACATGACGAATTGTTACCAAAACTGGCAAGCAATCGTATGGGAACACCACGCATCTGGTCTGCTGCCTGTTCCTATGGTCATGAAGCCTATTCAATCAGCATGATCATTGAAGAATATATCGCAAAAAACCCGGGGTCTTTTCCTGGGGGTATTCAAATTATCGGCACAGATATTTCTTCTCGTGTTGTAGCAAGTGCAACGAAAGCCGAATTTGATTATTTATCAATTTCACGTGGGCTGTCTGAAGAAAGAAAGAAAAAATATTTTATCCAGACGAGAGAAGATTATTATAAGCTGAATGAAAAAATTAAAAGCAGAGTACGCTTTCAAAATTTTAATTTGCTCGAAAGTTATGCCTCGCTTGGTAAATTCGATATTATATTTTGTCGAAATGTTTTGATTTATTTTTCTGCAGAAAATAAAACCGAGATTATGAATAAATTTTCACAATCCTTGAAAAAGGACGGTGTGTTTATTTTGGGTGCTTCTGAAACTGTAACAAACCATTGTACTGCTTTTGAAATGGTCAAATGTCCACGTGGTGTCGTTTATAAACCGGTTTAATCACTTCAGCGTATAAACCTTAACTTCTATTTCTTGCCATTAAGAGGCAACGCTTTACCGCTTTACCTGTCATAAAAAGTCTTTTTTCTATCTAAGTCATTAATATTTAAGTAAATCTACGCTCTGGCACGGCTGATGCAGAATGTCTGACATATTTTTAATGATTTAGATAAACAAATGGACAATTTATTCGGAATTCACGCAACAGCACTCAAGCTTAGAGCTAATCGGGCTGAACTATTGGCAGCTAATATCGCCAATGCGGATACACCAAATTATAAAGCACGCGATATAGATTTCAAAAAAACACTTGGCATGGTCGCATCAGAACATGCTGATATGAAAGTGACCAATGTCCGGCATATTAACAGTGCAGGTAATTCAAAAATGGGTGCAGAGATTTTATATCGTACACCGAATCAACCGAGTCTTGATGGCAATACCGTCGATTTACAAACAGAACGTTCTGCCTTTATGGAAAATTCAATGATGTATCAGGCCAGTTTACGATTTCTTAATGGAAGAATAAATGGCTTGATGACAGCAATAAGAGGTGAAATTTAATGTCTTTATTAAATGTATTTGAGATTGCGGGTTCGGCTATGAGTGCACAGACCGTTCGCATGAATGTCACTGCAAGTAACATGGCAAATCTGGATGCAGTGAGTAGTAGTGATGGTGAAACATACCGTGCACGTCATCCAGTTTTTGAAACAGTGTACTCTGATTCCATGAAAAGCGGTTTGAGTAACGGGGTTCGGGTAGCAGGAATAATTGAAAGCCAGTCTCCGCTGCGCAAAGAATATCTCCCTCAACATCCAAAAGCTGATGAAGACGGATATATTTTTTATCCGAATGTAAATTCTATTCAAGAGATGACAAATATGATTTCGGCAACACGCACGTTTCAAAACAATGTTGAGATTATCAATGCATCAAAACAGATGTTATTAAGAACCCTGAGCATTGGTCAGTAAAAAGTAAATTTAAGAACATATAGAGGAAAACATCATGGCAGATTCAAACACAATACTACCTGCTGAATTACAACACCTTACTCTCAAGCAACCAGAGAAGAAAGAAAATGAAGGTCTTGGGCAAGATGCTTTTCTTGAATTGATGTTGACACAAATACAGCACCAGGATCCCTTAAATCCAATGGAAAGCAGTGACTTTCTAAGTCAAATGGCGCAGTTTGGAACGGTCAATGGCATCACAGAGCTAAACAGTTCATTTGCAACATTATCAGGCTCGCTTCAATCAAATCAGGCACTTCAGGCTTCCACCATGGTTGGTAATACTGTTTTAGTACCAAGTAGTAAAGCTGCACTGGTTTCAGGTACAGAAATATCCGGTGCGATTGAATTAAACAGCTCAACTTCCAATCTTGTTATTAATATTTCAGATGCATCCGGTCAAAGTGTCAGACAGGTTGATTTCGGATCGCACACATCAGGGCTAACAAAGTTTTCCTGGGATGGCCTGGATAATAACGGTAATGCTTTACCAACAGGTCAATACACAATAGAAGCAGCAGCATTAGTTAATGGAGAACCAGTAGCACAATCAGTATTGATTAACGCAAAAGTTGATAGTGTTACTTTAAACAAAACAGGTGGCGAACCGTTATTAAATCTTAATGGTATAGGCACAGTCAGTATTAATGAAATAAGAGAAATCATGTAAATGAAAAACGCAAGAATTCATCAGGAGAAAGAAAATGGCATTTAGAGTCGCAATCAGTGGTTTAAAAGCAGCATCAGGCGAGTTAGATGTAATCGGAAATAACATTGCTAACTCAAATACAACCGGGTTCAAAAAATCACGTGCAGAATTTGTAGATGTATTTGCAGTATCAAGTATCGGTGGTGCAGGTAATACTCCGGGAAGTGGTGTTCGTCTATCAGCAATTAATCAACAGTTTACCCAGGGAAATATTTCTTTTACAGATAACAACCTTGATATGGCGATTAATGGTAATGGTTTTTTTATACTTGATGATAACGGCACACAAATTTATTCGCGCGGAGGCGCATTTGGTGTAGATAGAAATGGTTTTCTGGCAAATTCAGAAGGACAGAATTTAATTGCCTTTGGTGCTGATACAAATGGCAATATCACTGGTGCAGCAGGTCCGATACAGGTTAATACATCAAACATTGCACCGCAGGCCAGTACAGCCATGACAATAAACTTGAATCTGGACGCGGCACAAAGCGTACCTGCTGTAGGTACATTTAATGCTACTAATCCGAATTCATTCAACCATTCAACCTCGACGACTGTTTTTGATAGTCTCGGAAATTCCCATCTCGCTTCAATGTATTACGTTAAAACAGCAACAGCTAATCAATGGCAAAGTTATACTTTTGTTGATGGTACTCAAGTTGATGGTCCTGATACTGTAGCGTTCTCTACAGCAGGGGCTTTAACAACGCCTGCATCAGGAACAATAACAACACCTTCTTTTACTCCTGCAGGTGGTGGTGCGGCAATGACACTGGCGCAAGACTATTCAGCGACAACACAATTTGGTAGTGCATTTTCTGTCAATGCATTAGCGCAGGATGGGTTTACCACAGGAAGATTAAGTGGTCTGGATATTGATGGTGAAGGAATTATCTTTGCTCGATTTACCAATGGTCAGTCCAGTGTACAAGGTCAAATTGCTTTAGCAGACTTTCGTAATCCGCAAGGATTACAACCGGTGAGTGATACATCATGGGGTGAAACATTTGCATCAGGTGCGGTCACTGTGGGTTCTCCAGGGACAGCCAGTCTTGGTTTAATACAGTCTGGCGCATTAGAACAGTCAAACGTTGATCTTTCGGAAGAGCTGGTAAGTATGATTATTGCTCAACGATCATTTCAGGCAAATGCGGAAGTCATTAGTACTTCTGACACAATTACTCAATCCATAATTAACTTGAGATAGGAAGTCACATGGACAAATCAATTTACCTGTCTATGACGGCAGCGACTAATTCCCTGTTAAGTGAAGCTGCCGTTGCCAGTAATCTCGCTAATGCCAATATGCCGGGGTTTCGTGCTGATCTTGAACAATTCAGAAGCATGCCTGTTTTCGGCGATGGTCATCCATCAAGAGTTTATGCCATGTCTGAAAGACCTGGTATTGATTTTAGTCATGGTTCAATTTATCACACAGGTAATCCACTTGATTTTGCTATCAATGGTGAAGGTTGGGTTGCCGTACAGGCAGCTGATGGCAGTGAAGCTTATACACGCCGAGGCGATATGCGTCTTAATAATGTTGGCTTACTGGAAAATGGTAATGGGCAGTTGATATTAGGAAACGGTGGGCCTATTGCGATGCCACCTTCAGAACAAACCATTATAGGTAGTGATGGCACGATCAGTATTCGTCCGACCGGACAAGACGCAACAACTCTGGCAGTTATTGACCGTATCAAATTGGTTAACCCCCCCGTTGAACAACTTTACAAAGGTGGTGATGGATTGTTCAGGCTTCGTAGCGAAGAACTTGCCAGTGTCGATGCAAGTATCAGAGTTGCGCCCGAATCTCTTGAAGCAAGTAATGTCAGCATGGTTGGAGCGATGGCCAGAATGATTGAAATAGCGCGACGTTTTGAACTGGATATTAAAGTAATGACTGCCGCGAAAGAAAATGATGAAGTAGGAACACGAATACTTTCACTTAATTAATACGTTATAAAAAGTTTAATCGAGTTGGAGAAATAAAAATGACTCAAGCATTATGGATTGCAAAAACAGGGTTAGATGCCCAACAAACGCGTATGTCAATGATTTCAAATAATCTGGCAAACGTAAACACAACCGGTTACAAATACTCCAGGCCTGTTTTTAATGATCTTTTATATCAAACAGTAAGGCAACCTGGTGCACAATCATCCCAAAATACTGAAATTCCATCCGGATTAATGATTGGTACGGGTGTTCGGACGACATCAACTCAAAAGTTTTATAGTCAGGGAAGCATTATCCAAACAGAAAATCCGCTGGATATTGCAATATCGGGAAATGGCTTTTTTGAAATATTATTGCCAGATGGAAGTACTGCCTATTCGCGTGATGGAACATTTCAACTCAATTCACAAGGGCAAGTTGTTACATCAAATGGCTACCAATTACAGCCTGCCATAACTGTTCCAGCTAATACAATTAGTGTGACTATTGGTGAAGATGGTGTTGTTAGTGCGCTTGTTGCTGGCAGTACTGCACCTACTCAAATTGGTGCTATTCAACTATCAGACTTTATCAATCCCGCTGGTTTACAGCCTATTGGTGATAATTTGGTGAAGGAAACTGCAGCGAGCGGTTCAGCAACGACAGGCACACCGGGACTAGCCGGTATAGGTAGAACATTACAAGGTTCATTGGAAAGTTCAAACGTTAATGTTGTCGAAGAACTGGTCAATATGATTGAAACACAGCGCGCTTATGAAATGAATTCAAAAGCAATATCAACATCGGATCAAATGTTGCAATACGCTAGTAACAATCTTTAATAGTGAGAAAAATAATGAATAAACATCCAGTAAAATATAAGGTTTCTATAGTTTTCATGATGTTATGTTCTTTACTACTGGTTTCCGCTTGTCAAACACAGGCAAAACGTGATCCTGCTTTTGCCGCTGTACGACCAACATTGCCGCCTGTAGAACCGGAATCAAATGGATCAATCTATAAACCCGGATTTGATGTGCGATTGTTCGAAGACATTAAAGCACGCAGAGTCGGTGATATTTTGACAGTAGTGTTAAATGAAGCAACCAATGCAGAAAAAGAAGCAACAACGGATGTGACTAAAGCGGCAACCAGTACTATTACCAACCCAACAATATTAGGAACAACGCCTGAGTTCGATTTACCCAAGTTTATGCCATTGTCTGCTACTCAGAGTTTGAATTTAGGTACAAGTTTGAGTTCTGATCATTCATTAGGTGGTTCAGGCGAAGCAGATCAGAATCATTTGTTGACGGGTAATATTACCGTTTCAGTGGTGGAAGTATTACCAAATGGAAACCTGATTATACGGGGTGAAAAACGTGTCACCCTGAATAATGGTGTTGAATATATACAACTGTCTGGCATCGTTCGTCAGATCGATGTTCTTACTAACAACACTGTTCTCTCTACTCAGGTTGCTGATGCAACAATTAATTACATTGGTGAAGGTGCTATTGCTGATTCAAATAAAAATGGTTGGTTAGCACGTTTCTTTAACAGTCCTCTTATGCCTTTTTAATGCGATGAAAATATTAAAAATACTTTTTGTTATTTTATTTCTTTTTGGAACTTCCCTGGTTCAGGCAGAAAGAATAAAAGACATCGCTAATATTGCTGGTGTACGTGATAACCAGTTAATCGGATACGGTCTGGTCGTTGGTCTTGACGGAACAGGAGATACGTCTACACCCTTTACGACACAAAGTTTACAAAGCATGTTAAAGCAGTTTGGTATTTCTCTAGATACTGTGCCGACATCATTAAAGAATGTCGCGGCTGCTGTGATTCATGCGACACTTCCCCCTTTTGCAAAACCTGGTCAGCAAATTGATATTACAGTGTCATCGTTAAGTAATGCTAAAAGTTTACGTGGTGGCAGCCTGTTAATTTCACCATTAAAAGGTATTGATGGAAATATTTACGCGATAGCACAGGGAAATGTTGTTGTTGGTGGTTTCGGTGTTGCGACTGATGATGGTTCAAGTATATCCGTTAATGTTCCAAGTGCAGGCCGTATTCCAAATGGTGCGATTATTGAAAGATCAGTACCATCGTCTTTTGGTCAATCCGGATCAATAGTCCTTAATTTACATCGTCCTGATTTTACTACTGCAAACCGTATGGCAGATGCAATAAATGAATGGATAGGTTTAGGGACAGCACAGGCTATTGATGGCACATCAGTTAATGTCACTGCACCTGACGATTATAGTCAACGTGTTGCGTTTGCTTCGTTGTTAGAAAACATCACTTTTGAACCAGGCTCAGCCCCGGCACGTGTCATCGTAAACTCAAGGACAGGTACGGTTGTAATTAGTCAGCATGTTACGGTAGATGAAGCTGCTGTATCACATGGCAGTTTGATCGTAACCATCACTGAAGATCCCATTATCAGTCAACCCGGTGCATTTTCAGATGGTACAACGACAGTGGTTCCTTCCTCTGATATCTCTATAGAACAGGAAGATAATCGTATGTTTCTGTTTAATCCTGGTGTTTCGTTAGATGACCTTGTGCGCGCTGTTAATCAGGTTGGTGCTGCTCCAGGTGATCTGGTAGCCATACTGGAAGCATTAAAAGAATCAGGTGCTCTCAGGGCTGAACTTATCATAATTTAGTGATGGCATAGATGAAAGAATATGGAAACTGATCTCTCAAGCGCAAAAATTTATACTGAATTTAGTGGTTTAAATAAACTTAAGTTAGCGGCTAAAAATTCATCTCCCGAAGCACTGGAAGAAGTTGCCAATCAATTTGAAGCATTCTTTATGAAGATGATGTTAAAGCAAATGCGTAGTGCCAGCCTGGGTGAAAGTATGTTTGATTCTGATCAATCTCGTTTATACCAGGACATGATGGATCAACAACTATCTCTAAACCTTTCCGAAAAAAGAATATTTGGTATTGCCGATAGTCTTGTTCGGCAGCTTAAACAGTCGGTTAACAACGAAGAAGGTTCAGGAAAATTAAATCCTTTACCTGATCGGGTTAACTTTGAAAAAACAATGTTGAAACTTTCTACTGATATAAAATTGAAAGACAAAAACTTCGAAACACCAAAAGATTTTATTAATGAAATGCGTCCCTATGCCGAAGCGGCAGCGGAAGAACTGGGTATACCTGCGAATATACTATTAGCTCAATCGGCCCTGGAAACAGGTTGGGGAAATAAAGTAATACAGCATGGTAATGGTCAAAGTAGTCATAACCTGTTTGGTATAAAAGCTGATCAACGATGGCAGGGAGATTATGTCAATGTGAGTTCACTGGAATATGTTGATGGTAAAGCAAAACGGGAATTTTCAAACTTTAAAGTCTATGAATCTTACAAGCAAAGTTTCGAAGATTATGTTGATTTTATAAAAAGTAATGACCGCTATCAAACAGTATTGAAAAACAATGATTCCGGTGAAACATACATTAAGGCACTACAGGATGCAGGTTATGCCACTGATCCCCAGTATGCCAATAAGGTCATTAACATTGTTCAGCGTGAAGCTATATAAGGCTATAGGGTAGAAAATTATGTCAATATTTAATTCAGCTCTTAGTGGCTTACTGGTTTCACAGCGAAGTCTGGCTACAACCAGCCATAACATCTCTAATGTTCATACTGAAGGTTATAGTCGCCAGCGGGTGGAAGTTGTTGCACGTCAGGCACAATTTAAAGGTTATGGTTACCTTGGTACTGGCGTTGAAACTTCCGCGGTTACAAGAATTTCCGATCAGTTTCTAACAACACAAATGCGCACAAGTACGACAAGTTCAAGTACAGCTAATGCATTTTTATCTTTAGCAAGTCGCGTAGATAATATGTTGGCGAATGGCGAGACAGGACTTAGTCCAAGTTTACAAAACTTTTTTGCAGCGATTCAGGATGTCAATGATTTACCATCATCTGTAACAGCTCGACAGGTTATGATCAGTGAAGCAAACTCTCTGGCAAGTCGATTTCAGTTTTTGGACAGTCGCTTATCTGATCTATCTGAAGAAGTAGCGATCAAACTTGGGGAAGATGTTCGTGATATTAATACAATAGCCAGTTCAATTGCAGGAATTAATGATCAGATTGTTTCAGCGTCAAATTCTTCCAGTGGTCAATTACCGAATGATTTACTTGATCAACGTGATCTCCTGGTTCTTGAATTGTCAGAGTTAGTAGCGGTTAATACGGTTGAGCAAAGTAATGGCTCGTTAAATGTTTTTATAGGTAAAGGACAGCCTCTGGTAGTAGGTGATAATGCAAGTATGTTGGGTGTAACCGAAACTTACAGTGGTCATTATGAAATAACGTTAACGGACACATACAGTTCCAGCATCATTACATCGAGTATCAGTGGCGGATCACTTGGTGGACAACTGGATTTTCAATCACAAATGCTTGACACAACCAGAAATTCACTGGGACGATTAGCAATAGGTTTAGCCGATACATTTAATGACCAGCACCGTTTAGGCGCGAGTCTTGATGGTGATGTAAATACTGCATTCTTTAGCGTGGGTGTTCCTGATGTACTGGCTTTAGCAGGCGCGCCGAACAATGTGACTTCTGTTATCACAGATCCTGATGCCTTATCAGACAGTGATTATAGTCTGACATTTAACGGGGGTAATAGTTATACCTTGCTTCGTATAAGTGATAGTACGACTACAGCGATCAATACAGGAGGTGTATCACCCTATACTACGCCAGCAGTAGACGGTTTTACTATGACGATAACAGCAGGCGCAGCAGTAGGTGACCAATATATTATTCGTCCTACGATTAATGGCGCAAGTGATGTTTCAGTATTGATTTCTGACCCAAGAAAATTAGCCATTGCCGGTCCATTAAAAGGTGGAGAAGTAACTAATAGTTCGGGTATACCAACCAATGTTGGTTCGGCAACGCTATCTGATGTAAATGTTACGTCTACAACGGGTATACCGTTAGCTTCCAATATAACACTGACTTTTGATGCGACTAATAATCGTTTTGATATTTCAGCTCCGATTGGAGGCACGCTGGCTTATAATCCTGCAACTGATAATTCAGGCAAGCAATTTACCATTGCCGCAGCAGGTGGTGCGACATTCACTATTTCCGGTTTTCCAGAAGATGGCGATGCTTTTTTAATAGAAAATAATGTAGGAGCAGATGGTGATAACCGTAATGGACTTTTTCTAAGTGATTTACAATCAAGTCAACTCTTATTAAATGGTTCGGCTTCCTATCAGGATACTTATGGGCAGTTAGTAGCCGGAGTCGGTTCGACAACACGACAAACAGAAATTAGTAGTGTCGCGCTGAATGTTTTATTAGAGCAAACTGTAGAAGCTCGGGAAAGTGTTTCCGGAGTTAATCTGGATGAAGAAGCAGCAAATATGCTTAAATTTCAACAGTCTTACTCTGCCGCTGCACAAATGATTACTATTGCCGATAATTTATTTCAATCATTACTGGGTGCCTTTCGATAGGTTAATTATTTATGCGCGTATCAACAGCTTTTTATACACAGCGTGGACTCAATAGCATACTTGAGCAACAGGCGCGATTGGCAGATATTCAGGAACAGGTCTCTTCAGGAAAACGTTTGTTAAGGCCATCTGATGATCCTACCGGAGCAGCGCAAATATTACGGTTGGAACAAGCAATTGCTAAAACAGATCAATATCAACGTAATGCAGATTCTGCAGTGAATCGGCTGGTGCTTGAAGAAGCAACTTTAGATAGTGTACAGGATTCACTATTACGTGTAAGAGATTTAGCTGTACAGGGAAGTAATGCAACATTGAGTGATACCGATCGTTTAGCTTTGGCACAGGAGGCACGAGAACGATTAAAAGAATTGATGAGTCTTGCTAACACTCGCGATGCTAACCAGGAATATCTTTTTTCAGGATATCAGGTTAATACCAAACCGTTTTCTCAGGCTGCAGATGGCACATTTATCTATAACGGTGATCAAGGACAACGTGCATTACAAATTTCAACGGGTCGTAGTATTAGTGATAGTGATTCAGGAAGTGATACTTTTGTTAGTATGAAAAATGGTAATGGTACATTTCAGATTAATGCAAATGTTGCAAATACAGGAACGGGAATTTTTAATATTGGTCAGGTGATTGACCCGTCAGCGTATGTAGCGGACACTTATACTATAACCATAGCAGGTACGCCTGGAAATCTTACTTATGGTGTTACTGGTGTGGCAAGTGGCGTTGTGATTGCAGCAGGGACAACGTTTACTGCTGAAAGCGCAATACAGTTTAATGGTATTCAAACGGGAATTTCCGGAACACCTGTTGCGGGCGATGTATATACTGTAGCGCCAAGTTCAACACAGGACATGTTTAGTACCGTTCAAAAGTTAGTGACTGCACTAGAAACATCAACATCCAATAGTCCTGTGCAACAATCAAGAGTCAATAATTCAATGAATCAATTTCTCAGTGAAATCGACATTGCATTTGATAACGTCACCCGGATTCGTACTAATGTAGGTGCAAGACTTAAAACGATTGATGATCAAGTTAATGTTAACGAATCGTTCAAGATTGAAATGGCAAGTACGTTGTCCAGCGTCAGGGATCTCGATATTGCAGAAGCAGCGGTTGAGTTACAGTCAAGATTAATTGCACTAGAAGCAGCGCAAGCGACCTATAGTCGAATCCAGGGCTTATCATTGTTTGAATTTATTTAACTTAATTATTTATAAAAAAATTGTTTTCCTGCAATTGCCTTACTCTCTCCTCAGTAATTGCCCTCTAATAACTGAATTTTAGCTAAAGTTTTTTTTCTGTACTCCGATAACCTAACCGGAAGCAGTGAATATTGATCTCAGGAGCAATATATCTGCTAAAGATTAGCTCAAGCTTTATTGATGATAAGTAACTGATCAGTAAAGTTTTTTATAGGAGTACAATTATGCCTCAAGTGATTAATACAAATGTGATGTCTCTGAACTCCAGAAGAAATCTGGACATTTCAGGCGCAGGGTTATCAACTGCTTTACAAAGACTATCTTCAGGTATGCGAATTAACAGTGCCAAGGATGATGCTGCGGGTCTCGCTATTGCTAACAGAATGACAGCCCAGATTCGTGGATTGAATCAAGCAGGACGAAATGCAAATGATGGTGTGTCATTAGCGCAAACGGCTGAAGGAGCGATGGGTACGATTACGAATAACTTACAACGTATTCGTGAACTGGCTATCCAGTCAGCTAACGCAACAAACAGTGCTTCTGACCGGGCGGCACTACAAACAGAAGTAGGTCAATTGATTGCTGAAATTGATCGTGTTGCCTCTACAACCAGTTTTAACGGCGTAAACTTGTTAGACGGTACCTTCTCTTCACAACAATTCCAGGTTGGTGCGGATGCGAACCAGACTATTACAGTAAGTTCTATTGCAAGCGCAAGAACCAACGATCTTGGCGCAAGTTATTCTGCTTCTGTAACCAGTGGTGCTGTTACAGCTAACTCAATCGATTCCGGTGATTTAATAATCAATGGTGTGACATTGGGTGCGGTTGGTACTAACGATGCGTCTACATTAGCTACTGCTATCAATGCATTATCAGGCACCAATGTAACAGCATCTGCCAACTCGTTAACTGTTGGTGGTGCGACAACAGGTACTACTGCTGGTACAGGAACGATTACCATTAATGGTACAACCACTGCAACGATCACATTGACGACTACCGCTGCTACAAACAGAGCTAACCTTGTAGCGGGTATCAATGCGATATCTGGTGCAACGGGTGTTACCGCTGTTGATGATGGCACCGGTGTTGATCTGGTTTCTGCAGATGGTTCAAACGTTGTTCATTCATTTACTCAGGCAACGGGTACGTTCACTGCTACGACAACTGGTATGGCGGCAGCTGCGACAACGCGTAGCACGGTAACGTTATCTACTACTGCAAGTAACGGTATTACATTAAGTACATCCGGTACAATTGCTGATACCGGCTTTAGTGCAGCTACAACTGCATCAGCACTTTCTGGTACTTCAATAGCGAATACCACCGTTGCTACAGTAAGTGGTGCTAATGCAGCAATCGCTTCTGCTGATTCAGCGCTAAATGCGATTAACTCATCTCGTGCGTCATTAGGTGCGTTACAAAGTCGGTTTGAATCAGTTGTTGCGAATCTGGCGACAACGGCAGAAAACCTATCAGCTGCTCGTAGTCGAATTCAGGATGCGGATTTTGCAGCTGAAACAGCAAACTTGACCAAATCCCAGATCTTGCAGCAAGCAGGCATCTCGATTTTGGCTCAAGCAAACTCACAACCTCAATTAGTATTGTCATTATTACAATAAATAATGGGCAGTAATAAATGAATCTGAGTTTGGTAAGAAGTAGAAAAAGTAGCAGTCAGGTTAATTACCTGGCTGCACTTTTAATGTTTAGTATAAGTTTAGGAGGTAAATATTATGCCTACTGAAGTTACCCCGGATACGAGACGATCAGTGTCTCATGTTGCTGAAACTGTTCAGAAGCAGAATGCGGTAATTGGGGCAAACAGGAGTGAAGGACGGCAAGCTTTGTCTAAGGATGGTCAATCCATGCCGCCTACTAAGGAGAGTAACCAAGCATCGAACCAGCAATTGTTAACAGCGACAGATAACATGAACAAGCACGTTCAGAATTTGAAACGTGATTTGTATTTCAGTATTGATGATGAAACCGGTGACACTATTATCAGAGTAGTGGATAGCGAAAGTCATAAGACCATTCGCACTATTCCTTCTGAAGAATTTCTTAGTATGTCACAACAATTAAACCAAAGTGTAGGGCTCTTGCTGAATGCTCAAGCCTAGTTGGTGTGATTTCTGCATCATATAAAGAAATTCGTAATATAAAGGCGATGATATGATTTCTGTACCCGGAGTTGGTTCCGGTTTGGACATTAATTCAATAGTAAGCAGTTTGGTTTCTGCAGAAGGTGATGCCAAGACTGTTTTACTTACCAACAAACGCACTGATACCGAAGCGGAAATTTCTGCGTTTGGTGGATTAAAAAGTATTGTCTCTTCTTTATTAAGTTCAACCACCATTCTAAAAACCTCATCAACCTTTGATGCTAATACCTCTACTTCTGCTGACACTTCTGTTTATACGGCAACAACGTCAGGTTCTGTCGCTGCTGGTGTTTATGGTATTGAGGTTAGGGATTTTGCAGAAGCTCACAAACTATTGACGAAAGCTTATACCGATCAGGATACGGTCGTTGGAACAGGTACTCTGACTCTATCCGTAGGGACATCAAGTTTTGATGTTGTCATTGATAGTAGTAATAATACGCTAGCGGGTATACGCACAGCTATAAATGACGCAACAGATAACACTGGTGTTTCAGCAACGATTGTAAATGTTGATGATGGTTCAGGTGGAACAGAATCAAAGTTAATTCTAAGTTCAGATAGTACCGGTGTTGCGAATGCATTAAAGATTACTGTTGATGATGCTGACCTGACTGATACAGATTCATCCGGACTTTCCGCTTTTTATTATGATACAGGCGATGCTACAACACCTGAACAGCTAACACAGATTAATGCTGCTATTGACGCGGAAATTTATATTGACGGCCAAAAGGTCTTAAGTTCATCGAACACGGTTGTCGATGCTATACAGGGTGTTACCTTAACGCTACTTAAAGAAGATTCAGGAAATGTACATGATCTGACTATTGCTTCAGATACAACAACTATTAAAGGTAATATTGAAACCTTCGTATCAAATTATAATTCACTAATTTCCTATGTAAATAATGCCACTGCATTTGATACCGAAACAGGTATTGCCGGAATTTTACTGGGAGATTCTATTATGAGAAACCTCAGTACGCAGATTCGGACACAGATTAGCCAGTCAATTACTGGACTTAGCGGTAATTATTCAAGTCTTGTTGATCTCGGGATTACAAGCAAGAGTGATGGTTCACTTGAAATTAACGACACAAAACTTAATAGTGCCCTGTCAACTAATCTGGATGATGTAGAAGAAATATTTTCTTCTAGCAGCGGTATTGCTACGGGGCTGGAAAGTACACTCACACAGTATACGAAAACAGATGGCATTATAGATAATAAAACCTCAGGCTTGAACAATACTGTTTCAGATATCAATGATGATATTGAAAGTTTAGCTCTAAGACTGGAAGCGTATGAAACCAGATTATTGGCACAATTTACAGCACTGGATATTTTAATGAGCCAATTGAATTCAACCAGTGAATTTTTAACTCAACAATTTGAACAGATAAGTAATATTTCTAATTCATCGTAAATGTAACAAGATAAAAACAATATATAGCGAGGTATAAACTTGATGAATAATCCTAACTTGGGAAATATTCTTGCACTGAAAGAATACAGTAAAGTAAACCTGCAATCAGAGGTTGAAAGTGCATCTCCACATCGATTGATTCTGATGTTAATTGATGGCGCTCTTTCCAGATTATTACAAGCAAAGGGACATATTAGATCAAATGCTATTAGCCAAAAAGGAGAGGATATCAGTATTGCAATATCTATTATCGGAGGACTTCGTGATAGTCTGGATCATGAAAAAGGAGATTCTATCGCTACTAACCTTGATAATTTGTATGAGTACATGACTCGTAGACTTTTGGAAGCAAATATAAAGAATGATGTTGCAAGACTTGATGAAGTTCATGGGCTTTTATTGGAAATAAAAACAGCCTGGGTAGGAATTACCGAAAAACCGGATACTCAAGCAAAATCCCAGAATCGAATCGAGCCTGCAGCCTGATTATTTTAATAGCAGTTAATTATGATGCAATTATATAATCAGAATAATATTCATTCTATTATTCACTTAAGTGAACAACTCTGTAGTCGGGTTTATGATATGGATGAGATTGAGTTAACTAATAAAGTTTCTGAATATCACCGGGAAATAGAACAATATTTCCAGCGGCGTAAGCAGGAAGATTTAACGCAGGCTGTTCAGGAAGAATTAAAGCAATTACTTTCGATTCATGAAGAAATGATCGAATATTTTACTAATGAGAAAGAAAAAATTTCAAAAAATATTAAACAGTTGCATGTAGGTAAAAAAATGCAAACTAGTTATTCGTAAATTATAGTCCCTATACATTTATTATTTATCTCCTTACTTAAATTCTACCTTCCTTTATTTAAAACCCCCCGGAATTCACTCATTCTTTGTCTTTAGTAAACGACAAAATTTTGACATTCCTGTTTCCAGCTGCTTAACTATAGTACAGGGGATAAAAAACGGTTAAGGGAGGAGGCTTGTGTCAGAGGTAAAAAATCAGGTCATTATTGTCGATAGTGCCGCTAAAACTCGTAATCATATTACTGGCATTATCGAGTTTATGGGCTTTGACGCTGTACAAATATCCGATCCGATTAAGTGGCAAACTCAGTTTGATAAAAGCAGCGGTATCATCATGGTGATACTGGGTAACTGTGGTGCACAGAAAGATTTGTTATCTGTTTTTAGAGGAATAAAATCCATTGATGCCTATTTACCCATTATTCTTTTGAATGATCCGGAAGCAAGAATGAAATTTAATCAGGAAATGGACATAGGTTCGATAGCCTCAGTAGACCTTCCTCTTCGCCACCAAACATTGGAACCGGTATTACAGCAAATACAGGTTTACCGCCAAACCAGACATGAAGATGGTAGCCCACGTTCAATGGAATTATTCCGAAGTCTTGGTGGAAAAAGCAAATCTATCAAACGTGTACGTCGCATGGTTGAGAAGGTTGCAAATACAGAAGCCAATGTTTTGATTATGGGCGATTCCGGATCGGGTAAAGAAGTTGTTGCCAGAAATATTCACTATCAATCATCAAGAAGAAACAAACCTTTTGTACCGATTAATTGCGGTGCAATTCCTGCTGATTTACTTGAAAGTGAATTATTTGGTCATGAAAAAGGTGCATTCACTGGTGCGATAAGTACGAGACAAGGGCGTTTCGAGATGGCCGAAGGTGGGACTCTGTTCCTTGATGAAATAGGTGATATGAGTTTACCAATGCAAGTAAAACTACTACGCGTTTTACAGGAACGTACTTTTGAACGAGTTGGGAGTAATAAAACGATCACTGCAGATGTGCGCATTATTGCAGCAACACATGTTGATTTGGAGATTGCCATTGAAGGGGGACGCTTCCGTGAGGATTTATTTTACCGTCTCAATGTTTTTCCTATTGAAATGCCGGCATTAAGAGAACGTACTGATGATCTACCTATGTTGATTAGTGATCTGACTGAACGTCTGGAGCATGAAGGTGGCACAGGAATCTCGCTAACGCAATCTGCAATAGAATCACTGGCTCAATATTCATGGCCAGGAAATGTACGTGAGTTGGCAAACCTTATAGAACGGCTATCTATTCTTTATCCTAATGGCGTAGTTGATGTACACGACATACCGGAAAAATATCAGGCAAAAGAAGTGTTAGAAAATATGACCAAAGATGATGATATTGAGTCCGATATACCATTACGGATGCCAAGGCTGCCAAAGAATGGTGTTGATTTAAAAGATCATATTAATTCAATTGAAGCAAGTTTAATTAAACAGGCATTAGATGAATCTAATGGCATTGTTGCGCATGCTGCAAAACGTTTGAATATGGGGCGTACTACGCTGGTTGAAAAAATGCGTAAGTTAGGTATGCAACGTAAAGAAACTGCGTCGGAAATTTGACGTAATATGTATTTGTTAGTTGTCAGTAGTCGTTGTAATCACTTGTATTTACTAGAATAAAACCTATGGCATAGTCTTTGCTCTCACCTAGGTAATAAAAGAATTTGGGTGAGTGATGAGACAACAATTATCAAATAAAGCTGAGTCAGTAAAAAAGGAATCACTGGAACAGGCTTTTCAACACTTCACTGAAGTGTCTTCATCATTAACTCATTTTTATGAAGATCTCGAGCAACAGGTTTCACTATTAAGTAAAGAACTTGCGGATACTCGTACACAGAAAAATCGTGAATACGAGGAACGTGAACGTGTTAGTAACCGACTTGCAAATCTTTTACATGCGTTACCAGGCGGTGTTGTTGTTCTTGATGGATTAGGAATTGTTCAGGAATGCAATCCCGCAGCAATTGAGTTACTTGATACGCCACTGGTCGGTGAACGTTGGCGCGATGTTGTTTCCCGTGCGTTTAAGCCACAATGGGACGATGGTCATGATATAACTTTGCATGATGGTCGGTATGTGAATATTTCTACACAATCACTAGGTTCTGAACCTGGACAAATCCTGTTGATCACGGATGTAACTGAAACACGATTATTACAGGAACAGATATCCGGTTTAAAACGTATGTCAGCCATGGGTGACATGGCCGCAGCACTAGCTCATCAAATTAGAACACCATTATCTTCTGCACTACTGTATGTTTCGAATATTTCTGTCAACTCAATTGATGATGATCGTCGCAAACGTTTCACAAAAAAAACCATGTCATCATTACAACATCTGGAAATCCTGGTAGAAGAAATGTTGCTGTTTGCCAAAGGTGGACGTTTAACTGCCCGGCCAGAGAATATTGATGCAGTAGTTAGCGATTTCATTGAACAGCAAAACAACGAACTCGAAAACTGTAATTTACAAATAACATTTAATAATAAAATTAAAGATATTCAAGTTAACTTAAGTAGCGAAGCTTTCAAAAGTGCATTACAAAATCTTTTTAATAATGCATGTCAGGCTGCCGGCGACGTAGTAAATATGAGTGTCGATTTAGAAAGTATCCAGTCGTCTTATGTCCAGTTAAAAATAACAGATGATGGTCCCGGTATACCTGACTCGGTTAAATCAAGAATATTTGAGCCTTTTATTACCTCGCACGTAAACGGTACAGGATTGGGTCTGGCAATTGTAGATACTGTTATTCGCGCACATAAAGGAACGATTAAAGTAGAAGATGCGCCAGAGTCTGGTACATGTTTTACGATTTGTTTACCTATTTATAAAACAAGTAATAAATAACTAATAGAAAATTAATGGGAGTACGTATGAGTTATTCAGTTTTAATAGTTGAAGACGACAACGACTTACGTGAAGCGTTAACAGAAACTTTGACAATTGCAGGATATATTCCTGAAACTGCAATTAATGGTGAAGATGCACTTGATGTCATCCAGGAAAAGTCTATTGATATGGTTATTAGCGATGTACAAATGGCAAAAATGGACGGCATCAAATTATTAAAACGCATCAAGACACTACAAGCTGACTTACCTGTTATTTTAATGACAGCTTTTGGTACGATTCAGCAGGCCGTAGATGTAATGCAAACAGGAGCGGTTGATTATCTGGTTAAACCTTTTCAACCAGAAGTATTAATTACCAAGGTTAGTCAATTTTTACCAACGATATTGACTGAAGCTGATTCCGGTTTTGTTGCATCAGATTCCAAAACAAAGGAAGTCATGGAAATCGCAAAACGAGTTGCTAATAGTGATGCGACTTTACTTATTACTGGTGAAAGTGGAACTGGTAAAGAGGTATTGGCGCAATATATTCATCAGCAATCAAATCGAAGTAAAGAAGCGTTTGTTGCAATTAATTGTGCTGCCATTCCGGAAAATATGCTGGAAGCAATATTATTTGGTTACCAAAAAGGGGCCTATACCGGCGCTTATAAAGCATGCCCTGGAAAATTTGAACAGGCACAAAATGGTACCTTATTACTAGACGAGATTTCAGAAATGAGTTTGCCCTTACAAGCAAAGTTATTACGCGTGTTACAGGAAAAAGAAGTCGAACGTTTAGGCGATCAAAATTCAATTGCATTAAATGTCAGAGTAATAGCGACTTCAAATAGAAATATGAGAAAAGAAGTCGATGCCGGCCAGTTTCGTGAAGATCTGTATTATCGTTTAAATGTTTTTCCGGTGAATATGCCCGCGTTACGTGAAAGAACAGACGATATTGTCCCCATAGCAAAATTTTTATTAGCCAGAGCAGCAACTGAAAATAATGTGTCATGTCCTGAGCTTTCCGAAGAAGTATGCAGAACATTACAGACCTATTCCTGGCCGGGTAATGTGCGTGAACTGGATAATGTTATGCAACGTGCTCTTATCCTTCAGGCTTCAGGTGTTGTTACAGAAAATGAGATTCAATTTGAACATCATTCATTTCAACAGACTGAATCTGTAAGTGAACCTGATAAAGAGATTGATTTAAACAAGGAAAACACATTAGGAGATGACCTTAAGGATCGCGAACAAAATATGATTATCGAAGTATTAAAAGAAACTATGGGTAGCAGGAAAACGGCAGCTGAAAAGCTTGGTATTAGCCCGCGAACTTTACGTTATAAACTGGCAAAAATGCGTGAGCGCGGTGTTGCCATACCTATTAACTAATAAATAAAAAAGGAAAAGACAATGAACGAAATTAATATGGATCAATTATTAGTGCAAATGCGTGCTATGTCGGAAAAAGCAAGCAGTATTAATGAAACGGCTATTAATAAAGGTGATAGTCCTGATTTTTCAAATATGTTTAAAAATGCAGTAAATCAGGTGAACGAAGTACAGCAACAGGCTGGTGAACTGAAAACACAATTTGAACTGGGAAACCCGGATATTGATATCACAGATGTGATGGTTAAATCGCAAGTGGCGTCGCTTTCATTTCAGGCAATGACTCAAGTGCGAAATCGACTTGTAAGCGCCTATCAAGAAATCATGAATATGTCAGTCTAATTAATATCGAGAAATTAAAATGGCAGAAACAGTAGCTATAAACTCAGATATAAAACGGGCACTTTTTATCAGGCAAATAATGTTTTTATTTGCTGTTGCAGCAAGTGTTGCGATAGGTGTTTATGTCGTGCTTTGGTCTCAACAACCTAACTATAGTTTGTTATACGGTAGTTTGTCAGATCAGGATGCTTCGCAGGTTATAGAGTCATTACAGAAAGCGAATATTGCATATAAAGTTGATCAAAACTCAGGTGCTGTGATGGTTGCTTCAGCAAAAGTTCATGAAGCAAGAATGAAACTGGCAGAAGAAGGCTTGCCAAGAAGTGCAAACAGTGGTTTTTCAATTTTAAATGAAGAGCAAAAGCTGGGTACCAGCCAATTTATGGAGAAAGCGCGTTATCAGCATGCGTTGGAAAATGAATTAGCGCTATCTATCGCCAAGGTGAGTGCAGTTAAAGCTGCCAGAGTACATTTGGCTGTGCCTAAAGAAAGTGTCTTCTTACGTAATCGCAAAGCAGCAAGTGCTTCTGTATTACTTGATTTATACCCCGGACATCGATTGGAAGCTGGCCAGGTTGCTGCTATTGCAAACCTTGTCGCAGCAAGTGTACCGAGTTTACAACTTTCCAATGTCAGTATTATTGATCAACATGGAAATTTGATGAGTCAAAATCATTCTTCTGCTGATTTGGCTTTGAGTACATCGCAATTTCAATATGCGACTCAAGTCGAAAATTCATATATAGAACGTATTGAAAATATCTTGATTCCTTTACTTGGCCCTGATGGTGTAAAAGCGCAAGTGACAGCCGAAATAGATTTTACACGCACAGAACGAACACAAGAGTCTTTTAATCCTGATATGCCGGCGTTACGCAGTGAACAAGTTGAAGAAGATCGCAGTTCTTCCGGAAATATTGCTGGTGGTGTACCAGGTGCATTATCCAATCAACCGGCAATTGATGGAACTGCTCCGGAAGTAATTGGTGATAGTGACAGTGGTGACGGTAAAACGAGCTCTGGTTCCGGAAGTTCACAAAGTCGTGCGACACGTAATTATGAACTGGATAAAACAATCAGCCATACACGTTTAGCAATGGGAAGTTTAGTCAAGTTATCAGTTGCCGTAGTGATTGACTATAAAAAAAGTTTGAATAGCAAAGGTGAGGTGAATCGAGTAGAACATACACCAGAAGAGATTGAGCAAATTACGAACCTGGTCAAAGAAGCGATTGGTTTTAATATTATTCGCGGGGATAGAGTCAATGTAATGAACTCTCCATTTAATATACCTGATGCAGTTGAACCTTTACCTGAATTACCAATTTGGCAACAAGCCTGGGTATGGGATATTGCCAAACAAGCAGTTGGTGCATTATTTGTGTTGTTTCTTGTTTTTGGTGTGCTTCGACCTTCTATCAAAAATATGATGAACAAGGAAATCACCTTGCATCAAACAGCGTTAGCCGGACCGACTGGTGCTGTTGCCGGCCAATTAACTAATGAATCGGGCGAGCCACAACCCCAGGAAATAAAAGCACTTGAAGCTGCTCCAGAATACGACAAGTCAATTAGTAATGTTAAGGAGATGGTTAATACCGATCCTAAACTGGCAGCTCAAGTTGTACGAAACTGGGTAGGGGAAGAATAAAATGGCAGCTACTCCCGCTAAAGCACCGAGCCTGGATTCAACACAAAAAGCAGCAGTATTGTTGATGACAATTGGAGAAGATTCGGCAGCAGAAGTTTTAAAACACATGGGTCCAAAAGAAGTACAGCGTATTGGTATTGCCATGACAACTGTCAAGGATCTTACCAAAGATATGGTCAATGGTGTCATCAGTGAGTTTATGACGACTGTAAATAAACAGACAGCGCTCGGTGTCGGAGTTGATGATTACGTACGCAATGTTTTATACAGTGCTTTAGGTGAAGACAAGGCAACCAGTGTTATTGATCGTATTTTACTTGGCGGTAATTCACAGGGCCTTGAAGCATTGAAATGGATGGCACCTAAATCGATTGCTGAATTAATTCAGAATGAACATCCACAAATTATTGCGATCATTTTATCTTATCTTGAAAGTGATATGTCTGCGGAAGTATTAACTGTCTTTCCTGAAAAAGTACGTTCTGATCTGTTATTACGAATTGCGACATTGGAAAGTGTACAACCCGCTGCCATGAAAAAGCTAAACGATACTTTACAGGAACAATTAAAGGGTAGTAGTGGTGCGCAAACTTCTACCATTGGTGGTGTAAAGGCGGCTGCAGATATTCTGAACTTCATTGATTCAACTTCTGAAGCAGCAATAATGGAAAAAGTTAAAGAGGTCGATGAAGATCTGGGACAGGAAATTCAGGATCTGATGTTTGTTTTTGAAAACCTGAATGGTGTTGATGACCGTGCAATGCAAACTATTTTGAGAGAAGTCTCCACTGATAGCTTGTTATTAGCAATGAAAGCAGCTGATGATGAATTAAAAGAAAAAATCTATGCCAATATGTCAAAACGTGCTGCTGAAATGTTACGTGATGATCTTGAAGCAAAAGGTCCGGTCAAACTAAGTGAAGTAGAGACAGCACAAAAAGAAATTCTGTCAATTGCAAGAAGATTGGCGGATGAAGGACAAATTTCTCTTGGTGGCGGTTCTGATGAAGAGTTGATCTGATGAGAGTGATTAACAATTTTTAATATAAAATAATAACGAATCGTGAGTAATTTAAAACATCGCATTATTTCGGCCAATGACGCAGATGATTATGTCGAATGGCATGAACCATTAGTACAGGGGAAAATAGCCAGCGATAGTGACATTCGTCCTCCCACTGCAAATCAAATGCAAAATCTTCATAAAGATGCTTATGATGAAGGATTTAATATGGGCCGCAAAGAAGGGCGAACCAAAGGTTACAAGGAAGGTCATGAACAGGCTATTGCAGAATCATCAGAACTTTTTCAGAAACTGGAATCTATAATTAACGTTCTCGCCGAGCCAGTGACTCAACTGGATGAAGAAATGGAAAACAGTATTGTTCAGTTAACTTTATCTATTGCAAGACAACTTGTACGTCGGGAAATTAAAATTGAGCCAGGTGAAATTGTCGCTGTCGTCAGGGAAGCAGTACGTGCACTTCCTATCTCTGCAAGAAATCCTACTATTTATTTACATCCTGAAGATATCCAACTTGTTCGAAATGCTTTTTCACTTGGCAATGATGAAAAATCGTATCGACTTGAAGAAGATTTATTATTAACTCGTGGTGATTGTCGTGTTGAAACAGAATCATCGTATATTGATGCAAGTGTAGAGGCACGTTTGTCTGCTATAGCAGCAAACATGTTAGGTGATGAACGACAACAGGATAAAAATAATAATGACGATGCAAGTTGACTCTGATCGTCGTCCTGTCTGGAAACAGAAAATAAATCATTTAATTGAAAAGAACCGTTATTCAGTACCACTTGTTGTACAGGGAAGATTAATTAGAATGGTTGGCCTGACTCTGGAAGCAGCAGGTTGTCGTGCTGCGATTGGCGATTATTGTCGAATCAAAAATGATCAAAACAAATCAATTGATTCTGAAGTTGTTGGTTTTTCGGGTGACAATCTTTTTCTTATGCCCACAGGTCGGCCTCATGGCTTATCACCTAATGCACGTGTCGTTCCTCTGGGCAGGACAGGAGATGTTGCTGTTGGCCCGGAATTATTGGGACGTGTTATTAATGGAGCCGGACAACCACTTGATGATGGTCCGCCAATTAAAGCCAGGGACAAAATCACATTAAACGGAAGTCCGATAAATCCATTAAGCAGAGAAAATATTAAACAACCAATGGATGTTGGTGTGCGAACAATAAATACGTTTTTCACCCTTGGTCGTGGTCAACGAATGGGTTTGTTTGCAAGCAGTGGTGTTGGTAAGAGTGTGTTGCTTGGTATGATGGCGCGCTTCACTGAAGCCGACGTTATTGTTGTAGGATTGATTGGTGAGCGTGGTCGTGAAGTAAAGGAATTTATTGAACATAGTCTGGGGCAAGATGGTTTGTCTCGATCCGTTGTTATTGCAACACCAGCAGATGATTCACCGTTAATGAGATTGCATGGTGCTTTATTGGCAACCAGTGTCGCCGAGTATTTTCGTGATCAAGGGCAGCACGTATTATTGTTAATGGATTCCTTGACTCGTTTTGCCCAGGCTCAAAGAGAAATTGCACTAACAATAGGTGAACCTCCTGCCACGCGCGGTTATCCGCCTTCAGTATTTGCCCGCTTACCGGAATTAGTTGAACGAGCAGGTAATGGTGCAAATGGTCAAGGTTCGATAACTGCTATTTATACCGTGTTAACAGAAATTGATGCCGATAATGATCCTATAGCAGATTCAGCAAGGGCAATTCTTGATGGTCATATAGTCTTGTCTAAAAAAATTGCCGAATCAGGAATATACCCGGCTATCAATCTGGAACTTTCAATTAGTCGAGTGATGAATTTAATTACAGATCAGGAGCATCAAAAAGAAACACTTGCTTTACGCCATTTAAATTCAATCTATCAGCAGAATAAGGATTTGATCAGTGTCGGCGCATATCAACCTGGTGCCGATCCAGAACTTGATTTGGCAATAAAATTGCAGCCTGATTTTTTAAGATTTATTAATCAGGGCATGAATGAAAAAGTAAATTACGCCCAGTCCATAGAGCAACTGAAAGAACTGGCAGATAAGTTTAACCAGGATAAATTAAACGCACTAGAGAACAACCCATTAGAGGATGATAATCAATGACGCGGTCTCAACGAATAAAAAAAATAGTTAACTTATCTGAAAAAAAGGAGCGTGATGCAGCACGTGAATTTGCTACGGTACAAAAAATATTAGCTGAATATAAAGATAGATTAAAACAACTCGAGAGTTATCGACAGGAATATACAATACAGTTGAAACCCGGTGGCGAAGTACAGTCTGCTTCCATGATGCGTGAACGCCAGGCTTTTATTATTCAAATAGATGAAGGTATACGTTTATTAAAAAATCAGATTCAAATTCAGGAAGCGATGAATAACCGTGAACGGGAAAACTGGTTAAAGCAAAAACAACAGCTGGATACAATGGAAAATATATTTCAACGCTTTCATAAAACCGAACAACAAATGATGATATTACGCGAACAAAACCAATTGGATGAATTGAGTCAACGACAAGTTAAGCGTTAGTTTAAAAGTGAAAAGTGAAACGAAAGGATTAACATTATGCGCTTCACGCTTCACTCCAATTTTTTTACACTAAATTGGCCTCCCATTTGCAATATCCATTACAAACTAATTTGTTTATATAGGAAACAAGGTTGAATCCAACACTAACAACAAACGTATTGAATGCAGGAAAAAGCATAGAAAACAATACCTTAGAATTATCCAGCCTGTCTTCTGGCGGGCTGGACAATGGTTTGTTAACGGGAGAATTTTCTGAAGCATTGGGCGAATTTTTATCGGCTGACGGCAAACTTAAGCCGCTTGATCTTGCCACCCTGAAACAGCTGGGCATTGAGCAATTAAGTGATTTACAAGATTTAGCAAAGCTTAATTTACCTGCCGACTCACTGGATTTAGAACAACTGACAGCATTAAGTAATTTAATCACATCCCAACATGACTCTGAAGTTGAAAGTATCGATATATTTGGTAACCCTGACGTACAAAGCTTGTTAAATATAAACCTGATAAATGATGAGCAAATTGAAGAGGGACTATTAAATAACAAGGCGACTAGTAAAACTGATTTGTTTTTAACAAAAGTCATCGCATCTGATACAGATGTTTTGCAACAATCTTTACTTAAGAAAGAATTTGATATGTCCAGGGCGTTTGATGAAATGTCGTTTTCCAAAATACTAAAAAATGGTGCTAATAGTGATATTGATTTTGCCAGTGAGTTTTTGACTCAAAACGGACGTCAGGAAAGTAATATCACCAGATTGGTAGACCAACTAACGAGTATTGATAAACCTGTTAATTCGTTAAGTCCAATCAATAATAGTTCTCTTAAATCATATTCAGGCATTGAGCATTCTGGAACGACTTTAAATCGTATTGAAGTACCTGTTAATCAGGCCGGATGGGGTGAAGCTGTCGGTAATAGATTAATGATGATGGCAAACGGTAAAATACATTCGGCAAATATACATCTTAATCCTGCTGAACTTGGTCCGATTGAAATTCGAGTAAGCGTTAACAATGAACACGCCAGTGTTCATTTTGTATCAAATAATTCTCTGGTAAGAGATGCAATTGAAGATGCAATGCCGCGCTTAAAAGAAATGCTGTCGCAAAATGGTTTAAATTTATCTGACGCTAACGTTTCACAACAGTCACCGCAACAATCATCTCAACACAGTAGTCAATTTTTCGATGAACAAAATGATTCAATCGCGACGATCAACAATGAATCAATTGAAACTACTGATATTCAAACACAAAACACAAATAACAATCTGATAGACATTGGTCTCATTGATCAATACGTCTAAACATTAAAAATACACCTTTCAAATAACAGTCTACGACTGTTTTTTCATTATATTTTTTCCTGAAAAAAACAGGAAATAATAGCAACGTCAATTGATTGACAAGGAGTATTTTGTCTTAATATAACTCATTGATTAGAAAGAGAAATAACTAATGGCATAGGGCTTGCTAAAAGATCCTTGTAAACAATATGGAGAATTTATAATGGCTGATGGGGACACATTAGACAACGCTGAAGAACTTGAAAAAGAAGGTTCCAAGAAAAAGCTGCCTTTAAAGTTAATCATTATTATCGCTGCTGTTGTATTGATAGGTGGCGGCGCCGGTGCTTTTTTTATGATAGGTGATAAAAGCACAGAAGATGCAGCAGTTAGTGAGAATGCAGAAGGTGCGGAAAGTGAACAGGCTGAAGATGGAGAAGAGGGTACAGGCGTAGCTGAAGCGCATTACTTCTCATTGGATCCTCCTTTCATCGTTAATTTCACAGGTAAAAGCCGTGCTCGTTTTTTACAGGTAAGCATTGAAGGTATGACCAGAGATGCAAAAGTAAAAGAAGATATTACCAAGCATATTCCGCAAGTTAGAAATAATCTTGTTTTATTGTTGAGTGCAAAAACGCATGAGGAATTAAATTCCCCTGAAGGTAAAGCAGCATTACGTAAACAGGTATTGAAAGAAATTCAAAAAGTACTTGAGGCTGAAACTGGTAAAGAAGGTGTTGAAGATGTTTATTTTACCAGTTTCGTTATGCAATAGTTTAATAGTGAAGATTAATCATGGCTGAAGATATTCTATCGCAGGACGAGATTGATGCCTTATTGACAGGTGTTGACGGTGGTGATGTTGAAACCGAAGATGAAAATATTCCCGAAGATGGCGAAGCAAAACCCTATGATTTTAGTAGCCAGGACAGGATTGTTCGTGGTCGCATGCCAACTCTGGAAATGGTTAATGAACGGTTTGCCAGAAACTTTCGTATAACACTTTTCAATTTTCTTCGTCGTTCGCCCAGTATCACTGTTGAAGGAATACAAATGACAAAGTTTGGAGAATATATCCATAGTTTGTTTATGCCTTCAAATCTTAATTTAATCAAAGTCAAACCCTTACGAGGAACAGCGCTATTTGTCTTAAATCCAAAACTGGTTTATTCAATCGTTGATTCATTTTTTGGAGGCGATGGACGTTACCATACAAAAATTGAAGGTCGTGATTTTACCAATACAGAAATGCAGGTCGTTAAAAGTGTTTTGTACAAAATTTTTGAAGATCTAAAAGAAGCCTGGTCACCGGTAATGCCACTGGATTTTGAATATACCGGTTCGGAGGTTAATCCTCATTTTGCAAATATCGTTACACCAAGTGAGGTTGTTGTTGTATCAACTATTCATGTTGAGTTGGATAATGGAGGCGGTGATATACACCTGACTATGCCTTACTCAATGCTCGAACCTATACGAGAACAACTTGATGCAGGTGTGCAAAGTGATTCATCTGATATTGATCAAAGGTGGATAAATTCTTTAAGAGAAGAAATTAAAAGTGCACCAGTCGAAGTTTCCAGTACTTTAACGGAAACAAGTATTTCATTGCGTGATCTCAATAATTTGAAAGTGGGTGATGTGATACCTGTTGATTTGCCCGATTACGTTATTGGTGAAATCGAAGGTATTCCCGTTTTTCGTGGACAGTATGGACTTTCCAGAGGCAGTCGAGCGATAAAAATTGTTGAAATGATTCGCCACGATAACGAACCAAACCCGATTAAATATTTACAGGAGCAATCAAAATGACGGAAGAAACTAGCACTGCTGAAGAAGATGTTGGCGATGATTGGGCCGAGGCCATGTCTGAGCAAAGTAATGCGGAAGAGGAGGGAGCGACTGCTAACAGTGAATTACCAGAAGCGCCTTTACAAGATTTACAACCTGAAAACGGAGGTAATGGCGAAACTACAAACCTTGAAGCAATACTGGATATTCCAGTTTCATTATCTGTTGAAATTGGTCAAACTAAAATCAGTATTAAAAATTTATTACAGTTAAATCAGGGGTCGGTTGTTGAACTTGAACGTCTGGCCGGCGAACCACTTGACGTAAAAGTAAATACTACTTTAGTAGCACACGGAGAAATTGTCGTTGTTAATGAAAAATATGGTATACGGCTAACGGATATTGTCAGCGCACAGGAACGTGTTAAAAAATTACAGTGATGTATATCCATGTTATTAATATTTTCTAAGCGAGTTTTATTAGTAATAATTTTATTCTCTGTATGTAACAGTATTAATGCTACAGAGCATCTAACTGCATCTCCTGCAACAATCAACATGTCAGATTATTTCAAGGTCTTGTTTGGACTTGTTTTTGTTATCGCTTTATTTCTAATCAGTACATTTCTTTTTAAACGTTATGGTAATGCTTCCATGACAGGTCGTGGCCAAATACGTCTGGTTGACGGTTTGCATTTGGGTAATAGAGAACGTTTGGTGTTGATTGAGATAAAAGATAAACAAATATTGCTTTCGATAACACCTGGACAGATTAATAAAATAGATACGATAACCCCGTCTTCCCTGGTAGAAAATAATGATGCGTAATTTACTTTTTATTTTATTGCTAATTCCCGGGTTCAGTTATGCACAAACGGGGCTTGATGTATTAACGGTAATAGATAATCCGGCAGGTGGTCAAACCTATAGTCTAAGTCTCAAGATATTTTTCCTGATGACAGCATTGACATTATTACCTGCTGCTTTGTTAATGATGACTTCGTTTACCAGAATTATTATTGTATTGGCAATATTGCGTCAGGCATTAGGAACAGCACAAACACCAAGTAGTCAGGTTCTGATTGGCCTGGCTTTGTTTTTAAGTTTGTTTGTCATGACACCCGTAATTGATCAGATCTATCAGGCATCAATTCAACCGTATTTAAATGAAGAAGTAACAGCTAATGAAGCACTGTCTTTAGCTGAAACCCCAATACGTGAATTTATGCTGGCGCAAACACGCGAAACAGATATTGAGTTATTTGCATCAATATCTGGCAATAATGAAATAGCAACCGAGGATGATATTCCCTTTACATTAATTGTTCCTGCATTTGTTACCAGTGAATTAAAAACTGCATTTCAAATTGGTTTTATTATTTTTATTCCTTTTTTAATTATTGATTTGGTCGTTGCCAGTGTTTTGATGTCAATGGGTATGATGATGTTGTCCCCCCTGATCATTTCGTTCCCGTTTAAATTAATGCTGTTTGTTCTTGTAGATGGATGGGCATTAATTATGGGTACGCTGGCGAACAGTTTTTATTTCGCATGACACCGGGAATTATCATCCAGATCGGGCAGCTTGCGTTATATAACTTAACGATATTGCTTTTGGTTTTGTTAGTGCCAGCATTAATTGTAGGTGTGTTAATCAGTATGTTTCAGGCAGCAACGCAGATTAATGAAATGACCCTGAGTTTTATTCCGAAGCTATTAATTACCTTGCTCGTGTTGGCTTTGGCGGGGCCATGGATGTTAAGTCTGGTAACAGAATATACCTTGAAACTTTTTGAAAGCATTCCGAGCTTGATAGGTTAAATTAAAAACGATAAGAAAAAAAGTGTTTACTATTACAACAAATGAAATAGTTCAACTGGTGCAAATGTGGTTGTGGCCTTTTTTTCGTGTTGCTGGTTTATTGATGACCGCACCGGTTATCGGCACACGAACAGTGCCAGTTCGTGTACGTCTCGTCATGGCTGTCTTAATAACGGCTATCCTTTTTCCGGTTATACCGGAAATTAAAACTAATGTTAATCCGGTTTCTGCAGAAGGTATTTTAATAACAGTTAAACAGATCATGATCGGTGTGTCGATGGGCCTTAGTATGAGAGTCGTTTTTATCGCACTTGAAATGGCAGGACAGGCAATTGGTCAATTAATGGGGTTAATGATGGCAACGATGGTTGATCCCAATAATGGAAATCAGGTGCCGATAATAGGTCAGTTTTATTTACTATTGGCTACATTATTATTTATAGCTATTGATGGACACTTGATTATGATTAGTGTTCTTGCTGAAAGTTTTAATAGTATGCCTGTTAGTACTACAGGCATGTCGTCAGAAAGTGCATGGGAAATTGTGCTATGGGCCGGCACTATACTTAAAACAGCCGTTGTTATTGCCTTACCAGCCATTGTTTCATTATTGATTGTTAATTTATCTTTTGGTGTTATGACGCGGTCTGCACCACAACTCAATATATTTGCTGTCGGTTTCCCTATTATGATCATTTTGGGAGTCCTTATTATTTTCTTTAATCTGAGCAGTTTCGTACCCCACATGATGGAAATGTTTGATGGTGGTGCTTTGATGATGCAAAAAGTGGTGACGCCATAATGTCCAGTGAAGATACCAGTCAGGAACGTACCGAGCAGGCAACACCGAAACGTGTTGATGAAGCACGTGAGAAAGGTCAAATATCCCGTTCCAAGGAATTAAGTACGATGTCAATCTTAATGGCGAGTGCATTAATTTTTGTTTTTATGGGGCAACAATTAGCGGCAAGCTTACAAAGTTTAATGAAAATCAACTTTATCATAGAACGGGAAAATATTTTTGATGATTTGTTTCTCTTTAATACAATTGTTGATTCTGGCAGTAATATATTGATCGATTTCGCACCTTTTCTGGGCTTGTTATTTCTCGTAGCTTTCTTTGCACCAATGATGGTCGGTGGCTGGTTATTCAGTCCGCAGGCATTGTCTTTGAAATTAGATAAATTAAATCCAATCTCAGGTATAAAACGTTTATTCAGTGCCAATAGTTTAATGGAGCTGATGAAGACTCTGGCAAAATTCATCCTGATCGTCGGTATCGCTGTTTTTTTACTTTGGCACAATGTTTATGACTTATTGAGTGTGGGTCGAAACGGATTGGAATCCGGGTTGATAGATGCCAGTAGTCTGATTATCGGAAGTTTTTTTATTGTTTGTTTAGCTACAGTATTGATTGCATCAGTAGATATTCCGTTTCAATTATGGAATCACAGTAAACAACTGAAAATGACTAAACAGCAAGTCAAGGATGAAATGAAAGATACGGAAGGCAAGCCCGAAGTTAAATCACACATCAGAATGTTACAACAGGAACTGGCTAACCGCAGGATGATGGAGGCAATACCGGAAGCCGATGTCATTATTACTAATCCGACGCATTATGCCGTTGCGCTACGTTATAAACCAGACGAAATGAGCACACCAAAATTAGTAGCGAAAGGTGCGGATCTGGTTGCTGAAAGAATTAGAAATGTGGCAAAAGAAAATAATGTCATGATCTTCCCGGCACCAATGTTGGCTCGCGCCTTGTATTTTAGTACCAAAGTTAATCAGGATATCCCTGCCGGTTTATATCTGGCAGTAGCACAAGTACTGGCTTACATCTTTCAATTACGTGATAACGTTAATATTCTTCGAGGTGTCAAGCCAAAACCACCGACTGATCTACCTATCCCGGAAGAGTTTCAACATGATTAGTTTTCTTAAGGAATAATCGTCATGGCCACACCGGGAACAATGTCATTAAAGATATCGGACTGGAGTCGAATGGGCCTGGGTGCGCCGTTATTATTAATGGCAATTTTGGCAATGATGGTTATTCCCTTACCACCGTTTTTACTCGATATCTTTTTCACATTTAATATAGCGTTATCTTTAATTGTTCTTTTAGCCGTGGTTTACAGCTTACGGCCATTAGAATTTGCAGTATTCCCAACGGTAATATTAATCGCAACTTTATTACGTCTAAGTTTGAATGTTGCATCAACTCGTGTTGTTTTATTAAATGGTCATGCCGGTCCTGATGCTGCGGGTAAAGTGATCGAATCATTCGGTGACTTTGTTGTTGGTGGAAATTACACAGTGGGATTTGTTGTTTTTACCATTCTGGTTGTTATTAACTTTGTTGTTGTAACTAAAGGTGCAGGGAGAATATCTGAAGTAACTGCACGTTTTACCCTTGATGCTATGCCGGGTAAACAAATGGCAATAGACGCTGATTTAAATGCCGGTTTGATAGATCAGGAAGAGGCGAAAACAAGGCGAGCAGAAGTAGCACAGGAAGCGGATTTTTATGGTGCAATGGACGGTGCCAGTAAATTTGTTCGCGGTGATGCGATCGCCGGCATCCTGATTTTATTTATTAATATTCTAGGTGGTTTAGCTATAGGAATTGTGCAACATGATTTAGCGATGGCTGATGCTGCACGTATTTATACATTGTTGACAATTGGTGACGGTCTAGTCGCACAAATTCCTTCTTTGTTCTTATCAACTGCCGCCGCCATCATTGTTACGCGTGTTTCCTCAGCATCAGATATGGGGCAGCAAATTATTTTTCAATTGTTTCGAACACCTAAAACCCTGTATATCACAGCTTCAGTACTGGGTTTAATCGGCATTATTCCAGGCATGCCAAATGTTGCTTTTCTTTTCTTTGCGATTGTTACAGCAGGACTTGCATATTGGATGGGTGAAAAGAAAGCACAACTAGAAGTTGAACAGCAAGAAATAGCCCCAGAACCCGTTGCACTACCCGCTGAAGAAGAACGCGAACTGGGTTGGGATGATGTTGAAAGTATTGATCAAATTGGACTGGAAGTAGGATATCGATTAATACCGATGGTTGATCGCAAGCAGGGTGGACAATTGCTATCCAGAGTAAAAGGTGTCAGAAAAAAATTAACACAGGAATTAGGGTTTTTATTACCTGCCGTACATATACGTGACAATCTGGATTTAGAACCAAACAGTTATCGTATTGTTATTAAGGATGCGACGATAGCCAAAGCATCAGTCCAGGTTGATGCAGAATTAGCGATAAATCCGGGTCAAGTTTTTGGCGAATTGCCGGGTAATACGGCAACCGATCCTGTTTTTGGTCTGGAAGCTGTATGGATAGATCCGACACAACGTGATCAGGCTCAGACTTACGGATATACCGTGGTTGACCCAAGTACAGTTGTCGCGACACATATGAGTCAAATATTACAGGAACACGCACATGAATTATTGGGCTATAAGGAAGTTCAGTCATTAATTGATCGATATAATGAAAATTCTCCGAAAGTCATTGACGATATTATTCCGAATATCATTCCGGTCAGCATTGTTTTAAAAGTCATGCAAAATCTATTGCGTGAAAATATTCCAATACGTGATATCCGCACCATTATTGAAACCATTATTGAGTACTCCCGTACAACACAATCGACTGATGCATTGACAGCGGCAGTACGCGTCGCTTTGGGGCGCTTGATTATCGAACGAATCAGTAGTGGCGATGATGAATTGCCAGTCATTACTTTAGACATGGCACTGGAACAGTTATTGCAGCAGACACTACAGGCAATGTCAGAAGGAACGGGTGCGGTAGAACCGGGGTTGGCACAACGATTAATAAGCTCCTTACGAGAAGCATGTGAAAAACAGGAGTTAGCGGGGCAACCGTCGGTATTACTGGTAGCAGATAATTTGCGGGAATTACTGGTGCGGTTGGTTAGATCCAGTGTTCCAAGATTAAATATTTTAGCTTTTAGTGAAGTACCGGAAAGCAAAAATATCAGAATAGTAAACTCGGTTGGTTCAGTTTAAACAACTAAACAGGAATAAAGTTCAGGTAATACAACGACGATGAAAATAAAAAAATACTTTGCTTCAGATATGCGCCAGGCACTGGAAATGGCGCGTGAAGAACATGGTTCGGATGTTGTTATTCTTTCTAACAGGAAGGTATTGGGTGGTGTTGAATTAATTGCCGCTGAAGATTATGACGAACAAATTTACAACAAAAGCACGGAAGCAAGACAATCACATGAAAGTAATAAGCAACAGCCAGAATTGGTTGAAACAATAGCAACAGAAATTGAAAAACCGGCCAAGGCTGAGTCGGTTTCAGATATATGGACGCATGACTCGACCATTGATCAAATGCGCGATGAATTAAAATCATTGCGATCCATGCTGGAACAGCAAATGTCAGGTCTGGCCTGGGGAGCTATCGGCAGACAACATCCTCTATGGGCAAACTTAATCCGGCAATTAATTAATCTTGATTTAACTCCAAAGCTGGCTCGTCAATTAGTGGAAGAGATTCCTGAAGATTATAAATTTGACCAGGCATGGCGAACCTTGCTGGCGTTACTAACTTATAAAATTCCCCAGTTTCATGACAATATTTTGACTGCGGGTAATAAAATATTGTTTTTTGGACCCTCAGGCTCAGGCAAAACGACAACCATAGCAAAAATGGCAACACGTTATGCACTTGAATATGGTACGCAGAATATTATGTTGGCAACGACTGATATTTATCGGGTTGGTGCACGTGAACAGATAAGAAGCTATGCCAGAATTCTGGGAATTCCTATACGAACAATTAATAACAAAGAAGACTATTTAAGTCTGTTTGATGGTCCAGCCAGTGAAAAATTAATATTAATTGATACGGCGGGTTTAAGTCTTAAAGACAAAAAACACCAGGAACAAATAAGTTTATTAAAATCTACCGATCAAAAAATAATGAAAGGTTTGATTTTACCCACAACTGAACATTACAACGGTTTGTCCCGCCTCATTGATAATTACCAATCATTTAATCCGGATTTTTGTATTCCTACAAAACTGGATGAGGCGACATCATTGGGCGGTTTTTTGTCTGTTGCCATAGAAAAGGCAATACCCATTGCGGGGCTATGTGATGGACAACGTGTGCCGGAAGACTTACATAAAATGAAACCGTACGAACTTGTTTCAAGAGTCGTTAGTCGAGCTAATCAGAACCAGATTAAATTTGATGAAGAACACATGGAACAATCAATCGGTCATTATGAATTTGAAAATGATCTCAAACATTAAGCGGGTATGTTATGACATTAAAAAATAAACAATCGACCCGGGTTTTAGCAGTTACCAGCGGTAAAGGTGGTGTCGGTAAAACAAATATTTCTATTAATCTTGCGTTAGCTTTGGCAGAAAGAGACAAGTCAGTCACGTTGATGGATGCCGATCTTGGTTTGGCAAATATAGATGTGTTGTTAAATTTGAAACCATTGCGCAATCTCTCCCATGTAATAGAAGGTGAATGTGAGTTAAAGGATATAATTATTGAGGGTCCTGATAATATTCGTATCATTCCGGCCTCATCAGGAATAAAAATGATGAGTCAATTGACGTCGGCACAAAATGCCGGTCTGGTACATGCTTTTGATGAACTGGAAGAATCTACCGATATATTAATCGTTGATACTTCAGCTGGCTTATCCGATAGCGTAATACGTTTTTGTAGCGCTGCTCAGGAAGTATTTATTGTGGTATGCAATGATCCGGCATCAATAGCAGATTCGTATGCATTGATAAAAACACTGCACCGGGACCACAAGATTCAGCGCTTTCAGGTTGTTGTAAACAAGGTTAAGACAGAGGCAGAAGGCTGCGAATTATTTGAAAGATTACGTTCTGTTAGTGAACAATTTCTTGATGTCGTACTTAAATTAAAGGTCATTATTCCTCAGGACGAGAATATTTTACGGGCAGTACGTCAACGGCGGCCCTTTTACACCTCATATCCTGATTCGAAAGCAATAAAATCATTCAAGAAATTTGCAGCAGAGGTCGATAACACTAACAGGAGTGCAAGTGCCAATGGTCGATTAACATTTTTTGCGAAACAAATGATTGGTTTGCAGGATTCGTTGCCATCGAGGGCAATAATATGAACCAGGGACTTGCAGCTTATACAGATACGGCGGGTGTCAGTGCGACAACGCAGGATGAGCTGGTTGAAGTACATGCATCACTGGTGAAGCGCATCGCTTATCACTTGATTAGCAGATTGCCTTCATGTGTGCAGGTAGAAGATTTAATTCAGTCCGGAATGATTGGATTATTAGAAGCGGCACGAAATTATGATGCTAGCCAGGGTGCCAGTTTTGAGACCTATGCCGGTATTCGTATTCGAGGTTCGATGTTGGATGAAATAAGAAAAGGAGACTGGACTCCCCGGTCTTTACATCGGAAAGTCAGGGAAATTTCCTCGGCGATGCGACAGATTGAAACGGAAAAAGGCAGGGATGCGCGAGATAGCGAAGTAGCTGAAAGATTGGATATGTCACTGGATGAATACCATATGGTATTACAGGATGCGAGCAGTCATCAAATAGTCAGTTTTGAAGATATTCCATCCAGAGATGCAACGGTAGTTGATGGGTTTAGTGCCAAGATAACGGGACCGTTGGAAAAGTTACAGGAAGATAATTTAAAAGAGACGCTGGCTAAGGTTGTTGCTTTATTACCAGAACGGGAACGGTTAGTGATGTCTCTTTATTATGATGAAGAATTGAATTTAAGAGAGACAGGAGAAGTGTTAGGTGTAAGTGAATCAAGAGTCTGTCAGATTCATTCGCAGGCCCTGATTCGATTAAAAGCGAAAATACAACGAATGTTTAATGAAAATGAACATGAATAGCACTGTTAATAAATTGAACAGGAAGAATTTCATTGTGGAGGTAGGTTGTGGATAAAGATATGAAAATATTGATAGTAGATGATTTTTCTACGATGAGACGTATCGTAAAAAATCTTTTACGTGATTTAGGATTCACGAATACCAGTGAAGCTGATGATGGATTAACTGCGCTTCCTATGCTGCAAGGTGGTAAATATGATTTTCTGGTAACAGACTGGAATATGCCAGGTATGCAAGGTATTGATTTATTAAAAGCAGTTCGAGCTGATCCAAATCTTGCATCATTACCGGTACTAATGGTGACAGCTGAATCAAAAAAAGATCAAATTGTTGAAGCAGCACAAGCTGGAGTAAACGGCTATGTCGTTAAGCCATTTACCGCAGCTACGTTAAAAGAAAAAATAGATAAAATATTTGAAAGAATAGAAGCCGCTTAAAGGGGGAATGTAAATGAGCACTGATGCAGCAGTAGCAACAGGAATACAAGAACCCGTTGATATGCGGCTTTCATTAGCAAAATCATTGGTGGTAAACCTTGAACAAGGTAATGCAGAAGCAGTAGAACAAGTCATTAATAGCCTTGCTAACCAGCAGGAATCTATGTTGTTTCAGGAAGTTGGTAAGTTAACACGCCAGTTACATGATTCACTTGCCATATTTGGTATTGATGATCGTTTTCCTGATCTGGCTGAAAATCGGATTCCCAATGCACGAGAAAGATTGAATTATGTTATTGAAAAAACAGAAGAGTCAGCTCATCGTACTTTAAATGCAGTTGAAGAAGCGTTACCGATTGCACATGAGTTGGAAGAAAACGGACGTACCATGCGACAGGACTGGTCAAAGTTTACCCGTCGAGAAATGAATGCAGAAGAATTCAGACAAATGAGTAAGCATATTGAGGCTTTCTTAGAAACGGTTGAAACAGATGCGAAAGAATTAAACAAGGGTCTTTCTGATGTCATGATGGCTCAGGACTTTCAGGATATTACGGGTCAAATTATTCGACAGGTTATCGAGCTGGTTCAGGAAATGGAAGAAAGTCTGGTTACAGTCATTAGAAACACGAGTTCTGTTACAAAACATAAGGAAGAAAAGAATATTGTTGCTGAAGGACCGCAAGTGAATCAGGAAGATAATCCAGATGTTATGTCCGGACAGGATGATGTTGATGATTTGTTATCGAGTCTAGGCTTTTAATTAAAGTTCATGATTTTTATTAATATGGATTTTGGGAAATAGGAAAATGGCAATAGATTTAAATGATGAAATAATGCAGGACTTTCTTCTTGAAGCAGGAGAGATACTGGAATTATTAAGTGAACAACTGGTTGAACTTGAATCAAGGCCTGACGATAACGACCTGCTAAATGCTGTCTTCAGAAGTTTTCATACAATAAAAGGTGGTGCGGGTTTTCTTAGTATTGAACCGTTAGTAGATGTTTGTCACACCGCTGAAAATGTATTTGATCTGTTACGTCAGGGTCAACGTTCAGTTAATGCTGAGCTAATGGATGTAATGTTAGCTGTACTTGATGTCGTTAATACCATGTTTCAGGAAATTAATGAGGCACAGGACCCGACTCCGGCTGAAAATGAATTGATTGAACGGTTAAAATTATTCTCCGTTCCTGAATCAGAGGATGTCCCGGCTCCTGTAGAAGAAGTGTCAGTGCCAGAAATAGAAATACCTGAAGAGACTACGCCTGATCCGGTAGAAACTGCTGTTAATAATACTGATGAAAAAGAGGCTACTGGAAGTGCTATTGATGAAATAACAGATGATGAATTTGAAGATCTATTAGATCAATTACATGGTAAAGGATCGCATGGTGGTGTTCCAGATACAAATATTGTAGCTAACACAGAGGATGACTCAGTATCTAAACAGGAAGCTAATGCACCAGCGGCATCAAATTCTGATGAAATAACAGATGATGAGTTTGAATCATTACTTGATGATTTACAGGCGAATAAGCAGGGTGCATTTATAGAAGCACCTGTAGCAGCAGAAAAAAAAGAAGAAGTAAAAGCAGAAACGAAACCGAAACCAGTTGCAGAAGTGCCTGTCGATAAACCAACTGTCGTCGCAACTAAAGCTGCACCAAAAGCTGAAACCACAGTACGAGTTGAAACCAGTACGTTAGATAAGATCATGAATATGGTTGGTGAACTGGTACTGGTTCGAAATCGTTTAGTTACTCTTGAAGCTGAAATTGGTAATGATGATATGAGTAAAACAGTCAGTAACCTGGATGTGGTGACTGCTGATTTACAATCCTCCGTCATGAAAACACGAATGCAACCTATTAAAAAAGTATTTGGACGTTTTCCCCGTGTCGTGAGGGATTTGGCCCGAAGTTTAAAGAAAGATGTGGTTTTAAAAATGATTGGTGAAGATACTGATCTTGATAAAAACCTGGTTGAAGCATTGGCTGATCCGTTAATACATTTAGTTCGCAATTCAGTTGATCATGGTATAGAAATGCCAGATGTGCGAGAAGCTGCGGGTAAACCAAGACAGGGCACAGTCACTCTTTCAGCGAAACAGGAAGGCGAACACATTCTATTAACAATCTCAGATGATGGTGCCGGTATTGATGCAAAAGGTTTGAGCAAAAATGTTATTGAAAAAGGTTTGATGGATGAAGACTCAATTTCAAGACTTAATGATAAAGAAATTTATAATCTAATCTTTTTACCCGGTTTTTCAATTAAAAAAGAAATTTCAGATATTTCCGGTCGTGGTGTTGGTATGGACGTGGTCAAGACACGTATTAATCAATTAAATGGCATGATTGAAATAGATTCAATACCGGGAAAGGGAACAACGATGTTGATCAAGGTTCCGTTAACACTGGCAATTATGCCAACATTAATGGTTAAGTTAGGTGAAAAAGAACAAACATTTGCTTTACCTTTGGTAAATGTCAGTGAAATTCTTGAACTGGACATGAATAATGTTAATGAGGTAAATGGTAACAAGGTGATCATAGTGAGAGGCAAACCTGTTCCATTGGTTTATTTAAGTAATTGTCTTACAGGTAATGCTGGAAATTACGAAGGCACATCAGCACACGTTGTAATTGTAACGATCGGAACCAACCATGTTGGTTTATTAGTCGATAAACTGGTGGGCCGTGAGGAAGTCGTAATCAAGCCCTTAGGAGCTATGTTGCAAGGTACAACGGGACTGGCTGGTGCAACGATCACTGGTAATGGAAAAATTGCACTCATCATCGATTTGCCTGATCTTATTCAATCGGGTGTCAGTGGTTTTTAGAACTAATCTGAATGAAACATAATATTAACCGGGATGGTTTTATATAGATGATGGTAATTTACTATGGTTAAAGTTCTAATTGTTGATGACTCCAGTTTTTTTCGTCGACGTATTGCCGAGTTTCTTTCATCTGATTCGCGTATAGAAGTTATTGGACAGGCGGTTGATGGTTTAGATGCGGTTGAGAAAGTAAATCAACTTAATCCGGACGTCATTACCATGGATATTGAAATGCCAAAACTTGATGGCATTAGCGCTGTAAAAAAAATTCGTGAAACTAAATCAACACCTATATTGATGTTCTCTTCTTTAACGCATGATGGGGCAAAAGCGACTTTCGAAGCTCTGGATGCCGGAGCGTCAGATTTTCTGCCGAAAAAGTTTGAAGATATTGCAACGGAAAAGTCAGAAGCTATTAAAACTTTATGTGATCGTGTTGTCACTCTTTCTAATAAAGGAACTAAAATAGTTGAAGCAAAATTAAAAATTCCTGAAGCTATAAGAAAACTATCGACATCAACCAGTTCTAAAGGTTATCAATTAGCCGTCATAGGTGCTTCGACAGGTGGTCCAGCTGCCATTGAAAAAGTGTTAAAAACCTTACCCGCAGACTTTTCTCTGCCCATTTTATTAACTCAACATATGCCCGGTAGTTTTACCGGTGCATTTGCCGAACGACTCAATAAAATTTGTGCTATTAGTGTCAAAGAAGCAGAAGATGGTGATGAATTGAGACCAGGAACAGCTTATGTTGCACCTGGGGGAAGGCAAATGCGTCTGAAAAAAAATGGTCGTCACAACATCATTAGTATTATTGATGACCCTGCTGTAACAATATATAAACCCTGTGTCGATGTTACGTTTAATTCAATTGCTGAAGAATATAGTGGCAGAGTATTAGCGATCGTTATGACTGGTATGGGTAGCGATGGTTGTAAAGGCGCAAGATTATTGAGAGAGAAAGGTGCCACTGTTTGGGTGCAAGATGAAGCCTCATGCGTAGTTTATGGTATGCCAATGGCTGTAGTTAAAGAAAATCTGGCTGACAAGGTAATGTCTGTTGACGAGATTGGAATGTCTCTCGCGCGACATTAATGGTCTATGGATATCTTAAGTATAATCGGCATCATTGTTGGTGTTGGCGCAATACTGTTAGGTCAGTATCTTGATGGTGGTCATGTTGCAACTCTGATAAATGGCCCTGCTCTTATTATTGTTTTAGGTGGTTCGCTTGGCGCCATCATGCTGCAATCACCCCTGGCCGTATTTCTACATGCCATGAAATTATTCTTTTGGGTATTCAAACCACCTCAATTACCGCTTGATGAATCGATAGATCGCATTGTCCGCTGGAGTGATGTTTCACGTCGTAATGGTTTATTGGGACTGGAAAATATCATAAGTGAAGAAACGGATCCTTTTGTCCAACGCGGCATACAAATGTTAGTTGACGGCAATGAACCGGAAGTAATTAGAAATAACATGGAAATAGATCTGCTAAGCAAAGAAAGATTTGATATGCAGGCTGCCAGGGTATTCGAAGCTATGGGCGCATATGCCCCGACTATCGGTATTATTGGCGCAGTATTGGGACTGATTCATGTCATGGGTAATTTAGCCGATCCAACCAAGCTGGGAAGTGGCATAGCTGTTGCATTTGTAGCTACTGTATACGGTGTGGCAATGGCAAATTTATTATTTATCCCGATAGGAAACAAAATAAAAAGTGTTATACAAGAAGAAAGTCAGTTTAGAGAAATGCTTATTGAAGGCATTGTTAGTATTGCTGAAGGTGATAACCCGCGTATCATCGAATCGCGTCTCTACGGCTTTCTCAATTAGGTCAATTCCATGCATTGTTGTGTGCATGGACGCACACATGTCGTGGAAACAAAAGCATAGGGATGTGTGTGGTAGAACGACGCAAGAAGCAGTTACCGAGGAACCGTGGTCGGTTTTTTTACCGCGGCAAATATTTTCTCACCGGGTAGTTTTCTAATGCGACGTAAACACGACCACGACGAAGAAACTAATCATGATCGCTGGTTAATTTCATATGCCGACTTTATTACCTTAATGTTTGCATTTTTTGTTGTTATGTATTCCATCTCATCAGTAAGTGAAGGCAAGTATCGTGTTTTATCTGATTCACTATCGCAAATATTTGATAATACAAAAGGCGTTTCATCAGCAATTCCTTCACCTATAGATTTACCTATTGAACAAAAGGTGCCTTACGAACAAATTGAAGGAACGATAAAAAGCGATCAAATTGATGGAACAATCAATGAAGTTTTGAATGAAGAAAAAGAAGCACCGGAAGAGGTGATTGATCCTTCTACCGGAGAAGGTATAGCAGAAGGTGATCGTATCAGGAAAAGTCTGGGTGAAATCGCAGATGATATACGTTATGAATTAATTCCTTTTATCGATGACGATCTTATTATAGTCAATAACACAAATAATAAGATTGAAGTTGAAATAAAGAGTGAAATGTTATTTACCAGCGGTAATGCACGTTTAAAATCTGAAGTCATTCCGGTTTTATCAAATCTGGCAACGATATTTTCAACATTTAATAACCCGATTCAGGTCGAAGGTTTTACTGACGACCAACCGATTAAAACAACAACCTTTCCTTCAAACTGGGAATTGTCTGCTGCCAGAGCAGCTAGTGTAGTTCATTTACTAATGCGTAAAGGAATTGAACCGGCTCGAATGTCTGCAACAGGTTATGCCGAGTTTAAACCTGTTGCAGATAATTCGACTAGAGAAGGCAGGCAGAAAAACAGACGAGTCATGATCATTATCCCGACATCGCCAGATGAAAAAGCAACAATTGAATAAAAGCAGGAAAATATAATGATGAAAGTCTGGACAATCGCTAATCAAAAAGGTGGTGTTGGTAAAACAACATCAACAGTCACGCTTGCAGGTTTGCTGGCGCAAAAAGGATTTAAGGTTTTATTAATAGATATGGATCCTCATGGTTCATTAACCAGTTATTTTGGCTATAACCCGGATACCATCGAAGAAAGCGTCTATTCTCTATTTCAAAGAAAAATGAATTCTAAAAGAACGCCGCTTGCGTCCATATTATGTCACACAGGAATCGAGGAAATTGATTTGATACCTGCATCAGGATCATTAGTATCGCTTGACCGACAAGTAGGTATGACAAAAGGAATGGGGTTAATTATTAAAGATGCGATACAACCTTATAGTAATCATTATGATTATGTATTAATTGATTGTCCGCCAACGTTAGGTATCTCCATGATTAATGCATTAGCGGCATGCGAAAAATTAATTATTCCGGTGCAAACAGAATTTCTGGCAATTAAAGGTCTTGAACGAATTCTGAATACATTAAAAATGATTTCCACATCAGGAAGGCCGACACTGGAATACGTTGTTGTTCCGACAATGTTTGACCGTCGCACACGTGCTTCATTAGATAGCTTGTATAAATTACAGGAAGATCATAGTCACTGCTTATGGCAAGGCTATGTTCCTGTTGATACCAAATTTAGAGAAGCAAGTAGCAAGAAAAAACCCGTTTCATATCTTTACCCGGAATCACATGGGGTGAAGGCATATAGAATGTTGCTACAATTTTTATTAGTCGATTCAATAAATATTGAAGAAGAATTACCACAAACGGCCTGATTAATATGTATCTTGATAAAACAGAATATAAAACAAATATCGATCTCGGATTATATATAGAAAGTCTCTTAAAAACAGATGAGTCAGAATCATCACTAAATAGGAAAGCAGATGAAAAACTTGAAACGTTTATTTTAAACGATCTGTTTATTTCTGAAGATGTTTCTATTACGGCAGAACAAAAAGTTGATGAACAGCCAACTATTCCTGTATGGGGACAAGAACCATTTAAATGCTTGCTGGTTAAATCGGGAGGAATGAATTTAATGATACCGGCGATGTCAGTTTCTTACATTGAAAGAATTAATAAAAAAATAAATCGTTTACCATTAGAAGTCGAAGCGTTACGTGGTGTACTAACATTAAGAGATCGAACTGTTGCAGTTATCGATCTGTGTACACTCATTTCTGAAAATGGTTCAGCATACAAAAAGTCAATATCAGAAGTTGATGAACATCATATTGAACATGTCCTCGTCATGGAAAACGGGGCATATGCTCTTGCTTGTGATGTAGCAGGTGAAATGATTATGCTGGAGCCAGAAAGTATTCGTTGGAATAAAGCCAGTTTTAATAATCCGATGTTTACCGGTATTGTACCTGATTATCTTTGTCCTATTATTAATATCGATAATGTAAAATTGCAAGTTGAGGCAATTCCTTTTGTGCAATCATTAAACAAAAATTATTAAGTAGTCGGTTTTAATGAAGGAACAAAATTCAAACGCACATTATTACGAATTGGGGTAAAAAATTTCACACGACATTGTTCGTCATTTTGTTGCAAAACTTCAAATGTTACTTCACCTTCGTTAGAAGATGCATCAATAGAATAGTCATTTTCTGCTGGATGATAAAATTTTATTTCTATATCACGATAACTTTTATCCGTAACGGACGTAATATTTCGACAATCAAGAATAGAAACTGAGTTCGATAATTGCAAAACAACGTAGGTGTTTTTATTTTTTCCGTATCCGGGTTGGGAATGTACGACAACTTCACTTTCTCCATTAATATGTATGTCCTTTACAAATGACAGAATAGTGTTCTCATCTTCAAGCTCAATCGAATATTCAATTGGTTTATAGAATACAAGCTTTGCAATAATAAATACTATTGCTGTGGTAAAAACAGAAAAAACACAAGCAAAGAAAAAAGCAAATAACGAAAAAGAAACCAGACATAATAATAGAGAAATAACAGTGGCACCGATCAGTGCATTTTTATCACCAACCCAGTTTATTAAATATTGCAGAGAATCCTGCAGTGAGCCTCCTGGTCTGTAAATTCGACCGAAAGTATCAGTAATTATGACCATTAAATTTTTTAATTTATCAGTATGTGCCATCTGCCCCACCACCGCTTCTTGTTTTATATAACTGATCCTACCCTAACTGGCTCAAATTGTGCATTTCTTGTCTAACATGCTGAAAGCTAAGCGAATTACAGTTATGTCTCAAGGGAATAATGACCCTATATTGGCATGGCTAATGCAAGTATTAGCATAATTACAAATTTAGACGGAAATTTGACGGTAAACAAGCATACGTAACAGAGGATAAAAGTATGAGTGCAACTATGAGCAGCCAAAACAGTAACGCGAGTGATGAAGTTATTCAATGGGTTACATTCAAATTGGGTGAAGAAATCTATGGCATTAATGTCATGCAGGTACAGGAAGTTTTACGGTTACCCGAAATCGCACCGGTCCCTGGTGCACCAAGTTATGTGATGGGAATTATTAATCTTCGTGGCAATGTCGTTACAGTTATTGATACCCGGAATCGTTTTGGTTTATTTCAAAAAGAACCGGATGACTCAACTCGCATTATTATTACTGAGGTCGATAGTCAGGTGATTGGCATGCTGGTAGATAGCGTTGCTGAAGTCGTGAATTTAAGAGGTTCGCAAATCGAAACAACGCCAAATCTGGGTGAAGACAATGAAAGTTCGAAATACATTCAAGGCGTACACAGTCGTGATGAAGAGATCTTAATATTGATCGATGTTGACAAATTGCTCACGGAAAGTGAATTAGATGCGGTAAGTGGATTTTAAAATCCATGTAGAAAAATGACTGAGCTGGGAAAGATAAAACCGCTGGTTCAACCGCTTCCAGTACGGCCAATAAATAAAGATCCTGCAAAAAAAGAGCAGGAAAAAAAGAAAAAGAATAAGGAACTGCCGCATCAGGAAGAAGAAAGTTCGAATGAGCATGTAGACGAATTTATATAATGACGAGGGCACTTATTGGAGAGAGGTCTCGGATACAGTGACAAAACAAGGTTAATGTATCTATGTCATGAGGTATGTCAGGGAAGCTATACCTCTATTATTAAAAATGTATGAGTTTAAAACTTATACTCAAAGAAATGACAGAGTTAAACAGGAAGGGGCTTTAATAACAGGAACGATGTATCTCTGTCATCGAGGTATACCAGGGATTGGTATACCTTGTTTTTAGAAAATAAGATTAAAGTAGAAGGCAAAAACATGAATCTTGTAAATATAGAATTACTTTATAGTTTGGTCCCATTATTTTTATGTATTGTTGTCGCAATGTTAATCGTCTCTACAATACGCCTTCGTCAACAAACACAAAATCAAAATAGAAAAATTAATCAATTGAACGAAGAGTTGAATGCCTTGCTTTCATGTAGTCGAGGTATTTCAGAAAGACTCCATTCGCACCAGTATCAATTTCAAAATATAACGCACCGTCAGGATAAACTGGAAGTATCAGAACAGGGGCATGGGGGGTATAAACAAGCCATTGCATTATTTAATCGTGGTGCTTCTGAAGATGAAATGCTTTCTACCTGTGATCTTAGTCGTGGTGAAATCAACCTGATTGCCCATCTGCAAAAAGCCAAATCAAAAAATCAGTATCAAAAAATTTAAATTACCTGCTTTTAGATAGCTTAACTCATTGCATCAATTCCTAATATTCATTAACCTTCGCATCCGTCTATTAGGAGAGGTGGCCGAGTGGCTTAAGGCGCACGCCTGGAAAGTGTGTATACGTTTATCGCGTATCGAGGGTTCGAATCCCTCTCTCTCCGCCATAAATACTAACCCCACGGATATGATTATTTTTACTAATTTATCAATAAATAGTTAAACAACGTGGACAAGGGAATTGAATTTAACGCTTAATATATCAATTGTCTTATGGTTTATTGCCATAGCATGGTCTATTACCTTAATTCTAAAAAACAAAGACTGGCGAATCATTATTGTAACGATAACGTATTGTTTATTAGCGTTAGACCAGTTATTTGATATTTGGACAATTGAATCAAACCTGTTTAATGCGTCCAGCCGACAATTCATGGAATTACCTGATCTTATTACAAGTGTAATGGCATTTGTTGCATTGATATTTCTTCAACAAATTATAAATAATAATAAGAGAAAACAGGATGAACAGGAATTAATTCAAAATCAACTTAAAGAGAGTGAAGAAAAATACCGTGCATTATTTGAAACGTCGTTAGTCGGTATGGCCATGAATAAACAAGATGGCACACTTGTAGAGGTTAATCAGGCATATCTCGATATTATAGGTTACTCGAAAGAGGAAGCCTTAAAACTGAGCTATTGGGATTTAACTCCAGAATCATATGAAGAGGAAGAATATGAACAGATTAAATCCCTGAAAGAAACAGGGAGTTATGGACCTTATGAAAAAGAATATATTCACAAGGAAGGACATAATGTCCCTGTTTTATTAAATGGGGTGACAGTTAAAAGTGTTGATGGCCAGGAGTGTACCTGGTCATGTATCCATAATATTACTGATCGGAAACAGATAGAAACAGCGTTAGCCGATAGCGAAGAACGTTTTTCTCTAGCCATGCAAGGTGCTAATGATGGTTTATGGGATTGGGATATAGAATCAAACGAGGTTTATTACTCGCCACGCTGGAAAAGTATGTTGGGGTATTCAGAGGAAGAAGTGCAGCATAAGTTTTCGGAATGGGAGCGATTAGTCGATCCAGATGATAAGAATAGAGTTCAGTCAGAAATTGATGCTTACTTAAAAGGTAAAACTGAAAAGTATGAAACTGAATTCAAAATGTTACATAAAGACGGGCAATATAGAGATATTTTATCTCGTGCTTTTGCAGTCAAGGATAAAGCAGGAAAGCCTGCTCGACTAGTAGGGACTCATGTTGATATCACCTCTCGCAAAAGAACAGAAGCAATGCTTCAAGAAGCCATGGATTTTCTAGAAACTGCTGTAGAACAATCGCCAGCCGGTATTATTATTGCTGATGCACCAAATGTTAATATACGTTTAGCAAATCGTGCGGCTTTCAATATAAGAGGAATGGATAGCAGTTTGCTAACAAATATAAATGTAAGTGAACATGCCTCTAAATGGAAAACAACCAGGTTGGATGGAACGGAATATATTCCAGAAGACCTTCCTCTTTCACGCGCAATATTAAGAGGAGAAATAGTAGAGGATGAAGAGTTATATATTCAACATGAAAGTGGTGAAAATCATATTGTTTCTGCAAATGCAGCACCGATATTTAACCAGTCAGGTGACGTGATAGCCGGCATTGTTGTCTTTCAGGATATTACAGAACAAAAAAAACTGGAACTGGAGTTGTCAACTATTAATAAGGCCATTGAAAATTCACTTAATGCGTTTGATATAATTGATGAGAATGGGAAGTTCGTTTATGTAAATAAAGCTTATGTTGATATGTGGGGTTATGATTCAGCAGAAGAAATTCTCGGAACCTCACCGGTTTCACATTGTGTAGACTCTGAAACACCGAGTTATGTTATAAAACTATTAAAATCAAATGGAAGTTGCACTATAGAAATTAAGGCAAAAAGAAAAGATGGAAGTGAGTTTGATGCACTAATGTATGCTCGACTTGATCACGATTATCAGGGAAATGAAATCTACCCTACAACTTCAATTGATATTACAGATAGAAAAGAGTTTGTAACTGCTCTTGAGGAAAGTGAATTAAAATTTAGAAACCTTGTTGAAGGTTCGCTACAAGGTATTTTTGTACATAAAGATTTTAAACCATTATTTGCTAATAAAAAGTGTGCTGAAATGTTTGGATACAGTAATCCGGAAGAAATACTGAAACTTGATTCGATGTTACATTTCTGGGCTCCTGATGAAAGAGACCGAATCAAGGATTTCCGAACACGCCGAATGGAAGGTAAATCGGTACCTGCAAATTATGAATGTCAAGGTATGCGTAAAGATGGAACATTATTTTGGTTTGAAAATCATGTGACGACGATTAACTGGCATGGAGAAATAGCTATACAAGCAGCAGTTATTGATATTACAGATCGTAAATTAGCTGATCAACAACTTAGTTACTATGCAAGTCACGATACACTTACGGGACTTGTTAATAGGAGAGAGTTTGAACATCGTGCCAAGCTTTTGTTATCAAACATACAACGTAGTAAGAAAGAGCATGCGTTATGCTTTATGGATCTTGATCAATTTAAAGTAGTCAATGATACCTGTGGCCATACATCCGGTGATGAAATGCTGCGACAACTTAGCTCATTACTAAAAGATGCTGTAAGAGAAAGTGATACACTCGCACGTTTGGGAGGAGACGAGTTTGGTGTGCTAATGGAGCATTGTTCCGTGGAAGAAGCACAACGAGTCGCAACGGTGTTACTTAAGACAATACATGATTATCAATTTTCATGGCAAGAACATTGTTTTAATGTTGGTGTTAGTATTGGCTTAGTCCCCATCTCTTCTGATTCGACTGATATTACAGAACTGCTTAAACAAGCTGATGCTGCTTGTTATATGGCGAAAGACAAAGGACGTAATCGTATACATGTCTATAATGCTGAAGACACAGAGTTGGCTCAACGGCATGGAGAAATGCAATGGGTCGCACGAATTAATCAAGCTATTCAACACAATAGATTCTGTCTTTTTAGCCAGACCATCGAACCATTAGATTACAGTGATGATGAACATTACGAACTGTTAGTTAGAATGATAGATGAAAAGGGAGAGATTATACCTCCCGGTTCTTTTCTACCCGCTGCCGAACGTTATAATTTAATCGAACAACTTGATTCATGGGTTATAAATGAAGCATTTAGTTTATTAGCTTCAAATCCGAATTTTCTTAATCGTATTAATTTTATTTCTATTAATCTTTCTGGGCAGTCATTAACTAAGGATCATTTTCTGAAATTAATTATTGATAAATTAAAACAATTCGATATCAAGGGTGAAAAAATTTGTTTCGAAATTACAGAAACAGCAGCTATATCAAATTTAACAACAGCAATAAAATTTATTTCCTCGTTGAAAAAAATGAATTGTCGTTTTGCGCTCGATGATTTTGGCAGTGGTCTATCTTCGTTCGGCTATTTGAAAAATCTGCCTGTAGATTATTTAAAAATTGATGGTATGTTTGTCAAAGATATTGTTGATGATCCAATTGATCGTGCGATGGTGAAATCGATTAATGAAATTGGACAGGTTATGGGGATGCAGACGATCGCCGAATTTGTTGAAAATGATATGATTAAGGGAATGTTAAAAGAAATTGGTGTTAATTATGTCCAGGGTTATGGTATTGGTAAACCTGTTGACTTAAAAGAATTACTCGGCTGAAAAAATATCATACACTATCAACCTATCGTAAGTTTCAAACCACTCTCCTCAACAAAATTAATAAAAAAGGTATTTTGATTTCCTGTTTTGTAAATAGCGAAGAGTTGACGAGAATTCTTCAGTTTGGACGACTATAAACTTGTTATAAGCCCAGATATTAATCAACATGTAAAGTTCTAATGCAATTTTTTCCATCTACTTTAGCAGCATAGACTCCTAAATCAGCCATCTTGATTAATGCTTCATAATTCTTCATGTCAGGTAGACGGTGTGCAACTCCGATGCTGACACTTCCATGCCATGGTTCTCCACCAGTTGATGGCCGGAGTGTTGATACTGCTTTGCGGATTGATTCTGCGAGATGCATTCCAGCCTCTTTGTCCGTGTCAGGACAGATAACGAGAAATTCATCACCACCGAGTCGGCAAACGGTATCGTCATTTCTCAAGGCTTCTTTAAGCCTTTTAGCTAGTGCTATTAATACAGCATCTCCGGCATCATGACCGTAATCGTCATTGACTTCCTTAAAGTGATCGGCATCAACCATCATACAAACCAGAGGTAAATCATTCTGCAAAGCTTCACTCCATAGTTTGAAAAGAAGTTGTATGGCATAGCGACGATTGGGAAGTTCAGTTAGAGGATCTGTTAAAGACAGTTTTTCAAGTTTTAAGTTGGCATCAGACAATTCTCTGGTACGTGATGATACTATTTCTTCAAGAGAATTATTCAAATGCTTTAGTTCCCGGTTTTGTCTGGTGACCAGTTCAAATAAACTGGTCAAAGCATCAAGTAAAGGTGCCGTTTCACTTAGTTGTTCCTTCTCAAGTTTGTCATAGGCTTCATTTGGACTCATGCCAGATTGTATAGCTATAATTTGTCGGCCTAAATTCTTGTCTTCACCGAGTACATGATAGGCAAGCCAATGTATAAGAAAATCCAGAAGCGATTCGGCTTCAGCAATGTTATCTTGAGATATCTTTGAATAGATAGTCGTCACATCATCAAGAAATCTTTTGTGTACTCGAAGATGGTGACGCGTATGTCTGGTATCTACCTTGACTTCCTTCATCATTTTTTCTTCTTCCTTGAAATGGTTTACCGCGTAATCTGTTAACTCTTCATACAGATTTTCCACATCCCGCAGTTGTACATAATTCTCTGCTAGCAAATCGCTAAATTGATTAATGAATTCGACAAGATTTTGATGTTGGTTATCGATGTCGGATAAACCGGTTATATAGTAGTCATTCCACTGAAATGATTTCACATCAATTAGCTCTTTTTTATTGTTATGTTTTTACCATGCTAAGTCACATGTACGTTTACGATATTGATACTACGTTTCATATAGCTTTCTTCAATGTTTTCAATGTTTGTATTTATTAAAGCAAAATTTCGACCAAATAACATAATTATGAGTGTTTTTTGACCAGGGTCATATTGACCTTTATTAGAACTATAAAACTCTACATAAAAAATTAGTATAAAATCACATAAAAATCAATATAAACAGTAGGTTAGCATCATATTATATGTAATTAGTTATTATTATTAACTTTAATAAAGTATTATAACTTACTGTTATATATCAAATTATACTTGATTTATTTATTTTAGTAGGAGTATAGTAATTCCATATAGTTAACAAGGTGATTGATATGCAACAAGCAGCAATGAATATTACACAGTCGAACATCCATGCGATTGAAGCGAGTCCGTCTGAAAATGCTAATGAGCAGTTTCCGTGGTTTGTCATCCAGCCTGATAATAAACGCGTTTATTATCGACATGACTGGATTACCGATTTTTTCGGTGGTCAGGATAAAAAGCAGGATGGCCTGGGTTTAATTTTTCAGTACCCTGAATATCTCGAACCGGGGTCAGCATTGAGCATTGGTATTCCTTTGCCGGAAGGTGCGCAGCGTTTTCAAGCAGATGTTGTTGTTGCTGGCGCAAAAGATGATGGTTTTGAAATTGGTATCTGGTTACATACCAGTTCCGATGCGGATCTGGAATTATTGCTACGTTCCTGTGAATACGCGAGTTGATGCTACTTAAATAGCATCAACTCAATTTAAAAATTATTTTGATCTAACGACCTCTTCCTCTAGCTAGTTCAAAATACGCACTTTCATTTCAATCCGTTCTAACGGATTGTCGCGCGCATCTCGCTTTTGAGAAACAATCTTGTCGGCCACATCCATGCCACTGACGACTTCACCAAAAACGGTATATTGGCCATCAAGAAATTGAGAATCAGCAACAACAATAAAAAATTGTGAACCGGCACTGTCTGGATGCTGTGAGCGCGCCATGGAGAGGATCCCTCTTTTATGTGAACGTTCATTAAATTCTGCTTTAACACTGTGATCTGGACCACCTTGACCGTATTTTGATTTATCCGTGCCTTTGGTATTGGGATCACCACCCTGAATCATGAAGCCGGGAATAACGCGATGAAAAATAGTACCGTCATAATAGCCGGATTGTGCCAGTGTTAAAAAATTCTCAACGTGTTTTGGTGCCACATCAGGAAAAAACTGTAATTCAATATTGCCTAAATTGGTTTCAATGACAGCATGAGCTGTTGTTTCGTCGGCAATGACGTTTGTTGCACTGATAGTGAAAAGAAAACCAAAAACTATTTTTTGTAGATATTTAATAGACACTATAAAACTCCGTTAAGTTAAATTTAATATTAAGAATTTTATATGAAAGATAATGACATGTCACAAACACCAATCCGTATTATCATGAACCACTATGCAAAAACTTGATGACTTGCTAAAAATCGATAGCGATGCCATTTGGCATCCGTATAGTGCACTGGATTCAGATTTGCCTGTTTATCATGTCGAATCGGCCAATGGTGTTCGGCTGAAGTTATCAGATGGCCGTAAATTAATTGATGGCATGGCATCGTGGTGGAGTGTTATTCACGGTTATAACCAGCCTGAAATAAATGAAGCATTAGAAAAACAAATGAAAAACATGGCGCATGTCATGTTTGGTGGTTTAACGCATACGCCTGCAATAGAACTCACTCAACAATTATTAGACATTACGCCAGAACCATTGGATGCTGTTTTCTATTCTGACTCAGGATCAGTTTCAGTTGATGTTGCGATGAAACTGGCCATACATTACTGGCAGGCAAAAGGAAAACCAAAGAAGCAACGTTTTATCAGTTTACGTCACGGTTATCATGGCGATACGTTTGGCGCGATGTCGGTTTGTGATCCGGAAACGGGTATGCATAGTTTGTTTGCCGATGCCATGCCAAAACAGGTTTTTATCGAACAACCGCAATGTCGTTTTGGTGAAGTGTGTACTGAAAAAGATATCTCCTCACTAAAGCAAGCTTTAATAGAGTACGGCGATAATGTTGCTGCACTAATCGTGGAACCGATTGTCCAGGGTGCGGGCGGAATGTGGTTTTATTCTGCAGAGTATTTAAAGCAGGCAAGCGAATTATGTCATGAACATAATGTGTTATTAATCTTCGATGAAATCGCAACCGGCTTTGCTCGCACCGGTAAATTATTTGCTTGTGAACATGCGGATGTTGTCCCTGACATCATGTGTGTTGGTAAAGCATTAACCGGTGGATACCTTTCTTTAGCGGCAACGTTAACCACAAAAGATATTCACGAAACGATTGATAATGGTAAACCGGGTGTGTTTTTGCATGGGCCAACATTTATGGCAAATCCGTTAGCGTGTACAGCGGCACTAAGCAGTATACGATTATTGCTCGATTCAAACTGGCAGGAAAATATTAATCGAATTCAATATGGTTTGGAGCAAGGGTTGTTCCCCTGTATGGAGCTATCTCAGGTTAATGATGTCCGGATATTAGGCGCGATAGGTGTTGTTGAATTAAATGAACCGGTTGATATGAAAAGCATTGTGCCGCAATTTGTTGATGCCGGAGTTTGGGTTCGTCCTTTTGGCAAGTTGGTTTATGTTATGCCACCGTATATTATCGAAAACGATGATTTGACCTTCCTGACTGATGCAATGGTGAAAATTATTTCAAGTTTGCAAAAGTAGGGTGTCAAACGGCTCTCGAATTGATACCATCGCGCCCTCAAGTTTTTAAGCATAGTTGAACACTATTCAACTATGCTATACAAGTTCAATGGTGGCCTGTGCCGGTCCCCTCGCAACACGAAATTGTGAATCCCGCCAGGTCCGGAAGGAAGCAACGGCAGCAGTGGATGTGTGTGCCGGGGTAGGGACGGTATGGGTCGCCTCCATATACATAAGCCGCTACTGAGTACTTGCTGCAAAGCTATCCTCATGTATGATCAAAGCCATCTAGTCAATCTCACATTAAGATAAGAACAGAAAAATTAATGAGTTATCAAGTACTTGCGCGTAAATGGCGACCCAGGACATTTCAGGACATGGTCGGCCAATCACATGTATTAAAAGCATTATCAAACGCACTGGATCAGGATCGTTTGCATCATGCTTATTTATTCACTGGCACACGCGGCGTTGGTAAGACGACACTGGCGAGAATTCTGGCGAAATGCCTGAATTGCGATAAAGGTGTCAGCTCCAATCCCTGTGGCGAATGTAGTTCCTGTGTGGCTATCGATGAAGGTCGTTTTATTGATTTAATCGAAGTCGATGCCGCATCACGCGCCAAGGTTGAAGAAACCCGCGATTTGATGGACAACGTTCAATACGCACCAACCAATGGTCGTTATAAAGTCTATCTGATTGACGAAATTCACATGTTTTCCAATCATAGTTTTAATGCTTTATTAAAAACACTGGAAGAGCCACCACCGCACGTTAAATTTTTACTCGCAACAACCGAACCAAAAAAATTGCCGGTCACGATTTTATCGCGTTGTTTGCAATTTAACCTGAGTCATTTAACCAATGATCAGATTGCCAAACAAATTGAAATGATTCTGACGCAAGAGTCAGTTGAGTTTGATCAAGCTTCAGTTGAGTTGGTCGCGCGCGGTGCGGACGGCAGTATGCGCGATGCTTTAAGTTTACTCGATCAGGCCATTGCTTATGGTGGTGGTACGCTGGAAGAGACACAAGTTCGTTCGATGATGGGAACGATTGATAGTGCTGATTTAAATGGTCTTATTCAAGCTTTGATTGATGCCGATGCCGAAGCATTACTCAATACAATTGAAACGATTGCATTACAAAGCCCTGACTTTGATTCCTTGTTATCAGAATTATTAAGTTTGTTACAAAAGATTGCGATCATTCAGGTTTTACCGGAAGGTTCAAATAATGACTTAATGACAAATAAAGAGCTGGTTAACTTTGCCAATGCAATGAATAAAGAAGATACACAGCTTTATTATCAAATTGGAATGGTCGGACGCAAAGATCTTTATCTTGCACCTGATGCAAAATCCGGTTTTGAAATGGTGATGATTCGTATGTTGGCATTCAGACCAATGGCTGATGGCGAAATCACTAGTAAAACACAAACGCTTAAACCTGCTTCATCTTCAACAAGTGCTGCATCAAAAGCTAAGTCTGCTGAAACAGTGGCCGCTATAGATGCGCCAAAAGAAAGTGTTGAAGAAATGCCAGTGATTGCGGCGCCTGTTAAGAAAACGGATAACGAATGGCAGAACATAATCGAAGAAATTGGTTTGAAAGGGCTAACAAAAGAATTAGCCAGTAACTGCGTAATCAAGTCAAAGACTGATACTAAAATTGAATTGGCATTAACGACTTCACAAGAACATTTATTAAACAAAAGTCAGCAGGATCGAATTGAGCAGGCGATTAAAACAAAATTTGGTGAAGGTATGATGTTAGAGATCGTATTGGAAGATTCTGACAATGAAACACCAGCGGAAGCAAATGCGAGATTGGAACGTGAACGCCAAAAAGCAGCTAAAATCTCAGTACAAAATGATCCTAATGTGCAGTCATTACTTGATACATTTAATGGAACGATTGATCAGGATTCAATTCAACCGCAATAAATAGTTAATTTTGAAGAGGACATAAATCGATGAAAGGTGGTATGGGTAACATCATGAAACAGGCCCAGCAAATGCAGGCCAATATGGAAAAAGTTCAGAAAGAACTGGCAGAAGCTGAAGTTACAGGTGAATCAGGTGCCGGTATGGTTAAAGTAACAATCAACGGTAAGCATGATGTTAAGCGTGTCGAAATTGATCCTGAACTAATGAAAGACGATAAGGAAATGGTTGAAGATTTAGTTGCTGCGGCAGTTAACGATGCAAACCGACGCATTGAAAAAATGTCTCAGGAAAAAATGTCCAGTGTGACAGCAGGTATGGGCTTGCCTCCAGGTATGAAGCTTCCCTTTTAATAGTATTCGCGAAAGACTATTAAAATATATGGTCGAACAGACTTTATTAGAGCAATTAGTTGAAGCCTTGCGTGTCATGCCGGGCATAGGTCGAAAATCTGCTCAACGTATTGCACATCAACTGTTGCAACGGAATCGTGATGCTGCAAAGCATCTTTCCAGAATATTGGCTGAAGCCATGGATCGCATTGGTCATTGCAAACGTTGTCGAACCTATACTGAAAATGAACTTTGCTATCTTTGTGAAAATACGCGACGTGATGATAGTACGATTTGCGTAGTAGAAAACCCTTCCGATGTTGATGCCATAGAAGAAGCAAATTACAAAGGTCGTTACTTTGTCTTGCTCGGACACCTGTCTCCACTCGATGGCATTGGTCCTGATGATATTGGTTTGCACGACTTTCAAAAACTTATTGAAAATGAAGACTTAAAAGAAGTGATACTCGCAACCAGCACGACAGTAGAGGGCGAAGCAACAGCACACTTTATTAGTGAAATGTGTAAAGCCAGAGGTAAACAGGTAACACGTATTGCGCATGGTGTGCCGATGGGTGGTGAGCTTGAATATGCTAACAGTCTGACCATTGCACATGCATTGGATGGAAGAAGAGAAATTTAAGTTTTCTAATTTGTCATTCCCGCCTGCGTGGGAATGACAATATCATTCTTCACAAAGGAGCAGCCGTTATTAAAACTATCTGGCTAATTATTTTTACAACAGTCTTTATCTGGTCAGCCATTAACCCGAAAGATCAATTCACCTGGTTTCTTGAAGTGGCACCGGCCATCATAGGTATTGTTTTATTAGCATCGACTTATAATTCTTTTCGTTTAACATCCTTACTTTATGTTTTTATATTACTGCACTGTATTGTTTTAATGATTGGTGGGCATTACACGTATGCTGAAGTCCCTCTTTTTGAAGGCTTTGAGCGAAACAACTATGACAAAGTCGGTCACTTCTTTCAGGGCTTTGTCCCTGCTTTGTTAGCAAGAGAAATATTAATACGTAAACAAGTTGTTAATGGTAAAGCATGGCTTAATGTTTTCATTGTTTCCATTTGTTTAGCGTTCAGTGCGGTTTATGAATTGATTGAATGGTGGGTGGCAGAAGCAACCGGTGAAAATGCAGAAGCGTTTCTTGGTACGCAAGGTTATGTCTGGGATACTCAGTCAGATATGGCAATGGCATTGATAGGTGCAATTACTTCAATTATTTTGTTGTCATATTTTCATGACAAACAATTAAATAAACTTAACGATTAAAGACGTACACTTATTGACTAGTGTAGCAAAATAAGCTACAAACGTAGCAATAATAGCTACTATAAATGTATATGTCTTCAAAATTAGCAGAAATATTATTCAAGGATTACCGGCGACATGTTCTTGCTCTGTTGTTGTTAAACCCGGATAAACAATATCATGTACGTGAAATCGCCCGACTTACCGGTACAGTCGCAGGCACCTTACATAAAGAATTGTCTCGTTTGGCAGAAGCAGGCATTTTAGACAAAAAAAAGAATGGCAATCAGGTGCAATATTTTGCTGATCAGAATTGCCCGATATTTGATGAACTTGCTAGTATCCTGCGTAAAACTTTTGGAGCGGTAGAAGTCCTGGCTCAAGCATTGGCAACATTAGAAGAAAATATTGATGTTGCCTTGATCTTCGGTTCATTGGCGAGCGGGAAAGAGACTGCTGCCAGTGATATAGATTTGTTAGTGATTGGAAAAGTAACGTTGGCTGAAGTGGCTAAAGCTGTTTACTCAAGTCAGGACGTTTTACAACGCGAAATAAACCCTAAAGTCTATACAAAAAAGGAATGGGAAAAGTTACAGGCAAAAAAAGATGGCTTTGCCAAAGAAGTCATGAAGCAACCGAAATTATTTATTAAAGGAGCTAAGGATGAGCTTGAATAAGCTGGCAGGGAAAACACTGGAAAATATCGAACCAGACAGTACAACAATTATACGATTATTGAATGCGGCAGAACGTAATATTCAGGATGCACATATCAACAAAGTGAGTGATGAAAACAGATTTGACGCGGCGTATAAATCAATAATGCAATCAGCAAATGCAGCATTACAGGCGAATGGCTATAGAACGTTATCCAGTAAACCCGGTCATCATATGACATTAATTCAGTCATTAAGTAAAACAATAGAACTTGATGCCGATACAATTATTATTCTGGATACATTAAGAAAACAACGTAATGCGACAGACTATTCTGGTCATACTGTTCCGGAAAGTGCGATGAAAGAATGTTTGTCCTGTGCAGAAAACCTTTTACATGATGTAAGGCACTGGATAGAAAAAAATAATCCCGATCTATTATAAAGAATGAATTTATTGAAATGAAAATCTGGGTTGATGCCGATGCCTGTCCTGTTGTTATAAAGGAAATATTATTTAAAGCAGCAAAACGAACTGAAGTTGAAATAACTCTAGTTGCCAATCAAACAATATCTATTCCTTCCTCACCCTATATTAAGTTTCTACTCGTGCCTTCCGGTTTCGATGTGGCTGATAATGAGATTGTAAAGCTGTGTAACGAAGGTGATCTTGTTATTACCGCAGACATACCATTAGCAGCTGAAGTGATCGAAAAGGGTGGTCATGCGCTTAATCCGCGTGGCGAAATGTATTCAGCGAATAGTATAAAAGCAAAACTAACCATGCGTGATTTTATGGATACCATGCGTTCGAGCGGAATACAAACCGGTGGCCCTCCGGCATTAAACAAAAGTGATCGTATGGCTTTTGCTAATCAGTTGGATAAGTTTATAACGAAAAACAAATAATAATATTCTGCTTTCGGCTGTGAATTCATTGATTCACTTTTAAACAGTAAGTAGAGGATCTACGTAGAATTCGTTATTCTATATTCATGCTTAAAGAATTCGGACCTTCTCTATATTTAGCTGATGGACCAACCGTATCCTTTTTCGGTTTTCCTTATCCGACTCGCATGGCAGTGGTTCGGTTATCGAATGACACTGTATGGGTCTGGTCGCCGATAAGATTGACTGAAGAATTAGCCAGTGCGGTTGAGGAAATCGGAAAGGTACATTACATTGTCTCACCGAACAAATTACATCATCTTTTCCTGTCCGAATGGGTTGAACGATGGCCAGACGCTCGTCTCTATGCACCGCCCGGTCTGGCGCGTAGAAAACCCAGCTTACACTTCTATGCAGAACTCAATGACAAGCCTGAAGGTGAATGGTCACAGGACATCGATCAAGTAATATTCCACGGATCCTTTGCGATGGAGGAGGTTGTCTTTTTTCATCGACTTTCTAAAACTGTAGTTATATGTGACCTTATCCAACGTCATTCAATTTTGGCGATGTCAGGTTGGAAAGGAATGTTAATGCGTCTCGATGGATTAGTAGGAGAACATGGAAGCACACCTCGCGAATGGCGCGCAAGTTTTCTAAAGCGTGGATCAGCTCGTGCCGCACGTGATAAGTTGTTGGAATGGAAACCAGAGCGTATGCTAATCGCTCACGGCGAATGTGCACAGACAGAGGCAAGCTCAATAATTGAGAATGCCTTAAGTTGGATCTGAGTGTTGGCTAAGTCAGATCCATCGTATTCGAATCACTTTAATTTGTTTGGGGATCTTTATGTCAACTCAAATAATAGGTTACTACAACTCACGTAAAGAAAAACTCTTAAGAGATTTTGATAGGACTACTATCTTAATGAAGGACTCGCTTAATAATCGTTACGGTAGTCAATTTTCCAAAACGCTGCAAAGTGAGGTTCGTCATGAGTATGAAAAACTCATACCGGATATTCCTTTTATTAAAGGAATACGAGCGAGAATGCTGAACACCTTTCTCCTCATTACAGCACAAGAGCTCGCAGTTTATAAAGCAATGAAGAAACAGGGAAAGTCATCTACAGAGGCTTGGGAGTTGTGCCACCAAGCTTTAAGATTAAGAGTTGCGAAAATACCCCAATGGAAGCGATGGCTGTTAAAACGCTTCATGTTTTCCAGCGTAGTAAAAAATATATTTGCACGGCGTGCGCGACAACAGGAAAATGCTGTGTTTGGTGACTTCGAGATTAAGTACCTTATTGGCGGGGAAGAAGATTTTGATTTCGGAGTCAATTATATACAGTGCGGTAATCACAACTTCATGATGAAACATGGAGGTGAAGAATTTTCTCCATACGTCTGTATGTCTGACATTGCCTTGAGTGATGCTATGGAATGGGGTCTTATGCGAACTCAAACACTTGCCGATGGCTGTGATCATTGCGATTTCAGGTTCAAGAAAGGAGCGGAAACTAAAATTCACTCTAAAACTCCTGAAGTACAAGTTGCGATAGAAAGTATACTAAATAAGGAAGCCAAAAGAAGTGTGGATGATTAAGCGTTTGCATTATGAACTTAATAGACAAATATCAGCTTAGGGTCGGTAGTAGATATTAATATATTTAAATCATTTCTCTAGGTTAAAATGATAGAAAGCACTGTTCAAGTAAGCGGTAACATCATCTATCTCTTCATCAAACCAGGCCATTTCTGCCATGATTTCACAGTCATTGATACGTTTACGTAATGCTTCGTAACTATTAATAATACGATTTTCACGCGTGTAATTTGTTTCATCATGGCAGCGTAAGCAATTTGCATCGTGTAAAGCTTTACCGTTTTCGATATCAACAGCCTGCGCAGATGCGCTAAATAACAAAAGCGTTATTAAGCTTACATGTATAAGTTTATTTAAAACTGTCATGCGGTTTGGCTCTTTAAATGGGCAATCCTGATTGGTGCCGGTGGATGAGAATCATGAAATGCTGAATACAATGGATCCGGTGTTAGTGTATTTGCGTTTTCTCGATAGAGGCTGACTAATGCTGTAACCAGATTTTCTGATTGTGCCTGACTTGCGGCAAAGTCGTCAGCTTCAAATTCATGTTGACGCGAGATGAATGAGAATATTGGCTGCAAGAAAAACGTAAATGCAGGTGACGCGACAACAAATAATAACAAGGCCATATAAGTTGATGGTTGCTCAACACCAAGACCATTGTAGAACCAGGTTTCATTAATCAACCAACCGAGTATGCCAAGACCAGCTAAAAAGACGGTACCTAAAATCGCTATACGTTTTTTAATGTGATTACATTTAAAATGTCCTAACTCATGTGCAAGTACTGCTTCAATTTCATCGTGACTAAGATCATCAATCAAGGTATCAAAAAAGACAATGCGTTTATTCGCACCAAGACCGGTGAAGTAGGCATTACCATGTGCCGAACGGGTAGAACCATCCATAACATGAATGCCCTGGCTTTTAAAACCATTGCGCGATAAAAGGTTTTCTATTCGTGTTTTTAATTCGCCTTCTTCCAATGGACGAAACTTATTAAATAAGGGGGCAATAAAAGCAGGGTAGGCCCACATCATAAAGATACTAAAGCTTAACCATGTCGCCCAGACATAAAGCCACCAGTAACTACCACTGTTTTCCATAATCCATAAAACCAGAAGTAATAGAGGTGTGCCGATCAATAATCCAACGATGCCATTTTTAATTATGTCCATGATGAATATCTTTGGTGTCATTTTATTAAAGCCAAATGATTCTTCTAATTTAAACGTGCGATAAATCGACATGGGTAAATCAAGCACGGTCATAATGGCAAGAACGCTAAGAATAAAACCGGTGCCGGTCCAGATTGGCGATAATTCAAATGATCGCCACCAACCATCTAAAAGTTGCAAGCCGCCGCCAACGGTCCATATTAATAAAAATACTGAGCCGATAATCAATTCAGTCAGTCCGGTTTTAGACTTGGCTTGTGTGTAATCCGCTGCTTTGTGATGCGCTTCTACCGGAATTTTGTCACTAAATGCTTCGGGAACTGTTTCGCGATTTGCCCGAATATGTTTGATATGTCGTTGTACCAGTATCCATTGAACGATGACACTGGCACCCAAGCTGCATAGAAATACGGTAGTAAATAGGTTCACGCGGTTTTTTGCTCCTTAGCAATATTCAGCTATTTGAAAATAAGTCGTTAATTATGTTCATATTATACAAATAGTGGTTAAAATAAATTATTCAATAAAAATAAAACGGACACATCATGTCACAATCAGAAAATAACCTCATATGGATCGATCTGGAAATGACCGGTCTTGATACCAATACTGACTATATTATTGAAATAGCCACGATTGTTACAGATCCTCAGCTCAATATCCTCGCAGAAGGTCCCGTTGTTGCAATTCATCAACCTCAGGAAATTCTTGATAAAATGGATGAATGGAATACACGACAGCATGGTCAATCCGGTTTGGTCGAAAGAATACAGAAAAGCTCATATAGCGTTGCTGAAGCTGAAAGTATGACATTGGAATTCGTCGAGAAGTTCGTTCCCAAAGGTAAATCGCCAATGTGTGGTAATAGTATATGTCAGGATCGACGTTTCATGCACCGTTTGATGCCGGAATTGGAAGAGTATTTTCTGTATCGGAATCTGGATGTGAGCACAATTAAAGAAATCATGAAACGTTGGGCTCCCGATAAGGAAGGCTATAATAAACAGGGAAATCATCTTGCCATGGATGACATTCGTGATTCCATCGCCGAATTAAAGTATTACCGCGAACACGTTTTTAAGATTTAATTATGCCAAATAAACATACACGCTTGCCGGTAACTCTCTATTCAGCCGAGCAGGTCAGAGAGCTTGATCGCATCGCTATCGAGGATTTTAAAATCCTCGGTTATACGTTGATGCATCGAGCAGCCTTATTCAGTTATCAAAAACTGAAAGAAAAATGGCCAAATGCAAATTCAATCACTGTTATTTGTGGTGGTGGTAATAATGCCGGTGATGGTTATGTGCTAGCCGGTTTGGCCAAGGAAGAAGGCAAGAATGTTAGTGTCTATCATTTATTCGATCCTGCCAGTATGAAAGGGGATGCCGCGAAAGCGTATAAGTATCTATTAGCCAGTGGTCTTAAATCATCACCATATTCTACAGAGTCATTGAAAAATGGTGATGTCATTGTCGATGCGATATTTGGTACCGGTCTTGACCGAAATATCGAAGGTGAATTTGCTGATGTCATTAATATGATTAATTCAACATCAACGCCTGTTATGTCTATCGATATCCCATCAGGATTAAATGCGGACACAGGCAACATAATGAATGTTGCTGTTAAGGCAGAGCTTACCTCTACGTTTATTGGTTTAAAGAAAGGGTTGTTTACTGCTGATGGTCTGGAATATTCAGGCGAGATTAAGTTCAATGATCTTGATGTACCGAAAGAAGTGTATGAACAACTGAATCAAGACAATCAATCTATAAGCAGATTAGAACTGGAAGATTTAGATAACGTACTTAAACCACGCCAAAAGAATTCTCATAAAGGTTACTTTGGCCATGTATTGGTTGTCGGTGGTGATGAAGGCTATCTCGGTGCAGCGCGTATGGCAGCAGAAGCCGCCGCGCGTGTTGGTGCCGGTTTAGTCAGTGTTGCAACAAGAAAGAGTCACGCAAGTCTACTCAGTACGGTAAGACCGGAACTCATGTCACATGGCGTTGAAACGTTGGATGAGTTAATGCCATTGATTAAAAAAGCAAATGTCATTGCAATTGGTCCGGGTCTTGGACAATCAGAATGGGCTAAATTGTTATTAGCGCGTGTCTTTGAATCTGAACTGTCATTGGTTATTGATGCTGACGCATTAAATTTATTAACAGAAGAAGAGCAGTCATCACCAAATTGGATCATCACACCACATCCGGGTGAAGCAGCACGTTTATTAAAGACGGACTCAAAAACAATTCAGGCAGATAGATTTCAATCTATTAATAAATTACATGAAAACTATCCTGGGCCAGTTGTCTTAAAAGGTAGTGGTACTTTAATCGCTGATACAGAAGGTGATTTATTTATTTGCGATGCCGGTAATCCGGGTATGTCTTCTGGTGGAATGGGGGATGTCTTAACAGGTGTTATTGCTGGCTTGATTGCACAGGGAATCGGTATTAATCACGCCACAAAATTAGGTGTTTGTATCCATGCGAATGCGGCAGATCGGGCAGCACAGTCTGGAGAAAGGGGAATGATGGCACTGGATTTAATGCCCCATTTACGAAATTTGGTAAATCAGTAAATTTATGTTGTTTTCGCTAAAGGATGAATCTGAAACAGTCGCGTTAGGCAAAAAAATAGCGGCTGCTATTAAAGGTGGTGAAATCATTTATTTAAGTGGTGAGCTGGGCGCAGGTAAGACGACCTTTGTTCGCGGTTTTTTAAATGCCTTAGGCCACTCTGGTAATGTCAAAAGCCCAACTTACACATTAGTTGAACCATATTCGATTGATGATAAAAATATCTATCATTTTGATTTATATAGAATAAATGACCCGGAAGAGCTGGAAGCGATGGGTATCCGGGATTACTGTGATGGCGAGTCTGTTTGCTTATATGAATGGCCAGAACAAGGCAAAGAAGTGCTCCCTGATGCCGATATTATAATTTCTCTCAGTCATAAAGGTAGCGGTCGAGAAGCCAACATTCAGCCAAATTCAGCAAAAGGCGAACAGGTTCTTAGTCAAATTTCAGCTTAAATTTATCCTCTTTTTAAGACGATTTTTGCTCATTTAAAAATGCTATTCTTTATAAAAAACATAGATATAGCTTGATTTCTTCAAAAAATATTGAATAATTAATAGTAACTAATAAAAATAGTCAGGATAGTTACTTTATACGATGCGCTTTCTAGTGTTTTACAGCTGTTTCTTTTTTTCCTCATTGGTCTTCGCCGGATCAGTGACGGTTGAGAATGTCCGTGTCTGGGCAGCGCCTGACAGTACTCGCGTTGTGTTCGATATCAGTGGCCCGGTTGAACACGAATTATCTTTATTAAAGGAACCGTATAGAACGGTTATCGATCTTAAAGATTCCTCAATGATCAAAGATCCAGTCCAACCTGGTAGCGAAGATAAATACCTGCAAGGTATTCGTGCTGCGGCGAGAAACAATGATGATTTGCGTATTGTTCTCGATTTAAAAAAATTCGTTAACTACAAAAGTTTTCAATTAGAACCAAACAAACATTATGGTCATCGCCTTGTCGTTGATCTATATAGCAACGAACAGAAAGAAACCAGGCCGGTAAATGTCCAGGAAGAAATCACCAAAGCAAATCTGCCAAGAGATGTCATTATTGCGATTGATGCCGGTCATGGTGGTGAAGATCCCGGTGCAAAAGGTCCTAGTGGTGTTTATGAGAAAAACGTTGTTTTCAATATAGCAAAGGATCTTGTTGCTGCAATCAATAAAGAACGTGGCATGAAAGCGGTGATGATTCGTGAAGGTGATTACTACATGTCTTTACGAAAACGTATTGATAAAGCGCGTGAATATAAAGCCGATCTATTTATGTCTATCCATGCCGATGCGTTTCGTGATCCTAAGGTACATGGTTCTTCGGTTTATGTTTTGTCAAAGAAGGGAGCAAGTAGTGAAGCCGCAAAATGGTTGGCTGAATCAGAAAACGCATCTGATTTGATTGGTGGCGTCAGTCTCGAAGGTAAAGACGATGTACTTGCTTCAGTGTTGCTGGATTTATCACAAACCGCCAGTCTGGAAGCGAGTATCGATATTGCTGATCGTGTTTTAAGAGGTTTAAAAGGTATCGGTAAAGTACATAAACGTACCGTGCAGTCCGCAGGCTTCGCCGTATTAAAGTCTCCCGATATTCCATCAATCCTGATCGAAACAGCATTTATTTCTAATCCAAGAGAAGAGAAAAAATTACTCAGTGCATCGCATCGCAAGAATATGGCGAATGCAATGGTGGTTGGGTTAAGGGGTTATTTCAGAGACTTTGCACCGGAAGGTACTATCCTTGCTTCTCGAAAGCACATCATTGCACGCGGTGAAACCTTATCAACAATCGCTCAACAATATCGTGTCAGCACAAACACCTTGCGCCAATATAATGGTCTGAAAGGTGATCTGGTTCGTGTGGGGCAAACGATTAGTATCCCAAGAAGTAGTAGCGGTACATAGACGTTTAAAGTGTGAAAGGTGAAACGTTAAGCGTTTAACCTTATACTTTAGTTATTACTTTTACTTTTACTTTTCACGTTTAGCGCTCCACGTGTTCTATGCCAGACAATCAAAATTTTCCTCGTATTCATCAACTACCTGAGTCGGTTGCGAATCAAATTGCAGCAGGTGAGGTGATTGAGCGTCCTGCTTCGGTGGTAAAAGAACTTATTGAAAACAGTATTGATGCTGCGGCAAGCAAGATTGATATTGATATTGAAGATGCCGGTATTGGTTTGATTCGTGTGCGTGATAATGGACAAGGGATATATAAAGATGATTTACAATTAGCATTACAACCGCATGCGACGAGTAAGCTTTCTGAATTTTCAGATTTATCGCAAATAGCCAGTTTAGGTTTTCGTGGTGAAGCGGTTCCCAGTATTGCATCCGTTTCTCGTTTTAAAATGACTTCGCGCTTAATGGGTGAGGAACAGGCATGGTCTATTGATAATAATTATAAAATCAAACCTGCTGCGCATGAAACAGGAACCACTGTTGAAGTACAGGATTTATTTTTTTCTACGCCGGGACGACGTAAGTTTTTAAAAACTGAAAAGACAGAGTTTCTTCATATACAGTCATTAATCCGTGCAATTTCTTTAAGTCATTTCTCTACCGGTTTTTTTGTTAAACATGATGGGCAATCTTTATTTCGTTTACCAGCGTGTAATGATGATTTTGATCAAAGAATAAAAAATATTTGTGGCAGTTCTTTTTTAACTAAAAGTATTCGTGTTGATGTTGAAAAAGATGGCATGCATCTTTGGGGTTGGTTGGGTTTAAATGATGTAGCGCGTAGTCAATCGGATAGACAATATTTTTACGTGAATGGCCGAATGGTGCGTGATAAACATGTCAGTCATGCCATACGTTTGGCTTATGATGATCGTATTGCTGCTGGACGATTTCCGAGTTTTGTATTGCATTTACAGTTAGATCCTTCATTGCTTGATGTGAATGTACATCCGGCTAAATCGGAAGTTCGATTTGCAGATACCAGAAATATTCATGATTTTATTTACGGTGCTTTACTGGATAGTTTAAAGCAACCATTGATGTCTGTTGCCCATGATAATCAGAGGGATGATCAAAGTGATGTGCAATATGAAATGCAAGTAGATGAGTTTGGTGATCAACAGGCCGTGAATGAAGACGTTGCCAACTATCAGAATCAAGAAGATCAAACAAATCGATTTAAGCAACTGGATGTGCTGCAAAAAAGAAAACCACCTTCAAACTATTTATCTTTGTTTTCCGGACAATTTGTTATTGCATCGGTTGATGACGACCATTATCTGGTTGATATTGCTAAATCCAGAATATTAATGACGACGCTTTATTTGCTAAATAATTTTAATGAAAAGAAAATTATCAAACGTCCGATATTAGTTCCGGTGAGTTGTGAGTTGTCGGATGATAAGCTTCAGTTAATTGAAAATAATACAGCACTAATTAATCAATGGGGTTTTGAACTAGAACAAATATCGCCAACGCAGATGATGGCACGGTCTATACCTTCACGTTTAATGTACGCAGAAACAATTTCCCTGGTAAAAGATTTGTTGGACGCGATTTCAAAAAAACAACCTGAAGTAGAAATAGCTGCGATACTTGCACAACACGTTAATGATTCCGGTATTGAATTAAATGAAGAAAGTACCTTGCAGTTATTAAGTGAAATTAATTTTTATGAAAATAGCGCTAATGATGTACAAAACTTGCCCTGGCGCAAACTTGAAGCATCATTATTACCGTCGCTTTTACAAAAATAATGTCTGATAAACCATTCGTTATTTTTATTATGGGTCCGACGGCTGTGGGTAAAACAGATCTGGCGGTTTATTTACATGAAAATACTAGCAGCGAAATTATCAGTGTTGATTCTGCTATGGTTTATCGCGGTATGGATATTGGTACCGGCAAACCTGATAAAGCATTGCTTGCAAAAGCACCTCATCGTTTAATTGATATTTGTGATCCGAATGAATCTTATTCAGCGGCACGTTTCCAACAAGATGCCCGTACTGCTGTTGAGGAAATTCACGCAAACGGCAATATTCCGATACTGGTAGGTGGTACAGGACTTTATTTCAGGGCACTCGAACAGGGATTGGCGGAATTACCGGAAGCTAATTATCGAATTCGCGCCAGACTCGAAGAAGAGGGTGAAACAGAAGGTTGGAACAGTCTGCATGACAGATTGAAGCAAATCGATCCGAAAGCGGCAGCTAGAATAAATGAAAATGATCCTCAAAGAATTCAGCGTGCTCTGGAAGTCTATGAAATCACAGGAGAAACACTAACAGAATTATTATCTGAAGGTCGTAAACAGCCATTTCCCTATCCCATCAAGAAGATTATTTTATCGCCGGAAGATCGATCAATATTGCATGAACGCATAAAACAACGATTTTTGGCGATGTTGGAAGCCGGTTTGGTTGAAGAAGTCGAAAAATTGCATCAGCGTTGTGATCTATCCCTGGCTATGCCTTCGATGCGAATGGTAGGCTACAGGCAGGTTTGGCGCTATTTGGAAGGACAAACCAGCTTTGATGAAATGCGAGAACACGCAATTGTGGCGACACGTCAGTTGGCCAAACGGCAGATCACCTGGTGCCGGAGTGAAAATGATGCTGAATGGTTTGACCCGAACAAACCTGAAATTTTCTCTAAAATTCTGGAAAAACTTAAGAATTCGCCGTAAATCGTTTTTATTTGTAATATACTTAACTGAAAATAAGTAGAAATGGTCATACGGTTATCATTGTGTGACCCACAATAATAATAATTAGACGGAAGGAGAGTAATCATGAGTAAGGGGCACTCATTGCAAGATCCTTTTTTAAATGCACTTAGAAAAGAGCGAATCCCGGTATCTATTTTTCTCGTGAACGGTATTAAGCTACAAGGACAAGTAGAATCTTTCGATCAATTTGTCATATTATTAAAAAATTCGGTGAGCCAATTGGTATATAAGCATGCTATTTCTACCATTGTCCCAGCGAGAAACGTAAAACTTCCCCGTACCGATGAGGATGGCGAAGAAAGCTGAACTTAAATTACTGGTAGTCATTTGGAATCAAAATCCGCTGATATTCAGCGCGCCTTAATCGTTCATGTCGATTTTAAACAATCTGCGGACAACGATGCATTTAGTGAATTTGCTCAATTAGTCGAATCTTCTGGTCTCGAGATCGTCGATTCGATTAGAGCACCGCGTTCAAATCCCGATGCGCAGCTATTTGTCGGTAGTGGTAAAGCGGATGAAATAGCAACTAGTGCAGAAGCACAAGCTGCTGATGTGATTATTTTTAATCATTCTCTAACGCCTGCCCAGGAACGCAATCTGGAAAAACATATTAATGTGCGTGTTATAGACCGTATAGGACTGATTCTGGATATCTTTGCTCAACGCGCCCGCAGTTATGAAGGTAAGTTACAGGTTGAATTAGCGCAGCTGGAACATCTGTCAACACGTTTAATTCGCGGATGGACACACTTGGAAAGACAAAAAGGTGGTATTGGCTTACGTGGACCGGGTGAAACGCAGCTGGAAACAGACCGACGTTTGATTGGCGCGCGGATCAAGCTGATTAAGCGACGTTTACAGAAAGTGCATAAGCAACGCGATTTGAGCCGCCAGCAACGTAAGAAAAATGATATTCCTGTTGTATCACTTGTCGGCTATACCAATGCGGGCAAATCGACATTATTTAATTATTTGACCGGTGCGAATGTCGAAGCCGCAAATCAGCTTTTTGCGACATTGGATCCGACATTAAGGCGTATGGAAGTAGCTACGGGTAGAGACATTATTTTAACGGATACTGTCGGGTTTATACGTGATTTGCCCCATGAGTTAGTCGAGTCTTTTCAGGCGACACTAGACGAAGTAAGAGAAGCAGATTTATTAATTCATGTTATTGATGTGGATAATGAGCAGCGCCAACAACGGATTGACGATGTAAATCAGGTTATTAGTTTAATTGGTGCGACAGAGGTGACTCAGATTGAGGTATATAACAAGATTGATAATTATCCCGAAATTGGGCCGAGAATAGAGTTATCTGACAATGGTCTGAACTCCCGGATATGGCTGTCGTCACATACGGGCAAGGGAATTGAATATTTAAAAGAAGAAATTGCTCGACAAATTAACCAACACAGACAAGCTCATTATTTGAATATACCGGTGACAGCAGGGCAATTACGCGCCAAACTATTTGATATCGGGGCTGTCAGACATGAAGACGTGAATGAAAAGGGCGGCTGGACGATGGAAATTGAACTTGAAGAGTTCAGATTGCATAAATTATGCGAGGAAGCCAGACTAGACATATCACAGTTACGGTTGCAGTAAGGGGCTAGTCGCTATTAAGATTCACCTCCTGTTAGCTGCTATTAAACAAAACTACACATAATATTTCCTTGGAGAGTATTAAATGGGCTGGAATGAACCACCTGACGGTAATAAGGATAAAGATCCTTGGGGCAATCGTGGAAATAACGATGGACCTCCGGATTTAAGCGAAATTATCAATAAAATGCAGAAAAATTTTGGCGGAATATTTGGAAACCGTCCAAATCGTATTGATAACAACAATTCAATGTTTCCTATTGTTATGGGTATTCTTCTTCTTATAGCCTGGCTTGCGTATGACATTACTTATTTTATCGATGAACAGGAACGCGGAGCTGTACTTCGTTTAGGTGCGCATGTTGGAACCCTGGAACCGGGGATAAACTTTAGATTACCCAGACCCATAGAAGATGTTCTGGTTGTGAATGTTGGACGAGTTCAACGTATGACACACAGAGCTACCATGTTGACACAGGATGAAAATATTGTTGATTTGGAAGTTGCAGTTAAATGGAAAGTTAAGCAGGACCCTAGCGCTTTTCTTTTTAATGTAAAAGAACCCATTTTAACTTTAAAACAGGTGACGGAAAGTTCCGTACGTGAGGTCATTGGCAAAAGTAAACTTGATTATGTTTTGACTGAAGGTCGAGCAGAAATTGCAGAGCGACAACGTGCATTGATGAAGCAGATACTTGATGATGAGTATCAAATTGGTATTCATGTTGAAAGTGTCGAAATGTTGTCTGTTAAACCACCCGAGCAGGTTAAAGCGGCATTTGATGATGCAATTAAAGCAAGAGAAGATGAACAGCGTTATGTCAACGAAGCAAAAGCCTACCAAAACAAGATAATCCCTATTGCTCGTGGTAACGCAGCGCGCATATTGGAAGAGTCTAGTGCTTATAAGGCGCGTGTCATTTCAAAAGCAGAAGGTGAAGCCAGTCGCTTCGAACAATTATTGACCGAGTATCGACGTGCACCGGAAGTGACTCGTGAACGGTTATATATCGATGCCATTGAATCTGTATTTAGTAATTCAAATAAAGTGTTCATTGATAATGATAATGGAAACAGCTTGATGTATTTGCCTATAGACAAACTGATTGAACAGCGAAAGAACAATAGTTCAAATTCTTCAGCATCTCAATTTAATGATATTACCTCATCCGTCTCATCTTCCCTTGAAGATGCCAGACAGAAATTTGATAGTCGTATCAGGGGAGTAAGATAATGTCTACATTTCAAAAAATATTTTTCCCTTTAGTCATTATTATAGTTCTTGGGTCTTTCTTTGTTTTCAAAGTTAACCAGTGGGAGCAGGCTGTTGTTTTCGAATTTAAAAAAATAGACTCATCAGATTCTGAACCAGGTTTACATTTTATGATTCCGCTTATGAATACGGCGAAGAAATTTGAAAAACGATTACTTAATCTTGACCAGCCTTCTCGTCGATTCTTAACTTCTGAAAAGAAAGACGTAATTGTCGATTACTATGCCAAATGGCGAATTTCTGATGTTGAAAAATTCTATGTTGCCAGTAACGGCGGTAACATCGAATACGCAAAAACAGAATTAATTTCACAAAGCCTGGATCAGGCTTTACGAGATGAATTTGGTAAACGTACGGTGCAGGAAGTGGTTGCTGGTGAGCGGAATGAAATTCTCAGAATTGTTAAGGAAACCTCTGATCAACTTAAGCAAAGTTACGGTATTGAAATTGTCGATGTTAGAACCAAGCGTATCGATTTACCGGAGGAAGTCAGTGATAATGTTTATAAACGTATGCGTTCAGAGCGTGTTCGTGTAGCAGAAGAACTGCGTGCTCAAGGTAAGGAAGCTGCTGAAAGAATTCAGGCAATCACCGACAAGGATCGTGAAGTGATTCTTGCAAATGCTTATCGTGATGCTGAAATAAAGCGTGGTGAAGGTGATGCTCAGGCTACTGAGATTTATGCTGCGGCTTACACTAAAGATAAAAACTTTTATTCTTTTTATCGTAGTCTGAATGCATATCAAAATAGTTTTAATAACAGTAATGATGTGTTGTTAATTGAGCCTGAATCAGATTTTTTTAGATATTTTAACAATTCAAATGGTCGGTAGATTAAATTCAAAGGATATTCAAAATAATTGTTTGATATTAATTTTACGGACTTGCTGACTGCATTAGCGCTGGTATTTGTGTTCGAAGGTTTGATGCCATTTATAAATCCAGAGAGTATGCGTAAAGTATATTTATTGGCTGCGCAGATGGATAATCAGACATTACGTTTTTTAGGTGTCACTAGCATGCTGATCGGCTTGATACTGCTCTATGTTGTGAAATAAAATTTTATATTTATTATGACTATAAATAATCGCTGGTTATTGCCGGAAGGTGTTGAAGAAATATTGCCACCGAAGGCAATGCAACTTGAACACCTGTGTCGAACAATAATTGATCTGCTTTCAACATGGGGGTATGAATTCGTTATTCCTCCAATGATTGAATACCTTGAGTCTTTACTAACCGGTACTGGTGAAGATCTTGATTTAAAAACTTTTAAACTTACCGATCAACTGAGCGGTCGTTTGATGGGTATACGTGCAGATATGACGCCACAAGTAGCACGAATTGACGCGCATTTATTGAAACGCGATACACCAACCAGACTTTGTTATCTCGGTTCTGTATTACACACTCGCCCCGGCAAGTCTGGTGAAACACGTTCGCCATTACAATTAGGTGCTGAGCTATACGGTCACGCTGGTGTTGCAAGTGATATTGAGATTGTAAAGTTGATGTTATCAACGCTTCGACATGTTGGTATTAATCAGACCTATATTGATCTTGGCCATATCGGTGTTTTCCGTGCATTGAGTACTGAATCAACTTTAAATGATGAACAACAATCTGCCGTGTTTGAAGCATTGCAACGCAAGGCAAAAGACGAGTTAAAGTCTTTATACAAAGACTGGAATATCAATGACGATGCAAGTAAAGCATTACTTGACCTTGTTGATCTTAATGGTGACGTATCTGTATTGAACGAAGCTGAAAAACTGTTTAATAAAATTTCTTCTGAAGTTACTAACTATATTAAAGAAATAAAAGCATTAGCTGACTCTATAAAAAACGAGTCTGACATCACTATTAATATTGATTTGGCAGAATTGCGTGGTTATCACTATCACACGGGCATGGTCTATACTGCATTTGTTCCAGGTAAGGGAGAAGGTATTGCCTTTGGTGGTCGTTACGATGATATTGGGAGTGCGTTTGGTCGTGCCAGACCTGCTACCGGATTTAGTCTGGATGTAAAATCATTATTACAATTCCAGAATATCGAGAAACCTGTGGCAAAAAGAATTTTTGCTCCGGCTTCTGATGAAGTTTCATTGCAGAGAAAAATTAATGAATTACGAAATTCAGGGGAAACTGTTGTTCAGGAATTAGCAGGACAACAGGCAACAGCAAGTCAAATGGATTGTGATCAGGAACTCGTGCCGGGTAATGGCGAGTGGGATTTAAAAGAAATTAAATAATAACATTTGGGGAGAACGATATCACTGGGCGATTATTTATCGTGACGTGAAGTAATCGTTTATAAAAAGAGTTATATGGGTAAAAACATTATTGTACTAGGCACTCAATGGGGTGACGAAGGTAAAGGTAAAATTGTTGATCTATTAACGGAAGATGTTTCTGCAGTAGTTCGCTTTCAGGGCGGACATAATGCGGGACATACCGTTATCATCGAAGGTAAAAAAACAGTTCTTCATTTAATCCCATCAGGCATTTTACATGATGGTGTCGAATGCCTGATTGGTAATGGTGTTGTTCTAAGTCCGCATGCATTAATGGAAGAAATCAAGATGTTGGAACAGAATGGCGTCGCTGCTCGAGATAACATAAGAATTTCCGAAGCCTGCACCTTAATCTTGCCTTATCATATTGCTCTTGATCAGGCGCGCGAAAAAGCCAAAGGTAAAGCAGCAATAGGAACAACGGGTCGAGGTATCGGTCCTGCTTATGAAGATAAAGTTGCACGACGTGCATTACGAGTCGGTGATCTTATGCATGATGACCTTTTAGCAAGCAAGCTGGAAGAAGTACTTGAGTATCATAACTTCATGCTAACGAATTACTATAAATGTGATGCTATTGATTATCAGCAATCGTTGGATGACATCAAAAAGTTATCAGAAGAATTGGTGCCTATGATAGCTGATACAGGCAGTCGACTGAGTGAATTACATACCGAAGGTAAGAACATCATGTTTGAAGGAGCACAGGGCACATGGCTTGATATTGATCATGGTACCTATCCTTATGTGACATCTTCTAATACAACTGCAGGTGGCGCGGCAACAGGTACGGGCTTTGGTCCTTGTCACTTTGATTATATTCTTGGAATCACCAAAGCTTATACCACGCGCGTTGGTTCTGGTCCGTTCCCAACAGAGTTATTCGATGAAACGGGTGAACATCTTGCTAAAGTGGGTCATGAATTTGGTGCGACTACAGGCCGGGCAAGACGTTGTGGTTGGTATGATGCGGTTGCGCTTCGGCGATCAGCACAAATTAATAGTTTAACAGGTTTATGTATCACTAAACTCGATGTTTTGGATGAATTGGAAACAATAAAAATCTGTACTGCCTATGAAATAGATGGCAAAACTGTACAAGTACCACCAATCGGCGCAGAAGAATTTGCGAAATGTAAGCCAATATATGAAGAACATCCAGGTTGGCAATCAAATACCGTGGGTACAACTAACTATAATGATTTACCAAAGAAAGCGATAGATTATTTAAACCGTCTTTCAGAAATAACCGGTGTGCCAATCGATATTATTTCTACCGGGCCTGATCGTGCTGAAACTATTATTTTAAATAATCCATTTTCTTAAGTATTGATAAATAAATTTTTATCTTCGCATGTGTTCAAATAACCCGTATTCCCATTGTCGGATTGCCATAACAACCGTTGTACCATAACGGTCATTTAACGGTAAGCCTGCGTCACTGTCATTTAAGTCATTAAATTCGTTAACCAGCTTTTCCATTTTCTTCTGGAACACAGCATTGGAATTTTCTGCTAGCATGCCATTGATAACGACCAGTCGTTCATTGGTTTTATTAAATCGGGCACTAAAAAATTCTTTTTCTACTTTAGATTGAAAGAATTTTTGAATCGGCCCGTTTTCTATCCAGGTAAAATTAGATGTAACAAGAAGTTTAATTTTGTTTTTTGGTAGCAAATCGATTATTTTTAGCCGATCCAGTTTTGCCAGATATTGAATACATTCCATTTCTGTAATTTTGTAACGCGATACAATATCGTTCAGAGTCCAACGATTTAAAACACAGACTGTGACTAACAATAAAGACAAATCATTAACAATTTCCTTTTCCTGCATTTCTGTAAGTTGGCTAATATTGGACTCGTCTTCTTTCATCAAAGTTAATAAGTCGGTTATTTCAATATCCATACACTGACATAGCTGTTCCAGTCTTTTCAGGGTAAAGTTCTTTTCAGAAAACATTCGCTTTATACTAGCTTCGGACATATCAATTTTTTTGGCGATATCAGCGTAGGTAAGGCCATGTCCCTTGAGCGCTTTTTTCAGGGTATTTATCAGATGAAGTGTTTGAGCCATAGAAGTCACTAGAAGTAGTAATTATCAATACGAATAGAACATAAAAACAAGGCAATTACAATATTAGTTGTTTAATTTAAGACTAATCAGTAGTTTACAGGGAATTAAAAAAATAAGCAGGAGTTCTGTTAAATGAAAGATCTATTTAAATTTCGTGGTTTTCTTCCATACATTGTTATGGTTTTTCTAAATGCCTTTGTTGATCTGGGCCATAAGATCATAATCCAGAACACCGTTTTCAAGGTTTACGATGGCCAGGAACAAATAATCCTTACTGCAATCGTCAATGCATTAATACTCCTGCCATTTATTATGTTGCTATCTCCTGCAGGTTTTTGTGCAGATAAGTTTCCCAAGAATAAAGTCATGCGTGTCAGTGCATGGGCTGCTGTCGTAATTACACTTTGTATTACCTTGTTTTATTATCTGGGCTGGTTCTGGCCAGCATTTGCCATGACGTTTATGTTGGCATTACAAAGTGCATTTTATTCACCTGCTAAATATGGGTACATCAAGGAATTAGTGGGTAAAGATCATTTAGCTTCAGCCAATGGTCTGGTCCAGGCCGCAACAACGATCGCTATCCTTACCGGTATATTTGCTTTTTCAATTTTGTTTGAACATTTTCTGGCCGATGTGGTCTTGCTTGACACTTCTTTTTTACTGCAAAGTATTGCGCCAATAGGTTGGGCATTAGTTGCATTTAGTGTTGTCGAATTATTATTTGCTTATAGCTTGCCGCAAAAACAACCGATTGATGACGCAATGAATTTTAACTTGCATACCTATACCAGTGGTTCATATCTAAAATCAAACATGCGCGTTATTACTAATCGTGAAGTTATCTTTTTATCGGTTATAGGCTTGTCTATTTTTTGGTCGCTTTCTCAAGTTATGTTGGCAGCATTCCCGGCGCATGCAAAGGAAACAATGGGTATTATGAATACTGTCATGATTCAGGGTACCTTAGCTTGTGCCGGTATAGGTATTATGATGGGTTCACTTATTGCAGGACGCATTTCGAAAACGCATATTGAAACAGGCATGATACCTATAGGTTCAATCGGTATTGCACTTTGTTTAGTCGTTTTACCTATTGTCGATAATATTTATTTTCAGATGCTTAACTTTCTTGCCTGGGGTGTATTTGGTGGTTTATTGCTGATACCACTTAATGCATTGATACAGTTCCATGCCGAAGAAGATGAAATGGGCCGGGTTCTGGCTGGTAATAACTTCATACAAAATATTTTCATGTTGAGTTTTCTTGGCCTAACTGTTTTGTTTGCTGTAGTGGGCATGAACAGTGTTGGGCTTTTTAATATTTTATTGGTCGTCGCGATTGTTGGGACGATTTATACCGTTTATAAATTACCACAATCATTAGTCCGTTTTATTGTTAGTTATATTATCGGGCATCGTTATCGTCTTGAAGTGTTGGGTTTAAAAAATATTCCTGAAACAGGTGGCGTGTTGATGCTAGGTAATCATATAAGCTGGATAGACTGGGGTATTATCCAAATGGCATCACCTCGACCAATACGTTTCGTTATGATTCGTAATATTTATGAACGTTGGTATCTAAAATGGTTTCTCGATATTTTTAATGTTATTCCTGTATCTGCCGGTGCGAGTAAAGGTGCGCTACAGGAAATTAATAACAGTTTAAATAATGGCGATGTTGTTTGTTTATTCCCTGAAGGAACGATTAGTCGTACGGGTCAGTTAGCTGAATTCCAACGTGGCTATGAAAAAGCAGTAGAAAATGCGAATGCGGTTATATTGCCTTTTTATATTCGAGGTTTGTGGGGCAGCTGGTTTTCTCGCTCAAGTGAAAAACTAAAAAATATCCGTAGTACCGGTATTAAACACGACATCATTGTTTCTTTTGGAGAACAATTACCAACAGAAACAACACCGGAGAATTTAAAGAAACGTATTTTTGATTTATCGATTGATTCATGGGAACACTACACTAGTCATCTACCAACAATTGGTTCTGCGTTTATTGACACAGCAAAACGTAATGGTGATGAATTAACCGTTGCAGATTCAATTGCCGGACCATTAAATGGCAATAAATTTTTAACCGGTGTTATTTGTTTTTCAAGATTGATAAAGAAACAATCTCCAGAACAAAATGTTGGTTTGTTATTGCCCACCAGTAGCGCCGGATGTATAGCCAACATGGCATGTATTCTTCGTGGTAAGACAGTCGTGAATTTAAACTTCACGGCCAGTCGTGAAGCATTACAAGGTGCAGTAACCAAAGCAGGTATTAAATCAATTGTTACTTCGCGAAAGTTTATGGAAAAACTGGTTAAGAAGGGAGTTGATTTAAACGATGCCTTCCCCGAAAGCCAGTATATTTATATGGAAGATCTAAAGAAAGATATTAGCAAAACTACAAGTCTAGCTACGTTCCTGACTGTTTTGGCTTTGCCTGCTTGTTTATTAAAGCTGTTGTATTGTAAGGAAGTAGATATTAATTCACCTGCTGCCATTTTATTTTCAAGTGGTAGTGAAGGGTCACCAAAAGGTGTCATGTTAAGCCACCGCAATATCATGTCTAACTTGAAACAGATTTCGGACATGTTAAATACGCAGGACACCGATGTAGTTATGGCAAGCTTACCTTTGTTCCATGCCTTTGGTTTAACAGTAACAACATTCATGCCGCTAGTAGAGGGTATACCAATGGTTTGTCATCCTGATCCAACCGATGCAGTTAATATAGCGAAAGCTATAGCCAAATATCGTGCAACCCTTTTTTGTGGTACATCAACATTTTTACGTCTCTATATTAAGAACCGTCGTATACATCCGCTGATGCTAGAGTCTTTACGAATTGTGATTGCTGGAGCTGAAAAATTAAGTCCCGATGTACGTGAAGCATTCAAATTAAAATTCAATAAAGACATTTACGAAGGCTATGGTGCGACGGAAACGACACCGGTTGCCAGTGTTAATATTCCCGATGCACTCGATGTAAATTACTGGCAGGTTCAAAAAGGTAATAAACTCGGAACAGTTGGTATGCCATTGCCGGGTTCCAGTTTCCGCATTGTCGATCCGGATTCATTAGATGAACTGGCAACAAGTGAAGATGGATTAATCCTAATCGGCGGTACGCAAGTTATGTTGGGTTATCTCGATGATGAAGAAAAGACCAATGACGTCATTACTGAAATTAATGGAAAGCGTTGGTATAAAACAGGTGATAAAGGTCATCTTGATGAAGACGGTTTCCTGACCATAGTCGATCGCTATTCACGCTTTGCTAAACTTGGCGGCGAAATGGTGAGTCTAACCGCAGTAGAAGAAACAATTCGTGCCGCATTAGATAAGCCCGAACTGGAATTGGTTGCGATTAATGTCCCGGATGAAAAGAAGGGTGAAAAAATAGTAATTTTGATAGCAGAAGAAATCGAACTTGAAGACATTAAAAAAGCCATGCTCGAAACCAAAGCAAATCCATTAATGATTCCCTCAGAAGTAAAAGCAGTAGATGAAATACCGAAACTGGGAAGTGGTAAGACTGATTTTAAACTGGCGAAGAAGCTAACACTTGATAATTTATAAAATGAAAACAACAAAAGAAAAAATTGGTGTTTTATTAATTTTATGTTTTGGAATGATTGTGGTTGTTTCTTTTTTTATAGTGCCTCCGATTGCGCAAGATACTATGTACCATCAATTTTCTGATAATAGTACTTATCTTGAGATTCCTAATACATCAAACGTACTATCTAATTTTTTCTTTCTGGTAGCTGGATGCCTGGGTTTTTTAACTGTATTAAAAAACAAAGATCTTAATATATTGTATGAAAATAAAGCTGCATATATAACGCTCTTCTTAAGTGCCGTATTAGTTTCTGTTGGTTCAGGTTATTATCATTTATATCCCTCTAACGATACTTTAGTCTGGGATCGACTTCCAATGACAATCGCATTTATGAGCTTGTTTTCCATCGTTATAAGTGAGTTTGTTTCCATAAAGATTGGTAAAGCTATTTTATTGCCGATGATACTAGTTGGTATTTTATCGGTTATATACTGGTATATAACAGAAATGAGTGGAAAAGGTGACCTCCGTCCTTATGTTGCTGTTCAGTTTTTTCCTATAGTCGCGATTCCCGTGATGTTAATTATGTTCACTTCAGTATTCGATAAATCAGGTCATTACTGGTGGTTACTTGTTACATATATACTTGCAAAATTATTCGAACATTATGATTTTGTTATACATGATATTTTGCTTGTCATTAGTGGTCATTCATTGAAGCATATTTCTGCAGCAATTGGCCTTTTCATACTAATTAAGGGTTATCGGACAATTGAAACACTTCCCAGACATACAGAGTAATGTTATTAAAAAGTTTTCTATAATGATTAATCAACAGGATTATGATGGGATTGATTATCGACGATAAAGGTATTATCAATAATGGTGCCCAGGAGAGGACTTGAACCTCCACGGGATTACTCCCACTAGCACCTGAAGCTAGCGCGTCTACCAATTCCGCCACCTGGGCATATATTAAGAAAGGCACCAAATTTTATGTTGAGTTTATATTAACTCGTCGCGCTACGCGCGGTCGCATTAATACTAATGTGTCTACCCGCCGTTCACGCCGTCCTGACTACCACGGCATTTGAGCTTCCTGCTCATCATTCTGCCACTTGGGCACATATTTAGATTGGCACTAAAACATCTATCACCTGATAATTGCATACAATTGCATGTGTTATACTGCAGGAATCAGGAACCGCGGACTTTAACCAGCCATCCTTATATTGTCAATTTGTCTTAAAAATACATGTCTAAAAAAAGAAAATCAGAGGAACAACCAAAGCGGAAATTCGACTTGCCGGAACGTGAAGCCATTATGGACTTTTTGCGTGAAGCAGGGCGGCCGCTGGCACGTAAACAGTTAGCCGATGCTTTTCTTATTCGTGATCCTGAAATTCGTCGTGCTCTGGGTCGTCGCCTAAAAGCGATGATGCGCGATGGACAATTAATGCGTAATCGTCGTGGTAGTTATGCCTTGATTGAAAAAATGGATTTAATAAAAGGGCGTGTGATTGGCCATCCTGACGGTTATGGTTTTGTTGTGCCTGATGAAGGTGGTAAAGATTTATTTCTGTCCGCAAAACAGATGCGAACGATTTTAAACGGTGATCGTGTATTGGTCAGGGAAGTCAGCGTTGATAAAAAAGGCAAACGTGAAGGTTCCCTGGTTGAAGTTCTGGAGCGGGCCAATCATCAACTGGTCGGGCGGTTTTATGAAGATAGTGGAGTCGCTTATGTTGTACCGGATAATAAACGTATAAATCAAGACTTTTTAATTCCACCGAAAGAAAAGAAAAAAGCCAAAGATGGACAGTTTGTCGTTATGGAAATTGTGCATCAACCGGAAAAGCATCGGCAGCCGATTGGTAAAATAATCAATGTCATTGGTGACGGTCTTGAAGGCAGTATGGCCGTTGATATTGCTATACGCAGTTATGAACTGCCTTTTGAATGGCCGCATACTTTAGAATTAGAAACTAAAGATTTGAGAGATAAAATAGATTTAGATGATCTCGAAAATAGAAAAGACATTCGTGACCTTCCATTAGTTACCATTGATGGAGCCGATGCACGTGACTTTGATGATGCGGTTTATTGTGAAAAAGAAGGAAATGGTTGGCGTTTGTTAGTTGCCATTGCTGATGTTTCTCACTATGTAAAAAATAAAACGGCATTAGATAGTGAAGCACGATTACGCGGCACCTCTGTTTATTTCCCCGACCGTGTTATTCCGATGCTTCCGGAAATATTATCCAATGGTTTGTGTTCACTTAAACCGGAAGTCGATCGCTATAGTCTGGTTTGTGAATTAAGTATTGATGTAAAAGGCAAGATTAAACGTTCATCATTTTTTAAAGGCATTATTAAATCTGCAGCACGTTTAACCTATGATGAAATGCAATCGATAGTTGTCGATAAAGATCAAGCGGCCAGACAAAAACGAGAAAAAATTGTTACGCACCTGGATGATTTGTTTCAGCTCTATCAATGTTTGCATGAACAGAGAAAGAAAAATGGATTAATTGATTTCTCTTCAATGGAAGCGAAATTTGAATTTGATGATGAAGGTCATATCGAAGCCATACATCAGGTAGAACGAAATGAAGCACATCGCTTGATTGAAGAGATGATGTTGTCAGCCAATGTCGCTGCCGGTGAATTTCTTGAAAAACATGAAATACAGGGTTTGTACCGTATACATGACACACCAAAGATTGAAAAACTTGATAATGTCCGTTCATTGTTATCACAAATCGGTTTATCTTTAGGTGGCGGTGAAGAACCCACGTCAAAAGACTATGCGAAATTGATGAAAGTGATTCGCCAACGTGAAGATGCGCCCATGCTGGAAACTATTTTATTACGCAGCATGCCGTTGGCAGCTTATAGCATGATCAATGAAGGACACTTTGGCTTAGGCTTTCCGACTTATTCACACTTTACTTCACCGATACGTCGTTATCCTGATCTCATGGTACATCGTGCCATTGAACATATTATTAATGGCAATATTGCCGAAACGTTTGAGTATTCCAAACAGGCCGTACTTGAACTGGCAGAACATTGTTCCATGACGGAGCGTCGTGCCGAAGAAGCATCGCGCGATGCGGTTCAACGTCTTAAGTGTGCTTATATGAAAGATAAAGTGGGACAGGAATTTGAAGGTATCGTTAGTTCAGTCACAGCATTTGGTTTGTTTGTTGTGCTTGATGATATTTTTATTGAAGGATTAATTCATATTAGTAATCTACCGATAGATTATTATCATCACGATGAAGTAACACATACTTTGCGCGGTGAACGTGGAGGACAAGTTTTTAAATTAGGTCAACGTTTGAAAGTACTGGTTAGTAGAGTTGATATGGATGAACGAAAAATAGATTTTGAATTAATAGATTAACCGGACTATTGAGTACTATTATTTTTCTTAATACGAATAATCAAGGTATGCCGCTCCAACGTCATGCCCGCGCACGCGGGTATCCGCAAATTATACTGGGTTTCCGCCTGCGCGGGAACGACATGTTAATGAGATAGCAAAGATCATAGGTATTATTTATATGGCTAAACGAACAGAACAAATTTTTGGCATTCATGCTGTGAATCAGATGTTGGAATCATCGCCCGACAGAATTATTAATGCCTGGATTCAGGAAGCGATTAATTCTGATTCCGTACGTGCGATTCATGATGAGATGAACAAATTAGGTTTAGCTGTGCAAACGACGCCAAGAACAACCATGAGTCGTATGACAAAAAACGCAAATCATCAGGGTGTGATCATTGAAGTGAAACCGGCAAAGAAAAAAACAGACAATGATCTGGATGTAATATTGGAGGCCAATAAAGACAACAATCCGTTATATTTGATTCTCGATTCAGTACAGGACCCTCATAACTTAGGTGCCTGTATCCGGACGGCCGATGCAGCGGCGGTTACTGCTATTATTATTCCCAAAGATCGTTCCGCCAGTGTTAATGAAACTGTGCGAAAGGTAGCAAGTGGAGCGGTTGAAAATGTAACGGTGATTTCCGTTGTCAATCTGGTGCGAGCTATAAAGAAAATTAAAGAATCGGGTGTTTGGGTTGTCGGTGCGGATGGCGTGGCTGAAGAGTCAATCTATGATATGAACCTGACTGTCCCGACGGCCATCATTATGGGAGGTGAAGGTAAGGGTATGCGCGAATCCGTTATGAAAGAATGTGATTTTGTGGCTGCTTTACCCATTCTAGGACGAATAGAAAGCTTGAATGTGTCCGTTGCAACAGGTGTCATTTTGTACGAGGTTTTGCGTCAAAGAAGTATCAAATAGTTATATTTCCTGATTTAAATTGCAGGAAATATACTTTTCGGCTCGATTTATCGCTATTTTTGCATTTTTAGTTCGATGACGCGTTGCAGTCAGCATTTCAATCCTTTAGAATTCGCGCCACTTTATCCTTGCTTCACTCTGAAATACGGGGAAGCTTTAATCCAAGAGGAATTATAATGCGACACTACGAAATTGTGTTTCTGGTTCATCCTGACCAGAGCGAACAAGTCCCTGCGATGATCGATCGCTATAAAGAAATGATCACTGGTAACGAGGGCAAAATCCATCGTCTAGAAGACTGGGGTCGTCGTCTTCTGGCTTACCCCATTAACAAAATTCACAAAGCACATTACGTTCTAATGAACATTGAGTGTAACGCTGATTCTTTGAAAGAGTTAACTGACGCATTTCGTTATAACGATGCGGTTATCCGTAATCTGGTGGTGAAGAAAGACGAAGCTGTCACCGGCGACTCTCCATTGATTAAAATCAAGGAAGAAGAGGCTAAATCAGCACCAAGAGCAACTGAAGAAACCAAGCCTGCCGCTGAAGCAACACCAGAACCCGCTGCAGCTGAAGAAGCTGTTAAAGAACCTGTTCAGGAATCAGAAGAAGCTTCTGAAACGCCTGAAACTGTAGAAGAATAAGAGAGGATTAAAAAATGGCTCGTTATTTCAAACGTAAAAGATTTTGTCGTTTTACTGCAGACGGTGTGATTGAAATTGATTACAAAGATATCAATACACTAAAAAATTATGTTTCTGAATCAGGAAAAATTGTTCCAAGCCGGATTTCAGGAACCAATGCCCGTTATCAAAGACAGTTATCGACGGCTATCAAGCGTGCGCGTTATCTCGCTTTGATTCCTTACTGCGACGCGCATTAATTAATGGTTTAAGTTCATCTATAAAGATGAACTTAGAAAAGTTCTGATACATAGATGGTTGCCATCTGTTGGCGTGTCGGAAAAGCCCGGAAATATGAATCATAAGACGCGGGCTGGAAAAGAATCTGTTATCATAAAACTGTATTGAATTGAGGTAGTCTGATGGAAGTTATCTTGCTTGAAAAAGTGCATAAACTCGGGGCTTTAGGCGATCGAGTCAACGTAAAGCCTGGTTTTGGTAGAAATTACCTGATCCCCAGTGGCAAAGCAGTCTCTGCAACGACTGATAATATTGCCAAGTTTGATGCTCGTAGAGCAGAACTGGAAAAACAACAACAGGAAGCTATCGCTGAAGCAACAGCACGAGCTGATAAGCTGAATGCGCTCAATGTTTCTATCGCGCGTAAAGCGGGCGAAGAAGGAAAGTTGTTTGGATCGGTTGGAACAACGGATATCGCCCAAGCAGCAACTGAGGCGGGTGCTGAATTATCAAAACACGAAATAAGACTACCTGAAGGTCCGATTCGCAGCCTTGGCGAGATTGAACTTGATGTTCAATTACATGCTGACGTAACGGCGACAATTAAGGTCAATGTTGTTGCGGAAGAAGAAAACGCTTAATTTTCTGAATACCGGTAATAGCATTATTATTTAGTTTTCTGGATAGCCTGTTTTTCTAGCAAGGGGCAGGCGTTCTGAATTTTGGGTTGATTCTCAACTCAGGAGAATTTGATGCAGGAACCGGTACATACATCTTTCTCTCATGATGCTGAAACAGCAGCATTAAAAATACCACCTCATTCTATTGAAGCCGAACAGGCTGTTCTTGGTGGTGCCTTTCTCGACAAAGAAGCCTGGGATAAAGTCATCGAACGTGTACGTGAAGAAGACTTCTATCGTAAAGATCACCGTACTATTTTCCGTGCCATTAGCCAACTGAGTGAAGAAGGCGAGCCCTATGATATTGTTACCGTTGCTGAATGGTTAGAGAATCATCAGTTACTTGAAGAGGCTGGCGGTATGCGTAATCTTGCCGCTCTGGCCGAAAATACACCGAGCGCCAGTAATATAAGCGCTTATGCGGATATTGTCCGCAAACGTTCTATCCTCAGGCAGTTAATTTCTGCGACCACCGACATCAATGACACGGTATTTAACCCACAAGGACGAACCAGCGAACAGATCCTGGAATACGCGGAACAAACCGTGTTTGAAATTGCAGAAAGAGAAAACCAGGGTAGGAAAAGTTATCACGATATTAAAGAGTATTTAAAAGGCGCACTGGAAAGAATTGATGAGCTTTTTCATAAAGACAGTCCTATAACCGGTATTGCGACAGGTTATGATGATTTGGATATGAAGACTGCCGGTTTTCAACGTTCCGATTTAATTATTGTTGCCGGAAGACCCTCAATGGGAAAGACTGCCTTCGCTATCAATGTTGCCGAGAATGCGGCAATCAAAGGTAAAGATAGTGTCGCTATCTTCAGCATGGAAATGCCAGGTGAACAACTGGCAATGAGAATGATGTCTTCATTAGGTCGTATAGATCAACATAAGATCCGAACCGGAAAACTGGATGATGAAGATTGGCCCAGACTTACTTCATCAGTCAGTATCTTGCAAGAATCCAGAATGTTTATTGATGATACGCCTGCTTTAACGCCTTCTGAACTTAGAGCACGTTGTCGTCGTATTTCACGTGAACATGGCCTCGACCTTGTTGTTGTCGATTATTTACAATTAATGCAAGTTGCAGGAACGAGCGAAAATCGTGCAACTGAAATTTCTGAAATTTCGCGTTCATTAAAAGCAATGGCAAAAGAACTTAGTGTTCCGGTGATTGCTTTATCTCAGTTAAATCGTAGTCTTGAACAACGGCAGGATAAACGACCGGTGATGTCTGATTTGCGTGAATCAGGTGCGATTGAACAGGACGCGGACGTTATTCTCTTTATTTATCGCGATGAAGTTTATGATGAAGAGAGTGTTGATAAAGGTCTGGCCGAAATTATAATCGGCAAACAACGTAATGGACCTATTGGAAAAGTGAAATTGGCTTTCCGAGGTCAATACACACGTTTTGAAAATTACGTAGAAGAATATTCTCTTCCTCCATCCGGGTTTTCTGAATGACACGACCATCAAGGGTAGTCATTGATAAACAGGCTCTAAAACACAATCTCCAACGGGTAAGGGAGTACGCTCCAAAATCAAAAGTAATGGCCATTATTAAAGCCGATGCTTATGGTCATGGATTAGCTAGAGTCGCTCAAACACTGAACAATGCAGATGCTTTTGGCGTTGCCTGTCTTGAAGAAGCAGAAGAACTAAGAGCGGCTAATGTAAAAAATACTATTGTCTTACTTGAAGGTCCACATAAATCCATCGATCTTTCCCGTATAGCTGAACTTCATTTAGATGTTGTCGTCCATAACGAATCTCAATTGGAAATGTTAGAGCAAGCAACGCTTGATAAAGCATTACAAGTATGGATAAAAATTGATACAGGCATGCATCGACTAGGGTTTCCGATTGATAAAGCAGATGAAGTATTGAAACGAATTAAAAATTGTACCAACGTAAAACAAACACCAAAATTAATGACACACTTTGCTACTGCTAATGAACAGGCTAATCTGTTGACTAAAAATCAATTAAAACGATTTAATCTGTTTTGTGAAGAATTAGATTATGAAAAAACAATGGCTAATTCTGCCGCAGTTATTAATTTCCCTGAGACACATGCCGACTGGATTCGCCCCGGTTTGATGCTTTACGGTGTTTCACCGATGAAAGAAGGAAGCGCAAGTGACCATGGTTTAAAACCGGTAATGACTCTTGAGTCAGAAATTATCTCTGTACAGCATTTATCTAAAGGTGACTCTGTTGGTTATGGTGCAACCTGGTGTTGCCCGGAAGATATGCCTGTTGGTGTAATTGCTGCCGGTTATGGTGATGGTTTTCCAAGGCATGCAAAATCAGGCACCCCAATTCTGGTTAACGATGTACGTTGCTCATTAATCGGACGAGCTTCAATGGATATGTTAACCGTTGATTTACGCAATCAACCCGATGCAAAAATTGGTGATAAAGTTGTTTTGTGGGGAGAATCATTACCGATAGAAGAAATCGCTCAGTATGCTGACACCATCCCTTATGAATTAATGTGCGGTGTACATAAGCGTTTGGGTTTTGTAGAACGTGGCTAAGCATGTGCTCTTTATTGTCTTTTTTCGCGATTACTTCGTCAGAACTGTACTCGAATCCTCATGTATTTCATATACACTCCGGTTCTGCGTGCGATTCTTGCTCGTACTCACAAAAAAATACTAATAAATAGACATATGCTAAATAATTAATGAAATCTAAAACGAAATTTCAGTGTAATGATTGCGGTGCTGAAACGCCAAAGTGGGTAGGACAGTGTCCGGATTGCATGGCATGGAACACATTGCAAGAAACGGTTGTTGAGAAAAAACCATCTTCTAATGTTAGCCGGTTTCGTGAACATCTGGCCGGTCCTTCAGAAGTTTGTTCATTAGGTGATGTCGATGCCAGCGAAACACCACGACAGGAAACCGGTTTAGCGGAACTGGATCGTGTTATGGGTGGTGGCCTGGTTAAAGGTTCTGTTACTTTAATTGGTGGTGATCCAGGGATTGGTAAATCAACATTGTTATTACAAACATTGTCCAGCCTCGATAATTCAAAAATACAAAGTTTATATGTCACGGGTGAAGAATCGGCACAACAAGTTGGTTTACGTGGTCAACGTTTAGGTTTGTCTTTAAATTCATTGAGGATACTTACTGAAAACCATCTTGAACGAATTCTAAATGTTGCTAATAAAGAGCAAGCGAGAGTTATTGTTATCGATTCAATACAAACTGTTTACAGTGATATGTTGCAATCTGCTCCCGGTGCCGTGGCGCAAGTCAGGGAATGTGCTGCGCAACTTGTTCGTTTTGCCAAGCAAACAAATACCGCACTTTTTTTAGTCGGCCATGTGACCAAAGAAGGCGCTTTAGCCGGGCCTCGCGTATTGGAACATATGGTTGATACCGTGCTTTACTTTGAAGGTGATAGCGGCAGCCGTTATCGTGTTGTACGTACTGTCAAAAATCGTTATGGCGCAGTTAATGAACTCGGTATCTTTGCCATGACGGATAAAGGGCTAAGAGAAGTGTCTAATCCATCGGCAATCTTTCTATCTCGTCATGATGAACATGTTTCAGGTAGTGCCATTATGGTTACAAGAGAAGGTACTCGCCCAATGTTAGTTGAAGTGCAGGCATTAGTAGATCAATCTCATTTGGGTAATCCTCGGCGTGTAGCGCTTGGTTTAGAACAAAATCGATTAGCGATGTTACTAGCTGTGTTGAATCGTCATGTCGGACTTTCTATGGGCGATCAGGATGTTTTTATAAATGTTGTTGGTGGTATGCGTATTACCGAAACAGCAGCAGATCTACCTTTATTACTCGCAATCGTTTCAAGTTTTAAAAACAAACCCTTGCCAAATGATATGGTAATGTTTGGTGAAATAGGTCTGTCCGGTGAAATACGCCCTGTACAAAACGGTATTGAAAGATTAAATGAGGCGGCAAAGCATGGTTTTAAACAAGCCTTGATTCCATTTGCAAATAAACCTAAAGAAATAGCCTTCGAAATCAATGTTCAGACCGTCACACACATATCGCAAGTAATGGAAAAAGTTGGTCTATAATTATTAAGTTGACCTTCTCGACAATAAGAGTCCGTGTGTTTTTACAAATACTTGGGAACAGATGAATAACGACCCAGAGTGCTAATCTCGTAATTAAAAGAGACACCGACATACTCCGAATTTTTTGTTTGCTAAATAGTATCTACTTAAATAGCAAGACTTTTTTCTACATATTAAACATTTAATAGAAAGGAATTATTATTCGATGTTAATTATACCTTGATGCAAATATTTTTCGGTCTACTTTATTAGCACCTTCTACACACTCACCTCTTACATAAGCTTCTTTTCTATTCATTGAGTTACCTAGTTTGATATAACCTTCCCGACAAAAACCCGTTTCAGTCAGTTTTGTTAATAAACCTTGTTCGATTCTTTCCATAAATTTTCCATCACGGGAACCGTGTCTTGGAGTGCCTCCATCTGGACCATGACCAACGGGTGGCATGCCTCGTCCTCCTTGTTCGGTACCACCCAGTGATACAGTATAAGTAAATATTTTGAGTCCACTTGGCGTAATTGTCGTTAGTAATTCTTCTTTCATCGGCGGTGGTTCTCTGTCTGGACCACGATGATTTCCTGCACATGCTGTTAAACTACAGGCGAGTAAGGTAATAGTGATTAATTTAAATTGTTTCATTATTTTTTAATATTTATCATTTGAAAAAAGCCTTGTAGCAACATATGTTCAACTAAGTTTCGGGGAGGAAGGTCGAGTATGTTTTTTAGCTACAAGGCAAATTATTAATTATTAAGCGTTACCTTCTGAATCTTTTTTCATTCTTTTCTGATGACGTTTTTCAAACATTTTCTGAATTTTGCTTTTTTGATCATCAGTCAGGTTTGAATGAATCTCATGTTTTGCTTTCGCTTTCAGTACAATCATTTTTACCATTAAGTCAGCATTCTGTTGCGCTTGTTTGTTAATAGCGGCTTCGTCAAAGTTATCTTGCTTGACGAGTTTTCTTTCCGCTTTTTTGCCTTCTCTCATTTGTTCCTGTAACTGTTTCAGTTCAGGATTGTACTGATCGATAACCTGACTAATTGATGTTTTTTGATCTTCAGTCAAATCCAGTTTTTTATCGAGCATGTCCCGTACATGGCTTAAGTCTTTTCCATGTCGCTTATGACCATCACGTTTTTTGTTACATTGCTTAGGTCTATCCCGGTCTGACTGATCATCATCAGCAAAGCTGTTGGCTGACATCAGGCTTAATCCCAGCATCACTGCTCCGATGAGGGTAAGAACGCGTGTTGATGTAGATGAATTTAAAATTGATTTTTTCATGTTTTTCTCCTGAATTCTTTTATCTAATGTTCTTATGAACAGTTTCTATTAAGTCAGGGGAAAGTATGGAAGGGAATTGTGGAAGAAATATGAAGCAATTATGAATCAAATTTGACCTTTTTCAGGCTAATTTGACATGGTATTTATTCGAGTTGTTCGTATTTGTACCCCGCGCCATAGATGGAATGTATTAGTTCTACATCAGGCAATACTACATCAATTTTTTTACGCAGTTTTTTGATATGGCTGTCAATTGTGCGATCACCCACTACACGATGATCAGAATAGATTTGATCCATTAGTTGATTGCGGGAATAAATACGGCCGGGCGAGGAATACAGTTGTTCAAATAACTTATATTCTACAACTGTTAATTCAATTTCATTTTCGCCTATTTTAAGTTTATTGCTTTCTGAAATAAGTTTAATAACGTGTGCATCCTGTAGCGGTTCTTTATTAAACCTTCTTAGTACGGCTTTGATTCGGGCAACGACTTCACGTGGGCTAAAGGGTTTGCATATATAATCGTCTGCACCGAATTCCAGACCAAGCAGACGATCTACTTCTTCAACACGGGCCGTTAACATAATGATCGGTATTTCCGAAAACTCACGAATTTCTCGACAAATTGTCATGCCGTCCTTACCGGGTAACATAATGTCGAGTAAGATCAGATCCGGTTCGAGTTCTTTTACTTTATCAATCACCTGCAAACCATCATCAATTAAAGAAGTTTCATAATTTGCCTGAACAAGGTAATCGCTTAGTAGTTCAGCAATCGTCGGTTCATCTTCTACAATAAATATTTTCGCCATGATATTGTCCGTCATGAAACCGGTAACGGAAATGAAATACTAATCCAGAGACCACCCAAAGGTGAAGCTTTTGCTGATATCCCGCCATCATGCGCTTCAACGATATTATGGCAAATGGATAAGCCAAGACCTGAACCACCGCTCTTACGGTTACGTGATGAATCAGCACGATATAGTCGATCAAACAATTTTGGACTTTCTTCTTCTGTTACGCCGGGGGACGAATCCATAAAGTCGATAGTAATAGAATTATTATCGGTAGTTACTTTTACTTTTAATGTGCCAGGTGCATTTGTATACGTCAGTGAGTTCATCACTATATTAGTAAACAATTGCTGTACACGACGACTGTCACAAAGAACGTATATTTGTTCTTTAATGATTTCTTCTTTATCAAGCTGGATTGATTTTTTATCAGCGACGATTTGTAAAGTATCAATAGATTGATTCAGTATCCCGATAATATCCTGTGACTCCATTTCATAATTCAAGGCACCGATATCTGACAGGGATAATTCATGCAGATCATCAATCAGTTGATTTAAATGGACAACTTCCTGGTGCAAGGATTGTAAACGACTGTCATCCATTGTCCTGACGCCATCGATCAAGGCTTCTATTTCACCACGCAGTATGGAAAGTGGTGTACGCAATTCGTGCGAAATGTCGGCTATCCATTGCTTACGCGAGTGTTCATTTTTTTCCAACGTTTTTGCCAACAGGTTAAAGTGCCGGGAGAGCTCGCCCAGTTCATCTTTTGATGTGACATCGATTCTGGTTTCATAGTTTCCCGCAGCCAGTGCAGTTGTTCCATCGCTGATTCGTTGTATCGGCTTCAATAGATTACGAGATAACACCCAAGCAATAATTATTGCAACAGCAATAGCACTTCCTGCAATCAGGAAGAACAATTTTTGCAGGTGTCGCATAAACTTTTGCTGCCTCGGATTGATACTCTTTTCAAAAGGTTCTCTGGCAAGAAAACCTATGGTCTGTCCATCTAACAAAATAGGCTTTAACGAGTAATCATCAAGTTGATTAAATTTAATATCGCCTATGATGACTTGTTTATCAGGGTCAAGTAATACGCGTTCAGGTTTTGGTAGTCTGGGAGGATGTCGATCACCTGAAAATCCAGGTGGTTTTGGTGGACGCGAACCTTCTTCGAAACGCTCTGGTCTACGCTTTGGTTTTCGATGACTTGAAAAAATAAATTCATCCCATAATGAAGGCTTGTCTTGCAGAAAAGTCCAGTCGCCCGAAGTTTTATATCGGTCAACCAGAGATTCAATCAATAACTTGTCGTTTCGTTCTTCTTCCGCTAGTACGTGTGCTTTAAAGCCACGATCAAATGACCAGCTCATTAATAACAACATGATAACAATCACGCTGCTAATTGATAACAAAATGGCAAGAACCAGTTTTTTATGGAGAGAAAGTTTCATTGTCGTATTGTCTGAAAAAACAAGGCCAATGACCATGTAAATAATGAACTTTCACATTATTTACTTTTTTTGCTAAAAATCTTTTTTATTGAGGCTGTAGTTGTGAAAGCAGGACAGAAGTATTAAATATAGAGATATTGAATCAATAAATACAAACTGATAATTACTTTGTCAGCATATGTGATATTTCTCGATCGAGTATTTCTTCATCACCAAGATTTAGCTCTACCAGCCTTTTTAAATAAGTGACACTATCAAGATCAATATGTTCGCAGCGGAAGCCAAGATGATTTTCACCTGTATGAACAAGCGATACATTCATAACTATTTCAACATCGCTGGTGTCCAGAAAAATCGATAATTTATATTCACCTTCATTATCGGAATTCCAATTTTCCGGTACTGAAACTAAAGCACCTTTTAATGACACATCTAATAGTTTGGATTTCCATTGATTGTTTCCATTTTTCAACGTGGCAGGCGCATCAAACGCGATACGGCTAAACTGACGTTTTTCTGGAATAGTTGCTTGAAGATTCATGTTGGCCTCCTGTCTTTCCGTGTATATCGGCAAAAACAGGATATTCTTTAACTTTCAGTGTCATCAGCGTCTTCTGGGAGTAATTTTATTCGGGCCATTTTTACTGCGTTTTCAGATACTTGCGTAATCTCAATTAAATAATTTTCTATTTTCAGAGTAGTACCTGAAGCAGGAATGCTTTCCAGATGTTCTAACAGTAGTCCGTTTAGTGTTTTTGGGCCTTCTGTCGGGAGTCGCCAATGTAATTGACGGTTTATTTCGCGAAGATGTGCAGAACAGTCAACCAGATAAGCATCATCATCCTGTTGCTGTATATCCAAATTATAAGTTTGCATATCAGTGGTAAACTCACCAACAATTTCTTCAAGGATGTCTTCCAGGGTCACTAATCCTTGAATAACACCGTATTCATCGACAACGATACCAAAGCGACGTTTATTCTGTTGGAAGTTCATCATTTGTGTATGCAAAGGCGTGCCTTTCGGAACAAAATAACAATCGATTAAAATATCTTTAAGCGCATCAATTGTAAGCTCATTTTTGTCATTGAGTAAGCGCGTCATTCGCCGCAGATGAACAATGCCAATAATATTATCGATATTATTTTCATAAACAGGTAAACGCGTATGTTGGGCATGACCGATTTGTTCGATAATTTCGTTAATTGGATCGGCCAAATCAATAGCTGCGACTTCATTGCGTGGCACCATGATGTCGTCAACGGTGACATTTTCCAATTCAAGAATATTGAGCAGCATGCGTCGGTGACGTTTCGGAATCATGGTTCCCGCTTCTCTTACAATAGTCCTTAATTCATCGCGAGTTAGCGGTGTATCGTCTTGATCCTCGAAATGTAGACCAATCAGAGACAATAAACCATTAGAAACCCAATTGATTAACCAGACTGCGGGATACGCAATCTTCATCATTGGCCATAATAAATAACTTGCTGGAAAAGCAATTCTTTCCGGTTTCATCGCCGCCATTGTTTTTGGCATGACCTCAGCAAATATTAAAAACACCATGACCAGAACGATAGGTGCTATCGCGACACCTAAATCGCCCAGAAGTCTTATGCCAATAACCGTTGCGATTGATGCTGCAAAAATATTGACCAGATTATTGCCAAGTAAAATAAGACCAAATAAACGATCAGGTCTGGCTAGTAACTTTTCAGAAATAACGGCGGATCGCTTTCCTTCTTTTGCCAGATGACGTAATCGATAGCGATTTAGGGCAATCATGGCTGTTTCTGAGCTGGAGAAAAAAGCAGAAAAGATGATTAAAAGAAACAGGATTCCAAATAGAACCGATAACGGTATGTCGTCCAAAAAAGAATAACCTCATCAATGACCAGTGGCTATTGTGATGGATCTAACTACTCTTATTCAAGGATTATTAGGGGATTTTAGCGTTATACGCGTTGTAAAATGATTTCGAGAACGAACTTCGAGCCGACATAAGCAAGTAATAACGCTAAAAATCCACCTAGTGCCCAGCGAATAATGCGTTTGCCACGCCAACCCGCAGTCCAGCGGCCCCATAGCAAAATACAGTAAATGACCCAGGCAACGATTGATAGCACTGTTTTGTGTATCAAATGTTGTGCAAACAAGTCATCAATGAACATCATTCCTGAGGCCAGACTCAGGCTTAAGGCGAAAAACCCGATCACTATAATCTGGATAAGAAGATCTTCCATTACTTGTAATGGCGGCAGAGCATGCATTATTTTCGCGGGATGTTTCTTTTTAATGAGATCTTCCTGAATGGCAAGCATAACGGCCTGTACGGCACTGATCATCAATAAACTGTAGGCACAAATGGACAATAGAATATGGATGCGTAAACCGGTTGATAGCTCATCGGTCAAAATTCGGGTGTCCGGTATAAATATTTCCAGTAATATTGATGATGCGGCAATTGGAAATAACAGAATTAATAAGTTTTCCAGAGGTCGGAATATCGAGCTAATCAATACAATTGATGCGACCAGGCAGCCAATCAGTGAAGCAGCATTAAAAAAGCCAAAATCCAGTCCATTTGTCACAATGATCGATTGATACAATAGATGTGCGTGTAAAATAAGGGCAACGGCACCGAAACTCAGGGCAATCGGATGCGTTTTTTTAAAAACCTCTGACATACTATAAATTCTCACGCCTAATAGCGCCGCAGAGAATAAATACAATAAAACAGCAATTATGGATTGAATACTCATATATTTATGTTTTTAAAGGATATACGGATGATTGCATATTCTGGCGGAGTGTAGAAGTCTTGATTGTTTTTTCATCGCACTCAGTAAATTTTTTAAGTTATGCGCTGAATAAGATAGAATAACCGATTGTTTTCACATTACTATTACGATGAATTTAGAAAATTATGTTTGACGCACTTTCAGATAAATTAACACGGGTTTTTAAAGATTTACGTGGTCAGGGCCGTTTGACCGAAGAAAATATCAGTGACGGCTTGCGCGAAGTGCGTATGGCCTTACTCGAAGCGGATGTCGCATTACCGGTTGTCCGGGATTTTATACAACATGTTAAAGAAAGGGCGCTGGATAAAGAAGTTTTAACCAGCCTCACGCCAGGTCAGGCATTAATCAAAATCGTTAATGACGAATTGATTTCTCTGATGGGGGAGCAACACGAACCCTTAAAGCTCAATACACAACCACCAGCCGTTATACTTCTTGCCGGTTTACAAGGAGCAGGTAAGACAACAACAGCAGCAAAGCTGGGTCGATTAATCAAGGAAAAAGAAAAGAAAAAAGTCGCGGTGGTCAGTTGTGATATCTATCGACCTGCTGCAATAAAGCAATTACAGACCTTGGCGAATGATAATGATCTGGTCTGGATCGAAAGTAACGAAAAACAAAAAGCAACGGATATCGCCAAAAGTGCTATGGATTTTGCCAGAAAACAATTAATTGATGTATTGATTGTCGATAGCGCCGGACGATTGCATATTGATGATGAAATGATGCAGGAAATTAAATCTGTGCATGAAGTTTTAACACCAGCCGAAACCATCTTTGTTATTGATAGCATGACAGGTCAGGATGCTGTTAATGCAGCGGCAGCATTTAATGATGCCTTACCTTTAACAGGATCTATCTTAACCAAGACCGATGGCGATGCGCGTGGTGGTGCAGCGTTAACCGTGAAGCACATTACCGGTAAACCAATCAAGTTTATGGGTACTGGCGAGAAGGCAACTGAATTAACAGCCTTCCACCCGGAACGTATTGCATCACGTATATTAGGTATGGGTGACGTGTTAAGTTTGATCGAAGAAGTTCAGGAAAAGACCGATCAAAAAGAAGCTGAAAAACTGGCGAAAAAACTGAAAACAGGAAAAGGATTTACGCTTGAAGATTTTCGTGAACAGTTAAACCAAATGAACAATATGGGTGGTATTGCCGGGTTAATGGATAAATTACCGGGTATGAACCAGTTGCCACCGGGTGCAGCAGCGCAAGTAAATGATAAAGAATTTATCAAGTTAGGTGCTATTATTGATTCAATGACGCGAAAGGAAAAAATTAAACCCGATATTATTAACGGCTCGCGAAAGAAACGTATTGCCAAAGGTTCGGGTACACAGATTCAGGACATTAATAAACTGTTAAAGCAGTTTAAACAAATGCAGAAAATGATGAAAAAAATGTCAGGTAAAGGCGGTATGGCAAAAATGATGCGAGGACTCGGTGGTATGGGTGGTCAACTTCCACCTGGAATGCCGCCATTTAAATAAACAATTACACAATTTAAAATTATGAAAGGTATAACGATTTATTAAATGTCAGATAACTCAGAAAAATCCGCACTCGATTATCATCGTTACCCAAAACCTGGAAAAATAGAAATTACACCAACCAAGCCGTTGGCAAATCAGCGCGATCTTGCGCTTGCATATAGCCCCGGTGTTGCTGAACCTTGTAAAGCTATCGCAACGGATAGTAGTCTCGTCGCAGATTTAACGGCACGTTCTAATCTGGTAGCCGTTATAACTAACGGTACAGCCGTGCTTGGCCTGGGTAACATTGGACCCTTGGCAGCAAAGCCGGTGATGGAAGGCAAGGGTGTATTATTCAAAAAATTTGCCGGCGTTGATGTTTTTGATATTGAAATCAATGAGACTGATCCGGATAAATTAGTCGAGATTATTGCCAGTCTTGAACCAACCTTCGGTGGAATAAACCTGGAAGATATAAAATCACCCGAATGTTTTCTGGTGGAAGGTAAGTTACGTAATCGACTCAATATTCCCGTATTTCATGATGATCAACACGGAACCGCTATTATTGTCGCCGCAGCAGTATTAAATGGACTAAAGATTGTTGATAAAGATATTTCCAAAGTTAAATTAGTTACAACCGGAGCAGGTGCTGCCGGTATTGCCTGTCTTAAGTTGTTAGTTAAGTTGGGCATGAAAAAAGAAAACATCATTGCTGTTGATCGTGCCGGTGTCATTTATCGAAGTCGCCGTGAAGACATCACTCCTCATAAACGTGCGTTTGCCAGCGATACAAAATTAAGAACACTGGCTGAAGTAATGAAAGACGCCGATGTCTTTTTAGGTTTGTCTGGTCCCGGTGTTGTTAAACAGGAAATGGTCAGAAGCATGGCTGAAAATCCTTTAATCATGGCTTTATCGAATCCTATTCCGGAAATATTACCCGAAGAAGTATTGGCTGTTCGTGAAGATGCCATTATTGCGACAGGTCGGTCGGATTATCCTAATCAGGTAAATAATGTTTTATGTTTTCCTTTTATTTTTCGAGGAGCACTCGATGTCGGTGCGACCAAGATCAATGATGAAATGAAAATTGCGATGGTCCATGCTTTGGCAGAATTAGCAACTGAAGAAACGCCAGAAGCAGTGGTTGCTGCTTATGGTGGAGAAGATCTTAAATTTGGCAAAGACTATTTAATTCCCAAACCTTTCGATCCACGTTTAATCGTTAAGCTCGCTCCGGCAATTGCACAGGCAGCAATGGATAGTGGTGTAGCGACTCGACCGATTAAAGATATGGATGCTTATCGACAACATTTAGCCCAATATGTTTTTGAGTCCGTAATTTTAATGAAACCGATTTTTGAAAAAGCGAAACTCGATCCAAAACGCCTTGTTTATTCCGAAGGTGAAGAAACAAAAATATTACACAGTGTGCAAGCCGTACTTGATGAAGGTTTAGCCAAACCTGTTGTAATTGGTAATGCCGATAAGATTGAATCACGTATTAAACAGATGGGATTGCGACTTCGTGTCGATACGGACATAGAAATTATCGATCCTGATGAATATATGAAAAAGAATAAAATTAAAACTACGGGTATTACTGAAATAAATACCTATATTGGTGCTAATTTGATTCAGACAGGAGAAGCTGATGCCTTGATTTGTGGTACTAATGGTCATTTTCATGATCACCTTGATCATGTTGTTGAAAAGCTGGGTATCAGTGAAGAAGTCAATCAGGCTGCTGCGGTGAATGTCTTAATGGTCAAACAAGGTGCTTTTTTTATCTGTGATACAGCAGTCACCGTTGAACCTACAGCAGAACAAATTGCAGAAAATACAATATTGGCAGCCGAAACAGTAAAACGTTTTGGTATTACACCACGCGCGGCATTGCTTTCGTTTTCAAATGGTGACGACACCGAATCAGAAACCAGTAAGAAGATGACTAAAGCAATGGAGATTATAAATAAACAGGATCCTGATTTACAGGTGGAGGCGCCGATACGTGCCGATGCGGCTTTATTAAGCGATATCAGACGTCGCGTTGTGCCCTATTCAAAGCTGGTTGAAGATGCGAATCTGTTAATTATGCCGAATCTGGATGCCGCCAAGATTGCTTATGATCTGGTTAAAGTATTAAGCAACGCGACATCTGTTGGTCCAATATTAATTGGCCTGAATAATCCAGTACATATCCTGACACCATCATCGACAGTACGACGTATCGTCAATGCCAGCGCAATTGCTGTCGTCGATGCGCAGATTAAAGCGAATGAATCGGAGTCTTTGCTAAAAACGGCTAGTTAGTCTTTCTGATAAAAACAGATGTCACATATAAGGTGGCAATCAGAATTAAAGAAAAACAAACCAGGCTCCATTCAGCAATACTGAAACTTAAGAATGTCCAGTGAACTTCAGCACATTCGCCAGAACCGCTGATAATCATTTTCATGGCATCCATAAAAGGAAAAACTTCCATCATATATTCCAGACCGGGCCCGCATTCTGGTACTTTATCAGCAGGTAAATGTTGTAACCAGACTTGTCGACCAGCGATACCAACACCGATAAGCGAGGCAAGCAAAGTTAATCCGCTGTAAATATAGCGCATCCACGATCCGGGATTATGAATTGCGGCTAACAATGCAATACAGGTAATAGCGATATAACACATGCGTTGAAAGGCACAAAGAGGGCAGGGTTCAATGCCCTGAGCATGTTCCAGATAAAGACCAAAACCTAATAATGATAAACAAACAACAAATATGGCGAGATAAAATAGTCTTGTACAGTTCATGATAATTTATTTTTATAGTTTAGTAATTTTTATATAGTATCCTGTGGACTCGAAAAAATAAAATTTGTTCAACATGATCAGTATCCGAATCTTTGAAATTAGCTTTCCGATCTTTACTATAGTTCTGGCAGGATTATTTTACGCACGCAAATTCAAGCCGGATATGACCTTGTCGAATCGTCTGAATATGGATGTCTTCATACCTTGCCTGCTTTTCAGCGTTATTTATGAAAAAGCCGGAGTATCAGGTCTGTTTGGTAATCTGGCATTAGGCATTGCTTTGGTCGTGTTGTTATCCGGCATAATCGCATTAGTTATCGCAAAATTATTTCAAATTAATGCCAAAACCTTGTGTCCACCGATCATGTTTGCTAATGCTGGTAACCTGGGTTTGCCGCTAGTGATTTTAAGTTTTGGTGATGTTGCATTGTCCGCCGCAGTTATTTGTTTCGTCGTTTGTAACTTTCTTCATATTACGATAGTGAGTTACTGGCTAAACAAACAGCCAAATTTATTTAAAACATTTTTAACACCGTTGATCATGGCCGTTGTGTTAGCAGTGATACTGAGTTTGTTAGAAATAAAAATTCCGAATACGGTATTAGAGCCTATACGTATGATGGGTAATATTTGTGTGCCACTCATGTTATTTGCATTAGGTACACGCTTAATCGATCTGAAACTATCAGAATGGAAAACAGGTATGCTTGCAGCACTACTCGCACCGATATGCGGAGTAGCAATAGTATTAGCGATATTACCGTTTATAGAATTAACCAGACTGGAGCAGGGCGCATTATTTTTATTTGGCGCATTGCCACCCGCAGTAATGAACTACATCTTCGCCGAACACTACGATCAGGAACCATCAAAAGTAGCCGCAATGGTTTTATTCGGAAATGCGTTTTGTATTATTTCAATACCAATAGCATTAGCGTATGCATTACCGAGATTTGGATAATTATGCTTTTTTGCTTTTTTGTGCCAGTACTGTGCCCCCTTAGGTAAAATTTCTTCAGTTAAAATCTTATCGTTAACTTTATTTATTTTTTCATTAACTTTTTCTTGTACATGCTTTACAACCTTTTTAAAACTAACGTCATCGTCTTCAGAAATAATTGAATCGGGTTGTCGTAATTCATTGTATAATTTAGCAAAGTTATGTTTTTTATTTGGGTGTAAAACTAATGCGATTTTAACTTCTTCAAATTTATCTGCTCCACTATGAGCTGCAAACTGATGTCTCGCTTTAATTAATAGGTCATGAGTTTCTCTAAACTTTGCTTCTAAATTTTTTCTATGCAACTGAACTTTTCTTCCATCGCAACTACTAAAGCATTTTCCATAGAAAGTTAAGGATGCAACGAAAAACCCTTTTATTAAATTAAATCTGCTTCTGTCAGGACTAATTATGGTTTTTTGTTCACGTTCTTCTGGAGAGTATAATCTGTCTATTTCTTCAAGCCATATTAATATACTGCGTAAATCTTTTTCAATTAATACGTATCCTGCTAGTTGTTGAGCAAGTATGCTTGTTATTTCTATTCTTGGTGTTCTACGAAGTTTATAAAAATATTAAGAATGACGTTCGTGAGTATTGTCATCAATAATTTCTCTTACCTTCCAATCATCCGGTTTTTTAATATCTCTGTACATTATTTTAGTTATACAGATTTTTTGTTAGTTAATGAAAATTATAAAAAGACTCTAAAATTATTTTGCATGCGTTTCCATATAGGAACGCAAAAGTTTATTGATTCGAGTTTGATAGCCTTTACCTTGTTGTCTGAACCAGTCTACTACGTCTGTATCGAGTCGTATGGTTACGGATTGTTTTTCAGGAAGTTTTAATAGAGCATTCTTAAAAAAGGTATCATCTAGTTCAGGGATATCATCAAAGTTAATATCCGAGTCTTTCATGTTATCGAACTTTTTTAAATTGGTTTTACCTAATACAGTTTTTTTCATAATATTCTTTTTCACGTTTGGTTGCTTTTCGTGCTGAAACTATTCGAATTGTGTCATTATCAATTTCTATGTAGACAACGACAATTATTCTATTAAGTATTTGTCCTATTCCAATCCACCGTTCTTCTTCATAATTTTTCCGTGTATCAATGTATGTGAAAATAGGATGCTGAAATATTTCAATTGCATCTATAAAATCGATCTCGTGCTTACGAATATTCGCAGCATTTTTTGCTTCATCCCATGCAAATTCCATTGATACATCCGTATATACAATTGTATGTACAAATGTAGTGCTGATTTAATGGAAAATCAAGGCTTTTTAAGAAAGGTAAGACTAAAATTAGATTTAATCTTTGTTATGGTTGGCTTTTTCTTGGTTTATTAATGCTCTAAGTTCATTGTTTACTGATGCTGAATCAGGAAATGCTTTGGCTATATCAGGTTCTAATAGAACGACATTAGTACTTTTAGTAAATCTATCCGCATATTTACCACGCTCACCTTTACTAAAATCATATTCGTTTTTCATTTTAATTCTTTAAGTAGAATAAGGTAATTCAAGAATAGAAATATCACTATTATTAGATAACAATCTCTCACCAACCTTATCTAATTCAATAACCCCCAATCCATAATAATTTCCATCAATATGAGCTGATGAATTAATAACAGTCCCAACTTTATTTTCTGTATTATCTAAATAAATATCATCGCCAACAATTAATTCGTTATCAGATTTAATTGGCTGTAATCGTTTTTTTACATCGCCGCGGTAATGTAATCGTGCAATAACCTCTTGCCCTGGGTAACAACCTTTCTGATAACTTAAACTTTTTAATGCATCAAGGTTTAACATTTGTGGTAAAAATTGTTCTTGTGTAGCTGCCGTGACCCACGGCAGGCCGGCGAAAATATCTAATATTTCCCAAAGTGAACCACTGCTAAATTTTGTGTTTAGCGCAGGTAGTTTTTTTATTAATGCGTCTACACTTCCCGTGATTAAATACCGTCCTGAATTATCAGGATGACAAATAATAACTAAGTCATCTACAGCATGTACTCCACCTGCATTGGTTGGAATGTTTGTGCCTAATGATGACAAGTCTTTTATATTAGCGACGTCAAGTAATGGAGATGATTCTGATATGTCTTTTATTGTCACATTTGATCGCATAACAAACATGGTGAGTCTTTTCTGGACGAATTCTTTTAACTCTTGTTTGAAGAGTAATAAGTAACTGATACCCGTGTTAATAACAATAAAGTTTGTAATAACCTGACCTTTGGGGTTACACCATGCAGATAGTTGTGCACCTGGTTTTTCTATCAGCTTTAAATCATTAATAAGCTGACCTTGTAAAAAAGCATGACGATCATCACCTGTTACTATTAATAACGCAAAACCGGATAGGGGAGAGACGATAGGTGATTTTGTTATATCAATATCGCTATTGTCTTGAGTCGTTTGTTCTTTAAGAAAGTTTTGCCATGTATCTTGCATAGCTAATTTTTTATTTTCGTGATTGTTTGATTAGCGTGATGATGTGCATAAGCTCATCACTATCGGGTTTGTCTTTGCCCATGATCCAGTTAAGGATATCGAGATCTGCTTCATCGAGCAGTTTTGAAAAAGCCTGTTGTTCATCATCACTTAATTCATCGTAATGTTGATCAATGAAATCGCGAAACAGGATATCCATTTCGCGAATTCCACGGCGACAGTGCCAGAGTAATTGCGAACGCTCACCCATAGCCTTGAATAGCGATTAAATAGCCCGTGATACCAATAACTTTTTAATCTCGGCAATGGCTTTGGCCGGATTCAAACTTTTTGGACAGGTGTTGGTACAGTTCATAATGGTATGGCAACGATAGAGACGGAATGGATCTTCCAGATCATCCAGACGTTCGCCGGTAAATTCATCACGACTATCTGCTATCCAGCGATAGGCTTGTAGTAATATTGCCGGGCCAAGATAACGATCACTATTCCACCAGTAACTTGGGCAACTGGTTGAGCAGCACGCGCAAAGAATACATTCATATAAACCGTCCAGTAGTGCACGTTCTTCTTTTGATTGCAGGCGTTCCGCATCAGGCGGTGGTGCTGATTGTGTTTGCATCCACGGTTTAATTGATGCGTATTGTGCATAGAAATGGGTCAAGTCTGGCACCAAATCTTTTACGACAGGCATGTGTGGTAATGGGTAGATAGCGACATCACCATTTACGTCTTTAATTGCTTTGGTGCAAGCTAGCGTATTGGTTCCACCTATGTTCATTGCACAGGAACCGCAAATACCCTCGCGACAGGAACGACGAAAGGTCAGTGTCGAATCGATTTCATTTTTTATATAAATAATCGCATCCAAAACCATTGGTCCACAATTATCGAGATTGATTTCAAAGGTATCGAGTCTGGGATTTTCACCTGTATCCGGTTCCCAACGATAAATACGAAATGTTCTTTTATTGGTGGCGCCTTCAGCTGCAGCAAAGGTTTTGCCTTTTTGTACTTTGGAATTCTTTGGTAGTGTAAATTCAGCCATAACTATTCTCTGTTGTTATACCGTTATTAATAAACGCGTTTCTTTGGTGGGAATACTTCAACGTCATCTGACAATGTGTACATGTGTACTGGACGATATTCAAAACTAACATTACCTTCGCTATCGATTGACGCCAATGTATGTTTCATCCATTTATTATCATCTCGTTCCGGAAAATCTTCACGCGCATGACCACCACGACTTTCTTCACGATTCATCGCGCCATGTATACTGACCATGGCACATTGCAATAGGTTTTCGAGTTCCAGTGTTTCTACCAGATCGGTATTCCATACCATACCTTTATCTTCAACTTTAACATCTGAGAAAGATTCCCAAATTTTGGCCATTTCATTGATACCATGCTGCATTGATTCACCAGTACGGAAAACTGCCGCATCGTTTTGCATGGTTCTCTGCATCTTGTCGCGTATTTCAGCGGTTGGCGTTGAACCTTTGTTGTGGCGTAATTTATCTAAACGATCCAGCCCTTCCTGACCGGCATTCTCAATATCTTTATGCGGCATACCCGGTTTAATATTCTCAGCACAATAATTTGCTGCTGCACGACCAAAAACAATTAGGTCGAGTAATGAGTTAGAACCTAAACGGTTTGCGCCATGTACGGATACACAGGCTGCTTCACCAATCGACATAAGGCCTTCAACGACTGTGTCAGGATCACGATCCTTTAGTGTCACGACCTGACCATGATAATTGGTTTGTATTCCGCCCATGTTGTAATGCACGGTGGGTATAACGGGGATTGGTTCTTTCGTCACATCAACACCGGCAAAAATTTCTGCCGATTCAGCAATGCCCGGTAAGCGTTCGTTGATGACTTCAGGCCCCAGATGTTCAAGGTGTAAGTGAATATGATCTTTATGTTCTCCGACACCGCGACCTTCACGTATTTCCATTGTCATCGAACGACTAACAACATCGCGTGATGCTAAATCTTTGGCTGAAGGTGCGTAACGTTCCATAAAACGTTCGCCTTCGGAATTCGTGAGATAACCACCTTCACCACGGACACCTTCTGTAATCAAGCAACCGGAACCATAGATACCGGTTGGATGAAATTGAATAAATTCCATATCTTGTAGTGGTAAGCCGGCACGCAAGACCATCGCGTTACCATCACCGGTACAGGTATGAGCAGAAGTTGCCGAGAAAAAAGCACGACCGTATCCGCCAGTTGCCAATACGACCTGATGTGCACGAAAGCGATGAATTTTACCGGTTGCCAGATCCCACGCCATAACACCACGACAAACGCCTTCATCCATAATTAAATCGAACGCAAAGTATTCAATATAAAATTCTGCTTCGTGTTTTAAAGACTGTTGATAAAGCGTGTGCAAAATGGCATGTCCCGTTCTATCCGCAGCCGCACAGGTACGTTGTGCTGTACCTTCACCGTAATTAGTTGTCATGCCGCCGAATGGACGTTGATAAATTTTACCTTCTTCTGTTCGGGAAAAAGGAACACCCTGATGTTCTAGTTCTATAACGGCAGGTACCGCTTCGCGGCACATGTATTCAATGGCATCCTGGTCGCCTAACCAGTCGGAACCTTTGACGGTATCGTACATATGCCAGCGCCAATCGTCCTCACCCATGTTACCGAGTGACGCACTCATGCCACCTTGCGCTGCTACAGTATGACTACGTGTTGGGAATACTTTTGTAATACAGGCAGTCTTTAATCCTTTTGCCGCCATACCAAAGGTTGCTCTTAAACCGGCACCACCAGCACCAACAACAACGATGTCATATTTATGTTCAATTATTTCGTATGATGAATTTGTCATTATTATTATGTTCCTAAATAAATCTTGAGCACAGCAATTGCCGCGCTAAGTCCGGCTAAGCAGAGAAGAAATTTAACCAGAATCAGAAAAGCAATTTTTTGCCATTCTGATTCTATGTAATCTTCGATAACGACTTGCAAACCCAGTGCAGCATGGTAATAAAGCGAGAATAAGAAGAGCAGTAATAGAGCTGCATTAATTGGTTGAGCTATCCAGGCAATGACGGCTGAATATTCAGCGCCAGTAACGGCAACCAGATTATAAATAAACCATAAACTTAGAGGGGCAAGTAAAACGGCAGTTAAACGTTGAGCCCACCAATGATGAAATCCTTCTTTTGCTGAACCAAGTCCTCGTACTTTTGCTAATGGGCTTTGCATACTCATAATACACCTCCCATAATAACAGTAACGATGGTTAAAATGATGCTGAAGGTAATGACAGCATAACCGGATTTATAGGCTGTTGATATTTCCAGCCCTTTCCCGGTATCCCAAAACAAATGTCTGATGCCATTGCAAAGGTGGTAAAAAATTGAAAAAACAAAACCGATTAATAGTATTTTTCCATACCAGGCCGTCCAGTGTAGTTGCAAATTGGCAAACGCTTCTTCGCTTGTCGCCAATCCTATTAACCAACAGCTTAGAAACAATGAACCAATACTAAGTAACACGCCTGTGCCTCGATGTGTAATTGACAATATTGATGTCAATTGAGGTTTATAGACTTGTAAATGGGGTGATAACGGTCGTTTCACCGATTCCATAATTGATATCCTCAAAAAGTAGTGTGTAATTTTTTTTAATTGTTTTAAAACAGTTCTGATTGTTTATGCTTTTAGTTCTTTGCTAAAAGTCTATACAGCGTCCTTTTTTTTCCCAATCACCATATCGAGTTGGTTCAGGTCCTTTTGGACCTCCAATTTCTTTAGGCAGGGAATCTGACTGTTTTTGATCATTTCCGTCCTTGATTTTTTTATTATCAATATTTTTATTTTCTTTCATTTGTTTCTTTTTATCAGTAAAACATGAAATATAACATGTTGCACTGCAATGTAAATTGAACCGTTATTTTAACCCAAAAACGCGTTAATATCTTTGCTCGAAAACGGAAATATTAGAAGACCAAAATCTGCTCATGGATAAGACAGAAAACCCATTCCTGACTACGATCAGGTTGCCTGTAAAAAAATCTCGTATCTTGCATCTTATCTTGATGGTTGTGCATATTATTTGCCTGATATTGCCATGGATGACCGGATTAGCCTTATATAACAAGATGATACTCATGTGTGTGCCGGTCATCAGCTTTTGTTTTTATTTGAATGGACAAGGCAAAAACAATAATAAAAAGGCAGCAATGACGTTAATTTTGAATTCTGGAGATAGCTGGCAGGTGAAAATGAATGATGGAACAACATGCCATGCTGAGCTGGGTCAAAGTTTGTTTGTTCACCCGTGGTTGACGATAATTTTCCTGATTTTTGATAAACGTCGAGAAGTTTTTATTTTTACACCTGAAATTCTTGATGCCGACCAATTCCGACGTTTGCGAGTGCGTTTGCGTTTTAAAGTTTGTGATTAGGGATTAGGAAAACGTATTTGTCAGCCAGGCAATCCAGAGTTTTCTCAGAGGTGTCAAACTTATATTTTTATTTAATAAATTACAGCCGTCAGTAAGAATTTCATCGCAGGTTTTTAAAGCAAATCGGTTAAGAATCAATGCATGTTTCATCTTTTTGCCATCTTTTATTTTTAATCTTTTAAACGTTTGATCTAATCTGTCTTTTAATTCTATTAACAGAGGAGAAAAAACTTCTTTTTGATCTATATGTTTACTAGCCGATTCGTGAAGAAGGTTTATTAAATCAGTATGGCTGATATAGCTACATGGAATAATGCAACGTGCTTCATTGATGTAAGTATTGGGGTGTTGTAAACAAGCTAAAAAATGTATGAGCGCGCCCATCTCTCGCATGATATCCAGTGATTCTTTATCATTATTCAGTTCTTTACCACATTGATACCAGATTTGACCGGTCGTTGATTGGTATAATTCTAAAACAGTATCAAGGTTATCTGTCTGTTCTATAAATATAAAATGATCAAAAAATTCTATAACACTATTAAATGTTGATTTTAAATCCTGATTAATATCGATGCATTCCTGCATTTGGCATGTTACTGGATGTCGGGCTTGTTGATTAAAAAAGCGTTCAATTTCTTCCTGCCACCATTTTAATTTTATTCGAGCAACACCAGGATCAGAACATTCCTGAATGATTTCGCTAAGTTCATACAGAAATGCATGAAATGTAATGATAATAGTCCTGTTTTTTTGCGATTCAAAAACTGTTGCATAATATAGATTTGAACCATCGGGAATGGCTTTATTAACGCAATAGTCAAGTGCTGTAGAATCGTTATGACTAGAGGACATGAAGCATATCGTTTATTTCTTGTACGCTGGATACCATTGCATCTGCATCCCAGCTTTTGGGATCTTCATTTTCTTCAATATAACCATACAGTGCGATCATTGTTTTTGTGCCAGCGCGGTTTCCAGCTTCTATATCGCGCTGTGCATCACCAATATAAATTGTAGACTCAGGTTTAGCCTTGATTAATTCGCAAGCATGTAAAACTGGAGCAGGGTGTGGCTTACGTTGTTCCAGAGTATCGCCACAGACAACGCAGGCAGCACGTCGATCAAGAGATAGCGCTTCTAATAACGGAGTCGTAAGCCATGTTGATTTATTAGTAACAATTCCCCATGTTTTATTCTCATTTTCCAATGATGCCAATAAATCTTTTATACCATTGTATAAACGCGTTTCTTCTGCGATATGATCAAGATAATAGTTCAGGAACTGCTCACGTATTTCTTCAAAACCGATATCTCCTTCTTCAAGATTGAAAGCCAGTTTAATCATGGCATTGCCACCGAGCGAAACGGTTGGGCTAATGACATCTAAAGATAATTCCTCCATGCCATGTTTCAGGCGAATAGCATTTAGTGCAACGGCAAGATCTGGCGCGGTATCTGCCAAAGTACCATCAAGATCAAAAAGGATGCTGTTTATCATTAACTTCTTATTGTATCGATAAGGTAATTAACATCTGTTTTTTTAGTCAAAGAACAGCGATTCAATATGGGGTTATAGTCCATGCCTGCTAAATCGTTAAGTTTTAATCCTTGCTCATTACACCAACTTACTAACTCAGAAGGACGAATAAATTTTTCATATTGGTGTGTGCCTTTCGGTATCAATTTTAATAAGTATTCACCTGAAAATACTGCAAGCATATAAGCTTTAATGTTTCTGTTTAATGTGGAAAACATGACATGACCACCAGGCTTGACCATTTTTGCACAAGCTTGAATGATAGAAGTTGGATCGGGTACATGTTCAAGTAATTCCATGCATGTGATTAAATCGAATTTTTCGTGATTACTTTCAAAATTGTTTTCTGAAAGCGCTTCAGCGGTTGTAGCAAGATAATTTATTTCAATATCGTTATCTGTTGCATGTTTTAATGCTACGTTAATATTTTCTTTACTTGCATCTATAGCCGTAACATTTGCTCCTTGTGTCGCCATCGCTTCAGAAAGAATGCCGCCGCCACAACCGATATCAAGAACATTTTTGTCCGGTATTTCAATATGGCTTGTTATAAAGGTCAGGCGAACGGGATTAATCTGATGTAAAGTTTTAAATTCACCTTTTTCATCCCACCATTGTTCTGATCTGGAAGAAAATTTTTCCAGTTCATCAAAATCGATATTTTCTGTCTTTTCCATAGATTTATGTCTTATAAAAATTTGTACTTATGAAACTAGTTTAACTTTTTGATACAACATATTGAATAGAAAGTTTTATTTATTAATTTCTGATTAAGTCGTTGGTAAGTCACTGTTTTTTAAGATAGATTTTCATTAAACCGTATAGTAATCTCTGGTTCTTATTAGATGTCATCATCATAAATAAAAATATCACGCGATAGGGAACAATAATGAATAATAAATTCGTGTCCAGTTTTAAAATGTTAATAGTTGCATCAAGCATGCTTTTCTTATCAGCTTGTGCAACAACAAACTCATTAGATGAACGTGATCCTTGGGAAGGATTCAATCGAGGCGTTTATTCATTTAATGAAACAATAGATGATTTTGTATTTGAACCAGTTGGTAAAGTTTATGACTTTATTACACCGGATATAATTGATGATGGTGTTAGTAACTTCTTCGGTAACATAGCTCAAGTACCCGTGATAGCGAATGATTTATTGCAGTTAAAATTCGACCAGGCTGTAAACGACACTGTACGTTTATTGATAAACTCTACTATCGGCTTATTTGGTTTCTTAGATATCGCTTCAGAAGGCAACTTGCATTCAAGTAAAGAAGATTTTGGCCAAACGTTAGCGCATTGGGGCATGGGCTCAGGTCCATATTTGGTTGTTCCTTTCTTTGGTCCTGCTACGGTAAGAGATGCAGCTGGATTTGCGCTTGATCGAGCTGTATTCAGCCCTGTTGCCTATGTAGATGATGACGCTACGCGGGCCGGTTTATTAACGGTAGAATATATCGATTTTAAATCCGACATTTTAAGTACAACTAATTTAATTGGTGAAGCATCACTAGATGAATATGATTTTATCAAGAATGCCTATTTTGAAAAACGTGCCAGCCAAATTAGTGGTAGCGGATTTGAAGAAGATTTTCCAGCAGAGTAATTTAAAGAAAAATAGCTTTAGATTAAATAGTAATTATTTAATCTACTATAAGACGTGAATCATCAATACCAATAGCATTAGCAAATTCGATTAACATTTGTTGTTTCATTTTTGCTTTTTCACTATCGATACTGGATAGTGCTTTTCCTTCCAGGAACTGTTTGTATATTGATGCTTTCATGCGCTGCATTCGCTTAGTGTCTGCAGCAGAGTTTCTTTCTTCCGGTGTTAATGCAGACCAGGATTCTACAAATTTCCCCAGGTTTTCTTCGCCCCAGTTTTTTTCATTTAGAAAAGCGCCTATCAATGATTCAGCTGCAGCCGATTCACTTGCGCTAGTCTTGGCAGCAACAGTTGAAGAGTTATCAACAGTGATTGAATTATCTTTAACTATTGTTGGTTCTGGTGGTTTTGGGTAAAAAAGAATAACTGCAGCGATCAAAGATACGACGATAACGACACTCACTATTACGAATATAAAAGGTGATTTTTTATTATTCGTAACCGATACATTTTGGTTTAAAGGGTGAGGTACATTATCAGGTTTATGTGCTGCTGAGTTTTTAGGGGACGTAATTTGAGTTCTGTCTCTTTCAATACCTTCAGTGATGGCTTCTTCGATATCATTAGAAGGTCTAAGAGGTCCTTCATAATCGATAGCTTTAACGGAAATGCTGCCTTCAATTATGTCTTTAATCAGTACTGTTCGTGATTTACGATAGCTTTCTTTATCTATCACACCTTTAGCAAAATCCTTTGCCAGTCCACGTAACGTTTGTTTACTCATTTGAACCCTTTTTATTATTAGCCAACATCTTCACGAATTAATCGAAAGCCAGTTGTTTCATCTGCACTACCGTCACTATTACGTTCCAGAGATATATCACATTTAGAATGTGCATCTGTATAGGCCCCGCCACGAACAGTCGTTTCATTACCATCGATAACCCATTCCTGAACATTACCGATATAATTTTTTAATCCCCAGCCATTTGATTTACCGGTCTTGACGCTGACAATACCGGTACCCTTGATCAATTTCTCATTTACTGATACTCGGCAATTAAAATCTTTTTTCGGTTGCTTACCTCCAGCATTAGCCGCGTATTCCCATTCATCTTTAGTTGGAATACGATAAGTTTTACCGGTTCTTTCGGATAACCATGTCGCGTAAGCTTGCGCCTGCTGCAATGTTATACCCGTCAGAGGATCATTCTTGCGTTCCTTGTCTTTTATTGGCTGACAAGCTCCACTCAAAATACAGTATTTACTCCAATCTCCTACAGAAATTTCGTATTTGGCAATAGCAAACGGTTTTTCAAAACTTTCTCCACTAGGAACGACAACCATTAATGGGCCGCGTGCAGATGAATGTATCATGTCATAACAAATTGCTTTTGCTCGCTTTCCATAACCGGCTAGTCTACTTTCACACTCAGAGTCGCTGTTTATAGGTTCCCATGGTGTCTCGGTGACAGCCGTAGTTCCGGTTTCACCACTAGGTGTTACTGCAGCGACAGTTAGTTCTTCTTCCTTTTGTCGGATTTTAGGTTTTGTAACAGGTTTAAGTTTGGCTATTAACTCATCTAATTTAGCTTCTTCGGCTGCAAATTCCGGGTTATCTACCCATTTCTTTTGTGGACCACGTTGAAATAATTTCTTTGTAAGTCTTAAGTCATCGTAGTTTTCACCCGCAGCTTCTTTATCTTTTAAGTAGTCTTCGTACTCAAGATTAACAGCTTCTTTTCTTTTAGCTAATGCATCTGAGAACTGAGCGAATTGAGGGTGGCTTGCATATTCTGCAGCAGCTTCCTGTTGAATCTGAGTAGCCTGCGTCAGTTTTCCTGCATTGATTGCCGCGCTAGCAAGGTTAAATTGATCCCATGGTTTTAATTCTAATTGCTTTTTAAGAGCATCAAGAATCTGGTTATCTGGAAATAAACTCGCAGCAGTGTTTGCCAGACCAGCAGCAGCATTTTCATCCGTTGTCCGTAAAGTATTAATTCGAGCAGCCAAAATATCAGCAGAAGCATTACTAAACTCAGCAAACCTGGCCACATTAGCATTAGCAATTTGTCTTACCTTTTCTTTAACATTAGATGGAAAAGTAATGCTGGATTTAAATAGCTCAGTTAATTCAATTATATTGGCTTCCGATTGATACTCGTTTTTAAGATCGGATAACTCAATATTACTTGGATCAATTTCCAGACCTTTTGTAACGAAGGTATTCGCAATTGAAAATTCTTTATTATTTGCTGCAGCTTTACCTTTTCTGGCAAAAGCATTTGCTAACATGGGCGCAGCTTCCGTTGTTAAATAAAGGTCATCTGCCGGTAAATCGGCTTTAAATTGTTCAAAGATTTTCTCTGCTTCGGTTGTATTGTTACCGTCGGTAAAGGACTGGAATGGAATTTTGTTAGCTTCAACACGCGCTATACGATCGGATTCTCTCCGCGCACTGTCAATAGATGACCTTGTATCAAGTAAACTTTGTAGTCCAGGTGCATAACGTTCACCAATGTCAATATAGTTATCTGCAGCATCAAAACGTTCTACCTGTAGGGTTTCATTCGCTTTAGCGATATATAAGTCAGCTATCTGATTGCGATACTGTTCAAGACTGGAACTAATACTTTCATCTTCACCAACTAAACTTCCTAACTGTTGAATATCTTTAAGTAATACGGCTTCCCATTGAGTATTATCAACTTGTGAATCTGAAAGTGCGGTTTCTATATTATTAATACTTTCTTTTGCCAGTTCGGTTGCCTTCTGTTTACGTGCTTCGCCTGTCAGTTTTGCCAGTTTTACCTGAGATAATTCTTTGCTCAGTTGTAGACTATTCATCAAATCGCCAAAATCAGATGCAAAGGCTTCAGCGTCTTCACGCGTTCCTGATTTTTGTATGTTGCCAAGCTCAGTGTCGATAATCGATTTAAACTGATTTGTTAAGGCGGTAAGTATTTCGCTATTAGGTTTCAAGCCAGAAAGTTCAACGATAGGAGCCTGTTGTTCTTTAAAATCAGATAAATTACTCAATTGGCTTTGTATCACACCAAGTTCATTTTCAAGTCTGGCGATAGTTTGAGTCTTTACGATATTGCTCTTCAAATCGATGAGGCGTTGGTCTTCTCCTTTTGAAAATTCGATACCTGATTCTACAAGTGTTAGCGCGGTGTCTAAATCACCTTCTTCTATTTTCTTCTGAGCAAGAAGTCGATAAGCATTATTTGCAGAAGGATCGTTAAGGAGTGCATTTTCCGGATCAACTTTTTTGATATTGTCTAAAATACTTTTTGTATTTCCAATTAAATTTTCATCCAGTTTTGCAGCTACGTAATCAGTGGTTAAATTACTAATGACCTGTTTTTTACTGTCGCTTAAAAGTTCGTTTTTTTCCTGAAGAAAAATTGAGTCAGGGTAGAATTGTTCTATCTCTTTTAAGACATTTTCAACATTAGAATAGTTATAATCACTTTCAGCTGTGACTATGGAGTCAACTACTTCGTCACTAAAATAATTTTGTATCGCTTCTTTCGCTTTATCAGCATCGGCCACTGTCGTACGATCGGCTTTTTCAAGTAACTTCATTTCATCAAGTTTGGCTACGATCAATTGTTCATCGCCAACACTTATATCTGCAATCATGTCATTGAGTTCTTGTTGATGTAAATAATCCATCGCAGGCGCAATCAACATCAAACCAATAATAAGTAAAACACCTGCAGCGATAACAAATGGATTTTTATACCAGGTAGCCTTACCTTCAAGCTCTTCCAGAAAATGCGCAACACTAGGACTACGATCTTCACGTTTAAATGCTACTGCGCGTCTTAATGCGCGGTTTTGTTTCTTGTTCAGTTTCTTTATGTAAGGTGGAATAAGGTTATTTTCCATAGCCTTATTCGCAGGTAATTTATTAAACGGATGTTTTGTTGTTAATAATTCATAGGCAGTACAACCCAAAGCATAAGTATCATCACGAGTATCAGGTTCTTCACCTTCGAGCATTTCAAGGCTTGCATAAGCAGGAGTTAATGCTCCAAGTTTACCCGGGTCAAACAATGTTTTTTCAGCTTCGCCAGTAACCGGATTTTTTACAGCACGTGCGATCCCAAAGTCCAATGTTTTAACTATGCCATCATCGCACATGAAGGCATTGCCTGGTTTGAAGTCGGAATGCACTAATCGACGATCATGCGCATAGATTAGACCTGCACCAAGTTGTTTGATGATCTCATAAGCTTCGTCAAAATCGAGACCACCTTTAGGGCGAACCACTTTCTTTATGTAATCTTTCAATTCCATGCCTTCCATCAATTCCATGGTGATGTAGACAGGCGTATTAGGACCACCAACACGATCGAAATCATAGATGGTTGCAATATTTGGATGAGCTAGTTTTTGTTGCCGGCTTGATTCACGTTGCAGGGAGATAAATGCTTCCGGATGATCTTTAAAGTCATCATTTAAAAGTTTAATTGCGACATGGGGTTTTTTGTCTTTTGCTTCTGCTTTAAGTAAATCAAGTGCTTTGTAGACTTTACCCATACCGCCTACACCCAATACTTTTTCAAGCTTAAAACGTTGTTTAATAATTGAACCTACGCCATAACCACCGCTTAAGTCGCCAACAGGGACATTTGGATCATTCCATTCTGTACCGGTAGGTCCTGTAGCTGAGGTGATTGATGGTGTTTCAGTATTAGATCCCGGCATACTGATATCAAAAAAATCAGAACTGTCAGATGTTGTATTAGCATTTCCATTTTGAGCGGATTTCTCTTCATCACTCATGACAACGGTTGAGTCGGGGGGAGTCACACTATTGTTTTCGGCGACTGAATCCTGGGAAAAAACGGTAGAGTCTGCTGTTCCAGATGTACCACTTTCTGTTTCAGAAGCATGTGCGCGTCTGAATTCATTAATTTTACGTTTTAATTCTGCATATTGTTTGTCATCAAGTTTTTTTTCTGCAAAAACTTCATCAAGCTGGGCGAGCATTTTGTTGGCAAACTTGGGGGACTTGGCTAGCAGGACATCCAGTTGTTTGGACAATGTCTCCAGCTTCAGCTCACCTTTTGCTAACGCTTCAAGTGCTGTTTTAAAATCAGCCAATGTAATACTCCTTACAAAATACTATCACTAAAACGTTCAATCTATATCGATGACGATGGCAGTAACATTATCGCCAGCACCTCTGTCCAGAGTTAAGTCGATTAACTCTTTACAGATTTCTTCAGCACTGCCTTTACCAAGCATTTCTTCAAATTCAAAATCAAGAGTATGTTTTGTTAAACCATCACTACACAGGAGATATCGATCGCCTTTCTTCATTTCCTGTATGTCCATATCAAGAAAAAAATTCTGAGCAGCACCTACAGCACGTGTAATCATATTACCATGTGGATGAACGGCCGCTTCTTCTCTCGAGATCAATCCTTGCTCTACATATTGTTCTACTTGTGAATGATCTGTTGTCATTTGACGTAATTCGTTATCACGTAAACGATATAAACGACTGTCTCCAGCCCATAAATAAACACAGTATTTATCATATGCCAGCATCATTACAACGGTACTTCCTATTGTAGTACGTTTAGAGCTTTCGCTGGCTTTCTGAATTAATTTTTTATTAACGTCGATTAACTTGTCTTCAACATCATCAATGTATCTTTCTAAAGAAATTCCTTCATGTACTTTTTTCAGGGAATTAACAATCATTTGACTGGCAACATCACCACCATCGTGCCCACCCATGCCATCGGCAACGACCCACATACCAGCTTCGGATCTTTCCAGTAGCGAATCCTCGTTATGTTTACGAACCTTTCCAACATTCGTTATACCGTACGAATGCCAAGAAAGAGACTCTGTATTGCCTTTTGGATTAGATGCAGTCATTTAGTTAAGTTGATTTGAGTACGAAAGTAACAACTTCAGTCGGTCCTTCGGAAAAAGATTTTCCAAGACTGATTCGACCATTACCAGAAATATGCATTTCTTCTCGTCTTAAGAATGCTTCTTCCGCATTATCCATACTAATGTGTGAGCCATTTGTACTTTGATCAATAATAAAAAATTTATTACGTCGTAATTCAATACGTACATGTTGTCTTGAAGCCAGTTTTTCATTAACCGGCAAATCACAAGCCTGGCTTCGTCCCATAACTAATCCTTGTTTATTCTGGTCTAGCACTACAGTTTTACCACCATAACTTACTTCAAGAGAGACCTGAGGAATTTTGGGCATTTCCTGCAACATACCCGTCGCCATTCGAGTAACATCTTCTTCCTGCCAGATAATTTCAAAGATTTCGATATCTTCTTTTTTGCCTTTAATCGGCGCTCGATCAACAAATCGTGTACTGGCGCGCATAATTGGCTGTAACAAATCGACAGTCGATTTTGTCGTGATGATCTGTCCACCTTTAGCCTGAGCTGCCATTCTGGCCGCGACATTGACCGCATCACCAAATACATCGCCCCCTTCCAATAAAGCCGGACCAAAATGCATACCAACTCTAATCTTTATTTCAGGATTACCTTCTTCACGCATGTCATTAGCGTCTTCTAACGTTTCCTGCATTTCAGTTGCTGCATTAGCAGCGTCATCAGCTGTTGGAAAAGTACACATAATTTCGTCACCAATCGTTTTGATGACAGTTCCGTTATGCAGGTGTATTACTTTTGTTAGTAATTCCAGGGTATCAGAAACAGTAACTCTGGCAGTTGCATCACCTAAAATTTCAAACAAACGGGTACTACCGCTGATATCAGCGAACATGGTGGCAAGATTTGTCGTTTTTGGTGACATATTATTTGTTATGATTATTCTTTAAAAACATAGAGATAATAGCATGAATAGTCATGTCTATCTGCCATTATCATTATTAGTCTATATCTATAATTTCAATTTTAAAAAAGTTAATTTGTATGTCAGGATTACTGTAATTTAAATTGATAAGCGATAATAGCTATTCAGTAATATTAAGTCGTCATATTACAACATAAAGTTAACAGGTAAAATAAGGTCTAGGCCAAGATTTTATAAAAATTAGTAATTTAAGATGATAAGATGACTTTTTATTTCAATAAAAACTCTGTTTGTTTACGTGATGCTCAAAAATATTAAAACTCTGTCGGCCATCTTATTTATCGGACTGATTTTTATCGTTTCTCAAACCTCACAAGTCGCGGCGATATCTGTAAAAGAATTGCTCGGTTTGGAGAAAACTGAACCTGAAGAAAAAAAGAAAACAATTTCGAGTCAAAAAGAATCAAAAGGAAAGGGAGATTGGGCCCAGACAGCAAATAATAACGCGACACAAAATCAACAAGTTGATTTGGATTATGTGTCATTGCTAATCGCAAATATGAATGGGCAAGAACGCTCAAAAATTCTGGAAGATTCAAACCTGTTTAAGCAAGTCATTGAAAGTGAAGCAAATAATCAGTCAACAGTTTCTGCGGCAATAGCAAATAAAGTAGAACAAGACCGTAATGTTGAGTTTTTAATGCGCCGTGGAGCAGAAAACATTTTACGTGAAGCTTACCTGAATCGGCTGGTGGCGAGTAAATTACCAGAAAATTTTCCAAGCAATGAACAGATTTCCGAATATTTTGAATCAAACAAACAACAGTTTGTTGTTCCTGAGCGAATTCACGTCTGGCAGATTTTTTTCAAAAAATCAGAAAAAGCGGACGCTAAAGAAATTGCAGCATTAAAGAAAAAGGCTAACAAAATAATCTCTGATATCAAGAAAGGAAACACGGATTATTCAAATATAGCTCTTTCTCAATCTGAACATGAGCAGAGTAAGGCTCTGGGCGGCTACATGGGATTGTTAAAAACAGGAGATTTATTGCCTGAGATGAAAGGACCCCTTTTAAAATTAAAGGAAGGTGAATTGAGTAAACCTGTTGAGTCGGAGTCAGGTATCCATATATTAAAACGAGGTAAAATTTTGCAAGCAGAAACGCTTGAATTATCACAAGTAAAGCCGCAAATTCGGCAATTATTGGTTAAACAGGCAAATACGCAATTAAGAAGTGCAATCTTTACCCAAGCCAGAAAAGAATATCCTCAGGATATTTCTGATAAAAAACTTGAAGAATGGCGTTTGAGGCTGAAAACGAACACAAATTAAATGCTTCAATAAAACAACTTCACTTTTTGTGAAACAAATAAAATCGTTGCTTTTACGCAACACCTTTTTTTTTGTAGATGTATCTTCAAAATATAATAACTATCAATTATTTATCGTAATTAATTGCTTTTAATTATCAACAATATTTCTTTGCTCCATGTGCCTTAAATTGATATAGTTCTGAAGTTAAAAATACTATCTTGCCAATTCTATAAGTTTCGTTGGTAAGGTGGTGTTATGAAATATGATAAGTAACTGAATAATAAATGATTATTTGTGTTAAATAAGTCAATAAAAATTAAATGGGGGGAAGTGCGCAATTTATTAATTGTGCTTTCTTTGCTGTTTCTTAGTGATTTATCCATTGCGGGACCATTGGGACTGCCGGATTCGGCGCGTCCTGGCGCAGTACGTCCTCAACCTGAAATTGCTCCTGAAAAATCACCTGTTCCTGCTGGAGATATTGTTGATATTCCAGCAGTTATTGATCGTCCTTTTGATCTTGAAGAGGGACCTTTTGTCTCTGTCAAAGAATTTAGGTTGCTAGATGCAGAAGATTTACCTAAGTTTGGCGTTAGCATCGATGAAATTCAGAATACGATTCTCAACAAACTTAAAGAAGACCAGCCAGAACAAGGTTTTAGTATTGGTAATTTGCAAGAAGTTGCTGATGCGGTAACACGATATTATCGATCAAAGGGATTGATACTTTCGACAGCCGTTATTCCGGTTCAAACTGTTTCAGGCGGTATTGTCGATATACAAATTTTCATAGGGCGGCTTGGTCGAGTCTTAGCCGAAAGTCACGAAAAATATAGTGAAGAAGTTTTGAGAAAACCATTTCTTCATTTGGTAGGCGAACCTGTCACGCAAGAAACTACCGAGGCTGCACTTTTAACCTTAACTGATTATCCTGGTTTAAGTGTTTTCGGCGTGTTTCAACCTGGGCAAAAAGTTGGTGAGGCGGACATTGTTCTCAAGGTTCAGGAAGAAAAATGGTACGACGTTGCTTATCGTGCAGATAATCATGGCCTACAAGAAACGGGTCGTAACCGTTTTAGAACAACAGTCGACTGGAATAATCCTACCGGTGGCGCTGATAAGATTTCAGCAACATATCAACAAACCTATAATCCCAAAAATAATGATTACTGGTCGCTTGATTATCAGCGTTTTCTTGGTAGAGGTTTTACTTTTGGAGCAGGTGCGTATAAAAACAGGTTTGATATTGGTGGTACCTTCGCGTCGAGTTTGATTGCAGCGGAAACAACAAATCAATCAATCTATCTATCAAAATCTTTTATCAGAAGCAGGCAAAAAAATCTTTCGGGTGATGTTTCTTTGGCACGTAAAGTTTCAAGAACAACTACTAATTCTGCGCAAACCAATATAGATCGATTGGCAGTACTGGCAATTGAGTTAAATTTTGACTCTGTTGATACGTTTCATCCATTTCGACCTATTGTACAACTGTTTAGTAAAGATACTTCTGAAAATTTTGGTGGTGGTTTGAACTTCGCGACTGTTACATATAGTCGGGGTTTTAATGATATTTTAGGTGCTATGGGCTCTAGTGGCGATCAAATTGCCGGGCCAGCTCAAAGTCGAACCAGTAGACGTGGTAATGAAGCAAATGAATTAGCCTCAGGACAATTTGATAAAATTTCAGCAAACTATCAACGCTTACAATTAATTACTAAAAACCAATCACTGCTATTTAAAACCGAATTCCAATGGTCAAATGATATACTTGCTGCGCTTGAGCAGTATTCAGTTGGTGGGCCTGAAAATGTAAGAGGTTTTCCTGATGCGCAAGGTTTGTTTGACCGTGCGTATTTCTTCTCTTTTGAATACATCTTTAATGCGCCTTTTATTGCTGATAAGCCGGCATTTAAAAATAGAACGTGGGGCGAGTTACTACAGTTTTCAGTATTTTACGATTTTGCAATGGGGCAACAAAATGATGCGATTAATACTGCGACAGATCGAAATACCTCGGGTAGTTGGGTGAATTTCAAAAGTGTCGGTATGGGTTTACGGTTTAATTTACCCGGATCTATTGATAGTCGTTTGATGTGGGCAACAGAACTGGGAGCAGACGTCCCTAGCGATGGTAGACAATCGCATATTTGGGGTGATTTTACTTACAGTTTCTAATCGAATTTAAGTAAATGATTTAAGTGATTGATAAGTTGAGCAATCGAGAAAAATTAACAATAATAAACCAGATATTGATGTGAACTGAGTCACAGTAACTTGGCCTAAAATCTGGTATCAAGGGGGTTGTGTTTCATGGTGCAGAGGATTGTCACCATCACAATCTGAAGGAAAAAAATGAAACAAAAGAGAAAAACAGGCAAGCAGACTAAGATAAAGTCTTCTGTATTTAAACAGGCACAAATCGTTCGCCCAACAGTTAAGCTTAACCCTGTTACTTCGTTCATTAGAACATCTCTACCTGCAGGCCTTTTATTTGGCCTGTCTGCCAGCGGAGCATTTGCAGCAGAAGTATTGCCAAATTTTAATTCTGGTAATTCGACAATTTCTCATTCAAACAATGGCAACCATGCTGATATTAACTCGCCCACAGCTAATGGTTTCGGTACGACTTCAACAATTTCAATCGGCGCACAACAAACGGTCAATATTCTTCAGAATCAAAATGCACATTACACGTTAAACAGTACAAGCAGTGGAGCTTTACCTGAACAAATTTTAGGTAGTCTTAATTCTGTCGGTAACGTAACGCTTTTTGCCCAAAACGGGATCGTCATTGGTCAAGGTGCGACAGTTAATGTTAACTCATTAGTCGCGACGAGTTTAAAACCTTCCGATAACGAAGGTTTTCAAAATGGTAATCATACCTATGTTAATCCTGATGGATCAGAAGGTGGTCTGGTTGTAAACCGCGGCACGATACAAGCCGCAACGGGCGGTTCAGTCAGTTTAATTGGTGGTGCAGTTAGTAATGAAGGCACAATATTAGCAACAGCTGGCCAGGTTAATTTAGTTGCCGGTAAAAAAGTGACAATGGACTTTGATGGCGATGGCTTAATGCAATTCGCCATCGATGAAGAGGTTCTGCAAAACACGCAAGGTCTCGAAAGTGCGGTATCAAATTCAGGCACGATCAATAGCGGTTCTGTTTTATTAAAAGGCAGCGCTGCAAAAGATGTATTCACTAATGTCGTTAACAACAGTGGTGTTATCGGTGCCAGTAAAATTGACAACAGTGGGGGCACGATAAAACTTGTTGCAAGCGGTTCAAGTAACTCACTTATTAATACAGGCACGCTTAATGCCTCATCTGATTCAGGTGATGGTGGGACGATCGAAATCTATGCTAGTGATACGGCAATCATCTCAGAAGACGCACTTCTTACAGCCGTTTCATCATCTGATGAAGGCGGCAAAATTCAAATCACTGGTGACAAGGTTGCTTTACTAAATAACTCAGCTATTGATGCATCAGGTGAAAAGGGCGGCGGCGAAATATTAATAGGTGGTGATTATCAGGGTAATAATTCGGCTATTCAAAATGCTAGCTTATCTTACGTTGGAGAAAATACTTCTATAAAAGCAGATGCTATAAATGACGGTGATGGGGGTAAGGTCATCGTCTGGGCTGATGATACAACTGCCTATCTAGGTGAGATAAGTGCAACTGGAGGCACAGTTGATGGTGATGGTGGTTTTGTTGAAGTCTCTGGTAAAGAAAACCTGATATTCTTAGGTAGTGCAGACACGACTGCTCAAAATGGTGAGACAGGAACCCTTCTGCTCGATCCAACCGATATTGACATAGGTGCTGTAGCTTACAGTGGTTCAACAGCTAGTCTTTTAGCTTTTACAAATAATGCAGGCGGTACGGGTGATAATATTTGGTCAACACTGGAAGATGCTGGCTCGCAAACAATCAGTACTGCAGATGTAGTTGAAATTTTAACAGGTACAAGTTTAATACTTCAGGCGACTAACAATATCACTTTAAGTGCTGCCCTTGATTATAACGGGATTGGAACAAGTACTTTAACTCTCGCAGCAGATAACAATATAAATATTACCGGTGGTTCAATTACTGATGGTACTGCCGGTGGTGATACATTAAATCTAACATTAAATGCTGATGCTGATGGTAGCGGTGCTGGTGATTTAACGATATCTCAAACAATAGAAACCAATGGTGGAACATTAAATCTAGTTGCAGAAGATTTTATTATTACTGGAGCAATTAATACAGGAGCAGGCAATATATTTATTGCTGAAGATCAGCTCTCAGGTCCATTAACTTTTGGAGATGAATTTTCTCAAGCTGAGGTTGATCTATTTAATACATCTGGGACGATTACATTTGGTCGAGCAACTGATGCCAGTGGTTCAACCATAACAATGGTCGCGACTTCATTTCAAGATGGAACCGATATTGATTTTACAAGTGGTGCAGCTGATCTCAATGTGGCAATAATCGCTGATACAACCATTCAACTTGGTAATGATAGCGGTACAGATGCTACAGCTGATACGATCACTGCGACATCATTAACAATTGGTGGTGGTGGAACAGTTACACAGGGTACCGCTTTTGCAGATACGATTACCGGTACGAATCTTACTTTTCAGGATGGAGGTACTGTTACCTTAGGTAGTAATACGAATAACTACGCGAATCTTTCAGCAACAGGTACTTCAAATGTTACTTATACCGATGCTGATGCCGTGGATATTGCAGCAGGAGGTTTTGCTGCTGCTTCTCTAAATTTAACAACAGTGGCTGGTAATATTACTGATACTGGTACAGCTACAATTACAGGTACCACAACTTTAAATTCTGGTGCTGCAAATAATATTACATTAGATAGCACAGGTAATGATTTTCAAGGTAACGTCACTGTTACCAACTCAAATAATTTAACGATTGATGATGCAAATGGGATTTCGTTTGCTGCCGTAACCACACAAGCGGCTGCTGATATAGACTCAGGCGGTGCAGTTGACTTTACTGGCGTCGCAACAATTGGTACCAACCTTGATGTTGATACTAACGCGAATGGTGCTGGCGGTACCATTACAGATACTGGCGGACAATTACTTGTCACCGGAAGTACAACTTTAGATGCAACAGCATCTAATAACATTGTTCTAGATAATGCAGCAAATGATTTTGATGTTGGTGGTAGCGGTGATGCACTTATTGTTACGAATGCAAATGCCCTGACAATAGATGATGCAAATGCCCTTGTATTAGGAGCTGTAACAACGGCAGCAGTTTCTGATATTGATACCGGTGGTGCAGTAGATTTTACTGGTGTTGCGACGATCGGTACAGACCTTAACGTAGATACAGATGCAAATGGTGCGGGCGGTGCGATTACAGATACAGGTGGTCAACTACTTGTAACGGGCAGTACAACATTAGATGCGGCTGCAGCTAATAATATTACTCTAGACAATACTGCGAATGATTTTGACGTAGGTAATAGTGGTGATGCGTTAGTTGTAACAAATGCAAATGCCCTGACAGTTGACGATGCCAATGCCATTACATTTGGTGCAGTAACGACACAAGGCGCAGCGGATATAGATGCAGGTGGTAATGTTACTTTTAATGCCGTTGCGTCATTTGGTTCAAGTTTAAATGTAAATTCACATGCCAATGCAGGTACGGGTGCATTGATTCATGACAACGGGGGCACTGGTCAAGTAACGGTTCAAACCACTACTACATTGGATTCAGGTACAAGCAATATTGGATTGACTAATACTGCGAATGATTTCGATGCAGCGAATGGTGGTAATGCACTTACTATAACCAGCGCTGTAAGTGTTAGTCTAGATGATACGGACAGCATTACATTTGGTGCAGTGACTACGACTTCAGGCATGGATGTCGATGCAGGTGGTTTTGTTGATTTTTCCGGATTGGTTACGGTGTCATCACTGGATGTTAATGCAACAGCGAATGGTGCGGGCGGCGCAATTACAGATACTGGTGGCCAGCTAGATATAGCGACGTCACTGACGCTAAATGCAGGCGCGGCAAATAATATTACGCTTGATAACGCAGCGAATGATGTTGATGGTAATGTAACTGTTACTAATGCAAATAATTTAACCATCGATGGAACAGATTCATTGCAGTTTGCTGCAGTAACAACGGCGGCCGCTGCTGATATCGATACTGCTGGTACTGTAACGTTTACAGGCGCAACATCGATTGGTACGACATTGAATGTTGATACTGATGTTAATGGTGGTGCTGGTGCAGCGATTACTGATTCTGGTGCGGGGCAATTAACCATAGGTGGTATTGCTACATTAGATGCTGGCGCCACAGCTAATCTTATTACCTTGGATAATACCTCAAATGATTTTCAGGCAAATGTTGTAGTTGTAAATTCAAGTAATTTAAGTATTGATGATACCAATGGTGTGTCTTTTGGAACTGTTACAACAACTGGATCTGCTGATATTGATGCAGACGGTGCAATTACATTTACAGGCGTAACAACCATTGGTGCCAACCTGGATGTTGATGCTGATGCCAATAATACCAATACCGGTGGAGATATAACTGATACAGGGGCGGGACGATTATTAGTAACTGGAACAACTAGCCTAAGTGCCGATACTGCAAATGATATTGCGCTTGATGCGGTAAATAATGATTTCGATGTGGGTAACTCCGGTGATGCAGTCACTGTTGTTGATGCAAATGACGTTACCTTGGTTGATGCTAATCAAATGGCAATTTCATCTATAACCTCAACTGCAGGTAATGTTAGTGCAAGTACACTAGCTGGAGCATTAACTGTTTTAAGTAGTGGTCCAGTCAATGTCGTGACAACTACGGGTGGAGGCACAGTTACCTTAAGTGCAACGGGTGGAAATTTAATTGTTAATGACGGAGTCAGTTCAGTAAATGGAAAAGTAACTCTGGCTAGTGCCGGTGCAGGTAATGATGTGGTGTTGGGGGCAGATGGTGATGTCTCGACTACGAGTGGTGAGATAGAAGTTAATGCGGCCGATGCAATCACGATGGACACCGATACAGTCTTTAATGCTGGCGATGACATTATCGATCTGAATGCAACTACAGGTAGTATTACATTAGGACAAGTTACTACGACAAGCAACAGCACAACAGGAGGTAGTGAAGCAGTCAATATTAGCACTGGCGGTGCAGTTATCGATGCTAATGCTGGTACGAATAATATAACGACCGGTGCAACGGGGGCATTGGTTATCGATGCTGTAAGTGGCGTAGGTAGTGCAGATGCCATTGAAACGAGTGTTGGTAGCCTGGATCTTGATAACACTGGCTCTAACAATGTTCTAATTTCAGAAGCTAATGCAATTACATTAACAAAAGTTGATAACGCAGGTACGGGGACTACAACCAGTGTTGTTACAACTGGTGCTGGGACAATGCAAGTTGTAACTGTTGATGCGGCAGCGGCAAATGCAATCGTTACATTAACGACTAATGATGGTGCGATTACCGATGATGGTGTGGATTCCACTTTATCTAGCATTACTGCTGATGGTGGTGGAACGGCAAATATTAATATAACTGCTGGTGGTAACAACGATATTGGTGCTACGGGTGCAGCAACGCCAATACCTGTTGAGTATTTAGACATTAATAATACTGGGACTCCTGATCTAAATGTCACGATAACAGGTGGTCAGGATGTCTTTATAAATTTCATTAATGGTGCTGTTACTTCATCACAATTAAATGGTTCAATTGTTGGTGCTGGCACGGTAAATTCAATCAATTTAGGTGTAACAAATAATACATTTACTTTTGATGACAATACTTTTGGTATTGTGGCCAGCGCCAATGCCTTCGATTTCGATCTTAGAGCAACAGCAATTAATCTTAATTTTGATAATGCTACAGATATTGATGTTAAAACTTCAGGAACAGTTAAGTTGCAGGCGACAGCAGGTGCAATAGAAGATGCTGCTGCTGATGTTAATTTAAGCGGTCTAGATATTATTGCAGGCACAATTGATTTAGATGCAACGGCAGGAATTGGTAATGCGGATGAAATCACTATTCGTACAACAAATGTTTCAGCTGATTCCACTGCTAATAATGTTGATATAGATTCGTTAGCGACAGCGGGCGTGACGGCAACGAGTTTAACGACGGGTACGGGCACGATAACGTTTGATCAGACCGGCGGACAGACTCTGGGAGTGACGAGTGCGACGACGACGGCTGGTGATATCACGATTACGAATGACAATGCTAACCTGACGGCGACTACTGTTACAGCGGGTGGCGCTGACGGTGATGTGATCTTAACTACAACAACTGGCGGTAATGTTTTACTTGGTTCAGTAACGGGTAGTGGTGCGACGGGTTCTATAGCCATTACTTCAGCAGCTGCAATTACTGATGCAACAGCAAATGATGCAATCGCTGATGTCATTGGTGTGACTACATCATTAAGTGCTGCATCAGGTATAGGTCAAGGTGCAAATGCTTCAATAGATGTAAACACTTCAACCTTAACATCTGCAACTAGTGGAACAAATGGTATCGCAATAAACTTATTAAATGATGCAGCCGCAGTAGCTGGTTTAGGAGCAAATCATGCCGTGACTGCATCTTTAGTCGATGCAACGACGAGTGGAAATATAACAATAACGGGTTCGGCTGGTAGTGGAACACGCACTTATACATTAGTAGATACGAATGCAGGCACTATCAGTGTAGCAGCAACAGCGGGCGATATGGCGTTGGGTGTATTAACGGCTGGTACGGCTGGCACAGCAAATACAGTGAATGTAACAGCAACGGCAGGTGCAATTACAGACAATGCCAATGATGCCGTGCCTGATGTAATCGGTAGTGCTGTGACCTTAAGTGCATCGACGGGAATCGGACAGGGTGCAAATGGTTCTATCGATGTGAACACGACGACATTGACGAGTGCGACAAGTGCTACCGGTGGAATTGATATTAACTTATTACAAGGTGCGGCGAACGGGTTGACGGCGAATCACACGGTAGATGTGACGTTAGTAGATGCGACGACGAGTGGCAATATTACCTTAACGGGTACGTCAGGTAGTGGACAGCGCACCTATACGTTGGTGGATACAAACAACGGAACAATCAGTGCTTCATCTGCTGTCGGTAATATGGTGTTAGGCGTATTAACGGCGGGCACAGGTGGTACCGCAAATACAGTCAACGTTACAACAAGTCTGGGCGGTATTATTGATGACGCTGATGATGCCACAGCAGATATTATTGGCTCGACAGCGACCTTAAGTGCAACAACAAGGATTGGTGTCATAAACGGTTCAATCGATTTAAACGTTAATACAGTAACAAGTGCGACAAGCGCAACGGGTGGGATTTCATTAAACCTTTTAAATAGCGCAGTTGCGACAAATGGTTTAGCGGCGAACCACACGACGACAGTGACGCTGGCGGATGCTACGACGGCCGGCAATATTACCTTAACAGGTACGGCAGGTAGCGGCGCACGCACTTATACATTGGTAGATACAAACAACGGAACAATTAGTGCGACAGCAACGACAGGTAATATGGTTCTAGGTCAATTAACTGCTGGTACTAATGGTACTGCAAGAACAGTGAGTGTGACTGCGACGGCAGGCGCGATTACAGATAATGCCAGCGATGCCACAGCAGATTTGATTGGTAGTACGGTGATCTTAAATGCATCGACGGGAATCGGACAGGGTGCTAATGGTTCTATCGATGTGAATACAAACACATTGACAAATGCCACAAGTACGACCGGTGGCATTGATATTAACTTATTGAATGATGCCGTCGCGGCGAACGGCTTGACAGGAAACCATGCGACATCAGTAACATTGATCGACGCAACAACGAGCGGCAATATCACATTAACAGGTACTACAGGCAGTGGTTTGCGTACATATGGTACAACCCGGATAGATACTAATAACGGAACGATCAGTGCGTCAGCAACAGCTGGAAATATGGCACTGGGTTTATTGACGTCTGGTACAGGTGGAACGCTTAACACTGTGGACGTTACGGCAACAGCTGGTTCGATTACTGATGCAACAAGTGATGCAGCGGTCGACATTATTGGTTCGACAGGGACATTATCGGCGACGACAGGTATTGGTTCTGCTGGTGGCGCAGCTGATATTGATACGACTTTAACAACATTAGTCGCAACGAATAATACGAGTGGCAATATTGTTATTCAGGAAACAAATGGTTTAATCATTGGTGGTACAGGTGTTCGTACCTTAGCAGGTAATGGCAATGTCAATATTGACGTTGATGCAGGTGTATTAACAGCGAATAGTGTTGTGACTGCACACGGTTCAGGTACGGTGACGTTAAATACTGATGCGGGAACAGTCGGATTGAATGCTGCAGTAAGTTCAACGACTGGCCAGATTGACATTACCGGAGACAGCATTAATCAGAACGCAGGCGGTAACATCAGTACCACAACCGGTGCAGCGGTTAATGTAACTGCAGATAACGGTGCCATTACAATGGCAAATGGTACAACGACGAGTACAACCGGTGCTGGTATAGCGACTTACTCTGCAACAACCGATGTAGCATTAAGCGCTTTGAGTAGTGGATCTGGTGCAATTAATGTGACAGCTGATTCAGACACAAACAATACTGGTGCGATCACCGATATTTCTGCAGCAGAAACAGCTAATTTAACAACTACAGGTACAGCCACTCTGGTAGCAGCGCAAGGTATCGGTGCGACAGGTGCGGCCGATATTGATACGACTATTGGAACCTTGGTTGCAACGAATAGCACAACAGGTGACATTTTTGTGCAGGATACAGCCAACTTAATTATTGCAGGAACAGGTGTACGTACGTTGGCTGGAAATGGAAATATTAATGTCGACACTGCTGGTACTTTAAATGTAAACAGTGTGGTTACTGCAAATGGTGCAGGTACGGTGACCTTAACTTCCGGTGGTCTGTTGACAGCAAATGCTGCAATTTCATCGACTAGTGGTGCAATTAGTTTGACTGGTGTTGGCGTTACTAGCACAGCGGCAGGTGTGGTTAATAGTGGTTCAGGAACAATCCTAGTTGATGGCACTGCGGGCGCAATTAATTTGGGAGGAGCGTTAACGACGACGAGTGTTAGCGGTACAGCTGTAACAGTAAGAGACGCTACTACAGTTTCATTAGCTGATGTTACAACAGGTGTCGGCGCAACTGGTACAGTTATATTGGGTGTAGGTGGTGATATTACGGGTGCAGTAACACAGACTGGAATTATTACGACAAATACATTAACAGGTAACACAGCTAGTACAATTACATTGGGTGGCAATAACGTAATAACAAACCTTGGTACGTTTACAAGTAACGGAGCATTTGCGTTGAATGATAACGCGGCTGGATTGAATGTGACAGGTGCTATTGATAACACCACCGGAACAGCAAGCATTTCGACAACTGGCGGGGTATTGGCGATAGGTGCGGGTATTGATGTTGCTGGTTTTGGTTTGACTTTGACAGGTGTGGGTGTCACACAATCAGCTGGAACTATCTTGTCATCAACGGCAAATGTTACTGCTGGAGCAGGTGTTATTACTTTAACGCAAGGAACCAATAATTTTACTGGAGCAGTAGCTCTCAGTAATAGCGGTAATAATAACGTTCAGATTACTGATGTTGATGCATTAGATTTTGGAGTCGTTGGAGTTGGAACCGGAACTTTTACTGCAAATGCAGTCGGTATAACACAAACGGGTGGTGCATTTACGCAAGCGGCAGGTGCTGGAGCAGCGACATTCAATGCTGGCGCTGGTGTTATAACGCTTACACAAGGTGCTAATAATTTTATTGGTGCGGTTAGTTTAAATAATAGTGGCGCAAACAACGTTTCCATCACTGACGTTAATGCATTGGACTTTGGTACATCGAGTGTCGGTTCAGGCACGTTTACAGCGAATGCAGTTGGTATTACACAAACAGGTGGGGCAATCACACAAGCGGCAGGTGCAGGAGCAACAGCATTTAATGCTGGTGCAGGAGTGATTACGTTAACTCAGAATGCGAATGATTTTACAGGAACTGTTTCACTCAGTAACAGTGGTGCAAATGCAGTTACTGTTAATGATGCGAATAGTTTAACAGTCGGAACGATTAATGTTGGTCAGAATTTAGTATTAAATGTTGATAGAGGAGCTGATGATGCGGCTATATTAGATCTTTCAGCAGCAACCTTAACGGTTGGGGGTACCAGTACTGTAAACGGTCAAGGTACGAATGATACGTTGATAGGTAGTAACACGGTCAACACGTGGACTGTTTCTGCTCTAAATACAGGTACATTAAATAATAGTGCTGAAGTTATTACATTTAATAATTTTGGTAGTTTAACTGGTAATGCTAATACAGATAATTTTGTTTTTACTGGCGGTTCATTATCAGGCAATGTTGATGGCCAAGCGGGTACAAATACTCTTAATTATGCTGCACTAGCTGGTCCTATCTCAGTCACTGTAAATGCACTTGGTGGAACTACAGGTTTTGCCGGAGCTGCAGGCAGTGCTTCGCAGATTATCGGTACGATTGATGATATTACCGATTTAACTGGTTCAGCTGGTACAGATACATTTACTGGCAGGGATTCTGTTGCTGCTTTTGAAATTGATGGTAGCAATCGCTACTGTGATGCAGGTGCTGCTTGTGCTGGCAGAATAATAAATCTTTCGAGTGTTGAAAACTTAACAGGTGGATCCGCTGCAGATACTTATACCGTTACTGCAAATCATACGGGTAATTTAACCGGTGGTAATGGTGACAATATTTTTAATTTTGCAAATGTAGGCGCGGGAACTGGTTTAACGGGTAATGTTGTTACTGGTACCGGTGCTGACACATTTAATTTTGGTACTCCAACAGGAGCACCTCCGGGTACGAACCGCTATACAATTATTGGTAGTCTGGATGGTGGTAATGGAGCTGATGCCATCAACTATAGTGGTTCCGCATTAAATGAAACAATTAATATTACTGGCGCAGGTTCTACGGATGGGTCACAAGGAACTTTTACAGGTAATGCAGGCGATGCAGCACTTATATCGGCTGGTTTTGATAATATTAATTCTTTTACAGGTAATGGTTTAGGTACATTCACTGGGCCTAATGTTAATACTTTCTGGAATATCACGGGTGCAAACTCAGGTACGTATGGTACTACGTTAGCATTGATCGGTGCGAATACATTTGCCAATTTCGATGTTGTTGCTGGCTCTGCAAATGATGTATTTGTCTTTCAAAATAATGCAACTGCACGCATAGCGGGTGGTATTAACGGAGGAGGTGGCACGAATACCCTGGCAGGCAGCTTAGGCGTCGATACATTTACAATTACTGGAGGAACTTCCGTCACCATTACTCCAGCTGGTGGTGCAGGTGCTACTAACCTGACAAATATTAATAATATCGATGGTACTAATGCCACTGATGATGGAACAACTACTGTTGGAGATTCCGGCGCTGATGTCTTTGCTATAAATCAGAATTGGACCGGTTCTTTAAATGGGTTTGGTGGGAATGATACATTTACTTTTGCTGATACACGTACAGTGGGTGGTTCTTTAACAGGCGGTACCGGCACAGACATTATTAATTGGAATGCTTATACCACTGCACGGAATATAGTGCTTACAGCTTCAACAGCAGATGGGTACACAGGAACAGAAGCAAGTATTACAGGTGGTTTTGTAACTGTTGATGATGTGCGCGGTAGTACAACAGGAGGACAAACAGACCAAATCACGGGACAGAATGCGGTATCAACATGGACCGTGAATGGTGGTGGTACGCAGTATACAACTGGTGGATTTAATCTTGCTTTTTCAAATATTGAAAACCTTCTGGGTGGTTCTAACGTAGATAACTTTAATGTTACTGGTGTACATACTGGTAATTTAAGTGGTGGTGCAGGCGCGGATAATTTTGATATTGATGCAACCTTAACGGGTGCCATTGACGGTGAAGTGGGTGCAGACGTATTACAAGGCAACTTGATTACAGCTGTGACCTTAACCGGATCGGATGCAGATGGGTTTGCAGGTACAGAGGCGGATGTCACGGCGAACTTTGATGGTATACAGGTCTTGACGGGAACAAACGCAACATTAACCGGTGTCGATGCAGTTTCTACATTCAATATCACCGGTGGCAACAGTGGTACATTTGTAAGCACAAATACATTAACTTTTTCAGGCGTCCAAAATGTTACCGGTGGTACTAATAACGATACGTTTTCGTTTACCAATGCAGGAAGTTTAACTGGTGCTGTAAATGGTGGTACTGGTACTAATACAATTATTGGTGATGCAGATGGTAATGCTTTCGATGTTACTGGTGCTGACTCTGGTACCTTAACTGGTAAAACTAGTGGCTGGAGCAACATAGCTAATTTAACTGGTGGTGTAGCGGCTGATACATTTCTTGTCTCTACTGGCACGCTTAGCGGATTAATTGATGGCGCTGGTAATTTAGATGGTGATTCGGCTACTTTTAATCCGGCAATCACTGTTACATTAAACGGTACTAATACTGGTGTATCTAGAGTTGAAACGGTTGATATGACTAGTGATGGTGTGTTGGTAGGTACTGCTGGTACTTCAACCTGGAATCTGAATGCAGCTGCTGGTGGTACAGTTAATGATGGTACGACTACGGTTACATTTTCAAATACGCCAACTGTTCGTAGTGGCAGTGGAACCAATGTTTTTACTGCTAACGGGACATTTGCAGGGGTAGTTAATCTTACTTCAAGTGATAATACCTGGAATCATACCCCCGGCCAGACTTTGACCACAGGTTCAGTAACAGGAAGTGGAGCATTGACTATACCAGGCAGTATACTTCTTACTCCTGGTACAAATCTAACTATTGGAGGAGGTGATCTTGTTCTGCCAACTGTTACAGGATTTACAGGCCACTTGATTATAGGTGGGGAATTGACTACAGCAGGCGCCTCTCCATTTACAAGCGCTATAGCTGTACAAATTAATGTCGAAACACTTGATGTAACTACAGCAATTAATACAGGTGGTGAATTAACGCTACTAGCAGGTAATATCGATCTTAATGCAAATATTACGGCTGGTGATACGATAGGTATGATTGCCGCTGGTGCCATTGTTAATGCCGGTCTACCAGGTGATATAACTGCAAATCCTGGTGGCGTGATTCTTAATGCGCCTGATGCACAATTAATTGCATCGAATGACATTGTTAACTCTACTGATATCACGTTAAATTTTGCTGGTGGTGAAGTTGATGTCGCTAAAGGTAATACAGACGAACTTGAATTTAACGGTGGTAGTAACTTTGTTGATGCCGTAACGGATCCTGACTTTGAGTCATTTGTGACGGCATCTGGTAATGGTAATCTTTATACAACACCTATTCTGGCTAACGTCAATATTACCGGATTGAGTATTACTCAAGCATTCTCTATTAACCCTGCTTCGTCATTGATAGGTCTTGAAACACTGGCATTTATTGATGTTGGTTTGTTTGAAGAAGAATTGCAATTATATGGTGTAATTGGTACGGGTATCGCTTTGGCATTAGCACAGTGTGAGGAACAAGAGGGTTGTGCACCTAATATCTCTGAGGATGAATTAAATAACCTGATCAATTCTCTGGAAGCACGTCTATTGGAACTTGAGAGACGGTTAGCAGAAGAGCCTGATGCCAATCTTCGAGCTAAATTGGAAGAATTAATTGAAGGTTTCAATGATGAACTTCGAGATTTTCGTGGTTACCGCCAAGAGCTTCAGGATTTCTTTGCTGCAGAAGAAGAGGAAGAAGATTTTGATGAAGAAGAACTGGATGATGAGGATGATTTACTTGACCGCGAAGTCGATGAAGGTGAAGTTGAACGATTAGCGAAAGTTCTTGAAACAGTAAAAGCCCGTATCGAATGGTTAGAAAGCTTGAAAGCTAATCCAGATGAAAGAGCACGATTAAGTAAAGCAACGGGTATTGAGCTAACTCAGGAAGCGCTTGAAACGATTATAGAGGGAGCTAAATCTGAAGCTGCATTCATTGAAAATCAGATTAAACTGCTAATTGAGGGTACAGAAGCAATGTTGGATGGTAAATCAACTCCAATGTTTACTGCTGAAGCACATGATTATAACTCTATACAAACACTCCATTATGGAAGTGATTTAATAAGTTTGAATGACTCTTCTGTAGAGTCATTATTAAATATTCACTGATATGATGATCAATATGAAAATAATTGCCTGTCTTTTTTTTCTAATTGCGAGTATTAATTCATCAGCAGCTATTCTAGATAAAGAGGCAGCAGATAAAGCTGATTTAAATTTATTACAAAATGAAACGGTTGTATTTCAATCAATTAGGATGGGAATCGCATTATCTCTTGCTCAATGTGATGGTGTTGAATTATGTTCACTCACTGTTGAAGAAAATGAAATAAAGGAATTGATTAATACTTTAGATGATCGAATAGATAACCTGGTATTAAAGCAGGAAGAAGCTGAAGACCCTGTTGCATTTGATAAAATATTGTCAGCTTATATTGATGAACGTGAAAGTTATACAGGTCATTTGGAAAAACTCAAAGGCATAAAAAGCTCATTAGATGAAGATGGTGATTTGTTAGATGAAACACTTGAAAGTGAAGCGACAGATTTTCCTGTAGAATCAGCCAGAAATGAAGAGCTTCTGGATTACTTAAATCAAATACAAGAATTAGAAGCATTTGAAGACGACGAACTCGAAGATGACGAAGATTTGGATGATCTTCCTGACTTGCCTGAATTAGAAGATATAAACGAAACTCCTTAAAATAATTATTATGACCAAAAACAAGTCTGGTAGTCATAGTGCTACTTCAATATATCCGTTGTTTTATAAAAAAGTAGTTCCATTAAATAAAGAAAGTCATAGTGAACTCTATATTGAAGGTATAGAAGGCTATACGCATACTAAAGAAACAAATAGTGTTTATATTGCTGCTATTGAGTTCATACAAATTGCAAAAGAGTACCCTATTGTTTTTGCAAAAGGTGCTGATGATAAAGTGTTTCCTGTAGCCTTATTGGGATTAGAGAAAAATCAAAACCTGTTCGTAGATAATGAAGGCGCCTGGACAGCGGAATATATTCCAGCTTACGTGAGGCGTTATCCATTTATTCTTGCCACACCAAATGAAAAAGAATCCACTTTTGCTGTATGCATCGACGAAAGTTATCCAGGCTTCAACACAGCAAAAGAAGGAAAACCGTTGTTTGATGAGAAAGGTCAACAACTGGATATACTAAGTCAAGCTATTGAATTTCTTAAAGATTATCAGGCACATGTGCAATTAACAGTACTTTTTTGCGAAAACTTGTCTACACTAGACTTACTTGAACCCATGCAAGCTAATATCGAGTTTGCAGGTGGAGAAAAGAGTACGCTTGGTGGTTTTATGGGAGTTAGTCGGGAAAAATTAAAATCGCTTAAACCAGCGCAGTTTTCAGAGTTAGTAAAATCGGATCAAATGGAATTAATATATGCTCATTTGGCATCGCTTTCTAATATGAATGATTTAATAAAACGACGTTCCTAGGGTAGCTTTATTTTGAATGGAATAAACTCAATTCGTCTGGATTTAAATACTGCAAGATATAGTTCTGCAGTTGCGCGAGGTAAGGTTTCTGCTATTGAAAAAATAGATACTGCGACTGAAGCAAATAAAAAGAAACAACAATTACGAACCCGCTTAAGTGATGAGTCTAATTCAAAACAAAATCAATTTGCCAAACGCCCGGAATTACTATTGTCTGATAGTAAGTTTTATCGGGCAAACCTGTTAAATGACATAGTCAATAAAATGAGCGGATTAGAAGAAGGAACTAGTCCGGGTCATTATGTAGAGTATTACGCCTAATCTTTAGTTGTAGTAACTCAATTTTAAACAATCATTTCCAAGAACCTGGATTTAATCTCATCGCGCAAAATTGATTTCTGAAACATATCATCATTTATACCGTTATTCCCACTTGTGCAGTAATGACGAATGAGATGATTTTCTAACTATTCGTTATCAATCTTGATTGGTTGGTTAGGATCGATATCTTCCTTCGGCCCGTATTGTTTTGCGTATTTCGCAATGAGTTTGTCTGCTTCTTTTAACTCGTCTTCAGAAAGTTTTTCTTTTGCTTTGTTGATCGCATCCATAGAAAGTTTGTGTTTGTGTTCAGCTCCGACGCTAAACCAGACATAGGCAAATTCATAATCTTTAGGGACACCTTTTCCTCTATAATATAGATTGCCCAATTTGTACTGGGCTTGTGGAATGCTTTTTTCCGAAGCTTTACGAAACCATTTTCCAGCAAGTTTATAATCTTGTTCAACGCCCTGGCCCTTCATATACATCATGCCTAAATAATATTGGGCGAATCCATGATCGGAGGTTTCTGCTAAAGATTGCATGGTGGTAAAGGCTTTGTCGTAATCTCCCATCAGGTAGGTAACGACACCATCATTAAAATCTGCTCGAACAGGTGTAGTAATAATGGTGGATAGTATAATTAATAAAAGACTGATTTTTTTCATTATTAAAAGCTCATTAGTTGGTATTACAGTTCAAGTCTCGTAAAATGCGCCGCTCGATTCTGTCGTACATGCGTCGTTTGTTATGCTATTTATTATGTTGTCAGTAGCTTAGTCTACGAAAGCGCTGAATTGTTTCATGCGAAGAGAAAATTGTAAATATGATGGAGGTTAAATGACCGAATTTCAGGCATTTAGAGTGGTTAAAGAAGATAATCAGCTTATCGGGCGTATTGAAAGCCTAACCGTTGATGATCTGAGTCAAGGCGATGTTTTAATTAAAACCGCGTATTCCTCGGTAAATTACAAAGATGCTCTGGCTGCAACCGGAAAAGGTAAGATAATCAGAAATTTTCCCTGCATTGCTGGAATCGATGTCGCTGGTACCGTTGTTGAATCGACAGATAAACGCTTTAAAGAAGGTGACAGTGTTCTTGCCACTGGTTATGACCTGGGAACAGGGCATGACGGGGGATATTCTGAATATACGAGAGTGCCGGCAGAATGGGTCGTCTTTTTACCTGATTCGATGAGTTTATTTGAATCGATGGCAATAGGCACTGCTGGGTTTACGGCCGCCCTATGTGTCCAGCGCCTTGAACAAAATGGACAAATCCCAGAAATGGGTCCATTTGTAGTAACCGGTGCGACGGGTGGTGTTGGAAATTTTGCTATCGATATAATGTCTTCTTTAGGTTATGAAGTTGTTGCCGTGACAGGCAAACAGGAAAGTAATCAATTATTAATCGATTTAGGCGCGGAACATATATTGGATCGGCATAATATCAAAATGGATGGCCCGCCAATGGAAAAAGGAGAATGGGGCGGGGCAATCGATAATGTTGGTGGCGATATTCTGGCCTGGTTGACAAGAACGACCAAATCATGGGGAAATATTGCCTCTGTTGGATTAGCTGGCGGAAGTCAGTTGAATACAACGGTAATGCCCTTTATATTACGTGGCGTCAGTATTCTCGGTATTACTTCTTCTGGTTGTCCTACTGCTTATCGCCAACCACTTTGGGAACGACTTGCGACTGATTTGGCTCCTAAACATCTGGATAAGATTGTGACTAATACGATTGATTTAGAGGGCTTACCCGATACGTTTAAAAAAATGTTAGCAGGAGAAACGACAGGACGTACTGTCGTTGAAATTAATCCTGACTAATAACGATTTAAAAATAATGAGATTTTAATAATGGCAAAAACACTTTATGACAAACTTTGGGATGATCATGTGATACATGATTATGGAGATGGCACAGCGTTGATATATATCGATCGCCAGCTTCTTCATGAAGTGACGTCGCCTCAAGCATTTGAAGGTTTAAAACTGGCAGGTCGTAAACCCTGGCGTTTGAATACAAACCTCGCTGTACCTGATCACAATGTACCGACGGTAAATCGCGAAGTGATTGAAGATCCGATTTCAAAACTTCAACTTGAAACATTAGATGCGAACTGTAAAGAAACCGGTATTACCAAGTTTGATATGTTTGATGAAAGACAAGGTATCGTTCATGTGATTGGGCCTGAACAAGGTGCATCTTTACCCGGCATGACTATTGTCTGTGGTGATTCACATACATCAACGAATGGTGCCTTAGGCGCAATGGCATTTGGTATTGGCACGTCTGAAGTCGAACATGTTTTAGCGACTCAATGTTTAGTGCAAAAGAAAGCAAAAAACATGTTGATTAAAGTTAATGGTCGAGTGGGTAAAGGTATTACTGCAAAAGATATTGTACTTGCGATTATTGGTGAAATTGGTACTGCAGGTGGAACTGGTTATACGATTGAGTTTGGTGGTGACGCAATTAGTGCTTTATCAATGGAAGGACGCATGACGGTTTGTAATATGGCGATAGAAGCGGGCGCACGCGTTGGTTTAATTGCGGTTGATCAAACAACAATAGATTACGTTGAAGGTCGCCCTTATTCGCCAAAATGTGAAGAGTGGGATTTAGCGATTGAATTATGGCGTGATCTTAAAAGTGATAAAGATGCGCATTTTGATAAAGTTATTGAGCTAGATGCGGCAAATATTGAACCACAAGTAACCTGGGGTACCTCTCCCGAAATGGTAACGTCGATTAGTGGGGTTGTCCCCGATCCTGAACATGAAAAAAGCGATGTTAAGCGTGAAGGAATTGAGAACGCTTTAAAGTATATGGCTTTAAAACCAGCAACAGCAATTTCAGATATCAAAATTGATAAAGTGTTTATTGGTTCTTGTACTAATTCGCGTATTGAAGATTTACGTGAAGCTGCAAATGTAGTGAAAGGAAAAAAAGTATCCAGCGATATTAAATTGGCAATGATTGTTCCCGGTTCGGGTTTGGTTAAGCATCAAGCTGAAGAAGAAGGACTGGATAAAATTTTTCTTGAATCCGGTTTTGAATGGCGTGAACCGGGTTGTTCAATGTGTCTAGGTATGAATCCGGATCAACTTGAACCGGGTGAGCGTTGTGCATCAACCTCAAACCGAAACTTTGAAGGTCGACAAGGGCAGGGCGGGCGTACACACCTTGTTAGCCCAGGTATGGCAGCGGCAGCAGCTGTCGCAGGCCACTTTGTAGACGTAAGAAAACTGTAAGGAATTACTAATGGAAAAATTTAAAACATTTACCGGAATTGTTGCACCATTAGATCGTTCTAATGTTGATACCGATGCCATTATTCCAAAGCAATTTTTAAAGTCGATTAAACGTAGTGGCTTTGGCCCTAACTTGTTTGATGATTGGCGTTATCTCGATTCAGCTAATCCATTGAATGAAAAACAAACTCGAAAGGTCAATCCGGATTTTGTATTGAATCAATCACCGTATGATAAAGCAGAAGTTTTATTAGCCAGAGAAAATTTTGGCTGCGGTTCTTCAAGAGAGCATGCGGTATGGGCGATTACTGACTTTGGTTTGAAAGTTGTTCTAGCTCCAAGTTTTGGCGATATTTTTTATAGTAATTCATTTAAGAATGGTTTTTTGCCTGTTAGATTAAAAGCAGAGGAAATTGATTCTTTATTTAATTCAGTTGAATCCAGGAAAGGGTTTAAAGTTACTGTAAATCTTGAAGAACAGTATATTGAAACTGAGGATAAAGAAAAATTTTCATTTAATATTGATGCGGGTTTAAAAGAACGGATGCTTGAAGGTCTTGATGATATTGGCTTAACGTTAAATCATGCTGCTGAAATTCGTGAATACGAACAACGTAGAAAAAAAATAACGCCATGGTTATTCAAAGAAGTGTCAGCGTAATTATTTATTATGACAAAAGAAAATTACGATTCTAATGTTATTGATGATTTTGGTGATGAATGGGATGCCTATGATCAGTCTACCGTTGATTCTAGTGAATTAGAAAAACAGTTTTTAGATTATTTTAAGTTGTTTTCATGGGATGAAAGAGTCACTAAAGGAATAGGAGCAGATTTTGGTTGTGGCTCGGGACGATGGGCGAAATTTGTAGCTGATAGAGTTAAGACGCTCATATGTATTGATGCGAGTGAGAAAGCGGCAAATGTTGCGAAAAGAAATTTAGCAGACAAGACTAATTGCCAGGTTATGTTGGCTAAAGTTGATGAATTACCGATGCCAGACAATTCTCTGGATTTTGCTTATTCTTTAGGGGTACTCCATCATATTCCTGATACGGCTGAAGCGATAAAAAACTGTACTGATAAATTAAAATCCGGAGCTCCATTTTTAATTTATCTATATTATGCCTTTGATAATCGTCCTAAATGGTTTGCCTTCATCTGGAAATGTTCTGATGTTTTTAGAAGTGTTATTTCCAAGATGCCTTTTTTTATTAAATACCCATTGAGTAATGTTATTGCAGCTTTTGTTTATTACCCATTAGCAAGATTAACATTGTTAATTGAGAAATTGGGAATGGATGTTAGTAATGTTCCGTTAACCGAATATCGTGCTAAAAGTTTCTATACAATGAGAACGGATGCCCTGGATCGATTTGGTACGCGACTAGAAAATCGTTTTACTCAAGTACAAATAAAAAAAATGATGGAAGACGCTGGTTTAAAAGATATTAAGTTCTCTGATATAGCACCTTATTGGTGTGTATTAGGAATTAAACAATAATTAATAATATTTAATGATGATAAAAACACGTTTTGCTCCAAGTCCTACTGGTTTATTGCATATTGGCGGAATTCGGACAGCTTTATTTTCCTGGTTATATGCCAGACATAATAACGGCAAGTTTGTCCTGCGTATTGAGGATACTGATCGTGAACGGTCTACCGATGAAGCTGTTCAAGTAATACTTGATGGGATGGAATGGTTGGGATTAACGCATGACGAAGGTCCTTTTTATCAAACACAGCGTTTTGATCGCTATAGAGAAGTTATTCAACAACTACTAGAATCCGGAAATGCATATCATTGTACTTGTTCAAAAGAACGCGTCGAACAAATCCGAAATCAAGCAATGACTAATGGAAAAAAACCTCGATATGACGGACACTGCCGCTCACTTAACATTGATGACAGTAACACTGTCATCCGGTTTAAAAATCCGATAGATGGACAAGTCGTTGTTGATGATAAAGTACAGGGAAAAGTTATTTTTGAAAATAGTGAGTTAGATGATTTGATTATTGCACGATCAGATGGCACGCCTACCTATAATTTAACTGTTGTCGTTGATGATATGGATATGGAAATTACTGATGTTATTCGAGGTGATGATCATTTAAATAACACACCAAGACAAATCAATATTTTAAAAGCGTTAAGTGCGCAAATACCGAATTATGCTCATATTCCTATGATACTTGGACCTGATGGTAAAAAATTGTCCAAGCGTGATGGGGCAGCAAGTATTTTACAATATGAAGATGAGGGTTATATGCCAGAAGCCGTATTGAATTACTTGGTTCGACTAGGTTGGTCCAAAGGCGATCAGGAAATTTTTTCAATTAGTGAAATGGTTGCTGAGTTTGATATAAAGGATGTCAATAAATCTGCTTCGAGTCTTAATCCGGAAAAGTTAATTTGGTTAAATCAGCATTATTTAAAAAATGCAGATAATAGATTGTTAGTATTATCGTTGACTGAGATTTTTAAAAAAATGGATTTAACTATTGAGGATGGTCCTGAGTTGGAAGCGTTGATCGATGTTCAAAAGCATCGTACTGAAACTTTGAAGGATATGGCTGAGCAGAGCGTGCTTTTTTATCAGGATTTCGATGAATATGCCGAAAACGCAGCTAAAAAACATTTACGCCCTGTCATCTTAGAACCTTTAAAAGCACTACATGATGCGTTAAAGGCTATCCAAGATTGGAATAACGCGAATATAAAAACTGCGATTGAAGAAACGGCAGAAAAATTTGAAATAAAAATGGGGAAATTGGGGCAGCCTCTTCGTGTAGCCGTTACTGGTACGGGTATTTCACCAAATATTGATGATACATTACGTTTATTAGGACAGGAGAAGAGCTTGTTCAGGTTACGTAAAGGTATTGATTTTATTGAAAATCGTAGTAAATCTTGACAGCAATCTGGCTCTCACGTAGAGTCGCCGCCTTGTTGAGGTTAGCAGTTGTTTCATAGGGGCTATAGCTCAGCTGGGAGAGCGCTTGCATGGCATGCAAGAGGTCGGCGGTTCGATCCCGCCTAGCTCCACCAAATAAGTATTTTTGGACAAATTATCTGTCCCCATCGTCTAGAGGCCTAGGACACTGCCCTTTCACGGCGGCAACAGGGGTTCGAATCCCCTTGGGGACGCCATATATAAAAAACCACCTTAAAGGTGGTTTTTTTTTGAGTTCTAATTCATTCGTTAGATAAGTATTCGGTGATATAATTTGCCCTTTGTCTTTATGGTTAATAGTTAAAATATATGAAGTTTTTAGTAACTGGCGCAGCAGGATTTATCGGTTTTCATACATCACGGTATCTACTGAATAGAGGAGATACTGTAATCGGTATCGATAATCTTAATGATTATTACGATCCTTCCTTAAAAGAAGCCCGTTTATCGCAATTAATAAATCAAGATAACTTTAAATTCCATAAAGAAGATATTATTGATAAAGAGGCAATCGATAATATTTTTAAGTCTGAATCTCCTGATTATGTTATTCACCTGGCTGCTCAGGCAGGCGTTCGCTATTCATTAGAAAATCCTTATGCCTATATTGATTCAAACGTCACAGGTTTCATGAACATACTTGAAGCTTGTCGACACTATCCGGTTAAACATCTGGTATTTGCTTCTTCCAGTTCGGTCTATGGTTCAAATACGCAAATGCCTTTTAGTGTGAATGACAATGTCGACCATCCGCTTTCATTGTATGCTGCGACAAAAAAATCGAATGAATTAATGGCGCATACCTACAGCCATTTATATAACATTCCTGTTAGCGGCTTACGATTTTTTACAGTTTACGGCCCATGGGGTAGACCGGATATGGCATTGTTTATTTTTACCAGAAAGATTCTAAATGGTGAATCAATAGATGTCTTTAATAATGGACAACACAAACGTGATTTCACTTACATTGACGATATTGTCGAAGGTGTTGTTCGGGTTGCTGATAATGTTGCAACCCCAAACCTAGATTGGGATAGTGACAAACCCGACCCCGCAACGAGTAAATCACCTTATCGTTTATATAATATTGGTAATAATAAACCGGTTGAGTTGATGTATTTTATCGAACAAATTGAAAAAAATCTTAACAGGAAAGCAGAGAAAAATTATTTGCCGCTGCAGCCCGGTGATGTTCCTGCAACCTATGCCAATGTAGATGCATTAATTGACTATGTTGATTATTCACCTTCTACCTCAATTGAAAGTGGTATAGAGAAATTTATTGAATGGTATAAGGATTATTACAAAGTATGAGTAAAGCAATAAATCGGACTATATCTGTTATTGGTTTAGGTTATGTTGGATTACCTGTTGCAGTTGCCTTTGGAAAGAAATCCCGAGTCATTGGATTTGATGTTAATTCAACAAGAATTGATGAATTAGTTAATGGGATAGATAGAACCGGTGAAGTTGAATTTGACGAGCTTGGTTCAACTGATGTTTTATATACATCAAATTTAAACGAATTGTCAAAAGCAGATTTTCATATTGTTGCTGTTCCAACTCCAATTGATAATAACAAAAAGCCTGATTTAAAACCGCTCTTATCAGCATCTAAAACAGTAGGACAGATTTTAAAAAAAGGAGATATTGTCGTTTATGAATCAACTGTTTATCCCGGTGCAACAGAGGAAGAATGTGCTGCTATTTTGGAATCAGAATCTGGTTTAGTCAGTGGTAAAGATTTTTTTCTTGGATACTCTCCAGAACGTATTAATCCAGGTGACAAGACACATACTTTTAAAACAATTAAAAAGGTGGTCTCTGCTCAAGATGAAAACACACTTGAGATAGTTGCAAAAGTCTATTCGTCAGTTGTTGATGCTGGTGTCTATATGGCAGCATCTATAAAAGTCGCTGAAGCTGCTAAAGTGATCGAAAACACGCAACGTGACTTGAATATCGCATTGATGAATGAATTAGCCGTTTTATTTAAACGAATGAATATTGATACTTATGATGTACTAGCAGCGGCAGGTACTAAATGGAACTTTTTACCTTTTGAACCCGGTTTAGTTGGCGGCCACTGTATTGGAGTCGATCCTTATTATTTGACGCATAAGTCAACATTACTGGGCTACGATCCTCAAGTTATTCTGTCTGGAAGAGAGATAAATGACAGTATGGGAAAATATATTGCTGATTCCCTAATAGATAATTTAAAGAATAGTAGCAAAAAGCTGGATGAAGTTGTTATTACTGTTCTTGGTATAACCTTTAAGGAAAATGTCCCCGATATACGAAATACAAGGGTGATTGATATAGTAAATGAACTCGGCAATTATCCTGTAACAATTCAGGTTTATGATCCTTGCGCTGATAGTCAGGATGTTAAAAGCGAATATCAGATTGATTTAGTAGAGCTTGATGATTTGGATAAAGCTGATGCCGTTATTCTTGCTGTGCCTCATAATGATTTTGTGAAACAAGGTTGGAAGCTCATTTCTGAGTTGTTGCAAGTCAAAGAAGGTGTCGTCTATGATATCAAGAGTATTCTTGATAGAGATACTACTCCCGAAAATATTAATCTCATTCGTTTATAGAAACTAATATTAATTGAGGAATATATAAATGAAAGTCACTATGTTGGGTTGTGGTTATGTGGGTTTGGTTTCGGGCACCTGTTTTGCCGAATTCGGCGCTAATGTCACCTGTTTTGATGTTGATAAAACGAAAGTGCAAAAATTATTGGAAGGAGGTATTCCAATATATGAGCCAGGTCTTGATGATTTGGTGGAGGAAAATGTTAAGCAAGGACGACTTTCTTTTTCAGGTGACTTGAAAAACTGCATTTCAGATGCTGATCTGGTTTTCGTTGCTGTAGGTACTCCAACAAGACGCGGAGATGGCCATGCTGATTTAAGTTATGTCTATCAAGCAGTAGAGGATATCGCTCCTTTTTTGAAAGGGTATACAGTGATTGTTGATAAATCGACTGTGCCCGTTGGTACAGCAAGAAATGTTAAACGCATTATTGCTGAAGCAAATCCGGATGCTGATTTTGATGTTGCTTCTAACCCTGAATTTCTAAGAGAAGGTGCTGCGATTACTGATTTCATGCGTCCAGATAGAGTCGTTATTGGTGTTGAGAATGAACGTGCTGAAAATGTATTAAGAGAATTATATCGTCCTATTAACTTAATTGAGTCTCCCATACTCTCAACGGATCTTGAAAGTGCTGAATTAATTAAATATGCTTCGAATGCTTTTTTAGCGACTAAGATTAGCTTTATCAATGAGATGTCTATTCTTTGTGAAGAAGTTGGTGCTGATGTTCATGCTGTTGCAAAAGGAATGGGGTTAGATGGCCGTATTGGTCGTAAATTTCTGCATCCAGGCCCTGGATACGGTGGTTCGTGTTTTCCAAAGGATACTCAAGCATTAGTTCGTACTGCTCAAGAACATGGTGTATCGAGTCGTATTGTAGAAACAGTAATTGAAGTCAATGAAGCACAGAAAGCGAGAATGATTAAAAAAATACGTCACGCACTTGGTGGTAATGAAAATGGAAAAACCATCGCGGTTTTAGGTTTGACATTCAAACCTGAAACAGATGATATGCGCGATGCCCCTTCTTTGGCGATTTTGCCAAAGTTAATAGAAAATGGATGCAAGGTAAATGCTCACGACCCCCAAGGTATTGATGAAGCAAAATCATTATTGCCCGCTGAAATTCAATATCATGATGATATTTATTTAATGATAGATAATGTTGATGCCGTTGTGCTAATGACAGAATGGAATATGTATAGAAACCTGGATATGGATTTGATTCAATCAAAATTGAATCAACCTGTATTTATTGATTTACGCAATGTTTATGAGCCGAATAAAATGAAAGCGTTAGGGTTTCAATATCATTGTATCGGTCGATAATTATTACAACTGATGAATGTAATAACCAAACAAAATACTGTTTGGCATGAGCCCTCTGTTTATCGAAAAGACAGGGAAAAGATGAATGGACATGAAAGTTTCATTATCTGGTTTACTGGGTTATCAGGTGCAGGAAAATCAACCATTGCGCATGCTTTAGAAGATAGATTACATAAAAACAAAATCAGAACATTTGTTCTGGATGGTGATAATGTCAGGCGTGGTCTATGTAAAGATCTTGGATTTTCCGCTGAAGGTAGAACAGAAAATATTCGAAGAATAGGTGAAGTAAGTCTGCTAATGATGGAATCAGGTATCATCGTTTTAACCGCCTTTATCTATCCTTCCATTAAAGATAGGAAGATAGTCAGAGATTTAGTTAGCAAAGGTGAATTCATTGAAGTGTATTGCAATGCTCCAATTGAAGTTTGTGAGTCTCGAGATGTAAAAGGCGTATATAAAAAAGCGCGTGCTGGTGATATTTCACATTTTACAGGTATTTCTTCAGAATATGAAAAACCTGAGAATCCTGAAATTTTACTTGATACCGTAAACAATACTATTGAGTCTTCAGTTGAACGTATCATCAGCTATCTCATCGAAAAGCAGATTATCATTAATCAAAAGTAATCATGAAGTTTTGGTATTTAATTCATTCAAAGCCTAAAGAAGAAAAAGTAGCCCAGGAAAACCTAGAAAGGCAGGGCTATGAAACCTACTTGCCATTAATCCTGGGTAGGACTAAAAAACGTGGTAAAACAATAAAAACAATTCAGCCCATGTTTCCGAGATACTTATTTATCCATTTGAGTGACCAAACAGATGATTGGGGGCCAATTCGTTCAACATTAGGTGTATCCAGTTTAATTCGTTTTGGAATGACACCGGCTAAAGTACCGGATTCATTAATTAATTCACTAAAAAATAATGAAAATAGTCAAGGAATTCATGAGCTTCCAAGTAAACCCTTATCTCCTGGTGATAAATTACTTATTGTTGAAGGCCTATTTGAAGGATATGAAGCGACACTTTTTAGTAAGAAATCAGATGATAGAGTTATAGTACTTTTAAAAATCGCTGAGAATTTCGTAAAAGTTAAGCTAGAACAATCACTTATAGAACCTATTAAGTAAGAATAATACTTGCCATTATTTGTAATTTAGCAATCTTATTAATTTTTCGTCATCTTATTTTTACTACATCTAGTGGTTCATTATATGAACACTCTGATATATACTGTTCAGATTATGAACAACCAACAAAAAGAAGACACTGCCACTTTAGAAATTCTTCAAGCTATTGATAGTAAAAGTGATGTAACTCAACGTCATCTTGCAAGCAAACTCGATGTCGCACTTGGATTGGCTAATTCATATCTAAAACGTTGTGTAAGTAAAGGGTTGGTTAAAATCCAACAAGCTCCTGCCAATCGATACTTCTATTATCTCACTCCGAAAGGGTTTGCTGAAAAAAGTAGATTAACAACTGAATATTTAAGTACATCTTTTGATTTTTACCGAAAAGCAGGTGATTCATTAACAGAAGTATTTTCAGCGTGTGAAAAAAATGGAAAAAGTAAAATTGTATTTTGTGGTATATCAGAGCTTGCTGAAATTGCCTCTCTTCGTGCTTATGAATTTGAAATTTCAATATTAGGTACCTTGGATACTGATTCAAAAAAAGAAACGTTTCTTAGCTTACCAGTTTGGGGAAAAATAATTGATATTCCCGAATTTGATGTGTGCTTGATAACATCATTAGAAAAGCCCAGGCAAGATTACGATTTACTTATTAATTCTATTGATAAAGATAAAATAATGGTGCCATCAATATTAGGCATTAATCAAGGAGAAAATTAGTAAGAAATATTTCTGTTTAGTTGGTGCAGAATATTTTTTGTTTAACAATGGAGCACTAATTTTTGTGCATCATATGGCGGTAGCGTGCTTTTAATGAATGATTAATGATTTTCCCTCCCATACTATAAAACTTTTTAATGACTCTTAATCATTAAAAATAAATGTGGATTTCATATAGATGTTAAATAAAATTTGGTGCTTGCTCATTGCTGAACAACGCATATCAGCAATCGTACTGATTGGGCTTATGTTTATTGGAATGATGCTTGAAACATTGGGTATTGGCATGGTTGTTCCTGCACTAGCATTAATAACACGGGGTGATTTACTTGAAAAATATCCGGTTGTTTTACCTTGGCTGGAAATGTTGGGTAACCCAAGTCACGAACGTCTGATCGTTATCGGGATGGTGATATTAGTAGTCGTATATTTAATTAAGACGTTATACCTTGCATTTCTAGCTTGGAGACAGGCGCAATTTGTATCTGATGTCAGGGCCAATCTTTCTCAACGACTTTTTTCAGGTTATTTGCGACAGCCTTATACATTTCATTTGCAACGTAATTCAGCGCAACTTATTCGCAATACCATTAGTCATGCTGCAGGTACGTCAGGTGTAATACAACAAAGTTTGCTGATACTAATGGAAGTTCTGGTGCTGTTTGGTGTTACTATCATGCTTCTTTTTGTTGAACCACTTGGAGCAATATTGGTTGTGAGTTTGCTCGGTTTATCTGGATGGGCGTTTCATCATTTAACTCGTAAACATATCTTACGGTGGGGTGAAGAAAATGAAATACATGAAGGTTTGCGTATTCAACATTTACAACAAGGATTGGGTGGAGCTAAGGATGTTAAATTATTAGGGCGTGAGACAGAATTTCTTAAACAGTACAACTTTCATAATATGGGTAGCGCCCGTATTAATCGCCGACAATCAACATTACAGGCTTTTCCTAGACTCACGTTGGAATTGTTCGCTGTAATAGGTTTAGCATTCCTTGTAATTACGATGATTAGTCAAGGCAAACCTGTTGAATCACTTTTACCAATAATAGGATTATTTGCCGCTGCTGCTTTTCGTCTCTTGCCCTCAGTCAATCGTGTGCTTACTGCTGTTCAACAATTGAGGTTTTTCTTGCCAATTATAAATACTATGTATGATGAGCTTCGTTTGTTAGATAATACTGAACCTCATACATATAATGGTAGCCTCGCTTTAAAAGATAAGTTGACCCTGGAACAGGTTAGGTTTAATTATCCGTCTACTGAATCATCAGCCTTACAGGGGATAAACTTTATAATCCATCATGGGGCATCTATAGGATTTATTGGGGAAAGTGGAGCGGGTAAAAGTACACTGGTTGATGTCATTTTAGGTCTACTAAATCCTGTATCAGGTGCAGTTAAAGTTGATGGTGTTGATATTCAGACAAGTATTCGCGGTTGGCAAGATCAGATTGGCTATGTGCCTCAGTCTATATATCTTACGGATGATTCCTTACGACGCAATATAGCATTTGGTATATCAGAAGATCAGATTAATGATGATGCTGTATGGCGTGCCGTCCATGCTGCTCAATTAGAGTCATTCATTAATAGTATTTCTGGAGGTCTTGATGCGGTGGTTGGTGAGCGTGGTATTCGACTGTCAGGAGGGCAACGTCAGCGTATTGGTATAGCACGTGCACTTTACCATGATCCCTCAGTGTTGGTTTTGGATGAAGCGACAAGCTCGCTTGATACTGATACAGAACGTGATGTAATGGATGCCGTTCGTAAACTTCACGGTAAAAAAACAATATTAATAGTGGCGCATAGACTATCTACAGTCGAGGATTGCGATTATTTATATCGGCTAGAACAAGGGAAAATAGTTGATGAAGGGGCCCCAGACGCCATGCTTTATCAATCTGCAATAATAAAGGAATGTTAAAGTGAAATTTGTCATGAAGATACTTATTATCAGAAAAGAGACTAACTTAGATGTATTTCATAGCATATGACTTTATATGAAAAAGTGGGGTTTGCTAAAAAGTGACTAAGGTACTCGTAACAGGTGCAGATGGGTTTATTGGTTCACATCTTACTGAAGAGCTTATTAAGCAAGGATATGATGTACGTGCATTTGTTTATTATAATTCTTTTAATTCATGGGGCTGGCTAGATAGTGTTTCTGAGGATGTGCGAAATAGTTTAGATGTTTTTGCCGGGGATGTTCGTGATCCTAATGGTGTGCGCCAGGCTATGCAGGGGTGTGATATTGTATTTCATTTAGCTGCATTAATTGCAATTCCATATTCATATCATTCACCAGACATGTATGTTGATACAAATGTAAAAGGAACGCTAAATATTTTACAAGCTGCCAAAGACCTGGGAGTTTCGCATGTGATCCATACCAGTACCAGCGAGGTATATGGTACCGCTCAATTTGTTCCAATTACGGAAGAGCATCCACTTCAGGGACAATCGCCATACTCCGCGACAAAAATTGCTGCCGATCAATTAGCGTATTCTTATTATTCGTCCTTTGATACACCGGTTAGTATTTGCAGACCGTTTAATACCTATGGTCCACGTCAATCAGCAAGAGCGATTATACCAACAGTGATTACACAGATTGCAACAGGGAAGAAAGAGATAAAGCTAGGGGCACTACACCCTACTCGAGACTTTAATTATGTGACAGATACGGTAGAAGGATTTATCTCAATATCAAAATCAGATCAAACCTATGGGCAGTTTGTTAATTGTTGTAGTAATTATGAAATTTCAATTGAAGACACGGTGAAGTTGATTGCGCAACTTATGGATGCGGACATTAAAATATTGACAGATGAAGTAAGGATGCGACCAGAAAAAAGTGAAGTAGAAAGACTGTGGGGTGATAATTTTAAGCTTGAAAAATTAACCGGATTTAAACCTAAAACTGCTTTGCAAGATGGTTTAGAGAGGACGATATCGTGGTTTTTAAAACAAGATAACCTCAGCAAATACAAGGCCAATATATATAATGTCTAAGTTCAATATTGCAGAAAGGATTGTGGGGATCGGTGAGCCGCCACTTGTGATTGCTGAGATTGGTATTAATCATAATGGTGACTTGTCAACAGCATTCGAAATGGTCGATGCTGCTAAACGAGCAGGTGCTGAGGTGATCAAACATCAGACACATATTGTTGAAGATGAAATGAGTGATGCCGCAAAAAATATTATTCCTGGGAATGCAGATATGTCTATCTATGAAATTATGTCCAATTGCGCGTTGTCAGAATCTGAAGAGATAAAACTACAAAAATATGTTGAAAGTAAGGGAATGATCTTTATTAGTACACCCTTTTCACGTGCAGCTGCAGATAGGTTGCATAAAATGGATGTTCCTACATACAAAATTGGTTCTGGAGAATGTAATAATTACCCACTCATTAAGCATATAGCTAATTTCGGCAAACCAGTAATATTAAGCACTGGAATGAACACAATAGAAAGTATATCAGTAGCCGTATCTATACTTGAGGAAGCGCGTGTTCCATACGCTCTTTTACATACAACGAACATATACCCTACTCCACATCATCTTGTTCGACTTGGGGCAATGGTTGAACTACAAAAAGCATTTCCCAATGCTGCAATTGGCTTGTCAGATCATACAACTGATAATTTTGCATGTTTAGGTGCAGTTGCATTGGGGGCCATGATACTTGAGAGACATTTTACAGACAGAATGGATCGGGTAGGTCCTGATATTGTTTGTTCAATGGATGAGAAGGCATGTTATGAATTGATTCATGGAAGCAGAATAATTTACCAAGAATGCGGTGGAGAAAAGATGCCACTAAAAGAGGAGCAAGCTACTATAGATTTTGCATTTGCAACGGTAGTAACAATTGCACCAATAAAAAAAGGCAAGACATTTTCAATGGAAAACATATGGGTTAAACGCCCTGGAACGGGAACAATACTAGCAGAACATTTTGACTCAATACTTGGTAAACACGCATCATGTGATATAGATAATGATACTCATATTTGTTGGGAACATATTGAGTAATTCTGTTGTGTCTGAAAATATTACTGTTTCTGTTACAGGTGCAAGTGGTTTTTTGGGTCGTGTGGTAGTGTCAAGGCTTTTTGATTGCAACTACAAGGTTATACCACTGACCAGAAGAAATCTTTCCGGTTTGCTCCATGTGGATACGTATTATGATTCTCCTGTATCAGATATCCTGATACATCTGGCAGAAGAATCAGACCGTAATGTGGTCAATACTACCGGTAACAAATATCTCGAAGAATCCCTTCGTCTTGTTATGGCCTTGACAAAGAGAGGATATAAAAAAATCATTTATGCGTCATCAGGCGTTGTGTATGGCAAATCAAGCACCAAACCACACAAGATCGATGATGATGTCAAGAGCTATGATATTTACGGTTCAGCCAAACTCGCATGTGAAAAAGTCGTCCTGGAAACAGGAGGGATTGTTGCGCGATTTTCTAATTTGTATGGTAAAGGCATGTCCGGCAAGAATGTTTTTTCTGACATATTAAATCAGATACCTGGCGATGACCCTGTTTACGTTAAAGATGATACGCCAGTATGTGATTTTGTTGAAATTAGTGATGGAGCAAATGCAGTACTTGCCCTTTGTGACAGTAAGGTGCGACCGGGTATATACAATATAGGGTCAGGGATTGGTACGTCGATCAGGGTATTGGCAAAAACAATCCTGAGTACTGCCAAACAAACTGAAAGGAGCGTGATTAGTCGCGATGTTGGAAATAGCACAGTCTGTAATATTCTTGATATATCTGAATCTAGTCGTCGTATTGGCTGGAAACCTGAGGTTTCTCTTCAACAAGGGGTAACGAAACTCATGTCAGAAATGAGTCTATAGGCTGATGAGTGATATGAAACAGCGCAAGATTGCGATATTTACTGGCAACAGGGCAGAATATGGTTTGCAGTACCCTATCATAAAGGCTGTAGATAACCACCCTGATCTGGATTATATGCTCATAGTGTCCGGTGCACATCTTGATGATAATTTTGGGCGCACACTAAATGAAATAAAGGATGATGGCTTCCATGTTGATGCTGAAGTGAATATTGAAATGGATGCCGATTCACTTTATGCGACAGCGCAGGCAATTGGTACAGGAACCTTGTCAATAAGCCAGGTTCTTGATGAGGAGAGACCAGATTTAATGGTTGTTTATGCAGACAGGTTTGAGGGATTTGCTGCAGTTATTGCGGCAAGCCAAATGAATATCCCGGTAGCTCATATAGAGGGAGGTGACTTGACTGAAGGCGGCGCACTTGATGATTCTGTTAGACATGCAATGAGTAAATTATCACATCTTCACTTTACAACAAATAAAGAGGCATCGAATAGAATACTCGGTATGGGTGAAGAAGCGTGGCGAGTACATACTGTAGGGTTTCCTGCAATCGATATGATTTCTGAAGGGCTTTATGCAACAGAAATTGAAGTGACGGAACAACTCAAACTTGATTTGCAGAGACCTTTTGTTTTATTTACTCAGCATTCTGTAACTACTGAATTTGATCAGGTAGGTGAGCAGATAGTTTCCTCACTGGAAGCGATGAAGATGCTTGCTAAAGAGGGTATTCAGGTAATTTTGACATATCCAAATAATGATGCTGGTGGACAAGTGATTATTGATAATCTTGAATTGTTGTCTGGTGAATGTCTTCGCAACATCCAACTGCACCGTTCACTAGGTAGATATCTGTATCATGGTGTATTAGCTCTTGCCAAGAATAAGGATATTAATGTGGCTTGTGTTGGCAACTCATCATCTGGAATAAAGGAAACACCGGTTTTCGGTTGTCCGACAGTCAATATAGGTTCTCGACAGCAAGGTAGGTTACGTGGTGGAAATGTAATTGACGTAAATTACTGTGCTGATGAAATAGCTGATGCAGTGAAGAAATGTTTTAATGACATTAAATTTAGAAATATATGTAGTAGTACTGATAATCCATATTATTTGGGTGGTGCGGGCGTGAAAATTGCGGATATATTGGCGAATGTAAAGATTGATCAAAAGCTGTTACGTAAACGAATGACGTTACTCGGAGAAGTGCGCGACGGTTGGTTTAGATAATCTTGTTTCTGTCCGGCAATACTGGATGTTTAAACAGATGAGCTTCACCGAATATTATCTTTTATAGCAAAAATTTGTTTTTATGAAATCACTCGATTCAGTTCTCGTTACTCCCAAAACTACACTACGCGAAGTAATAAGGATTATTGATGCGGCAGCAACGAAATTGGCGCTAGTAGTGGATAATGATCATAGACTACTTGGTACACTTGCAGATGGTGATATTCGACGTGGTTTTCTGCGTGGACTTGAATTGTCAGATACTGCAGCATCATGCATGCATGAAAATCCAGCAACTGCAAATATTGATGATTCAAGCCATGTAATTCTTACAAAAATGAGGAAGCTTGGTATTCAGCAGATACCTCTTCTCGACAATCATGGCAGGGTGGTTGACCTCAAGTTATTAAAAGATTTTCTTACCGTGCCGGAGCGTAATAATTGGGTCATTATTATGGCGGGAGGATTAGGAACGCGTTTGAAAGAACTGACAAAAGACACTCCCAAGCCAATGTTATCAATTGGTGATCGCCCATTACTTGAGACAATTATTTCGAGGTTTATCGATCAAGGGTTCAGTAATTTCTTGCTGGCTGTTAATTACAAGTCACACAAAATTGAAGAATATTTTGGTAATGGTGAAAAACTGGGTGTAAATATTAACTATCTCCGAGAGAATAAACGTCTTGGTACTGCTGGTGCACTAAGTATGTTGCCATCAGAGATAAGTGAACCTCTCCTTATTACTAACGCGGATCTACTGTCAACAGTCGATTATGGGGAACTACTTGATTCTCATTATAATTCAGGAGCTGTCGCTACAATGGCAGTTAGGGAATATGAATACCAGATACCATATGGGGTGGTCGAGGTTTCTACAGACAAAAAGATTCTAGCTCTTGAGGAAAAACCTGTTCACCAGACATTGGTGAATGCAGGTATATATGTATTGTCTCCCGTAGCTCTAAAATATATTGCTCATGATGTTTATGTGGATATGCCAGAAGTTTTTTCGGCTGTATTGTCTGCAGGTCACCAGGCTGTTTGTCATCCAGTTCATGGATATTGGCTAGATATAGGTAAACATGAAGATTTTAATCAAGCAAACCTTGATTACGCTGAATTTTTTTCATGATATCTAATAAACGCGTTCTAGGTTTAATACCGGCACGCGGTGGTTCAAAAGGTGTGCCTCGAAAAAATATCAGGGAAATTGACGGTAAGCCATTAATAGCTTTCAGTATAGAAACTGCTAAAAAGTCCAAATATCTTGATGCTGTAGTTGTAAGCAGTGAGGATGTTGAAATACAAACTATAAGTAAGGAATGGGGTGCAGAAACATTACAAAGACCACATCATCTGTCTCAGGATACGACGCCAGGAGTAGATGTCGTTATCCATGCTCTTAATACTTACAAAGATTATGACTATGTTGTTCTTTTGCAGCCTACATCACCTTTAAGACGTACTATTGATATAGACCGAGCAATTGAACTTTGTTTGAATTCAGAAAAGCCTTTTTGCGTATCGGTTACTAAAACAGAAAAGAATCCATACTGGATGTTTACGATAAAAAAAGACGGTGGGCTCTCTAACATTCTGCCAGGTAAAATACCTAACAGGAGGCAGGAAGTTGAATCTATCTATGTTCTAAATGGTGCAGTTTATGTCACAGATGTGAACTGGTTAATCAAATACAAAAACTATGTTTATTCTGAAGCGATTGCATATGAAATGCCTGTTAAGTATTCAATTGATATAGATAATAGAAATGATATCCAGTATTTAGAATTTATTTGTTCACGAAAAAAACAAGAATAAGAAGTTCAGAGAATTTATATTAAATTCTCAAAATTAATTACTGGTAAGAGAAAATATGACTGAAGTATTCGAAGCTAAGTATGGATTGCCACAAGATGTGAAGTACTGTAAAGCATGTGTTATTTCAAATCAAAGGCCATCCAGTGTTATAGAATTCAAGAATAAACCATCTGATAAAAAGCCAACGATCAATTTTGATGATGATGGGGTTTGCTCTGCATGTAGGTATGCTGATGTAAAGAAATCAATTGACTGGAATGCGAGAGAAAAGAATTTAATTGAATTATGTGATAAATATCGTAGTCGTGATGGATCATATGACTGCATTGTTCCAGGAAGTGGAGGCAAAGATAGTGCTTTTACCGCACATGTTCTGAAATATAAGTATGGGATGAATCCATTAACTGTAACATGGTCGCCGCATGTTTATACGGATATTGGATGGAGAAACTTCAGAAGTTGGATAGATTCTGGATTGGATAATATTTTATATTCACCAAACGGTAAACTACACCGTCTCCTTACACGATTAGCATTTGAAAATCTTGTTCATCCATTTCAACCATTCATTATAGGACAAAGGCTCGTAGGCCCAAGATTCTCAATGCTCTATAATATACCGCTTGTTTTTTATGGTGAAAACCAAGCTGAATATGGTAACAACATTACAGAGAATGAAAGTCCAAAAATGGATATGTCTTTTTTTTATAATTCAAGTATGGATGTTTGCGACTTATACCTTGGTGGAGTATCAGCAACAAATCTTATTGATAAATATAATGTTAATATTAATGATTTGAATCCTTATATGCCACTTGATGTTGAGAAACTGAAATCTGTCGGTACTGAAGTTCACTATCTTGGTTATTACCTAAAGTGGGACCCTCAGGAGTGTTTTTATTATGCGGCAGAAAATACTGGATTTATAACAAACCCAGAAAGAACAGAAGGATCATACTCGAAGTATAGCTCTATTGATGACAAGATTGACCCTCTTCATTATTTTACTACATACATAAAGTTTGGAATTGGACGTGCTACTTATGATGCCTCTCAGGAAATCAGAAATGGAAAAATAAATCGTGAAGAAGGCGCCGCTTTAGTTAAACGCTTCGATTCAGAATTTCCTTCGAAATATTTTCATGAAATACTCGATTATATGGATATTACAGAGGAGCAATTTTGGAAAATTATAGATGCAGCAAGGTCCCCGCATTTATGGAAGAAAGAAAATGATGAATGGATGCTTAGACATGCTCTATGGAATGAATAATTCAATTATAAATTAGTCATATATATGAGCTTTAGTTTTCGCAATAAAAAACAATACGATAAAATATATTCGTTTGCCGAATATGACATAAGTTCAGTATATGATCATGTTATTCGCATACGACAAAGATATTTAAAAAACGATTCTGGTTTTTTGCTAGATCATGGATATGGAAACGCCGTTGTCAGTGAATATTTTCAGAAGGAAAAATTTGATGTCTATGGGACTGAAACGTCTGAGGCAACAAAGAGATTTGTATTTCAACGTACAGTCACGACCCCTAATTTAAAACCCGAACAATTTGTGATAACTGAAGCAGGAATAAATGAACTGCCTTTTTCTGATGGTTATTTTTCTGTTGTTATATCAAATCAGGTTTTATTCTTTCTTGGTTCTTTGCAGGATATTAATAAAACCGTGGATGAGTTTTACAGAGTGCTCACCCCTGGGGGAAAGCTTGTTTGTACTGTTATGGCAGAAAATAATTATTTATTTACAAACTATGGCTTGCCTCCTGTCCCTGAGAATGGAATCGTAAATGTCAGAATGTCAGGTCGATTATCTCGCAATTGGTACTTGTATCGCTTTCGTGATGAAGAAGATGTCAAAAATACATTTATTAAATCTGGCTTTGTAATAGATGATCTCGGATATTTTGACTACAAATTACTTGATGCAACTTGCGCAAAACACTATATCGTGCTTGCCCATAAACCACATTGATAAATAAAAAATCACAATGTTTTTATAAAATGATAGACAGTTCGTTACATTCAATTATTGATATGTTTTTTCCAGCATAATGCTACAAGTACAGTCTCCACATAGAAATATTAGACTAATCGCCAGACTAGATATAAAGGGAGTGAATCTTATCAAGGGAATTAATCTTGAAGGACTGAGAGTTATTGGTGCTCCCAATGAACATGCATTAAGGTATTATCAGCAAGGTGTAGATGAACTTGTATACATGGATTGTGTTGCTAGCCTTTATGGTAGAAATAATTTAGCTGACATTGTTAGATCTACTGCACAGAATGTATTTGTGCCTATGACAATTGGTGGCGGCATCAGGAGTTTAGAAGATGCAACCAACTTACTTAGATGTGGTGCTGACAAGGTCGCTATTAATACTGCTGCAATACATAAACCTGAACTCATATCAGACGTTGCTAATCGTTTTGGTAACCAATGTATGGTGCTCTCTGTTGAAGCTAAGAAAATCGGAAAGGGTGTATGGGAAGCCTACACTGATAATGGTAGAGAACGAAGTGGCTTGGATGTAGTTGAATGGGTTAAAAAGGCAGTATCACTCGGTGCGGGAGAAATTTTGCTTACATCTGTTGATAGAGAGGGGATGCGTGATGGATTTGATGTAGATCTTGTCAAATCGGTAACGCAGGAAGTGTCAGTTCCAGTTATTGCTAGTGGCGGTATGGGAACTGTAGATGACTTGGTCAAGGTAGTAAATGAAGGATATGCAGATGCTGTTGCTATGGCAGATATCCTTCATTACAAAAGATCCACAATTCATGAAGTACGACAAGCAGCTTTGTCAGCAGGTATATCGGTGCGAAAATCATAAATGACTGATGTCACTGTTGTAGATTATGGGATGGGTAACTTGTTTAGTGTCCGGATGGCGCTTGAACATTGTGGAGCGAGAGTAAATGTCACTTCAAATCCATCTGAGATAGAGCATGCAGATAGGATTGTTCTGCCGGGGGTTGGCGCATTTACTACGGGTATGAATGAGTTATGTAGAAATGGACTTGATGTTGCGATAAAGGAAGCTAGGTGCAAAGGCACACCACTTTTGGGCATATGTCTCGGGATGCAGATGTTGTTTGACTATAGTAAAGAGTTTGAACATACCAATGGGCTTGGTATGGTGAATGGTGGTGTCGTAGCTATTCCGAATATCAGTCCTTCCGGTGTTAAGTGTAAGATACCACATATCGGTTGGGCACAGCTTGAGTCGAGTGAGTCAGTAAGCACATGGCAAAACACTATACTGTCAAATGTTGACTCTTCTGACGCAGTATATTTTGTACATTCATTTATGGCCAAGCCTGATAATGATAGTGCACTAATTGCCATGGTCGATTATGGTGGCACAATAATAACGGCAGTTGTGCAAGAAGATAATGTAGTTGGTTGTCAATTTCATCCTGAGAAAAGCGGGCCAGTTGGTTTGGCAGTTCTCAAGCAATTCCTGAAACTGTAGACAATTACGAGTAATAATTTAATGAAATCATTCGTGTTAGGACAAAATTTACTGGAGGATGGAGAGCAGCCATTATTTCTACCGGAAATAGGTACATTTTTTAATAAAGATATATCTCTTGCTAAAGAGATGATAACTCAACTTGCTGAAGCAGGTATACATGTTATCAAAGGGGAAGTATTGCATGATGCTGACATCGCTTTGAATGATGATTTAGAGGAAATTTATTATGCAAAAGATGGCTGCAAGAGGACTGAAAGATATAGAGAACTGATTGAAAGGAAGGTTGTTCCACTCAGTGAATACGAAAAAGTTTTCGAGTTATGCAAGAATGTGGGTTTGGAATTTGTACTTTCAGTATACGATGCTAAAGGTGCCGAATTCGCAAAAGCTATTGGGGCATGTGCATTAAAAATTGCCTCATCAAATATAGTGCACCAACCTTTAATTGAACATGTATCCAATCTATCCATACCGTTGATTATAGATACAGGTAAATCTACTCTTGAAGAGATTGCGCGGGCTATGCAGTGGGCAGAAGATGCTGGTGCTACTGACATTATGATTCAGCATAGTCCCGAGGCATATCCTGCTCCAATTGAGAACCATAATATGGAAATGATCAGGACATTTCGTAAGATATTTGACAGACCCGTGGGGCTTTCTGATCATTATAATGGAGAGGAAATGCTCTATGTGGCTATTGCTCTTGGTGCTCACTCGGTAGAGAAGGGTGTTTATCCGGACACCTTGAAATCCGAACAAGATATTAATCATGCCATGCCCATCAGTAAGATGGCTGATGTGCTTGATAAATGCAATCAAATTTATCGGGCGTTGGGTCAAAGTATGCGATATCTGAAACGTGACAGAGAGAAATATATATCAAGAATGGGGATTTGTGCATCGAAGGATATTAGCGAGGGAGATCTGGTTTCAATTAATAATACACAATTCTCATTTCCTGCAACAGGTATTCCAGTTGAACACTGGGAAATTGTTAATGGTTGGCAGATTCGTGTTGACATAGCTGCGGGTAATCCCATAAGTTGGTGTGATATTGAACCCCCAACTCCCTAATGTACCTGCTTATGCAGGTATGCGACCAGATAAGCGAATATTTGTACCTGCAGTTGATCAAAATGCAAAAATGATTAGGAAGCTTCACGCTGGTGGCGAAGTTCATCTAATGGTGGGTGGGTATCTGGATAACAAGTTTTATAAATATATTGATGAGCAGGGGAGTAAATTATTTCTGAAAGTGGTACCTGAGAATGATACATATCGGTACATCCAGGCAAATGAAATATGCAAATTTCTAGAAGTAAATGATGTTTACACAAATGTGATAATCGATGGTTATCCTCAACACCTTTATGATGACTGGATGTTATTGGCTTATGAATATATTCCAGGCAGGTTTGCTGAACTAACGATCGAAGACATGAAGGCAATAGGTGTTCTTGTTGGAAAGTTACATGTTGTTCTGCGTAGTTTGCCTTGTAGAGATATGATAGCGGGTAAGACAAAGGAAAGAAATAGTCTTATAAAAAGAAGGGCAGAATTGATAAGAAATGGTTATGACTCTGGACCACAACCTGACCGCGTTCGTGAAATGTTACTTCAGGAGCCTGAATTTTTGGAAATGCTTCGTTTAGAAAAGGGAAGCCAACCACTTCATGGTGATCTGAACTATGGCAACATTCTTTTATCTGAGCTAAATGGCAATGCAATTGTGCTTGATTTTGAAGATACCTTACATTCCTGGTACCACCCAGTATTTGAAATAGCATTTTTGATTGAGCGATTTATATTGCCTGCTAAAACTGACACTGAAACTATTAAGGAATTGAGCAGTGCATTAATATCGTCATATCTTACACAGCAGGATAATATAAATGATCTCTTTCCTATTCCACTTGATACATGCTTACGTGTATTGTCATTGAGATCTGTGTTACTACTTTCCGAAATGGAGGACAAAGGCATCTATGTAGATAGTAATGAATGGGATAAATTCTTTTCATTATTTGATGTGGTAGCCAAATACAAAAGCTTGCTCGATGAAATAAATTTAATAAATTGAATCCATGATTAGGAAGAGAATACTTTTATCGGCCAGAGATCCTGGAGCAGCGTATCAAATATCTACTATTGGAAAAATGTTAGCGATAGAAGAGTCGTATAAAATATTATCTGTCGCATCAGATGCTACTCTTGAAATTTTCAACAAAAATGGGTTATCGGTAAACCACGTGAGCACCATTTCTACTGCTAAGCAGTCAGGTAGCGAAGTTGATTCACTAATGCAGGAAGCAACTTCTATTATTAATGAATTTTCTCCAGATGTGATATTAGTAGGGTTGTCTGGGGCAGACAGTGGAATTGATGAAGCATTGATTGCATGCGCAGAAAAATGTCCAACTTATGCATATCAGGATTATTGGGGCGATGTTAATTATGGTTTTGGATCGCTTCCAGATAATTACTTGGTTATAGATGAGGAAGCAAAAAGACTTACTTTAAAGAAAGTTAATGCAAGAGTATTAGTGGTGGGTAGGCCATTCAAGTATGACTTTGATAATAATGAATGTGATGAAGACCTACCTATTGACTCTGGAAAGAACGATAAAAACATTATGCTAATGTTTGCTGGGCAACCCCTGTGGCATTTAGAAGGATATGCTCGAACGATTAAAAAATTTGCAACAGCAATATCTGAATCTCAATCATTTACTGATTTCATATATCGTCCGCATCCAAAAGAAACATTACATGAATACAATAAATTATTTAAATTATGCAGTGACCTAAATTTAGATGTGTCTTTAGATAAGAATAGACTACTTGATAGAGCGATATTGGCTTCGAACGTCATTGTTTCATGTTATTCAAGCTGCGGATATGATGTTTGTTACGCAAACACATATTCAAAAAAACCGTTGGCAGGTGTTGTCTATTTTATGTTTGATGATGAAATAATCTCGTTTTATGAAAAACAGACACACTTATCAGAATTACCACACTCACAATCAGGTGTGTTTCTGACTGTAGAAAATCCTCTTGAAATAGCAACAACTATTGAGATTGCATCTAATACACAGTGGCAGGAAAAGGCTTGGAGTAATGCAGTCGATATTTTTGATGATAAAACTAGTGCTACTAAGAATGTGTACGACTTAATGTGTAGTGAACTTGAATTAGATTAATAATAAATATCAGGAAATTAGAATGCAGAAAGATAAATTAGCATCGTATCGTGGATTTGATACATACACAAAGACAGATCATCATACATATGTTAAGGAAAATTTTAAAAAACTTGGTGATCTAATCGAAGAAAAAATAAATGCAAATCTTTTACCAGTAAAGGCATCAGTACTAGATGTCGGATGTGCTACTGGAGCATTAATAAGTTATCTTTCCGGTCGCTTTTCTGATTTTAATTTTGAGGGTATTGATATATCAGAAGAATTGATAAATATTGCAATTGAACAGCAGCTGCCTAACGCTAAATTTTGTGTTGGTGGATTATCTGATCTGCCATTAGGTCGTGAGAAATCATTTGATATTGTATTGTGTATTGGCGTAATTGGTATTTTTGATGAAGATGAAGCAAAAGACGCATTATATAGAATGATTGATTGCGTAAAACCAGGTGGGATTGTATATGTTTTTCATCAATTTAATGAAATGGATATTGATGTAATGGTGAAACATAAAAGAGTAGATCCTGATTGTAAGTGGGATGGATGGGGTGCCGGTTGGAATATTTATAGTTATCGAACTATTGGTGAGTGGATAGGTGATCGAGCTAGAGAATTTAAATTTATTGACTTTAATATGCCATTCCCTCTCGAAAGACAGGAAAATCCGATAAGGACATGGACTGTAGAAATGGCTGATGGCAGTCTTAGACTTACAAATGGTCTTAAATTATTAGTGGACCTTAGGTTTCTGGAGATTGTTGTATAAGATGTTGGAAATAATTTAGGAATGGTTCACGAAAAAGTGGATGCTATTTACCAACAAAACGCAGGTGTTTTTGCATCTATTGAACAAATATTCCATTCAGCACATGGCGTGCCGGTTGATATAACAAGGAATAATACCAAGCAAAGGATACTTGCAGAAATTAATGGCGAGAAAGCAAAAAGACTACTATCCAGTAAAAGAAATATATTAAAAAGCTTTTTTGTTTACCATGGACTGATGATGTTTTTAGCTTTTGGTGCCATTTTTGGAAGTAGAAGGAAGGAAATAAGTAGTGACGTGTTATTCGATTGTTGGTCTAGGAACTCAATGGAATTCTATGAGGAAATAATCGCCAATCTTAAAACTGATTCGATATTATTTTTTTTTAACGATAGCAATAAAAATTATAGTAGTTGTCGCACCACTCCAAATCAGATGTATCAATCATGTAGGCGAATTAAACTATTTAGCAAAACTGCTTCAGTCGAAGTATTACGATTTCATTATTCTAAATATTTCGATTATTGGAAATTATCCAAAAAAACAAGCCTTAATATACTCGATCTAATTGTAAGAATGATCTATGAAGTGGGGACCCATCTTTCAATGGGAGATGCTATTAATACTCTAATGTTGGTTAGTGCTCATGATAATGGTTACACTCCGTATCGTTATTATTTTTATAAAAAATGTGGAATTGATTCAATTATGCTGTTGCAAAATGGCGGGCGTGTAGATCTGGATGCGTCATATAATAGTTATATATACGCTGACTATTATATGGCATGGAGCAAAGACAGGCTCGATAATTTTACAGAAATGCATTGCCGCAAAAAGTTTACGCCAGGTTCAATTCGATTAAGTAGGCGCTTAGATAAATATACTAAAAATGTAAAGGGTGAGTATGACATCATATTTATTGAACAACTTTTTACTAGTACAGAAGTACATGGCGCGCCAAATCATACGGCATATATAGCAGGCTTAATAAATTTGATAAAATTAAAACAGAATCATAATAAAATTCGAGTTGCTTATGCTTGTCGTCCAGGTAGGAATAATAGTAGAGCTTCGATTATAATTCAGGATATTAATAATAAGCTGAAAAATTCTGATGTGATAATGTTGGAATTAGATCCTCTTGAAATATACGGTATTATTTTACGAACAAGTATTGTTGTCGCGTTCAATTCATCAGTTCGCTGTGAAGCATTAATGTTAAGTAAAACAGTACTGACCTGTAACTATACTGGCTATGCAAACGATTATGTTGTTAATAATTCATGTGATAACAACGTTATTAATAGTGAACAATATGATGAGTTTGAGAGAAAAATATTAGGCGCGCTGAATAAGCATAGAGAAAATAGTGGTATTGATTTATATAAAAATAATAATTGTATAGAAAATACTGGATATAACGCTTCTACTGAAATAGCAGGTATTATAAATTTGCATCTTGGGCTTTAGTGCCAACTTAATAAGTTCATGCATTTCAAATGCTTCTAACAACAGATATTTTATATAGTAATAAAATAAAGGCTATCGAATAACATGTTTAACAACAAAAGAATATTGATAACAGGTGGGACAGGATCTTTTGGTAAAGAATATATAAGAACTATACTGGCAAGATACACTCCTGCAAAAATAATAGTTTATTCACGTGATGAACTTAAACAGTATGATATGCAAAAAGAATTTAATGACGGTCAAGTTGGTTTTTTTATTGGAGATGTACGAGATCGTGACCGACTAACTATGGCAATGCGAGGGGTAGATTATGTTATTCATGCAGCAGCGCTAAAACATGTACCTGTAGCAGAATACAATCCAATGGAGGTTATAAAGACAAATATTTATGGTGCTGAGAATGTTATACATGCAGCACTTCAGAACAATGTGAAAAAAGTAATAGCTTTGTCTACCGATAAAGCGGCTACCCCGATTAATTTATATGGTGCTACAAAACTTTGTTCTGATAAATTATTTGTGGCCGCAAATAACCTGGTTGGCACAGATCGAGAAACTCGTTTTTCTGTTGTGCGTTATGGTAATGTTGTTGGCTCTCGTGGGTCCGTTGTTCCATATTTCCAGGAATTGATTGATGAAAACGCAACACATATACCTATAACAGATGAACGTATGACGCGATTTTGGATTACGTTACAAGATGGTGTTGAATTTGTCTTAAAGAATTTCCAGCGTATGGTTGGAGGCGAAGTGTTTGTCCCAAAAATCCCCTCGATCCGAATTATTGATCTGGCTAAGGCTATGGCACCAAATATGCCGATAAAAATTACTGGTATACGACCTGGAGAGAAATTACATGAAGTAATGTGCCCGCAAGATGATTCTCATTTAACAATCGAATTTGATGATCATTATGTGATTTCACCATCAATCACATTCTGGAGTCGAGAAGATGATAATTATAAAAAAAACAATTTGAATGAAATAGGTGAAAGCGTAGATACAGGTTTTTGCTATAGCTCAGATACTAATCAATATTATCTGAGTAATGATGAGATCCTTGAATTTAATAAAAAGGCTGGTTATTAGTGATACCATACGGGCGGCAATTAATTAGCCAAGATGATGTCAATGCTGTTGTCGATGTTCTTCATTCAGATTACCTTACACAGGGACCAACAGTACCAATATTTGAGAATGCAATTGCAGATAAGGTTGGTGTACAGTTTGGTGTTGCTGTTAGTTCCGCTACAGCAGCTTTGCATATTTCTTGTTTAGCATTAGGACTTGGTGATGGGGATTGGTTGTGGACATCCCCTATTTCTTTTGTTGCATCGGCAAATTGTGGTCTCTATTGCAGTGCTAAAGTAGATTTCATTGATATTAATCCTAAAACTTACAATATCGATATTGAGACACTTAAAGATAAATTAAAAAAAGCAGAAATTATTGGTGCTCTACCAAAGATAATTATTGCCGTTGATTTTGCAGGGCAGAGCTGTGATATGAAAGCAATATATGAGTTGTCACAGGAATATGGTTTTAAAATTATTGAAGATGCATCACATGCGATTGGTGGCAAATACAAAAATAGACCGGTTGGAAGTTGTGCTTATTGTGACATTGCTATATTTAGTTTTCATCCAGTAAAAATTATTACTACTGGGGAAGGTGGTATGGCATTGACGAATAATCACGAGATTGCTGATCATCTAAAACTGTTGCGGTCGCATGGGATAACTAGAGATGCATCAGCAATGGAAATGGAATCACCAGGAGGGTGGTATTATGAGCAAATTGATCTTGGTTTCAATTATAGAATGACTGATATTCAAGCGGCGTTGGGATTAAAACAGCTTGAGCATCTTGATGAATTTATATCAAGGAGAAGAGAGATTGCAGAAGAATATAGTTCATCATTAAATGAATTGCCATTGATACTGCCTTGGCAACATCCGGATTCAGAATCATCATATCATCTCTATGTTGTCCAAATAGACTATACAAGAAGATCGCTAACACGTGCTGATTTTTTCGAGTTTATGCGTAATAACGGCGTAAATGTGAATGTACACTACATACCGGTATACAAGCAGCCCTATTATAAAAAATATGGATATATAAGTGATGACTGTCATCACGCTGAGTCTTATTATTCTAAGTGTCTTAGTTTGCCGATCTATCCTGCATTGACAAATAATGATCAGGATAAAGTTGTAGAACTGTGTAATGAATATTTTAAATCAGTTATATAAAATATTATGGGTTTAAAAGCACCTACCATTATTTTTGAATGCGCAAATGCACATGGCGGTGATTTTGATATTCTAATTTCAACGATTAACGAATTTGCAAAAATAACTTATCCACACTTACATATTAAATTTCAACCATTAAAGGCTGATACAATTTCATTGAGAGATTTTGCGTGGTACGAGACATATAAGGAACTCGAGTACTCAAAAAAACAATGGATGGAAATTATCAGTGAGGCAAGTAATAAATATGATGGGGTTTGGCTGGATATTTTTGATGTTTTTGGAATAGAAATATTAAATGATAATTTTCGTAAATTAACAGGTATAAAGTTGCAGGCTTCTGTGCTTTTGAATTATGAAGTGATTTCATCCTTACAAAATTTGTGTCTTTATGATAAAGATATGATAATAAATGTTTCAGGATATGAAATATCGGAAATTGAAAGTATATTAAATGAGATATCAATTCTTAATGTAAGAAAATTAATATTACAAATTGGGTTTCAATCATATCCAACTAGTATTGAAGATACGGCTCTTCGTAAAATTCAAATATTAAGGTCAGCTTTCCCTTATAATGAAATTTGTCTTGCTGATCATCTTTCAGCTACAGATGATCTTGCGTGCGTAATACCACTAATGGGTGTTGCATCAGGATGTGATTACGTGGAAAAGCATATATGTATTGATCGTAAGCATTCAAAGTATGATTATCATTCTTCATTAGAACCAGGTGAAATGCAATTATTGGTGTCAAGACTAGAGGCAAGCCGAGAAATTATTGGAAGCAAATTCATTTCAAAAGCCGAAAAAAAGTATTTGGCTGACAGTATACAGATACCAATAGCTGGAAAGGAATTACCTAAAGACACTTTGGTTTCAAGATCTGATGTTATTTATCGTAGAACAAAGCAAAATGGAATCACGTTTAATGATGTTTTAGAAAAGCAAAATAAACATTATATTCTTTCTGAAAATGTGAATGAGGGAAGTGCTCTAACTATTAATAGCTTCAGGTCAGCGCGAATTGGTGTGATTGTGGCTTGTAGGATGAAATCGTCTAGGCTAAAAAAGAAAGCAATACTTCCAATAGATGGTATCCCATCAGTTGAAAGATGTTTGACAAATTGTCTTAATATTTCTAGCGCAGATGTTGTTGTATTAGCAACATCAACAATCGATGAAGATGATGAGTTAAAAAAATATACACTTGATGGAAAAGTAGAATGTTTTCAGGGTGACCCTGATGATGTAATAAAGAGATATATTGATGTATGTGATACTTATAATATTGATGTAATAATCAGGGTGACAGCTGATTGTCCGATTATTTCATATGAAATTGCAGAAACCCTTTTAGATCATCATTTTGCAGCAGGTGCTGATTATACTGCTGCAAGAGATTGCGCAGTAGGAACTGCATGTGAAATTTATAATGCTGAAGCTTTGAGAAGAGTGATAGGTTATTTAGGTGAAGCAAAATACTCAGAGTATATGACGTGGTATCTTCAAAATAATAAAGATATTTTTAAGGTAGAGCTTGTTGATTTACCTGATGAAATGGTAAGGAATTATCGTTTAACACTTGATTACCCAGAAGACTTAGAATTCTTTGAAAAACTATTTGAAGAATTAAAGGATGCATCAAAAAAACCTACATTAGAAAATGTATTTAAAATATTAGACAAAACAGCCAGTATTGTAAATATTAACTCACATATAAAGCTTAAATATAAGAGTGATACCGCATTGATTGAATTACTGAATCAAGAAACCAAGATTAAATAATTTTCTTATGCAAAGATTCATAGAATAATGGTGGATACATTAAACAATATCACTCCGGTAACAATTTGGTTTACTGGACTATCTGCCTGCGGGAAAAGTACTCTTAGTCAGAAGTTGTATGATGATCTAACAAGTATGGGGATGGAGAATGTTATTCTGCTTGATGGCGAAGCCGTTAGGGAACGAATAAAAAACAATAGTTTTGATAATAATAATCGAGAAAAAATAGGTGTTATAAAAGCAGAAATTGCTTTAAAAGAGAATCAAAAAGGTAATATTGTGTTAATTAGTGGTATTGCCAGTAAAAGGAAGTGGCGTCAGGACATTCGCAGTATGATTGACAGGTATTTTGAAATATATCTTAAATGTAGTGCTGTAACCTGTGCAGAGAGAGATTACAAAGGACATTATAATAGAGCAATTGCAGGAGAGTACGAAAACTTTGCTGGAATTACAGAAGATTATGAAGAACATGAGTATGTAGACTTGCAATTAGATACTGGAACGAACGATATTGAATACTGTTCAAATGTCATTTTAAATAAAGTAAAACAATATCTGTTAATAAACGATTAAAATATAATCTTAGAACATGATCAAAGCTCAAGAATTTTATTTTTAAAATTTTGATATCAATGCATGTTTTAATTAAATCATTAGCATTCCATGATGATTGATAAGGCTCTAGTAAGTCTTTTACCAACAAGAATAGTGAAGCCGTCATGCGTGTAATTCGAAGCTTCAGGGTTAAAAAGAATAAATAAAACTAGTATAAATCGCTAGAAGTAGCGTAATACCGTCACGATTAAATCGTGAACGTTTCTATTCAAGATAAAGCTCCAAACTCACTTAAGCTTTGCGCACTCTAAAATTTAGTTAAATAATAAGAAAACATTTATGTGTGGTATAACTGGCCTAATTAACTTTAAAGAAGAACAAGTAGACCATTCTAATTTGAAGGATATGACTGAATGCCTATCACATCGAGGCCCTGATGATTCGGGTTATTTTTTCGATGATAATGTGGCATTTGGTTTCAAGCGGTTATCAATCATTGATGTCGAACATGGACATCAACCTATGCAGACTATTGATAAGGACTATACTATTGTCTTCAACGGAGAGATATATAATTTTAAAGCTGTTCGAGACACATTAAAGGGCTATGGATACCATTTTCAAACAAATTGCGATACAGAAGTAATATTGTATGCATACAAACATTGGGGAAGAGAGTGTTTAGACAAATTTAATGGTATGTTTGCTTTTGCAATTTATAACAAAAAGGAACAATGTGTTTTTATTGCGAGAGATAGATTAGGTATCAAACCACTATATTATACATTTATTGGCGAAACTATGTTGTTTGCCTCAGAAATGAAGTCAATTCTGCAGCACCCAGGTTTTGTTCGTAAACCAAATTACAATGCAATAAGCTCATATTTAACCTTTCGTTATCCTTTAGGTGAACAACCAGTTTTTGATGATATTAAAAGGCTTTCCCCTGGTAATTTTATGATATTAAATAAATCAGGAATTAATATAAGAAAATACTGGGAAATTCCATTCATAAAAAATAAAGAGGATAGAGGCGAAGCGTTTTATCTAAACAAAATAAGTGAACTTCTTTTAAATGCAGTTGAGCGCCGCATGATTAGTGATGTTCCTATAGGTGCGCTTTTATCAGGAGGATTGGATTCGTCTATTATTGTAGCTTTGATGAGTAAATTATCTGACGATAAAGTAAAGACCTACTCCATTGGTTTTAATGAGGATGGTTATGATGAATCATACTATTCTAATTTGGTTGCAAAGCATTGTGGAGTAGATCATCTTTCTTTAACTTTGACTCAGGATGACTATATACAAAAACTTCAAAATGCAATCCTGATAAAAGACTCGCCATTATCAATACCACATGAAGTTGCTCTGTATGAAATCTGTAAGGAACTCAAAAAATATACAACAGTTGTTATATCTGGGGAAGGAGCTGATGAGTTATTTGGAGGATATGGTCGTGTGCAAAGATCGCCTATGGATTATAAAAAAATACAGTTTGTTAATAAATATTTTCCTGAAAGTATCAGAAGTTCGATGCTTAAGATTATGGGCGCAGGAAATAGATCCGAAGAATGGTTGTCAATAAATAGTCACATGCAGCATTTTTTTTCAGTTTATCATTGGTTTTCATTTGAAGAAAAATCGAGCATTTTTACAGATGATATGCTTGGTTATATTGATAATGACAAGTCAAATATCGAATACTGGGAAAATGATTTTAATCATGTTTCTGGAGGAAATGAATATGACGCTATATTGTATGCTTTTGAGAAAAACCATTTAACCTGTTTGCTTGATCGACTAGACAGCATGTCAATGGCTGCAGGTGTGGAAGCACGTGTTCCTTTTGTAGATCATGAGTTGATTGAATTTGTTTCAACAATTCCTTTTAAATACAAAATGAGATGGAAGTCGCCATTACATAAAGTTTTATCAATATTTTCGAATAGCTTCAATGCATCAGAAGTGTTAGATGATTCTAAATATATACTCAGAAAATTTGGTGCGACCATACTTCCGAGCGAAATTGCTTTTCGCAAGAAAAAAGGATTCCCTGTGCCATTGGATTCATGGGTTAATAAAGGCATGAAAAGTTATGCAAAAGAAATATTGCTTGATGATGTTACTATCAGAAGGGGAATATTCAGAGCCGACATGGTAGAAAAACTTATTAATAATAAACAAAATATAAAATATGATTTTTGGGGGAAAAAAATATGGATGTTATTAAATCTTGAAATATGGTTTAGAGAGTTGGTTGATAAATGATGTTGGTTAGAAAGTATAAATTAACAGTTAAGTGTCTGTAATGAATAAAGAAGTGCTCGATTACCCCACGCTTATGGAACACCTTGTATCGTTACCAACATTTTCTATAGTAACTGGAGGCAGGGCAGGAAGTGATTTTCTTCAAAGTGTTTTTGATTCGCACCCAGAAGTATTAACATTCAATGGTTGGTTTCAGTTTCATGAACTATTTTGGAATGAATCTTACTGTGTAAAAACTGAAAACTTTGAGTTGTCAGATTTAGTAGATGAGTTTATTGGTAAACTTATATATAAGTTGAAGTCTAGATACGATATTCAAGAAAAAAAGGATAAATTAGGATTAGATAATAATCAAAGTATCGATATAGATCTTAAAGAGTTTAAAAAACATGTTTTATGTTTGATGCAGAACGTATCTATTAATTCGAAAAATATATTAACTGTAATTACAGCATCTTATGCATTGTGTTTAAAACAAGATTTATTTGAAAAAAAGATAATCCTTCATCATCCACATCTGGCAGAATATTTACAATCGCATATTGCTGATTTTCCGAATACCAAGTTGATATATATGGTTAGAGATCCAAGAGCAAACATTGTCTCAGGTTATGAAAACTTTGGTAAGTACTATCCAGATAAGTCAGGTGCTGCATTGCTTAATGCATATCTGACTTCAATTTTATATGAGGATATAAGCATAGTTACGGGAACTCAACTTGAGTATCGAATATTAAGAGTTGAAGACTTAGATCAAAAAGAGGTCTATTTGAAACTTTGTGATTGGATGGGGATAAATTATTGTGAAACTATGACATCTTCAACATGGGCTGGATTACTGTGGCATGGAGATAGATTGACCAGAAATAAAGTAGATGGACTTTCAAGAGATGTATTAAAGAATAATTGGCAAAATAAGCTCAGCAACAGTGATAAATATATCATTTCTCATCTAACAAAAAACATGAGGCAGTATTACAAGTATGAAGAAGAGGATATAAAAACAAGTAAGTTCAAAGCTTTTTTCATTATTATTAAGCCCCTATCATATGAAATTGATAATATTTTTAGAAATATAAATAGTGCTGCTAAAAGTAATAAAACAATGAGACGATTATACAATTTTTATTTTTACTTCGTCAGAGTTCGCTTATTTTATAAATTATTATTTAGTCCGGTCACTTTTGATAATAAGGATTATGTATTAAGAAAATAATTAACTGGATTCAACTTACTAGTAAAATCGATGCGTTTACACCGAAAAATAATTGGTTCGGTGATTTAATGCCAAAAGATTAATTCTATCGTAGCTTGTATATGCTTCCGAACCAATGAGTTGTACTTTCAAATTAAATTCACCTTAAGTTAATGGCTATATTATGACTAATAATAATTTAAATAATGGACTTATTTGGATAACAGGGTTTTCTGCATCAGGAAAAACGACTGTTTCTAGAAAAGTTAGAAGTGCTCTTCATGACAAAGGACTTAAAACAATATTTTTAGATGGCGATGATTTAAGAGCGATTTTTGGAAATAATTGGGGTTTTGATAAAGGTAGTCGAGTTGAATTAGCACATGTTTATTTTAGACTTTGTAGTCATCTATCTACACAAGGCTTTGTTGTTATAATATCCGCAGTAGCAATGTTTGACTCACTGGGGGATTGGATTAGTGAGAATGTCCCCAATTCGATGCAAGTTTATTTAAAGGTTCCAAAGAAAGTGAGGTTGGATAGAGATGCACAGACAAAAAAAATATTTCTCAACTCAAAGTTAAACGATGATGATTATGATGTTCCAAAATATGCTGATCTAACAATCAGCAATCATGGTCATGTCACTCCTGATGAAGCTGCTAATAAGATTGTATGCACTTTTTTAGAAAAAACCAAACATAAACTAGATCGAGGTCGTGGTCCTCACTGGAATTCTTATTATGAAAGTAATATTGCTCCTATAATTCCCTCCTCTTTTGCTAAGTCAGTTGCATCACAATTACTGAAAAATCAAGAAATATTAGAAATTGGATGTGGTAATGGTAGAGATGCAGCCTTTTTCGCTTCAAGTGGTTTTAATGTTACTGCAATAGATAGATCTGAATCAGCAATTAAATATTGTCGAGAAAAATATAGTAATCATTCAGTGTGTTTTTATGAAGGCATGATAACAGATTCTTCTCCTCATATTACAAATGTGAAATACGACATAATTTATTCAAGATTTGTTATTCATGCTATGCCATTAGAAGAAGAAATTGAAGTCCTCTCTGCAGCAAATAATTTACTAAAAACTGGAGGGCGTTTATATATTGAATGTAGATCCATTAATGACCCTCTCGCGAGGCGAGGAGAAATCATAAGCATAACTGAAAGAATTGATGGGCATTATAGACGCTTTATAATCCTTGATGAATTTAGAGAAAGATTAATAAACACAGGGTTTAAAATAATTGAGGAAGTGGAAGCAAATGGTCTTGCAGTATATAAAGATGAAGATCCTGTCGTAATTAGAGTGACTGCTGGAAAAATGTAAATTTTTGTTAAACTATTTAATTCATTTTAATATTATAAGTAAGTTAATTTTTAATAAAGTTTCAAATTTATCCGAAAGTACATTCTCTGAATTATGTTTAAATCATTTGTTTTTTAATATGTACTACAAATAGCTATATGAATTAGAAGAATGAAACGTTTTTTAATAACTACTGCAGATGAAAGGACCTGGAAGTTTGATAGACCGGTAATTTTTCTTGGTGAATGGTGTTGTCGACATAATCGGAAACACATATGGCAAGCTATGGATGGGATTGTGGCTAAGCCTTATGGTATAGAATCAAAAGAAAAATTAGAATGTTTTGATGAATTGAAAGTAGTGACAGCAGATATTTTGCTTGAGCTCACTGCCGCGTTGAATAATATTCACGGTACTAATCATACTGAAAGATATTGGAATTTACTTCTTGGTCACTGGCTCCAACGTTATATTAAAATTATTATTAATCGTTATTATACTTTAGTTCAGGCTATCGAGAATTATGAAATAAGAGATACCATCTGCATAAAAGCAGAAGAATATAGTCTGATTAGGAATGATATGTTAGATTTTAGTAAGGCTATTAGCAGTGATTTATGGAATCATATGACATATTCTTACATTCTTAATCATTTTGATGGGTTATGCATAGAAATACATCATATAAAGTTGGAAGACGATAATTACAAAAGGTCTTTTCCCCCGGATTTATCAACTCCATCCAATTCTTTAATGAAGGGATTCATAGAGAAATTTTCAAAAGCAATATTATCAAAATTAAGAAAAGATACAGACGCACTTATAGTCAATAGCTATTTACCTAAAAAAGAAGAAATAAAACTGCATCTTAGCTTAGGGCAGGTTCCTCAATTAACTAATAAAAATACTTTTTTACCGGCTGTTGTAGACAGAGAAATTAGAGGAAAGTTAAATTTTAATACTAATAGATATAGCGGACTTAATTACCACATTCGCAACCTGATACCAGAAATGTTACCTACTTGCTACCTTGAAGGTAGAAAAAAGCTGATCGAAAATGTCAATAATATTGATTGGCCAAGTGAACCAAAATTTATATTTACCTCAAATAATTTTGCAGCAGATGAAGTGTTTAAATTATGGACAGCCACTAAAGTAGAGGAAGGTACTCCTTACTTCGTTGGACAACATGGAGCTAATTATGGAACGATGTATGGATGTGAGATTTGGCCTGAGTTAACAACCTGTGATAGGTTTTTATCTTGGGGGTGGGATAATTCTTTTTATGCTAATTTTAAAAATATTATTCCAGCATTTAATTTTAAGGTGGCTGGTTTTAAAAAAAAATGTTTTGATAAAAGTGGCAGCCTTATTTTAATAGAGAGAGGACCAGGTAGTCGAGATGGTCCACAAGATCGCCACTATGAACATATTCTTTTACAAAAAGATGTGTTTAGTTTTTTTGATGAGTTGGTTGAAATCGCTAAAGATAAAACAATTGTTAGATTGCATCATGGATCAAAATATCACGGTGCCTCAGATGAAGTTATTTGGAAGGAGCATAGCCCAAGGACTCAGCTTGATCTTGGGGATAGAGATATTTGGGATTTGATTAAAGAAAGTCGTATTGTTGTATACACTTACGATTCTGCAGGTATTCTGGAAAATATGGCCCTTAATATACCAACTATTTGTTTTTGGCGAGGAGGATTGGAGCACCTTCTTCCTGGCGCAAAACCATATTATGAATTGCTTCGTAGTGTTGATATTTTGGCAGACACACCAAAAGCTGCTGCGAAACACATATCTAATTACTGGCACGATATTGGATCCTGGTGGGATAGAGATGATGTGCAAGAAGCTCGTAAGATATTTTGCGAAAGATATTCTGTTCATTCCACCAGACCTATTAGAACGCTTAAGTCACTGTTACTTGATGCAGCATTAAATTAACGGTAGAAAAATAAATTTGCTATTACTCAGCGAAATATATTCCGTGATTTATGTATACTATATCTACAAAACTATGAAAATATTTTTATGGACTATGATAATTAATGATCATTGATGGAAAAAGAGTTCTTAAAGGAGACATGTTTGATATTGTTAATCCTTACAACGGTGATATTGTTGGCAAGGCTGTAGATGCAAGCAATTCAGATATTCAGGGAGCGCTCGAAAAATCATATGATTATCAGTGTGAATTATCTGCCACGGAACGCGCAAATATTCTTCTTAAAACTGCAAACTATTTTGAAAAACATATACTTGAATTAGCGAAGCTCATTACCCTTGAGACTGGACTATGCTTAAAAGACACGAAATATGAAATAGGTCGTGTTGTCAATTGTGCTCGCTATAGTGCTAAAGTTTGTCACTTAGTCGAGAGAGACACTACTGCGAACTATCTATTAGACGAAGAAAACAAACCAAAACTTAATGTTATAAATGAGCCTATGGATTTGATTGTGGGTATTACTCCCTTTAATCATCCTATGAATCAAGTTGCACATAAGGTGTTTCCTTCCATTGCATCAGGTGCATCTATGGTTTTGAAACCATCAGAGAAAACACCACTTTCAGCGATCAAATTAGTTGAAATATTAATTGAGCATGGTTTGCCAGACAATATGGTTAATGTCATTACAGGAAAAGATGCAAACCTGACGGTAAAAAATATATTGTTATTTTCTGATATGGACATGCTTACATTTACTGGTGGTTTATCTGCGGGACTAATAATTCAAAAGGAGATGATTAAGCATGGTCATGCATTGAAGCGTTATGTTCCCGAGTTGGGAGGGTGTTCATCATTAATTATTTGCTCAGATGCAGATCTTGATCTTGCTGTTAAAATCATCATGAATGGTTGTTTTAAAAATTCAGGACAACGTTGCACATCAATTCGTCGCGTCATTATCGAACAAAAAGTAGCCGAAGAATTTATAGATAAATTGATGACTCAGGTGGCATCAATTTCATATGGCAATCCAAACGATGAACAAACAGATATGGGAACAGTTATCAATGAAGAATCAGCAAAAAAAATTGAAAACCGAATTAACTTAGCAATTACAAAAGGTGCAAAATTATTATATGGTGGTAAACGACAGGGTGCATTGTTAAGTCCTACAGTTTTAGACCATGTTGACGTATCCATGGAGTTGGTCGCTATGGAAACGTTTGGCCCAGTGTGTCCTATTATTCGTGCAACTGATTACTCTGAGGCTCTTTTGTTTGCTAAACAAACCAATTACAGACTTGCTGGTGCAATTATAACAGCCGATAAAAATAAGGCGATGACTGCATCTAAGGAATTAAAAGTTGGCCAATTCAGTATTAACGGTCCACCCAGTTATAGAACTGAGGCCGCACCTTTTGGAGGATTTGGTGATTCCGGAAATGGAGAAAAAGAGGGAGTAATTCTTGCTGCCCATGGTATGCGTCGTATTAGAACAACATACGAGCATTAATTAATGATCTTTTCGTTTAAATGATCATAACGCACACAACGTTTTATATATGAAAGCAATAATATTAGCAGCAGGAAAAGGAAGTCGTCTTTATCCTATAACACTTAATAAGCCTAAAGGGCTGTTAAAGATTGGTAATGAGAGCATCTTAGACCGTCTCGTTCGTCAATTTAAGGCCGTAGGTATTAATGATGTTTTATTGGTCGTAGGTTATCAAAAGGAATGTTTGATAAAACACTTTGGCAAATCTGTTCGATATAGTGAGTATAAGAATTTTGCCAATACAAACAATCTGCATACGCTATGGTCTGTCAAGGAAGAGTTAAATGATGATGTCGTAATCACATTTGCAGATCTTATTGTGCATCAGTCGATTATTGATGACTTGGTTGAGTCACGAAATGATATAACTATGGTAGTGGATACATCTCAGGTTCTGGAAGGTACTATGAGAGTGGCGGTCAATGATACCGGTATAACAAGTATTACAACCACCACAGTTGATGAAGCAAGTGGTAATTTCATCGGTATTTCAAAGTTTAGTAAAGCAGGATGCGAACTTCTTATTGATGAAATGTCATCAATGATTGATGGACATCATAATGATTATTATACCATAGCCGTTGATCAGTTAGCGCGTAAAGGCACTCTTGTAGGTTATTGCAATGCCAGTGAACATATTTGGCGTGAGATAGATACAAAAGATGAATATGATGAAGCTAAAGATATTTATGGTTAGTTTGAATAAATTATTTATTAAGGTAATTAGATTAGATGGTTGATGTAGCGTTATCTAAAGATAATATTGCTGTCAATCTCGTGTTTATATCAGGGTTAACCAGATCTGGAAAAGCACTATTATGTCCTATAGTCTCCAGCTTTTCTAATGTAGAAAAAGTCAATGTAAATTTCTTCTTAGAGCAAATTCCTTTTTTAAATTATTTGAATAGCATTCCAGATGAGACGGCTATTTATTTGTTGAGGACTGGAATGAACATGATGGTTTATGATAATGCTATTGGTCGTAACGCTAATTTCAGACCCGATGATTATACAAGCATCTGGAAATATAGAAATCCAATGGAATATATCCAGCGATTATTTCAACCAGATGGGGATCGTGTAATAAGACAACTAGATAGCAAAAAGAAAATCATTCCAATGATGATCCATAATGGGTTATGGCATGCAGAAATATGGTTTCAGGCTTTTCCTTTGCTAAAACTTATTCATATGCAACGCGATCCTGCTGAAATTGTTTATTCATGGATGGGTAAAGAATATGATGAAAAATTTTTTTCTAATATTCGGTCAAGCACTCCAACCTATTTTTATGATGGGAAGTTGTATCCCTATTTTGCTTCTGGGTGGGAGGAACAATATCGTGAATGTCATGGGATTGATCGAATTATACATATGATATATAGAATAAGAAAATACCATCAAGAGAATTATGAAAAATTAGATAGCAATTATAAACAACGTGTTTTATTTGTTCGACATAAGAGTTTACTTACGGAAACAGAGAAGAATTTATCTATAATTACAGAATTTCTTGGTGTAAATCCCACAGATGATACTGCAGACATTCTCGCACAGGAAAACTGCCCACGTGATATTTCAGTTGAAGAGAGACGAACTAAAATTAAAGCAATAAAAGAAAAAGCTTCTATCGAGACATTTGAATTACTGATGGATATGGTCGACCAATTTGAATCAACAGATCTGGCAATATAAAAATCTATAGTTGTCTTTTAAGCATATATAAAAATGGCTGTAAAAGTTGTGTTCCGAGTCGATGCTTCAATGCAAATTGGTACAGGGCACGTTATACGCTGTCTTACGCTTGCTGAAGGACTGCGTGATCATGGGGCAGTATGCAGCTTCATTTGTCGTGAACATCAAGGACATTTGTTGGATCGTATTAAGGAAAAAAGTTTTGATGTTGTAACTCTATTGGATAATGAAGAGGGCTTTCTAACGGACTCAAGCGATTTAATGTCTTTACCTGCACATGCAAGTTGGTTGGGTTGTGGTTGGCAAACAGATGCGGAACAAACAATATCCGTTCTCAATAATGTTCAGCCAGATTGGCTTGTAGTTGATCATTATGCACTAGATGCTCGCTGGGAAAATGTAATAAAGCCGTATTGCAAAAGGTTAATGGTTGTTGATGATATAGCTGATCGAATACATGAATGCGATTTACTACTTGACCAGAATTTGGTCTATGAGATGGAATCCCGTTATCAAGATAAGGTCCCTAATACATGCACCTTACTTCTGGGACTTGATTATGCCTTACTACAACCGGTCTACGCTAAGATGCATGACTGTGTTCAAATTAAAAATGAATCAGTACAACGCATCCTTATTTATTTTGGTGGTGCTGATCAGAATAAGCTGACAGAACGGACTATATCTGCTTTCATGCAGCTTAATCGTCCAGATATTGAAGTTGATGTTGTGATTTCCTCAAAAAGTCATCAAGCAGGACTTATAGAAGAGCAGATCTTAAATAAAGATAATATACATCTGCATAGTGATCTTCCAACCTTGGCATCTTTAATGTCTAAAGCAGATCTTGCCATTGGTGCGGGTGGTTCCACAAACTGGGAGAGACTATGTCTTGGGTTACCTGCGTTAGTCGTATCGATTTCAGAAAACCAACGACAAGTAACAAAGTTCCTAAATGATCAGGGACTTATTAAATTGATGGGACATGCTGATGAAATTGATAATCAGAGAATTAAGGTCGAATTAGAACAAATTTTGGCTATGCCAAATTTATTTGATTGGTCAAAGTGTTGTCTGGATGCGTGTAATGGCAAAGGATTATTAAAAGTTGTCGAAATACTGATGTCCTAAGTAAAAAAATAAGTATTATTTAAGTAAAATGGATCCACGGTTACAAAAACATCCTCTTGGTTATTTTGAAATAGTTAATAAGCCGACGACGGAAGAGTTACAGGAATATTACTCTGATAAATACTATCAAGAGGCGAAAAGTAGTTATGAACATGAGTACTCTGAAGATGAACTAACATATTTTCAGGTTAAACTTGAGCAGCGTTTCGCTGCACTTCAAAAAGCACAGCCTAATTTAAGGTGTGGGGGGCAGTTTCTTGATGTGGGCTGTGGAGAAGGGTATGCGTTAGCTTTTTTTCGAAATAAAGGATATGAGACTAAGGGATTAGATTTTAGCTCTGCAGGCATTGAATCAAAAAATCCAAATTGTGTGGATGTTTTGGAGACTGGGAATGTATTTGAACTATTGAAAGAAGAAATAACCTCAGGCAATGTATATGATGTGGTTTGGTTACAAAATGTACTTGAACATGTTCTTGATCCCATTTCTCTTCTTAAGTCACTGAGGAAGCTCGTTTCATCTAATGGAGTCGTTGTCATTACAGTACCTAATGACTGTTCAATAGTTCAGCGTGAAGCATTGGAACGTAATTACATTGATCATGCTTTTTGGATCGCACCACCAGACCATCTATCCTACTTCGATTATAACAGTATGAAAAATATAGCTGGAGAAACTGATTGGTATTGTGCAGACATATATGGCGATTTCCCAGTTGATTTATTCTTATTACACCCAGAATCAAATTATGTTAGAAATAAGCTATTAGGAAAGGATGCACATAGATCAGCAGTGCAGATTGAAAACCTTATTTCTAAGAAACCCATTGAACAGGTATTGGATTTCTGGCGTTCTGTGGCTCAGGTGGGTATTGGGCGTAACCTGACGTCATTTTTTATACCTAAAGTTTAATAAAGAATGGATTTAAAAAAGAAAGTTCTAGTTACAGGAAGTTCTGGTTTTATTGGTTCGGCTGTTGTTGAAACCTTGACAGATAATGGTTGGATTGTAACTACAACGACAAGGCATAGCAAAAGGCTTAAGTCTGGTTCTTGCGTTTTCCTTGATCTTTCTGATATAAATTCAATTGTTAATCTAGATAAAAATCAACATTTCGATGCGATTGTTCATCTTGGTGCCCATATTGGTTGGTCTGGACAAAGTAGTAAAGAACTCTTTATCCCGAATGTAGTGGCCACAGGAATACTTGCAGAGTTTTCAGCTAAAATTGATGCCAAATTTGTGTTTGCATCTGCTTCGATTGTGCATGGAATAAAAACTGAAGAGATTACCCAAGATACAGTTTTAAATCCTGATACACCATATGGAAAGAGTAAGTGGCTTGCTGAAGAACTAATTGCTGTATCTGGCACAAGAAATTGCAGACTTCGTATTGGAGGTGTATTTGGCCAAAATGGGCCTGCTCACTTGGGATTGAATCGTGCTATAGCAAATGCGATTAATAAAATTCCTCCACAGCTTATTGGTGCTGGTGACGCTCTACGTAACTACATATATGTTAATGATGTTGCAACAGCAATTTCATATATCTTGGATAATGACATTGATGGCGTACATTTATTGGCTGGAACTGAAGTTAATTCTATTGCTGCCATGTTACAGCAGATATGTGATGTATTCATTCCAGGACAAAGTCCCATTGTAATCGAAGAGGCTGAAGCTAATAATCAAGTTGTATCCCCCTCTGACATCCTCCCCGATACGCGAAATATCAAAGATGCATTGATGGATATTCATAAAAATTTATCGCTATGAGATTGGCATTATTGGCAGATATACACGGTAATCATTTTGCATTACAAGCTGTTCTGGATTCTATAAAAAGACATGAAGTAGGTAAGTTGCTTATAGCGGGTGATTTCTTGGGCTACTATTTTTGGCCCCGAGAAGTCCTTGAATTACTCAGTGCATGGGATGTTAATGCTATTCGTGGCAATCACGAAGATATGTTTGTAAAAGCAGGAAAAAGCCCAGAATTTCTTGAGCATGTAAATGCCAATTATGGTGAAGGTCTACAAGTAGCACTAGATACATTGACTAGTGATCAAATTAATTGGCTAGAAAATCTACCGCATTCACTAGAATTCGACACAGGCGGTAGCAAAATATTGCTGTGTCATGGTTCTCCATGGGATCCAGATGAGTACATCTATCCAGATGCTGATAATGAAATATTTGAAAAATGTGCACAAACTGGATATGACTGGATTATTTTGGGGCATACACACTACCCTATGATAAACAGATCACTTAACGCAACAATTGTTAATCCTGGTTCCGTTGGGCAACCTAGAAATAGGCAACCAGGCGCACAGTGGGCTCTCTTAGATACAGAATCTTGCGAGATCAATTTATTTTGCGAGAAGTATAATGCTACTCATTTGATTAAAGAGTCAAGAGGTAGACATCCTGAACTTCCATACCTGGCTGATGTGTTAGTGCGGAAATGAAAACAATCGTGATTACAGGAATTGGTGGTGATATTGCACAGGGCGTTGCAACTATTATCAGGGAGCAAAGACCTGAAATACGCCTGATTGGTGTTGATATGAATTTGCAGCATGGGGGATATTTATTTGTTGATGATTTCATTCAGGTACCTTCATCAAATTCTTCTAAATATATTCAAAAAATAAAGGACATTTTATTATCAGAATCAGTCGATACTATAATTCCTATGTCGGAACCTGAATTAGAAGTAATGTATCCATATATAAGTAAACTTGGAGAGACTCACTGTATTTGTGCTGGTGAAAGGGTCATATCAGTGGGGATAGATAAACTTCTCACTATCAATGTATTAAAAGAAATTGGTATACCAGTGCCGTGGACATTGTCGGTGTCAGATGGTTTGCCGTCTGACTTTCCATGCATATTAAAAAATCGTTATGGATCGGGGTCTAGAAACATATATGTGGTAGAGGATGTTATAGAGGCAGAATATCTTTCTCTGAAATACCCAGATACGATATTTCAAGAAATGCTTGAGCCAGCTGATCAAGAAATTACTTGTGCAGTTTATCGACGAAGAGATGGTAATGTTGCCAGTCTTCTGATGCTTCGCCGCCTTATAGGTGGGTATACGGGATGGGCCAAAGTTATTGAAGATGAGGCGACATTTCTTATGTGTGAAAGTATTGCGAAGGGTCTTGATTTATACGGTAGCATGAATATTCAGTTGCGTATTACAGAACAAGGGCCGCGTGTTTTTGAGATCAATCCGCGGTTTTCCTCGACAGTTCTCATGAGACATATTTTAGGATTTAGTGATGTTTTATGGTCACTCGATGAGTCAGAAGGGAAACTCGTGAGTTTCCCCAAAATAATAACTAACCAAATCATTGTACGTACTCAAAGCGCAAAAATTTGTTGATTGGAGACACTATTGATGAAATCTATACATATTGCCAATCGAACTATAGGTAATAAACAAACGCCGTTTGTTATAGCAGAAATGTCTGGTAATCATAATCAATCTTTAGATAGAGCGCTAGAGATTGTTGAGGCGGCAGCACAAGCTGGTGCGCATGCTATAAAACTCCAAACGTACACAGCAGATACCATGACGCTTGCAGTTAACGAGGGTGAATTTTTTATCAATGATGAACAAAGCCTTTGGAAAGGAAATAGTCTGTATGATCTATATAACTTAGCCCATACTCCGTGGGAATGGCATGCTCCGATCATGCAACGAGCAGATGAATTGGGAATATTTTGCTTTAGCTCACCATTCGATGAAACTGCAGTGGATTTCCTGGAAGGACTGGATGTCCCTGCTTACAAAATTGCATCTTTTGAAATTAACCACTTACCGCTCATTCGCAAGGTTGCTGCGACAGGAAAACCGATGATTATTTCTACAGGAATGGCTACAGTTGCAGAGATCGATGACGCCGTTCGCACAGCACGTGAGGCAGGCTGTAAGGATCTTGTTTTATTAAAATGTACAAGCACATACCCGGCAACGCCTGAAAATAGTAACGTACTTACTATACCTCACCTTCGTGAGTTATATGACTGTGAAGTAGGTTTGTCTGATCATACCATGGGAATCGGTGCAGCTATTGCAGCTGTTGCACATGGTGCGACGGTCATTGAAAAGCATTTTACACTTAGCCGTGCTGCTGGTGGAGTCGATAGTGCCTTTTCTATGGAACCACATGAGCTTAGTTCTCTTGTGATGGAGACAACACGTGCATGGCAATCACTTGGTAAAATAGTTTATGGCCCATGTGAGGCTGAGAATAAATCGCTGATTTATCGTCGTTCTCTCTATATCTCCGTAGATATGGTGGCTGGTGACGTGCTGACATCTGAAAATTTGCGTTGCATTCGGCCTGGACTAGGCTTGGCTCCAAAGTTCTATGACAGCATGTTAGGTAAACGCATTAATCGAGATGTAAAGCGTGGAACTCCTTTGACCTTAGAAATCGTTTGTTAAGCATTTAGAGCAAGAGCAGAAGGGTAATGATGCATGCTACTGATGATACAAAATTTAAGGCATAATTAATTTTAAAAAACATAGGTATTTTAATGAAAATTAATTTAGGGGCGGGTAGTGATATACGTGATGAATATGTAAATCATGATATAACGAAGCTGCCTGGTATTGATGTTGTGCATGATTTGAATGTCTTTCCATGGCCGTGGGAAGATAACAGTACCGATGAAATTGTTGCAAAAGATATAATTGAGCATTTGGATGACTTTATGGCGGCGATGGAAGAGATACATCGTATTCTCGTGTCTGGTGGAGTTGTCAGGATTAAAGTCCCTTATTGGAATTCGGTTTCACGATATGCTGACCCTACTCATCAACGCGGTTTTCACGAAATCACATTTAAATTTTTTGACCCGACTTCTATATATTGCCAGGAACGACATTACTACACTCGTGCACGTTTTCTGATTGCTGAAGAGTCATTCGTTGTGGCACCGTTTACACCGTATTTCGCTATCCCCGGTGTTGGAGAAAGACGTATCACGGGGCGTTGGGCCAAACGTTTTTTTGGGCTTATCGGTAATATACTGTCTAATATCATTCTTGATCTTGAAGTGGTGTTAGAGAAAGCTAATTAGCCCCTCAAGTAAATGAGAATAGCGATTTATTGGGAACAGGATGAATGGGGAGGTGTTGACACGCATTTATTAACTTTGTTGCAGACATGGCCAAACCCAAATGATGAGTTCGTGCTGTTTTATAACAAGGGCAATAGTGGTTTAGTGCGTATTCAGGAGAGTTTACATCAGTTTGAAAATGTAGAATTGTTTGAAGTTATCTCATACTCCTATAATGAAGTTATCTCCCGGGTATCGAGTATTTTGAAAAGTCGCTGGCAACGAGCTCCTCTCTATTTTTTTCAGCCGTTACTGTATTTATTTATGATATCGCGATTATCAAAAGCATTCAGAAAAGCTGAGCAGTTTGATTTGTTATTTTCCAATAATGGTGCCTATCCGGCAGCATGGGGTTGCCAGAGTGCAATCAGGGCTGGAGCAAAGGTTGGTATTAAGAAACGGGTTTTGATGGTACATCACGAGGCAACGAAGAGTAGAAAATTCATGGGCTGGTTTGAACGATTAGTGGATAATATGATTATTCGAGATGCTTCAGCAATTATATGTCCGTCACGTGCAACAAAAAAAACATTGTTACAACGACGAGCCTTTACTGAGGAAAATATTCCGATTCATGTGATTCATAATGGTGTAGGACAAAGTGAAGATTTTGACAAGGGAATTATAATTAGGGAACGACTTAAGTCGAATACAGGATTGTTAGTGGGTATTGTGGGACGCATACAATCCTATAAAGGACATGAAGATCTTATTCTCGCCTTATCCAGACTAAGTGAAGAACATCGTAAGATTATTCACTTGGTGGTGATTGGAAAGGGAGAGGAGTCTGAAATTGATAGACTTAAAGCTCTTTCTGATAGCCTTGATATTTCTGAACAGATATCCTTTCTCGGTTATATTCCTGGTGATTCAAAGGCTTTGATTAAACAACTTGACCTGCTGGTTGTAGCAACACGTAGTTTTGAGGGTTTTGGTTTAACATTAGCAGAGGCCATGATAGTTAAGACACCAGTATTGGCGACACGTGTTGGCGCAATTCCTGAATTTGTTGATGATTCAGTTGGTACTCTGGTGAATCCGTCTTCACCTAAAGATTTAGCTTTAGCCCTGACTGACTTTGTCGAGAATCGAGAAAAGTGGTTTGAGCGATGTGAGTTGGCTCAAAAACGAATCGATACGATTAGCAGCAACATGGCCAAGAATTATCAGGAATTGTTCAAGGCAATGCATTAACGATTAAAGCTACCATTAACTTAAATCTAATAAGTTATTTATTTTATCTAGATAGTCTATATCCATGGAGGGTTTATTGTAATCAGAAGTTGTAGAAGGTATTGGTGAGCTTAATTTAATGTTCCGGGGAAACATTACGAATATAACAACATAATTGTTAGGCTGGAGGCGAATTGTACACTAGTGACAATCAAATATAGTTTTGATGAAGTAGCGACTTCGCTGTATGCGGACTCCGAAGCCGATATATGTCATATGCTTCAAGTAATTAAGGAAAATGTTACAATTGTGGCGATAACACTAGTCGGCACTGTGTGAGCTCGCTGATCGCGTATTGAGAACAGAATTTGGTAACAAACTGATAGAGGTATTTGGGAATTGTTAATTGAATTGAGAATGATGTTGGGCATATCACTAAAGGGGACTAGATTGTGAAAGTAGTGATTTTATGTGGTGGCTACGGGACACGTATTCGTGATGTAACAGATGATGTACCTAAACCTATGATCCCCATAGGACCCTATCCAATTTTATGGCACATCATGAAATATTATTCGTGTTTTTCTTACAATGATTTTGTGCTTTGTCTGGGATATAAGAAAGATGTTATTAAAGACTTTTTTCTTAATTATGCAGCACATACTCGTGACTTTACGATCACTTTGGGAAAGCAGGATTCTATTGAGTTTCATACTAATCACGATGAATCAGACTGGAATATTACTCTTGCTGACACAGGTTTAAATTCAATGACTGGTGCAAGAGTTAAAATGATAGAAAAATATACTGGTAAAGAAGATTTTATGCTTACTTATGGTGATGGTGTTGGTGATATAAATATTGATGAGTTAATAGCTTTTCATAACTCGCACGATAAAGCATTGACAATCAGTGGTGTACGACCCGCGGGCAGGTTTGGAGAATTAGTAAGTGATGATAATGGTTTAATTACAGAATTTAATGAAAAACCCCAGGCAACTGGCGGACGTATATCAGGTGGGTATTTTGTAGCAAGACCACATCTATTTGACTATTTGAATAAGGATGAAAAACTGGTCTTTGAAAAAGAGCCAATGAATAAATTGGTAGAAAATAGTGAAATTATGGTCTACGAACATGACGGTTTTTGGCAGCCGATGGATACGAGTCGCGAATATTATCTGCTCAATGAATTATATGAGAAAGGTAAGGCACCATGGGTGAAGTGGTGAAAAATAAATTACTGACAGCGTTTGCTGGTCGTCGCGTTCTTATTACAGGCCACACAGGATTTAAAGGTTCCTGGCTATCATTCATGCTTCATGAAGCAGGCGCAGATGTATTAGGTTACGCGTTACCTCCAGATAAAGATAGAAACCATTTTTCTTTACTAGGTTTATCAGACAGAATTCACCATTTGGAAGCAGATATACGTAATGCTGAAAAATTAAAATCATGTATGAAAGAATTTCAACCGGAATTTGTGTTTCATCTGGCAGCACAGGCTTTGGTCAGGCCTTCTTATCAGGATCCTAAAACAACATTTGATACAAACATAATGGGTGCTGTTAATTTACTGGAAGCCGTCCGTTTTTGTGAATCCGTGCGTTCACTTGTTTTTATTACGTCTGATAAATGTTATGAAAATAATAACTGGGTATGGGGCTACCGTGAAAATGATCGCTTGGGTGGTCATGATCCCTATAGTGCTTCTAAAGCAGCAGCAGAAATTGTGTTTTCAGCATATGCACGTTCTTTTTTTTCTGACAGGAAAGAAGAATTGGGAGTAGCAAGTGCTCGTGCGGGCAATGTGATTGGGGGTGGCGACTGGTCGGAAGATCGCATTATCCCGGATTGTATCCGTGCTATTGAGAAGGGAATTCCAATTCAAATACGTAGTCCTAATGCAACTAGACCATGGCAGCATGTATTGGAACCTCTCTCTGGATATTTACAATTAGCTCTTGGCTTGCGAGATGAACCACTAAGCTATTTGGGTGCCTGGAATTTTGGCCCTTCCAGCAGTGAAGTATGTACCGTATTTGAAGTAGCCAAACATATTGTTGCAAATATGGGCTGTGGAACGATTCATATTAATGAGTCTGATAACAATCAACATGAGGCGAAGTTATTACAATTAAACTGTGATAAAGCACGACAGATATTGGGTTGGTCGCCGCGATGGGATATAGAAAAAACATTAACTTTTACAGCTGAGTGGTATAAAGAAGTGAATTCAGGAAGCGATGCAAGTGATGTTACACGTAAACAAATTGCAGATTACTTTGGATAAATAATATGATCGATGGTGTCATGATAACTGCATTGAAACAGATGCATGATGAACGAGGCAAGGTGATGCATATGCTCCGTAATGATGATGAGCATTTTATTAATTTTGGCGAGATATATTTTTCGTGCGTTTATCCTCAAGCGATAAAAGGTTGGCACATTCATAAAAAAATGATATTAAATTATGCAGTCGTCAGTGGAACAATAAAGTTTGTGCTATACGATGATCGTGAAAATAGCCCAACTCGTGGAGAAATTCATGAAATATATATGGGGCCTGATAATTACTGCCTGGTTACAGTGCCACCTATGATATGGAATGGATTTAAAGGACTTGGTAATAAAATGTCAATCGTCGCCAATTGTGCCTCAATACCTCATGACGCAAACAATCCAGATGAAATCGATAGGCTGGATCCAATGAGCGATACAATCCCTTATGATTGGGCAATTAAAAATAAGTGAGTAAAAATGTACTGGTAACAGGAGGGCTTGGATATATAGGTGGACGTGTTTGCCAACATATATCAAGAGAATCATCAATACAACTTCGTGTAGGTACTCGTGATTACCAACAACTAAAACCAGACTGGTTAAATAATGGATGTATGGTAAATTTTGATCTTATTGATCAGAATAGTCTGGATAAAGCATGTGATGGCGTTCATAGTATTGTTCATCTAGCTGCAATTAATGAACATGATTGTGCTGCAAATCCAGAGCAGGCACTTATCATCAATAGTCTCGGATCTGTAAAACTCCTTAACTCAGCGATCAAGGCGGGCGTTCAAAGATTTATCTATGTCTCGACAGCCCATATTTATGGTTCACCACTATCAGGAACATTGACAGAAGAAAGTTTACCGCGTCCTCAGCACCCCTATGCGATCACACATAAGACGGCAGAAGATTATATTTTGGCCGCTCATGACAAAGGTCAAATTAATGCTGTTGTGCTACGTTTATCTAACGGCTTTGGTTATCCGGAACGTGCAAGTGTTAGTCGCTGGACACTATTGGTGAATGATTTGTGCAAACAAGCGATGACATCAAAAAAAATAGCACTTCATTCATCTGGAAATCAGGTGAGAGATTTTATTACTCTTGCAGATGTAGCTAGAGCTGTAGAGCATGTGCTAAATATGACAAAGGGAGAAACGTCTGATGGGCTATTTAATTTGGGTGGTGAATACTCTATGAGAATAATTGACATGGCAGAAATTATTGTCGAACGTTGCAAGAAAGTGTTTGGTTTAAAATTAAATATCGAACGCATGAATCCAGACGCAAATGAAATATCAACTCGACTTGAATACTCAATGGAAAAAATAAAGTCGACAGGGTTTACATTGAGATCAAATTTTAATGAAGAAATTGATGGCACATTAAAGCTTTGTCATGATTCTTTTGGGTTAGACAATATAAAATATTAACTGACGTAAAAAAATAAAAAATATAAATTACTTTTTGAAAATTTTAAATTTGGGAAAAATGAAGTTTGGTTAAGTCTCTTCCTGTCAGTGAAGAGGAAGAAGAGTAGATACTTTGAGATAGTTTAATTGCAGTAAAAATTGAAAATTATTTTAATAGAAATTCCAAATATCATTCTATTCCTGTAATGGGTTACGTTGTTAAAAAACATTTCGATTCTATACCTTTTTCCTCAATTATTTTTGATATCGGAGGATGTTGCGGTTGGTATCGGAGAAATCTTAAAAAATTACGTTCTGATATTTGCATCATAATTGTTAATTTTATGAGGCAAAATTTAATTATGCAAAAATGTATTGGGTTTATTTATTATTCGCTCAATATTAATCATGTTATCCATAATATCACCCTGTATAAGGAAAGAAATATCATAAAGAAGAAAATAATAATACGTTCTATTTAGACGTACTTGTAATAACAAAAAAACGATTTGGAAAGTATCTTTTCTCTAGAAGTTTATGATAGTTATAGTGAATATCTGTTTCATCCTGAATTGAAATTAACGATCGCAGATAAGGAAAATATTTTTTCGGCAGATTAGATTATTATGTAAGTGATTTACCGTTAATTTTAAGCTTGATTGCAAGACAAGCCGGTTTCGAAATGATGAAATAATGAGAAAGCCATTAACAAAGTGTGACAATTATTAAATTACAAGAATATTTAATAAGTCAGTTATATTAAATGAGATCTGAGCCACTAATATCCGTTGTAATACCAACATATAATCATGCTCGTTTTTTGGAGTCTGCATTACAGTCTGTAGTTGATCAAAGTTATGCAGAATGGGAAGTTATTGTTGTTAATAATTATTCAGAAGATAATACAATTGATGTAGTAAATAGTTTTAATGATTCAAGAATAAAATTAATAAATTATAAGAATCACGGAATTATTGCTGCGGGCAGGAACAAAGGAATTTCATTATCAAAGGGAGAATATATTGCTTTTCTTGATTCTGATGATATTTGGTATCGCGATAAACTAAAGGAATGTATTTATTTATTAAATAAGGATTACGACCTGGTCTGTCATGGAGAATACTGGGTAACTAATAGCAAGAATAGACGTAGAATTATCTATGGACCTGAGAAAAGAGCAGCTTATCGTTCGTTATTATTTGATGGAAATTGTATCTCTACATCTGCAGCAGTTGTTCGTAAAAAAGCGTTAGATAAGGTAGAAAACTTTAATGAATCTCCTGACATGGTTACGGTCGAAGATTATGATTTATGGCTGAGACTATCCAAAAGCGGTGCAAAGATAGGGTTTGTTGAGCGGATACTAGGTGAATTTCGAATACATGACATGAATAACAGTAAAGCAGTCATAACCAATATGTTGGCAGAACAGGCAGTAATAAATCAACATATACAGTTATTAGGAGAACTGAATACTATAGATACCTTGCGAGCGCGAAGAAGAAAAGCGTTGGTATACTATACTGCAGGACGTGGGTTTTATGCGAAACATGACTATATAAGTGCACTATCATATTTTCAGAAATCATGGTTGGTATACCCTTTTATATCAAGGCTATATGTTGCTGTAGTGCTAAGTATATTTAAAGCTCTATTAAAACAATAATATTGCGTATCAAAAATTATATTTGTTTAATAAATTTTGGCTGAACAAACAAGTAATATAAAAGAACTTGTTAGGCAAATATATTTTCCGCCTATCAGTAAAGACACTAACTGGTCATTTTCCAACTTTATTGGGCATGATAATATCAGGTATTATAGTTACGCAAGGCATGCATTATATGATGCCTTAAAACTGTGTGAGTTGAAAAAAGGTGATAAGGTTTTAATACCAAATTTTATTTGTCGCGAAGTATTGTCATCAATTAATAAAGTTGGCGCAGTGGCGGTTTATTATGATGTTACTCCAGCATTGCAGGTTAAATCACTAAATAACCTGCCTGCTGCCAAGGCTATAGTTATAGTTAATTACTTTGGTTTTCCGGCTAATCTGGATAGTATACGTGAATATTGTTTATATCATGCCCCTATTGTTATTGAAGATAATTCACATGGTTTTTTAAGTAAAGATAATGACAATAAACCACTGGGTACAAGAACAGATATTGGGATATTCAGTCTCAGAAAAAGTATGCCAGTTATAAATGGTGCTGCTCTAGTCATTAATGATTCAGTGTTAAAGTCACGATTGAATAAGCAGTTGAATTATGTTTCTGATACTACGGAATTTAAATATGAATGCTTTAAAAAAAAGATAAAAATGCTTGTTCCGAGCAAAAGGTATAGTTTGATAATCAAGCTTGTGAAAATAAAACAAAGAATCAGGCGCCTGCTAAAAGGTACACCTGTTATAATATCTTCATTAGAATCCGAATATAATCTTCCGTATAAACCAAACCCGCATATTGATTTAAAGAAATACATCAAAACTATTTTGGTAGATGAAGAAATTGAACGAAGGAGGTCATTATATAAGTACCTCACCGATTATTTAGGGCAGGAAGTAGAACTGATTGTAACAAAACTTGACGGTAATGTTGTTCCATATGTGTTTCCATTCCATTGTAATGAGATTGATAAGATTAAAATAAAATTAAAAAAGATAAATCTCAGTTGTTACAAATGGCCGGAATTGCCGGAACAAATTCAATCGTCTTGTCCTGATTATTACAAGAATGTATGGATGGTTCCTTTTTTATGGTGACATGGAGGTTGTTTGATAAAGCTGATGAAAATGGTGAGACGTGGGATGAATTGCTTTCTGTATTCGCTCATCGTTCTTATGCTCAATTATACAGTTGGGGCGAATACAAAAAAAAACTCGGTTGGCATGTATTAAGAGTAGTGGCTGAGAATAATAACGGTGACAGTATTGCCTTTGCGCAGGGCTTATATAAAACATACCCAATTGGTTTGGCTATTATGTGGATTCCAGGTGGCCCTGTTGGAGATATGTCATCGATAAATACGGAATTGTTCGACGTACTGTATAAATATAGCAGTTGCAAGTTTCTGTATTGTCGTGTTTCTCCCCTTGTTGATAATGCTAGCTTGCAAAATAGTACTTCATGGAGTCAGGTACAGTACTCATTAAATTCTAGTAAAAACATGATGCTAGAATTGAATGATTTCGATAATAAAAACAAACTAACAAAAAATTGGAGAAAAAATCTAAGAAGGTCAGGGAATCATGATCTGATTTCAGAAAAGATTGAAGCTCCGAATTATCAAATCATTGAGTCCATTTACAGGGATATGGAGAAATACAAAGGAATAGATGCCCAGTACTCATCTTTAGAACTCAAAAATATATTCAAGTTTTTATCCAGTTATATCACATTATACATTTGCAAGAATGCTGATGGCAAACCGATTGCAGTTAGAGGTTGTATAATCCATAAAGACAAAGCATGGGATTTTATTGCTGCCAGTAATCAGGAAGGTAGAAAAAAATATGCGTCATATAAGTTGCTCTGGGATATCATTAATAATTGCGCCTCACGAAATGTATGTACTTATGACATGGGTGGAATAGATCCTGTTAATAATTCTGGCGTATGGAATTTTAAAAAAGGTACAGGTGCGACAGAAATAATATACGAAGGTGAGTATGAAAAAGCTTCTATCCCATTGCTTGCGTTGTTCATAAATTTGTATATTAAATATTTAAAATGAACTGGAAACATAAACTTGCTTATGGTTTATTTAGCCAGGCAACGGATTTTTACAAACATAAAAGGAATGGATTAAGAATTTTGGCCTATCATTCTGTAGGCACACCGGCATACCACGATGAGATGGACTTGTATAATGTCTGTCCATTAATGTTCGAAGAACATATTGCATCATTAAAAAAATATCAGAATATAAATGTAAGTTCGTTAAATAATCTAGAGATAGGCGATGACAATTTGGCTATCGCATTTACATTTGATGATGGGTATGTAGATAACCTAAAGTATGTAGCGCCGTTGATGGAGGAATATCAGTATCCATGGCATATATATGTCGTAACTGATTTTATCAAAAACAAAAAAAAAGGGTTTATGAATTCAGCAGATTTGCAGGAATTGTCTGAATACAAATATGTAACAATAGGATCGCATGGGAAATCACACGTCCATTTGTCTGAATGTAATAACGAACAATTAATAAAAGAATTGCACGACAGTAAAAAATATTTGGAAGATCTGTTAAGTAAAAATATTAATTCAATATCTTACCCATATGGTTCTGTAAGCAAAAGAGTCGTGGATGAAGCCAGGAATGCGGGTTATGACATTGGTTGTAGTAGTTATATTAATATTAATCGCTCGAATAAAGATGCAATGAGTTTATGCAGAACACCAATTTTTTCTTACGATAATTCCAAAATGGTTGCGCAGAAAATGTTCGGCATGTGGGATTGGATGAAATACTTTATGATAGATTCTTATAAAACAATTGATTAGAAAAATAGAAATGATGGGTGTTTCTTTATGACTATTAATTATTTATGAAATATATTAAATTATTTTTTGAGAACGTAACTGTAGGAGTGTTGCTTTGACGTCTTCCTTGAATGCAATATTGCTTTGTGGTGGTAAGGGAGAACGTCTAAGGCCGTTAACAGAGTCTTTACCAAAGCCACTGGTTTCGATAAAGGGTAAACCAATACTCAGACATATTCTTGATTATTTATCTAACAGTCCTATCAATCATTATTTTATTGCTGCTGGGTACGAGGCAAAGAAAATACATGAGTATTTCTTAAACCACCCACCAGAAAACAAGGAAGTGACAATTGTCGATTCAGGGGATGCGGATATTATCGAGCGTATTCGGTCATGTGCAAAATCAATCAAAGGTGACGGGTTTCTGGTGCTTTATGGTGATACCTTGTCGGATATAAATATAAATGAATTACTGGAGTTTCATTCTGGACACAACGGCCGCGCAACGGTCACACTGTGGCCACTGCGGAGTCCATTTGGTGTTATGGATGTGGATGCACAAGGAAGGGTTGAATCGTATGCAGAAAAACCAATACTTGATAAATGGATCAATATTGGTTTCTTTTATTTCTCCACTGAACTAATAACAATATTGGAACGATTCGAAAAATTTGAGGCTTTTCTAGAGTATTTAATAAGCAAACAGGAATTGTACGCGTTCAAACATAATGGCATGCATATTACTGTGAATACGCAGAAAGAACTCAGTGACGCAGAAGATAACATTGAATTATTAAGGATAAATCATGCTTGATTATTGGAAAGGTAAAAATGTTTTCATAACTGGAATAAACGGCTTTATCGGAGGCAATCTGGCTAAGACGTTACTCGATAGAGGAGCGAATATAGCGGGTCTTATCCGCAACAGAGATCGGAAAACATTACTCTTTTACGAGGGACTTGCTGACAGGGTGACCCTGATCCAGGGCGAGTTGGTAGACAGACAACTACTCGAAAGCATTATCGCTGAGCAACAGATTGACGCAGTATTTCATTTTGCCGCGCAGGTAGAAGTTGGTGTTGGTATAAAGAATCCGTATCTGACTTTTGAAACGAATATCCGAGGCACGTATTGTTTAATGGAAGCGATTCGTACCAGTGGTCAGAAGGTACAATCCATCGTTGTTGCATCGACAGATAAATCGTATGGTTCATACCCAAAGGAACTCATGCCCTATAAAGAAGATTACCCTCTGAAACCCGAGTATCCATATGATATTTCCAAGGCCTGTGCAGATATGATTGCTCAAAGCTATGCGAGTGATATTTTTAAATTGCCGGTTGTGGTGACTCGATTTTGTAATATTTATGGGCCTGGACAATTAAATTTTTCAGCAGTTATCCCCGATGGTATACGGTCAGCACTTGGGTATACAAAATTTATACCCCGGGGTGATGGATCTCAGATAAGAGATTTCATCTATGTTGAAGATGTGTCAGATCTTTATATGTCTATAGGAAAGCTATTAGGCAGCAAACCAGAAAAAATATCTGGTGAGATTTTTAATGCAGGAACTAATACGCCTCATTCAGTAAGAGAAGTACTTGAAATGATATTTTCAAAAATTGGAAATACTAAGGAATTAGAAGAAGTCATTGCACTCATGCAAGGCAAACAGACATCTGGAGAAATTGAAGCTCAATACATGGATTATGAGAAAGTAAATAAATATACAGGCTGGAAGCCGAGACATTCTTTGGAACAGGGAATGGAAAAGACAATTGAGTGGTATGAAAAATATTTAAAGGTAAAAAATGAGCTTTGATATTACAGTTGTAATTCCTTATCACAATGAAGAAAAAACACTCGGCACAACTCTTGAGCTAATAAGCCAACAGACATATCAACCAAAAGAAGTGTTGTTTGTTAATTCATCTTCCACGGATGGTAGCAGTGAATTGATTGACCAATGGATAAAAGAAAATCAAGGAGGGAATGGTTGTTGCTATCGAAATATATTTGAAAATACCGATACGCCTTCATCATCAAAAAATGTTGGTATTCGGTTGTCACAAACTGAGTGGGTTGCATTCATGGATTGTGGATTGCTTTTTTCAAAAGATTGGCTTGAATTACAAGTAAATTATGTAGATATAAATGGGGGTGACATTGTTTCGGGTGTTTGTGAATTAAGTGGAGTTAATTTAGTTGATGTTTGTTGCGTAGTACAAACCTATGGTTATAAAACAAAAAGAACTGTAGTGCCTTCGACATTGGTCAGGAAATCCGTGTTTGATATAACTGGGTTATTTCTCGAGAACCGACGCGCAGGTTATGATGAAGCGTGGCGCACGTCTCTAATGAAAGCAGAGATAAATCGTGGATTAAATGAAGATGTTATTGTTCGTTATAACGGGGTGAATTATGCGGTTTCTATTTGTTCATTATTTAGGAAAATGATCGAGTATTCAAAACCTGCAGTAGGGATAAAAAATTACTATATGCCTTATATATATACTGGTATAACGTTATTACTTAGTGTGTCGATATTTATTAACCTAAATATTGTTATTTGGTTTATAGGTGCTTACATATTTGGACGAGGTTTTATAATACCAGTAATTAGATCAAAAGGATTTAAGGTGTTCGTCGAACAGCCATTTTTAATTTTTTTTACTGTGCCCGTTGGTTTCGTTATGGATTCAGGTAAATTATTTGGTTTTTTACAGGGTATCTATTTTTATCACCTGGGTGGTAACCGAAAGTTTAAATAAGAAGTATATAAATTATTAGTAAACGTCATTGAGTAAAGGTGACGTGTTATCAAGATCAAAACATAAATATAAGCTATTAACGAAATAACGAAGGCTAATTACAAATGGTGATAAAAGAGTTTATAGCTAAACATAATTCTAATGCATGGGTATTATTTTATTTTGGTGTCATTACATTTGTATACATGTTATGTGCGAGTTCATTCATACAAATTTATGTAATACAGGTATTGTTTCCTCAGTTTAATTTAGGCGATGGTCTTGCCGTATTTGACTCTGCAGGTTTTGATCAAATTGCAAAAAGTAAAGCCATTGAGATAAACGAAAAAGGTTGGGGAGCATGGGAATTGCGCCCAAGAGGTAATACGGGTAATGCAGGACAATCGCCGTCGGGTATTGCTTCGTTCTTTTACACTCTTTGGGCACCAAAGCCCTATGTCATGTTACCGTTTAATGCCTTTGTGCATGCACTTAGTGGATGTTTGGTCGTATGGTTGTTAAGAATTTTTTATTCATGGGTTCCTTCCCTTTTGGGTGGAGCACTATTTGTATTGAATCCAGCGGCAATGGAATGGGCTGCACAAATTCACCGTGATGGTATATTTATCCTTGGCAATTTAATGGTCTTAGCTAGTCTATTTCATTTATTCAAGATTTTAGAAACTGGCAAAATAAGTAATATGATATGGAGTATGTTTTTAGGTATGTTTGGTACATCATTAGTTTGGGTGGCACGCCCTTATTGGATTCAAGTGCTAATCACATCAATAATATTATGCATGATCTCTGTAAGATTTTTATATGCAGTCAAAGGTAAGGATAGAAATGAAAAGTAATAAGAATAAATTTTTATTCTTTCTATTCATGTTATTAATGTTTCAAGCTTGGATGACAACGGTTCAAAAAGAACCATTTCTAATGTCTGATTTTCCAAAAGCTGGTAGTGATGGTTTGATAATTGATAATGGTAAGATTGTGAATAGTAGAACAGAAACTATTTTGTGGAACTATTCTAGTTGGATACCTGATAGTGTTGAAAGAAAGTTTTTCACTATTTCAGCAATAAGAGCAGGCTCAATACGTACTGCAGGAAATACACTTATTGATAAAAATAACTTGATATCAGTTAATGAGTTTATATTATATCTGCCACGCGCACTTCACGTGGGATTATTTAGTCCTTTTCCTCAATTTTGGAGTGGAAAAGGGAGTTCTCCTGCAATGACTATGGCTAGAAAAATTGTGGGTATTGTTACGCTTGTATTTTATTTTTGCCTCATTGGTTTATTGTTTGCGATTGTTAATTACAGAAATAACAAACTTCTTTGGACAATGGTATTGTTTTGTCTTTTTGGAATTTTACTTTATAGTTATACATCTGTTAATACAGGTACAATCATACGTACTCGATATGGTTTCTACATGCTACTTGTTTCTTTTGGTTTGGCTCATATTGTGCAGTTTTTTTTAATGTACAAGAAGAATAGAGATAACTTAAAAAATATCTAATTTTTATTATTAAATATCAATATCGTTGAGTCGTTTAACTAAAAATATTTCGGCAAATTTTTTGTCGAATGTCTGGTCTACATTCCTTCTGCTTCTATTAACACCTCTGTATATAGATTTTCTAGGTATAGAGAGCTATGGATTAATTGGTTTTTATATTTCATGGATTGCCTTGCTTGGTATTCTCGATAATGGAATTTCTGCAACTGCTTCACGAGAGATAGCATGGTTAAGTGCTCGAACAAACGAACGAAAAAATATACCCAATCTGATACGAACATTAGAAGTAACATATTGGGGAATAGTACTAATTATTGGGGTAATAATTCTTATTGGAATAAAGTTATATGGTTCAAGCTGGTTTCAGTCTGATAATTTAGACTCAGTATTAATTCAAGATGCATTGATACTCATGGCGATATCATTGGTTTTACAGGTTCCTTCTGGTCTCTATATTGGTGGGTTAATGGGTATGCAAAGGCAGGTTGAATGCTCCATGTTTGTCGCATTATTTGGAACTGTTCGAGGAGTTGGAGCTATTTTAGTGCTTTGGTTGGTGAGTCCAGATATCAAGACATATTTTTTATGGAATATTGTAGCAAGCGGAATACAAACCGGAATAATGAGAAGTGTACTTTGGAGAAAAATAAATCTTACAAAATGTGTCGCTAGTTTTTCTATTGAAGCACTGCATTCTGTTAAGATGTTTGCTGGAGGGATGATGTTAATTACTGCTCTGGCACTAATTATGGGTCATGCAGATAAAATAATTTTGAGCAGACTAATTTCGTTAGAAATGTTTGGCTATTATATGTTGGCATGGACTGTAGCATCAGCATTATCACGTATTTCAACACCGCTGATTCAAGCTATTGGTCCTTATTTTACTGAGCTTGCTTCTATGAAGAACGAAGAAGTGATTTCAAAACAACTGCGTCTGGCTTCTCAGTTCATGAACGCATTAATTTTGCCGCCAACGGCACTAATAATATTTTTCGCAGAGCCAATCATAAATGTCTGGGTCGGAAATCAAGCTGTTGCTGAAGGCGTTTCGCCAATTTTAATGGTATTGATAGTAGGAACAATGTTTACAAGTTGCTCTTATCCTTTATTAAGTGTTCTGTATAGTTATAAAAAAATAAGGATGCTTGTCATGTTAAATGTCACGTTGGTTGTCATTTTATTACCTTTACTCGTAATTGTCGTGAAAAATATTGGTACTATTGGAGCAGCATATATATGGGTCTTGTATGGATTGGCACACTATTTTGTGACGCTTAATTTAGGGCTGCGATTATTAATGAAGCATAAGTTGATCGCACTAATGATGAAAGATTTTATGACGCTATTTTTTGTTTCCTTCTCTATTACAGGTGGAGCATGGCTGTTCTTGGAGAATTTGGATGAAAAACTAATTACAGTTTTATTGCTTGGATGTGTGTTAGTGATTTGCTGGTTTATTACTATGCTTTCAAGTCAAGTACTCCGAAAAAATATATTGGAAAGATTGTCATGAGCGTAGTATCGTTGCCATTAGTTAGCATTGGATTACCTGTGTACAATGGAGATACCAGCCTTGAAGCTGCATTGGACTGTCTTTTGGCACAGGATTATCCAAATATCGAAGTTATTATTTCAGATAATGCATCAACAGATGCTACGTCTAAAATTTGTGAAGAATATTCCCAGGATGAACCACGAATTAAATATTTCCGTTCAGAAGAAAACCATGGTGCTATCTGGAACTTTAATCGCGTCTTTGAATTATCCACTGGAAAATATTTTATGTGGGCCGCTCATGATGATTTGAGAGAAGCATCATTTATAGGAGCGTGTGTAGAAAAAATGGAGGCTCAAGGTGATGCTGTACTATGTCAAACATTTACAGCAATGTATATTGAGGATAATGATGAAATACTAGGTATTATTAACTTGAATAGTTTTGATAATGCACTAAATTTGTGCGATAGATATGAAGAAACTCTAAAACATTTTCCTGCTACTGCGATCTATGGATTATATCGTTCATCTGCAGTGCGTAAGACACACATTTATCAAAAAAGCATCTCAACTGACTTGGCGTTTATTCAAGAGTTGTCAATATATGGGCGTTTTATTCAAGTTCCTAAAGTCTTGTTTAGGTACTATGGAAGAAAAAAATGGAATACTGTTGAGCAGGATTATAGTTTTTTCTTTGGTAAGAATAAACCATGGTGGTATTTACCTTTCATAGCGCTGTTCTTCAATCATTGTAAACGTATTGCTTTCTCGAAAATATCGCTAAGTTCAAAGGTAAATCTTTGGTTTATTTTAATAAAACATGAAATTGGGCAGATAATATTTAAAATAAATATTAAGTTGGCAGGCTTGATGCTTCCTGAAAAACTTAAGGAAAGATGGGGGCGTGCAATTTATTTTCGATGGATACATAATCCTAATGTAGACATGTTAAATGCAAAATTGTATATGGAACGAGTAATTAAACCTATGATGAGATGGTGACATTAAAAGTCAATGCTTTAATACAAGTTTTTAAATAGAACTTTTTTGATATAAAAAAAATAATGGATTTATAATGAGTTGTTACAAATGACGAGACATAATGAAGTTTAAAATTATAAGAAAAATTATAAATACGTATATACGACCTATCTTTAATAGTCTTGGTGTAGATGTTACTAGATACAATAAGTATCTAGATGACTTTACAGAAAGCGAAATTAGAACATGGAATAACGTTAGTTCATATACTATGACTAGTCCAGAAAGAATTTGGACGTTGATTGAGGCTGTAAAATATATTGTTAAAAATGATATCGAGGGCGCTTTGGTCGAGTGTGGAGTGTGGAAAGGCGGCTCTGCCATGACTATGGCGCTTACGTTAAGTGAAATGGATGAAGATAGTAGAGAAATTTTTCTTTATGATACATACACAGGAATGAGTGCTCCATCAGATGAGGATGTTTCTAATTTATGGGGTAAAGCCAGTGATACTTTTTGTGCCACAAGTACCTCAGAAGATACTTCAGATTGGTGTTTGTCACCACTTGAAGAAGTAAAAAATAATTTAAAAAAAACATCATATCCACAGGAAAAAATTCGCTACATTAAAGGGAAGGTGGAAGATACAATTCCTGAATTAATTCCTGATAAAATTGCATTGCTTAGGCTCGATACAGACTGGTATAAATCAACAAAACATGAGCTAATTTATTTGTTTCCAAAATTATCCAAAAATGGAATATTAATAATTGATGATTATGGTTGTTGGGAAGGTGCGAAAAAGGCAGTAGATGAATACATAACTGAAAACAATCTATGCTTGTTTTTAGGGAGAATTGATTCAAGTGCACGAATTGCCGTGAAGGTTTAAGTCTCGAAATATACACATAAATGCAGTAAAAATCAGTTAAGTTACATCGAAAAATTAATTAAAAGTACAACTTTTCATAATTATGCTTAATCAAACACAGCAAGATATGATTTGGGAACATATGCAAAATCATGCAAGAGATGTTTTTGATTTAAGTTACTCGCGTCTGCGCTATTTAGTTGATAAATGTAAACTAGGAGATCGAGTTCTTAATATTGGTGTCGGCTCTGGAGAATTAGAGAGAATGCTAAAGGAGCGTGGTGTTGAAGTTTGGTCACTAGATCCAAATGAAGAGAGCATCGCACGGTTGCAGAATGAACTAGAAATGGGTAATAGAGCTGCACAAGGTTATAGCCAGTCAATACCATTTCTGGATGAGTATTTCGATAAAGTAATAATGACAGAAGTTCTGGAGCATCTACCTGATGATATTCTTAACGCTACACTTGATGAAATATTTCGAGTCTTGAAGACTGGCGGGATATTTACGGGCACCGTTCCATACCGTGAAAACTTACGTGACAATAATGTAATTTGTCCTCATTGTCAGGAGCAATTTCATCGTTGGGGACATCAGCAAAGCTTTGATAAGATCAGTTTAAGAAATTTATTAGTATTTAATGGATTTATTATCGATAAACTGTATCCCCGTAGCTTTCCTGATTTTAGACGGCGCGGTATTAAATTATTTATCAAATCAGTATTCAGATATGTGCTTGGACGTATGGGTGAACCTCTGGTTGGTCCGAATCTGTATTTTGTTTCGCACAAGTAATTGCAAGATGATATTTTTCTGTGCAGGGTATGCTAAGTCATGAAGACATTACTTATTCTTGATATGTCTTTTACTTTGAAGATGTTTAAGCAAAGACAGCTTGAGCAAGCGCTTGAAAGCAGAAAGCTAGATGGCTATTTCAGTCAAGTTATTTCTGTTCACCCTTTGGCAGGACTATTTGAGACTGGGGACGATCGCTACGGCAAGCCTGTTATTACATGGCTTGATGATGCGCATGTGTTTATTGAAGGAAAAGTTGGGGTATGTCGTTTATTACGTTTTATGTCTCCAGTTAACCTTTTATGCGCACAGATTGGCTTAATTAAATTATTGGTCAAGATGAATAAGGACATACAGGTAGATGTTGTACGCATAGGAGATCCTTATTACCTTGGCCTCATGGGTTGGTTTCTTTCAAAATTGTTACATGTGCCATTGGTAATACGTGTTTGTTTTAACTATGATCAATTACATAGTACAACTGGCAAGGCGGTTTTTCCTAGACTGTTAGGTTTTAGGTTTGTCGAAAAAGTTATCGAGCGATTTGTTTTTCCCCGTTGTTCTCTAGTTGCTGGAGCCAATCAAAATAACTTGGATTATGCAATTTCTAATGGTGCCAGTCCTGATTTAGGTGTTGTTTTTAGGTACGGTAATTTAATTTATCCTCTCCATTTCACTGAACCTGAAAGCAGAGGAGACTATACACACTTACTCAATGAAATTGGCGTGCAGGGAGAGTTTTTGACAACAGTTAGCCGTTTAGAAAAGATGAAACAACCAGAGCAAAACCTGTTAGTTATGAAAAGTTTAGTTGATGCTGGTTATGATATCAGTTTTGTCTTTATTGGCGATGGTAGTATGAAAACCGAGTTAGAGGAAATGGTTAATGAACTAGGCTTAAAGGGTCGAGTTTATTTTGCCGGAAACCGTCCACAGGAATGGATTGCAAAAGTATTACCTGGTGCTCGTTTGGTTTTATCTCCACATATGGGAAGAGGCTTGACTGAGGCATGTCTTGCTGGTGCGCCAATTGTTGCGTATGACTTTGACTGGCAAGGAGAGATAATTCGTACTGGCGAGACAGGTGAACTTGTAATGGAGGGAGATTGGAATGAAATGGCAATTCGTGCAAAAAAAATATTAGATAATCCTTGCTTGTCAAAACAATATGGTGAAAATGCGAGATCTGTTGCAGTGAAAATGATGTCACCCAAAAAACTAATCGACCTAGAAGTTGCTTCCTACGAAGAATTATTTAATAGAGTCTAGACATTATGAAGAATAAAAAAGAAAGTATTAGTAATAACAGTTCATCATTTGAAGGTTCCGAGATATCAGAATTTTTTGATGAAATGTCTCATGGAAGGAATGAAAAAATAAATGCAAATCCAATAGTAGACTATGAACAAAATGTAAGATCTGAAATTGTGCTTAATTATTTATCTCCTAAAAGTGGAGATAAAATATTAGATATAGGTTGTGGAAACGCACGTGATATTGCTTATATTCTAGAACAAGGTGCTGAAATTATTGGTATAGATATTTCTGAAGGAATGATTTTAGAAGCAAAAAAGGACTTGGAAAAACTTGGCTATAAAAATGTTACTTTGGAAGTCGGGGATGCTACAAATCTAGCATATGCTGATAATCAATTTGATAAGGTTTTATGTAGTGAGGTAATTGAGCATATACCTAACGCTGATAAGGCATTAAACGAAATGTGGCGAATATTAAAACCTGGTGGTCATTTGATTTTATCTACTCCAAATCCAAATAGTTGGTATGGATTTGACCGCTATATTATATGGGAGAAAATATTTAGAAAAGAATGGCCTCATCCGTATGATAATTGGCGAAGTTTACGTGAATTGTTATTTATGACTAAAACTAAAGGTTTTATTACTAAAAAAACAGCGGGAGTCTGTTATATACCTGGTTTTATTATTACGTATTTTGTTCTACCAAAATTTATACAACATCCATTGATTAGTATTATTCGTATATTTGAACCATTTTTATCAAGGAGATTACCTCAATTTGGATATATGGTTTGTGCGGTAGTTGAAAAAAATAAATCTTGAATGCATTTTGTATTAAAGTGTCCAGTTCAAATGTTGATAGTTAAGATCGTTGTTTGTTACAAGATTATTTTTAATGCTGTTAAAATAGTCTAGAAAATCATGTCTTTAATAATTAATGAAACATCCATCCCTGGATTATTTCTTATTGATAACGATCAGCTTAAAGACCATAGAGGAAGTTTTTCTCGTTTTTTTTGCAAGCAAGAATTGTCTCCAGTTATAGGAAAAAGAGATGTCGTACAAATTAATCATTCCTATACAGCAGCAGTAGGTGCAATGAGAGGTTTCCATTATCAATTACCACCGTATGCTGAAATGAAATTTGTACGTTGTTTAAAAGGAAAAGTGTGGGATGTGATTGTAGATTTACGTGCTGAATCTCCAACATTTCTTAAATATCATGTTGAAGAACTTGAAGCTTCGGAGAATCAAATGCTTGTCATCCCTGAAGGCTGTGCGCATGGATACCAGGTTTTACATGCCGACTCTGAGTTGCTCTATCTGCATACTGAATATTATAGTTCAGAGTATGAAAGAGGAGTTCGATTCAATGATCCTGCATTAGATATATCTTGGCCTCTATCGCCGGTTGATATATCTGAAAGAGATTTAAACCATCCTTTAATTACGCCTGATTTTACTGGTATTGCAATATGAAATGTCGCCATTGTAAATCAGAACTTGAGTATAAATTTCTGGATTTAGGATTTATGCCACCTTCAAACGCATATTTAACTAATAAAGAATTAAATAAGCCTGAATTAACATTTCCTTTAAGATTATTTGTTTGTTCCAATTGTTGGCTAGTTCAGACAGATGATTACACTTGCGCAGAGGATCTTTTTACTGACAAGTATGCTTATTTTTCTTCAATTTCAAAACAATGGTTATTACATGCCAAAAATTATGTTGATTCAATTTCCAATAAAATAGGAATCACAAAAAATAGTTATGTCGTGGAAATTGCAGCTAACGATGGTTATTTACTGAAAAATTTTGTTGCAGCAAGAGTTCCTTGCTTGGGTATTGAACCAACTGCCAGTACTGCTGATAATGCTGAAGAGCAAGGCATTCCCATTTGCCGAGAATTTTTTACTAAAGCATTAGCTTTGAAATTAAAGAATGAGAATAAACAGGCAGATTTAATTATTGGAAATAATGTTTTTGCTCATGTTCCAGATATAAATGATTTTAGTGAAGGTATGAAAATTTTGCTAAAAGAATCTGGAACGATTACTCTCGAGTTCCCACATTTAATGGAATTACTCAAGCATAAGCAGTTTGACACCGTCTATCACGAGCATTTTTCATATTTATCCTTGTTCACAGTAAATAATATTTTTAAAAATGTAGGATTGAAAATATGGGATATAGATAAACTGGAAACTCATGGTGGCAGTTTAAGAGTATATGGTTGTCATTTAGATGACCCGAGGGAAGTTTCGGAAATTGTCAATAAAATTATATTAGAAGAAGAACAGCTTGGCTTGTATGATTTAGACATTTATAACTCTTTTCAAAAGCATGTGGATAATATTAAAAATAATTTTTTATCTTTTATAATTAAACAAAAAAAGAAGGGAAAAAAAATTGTAGCATATGGAGCTGCGGCTAAAGGGAATACATTACTTAATTATGCGGGTGTAAAATCAGATCTTATTTCTTGTGTTTATGACGCAGCTCCAGCTAAACAAGGTAATTATCTACCTGGCAGTCATATTCCAATATTGCATCCGGATGAAATTGATAATGATCGGCCTGACTTTATGATTATATTGCCGTGGAATATATCAAATGAAATTATTCAACAACTTCAGCATATTAATGACTGGGGTTGCAAGTTTGTTACGGCAATACCTGAGATTAAGATTAATTGAAATAACATGACTAAGCGTATTCTTTTGACAGGCGCAAATGGGTTTGTCGGTCGACATATAATAAAACGACTGAAAAAAGAAGGTGCTGAAGTATTTGCATTAGTTCGTAGTAAAAATAAGTTACACGATCTACATAATTGTGTTGATAAGTTATTTGAAATGGATATTGATAATATTTCAGATAATATATTTGACGAATTAGGGAAACCGGATGTGATGATACATCTTGCCTGGGGAGGGTTGCCAAACTACCAGTCTTTGCATCATTATGAAGAAGAATTGCCACGACAATATTCATTCCTAAAAGCAATGATACTAGGGGGGGTAAAATCGGTGGTTATCAGCGGAACCTGTTTTGAATATGGTATGCAAGACGGATGCTTGTCTGAAGAGAATATTACTAACCCTACAAACTCTTATGGATTCGCTAAAGATAGCCTTCATCGTCAACTTCTTTTTTTAAGTAAAGAAATGCCATTTAATCTTGCGTGGTGTCGATTGTTTTATATATGGGGAGAAGGGCAGTCAGAACAATCACTCTATATGCAATTGAGAGCAGCAGTTGAAAGGGGTGACGTTGAATTTAATATGTCTTTGGGTGAACAATTACGGGACTATCTTTATATTGAGGATGTCGCAGATATCTTGGTGCGAATTTCAATGAGAAATAAATCAACCACAACTTTAAACATAGCTTCAGGAAAACCAATATCAGTGAAGAAGTTAGTAGAAAAATGGATAGAAACTAATGACTGGAAAATAAAATTAAATCTTGGTTATTATCCATATTCTTCATTTGAACCCATGAAATTTTGGGGAAGTAGAAAACAATTGGACATGATGCTTGAAAGTGATTTTAAATATGGTGAAAAGAATGACATATGAAGATGAAATAAACGAAAGAATTATAATGAATGGCCAAGATGAGATTTTAAAATCGTCGGCGTCAGCATTTTTAGTAGCTTCGGTATTACCAAAATACTCATATAACTTTACCTGGTTGGGACGTCCTATAATTCAGTATCCACAGGATATGGTGGCTATGCAGGAATTAATTTGGACTATTAAACCAGATCTGATTATAGAAACAGGAATTGCTCATGGTGGTTCTTTGATAATGAATGCTTCAATGTTAGCGTTATTAGATTATTGTGATGCCATCGATCTCGGTGAGGTGCTTGATCCAAATAAACCTCGGCGCCGTGTCTTGGGTATTGATATTGAAATTCGCGAACATAATCGTATCGCTATTAATGAACACCCTATGTCAAATAGAATTGATATGATTGAAGGGTCTTCTATTGATTTTGAAATTATTGAGAAAGTTAAAGAAATCTCATCGAATTTTAATAAAATTTTAGTTTGTTTAGATTCTAATCATACACATGAACATGTATTAGCGGAACTTGAAGCGTACGCACCATTAACTTCTACTGGAAGCTATTGTGTTGTTTTTGATACACTTATTGATGATATGCCCGAAGATGCTTATCCTGATAGACCATGGGGTGTTGGGAATAATCCTAAGACAGCCGTGAAGGAATATCTTAAAGAGCACCATGAATTTAAGATCGATAAAAACATTGATAATAAATTACTCGTTAGTGTTGCTTCAGATGGATATTTAATAAAAATCAGTTAAATATAATTAATAAAAATAAAATCTTTTATAATTTGCGTTTTATTACTTTGGTAAAAAAAAAGATATCTATTTTATCGCTTATCTCTGCATAATTTCACGTTTATATCATATGTTTAATCCTTAAATGAAACTGGTTTATATTATCAATACTGCTGGTTTTGGTGGGGCAGAAATTCACGTGTTAAATCTTGCTCGTGATATGGTGCAGCGTGGTTATCAAATTACAGTTGTATTTCTTTTGCAGGAAATACGAGGTGGTGCGGATTCATTAGAGACCAAGTTTATTGAAACAGGGGCTGATGTAGTTTACCTGAAATCATACTGCTTACGTGATGTTGGCCGCTGGCTTTCACTGACTAAATTATTATGTCAAATACGTCCGGACATAATTCACTCTCATTTACCAAGGTCTGATCTTGCTGCATCAATTGCAAAAGTGATATTTCCTGATGTGAAGTGGATTTGTACTCTTCACGATACCTATACTAGAGATAAGTTTGCAGGACATAAGATACTTTCTTTGATACGGTGGAACTGGCAACGTGCGGATTATATTATTGCAGTATCAAAACATGTCCAAGAGTGGGGTGCGCAATTCTTTACGTTTCCTAAACATAGAACTAGAGCGATATATCATGGAGTTCAATTTAATAAAACTCCTCAATCAATAAAAAAATCGTCTAGGGAATCATTTAAAATTGGTTGCCTTGCTCGCTTTGAGAAACGAAAAGGTATAGAAACTCTTGTCAGATCAATGGTGAAAGTAATAAAAAACTATCCTGACGCACAACTTTTATTGGCTGGAAGTGACCCGACGGGCTACTCAAATACCATTAAGATGCTTGCAGAATCACTTAACGTGAAAAATAACGTAAAAATTCAGGGTTTCTGTAAGAAACCCCTTGAATTTTTAAATGATCTTGATGTCTTTGCGTTCGCATCATCTTCAGAAGGGTTTGGTATTGTATTAATTGAAGCGATGTCTGTTAGGAAGCCTATCGTAGCGAGTGATATTTATCCTATCAATCATATTGTCCAACAAGGAATATCTGGACTATTAGTTGAAGCAGATAATGATGATTTATTTGCAGATGCACTTATTGAGCTTCTTAGCGACCCTGAAAAATGTCAAAGTATGGGGGAGAATGGGTATCAGCGACTAATCAATGAATTCTCCCTCGAAAAATCCATGAATAAGACGCATGATTTATATATGGAATTGATGTCTTGAATGTTATTGACTCTGTAATGTATTTATCACCCATTCTTTTTTATGTATTTAAAATCAATAGATTTTATTTGTTCATGGATATTTACATCTAATGTGTGGAATTTCCGGACTTTTAACAAAAACACCAGGCGTTATAGATATTAGTAAAAGTTCAGAAGCTATGATCTCGACTCTAGCTCATCGTGGTCCAGATGATGAAGGTATTTGGAATGATAATACTGTTGGGGTTTCTCTTGCACATAGACGACTCTCAATTCTAGATCTTTCACCTGAAGGACATCAACCTATGTCATCAGTTAATGGTCGATATATTATGGTGTTTAATGGAGAAATTTATAATTATGAGAAATTACGTAAAGAATTAGAAAGCACTAGCTCGCTTCAAGAAAATATTTGCCCCGACTTAAAATGGAGAGGACATTCGGACACTGAAGTGATGCTTGCCGCAATAGTGAAGTGGGGAGTTGAAGGTGCTGTAAAACGGTTTATCGGTATGTTTGCATTTGCTTTATGGGATCGTGAAGAAAAGAAATTATATTTAGTTCGAGATCGAATAGGTGAGAAACCTTTGTATTATGGCTGGGTCGGTGATGTTTTTTTATTTGGCTCTGAACTGAAAGCGCTACGCGCATATCCGAAATGGCATAGCGATATAGATAGAAGTGTATTAGCACGTTATCTGCAATTTAATTATGTCCCCTCACCGTATTCTATATATAAGGGTATTAAAAAACTTGAGCCTGGTTGTATTGCGGAAATATCATCAGATGCTGTCAATAATGAAATTAATATTCGGCGTTATTGGTCAATGGATGTAGGTCTTGGTCAATCCTTGCAATCAATAGATGATAAAACTGCTATAGATAATCTAGAGGTGCTATTAAGTGAAAGTGTTAAACGTCAAATGGCGGCGGATGTTCCGTTAGGGGCATTTTTGTCTGGAGGTATAGATTCATCTTTAATTGTTGCGTTAATGCAAAAACAAAGTTTGCAACCAATTAAAACATTTACTATAGGTTTTAATGAAGCTTCGTTTAATGAAGCAGAACACGCTTTATCTGTTGCAAAACATCTTGGAACGGAACATACAGAACTCTATGTGTCTCCTCAAGATGCAATGGATGTTATTCCATTATTACCTGCTTTATATGATGAACCTTTTGCTGATTCTTCTCAGATTCCTACTTATCTTGTCTCCAGGATGACTCGTAAACATGTCACTGTCAGTCTTTCAGGTGATGGCGGTGATGAATTTTTTGGTGGTTATAATCGTTATACATGGGGGCAGAATATATGGGACCGTATTAAACTATTACCATTGCCTTTAAGAAGGGCTTTTGCCAGTACATTGCGCGCTCCGTCACCGCATACATGGGATAAATTGTTTTCTATATTCAAGTACATGTTGCCTGCTAGATATCGTTATAGCTCCGCGGGGGATAAATTACATAAACTAGCAAAGTTGCTTGGTGCAGTTTCACCTAACGATATCTTTATTGAACTGATTTCATTATGGGAAGAGAAAAGTATTGTGCTTGGTAGTGAGATGAAAGCATCTACAGTCACGGATCAATCACAATGGTCTGAAAATTTAGGATTCACTGAATTCATGATGTATATGGATGCAAAAACCTACCTACCTGACGATATCATGGTGAAGGTCGATCGTGCAGCAATGGGTGTAAGTCTTGAGTCGCGAGCCCCGTTTCTTGATCATAAGGTAATTGAATATGCCTGCTCTTTACCGCTCAATCTGAAAATAAGAAATGGACAAGGGAAGTGGTTATTAAGGCAGATATTATATAAATATGTTCCTCAAAATCTTATTGAACGACCTAAAATGGGTTTTGGAGTTCCTATTGATAGTTGGTTGCGAGGCCCATTACGTAACTGGGCTGAAGAATTGCTTGATGAAAATCGTATGCGATCTGCGAGTTATTTAAATACGACGATGGTTAGAAATAAATGGGAAGAACATTTATCAGGTAAGCGAAATTGGCAATATCATCTTTGGGGTGTATTGATGTTTCAATCATGGTTAAATGTTCAAAATGAAATATAGTTTTAATAGATATATTTCAAATGAATAAAATAAAATGATCACTGTTTTAATTACAGGCGCAAATGGGTTTGTTGCAAACTCATTAATACCAATGCTATATAAAAATCATTATAGCCTTCGCGTTACTTCACGTTCCAACTATAAACCTAAGTGTATACAGGATGATGATGAAATAAGATTTATTTCATTTGATTTTAATTCGAATGCGAGTGACTTTGATGAATTAGTAGATGGTATTGATATTGTTATTCATCTTGGAGGGAATGCGCATAGTATGTCAAACACAAAGCAGGACGACCTGGAGCACCGAAATGTTAATTATTTAGGCACAAAGAAACTCGTAGAGGCTGCGGCAAGAAAAAAAGTTAAACGATTCATCTTTTTGAGTACAATGAAAGTTTATGGTGATGGTATAAGTTATTATGAAAATGAAGCGCAGCTTTTTACAGAAGAAACAATGCCGGCTCCATTGGGAAGTTATGCGCAAAGTAAATTAGATGCAGAAAATATTGTTTCTGACTTTTGTGATCAATCTGATATGGAATACGTAATAATCCGTTCGCCTTTGGTATATGGCCCTCAAGTAAAAGCAAATTTTAAAACCTTATTAAAGGTGGTCAAGAGTGGCATGCCTCTACCACTTGGTAAGATAAATAATTATCGTAGTTATATTTTTGTTGAAAATTTATCTGATGCAATTAAAAATTGCATGATTAAGAATGAAGCAGCCAATAATGTTTTTTTAGTTAGTGATATGAATGTATCTGTATCAGAGCTTGCTAAAAAAATTTCCAGATATTTTAATCAAAAACCAACCGTATTCAACTTTTCTATTCGAGCGCTAGATTTACTCTCCACATTAATAGGACGAAAAGATCAATTTTGTAAGTTAACAAACTCCATGTGTATTGATTCTACCAAAATACAAACCAGACTTGGCTGGGAGCCAAAAATAAATATGGAAGAAGCATTGTCAATTACGACAACATGGTATTTGAATAGGGACATAAAAGAAAATGCACAAAATTTAAAATTAATTATTGTTGTATCAGAAGCATGGGTGTTTATGTCGCATCGCTTACCTCTGGCAAAGGCTGCTATTGCTGCAGGATATGATGTGACAGTTATTACACGTGTAGGCGAGCTAAAAGAAACCTTAGCTAATGAGGGTATAAATGTCATTAATCTAGATTTTGTTCGTTCCTCAAGATGGCCAATTAAAGATCTGATTAATTTAATTAAATTAGTCAATATATTGAATCGGCAAAAAGTTGATATTATTCATAACGTTTCAATGAAGATTATTCTTTTAGGTACAATCGCAGGATTATTATCAAAAACAAAAGTGATCGTTAATGCATTCACTGGCCTTGGATATGTTTTTAGTTCACAGGAATTTCATGCTCGAGTAATACGATTATTTCTTGTGCCTGTTTTGAAAATATTACTGAAAAATAATCATTGTCATGCGATATTTCAAAATCCAGATGACATGGCTTTGTTTGCATCCTTGGGTATTATTGAAAAAGAAAGAACGGTACTTATTCGAGGTTCTGGAGTTGATATTAATCAGTTTTCCCAATCACATGATGATAACTTGGTACCTGTTGTTATGTTAGCAAGCAGGATGTTATGGGATAAAGGTATTGGTGAGTTCGTTGAAGCAGCAAAGTTGGCGGCAGAGGATAATCTTAATGCACGATTTGTTCTTGTAGGTGATGTCGATCCGCAAAACCCAATGTCGATACCAAAAAGTAAACTTAATAGTTGGTCAGGTGAAGGCTATGTAAATTGGTTGGGTCATAGTAATGAGATGCCATCTGTTTTAAAGTCTTCTACTGTAGTTTGTTTGCCTTCGTATCGAGAAGGACTCCCAAAAGTTTTGCTTGAAGCTGCTGCTATAGGACGCCCTTTGGTAGCAACGGACGTGCCTGGTTGTCGTGAAATAGTGATAGATGGTGAAAATGGAATACTGGTTAAATTAAAAGATGTCGATTCTTTATATGAGGCTATAAAGAAATTGGTCTTAGACGAAGAAATGAGACGATCAATGGGTAAAAATAGCCGTAAATTAGTCGAAGAAAAATTATCTACAGATATTATTAATGCGCAAACGATACAGTTATATAAAACTGCAAGTTCTGAATTTAGCGATAATAATTAGACTTTATAAATTTTAAAGACAATAAAAATTGTAAGTGATGTTTAAACTTCTTTTTCTGTGTTTATTGGTAACTATAATTACTGGTGTCGTAACTAATATTATCCGAAAAATATCGATAAAATATAAATTATACGATGTTCCTAATAATCGAAGTTCGCATTCTGTGCCAAAACCTAAAGGGGGTGGTGCATCTATTATACTAATTGTATTTTGTTTAATCGTTGTATTGTCAGTTTATCAATTAATTGATAAGGAACTTTCACAAAGTTTAATGGCAGGGTTATTTATTGTTTCTGTAATTGGGTTAATTGATGATTTAAAGAACTTGTCTGTTGTAATTAGAGCGGCTATGTATTTGTTTGCGGCCTTGCTTTCTATATATTTTATAGGAGGCTTACCTGCTTTGGAGATAAATAATTATACTTTTGATTTAAGTTATCTAGGTTATGTTTTTAGTGTGTTTTTTGTAGTATGGTTAATTAACCTTTATAACTTTATGGATGGCACTGATGGTTTTGCTGCAATACAGACCATAAGTGTGAGTTTATTTTGCGGACTCATCCTATACTTTTCAGGTCATATCTCATTTTCAATTATATTTTTTTGTATTGTTTCATCGACTATTGGTTTCTTATACTGGAATTGGGCGCCAGCAAAGATATTTATGGGTGATGTAGGTAGTTGTAGCCTCGGTTTTTTATTTGGGATTCTTGCTATTTATACAGAAAAAAAAGGAATTTTATCCATTAGTGTCTGGCTTGTTTTGTTGACCCCATTTGTCGGAGATGCAACGTTTACTTTATTAAAACGAATAATTAATAGAGAAAAATGGTACAAAGCCCATAATTCCCATGCATATCAGAGGTTATACCAACTGGGTGTCTCTCATGACAAACTTGCAGTAAGTTTATTATTTCTTAATGTTTTAGTATTTTGGCCATTGGCATATTTTGCAAATTCATATGATAATCTGGAACTTACTATTATTATATTATCGTATTTTATCATTGGATTTATTTGGATGATTATTCAATTCAAATATGAAAAAATTATAAATGGCTCCCGTTAAGATAGATAAAAAAACACAAGTAATACTTCATGATCTTCTTATGTCAGTACTAGCCTGGCAATTTTCATGGTGGGCAAGATTTAATTTTACTTTTCCATTTGAAAATTGGGAAATTAGTTTGTTTATAATTCCTCTAGTAATAATTGTGCAAGTACTAGTGTTTATCAGGTTTCGTTTGTATAGAGGTATATGGCGATTTGCTAGCATCCCTGACCTTTGGAACATATTCCGTGCATCAATAATAGGAGCCTTATCAATTACATTGATCTGCTTCATCTTCTTCCGGCTTGAGGGTATTCCGCGATCAATTTTAATACTCTATCCTTTTTTCTTAATGTTTTTTCTTGGCGCACCAAGGTTGGGGTATCGAGTATGGAAGGATCACTCCTTTAGTATTAATACCATGCCTCATAGTAAAAGAGTACTTGTAATTGGTGCAGGCAGAGCGGCTGAAATGCTTGTAAGAGAAATTATCAGAGAAGGTAGTTATATACCTGTGGGACTATTGGATGATAATCCTCAAATAAAAAGTTCAGAAATACATGGTATTCGTGTTCTCGGTAATATAGGTAGGGTTAAAGATGTATGTGAGAAGAATGATATTGATATAATTCTAATTGCTATTCCATCTGCCAATGGAACTGAAATGAGGGAAATTGTAGAACAGTGCGAGTCTACCAATTTACCAATAAAAACCTTGCCTGGTATTCAAGATATGGTTTCTGTAACCGAAGCTTTGCCAAAATTAAGAGAAGTCTCTATTGAAGACTTGCTTGGTAGAGAGAAAATTGAATTAGACTGGAAAGAAGTTCAAAAGGATCTTGCAAACAAAACTATTCTTGTTACTGGAGGCGGTGGTTCAATAGGATCGGAGTTATGTTACCAAATTACAAAGCTAGGTCCTTCAAAATTAATAATTTTTGAAAGAAGTGAGTTTAATTTATATAAAATAGAGCAACTATTATGTGATTCATCGATATCAATTGAGTTCGTACTTGGAGATCTTTGCGATATAGAAAAAGTTGATTATGTATTGAAAAACTATTCTCCGGAAATAATATTTCATGCCGCAGCTTATAAACATGTTCCGATATTAGAAAGAGAGGCAAGGGAAGCGGTTCGAAATAATATTCTTGGAACAAAAAATATTGCAGATATAGCTAATAAGCATGGATGCGAGAGATTTATCCTGATATCAACCGACAAAGCAGTTAATCCAACTAATGTTCTAGGAGCAACTAAGCGAATTGCTGAACAGTATATTGAAATTTTAAGTAAAAATAGTAAAACGAAATTCCTGACAGTAAGGTTCGGTAATGTATTAGGTTCTGATGGCAGTGTGGTTCCGCTTTTTAAGGAACAAATAAATAAGGGTGGTCCTATTACTGTAACTCACCCAGAAGTTACGAGATATTTCATGACTATTCGAGAAGCATGTCAGTTAATTGTGCAAGCAAGCAAGATGGGGAAAGGCGGAGAAATCTTTGTATTAGATATGGGAGAACCAGTCAAAATCAATTACCTTGCGGAACAAATGATCAGATTATCAGGATTGATACCAAATAAAGATATTAATATAGAGTACTCTGGTTTACGTCCGGGAGAAAAAATGTATGAAGAATTATTTTATGAGAATGAGATTAGAGAAAAAACATCTCATGATAAAATCTTATTGGCAAAACATTCTGTAACTGAATTGAAAGAATTGAACGATAGAATAGATGAAATATTTGAAGAACTTAAGACGTTTGATAATGATAATCTGAGAGCGTTGTTAAAAAAAATAACTCCATCTATAGAAGATAATGTTATTTCATTTAATCAATTATAAATATGAAAAAAGTTACTAAAGCAGTATTCCCCGTAGCAGGGATGGGCACACGTTTTTTGCCGGCAACAAAAGCAAATCCTAAAGAGATGTTGCCCATCGTCGATAAGCCTTTAATTCAATATGCTGTTGAAGAAGCGATTGCTGCAGGAATAACTGAACTTGTTTTTATTACAGGCAGAACCAAGCGCTCTATAACTGATCATTTTGATAAAGCTTATGAGTTAGAAACAGAACTTGAGAAGAATGGGAAATTAGAAAGATTAGAAATTGTTAGAAATATAATTCCAGAAGGTGTGACTTGTATTTATATTCGTCAGGCTGAGCCATTAGGTTTGGGACATGCAGTTTTATGCGCTAAACCTGTTGTCGGCGATCAACCTTTTGTTGTTATTCTTCCTGATGACTTGATTGATGATGGAAAACGTGGCGTAACTAAACAGCTGGTTGAAAAGTATCAACAACAAAGAAAAAGTGTTATTGCAGTAGAGAATGTACCAAAAGAAGATACTTATAAATATGGAATTGTCGAGACATTTTTATCGGATGATGATTCGTTATTTAAAATCAACAGTATTGTTGAAAAACCTTCGCCGGAAGATGCACCATCAACATTAGGTGTGGTTGGCCGATATATTCTGAGTCCGAACGTTTTTTCTTGTCTTGAAGAAACAACGAGAGGTGCAGGCAACGAAATTCAGCTTACAGATGCAATAAGTATGCTTTTAAGCAAAGAGTCTGTATACGCCTACGAATTTGAGGGTACGAGATATGATTGCGGTTCAAAAGTGGGATATATGCAAGCGTCAGTACAATATGCATTGAAAGATGCCGAGATAAAAGAAGAGTTTAAATCTTATTTAGATTCATTAAATTAATATTAAAGTATAAGAAATAAAAAAAGGGTTTCGTAATGAAACCCTTTTTTGATTTGGCTCCCCGGGACAGGCTCGAACTGCCGACCTAGTGATTAACAGTCACCCGCTCTACCGACTGAGCTACCGGGGAATATTCGAGAACGCGTAGTCTACTGATGGTGATTGGTATGGTCAACCATCATTATCGATCTAGTTTTCTACTGCGTTTTTAATCCTTTCCATGCTTTTTTCAAGATTTTCCATGCTGGTGGCAAATGAGATTCGCATGCAACCGGGTGCACCAAAAGCAGAACCTGGCACCATCGCGACCTCTGCTTTTTCCAGAAAGAATTCTGCTAACTCGATATCGTTGTTAATGCCATCGAGTTTTTCTATCAAGCCATTCATATCAGGAAAGCTATAAAATGTTCCTTCTGAAGCAATACAAGTAATGCCATCAATGGCTTGTAATGATTTCAACACAAAGTCGTGTCTTTCTTTAAAGATGACTGTGCTTTCTTCAATATAGGTTTGAGGACCAGTAAGAGCAGCAACTGCACCGGCTTGAGCCATGGAAGTAGGATTGGATGTGCTTTGAGACTGAATCTTTTTCATGCCTTTAATGACTGATTCTGGGCCGCCAACATATCCAATACGCCAGCCGGTCATCGAATAAGCCTTTGAAACCCCATTTACGACTATCGTGCGGTCATACAAATCAGGACAGGCATTGACAATATTTACGAATTTATCCTGGCCCCAGAGAATATGCTCATAAATGTCGTCAGTTACGATAAGTATATCGGGGTGTTCAATTAGAACTTCTCCAAGAGCAGCTAATTCTTCTTCAGTGTAGCTAACACCAGTAGGGTTTGAAGGACTATTAAATACAACCATACGGGTTTTTTCAGAAATCGCGCCACGTAACTTATTCGGCGTAATTTTGAAATGGTCATCAATCGTGGTTTTTATAATAACCGGTTCAGCACCAGCAAGTTTTGCCATATCTGGATAAGATACCCAATAAGGTGCTGGGATAATGATTTCGTCACCTGAATTAAGGACTGCTTGAAACAGGTTATAAAGACTGTGTTTTGCTCCACAAGAAACCAAAACTTGGTTGCTGTTATATTCGAGGTTATTTTCTCGCTTAAACTTGTCAATAATGGCATTTTTTAAATCAACGGTACCGTCAACAGCCGTGTATTTCGTTTGCCCCTTATTTAGAGACTCAATTGCTGCTGTTTTAATGTGTTCCGGGGTGTCAAAGTCAGGTTCGCCTGCACCAAGACCAATTATGTCTTTACCTTCAGCTCGCAATTCAGCAGCACGTTGCGTTACAGCAAGCGTAGGTGAGGGTTTAATGCTTTGTGCACGATGTGATAATGAGATGTCCAACGTTGTCTCCTGATTAAAATAGCCTGATTCAAAAGGCGTGTAATATACTCGAAAGACCCTATAGACTAAATAGAGAAAATGAAAGAATTTGAATTAATTTCAGACTATGTCCCGGCCGGAGATCAGCCTGTCGCAATAAAAAGCCTGGGCGAGGGCTTAAGTGATGGTTTGGCGTATCAAACACTGCTCGGTGTTACCGGTTCGGGTAAGACCTTTACGATTGCTAATGTCATACAGCAACAACAAAGACCAACGATGATTTTGGCGCCAAATAAGACACTGGCTGCCCAGTTATATGGCGAAATGCGTGAGTTTTTCCCTAACAATGCTGTTGAGTACTTCGTTTCATATTATGATTATTTTCAGCCTGAAGCTTATGTCCCAACGACAGATACTTACATAGAGAAAGATGCGTCAATAAACGAGCATATCGAGCAAATGCGCCTGTCGGCAACAAAGGCGATTCTTGAACGACGCGATACCGTGGTCGTTGCTACTGTGTCAGCGATATATGGTTTAGGTGACCCAGATCGCTATCTTAAGATGGTTTTGCATCTTACTCGTGGTGATTTAATCGATCAAAGAACACTGCTGCGGCGCTTAACTGAACTTCAGTACAATCGAAATGATGTTGAACTTCATCGAGGCACATTTCGAGTGCGAGGAGAGGTGGTCGATATCTTTCCGGCAGAATCTGAGCGAGAGGCAATACGCGTCGAATTATTTGATGAAGAAATTGAATCAATCAGCCAGTTTGATCCATTAACAGGTGAGGTTTTACGAAAACTACCGCGCGTTACCATACATCCAAAATCTCATTATGTAACCGGCAGGCAAGTACTGCTGGATGCAGTTGAGCTAATCAAAGTCGAATTAAAAGAGCGTCTTGAACAACTCGAATCATTAAATAAACTGGTGGAAGCGCAACGGCTGGAACAAAGAACACGTTTTGATATCGAAATGATTAATGAGATTGGCTATTGCTCAGGAATCGAAAACTACTCACGTTATCTTTCCGGACGTGCCGCCGGTGAACCGCCACCAACCTTGCTCGATTACCTGCCTGGTGATGCATTAGTCATTGTTGATGAAAGTCATGTCACCATTCCTCAATTAGGTGCCATGTATCGTGGTGATCGGGCACGTAAAGAAAACCTGGTTGAATATGGGTTTAGATTACCGTCGGCATTAGACAATCGCCCACTTCGATTTGAAGAATTTGAAAAATTAGCGCCGCAAATTATTTTTACATCCGCGACACCCGGTAAATATGAGGGTGAACATTCGGATCAGGTTGTCGAACAAGTAGTGCGACCTACAGGATTACTTGATCCTGAAATTGAAGTTCGTCCTGTTGCGACACAAGTTGATGATGTCTTGTCAGAAATAAATAAACGTGTTGTTGTAGATGAGAGAGTACTCATTACAACATTAACTAAACGCATGTCAGAAGACTTAACAGAATATTTATCAGAACACGGAGTTCGTGTTCGTTATCTTCATTCTGATATTGATACAGTTGAACGTGTCGAAATCATTCGTGACTTACGTAAAGGTGAGTTTGATGTTTTAGTCGGCATTAACTTGCTACGGGAGGGATTGGATATGCCAGAAGTCTCGTTGGTAGCGATACTGGACGCAGATAAAGAGGGATTTTTAAGATCAGGCACAACGTTAATCCAGACTATTGGACGTGGAGCCAGAAACTTGAACGGTAAGGCGATTTTATATGGCGATAAAATGACGAATTCCATGAAATATGCGATTGATGAGACAGTACGACGACGCCAAAAACAATTAGCGTTCAATAAAGAACATGGCATCACCCCGAAGGGAATAATCAAGGCAATTACCGATATTATGGAAGGTGCTTATACTGACAAGCAAACAATTAGCAAAGCCTATAAGAAAGTCGCTGAAGACAGAGCCAGTTATGAATCATTAACCCCTGAGTTAGCGATGAAAAAAATAAAAAAACTGGAAGAACAAATGTATCAACATGCACGTGATCTGGATTTTGAAGCGGCAGCCAGACTCCGGGATGAAATTCGCGATATTCAAAATAATGGCCTGGGTTTAACTGACTCAAAAACAGGTTAATCTTGGGACTTGTAACACTTATAAGTTTGTGTATCCTATGCCGCCTTTATATAGGCGCGTAGCTCAGCTGGTTAGAGCACTACCTTGACATGGTAGGGGTCGTTGGTTCGAGTCCAATCGTGCCTACCAAACGACATAAGGCACTGCTTATTGAGATAATAACCAGTGCCTGTTTTTTTAATATCCTTTACATGTGACCTTTTGTGGGGGTCACCACTGATAAAATAAGGAGCAAATATGCCCACGATTACATTACCCGATAACAGTCAGCGTGAATTTGATAATGCGGTGACGGTCATGCAAGTTTCTGAATCCATTGGCCCTGGTTTAGCTAAGGCAACATTGGGTGGAATGGTTAATGATAAGCTTGTTGATGCCTCATATCTTATTGAAAATGATAGTCAATTAAGAATTGTTACTGAACGTGATGAGGAAGGCCTTGAAATCATTCGGCATTCTTGTGCACATCTTATGGCGCAGGCAGTTAAAGAACTGTACCCGGAAGCACAAGTCACCATCGGCCCGGTAATCGAAGATGGGTTTTATTACGACTATGCCTATGAACCCGGGTTTACACCTGAAGACTTAGTCAAAATTGAAAAGAAGATGGGTGAGCTGGCCAAAGCCGATTTTGAAGTGACGCGCACGGTTAAAAGCCGAGATGAAGCGACGAAATTCTTCCGTAATATGGGCGAAGAGTATAAAGCGCAAATTATAGAATCAATTCCAACGAATGAAGAGCTTTCGTTGTATTCGCAAGGTGACTTTACCGATTTATGCCGTGGTCCTCATGTACCCAGTACGGGAAAAATTAAAGCGTTTAAATTAATGAAGCTCGCCGGCGCCTATTGGCGTGGTGATTCGGATAATGAAATGCTACAACGTATTTACGGCACCGCCTGGGAAAATAAAAAGTCATTAAAGGCGTATTTGCATCGATTAGAAGAAGCAGAAAAGCGTGATCATCGTAAATTGGCCAAAAAACAGGGTTTATTTCATTTTCAGGAAGAAGCGCCAGGTATGGTGTTTTGGCATCCGAAAGGTTGGACCATTTATAAAGTGATTGAAGACTATATCAGTTCAAAGATGCGTCAGAATGGCTATCAGGAAATTAATACGCCGCAAGTGGTTGATAAAAGTTTATGGGAACGCTCAGGTCATTGGGATAAGTTCAGAGAAGATATGTTTACCACCGGTTCTGAGAACCGTGAGTATGCTATTAAACCTATGAATTGCCCGTGTCATATTCAGGTATTTAATCAAGGCTTAAAAAGTTATCGTGATTTGCCGCTAAGATTGGCTGAATTTGGTTCCTGTCATCGAAATGAGGCTTCAGGTACGTTACATGGCCTGATGCGTGCACGTAATTTTACCCAAGATGATGCCCATATTTTCTGTACTGAAGATCAGATTCAGGATGAAGTATCAAAGTTTATCGACTTACTATTTGCGGTTTATCGGGATTTTGGTTTCGAAGATGTCATTATTAAGCTTTCAACGCGTCCGGAAAAGCGGGTGGGCAGTGATGAAGTTTGGGATAAAGCCGAAAAATCACTGGAATTAGCCTTGGAAAACAAAGAGATAGAGTGGGATCTTCAGCCCGGAGAAGGTGCGTTTTATGGCCCGAAAATTGAATTCTCTTTAAAAGATTGCATAGGTCGAGTCTGGCAATGTGGCACGATTCAGGTCGACTTTTCCATGCCAGAGCGGCTTGATGCGAGTTATGTGAGCGAAGATAGCTCAAAACAGGTTCCGGTGATGCTTCATCGAGCGATTGTAGGCTCAATGGAGCGTTTTATAGGTATATTAATTGAGAATTATGCCGGTGCTTTTCCGGTCTGGTTGTCACCAGTTCAGGCCGTAGTTATCTCAATTACGGAAAAACAAAGTGAGTATGCAAAAATAATTGCAGAAAACTTAAAAAATCAGGGCTTTAGAGCCGAAGTTGACTTGAGAAATGAAACGGTAGGGCTTAAAATCCGCGACCACGCAATGCAACGCGTTCCATACCAGATTATTTTGGGTGAACGTGAACAAAGCGAAAATACTGTGGCCGTACGTACGCGAGATGGAGAGGACTTGGGAGCAATGTCTCTGGAAAGTCTGACTCAACGTCTTAATGAAGATATCGCGTGCCTCGGCCGTAACTAATTTGGAGGATTAAATTTATCAGCGCAGATAAGCAGACACGCCTTAATGAAGCCATAACTTCACCAGAGGTGAGGTTAATAGATGCAGAAGGTGAACAAGTCGGTGTCGTATCAATTAGTGATGCTCAACAACGTGCTGAAGATTCTGAATTAGATTTGGTCGAAATCGTTCCTAACGCCGAGCCACCTGTTTGCCGGATTATGGATTACGGTAAATTTGTTTTCGAACAAAACAAGAAAAAACATGCTGCCAAGAAAAAGCAAAAGCAGATACATGTTAAAGAAGTAAAGTTTAGACCAGGCACAGAAGACGGTGATTATCAGGTTAAGTTAAAAATGCTGATAAAATTTTTAACTAACGGCGATAAAGTTAAAATTACACTTCGCTTTCGTGGTCGAGAAATGGCGCATCAGGAACTTGGAACAAAGATGCTGAAACGGATAGAAGCGGATTTGGAAGAATATGGCGTAGTGGAGCAGTTTCCGAAGATGGAAGGTCGACAAATGGTGATGGTACTGGCGTCTAAAAAATAGACAGAATTGAAAGAGTGGAGTTATAGAAATGCCTAAAATGAAATCAAACAGTGGTGCTGCAAAGCGTTTTTCGCGTACTGCTTCAGGAAAATTTAAACGCGGCCAGTCGCACCGTAGTCATATATTGACTAAAAAAAGCACCAAGCGTAAACGTCAGTTACGTTCCATGATGACGGTTCATGATAGTGACCAGAAGGCAATTGCCCGAATGGTTCCGTATATATAAAGAGGATTTGAAGCAATGCCAAGAGTAAAACGTGGTGTAACTGCACACGCTAAACACAAAAAGATTATAGATCAGGCAAAAGGCTATAGTGGTCGACGCAAGAATGTATTTCGTGTTGCCAAACAAGCCGTAACCAAAGCGGGACAGTATGCCTATCGTGATAGACGTCAACGTAAAAGACAGTTTCGTTCTTTATGGATTGCTCGAATCAATGCAGAAGCACGTAACAATGGTTTGTCTTATAGCCGTTTCATTAATGGTTTAAGTAAAGCCTCTATTGAAGTTGATCGTAAAGTATTGGCAGAACTTGCTGTCTTTGATAAAGCTGCTTTTGGTGCTTTAGCTGAACAGGCAAAATCCAGCCTCGCTAGTTAATCTACATACAATGATTAAGAACGGGGAAAGGCGGTAAACCTTTCCCTTTTTTTATTTACACGGACGTAAAGTATGTCGTGTGTGCATGGATGCACACAAACGACGATGGCCAGGATGGCCTGTACGCCGCGAGAGGACACGACTGCATGGATGCAGGAGGTAGGGTGAAGCAGGAAGCCCGAACCGAGGAGTCCGAAGCGGCGCAGTGGACTCTGCCGCTATGTTTATAAGTATTCATATTATGTAGAGTCGTATAGCCCATATGCGGTTACAATAATAAAACCATGAACGAGATAGAAAAACTACAAGCTCAAGCGTTAGCAGAAGTTGAATCCTCACCTGATTTAAATCAATTAGATCAGATCAGAATCAATTACCTCGGCAAAAAAGGTCTTCTCACTCAACAATTAAAGCAATTAGGCAAATTATCTGCTGAAGAACGTCCAAAGGCTGGGCAAGTTATTAATCTTGCTAAAGTCGCGGTTCAGGAAGCTATTGAATTACGAAAAAATGCTCTTGAAGAAGAACGTTTAAATGAACAAATTAATCAGGGACGGCTGGATATTACTTTACCTGGTCGCGGTGGTAAGCGCGCTGGACTGCATCCGATCACGTTAACTTTGCAGCGTATTGAATCACTTTTCCAACAAATCGGTTTTGAAGTCGTTGAAGGGCCAGAGGTCGAAGATGATTATCATAATTTTGAAGCTTTAAATATCCCCGATCATCATCCTGCACGTGCAATGCATGATACGTTTTACTTTCCCGATGGTCGTTTGTTAAGAACGCATACTTCATCCGTACAAATTAGAATTATGCAGAATGATAAGCCGCCATTTCGTTTTATAGCGCCGGGTCGTGTTTATCGTTGTGATTCGGATATGACGCACACACCGATGTTTCATCAAGTCGAAGGGCTTATTATTGATGAGAATGTGACGTTTGCTGAATTAAAAGGGTTGTTAATTGAATTTCTTGAGATTTTCTTTGAAAAAGAATTGGAAGTTCGTTTTCGTCCTTCTTATTTCCCTTTTACGGAACCTTCCGCAGAAGTCGATATTATGGGTGAACGTGGATGGTTAGAAATTCTGGGTTGTGGAATGGTTCACCCTAATGTTTTAAATAACGTCGGTATTGATCCTGATAAATATACAGGGCTTGCTTTTGGTATAGGGGTAGAGCGTATGGCAATGCTTTATTACGGCGTCGATGATTTACGTTCGTTTTTCGATAATGACCTACGTTTTCTTAAACAATTTCACTGAGGATGCCTCTAAAAATGCACTTTTTCCACGATAACTGCGTCAGCTCCGTGCTCGAATCCTCATGTATTAATACATACACTGCGGTTCTCGGCTTTGGCTTCCTGCGTCACTCTACCTCCTGCATCCATGCAGTCGTGCGCGCGGTGCTTCCTTGTTCTCGCGGAAAAATCACTATTTTTAGAGACATCCTTACGTATTTAGTGGGTGAATTATGAAATTCAGTGAAAATTGGTTAAGAGAACTTGTAAATCCGCCGGTTGATTCAGAAAAATTGATGCATCAATTAACTATGGCGGGTCTTGAAGTTGATGGAAATGAACCTGCATGTGCAGCATTTGATGGTTTAGTTGTTGCCGAGGTGAAATCAGTCGAAAAACATCCTGACGCAGATAAATTACATATTTGCCAAGTGGATTGTGGTGAAAAAGACTTATTAACCATTGTATGTGGTGCGTCAAATGTCAGAGAGGGCTTGCGCACGGTGTTAGCTAAAGTCGGTGCCACATTAGCAGGTAAGCCAAAACTGGAAGCAGTGGCATTGAAAGGCGTCACCTCCTACGGAATGTTGTGTTCTGTTGCTGAAATAGGTCTTGGAGAAGCTAATGAGGGTATTATAGAACTATCGAATACTGAGATAACCGGTAAGCCATTGAATGAAATTATTAATACGGATGACAATGTTATTGATGTTTCATTAACGCCTAATAGGGGAGATTGCCTCAGTCTTTTGGGGGTCGCTCGAGAAGTTGCAGTATTTAATAATATTGAGTTTACAGAACCCAAGATCGAGCCAGTTAAGGTTAGTTCTAAGGCTGAACGTAAAATTAAGTTAACTGCCAAGGCAGAATGTCCCCATTATGTTGGCAGAGTTATTGAGAATATTGATGCCAATGTAAACACGCCTCTATGGTTATCTGAAAAATTACGTCGTTCAGGAATTCGTAGCATCAATGTCATCGTCGATATCACTAATTTCGTCATGCTTGAACTAGGTCAGCCTATGCATGCATTTGATAATGATTTGTTAAAGGGAGATATTGATGTTCGTTTTCCTGGAAAAAATGAACAAATCAAATTACTTGATGAGTCTGAGCACCAGCTGAAATCTAATACGTTATTAATATCAGACGAATCTGGCCCACTGGCTATGGCGGGTGTTATGGGCGGGTTTGAAAGTGCGGTAACAACCGAATCAAAAAATATATTCCTCGAAAGCGCTTTTTTTGCACCAGAAGCCATAATCGGTCAATCGCGACAATACGGGCTACATACAGAGTCGTCACATCGTTTTGAGCGTGGAGTCGATTCACAACTTCAGCAAAAAGCGATAGAAAGAGCGAGTGAACTTATTTTTCAATTATGTGGAGGCCAAGCTGGCCCAGTCGTAGAAATGACGAGTCAGGAAGGTATTCCCGAAAACCCACAAGTAATATTAAGAAAGAACCAAATAAACCGTGTATTAGGCGTCGAATTAGAAGAGCAGTTTGTTACAGAAACGTTTTCTAAATTAGAAATGCAATGTAAATTTAAAGATAATCAATGGTTTATTGTTGCTCCTTCACATCGTTTCGATATAAATATTGAAGTAGATTTAATAGAAGAGTTGGCGCGTATCTATAGTTATGATGCAATTCAAGTCGCGTCTCCTGCAAATCATTTAAAAATGAAAAGCCCTAATTCGGCTCATTTAGCTGTTAAACAGATACGTGAAATTCTAATAAATCGTGATTATCAGGAAGTCATTACCTATAGTTTTGTCGAGCCAGAGTTTAATAAGTTATTGAATAGTAATAATAATGCTCTAGTGCTTGCAAATCCTATCGCACCTGAACTATCAGAAATGCGTAGTAGTTTAATTGTCGGGTTACTTAATTCTCTGCAATACAATATAAAACGTCAGCAAGAAAGAATTCGCTTATTTGAGACAGGTTTGGTTTTCAAGGGAAATGAAGATCTTAAACAAGATTATCATGTTGCTGCCGTAATGTATGGTAATATATATGAAAAACAATGGGATATGGCTAATGTCTCATCTGGATTCTATGATTTAAAGAAGGATGTAGAAGTTATTTTGTTTTCCTTGATTGATAAAGCATCAATCGAATTTAAGCAAAGTGATTCAGAAATATTACATCCAGGTCAAGCGGTAGATGTGATTATTGATGGGAATGAAATAGGTTGTTTCGGTCAGTTACATCCAAAAATTGCCGCCAAGCTTGATTTGAAAAATGACGTCTATCTTTTTGATTTAGAAGTAAAATATTTAAGCAAAAAAGACGTAATCAAGTTTAAACCGATTTCCAGGTTTCCTTCTGTGAAACGGGATATTGCTGTGGTGCTTGATGAAAATATTCCTCTGGCAGATGTTTTATCTTGCGTTAGAAATGATGCTACCGAAGCCTTGTCTAACCTAGAGTTGTTTGACGTATATCAAGGCGAAGGTATTGAAAAAGAGAAAAAAAGTCTTGCTTTAGGCTTGACCTTTCAAGTAACTTCTAGCACTCTTACGGATGAAGAGGTTGAAACCATCATGGGGAATGTTTTAGATGGCTTACATAATAAATTCGGTGCAACACTGAGATAATAATATGGCGGCACTGACAAAGGCTGAAATGGCGGAAAAGTTATACGAAGAACTTGGCTTGAATAAAAGAGAGGCCAAGGAAATCGTAGAAATGTTTTTTGAAGAGATTCGTTCCGCACTGGAATCAGGGAATCAGGTCAAGCTTTCCGGGTTTGGAAACTTTGATCTTAGAGATAAAAATCAACGTCCGGGACGAAACCCTAAAACGGGTGAGGAAATTCCTATTAGCGCACGGCGCGTAGTGACTTTTCGTCCAGGTCAAAAATTAAAGGCACGGGTAGAGGCATATGCTGGAAGCGTCCAACAATAGTGAATTACCGGCAATACCGGGAAAACGATATTTTACAATAGGTGAGGTCAGCGATCTCTGTGCTGTAAAACCGCACGTATTGCGTTACTGGGAACAGGAATTTCCACAACTTAAACCACTTAAGCGTCGTGGTAACCGTCGTTATTACCAACGTCATGATGTTATCCTAATCAGACAAATTAGAAGTTTATTGTATGAGCAAGGTTTTACTATCGGTGGTGCTCGGTTACGTCTTTCCGGTGACGAAGCTAAAGATGATTCAAATCAGAGCCAACAAATTATTAAACAATTAAGAAATGAACTTGAAGAAGTTCTTGATCTTTTAAGACGTTAGTTTTCTTTTTTGATTTATCTATATATTCTGTTTCAATTTTCAAAATAATAGTTTTTCATTAATTTTGATGAATAGCTTAATCGTCATTCTTTAGTTATATTTCAATTGAACACAACGGGGCGTAGCGCAGCTTGGTAGCGCACCTGCATGGGGTGCAGGGGGTCGGAGGTTCAAATCCTCTCGCCCCGACCAATTAATATGCAAGGTCATTGGTTTTTAATAGCATTGCTTATTAATTTTTTAGAATGAAAATTTCAATCGGAGCAGGAGATTCACAATTTCGTCAGGGGCGAAATTGAACATCGCGTAGCGATGGCCCGAAGGGCGGAGTACAGGACGTACGGAGTCAATCCTCTCGCCCTGGTAATTTGTTAAAACTATTTAGTTAGTCGTTATGAAATATTTGGTAAAATATTAATAAATAATCAAAACATACACATTAATGACAAAAACTTTCTTATATTCGCTTCTGGTATTTCTCTTTTTTCAGCTTTCAGCATGTACGAAAGAAACTGATCCAAAAAAAGCATTTGATAATGGGGATTATGAGACTGCATTTAGTTTGTGGTTACCGTTAGCCGAGAGTGGTGATTCAGATGCACAAAATTATCTGGGTATTATTTATTACTTAGGTTTGGGAACAAATAAAGATATAAATAAAGCGCTTGAATGGTATGAACGTGCTGCAAAAGCAGGCCATGCTGATGCTCAAAGAAATTATGGTGACATGATAAATTTTGGTAGAGGTGTTCAAAAGGATAATTATCAAGCCTATAAGTGGTATTTTGCAGCATCTCAACAAGGAAATAAAAAAGCCGAGACCCAGATTGCTGTTATAGCTGCTTCGGGTAACTTATCTCCCAATCAGCAAATGCATGCAAAAATTGAAGCAAATGAGTTTATCATGGACGAATCAAAACGTTTTATGAGTCATGATACTTATGTCGATAAAAAATAATAATTATTATTATCCTAAAAACTTCAGTTGACCGGCTCCCTATCACAATGAAACGTAATAAATTAAAAATATTTTATAGTTTAGGTCTTCGTCCATCGGATAATTCAGCCTACTCATCTAATTGCACATTTTTCAAGCTCATTTGCTTGATGGCAAAAGCCTTACGTAGAGTGACTATGCTCGGCTTTTTAATCGGCACAACTGAGCTTGAAAAAAACACACTTAGACGAGTCCAACTGAGGTTTTCAGGATTATGTGTGGAATAGTCGGCGCTATTGCTCAACGAGATGTTTCTCCTGTTCTTTTAGAGGGGTTAAAACGCCTTGAATATCGAGGTTATGACTCTGCCGGATTGGCAGTTGTTGACCATAATAAACAGTTACAACGAATTCGCGTATTAGGAAAAGTTAACGAACTCCAGGAACAACATCAATCTTCTCCATTACAAGGTGGGACGGGTATTGCACATACGCGTTGGGCGACACACGGTAAACCGAGTCTTGATAATGCGCATCCTCATATCTGTCGTAATCAAGTAGCACTTGTGCATAATGGCATTATTGAAAATCATGAACAGCTCCGTGCTCAACAAGTTGATGCTGGTTATGACTTTAGCTCTGAGACGGATACAGAAGTAGTTGTTAATGCCGTATATGAAGCATTGCAAACAACAAAGGAACTATTACAAGCTGTTTTTAGAACGATAGAACAACTGGAAGGTGCCTATGCATTAGGCGTGATTAATAAAGATGAACCTGAAAGATTAATTGCAGCAAGAAAAGGCAGTCCATTGGTTATCGGCGTCGGTATTGGTGAATATTTTATTGCTTCTGATGTTTTTGCTCTATTGCCTGTCACACAGCAGTTTATATTTTTGGAAGAAGGTGACGTTGCTGATATCAAACGTGACAAGTTGACTATTTATGATTCAAATCAACAAATCGTTGAACGTCCTATCAATGTTTCTGAATTAAGTTCTGATGTGGCTGATAAAGCAGGTTATCGGCACTATATGTTGAAGGAAATTTTTTCTCAACCAAATGCAATTGCCGAGTCACTGGAAAATCGTATAGAAGATGGTCGAGTGGTGACCAGTGAGTTTGGTCAAAATGCGGAATCAATATTTCAGCAGGTTAAATCTGTCAAAATTGTCGCATGTGGTACCAGTTATCATGCAGGATTGATTGCCGCTCATTGGCTTGAAGAAATTGCTCAAATACCCTGTCAGGTTGAAATAGCGAGTGAGTACCGGTATAGAAAGTCGGTTGTTGTCGATAACACTTTATTTGTTTCGATATCACAGTCAGGTGAAACAGCTGATACACTGGCAGCATTACAGTTAGCAAAGAAATCCGGTTTTTTAAATACGCTCGCAATTTGCAATGTTGCTGAGAGTTCATTAACAAGAGAAGCGGAACTGGTTTTCCTGACACATGCCGGACCTGAAATTGGTGTTGCCTCGACCAAAGCGTTTACCACACAGCTCGTAGGCTTGTTCTTACTGGTTATTGCTATAGCTAAGCAAAATGGACTTGATAGTAAACAGGAAGCAATGTTTGTTAAACAACTGGAAAGTTTGCCTGGTCGAGTCAATCAATTGCTTCAATATAAAGATGATATTGAAAATATAGCTAAAGATTTTTCTGACAAGCACCATGCTTTATTTCTGGGCCGAGGCAGTTTTTTGCCCGTAGCAATGGAAGGGGCATTAAAGCTAAAAGAAATATCCTATATTCATGCTGAAGCTTACGCGGCAGGCGAATTAAAACACGGGCCACTTGCGTTAGTCGACGATGATATGCCGGTGGTTGCTGTTGCACCAAATAACAATTTATTAGAAAAACTGAAGTCTAATTTACAGGAAGTTCAGGCACGAGGTGGGAAATTGTATTTGTTTGCTGATAAAACAAGTGAAGTTGAGTCAACGGACGGTGTATATGTATTGAAAATCAATGCGTTATATGATTTTATGGCGCCAATATTGTATACAATACCTTTGCAGCTTTTGGCGTATTATGTCGCCGTTATTAAAGGGGCGGATATAGATCAGCCCCGTAATCTTGCTAAATCTGTCACAGTTGAGTGACAAGATTTCATAAACTATTTATATTTAGACTATAAATATAAGGAATTGAAAAATACCGGAAAAATCAGAATTTATGACAACTAATAAATCAGAATCAAAAGTGAAAGTTTTAATTGTTGATGATGACAATGATGTCCTTAATTTACTCGAAAACTGGCTAACAAAAGAAAATTACAGTGTAAAAAGAGCTGAATCCGGCACGGAAGCGTTAAATCTGGTTGGTATATATGCGCCCGATTTAGTGATTACTGATCTTTATATGGAAGGCATGGATGGTATGACATTATTAACGGAATTACATAACGATAATCCTTTGTTGCCCGTTATTATGTTGAGTGGACAGGCACAAATTCCTGATGCAATCAAAGCAATGCATCTCGGAACTTCTGCTTTTTTGACCAAGCCTATTAATCAGAATGAATTTCTGGAAACGGTTAAAAAAGTGAGCCCTAATATCGACAAATCGATATTAAATGAGTTCTCCAAGAGCATTATTTATAAAAGTAAAGCAATGTCGGACATTATTGAGATGGCAAGTCTGGTTGCTGATAATGATGTTTCTGTTTTCATATCAGGCTCGACAGGTACAGGTAAAGAGGTCATAGCCAAAGCAATACATGAAGCCAGTTCAAGACGTGATAAACGTTTTATTGCTATAAACTGTGGTGCAATACCCGAACAATTACTTGAATCTGAATTATTTGGGCATGAGAAAGGCGCTTTTACAGGGGCAAACCTGAAACACGAGGGATTGTTTCAAGCAGCTAACGGCGGCACTATTTTTCTTGATGAAGTGGGTGATATGCCGCTAGCTTTGCAGGTGAAACTGTTACGCGTTTTACAGGATTTTGAAGTTCGCCCTGTTGGTTCAACCAAAACCTATCCAATTGATGTTAGATTAATTTCGGCTACGCATAAAAATCTGGAAAATGCAGTAGAAAAAGGTGAATTTAGAGAAGATTTGTACTATCGATTAAAAGTTGTGCCTCTTGATATTCCTAACTTAACTGATAGACAAGATGACATTCCTGCTTTAGTTGAACATTTTCTCAATGCTTTTTCTAAAAGCAATGCTCAAGATAAAAAGAAATTTTCACCAGATGCAATGAAATATTTATGTTCCATGCCATGGCCTGGAAATGTTCGTCAATTGATTAATGTTGTTGATTTATGTGCAACATTATCAAAAACGAAAAACATTCCATTAAGCCTTGTTAAAAAAGCGGTGCATGATGATCCTGTTCACATGCAAACACTAAAAGAAGCCAAGCAGGCATTTGAAAAAGGTTACTTATTGAGTGTGTTACGAATTACACACGGACATGTTGCAAATGCAGCTAAAATAGCTGGTCGGAATAGAACAGAATTCTATAAGTTGTTAAATCAATATGACATCGAACCAGCAAGGTTCAGAGATAAAAAAAACACAGAGAAGGAAACAAGTTAAAGGATTACAAATAATTATGTCAGATGAAAAAATTATCGTACAAGTTGATCCTGATCTGGAAGATTTGATCCCCGGATTTCTTGAAAATAGAAGTTCCGATGTTGAACAATTACGTGTTGAATTAGATAAGAGTGATTTCGAAAGTGTTCGTTCTATAGGTCATAGTATAAAAGGTGTTGGTGGCGGTTATGGGTTTACCCTTATGTCAGAGCTTGGTGCGAACATTGAAATAGCAGCAAAAGAAAGCAATGCTGAGCTTATTCTGGAAAATATTAATCGCCTGGATGAATATCTTAAAAATGTCGAAGTTGAATATGCCTGAATAAAAGGTGATATTTTGAAAAAGGATGATAACCGGGGTATTTCTACACAATCGACGTACCTGATAACATTTATGCTTGGTTTAGCATTTAGTATTACTCTGATGCAAAGCACATGGAAGACTGCAATTGAAAGAAAACAAAAAGATTTCCATTTTGAAATTCTGTCAATTCAACAATCTGTAGCAAGTAATGTTCTGTCAGGTAACGATGTTACCAATAACATCTCTTCATTTGTTTCTTCTAATAAAGACGTTAACTCCGAACAATTTCATACCTTTGCAAATGATATCCTTGAGCGTTATGAACATATTGAAGCAGTCAATTATTATTCTTTTGCCGGAGATGATTGGGTAAATGAATTTAGGCTTGTATATGATTCAACACGAATCAAAAACAGAATGAAGATTGGTGAAGACGTCTATTCTGATCCAAAGTATGTTGATGCGATTGATACTGCTATTGCAAGCAGTTCTGTCGTTCCTGCGCCTCCTGATTTAGAAAGCGACCCAGACAGAAAGTACTGGTTGTTCAAAGCCATTTATAGTCACGATGATGTTAACTCAATTAAGAAAAAAAAGTACGCAGGTACTGTTAAAGGTTTGGTCTCTGTACTGGTGTCACCAACAAAGCTTCTGGGAAACAAGGGGACAAACAGTAGTTTAACCATTACGATGTTCAGTGATACGTCCAATTTATACGGTCGTCAACTACTGTATTTTAATGATCCAAATTATGTCAACAAAGATAAACCATGGAAGGTTGAGACACTTAAAGAAGAAAAGCGTATCGAATTACCTCCTTATTCCATCAAAATCATCATCGAAAAGGAACTTTATTTTTCTGATCTTGAATACCACTTGTTATTTGTCGCGCTTTTAATCTGCGTCGGAATATTAATGATGTTGTATGGTCTGGTTCGAGCCAAAGCACAACAGGAAGAAGCATTGAGACAAAGGAATGCCGTAATTGAGAAACAGGTTGAAGAACAAACTCGGGAACTTGCTATTGCCAGAGATGAAGCTGTAGAAGCTGTACGTATGAAATCAGAGTTTCTTGCAAGTATGAGTCATGAAATAAGGACTCCATTAAATGCCATTGTTGGTATGAGTGACTTGATGTCTGAAACTAAATTAACTACTGAGCAGGAGCAGTATGTTAGCGTTTTTAGGAAAGCCGGTAATGCACTGTTAAGTCTGGTGAATGACATTCTCGATTTATCAAAAATTGAAGCAAATCAACTTGTCCTTGAAGAGATAACTTTCAATGTAGTAGAGTTAATCGAAGAAGTTGCTGAAATATATGCGCTAAAAGCCTCAGATAAAAATATTGAAATCATTACGCGAGTAGGCACGGATATTAATCCAAGTCGTGCCGGCGATCCGGGCAGATTAAAACAAATCATTCTTAACTTAATCAGTAATGCATTAAAGTTTACCGAAGAAGGTGAAATTGTAATTTCACTTTCAAGTGCAAATGATGATGAAGATGGTGAATTAATGTTAATCAGCGTTAGTGATACCGGTATTGGTATTCCAAAAGAAAAACTGGAGGCGATATTTGCCAGCTTTACCCAGGCAGACACTTCGACTACCCGTAAGTATGGTGGTACTGGTTTAGGTCTGACAATTTCTAAACGTTTAACAGAAATGATGGATGGCAGCATTTGGGTAGAGAGTGAAGAAAATAAAGGGAGTCAATTTTTTGTTCAGGTTTCTTTGCCAGAACAAACCCGACTTTCATCAGTGAAAAAAGACTTCAGTAATAAAAATATTTTTATTATTGATTCGCGAGAAAGTAACTGTTTGAGTATTGAAGAACAATTAATTGTTTCAGGCGCCAATTGTTTTAAAGCCAGAGGTGAGGAAGAAACTAAAAATCTATTTCAACAGAATGAATTACCTGTGGCCATATTGATAGAAAGTGATTTGTTATTTTCAGGTGAAAAAATTAATACATTTTTACCGGATAATATCGAGATGGATAACGTTATCTTATTAGTTAATCCAAAAGATATGGGTAAATATACAAAGCGGGCTAAAAATGCCGGAATAGAACACTTATTGATTAAACCGATTAAACGTAAAGAACTATTTGATGTTGTTGATAAAGCAATCAATAAACAAAGTGATAAGCAATCTGAAAATATCCAGCAAAATGATGAAAAAGGTGAAATGGAAGCTAAACATATATTGCTGGTTGAAGATAATCCCGATAATCGCATGCTAATTAAAGCGTATTTGAAAAAGACACCACATACTCTGGATGAAGCCGAAAATGGTGCGATCGCTGTCGATATGTACAAGCAGAAAAAATATGATCTGGTTTTTATGGATGTACAGATGCCAGTGATGGATGGTCATGAATCGACGCGACAAATTCGATTATGGGAAAGTGAGCAGAGTAAGCCTAGAACTACAATTGTTTCACTGACAGCACATGCGATAAAAGAAGAAGTTGATAAATGTTTGGCGGCTGGTTGTGATACACATTTATCTAAACCGATTAAAAAAGCAACTTTATTAAAGACAATTGAAAAAATGGCTTGAACGCTTTTTATAGCGTCGTAGAACAACGACGTAATAACATAAATACGCTATTTATCTTTCTTGGAAAATCAACTCAATAACTTTATCCGGATTTGTAAAAATCGTTGTAACTATTTGTTATTTAATGAATTAAAAAAATAAGTTCGACTTGATACCGTGTCAAATATGCCGTATTTAGGCTATGGCATAGCGATTGCGATACATCATATTACACATCTACTTTAACAGAGATAAAATATGATGAAATTGTTTGGACTCAGGATTACTCCTTTTTTTCTGTTCATTCTCGGTTTGGAATGCCTGGCATTATTGGTGTCGATATATATAGGGGTTTTATTGTACCAGGATGCGTCTACCTCTATGGTTACTTTTGAATTAATGGATCGAACTTTTTATTCAGGTTTATTCCTTATTGTTCTTCTATCCATTTTAACACCTGGTTTTTTTTACCAGACCAGAGTTATAAACCACGTTAAGAAATCAATTAATGAGAAAGCACTAGGAGTTCTAGGTGCATTAATTACAATGATGCTTATTTTGTACACTCATACTTCAGGAGTCGATTCAAAAATACTTTTTGTTGCTGCATTATTAAGTGCATTTGTTGGACTGATAATTAGTCAAGCAAGCCTGCTTAGTAAATACTGGCGTTTTCTAATCCGCTCAGGAGTAAACTAGCGTATCAGTTTTGAAAGTGTTTTAAATTCGGGGTGAGAAGCATCCTTAAGCCATTCAAATAATACAGATTCAGTATTTATTAAAGAAGCACCTGCTTTGTTTAAACGCATTAATGCCATGTCGTAGTCTGCTAATTTACGAGAAGCAATTGTATCTGTTATAACAAATACTTCGTATCCTTTTTTAATAAATTCTATAGCACTTTGTAATACACATATATGAGCTTCTATACCTGTCAGTATAATTTGTTTTTTATTAATCTGATTGAGATACTCGGGCAGTTGTTCTGCTCCAAGACAGGAAAAACAGGTTTTATCAAAATGCTTTGCTGAATTTTCAAGTTGATTAGAAATAAATTCTTCTATTGGTCCTAAACCTTTTGGGTATTGTGCTGTAGTGATAACCGGAACGTTTAACCGGTTTGCTGCTGTTAATAATATATCCATGTTTTTCCGCAAACGTGAAATTACTTTATCAGGCATAGCTGAACTCAATTTCATCTGCACATCAATAATTATCAGACAACAGTCATTAGCATCACATAAGTTATAAGAATATTTTTGTGTTGTCATAATTACATCAACCATCCATTAATCAGCTGAAGGTCTTCTGTAGATAAAGTGCCTGCGGCCTGTTTTAGCCTGAGTGTATCCAGTATGTAATTATATTTTGCCTGACTATAGTTACGACGTGCTTCCGAGGTGGTTCGTTGTGAAGCAACAACATCGACTGCCGTACGTGTTCCCACTTCAAACCCGGCTTCAGTTGCTTCCAATGCAGTTTCACTTGAAACAACAGCCTGCTTTAATGCATTAACCTGACTAATGCCGGAAATAACACCCAAATAAGCCTGGCGAGTTAATCGTTGGGCAGAACGACGTGCTTGTTCAAGTACATGCATGGCAACATTGTAATTTTCATAAGCTTCTCGTGTTTGCGAACTGACCAGACCACCTGAGTAGAGTGGAATGTTTAATTCCAGACCAATAGCCGAAGTATGTGTTTTGGTCGAGCCAAAACGGCCTCCGTTGGAGTCATAGCCATGTGAACCGACCAAATCAAGTGTAGGGTAATGCCCGGCAGATTGACGTTTAATTTCATCTCTTGCTGTTTCTGTAGCATATCTTGCCGCAACCATGCCTAAATTTTGTTCCAAAGATAAAGACGTCCAACTTTCAATGGCTTCCGGATCGGGTCTTACCAGTGACATGTTGTCACCCAAAGCTGCGAAACTGGTAACATAGTCACCGGTCAATTCACGCATGGCTTCCTGAGCATTATCAATGGTATTGAGTGCAAGAATTTCCTGTGCAACAGCAAGATCGTATCCTGCTTGTGCTTCCTGAACGTCAGTAATAGCACTTAAACCTACTTCAAAACGTTGGTTTGCCTGTTCAAGCTGTCGGCCTAAAGACTTAACTTCGGCTTGTGCAAATTCAAGGTTGTCTTTTGCAGAAAGCACATCAAAGTAGCGTTCAGCAATACGAACTATTAAATCTTGCTGGGCTGCTGTAAGTTCGGCTTCAGCTTGTTTAATTTCACTGTCTGCCTGATCTAATGCGATAAAACGGTCACGTCTGAATATCGGTTGAGAAATATTTAAAGAGTATCCGCGACTATTATAATTTACTTCACCAGCCGAACCAAATGCACTGCCAGAAGAAATATCCTGATCAAATCGCGTTGTGTCTGCGCTTAAACTGACAGTCGGCAATAATTGAGACATCGCTTGTGGTCGAGCTTCCAAAGTAGCCCGGTGAGAGGCGACTTCCTGTAAATACGTCGGATCATTTTTTTCTGCAAGTTTATAGACACTCAGCAAATCTGCTGCAATGCAATTTGCTGAAAACAAGAGTGACGACAGTAATAGAGTCGTGTTGACACGTTTAATGTTCATAAAAAGACGTTCTGTTTTTAATTATTATGTTACGAAAATATCAGGTAATGTCAGTACTGGGCCATATCTGCATCTACAGTTTTGGCCCAGACATCAACACCACCTTCAAGATTCGCAATATTACCGTAACCGTTACCTTCCAGATAACTGGCTACCTGAAAACTACGCATACCATGATGACAAATTACTACAGTTTCATCATATTTCTCAAGTTCATCGAGTATACGCTGAATATTAGACATACTTATATTTATAGAGCCTTCTATATGACAAGTTTCATATTCCCAGGTTTCACGTACATCTAATAAAACAGGTTTTTCTCCTGCATCAAGTTTAGATTTAAGCTCCTCAGCAGAGAGTGACTTCATTTATTTAGAACTCAAATACTTCTTTTTGTTCCGAACCAATTAAAGCAGGTAGTTCTGTATCGAAAATACTTTCTATTGTGTAATCAGAACTATTTTGTTTTGATACGACACATGCTTCCATTGCCGGTGAATCTCCAATAATGGCAAATAGTCGGCCGTTATCATTTAATAAGTTTAAAAATCGCTCATCCATTTTTGGTAAAGATGCAGTTAAGACCAACACATCGTATTTATCTTTCTGCTCTAGTAAGCTATAGACATCTGCACTTTCAAGCTCAATATTAGTGAGTCCTGTTTTTATAATCTTGTCATTTGCAGAAGTAATAAAGTCTGGATAGATGTCGATACTCACAACCTGCTTCGCAGACTTTGCCATAAGTGTCGTTAAGTATCCGCAACCTGTACCAATCTCCAGTACTGTTTCATTGGATTTCAATTTCAACGATTGTAAAAGTCGAGCTTCAACTTTCGGTGTCATGGTAGCTTGGTCATGGCCAATAGGAATATTGATGTCCGCAAAGGCGAGTTCTCGATAATTGTCAGGAATAAAGTCCTCACGATGAATCTCGTTCAAAAGTCCCAGAACGTCCAAATCAAGAACTTCCCAGGGTCGGATTTGTTGTTCAATCATATTTGATCGAGCTTGTTCTATATCCATAATTATTTTCTCTGAAAATTGTTGTAGTTAGTAATCGTATTATATAGCATGTTAGTCAGCTAGGGGCGCCTTTATAGGCTGAGATTGACCCTTGAACCTGATCTGGTTAATACCAGCGTAGGGAAGCAAGCATCTTGCCATTGGCGCTCGTAAATTATAATTCTTTTCGTACAAAAGAGGCTATTTTAATGAGTGCAATCCCGGACACGATTTTAAGTAATACGGCGACAGTTGATAAAAAAGCAGTCGAAGCAATTCCAAACTCCAGGAAAATTCACGTTGTCGGCTCAAGACCGGATATTCGTGTCCCTATGCGGGAAATTTCCTGTTCACCGACTCAAACGCAAACGGGCCTCGAAGAAAACACCTCCATTACTGTTTATGATACTTCCGGTCCTTATACCGATCCTGAAGCCAGCATTGATATTAGAAAAGGTTTACAGCCGTTAAGAGCAAATTGGATAGCCGAAAGAAATGACACTGTTGAATTAGATGGCCCTAGTTCGGATTATGGTGTTGAGCGTCTGAATGACCCTGAATTACAGAAATTACGTTACTCACAACCACCAAAACCACGAGTTGCTAAAGCAGGTGCCAACGTCACACAAATGCATTATGCAAAAAAAGGTATTGTCACTCCTGAAATGGAGTTTATTGCGATTCGTGAGAATCAACGTTTGAATGAAGTTAAAGATAAAACCTTACTGAGACGACACGCGGGCGTACCCTGGCAAAGTAATTTACCTGATTTCGTCACACCTGAATTTGTTCGCGATGAAGTTGCGGCCGGTCGCGCCATCATTCCAAATAATATTAATCATCCCGAATCAGAGCCGATGATCATAGGGCGTAATTTTCTGGTAAAGATTAATGCGAATATTGGTAACTCAGCCTTAGGTTCAACAATCGAAGAAGAAGTTGAAAAGATGACATGGTCAATTCGTCATGGTGGCGATACGGTGATGGATCTCTCAACCGGAAAGAATATTCATGAAACACGCGAATGGATTGTGCGTAATTCACCTGTACCAATTGGTACCGTTCCTATTTATCAAGCATTAGAAAAAGTAAACGGTAAAGCCGAAGACTTAAGCTGGGAAATATATCGCGATACGTTAATCGAACAAGCCGAGCAGGGCGTGGATTACTTTACCATTCATGCCGGTGTTCGTTTAGCTTATATTCCGTTAACGGCAAAACGTGTGACCGGTATTGTCTCGCGCGGCGGTTCTATCTTGGCGAAATGGTGTTTAGCGCATCATAAAGAAAATTTTCTTTATACGCATTTCGAAGATATCTGCGAATTAATGAAACAATACGATGTTGCCTTTTCATTAGGCGATGGTTTGCGTCCCGGTTCATTAGCGGATGCGAATGATGAAGCGCAATTTGCAGAACTGGAAACGCTCGGCGAATTGACAAAAATTGCATGGAAACATGATGTTCAAGTGATGATCGAAGGTCCGGGTCATGTGCCGATGCATATGATTAAAGAAAACGTCGATAAAGAAATGGAAGACTGTCATGAAGCACCTTTCTATACCTTAGGGCCATTAACAACAGATATTGCTCCTGGTTATGATCATATTACTTCTGCAATAGGCGCTGCGATGATCGGTTGGTATGGCACCGCGATGTTGTGTTATGTCACACCGAAAGAACATCTTGGCTTACCAAATAAGGATGATGTGAAAGAAGGTATCATTACTTACAAGATTGCCGCGCATGCAGCAGACTTGGCAAAAGGTCATCCAACCGCACAAATTAGAGACAATGCTTTATCAAAAGCACGTTTTGAATTTCGTTGGGAAGATCAATTTAATTTGGGTCTTGATCCAGACCGCGCCAAAGATTTTCATGATGAAACTTTGCCGAAAGAAGGGCATAAGATTGCACACTTCTGCTCCATGTGCGGCCCCAATTTTTGTTCAATGAAAATTTCACAAGACGTTAGAGATTATGCAGATGAACAAGGTTTGGAAAACATGGATGAAGCCATCGAAAAAGGCATGGACGAGATGTCAAAAGAGTTTAAAGAAAAAGGTAGTGAGATTTATAACAAGCTTTAAATGAGTTAAGCATGAAATAGGAGAAACTTACCTGAAGAACCACAATAATTTGTGATATTTATGAGGATAGTTTCAAATTCATCTTGAATTGTACGAAAAATATCGTACAATTAGGGGCGTAAATGGGATTTACAGATGCTAAACGACAAGTTATCAATTGTCTAAATAAAGGACAATACTCTCATGAAGCGAGAGGTAATATTGATATCAAGAACTTGTTGGCAACAGGGGATGTTACGCCAGAAGACGTGGCAACAATTCTTGGGCGCTCCAGAGGGAATGAGTATTCCTGTAGTCCTCATGATTACGATAGCAGTGTTGATGTGCATATCGTAAAGACAACACATCAAGGCATTAACTGGTATATAAAGTGGTATTTTATTGAGCCTGATGTGGTTTTTATTAGCGTTCATCCTTGAGGTTAATTATGAAAATTCTAAAAGTCGGTGACACACAAAAAGCAGGGTGTTACCAATGCAAGAAAATTCAACCAGTGACCTTTCAGTTAAGAGATGTACCTTTTAGTGATGGTAGTGACATTGTAAAAGATGTATTGGTCGGAGTGTGTGATAAATGTGATTCTGTTGTATTACTACCGAGTCAATCTACTCCCTCAGTTAAAAAGCAGTTGGAAAAACAACGTAAACCACTTGAAAGCCGCTTGCCAGCACACATGATTGATATTCTTAATATGGCAAGTTTTACGATAGGCGCATCGACTGACTTTAATTCAAATTTAATAAAATATTATATACATGCTTTATCAACAGAGCAGATTTCGCCAAAAGGTGTTGCCAGGTATTTAAATGCAGAGTTATTCAAAGGTAAATCACAAAAGCGACTTTCAATCAAAGGACGTATGGTTGCAGATGAACTGAGTCGATTAAAAGAAATAACGCATATCGAAAGCACGTCTGATTTATTAAAAGGTATTATACTAAAAATCAATGATGATATTTTAATTCACAAAAATAAAAAAAGAATTGAGCAACTAAAAACAATTATTTCTGCGACGGTATAAAAATTTGTAAGAGGTCAGAGATTATGCAGATGAACAAGGTTTGGAAAATATGGATGAAGCGATTGAGAAAGGCATGGATGACATGTCAAAAGAGTTTAAAGAAAAGGGTAGTGAGATTTATAACAAACTTTAAAGATTATGGATGACATCAATAGAGAAAATGAAAGGACTCAGGAACCTTCTAAAAGGTCTTTGTTAAAATATATTTCTTTAAATTTAATATTAACAATTCCGGCTGTATTTTTTTTATAACATTACTTTTTTATTATTTACTTGGTTCTGTAGATGTGCATAGATCTAATTCTGATTACTCAAAACGCCCGGCTATTAATATTGCTATTCAAGAAATTGAAACTAACAATATATTTAAAAAGTTATTGGGAGATAATGTAAAAGCAGATTATGATAAAAATAGTAATATAAAATTTCTTGGTTCAGATGAACGAGTGTCCTTTAAAATTAGAGCGACAGGAAACATCAAGCAAAAAATATTATATGTTCATGCGATTAATAACAATCAATATGGGTGGTCAATAGAGACAGTAAAGACTAGAGATGAAAATCAAATGATTACTTTATATTCTTCCAGAAATCAATAGGGTCAGTTTCGGTTGAAAATAGTATGAGTACGTTGACAAATTAATATTGCAAGAACAGCTAAAACAAATCCCGGTACTAATTCATAAAGATCAAACAACCAATATTCAGAAGTAATATTCTTCCATACAATTACGGTAATGCCACCAGTTAACATACCAACGAGTGCCGCATTACGTGACATGTTTTTCCAATAAAGTGATAAAAGAATAACCGGGCCGAAGGTGGCGCCGAAACCTGCCCAGGCATAGGCCACCAGATCCAATACATTGTTGTCTGGTTGTAAAGCGAGTGCAGTTGCAAAGAGTGTTAGTACAACAACGGCTACTCTACCGAATAGCATTAACTGTTTGTCGGTTACTTTTATATTAATAATTTTATAAATGTCTTCCGTTAAGGCCGATGACGCGACCAGTAATTGTGAATCAGCCGTACTCATAATGGCAGCGAGAATTGCGGCTAAACAAATACCGGCGGGCAGGGGGTGTAACAATAATTGTAACAACTCGATAAATACCTTTTCACTATCGCTGGCCTGTAATTGATTTCCTAATAAAGCGATACCGGCAAAACCAATTAATAATGCGCTGATTAATCCAATTGCTGTCCAGTAAATAGCAATCGTACGTGCTTGCGGGATCATTTTTTCAGATTTTATTGCCATAAAACGAACCAGTATGTGCGGTTGTCCGAAGTAGCCGAGTCCCCATGCTAGTAGAGAAATAATACCAATAAATCCTAATGGGCCATTCGTTATGCTGGTGAAGGGATTGACTAAGTCAGTGTTAATAATTGATATCCAGTTAAATAAAGCTTCAAACCCATGAAGGCTGTAAATGGAAATGAAAGCCACATAGCTCAATGCCAATGCCATTAATAATCCCTGTATCAGGTCGGTCCACGACACAGCGAGAAAACCACCAAGGCAAGTGTAGATAAGAATGGTTAGTGCGCCAATGATGACGGCCCATTGATAGGAAAGGCCAAAGACAGATTCGAATAACTTGCCGCCAGCGACCAGTCCTGAACTGGTATAAAAAAAATAAAATATAAGAATAAAAATTGCAGAAACAAGTCGTAATAGATGTGATGAATCATTAAAACGGTATTCAAGGTATTCCGGAACTGTTAATGCGTTGTTTAATGTTTGCGTCTGAACTCGTAAACGTGGCGCAACAAAATACCAGTTCATACAGGTGCCAATATACAAACCAATTGCGATCCATATCGCTTCTAATCCAGCAAGGTAGGCATAACCGGGAAGTCCTAATAATAACCATCCACTCATGTCAGATGCCCCCGCACTAATTGCCGTCGTCCATTTCCCCAGTTTCCTGCCACCAAGAATATAGTCCGATTGACACTGTGTGCGTCGTAAGCCAATCCAGCCAATAGTAAAAATCAAGACGAGATAAATGCCAAAGGTAATAAAAATAATGCTTTGATCGGTCATCGGTCTTTTTGATTAAACAATGTATATCGTGCTAATCATGAATCACAAATTCCGAGTTTTTTATTTTTTCATTCAATCTAATTAATATCGATTTTCCAGTTTTGTTACCCATAACAGACTGTATCGGATCTTCGTCAGGGAAACGGACAATCCACTGACGTAATAAGCGTGATAACTGAAGTTTTTCAGATTGTGTGAAATGCCACTTCTCGATGAAATAGTGATAATGCTCTGGATTAGAATTAATTGAGCTGATTTCACTGGATAAAGGTTTAAGGCATTCAATCAGGTTTTCTATTATTTGCATCTGGGCCGCAATAATTTTTTTTACTTTATCAGCATTGACTGTTGAAGTCGTTTGTTCAGCATTATCTGAAACAACTTTCAAGCAATGAATTAACTCAGTCGTACCTAAACGTATTGCCATTTGGTAAAAAGCTGATGCTTCCATATCAAACAAGGCATCCTGATATTCTGTTGAAGGTTTATCCAGTGTGATTAAACTTGTGCTTTCACATGGCGATTTAAATATAACTTGTGGATACCAGCTAGTATTGTCATGTTCATCTGTAATTTTGTTGACTAAACGAATATCTCCTACGGCAATGTTAGCGTGTCCGGCAATACCAATGTTTAACCAGATATCAGAGTTGCATGTATTAATGCATGCATGATGATAACTGACTGCAGATGCAGCATTAATTTTTCCGACGCTTGTTATAGTTAGACTTATTTCTTTATCTTTCGATTGATAGATGCGAAACAAATCAAACTGTTTTAACTCAGTTAATTTAAAGTGTTGAATCAGTGGTTGGGCTTCGCAGTGCAGGGCGCAGAAAATATGGATCATGATGTCTTGTAGTTATCAGGCATATTGCTTTGTATGTTGTATTAACAGGGCTTTAAATTTTTCACAATATTCATTATCGCCATGTTTTTCAGCACCTTTCAAAAAAATTGTTATCTTATGTTGTAACATCTTTATTGCAGCTTGCCTGTCATCATCGTTTAGATTATTTGATTGAATGCTTTTATCTAAAGCAAGAATACGAAAACGATCCATGCCCCAGTGCTGTCGCGATAATTGATCATTATGACCACCAAATTTATTGATTAATGCTTCGTCAATAAATAATACGGGATACTTGCTGCAAATACGTAACCACATATCGTAATCTTCGCATGCAAGTAAATCTTTATCAAATAAGCCGACTTCATCAAATAGTTTTTTATTAATCATGACAGAAGAAGGCGAGATAACACAAAGAGGCAAGCAATGTTGAAAAATATTGCCACCACGTTTTTCATGTTTCTTCCCCTGATTCAAAATTACGCCATTTCTGATCCATGTTTCATTGGTATGACAAATTAAGTAATCCGGATTTTTATTAAGTGCTTCTATTTGTTTTTCTAATTTGTTTTCTAGCCAGATGTCATCTGAATCGAGCAAACATATCCAGTTTCCCTGTGCTATTTTTATACCGTTGTTACGTGCCGCACTCACACCTTGATTAGTTTGCGAAATGAGTTTTATTTGTGGATATCGTGATTCAATTAATTGTTGTGTTTCATCTGTCGAGCCATCATCAACAATAATTATCTCATCCGCAGCATGAGATTGAGCTAAAACAGAATCAATTGCCCCAGGCAAAACCGAAGCTCGATTGTATGTTGGAATAATGACTGAAATTTTATACATAGCTAAATCTTGAGTTTACAGTGAACAGGTTTAGAATAGCGCGCACACGATAAACGACTTAAATTATAATTGAAACATCTATGACTCGCCTAAAAGATAAAATCGCCGTAATTACCGGTGCCAGCAGTGGTATAGGTAGAGGAGTAGCTGAAGCATTTGCCAGGGAAGGAGCCGATATCGTCGTCAATTACCTCAAGTCGAAAGAAAAAGCTGAAAGGCTTGTTGAAGAAATAAAGCAATCAGGCAGACGTGCTATCGCTATTCAAGCCGATCTGGGTAATGAAGATGATATTGAACGATTAATTTCTCAAACCAGAGAAGAATATGGCCGTATTGATATCTGGGTAAATAACGCAGGTGCTGACATTCTTACGGGTACTGGTGCGGCGGCTGAAATTCATGAAAAACTCGAACATCTTATTGAAGTTGATCTAAGAGGAACCATTAAAGCCTGTTGGTCCATTTCTCAAACCATGCAGGAGCAGGGACAGGGAGTAATTGTAAATATGGGATGGGATTTATCAACACATGGCTTTGAAGGCAACAATCCACAAATCTTTGCTGCAACTAAAGCAGGTATTTTGGGATTTACGCGTTCTTTCGCAAAATCAGTTGGCCCGGAAATTCGTGTGAATATGGTTTCTCCCGGCTGGATTAGTACCGCTTTTGCCGAAGAACACATGGATGATGACTATTTTCAGGCGCGGATAAATGAAATTCCGCTGGGTCGTTTTGGCCGACCAGAGGATGTCGCTGCTGCAGTTGTGTTTTTAGCTTCCGATGATTCTTCTTATTTAACAGGCGAAGCGATTAAGGTTAATGGTGGTTTAGTTTAAACAGGTTGATAAATAATGTCTGAAGAATCCAAAAAGAAAGGATTAAATGTTCGTACTGAAGTAATGGGCGAAGAGTTTGTTCAACGAGCAATAAATAATACGACTGAATTAACGGGGCCATTGCAAGACTGGATTAATGAACATGCATGGGGTTCTACCTGGCAACGCGAAGGTATTTCAAAACAAACGCGTTCTTTAGTCACCATTGCGATGTTAGCTGCATTAAAAACGCCTACTGAATTAAAAGGTCATGTGCGTGGTGCGTTAAATAATGGCTGTACCATTCAGGAAATACAGGAAGTGTTATTGCATTCGATTGTTTACTGTGGTGCCCCGGCAGCTCAAGAGGCTTTTCGAGCAGCACAGGAAGTGATTGATGTGTGGCAAGCTAATAATGAATAAGATTATAGTGTTTGCTTTTGATCAGAAACATCTTGAACTATAAGTTCAACTTAAAGCTCAAGGGAAAAATATATTATGTTAGATTCAGGCTCTAGTTGTGTCTCAAAATGAAACTTTCTGACCAAACGAAGCATTGCATGATTTTCTGGTAAAAGCTGACCTGTTAATCGCTTTGTTCCTCGCTTACGACAATAGCTTATAAGCTTTTCCATTAACTTCTTGCCAAGACCATTTTTATGTATATCACTACGTATAATGATGGCTATTTCTGCTTCATTGTTATCTGAATCAGAAATTGCTCTAATGACACCTAAAGTCTCCAGCTTATGATCAGTCGTCTTTGCAATAAAGGCCATTTCGCGGTCGTAATCAATTTGCGTGAATCGCGCCAGGAATTGATGTGAGAAATTATTTGCAGCCTTGAAGAATCGAAAATAAATATCTTGTGGATCAGTTTTACTCAGAAATTCGTGATGCGCTGATTCATCTTCAGGTCTTATTGGACGTAATACGACTTCTTGTCCGTTATTCAGAATTATTCTTTCTTCCAGTTCTTTAGGGTAAGGGCGTATAACCAGTCTTTCTGAACCCGTTAAATTTGTAGCTTTAATTTTAATTCTGGCATCCAGCGCAACGACGCCTTTACTGTCTGCAAATAATGGATTGATATCAAGTTCAATTATTTCAGGATTATCAATAATCAATTGAGATATTTTTACAAGCGTAAGTTTGACTTCTTCCAGATTTGCAGCAGGAATACCTCTATAACCAGAAAGAAGTTTGCTGATTCGGGTACGCGAAATAAGGTCTTCTGCCAACTTAATGTTTATTGGTGGAAGTGCCACTGCCTTGTCATTGATTACTTCAACGGATACGCCTCCATGTCCGAACAATATTGCCGGGCCAAAGATTGGATCAGTTGCAACGCCAATAATCAATTCGTAGGAATCGCCACGGGCGACCATTTTTTGTACAGTAAAACCGTCAATATTTGCAGCAGGTAGTAATTTTTTAATACGTGCCAGCATTCCTTCAGCAGCCAATTGCAAGGTTTGCCCGGAATCTATTCCAACTAAAACGCCTCCAACATCAGATTTATGTGTGATGTCGGAAGATAATATTTTCAGTACTACAGGGTATCCTAAGTCGTCAGCAGCGTTTAACGCGTCATCGACATTATATGCAATTTTTGTTTCAACAATGGGTATTCCATATGCCGCTAATATATTTTTAGCCTCAGGTTCAGTGAGAACATTACGTTTGTCTTGCAAGACGCTTTTAATTATTTTCTGCGTGCTAGCTTTTGCCTGGCCTTGATCAAAACCTTCAGTGATGGATGGTGGTGTTTCCATTAAGCTTTCTTTATTGCATCCATACTCCACAATTTGCATGAAAGCCTGTATTGCTGAATAAGGAGTATCGAAGGAAGGAATCCCTTCTTGTTCGAAAATTTCCCTGGCCTCCGCGACACCATCCTCTCCCATCCAACAAGTCAGTATCGGCTTCTTTGTTTGATTTATTTCATTTGCAACAGCGATAGCCACTTCTTTGTTATTAATAACAGCAACAGGTACTAGCATTACCAGAATCGCATCATGATTTGGATCTTTGATCAAAACTTTCAATGCATTGAGATAACGGTCGGCGTCTCCATCACCAATAATGTCGACAGGGTTTGCTTTCGACCAGGTAGGAGGTAGAAACGTATTTAGCTCTTCAATAGTTTCAGGTGATAGTTCAGCGATTCTTCCGCCACTAGTAATCAAGTGATCCGTTGCCAATACACCCGGGCCACCACCATTGGTTAAAATTGTCAAACGATTACCTTTTATCGGACGTGCGCGGGCGAGGGTTTCTACAGCATCAAATATGTTATTTATTGTATAAACTCTAAGCATCCCTGCACGTCGAATAGCTGCATCAAAGACATCATCACTTCCACTTAATGCACCAGTATGAGAAGTAGCAGCCTTTGCTCCTTCAGCCACTCGGCCAGATTTAATTACAATGACCGGTAAGTTACGGGATGTAGCTCGTGCAGCAGACATAAACTTACGTGCCAGTTTGACTGATTCCATATATAGCACTACACCATGAGTTGACTGGTCACTTCCTAAATAATCAAGCAGGTCTCCAAAATCGATGTCTGCATTATCACCCAGAGAAATAAAGTAAGAGAAACCAATACCTTTTGATTTTGCCCAATCAAGTATTGTTGTGCATAGCGCGCCCGATTGAGAGACAAAAGCAAGGTTTCCTTTTAATGAATTAGTATGAGCAAAACTGGCATTAAGACCGATTGAAGGTATTAATAAGCCAACACAATTAGGTCCGAGTATGCGTAAGTCATATGGTTTTGCAGCATCTAACATACGCTGTTGAAGTGATTCTCCATCTATTGACTCATGAAATCCCGCACTTAACACAACTGCAGCACGCGTGCCGCGTTCACCTAATTCTTTAATCAAATCAGGTATTGTTATTGCCGGTGTACAAATTACTGCAAGATCCGGTACAACAGGCAATGACTTTATGTCCTGATAGGCCAGTACGCCATTAACAAACTTATATTTTGGATTGACTGGCAGAATAGGACCTGAAAATCCACCGGAGATCAGGTTTTTCATCACAACATTGCCTAATGAGCCGGGTTTTTCTGACGCACCTATCAGCGCTACCGACTCAGGCTTAAATAATTTCTTTAAATTTAGTACACTCATTAATTTATTAAAAACCTTAACTATAACAGTTAGTTATGGAACAAAATTTACGCTAATTGACGTAATTTAATAACTTTTACAGTAGCATGAAATGCTGCAATGCACAATTTTTATAATGTGATATGATTCAATTATTTAGGTGAAGTTTCGTCATAAAAATGCAGAAAAATAAGAATTTGTTTCCTGACAAACAAATGACAACGAAATGCTTAAATAAAAATAAACTGTTTATGTTACAAATAGGTTGCTGTGCGTTGATATTTCAATAAATTATTTTAGATTTAGTATTTAGAATTCAAAACCATTATAGAAACTGAGTATCCTGATAACTATTTATGACCATTGCTTTCATAACTCATCACGATTGTCTCTATCATGAAATTGATGAGGAACATCCAGAAGCTTCAGCTCGATTAGATGCAATTAATGATCAAATCATTGCTTCTGGAATCGATATTGCGTTGGAATACGTTGAACCACCACTCGCAACGAATGAACAGTTAACACGTGTTCACGATAAAAATTATATCGAATCAATTTTCCGCCAGGCTCCTGAAACAGGTCGTGTTGATCTGGATTCAGATACGTCAATGAATCCGCATTCTTTAAATGCCGCCTTAAGATCTGCAGGAGCAGTAATCGAAGCTGTAGATTCAATACAAAGTGGAAAGATGTCCCGTGCATTTTGTTGTGTACGTCCACCGGGGCATCACGCAGAAAAATCAAATGCAATGGGTTTTTGCATTTTTAATAATGTAGCCGTCGGTGCTGCCCATGCCCTTGAGTCTTATGGAATGCAACGCGTTGCTATCGTCGACTTTGATGTTCATCATGGTAATGGCACAGAAGATATATTTCAGGAAGAATCCCGAATTCTTTTTTGTTCAAGTTTTCAGCACCCATTCTATCCGTTTACTGATTTAGAAAACCATGCAGAAAACATTATTAAAATACCACTCGATGCCGGATCCAAAGGGGCAGAGTTCAGACAGAATATGGAACAATTTTGTTTACCGCAGTTAGAAAAATTTAAACCTGAATTAATATTTATTTCAGCCGGCTTCGATGCACACAGAGAAGATGATATGTCTCATGTTAGTCTGGTTGAAGAAGATTATATCTGGATTACGAGTAAACTTGCGGAAGTCGCCAACAAATACGCACAAGGTAAAATTATATCTGTTCTGGAAGGCGGATATTCACTATCAGCACTGGGTCGTAGTGTCGTTGCACACATTAAAGCGATGCTTTAATGTGTAAAAGCTAATGAGTGATAAAAAGGATAAAAATTTCCACTAACGCACGTGTTCCAGCGACCAATTGAATCGGCACCCCAAAGTAGACATTCCATTCTTTCAGTAACAACAGTAATAAAATAAAAAAAGTAGACATTAAAAATTATCGAAAGGAGATTTAACACCATGGCCCCTTTGTTAAAGAATAAAACGACAAATCCATTGAACGTACGCTTGTTCAGCTTTTCTTGAATAATGTAGAAAACGAATCTTTTGTCTGACTTCGACTACATGGATATAGTCGGTAGAGCGACGCAGAAGCCAAAGCCGAGGTCGAGTAATTTCGGTGGTTTGTTTGCTTCCATGCTCTCTCTCCCTGGGATAACTCATTTTTAACTGTCCACTAAATGATATTTACCTGATCTCATAAGTGATTGAAATAAATTATATTTAACACAGTTTTTAATAACGTGTTTATTTACGGCAACAACCTCAAAACAGGTAATAAAAACAGCAATCTGGACACTATTGATAAGTAAGGGCTATACTCATTTTCAAGCCTATCACATTGAAACAAGGAGGTTTTTCATGAAGTCCGCTTTTAGAATATGTAATACATTATCAGACAAAGTGTCCTATAACCCCTAGTTAATGTCTGCTTTCAGGACTTATAAATTTATTAATTGCTCTATCCGCTACTGGCTGAAAACTGACAATATCGTTACAATTATTTTTCCTGTTCGGGCATTCTTTTTAAAACAATTAATAAAATAATACCAATAAGCATAATTGCGGTTGCTAAAGCTAATGCAATTGAATATCGCCCGGTTGCTTCTGCAATATAACCTGATATGACCGGAGCTATAATTTGGGCGATGGCATAGAATACTGATATTCTTCCCATTGGTTTAGCAGGTTTTGTTGGATATAACTTACCAACAAGTGACAACATCATACTCACGATACCCATCATACTACCACCATAAATCAGGGCACTGATGACTAGCATATAAAGCGGCACATTAAACGCAAGTATAAAGATACTAATCGTCATTAATACATAGGCCATCAGCAAAGCATTAATCTCACCGCGACGTTCAGCAATTTTATCCCACATGACACAGGAAGGAATCGTGGTGATTCCAACCAGTAACCATGCCCAGTTACCATAACCTTGTAATGCGGGTTGATTGTTAGCAATGACGACTAAAAAAGTGGCATAGACAACATAACCAATGCCAACACAAAAATAACTATAAGAAAGAAACCGCAACCATTGCTTTGAAGGTGGTTTATCGATGAGTTGTTCGCCTGTCTTTGTTATGTTGTGACCGTCAGGACGAGGCAGCCAGAACCAGGCAGGTAAGACCAGAATAAAACCAAGTAGTGCAAACATTTCCCACTGCTCGATCCAGTTAAATCCCGGTAGCATTAGTTCAACAGCAAGTGCTGAAACTGCAATACCTAAGCCGACACCACCAAAGTGCACGCCCATATTCATTTTATAACCATGACGAATGAGCCAGTTAAGTATTAAGCCTGAACCGAGTAATAAACCGCCAGCAGAAGTTAATCCAGACAAATAGCGCAAGATTGCCCAAACGATCCAGTTTTCTGTCCACGCCATGGCGATAGTAGTGATAACAGCGATGAGTAAAGAAAGACGGTAAAGCGTGTCTTTAAGTTTTAAATCGCTGATCGATGCAGCGATTAATGTGCCGGTTAGATAACCCATATAGTTAAATGTGGCCAACCAACCACCAATTGCATCATTTAAAACATGTGCATCCTGCATGACCTGAAGTAAGGGAGTATAGGCAAAGCGGGCTATCCCCATAGTAAGAATAAGGCTGCTAATGCCCGCTATAAAAACTTTGGTATTTGTTTTTAGCATTAAATAAGAAACGAAGTGATTGCTAGATAATTAAATATTTTTTTATCTTTATTTTTAATTACTACTATGGATATCAAATTAAGTCAGGATTAATAGTGAATTAAAGAATGTATTTTATGTTTTGAAAGTTTTTCTCTGCCGTTAAGAAAATCCAGCTCTACAACGAACGCACAAGCGACAACTTCTGCGCCTAACTTTTCTACTAATTCGCAACTTGCAGCAGCGGTTCCACCGGTGGCTAATAAATCGTCTATCAATAACACTTTATCGCCTTGTTCCAATGCATCAATGTGGACTTCTAAAGATGCAGAACCGTATTCCAGGTTATATGACATCGACTCTACGTCGTAAGGTAATTTGCCTGGTTTACGTAATGGAATAAAGCCAATACCCAGTTCCCATGCAGCTAAACTACCAAAGATAAAACCACGCGCTTCCATACCTGCTATAGCAGTAATTTCCTGTCCTAAAAAAGGGTGGATTAACTGATGTACGGCCAGTTTCAACATTGCTGGTGTTTTAACTAATGGTGTAATATCTTTGAACTGTATCCCTGGTTCAGGGAAGTCAGGAATATTTCGAATATAGGCTTCTAGGCGTTGCATGCGTGTCTCCGTTAATTTTTTCTCTATAATAGCGACTTGTTAATAAATAAGGAATCTTGTGCCTGTATGAAGTCGTTTGAATTAATTTATGAGTCTGCTGTTGATCGATGTGGTGGAGTTGAATCTGTAAAAGATGTATTGCCGATACCACGTACAATCAAAGAGCTTAAAAAACTGACAGATGCCTTTTGTTTGTCGAATATGACGTGTCGTATTTTTCAAGCAGGACTAAACCGAAAGATTATTGATGATAAATGGCCTGCATTCGAGCAAGTCTTTCAGCAATTTGATATTGATGCGGTACGTATGATGAGCAATGAGCAACTGGAAGCATTAATGGATGAAAAGCGCATTGTTCGACATTGGGGCAAGATTCAGAGTGTCCGACATAATGCGCAAACGATTTATGAGTTTAACGAAGAGCAGGGCGGTTTTGTCAAGACGATTGCGGAATGGCCATCAGATAATATTGTTGCGCTTTGGGATGTATTAAAAAAACAGTTTAAGCAACTAGGCGGCGCTTCAGGCCCCTATTTTTTACGTCGTGTCAAAAAAGATTCTTTTTTATTAACTGGTGACGTGACTAAAGCGTTATTTCGTTGGGGTGCAATAGATGAAACACCAAAAAATAAAAAACAATTACAATATGTTCAAAATTGCATGAATGAATGGCAAGCGGAAAGTGACAGACCTTATTGCCAGATCAGTATGATTTTAGCACTGTCGGTAGATTAAGGACTCTTGTTTAATGGGACGTTGGCGACCACCTGCACCAAAATCTGCACCCTATATCACGGCTGAAGGTTATAAAAAGCTGGAACAGGAAACTGCAGATCTCTGGAGTAAACGTAACGAAGTCGCTAAAGCAGTTACAGCCGCTGCTGCGGAAGGTGACCGATCAGAAAATGCGGAATATATTTATCGTAAGAAACAATTACGCGAAATTGATTCAAGGTTAGGTTACCTGCAACGGCGCATGCCAAAACTAACCATCGTTAGAGAAGTGCAGGATAAAACGCGTGTTTTCTTTGGTGCGTGGATAACGATAGAAGATGAAGAAGGCAATGAAAAACGACATCGTATTGTCGGTGCCGATGAGTTTGACGACCATGAACAATACATCACTGTTGATTCGCCTTTAGCCAAATTGTTACTCGGTAAAACGATTGATGATGAAGTAATCTTTGAAAGAATGGGTGTAGAGCAGATGTTGTATGTTATTAGAATAGAGTATGACGATTAGTTTTTAGGCATTTCGTGTTTAACCAGTTTACTGATTTTATTCATCCAGCTATTCTCTTCATTATTTGATTCATATGACTCTGCAAGTTTCGTCAAACCGATGTAATCAGTTTTCCCGGTACTTAATACGGGAATTTTATCGACAACAATAATTTTTTTCGGAACAGTTAACTCGCCAATCTGTTTTTCGCGAGCAACTTGTTGCAATTGCCTGCGTTCCGCTTTTTTATATTCTGTAACAAGCACTACTTTTTCGCCTTTACGCTCATCATAAATGGCAACAGCAGCATGGTTATTATCCGGCCAGCTTAATGTAGCCAGTTCTTCTGTGGCAGATAAGGAAACCATTTCACCACCAATTTTGGCAAAACGTTTTGCTCGTCCTAATATAGTAATAAAACCTTGATCATTGATTTCGGCAATATCACCGGTGTCATACCAGCCTGCGCCTCGTTCAGTTGAGGGAGAATGTAATTTGCCCGGTTTGTCATGAAATAAATAACCTTGCATAACATTGGGCCCTTTAACGACCAGATGTCCACCGCGTTCGATACCATCGACCGGTTTTATATAACATTCCATGCCAGAAATAAGTCGTCCAACTGTACCAACTTTATTTAACATCAAGTTATTAACAGCAATAACAGGACTTGTTTCTGTAACTCCGTATCCTTGAATAATCCGAATACCATATTTATCTGACCATAACCGACTTGTGTCGTCATGTAGTTTTTCTGCTCCGGCAACGGCAACTTTTACAGAGTTAAAATCATAAGGATGGGCATAACGTGCATAACCTTTAAAGAAGGTATTGGTGCCGAAAATAATCGTTGCACGCAGTTCATATATTAATTCCGGAATAAGTCGATAATGTAACGGTGTCGGGTAAAAGAATACTTTGGCACCACCAAACAGCGGCATTAAGAAACCGGCATTCAGACCGAATGAATGAAACAAGGGCAAGCAGGTAAAAACAAGTTCTGATGGATTAAAATAAATATGGCAACGAACCTGGGCGTAATTTGCTAAAAGGTTTTTATGCGATAGCACAACGCCTTTTGGATGTCCTTCCGAACCTGATGTGAATAAAATAACAGCAGCAGCGTCATGGTTTCTGTTCAGGTTTTGTTTTGTGTAATACTTCGCAGGATTTCTGCTCATAAATAAAGCAGCAAGTTTTGTTGTTATGCGAAGATCTTTTTTCAAATCTTCCAGATAAATAACGGTGTAATTTTTATCCAGATCGGCAATTAACTGTTCCAGTTTGGCATTTTCAATAAAATATCTGGATGTGTAAATTGTTTTGAGTCGGGCAGTTTCGCATGCACGATTAACGGCAAGTGCTCCGGAAGTAAAATTCAACATGGCCGGAATACGACCAATAAATTGTAAGGCAAAAAATAACACAGGTAAGGCATTTACATTCGGCATCAAAATTCCGATGTGTTCACCAGCTTTGGTTTGCTTTTTTATTAAGTGACTTAATAAAATGCTGCGTAGAATTAGCTGCTGATAATTTAGAGTGTCTTTGCTGATGTCCTGAAAAACAACCTGTTTTTTACAAAAAGTATTACTTGCTTCAATCAACGAAGCATAAAGTGTATTACGTTGATTAAAGCTCGAGTAGGCGAGTTTATGCATCAAGTCCTGCATTTGTATTGACGCTTTTTTTCTGCGTTCATGTCCCGATATGTGTTCGGGAATCGATATTTTCTCCGGAGGTAAAATGCGAAGCGTGATTTTTGGGAACCAGCGTACAAACCCCTTTCCTTTCATGTAGGATAATTTTGAAAACTGGGCACCATCTATTGCAACGGGAAGAATACTGGCATCACTCTTATCAGCAATTAATCCCGGTCCTTCGTATATTTTCATCTGTGTGCCGGTAATGGTAATGCGACCTTCTGGAAAAATAACAACCTTGTTCTTATCTTTAATAAATTTAATAACAGATTTAATTGATAATGGATTGATGGCATCCATTTTGAACAAACGAACAAAGTGTAGAAATGGTTTGAAAACTCTTTTGGCCGCGATATGGGTATTAATGGCAAAGGTCGGTGTCTCTGGTAACCATGCGTAAAGAAGAATACCGTCAAGCAGTGAAGTATGATTAGCAATGATTAGTACTTTGTCGCCTGCTTTCTCATAATTCTCGAGTCCAGTTACCTCGACACGATACAACAGGCGTAGAAGGAGTCTCCAGGATAATTTAAATAGACGTTCCATAAGTATCATTGTACGTATAAAAGTACCTTTATGAGAAGGGGGAGAGACTTAAAGTCGAACGTAGGGTATCTTAAATCGAGTTGTATTTTCAGGCACCAGTCACATTTTGTTGAACTATCAAGCTTTGTCCAGGCTGTAAGTGTTTTCCTTTTTTCAGATTGTTCCACTCAAGTATATCTTTTACATGAATATCAAATTTTCTTGCAATTAGCCAAAGTGAATCACCCTGTTGCACGATGTAGGCGTTACCGTCTAATTTAGTGCTTTTCGCTACTGTTTTAACAAGACTGGCTTTTTCTTTTCTATTTTTATCATCCTTAACCCAGACAGTCAGTTTTTGTCCGGGTCTTAAAAGGCTTCTTTTTGATATCCCGTTCCATCGGGTTAGTTGACTGACGCTAATGCCATAATGACGACCGATATCCCATAAATTATCACCACGTTTTACCGAATAGATATAACGTTTACCATCACCGGTTGTTTTAAGCCCTTTAAATTTTCTGGCATCGGCACTTAGCGAATAATATTTTTTTGATTCTTTCGCGGTTGGGATAAGCAAAGAATGTCCCGCACGAATTCTGCTGCTCTTCAAACGATTAATTTCTTTTAAAGCAGAAACACTGGTCTGGTAGCGAGAAGCAATTTTTCCTAACGATTCACCCTGTTGGATCTTATGTTGTTGCCATTTAATGCGTTCGGATTTAGGTAATGCCGCAATCTTTTGTTTAAAGTTGTCTGCTTTATCGACAGGAATAAGTATTCGATGCGGTCCTTTAGGATCGGTTGCCCAACGGTTAAATCCCGGGTTCAGGGTATAGACCTCATCAATCGATAAACCGGAAAGTTTTGAGACTGTTGATAAATCGATTTGGCTATCAATATTTATCTGCTCAAAATAAGGTTTATTGGCAATTGTTTTGAATTTTATTTTGTGTTTATCGCTGTGTTTTAAAACTTCTGCGACAGCTAATAAACTTGGAACATAATTACGTGTTTCGCGAGGTAAACGTAATGACCAGAAGTCAGTGCTTTTACCTGCTTTTTTGTTCCTTCTTATTGCACGAGCAACATTACCTTCACCAGAGTTATAGGCAGCAAGGGCATGGAACCAGTTGCCGTTAAATTGTTTGTGCAACGCTTCAAGGTAATCCAGTGCAGCGTCTGTTGAGGCAACAATGTCACGACGACCGTCATACCACCAGTTTTGTTTTAATCCAAAACGTTTGCCAGTGCCCGGAATAAATTGCCAGATACCGGAAGCGCGTGCTGGCGAATAGGCAAATGGTTGATATGCACTTTCGACAACCGGCAATAACGCAATATCAAGTGGCATATTACGTTCTTTTAATTTCGTGATGATGTGATACAAATAAGGTTCAGCTCGATCAGAAACACGGTCAAGGTATTCCTGATTTTTAGCAAACCAGGCTATTTTTTGTTTAACGCTATTTTTAGTGACATGACGATCTAATTGCAGGTTATCTTTTAGCAACACCCATGCATCGGAATAGTTTTGTTGTTTGGCAACCTGATTTTGAAGATGTTCATCAACATTAATACCTGATTTTCCGTCAAGATTTGCTATTTTTTCAGAAGCGACGAGTTTCTGATGATTCGAAGTCGCTGGAACGTCGACGGGGTCAGGTCGAGTAGTGGTGAAATTACAGCCACTTAATATTAGTGGCACAAAGCAAATAATTGCTTTACGTGTCATATGCATGGCGAAATCCTAGGGATTTGAACGGTTTAGGTCAAGTAATTTATTAACAGATCCTGCTATCACTAAAAATTGTCTTTCCAGCTCCTTAATTCAGCGAAAACCTCGTGCGGATCATCCAGTTTTTTACCCGAATGTGCGCTAACTGCTTCAATTACTCCCTGATTTTCACAACGTAGAAATGGATTGGTTTGTTTTTCTATGGCCAATGTAGATGGTACCGTCGATTCACCTTTTTCTCTGCTTCGCCCGGCCTGTACTAATCTATCCCAAATGGCTTCATTATCAGGCTCAACAATAGAAGCAAATTGCAAGTTAGCAACGGTGTATTCATGCCCGCAATAAAGACGGGTTTCATCGGGTAAAGTTTTGAACTTTGATAAAGAGGCATGCATTTGTGGTGGCGTGCCTTCAAACATGCGTCCACAACCAGCAGTAAATAGAGTGTCGCCGCTGAATACCATGCCATTAGTGTAATAAGCAATTGCACCAGAGGTATGTCCGGGTACATCCAGTATATTGAGTGTCAAATTCAATTCTGGCAGAGAAATACTGTCTCCTTCTGCGACCGGGTTCGTGCTACCTCTGACTGACTCTGTTTTAGGCGTATAAACGGGAATGTCATATTTTTCAGTAATTTCTACTATACCGTCTACGTGATCCCAATGATGATGCGTAATCAAAATGGTGGTCGGAATTAATTTTTCTGACTCAATAAGTTTAAGCAAAGGTCCTGCTTCACCCGGATCAACAATTGCGACATGATTACTTGCCTTATTTTTCAGTAACCAGATATAGTTATAATGATTGCCGAGAGCAGGTAAAGGTAATATATCTAACATGGAATAATGCTCGCAGCACAATCAATTAGAGTCAATATACATAAGATAATGAATGCGGAAAAAAATAAAACGGCGACACTAAGAGAAAAGTTCTCGAACTGGTTTGCCAGTCCGCTGGGTAAACGCGTGTTTACAGCAGAAGTGGAAGAATTACAGGACATTTTGCCAGATATGTTCGGTTACCATATTTTGCAATACAGCTACTCGGCAGAATCAAATTATATTAATGCATCGCGTATCGCTGACAAAACGGTTCTGTTTCTTGATGAATCTGAAATACAAAATAGCTTAAAAGCAATTTACACCAGTGCAGAAGAATTACCCATTGCTTCAGACAGTATTGATGTAATTGTGTTGCCACATATATTGGAGTATTCAAAAGATGCACATAAATTACTACGCGAAATGGATCGTGTTTTGATTGGTGATGGTCGCGTTGTCATTATCGGTATTAATCCCATCAGTCTATGGGGCCTATGGCATTTGTTTTTATGCTGGTGGGGTAACATGCCGTGGAGTGGACGTTTAATTTCTATTCCAAAAATAAAAGATTGGTTGTCGTTGTTGGATTTTGACGTAAAGAAAACCAAATGTTTTTTCTTTTCTCCACCACTACGTAGTGAAAAATGGTTAAATAAATTGATACCCCTGGAACGCCTCGGACACTATTGTTGGCCGATACTTGGCGGTTTATATGTGATCGTTGCAAAAAAGCGTGTCATACCTTTAAACCCAATCAAAATGCACTGGACGGCTAAAAGAAAAATATTAGGTTCGGGTGTTATTGAGCCAACAACACGATCTTCATTAAAAAATAATGGCTGAAAAAATATATATCTACTCGGATGGCGCTTGCCGCGGTAATCCGGGGCCGGGCGGCTGGGGCACCTTATTAAAATTTAATGGAACAGAAAAAGAACTTTATGGAGCTGAAGAAGACACGACTAATAATCGCATGGAATTAATGGGTGCAATAAAAGGTTTGGAAGCATTGACGAAAAAAGATTGCAAAGTTGTGCTAACAACAGATTCTCAATATGTTATGAAAGGTATTACCGAATGGCTGGAAGGTTGGAAAAGTCGCAACTGGAAAACAGCTGCAAAGAAACCGGTAAAGAATCAGGATTTATGGCAACGTCTGGATGAAGCCTGTCAGGGGCATCAAATAGAATGGCAATGGGTCAAGGGACATAGTGGTCATGATGAAAACGAACGTGTTGATCAACTGGCCAACAAAGCAATTGATGAAATGCAAAGTTAAGGATTAGCATGAGACAAATTATACTTGATACAGAAACAACCGGATTGGAACCGAAACAGGGGCATCGCATTATCGAAATCGGTTGTGTCGAATTAATTAATCGACGTAATACCGGTGAGCACTATCATCAATACATTAATCCCGATCGAGAGATAGATGAAGGTGCATTCAATGTGCATGGTATTAGCAATGATTTTCTTGCTGATAAACCACGCTTTAAAGATGTTGCTCAGGAATTCATAGATTTTATTCGCGATAGCGAATTGATTATTCATAACGCTCCGTTCGATGTTGGGTTTATCGATGCTGAATTAAAAAAGCTGGGCAGGAAGTGGGGCAAAACGGAACACTATTGCACGATTACTGATACGCTGACCATGGCGCGTGAAAAGCATCCTGGCCAAAAAAACAACCTTGATGCCTTATGTAAACGTTATGAAATAGATAATTCAAAGCGTGATTTGCATGGTGCGTTACTTGATGCACAAATTCTGCTTGATGTTTATCTGGCCATGACCGGTGGACAGGAAACATTAGGTTTCGGTGCTGAAGAAGAGCAGGAAGCTGCAGAGCAAAATGCAATCCGGTTAACCGATGTTAACAGGAAGCCATTACCCATTATCAAGCCTACAGATGAAGAACTCGCCGCACATGAAAAGTATCTTGAATTACTAAGGGAAAAAAGTGACGGGAAATGTGTCTGGGCTGATAACGGTTATGAATAGTAAGATGAAAAAAATCCATATTGCACTGTCAACAGATAAAATTGGGGAAACGGTCAAAGACTACAGCAAACGACTTGCTTGTGAACCGTGTCTTGTCATTCCAGATCAATATGCATTATGGCGTACTGAATTTATAAATATGTCAATAAGACAAGATGATACTTGTAAACCGGGTCAACTTCGCCACCTTGGCTGGGAAGATTCAGAAGCAGATGTGTTTACATCTGAAACTGATGTCAATGGAATACTCTGGGAAAAGTTTAGCGCAAAAAATCAGGCAGATGAAATTGAACAGACATGGCCTGGAACGGGTTACAAATACAAATAATTATTTCTTTTCATGACTATAAGTAATGATTTGTTCCTGAAAAATCAAGTTTTTTTCCGGAACAAAAGCATGAATCAGATGAGCAAATTGTTAACGAATCGACTATATATTTGTTAGAAACCTTTTCTATCTCATAGTATATAAATGAAATGTAATTAATAAAAATCTATTAAAAGAATTATGAGCAATATTTTAGTGCATTCTAAAGCCTTCTTTGATAATGATTGTAAAGGCGAAGATATGTGGGGACATTACAAAACGGCTAATGGCGATTTATACGTCGTTGCAGATGGTGCTTCAAATCATGAAGGAAAAAAAACGGGCGGAGATGTTGTTCGTTTTATTGATGAAAAATTAAAACAGGAAGCGAAAAACATTGTCCGTAGCAAGTATTTAATTGAACTAATCCATTCAATCAACAAAGAGACAGCAGAAATTAACGAAGGTGCTTACGCAGCTATAGCCGGAGTGTTACATAGAGGCGATATTTTATTTGCTTTTGGTGCCGGTGATGTTTCAATTCTAGGTAAAAAACCAAATGGAAAGTTAATACAAATTTTACCGCTTGATCTGAATATACAAAAAGATGAAGCAGAAGAAACAGCTAAAACAGAAATAGGAACCATTATTAACGGAAAGGAAATCACGCGGGAAAATTATATAAAACGGGCTCGTCAATTAATGAATCATGGTTTATGTAATGCTGTTGGTATCGGAGAATCGTTTTTTCTAAATGAAGCAAGGTTTAGTACCAAAGATGGCGCCGTCATACTGATCGCTTCAGACGGAATAACCGATCCTTTCATAGAGCCGCGAAGAGAAGCGGGCGCTGTACCAAAGTCTGAAGCTGAGAAGCTTCATGATGTCATTAATTCTAATGAGACTGCAGAAGGTGCCGTAGAAGCGCTTGGTGATTTAATATGGGATACGCAGGTTAAAGAGAAGGTTAAAATAAAGGCGGATGATCGGACTGGTATTTTTTTATACATGAATGCTGAACAATAATAGACCTTTTTACATTGATTACCCGTTTAAATTAAGTAAACTCATATTTAATTAATATTAATCAGGATTTATCTAATGCAAAGCGCAAAACAAGAAGTTGAAACAATGTTACAGCACTTACCAGAAGATAGCACATTTGAAGATATTCAATATCATCTCTATGTACTGGAAAAAATTCGTCGAGGAACAACACGAGCAGAGACAGAAGGAATATTAACTCAACAGGAAGTTGAAGAGAAACTGCGAAAATGGATTATCAAGTAACCTGGTCGCCTGAAGCAGTAGAAGATATTGAAGAAATCGCACGATATATTGAAAAAGATTCTCCCTCCTATGCTCAAGCAGTTATAGAACAAATTATTGATGCATCACGACAATTAAATCAATTGCCTTTACGAGGTCGAGTAGTTCCTGAATTAGAAGATGAAGCTTATCGGGAATTATTTATCTATAGTTACAGGTTAATTTACCGTGTAAAGGATAAGCAGGTAATAATTCTTGCGATCATTCATGGTAGACGTCTTTTAGAAAAAGTAGAAGGGCGGCTTTTAGAAAACTAGATGAAATGATTCAGGGAAAGAAATCAATACTCATTATTTTATTGTCACTATCTTTACTGATAGCTGTTTACGATTTAATTCTATTCATAAATTCGATTTTCCCGACCGATTATTTGCAAACCTGTTTCGGTCTTGTCTTTTTGGTTCTTGTCATTATGTGGGTTGACCTTGATAGTAAGGAACAAAATAGTATTTACAGGCCGTATGACTATGGTTTTTTTAATGTTTATTTTTTGGATTCCATATTTACCTTACTATTTTATAAAAACGAGAGGGATTAAAGGTTTTTTTATTTTATTAGGGTTGATCGCGTTGCTTAATTTGGGATTGATTTTGCAGTGGTCGTATTATTTTCTTACTTAACATTAGTTTCGCCTTTAAACGGCGACGTACTTCTTTTTGAAAAAGTTTTGTACATGGATGTATTTATGCTGCGATCGAATGGATGCGAAAGAGCAGCGGAAGTGCCATCAGGCGAAGTGCAAAATTAAAAAATAATTATGAAGTTTTTTACTGGTTTCCCGTCTACACGGGAATGACGAAGGAAAGAATTAAGGATGGGCTAAGAACTAACCCATCCTAAATAAAGTTATTATTTTACCGCTTCTTGCGTCATTTTTTGTAATTCGCCTTTTTCGAATAAGTCCATGACGATGTCACAGCCGCCGACGAGTTCGCCTTTGATAAAGACTTGCGGGAAGGTTGGCCAGTTTGAGTATTGTGGCAGGTTGGCGCGAATGTCCGGATTGGCCAGTACATCAACGTAGTTAAATTCTACTTCACAAGCTTTTAGTGCTTCTGATGTGCGCATGGAAAAACCGCATTGAGGGAAGTCAGGTGAGCCTTTCATAAAGAGTACAATCGGGCTTTCTTCGACGGTTTTTTTTATTTCTTCAAGTATTTCCATTGGGATACCTCGGTAAGTCAGTCTGGGATAAGTTATTTGATTGCGGCGGATTATACCTAAAAGGCTTATTTGATCACTATCTGATGCTAAGCTATTGATTATATTTGTCCTGAACTGACAATTTCGGCAGATTATCTTCAGTTTGGGGGTGTCAGCATGCATTCAGACCAGTATAATCCCGCAGCAACAGCATCTTATTATTTATAAGAAATCATTTTATTATCATCGGGGGAAAATAAATGAATCCACTTAAGTCTGTGCACGGTACACTTGCAGTTGGTTTTATCACTGCAATCATTATTATGTTTTTGGTTGGCGGCAAACCTGAATTCAACCTGTGGTCATTAACCGTTTGGCTTCATGTTTTTTTTGGCGTTATCTGGATTGGTCTGCTTTATTATTTTAATTTTGTACAAGTCCCTGCTGTCGGCGAGGCATTGGCTGATGAAGGTGGTCCTGGTCCTGCTGCGATTAACAAATATGTTGCACCACGTGCTTTATGGTGGTTCCGTTGGGGTGCGTTAGCAACCTGGTTAACAGGTGCCTCTGCACTTGAATCAATGGGTGTCGGTATCAAGAATGCATTCTTGTTACAAGAAGGTGCTGTCGTGATTGGTCTTGGTGCCTGGATGGGAACAATTATGTTGTTTAATGTTTGGGTTCTAATCTGGCCTAATCAGAAAAAGATTCTGGGTATTGTTGAAGCAAGTGCAGACGAAATTGCCAAGAGTAAAGGTATTGCATTAATGGCTTCAAGAACCAATACCTTTCTTTCTATACCTATGCTCATGTGTATGGTTGGTCAGATGCATAATCTGCCACTTTAAAAAAGTTTTAGTTATTATGATCGAGCCCGGCTCAATGCCGGGCTTGTTATTTTAGGATGTAATATCAGGTCGGTGCGACGATTTTATAGTTGAGTAAAGTAAGTGAAAATTGTTTTGGTAAGTTAAGAAATGAGTAGTGCATTAATGTCAAATTATCAACCTTTGCCGGTCGAATTCAAAAGTGGTGCAGGAGCATGGCTAACGGATATCGACGGCCAGCGTTATCTGGATGCGTTGAGTGGCATTGCTGTATGCGGTTTAGGTCATGCCCATCCCGCTGTGCAAGCAGCCATTTCTGATCAGGCAGCAAACTTGATTCACACCTCAAATCTTTATCGTATTCCTTTACAGGAAAAACTGGCTGAGAAACTGGTTGAACATTCTGGCATGGAAAAAGTGTTCTTTGGTAATTCCGGTGCGGAAGCGAATGAAGCAGCAATTAAACTTGCACGTCTTTATGGGAATAATAAAGGTATTAAGAATCCAACAATTGTTGTTATGGAAAGAAGTTTTCATGGTCGAACCATGGCAACGCTAACTGCAACGGGTAATGACAAAGTAAAAAAAGGATTTACGCCTTTGGTCGAAGGCTTTAAGCATATTCCCTACAACAATCTCGATGCGTTGAATGAAGTGGCTGAAACGACTCCTGATCTTGTCGCTGTGATGGTTGAGCCGGTATTAGGCGAGGGTGGCGTTGTTATTCCTGATGAGACTTACCTGAAAGCGATTAGAACATTTTGTGATGAATATGATTGTTTGATGATACTTGATGAGATTCAAACAGGCATGTGTCGAACCGGTGAATGGTTTGCGTTTCAACATGAAGCGATTAAACCGGATGTCATGACATTAGCAAAAGCATTAGGTAATGGGGTACCGATAGGTGCCTGTTTGGCGAGTGGTGCAGCGGCAGATTTATTTCAACCGGGTAGTCATGGTTCTACATTCGGAGGTAACCCTCTCGCTGCAAGAGCGGCGTTAGCAGTGATAGAAGTTTTAGAAAACAATAATCTTGAGCGACGAGCAAAAGAGTTGGGAAAACGCCTTTTAGACGGTTTTAAACAAAGTTTAAGCGGAATAAAAGGTATAAAAGAGATTCGTGGTAAAGGTTTGATGTTAGGCATCGAGCTTGAAAAGGACTGTACTGATTTGGTTGGTCTTGCATTGGAGCAAAATTTATTAATTAACGTGACGGCAGGGAATGTCATTCGATTGCTGCCTCCGTTAATTCTAAGTGATGATGAAGCCGACGAAATCATATCCAGGTTGAGCGGTTTGCTCATAAAATATTTAACTTGAAGGCGTAGTTATGAAACCAAGACATTTTTTAACGTTAAACAGTTTAAGTCGCGATGAATTACTGTCGATTATTAACCGTGCAGAACAGTTAAAAAAGCAATTTATAGAAAAGAACTATGAGACAACACTTAAAAGCCGCGTGTTAGGCATGATTTTCGAAAAATCATCGACACGCACACGTGTTTCATTTGAAGCTGGTATGGCGCAATTGGGTGGTCATGCTATTTATCTTTCTCCAACCGGAACACAGATCGGTCGCGGTGAACCTGTAAAAGATACGGCACGTGTGTTATCAAATATGGTCGATTGCATTATGTTAAGAACCTTTGAGCATGAAAAGATCGAGCAATTTGCGGCGTATTCTTCTGTACCGGTGATTAATGGTTTGTCAGACAGTTACCATCCATGTCAGTTATTAGCTGATCTTTTAACGTTTTATGAAAAACGTGGTTCTATAGAAGGTAAAAAAGTCGTTTGGTTTGGTGATGGCAATAATATGTGTCATTCCTATATGAACGCTGCAAAGATTTTTGATTTTCAATTAGTTGTTTCTGGTCCCGAAGGTTTTGACCCGGATCAGGAAATATTTGCAGCAACAAAAGACAATGTTGTGATTGAACGCGATCCTGAACAGGCCGCAAAAAATGCAGATGTTATCGTAACTGATGTCTGGGCGAGTATGGGTCAGGAAGAAGAACAAAACGAACGCATGCAAAAGTTTGCAAAATACCAGGTCAATTCTGACTTAATGGAATGCGCTAATGGTGATGCCTTGTTTATGCATTGTTTACCGGCACACCGTGGTGAAGAAGTTTCTGAGAATGTCTTAGAAGGACCTCAAAGTGTGGTTTGGGAAGAAGCCGGTAATCGATTGCATTCACAAAAAGCATTATTAGAGTTTCTAATAGCATAAATTATTAAATCAATTCTAAATGCACTTCTTATTAAGTAACGATGATGGTTATCAGGCTCCCGGTTTAGCTGCTTTAGCTGAAGCGTTGAGTGAATTAGGTAAAGTAACGGTTGTTGCACCTGATCGTGATCGAAGTGGTGCAAGTAATTCATTAACGCTTGATGCACCGTTGCATGTGAAACAGGATAATCGTGGTTTTCATTATGTAAATGGTACACCAACGGATTGCGTTCATTTAGCTATCACCGGGTTATTAGATGAAGAACCGGATATGGTCATAAGCGGTATTAATTCAGGTGCAAATCTCGGTGATGATGTGCTTTATTCCGGTACCGTTGCTGCCGCAATGGAAGGACGATTCCTGGGCTGTCCCGCCATTGCTTTTTCTCTAGCTGGTGAACGTCCGGGTGATTATTCAACAGCGGTTATGGTAGCAAAAAAAATAATTCAATCGCTCATGCAAAAATCATTAGATGATGTGCTGTTGAATGTAAATATTCCCGATGTTGAATTTGAACAGATAGACGATTTTGCTGTAACGCGATTAGGTAATCGACATAAATCAGAACCTGCACAGGCAGCATTCGATCCAAAAGGTCGTAAGGTTTACTGGGTAGGGCCGGTTGGTCCAGAACAGGATGCCGGTGAAGGAACGGATTTTCATGCAATTCGAACAAACAAGGTGTCGATCACTCCAATGCAAATTGATTTAACACGGCACGATTCTTTACAAACTATTTCTAACTGGATTGATGTACTAAAATGATGTCAGCTGATCACAATGGTATTGGTATGACGTCGCAACGAACACGTGATCGTCTGGCAGATACATTAGTCGAAATGGGAATTGAATCTAATGCTGTGCTTGATGCAATTCGAAAAACACCAAGACATTTATTTGTCGATGAAGCTTTGGCAACTCGCGCTTATGAAAACACTGCTTTACCCATAGGTTTTAGTCAGACGATTTCCCAGCCATATATTGTTGCGAAAATGACAGAAGCCTTGATTAAGGATAAACAACCGGAAAATGTTCTGGAAGTAGGGACAGGGTGTGGTTATCAAACGGTTATCATGGCGCAATTTGCAAAACGCATATACACCGTTGAAAGAATAAATGGATTATTAATTCGTGCACGTCAGCGTTTTCAAAAGTTGGGATTTACCAATATTCGCTCGAAACATGCTGATGGTAATATTGGTTGGCCAACGCATGCGCCATTTGATGGTATTATTGTTGCAGCTGCACCAATAGGTGTGCCTGATGCTCTAAAAGAACAGTTAGCGATAAATGGACGACTCGTTATTCCAGTAGGGAAGTCCGGTGATCAGAATTTATTATTGATTACCCGCAGAGAAGACGGATTTGAAGAAGAAATTATTGATTCAGTAAGTTTTGTTCCTATGCTCGGTGGTATTGATACGACTTAACGATGACAGAATTTAAATATGACAGGATGATGCACCAATATAAAAATGTTATTTGTTTGGTGACCCTGATTTCACTTCAGGCATGTTCAGGTGCTGGCGTCGCACCAGTAGCGAATCGTGGTGAAGTAAAAGAAACGCCAGCAACAACATCGCAACGAAGTAGCAAATCTTCAGTAAAACCCGCAAAACCAAAAGCAGTTCAAAATAAATCGGGATACCATATTGTCTCTGAGGGAGACACGCTTTATTCAATCGCGTGGCGATATAATTTTGATTACAAACAGGTAGCGAGCTGGAATCAGGTTAAAGCGCCATACACAATTTATCCCGGTCAGTTAATTCGTTTAAAGCCCGTTCTTAAAAAGAAAGGTGTTGCGTTAAAAAAACCGCAGGCAAGCACCAAAAAAAATGTAGTAAAGCAGCCATTACCTGAAAAAAAACCTGCTCCGGTTAAAAAACCGGTAAAAAAAGTTGCAAAGAAAACAACAGTAAAACCGGCTTTACCAAAAGGACCTGTTAAATGGTATTGGCCTACCGATGGCAAGATTGCCAGAACAAACTCACCGACATCGAAGAAGGGACTGGATATTCTGGGTCGTGCTGGACAACGTGTAAAAGCGGCGGCGTCCGGTGAAGTTGTTTATAGTGGCGGTGGACTTCTGGGCTATGGAAAGCTTATTATCATTAAACATAATGAAACGTACTTAAGTGCCTATGCTTACAACAGCAAATTATTGGTCAAGGAAGGCGACAGAGTGAAAGCAGGAGAAAATATCTCCGAAATGGGACAGGATCATACTGGTCGGACAGTACTGCATTTCGAAATTCGAAAGAATGGTAAACCCACTAACCCTTCCAGGTATCTTCCTAAGAAGCGTGCTTAAGCATATAAACAACATAAATTATGAAAGACGACGATACAAAATCAACCCCGAACCCTGATTCTAATATAGAAAAAAATGATATTAATGAACTCGAATTAACTGATGATTCTACTAATGAAGTTATTAGTGATGATGCTGTCGAAACTGATTCAAAAGATAAAATATTAGAACCTGATAATGTAACTTTGTCAGCAGGTGAACTAGATGCCACACGACTCTATCTGAATGAAATTGGTTATTCTCCGTTATTAACTGCGGAAGAAGAAATTTATTACTCACGTAAGTTATTAAAAGGCGATGAAAATGCGAAAAAGCGCATGATCGAAAGTAATTTGCGTCTTGTTGTAAAAATAGCACGACGTTACATGAATCGTGGTTTGGCGCTGCTGGATTTGATTGAAGAGGGCAATCTCGGTTTGATTCGTGCTGTTGAAAAATTTGACCCGGAAAGAGGCTTTCGATTTTCAACCTATGCTACCTGGTGGATAAGACAAACAATCGAACGTGGTTTGATGAATCAAACACGCACAGTTCGTTTACCTATTCATGTCGTTAAGGAAATTAATATTTACTTACGAGCAGCGCGTAAACTTTCACAAACACTTGATCGCGAACCAACACCACAGGATGTTGCCGAAATGCTCGATCAACCTATAGAAGAGGTTAAGCGCATGTTGGGCTTATATGAACGTGAAACCTCGGTTGATTCACCCAGCCCCTATGATCCGGATAAATCTTTATTAGATACCTTACCCGATGAGCAAAACCTTGATCCATCACGCTTGTTACAAAACAGCGATGTAAGAGAACATATTGATACCTGGTTGAGCTTATTAACTGATAAACAGTGTGCAGTTGTGGAGCATCGTTTTGGTTTGCACGGAAGAGAAGTAGCGACATTGGAAGAAATAGGGAATGAGTTAGGTGTTACACGAGAGCGTGTCAGGCAAATTCAGATAGAAGCCATTAAACGGTTAAGACAAATTCTTATCAGGGAAGGGTTTTCCCTGGATACACTGAATATGGAGAATTAATTAGAGGGAAGAAACAGGCAAGCCACGACATGTCTGCCTTCGTCAATTAATAAATTATAGCTTCGACATGCAGCACCAGTTGTCATTATTTCCAAACCGATCTGCTTTGAAGTAATGTAAGACAATAATTTATAATTTTGAAAACCGGATTCGTTGCCGGTACCTAGCAAGATGACTTCAGGTTGCCATGCAATAATCGGATCCATGTGTTGCAATGCAAGATTTTGGTAGGAATCGACAGACCAGTGTTCAATTAAATTATCTTTAGAAATGACAAAATTTGATTTAATCAGTTTATTTTTTAAGGTAAATGAATCATCAGAATAGGAAATAATTTTATTTGAAGCAGAATTTTCATTATCAAGTTCGATCTTCATCCGTTTTTATGTCCTGTTTTTAATAATGGTAATTATATTGAAGTAAAAATAACGTGAGGTAAATAAAAGTGAAAATAATATTGTTAGGTCCACCAGGTGCAGGCAAGGGTACGCAAGCAAATTTGATTAAAGAAAAATATAGCATTCCGCAAATTTCAACAGGTGATATGTTACGCGCTGCAGTAAGTGCAGGTACTGAATTAGGACTCGAAGCAAAAAAAGTAATGGATGCAGGTGGCCTTGTTTCTGATGATTTAATTTTAGGATTGGTTAAAGAGCGTATTAGTGAAGATGACTGTGTTAATGGTTATCTTTTTGATGGTTTTCCTCGAACTATAGTGCAGGCAGAATCGATGGCAGCTGCTAATATTGATGTGGACTATGTTATTGAAATTAAAGTAGAAGATGAGCCTATTATCAAGCGTATGAGCGGTCGCAGAGCGCATCTGGCTTCAGGAAGAACCTATCACATTGAATTTAATCCACCGAAGGTTGAAGGTAAGGATGATGTTACCGGAGAAGACCTGGTTCAACGCGATGATGATCAAGAAGAAACAGTTAGAAAACGTTTGAATGTTTATCACGAACAAACAGCACCGTTAATAAAATATTATACGGAAGAATCAAACAAGAACGATGCAAAAATAAAATATATTAGTGTAAATGGTATGCAAGAAGTTGATGATGTAACAAAAGATATACTGTCGCAGTTATCATGAATTTTTATTTTTAAATTTTAAAAATAAACATAAAAAGTAGATTTAGTGCACAAATAACAATAAAAAATGCATTTTTTTATAACTTTTTTATAAACATTAATGATTTTTTTTAAAAAATTATAGTAAAAAGATAAAACATGACTATAATTGCAATGTGTTTGTTTAATGTTATGTATACATTTTGTTAAATTAAATTATTCAGTTTTAGGGGAGTCTCTAACTATGGCGAAGAAGAAAGCAAAGAAGAAGACTGCAAAAAGAAAAGTTGCAAAGAAGAAGGCTAAGAAAAAAGTAGCTAAGAAAAAGGCAAAGAAGAAAACTGCCAAGAAAAAAGCTAAGAAGAAGGCCAAGAAAAAAGCTAAGAAAAAAACAGCTAAGAAAAAGGCCAAGAAAAAAACTTCTAAGAAAAAAGCTAAAAAGAAGGCCAAGAAAAAAGCTAAGAAAAAAGTAGCTAAGAAGAAGTCCAAGAAAAAGGCCAAAAAAAAGGCTAAAAGAAAAGCCAAAAAAAAAGCTAGAAGAAGATAAAAAGCAGAAAATGACCTCCGGTCAGCGTGATAAATTACGCAGAGAAAAGGCCAGAGCAGTCATAGAAGCAAGAAAAAAACGCCGTCAGGCGTTAGTTGAAAGCTTACTAAAATAAGATTTCTACTAAATTATAAAGCCCTGTTTATACAGGGCTTTTTTTACGCCTACAGGTATGTAGGCGGTAGAAAACGTCTGGAACACGTTTTCGAGTAAACTTAAAGTTTATTCATTTTTCAAGAATGAGCTCTTATCGGCTACATTTCACATCCATCAACTTAAAATCTTGAACGGATTTACTATTTTCGACATAGTTATCGCGATATTTTCTCAAAACACATTATTTCATGACCAAAAAACGCAAAACTACTCGAAAGCGAAAGTCCCAGCCTAAAACAAAGAAGAAATCCTTGCTAAAAGTTTGGATGATTCAGTTATTGGTTATTCTAGGTTGTATTTTTCTTTCTTATTGTGTCTGGCTTGATTTTCAAATTAGAAAAGAATTTGAAGGAAAACGCTGGTCTGTTCCGGCAAGAGTTTATGCTCAACCCGTTGAACTTTATGTCGGACTGGAAATTGAACAAAAAAAGTTAATAGAACAATTACAAAAAGCGAGTTATGAACCAGTAAAAAAGTTAACAAAGCCAGGTCAATTTAACAGTCATGCTTCGATCATTAAGTTATATACACGTCAATTTCATTATTGGGACGGTTTTGAAGTAGCTAGAAAGATACAAATAAAAATTAAAAATGGTTACGTCGCCGAGATAAGAGTACTGGATGATGGAAATGCAGTTCAAATAGTGCGTTTGAGTCCGGCGTTAATTGGCAAAATATTCCCGATGCACGATGAAGATCGTGTTCTAATTTCATATGAAGAAATACCGCCAGCATTAATAAAAGCTTTAATTGCAGTTGAAGACAGGTATTTTTATGAACATATAGGCATCGATCCGATAGGTATACTACGTTCAATTTTTACCAACCTGTTAGCCGGTAAAATAAAACAGGGTGGAAGTACGTTAACGCAACAACTTGTAAAAAATATGTTTTTGACGCGTGAACGAACTTATTCACGAAAGTTGAATGAAATGATCATGGCGTTAATGCTTGAGTATCATTATACGAAGGAAAGCATTCTTGCTGCCTATGTGAATGAAATCTATCTGGGCCAAAATGGTGCGCGGAGTATTCATGGCTTTGGCACTGCAGCAGAATTTTATTTTGCTAAACCGCTAAATGAATTAAATATTTCGGAAATTTCATTATTAGTGGGGTTAGTTAAAGGCGCTTCTTATTACAATCCACGTAAACATCCACAAAGAACGATAGAAAGACGTAATCTGGTATTAAAGCTGTTAAATGAACAGAAACTTATCAGTGCAGTCGAATATAAAAGAGCATCTTCTATTGCTTTAGGTGTCATTAAAAAGCCAAATTGGAGTAGTGCTAAATATCCTGCCTATCTGGATTTAGTCAGACGTCATTTAAGACGTGATTATCATATAGACGATTTGAGAAATGAAGGTTTGCAAATACATACAACACTTGATGTTAGTAAGCAGGAAATTTCTCAAAACAGCGTGAAAATCAGTTTGTCTAAACTGGACAAAGCAAAAGGCTTTAAATCAGGCTCATTACAATCAGCTTTGGTAATGGTTGACCAGCATAATGGTGAAGTACTAGCTTTGGTAGGAGATAGAAACAAGAACCAAAATGCATTCAACCGAGCATTAGATGCTAAAAGGCAGATTGGATCATTAGTTAAACCTGCTATTTATATGACCGCTTTACAACAAGCGAATAAATATAATGTATTGACTCCTCTGGATGATTCGAAACTGACGTTAAAACAAAAAAATGGCAAACCCTGGTCACCCAGTAATTATGATAATAAATCGCACGGACAAGTGCCGTTAGTTAGATCGATTGCCAAGTCTTATAATATTTCTACGGTGCGATTAGGTATGGCTATTGGTCTTGAAAATGTGATTCAAACATTAAAAACCCTGGGTGTTAAGTCATCGATACCAAAGTTGCCTTCCATTTTACTAGGCTCGATCAATTTATCACCCTATGAGGTCACGCAAATGTATCAAACGATTGCCAGCGGTGGATTGCAAATTCCGTTAAAAACGATTCGTGCTGTGTTAGATAAAAAAGGTAAACCATTGAAACATTATGACCTTGATGTGCGGGAATATATTGAACCGGATTCCGCATTTTTAACACAGTATTTATTAACAGAAGTTGTGACCAATGGGACTGCCAGACGTTTAACACGCGAATTACCTTCGTTAATGCCACTAGCTGGAAAAACAGGAACAACAAATGCGTTAAGAGATAGTTGGTTTGCCGGTTTCGGAGACCGTTTACTTGCTGTTGTCTGGGTCGGGCGTGATGATAATAAAACTGCTAAATTAACCGGGTCAACAGGTGCAATGCAGATTTGGCTAGATGTCATGAAAATAATAAAACCTGTTCCTTTAGGTTTAATAGAGCCAGAAGAAATAGACTGGTATGAATTTCCCGACATGAGTAATCCACCGGATAGCTGTTATGGTACTAAAGCTTATCCGTTTGTCAGCAAAAATCCGCCAAACTATGTTAACTGTTTTTAAGAAAATGAAGATACAATTGATTTATGAATACTAAAAAACTTTGTTTACTGATAATACTGATGAACTTGGTTGCCTGTGCAGAACAGGCAAAAAAATCAGTGGAACTGGTACCTGTTGAGGAGCGAAATACACCACTTGTTGAAAAGAAAATCATAACTGAAAAAAACAAAACCGTAGATTTGCAAAAAGGAAACGCTATAGACAAACAAAAAGAACCGGTAATTACTGCCTTGCTTAATGATGCAGAACAATTTTCAAAACAAGGTCAAAGTGAAAAAGCCGTTGCTACAATAGAGCGTGCACTTCGTATAGAGCCAAAGAATGCATTGTTATGGCATCGGTTTGCTGTTATTCGTATGCAACAACAACAATGGCAACAAGCGATTGTTATGGCGAGAAAATCAAATGCGCTTGCTGGTGATAATAGACAGTTAAAATCTGACAACTGGGGAATAATGGCAGCAGCGTACGATAGCTTGGGAGATAAGAAAAAAGCGAATGAAGCAAGGAATAAACAATCCGGTCAAGCTTAAGTTTAATTTGCTTGTTTAGGCACTTTACCTTTTATCATATAAGCAAAAGCAATCGTTTCAGCCACTGCCACATAAAGTTCTCTGGGTATTTCCTGATCTAATTTCAGTTTGGCAAGCATATCAACTAATTCAGGCTCTTCTCGTATAGGAATATTATGTTCTTTTGCGATCGCAATAATTTCATCTGCAATTTCGCCCATACCTTTTGCAGATAATACTGGTGCCGTGACGCCGTCATAACTCAGTGCAACAGCTTTGTTTGGTGTTTCAATGAAGTCAGTCATATCGTAATATTAATAAGGTTGTTGCTTGTGTGAGGAATGTCTTGTTCTGAAAGTGTTTCTTGCACACAAACAATTTTCCCGGTCGATAAACCACATTTTTCTATTTGATTGTTCAATAGTGATAAATTTGAATTTATTAAGTCATTTAATATTTCGTTTTCTGACCATAATGTCGCGTTTACTTCTTTATCAATAACAGATAGCTTCGCAGAAATCGTTCCTATGTTCTCGAACGTAATTTTCAGATCAGTTGCCCAGCGTAATTGTTGTTCATCATCTGATTTTGAATCTCTGTCAGCATGAATATTAAGTTTTAACAGATCAATATCCTGTTTATCTTTCACCGGCATTTCAATAGACCATAGAGGAGCCTGATTATCGTGCGTGACGATAGCTTTTGATTGATTGACTTCTATACGTGCAATGGATGATTCTATGTGTTTACTAAGCATTTCAGTTTCTGCTTTTAAAGCTTGTTCAACCAGTTTATTCGAGTTTTGTACTTTTGCTGCATTACTTCTGGTACTTTCCGGAGATGTTAATTGAACTTGTTTAATAAAACCGTTCTCCTGATTTTTTATATTTTGTTTATACTTGTTGATGACATCTGACAGTTGTAACAAGTTAGTCTTCAGGTCTTTTGCGATTTCCAGATTTTGAGTCAATTGATGTGCTTGTGCGGTACTTTGCCCGGATGTTGACGATGACGCTTTTTGTGCTGGTAAGTTAGTTAGTTTTAAAAGCGAATCAGGTTTAGTCTTCACTTCTGTTAGTAATTTTGCTTCCAGAAAAATACCTGAATTCTTGATTGCAGTTTTTAAACCAGATTCATTATTCAGGTTGTTTTTTACCGGCAATTGTTCAATTAATTTTTTAAACTGTTGCTCTATCGGTGCGGGAATAGTTTTAATGACATCTTTAACATTTTTTGAAACCTGAGCTAAAACAGAGGTTAGTTTTTCCATTCCTGCCTGTTTAGGCATGCTTTCCCGGAGTAGCTGTTGTTTAGCTTCATGAATTACCTTGGTTTGATTTTGTTGTAATACCCGTAAAGTTACAGGATTGTCCTGTTTTTCTACGACCAGCTTTAGTTGGTCTCCGATATTAAGTGGCCTGCTTTGATCGGTTTTAGCTTCAATTTGTTGATTGCCAATTTGCAAAATAAATGAATCTGGCGAGTGTTTTTTTATTACAGTCGCATTTACTATTTGGCCGATAAACATTTGGGATAGGTTTAACTGTACCAATTTCACTGATGGCAGTGTTGGAGATGAAGTAGAAATAACTAACGGTTGAATATCCATAAGGGTTTAACGGCATATTGGCATGAAACTTGACCTGTTTTTCGTGATATTAATGAATTTGGAGGCTTGATTTGGCTGAGCGAAGACTATGGTTTGTAAAGAGAAATGGCGAAATTAAGGGGCCATTTTTGTCGGCACAAATCACGAGAAATATTTTGCTTGGTCGACTTCGTTATGATGATGAAATAAGTCCTGATGAGCATAATTGGCAAAAAATCGATAAGCATCGGGAGCTTTACCCTGATGTTTTACAGGAAACTCCCGTCGATGAAGAAAAACTGGAAATTGCTAAAATGCAGGTTGACGAACGTGTTTCAGAAAAAAGACGCCAAAAAAACAAAATGGCGCAGGAAAGACGCAAAACAAGGGAACGACGCGGAACCGAATCTGAAATTATGTTGGTTCACAGGGAAAATAGAAATTCATTAAAAGAATTAGATAAAAAACATCTCAAGCGACCAAAGTTACCGGTGACTTCTATTGCTTTATTGATCATTGTGATGATGGTATTTGGTTTTGTTTTGAAACCACAGGAAGAAAACGGATTAATTGATTGTTCCTTGCCAGCGGGTAAAGGGGTGAACTGGCATCATTGTCATTTTATAAATTTAAACATTGAAAATCAGAATCTTGAATCAGCGATTTTAACTGAAGCTACTTTGAATGGAGCAAATTTAATGGGCGTTAATCTTTCCGGTGCAGATATGGCGTATGCGGTCATTAAATCAAGTGATTTGAGTTATGCCAATCTCGAGCGTGTACGTTTAATTGGTGCAAATTTAACGCAAACGGATATTCGTTATGCGAATTTGAAAAATGCTGATCTATCTTATGCTGATTTAACTGGCGCACAACTTGCTGGAGCTGATTTGAGTAATGCTCAATTTAATAATACGATTTGGACGGATGGTAGACAATGTAAAAAAGGATCTGTTGGTTCCTGTCGATAATTAATTATAATATTCAGCAGTATAACGCCAGGCTTTTTCTGGCGAATCGGATGCAGCTATTCCAGCTTTTCTTTTTAATTCATTTAAAAACTGTCCAGACTCCTTTAAGGATTCCCACACAACTGGTAAAAATGTAGCTCGGGCATTGTTTTTGGAAATAATTAAACCATCGACACCGGGACGTAATTTAGCCAACAAGTCTTGTTCGTCAGCAAAAGGTAGTGGTGATGCCGGCGTTAATATCGATAAACTGATTTCAACGTGTTTATATTCTTCTTCAGTTAATGGTTTAAAACGCGGATCAGAAAATGCAGCAGCATGAGCATAGTGCGCAACGGCATCAATTAAAGGCGCATGTGCCTCCGTTGTGCCTATGCAACCACGTAATTGACCATTCAGTTTTAACGTAATAAATACAGCATAATTTTTCTTGAGATGTTCCGAAACGTCTTTTGTTTCAGGCTCAAATGCTTTTCCTGTTTTAAATCCCTGTTCAATACTTTTATGAATGATATTAAAGATCAATGCTTCATCTTCTTTATTAAGAATTCTGTTTTCAAATAAAGCATAAGCACCATAACCGACAACACGGTCTTTTGTACCTGCTGTGTCACCTGAATTACGTAAATCCACCGTCTTGATAGACATGTTTTTTTCTTGAGCCAGTTTTAATAAACCGCGCATGGGCATACAACCACAAGCCTGTTTGGAACCAATATTTTTATAATCGAATTTTTCAATAAGATGTGTTGTGTCGTTATCTGTTTTGCATGCTGTTTCATAATCCAGGTAGTGACTAAGATCAGAACTTATAACAATTAAGGTTTCATCTCCGCCCCACAGTTCTTCAAGAATCGTTGCAACCTGCTCAGGTGTGGCATCACCAACTAATACTGGTAGAAGAACAAAATTGTTTAATACTTTCTGTAAAAAAGGAATGTGTACTTCTAAACTATGTTCCTGTTCGTGAGCTTCATCTAAAAATTGAACGAAAGGATGCGTGCTAATATTTTTAAGGCTATCTGTATCAACCGGTACATTACCGAGAGGTGAAGCAAAATGGGTATTACCGGGTAATGCCAATCCTCTTACATAAACTCTATGTGTCGGGCCTAATAACACGACACGAGTAATTTTCGTTTTTAACTTTACAAGATTTGAGTAAACACTGGCCGCTATCTGGCCTGAATAAATATAGCCGGCATGAGGTGCAATAATCGCTTTTGGTGCTGCAATTTCGACAGTTGCTATAGAAAGGTATTCCTCTAGCATGCTATTCAACTGGCTGGTGTTTTTGGGATAAAAGCTACCCGCAACTGCTGTTGGTCTAATAGAAAGAGGTTGATTCATTGACGTTACACCCATATATACTAGATTAGTAAACCATATTAAATTATAGGACTAAACTTATCTTATAGTCATTCATTCTTGGATATCATGAATAGCAACACGGTTAAAACAAAATATTGGCATAAACTCGATGATGGTCGTGTTCAGTGTGACCTTTGTCCCCGGGCATGCAAATTGAAAGACGGGCAAACAGGGCTTTGTTTTGTTCGCGCTTGTCTGGATGAACAAATTGTTTTAACGACTTATGGACGTTCCAGTGGATTTTGTATTGATCCGATTGAGAAAAAACCACTCAATCATTTTTACCCTGGAACATCGGTTCTTTCTTTTGGTACCGCAGGATGTAATCTGGCCTGTAAATTTTGTCAAAATTGGGATATCAGTAAATCACGAGAAATGGACACACTTGCTGATGTTGCCAGTCCTGAAACATTGGCACAAGCGGCAAAAAAAACAGGCTGTCGCAGTATTGCATTTACCTATAATGATCCGGTGATTTTTCATGAATATGCTATTGATGTTGCTCAGGCTTGTCATGAGAAAGAAATAAAAACTGTTGCTGTTTCAGCAGGTTATGTGTCACCAGAGCCTAGAGCAGAGTTTTATAAGTACATTGATGCAGTTAATATTGACTTGAAAGCCTTTAGCGAGGATTTTTATCACAAAATCACTGGAAGTCATCTCGCTCCCGTTCTGGAAACGTTGTCTTATCTTAAACATGAAACCAATGTTTGGTTTGAAATAACTAACTTGTTAATTCCTGGTGAAAATGATTCGGACAAAGAGATAAATGAAATGACAAAATGGATTATTTCAGAGTTGGGTCCCGATGTACCACTGCACTTTTCCGCCTTTCATCCCGATTGGAAAATGCGAAATATTCCAAGAACAAGTTTGAAAAGTTTACAAAAAGCGAGATCTATTGCCATCATGAACGGCTTACATTATGTCTACACTGGGAATGTCCACGATCCGGAAGGGGATACGACCTATTGTTATGAATGTGGAGAGGAACTTATCGTTCGTGATTGGTATGAGATTAAAAACTGGAATTTAGGAGCAAATGGAAATTGTCCTAAATGTAATACAGTGTGTGCCGGTGAGTTTGAGCCAAACCACGGAAACTGGGGCTCAAAAAGGGTTCCAGTGAGGCTAGACGGTTTTTTGGCTAATGCTAATTAAATCAATCGCATAAAGTGTCTTGAAAATCATCATTTAGCACTGTACTATGCGCCACCTCTGATGCGGGGTGGAGCAGTCTGGCAGCTCGTCGGGCTCATAACCCGAAGGTCGCAGGTTCAAATCCTGCCCCCGCTACCAATTTCTAATACAAAATTGGTTATATATATCAGAATGATTAAGACCCCTGTATTGGGGTTTTTTGCTATATGGGTAATTGGTCTATCAATAAGGCAGTTTGTAGCATGCCCTATTTAAACTGGCTATAATTACCAATTGAATTTTATGTATTAAATTAAGTGGGCCTTGAGCCCCTTTTTTGTTTCAGGCTTATGGTTAGACAAAATCAGGTTCTATTCGATTTATTTGAGAGTGAAGTGACCACATTAGGTTATGAATTGCTTGGTATTGAATTAAATCAGAGTACACATGGTTCAATCTTACGGGTCTATATCGACAAAGAAGGTGGAATCGTTGTTGAGGACTGTGTTGCGGTGAGTCGACAACTTTCAGGTGTACTTGATGTTGAAGATCCCATTAAGGGACATTATGACCTTGAGGTATCTTCACCGGGTTTGGATAGACCGCTGTTTACAGTAGAGCAGTATAAAAAGTTTATCGGTGAAACCATCAAACTAAGATTGTTTGAAAAAGTTGAGAATAGAAAACGTTTTTCAGGTGTTTTAAAAGCAGTTGATGACGACGAAATCGTGATTGATTGTGATAATGAGGAATATAACGTGCCTTTTAGATTGATTGAACGTGCCCGTTTGGTTCCACAGTTTTGATTCATATTAATGAGTAGAGTAAATGAATAAAGAAATATTAATGGTTGTTGATGTTGTTTCTAATGAAAAAGGTGTTGCTAAGGACATTATTTTTGAAGCAATCGAAGCTGCGCTTGCCAGTGCAACCAAAAAACGAAATCGTGAAGACATAGAAGCACGGGTTGCCATTGATCGTGAAACCGGTGATTACGATACTTTCCGTTGTTGGGAAGTGGTTGATGATGAACCCGAATCACTTGAAGCATCAACAAGACAAGTTTCCCTGTCAGATGCTAAAGAGAAGAACCCTGATATAGAAATTGGCCAATACATTGAAGAGCCTATGGATTCTGTTGAATTTGGCCGAATTGCGGCACAAGCAGCCAAGCAGGTTATTGTACAGAAAGTACGTGAAGCAGAGCGTGCACAAGTGCTGGATGCTTATGAAGATCGCGTTGGTGAGATGGTCAGCGGTGTCGTAAAGCGCTCAGAACGCAGTGGCATTATTCTCGATTTAGGTAGTAATGCTGAAGCGTTTATTCCGAGAGAAGAGTTGATCCCTCGTGAAGCGATTCGTCCGGGTGATCGCATTCGAGCATATCTAAAAGAAATAAAACCGGAAGTGACACGTGGACCACAATTGTATCTTAGCCGTACTGCACCGGAACTGTTAATCGATTTATTTAAAATCGAAGTGCCGGAAATCAATGAGGGCATGATTGATATAATTAATGGTGCCAGAGACCCGGGAGCCAGAGCTAAAATTGCCGTTAAAGCAAATGATCCAAGAATCGATCCTATCGGTGCTTGCGTAGGCATGCGAGGTTCCAGAGTTCAAGCTGTATCCAATGAATTGGGTGGAGAACGTGTTGACATTATTCTTTGGGATGAAAACCCGGCTCAGTTTGTTATTAATGCAATGGCTCCTGCAGAAGTGGCCTCGATTATGGTTGATGAAGATGAACATACAATGGATGTTGCTGTGGCTGAAGAAAACCTGTCCCAGGCAATTGGTCGTGGTGGTCAAAATGTAAAACTTGCCAGTGAATTAACCGGTTGGGTGCTCAATGTCATGTCGGTTGAGCAAGCTGATGAGAAAAACGAAGCAGAAGCAGAAACACTTCAAGCCATGTTTATGGAAGAGCTTGATGTTGATGAAGAAATGGCCCTTATTCTAGTACAGGAAGGGTTTTCAAGTGTTGAAGAAGTGGCATATGTACCAGAAAAGGAAATGCTGGCTATTGAAGAGTTTGATGATGAATTAGTTAGTGAATTACGCGGTCGTGCCAATGATGTGATGTTGACACGTGCGATTGCGAAAGAAGAAAAGCTAGGTGATGCTAAACCAGCTGAGGACTTGTTAACAATGGAAGGTATGACTGAAGAGTTAGCCTATGAATTGGCAGGTAAAGGCGCTGTAACCATGGATGATTTAGCAGAATTGTCAGTTGATGAATTGATGGATGTGTCATCCATGCTTGATAAAGAGAGTGCAGGGAAATTAATTATGACTGCACGTATTCCCTGGTTTGAATCCGAAGAATCAAGTGAAGAGGAAGTTAATTAATGCCTGAAGTTACCGTCAGTGAATTTGCCGCCGATGTCGGAGTGCCTGTTGAGCGCATTCAAGAACAGTTGGTTGAGGCAGGGCTTTCTAAAAAGAAAGCCGATGAGGTTATTTCCGATTCTGAAAAATCGGAGTTATTAGCTTTTTTAAGAAAGAAACACGGTAAAGATGAAGGCGCAAAAAAAATAACATTACGACGAAAAATAACGAGTGAACTCAAGGTTAATGTTGCAAGTCAGGGTCGAGCTAAACCTCAATCAAAGACAGTTAATGTAGAGTTTCGTAAAAAACGTACATATGCAAAGCGTGGCGATCTTGCTGAAACAGCAAAACAGGAACAAGAAGCAGCTGCCGCGAAGTTAGCTGAAGAAGAAGCAGCTGCTGCAAAGAAATTAGCTGATGAAGAAGCAGCAAAGCAAGCAGAAGAAAATGCTGCAGCTGAAGCAAAGGCAAAAGCTGAAGCTGAGGCTGAGGCTGCCGCCAAGAAGGAAGCAGTAGAGGCAGCAGCTGCAGTTGTGGAAACGCCTGTTGAACCAGTAGTTGAAATTAAACCTGAACCGCCTGTTGTCGAACAAGCAGATTCAAAGAAATCATCAAAAGATAAAAAAGAACGTACACGTCATGGCCGTGAAGAGTTGCATGTTGCCAGTAAAGGTTCAGGTAGAAGACGCAATAAAAAAACCAAGCGACAAACAGTTGTACAACAATCAGGAAGTCAACAACATGGTTTTGAAAAACCGACAGCACCAGTCGTAAAAGATATCGATATCCCCGAAAGTATTTCTGTCGCTGATTTAGCGCAACGTATGTCGGTTAAAAGTTCTGAGGTCATTAAAGTAATGATGGGCCTGGGTACGATGGCAACTATCAATCAAATTATCGATCAAGATACGGCTGCTATTGTAGTTGAGGAAATGGGGCATAATCCCAAATTGAAAAAAGAGAATGCGCTTGAGGAAGAAATGATTCAGGCAACTCAGCAAGATGGTGAGCAAGTAACTCGCGCACCTGTTGTGACTATTATGGGGCACGTTGATCATGGTAAAACTTCATTACTGGATTATATTCGTCGTAGTAAAGTTGCGGCTGGTGAAGCCGGTGGTATTACACAACATATTGGTGCCTATCGAGTAAGTACTGATAATGGTGAAATTACTTTTCTTGATACTCCCGGCCATGAAGCATTTACTGCAATGCGTGCCCGTGGAGCAAAAGTAACCGATATCGTTATTATTGTTGTTGCTGCTGATGATGGTGTCATGCCGCAGACTGAAGAAGCGGTTAAACATGCCAAGGCATCAGAAGTGCCTATCATTATTGCGGTAAATAAAATTGATAAAGAGAATGCTGATCCTGAACGTGTTAAACAGGAATTATCTAAATTCGAAGTTATCCCTGAAGACTGGGGTGGTGATACGCAGTTTATCAATGTTTCAGCGCATACGGGTGAAGGTGTTGATGCTTTATTAGAAAGTATTTTATTACAATCGGAAATTCTTGAGTTGAAAGCCGTTGCTACAGGCGCTGCTTCAGGAGCGGTTATTGAAGCTCGGTTAGATAAAGGTCGTGGTCCTGTTGCCAGTATTCTTGTTCAAAATGGAACGCTTAATAAAGGTGATGTTGTTTTAAGTGGTCATGAATTTGGTCGTGTACGAGCAATGATTGATGATCTGGGTAATGAAGTTGCCACTGCTGGACCTTCAACACCAGTCGAGATTCTTGGTTTATCTGGAACACCTAATGCAGGTGATGAAATGATAGTTGTTCCTGATGAAAAGAAAGCCAGAGAAATTGCCTTGTTTAGACAAGGTAAATATCGCGAAACAAAAATGGCACAACAACAAGCTTCCAAGCTTGAAAATATTATGAACCAAATGGCTGAAGGTGAGATTGCGGCCTTGAATTTATTAGTTAAGGCTGATGTGCATGGTTCATCAGAAGCATTAGTTGATGCGTTATCTCGCTTAAGTACTGATGAAGTCAGAGTGAGTATTGTAAGTAGTGGTGTCGGTGGAATAACCGAGACAGATATAAATTTAGCGATTACTTCAAAAGCGGTTGTTATCGGTTTTAATGTCCGTGCTGATGCCAGTGCGCGTAAATTAATTGATGCAGAAGGTGTCGACCTGCGTTATTACAGCATTATTTATGATGTTATCGATGATGTTAAAGCTGCGCTTAGTGGCATGTTGTCGCCAGATATACGTGAACAGATTACCGGTGTTGCTGAAGTCAAAGAAGTTTTCCGTTCTCCAAAATTTGGAGATATAGCAGGTTGTATGGTGACTTCAGGTCGCGTTAATCGAAATAATCCTATTCGTGTATTACGCGATAATGTTGTTATTTATGAAGGTGAGTTGGAATCTTTACGTCGTTTTAAAGATGATGTGAATGAAGTTAAGTCAGGTACTGACTGTGGTATCGGCGTGAAGAATTATAACGATGTACAACCGGGTGATCAGATTGAAGTGTTTGAACGCGTCAGTGTCGAACGAACAATCTAGTTATTACAGATGCCAAAAGAATTCGGGCGAAACCAACGCGTTGCCCAGTTTATAAAAGAAGAACTTTCTGTCCTGGTTCAACGCGAGTTTCCTTTAAACCAGTACGGGATGATTACATTAACGAATGTTGAGGTAAGTCCTGATTTGGGAAGTGCCATTATTTATCTTACTAGTTTAAAAAGCGGTTCCAGCGACTCCGATACACAAGCTAAAGAAAAACTGGTTGCGGAATTGAATGAACAAAAGGGCCAGTTTCGACAAGAGTTATCTCGTATGTTGACTTCAAGAGGTGTACCAACCTTACGTTTCAAATATGATGAGTCAATCGAACGAGCTCAACGTCTTACCGACATTATTAATTCAGTCAGTCAAACCGATAGTCAGAGTGATGACGAATCATCCAGTTAATCGCTGTTAGTTTTCAAAATGTCCCGACAAAGAAAAAAGCGCGGTAGAAATATCAGCGGGATTCTCGTGTTAGATAAACCGACTGGTATGAGTTCTAATGGTGCTTTGCAACATGTAAAACGACTCTACAATGCAAATAAGGCTGGTCATACCGGTAATCTTGATGTCCCTGCGACAGGTTTATTACCTGTTTGCCTGGGTGAAGCAACCAAGGTTTCTGCCTATCTATTAGATTCGAACAAGGCATATCGTGCTCGTTGTAAACTAGGTATTATGACGACGACAGGTGACGCTACCGGAGAAGCGGTCAAACAAATGGATGTGCCTGAAATTACAGAATCAACGTTAAAGCGGGCGTTTAATGAATTCATTGGTGAAATTGAACAGGTTCCACCCATGTATTCTGCGCTTAAACATAATGGCAAGCGCCTTTATGAATTGGCGTATAAGGGTATTGAAGTGGAACGTAAGGCAAGAAATATTAGTATTTTTAATCTTACGCTGATTGAGTTTAGTCATGATGAGTTTGAAATCGAAGTTTCTTGTTCCAAGGGGACGTATATCAGGACATTGGCAGAAGATATCGGACAATCTTTGGGCTGTGGCGCGCATATTCTGACGTTGCGTAGACTGCAAGCGGGACCATTTGAAGAATCACAGATGATAACACCGGACAAATTACAGGATATTGCTGAACAAGGGATAGAGCAGCTTGATCGTTTATTGCTACCAATGGATTTTGCCTTAATGGATTTTCCTGAAGTACGGCTTTCTGAGGATATGGCTTATTATCTGTGTCAGGGACAGGCTGTTACGGTGTCAGGCTTGCCAAAATCAGGCCGATTGAGGATATATAACAATTCAGAGCAGTTTCTTGGCGTGGGTGAGGTTTCGGAGGATGGCCTATTAGCTCCTAAGCGATTGATAAATAATGACTTAACAGGAACTAGCGAATAGCTAGAAAAAAATGATGTTTCGCTTGTTACGCTGGAAACGCGCGGGTACAATACGCGCAAATTTGATATAGCATAAGAGTTGCAGGAGTATTTGAATATGGCATTAAGTTGTGAACAGAAAGCGGGAATCGTAAAAGATTATCAGCGCGGTGCAAATGATACGGGATCTCCCGAAGTCCAGGTTGCATTGCTGACGTCTCGCATTACTGATTTATCAGGTCATTTCAAAGAGCATGCTAAAGACCACCATTCAAGACAGGGTCTGTTACGCATGGTAAACCAAAGACGTAAGTTACTTGATTACCTGAAAGGTAAAGATCTTAATCGCTATCGCGATTTGATCGGTCGTCTCGGTTTACGTAAATAAACTCTTTCCGGCATTCGCCAATGAGGAATTCATATTATAAACCCGCTACTGCGGGTTTTAATGTTTTATAAAATCAAAAAATATCTTTTAAATTAATCAACATATATCTGTTAGGGAAAATCCATGAGCGTGGTAACAAAAGAATTTCAATTCGGTAGTCATAAAGTCACTTTAGAAACAGGCAGAATAGCCAGACAAGCATCCGGTGCTGTCATGGTTAGCATGGGGGATACCGTCGTATTGGTTACCTGTGTTGCAAAAAAAGAAGCAAGGGAAGGGCAAGACTTTTTCCCTTTAACTGTTGATTACCAGGAAAAGAACTATGCAGCCGGTAGAATACCAGGCGGTTTTTTTAAGAGGGAAGGTCGTCCTTCGGAAAAAGAAACCTTAACCTGCCGATTAATTGACCGACCTATTCGACCTCTTTTCCCGAAAGGGTTTAAAAATGAAATTCAAATTATTGTGACCGTCATGTCACTTGACCCGGATATTGATCCAGACATTCCTGCAATTATCGGTGCTTCGGCAGCCATTAGTCTTTCAGGGGCACCTTTCAGTGGTCCTGTTGGTGCTGCTCGTGTGGGTTACATCGATGGGCAGTATGTACTTAATCCAACTTTTACCGAACTGGAAAGTTCTGATTTGGATTTGGTTGTTGCCGGTACGAATACATCAGTATTGATGGTTGAATCTGAAGCAAAACAATTATCTGAAGAAACCATGCTAGGCGCAGTGATGTTTGGTCATGAGCAATTTCAGGTTGTGATTGAAAACATAAAAGCTTTAGCTGAAGAAGCGAATACTAAAGCTTGGGACTGGGTTGCTAAAGAAAAAGACGATGCACTTGAAAATGAAATTCAATCACGTGCCGGAGATTTGGTCCGTGAAGCGTATAGCATACAGGACAAGCTTGAGCGTAAAGATCGTTTGAGTGAAATCAAAAAAGAAGTCGTTGAAGGTATGACCGAAGGTGACGAACCACAATGGTCAGAAGCAGAAATTACTGGCTCGATAGAATCTCTTGAAAGTCATATTGTTCGTAGCAGTGTTCTTTCAGGCGAAAATCGTATTGATGGTCGTGATACAAAAACGATTCGTCCGATTACTGTTGAAACCGGTGTTTTACCACGTACTCATGGTTCTGCCTTGTTTACACGTGGTGAAACTCAAGCAATCGTTGTTGTGACCTTAGGCACACAACGTGATGCACAAATCATTGATGCCATTGAAGGTTCTAGAAAAGATCCTTTTATGTTCCATTACAACTTTCCACCATTCTGTGTGAATGAAACAGGTCGTGTTGGTACACCAAAGCGTCGTGAGATTGGTCATGGTCGTTTAGCCAAGCGTGGTGTTTTAGGCGTCATGCCTAATATGGAAGAATATCCTTACGCAATTCGTGTTGTTTCTGAAATTACAGAATCAAACGGTTCAAGTTCAATGGCCTCTGTTTGTGGTAGTAGTCTGGCATTAATGGATGCCGGTGTTGAACTAGATGCGCCTGTTGCCGGTATTGCGATGGGACTGATTAAAGAGGGTGATAAGTTTGTTGTTCTTTCTGACATCATGGGTGATGAAGATCACCTTGGCGATATGGACTTTAAGGTAGCGGGTTCTGAGAAAGGTATTACCGCCTTACAAATGGATATCAAAATAGATGGTATCACAAAGGAAATTATGGAAGTCGCTTTGACTCAAGCACAGGAAGGACGGTTACATATTCTTGGCAAGATGAACGCGGTGTTATCTAACCATAAAGATGAAATGTCTGAATTCGCGCCACGTATTACAACAATCAAGATTCATCCTGACAAAATTCGTGATGTTATTGGTAAAGGCGGTGCAACTATTCGTGCCATCTGTGAAGAAACCGGTGCAACGGTTGATATCGATGATGATGGTACCGTTAAGATTGCAGCGACTGATAAAGCCGCAGGTGATGCCGCATTAAAACGTGTTGAACAAATTACAGCAGATATTGAAGTCGGTAAAACCTACGAAGGCAAAGTTGCCAAGTTGATGGACTTTGGTGCTTTCGTCAATATTCTTCCGGGTAAAGATGGACTGGTGCATATTTCTCAAATCTGTGAAGAACGCGTTGAAAATGTCAGCGATAAACTGAGTGAAGGCGACATCGTACAAGTTAAAGTGCTTGAAGTTGATCGACAAGGTCGTGTTCGTTTGAGTATGAAAGCTGTTCAAGCGGAAGCGGAAGTTGAAGCTAGCGAATAGGACAGTTTTTCTTAAGTTTTAAACAAAAAGGAGCCTAATGGCTCCTTTTTTGTTACCTGCCATTTAACCCGTTTGGGTTTCAAATACGTTACTAGCAGAGTAACAGAACCTAATTACTGGTCAGAAGCTATCTATTGGAGATACACTTTATGCAATGGATAACGATGTTTCAGATGAGAATCTTATGATGAGCTATGCTTCGGGTGATGCTGCAGCGTTTGAAATATTATATGCGCGTCATAAAGGAGCCATCTATCGCTATATGCTTAATCTATGTCGTAATGAAGCGATTGCGGAAGAATTATTTCAGGAAGTCTGGATGAAATTGATTAATGCCCGTGAAAATTATCAAGTTAAAGCAAAGTTTACAACCTATCTCTACAAACTGGCACATAATCAATATATTGATCATTATCGAAAACAAAATGTCAGGATAGTGGAAGACCAGTCCGTAGAAATAGATGACGTTATACAAGAACAATCATCTAAAAATAATCCTGAAAAACAGGCACAAACAAACCAGACTATAAATAGATTGACTGAATTATTGGCATCCTTACCCAATGAACAACGCGAAATTTTTTTATTAAGAGAAGAAACAGGAATGAGTATTCCTGACCTTGCAGAGACATTAGGTATTAACCATGAAGCGGCAAAGAGTCGTCTTCGCTATGCAATCAGTAAATTGAGAACAGGTTTAAATAACGAATAAGTTATGGCAAACAAGGATCAAAACGATAAAGAATTAAATGACTATCTGAAGGGTGATTCAGATTTGTCGAAAGCTTATCGTGCATCGAATAAAGTCGAACCATCAGTTCATCTGGATGAAAAAATATTGTCAGCTGCTAAAGATACAATTAATAGTGATAAACAGAAAACAAAATTTCATAAAGCGCCCTGGGTAAAACCGGTTTCTATTGCTGCGATAGTTACATTGAGTGTTAGTCTGGTCGTAACAATGCAACAGGAAACTGGACAATCAATAATCAGTGAGCCAGAAGTTGAAATGTATGATTCTGCTGCGGTTATTGAAGAAATAAGCTTGCCTGAATCAAAGCAAAGCAGTGATGATGAAACTGTTATAAACGAAATTGAATTAAAACAAAAAAAGGATGCGCGTGTTGATGCTGCAGTACCAGCAGCATTAGGTGCTGCAACAGATTTATATCGTACTGAAGAAAAAGCAGAATTAGAAAGAGCAAGAATGAAACAAGCACCTGCTAAAAGAATGTTAATGAAAGAAAAAGAACAAATGCAAGCAGATGCATTAGAAGAAAGAGTTTTTGCTGATGAAGTAATGCCGTCCGCTCCGACGGGAATAGAGTTTGATAGTGTAATGGATATGGAACAAGAAAAGCAGCAGATTTCAACTATTAGCGAAGTTCTTTCCATTGATGATTTATTAAAAGAATCATCTAAGTATGATGGGGAAGAAGTAGTTGTAAAAGGCGTGTTACATTTTGAGTTCGAAGGAAATGAATTAAGAAGCGGAAGTTATAAACTAGCAGTGAGCTTAGCCGAATCAGTTCGAAAAAATACAGAGGCATATAGCAATTATAAAAATAAATACAACGGTACTTTGGTGAAGGTTAAAGGAATTTTTAATCTAGAATTTAAGGGACATAGAGGAATGTGGCCTGCTGGCATTACCGATGTTACTTCAATAATTCCTTACAACAATAAAGTAAATTAAAACAAAGGATAAAAAAGAGCCATGCTTTCGCATGGCTCAAATGCTTAATATATTGTAATAGGGGAAGGAGGATATATTAAGGTTATGCTACTTTTTGACTCTTCTCTTTCAAGTAAGCTTCCAATGCATCTGCTGTTCCAATCAACTTGCCACCGATGAAGACTTGTGGTGTTGTTGTTGCGCCGGAGATGGCGCGCAATGAACGGCTGGTAACGCCTTCGCCTAGTTCAATTTCTTCGTAAGGCATGTTGTTCGCTTCTAATGCTTTTCTGGCACGTTCACAGTGAATACAGCCTTTACGTGAAATCATCGAAACGAATTCAGGTTTAACTGCATTAGCATTGATGTAGTTCAACATCGTGTCCGCATCGGAAACTTCAAACGGGTCGCCTTCGATTTCCGGTTCGATAAACATTTTTTCGATTTGTTTATCTTTAACCAGCATGGAGTAACGCCATGAACGTTTGCCAAAACCTAAGTCTTCTTTACCAACTAGCATACCCATGCCGTTGGTGAATTCACCGTTACCATCAGGTAATACAGTGACGTTGTCTGATTCCTGGTTTTCTTTCCAGGCATTCATGACAAAGGTATCGTTAACAGACATGCATATAATTTCGTCCACGCCATTTTGTTTGAATACGGGAGCCAGTTCGTTAAAACGTGGTAAATGTGTACTTGAACAAGTTGGGGTAAATGCACCCGGTAATGAAAAGACGATGACAGTCTTACCTGCAAACAGATCATCGGTTGTTATATTTTTCCATTCGCCACTTTCAATGACACGAAAACTAACGTCCGGGACATTTTTGCCTTCTCTATTCTCTAACATTGCTGTTCTCCTAAAAGGTTAAATTATTTAAGTCAGGAGAATTCTAGGGGAGGTCAGTAGATTAATAAAATTGATTGTATTTATTTAGTATATAGTAAAAAACTATCTATCGTAAGGTGTTGATATTAAATGATTTAGTGCAGTTGACTGCTTGATGCGCTTTCACCGTGCTTGCCTAATTGCCATTCAGCTCGATCAACGCTTTGCATTAATAAAGAGTAAAACATATAAAGCAGGCTATCGTTGAGATTGTAAGTGATTCCTTTTCCTGACTCTGACTGGATTATTAATACGAAGTTACCTTGTTCGTCAGTTCCCGTTTTTATTCCGAAGGCGAGAACACCATTTTCACCTAAAGGATGATTCTTTGGTGTTTCTTCTACATAAGGTTTTTCAAATGCGCCTTCTTCAAAGAATTTTTTAGTTTGTTTTTGCGAGCTCAATGTTGTCGTGCCACCGCGTTTATCAATCTCTTTATCGAATACATCTATAAGTAACTTTGTATACCGACGAGTTAACCATATAAGATATTCATCATTATTTTCAGTTGATGTCCTCAATAGTATGCGATCCTCTTTACTGGAATACTGCATATTAATTTGATGAAGTTTATTTGTTTCTGCCATATTAAAATATTAATCCAGAAAGAATCAGGTATGGTATAAAATTAATAAATGTTTTTTTATTAAATTCATCATCTGCTCATAAGTCACTTTTGTTAAAGTGTAGCCGAGAATCAGGATTCATTGAAATAGAACTATTATATGCAAATTCGTAGTGTATTATTTTTACCGGTAGGTGCAGTATTAATCTCTGCTGTTGCTATTCTATACCCAGGTTGGCTGGCTGATTGCGGTAGGGCAATCGTACCTTTGTTAGGTCTGGTCATGTTTGCGATGGGCATGACGCTAAAGCCTGCTGATTTTAAACGCGTATTAGAACAACCATTATTAGTATTCATTGGTGTTACGTTGCAATATATTTTTATGCCGTTAATAGCATGGTTTCTATCATCTGTTTTGAATCTACCTGTTCTATTAGCAACAGGAATGATTCTGGTTGGCTCATGCCCTGGTGGAACTGCATCAAACGTTATTTGTTTTCTTGCCAAAGCTAATGTTGCTTTATCCATTTCTCTAACAGCAGTATCTACCTTGTTAGCTGTTGTTTTAACTCCGTTAATCACATTGTTTTATGTAGACCAAAGTGTTGCTGTGCCGGTCAGCAACATGATGAAAAACTTGTTTTTCATTGTGGTGCTTCCTGTTTTATCCGGCGTCCTGATCAATACTTATCTACAAAACCGTATCGATAAGATTAAATCGTTTTTGCCTATAATTTCTGTAGTATCAATTATCTTCATTATTGGTGTAATAGTTGCAAAGAATAGTGAGCAACTATTTGAGTTAGGAGGATTATTGTTTTGTGCTGTCGCATTACACAATCTATTTGGTTTAATTGCGGGTTATAGTATTCCTAAATTGATGGGCTATGACAAAACAGTTTGTAGAACACTTTCTATTGAGGTCGGAATGCAAAATTCCGGTTTAGCAGTTGTTTTGGCAAATCAGTTTTTTTCTGCTGTAGCTGCATTACCGGGCGCTTTATTTAGTGTTTGGCACAATGTTGCAGGTTCAATGCTAGCGGCTCTATGGTCAAAGAGTGATAATTAAAATGAAAAAAAACAGTATTGTTTTCTTGTTTTTGTGTTTGCTCATTATGGGCTGTTCTAAAAATGAAATTTCTTATTTTCCTTTGAATAAAGGATTTAAATGGCAATATGATGTTGCTTTAATAAATAGAGATGGACTATCTAATCAAAAATATATTCTTAATAACCTTGGTAAAAGCAAATTAAACGGAGAAGAAGTCTACTTAAGGCGTTCACTTGATGATTCGCTACTTTATTATACTGTTTCTGATGAAGGAATTTTTTATAAAGGAAATATTAATTCTCAAAATATTAATCCAGAATTTAAAGAGAACTATCAACTGGTTATTCCAGGAGAATTATCTGTCGGAGTAAAATGGGAAGAATCAACAACAACAAAATTATTACAAAAAACAGGGCCACCTCAAAAAACAGTATTTAAAATTATTGCCAGGGTTCCATTAGATGTGAAAATAGAATCATTGTCTGAAACGGTAATTGTGCCGGCAGGTCGTTTTGAAAATTGCTTGAAAATTTCAATGGAAGGATTTGTCTTTAAAGATGCTGGAAATTATATCGGTTTAACCATGATTAGTGTTGAGCAGACAAATTGGTATGCACCAGGTATCGGCTTAGTCAAAATGGAACGTCTGGAGACGACAGAACGTAAAGCACTGGACAAGGGAACATTGCTTGTTGAGTTAGCCAGGTTTGAGCCTTGATAAAACGGTATTATGAGTGGCTTCTTAAATCTATTATCCGTTTTTCTGTAACCAAAATATCCAGTGGCATATCGGTGTCTTCCAAAGGCAGGTCATCGACAATTTGTAACTCAAAGGCAACGCCGATTTTGGTTTTTACCTTATTATTTGCAAACCAGCGATCATAATAACCACGGCCATAACCTAGACGTTCGCCTCTTTCAGTGAATCCCAGACCGGGAGTAATGGCAATATCAAAAGGATCGGGTACAGCTTGATTGGTTTTTGGTGTCAAAATCCCCATTTTGTCGGGCTCCAATTCGGATAAATCTGTCAGTGGAACGGCCAACATTTCTGTCTTTCCAATGATTTTTGGAACAGCCATGCTCAATTTTTGTTCTAAAAAGGCGGAAATTAAGGGCCGGGTTTCTACTTCACTCAGGTAGGAAATATAGCAAAATATGCTTTTTGCCTGATTAAATTCAGGAATTTCGTCTAGAAACTGATTAATTTGTTGGCTCATCTTGGTTCGATCTGCTTTGGAAAGCATTGAACGTTGTTGTTTTATTGTCTTTCTGAGCTGTTTTTTTTGTTCAAGTAAATTCATAAGTAATATAGAAAAACCAAATATATCAAATAGATATAAGTAAATGATAAATATTTTATTAGTTATATTCAGTAGCTATTATGAGCCTGTTTAATGAGCATCTATTAATGATTTTTACATAGCGTAAAATCACTGTCTTTACTTTCTTTTTCGGCGTTTTTACGTACAATAGCGCCTTTTTTCAAGCGGGTGTTTTCTATCCGCAGTAATTCAGAATTTTATAGAGGTCATTAGACTGATGGTAACAATTAGATTGTCTCGTAAAGGAGCTAAGAAAACCCCATATTATCACATTGTGGTTATAGATAGCCGTAAGAAAGATAGTGGTCGTCCACTGGAACGACTTGGTTTTTTCAATCCTTCTGCAACAGGTCAGGAAGTGATGTTCAAGATAGAACAGGAACGTGTTGATCATTGGGTTTCTCAAGGCGCACAACTATCTGACCGTGTAGCAAAGTTGATTAAGCAAAATGCGGCAGCAGCAGCTGCATAACAAGGCGTAATAGTGCTTAAGTTATTTTTAATTTAGGCAAAAGACAGCATTAAATTTTTTAATGCAACAAGTTAAGTCCCGAATAGTTGTTGGTCGTATTGGTGGGGCTCATGGTGTACGGGGATGGATAAAAATCATGTCCTACACTCGACCTAAAGAGAATATTTTTACTTATTCGCCCTGGTTGATTCATGTGAATGGTCAATGGCAAGAGTTTGAAATTGAAGATGCTCAACAACGGGGTGAACGGTTATTAGTAAAGTTTTCTGATATTAATAGCCCTGAAGGTGCACGTATTTTTTTGAATTGTGATATTGCAATTAAACGTGAGCAGCTACCGGATTTGGATGAAGGCCAGTATTACTGGCATGATTTGATTGGTCTTGATGTCTTTAATCAAGATCAAGTTAATCTGGGCAGAATTAGTGAGATTACAGAAACAGGCGCAAATGATGTGCTTGTGGTTCGGCAGAAAGGCGAGAATAAAAGTAACATATTAATTCCATTAGTAATGGATGTTTATGTAAAACAAGTTGATTTGGATGCCAATAAAATGCAAGTCGATTGGCACTTTGAAGACTAATAGATCAATCTGATGTATAGACTTGATGTGATAACGCTTTTCCCGGAGATGTTTGCTTCGGTATTGGAACATGGTGTGATTAGTCGCGCAGTTTCGGATGAACTGATTGCTTTTAGAAGCTGGAATCCACGCGATTACACAACTGATAAACATAAGACAATTGATGATCGGTCTTATGGTGGTGGACCAGGCATGGTGATGATGTATGAGCCAGTTTGTGCGGCAATAGCCAAGGCAAAACAGGCCCAACCAGATGCCAGGGTGATTTATTTGTCGCCACAAGGCAGGCGTTTAGATCAAAAAGGTGTAACTGAATTATCCAGACGTAGTGGCATGATACTGGTTTCAGGACGATATGAAGGTATTGATGAACGTATTATCGATACTGCAATAGACGAAGAATGGTCTATTGGTGATTATGTATTGAGCGGCGGTGAATTGGCGGCAATGGTGCTAATAGATAGTGTGTGCCGAACCTTGCCCGGTGTATTAGGGCATGAGAATTCAGCTAACGAAGATTCGTTTGTTGACGGTTTATTAGACTATCCTCATTATACGCGCCCGGAACAAGTGGACGGTCATGCTGTACCAGATATTTTATTAAGCGGTGACCATGAAAAAATACGCCGCTGGCGATTAAAACAGGCCTTGGGTAAGACCTGGAAAAGTCGACCGGATTTAATTGAGTCAATAGAACTTGATGAAGAGCAAAAAAGATTGTTACAGGAATATATTACTGAAGCCGAACAATCTTAAAGAACAACTAAATATAGATTGGTAATTGGAGTATTAAAATGTCAAACATAATCGAACAACTCGATGCTGAACAAATGACAAAAGAAATCCCTGAGTTTGCAGCAGGTGATACTGTTGTTGTTCAGGTAAAAGTAAAGGAAGGCGACCGGGAACGTTTACAGGCTTTTGAAGGTGTTGTTATTGCGAAAAAGAATCGTGGTATTAATTCATCGTTCACTGTTCGTAAAATTTCTTCTGGCGAAGGTGTTGAACGTGTATTTCAAACTTATAGCCCAATGGTTGCTGAAATTAACGTTAAACGTCGTGGTGATGTACGTCGAGCAAAACTGTATTACATGCGTGACCTACGCGGTAAAGCGGCTCGTATTAAAGAAAAAATTAAGACTAAATCGTAATACTTCAAAAGTATCTTTAACCGGGCTGTTTCTCAGCCCGGTATCTATAAAATACGGTTCATTCAAGTTATGCTTACTTGCAAATGAATCAAGCTTCCAAAACCCCATCTGACTTGTTGATTAAATCCAGACAGATTATTGACTCTTTTCTTGATGTATTATGGATGGAAAGAGGACTTAGTGAAAATACCCTGGCTGCTTATCGTAGCGATTTAAATAAGTTCTCTCTTTGGTTACAGCAACGACAAACCGAATTAATAAAGACAAAAAAAGAAGATGTGCTAGCCTATCTGGCGTTAGATGAGAACAATACTGCCAGAACGGCTGCAAGACGCTTATCCAGTCTTCGTCGTTTGTTTGAATATTTGTTAAGTGAAGATCAGATTAAACAAAATCCGGTAAGTAATGTTGACGCGCCACGCTTGGGTCGTTCATTACCAAAATCTTTAACGGAATCAGAAGTAGAAGCCTTGCTTGGTGCGCCTGATACAGAAGATGTATTGGGGATACGTGATAAATGTATGCTGGAATTGTTATATGCAACAGGTTTACGTGTATCAGAATTGGTAGGACTTGGCGTTCAACAATTAAATTTAAGGCAAGGTGTTGTTCGTGTTACCGGTAAAGGGAATAAGGAGCGCCTGGTTCCTTTAGGTGAAGAAGCGACACAATGGTTAGAGCAATATCTTTCTTCTGCACGTAATGACATTTTGAAAAACACAATGTCTGATGCGTTATTTCCCAGTAGACGTGGCAAAGCAATGACACGCCAAACTTTTTGGCACATGATTAAACGTTATGCCGTTATTGCCGGTGTTAATAAAACTTTATCTCCACATGTCCTACGCCATGCATTTGCTACTCACTTAATTAATCATGGTGCAGATCTAAGAGTTGTGCAGATGTTATTAGGTCACAGCGATATATCAACGACGCAAATTTACACGCATGTTGCCAGGGAACGATTAAAAGATTTACATGGCAAACATCATCCCAGGGGATAGTTTAATCCAGCTCAAGTATTATTTATGGTCTTGAGGTGGTAATACCGAGTACACTTCTTCAAGTGTTGTGAGTCCATCTGCTACTTTTTGTGCGCCGCCTATTTTTAATGGGCGCATACCTGTTTTTAAAGCTATGGCACGCAGCGTATCTATATCTGTATGTGAAGTTATGTTTTCTCGTAATGTCTGATTCATTGTTAGTATTTCATAAATGCCTGCGCGACCCATATAACCCGTATGTCGACATTCATCACAACCGACCGGTTTACAAATTTTTGGTGGCATTTTCAATTTGTTAGGACTGGCAAATTCTTCCCAGGCCTGTTTGTTTGTCGGGACAGGTTCTTTGCAATGAAAACATAAAGTTCTTAGTAATCGTTGTGCGACAATACCTTGTATCGTTGCGTTTAATAAAAAGGGTTGCATGCCTATATCAATTAAACGAGTAACCGCCGAAGGCGCATCATTGGTGTGTAAACTGGATAAGACTAAATGTCCTGTAAGTGCTGCTTGTATAGCGATGTCGGCTGTTTCCCTATCACGGATTTCGCCAATCATGATGATGTCCGGATCTTGTCGGAGCAATGTCCGAACACCTGTTGCAAAATCAACATCAATCGCTTTTTGTACCTGCATTTGATTGAATTGTGGATCAACCATTTCTATTGGATCTTCAATTGTGCAAATATTTATTTCCGGTCGGGCAATTTGATTGAGCGCAGAATATAAGGTTGTTGTTTTTCCTGAACCGGTTGGGCCAGTAATTAGGACAATGCCATGTGGGTTATCCAGCATTTCATTTAGTTGCTTTTGATCATGCTGAGTGAAGCCAAGTTGTTTATAACTTTTAACCAACATATCAGGATCAAAAATACGCATAACCAGTTTTTCACCAAACGTTGTTGGCATGGTAGATAATCGCATTTCAACTTCTTTTCCTGAAGGTGTAATTGTTTTAACTCTTCCATCCTGGGGGCGACGTCGATCAGTAACATCCATACGTCCTAATGATTTTAATCGACTGGTAATCGCTCCCATTAGGGCGACAGGCAGTTCGTGTACAACATGCAAGACGCTATCGATTCTAAAGCGGATACGTCCTTTTTCTCTTCTTGGTTCGAGATGAATATCGCTGGCTCGTTGTTCAAAAGCAAACTGCAATAACCAATCAACAATACTGACTATATGCTGATCATTAGCATCGGGTTCACCAGCTTTGCCCATTTGAACCAACTGTTCAAAATTTTGAATCAGTGCAATGGGTTCATCTTTTCTTTCATTTGTTGCACCGATAATCGACTTACTGATGCCATAAAACTCAACCAGATAACGTTCCAGATCCCTGGGATTAATAATAACTCGTTTAATTTTTCGTCCAGCTATGTGTTCCAGTTCTTTTTCCCATATTGAAATAAAAGGTTCACAAGTAGCTATAGTAAGTTCTGTCTCATTTACCTCTATCGGTAAAATTTTCAATTTTGCCGCGTACGCCTGAGATACAACTGATGTCGTTTTCTGCACATCAATTTTTAATGGGTCTATACGCAGATAAGGTTGTTGTGTTTTTTCGGCCAGCCATTTTGTTAATGTTTCCAGACTTAACGGATAGCTAGGATTGGTCGAGGATTGCCAGCCTTGTTCGGCAACTGATATTAATGGATGAATATGAATTTTTGTTTGATCAGCGCTGAGACTGGATAGTTGAACCCGTTGTGATGTGTTGATGAGACCATCTTTCTCAAGCAGATCCAGAATATAATCAAGACTAAGTTTGGTTTCTTTGTTTTGTTTTATTACTGTGTTATTCATCACAAATTCGTTTTTTGTGGATTCAATCCATGGTTCGTGACTTTATCATGGAAAAAACGACACATCGAATGATTATCGATGAAAAATAGTTATGCTGCATGGAACAGACAAGCTGTATAATGGTCAGATTGTTTATCAATATCGCAATATTCGGATGTAAATTAGCTCTTTTTTATTTAACTATTTTTTCTGGAGTCACTATGAAGTTTTGCTCGGTTGTATTATTTGGTTTATTTATTTCTTTTTCGGTTTTGGCAGATGATGCTGCTTTAAACGAAGAACTGAGTGCAGCGATATCCCGTTTTTTACCCGATGTTGAAATAGATAGTATTCAACCTGCGCCCATAAAGGGGCTTTATCAGATTATTATAGGTCCAGACGTTATTTATATGACTCGAGATGGTGGGTATGTTGTCAAAGGTGAAATATTGGATATTAATGAACGACGAAATTTAACCGAAGATGTTCGTGCGGCTTCGAGAGTCAAATTGCTTAATAGTATCGAAAATGATGAATATATTGAATTTACCGGTGAAGATGCACACGATGCTATTTATGTCTTTACAGATATTGATTGCGGGTATTGCAGAAAATTACATCGTGATGTTCCTGAATTAAATGCCAGAGGTATAAGTGTTCGTTATCTGGCATATCCGCGCGCTGGTGTAGACTCTGCAGCAGGACAGGAAATGAGTAATGTCTGGTGCTCGGAAGATCGCCAAAGTGCATTAACAGCTGCAAAAAACAGGGAATCAATTGAAGCGAAGACCTGTGATGATCCGGTTGCAAAACAGTATGCACTTGGTCAAAGAATCGGAGTTCGAGGAACACCATCAATTTATTTAGAAAATGGTCGAAACCTTCCTGGTTATATGCCCCCGGATGAAATCGAAGAACAACTAAAACTTCGATAAGTATTAACTTTCGTTATTTTTCTTTCCAAGACCTTTTATGGATTTAATGATTGCGGTTGATAGACGATCATCTTTCTCTGTACTGGTCACTTTTATAGGAAGAAAGTTCAAATCGTAAGCACACCATAAAAAATTTTCCTGTTTTTTATTTTTTTTATGAAGCGAGAGTTTGATCGTTTTAAAGTCACCAAGTGGTGTCGAAACTGTCTCATCAGCTATTCGTTTGAAAGAATACTGTTTAATTTTACCGCCATCAGCAATCGCGTAGCTTTCGGGAACTTGTCCTGTCATTAGATCAGACATAATGGTCAATTGATAAAGCAATTTATCCTGTATGCCTTTTTGAGTTTGCATATGCCATGTTGATTCGTTGACACGATTGGTGATTTGCTGCTTGTCCCAGTTGAAGTTGATTTCGGCATTTCTTTCTTTCTTACCCTTAATATGATGATAAGTGTAATTTAGAGGAGTGAAGTATGAGTCGATTATGTCCCAGGTGCTTTCTTCTAGTATGTGAACTTTCTTTATCAACGCAATAAAGCCGGTGGTTTTACTTTCAGAGCGAAAGCTATATTGACCATTTTCCAGTTGATAAAAACGCCGTTCCATCATACCTACCTGTGTGTCATTGCTGTATAAGGTGTAATTTGCTTCAAAAAAAGCAGGAATTTCATCATTAGCAAGGCAAGTAGACGTGCTAAATAGCAAGTAAAGTAAAAATAGATGCGTTTTAACCAACATATTGAATACTATGACAATTATCGTGTGTTAAAATTCCTCGAATTGACAGAAATAAGAAATACTCAATTGCAATGCAAGAAATCGTTTTTAAGCCAAAAAATTCGGCAAAAGTATTAGTTGTTGGCGACATTATACTTGATCAATATATCTATGGTGAAACCAATCGTATTTCGCCTGAAGCGCCTGTGCCGGTTGTCCGTGTGGATAACACTGAAGAACGCGCTGGTGGTGCAGCTAATGTCGCCATTAATGTTTCATCACTCGGTGTTACCGTTCAATTATTAGGCATTACTGGTAATGACAAATCTTCAGAGCGTTTGCAAAAAATACTCGCCGATAAAAAAGTTGAGTGTCATTTTGTTCAGCAAGATGATTATCCAACTATAACCAAGCAACGCGTTTTAAGTCGACATCAGCAATTAATTCGACTCGATTATGAAAAAGAAAAAGCTTTTCTGGATAATAGTGAGCTTATTGACAGGTATCAGGAATTGATTGAATCAGTCGATATTGTCATTTTATCCGATTATGCAAAAGGCAGTCTGGATAAAGTGCAAACACTGATTAAATACGCAAATGATAAGAACGTAGCAGTGCTGGTTGATCCTAAATCATCTGATTTTAGTATTTATAATAATGCCAGTATCGTTACACCAAACTTAAAAGAGTTCGAAACTGTTGTCGGTGAGTGTAAGTCTAGTCAGGTCTTGATTGAAAAGGGCAATCAATTATGTAAAGAATTAAAGCTGGATGCTTTATTGGTGACACGTGGTGAAAAAGGTATGACGTTAATACGCAATAATGCAAAACCATTTCATCTCAAGGCTGAAACGCATGAAGTTTACGATGTTACCGGTGCAGGAGATACAGTGATTGCTGTGTTGGCAGCAGCATTAGCTTGTAATTCAACTTTAGAGCAAGCAACAACATTAGCAAATACGGCTGCCGGTCTGGTAGTCGAAAAACTTGGTTCTGCAACGGTTTCTATGGAAGAACTTAACGGAGCTAGTATCAATAAATATCAATCATCTATATCGATGGATCGCGATTCTGTATTACATATGATAAATCAGGCAAAACGTAATGGAGAACAAATTGTCATGACGAATGGATGCTTTGATATTTTACATATGGGGCATATTAATTATTTAATCAAAGCCAAATCATTAGGCGATCGTTTAATAGTCGCTGTTAATGATGATCAGTCAGTAAAACGGTTGAAAGGTAATTCAAGACCAATCAATCCGTTAAAGAATAGAATGACAGTTTTGGCAGCATTATCCTGTGTTGACTGGGTTGTGCCATTTAATGAAGACACGCCAGAAGAACTAATTTCGTTGTTTGGACCTGATATTTTAGTGAAAGGTGGTGATTATACTGAGGAGCAAATTGCCGGTGCTGAATTTGTTAGAAAATCCGGCGGCGATGTTATTATTTTGCCATTTGAAGATGGTTGTTCAACAACGTCGATGTTAGAGAAATTAAAGACTAATACATAGAGGTCAAAATGATAGTTGTTACAGGTGGAGCTGGTTTTATAGGTAGTCAACTTGTTGCTGGCTTAAATAGAGTTGGTCGGGAAGATATTCTTGTTGTTGATGATTTAAAAGATGGTAAAAAATTTGAAAATCTGGTTTTAAACAAGATAGCTGATTATATTGATAAAGCTGACTTTAGACGTTTGATTGCTGAACGGAATAATGTGTTTGATGATATTGAATATGTTTTTCATCAAGGTGCTTGTTCTACGACGACGGAGTGGGATGGACAATACATGATGGACAATAATTATACCTACTCGAAGGAGTTGCTTCACTTTTGTCTGGAACGTTCAATTCCGTTTGTTTACGCCTCAAGTGCTTCAGTGTACGGCGTTAACACAGAGTTTGCCGAAGAACCTGAAAATGAATCACCCGTTAATGTCTATGGTTATTCAAAATTATTGTTTGATAATTATGTAAGAAAATTTTGTGCTGATATTAATACGCAGGTTGTCGGCTTGCGTTATTTTAATGTGTTTGGTTCAAGAGAATCACACAAAAAAGGAATGGCAAGTGTGGTGTATCATTTTAATAATCAAATAAATGAAACAAACGAATTGAAACTGTTTGAAGGTAGTCATGGCTATGCTGACGGTGAGCAATTAAGAGACTTTGTTTTCGTAGATGATGTAGTAAACGTTAATTTATGGATGATGGAACACAAAGATGTGACGGGCATATTTAATGTAGGTACAGGAAAGACAAATAGTTTTAATGATGTTGCCAGGCAAGTTATTGATTGGCATAAAAATGGCGCTATAAGCTATATTCCATTCCCGGAATCACTAAAAGGAAGCTATCAAAGTTTTACTCAAGCAAATCTTGTTAAATTGCGATCAGTAGGATGCGATTATGAATTCACTTCATTGGATAAAGGTGTTAATTCATATCTGGATGAGCTAAATGCTAAGAATTCATTAACTTAAACAGCTTATTCAATTGCGATTTCTTTATACTCTAGTTATTTATTTTCTGGCACCTTTTGTTCTATTAAGACTGTTTTGGCTGGGTTTAAAAAATCCTGCTTATAGAACAAGATGGCATGAAAGATTTGGATTTCTTTCATGGACTAGTAACAGTAAGCCTGTTCTCTGGATTCATGCTGTATCTGTAGGCGAAGTCAATGCTGCAACGCCGATTATTACTCGTCTTCTTAAAAAATATACGCATTATCAAATTCTGGTAACGACAGTTACACCAACGGGTGCATATACAATTGAACAGCATTTTGGGGATGAAATAAGACATCTATACTTGCCTTATGATTTGCCGTTTTCAGTAAAACGGTTTTTAAAAATAGTCAAACCATCTCTGTTAATAACAATGGAAACAGAAATCTGGCCAAATTTATATGAAGCTTGTCAAAATAAAGGTATTCCTATACTCATTATTAATGCACGGTTAAGTCAAAAGTCTTCTAAAGGTTATCAGTTAGTTGCAACGTTGATGAAGCAAACCTTATCAAAAGTAAGTGTAATTGCAGCACAAACTAACCAGGATGCTGAACGTTTTATCTCATTTGGTGCTGATCAGAACAAAGTGGTCGTTACAGGTAATTTAAAATTTGATGTTAAGGTTCCGCACAGTATCACAGAACAGGCTCAATCGCTTAAGCGTTATTTTTCCTTAAATAGACCTATCTGGATTGCTGCCAGTACCCAGGAAGGAGAAGAAGAAATAGTTCTAAAAGCACATGAAATGGTTTTAAAAAAATATCCTCAAGCAATTTTAATTCTTGCGCCGCGGCATCCTGAAAGAGCAAGTAAAGTATCGATATTATGTGAGGCAGCGGGGCTAAACTATGTTAAGCGTACTGATGAAATGAATTTTTCCCAAGAATTTAGTGTCTATATTCTGGATACTTTAGGAGAGTTACAATTACACTATGCTGCATCACAAATTGCATTCGTTGGCGGAAGTCTTGTTAATAACGGCGGACAAAATATGATGGAACCGGCAAGTCTAGGTTTGCCGGTAATTTCTGGTTTGCATACTTATAATTTTACTGAAATCACAAGCTTACTTTTAGAAAATGATGCTTTACTTTGTGTCTCTGAATCTGAGGAATTAGCAAATGAAATCTGTATGTTATTAAACGATGCCAATCGTAGGCATAATATGGGAGAAAGAGGACGACAGGTAATCGAGTCAAATAGGGGGAATTTAACGAGATTAATGGAAGTCATTGAGCCTTATTTATCTCAACATGCAACTTATTAAAAAGAAGTTATCTAAATAGTTAACTTCAGGCTAAAAATAATATTTATATGTAAATAAAATAAATTTAGGAGATATAACGATGAGAGAAATATTTGTGGCAATTATGTTATTGCTTGGCAGTGGTTCAGTTATAGCAAATGAATATCCAACTAATGAAACGGTTCATTTTGCACTACGTTGTATGGATGAACTAGGTGGGCAGACAGAAGAAAACCTCTATACCTGTGCTTGTCGATATGATGCGATAAGAGAAGCGATGACTTATAGTGATTATGAAGAAGGTTATACTTTTGAAAGAAACAAAAAGATGCCTGGTGAAAAGGGAGCTGCGTTTAGAGATAATGAAAGAGGAAAACGTTTTTATGAAGTATTATTAAAGGCAAGGGAAGCAGCAAATGCAAGTTGCATCGTGGTTAAACATGTCAAGATGGTTAAACCAACTGTTGTTGAACATCAAAGGAAATAAAACAAAAGCCGAATATTTTTTAATAAACGACAGCGAGGTTCTACCTCACTGTCGTTAAAGCTTTTTTAAGAATTAACTGAGATATCGAAAGTAGAACTAAATTCATTCTTCTTTGTATCGGTTCCTTTCACTGTTATGACGCCTTCTTCTTTCGGCGTAAAGTAAAAACGTAAAGCCGGATCCATACTTACTGAAAAAGTTAAAGATGCTTTGACAATCGGTTTATCGTTATAAGTTATTTCCAATGTGTCAACAAAAAAGGCAGGAGGAATTATGCGCGAGCCAATTTTAAGAGGGGCCATACCGGTGATATTGGGGTGACGTACTTTCATTTGCATCAGGTTTGGTTCTCCCAAAATAACATCACCTACTACTTTCATTTTCATCTTTCCCAACAACTTTCTGGAATCCTCCATACTAGCAGGAGGAGGAGCAGAGCAGGCACCTTTAGCACGAACAAAACTTTTGGTCATATAAAGTTCGCCTGAATTCAATTCCGCGACGACGCGAACATAGGCAAAGGTATCTACACGGATACGCATGGCCAGGTCAGCTTTTCCGCTGTCAGGGGTGAATTCGAAGATACCTACTAATGGCATAGGGTTCATATCAACGAATACATGCATTTTTTTTATAAAGCGATCTTCAGTTTGAGGTATTTTTGTGTGAATCGATATAGGAACAACAGATGCATCTTCTGCTGTATAGGGTGCTTTCAATTCCAGTATATTTTGTTCCACGCCTTCAATTATTTTTCTATCCTGAAAATTCTGCTTCCTAAGGTTCTCTTCCCAGGCTTTGTCCGAAATTTTATGCCGATGATCAGCCGGTTGAACATCGGACAGGCAGGGAACCGAAAAGACTAAACTGATAAGTAATAATGATAATTTATTTATGTGTGAGCAGTTCATTTCATTCCTCATTTAATGGCATAGTTTTTAGACACCATATATAAAAATAGTTTTATCAGATACTGTAATAAAAATATGTTTTTTTTTAACATAAGAAAAGCACTATTAGCATGAATGTTGCGACGCAACATAAAGCGCAGCATAAAATAAATTTAGGTTTCAATAAGATACTGCACTGCAGTAAAAATGATTCCTGACTGTTATTATTGATAAATGATGCTGCAATGCAATAAAAAACATATAAAAATAAACATCTTTATATAAAATCTAGACATTTTATTTTCATATTAAAAATACCTTGCGCCATGTAGGAAAATTTCCTAAACTCGTGCGACTGATTGGTACTTAATAATTAGCGAAATTAGTATTTTAAGTCGTATTTTTATTAAACATTTTTATTAATAAAATGTTTTAAAAAAAGATGATTCGCACTATAATGTACTGAGATATAGTTAGATAAAAAAAATATAAACAATAAAAGATCCAGATACGTTTCTGGGTTACTAATTATCGAAGGAATTGGCTATAAATAATAATATGCATTCATCTGCATTACTTTTGTTAAATCCATTCAAGCTTGCTGAAGTCTCAGCGGCCAGTTCCTATGTTCATTTCAAACGTTTTTCTGCTGTTGTTGGTTTCACAACAGTATCTACCAGTTTTAAAACTCTATAACACTTTATGATCTCGAGGTGTTATATAGTTATTTGTTTTAAGAGATCAAAACATGATCAACTAAATAGAGGAGGAGGTCATGAGTAAACTATCAATTAAGAACTGCCTTATTGCCTTATTGGCATTAGGACTTTCGACATCAGTACTTGCGAATGATGAAGTTCGTAAACTGAATGAAAATCCTAATTATTGGGCTTTCCCTGGTGGTGACTACAATAACTGGCGTTATACCGAGTTGAACCAAATCAACACGAAAAATGCTAGCAAAATTGTTACCGCTTGGACATTTTCAACCGGCCGTTTACAGGGTCATGAAGGTGGACCTTTGGTTCTACCATCAAGCGCAACTGGCTTGAGTGGTGATACCTTATATATCCATTCATCATTCCCTAATGACGTATTTGCTATCAGCTTAGATACCCTTGAAATCGTATGGTATTTCGAGCCACAACAAGACGAAGCGGAAACCGTTCCTGTCATGTGTTGTGACATCGTAAACCGTGGTTTAGGTTACAGCATGGGTCAAATCTATCTGCAACAAGCTGACACCACTTTGGTCGCATTAAGCGCTAAAGACGGTTCTGTTAAGTGGAAAGCAGAAAACGGTCGTGACATCGGTTACGGTCCTGCTGCAGGTGATACTAACACCAACGCACCACATCCAATGAAAGACAAAGTCATCACTGGTTGTTCTGGTGCTGAATTTGGTGTTCGTTGTTGGTTAGCGGCTTTCAATGCGAAAGACGGCTCTCTAGCATGGCGTGCATTTAGCATGGGTCCTGATGAAGATATTCTTTTCGACGCAAATACCACGTCTTTAGGTAAAAAAGTCGGTAAAGATTCTTCATTGAAAACCTGGTGTACTAATGCTGACTGGAAAGCGCCTGCACGTGGTCCTAGCAAATGTAAGGGCTTAAGTGACGCATGGAAATCAGGTGGTGGTTCAACCTGGGGTTGGTGGCCAGCAGATTTTGAAGAAAATCTAGTCTACTACGGCTCTGGTAACCCATCTACCTGGAACCCTGTTGTACGTCCTGGTGACAATAAATGGTCTATGACCATGTTCGCTCGTGACATCGACACAGGTGTTGCTCGTTGGGTTTATCAAATGACTCCACATGATGAGTGGGATTATGATGGCATTAACGAAATGATCCTGGCTGACATCAAAGTGAAAGGTAAAATGACCCCAGCTTTGGTTCACTTCGATCGTAACGGTTATGGCTATACCATGAATCGTAAAACCGGTGCATTACTTGTTGCTGAAAAGTATGATCCTGCTGTTAACTGGTCTACCCACGTTGACATGAAAACGGGTTATCCTCAAACGCTTGACAAGTATTCTACCCACCACAACGGTGAAGACGTAGTGTCTAAGGACGTTTGCCCTGCAGCTCTAGGTACCAAAGATCAGCAGCCTGCTGCTTTCTCTCCACGTACCAATCTGTTCTATGTCCCAACCAACCACGTATGTATGACTTATGAACCTGTAAGTTATGCTGCGGGTGGTAACCAATACACTGCAGGTCAAGCTTATGTTAACGCTAACTTGACCATGTATCCTGCTGGCGCTGTATGCCCAGATTGTCCTAACAATAACTCTGCTAAGGACAACATGGGTAACTTCATCGCATGGGATGCAGGCACTGGTAAAATCGTATGGAACATTGTTGAACAATGGTCTGTATGGTCAGGTGTTCTTGCTACCGCTGGTGACGTTGTGTTCTACGGTACTTTAGATGCATATGCTAAAGCAGTTGACGCTAAGTCTGGTAAGTTACTTTGGAAATTCAAAGTACCTTCAGGCATTATCGGCAACTTCAACTCTTGGGCACATAAAGGCAAGCAATACGTTGGTATCCTTTCAGGTATCGGCGGTTGGGCTGGCGCGGTTGTCGCTATCCCAGGCTTAGCTGCTGCTCCAGGTGAAGCTGCACTAGGTGCTGTTGGTGGTTATCGTAAACTTCTTAATTCATCACGTAACAGTGGTGTATTAATGGTTTTCTCACTACCATAAGTATTAGACAGACGTAAGTTTGTTATAATAGTCCCCGACACCTCGGTGTCGGGGATTTTTTTTATTGATGATGTGTTTTATATAAAACAGATTAAAAATGTTTCTTTCTAAGAATAAATTAAATGTTAGAACTTGTTGCAATTTAAGAAGTCAGAAATTGTATAGTTATAAAGTACTCAAATTTATGCTTAATAAAACTGCTATATCATAATAATAAAAAGAATTTTCTAGCATAAGAGATTAATTTAAGATTAGTAAAATCGTTATAATTGTTTGGAGTGATTAATATGAACTTGAAAAATATTCTAACTGCAGTTTTGGCAGTATTGGTGTACATGTTGCCCACATTTGTAAGTGCAGCAGACCATGTGATAAAAGCTGGTGCTCGCGAATTTAAGCCGGCAACTATATATGTTGCAGAAGGCGATAAAGTAAAATTTTCTAATATGAATTCACATAACTCGGTTTCAGTAGAAGGTCTGATCCCTGAAGGTGCAACTGCCTGGATAGGTGCTATGGGTGAGAATGTTGCGCCTGATCTGAGCAAACCAGGGATTTATTCCTATGTTTGTCAGCCACATATCGGTTTTGGTATGGTCGGTGTTATAGTAGTTGGCGATATTAGTGCTGAAGATATTGCAGCTTATAAACAAAATGCAATAGATACATTAAAAGGTCCATACCGCCGTTTAATTGGTAAAATTAATAAATTAAAACCAACTAAATAGACATTTTATTCACATAATTTTATGAGTAGTCCGCTCTTATGAGCGGACTAATTAAATACTATGAAAAAAATTAACGCAATTTTAGCTACTTTATTTTTATGTCAGCTAACTGTCTCAGTAAAGGCTGAGTTACCAGACACAGAATATCTAAAAGTTTGTGCTGATCCCTATATGCTTCCAATGTCAAATAAGAAAGGAGAGGGATATGAAAATAAAATTGCAGAATTGTTTGCTAAAAAACTGGGATTAAAACTCAAGTATGAATTTTTTCCACAATGTATGGGGTTTATTCGAAATACTCTTCGTGCTGAATCAGAAGAAGGTCCTGGTTATAAGTGTGATCTGGTAATTAATGTTCCTTCAAATTTTGAGTTAGCAGCAACGACAGAGCCTTATTATAGTACGAGCTATGTATTGGTTTATGCAAAAGGCAGGAAACTGGACGATGTTAGCGTTGCAGAAAATTTAGCTAAGATAGTTGAAGATCAAAAAATAGATTTGAAAATTGGTGTTGCTGATCGTGGCCCGGCGCAGCTCTGGGTTTTCTTTCAAAACCTGATGGGATATATGGTGCCTTATCAAGGGCAGCCGGGTGATGCTAAAATTGCTCCGGGTCATTCTCAAATTATAGATATAGTTGATGGCAAAATTGATGCAGCCGTAGTGTGGGGACCAACAGCTGGTTATTATGCAATTCAATACAAAGATAAAGCTGAATTAATTATGCTGCCCGTTAAAGATGATGTAAAAACTAATCGTGAAATGAAGTTTACATATAGTAATGCAATGGCGGTTAGATACGGAGAAAAAGAATGGAAAGATACAATTAATAAGTTAATCAAGGAAAATAAAACTGAAATTGAAAAAATACTAACAGACTATGGTGTTCCCTTAATTAATTAATAGAGATGTTTTTATGAAAAGTGTAGTTAGCGTTGTATTTATTATTGCAAGCATATTAACCAGTGTTAATTTATTTGCTGAAGAAACGAAATTAGGTGAAGCTCCTGCGGTAACAGGTAGAGGTACGCCTTTAACTGAGGAAGAGATGAAAGTTGGTCGGTATGGCGATGTTGATGAAGTTCCAGATGATTTTAAATTTAATGATGCTGAAGTTAAATTATGGCTAAGTGATCATTTAGGTAATATCAAAAAGCCAGTTAGCTTATATTATGAATTTGTTAAGTCAGGTTCGTTTGAAGAAGGATTTACTGATTCAGTTTATCTTAAAATACTGGAGTTAAATGAGGATGGTACTAAAAATGCCGCACTCGATTTTTTTACTGCGGAAAAGAAACAGGCAGTAACGCCTGATAATGTTACCAACATTATAGGTAATCCGGTATTAGGTATTTTTTTACAGGGTGATGTTTATGAGATGGGACGTTTAACAGAAGGACATTGGCGCTACTTTCATAAGCAACTTAAAGTCGCTTTAAGGGAAGCCGCGGTTATTGAACCGACCACATTTGACTATAATGGCAAAGAATATAACGGTGAAAAGATATACTTTTCTCCTTATCTGGAAGATCCTCACAGACGTGATTTTGAGAAATATGCTGAAAAATATTATGAATTTATTTTCTCAGATCAAATACCTGGTAGTCTGTACCAAATTAAAACAGTAATTCCGGATAAATCTAAAGAAAATAATGAGCCGTTAATTCTGGAAACATTAACATTAATGGATGTAAAATAAGACCATCAAGAAATAAAAAAAACCGGGATCTGATTAAATCAGACCCCGGTTTTTTTATTTAAGAAGAAACTTCTATTTTCTTTCGGCTGATTTGATCATTAGCTCGATTTCCTTTTCTTAACTTCACCGAGCAAAATTTAAACTCGGGTATTTTCCCAAAAGGATCCAATGCATCATTAGTAATGAGATTGGCCGCCGCTTCATTAAAAGCGAATGGCATCAAAACTACACCTTTTTGCATTCCTTCGTCAGCACGTGCCGTTGCTGCAAGTGTTCCTCTACGAGATTCTACTACTAGCATATCTCCAGATTTGAGACCATGAGAACGAAGGTCTTCTGGGTTAATAATAATACAAGGTCCAGGTTCAATAGCATCTAAAACACGCGAGTGTCGTGTCATTGTGCCAGTGTGCCAGTGTTCCAGTTGTCTGCCTGTGATAAATACAACTGGATACTCTTCATTAGGTAATTCTGCCGGCTCAGTATATTCAGCAGGAATAAAACGGCCTCTACCATCTTCTGTAGGGAATATACCATCTTTAAAGATAACAGGTTCACCTGGATCACCAACATTTAACAGTGGGTAAGTTACCGAGTTTTCTTCTTCAAGTCGTTCCCATGTGATACCAGCCATACTAGGAATAGCGAGTCTTATTTCCTGAAATACATCTTTTGCATGTTCGTAATTCCACTCTAGTCCCATACGGTTTGCTATTTGCTGGATTATCCATAAATCCTGTTTTGCTTCGCCTGGAGGGGTAATAGCTTGTCTTCCAAGTTGTACACGACGATCTGTATTCGTGAAGGTACCGTCTTTTTCTGGAAATGCTGATGCGGGTAAAATAACATCGGCATAGCTGCAAGTTTCAGTAAAAAAGATATCCTGCACTACTAAATGATCCAGTTTGGATAATGCCCCACGGGCATGATTAAGATTAGGATCTGACATTGCCGGATTTTCACCCATGATGTAAAGACCATTAATATCGCCATCATGGAATGCGTGCATCATTTCTACTACAGTTTTACCTGTATTAGGATCTAATGTCGTACCCCACAAGCTTTCAAATTTCTTTCTTACTGCTTCATCTGTAACAGGCTGGTAATCAGGGTAGACCATCGGAATAAGGCCGACATCAGAGGTTCCCTGAACATTATTCTGTCCTCTTAAAGGGTGTAATCCTGTACTGGTTCTACCAATTTGACCTGTCATTAAAGCAAGCGCAATTAAACAACGGGAGTTGTCAGTTCCATGAACATGTTGTGAAATACCCATACCCCAAAAAATAATGGCAGTTTTAGCTGTTGCGTACAGTCGTGCAACCTCTTTAATTGTTTCTGGAGGGATGCAACAGATAGGGGCTACTTTTTCAGGCGAATAATCTTTTACGTTTTCGATGATGCCTTCAAAGCCATCTGTATGTTCGTCAATGAACTTCTGGTTTTGAAGGTTTTCTTCGATAATCACGTGCATCATAGCGTTTAGCAAAAGCACATCTGTACCTGGTCTTAACTGCATAAAATGTGATGCATGTAATGACATATCGGAACCGTAGGGTTCTATAACAATAAGCTTACTACCACGTTCAGTTGCATTCTTGATAAATGTTGCTGCAACAGGATGATTGTCATTGGGTCGTGAACCAATAATGATAATGACTTCAGCATATGAACCATCAGACACTTGATTTGAAACGGCACCAGAACCAATTGTTTCTAGCAACGCCGCAACTGATGATGCATGGCATAGTCTTGTACAATGATCGACATTATTTGTTCCAAAACCTGTTCGAACTAATTTTTGAACAAGATAAGCTTCTTCGTTGCTGCCTTTGGCACAGCCCAGTCCGGCAAGTGCTTGACTGCCATTTTGGTTTTTAATTTTATTTAAACCTTCAGCTGCAAAATCTAACGCTTCTTCCCACGTTGCCTCACGGAAGTACTTGTGCATTTCAAGTGGATCTATCAGTGCAGGTGTTTTTTCTACATCTTCACGCCTGATCAACGGCTTTGATAGGCGATCTGGGTGATGAATATAATCAAAACCGTAGCGGCCTTTAACACATAATCTGCTCTTATTAGCAGGGCCATCTCGACCTTCTACATACTGTATATGATTATTTTTTACATTAAATGAAAGTAAACAACCTACTCCGCAATAAGGACAAACTGAATCAACAACCTTATCCGGTTCAATTAATCCCACATTTTTTGCTGGCATTAATGCACCGGTAGGGCAGGCTTGAACACATTCACCACATGCTACACAGGTACTCTCACCCATGGGCTCTGCCATGTCAAAAATGATTTCTGAGTGTTTTCCCCGGAAAGCATAACCAATGACATCATTAACCTGTTCTTCACGACAGGCTCTGACACAGCGAGTACATTGAATACAGGCATCAAGGTTTACAGCAATAGCAGGATGAGATAAGTCTGGTTTAGGCTGTTCATTACGCGTTTCAAAGCGAGGATGAAATATATTAAGTTTTTCTGCCCAATAATCAAGTTCTGAATTTAATTTATAAGGTGATTTGCCTTGCTGAGGCATATCAGAAAGCAAGAGTTCCAGAACCATTTTTTGAGAATTCTGGGCGCGTTCATTATCACTATTAACTTCCATACCTTCTGTTGGTTGTCGACAACAAGACGGTGCCAACACGCGTTCACCATCAATTTCGACCATACAAGCACGACAGTTACCATCAGGACGGTAGCCTTCTTTATAGCAAAGATGTGGAATTTCTACGTCATTACGTTTTGCTGCTTGTAGAATAGTTTCATCACTATAAGCTTCAACGTCTTTACCATTTAATTTGAAGTTTATCGCTTTTTCATTGATTAACTTTGGGTTTGCAGCCATTATTCAAATTCCTTAGGAAAATATTTCATTGCACAAAGTAAGGGGTTTGGTGCAGCTTGTCCTAAACCACATATAGATGCATCTATCATTGCTGTAGATAATTCTTCCAGTAATGCTTGATCCCACTCATCTTTTTCCATTAATTTAACTGCCTTAGATGTTCCTACACGGCAAGGTGTGCATTGACCGCAAGACTCGTCTTCAAAAAACCGCATTGAATTTAATGCCATTTGTTTAGCACTATCTTTATCAGATAAAACAACGATTGCAGCGGAACCAATAAAACAACCATGTTTTTGTAATGTATCAAAGTCTAATGGTTCATCACCCAGGGAAGCAGGTAAAATTCCACCTGATGCACCTCCCGGGAAATAGCCATAAAATTCATGTCCATCAAGCATGCCATCACAATACTCGTTAATTAATTCACGCATACTAATGCCCGCAGGAGCTACGTGAACACCTGGTTTCTTAACTCGCCCACTCACTGAAAAAGACCGTAAGCCTTTCCGATCTCGACGTCCATTCGATGAAAACCAATCAGGACCATTTTCAATAATATCTCTGATCCAATGCATACTTTCCATATTTTGCTCAAGGGTAGGATGACCAAATAAGCCAACTTGAGCAACATAGGGAGGTCGTAAACGAGGCATGCCACGTTTACCCTCTATTGATTCAATCATGGCAGATTCTTCACCACAGATATAAGCACCTGCACCTCTGCGTAAATGAATTTTAGGTAATTGACAGGGAGGATTGCTTTGGAGTTCAGCTAGTTCTTTTTCAAGTAATAATCGACAGCCGGCATATTCATCACGTAGATAAATATAAATTTCTTCAGCTTGAATAGCCCAATGGGCAATTAAGGTTCCTTCAATAAATCGATGTGGATCAGTTTCAAGATAATGACGATCTTTGAACGTTCCTGGTTCGCCTTCATCAATATTTATAGCGATCATTTTTGGTGCTGCTTGTTCGCTTAATATTCGCCATTTACGACCGGTAGGAAATCCAGCTCCGCCTAAACCTCGTAAATTAGAATCTTCCAGTAACTTGATTATATCTTCGGCTTGATGCTTACCATCAATACAGTCAATCAGAGTTTTATAACCACCTCTATCTTTATAAGAAACGTAATCAATATAGTTTGGAGGTAAAGAATCCGATGTTTCATTCTTTTCAATAGCAGAAAGGACTGTTTCTTTATTCGCTTTTTCTATTGGGTTTGTACCTACAACTGCAACGGGAGCAGACGCACAGCGACCTACACAAGGTACGTGTTGTATACGTACGTGTTTTTTATCTATTTCCGAGCCTAATTCTTCAATTAGTTTTTTTGCTCCTGACATTTCACAGCTTAATGACTCACAGACGCGAACAGTAATAGCTGGAGGAGGGACTTCATCTTCTTTAGTAACATCGAAATGATGATAGAAGGTTGCAGTTTCGTAGACTTCAGCCATTGGTAAATTCATTTCTTTCGCCAATGAAAGGATATGTCTATTTGAGATATGATGATATTTATCCTGGATTTTATGCAGGTGCTCTATCAACATGTCACGAGTTTTTGCTTCATCGCTGATCAACTCCTGCACTTGCAAAAGTGCATGTTGATCCATGACTCTGCCGAGAATTCGGCCTTTCTTACCACGAGTACGTTTCATTTATTATCGTTTATTCATTGTTTTTAAAATTAAAATTTCACCCTTACCATTTCTTGCTAAATCACCGGAAAAACGGTGGGCAACTGGTCCATATTTACTAAAGAACAGAAAGTCATCATCTATTTTTGATAATTGAGTAAACAATAAACGTAGAAATTGCATCTTTAGATTACCGCAACTTTTAAATGTTGAAGAAATATGAGCTGGTTTTTTTGCTAAAATGATTGTTCCACGACGCATGCTTTCTCCAGGCCGTTGGCCAACTTTATCTAACACGATGATTGTTCCAGCGTGAATTCGGCTGCCACAATAATCACCAGATTTACCCTGGATAACAATGATGCCTCTTCGCATACGATCACCGACACGATCGCCAGCATCACCAGTAATATTGATCAGACCATTAGTCATGCCAAAGGCATCTCCCGGTAAACCGGCACCTGTATAATCAAGAACATTACCTTTGACATTAATACGTCCACCTGACATACCATTGCCTGTCCATGAACCTGCATTTCCATTTACTGTAATATTACCGTCTTTCATTAATTGACCAAGAAAATCACCAACATTTCCTTTAACAGTAATGTTGCCCATACTCATATCCTTGCCAATACAAATTAATTGTTCACAACTTTTATTGATGATAATTGTATTTTTATCACTTCCATTTACTGTAAATAATGAGTCAACGCTGACTTTTTCTTTACCGTATGCCAGTTTTAATTTTTTAATTTTATCAAGCGTCAAATTCTGAAGTTTATCCGATGTAATCGGAGACATATCCAGATTAAACTTAGGTTTTGACTTTAAAGTAAATGTTAATGCGCTCATTTCAACAACTTCCTTAAATGAAATAAATGAGGGCCAAGGCTGCCGCCATAGTTTCCTGCGCTAATACTACAGATGCCTTTTGAATAACCAAAAGAACAAGCTGCCTTTATTCCAACACGCATGGCTTCACTAATAGATTCTTCATTCAATCCATCAATGACTATTTCTAAAACAGAACCAACTTCATCACTAAGTTCAGATTTAACTTGCCCTTTTATCGTTGGGCAATAAGCTTCATTTGTTGAAGCTGTCAGAAAACCATATTTCGATCCAACTTTAGAGCCAGATCCGACAACACCTCCAGGAAAAGCAGTTATTACGCCAGGAAGTTTTTGAATTTCATCTACTGCTTTCTCGCAGGCAACAAGTCCTTGTCTTGCTGTTTTTGCAAGTACAAGAAAGTTTCCGCCACCAACCGCTTTAGTTACGCCAGAAGTATCTTCACAAATAAATTCGCCATGCATTACTGGAATACGCCAGAAACGTTTACCATTAATCACTTTTGATATTTGAAACCCATCACCAAAGAATCGAAGGCTTTTACCCATAGAAACTTTTTGTTCACCATCCAGTCCGGAAAAACAGGCTGTTGTTGCTGTTGTCATTACTGATTGACCAACTCTTGTCGGTACATGTTTTTCCAGTTCTTTAATAGACATTGCAAATATCATGACCGATATTCCTGGGCGACCATCCGGTGTTTCTGAAGGTTTTAACTCTCGTTCTATATCTGCTTCAATGCCACATGCTATTACTGAAGAGGCGAAGCCACGAATTGCATTCGCTGCTTGATAAGCCCATTTTAAAGTCATAGCGGTGATAATGATTCGTGTTGCCTTCATTGGAAAGGCTTCAGCAAATGTGTCTACTATTTCTACGCCGTTAATCTTCATGAATATTTTTTACATACAAGGTTGTACGATGATTTTTCCATTGCCATGTTCAATAATCTCATCGTCATCAATTTTAAAGTTACCAAGACTCATGGTTTGATATTTATCGAAATAGAGATTAAGTGATTTTTCTATCCCCATATCAAATTCAGGTCTCAGAGTATGAGTAGCGCCTTGAACTACTTTGACAATTTTTCCATTGCGTACGATTAGTTCACCATTTTTAAAAACATAATCTGGTTTACTAAACATTTTTTCTTTGTTTTTTTTATCAGTATAGACTGTTATATCGGCAACCGCGCCGGAGCCTAAATGACCACGATTTTTCAAGCCAAGACTTCTTGCTGGAGCCGCTCGAGTCATGATAGCTATTTCATATAATGAATATTCTCTGTCGATACTGGATAGCGTACTAGCAGCAGCAGCTTCCTTATTAATAGTAGAAAGCATATCGTTTCTAAAGCTCTTATCCATTAATAAGCGTATAAGATGAGGATAACTGGTAAATGGCGCACCGTTTGGATGATCAGTTGTAAGAAATATCCGCCATGGATCATCGACTAGTAAAAATAACTCAAGACCTATTGCCCATTGCAATGCATTAACAAAGTTTTTGTCACGATATTTAAAGGGCACAACACCACAACCGGCATCACATTCAATATCCATGACAACCCATTTTTTTGGATGAGCATGCCAATGACCAGCATACTGTCGCATGGAGTCGCCAGATGCGGTAACAGTCTGGCCAAAGAGTATTTGTCCAACATCAATTGAAATGTTTGGATTTTTATTTACTGCTTCAGCAATTTCAGCAGCGCCTGATGAGAATTGTTTATCACCTTCTGTTCCATAACTATGAAATTGAATGTGAGTAATATGCATACGCATACCTTCAGCTGCACGAATTGTTTCAAGGGTCGTTTCGACATTGCCGGGAACGCCAAGATTACACCCATGTACATGTAGCGGATGGGGGATGCCTAACTCGGTAACGGCCCTCATTAATGCAACAAGTATCTCTCTGGGAGAAATACCGTAATGTTGGTTTTGTTCGTCCAGATCAAGCTGACGTTGATTAAATTTAAAGGCACTGATACCACCGGGATTAACAACTTTAATACCAAGAGCCTGAGTAGCATTTATTATCCAACCGACATAGTCACTTATAGCAGCCTGGTCTTTTTTTGATGCAAGCATACGCAAAAAGAAATCATCGCTGCCAATCATGGCATAGGCACCTTTATCAACCATTGGCGTGTCTGCCATTTCCATATGAGCCTGACGCGCATTGGCAGGTAACATGGCTGGTTCAAAGCAGGCGGTATAACCCATTTCAGCGTAACGATAACCTGCTGTCAGAGTTGATGGTGCGGCATATCCGCAGCCTGAACGTGTTAATTCAGTTTTGTTTACTAAGTCTGCTTTATGATCTTCTGGCAACATCATACGTGCAATATTGACTTTGCCGCCGCCAATATGGGTATGAAGGTCTATGGCTCCCGCCATAATGATCTTGCCTTGCATATCATAGGTTTGATCAATTTTTACGTTGCTGGATGGTTTGCGTGTTATATATCCATCACGAATATAGATGTCACGATACTCGCCATTAATTCCGTGAACAGGATCGTAGACTTTACCGTTTGTTAATTTTGTATACATTAGAGTCTGCCTACATCCTTTCTATAACTTGTTTAATAACTGAATGAACACTGGAGTAAGGTGATTGTCGAATCTTCTTTAGTGGCAATGATACAACGCTATCAGTACGAATTATCTGGCCGCTATGATCTATGCCTGGCGTTGATACAGGAATAAAAACATCAGGCTTAAAGTTTAATTTAGTTTCCGGTTTACCCATAACAATGGTGGGGATAGATGCCCTGGGTGAATTAATATCTGAATTGAAACTGTTTATCCAAAGCAGGGAATCAACTTCTTTGTTTTTTAAAACATTCTGGGTTGAATAACGATGCGCATCGTAATCCGGATAGCCTTTGTTAAAGTTAACGCGTAATGGATAACCACTTTGCCATGCACAAACACTGTTTGCTGTCATGCCACCATCATTACCACCTAAAGCGAAACCGGCAAATCGTGTAAAGCGAGTTAAATATTTTACTGTTTCACAAAAATTTTGAATGATGAGATCAGCATGAGGAACATTTAGTTCACCTGGCGCCCAAACGATCACGCCATATTTAGTTGATTTCATTTTTTCAGCTAATGTTTGCAGTGTTTTTATTTTAATCCCGGCTACTTCTTTTACATCGAGGACAGCGCCGCTAACCAAAGCATGTAAACTGGAAATGATTTCGCCAATTTGTTCAGTTTTACAATTAAGAACAGTAGGACGTTTGCCGTTTGGATTTATTCCTGATTTGGAATTAAGATTATCACCAATGTAAACAATTTCACGGTCATCATTTTTCTTCTTGAACATTGCATTTTCGTTCCAGATGACACGTTCATAAAAGCGCGGATAATTGCAAGCATCGGTTCCGGCAAAAATAACAAGCTCAGAACGATTTTTTATTTCAGACATAGTTGTCATCATCCAGCCAAGATCTTGTAATACCAAAGTATTACGTATGAGACCATTACCATGCATGTGATCCAAAATGGCACCGGACTTGTCAGCGAGCTCCATAACACTGCGCATACCTGATACATCTGTACCTAATCCTGCTATCAAGGGAGTGTGTGATTTTTTAAGTATTTTACAAGCAGAGCTTATGGCTTCATCGAGCGAAACATTTTTGCCCTTGAGTTTTGCAGAGACTTCTGAAGGTTCTATTTCAAATGAACTAATAGCTTTAGCACAACCATTTTCCAGAACTTTTAAGCTATTATTTTTATTTTCAATAACGAGGTCGTCACATAATATTCCGCAAAATGGACACGGAACGTCATTACTTATAGTCGAGTTAATTTTTGATTGTTTATTCAATTGATAATTCCTTAAAAATCCTATGCTTATTATATTTCTGTAGAATTATACTTAACAACTCTTAGCTCAATAATAACAGCTAACAGAATTGAAATAGCTTCAACAGATTATAGCGGAACTTCTAAGGTGTATACTGTGATGGCATCAAGAACTTATTTAAGTTCTGAAAGCATTTCATCAATATAGGTGTATTTCTCTCTCGGTTTCCCTTTGAGTTTTCCACGCTCAATTTCTTTTTTATCTATTTTCTTCCAATCATCATAACATATATGACGAATATTCTTTCTATCTAAAATTGTATAAATTGCTTTCGCGCCCGCTTTATTTGTTTCACTATCGAGTTTAGCAATATCCTCCAATAGGCATTCAACTGTTTCAACACTGCATGCGCGATTCGTGCCAATAATGCCACTAGGGCCGCGCTTAATCCAGCCTGCAGTATAAAGTTGCGGAATATTACTACCGTTATTATCAGTAATTCTACCTTTTTCGTTCGGAATTGTTCCCCAACTATCATTAAAAGGAATATTGGCAATCGGTACGCCACGATAACCTATACTGCGAAATAAAATGCCAGCTTCAAGTTCAATGGTTTCTTCCGTTCCTCTGGCGGACTGTTTAAATGCTTCGCCCGAGAGTTGATTTTTTTCTAGGATTATTTTTTCCAGCTTGGTGCTACCAATGAGTTCTTTTGGACCCATAAGAAACTGGAAAAAACAGTTTTTTGACTTACCAATGTCAATTTCGCGCTTCGAAAACTCACAAAATTGGTCATAGATTTTTTTACTGGCGATATTACTTTTTTCTTGTAGTTCGGTTTCACTTTCAGGATTAAGGATCAGATCTTCTGCGCGAACAACTGAATTACAATCAGCAAGTTCGCCAAATTCTCGTAATTCTTTTGGTGTAAATTTAGCTTGTGCCGGCCCACGTCGACCAATAACGTGAATTTCCTTTATTTTACTTTCTGCTAATACATCTAAAGCATGTTGTGCGATATCAGTATGCTTTAATTCATCGACTGTCTTGGACAATATGCGACTGACATCTGCCGCCACATTGCCCTGGCCAATAATCACTGCGACATCGTGCGAGAGATCAAATTCACGGTTCCTATAATCAGGATGACCGTTATACCAACCAACAAATTCGGTTGCGGTATAACTTCCGTTTAAATCTTCACCGGGAACACCTAGTTTTCTGTCAGTTTCGGCACCTGAAGTGATGATAACGGCGTGATGCGACTGACATAGTTCTTCAATAGATATATCTGTTCCAACATTAACATTCGCAATCAGATTAAAATCAGGTGATTCAGCCGTTTTTTGGTATAGCGCAATAACCTGTTTTAACTTCTGATGATCAGGTGCAACACCACTTCGAACCAGTCCGTAAGGAGAGGGGAGTCGTTCGAGTACATCGACCTTCACATTAATGTCGGATTTAATTAGCGCTTCAGCTGCGTAAAATCCACTAGGACCACTACCTACAATTGCAACCAGTAACGGGTTTTCTTGAGTGCCAAGATTAGCCATAATTTATAAACTATTTTATTTTGAAATAAAAACTAGAAACCAAGTGCAGCTTTACGTTCTTCAGCACCAGGTAAGGGTTCCATTTGTTCTTCACAAACAGGGAGTGCTGCTGACTTTTCAGCATTGATTTCAACCCAGTGCTCTTGATCTTCAGGTATATCATCACCTTCAAAAATTGCTTGTACAGGGCATTCCGGTATACAGGCACTGCAATCAATACAAGTATCTGGATCGATGTATAACATTTCGTCGTCATAATGAAAGCAAGCGACTGGACAAACTGTCACACAGTCAGTGAATCGGCAGTTTTTACAATTATCAGTTACGATTGTCGTCATCGTTTTCTCCTCAGCCTTTCGGCAGTTCCTCTTGTGATGTTGTGTGTTACTTCCCCGCGTATAAAAGAATTTCTCCTCGGTTTAACTCTACTGAGTCTCCACACCAACGTTCAAAAGGTCCATCCAGAAATGAGTCGTTGATAGTGAGTCCCATGCTTTTTAAATACTTATAATATTGTCTAAGAAAAGAAGGTTGATAGTCACAACTACGGCTAAATGTTGGCAGTATATCGATTATGTTTTGACAAATTATAGAACCGCGCTTCATTCCTGCACCGGTTCGGATTCCCATGTCACCTAGTACAATAATGGTGCCGGCAAGCATATTAACCCCGGCAAAATCATCTGCATTACCACCAACAGCAATTAATCCTCGTCGCATGGCATGTCCCATCTCATTTCTGACATTGCCGTGAACAATAATTTCGCCGCCCTGCATACCTTGTGCACTACCACGATAAGCACTACCTACCATATGACCAGCATCACCTTTTACGGTGATTCTACCGCCGAGCATTTCAGCTCCTAGCCAATCAGCACCACTACCTTCAATATTTATTTCGCCACCGCTCATTACTGCGCCAGTGTGTGTGCCGACATCACCTTCAATCGTAATTTGGCCAAAAGACATGGCTGTACCAATATGTTTTATATTGCTGCAATCACCTTCAATGATAATTTCGTTATCAAAGTCACCAATACAGTCAAAGAAATCACCTAAATTAACCTGACGATTACCATGAAATATAGTTTGTTTACTTATTTCTGAATTACTAAGAGATTGCAATCTATCTGGACTAATACAGTCCACTTCCAAGGGTACATCGGGTTGGGTATGTAATTTGAGTTTAAGAGCCATTTTACTTAGCTCCTATTAATTCGTGTAACTTGATATGGTATTGCCCGAGATTGCCACCATAGTTACCGGCAGATATTTTTTTGATTCCGGGTTTGGCTGCTGCTGTCATGCCTACGCGCATGGCTTCTTCGACTGCTTCTATGTTCAAGCCATCTATAACAATTTCGAGAACACTATTGATACCTTCATCAAGCTCTGTGTTTTTAATAACGCTGCGTAATGTCGGACAATAAGCATGATTTGTTGAAGCAATTAATGATTTATATTTTGAACCCACTTTGCTACCACTACGAACAACACCGTTAGGAAAGGGTAGAATGATATCCTTCAATTGACGCATCGCTTTAGTCGCGGCACTAGCTGCTTTAAGCGTAGCTTTTTGATTCTTGCCCAGTATTAAAATGTTTCCACCACCAACAGATTTTTGAACATTAAAACTGTTATCAATGAGAAATTCACCGTCCATAACCGGAATGCGCCAGAATTTATTATCAGCCATAACCTTGCTGCTTTGATAACCATCGCCAAAGTAACGTAATTGGCCTCCTACAGTGACAGCTGTTCCTTCGTCGATACCGTTATAACAAGCAGTACTGGGACAGGTCATGACGCATTGGCCAATGCGTTCAACTAAACGCTTACCCAAACTTTCTGCGTCCATGGCAAAAAATAAAACGCTAACACCGGGTCTCAAATCAGGTGAATCTTCTGTTGCGATTTCAGCTTCAATACCCGCTTCACATTTACAACCAATAACAGATGTTGCAAAACCGGTGATCGATTGTGCTGCGGCCATGGCCCATTCTTTTGTTTCAGCCGTAATAATGACTCGGCTGCCATACATTTTAAAAGCTTCTGCAAAGGTATCGACAATTTCTGTTGACTTAATTTTCATGCTTAAGCTTGTCCGGTTGGTATGATTTCATGATCGTGTAAATAACTATCATCAACAGCATAGTTAGAAAATTCGATCGAATAATAACTTTCAAAGAAGGGTTGTACGATTTCTTCAATTTTTTTGTCATATTCCGGTACGATATGTAATAACTTGCCGGTAAAGTCATTTTTGAATTCATGATTTTCAATAATGCTATTGCCCGACTTAATGACATAACGCGGTGCGTTAAACATCATCTCTTTATCTTCCATTTCATCGTATATGGTAATATCAGCATCAGCACCTACACCCAGGTGCCCTTTATTTGGCAAACCCAGAACCTTGGCTGGTCCGGCTCGTGTAATAATAGCAATTTCATATAAACTATATTCACGTTCCAGATCCCGTAATGAACAGCTATCCAATGCTTTTTGATTAACGCGTTTCATTTCTTCGTGACGGAATGATTTATCCATTAACAGCTTGATGAGTTTTGGGTAACTCATAAACGAACCACCATTTGGATGATCGGTAGATAAAAGAACTCGCCACGGATCTTCTGACATCAAAAATAATTCAAGTCCAATAGCCCATTGCAGGGTATGCATGTAAATATGTTCTTGATAACTAAAAGGCACAATACCGCAGCCACTTTCACATTCAGTATCGGCATTGACCCACTTCCCCTTACTATGTCCTTTCAAGACATAGGCTAGTGGCGCATCTGCGGTCATGATCGTGGCCTTGCCAAACATCACTTGACCGACATCGCAGGTAATATTTGGATGATTATTAATATACTCAATTATTTCAGCTGCTTTAGACGTTGGGTTTTTACCCAGTTCGCCACCGTAGCTGTGGAACTGGATATGTGCCAGATGAGCGCGCATGTCACCGGCTGTTTTCATAGTTTCCAGCGTCGTAATGTAATTACCGCTATGACCTAAGTTATTGCAGTGTATGTGTGGAGGATGAGGAAAGCCCTGTTTATGAACTGATTTTATAAATGCTTCAATAATCTGACGTGGACTAAGTTCTTCATCTGTTTTTTCATCAATATCAGCGACATTCGAGTTTTTCTTACCCTTCCATGGTTCATCTCCACCCGGATTAACCAATTTTACGGTATAGGCTTTAGTGGAACTGACCCACCAGGCAACAGCTTGATCAAATTCTTCCAGGCGATTCTCTCGTAGTAAATTCTGCAAAAAGATATTGTTAGCAAGTAATACGTAAAAGCCTTTATCTATAACTGGGGTATCATGAAATTCTTCGAGAGTATGACGAGCACCAATCGGTGTAACAGCCGCTTCCATTGCTGTTGTATAACCTAAAGTGGCATAACGATAACCAGTGGTAAATGTCGAAGGTACGGTGCCACCAGTTCCAGAGCGAGTAAAAGGCGTTGATTCGTGTACATCGTGGCGATGGTCTTCAGGTTGAAGCTTTCTTGCAGCATTAACTTTGGGGCCAGCAATATGACAATGGATATCAACAGCACCTGGCATGATGACCATACCTTTTGCATCGATTACTGTCGCATCATCAGCAACTGATTCGACGATCTTGCCATCTTTGATGCAAATTTCTTTTACTTCGCCATCAATATTATTAGTCGGGTCATAAACACGACCATTGATGATGCGCATTGAAGACGCCATCAAATACCCCTAAATATTATGTTATATTTTGTTGAGTAATTTTACGATGACTGTTTATTGACGTTTTCTAACCAAAATAATCAACATTAAAACCTGTTAAAAATTATGTTTAGTTTGTAATTCTCGTAAATGGTCTCACTAACTTACTTACTAAAAATCAATGTAGCAAAAACTATCATGTTTGAGCACTAAATTAAATAACAGTAGCAATTTTATTCCTGGATTCTGGCTGCCGCTACCTTTGCTTCACCACGAGCCCCGTTTGCATTATGTCTGGCTAGCATTAATTCCTGAACCCGTTTTTTAATCCCTTTTAATACCTCTTCATCACCTGGGAATGGTGAGTCAAACGCTGGATTTAATGTTATCGGCACATCATCCATGCGATAAACCGTACCAGTTGTATTAATACCATAAGTAGAAACACGGAAGGCGACGTGCGCATCTTTACTGGTAAGTGTGCTCTTGGTATCCAATGAAATAACCGGAATACTTTTTAAATGTTCAATTGCCTTCTTTGGAAAGTTTGATGCAGGGTCACTGGCTATAATCATGGCAGCATCTGCTTCACCTTTAGACAAAAGGTCTACGGTACTGAATTCGCCCGGGTTAAATCTTGGGTAGCCACGATTGAAATTTACAGAAAACGGGTAACCCGTTTGCCAGGAAACGACATTGTCAGCACCAGTTACATTGCCATGACCACGTAAAGGTTTGGCAACAAAGTGTGTGAATTCGTTTAAATCTGTAGCTAATGCAAGTAGGGCACCAGTATTAAAATGACGACCACGCGGCATAGTTAAACCCATACCAAAGAAAAACACACCAAAACGACAGTTTTTCATGCGTTCTACTAAATCTTCCAGTGTTTCCAGAGAGATGCCTGTTTGTTCTTCAATATCATCGGCAACCTTTTTGCCTTTGACCAGAGCACGCAGTGCCCATAATATTTCAAAATCTTTACCAATTTTGGGTCTAATATTAATATCGGCGACGGGTGAGCTTTTTGTTTTGCGTACATCAACGATGACGACAGTGCGATCTTTCTTACCGTTAGGTGTAAACATGCCCTTGGCAGTAACGGAATATCGTCCAAAATGTCGAGGATGTGATTCTGCCGGGTTAGCACCCCAATAGATGACTAAATCAGCTCTATTTTTAACTTCGCCCAAGGTGCTCGTGCTCTCGCCAACTCCCTGAAAAGCCATGCCAGTAGGACCATGACAAACAGAAGAAGTGGTATCTACATTGCCTTTTACAATATCACTAATTGCCACCGCCTGACGTTGCGCCTCAGAAGTTGAGTCACTGAGACCATAAGTAATAGGAAATTTTGCTTTGACCAGTGTTTGAGCCGCTTCTTCGATGGCTTCTTCCATAGAAACCTTTTTACCATCAATCATTGCGGCGTGAGCATCTTTTTCAATAGTGTGCTCTAAAAACCAGGCTTTACCCAGCACACAGGCCTTTTTTGTCTTTACAATGCGGTTTTCATCAAGGTCAACGTGTAATTCCATATCATCGCAGACACAGCCGCAAAATGTGCAAGTGGCATTTTTTACAATCTTGATGTTTTCACTCATTCGGACTTACCTCGGTATCATCCAGAAGTATAGTATGCATTTATGCAGAAATTTTCTCAATTTCTACTTCCATGTGTTTCGATAGGGGCATACCGCTTCCAGCAGTATCACTTGCCATTAACTGGCTGGATGGTGGTCCGTATGGGATAAAAGCAGTGCCATGGGGTAGATCTTCCGGTTTTTTACCCAGACACCGAACAATTGTTTCGCCTACGTCATTTATCAGACGAACTTCATCGCCATCAACCAGTTTAAGTCTATCCATGTCATCCTGATTCATTTCCAGAGTAGAGGTTACTGCTATATATTCGTCTTTAAGCTTACCCTGGTTCAAAGAGGTTCCCTGTTTGCTGGAACGGCCTGGGATTAGAATTATTTTTTCAGCCACAAACTTGCCCTCAATTGATATTTAATCTGATTATAATCTGGTCTGTTCACTAAGAACAAATAATTTCAATGAGATTTAATATCTTCTTGAATTACTATCTCAAGTTAGCCACTTACAGTATAATAATTCGTTTTTTGTTGTCTTAACTCAGACCTTTTCCCAAATCATAATGAAAGATAATCAAGCTAATATAAATTCAAGGTATGTAAGTATCCATGCGCCAGCCCGTCTGCATTTAGGTTTTCTGGATATGCATGGTGGAGTTGGCAGAAAATTTGGCAGTTTAGGACTCTCGATTTCAGGTGTTGAAACCTCGCTTCTTGCTGAATATTCTAATGATATTGATATCACAGGCCCATCATCTAAAAGAGCGGAAGATTATGCCGAGCAGGTTTTGACGCATTTTGGTGTTGATGGTGGTGTGAAAATGACAATTAATTCTGCCATTCCGGAACATGCAGGGTTGGGATCTGGGACTCAATTATCTCTGGCTGTTGCATCAGCCATCGTTAATTTATATCAATTACCAGAGCAACAAGCGGGTCATCTTGCGGCGATGTTACATCGCGGAGCCAGATCAGGTATCGGTATAGGTACTTTTATGCATGGCGGTTTCATCGTTGATGGTGGCAGAGGCGAAAATACTGAAGTACCGCCGGTTATCAGTCATATGTCATTTCCGGAACATTGGCGCATTGTATTGATATTTGATGATGAAGCGGAAGGCATGAATGGCGTTCCAGAACGTCGTGCGTTTAACACGCTGTCACCGATGAATGAAGAAACGGCTGGTATGTTGAGTAGATTGACACTAATGCAGGCTCTACCCGCCATCAGTGAGAATGATTGTTCACGGTTTGGGGAAGCAATTACGCAAATACAAAATATTGTCGGTGATTATTTTTCCGGGGCACAGGGCGGACGTTATACCTCACCATTACTTAAACCCATACTGGAATCCATGACGAATGATGGCGCAACTGGTTTAGGACAAAGTTCCTGGGGGCCGACGGGCTTTGCAATTTTTCCCGACGAAACGATGGCATTTCAAGCAATGAAAAAAAGACGTGATGAATGGCAGTCTGAACCAAGACTCCGGTTTATTATGAGTAAAGCTTGTAATAATAAGGCAATAATAACAATTGATAGTACAAAGCCATCACTTCAAAACGAAAGCTTACAAGTAAATAATTTATAAATATAAAATAATTAATCAGGAAAAGGTAAAATGAAAGATCCATATTTGTTACACATGTTTAATCCAACCAAAAACGTTAGTCCATTCGATGTCAACATGGCTTATGAAGCTGAGTTTGATGGTGTCATTCCTTATTCAGAAGTTGCGCTGGATGATATTCATACATTAACCCAGGACACTATTTTTTCTCGTGGTAAGAAAGGTGTTAAACGCACAGGGATATTTATTGGTGGAAGGGAGTTTGGTTTGGCAATCGATATGCTCAATAGAGCTAAAATAGCAATGGTACCTCCGTTTGAAGTATCTGTTTTTGCAGATCCTAGCGGTGCGATAACAACTGCTGCGGCATTAATGGCTTGTATTGAAGTGCAATTAAAGAAAAAAACAGGTGCCTCACTTGATGGACAGCGTATCGATATTATTGGAGGCACGGGGCCTGTCGGTGTTTGCGCCGGTATACTAGCGTCAAACTGCGGTGCAAAGGTTTACTTGACGAGTCGTAGAGGTAAGAAAGTCGCAACCGAATATGCTTCAGAATATAACTCACGTTTTGGTGTGGAAATGTTCGGTGAAGATAGTAGTACTGATGATAAAGTTATGGAATTCCTTCCGCAAACAAATATCGTTATTGGTGCAGCAAAAGCCGGAATTCAGGTTCTTTCCAGTAAACAATTAGATAAAGCCTCTAACTTGCAAATCGCTGCAGACGTTAATGCCGTTCCTCCTTTGGGAATCGAAGGCGTTGATGTACATGATATGGGTGTGGAATTAGAAAGTACGCCACAAAAAGCACTTGGTCTAGGTGCTCTGGCAGTCGGTGACATCAAGTACAAAGTTCACTTTAAAATGTTCGAGATGATGAAAAATACGGATGAGCCTCTCTACCTTGATCATGAAAAGGCATTTGATGTTGCCAGAGAATTTGCCGCCGCAGTTTGATTTAGAAAGTTTTGCATAGAGTTATGATGTAAATAACTCTATGCATCAGACTTAGTGCAATGGCGGACTATCTTATTATTGCCCGTTCAGGTAGAGCATTAGCGGCTTCCGCAAACAGAGCAGGATACAAGGTTTGTGTTGCTGACTGTTTTACTGATGAAGATACAATCTCTTTTTCAGAATCAGTATTTCAACTTCAATATAATAATGATGGCTTTGTCGAAGAAGAATTATTGTGTCACGCACGGGAAATAATTTCACAATATCCGAATATTAAACTTGTTCCTGGTTCAGGAATTGAATTCAAGCCTGAATTAATAAGTAAGCTGAGTGAATTGGCTCCGGTAGTATGTAATAACAAAGAATCGATACTTGCAGTAAAAGAACCGCATGTTTTTTTTAAGATGTTGAAAAAAAATACGATTGCTTATCCTGATGTTTCGTTTAATAAACCGGATAGTCTCAAAGGCTATCTGATTAAAAAAAACATGGGTATAGGTGGCGTTCATGTTAATTGGGCTGAGCAGATTAATTTTGAATTTGACTCAGATTACTATTTTCAGAAATATGTCTCTGGTGTTGTATATAGCGTTCTTTTTCTAGCTAATGGAACTAAGGCAAACCTTGTTGGTTTTAATCAACAGTTTCAGTCTAATGAATTTACTGACATGCCGTTTCTGTATCAAGGTGCCGTTAGTCTTAGTCAAAAATCTGTTGGACAAAAAGAGATTGTTAAAAATATTGTTAATACAATAGTCAAAGAAACAGGATTAATGGGTCTTTGTGGAATTGATTACATAGTTAATGAATCAGGCAAGGTCGTTGTTCTTGAAGTTAATCCAAGACCACCGGCAACATTTGAATTACATGAAACACAGCGATCATTGTTTGCAGCCCATATAGCTTGTTTTACTGGAAATTTAATAGATTATAATCAGGATAGAAATAAGCTTTTATACAGGGCTTATGCAATTTTATATGCTAAAGAAAATTGTTTCATCAGCGATAAGGTAGAATGGTCAGATTGGGTTAAGGACAGACCGCAAGCAGGAAAACGTATACCGATAAAATTTCCTGTGTGTACAGTACATGCGAGGGAAAATTCATTAGACAAAGTGAAAGCCATGCTATTTAATCGTTTGCACCAAGTCGAAACAATGATTGCTGCAACGCAAAATTCAGTATAAGTAAACATTATAAACATAAAATATTTAGAGGATAACGAGAGTGAATCAGGAATTATCATTGCCAAGCCTAAACAAATTAACCGCGCCTTTAGTTGAATATCTTATTTCAAATGCCGAGTCATTAAGACTTGGTATTTCTGAAATGGAAAATGGATGCCGTATTATTGATGCAGGAATCAATGTTCCAGGTGGACTTGAAGCGGGTCGTATTATTGCTGAAATATGTATGGGTGGGTTAGGTACGGTTAAGTTAAGAGCATCAACTAATTTTCGCAACTGGTCATGGCATCTTGATGTGCATAGCTCTAATCCAGTGTTGTCATGTTTAGGTAGTCAATATGCTGGCTGGAGTCTTAATCATGGGAAAGGCAAAGAAGCCTTTAATGCGCTTGGTTCGGGGCCAGCCCGTGCTATCGGAAGTAGCGAAGAACTTTATGATGAATTGGGTTATCGTGATTCAGCCGACAATGCTTATATTGTTATTGAAGCAGATAAAATACCGCCTGTTGAAATAGCCGATAAAATTGCTGATAAATGTGGTATTCCTGCCAGTGCGTTAACAATTATACTGACACCAACATCAAGCCTTGCTGGTTCAGTCCAGGTTGTAGGACGAGTTTTGGAAACGTCATTACATAAAGCTCACGCTTTACATTTCCCGTTAGATAAAATTATTGATGGGGCAGGTAGTGCGCCAGTGTGTCCACCGTCAAAAGATTTTTTAATAGCAATGAGTCGTACTAATGATTCAATTTTATTTGCAGGACAAATTCAATTATTTGTTGAAGCAAGTGATGATGATGCTGAAGAGTTAGCTAATAAATTGCCCAGTAGTGCTTCAAATGATTACGGCAAACCTTTTGGTGAAATATTTAAAGCTGTTGAATATGATTTTTACAAAATCGACCCTATGTTATTTAGTCCCGCCCGTGTTGCTGTCAGTTCATTAACAACCGGAAATACTTTTCATGCCGGTAAAATTGATCTTGATTTACTGGATAAGTCTTTCAATATGTAAAACGACGTGGATGAACTACAAAGAAAGGTTGCAATTGTTACCGATGATCCGGGTTGGCATGGTAGACAATTAGTCGCAGCACTAAAGGATCATGGTCTGGATAGCCAATATTTATCATTAACGGACTGTACCATCGAAATTGGTGGAAATGGACAAGAACTTCATTTTCCCGGTTTTGAACAAATACCTTTTGCTTTTTTTATTAGAGGCGTTCCCGGTGGAACGCTTGAGCAAGTTATTTTTCGACTCGATATTTTACATGCACTGCATGATTCAGGCATAACAGTCTATAACACCCCCAGAGCAATTGAACGTACCGTCGATAAACCACTTACCAGTCTGCTACTAAGTCGTGCAGGTTTGCCGACGCCAACGACATGGATATGTGAATCAATAGATAAAGCAGAAGCTATACTGGATAAAGAAACTCGAGACGGTCATAAACTTGTACTAAAACCACTTTTTGGTTCACAAGGAATAGGGGTGCACCTGGTCGATAAACAAAGCGGTTTAATTCACGATGAAAATTTTGCCGGTATTTATTATTTACAGCGTTTTATTGAGCGTAAAAATAATGAGTTTACCGATATTAGAGTTTTAGTAATTGATGGCATAGCTAAAGCTGCCATGTTAAGGCGCGGCGTAGACTGGATTACCAATCGTGCTCAGGGCGCAAGTTGTGAAGCAATTAAACTTGATGCGAATATAGCAACACTGGCCGAATCAGCCTGTAAAGTACTGGATATTGATTATGCTGGCGTTGATCTTATGCAGGATAAACAGGGGCAATTTTATATTATTGAGGTAAACAGCATTCCAGCATGGTACGGTTTACAGAATGTCGTCGATTTTAATATTGCCTCATGTTTGATTGATTCCTTCGTGAAGCGTATTGCTGATTATAATCAGCTTAAAGTCTGTTCTAATTAGTCGAATGGATAGACGAAGTATAGAAGCAGCCGTTATGGCGAGCTTTACCGGAGAAATTGAAGCATTTAAGCCGGGAAATGTTAGCGTCTATGCCGATGGTCATGACATGACGGTTAAAGATTTTATCAAGAGCGCTGAAGTTTCAACCCCTTTACTTTGCCAACCAGGAGCGAGTTTAGGGCAGCGAATTCTGGATAGTGTTAAAGCAACGCATACTGCTGTTGGATGTAATACTAACTTGGGAATGTTGTTGTTGTTTGCGCCGATTGTTATGGCTGCTGAAACAACAGTCAATGATGTCAATAACTTGCGTCAGAATCTGAAATTGATTTTAGCTTCATTAAACCAAGACGATGCTAATCAAGTCTATACTGCCATTCGACTAGCAAATCCTGGTGGCTTAGGCAGTGTTGATTCACAAGATGTTAATAAAAACCCTGACTGTTCATTGATTGAAGCGATGCAGTTAGCCAGCAATCGCGATGTTGTTGCGCTGCAATATACAAATAATTTCAAAGAAATATTCGAGACAGGCTTTTCGACTATTAAATGCTTTGACAAATCTTGGAATAGTGTAAAATGGGCGACCGTTTCGAGCTACCTGATGTTTATGTCATCAATTCTCGACTCACATATTCAACGTAAGTATGGGGCGCAAGTAGCAGAAAAAATTAAAATAAAAAGCGGAATAATTGCTGAAAAGTTCCATATAGCCTCAGATCCGGAAGCAGAAATAGATCTGATACAAAGGTTTGACGAAGAACTTAAAGCTGAAAGTATTAACCCAGGGACTAGCGCAGATTTAACAGCTGCTGGTCTATTGGTATTTAAAATTGCGGAAAAGATGAAATTATAAAAAATGCGGATGGGGAGACTCGCTCTTCCTGTCAGTAAAACTGGATGGGATTCTTCCCTTTAATTTAACTTTATACAACACAATAGGAAGGCGGCGATGTCTATATTAGGAAAACTCTTAGGCTTTCTAGGTGGAGGAGACAAAAAAATGGCGGTTATTGACAGAACTTTAGTTGGTGAAGCATTAGTGGGTGACGGTAATGAAGTTGCTCATATCGATTTAATGATGGGTCCACGTGGTAGTGCTGCTGAATCAGCATTCGCTAACGCATTGACTAACAACAAAGATGGTTTCAGCACCTTGTTAGCTGTTGTTGCTCCAAACCTGCTTTGTAAACCTGCAACAATCCTTTTCAACAAAGTAACCATTAAAGGTGCTAAGCAAGCAGTACAAATGTTTGGCCCTGCACAACGTGCTGTTGCTATGGCGGTTATGGATTGTGTTGAAGATGGAACTATTCCTGCTGATGAAGCGGATGATATCTTCATCTCTGTAGGTGTATTCATTCACTGGTTAGCTGACGACGATGCTAAAATCCAGGAATACAACTACGAAGCAACCAAGCTTTCAATCAAACGTGCTGTTGCTCGTGAGCCAAAAGCTGCAGAAGTAGTTAGCAAAAAAGGTTCAGCTGAACATCCATTCGCAGCAGGCTAATTATTTCTAGTAAGAAATAAAAGTTTGTTGTTGAATTAGTTTTCAGCAATGTATTAAAAGCCCCGATTTATCGGGGCTTTTTTTATCTCCATGGATGGAGTGTATGTCGCGAGAGGACAGGAGTCCGAAGCGACGTTTTTATTTAAGGATGTAGGCGGTAGACAGCGTCGGGAACAAGCTGTCGAAGATGTATAGGAAATCGATAATTTCAAAAAGAATGAAACAGGAGTCCGAAGCGACGTTCTATTCATCTAGAAATACTTTTAATTCATCTTTTGTAATTGCGCCGTTATGTAACGCAGTTGCAAGCAATACACCTTTTACTGATGTTGATTTTAATTGCAGAAGATCATCAGTGTTTCTTATGCCACCAGCTGCATAAACTATCTTGTTTGCTGCAAGACTCAAAACATTGTTTAATTGCAGTACATCAACACCATTATTTGAACCAACTTGAGAAAGCGACATTGCAATAATTTGTTCTGGCCAAAGAGAACTGTTTTCCAGTAAATAAGGGTTTTCAATTAAACCTTGTTCATTAAAATCAAGAGAAAGAATCAGATCGGCCTTGTTTTTTATCAGAGATGTAAATTCATGTTCCGGAAGTTTATTCTCGGAACCTAATATAAATTTTATATTGTCAGCTGAATATTCTGATTTTTTTTCTTTTATGGCTTCAATACCGGCATCAAGCCAGAACTCACACTGTTGATATTGAGAAGCTAACTCTAGAATTAATTCACTGTGTGAGCCTGTTTTCTGAATCGCATCAAGATCTGCAATATAAATTATTCTGAAAGGGTATAATTCTAAAAAAGAAGTAACAACAGTTAAGGGGTCGGCAGTTGCTGCTATTACAGATGTAATAGGCTGGTATGACTTACGGAGCCCCTGTTTTGCATGAACAACCAAGCCATGACTTAAATCAATTACCGGAATAATTAACATACTTTCTTATGCGCCATTTTTTATTTGAGTTTATCACAGGAGGGGGGCTTTCCGAGGAACCTTTGCCTGATTCTTTAATTGGTGAGGGCGAACTGATGATGCAGACACTTATAAAAGAGTTAAATGAATTAAATGATTCAGAGCTATCATTATGTCGCGATAGTCGATTAGCTTTATATGAGACTGATGTGGAGCAACATGTAGTTGCAAGTAATGTTGATGCCATATTAGTTGATTTGATAAAAAAATCTGATGTGTGCTGGTTAATCGCGCCAGAAACCGGTGCCTGTCTGGAAAAATACGCAAGATTATTTACTGAACATGGAAAGTTATTCATTGGTTCCAGTGCTGATGCGATTAAGCTTACAACCAGTAAATATTTAACCAATAAAGTTTTGTCTGAAAATGGTATCAATGTTGTTGAGACAAAATGGATGCATCAAACATTACCTGAAAGTAACAGGGGTTGGGTTATTAAAGCTGATGATGGGGCTGGGGCTGAAGATACTTGTCTAATTAAAGATAAAAATAAATTATTAAAAATTATTGAGAGTAACGCTTCGGAAAATTTAATTGTGCAGCCTTACATTGAAGGAAAACATATGAGTATGTCATTGTTAGTCTTTGATGGTGATGTGAGCTTACTTGCATGTAATCAACAATATATCGAAATAATTGATGGTTATTTTAAACTAAAAGGAATAGGAGTTAATGAATGTCTGTCATATAAAGAAGAAATGTTGTTGCTTGCAAAAAAAATTATTTCAACAATACCAGGCCTGGCCGGGTATATCGGTGTTGATTTAATAGAAGTAGACAGGGAATTACTGGTGTTTGAAATTAATCCTCGATTTACAACGGCCTATAGCGGAATTTCCGATTCAATTGGTTGCAATATCACCTCTGAAATTCTAGATACATTTGTACATAAAAAACTACCGGATATTAGTTTAGGTTCAGCAATACCGATAAGAGTAGATGTATAATTAAACCTATTATGTATGACTCTAATTATATTGGTTGGGATATAGGTGGTGCACATTTAAAGATTGCTGCTGTCAATGAGACAGGTAAACTTATTTTTGTTGAGCAATATGCTTTGCCTATATGGCAAGGTATAAGTCAACTAGAGGACTTGATTCCAAAAGTATTAAAGATGTTGCCATCCGGTTCTAATTCCCACGCCGTTACAATAACTGCCGAATTATCAGATATTTTTAAAGATAGAGAAGAAGGTGTGCATTTATTAATTAATGTCTTGAAAAATAAGCTTGGTGCAGATGTTAATTTATATGCTGTTGATAATGGTTTGCTTGATTTAGATAATGCTAAAAATAGCCCAAGCCAAATTGCTTCAGCTAACTGGCATGCAAGTGCAAGTTATACTGCATTATTAACTGGTTCGGGGGTCTTTATCGATATTGGTAGTACGACAACAGACATTATTTCTTTTTCTGATAATAAAATTAATAATCGTGGGGTTGATGATCAAAGTCGCTTACGTTTTGATGAGTTAGTCTATACCGGTGTTATTAGAACACCGTTAATGGCCCTGGCTAACAAAGTACCATTCAATGGAGAATGGCAAAATATTGCAGCAGAAAATTTTGCGACTACCGCTGATATTAATCGGATCCTGTCTTACTTAAATGAAGGTGATGATTTAATGGAAACTGCAGATGGTAACAATAAGGATGTCGAAGGAAGCCTTAGACGGCTTGCCAGAATGTTGGGCATGGATTTTATTAATTCAGACGATACTAAATCTTTATATGAGTTAGCAGAATACTTTGAAAAATTGCAATTGCAATTATTAACAAAATCAGTATTAACAGTGTTGTCAAACTTCCCTGACAATGATACTAAAATAATAGGGGCAGGAGTGGGTAGTTTTTTAATAAAGAAAATTGCACAAAAAATTAATGTTCCTTTTAGACCATTTAGTGATTTATGTGATAGTGACGAAAAGTTGCATCATAAATGTAACGTTTGTGCGCCAGCAGTTGCTGTCGCTCAATTAAATAGACAGAATTTATAAGCTAATGAAAGTTTCTGAACTACCATATTGTCGCGATTCTGCAAAATTGTTTGACAAAATTGCAGACGAATCATGGAGTATGTTTCTTGATAGTGCTCATCCGGAAATAGATCTTGGTCGATACGATATAATGGTTTCCAGACCGGTTGTAACACTTGAGACATACGGTGATACGACCCATATTTTTGATACAGATAAAAATAAAAAAATATTATCAAACGAAGATCCTTTTATGCTGGTTAAACAATACCTTGGCGATAAGGATATGAATTTAAGTGGCTTACCTTTTTGTGGCGGTGCATTAGGTTATTTTTCATATGATTTAGGCAGAAAAATAGAAACTCTACCCGAAACAGCAGAGCAAGATGTTCATATGCCTGACATGGCTATAGGAATTTATGATTGGGCAGTGATAGTTGATCATCATGTTCGTCGTGCATGGTTAGCCAGCTTCTGCCGTTTCGAACAAACCAATCATTGTTGGGCAGAGTTACACAAATTATTTTCTTCGGTTTCTACTCATGAACCGAAAGGTTTTCAAATTAAAACCGATGTCGAGTCGAATATGTCGAAAGAAAACTATGCCAAAGCATTCGATCGAATAAAAAATTACATTCTTGAGGGTGATTGTTATCAGGTTAATCTGGCTCAACGATTTTCCGCTGAATTTGAGGGTGATAGTTGGAGTGCCTATTTAAAACTAAGAGAATTTAATCCTGCACCTTTTTCTGCTTATATAAATATACCAGCTGGTTCTGTATTGAGTTCATCACCGGAACGTTTTTTACTGGTTAATGGAAACCAGGTTGAGACAAAACCGATTAAAGGAACAACTCCACGTTCCAGTTTTGCTTATGAAGATAAGGCGCTTGCCGTTTCTTTACTTGAAAGTGAAAAAGATCGCGCAGAAAACCTGATGATTGTCGATTTATTGAGAAATGATATTAGCAAATCCTGCGAATCAGGATCGGTTCTGGTACCAAAATTATTTTCACTGGAATCTTATGCTACGGTTCATCATTTAGTCAGTACCATTTCAGGTCGTTTATCAAAAGATAAACATGCACTTGATTTGCTTCGGGATTGTTTTCCTGGTGGTTCTATAACAGGAGCACCAAAACATAGATCAATGGAAATTATTGAAGAACTCGAACCACATCGACGTTCGGTTTATTGTGGCTCGATCACTTATATTGGCTTTGATGGAAATATGGATAGTAATATTTGCATTAGAACCCTGGTTCAAACTCAAAATAAACTATATTTTCATGCAGGCGGCGGCATAGTTTGGGACTCCAAGGTAGATTCAGAATATAAGGAATGTTTTGATAAAGCAGCCGCGATGTTGAAATTAGTTAGTCACGAGAGGACTCATTGAATTTAAGTGTAATTAAACTTGGTGGCAGCCTGATGGGATGTCCAGAATTACCTTTATGGTTGGACTGTATTGAATCAGCTGCAAAGAATTCAAACATTATTATTGTCCCTGGCGGCGGAAAATTTGCAGATTCGATCCGAACTTTACAAAAAACGTATCATTTTAATGACCTTGTTGCACATCGCATGGCGTTGTTAGCAATGAGTCAATTTGGCTATTTGCTGACGAGCATGAACCCGCAAATTAACGTTGTCAGCAATTTTCATGATCTCTCGTCTAATTTAGGCAAACAATCTCCATTGCTCTGGATGCCATTAAGCCTGTGTGATGATGATTCTGAAATAGAAAGCAGCTGGGATTTTACATCTGACAGTATTGCATTATGGCTGGCGATTAAATTAGATGCAGGAAAATTGATTTTAGTAAAATCAAAATCGTTAAATAATGATAGATCATTAATAATAAATCACATTAATAATAATGATATAGATCAAGGATTTCAAAAGCTTATAGATAATTACTCAGGAGAAATATCTTTTTTGCTAAAAGATCAGTATCAGTTTTTAGCGTAATTAATAACTTTCAGACAAATTTTTTTAAAGTTTTTCCTATTATTCCTCCCCCAGGAACCTTCAGTATTCCCGAGAATGTCACCTGTAGTACGTATTTTAAAAAAATTGTAAAGATTTTGTAACATTTGCCGAAATTATACGTATGGCAATTTGCAACACTGCTAATTTAAACGAGATTGACCAGGTTACAACAACATGAATAGTGCAATACAGAAAACTACATATAGAAAGAGATTGCCGAAGTCACATATTACAAAGAGGGTGTAAGATGGAAAAGTTAATAACACAGCTTAATATTCGTAAACAATTTTATTTATTTACCGCATTTGTTTGCGTCGGATTAGTTGCTCTTCAAAGTGTTGTTCATTTTGCGGCGCTTGGTTTGATGGGTAGCATGATTGCAACTGCAATCTTGGCAGTATTAACGTTTACGCTTTCTCATTATTTGGGGAAACTAAATGGCAAACGGGCTGAGCTTATCGTTAATGGCCTACATGCGCTTTCTCAGGGAGATTTAACTCATAAGGTAAGTATCTCCGGTAAGGATGAATTTGCCTGGATGTGCTGGGAATATTCGCAAGGACGGAAAGGGTTTACGGCATTAGTTAAAGATATACTGGGTAATGCAGGACAACTCGCCGCCGCAGCTGAAGAATTATCAGCAATTACTGAACAAAGTAATACTGGTGTCATGCGTCAGGAAGGTGAAATTGGTCAAGTCGCTACAGCGATGAATGAAATGTCAGCAACAGTAGCAGAAGTTTCAAAGAATGCAGCCAGTGCAGCAACAGCAGCACAGGAAGCTGATGATCAGGCAAAAGATGGTTGGAGTGTTGTAAACACAACAGTTGAAACAATTAATAATCTTGCATCTGAAGTTGAGCGTACTTCAGAAGTAATCGAAAATCTTAAGGGAGATAGTCTAAGCATTGGTACAGTGTTGGATGTTATCAGGGATATTGCCGAACAAACTAACTTGTTGGCACTGAATGCAGCGATTGAAGCAGCACGAGCGGGTGAACAGGGTAGAGGTTTTGCGGTTGTTGCAGATGAAGTAAGAACGCTGGCAAGTCGCACCCAACAATCAACGCGAGAAATTAACGATATGATTGAACGTTTACAGAATGGTGCTAATCAGGCTGTAACTGTAATGGAAATGGGACGTGCTAAAGCCGTTGAAAGTGTTGAACAGGCGGCCAAAGCAGGTGAAGCATTACAATCCATTACCGGTGTTGTTGATAATATTAAAAGTATGAATATGCAAATCGCCAGTGCGGCGGAAGAGCAGAGCGCAACAGCAGAAGAGATTAATCGCAATATTGTGAATATCAGTGAAGTTGCTCAGGAAACAGCTGGCGGTTCGCAACAAACAGCAAGTGCCAGTGATGAATTAGCCAGATTAGCTTCAGATCTTCAAAATCAGGTTGGCAAATTTAAAGTTGCCTAGAAATCAATTATCAATAGCAATTGACTCTTCACTTATCTGTGTCGATTCAATTGCTAGTTTTTCGTAAGCTTTAAGTGCAGCGGGCATACCAAAATCAATAGCGATACGATAACAATCCAATAAACTGGAATTATCCGTTTCATCAACGTCGACTTTATTAAGTTCCTGTTGCATCCTTTTTCTCCATGTTAGTTTGATAAAAAATACAAACCTGACTAAGGTCTGTTTACTGAATAAGAAGGCCTGGTATCCGGAAGAGGCTGGAGATACCAGGCAATAACCGAGCGTCCCTCTCGGTTCCCGCTAAGGCGGTCACGGTAAAACGGTAATTTATAGTTGAAAGTGTTCATAGTGTGCTTTCAATTAATCCCAAGTTAGTGCACCACCGGTTTGATATTCTGTTACTCGTGTTTCAAAGAAATTTTTCTCTTTCCTAAGATTTGCCTGTTCGTCTAACCACGGTAAAGCTGATTCAGCTCCCGGAAATGGATCTTCCAGTGCAAGTTGATTAGCACGTCTATTGGCTATGTATTTAAATTGTGCAAGGTGTGTCTCAGCTGAATACCCCAGTATTGGATCTCTCAAGATATAACCCGCGTAAGCTTTTTCTGCTTCATAGGCTTCGTCCCACATGTCGCGTATTTCTTTCGGATCCAACGTGATATTTTCTTCTTGTATGATTTGTTTTACGACACGGATTCCAAAAGCAGCATGCATGACTTCATCGCGCATGATGTATTGCAGCTGTTCCGCTGTCCCTTTCATCAAACCGCGTCGTTGTAATGCAAAGATAGGACTAAAACCGTTATAGAACCAGCATCCTTCAAAAATGCCGGCAAAGAACATATATGAAATAACAAAGTTATGTAACTCATCACGATCAGTTAAATCAATATCTGAACGTAATACCGAATCAATGCGACGATTAGCCACGGATATTTTTTGATGTATTTCGGGTACGACGCGATAACGATTATAAATTTCACTTTGATCAAGGCCAATCGTTTCAATGCAATGTTGATAAGTCCAGGTATGTAATGCTTCTTCATAAACCTGACGCGCCTGATAGATCTGTAATTCAGGTGCGGACATTTTTTCCATGACAGCAAGACCAATATTACGCATTGCCAGAATGTCGGAGGTCGTTAAATAAGACAATACATTTTCGTACACATGTATTTCTTCATCAGTCAGTTTGTTGCGATAGTCGGCTACATCCTGAGCCATGTTTATATCTAAAGGTGTCCAGTGGTTTTTATTTGCATTAAGAAAATAATTCCACGCCCAGGGATATTTAAATGGTGCCAATTGATTGATATCGGTATGTCCATTAATGACACGTTTGTCTTCCGCATTTACCGGCTCGAGTTTCTTTGCAGCAGCCTTTAGTTCAGGAGTGCTACTTGTTTCTACAGTCGATTCATTTAACGCGGTTTCAACAATTGCAGCTTCGACATTATTTGTTTGTGCCGGTTTTGCTAATGGGTCATTCCAGTCTAACATTCAATCTATACCTCGTATCTTGTTATGGTTGCCTACTGACAGGCTTCGCAATCCGGGTCCAGTATTGAACAGACCTTGGGTTCTTCAATAGTTTCATTTTGAGGCTCGCTACCTGAACTTTTTTCCATATGTGTCGCGCCAAGTGAGCGTAAGTAATAGGTTGTTTTTAACCCTCGTACCCATGCAAGCTTGTATAAGTTGTCGAGTTTGGTGCCACTGGGTTCAGCCATATAAAGGTTCAAAGACTGTCCTTGATCTATCCACTTTTGTCGTCGTGATGCTGCTTCAACTAACCAGCGAGGGTCAACTTCAAATGCAGTAGCATAGATTTTCTTTAACTCATCAGGAACACGATCTATTTTTTGTACACTGCCATCAAAATACTTGAGATCATTCACCATGACATCATCCCAAATACCGAGTTCTTTCATGTCTTTTGCAAGATAAGGATTAACAACAGTAAATTCACCGGACAGATTCGATTTAACAAACAGATTCTGATAAGTCGGTTCGATTGATTGACTAATGCCACAAATATTGGAAATGGTTGCTGTGGGTGCAATAGCCATGCAATTTGAATTACGCATGCCGACTGTCATAACGCGTTCACGCAAGTCATCCCAGTTTAAGGTTTGTTCAAAATCGGCTTGCAAATAATCGCCACGTTCATCTGCCAGACGTTGCATTGAATCAATCGGCAGAACGCCCTGACTCCATAATGAACCGTTATAAGTAGAATAAGCACCACGTTCTTCAGCCAGATCAGTTGAAGCTTTGATCGCATAGTAGCTAACCGCTTCCATACTGGTGTCTGCAAAATTAATCGCTTCTTCAGAACTATAAGGTAAACGCAGTTTATATAATGCGTCCTGAAAACCCATAATGCCCAGACCAATAGGGCGGTGACGTAAATTGGAACGTCTTGCCTTGGGTACGCTGTAATAGTTGTAGTCAATGACGTTATCCAGCATACGAATTGCTGTATTAATGGTTTTTTCCAGTTTTTCGGCGTTTAAACCATTTTCATCAATATGTTGTGGCAAATTGACAGATCCCAGATTACAAACCGCGATCTCGTCATCATTGGTATTCAATGTGATCTCTGTGCAAAGATTTGACGAATGGACAACACCGGCATGGGATTGTGGTGAACGTATGTTGCAAGGATCTTTATAGGTAATCCAGGGATGACCTGTTTCAAACAACATGGACAACATCTTGCGCCACAAATCATTTGCTGCAATAACTTTAAAGTTACTAATCTTGCCTTCGGCTGCTTGTTGTTCGTATTCGGTATAACGTTCTTCGAACGCTTTACCATAAAGATCATGTAAATCAGGTGTTTCATGTGGCGAAAACAAGGTCCAGTTACCTTCTTCAGCAACACGCTTCATGAAAAGATCCGGAATCCAGTTCGCTGTATTCATATCATGTGTACGACGTCGCTCATCACCCGTGTTCTTACGTAAATCGAGGAATTCTTCGATATCTAAATGCCATGTTTCAAGATAGGCACACATGGCACCTTTACGTTTACCGCCCTGATTCACTGCGACAGCGGTATCGTTTGCCACTTTAAGGAAAGGAACAACACCTTGTGATTTACCATTAGTGCCTTTGATGTGCGCACCTAAAGCGCGAACTGGCGTCCAGTCATTACCGAGGCCACCTGCAAATTTAGATAGCATGGCATCATCTTTAATGGCACAAAAAATACCGTCAAGATCATCAGGTACGGTCGTGAGGTAACAACTTGATAATTGAGGTCGACAAGTCCCCGAGTTAAACAGGGTAGGGGTTGAACTCATGAAATCAAACGAAGACAGTAATTCATAAAATTCTATCGCACGTGCTTCACGATCCAGTTCATTAATAGCCAGACCCATAGCCACACGCATAAAAAAGGCTTGTGGTAATTCAAAGCGAACATCATCTTCCGAATGAATGAAATAACGATCATAAAGCGTTTGCAGGCTAAGATAAGTAAACTGATGATCACGATCTGCATTTAATGCCGCACCGAGTCGTTCCAAATCATATTTAGCCAGCTCATGATCAACTAAACCTAGTTCATCACCTCGTTGAATATAGGATTTAAAGTAACCGGCATAGAGTTCTTTCATTTCCGCATGGGTTGCCTGGGTATTTGTACCATTGATAAAAGACAGGGCCTCCTGGCGCAATTTATCGAGTAATAACCCTGCCGCGGCATAACTATAATCCGGATCTTTTTCAATTAAGGTTCTGGCACTCATGACTAACGCATGATTCACATCAGCTTCATCGATACCATCGAATAAATTACTCATGGTTTCTTTGGTGATTAACGAGGCCTCGACTTCAGTCAGGTTTTCACAGGACTCATTGATGATGGCTTGCAAACGCACCATGTCCAGGGGTGCTTTACTACCATCAGTACGCTTAACATTAATCTCAAGCGGTTGTGTTTCTTGAGAGGAATCCTGTTTTGTAGACGCTGCTTCTTCGGCTGCAATTCGCTCACGATAACGTTCTTCACGGTAAATGACATAAGCACGCGCTACTTTTTGTGCGCCGGTACGCATCAAGGACAATTCAACCTGATCCTGAATATCTTCAATATGCAGGGTGCCGCCGTCTGGCATACGTCGCGTCAAGGCATTAACGACCTGTTTTGTCAGGGCTTCTACGGTTTGATGAATACGAGTTGAGGCTGCTGCTGTGCCACCTTCGACATTGATAAATGCCTTGGTCATGGCAACAGAGATTTTACTTAAATCGAAAGAAGTAACCTTACCGTTACGTCGAATAACACGATAATGCCCCAGTTGATTGGCTAAATGGTCGGTCTGATAAAGGTTTGGATTAGCGTCAGTCGCACCAGTGTTTATATTGCTATCGGCTGTTCCAGTCGACATCGCTGTATTAGCAGAACCTTCCGCCTCCATTTATTACCCCTCCAGATTATTTTTTTTATTGTTTCAAGTTAATGAAAATAGCTCGAAACTTGTTGATGTTTACTTTATAAGCGAATGTATAACACCACAATAAAATGTGGTCAAGCGCTTATTAAACCACAAGATGATGTGGAATGCCCTGTGATTTAACTACGTATTACCTGTGGATAAGCTGGGTAAAAAATGCTGTATTGGCGAAAAATGACGGCAAAATTTTAAGTAATTCAGAAACTTAACCTGGATCAAGAATCAGGTGTTTTTTGAATAAGAAAAATGTGCAAAACTTTCGAAAAAATAGATCAAATAAGTGATTTTATTTGTCTAAACAGTGACATAGTCGACTTTTTATTCTTTACCAAATTAGTGAATAAAATTGTGAAATTATTTGAAATAAAACCTTTCTGTATTCTTCAATTTTTATGAAATTTAATTTAGGAATTATTCCTGCTAGCCCTCACTGAATAAAATTCAAAAAGTTGACACAGTTCACATTTTTAAAATTATATACTTCGACTAAATTAATCTTTCATTTAGTTTAAATACATAATAAAAATTGAAGATGTTCTTATATGGATATACATGGGGGAAGGTGCCGATATATCGGTGCTCGTGTTTTTGTTTACGAAAAACGGAAAATAATTAAGCGCTTTCAAAATATTTTCGGAATATTTTTCATATTTTATTCAACTGTTCTTGCTGCACCACCTACATTACCGGAACAAACTCAAATTCTACGTGAACAGGACAGTTTGTTAAGACAACAGCAGCAGCAGCAGGATGCAATTGACCGTGATCGTTTATTAAAAGAACAAGCGCCTTCATCAATTGATATCAAAATTCCTATACCTGTATCAATACAGGAGTCTGCTGAAGAGTTGTCGTGTTTTGAAGTCAATATAATTGCATTTGAAAACTCAACGCTACTTTCGTCAAAAATAAAAGCAGAGTTAACAGGGCCATACCTGGATCGTTGTATCACCCTGGTTGATATCGAGCAGTTGGTAGATGATGTAACACATCATTATATTGATAATGGATTTGTAACCAGTCGTGCTTTTCTACAAGAACAGGACATCAGTCAAGGGCAGTTAAGTATTCATGTTCTGGAAGGGCAAATTTATGGAGTCCAACTTGGAGAAGGTTCGCAGCAAGAGCAAAGGCAAATCAGGTCTGCATCGCCTGTCGCAGCGGATGATGTTTTAAATATTCGAGATATTGAACAAACGCTGGATCAATTAAATCGACTTTCTTCTAACAATGCGACAGTTGAGTTGATTCCTGCAGAAAGGTCTGGTGGTACCGACGTTAAAATAAATAATACACCTGGCAGAACTTGGAGAGTCTCTTTAGGAGCAGATAATTCAGGGCAGTCTTCAACAGGCACTGTTCAACGTAAGTTACGTTTCGAAAAAGATAATTTATTCGATGTTAATGACTTATGGGTATTCAATTACAGCACAGACAATTTAAGTTCAAATTTGCGCAAAAGTCGTAGTCTGTCTGCTTTAATGTCAGTGCCATGGGGATATTGGACATTAACGGCAAACAGTAGTTACTTCGAATATGTTACGCCAATTACCGGGCTTAATACTTTGTTTGAAACATCAGGTGATAGTTTTACTTATACTGTTAAGGTAAACCGAATATTGCATCGTGATAAAAACAGTAAAACAAGCATAGATGCCGGACTAACAACGAAAAAGATTAATAACTTCATTGAAGGTAATCGTATTGAAGTAGGAAGTCGAAAGTTAGCAATAGGTTCTGTTTCTATAAATCACAGTAACCTGCTGTTAGGAGGAGTGATACAAGTTGGCTTAGGCTATGAGCGTGGTCTTCGTGCATTTTCTGCATTAAAAGATCCGGATAACCTGGCTCCGGATACGCCAGAAGCGCAATTTGATAAATATACGCTGGACTTAAATTATCAACGCCCCATATCTATTAGCGAATGGCCATTACAATGGCAAAGTCAATTTCATTTTCAACATAGTGATAACCATCTTTATGGTTCTGAACAATTAAGCCTGGGAAGTCAATACACTGTTCAAGGATTTAAAAACGAAACGATATCCGGCGACACGGGTGGTTATTTAAGAAATTCACTTCATTTATCTTTACCTTCTTTGCCAGAGTCAAAAATAAAAACAATTGTTGGTGATTTAAGTTTGTCTTTAGCTCATGACGTAGGTGCAATTAAGAAAGACGATACTGATACGCTTGAACGCGGATTTATGCAGGGTATCGCTGCAGGCATACACAGTCATGGAAAGTATTTAACAACGCAATGGATTTTTGCAAAAGCAATATCATCCCCCGGCTTTATCACTCAGGAAAGTTACGAAACATATTTCAATGTCGCATTGAATTATTAAAGGAAAAATATAGATATGTATAAGGATGTTTTATAATGGTTAAATCTCGCATATTAACGTTAGTATGGTTTCTATTTACCAGTACATTAACGTTCGCAGCAGGTATTAATGTCGTTCCAACTGCAGCTGCATCTCAACAAGGACAACTTCTAAATGCACCGAATGGTGTGCCTATCATTAATATCGCGCCACCAAATGCAAAAGGCTTATCGCATAATAAATACCACGATTTTAATGTTGAACAACAAGGTCTTATTTTAAATAACAGCCAAACAGTACAACGATCTCAGATTGGAGGCGTCATTGCTAACAACCCACGGTTAATGGGAGGTAGTGCGGCGAGCGTCATTTTGAATGAGGTAACGGGTACCAGGAGATCATCATTAAATGGTCCATTGGAAGTTCATGGTCAACGTGCTGAAGTCATTATTGCTAATCCAAACGGAATTAATGTAAATGGTGGCTCATTCATTAATACACCAAGAGCAACGCTAACAACGGGTCTTCCACAAATTACTGATGGAGCGTTACAAGGATTTGATGTGAATGGAGGAGATGTTGCAATTGAAGGATTGGGTTTAAATACAACGCAAGCAGATGTTGTCGACATTATGGCGCGAAGTATTTCACTTAATGCTGAACTACATGCAAATACAGTGAATATGGTTACTGGACGAACTGAAATTGATTACGCAACAAGAGCGGCAACAAAGAAAGCCGATAATGGAAGCGCTAAACCAACATTTGCACTGGATTCTTCAGCACTTGGCGGTATGTATGTTGGCCGTATAGCGTTAGTCGGAACAGAGCAGGGTGTGGGTGTCAACCTGCAAGGTTTTGTTACAACAAATGTAGGTGATATGTCATTATCCGCTGATGGCAAAATCACATTAAAAAAGATAACAGCAGAAGGCGCGGTTAAATTAAATGCTGCAAATAATGATATTGATATTACTGAAACTATAGCAAAACAAAATATAGAATTCACAGGAAACTTTATTAGCCTTGCCGATCAGGGAAAACTGGAAGCCGGTGCAGAATTAAAAGTAAATAGCACAACGTTTAGCGCGACGAATGCAAAAATCAATGCAAATGAGGCAACGTTAAATACAACGGCTATAAATAATAACGGTTCAATTATTAATGTTGTCGATAGACTTACCATAGCCACATCCACGTTAGATAACCAGGGCGATATTGTAGCAGGTGGCGAAACGGAAATAACCGCAACAACAAGATTAACAAATCAAAAACCCATTCAGTCAGGTGACACATTAAAACTGACAACAGCTTTATTAGAAAATCAAACTAATGCTGAAATTATTTCTGATGGTTCACAAACTCTATTAATTGATACACTCAATAACGATGGGACTATAAGTAGTAATAACGATGTCGACATTAATAGCACTACTGTAAATAACACTGGGAAGGTTAGTGCAGATGGAAAACTAAATCTAACGGCAGCATCACTTAGTAATACTTCAAGTGCAAAGCTGTTGTCCCAGCTTGATATGCAATTAGATGTCACCGATATCGATAATGCCGGTGAAATTGCAACGGCAAAAAACTTATTAGCAAATGTTAATAACAATTTAACCAACAGTGGTTTGCTTTATAGTCAGGATGACATGTCGTTGTATGTCAATAATGTATTACATAACAATGAAGGTGCAATTTATTTAGTAAATGGTGATCTAATGATCGCCAAGAATACTGTAGGTGAAAAAACGGAACGTATTACTAATGATTCAGGCATTATCGAAACTGAAGTTGGCGACATAACTTTAAAAACAAAGGTGCTGGAAAATAAACGCGCCCGATTCAATATCATTCAAAATACTACGTTTAACCAAACCCATGTAACACAATGGGGAACATTACCCGCGCTTGGTAGTACACCAGATTTTATCGCAAGTCCTGCATGGTATGCCTACTTTAATAATTATTTTATCACGGTACCTGATCCTGCTGATCCAGTAACGTATAACCCGAGTTACTACAGTATGGCCGATGATGATGGTGCCCCGGTTTATGGACAAATTCGTGTGCAAGGTAAAACCACAAAACTTGACCCCGCAAACAGTAGCGCGGCAGCATTAATATCAGCAGGAGATAATCTGAGCATAGATGCAAACACAATAACAAACCATAGCAGTCAAATTGCAGCCGGTGGTGATATGAATTTGACCGGTAACAGTCTTAGTAATACCGGATATGACCTTTTCACAAATTATTATTATATGGCCGTTGCCAATGATGGTGTGAGAAGGATTGGTGGACGAGGAATTAACGTTAATTCATTTGCTGATTTAAATGTTTATAAATTAATTTTTAGCACCTCTGAAGGTTCGGTGCGTTCTACCTTTCTTGCGGAAGGAAGTATCAATGGTGACTTTAACGCACAGATAGATAATACAAATATACAAGCGTTCGCCAACCCGAGTGACATCAATACAGGTGTAACGCCAGCAAGTATTCAAGGTTTATCCAACCTGCTGCTTGACCCTGCAACGGTTGATGCTGGCCCGGTTCAACAGGCATTAACAGCAATAAATCATTTGAATGGCCTTTTTATAACCGCACCAGATTTCGCAGATTATATTGTTGAAACGCGATCGAGTTTTGTTGATTTTGGCAAATTCTTTGGTTCGGACTATTTCTTAAATCAAACAAATTATGATCTGGATGATGAAGTTCGTTTTTTAGGCGATGCTTTTTACGAAACAAAGTTAGTTGAGCAACAAGTAAGAGATCAAACAAGTCAACGATTTCTGTATGGAAGTAATGGCATAGAGCAAATGAAACAGCTTTTAGATAACGGCCTGCAAGTTTCTGAAAATCAAGAACTCGCGTTTGGTGTTGCATTAACTCCCGCACAAATTGACGCACTTAATTCCGATATCGTTTGGTACGTTGAGCAATCTATAAATGGAAAGAGAGCGATGGTGCCCGTTCTCTATTTGGCAAATAGTACTCGTATGGCATTAACGCCAGGCGGCGCACTTATGGCAGCAAACGATATCGATATTGACGCGGGTTTCGGAATTAACAACAGCGGCACTATTGATGCGGTTGATGATTTGGTAATGAATGCCCGAATTGGAATTAATAATAATGGTGGTGCAATAACGGCCGGAAATGATTTAGAGCTACGTTCAACATATGGCGATATTTCCAATGAAGGAGTTTCAGCTACATCAACATATGGTGCCCGTAATTTCGAAACGAGAGAACTTTCTCGCGGAAAAATTGAAGCTGGTCGCGATGTTAAATTAGGAGCCGGTAATAATATTCGTAACATCGCTTCAGATATCAAAGCAGGTGGCGATTTAAAACTGGATGCGGGAAACAATGTTCTTATTGGAGCCAGGGAAGATAAAAGTGAGTATTACTCAGATGTGAATGGAACACATTGGGGTAAATTTACAAGAAACTCTACTTCAAACTTGAATGCAGGTGGAAACCTGGAAATAGATAGTGATGAACTCACTTTAATCCAGGGTGGTAAATTAAAAAGCGGTGATAACTTAACCGTTCGTACTGGTGGCGACCTGATTGTCGATACTGTTGTTAATACTTCTGAACAAGAAGGTAAGAGTGAAAAAAGCGGCGGTTTCTTTGGTGGTAGCAGTAGTCGTTACTTTTATCGCAATCAAGTAACAAACCTTCAGGCTCAATTAGAATCTGGCGGTGATTTAAATTTAAAAGCGCAAGAAAACCTGGCCTTACTTTCCCCTCAACTTAAAGCTGATGGCAACGTTTCATTAGAAGCTGTCGATGGCACTGTCACATTAGGTTCAACAAAAGACAGTGACTATGAACATTCCGAATATCACAAACAAGGGTTTGTCAGTTGGAAGTCAGGTAACGAAGGCCACCATCTAGAAAAAGTTCGACATACAGAAATAACAGCCGGTGGTGACATACTTATCGATGCAGGCAATGGTGTTGTTATTGAACTGAAACACGACGGCAGTCTGCAAGATTCAATCAAAAGCCTTTCGCAACTCCCCGAACTCGCATGGATGGCCGAGTTACGTGATCGTGATGATATAGATTGGAAAACAATCGAAGAACAACACAAGTATTGGAGTCAACATGAGTCGGGTATAGGTGGTCCAGGCATCACATTAATCTCCATGGCGATTGGTATTGCTAGCGGGGGATTAGGCTTTGCTGATTTAGCAACCAGCCTTGGCATAGAAAGCGCAGCCGGAATAGCCGCCTTTGAAGCAGGCATGACAACCTTGGTACAAAATGCCGGGGTAAGCCTGATTGCCAATGGCGGAGATATTGGCGCGACCTTCAAAGACATCCTTTCATCGGACAATCTCCTTTCCATTGCCACAGCCAGTTTAACCGCAGGCTTAACCAATAGCATTGATGCCAAACTAAATTTAGATGGCAATAACCTGACTCTGGCTCAACACATCCAGAAAGGCATCGTCGACAGTGTGATTAGTAGCGGTGTGAATACCGCATTAAATGGCGGAGACTTTGCAAGTAATTTTCTTAATTCATTTAAAAATGTCACAACAAGTAATTTAGCTACAGAACTAATTGGTAACATTGGTGATCTGCAACGCAATTCTAATGGTGAAATACAAGAAGGTGGGTTAGTCAAAATTTTATCCCATGCAACTATTGGTTGTACAGCACAATCTTTAGCAGGGGGTAGCTGTACTGCTGGTGCTTTGGGTGCGGCAACAGCAGAATTTTTGGCACCACATTTAAGTAATAGTGAATTAACGAAAGTTGAATCAGAATTAACGGTACTTTTCGGAAGTAGTATTGCTGCACTATTAGCGGGAGAAGATTTGGATTCTGCAATAACTGCTGGAATACAAGTTGAACGATTTAATAGACAATTACATCTTGAAGAAGCAATAGCGTTAAAAGGTGAAAAGGACAAAGTTAATCAATCAAACCTTTCTGACTCAGAGAAAGAAGAGTTAATAGCTAAACTTGAAGCAGTCTCCTGTGCCTTTGTGCATTGTTCAGAAGGTGTATCAACCAATGATGCTAATTATGAAAAAATAGCAAAAAAACAAGCTTACGGAGAGCAACTTCGTGTAAATAATGATCCTGCGTATCAAGCAATTTCAAAGCATTATTATAATGGCCTATTTGTATACACCAACAGAGATAGTATTAATGATTTTTTAACACGACATGAAGAAGGTGTTGAAAGAACAGTAGGCACTGTACAGACAATATCTTCAGGTGTTGGCACAGTTGGTGGTGTTGCTTTAACTGTTGCTTCTGCACCAACTTGTCCAACCACTGGTCTTGGATGTGCAATAACAGTTGGTGGTGTCACTATTACTGGTCTTGAAGCAGCACGGTTTATTGAAGGTCTTTCAAAAACATTTGGTGAATATGAATTAGCTTCAGGAGAAAATGTATTAGCATCGTTTAATCCTGATACTCATCCGGGAGAAATTAACCCATTAGGTGATGTATTAACCTCAGCTGGTCTATCAGTTGTTGAATATGGTGTAGGAAAGATATTAATTAAAACAGCTTCTGGATTTAGAGCGTTTATCGATAAGTTTACTGGGAAGAGCTTTGAGTCAGGACTTGGAAATTCAACTAGATTAACGGATGTAGAATTGGCTACGGGTCAACGACTTGAATCTAAACTTGGTATTAAACTTAAAGAAAGTGAACACATAGGCGCTGAATATGTAGATGATTTAGGTCGCTCGTATGATGCTCTTGGTAACCCAAAAGCTTCGGAGTTTTGGAATCCTAACGAGTTTTTTGCATCAATTGATGATCATTTATTAAAATCTAATGATTACACGGTCATTGATTTGACAGATTTTACAACTAGTCAAATTGCAGAGGTTAATCAGTATCTCAATGATTTTCCAGTAGAACATATTAATAAAATAATAAAGATAGGTTTTGAATAGATGTCTAACATAAGTCAAATTGAAGAAAAATTATATTCTAAGAATAAGTCAGTAAGACTTAAAGCATTAAAGTTAATGTTAAAACATCCTGATTCAACATCTCTTCAGTTAATAAAGTGTTTATGCTCTTCAGATAATAGAAACTTTGAGTTTTTTAAAATATTTGAGTTAGAGAAGGCTATGCATGCGGCATGGGACAGAATAAAAGGTGTTACTGATGAAAGTATATATATATATTTAACTGATTTTTATAAGCAAGATGAGCAGGCAAATTTTAGTCTAGTAGAACATATACTTTTAAAAATAGACACCAAAAAAGCTGCCGAACAACTTCAAATAATTAAAAATAGAAAAGAAGCTGGAAAAAATTAATGTTTGCTTATTTGTTGATGCTCATGGGGTCACTCTGGGAATTTAGGTGACAGTTTACTTGATTCTTGCAAAAGATTTTAATCGTTTGTTTAACTAACTAAACAGGAGTTAAATATGGCAAGGATGCCTAGATTAGTTGTTCCGGATTATCCACATCATGTAACACAACGTGGAAATCGACGAATGAAAACATTTTTTAATACGGGTGACTATTTCATTCATTCGTCATGGACGAGCAATATTTGATGGCAACGGTTCGATATGTTGAGTTAAATCCAGTAAAAGCAAAGCTATGTGCTAGACCTGAGGATTGGCAGTTGTTGAGTGCACGAGCCCATCTGTTGGCTCAGGATGACCAGGTGGTTTCCGTGTAACCCATGTTGAAACGTGTTTCCGATTGGAGATATTACATGACATCAGAATTAGTCGAAGAGGAATTAAAAGCAATAAAACGATGTTTCTCATCAGACAGACCCGCTGGCAACGAATCGTTTGTTCAAAACTTGGGAATGCTGTATTGGCGAAAAATGACGGCAAAATTTTAAGTAATTCAGAAACTTAACCTGGATCAAGAATCAGGTGTTTTTTGCATAAGAAAAATGTGCAAAACTTTCGAAAAAATAGATCAAATAAGTGATTTTATTTGTCTAAACAGTGACATAGTCGACTTTTTCCCTTTCGCTTTTTCAGGGGGTATTTTTCCGGGTTTTCTTTCAAAATTTCCGGTTTTTTTTCATAAAATTTTGCCTCAAGCGGATGCCAGAATTTAATTTTTTCTTCGTGTTTGACGGGTATGGCCTGCAAAATAAATTCATCACGTTTGGCATTATGTAAACACATGCTGACAGGGCCATCTTTGGTCATCGTATTAAATACACAAGCATCAACACGTTCTTGTTCAATATTGCATGCATCCATAAAGTTATGAACAAAAAAAGATAAGGTGCTCACGTTACCTTTACTTTTAACTAAATCGTTTTTTGTTCTTTTCAGAAAACGTAATGCCCATCTTGAAACGGCTAATAAATAAGCAGGGTTCGACAGGTTCCAGTAAATAATTTCTTTTGCGGTTTTCCATTTATGTTTTCGATCAAGTGTGATGTGTGATGTTTTTGCATGTAGTTCACTAATGAAACCGGATTCAGAAAAAAGATCGTAAGCTGCATCGTTTGTTATCAAACTCATGCCATAGCGATTGCAATGTTTATGACCAGCGATAATGGCATTGTGATTCAATTCTGTTTCCAGTCCTTCTTCAATTTTTTTCCAAACCGTATCTTGCGTAATGATTTCATCACGTTTGTCAGCGACACCACGGCCAGTATCAGCCTGTGATTGGAATGAAACGGTTCTAATCGAATTTGACTGTGATTTAAAGAATTTAACCAAACCAGGAATTTCATGAAAATTACCCTGATGAACAGTCGTATTAAACATTACAGAAAGATCCAAACCCCTGGTGTTGTTTAAATATTTTAGTCGCGTTTTATTTAATGATTTTTCATCTGTAGCATGTTTTATGTTTTGTGTTGTATCAACATGAAAAACAACATCAGATAAACCCGCCTCAGCCAGATCGGTTAACAACGACCGTGTTGCACGAATACCATTCGTCATTAATGTTGAACGCATATTTTTTTGCTTGATATAACTAATGATAGAGATCAATTCATCTCGCTGTCTTAACGTCGGATCGCCACCCGTAACTTGCACGTCTGTATTTGGACCAAACAAGGTATAAATTTCATCAATTCGTCTGAATACTTCTTCAATGGGGATATCGGCAACAGCTTCAGAGTGTTCGGATAGATAACATAAAGTGCAGTCAAGATTACAACGCTGGGTGATTTCAAGCGCGACACATCCTATTGCCCAACGGCGTCCCATCTGTTGCTGGTTTGACCAGTAGCCGCAATCAATCATTGCTTGCCTGGCAGCTTGCTTTGATTCAGTCCATTTTTTTTGCAGCATAATTATTATTAAAGTTTATTTAATGACCAATCGTAATCAAGAAAAATAATTTTAATCTCATTTTGTTTCAATGAACTTCCTATGCCTGAAGAACTGTTTTTACTATTTTTATCATCCTTCAATAGTGATTGAATTTTCGGATCATCGCTGATGTAGGGGGCTATAAAGTTTTGTAAAGAACCGTTTTTAGTAAAATCAGCAGTAAACCAGGTAAAGATTGATGATATTTCAAGTCGCTTATTATCCGGATCGAAACGATTGTATTTGTTGTTACGCATAAACTGTATGGTCGCATTTTCAAGCTGCTCATCAAGCTTGTCGGCAATATATGCTCGCTTCTGAAGAGCAGGGCAACTTTTAGAAGCGCAATTTATAGCAAAATGAATCCGGGGTTCGTTGTACTTTTCTCTGAGCACATCATGTTCGATATAACCTAAACTTGTCTTTTTACCAAATAGATTAAAAAACTTTCTGTCCCATGGACTGGAAAATATTAAACCACCGAGATCACGAATTGAATCAATCCCGGGATAATTGTTGATTATTAATTTTAAGGTAAAGGCATTGTAGGTATTAATTAAAAAGGCGAGTTGCTGGCTTTTATTCCAGCTATCAAAGTCTTGTTTGCTAACCGACTCTAATGTTGCGAGATAACTGTTAAGTGTTTCAGGATTGTTTTTTAAGTAATCATAATCAACCGTGGTTTCAGCGCCGTTCTCTGTGACAATAGTACTTAATAACCTGTCGTATTCTGCATGAGAATGTTCAAATGAATAACTGGAAAATGAAATAAAAAGTAAAAACAGAAACAAGGAATAGTGCATTCTTTAAAATATAAAAGTAGTCAAAATTAATCATATTGACCAAGCTTTATAATATAAGTTTCTATGTATTCTATTTCTCAGGGTAAATACAGGGAAAAACAGCCGCCTCCATCAATACCTTCATTAGTCGTCGTTATGTATCCATTTCTTCCTTTGTTTTTATGAAGTTCAGCGACAAGTCTGGAAAAATAAAGGCCGAGCCCCGTATTTGCGTTTTCAAAATTGATGTTTTTTTGATGATCTGATTCATCATGAAAAATTAACATCTCTTCTGGATAACCGGGTCCGTTATCCAGAACTTTAATTACAAGGTAATCACCTTCCCTGAAGGCACAAACATGTAGTTTGTCTTTAGTATATTTAAACAGGTTATTAACGACATTGCTGATTACGCCAGTAATAAGGTCGCAATCAAAAAACCAGTGAAGTTCTTCGTCGCATTCGAGCGTTTCTTCAATATGCTTATGGCGAAGCATTATTTTATGCTGGCTAATATTCTCTTCAAGAAACTCATGCACAGAGTACTCATCAATGTTTGCATAGTATTGTCCGTTTTCTATCCGGTATATCGCAAGCAAGCCAATAAGATCATCATTAACCCGTTTGCCTTCATATTGAATCTGGGAAAAAAGTTTAATGTTACTGTCATTTTGATTAGTAGTCGTTAAAACCTGGTCAACAGAATTCAGGAGCATGTTAAGCGAGTTTTTTACTTCATGAATTGAACTTGCTATGAGTGTGCCGTAATCAAATTTTGATGCAGAGTTAATCATTTTGTTGTCCTTGAAAGCATTATGTTTACAGTCAAGCTGCCTTTGTATTTGACTTGATAATAATTTGTTGCAGCATTTCAGTTAACTCATGATATTTTTTATTCGAAGGATCAGCTTTATTGACTCGCTCCAGATATTCAGAAACACGAGGAGAGTACTTTTTTACTTTCCCGGTTTTTTTCATGTGCATCATAATTGAATAGGCGGTGTTTAAATTAACAACGACATTTTCAGGCATCACACGTGCGGCTTTCATAAAAAGGTCGATGGACTCTTTCAGCTTTCCATCTTTAAGCAGGCGAGCGCCTTCGTTATTAATCTCAATAATTTCATTCGTTGCATTATCAATTAAGTCAGTACCTATGTCTGACATGTTTGCATCACTGTAAATTTGTTTCGTTTTTTCAATCAGAGCTTTGTTTTCATGATTATTTTTTATCAGGTTTTTCGTGATTTCTTTTGCCTGTTCTTCTTTCCCCGACGTCAGGCATAAGCTGGTTAATTCAAGAGCTGCATCAGATGAAAGACCTTGAGGATGGTGCTTGATTAATTCCAATGCGGTTTCAAGACTTTTTTCAAGGGCATTTGTATCGCCGTTATGTTTACTAATCATGCTATTTGTAATTGCTGCAACCATTTCAGCATTTGCATTATTTTCAAAATCCCTGAGTATCAAATCGGCAATATTCGCTGCATCATCAGATTTGTCTGAATCAATCAGTGTTTTAGCCAGGCTGGTATAATCGTCCGTGTTTTTGTAGCAGGAGTATTTGCCAATATCGATAGCTTTTTTATAGGCAGACTCTGCTGTTTCCAAATCATCGTTCTTATAGGCTAATTGCGCCAGGTTACGTTGTCGTAATAATGACTTTGGAGATTTAGATATGCCTATTGTCAGCATTTCCTCTGCTTTACCCAGGTCTTCAAGCGCTTCATAAGTTTTTGCAAGCCAGTCGTATGCGCTTACGTTAGATGGGTTTTCATTAACCAGGCCTTTTAATACGGCTATCGCTTCATCGTAGTCTTTCTGAAAATATCTTACTTTGCCTAAAGATAGATAAGCCCACGGGATGTCGCGTTCTTCAATAATGTCTTCGTAAAGATCTGCCGCTTTTTCGTATTCACCAAGAGTGCTTAATTGCTCGCCCTTTATTTTTAACAGGTCAAGACGGTTTGCCGGTTTGTTTGCCAATAATGAATCACACAGTTGTATTACTTTTCTATAGTTTTTTGCTGCTAAGGCCTGTGAAATGTCGCTAAGGTTTTCTTTCTTTTCCAATTGTTTTCTTAAACGCGTATGGATCACAGTTCGGTTAAAAGGTTTGGAAATATAATCATCGGGAAGATACTCAATTGCGCCCATGACCATGTCAGAGGTGTTTTCTGCAGTGACCATGATGTATATCGATGAATAAGGCAGTAAATTTCTATGCCTGGCTTCCTCAAGAATTTGTTGACCATCTTTGCCTTTACCGAGGTTGTAGTCACAAAAGACAACATCGAATTTGGTTTCTTCCATATGCTCAATAGCTTCTTCACCATTTTTAGCAAGTAAAACCAAATCAGGGTTTAGCGGCGCTATCATTGATCTCAACATGAATAGCATTTCCTGAAAATCATCGATAATGAGGACTTTCTTACCTTTTAAGCTCCATATGGCCATGATATACCCTTAAAAATTGTCGTTATAATTTCTATTAACGGCATTTCAAAGGTAAATCTTTAGAGAAATTAAAGGCTTGTAGCGTATTTTACTGGAAGTGAATAATGGAAATTAACGATCAAAAAAGACCGGTTTCATAATCATGATTTGCTTGCATAATCTCCGCTCGCGTATTCATGACAAACGGGCCGCCTCGAGCTACAGGCTCGTTTAAGGGAGGAGCAGACACCAGTAAACAACGTGTCGCCAGATTATTCGTAGATAAGACTATTTCGTCTCCTTCATCAAGCACCGCTAGCGTGCCCTGAGATACTGTTTGAAGACCATCAGCACTAAAAAGATTTATTTCACCATCAAATACGAATAAAACAGCGTTTAAATCAGACGCAATTGTCTCCTTGAATTCAGCGTTTTTCTCTAATTCGATAATAAACAGGTTTTGTTGGTTCTCAATACTCGTAATTGGTCCTTTTGTATTTTGTGAGGTTGTACCAGAAATTACTCTTACCAGGGCACCATTTTCTCTTTGCTCTACAGGAATCGAATCTTTGTCATATTCCTGATAATCCGGATCAGTCATTTTTTTAGAAGCGGGCAGGTTAATCCAGAGCTGGATACCCCAAAGCAAACCATTTTCCTGTTCTGGAAATTCAGAGTGAATCACGCCTTTCCCAGCCGTCATCCATTGAACTCCACCGGAACTGATAACGCCACCATGACCGGCATTATCTTTATGCCTTATTTTTCCTTCAATCAAATAGGTTACCGTTTCAAAACCACGATGCGGGTGGTCAGGAAAGCCGCCTATATAGTCTTCCGGTTTTAAAGATTTGAACTCATCCAGCAGTAAAAATGGATCATGCATATTCAATTCAGATGAACCAATCAATCGTGTTAATTGAACACCTTCACCATCCATAGTAACGGTACCTTTAATTTGTTGTTTTATTTTTCTTAGTGTCATTCGCGGATATTACATTATTAAATTTTATATAAGAAATTATTTGACAAGCATTAAAACATAAATGATAATCATTCTCATTAGCTTAAATAGTGATTTGTATAATACATTTAAAAATAATAAGTTAGAAGATAATGGTAAGAAAAATTATAGCTCTGGATAAAGCCTTTTTAGTGGAATGGACACCAAATGAAGTCTGTGATTTATTAAGAAGTAAATCTATTACTGCCGATAATCTTGTTCAATCAAACAAGTTAACGACTAATAAATTAATCAGAGATTTTTTCTTATTAGCCTGTCGAGCATCACTTAGTTCATCTCAAAACGATCACAAAAAAGCAGACATATTAAGTAACTACGCAAAAGCCATTAAACAAATCAGTAATGATTATGAAAATTTATTCGGGAGTATAAAAATGACAGAAGTTGTAACTGAATCAGAAACTAAAAATGAAGTAATGGAAGATTCTGTAATTAATAATATTGACCGAATGCAAGCCCGTTTATTTTATTTAACAACTCAATTTAGTGTGCATCCCTGTACTCATCTGGCAGGACATATTGTCGAATTACTAACAAGCTTATGTAAGCATCCTCATATCGAATTATTGCCAGCTCAGCGATATATCTACAGTCAGTCGCTTAACTACTGGCGTTCGCGCTTGATTAATAGCCCAAAACAGGAAAACAGGCAGATATTGCATTAATAGCGTACTTAAGCGGTGTTTGATAAAAAGTATTTACCAGGTTGTGGAAAAACCAGTATTAAAATAGAAGAAATATCAGGTGTTTAGCACGTAGGTTCTTTCTAATTGAATTTGGAGTATTATTATTTTTTTAAAAAATAATAATACAAAACAATACCAGAGAAAAGAGAGAGGCTAGTTCTTATGAGTGCGAATCCGAAAGTAGAGACCGCATTTGGCGGTTGTCCCCACGATTGTCCCGATACCTGCGCGATGGTCTTCGATATCGAAGACGGCAAAGTAATAGGCGTAAGAGGTAATAAAGACCACCCCATGACACGCGGTGGTCTGTGCGTCAAACTCAAGGATTACGAAAAACGCCATTATCACCCCGATCGAATTCTGCATCCGATGAAACGCGTCGGCCCGAAAGGCAGCAAGCAATTCGAACAAATTAGCTGGGACGAAGCCATTGGTACCATTACCGATAAATGGAAAGCCCTGATAGAAGAATACGGTCCACAATCAATCCTGCCTGTTAGCTACCTTGGCCATCAAGGTTTAGTGCATGGTTTAAACGGCGGCGATGCCTTCTTTAATAAAATGGGTGCGACAGTATGTGAACGTACTTATTGTGGTGAAGGTTCCTGTACCGCATGGTTATTAACCGTGGGTCCAACCGCCGGTGTCGATGTCGAAAGTTATATTCATTCAAAATATATTGTTATCTGGGCGTGTAACAGTGTCAGTACCAATCTGCATCACTGGGCGATTGTAAAAGAAGCTCAACAAAAAGGGGCAAAGGTTGTTGTCATAGATGCGTATAAATCGCGTACAGCAAAACAGGCGGATTGGCACATTGCGCCAAAACCGGCTACCGATGGCGCATTAGCCATGGCGGTCATCAACAGCATTATCGAACAAGGTCTGGTCGATCAGGATTATGTTGATAACTACACCGAAGGTTTCGATGATCTAAAAGAACATTCAAAGAAACATACACCGGAATGGGCAGAAGAAATTACCGGCGTTCCTGCAACCGATATTCGCAAACTGGCAAAAGAACTGGCAACCGAACAACCCGCAGCGATACGTATGGGTGTCGGTCTGGAACGTCATTACGGCGGTGGTCAAACCATTCGTGCAGTAACCAGTATTCCGGCATTAACCGGCGCATGGCGTCATGTCGGTGGTGGAATCACGCAATTCCCGGTTTGGGAACATCCCTACAAGTTTGATGTGATTTGTCGTCCGGACTGGATCCCGGAAGACACACAAGTCGTGAGTATTCTACAACTGGGTCGTGCGTTATTAGGCGAGCAAAACCTGAAGACGCCAATCAAATCCGTCATGACCTGGAATACTAATCCAGTCACGCAATCACCGGAATCGGATAAAGTTGTGGCAGGCCTGGAACAGGAAGACGTTTTCCATGTTGCAGCGGATCATTTTATTACCGATACCGCATCCTATGCCGACATCGTCTTGCCCGCATCCATGGGCGCAGAAATGGAAGACATCATTCTTTCATGGGGACATTTATACCTGACCTACAATGCCAAAAGCGTGGAATCCCCCGGAGAATGTTTACCGAATAATGAAATCTTCCGTCGTCTGGCTGCAAAAATGGGCTACGACGAGGACCGTTTGAAATGGTCGGATTCAGAATGTCTGGAAAACTTTGTTGATTGGGATTCACCTGCCTGCGACGGCATTGATCTGGAATACCTGCGTAACAACGGTTTTGCCCGTTTAACGGTAGGAACGAAAGATGATCGTTGTCCGCATAAAGAAGGCAACTTCCCGACACCGAATGGTAAATGTAACTTTAAAGTAGAAGGCGCAAAGAACTTTGTTGCACCACCGTTCAGACAAATGTACGAAGGCTTTCAACCGGGCGAAGATATCGCGCCGTTACCTGATTACATGGGCGCGAATGAACGACCCGAAACCAATCCGGAACTGGCAAAGAAATACCCATTAAATATCATTACGCCAAAGAGCCATGCATTTTTAAATTCATGTTATGCCAACATGAAACAAAAAGCGCAGGGCGAACAATTCGTCATCATTAATCCAGCCGATGCAGAGTCACGCAATATTAATAATGGCGATACGGTAAGAGTGTTTAATGATCGCGGTGCGTTTCAAGGTGTCGCGAAAGTGTCTGACGATGTTAACCCGGGTGTCTGTGTTGCAACGCTCGGTTACTGGCGACAGTTGAACAACGGCACAGTCAATATCACCAGTTCCGCCGAGTTTGGAGACATGGGTCATTCACCCACAGTCTCCGATAACCTGGTGCAGGTGGAAGCTGCCTAGTAAGAACTAAACGAAGTAGACATCAGGGATGAATGATGAAAATAAAAGCCGCAGTGATTGAAAAGTTACTGCGGTTTTTTTTGTGCTTCTGAATATCTATATAGATTGATCCTTAAAGGAAAATTAGGAGCAGGAAATGCATTACATTTCAAAAGTCATCTTAAAAAATTACAAATCAATCATCGAAGAAGAATTTCTACTTTCTCCGTATACATCATTAGTAGGTTATAACAATGCCGGCAAATCAAATATTCTCGATGGAATAAAGTGGCTTGTTAGTAAAAGTAGTCTTGATAAAAGTTGCTTTAATAATGCTGAACAAGAAATTGAAATCATCGGTGATATTGAAGGGGTAAATGAAGAACTTCTTGAGCAATTAACTGACAACCATAGAAACTCTATTGCACCATATATTTTTGAGCAAAAACTTAGGATTCGTCGGATACAAAGTGAACCATCACTGAGCGTTAGAAATTTAAATATTCAGGTATGGAATGAGGATAATCAAGATTGGTCAAATAATCCTGCAGGTATTGAAAATGCTATAAAACAACTCTTCCCAGAACCAATAGAAATTGGTGCAATGGAAGATTCTGCTGAAGATGTTTCTAAATTTAAATCTAGTACTACAATAGGTAAACTTATTGCTGAAGTAATGTCTCCTATTGAAGTAAATCATTCAGAAGCAATTACAACTGCCTTAAATGGACTTAAAGAAAGATTCGATGCTGATGGACAAGATCGTGCAGAAGAATTGAATCAGTTTGATCAGGATGCCACCGCTAAGCTTCAGGAACTATTTCCAGGCATTGAAATTAAAATGCATATTCCTACCCCAGAACTAAAAGAAGTATTTAAAAGCGGAACAATAAAAGTATATGAAAATGAACAAAGAAGAGACTTGTCTGCTTTTGGCCATGGAACACAACGATCTATTCAAATGGCATTGATTCGACACTTAGCCGAAGTACAACAAAATCAACAGAATAGAGTAAGCAATACTTTATTACTTATTGATGAGCCTGAACTATATTTGCATCCACAAGCAGTAGAACAAGTACGTTCAGCATTGAAAGCTTTATCTATAATTGGATATCAAGTTATTTTCAGTACACATTCTCCACAAATGATTCCGTCTGAAGATATAAAATATACTTTACTAATAAGGAAACATTTAGAGCGAGGCACTTATGCTAGAAAACGTCTTAAGGATGCAATAGACGAAGTTATTGAAAATGCTTTAACACAGTTTGAATTGTTGTTTTCACTTGAAAATGCCAATGCTATTTTATTTTCAGAAAAAGTAATACTTACTGAAGGAAAGACAGAAAAGAAATTAATCCCACATCTTTTTTCGCACCATCATTCCAAAACACTTGGGCAAGAAAAATTGGCACTTGTTGGACAAGGCGGTGTAGATAACACATCAAAAGCAATAAGCGTACTTGAAGTAATGGATTTGCCATGCAAAGCTATAGTCGATCTTGATTTTGCTTTTAAAGGTGCAGTTACAAACGGTTTAATTGATGCGGAGGATCAGAATCTGAATAGCTGTAAAGATAAGTTTTTAGAAAATGATGAAATTGAATTATCAGATGATGGATTGCCTAAAAATGGTGGCGGGTTAACTCCATCACAGGCTTATAAATGGTTAGCTGAACAAAATGATATGCAACAGGCAATACAAGCATTACATCTAATATTGAGGAAAAATAATATTTGGTTGTGGAAAAAAGGTGATATCGAAGTACATTTAGGGCTTAAATCAAAAACTGAACGTGTATGGGCGACATATAAACAACGTTTAATTGATGAAAATTTTGAACAAGTTGTTACTGATCCAGAAGTTGTTGAAATGCTCAACTGGATTTCCTAATAGCAAAAATTTATTTAGAGGGGATGACTCATTTAAATTCGTGATGGCTAATTTTTTATCTTTCCCATAGATTGTAACTTATCTCATAAAAATTAATTTGATTACATGACTTTTTGTTTTGCTTGGAAAAATGATAAAGCAGTTTTTCTAGTAGCTGATTCAGCAGTAACTGTTTTTTCGGAACAATCATCCGTAAATGAACAATGCTCGTCTTTTGGAGAACCTGTAGTCTCAAACAAAAATATTTCTATTTATGATGGCGCTTTAAAAATACTCAAGATTTATGCTAATTGTGCTGTCGCTATAGCTGGAGATTCAGACTCTGCATACAATATTTATGATTTCTTGTATGAAAATTATGAAGAAGGAATTAATTTAAATGCATTAATTAGTTTAATGGCAAAAAGTAATTTGCCATTAGAAAAAGGTAAATCTGTGTCATTAATAATAGCAAGGTTAGAGAACAATAAGCCTGAACTCATTTTGTGGGAATCAGAGAAATCTGAAACTATATATTCTAACCAGAATTATTTTCATATAGGAAAAACCATTTATGATTTTACTGGCTTTGCTAAAACATCTGTTGATATGTTTAGAAAGCCAATAAAAGGAGTGATTTTTGATAATAGTAGAATTCTTAACTCTGTAATTGCAATTTATCAAGCTTTGGTGATTTTTTGTCAAACTATGCAAGAAGGTGTGGGAGGGCTGATAAATGGTTTAATGATTGATTCAGAAGGTGTTAAATGGAATTCTGATACTGAATATATGTTATATGAACATGGTATGAAAAATAACAACTGGATTACAGTTGGTGAAAGAGATGAGGGAATATGTTTGTTTTCAAATATTACAAAGAAAAAGTTTACTATATTTAATTCGACTACTGCGGGGTCAGGTCTTGAATCTTGAATAAGTAATTTAAATCAGTGTCGATTGATCTTAATTGTAATAGCTAAATTAATTCAAAAGAAAGGATTAAAGAACTATGTCTGAAACTGAAAGTATTGAAGGGTTGATAGCAATCGTAGGGGTAGCAGGATTTGCTTTCTTCGGCCTTCTAGTAATTCTTTGGATAGTCCTTCCGTTTTTAATAATGGGAACAAATAAGCGACTCGATCGTATTATCCAATTATTGAAAGACAATGCCAATGAGCAAAAAGAGACGAGCAAACATTACGAAAAGTTGATATCAGATATTGATAAATAAAAATATTTGACGTCATTTGTTTTGCATAAAATAAACAATTGCATACTAAGAACATTAGTCTATGGATGAAATAATCCCAACAAATCCAGATATTAAATCTGACAAGGAATTACTAGAGGATTTGATAATGGATAGTGAACTAGATAGATTAGAATCGCTAACTTCCGCTGCGGGGTCAGGTCTTGAATCTTGAATAAGTAGTTTATATCGGTGTCGATTGACTCGATATAATAAATATACAATAAGTACATGGATTCTGAACATCAAAACCAAATATCAACACAAGAGTTGCGGGGTCAGGCCTTACATTTGACAATAATGAGTCATTAAAATGAGCGGAAACTGGACAAAATTAGAGTGCGAAATAATAGTTGATGTCTATTTTCAGGTGCTGCTTAAAGAGCTCTGTAATGAAAAATTTAATAAAGTTGAGTTTAATAAGTGGGCCAGATGACAAGTGAGGTTAGATGAGACTTTTCCTAAACTGGCCACAGTCTTAAATATTTGAATAATAGAATTAGCATTTGCTTGGGTGAATTTAAACCTTGAAACAAAGAAATAAAATATGGTCAGAATTAGAAATTCAAAATGTAGTAAAAGCTTATTTCAGTTTGCTTGATGCCCAACGAAGATTAGAAAAGGTTAATAAGTCTGCAATTTACCGAGAGCTTTCAGAAATTCATCCAGCTCGTAGTCCTAAATCGTTTGAGTTTAAATTTCAAAATATTAGTGCAATACTTTATGAGGAAAAATTGCCTTATGCGGATGGTTTGCGACCAATGGGGCATTATCAATCTGCATTAAAAACATACGTATTGGATTACTTAAAATCCACAGGCCGAAAAGGCCAAACACCAGTCGAAATACTAATCGAGAAACTTAAAAGATTACGACATCGAAATTATTTGCCGATACGGGGTGCAGGTTCTGGTCGGTATGGTCTTACCTTAGAATATTATTTAAGTATCCCTCAGAATAGTTCTAAGGCCGCTGACTTTATGGGTATTGAGCTTAAAACAAAACACGATAAGAGTTTGCAAACTTTATTCTCACGAGTTCCATCACGCTATTTAGCATGTAAAGATAAAAAACAATTGTTAGACAAGTTTGGTTATTTAGATGAGAAGCGAAAACGTAAGGCGTTATATACCTCTTTTAATAATACTCCAGATTCACTTGGTTTTTATTTGTCAGTAGCGAAAAACGATGTGGTGGTCAACAAAAGGCAAATTGAAATTCTTGAATACGATGGTAGTACTCTAGAAGATGCATTACTTTCAAAACACAATGAATCTGCCTATGTGTCAGTTTCATCTATGCGATCAAAAAACGGTAATCATTATTGCCGCTTTGACAAATTATTATATTGTAAGACACCTTCATTACTTCGTTTTCTAAATATGGCTGAGGACGGTAATGTTTATCTTGATTTTACTCTGTCTGAAAAAGCAGGACGAGTGAAAGACCATGGTTTTTTATGGAGAGTTCCTCAAGATTCTATTGAGAAACTATATCTAAGCACAAGGTTGATAGATCTTACCGATTAGCATATGACATTAGAGCCAGAGGAATAAGGAATGGAATTAAAAATCGATGATCTAGATTGTTATATTTTAAACGATCAACCTACTACTTGCGGTAAATGCGGGGCTAGAACTAACTTCGAAGAAGTTAGTGAAGAATTGCAAAAGCATGAATGTTTGAATCCAGGTTGTGGTTATATATTTATCTCTGTAGAGGATAAATTATTAGTTAGTAATTGAACTGCAATGATCCGGGCATATGTAAAAGAGAAATGAGTACAATAAGAAGCAGAATACGTTTTCTTAAATTGGCGATAAATGATGACTGATCGATACGCATCAAATGGAAATAAAGAAGGTGAGTATCAACCCGGTTCTAATGAACTGGTTTTAGTCAATAAACTCGGTATTACTGATGCTGAAGAAATGGAAGGGCTAGAGTTTTGCGATGAACCAGGATGAACTAATATCAGCAATGGCCATATGCCATGTTGAATTCATTATTACTCATCCTTTTCGCGAAGGTAATGGTAGGTTATGTCGACTACTAAATACTGTTATGGCTTTGCAGGCAGATATGCCTGTACTTGATTTTGGGTATATAGAAGAAAATAAACCGGAATATATTGCAGCAATTCATGCGGGGCATGATCAAAATTATGAGCCGATGAAGTTTATTTTTTCCGAGTTGTTGAGTCGCTCTTTGCGAGAATACGACCGGATTTAACATTACGAGAAATATAAGTCGATGCAGGCTTGCCTGTTTCGATGGCCGTGCTAGATGAAACATTAGTAACGATCTGTGTTCTTGCAGAATCTTTACTGAGAAAGCGGTTAGAATTAGAAAGCGTCTTTGATGCCATAAGCTAATTATATTAGAGCTTAGAGGTTCTATAAAGATTTAATTTACTTAAAGATTTTGTATTAAACCAGAGAAAGGCGATACTTTTCGAGGTCAGATACGAAGTCTTGAATTAGTGGTTTATATCGGCGTCAATTGATTTGTCATATTCGGGTCGGGACTACATAAACCATTGATATTAACGCTATGGGGAAAGGTCTTGCCTTTTGCCTATTCGGTTGCTCAGGATCAGAATCCTTTAAATTCGTAAATATTTCGTACGTTTTAGCATTTCTAAACTTCTCAGGTGATTGTCTATTTTCACAATTCTTTGAGTATTTTCTCAAGTTATTGATTTAAATATAAATATAGCCACTAAAATTGATGTAAAAGCTCAAGTTTTAGAACATATTAAAATGATTTTATTAAATATATTTTCATATAAAACAATTATTTAATAAACTATTTACCCTTAAAAATATTATTAGGGGTAAAATTATATAATTTACTTGTAAAAACAAATATATATATTAATATTTACCTCTATATTTATGTTTTGGGGGTAAATCATGTTAATGAAGGATAAAATTAAAGAATTATCTCCTAGTTTGTTTTTGCTTTATGCACAGCTTTTAGAACAAGTAAATAGTCCTACAGCAGCTACCAAAGACGTCAGCTTTAAGAGAATAGAAGTAGATGGAAAGTTTTATTGGATTCGAAGAGTAAAAATTGGCAGCACAACTATGGATTTGTCTTTGGGAAGGGAAACAAATGAATTATTAGATGTTATAGAGCAAGAAAAAAAACTTATTGAAGAGGCAGAAAAAGAAAGTAAAACACGTGAAGATTTAGTCGCTATGTTAATTGCGGGAGGAGCAAATACAATTGATCCTTTGTCAGGCCGTGTTTTAACTTTGCTTGAAAGTGCTGGTGTATTCGCAGCGGGGGGAGTACTCGTTGGTTCCAATGCATTTAATGTTTATGGAAATATGTTTGGTTATAAATTTCCAATTGAAACAGCAAAAACAGCAGATATTGATTTAACAATCTCAATAGGTGTTACAAAGGAGGCTACTGATTTAAAAACAGCGATGATGGAATCTGGATTGGGCTTTCTTGAGGTGCCAGCATTAAATAGGAAGTCTCCATCAACTTCTTACAAAATTAGAGGTTCTGAAATTAAAGTTGACTTATTAACACCGTTAATTGGTGGTCCAAATACATCAAAACCAATATATATGCAGTCATTAAAGTCATATGCCTCACCATTGAGATTTTTAGATTATTTAATTAAAGATCCTATCTCTGCGATAGCCGTATCAGGGAAGGGGATATTAGTTAATATTCCTCAGCCTGCAAGGTATGCCATTCATAAGTTAGTATTATCAAGTAGGCGACCAATAACAATGCAAGTGAAATCAATCAAAGACTTGAATCAAGCAGCGTGTTTATTAGAAATATTATCGTTGGATCGTCCAACAGAGTTATATCCAGCGCTAATTGATGTGTGCAAAGGGAAAAGTCGTAAGTTTGAAAATCAAATGCTGGAAGGTTTTCAAAAGATATGTAATGACGGGTTGTTAACAAAAGAGACTGTTTCTTATTTTGAAGAAAATTGGGAAAAGGCAAAAAAAGAAAAAAGTGTGTAGGTTTAGTTAAAGCTGTACCAATAAATAAAAAAAGAATCAGAGCACTATATCTTTATCATGGAACTTGAAGTATGACTAAAGCAAAACGTTTCTTTGCTTATTTCTTGTTGTTCTGTAGTTCTCTAATTTGTTTTACCACGTTGCTCTCAATATTTGGGTCGAACCTACATAAGCCATTGATATTAATAAATAAATACTAAAAACAACTCCCTTTTAAGCCTTAAACAGGCCATTTCATAGTCAAAAAATAGACTTTAAGCCGTGTTACTAATGAAATTTTGCATTAGAGAGTGAGAATTTTTGTGCTTTTTATTCAGGTATATATCGGTATATACTTTAAACATGATAATTGAGAAAGTCGTCAAATCCCTCATCAAACACAAGGTTCAATACGCATTAGTAGGTGGCTATGCCGTTGCTTTGCATGGCGCAGTGCGTGGTACGGTTGATATCGATCTTGTCATTGCACTAAATCAACGTTCCTATCGTCAAGCAGAGAAGGCATTGAATAGTATTGGTTTAAGATCAAAGTTACCGATCACTGCTGATGATGTCTTTAATTTCCGGGAAGAATATATTACTAAGCGTAATCTTGTTGCCTGGTCTTTTAGCAACCCTGATAACCCCCTTGAGATTGTCGATATCATCATTACTGAAGATGCAAAACAGATGAAATCAATAACAAAAACAATCAGAGGAACCAAAATTAAAGTCTCCGCGATTGATGATCTGATTAAGATGAAAAAAAAATCAGGACGTAAACAAGACATTGAAGATATAAAGGCATTGGAGAAATTAAGATGAAACCCGTTCAATATTTTAATGATGACTATTTGGAGCAATGTAGATCATTTTCAACTGAAGCAATTCTTGAATATTTAGAAAACTTTCGACTCATGCAGCAACCCAACGATAAAACGCGTTTGATTAGTATTAAAATCCCAGAATCTTTATTAGCAAGTTTTAAAACGAAATCAGCACTTAACAATACTAAGTATCAAACACAGATCAAAAAGCTGATGCGCGATTGGCTGGAAAAATGAGTGGCAACGAACTATAGGTTAGAACTATGGGCTAAGGTCTTGCCTTTTGCCTATTAACAGTTTAATTAAAAAATCAGTATCGACTGATTTGGTGTGACAGATATACAATAAGATTCATGGAGTCTGACCATCATCAAGCTGTATCAAAGCCAATCATCAGGAACGGCTACAAATTCCAATTTGAGTTTAATGGTTTGTCATTCCGTGCCGGTGGTTCATCGGTTTCCGGTAAAGAAGCTGTTTATGTCAATGATGAACTTGTTTCAAGTAAACGTTCTCAATCAACTTTAAGTGAACATGAATTTTCAGTGGATGGAAATAATTATAAGCTCGAGTTCGAAGTGCTTGATAAATCAAAAGGGGAGTTGGCTTGTCGATTGTATTGCGAGGACAAGTTGGTCAAGTTATTCGCCTCGCATCCAAAACGTTTGTTTTTCACCAAGCCGCTGTTTGGTATCAGTGTGATTGTCGCTTTATTAATTCATGATGACATTATTACCAGTTTGTCATTAAGCCATGTGTTTAGTTTTATGGCTGTGTTACTAGCTATTGAAGTTATATATCCCATGCGGCATATCTGGATCATGGAGCTTGAAGTATGACAAAAACGAAACGTGCTTTTGCTTACTTCCTGTTGCTCTGTGGTTCACTGATCTGTTTTATCACGTTGGCCTGGATAGTGAGTTATTTTATAGAGCGTGGTTTTACGCTAGCAGATTTAAAAGCGTCCTTTACTTCTGAATTCTTATGGTGGGCTCCGGTCGGTGTGCTTGGTATTCCCGGTATTATCATGATTCATAAAGCCAGGCGTTTGTTGAAGGAAGGTAATATTTCTGCATCCTCAGTTGGTGAAGTTGCTATCTTGTTTGCCATCATGGGGATTTTAGGAGCGATGGTCTATCCACCTGACAACTTCAGTTTTATTGCGGCGAGTATTATTACGGATGGTGTGAAAGCAGTTGAAGAAGTTCAGCGTGATATAGAAGAACATCATTCGTTATATGGACATTTCCCCAATAGTACTGATGATCTTGAGTTTGATTTGCCGAATCCTGATGAGTTTAAACATATCCAATCTTTGTCAGTGGGGCAGTCCGGTCGAATAATAATTACGTATGATACACGCGATATCGATTGGCACTACAAGTGGTGGCATCGTCTATTTTTACTCGAAAACAATGATCTGACAGACAAAACATTGATCCTTGTTCCTTTAGTTAATGGTAACACCATCACTTGGGATGAATGTAATGAAGGCACCGTGCCGCAACACAATCGACACTTTAAATGCTCGGGGCATATGTAAAATCAATAAAAATGACCATTTTCATATATAGCACTTAGTGCTATACTTATTATTTTCAGTCAAGGAAGACGATGCGTATTTTTAAGACAAAACGATTCCACAAATGGGCTTCTAATGAAGGTCTATCTGATGAGGTTCTCAGTATCGCAGTAGATGAAATGGAACATGGTCTGATAGATGCTAATTTAGGCGGTAACGTCTACAAGAAACGGATTAGCCTGCAAGATCGGGGTAAGCGTAGTGGTGTCAGGACATTATTAGCTTTTAAGCAGGAAGAATGTACCTTTTTTATGTATGGCTTTGCAAAAAATGAACGGAGCAATATTAAAGATGATGAATTAAAGGCGTTAAAAGCGTATGCACGAGAATTGTTAGGATACAGTGATCGCGCTTTGAATAAAGCACTGCAAGCTAAGAAATTGTTTGAGGTAATAAACGATGGCGAATAAATCAAAAATATTAAACGTTGTACACGAATCTGCTAAAGATTTACATGAGATAGGTCTGATGGATGACATGACCATGCGTGAGTTTGACGCGTTATGTTTACCACCTGTTAAGCAATACAGTGCCCGACAAATTAAACGCATTCGTTTAAAGCATAAAGCCAGTCAGGCTGTGTTTGCTGCGTTTTTAAATACAAGTAAATCCACGGTACAAAAGTGGGAGCAAGGGCAGAAAAAACCAAATGGACCATCATTGAAGCTGTTAAATCTTGTTGAGCAAAAAGGTTTGGAAGCCCTGGTCTGAATGAGTAAGGTTAAACTTGAAAAAAACAGTGGCAATGTGTTTGCAGATTTAGGGTTTGCTGATTCCCAGCAGGAACTTTTAAAAGCCTGTTTGATCTATGAGATTTATAAAATCATTGAAAAGCGCAAACTTACGCAGCAGCAAGCTGCACAAGTATTAGGTATCAGTCAGTCTTATGTTTCAGACCTCAAGCGAAATCGTTCCGGACGTTTTTCAGTGGGGAAACTTATGCAATTTCTTAATGCACTGGATATGGATGTTGAAGTGAAATTAAAAAAACATTCTGCCAGATCAAAAGATGTTGCTGGCATCAGTGTCAGTACAAATTAAATGGAGTCACAATAAAATTAAAGATGCCAGCAATTAATGACTGGATACCCGTTTCCACGGGTATGACGACTAAAGGTAACTTAGGGAATCCAGTGAAATAAAGAAAAAGATTTTTTCATGTCAAAGCAACCAAACACGAAAGATATATTTATGAGCAAGCGTACAAAAATACAAAAGGCTGAAATTAAAAAGCTGGCTGCCATGCCGGATGAAGCCATTGATACTTCAGACATCCCGGAAACAACGGATTGGAGTAATGCGGTTGTTGGCAAATATTACAAGCCCGTAAAAAAACAGGTGACGTTGCGCCTTGATGCCGACATGCTGGATTGGTTCAAATCTCAGGGAGGGAAGTACCAGACGCGTATTAATAAAGTGTTGCGTCGTTATATGGAATCACAACATTAAATTAAAGGTGAAAGGTGCCGGAGTGGCTAAATTTAAATCATTACATTTGATTAGTTGTGCCGATATTTCTATCGTCACTTAAATTTGAATTAATTGAACCAGGTATTTCCCGGGACACTTTCAGTACCATGCTACGAGCAATAATGTAAAAGACGGAATTCCGGGGGAGAGTATTACTTAATACTCTAGTATTTTGATAATTAATAATTGTTTATGTCAGTAATTGGATTACCCGTATAATCCATGTGTTTCAGATCAATATTCAAACCTGACTTTATAATATTGACCTGATTAACGCTTCTGTTTCCTCGTATTTAATCGGTCCGCTGCGAATAAAGTAAATCTTGCTGTTACGATCAATCACGACTGTGTAGGGGAGAACAACAAACCGGTTCCCGAATGACCTCGCCACTTCCTTGACCTTTTCCATGCCGAGTAGTGACGGGTAGTTCATGGCTGTTTTCATCATGTAGGGTTTGATCTCGTCTGCTTCTTGCAGTGCTATTCCGATAAACTGTAATCCCTGTTCTTTGTATTTTTCCTGCAGTTGAATAAATTCCGGGATTTCTTTTAAACACGGCATGCACCACGTTGCCCAGAAATTCAGGATTACTATTTTGCCATCCCATTCACTGATTTCACGCATCACGCCATTAACATCAGGCAGGTTGAAATTCGGACGAATCGCACCTATCAGGGGTTTAACCGGTTTGACGTAGGGGTTTTTGACAACAGCAGCTTCTTGAGTCGGCGTACTCTCCGCGACGGATAACGGCGCAGCATTGGCTACATGAAAAGCAGTAACACACATTAGCAAAAGGGAGATTGAAATTGATTTGCTCATACTTTATAGATTGGTACTGAATTCCAGAATTCAATAAAGAGTTGCAACATTATGTTGATCAGTGCCAATTGATTTGTTGTTGTGGCAACTTGATAATGAATTTATGGAGTCCGAACATCATCAAACTGTATTAAAATCAGTAATCAGGAACGGCTACGATTATCGATTCGAGTTTAATGGTTTGTCATTTCGCCCGGTGGCTCATCGCTTACCGGTAAAGAAATCGTTTATGTCAATGATGAATTTGTCTCAACTAAACGTTCCCTGTCTACCTTGAGCGAGCATGAATTTTCAGTGGATGGAAATAATTATAAGCTCGAGTTCGAAGTGCTTGATAAATCAAAAGCGGAGTTGGCTTGTTAACTAAAGAGGGCGGAGTGATTAATTTTTGTTAATTCACTCCGACTATTTTATTTTCATCATGGCCAAATTCCGCGTTCCATTGTTACGTTTGCCAGTTTATCTATCGCCAGGAATACGGCGGCCGTTCTCAAATCTGGTTTTCCACAAACATTTTGCGTCTGTTCCTTGTCCGGATTTTCCTGTTGTTCATTTAACCGGTGTAACTGGGCTATGACTTTGTCGACGGCGTGTTGCATCTTCATTTTGAGTTTGACGTTAACTTCTTCCAGTTCCCATTGTTGATTTTCGATATTTTGCACCCATTCAAAATAACTGACTGTTACTCCGCCGACATTTGCCAGTATATCCGGGATCACAATCACACCGTTTTCCTGGAGTATGGCATCCGCAGCCGGGGTTAGCGGTCCGTTTGCCGCTTCGACGACCAGTTTTGCTTTAACGTTCCCGGCATTTCCCTGGTGAATCTGCCTGCCTAACGCCGCTGGGATCAGAATGTCGCATTCCAGCTCTAACAGTTCTTCATTGGTTATCGTGCGTGTATCCGGTAAGCCGACGACTGTGCCATGTTCCTGTTTGAATTCGAAGGCTTGTTCCAGATTCAAGCCGTTATCATTGTCGTTATAGATGCTGCCCTGGGAATCGCTGATGGCAATAATACTTGCACCTTGTTCCTTGAATAACCGGGCTACCACCGATCCCACTTCACCGGCGCCCTGTATGGCAACCGTTGTTCCTTTCAATGAATCAAAGGGCAGGTTATCTGCCACTGTAATGTAACGTTCCGTGACATAGAGACAACCTCGGCCGGTCGCCTCCGTGCGGCCGAATGATCCACCCAGATCAATGGGTTTACCCGTTACCGCAGGCCTGTTGTTTTCGCCTGGATGAAGCTTGTCATAGGTATCGTAGAACCAGGCCATGGTATGTTGATCGGTGTACATATCCGGGGCAGGAATATCGATGTATGGGCCAATCATGTCATCCAGTTCGCTCACATAGCGACGGCTGATGCGCCTTAATTCCGCAGTTGATAACAACTTGGCGTCACAAATTACAGCGCCCTTGGCACCACCGAACGGTATATCGACCAGGGCGCATTTCCAGGTCATCCATGTTGCCAGTGCAATGACCTCATCGACGGTCACTTCCGGGTGATATCTTACGCCGCCTTTGCCCGGCCCCAATACCTGATTGTGCAGCACCCTGATGCCTTTGAACATGCGTACCGAGCCATCGTCCATTTCAATAGGGAAATGGACTTCGATAATACGTTTCGGGGTGGTCAGGAATTCAAGCAAGCCGCGTTTCAGTTCATCGAATTGCATGACGGCACGATCGAACTGGCACTTGCTGATATAAAGGGGATTCAGGTTTTCTTCGGTTTGTTGTGTTTCATTCATAATAATGAAAAGTGTACCTTATGAGTTACCAAGTGATCCATGACCTGATATTAATTTTGATGGATACCTGTCAAAAACAAAAGGGCCAGTGACAATTACCAGTGATGATTAATATAAGTGTAGTTATATAATGTATCCATGCAATTCGAAAATGATCAACCAGTATCGTCGCCGGTAATCAGAAACGGTTATGATTTTCAATTCGAGTTTAATGGTTTGTCATTCCGTGGCGGTGGTTCACCGCTTTCCGGGAAAGAGTTCGTTTATGTCAATGATGATCTTGTTTCAAGTAAACGTTCAAGGTCGACCTTGAGCAAACATGAATTTTCAGTGGATGGAAATAATTATAAACTCGAATTCGAGGTGCTTGATAAATCAAAAGGTGAGTTGGCTTGTCGTTTGTATTACGAGGACAAATTGGTCAAGTTATTTGCTGCACATCCGAAACGACTGTTTATCACCAAGCCTTTGTTTGCGATCAGTGTGATTGTCGCTTTATTAATTCATGATGACATTATTACCAGTCTGTCACTGAGTTATGTTCTGGGTTTTATGGCGTTGCTAGTCGCTATTGAAGTTATTTATCCACTACGGCATATCTGGATTATGGAACTTGAAGTGTGACAGATTCCTTTAATTACGGTTAGAATATTCAAAGTTACAACAAATGAGAATGTGATATGAAAACTTTAAAATGGCTCGTTGGAATAATGGTGTTGTTAAATCTGGGTTTGGTCGGTGTGATGTTTAAACATCATGTTCTGGACAAGAATAATGCAATTCCCAATATGGTCGGTACTTGGAAAGGGACGAATGTCACTGTTTCTGATCTAAAGGGTTATAAAGAGTGGGGAGAGAAGGTCGTTCATATTACAGAACAACGAGATCGCCGTTTTCGTGGCACGTTTACCTATCCTGATGGCACCAAGAATTTTTTTGGCGTGGTTTATCCTGACAATAAATCATTTACCTGGGTTGCCAGTAATAGTCGTGGTTTTAATCATGGGCGGATATTGGGCAAGGATCAAATCGCTGCTTGTTATGTCGAGTCATGGGAGCAGGCAACAGCCGGTTGTGCCACCTTAGACAGGCAGGATCAGTAATATTTACCAAGACTTACGTCAAAGTTACTAAATATTCAATATAAACCAGGCTAATTTATAGTAATAACGTCAATTATTATTAGCAAAATATAATTTAATGTCTATAATAATAGACGTTATGAATAGAAATGCCCCGATATTATTGCCAAAATTGGAATCCCGACTATCAAGAGTTGGTGAACAAATTCGTCTGGCGAGATTGCGCAGAAATTTAGCAGCGTCTGAAATTGCTAAGCGCTCCGGTCTGTCCAGAGCTACCCTGAATAAAATCGAGAATGGCAATCCAAATGTTTCATTTGGATCGTATTGTTCTGTTTTAAATACTTTGGGGCTTGATGAAGATATTGAAAAGCTGGCTGCCAATGACAGCCTTGGTGAAAGTATTGAAGAAAGAAACACATTAAGAAAAAGAGCCTCGAAGAAGCGTAAGGATAAAAATTATAATAATAAAATCGATCGACATGCCTTGAGTGAAGCCCGTTCTTTAGCGATGCATCAATCTATTGCTGAACGACTTAAAGAAAATCCGGAAGCTATTATTGAAAAAGCAAAATCAAATATACAACAATGGAGTGAATTAAACGGTGCTAACAATCTGGCTAATGCAGAATGGTTGCAAATACTGACAACTTATCCGCCGAAAAAGATTGCTAAATTAATCAGTTCAAAAAGCGAAGAGGCTTATCGTTTACGTAGTAATTCCCCGTTTCCTGGTGTTTTGTCTGAATCTGAAAGAGAAGAAATAAAAAACAGGATTAATTTTTAATGAATAGAGAACACCTGGAACATATCATCAGAGCATCTGGAAAGATAATTGACGAAAAAGAATTCTTTGTCATTGGTAGTTAATCAATTCTTGGTCAATACCCTGAAGCTCCCGATGAATTACTTGTTTCAAATGAAGCAGACATCATATGTAAAATTAATCCTTCCAAAAGTGATTTGATTGACGGGGTGATAGGGGAACACTCAAGTTTTCATGAAAGTTTTGGCTATTATGCGCAAGGTGTCGGGTTTGAAACAGCGACATTACCAGAAGGATGGGAAGAAAGATGCATCGCAATAGAAAATGAAAATACGGGTGGTTGTATAGCTTATTGTATTGAATTGAATGATACCTGCATCAGTAAATATGTTGCTAACAGAGATAAAGATCATAAATATATTTCTGAATGAATAAAGAGCAATCTTTTAGATAAAAATGTTTTATTAGAAAGGTTGATTTTGACAAGCTTAGATGACGCTCAATCAAGCATGATAAAAAAGAAAATTGAACGAGATTTTAATTAGTAGTGCCGATATTTCTATCGGCACTTAAGTTTGAATTAGTTGATCTAAGCACTTTCCCTGGATGCTTTGAGCACCATACCGCGAATGATAACGTAAAAGACCGGCGTTAAAAATAAACCGAGCATTGTTACACCTAACATTCCACTGAATACCGTTGTGCCTAATACTTGTCGCATTTCGGCACCGGCACCGGTTGCTATCATCAAAGGTACAACACCTAAAATAAATGCTAATGCCGTCATCAGAATCGGACGTAGTCTTATTTGTGCAGCTTCGATTGCGGCATCAACATGGTTTTTACCTTCGCGTTCAAGTTGTCTTGCGAATTCAACCATTAAGATCGCATTCTTACTGGCGAGACCAATTAATACGATGAAACCAATTTGCGTTAAGATGTTGTTATCCATGCCGCGCAAGTAAACACCGGCAAGTGCAAACAGAATACATAACGGTACGATTAAAATGATTGTGATTGGTAAGGTCCAGCTTTCGTATTGCGCCGATAACAATAAGAAAACAAACAAAACACTTAATGGAAAAATAATTATACCGACATTGCCACCGAGTTTTTCCTGTAATGCAATTTCTGTCCATTCAAAACTGATGCCTGCTGGAAGAATATTCTTTGCCAGTTTTTCCATTTCTATTAATGCTTCACCAGTACTTATACCGGGAACACCGGTCCCTTGTAGTTCAGCAGAAGGATAAAGATTGTAACGAACGATTCGATCAGCACCTTGTATCTGGCTTACTTTTAATATTGATCCCAGCGGCACCATTTCGCCATCACTGTTTTCAGCACGTAAACGCATGATGTCATTCGATTCTAAACGATAGGACGCATCGGCTTGTGCAATGACCTGATAGGTTTTACCGAACAAATTAAAATCATTAACGTAACTGGAACCCAGAAATATTTGTAACGTTTCAAATACATTTTCTACGGGTACATTAAGCATTTCAGATCGTGTGCGATCGATATCCAGATAATACTGAGGAGTGCTGGAATCAATCGTACTAAAGACTTGCGTTAGTTTTGGATTTTGATTTGCTGCACCGGCAAGTTGCCATGTTGCTGCTTCAAGCGCAGGTAAACCTAAACCACTTTTATCCTGGACGATCATTTTAAAACCACCACCGCGACCCATGCCGCGTACAGAAGGCGGTTCAACAACAAAGAATGACGCTTCTTGTATGTTGGTATTTAACGCACCATAAAGCTGACCGGCAACGGCACTGGCAGATTGTTCTTCTATACCGATGCGTTCTTCAAATGGTTTTAATAAAACAAACATGGCTGCGGAATTACTGGCAGTAGTAAAGGTTGCTGCTGAAAGTCCGGCAATCGCGACAACATTGGTAATGCCCGGATTTTCTTGCGCAACTTTTGTTGCTTTTTTTACGACTTCATCGGTGCGTTCCAGTGACGCACCTTTGGGTAAATCAATGACCGTTATTAAATAACCTTGATCCTGTTGCGGAATAAACCCGCCCGGTACTTTTTGAAACATCATATATGTACCGCCGATTAAGATAACAAAGATGGTCAGCATGATGAGTGGGCGACGTACAAAGAAAGCAATTAACTTTCCATACTTGTTGCTTCCTGTATCGAATAAGTAATTAAAACCACGGTAAAACAGGTTTGGTTTTTTAACATTCTCATTGCTTTGGTCATTGCCGTTTTTACGATGTTCAGGTGCTTTAAGCAATAAGCGACCTAATGCCGGGCTTAATGTTAATGAGTTAAAGGCAGAGATGACAGTTGCAACAGAAATGGTTAAGGCAAACTGTTTAAAAAATGCACCGGGTATACCACCAAGAAACGCACTGGGAAGAAATACTGCAACAAGTACTAACGCCATCGAGATTAATGCACTTCCGACTTCGGTCATTGTTATTCTTGCCGCATCACGTGGTGCAACACCTTTTTCAAGGTTTCTTTGTATGTCTTCAACAACAACGATGGCATCGTCAACAACAATACCGATTGCCAGTACCAAACCAAACAGCGACAAACTATTTAACGAATAGCCCATCGCTGCCATAACAGCAAAGGTGCCGATTAATGAAACAGGAATAGCCGAGATAGGGATAATCGCAGCACGCCATGATTGTAAAAAGATAATAATAACGATAACGACCAGAAAGATCGCTTCGATGATTGTTAAGTAAACTTTTTCAATAGACTGTTCAATAAACTCAGTCGGGTTATAAACGATGGTATATTCAATACCGGGCGGAAAGTCTTTTGATAAGGTTTCCATGGTATTAATAATTTGATCGGCTGTTTCAAGCGCATTGCTTCCAGGACGCTGAAAGATACCAATGGCAACGGCATTCTTACCATTTAAATAACTGTTTCTAACGTAATCTTTACTGCCGATTTCAACGCGTGCGATATCCCCAAGACGCGTTAGCCTTCCATCTTCACCGCGTTTAACAATAACGTTACTGAATTGTTCCGGTTCAATAAAACGACCTTGTGCGGTAATCGTATATTGAAATGAATTTTCCAGTGGCATCGGTGGTTGGCCTAACTTACCACCCGCGACTTGTACGTTTTGTGAACGTAACGAGTTGACGACTTCGGTTGCTGATAATTGAAATGCTGCCATGCGTTCCGGGTTTAACCAGATACGCATACTGTATTCACGCGCACCGAATACAATCAGTTCACCGATGCCGCCAATACGTGCAAGTTGATCTCGTACCTGTAATAGGGCGTAGTTACTAATGTAAAGTTCGTCCTGACTATTATCGGGTGATAATAAATGCACCACCATCATAAAGTTGGGCGAACTTTTTTGTGCAATGATACCCAATCGTCTTACTTCTTCCGGTAACTTTGGTTCTGCTTTTGCAATTCGGTTTTGTACCTGAACTTGTGCTGTATCAAGATCAGTACCTTGTTTAAAGGTTATCGTTAATGACATCGCGCCATCACTGGTTGATTGTGATGTCATGTACAACATATTTTCTATGCCGTTAATTTCCTGTTCGATAGGTGTGGCTACCGTATCCGCAATCACTTGTGGTGATGCACCGGGGTAGGTGGCATTAACAATAATCGTCGGTGGTGCTATTTCAGGGTATTGAGTAACAGGCAGGCTGCTATACGATAACGCACCAATGATGACGACTAATATTGAGATGACAGCAGCAAAACGTGGTCTGTCGATAAAGAAATGACCAAACTTCATAATAGTTTATCCTTCTGATGAAGATTCTATTTTTCTTTCTTCGGGAGAAACCTGCATTCCTGCACGAACACGTTGTAATCCATTAATAACAATACGATCATCTTTACTTAAACCTTGTAGAACGACACGCAGATTACCATGTTTGTTACCTGTTTTAATTTGACGCCGTGAAACCATATTGCTTTCATCAACGACATAAACAAACTTATTGGTTTGATCCAGGCTTATAGCTGAGTCAGGAATCATGACTGCTTCATAAGGACCTTTACCTAATAGTTTTACATCAGCAAACATACCTGGAACTAATAAAAAGTCAGGGTTTTGAACTATTGCACGTCCGCGCATAGTTCCCGTAGCCAGATCAAGTTGGTTATCAACAAAGTCCATGCGACCTTCATGGAAATATTCTTCTTCATCCGCTAAACGCAAGTAGACTGGATTCGCAGTTGTTCTTGATGATTTACGGACACCAGCCATATCCATACGTGTGTAATGTAATACAGCCTGTTCATCTGCTGTGAAGTAAACATATATAGGGTCTAACGAAACAATAGTGGTTAAAATATTGGAGTCATTATCACCGGTGGTAACTAGATTACCTTCAGTTATTCTTGTACGACTTATGCGACCAGTAATTGGCGATTTAATATGTGTAAATTCAACATCAAGTTGTGCCGCAACAACTGCTGCTTTTGCTGCTTGTACTGAGGCTATCGAAGCTGATTTTTGACTTCTTCTGGAATCAAGTTCTTCTTCAGGCATAACACGTGTTTTAAATAAACGTTCTGCACGGGAGAGATCATTGTCTGCAAGTTGTTGAGTTGCTTTTGCTCTCTCTAACTCAGCTTTAGCCTGGTCTAATGCTGCTTGATAAGGTCGTGGATCGATGATGTAGAGCAAGTCACCTTTATTGACGATACTGCCTTCAGCAAAGTGAACTGATTCCAAATAGCCACTAACTCTGGGACGTACTTCAACAGATTTCACAGCATAGAGACGACCCGTAAATTCGTCCCAATCGGTAATTTCTTCCATTACTGGATTAGCTACTGTGACTTGTGGCGGCATTTGTTCCGGCATTTGTACTTCATCGTTGTCGTTTTCACAGCCTGATAGTGCCGAAAAAAGTAGAAAAAACATAAAGAAATTGGCTATATGTTTTTGTTTTTTATATGGATATTCCATTTGATGACGACCTTGTGTAAATATTTAAAAAATATTTTTGATTGATTACTGACCCGTGAGTCAGTATTGTAGAATGATTGTTATTTTAAGCAATGAATATTTCATTATTGTGAGACAAGCTAAAAACAAAAATACTGCAACTACCAAGACATTTTGTCGTCGAAAAGAAGCGCGTCCTTCTGAAATCATGAAGGCAGCATTGGAAGAATTTTCTCTAAACGGTTTTGCAGCGACTAAGTTGAACGATGTTGCGAAACGAGCGGGCATATGCAAAGGCACGATTTACTTATACTTCAAGTCAAAAGAAGAGTTATTTGAAGAAGTTATAAAGGACCGATTACTTCCAAACCTGGAAAAAATGGAATATATCGGTGAGTTATCCAGGGGAAGTGCGAAAGACATATTACGTGAACAATTATCGACAATATATGTTGCTTTATTATCAACCGATGCGCGTCATATACCAAAACTGATCATAGGTGAAGGATCCCGGTTTCCTGAATTAACCGAGTTTTATTACAAAGAAATAATTTCACGTCTTTATAATATTATTAATACAGTTATTAAACAGGGAGTAGAAGCGGGTGAGTTTCGTCAATCTGCATTAAACTGGAAGACTCAAGTAATTATGAGTCCTGTGCTTTCCGCAGTAATATGGAAAACCGTTTTTGATGAATACGCACCAATGGATTTAGATGCCTATTTAGAAACACACATCGAATTGTTATTACATGGACTGGAAAAATAGTTTGTTAAAATAATAAATAAAACTATATTTCACATTAAAAATATATTATAAATTATTGAATTTAGTATATTAATTTTATATATAAATCAGTTTCATAATATAACAAAATTGATATTGCTTGACGTAATGCATAAATGACCAATAATTGAATGCTTAAGGGTTATTCAGTCCCAATTTTGGAATAAAAATAATTATATGACTTACTGTGTCGCAGTTGCCTTAAAAGCCGGTTTGGTTTTTGTCTCTGATTCACGCACGAATGCGGGCGTGGATAATGTCAGTACTTATAGCAAAATGTATGGTTTTGGTATTCCCGGTGAACGCCAGTTTGTTGTAATGAGTTCTGGAAATCTGGCAACAACACAAGCTGTTGTTTTACAAATCAAGCGTGACATAAAGCAAGGTGCAGATGAGACTTTGTTAAATGTTGAAAATATTAATGATGCTGCTGAATATATTGGTAACATTAGTCGTACTCAACAGGAAAAGATGACCACCAGTAATGGTAATGCCAATTTTGAAGCTAACTTCATTATTGGTGGCCAGATCATTGGACATAAACCGGCCTGTTATATGATTTATCCGCAAGGCAATTACATTACAACATCACAGGATACGGCTTATTTACAAATTGGTGAAGATAAATACGGTAAACCGATTCTGGATCGAATTATCACACCGAAATCAAGTCTTGAGACGGCAACACTATGTGCATTGGTATCCATGGATTCAACCATGCGAAGTAACCTGACGGTTGGCCCGCCTATCGAAGTAACGATCTATGAAGCAAATAGTTTACAACCTGGACGGTATCATCGTTTCGATGATGACAGTGAATACCTGAGGGAAGTAAAACGAACCTGGGATAATTTACTCAAGGAAGCCTTTAAAAAATTGCCACCCGTTGCCTGGAGTAGCAATTGGGATTATAAAGAAGAAGATGATGACGATAGTTCAGAACAACAGTTTTGAATTAGAAATTATTACTCCACAACCATATAAAAATTTTATTAATTGAATATCTTGATTTGCTGTCTGTTATCAAACAGTGTAGCTTGACGGCATTACATAAGAGATATTTGCAATGGCTATTCGAGTTGCTCTTAAACATAATACTGAGTATCAGTTTGATAAGTTGGTATCCTTATCACCGCATGTAGTTCGTTTGCGACCTGCACCACATTCGCGCACACCGATACATTCTTATTCTTTAAACGTAGAACCAAAAAAACATTTTATTAACTGGCAGCAAGATCCGTTTGGCAATTATCTGGCACGATTTGTTTTTCCGGAAAAAACAAAAACATTAAAGATTCACGTCGAAGTTATTGCCGAAATGACGGTGATTAATCCGTTTGATTTTTTTCTGGATGAAGAGGCGAGTAATTTTCCGTTTAAATATGAGGAACATCTTGCCGAAGATTTGATTCCTTATCTTGAGTTAACCGATAACGGCCCGAAATTAAAAGAATGGCTTACTGGCGTTGACCGTTCAGAAAAGCCAACGATTGATTTTCTTGTAGAACTCAATCAACGCTTACAAAAAGATATCAGTTATCTCATTCGTATGGAACCCGGTGTTCAAACCTGCGAAGAAACACTGGAAAATGGTATTGGTTCCTGCCGTGATACAGCATGGTTACTTGTTCAAATATTGCGTCATCTTGGTTTAGCCGCGCGCTTTGTTTCCGGTTATCTGGTTCAATTAACGGCAGACATGAAATCATTGGATGGACCTTCCGGGCCTGAAAAAGATTTTACTGATTTGCATGCCTGGACAGAAGTGTTCTTACCCGGTGCCGGTTGGGTTGGTCTTGATCCAACTTCGGGCATGTTTGTTAGTGAAGGACATATTCCTTTAGCGTGTACACCTGATCCTATTAGTGCTGCGCCTATTACCGGTGCCACTGATCCGTGTAATGTTGAGTTTGCTCATTCGAATGAAGTTACACGCATACACGAAGATCCACGCGTCACTAAACCTTACACCGATGCACAATGGAAAAGTATATTGGCACTCGGTAATAAAACAGATAGTGATTTAAAGAAAAACGATGTTCGTATGACCATAGGTGGCGAACCTACGTTTGTATCCATTGATGATATGGAAGGTGCTGAGTGGAATGATGCGGCTTTAGGCGATAAGAAACGCGAACTGGCGGGAAAATTATTTTTAAGATTAAAAGAACAGTTTGCGCCAGGTGCCATGTTGCATTATGGACAAGGTAAATGGTATCCGGGTGAACCTTTACCGCGTTGGTGTTTATCCTTGTTCTGGCGTAAAGATGGAAAACCGATCTGGAATGACTATCAATGGTTAGCGGATGAAACAAAGACTTTTAAGTTTGGTGATAAGGACGCATCAAATTTTATAAAAGACCTGACGGATAAACTCGGTTTAAGTCAGCAATACATTATTCCCGGATATGAAGATACCGGTTATTACCTTTGGAAAGAAGCAAAGTTACCGGATGGCGCCGATCCTGAAAATAATAAAATAAAAGATCCGCTGGAACGCGCGCGCCTACAAAAATTATTTATCAAAGGTTTGGATGACGTTGCCGGCTACACTTTGCCTATAAAATTTAAAGAAGAAAAAAAGAACAAAGGTTTCTGGAAAAGCAGTATCTGGCCGTTTCGTAACAAGCATATGTTCTTAACGCCCGGCGATTCGCCAATGGGGTTTCGTTTGCCTCTTGAATCATTACCGTGGACATTACCAGATGATGTTGAAATAACACCGGAACGTGATCCGTTTGAAGAACGAGATGATTTACCTGAAAAAAGTAAAACGGCGAAGAAAAAAACAAAGAAGAAAGCAGATAAATCAGATCGTGAAGTTGTGCATACGGCCTTATGTGTCGAAGTACGTGATGGACGTTTACATGTTTTCTTGCCGCCATTGCCGCATATAGAAACTTACCTTGAACTGGTTAATCTTATTGAAGACACAGCCAGCAGTTTAAAACTCCCTGTTGTACTGGAAGGCTATACGCCAGCATGGGATTCCCGAATTCAAATGTTGCAAGTCACACCTGATCCCGGTGTCATAGAAGTTAATATTCATCCGGCCAGTGACTGGAAAGAACTGGTTAAAAATACCGAGACCATTTATCAGGAAGCACGATTGTCACGATTAGGTACAGAAAAGTTTATGCTGGATGGTAAACATTCTGGAACAGGCGGTGGCAATCATATTACGCTTGGTGGTGCGACACCCGCAGATAGTCCGTTTTTACGTCGACCCGATCTGTTAAGAAGCTTGATAACGTATTGGCAGCATCATCCTTCTTTGTCGTATTTGTTTTCCGGGATGTTTATCGGGCCAACCAGTCAGGCGCCACGTATTGATGAAGCGCGCGATGATAATTTATATGAACTTGAAATAGCACTAAGTGAATTACCTGATGGCGATACGGATAAGCCCTGGTTGGTTGATCGTATCTTAAGAAATTTTCTTATTGACCTGACAGGTAATACACATCGTGCGGAATTTTGTATTGATAAACTCTATTCACCGGACAGTGCCAGTGGGCGAAAAGGATTAGTTGAGTTTCGTGGTTTTGAAATGCCACCACATGAACGTATGAGTTTGTTGCAATTATTATTGGTCAGAACCCTGGTTGCCCGTTTCTGGAATGAACCTTACAAAAAGCCACTGATACGCTGGGGTACTGAATTACATGATCGTTTTATGTTGCCACATTATGTCTGGGAAGATTTTAAACAGGTGATTGGTGATCAACGTGAGGCAGGTTATAAATTTGAAATGGAATGGTTTGGTCCATTTAAAGAATTTCGATTCCCGCATATCGGTACGTTGTTCGCATCCAGTATGCAATTAGAACTACATTCTGCATTAGAGCCCTGGCATGTGCTTGGTGAAGAAAGTTCAGGGCAGGGTACAGCACGTTATGTTGATTCTTCTGTTGAACGTGTACAGGTAAGTATCAACGGCATGGCAGGTGATCGATATATTGTGACTTGTAATGGTCGCAAAGTGCCATTAAGACCAACTGGTGTTCGTGGAAGTTATGTTGCTGGTGTACGTTATAAAGCCTGGGACCCTCATTCAGCTTTGCATCCTACTATCAAAACACATACGCCTTTGGTCTTTGATATTGTTGATACAGCGAATCAACATTCTATTGCCGGTTGTACCTATCATGTTTCTCATCCAGGCGGCCGAAGTTATGAAACGTTTCCTGTCAATGCAAGTGAAGCTGAATCAAGACGAAGTAATCGTTTCTTGCCGCAGGGGCACACACAAGGAAAGATCGAAGTATCACAAGAAGCACCTCCTGCCGACCAGCCCTATAGTCTTGATCTCAGAAGACCTGAAAATATTTAAATTTGACTTTACTTGAGTCATTTCCGCCTGCACGGGAATGACAACGTATTAAACTATTTTTATTATTCCTGTTCGTGAACCAGCTCAGAGTAATCAAACCAGGAATTAGAGACTTGCGTGTGTACCGAGGCCAGGTTTATCTGCAGTTTATCAATGAATTCATGTAACTCAGAGTCAATGATTGTCGCAGCATCCATTTTATTAATAATCCGTTGTACACGGTTAATGATGCGCAAAGCATGATCATTGTTGGGAAGTTTTTTAATACAAAGCTTTAGTTCACCAAGACAATGTGCAATGGCACGAGGAAATTCTTCATCTCGCATGAGAAAATCAAGTACATCTTCTCCATTAACTCTGTCTTGCACATACTGTCGGTACATTTGGTACGCACTCAGTGAACGTAAAACATTCATCCAGAGAATATTTTCATATGCGTCGGGAATGTCTGCACGAGGGTTAATTAAAAACATACAGCCAATATCCGCTATTCGAGTCGTCATGTCGGCACGCTCAAGGTTGCGACCTATACGAATAAAATTATAAGCATCGCCGTGACTCATATAACCATGTAATAAACCGGTAATCTGATGACAATAGTGTATAACGTCATCAAGAAATTCATGTCGACCATCACGTTTTAATGCTGCAGTTACATTTTGTTTGACGTAAAGATTTAATTCGTTGATTTGTTCCCAGGCTTCGCTTGGCATAATTTCACGTGTGATCCTGGCATTTTCTCTAACCATGCTAATTGCAGAACAAATTGAACCAGGATTTTTTTCTTCTGCTAGCATAAAGCGAATGACATTCTGTTCATTCGCGTGTTCATATTTATTATAAAATTCCTTGTTGGTGCCGGTGATATCAATCAGACCACCCCAAATCACTTTAATCATCCTTGGTAAATCGAGTAAAAGATTGGCATTAACATTAACGAGTCGCGCTGTATTTTCAGCACGTTCCAGATAACGTCCAAACCAGTACATTTGTTCTGCAACTCTGGATAACATAATCGCTAATCCTTGTCCGGTGAGATAACCCAGGTGTCTTTACTACCACCGCCCTGGGATGAATTAACAACGAGTGAACCTTTGACTAATGCAACGCGTGTTAAACCGCCAGCCGTCACATAGGTGTTATCGCTTTGTAATGTAAATGGACGCAAATCGACATGTCTTGGTTCAATAGCGTTATCACACAACGTTGGAACTGTTGATAATGAAATAACCGGCTGAGCAATATAGTTTCGAGGGTTCGCTTTAACTAAAGCAGCCATATCTTTTTGTTCTTTCTTTGTTGAATGCGGACCAACTAACATGCCGTAGCCACCGGATTCGTTTGCAGGCTTAACGACAAGGTTTCCGATGTTGGCAAGCACATGTTTGAGTTCTTTTTCATTATCACAGGAATAACTCGGTACATTCGGAATTATCGGATCCTGATCAAGATAGTATTTGATCATGTCGGGGACGTAAGTGTAGACGACTTTGTCATCAGCAACGCCAGCACCGGGTGCATTCGCCAAAGCAACATTACCTTTTTTCCATGCTCGCATTAACCCAGGTACACCCAATGCGGAATCTTTATTAAATACTTCCGGATCGAGAAACAGATCATCAATACGTCGATAAATCACATCAACACGTGATAAACCTTCAATTGTTTTCATATATACACAGTCATCATCAGCAACAACGAGATCAGAGCCTTCAACCAGTTCCGCTCCCATTTGTTGGGCGAGGAATGAATGTTCAAAATAAGCTGAATTAAATATACCGGGAGTCAAGACGACGACTTCAGGATAATCCAGTGGCCTCGGCGAAATTGAGCTTAAGGTATCAAACAGGTTAGTCGGGTAATCGCTTAGAGGAACAATATTGTAATCTTCAAATAATTCGGGAAAAACACGTTTGGTGACTTTACGATTTTCCAGCATATAAGATACACCGGAAGGGACACGTAAGTTATCTTCGAGTACATACATCGTCCCGTCTTTGTCTCGAATTAAATCACTGCCACAAATATGTGCCCATGCACCAAAAACGGGCTTCATGCCTCGGCATTCTTTTCTGTAGTTTTTAGAACTCTTCAAGAGTTCTCTAGGTATGATTTTATCCTTGATTATTTTCTGTTCATTGTAAATATCATCAATAAAATGATTAATGGCGAGCATTCTCTGCTGCAAGCCTTTTTCTATACGTCTCCATTCCCGGGAAGGAATAATTCTGGGAATAATATCGTAGGGCCACTCTCGGTCAATATTTTCACCTTCACTGTACACAGTAAACGTAATGCCCATTGTTTTGATAGCCAGATCGGCAGCTTGTTTGCGTTTATTGATCTCTTCGTTACTCAGGCTCTTAAGGTATTTAAGTAATCTGCCCGCACTAGAACGTGCCTGGAGACGGGGAGTCAGGAGTTCATCATAAAGACCGTGAATTTTGTAATTTTTAAAATTCATTAGTTTAACAACTAAAATAGTTGTCTTATTTAATCATAATTTTAAAAATTAGTCTTTATTATGCTGATTCCGAGAAAAAATGACCTTTGCGTTTATTATAATTAACGGTTAGAAATTGAATGCCGCTTGTTTGTAGTTTTTCCGTTCCGAGCCCATTAATTGTAATAGTATAAGTTACGATTCCAACGGCTTTAAAATCTTCTCCATCCAGTTTTATAATTTGATCTTTGTTTAATAATTTTGAAGACATAAGTTGCAAACCGGTTGGCGAGATATCAGAAATTGTGCCGATTTGTTTTTTACCAGGCCAATAATCATAAAAGCTAATCACTTGATCTTTGACTATACGGATAAGGTCTCGACGTTGTTGTTCTAGAAAAGAATCAGAAGGCGGAAACAGAGGACTATTACATTCGTTACATAACGCTGCGGTATGTACACACGGACTTTGATCATGCGGTGTTTTACAGAATGCACAATATTGGGTAATAACAGGTTGATAATAAGTATTGTTTTGATTAACTGATGTAGAGTTAAGGTATGAATTTGTAATGTTTTTTACGTTCACCTGTTTTTTTTCTATCGATACTGTTTTGCTTTTTATCTTAGTCAGCGTTGTATCATGTTTATTTGTCAATTTACTTATAGCATAGGCATGGCTACGTTGAGATAGCAGTTTGTCATAGATTACCCGTTTTTCCGGGTTACTGAGAATGGTATAAGCTTCATTTAATAAATCTTTAGGGGTATCCGGGTTTTTTGATAACGTCAAATAACTAGTTTTAATGATATGTTGAGGTGAGTCCGGTTGAATATTAAACATGCGATAAAAGTTTCTTTTATTACCATGTTTGTCACTTCTGCCAGAACTGTTTTCTATGTGCAAATTACTGTCAAGATTGCCACGCGACAATGCTTTTAAATCATAACATTGTAATAATTCTCTATCGTAGTCAGCCCGTTTCACCGGATCACGTAAAGTATTGTAAGCTTCGTTAATGACACTGGCATTCCAGTGTTTACCGCCCAGATCCGGATGCAAGCGTAATTTCTGCAACAGGGTTCGGTAATTATTCTTGATTATTTCGAGCGAAGCATCTGGCTGTACGTTAAGCGTACGATAGAAATTCCGTCTTTCTCCATTGTTTGGATTTTTATTATAGTGCATCAAATATCTTTCGGCTGAAAACGGTTAATCTTGATTCTTTTTTATCAGTTTAGTCTAAATTAAACGTCTAAACATATTGAAGTATTTGTCGATAGTTTGATGTGAGATAAACACATTCCTGAACAGTATATTTATATTATAGAAGGCTTCAATTAATTGATTAATTAAAAATTATAAGCTATTGAAATTAAAGTGAATAATAATAGAACTATACTTATCAGTCGCCATAAAGCGTTTACTATTATTGAATTTGGCGCAGTGCTTGTAATTATTAGTTTATTTGTTATAACCTTTTCGCCGGCCATGCTGAAGATGGCAGACAATGCCAAAACAAGCATTGCTATTGATGAAATTGAAGACATCCAGATTAATATTGATGAGTTTTTTAAAGAAAAAGGCCGTTATCCTGATTCGCTAGAAGAAGTTTTTGGAGAAGTACCTCTAGATGAATGGGGTAATCCTTATCAATATCTGAACCTGAGTACCGTAAAAGGAAAAGGAAAACGACGCAAAGATAAGAACCTGGTACCGATAAATTCAGATTATGATTTGTATAGCATGGGGCCAGACGGCAAATCAGTCTCGCCATTAACCGCTAGTGCCAGTAAAGATGATATAGTCAGGGGCAGAAATGGAGCATTTATTGGTATAGCAACTGACTATTAGTTTCAAATTATTTTAATGTTTTCAAAAATAAATCATAAACACAGGTTTTCTCGTCAAATATTTCTTCAATATTTTATTTCGGCAATCGTCCCTGTTCTGGTTTTAAGTTTTCTTTCCTATTTATCTATTTCTGAATTATTAAATAAAAACGCGAGTCGACAAATCTATGCTGAAAGTCGTGCGATTGGCCTCACATTATTTGATCGTTTTTTAAATTTGGAAAACAACCTGCAATTTGCCAGTAACTATATAGAAAAGAAGGAGGAGTTAACTCAGTATCTTTGGCTAAATAAAATGTTTCATAATATTTATATCGTTGAGAAAGGTGTTGTTGTTGACCTCATCTATGGGACTGACCCTGTTGATTTTAGTTTTTCTGCAGAACAGAAAACACATATGGAAAACCGGCGTCTTATCGACTTTAGTGTGGTAGATAACCAGTTTCAATCTTATTTGGTTCAACCTGTCAGCGTTAAAGATGAAAAGTATTTAATCGCTGAAATAAATGATGATTATTTATGGGAGATGTCTGTTAAAGGTAACGATTCATTTTGCGTCTTAATCAATAAAAAATATTTGGTTTTTTGTTCTGAAAATAGAGAAGTATTTGAAAAGAATATTTTTGATAACAAAGGTCAGTTACGAAATGCTGAAATATTTGATGAATCCGAATCTCAAAATATTAGTTTAAACGATAGAGAATATGTGGTTAACGTCTGGGATCTTTTTTTACAGCCTCAATTCGGTGTTGATAGTTTCTTGATTGTTTATTTTATTGAAAAAAACGAAGCTTTCTTTGATTACGATTATTATAAAAGTGTTTTCCCTCAAACGATATTGATTACATTATTGTTTGTTTATTTGCTAAGTAGTGTGCAGATGAGGCGTTCATTAGTGCCGCTATCAAAATTAACGCAAGGAGTAAAAAAGATAAGCAAAGGGAAATTTGGAGAAAAAGTTAATATCGAAAGTCATAATGAGTTTGAAGTTCTGGGAAATGCATTTAATGAAATGTCGAACCGGATTAACAAGCAGTTTATCAAGATAGATACACTTTCGAAGATAGACCGGCTGATATTATCAACTTCCGATCTGGAATATATCGTACAGGTTTTAATTGAAAATATTCCCGCTCTTATAAATAGTAAAAAAGCTTCGATCTTGATTTTTGATGCAGATTCAAAATATTGTGCAACTAATTATTATTTTAATTATCAGCCTTCTCCGGATATTCATAAAACTAATATTATTCTGAGTAAAATTGAATATGATGAAATCGATAATGCAGACAGTGTTTTAAAAAGGAAGAATGACAGTAGCGAACCGTATCTTGATACTGTAAAAAGTGATGAAACATCTTCTCTTATAATCTGCCCGATTAAAAACACGGAACTCTTGCTCGGGGCTATTATTGTTGCAGTAGATTCAGATCATTATGATGATTCTTATACTGAAGATTTATCAGAGTTGTCTGATCGCGCCGCTGTTGCTATTTCTAACGCCCAATGGGAAAAGAAACTGTTCCAACAGGCGCATTACGATGCTTTAACTGAATTACCTAATCGTTATTTATTTAAAGACAGGCTTGAACAGGCCATAGAGCGTGCGAAGCGCAACAGTTTAAATGTTGCTGTGCTTTTTATTGATCTTGATCGTTTTAAAAGTGTTAATGATTCACTTGGGCATGCAGTCGGTGATAAATTACTGGCAGAAGTTTCGACTGTATTATTAAAATGTGTGCGCACCTATGACTCGGTTGCACGTTTCGGTGGTGATGAATACACTATTATTCTCTCTGATATTCAGCCTGATATAGTCGAAGTAAAAACGAAGCAGTTAGCAGATCGAATACTTGAAATGATGTCTGAACCTATCATTATCGATGAACGCGAATTTTATGTGACGCCGAGTATCGGTATATCAATCTATCCAAGAGATGCCACTAATTTTGATGATTTACTTAAAAATGCAGATACAGCAATGTATAAAGCAAAAAGTCTGGCTTCAGGTAATTACCAGTTTTACCAGACTATGCAAAACAAGGAAACACTGGCAAGAATGGAACTGGAAAATGATCTACGACATGCTGCTGAAAAAGATCAATTGGAATTATATTTTCAACCGAAAATAAATCTTCATGACGATAATATATATGCTGTAGAAGCACTGATCAGGTGGAAACATCCTGAGAAAGGAATGATACCTCCTGATATTTTCATTCCATTGGCAGAAGAGACGGGCTTAATAACAAGTATAGGTTACTGGGTCATGCAACAAGCCTGCTCAATAAACAAAAAATGGCAAGCAAAAGGTGTCGATTTAAATACTGCGGTTAATATTTCAGCGGATCAATTTAGACACGCAGGATTATATGATAAAACAATGAAGATTCTTCGTGAAACGGATGTTAGTGCTAAAAACATTGAATTCGAAATTACTGAGTCCATAACAATTGAAAACTTTGGAAAAACGATTGAGTTATTAAATGATTTTAAACGAGCTGGCCTTGGACTTTGTATTGACGATTTTGGTACTGGTTACTCTTCGATGACGTATTTGCAAAAAATCCCCATCAACAAGTTAAAAATCGACAAGTCTTTTGTAGATAATATTGCGCATGACAAGGATGCTGCTTCAATAATTGGAGCAATTATTGCGTTAGCTCATAATCTTAAGCTGAATGTCGTAGCAGAAGGTGTTGAAACAAAAGCACAATACGAATATCTTTGTGAACTCAATTGTGATGAAGTGCAAGGCTATTATTTAAGCAGACCTTTGCCTGAAGCAGAAATTTTGAACTTTATAATAAAACATAATAAAAAGTATGTTTTATAAGTTATATTAAACCAGAACAAATACAGTAGAGAAATAAACATGAGTTATGTTGTTGCGGCGATGTATAAATTTGTCCGCCTTCCCGATTACGAAACCATCCAGCCACAACTGTTGGAATTTTGCCGGTCGCAAAATATCAAGGGAACGCTGCTCCTGGCAGAAGAGGGGATTAATGGTACTGTCACGGGCTCAAGAGAATCGATCGATGCTTTATTAAACTATCTTAAATCTGATAAACGTCTGGAAACGCTTGAACATAAAGAGTCCTTATCAGATGAATTACCGTTTCATCGTATGAAGGTGAAGTTAAAAAAAGAAATCGTGACCATGGGGCAGCCGAATATCAAACCGATAGAAAGTGAAGATGTCAGGGTCGATCCAAAAGACTGGAATGCATTGATTAGTGATCCGGAAGTATTAGTAATAGACACTCGAAATGAATACGAATATCAAATTGGTTCATTTAAGAATGCGATCTCGCCAGATACAATTAATTTTCGTGAATTTCCCGCTTATGTAAAACAGGAGCTTGATCCGGAAAAAAATAAAAAAGTGGCGATGTTTTGTACAGGTGGTATACGCTGTGAAAAAGCGAGTGCCTATATGTTGGAGCAGGGCTTTGAAGAAGTTTATCAATTAAATGGTGGTATTCTTAAATACCTTGAGGAAGTTACCGAAGATGAAAGTCTTTGGGAAGGCGAGTGTTTTGTTTTTGATTCCCGAGTTTCTGTTGATCATCAATTAGCCGAAGGTAGTTATAATCAATGTTTTGCCTGTCGACGTCCTGTGTCAGAAGAAGAAATGCAATCAGATCACTATATTGTTGGCGTCTCTTGTCCGCGCTGTGTTGAAGAAACGACTGAGCAACAACGGCAAAACTTCGCTGAACGACAAAAGCAGGTTGAACTGGCAGAACAACGACATGAAAAACACATAGGTGAAAAAGTACAAGTTAAAAATTAATACACACTTTCGCCATGTACGCCTACGTGGAAACAACATGTTAACTTGGTAGTGGTTATAAAATAATTATGAAAGCATATCCTGTACTCTATTCTTTCCGGCGTTGTCCTTATGCCATGCGTGCACGTATGGCGATATCTAAAGCTAATATAAAATGTGAACTTCGTGAAGTAGTGTTGAAGGACAAACCTGAATCGATGTTGTTACTATCGGATAAAGGCACAGTGCCTGTATTGTTGACACCAGATAAAGAAATAATAGAACAAAGTACGGAAGTAATGCATTGGGCATTAAACCAGAATGATCCGGATAACTGGCTTAATGAAGATGCATCACAAAGTCAGTATTTAATTGATTATAATGATAATGAATTTAAACATTTTTTAGATCGCTATAAGTATCATGTTGGTTATCCTGAACACTCACAAGTATATTATCGTGAAAATGCTGAAAGCTTTTTAAAATTAATAGAAAAACAGCTGTGTGAAAATAAGGGTGTAGCGTTATTAGGTAATCGCATTACATTTGCCGATATAGCCATATTTCCATTCATACGGCAGTTTTCAAAAGTAGATATTGATTGGTTTCAGGCAAGTCCTTATGAGTTACTTAAAAAATGGATCGCTAATCTTGAAAAAAGTGAACTATTTCAAAACTGCATGAAAAAATATGCGCAATGGCAGCCTGAACAAACACCGGTTTATTTTCCTGTATAAAAAATGAAAGACACGATATATAAAGAAACGAGTGAACCGATTAAACCTTTTGAGTTTAATCAACGTGTCGTTGATGTGTTTCCCGATATGATCGCACGTTCAGTACCCGGTTATCCTTTAACAATATCTATGATGAGCGTCATGGCAAATGATTATATTCAGGAGGGAAGCCATGTTTATGATCTAGGCTGTTCGTTAGGCGCGGTGAGTCTTGCAATACAGCAAGGCCTGAAAGAAAAGCAATGTAAAATTATTGCGGCTGATAATTCTAAAGCGATGATTGATGATTGTGTTAAGAATATTTCATGTGAGCATATTGAATTTGTACAAGACGATATTCTAAATATTGAAATCAGAAATGCCTCTCTCGTAGTAATGAATTTTACATTGCAGTTTATTCCATTAGAGCAACGCAATGCTTTGCTGAAAAAGATTTGTCAAGGTTTATTACCCGGTGGCGCATTGATTTTGTCTGAGAAAATAAAATTTGATAATAAAGCAGAAGATAAAACAATGAATCAGTTACATCATGCTATGAAAGAATTAAACGGTTATGACAAGCTTGAGATCGCAAGTAAACGTGAAGCATTGGAAAATGTATTAGTCCCGGAAACAATTGATACTCATCTACAACGGTTGAACGACAGCGGTTTTGATAATGTCTTTATGTGGTTAAAGTGTTTTAGTTTTGCCTCACTTGTTGCGATTAAATAGAGATAAAGTCTCAGTGTTATTCCCGCCTATGCGGGAACGATATCTTGACTGTACATCGGTAAATATAATTTAAGATCATAATAATGGATTTCAAAAAATTATTAGCCACACTTAACAATAATAATATGACTTACTGGTCAAGTTTACTTGGCGCACAGTTATTTGAATATTTCTCCAATATTAATCACGGCGACTATCCAAGATGGAAAGCCGCAGTCGATAATTTACCCGTTATTCCTGAGATCACGTTCAATTTTAATTCAGACAGTGTTGTTATTGGTAAGGAATCGGAATGTAGTACAGAACAACATCAATTCATTAAAGAACAATTAGAAGAACTTATTCCCTGGCGTAAAGGGCCGTTTAATCTGTTTGGCATAGATATCGATACCGAATGGCGTTCCAATTGGAAGTGGGACAGATTAAAAGATCAGATTAAACCTTTGGAAAATAGAATAGTTCTGGATATCGGTTGTGGTAATGGTTACTACGGCTGGCGTATGTTAGGCGAAAGAGCCAAATATGTTGTCGGTATTGATCCCACCTTATTATTCTTTATGCAATTTCTGGCAGTGAAGAAATATCTACCCGATGCGAATATCGATATACTTCCTTTTGGAGTACAGACATTACCAGAAACGCCTTTAGACTTTGATACTGTTTTTTCCATGGGCATGATTTATCACCGTCGCGAACCGATGCAACATTTAAAACAGCTGATGAACTGTTTAAAATCGGGTGGTGAGCTTGTTCTGGAGACCTTAGTTATAGATTCGGATAAAGCCAAAGTACTTATCCCTAAAGGCCGTTATGCCAAAATGAATAATGTCTGGGCAATTCCCAGTTGCCCATTATTAATCGAATGGGCTGAAGAGCTTGGTTTAAAAAACGCCAGAATTATTGATGTAACAAGAACGACAGTCGAAGAACAACGTAAAACAGATTGGATGAGATTTGAATCTTTAAGCGATTTTTTAGACAAACAAGATAACAATAAAACCATTGAAGGGCATCCGGCGCCGACGCGTGCTATTCTTGTAGCAGAGAAACCGTAATATTCTATACAGGCGCAGTAAATGGATGCCAAAACAGGATTAATTATGAATAAACAATCGTCTTACTTTCTCTCACTGATGCTCTTCAGTATTGCATTATCCGCTGAAACATTTACCTCTGAAAAACATAACTTCACAATAGAAACTGTGGTTGAAGGACTGGAACATCCCTGGTCGGTCGATTTTCTACCCGACGGACGCTTTCTTGTTACAGAAAAGCCCGGAAGATTAAGAATTGTATCGAATGGACAATTATCCGACCCGGTATCAGGATTACCAAAGATAAAAGAAAAAGGACAGGGCGGTTTACTCGATATTGCACTGGATCCGGATTATGCGAATAACCAAATAATCTATTTAAGCTATTCAGCAAAAGGCAAGGGCGGAGTCGGCACCGAAGTTGTTAAAGGCAAGTTAGTTGGTAATGAATTAAAAGATGCACAGGTTATTTTTAAACTCACACCAAAAACAAGTAAAGGACAACATTTTGGTTCGCGTTTATTGTTCGCAAAAGATAGCAGTTTATTTATTACCTTAGGTGATCGCGGTGATAAAGATCGCGCACAGGATCTAAATGACCATGCCGGATCATTAATCCATATTAATAAAGATGGTTCCATACCAGAAGATAATCCTTTCGTTAATAACCCCAATGCAAAACCGGAAATTTATACTTACGGTAATCGTAATATGCAGGGTATCGCCATGCATCCGGAAACAGGTGATATCTGGACTATAGAACACGGCCCACAAGGCGGAGATGAACTCAACTTGATGAAAGCGGGTGTAAATTATGGCTGGCCTGTTATTACCTATGGTGTGAATTATGTCATCGGTACAAAAATTGGCGAAGGCACAGAAAAAGAAGGTATGGCTCAACCCATACACTATTGGGTACCATCAATCGCAACATCAAGCTTGCTGTTTTATACGGGCGATAAATTTCCAAACTGGAAAGGCAATGCCTTTGTCAGTTCATTAAAGTTCGGTCAACTGGCAAGGCTTGAAATACAAGATAATAAAGTTATTAAAGAAGAGCGATTAATCAATGGTAAAGTAGGGCGAATAAGAGAAGTGCAGCAAGGACTGGATGGTTATATCTACATGATCACTGATGAGTCAAATGGACGCTTACTTAGAATTAAACCTTTAGAATAAAATAAAAACGAAATTATTATTTCAGTATAATTTATTATTATATAAATATAGAATGCGATTTTATTTTTTAGTCATCATTTTTCTTTCTACTACGGCAAGAGCAGAACTCTTGCTCGATACAAAATATATTTATTATTCAGTGTCTTCATCATCGAAACATGGCTTATTAGATAAATTAAATACGGCTACACCTATTAAACAAGGTGGGGATAACTTTCATGGTCGCACTGATTCGAAAATAAGCTGGTATTTTTGGTGGAAATCAACAAGTAATAAATGTCAGATTAATAAGGTAAAGGTTAATCTGGAAATAATCTTCACAATGCCAGAACTGGAAAATTCAACTAACGAAGTCCGTGAAGTATGGAAGCGTTGGTATCCAAAGTTGCTTCAGCATGAAAAAGGTCATGAACGTAATGCTTTAAATATTGCGAAAAAAATTGAAAAAGGAATTTCACAGCTTCCAGTATATTATAATTGTAAGATGCTTGAAAATGCTGCTAATAAGTTAGGTGATGACTTGTTAGATAAGCTTCATCAAATGGATAAAGACTATGATAGTCTAACTAATCACGGCGAAACTGAAGGCGCATGCTTATCTTCTCATCTTTAGTAAAAGAAATTGTATTTAGAATAACTATAAAATATGTCACGAGTAAAAGTAGTTGTTGACGATTACGGTTTTTTTGGTATTGGAACTTTAAATAATACGGATAAAATTAATATCGGTACGTTTGACAAATTATCAAAATGGAAAGGCAATGCCTTTGTCAGTTCATTAAAGTTCGGGCAACTGGCAAGGCTTGAAATGCAAGGTAATAAAGTTATTAAAGAAGAGCGATTAATCAATGGTAAAGTAGGTCGAATAAGAGAAGTGCAGCAAGGATCGGATAGTTATACCTATGTGGTCACTGATGAATTAAATAGCCAGTTGTTAAGGCTTATTCCTGCGGAAATTTAAAGCTTCAATAGGTAAATATTAATATTTTCAATAATATAGAAGAAATCTAGTAATACTAATATAATCATTTGTATTCATTGGCATGAATAATGTATTTCTGTTTAGCAATGGGTATTGCTAAATGATTAATTCATACGATTTTTTACATCTTGTTCTCGATTCTATTACCGGGCATATAACTGTAATCAATGAAGAAGCTGACATTGTTTACGTTAATAAAAGCTGGAATGAATTTGGATTAGATAATTCATGTCACATTGTTCCAAAATGGGATGGCGTGAATTACCTTGATGAATGTGATAAAGCTGCTGCCAAGGGTGATGATATAGGAGGTCAGGCTGCTGCTGGAATTCGCGAGGTGATGAATAATGAACAGCGATTATTTTATTTGGAATATCCTTGTCATAGCCCCGACGAACAACGGTGGTTTATGATGCGTGTTACACCCTTCTCTATGCAAGGGAATAAATATTATGTGATTATTCATCAAAATATAACAGAAAGAAAACTGGCTGAAGAAAAGGTAGAAGCTATATCACGCCTTGATGGCCTTACCGGAATATCAAATCGCAGGTGTTTCGATGAATTTTTTCATCAAGAGTGGAATCGTTGTTCAAGACTAAAATCACCAGTATCGTTTGCCATAATAGATGTTGACTATTTCAAAAAGATCAATGATACCTATGGACATCTTGCAGGAGATGATTGTCTTATAAAACTTGCGCAAGTTTTAGAAAAGTATACTAAAAGACCTGGTGATATGTGTGCTAGATATGGCGGTGATGAATTCGTGATTGTATTCGGTCAGACTTCATTGGATATATCTTCTGATTTAATTAATAATGTTTATAAAGAAATTTGTTTGCTGAATATTCCCAATGAGAAATCTCCAATATCTTCTACTGTAACAGTAAGTATTGGTTTAGCAGATATGACTCCTGGTAAAGTGAATAACGAAAATAAACTCATAGATAAAACAGATAAGATGTTATATTCAGCAAAAGAAAATGGAAGAAACCAGGTATTCATGTCATAAAGCTGCTTTAAAAGTGTAAAACGTTATTTCGTTTTTTTATATAGATTTCTAAAAAACAATAAAAATGTCCCGAGTTAAAAACATTAAGGATGATTACGGTTTTTTTGGTATTGGAATAATAAACAATACTGATGAAATTAATATAGGTACACTCTGGCGTTCGGCTTTTATTCTGGGCGCGAGTTTTATTTTTACAGTTGGCAAGAAATATAAGCTTGAGGGAAGTGACGTTACCAAGTCGTGGACCAAGATTCCTCTATATCATTATCAAACCTTCGATGAATTAAAACAAAACCTGCCTTTTTCTACTCAATTAGTGGCTGTGGAAATGGGGGATGAGGCTATGCCTTTGGGTGAATATACTCATCCAGATCGCGCAGTTTATCTTTTAGGTAATGAAATCAGTGGCTTATCAGATCAGATTGTCTCGCAGTGCCAGTCTTTAATTAAACTTCCCGGAGAATATTCACTGAATGTCGCAGTGACGGGAAGTATTGTCATGTATGATCGCTTCAATAAAAATAATTCATGAGTTTCTATAAATAATAAAGTGAAGGAATGTAATCAATGCGGTAAGTGTTGCACCAAGTATGGTAACGGCCGATTATCTGCTACGACTGGCGAAATTGAATTATGGGATATTTTTAATCCTGATATTTATCGTTATGTTAAAGATGGAAAAATCTGGATGGATCCAAAAACGGGTGAACAATTAGCGCAGTGTCCGTGGCTAAGAAAAGTGCCTGATAAAAATATTTATACTTGTGATATTTACTATGATCGCCCTGATGACTGCAAACATTATCCTGTGACGATTGAACAAATGATTACTGATGAATGTGAGATGTTGGAAGAAAAGGATTTATCTAAAGTTAAGCAAGCGCAACAAAAGCTAGATAATCTTATGGCAGATAGCCGACCACCTTTTGAATAAGAAATATTAATAGAACAATGCAACTACTCGGCGGCATAAGTCGTGAAAAATTTTTAAAAGAATATTGGCAAAAGAAACCATTGTTAATACGGCAAGCTTTTTCTGATTACCAGTCTCCAGTCTCGCCTGAAGAACTTGGCGGTTTAGCCTGTGAGGAAGAAGTGGAGTCTCGTATAATTCAGGAAAAAGGGGGTGAACAAGCATGGCAACTTCGGCATGGTCCTTTTATTGAATCTGATTTCACTTCTTTACCTGAAACACATTGGACCTTGTTAGTTCAATCCGTAGATCATCATGTACCTGAACTTGCTTGTTTGCTTGATAAGTTTGACTTTATTCCAACATGGCGCATTGATGATCTGATGATCAGTTTTGCTCAAGCACAGGGTAGTGTTGGACCGCATATTGATAACTATGATGTTTTTTTACTTCAAGTACAGGGTGAACGTCATTGGTATATTAATGAGAATGATTATGCTGATGATGATTTTATAAAAGATTCGGAATTACGAATACTGAAAGAATTTGAATCAACACAAGACTGGTTATTAGAACCGGGTGATATGCTTTATTTGCCGCCGGGTGTGGCGCACCATGGTGTTGCCGTTGATGATTGTTTAACGTTTTCTATTGGATTTCGTGCCCCGACTAGAAATGAATTGTTGATTGCCTATACTGAAAAAAATGACGACGCCATTGCTGATGCTTTTTATTCTGATCCTGATTTATCTTTGCAGACAAGCCCCGGAGAAATAAAGAAAGAACATATAGATATTGTTCAAGCGCTAATGCGGTTATCAAATGTTGACAAAGACGAATTCAGTAGTTGGTTTGGGTGTTTTATTACCGAGAAGACTAATGAACTGGAGCATGAAAATAAAGAATTTGGCGAGCATGAATTTTGGGAACAATATAAACATTTCGGAAAGTTGACGCGTAATGGATACATTCGTTTATCCTATATAGGGAATAATGAATCGATCAGTTTATTTGTAGCCGGGGAAGAATTTGTTTTATCAGATAGTTATTTATCTTTAGCGAGGTATCTTTGCGAGAATCACTCTGTTGATTATAATCGTGTCATACAGTATTGCGATGAAACTGCTGCTTCAGAGTTACTTTTTAAACTATACAACAATAATTATTTGTTTTTCGATGAATGAAACCGGTTTTAAAATTAAACAAGTCAAATGGCAGGATATGAAAAGTCATTTATGTCATATTCGAACAGTTGTCTTTATCGAAGAACAAAATGTCCCTGAGAATATGGAATGGGATTCGTACGATGACACATGCGTGCATGTCATTGCTGAGATGAATGAAGAATATATTGCTACAGGTCGTTTACTGGATTCAGGGCAAATAGGACGTATGGCTGTATTAAAACCTTACCGAAAGCTGGGTGTTGGTAGCGCCTTGCTGGAAAGGCTATTATCCATTGCTGAATCAAGAAAAATGAAATCAGTTTTTCTTAATGCACAGATTGATGCTGTCGATTTTTATAAGAAATTTGGTTTTAAAGAAGAGGGTGATGCCTTTGACGACGCGGGTATTCTCCACAAAAAGATGAATAAAGCATTCTGCTAAGCGAACAAAATTATGAAACAGGAACTAATAATTTTTCCAGTTATAGCTTTAGCAGCACTGACATTTGGAGTTGGTATCTGGCTTGGAATATTACGGTTTAGAACAGTTAAAAGCGGTGATGTAAAGCCTTCGTATTATAAATTAAACCGGGGTGCAAAAATCCCGGAATATCTATTAAAAGTTAATAATAATTATAATAACTTACTGGAAATTCCAGTGCTTTTTTATATTGTTTCATTATTAATTTATGTGACAAATAATACAGATTGGCTGTTTTTATTATTGTCCTGGTTGTTTGTGGTGACAAGATATATTCATAGCTATATTCATACTACATATAATAATGTCATACATAGAAAAAATATTTTTTTACTAGGTGTTGCTATTTTGATCTTTGAATGGATTAGTCTGGCGTTTGAACTTATATAATACGACTGGCTATTCCAGAATAAATATGGAACAGCCAGCCTGTGTTGTTTAACTATATATAAAATACTTTAAAAAGTATTAATCTTCTCTACTGGTTATTTCCAATAGATGATAACCAAATTGTGTTTTTACCGGGCCGTGGACAGTGTTAAGTTCGCCGCTGAAAACGACTTCATCAAATTCTTTTACCATTTGACCCGGTCCAAATTCACCCAGATCGCCACCATTTCGGCCGGAAGGGCAGGTTGAATGTTCTTTTGCTGCTTCACCAAAATCGGTTCCGTCTTCAATTTTTTGTTTTAGTGATTCACACTCTTCTTCAGTGTTCACCAAAATATGACGTGCTGTTGCTTTACTCATGATCTAGACCTCTATCGAATAGGAAAAAATATAAAATAAATATTTAGAATTATTTATAAACTAATGTAGCAGTTTAACTGTTTTAAGGATTGAAATCAGTATCGACTTGATAGCCGATACTGAAATATTATGCTGAAGTTTATTTAATCCTCTACGATTCTATGTTTTACATAGCTTCCAGGTGCATCTTCAAGTGGCTTTAGTTTTTTGCCAGGTTTTCGTGCAGGTACTTTTTTGCCAGCCTGTTTTTTGACCCATTTTTGCCAATCGGGCCACCATGATCCTTCAGTATAATTTGCATTTTCCAGCCAGTCGTCGGCTTGTTCTTCAATGGTGTTGTTAGTCCAATAACCATATTTGTTTTTCACTGGTGGATTAATAATTCCAGCAATATGTCCTGAACCACCAAGAACAAATCTAGTCGAACCCGACATTAGTTTTGCACCTGAATAAGTCGACTTCCATGGTGTGATGTGGTCATCTTTTGTTGATATAAAATAAGTTGGATTTTTAATTTTACTCAAATCGATAGGTGTACCGTCAAGTTCAATACCACCAGGTTCACGTAACAGGTTATTTAGATAGCAGTTGCGTAAATAGAAACTATGCGTCTTTTCCGGTAAACGTGTTGAATCTGAATTCCAGTAAAGCAGGTCAAAAGCAGTCGGTTCTTTGCCCATTAGGTAATTATTAATAAAGAACGGCCAGATTAAATCGTTTGAACGAAGCATATTAAATACCGATGCCATAGATGAACCATCCAGGTAGCCTTCTTTTTCCATAGTGGCATCCAGCGCATCGAGCTGTTCATTATCAATGAAAATACCAAGGTCACCCGGCTCTTCAAAATCTACCATTGTAGTGAAATAAGTGCATGATTTAATTGGTTTGCGTCTTTTAGTAGCAAGGTAGGCATTGGTGGCTGCAAGCAAAGTACCGCCAATACAATAACCAATTGTATTTGCATTGTTAACACCAGTTTCTTCTTTAATCTTATCCAGTGCTGTTAGCACGCCTTTTAACATATAGTCTTCAAACTCGGTGTCTGCATAAGACTCATCAGGGTTTTTCCAGGAAATTATGAAAACAGTATGGCCTTGATCAACGGCCCACTGAATAAAACTGTTTTCTTTTCTTAAATCCAGAATGTAATACTTGTTAATCCAGGGCGGTACGATGAGCAAGGGTGTTTCAAAAACAGTTTTTGTAGTAGGCGTGTATTGTAAAAGTTGCATCAACTCGTTTTGAAATATAACTTTACCCGGTGTGGTCGCCACATTTTTACCCACCTCAAAAGAAGCATAGTCTGTCATTCGAGGTGTTAATAATTTACCTTTGCCACGAACAATGTCATCTACTAAGGCTTTTGCACCATTTACTAAATTTTCACCTTTTTTATCAATAGTTTCTTTGATAACAGCAGGGTTAGTTGTTATAAAATTAGTTGGCGACATCGCATCAAGAAACTGTTTGGTATAAAAATCAATTTTAAGATTGGTATGCTCATCTTCGTATTGGCTATTTTCTGTCGATTTGAGCACTGCTTTGGAAAGTATCAGGTAAAGTTGTTTTATATGATCAAAAACAACATTTTCATTCCAGTCTTCGTCAGAAAATCGTCTGTCTGATTTATCAGGAGTCGTTACCGGTTTCGCTTCAAGACCGACACTTTTTAATGTCGAATATTTATTGAGATGAAGCAATTGATTAAATAATTCAAGATTATGGTAGGTATAAGCAATATTTTTTTCAAAAAGGCTTTTGCAATTTTTCACAAAACTTGAATTAAAAACAAAAGGATTAGCCTGACTCATCGCATCCAGACTTGAATTTATAAATTCATTTGTCATGGATATATTAGATTGAGCCGCTTTTTCAAAATGTTCATTTATTTCATCTAAGCACATAGTTAACCTGCGTAATGACTAAGTTATTAATTATTAGACTATTATATGCAAAATTGTGCAGTGCAACAAGGTTTTTAACGAGTATGATAATATCGTCTGATTCAGATAAATATGAAGCGTAAAATTGCACTATATTTTCCTTTTTTTTCAGATATATACAGACAGGTAATGAAGTATATGTTTGTGGTTTGCTAAATTCCCCAATACCTGGTTAAAACAGTCATATTTATCAGCCCATCAATCCATTGATGATGTTTTAGCATATGTACGTGCAAAACGTGCAATGTGATTTAATAAGAATAAAGCAGAAGATTTATAAATAATGTCATTTAAACCTGTTTTGTAATATTAGATGATTTAAAGGGCCACTATGAGCCGATCTCTTTCCATCAGCCGCATATAAATAACTTCGTGGTAATTCTCCAAACCAGTTATTATCAATACTGGAACGTAGTGATTCAGGAATCGAATCGAATAGCCAGTTTTCTTCGTTTTCCAGACCAAACTCTTTCAGTGTTGAGATTATTTCCGAAGTAAACTCAGCGTTATCAGTTGATACCAATACTAACTTGGGACTGTTTTTTTGTGTTACCAATGTAGAAAGGTATTCCAGTTCTTTGAAACAGGGTGGACAGTCTAATGACCAAAGTACTAATACAAACTCGGTATTCTCATGTTGCTTTTCTATCTGAACTAGACTTTTTTTATTAAAGGGAATAAGTGACAAAGTTTTACTTTTTATTTTTTCGTCTACTGAAATTAGTTGAAAACCTTTTGTTTCCGTCCACCAGGAAATAAATATTTTGTTTTCATGAGAAAAAAGAAGAGGGTGGTCAGACCCTGCTGTGGTTGTTATTAATGTGATAGTTTCTGACCAATTGTCACCATTGTCATTTGATATTTTAAACTGAAGTTTTGTTTGTTCCTGTTCAAATACTTTCCATACAAATAATATTTGTTGGTTATTAACAAGAATTTGCGGGCGTGATGCGGTTGCAGAAGAATCAATAGTAACCTGTTTCTCAAGTTTCTGATTGTGTTGGTTATATCTTCCATAGAACAAGCCACCACGATCAGGTAAACCGGTAAACCAGGCTAGATGTAATTCATCATTAGTGCCAATAGCCATATCTGGCCCATGATGAGGGCAGCCTTCAACTTTCCAGTTATCAAAAGTGACCCTGTTAATTACGGTTTCCGTGCTATCCAAATTTATTATGGCATGGTCTCTTATCATACCTGCATAAATGTGACGCCATAAAGCTATTGCATTGCCTTGTTGATTAAAATCAATACTAATGCGACAGCATTCACAACTGCTGTCGGCTATTTTACTGTTTTTAGAAAAACTTAATCCTTTGTCTGACGAAACAGCATGGTATATTGCTGCGCCAGTGTACTTGTTTCCTGATTTTTTTGCTGCAACCAGGTCGCGCTTGTCTAGCCAGGTCAAATGTATTCTGCCATCAGGACTAACAGCCATAGTTTCAAAACGATGACTGGTTAATAAATTATCGTCATTAACAGTGATTGGTTCTGAAAATGATTTACCATTATCTATAGAACGACTAAATCTAATATCTCCTGAAAAACGACCTTCAGTCTTTTTCACCCAGGAGATATAGATTTCATTTTCTTGTCCGAAAGCAATTTTTGGCCGATTTTCTCCATCAGCATAAATTTTTTCCGGTAGTGAGTTAATCGTTGTTGCCAACGAGTAGGACTCTGCAAAATCTGAAGATGAAACTAATTTAATATATTCACCATCAACATAGACAATCCATAATATACCCTGATTATCAAAGCCAGCAGTTGGTGTTTTGCCACAATCAGGATTAGAGACAGCTTCTGTTGAGTGACAGAAAGCCGGTTGTCCTGCCTTCTTATGGGCATGAGGCGCGGCAATGCAGTGTTGCATTGCCGCTACCAGTAGAGATAAACAAAGTATGATGTGCTTAATGTTTGATAAATTATTCATAATGATTAAAAACTTAATTTTCCTTCAACAAAGTAAGTTCTTTGAGGCCAGGGATGATGAACAAAAGCTTTTTCGTTGTTGATATTTTCGACTCCGGCTGAAAGCTTAACGATGTCATTGACTTCGTATTTTGTTTTTACATTAACAAATAAGTATTCATCCTGTGCAGCAAAAACATTATCAGCAATATCAGAATTATCCAGTTGGCCAAAACTGTTACTGGCATACTTTAAACCCGTACTGAAATCCCATTTTGATGTGAGATGGTAAGTTGCCAGTAAATTAACACGCCACTTTGGTAAACGTGGAAACTGCTTGCCTACTATTGTCGGATCAAATCTGTTTTTTGTTACTTCAGCATTGGTATAAGCAATATTCGATCGTATATCTAATGGGATATTAAAAACTGACGATTGATTATAACTAAACTCAGCACCTTTTGTTGTAACTTCATCAATGTTCAAAAATGTTGTTGTGTTTGTTGTTGGTTCTGTCTGATTGAAAATGACATCGTCAATTATTTCGTAATAAAGATTTAATGATATCAATCCATCAGGAATTTCATGGTGGATAGAAAAATTATGATGGACACCATCTTCCTGTTTTAATTTTTCATTTGCTATCGTTGTTCCAAGTGTATCGTCTTCATTTTCAAACAACTCTTCAACTAAAGGAAAACGGTATGCCCTGGCTAACGAATAGCGAAATGACCATGGGCCATCTGGATTAAAGCCGAGTGCAAATTTAGGTGAAAACTCATCTTCAGTTCGATCTGCGAAAAAATCGGTACCTTTCTGTCCATCTTTGCTTTGCCACATTTCATAGCGAGCGCCAAGTACGACATCCCACAAGGGATAGAATTCCCATCCATATTCAGAAAAAACGGCATGAGTGAGTGTTTGACCTGCGCTAGGATTATTATTGCGGATCGTACCTTTTACACCATTTCTAAAGTCTCCCACTGCATTATATTCTGCAACTTCTAATTGATAGTGGTCAAAGTGATAGCCCAATGACAAACGCATATCTTTTTTGTTGAATAAATTGTCAGAAGTGAATTTTATGTCGAATGTTTGCCAGCCGGTGTCATCAAATTCTCTAACACGTCCTGCTGTCGGATTTATAGTTAAACTTGTATTAGAACGTAAACGTTCATCTTTTATTAATTCAAAAATACTAAAATTAGTCGTGACATCCCAACCTGTACTAGCAATAGGCCCTGTTAATTCGCCACCGATTAATAATGTTTCACGTTCCTCATATGAGACTCGAAATTTTGAACTGTTTAAGCTAAAGTCTTCAGCACCAGTAGCATCACGGAGATAGGTTTTAGCACTATCTGCATCTCGATCACGATTTTCATAAGCTAATGTCAAACTGGTAAACCAGTCTCCCATGTCATAACCTAATTTTATTTTTGTTAAATCAGTGGCTATTTCTTCAGCGCCACTATCACCATAATAAGCTCTCGTATTACCAAGTTCGTCTGGACCAATTATTGCACCAGTGCTACCCGCAGGTATGGCTGTTGTTGCTGCGTCAAAAAATGACATTGGTTGACTTTTATTTTCCAGGTGGTTGTGAAACAGGTAGACACTTAAGTCACCAAATTTATTTCCGACGGAAACAAATTCTTTATGGCCAAAATAAGTATCATCATCACCTAAAAATTCAAAGTCCTGTAAAAAACTTGATGCTTCTGCATTGAATTCAAATTTTTCCGGAAAACGTGTTTTTATATTGATGACACCGCCCATTGCATTGCCACTGTATAATGCTGAAAAAGGGCCATAAATCGTTTCTACTGATGTTGCTTCATCCGGAGAAACCAAAGACCAACGTGGTGAACCTGAATATTGAGTTTGTAAATGGTAATGAAGAGGTAGTCCATCGGCATAGACCATAGTTCTGGCCGTCTGAAACATATTCGATCCACGCATGCCAACAGTACCATTAGGATCGCCGATATAACGACGACGAACAATAACGCCGGGTTCATATTTAAGAAAATCTTCAATGGTAGTTACGTTGATATTTTCAGCTTCAACGGCAGAAATGGTTGAAACAGGATTGGTGAAACGTAATTCAGGATTGTCTGATTGTTGACCGGTAATCACCATGTCATCTAACACGGCATCATGTTCGGCCAGAGCAGGTGGCAGGTAACTTAAAAAAATAAAAACACATAAAACTTTGGATATATACATAACAATAAATTCTCTAAATTAATTTAATTAAAACGCACGCGCGTAATGAATAGTTCTGAGAACAGAACTAACAAATAAAACAGTACTTAAATCAACTTATAGAGAATGGTGGGCCACGGATATCGTGGTTATTGTTAAAATCTTGTTGGAATAGTTGTGTTTGATATTGAGTTTTCTGTAGTAGCTGTATCGTTATTATGTTCGCAGGTTCAAACAGTGTATTTATAACGAGTAAACTACTGGTTGACCAATGACTACAAACTGGTGAGATATGAAGTTCACCTGAAGCCTCATCATTACTATGATGATGATCATGCTCAGAGTCTTCGTCCTTCTGAACGGTATACGAGACGGGACCTTCACAGAGTATTAACCCCAGTCCATCTTCAGCTGAAGCACTGACCATATATCCCTGCGCCACAAAAGAGCGCAGGAATATTGACAGGCTTAAAAGCCAAATTAATCTAACTAGATTTTTTTTCCTGCGGAAAAAATACATCGTAATTATTTATCACCATTCATAAGATAATGTGGCAAATACATTACGTCCTTGACCCGGTAAACGACTGCCAACGGGAACAGCACCACCACTATTACGATTAAAACCACTGAGATGGTTGGTGTAATTTTTATCAAGCAAATTACTAACGCCGGCATTAATAGTAATGTCATACGTCGGTTTCCACTTGCCTGAAATATTCATCAGTATATATCCAGGTGTTGAGTCATTATTTGATCTTGATTCGCTTGTTACAATTGTGTCGGAAATATCATGTTGTTCAGCAACAAAAACTCCTTCAACAGTTGCAGACCAACTTGAACGTTCATGTGTTAATGCAATCGTAGAATTTAATGGCGCGATACGATAAAGGTTGTCATCAATATCTCGACGCTTTCCACGAACATAACTGATTACACCATCAAGGTGCCATCTTTCATTGAATGAATAACCCCAGTTAGCATCTGCACCATAAAATTCAGCATCGACATTGGTAAAGACCAGAGGTGTTGTTTCACTATTTAATGTTGCTACTGTTATTGCGGCTGCATTAGTAGAGGCAGTACCTTGTATGTAATCATCAACAGAACGGTAATACACACGAGGTGCGACATAATAATGATGATGATGCCAGTCTAAACCCAGTTCGATTTGATGAGACACTTCCGGATCCAGGTTGACGTCACCAATATAACCATTGCTATCGCCTAAACCGGCATTGACTTCCAATGGTATCCACATGTATCGCTCGACATAGTATGGCGAACGTGTTTTGCGGGCAAGGCCTAACTCTACAGTAAGGTGATCGTTAGCTTCAAAATTAAGTTCCGCTACCCAGTCAACATTATTGTCTTCCTGACTTCGATCTGAAGTATTAAATGCTGTGCTCAATGCAGCAGTTGGGCCGGCTGTTCCTGCTGGTGTTACTATAGCTGACACATCATCTGCATCCATTTCAACACGTGTGTAACGAACACCTAATTCAATACCGGTACGTTGTGTTAATTGTTGCGTTGTTTCGGCAAAAAAACTGTAGCTGTCATTCTGCACATTGTTAAAGTTAGTAACAAAAAATGAGGCTTGATCCGGATCAAGTACAGTTGAGTCATGTTGGTTAAATGAAGTATCAAAACCAACAGACAGGTTGCCTCTGGCCAGCGGTAGAGAGCCTTTTAAGCTATAAACAATGCTATCGCTGGTTGCATTGACTAATCGACGATCAGTTGTGCCACCTGGTGTAAAAAAATCTGGTGCTGGACGTAAGGTGAAATTATCCATTTGATGGCCAACGTCTGTGTAATTGATACTGGTTTCAATTTTTACGTTATTCCATTGCGTATTATATTTTGCGTTAAAAAGCTCGGTGTCGAGAAATACGATATCTAGCGGTAATGATGGATTGCCGCTTCGACCTGTGTCCTGATGACGAAAGTTTAAAGCAAGTTCATGTTGTCCCCGTCTATATCCATATCCTAATCCGTAATTGTCCCTTTCATGTTTAGTACCATTGATTTCACCTTCACCAAAATCAATATCGCTTGCTTCATCTCTTGCACCTAATAAATGAAAACGGTGAGTGTCATTTGAGTAGCCTAATAGGCCGCCAAGATTATAACCATCATCGACACTATGAACACTGGCTTCTATATCTCCATGGAATTCAAATTCATCATTACTCGTAAACTTGCTTGTTTTCGTATTCGCTTTTACATAACCGCCAATACCGGTGCCTGAACTTACTGGTGCGATACCGCGGCTGACTTCCATTGAATCCAGTAAAGTTGATGGTAAATAATGTAAAGGGGGATCCATCCAGTTTGGTCCACCAGAGTTGAGATACATACCATCAACCCTGACATTCATTCGAGTTCCAAACATGCCGCGATATTGAGTTTGGCCGCTAAGTGGACCATTATCATTAAAGCTTCCGCCAGGAACTTTGCTCATTAACGCTGAAGTGTCACTGATGCCTGAACGTATGGCGTCAACTTCTATATGTGTAGGATTGAATCCGGTGTCGACTTCTCCAGACACGGTTACATCGGACAGGATCTCGGGATGATCTGCCAATACGGGTGATACAGTAAAAATTGCGTATAAAAAGGTACATACGACAAAATAATTTGATTTACACATTTGGTTGCTCTCGATGTTGTCAATATTTATTACAGCACCTGTTAGACAGGCGTATAAACCTGAACAAGCAGGATAAAATTAATTTAAGATTTAAATTATCTTTAGAGCAGGAGGTGCGCGAGCAGTACGAGTGTAATTTGTTGAACGAAGTTTAAAATGACTTTCGTAGACAACAATTTCATCAGACAGAAAAAAGTCAGGTGTATTGAGGAAACTTGTGTCAGCTAGCAGGGAAAAACTACTGGCAGACCAAAAACTACAGCTTGATACAGGATGATCTTGTGTAGCGTGATCTGGTTTCTCATTATTATGATTGTTGTTATGTCCGTTGTGATGTTGTGCATGATCATCAAGACCAGAAATAGCATTTATAGCTGCCGGGCCTTCACAAATAATAATTGAAAATAGATCGCCATTTTCCGGATTGGTATCCAGCATATAGCCTACTGCGACAATTGATCGCAGTAACATACCGATGGCTAAAAAAGCAGTCAGCTTTCTGTAAGTGATTAATTTACGAAAATATTTCATGTGCACGGAGTATAATTAAAACCATAGTTTCCTACAAATATCCCTCTATCTTTGATAGAAAAAAATAATTCTGGATTAATTTACCCTTAAAATATTGGCTGGAGAAAGAAAAGATCGGCTTTTCAATTACTTATTTAGTTTTTCCATAAAGTAAGTTAATCAGCAGTATTCTTTGTAAAAAAATAAAACCTGCAGAATAAAAATGTTGTTCTATACTTAGTTTTAAGAGACATTAGTGCTCTCCTCATGCCACTATCAGTGGCACAGACCCCCGCGTGATTTGCCCACGGGGGTTTCTTAATGTACAACTTACCGTAAATAATAAAGCGTGATTAATTGTTTTGTCTAAAACAAATCAGCGTAAAATCATCCGGATGGCAACGTCGATCGGGAAGGGGTTGCAACATATTTTCCTGACATTGCGAAATAAGCTCATTAACACCTTCAAGCATAGGGCCTTTACGAATATATTCACATATTTCATCCTCGTAAAGGTTGTCAGATAAGCCATCACTGGAAAGTATTAATGTATCTTGTGGTGCCAGTTCAATAATAGGGCCAATATTGATATGCATATCGGCACAACCAACATAATTTGATATTAAGTTACGTTCAGGGTGGCGCATTGCGCTTTCAGCATTGATGGCGCCGCAAATTAACGCATATCCTATTGGAGAATGCGAAAGGGACTGGTGTTTAATATTGCCGTGGCTGGTCGTTAATAATATTAATGAATCACCAGCATGATAGGTTCTTAATTTATTGCCCGTCAATTCTGCTATGGAAACGGTAGTACCTGCGCCAGTTTTTAAATCCATTATTTTCTGATTGGCATTATCAATACCATCCAGTATTGCTTCCCGAATACTGACACTATTGTTATTTAATGATTCTATCAAACATTCGATTACAGTCTGAGAAGCTTGTTCTCCAGCAGGCATGCCACCTAAACCATCGGCAACAACTAAAACTGTTGTTTCTTTATCAACAGGAATAACACCCAGGGCATCCTCATTAGGCGACTCTTTGCTTGGTGAACGATTAGAGAAACATGCAACTTCACCGTGTGTCAATGTAATACTACTTGCTTCTTCATCAGTCGCATTAAATCGCGTAATAATTTTTTCATTATTCATTAGTTATCCCACTGCATGTTTTCGATATATCGGCATAATTTACCGGCACTGTTAAATTTTTTTAAAGCGATTGAATGTTTTAAACCGCAACAGATATCTTTTACTGCCTGAGGTTGTTTCGCATAATGTTTTTGTCCGCCTAATGCATCATAAAAAAGTCGAATTAAATCCATAACATCACTCTTTATATTAGCACCTTTGGAGTCTTTCCATTGAAACATATCGATTAATTTTAAATTGTAATTCAAGCCGACATCTTGAACGATGATATTACCGGCGTGTAAGTCACCATGGTATTCGCCAATATCATGAATGTGTTCCATTCCTCTGGCTAAATCATAAAGTAAATGCAAAGCCTGAAATGGATGAAGTCGTTTGCCCGGTTGTTGTTTTAAATAGTCGTCCAGTAATTCTCCTTCAACATATTCAGAGACTAAAAAAGAAATCGGCGTTCTTTTAAAAACGATAGTTTCCTGTGTTGAGTATTGAATAACGATCGGACATTTTCTTAATGAATGTAATTTGCGCGCATAAAACTTTAAAGATTTGTCTTTTATATTTCGTTGTGGGAAAAAGAATTTCGCTGTGTGTTCAATGCCTGTGCTTAATTCGCGAATTAAATAAACTTCAGCTTCCCAGCCTGCACCGAGTAATCGTTCAATGACGTATTTTTTTGCGATAATTCTTCCCGGTTGAAAGTCAAACGCATTAATATCAGTAGACGCCATAAACGTAATTTATATATTTTTATGATGATTATGTTTTTAAACGTTTGTACTTCATTCTTTTCGGTTGCGCATCATTACCTTTACGTTTAATAAAATCTTCGTGGTATTCACTAAAGTCACCCTCGATAAATACAGTTTCACCATCATCTTCAAATGCCAGTATATGTGACGCTATACGATCAAGAAACCAGCGATCATGTGAAATAACCATGACACAACCAGGAAAGGCGAGGATGGCTTCTTCCAGAGCACGTAAGGTTTCGATATCCAAATCATTGGATGGCTCGTCTAGTAATAAAACATTCGCACCTTGTTTCAGGGTATGAGCTAAATGTAAACGACCACGTTCACCACCTGAAAGATCGCCGACATGTTTTTGTTGATCTGTTCCTTTAAAGTTAAAACGTCCAACATAAGCACGAGAATTGATTTCGTAACTGCCAATCGCAATATTATCAAGTCCATCAGAAATAGCTTCCCAAACGGTTTTCTTGTCATCAAGCGTTTCGCGACTTTGTTCAACAAAAGCAACCTTAACCGTTTCGCCTATATTCACCTCGCCGCTATCCGGTTTTTCAGTGCCAGTAATCATGCGGAAAAGTGTAGATTTACCGGCTCCGTTACCACCAATGATCCCAACTACTGCGCCTTTGGGAACAGTAAAACTCAAATCGTCATATAAAACATGGTCGCCGAAAGCTTTACTGACATCATGTAGCTCAATAACCGAGTCACCCAAACGTGGTCCAGGCGGGATATAAATTTCATTGGTTTCGCTGCGTTTTTGATAGTCCTGCGAGGTTAATTCTTCAAATCTGGCCAGCCGGGATTTGCTTTTGGCATGACGACCTTTGGGTGCAGTACGCACCCATTCAAGTTCCTGCTTAATCGCCTTTTGTCTTGCTGATTCCGCTTTTTCTTCAGTTTCAAGCCGTGCTTCTTTATTCTCCAGCCATTGCGAATAATTACCTTCAAATGGAATGCCTTCGCCGCGATCCAGTTCAAGAATCCAGCCAGCAACATTATCGAGAAAATAACGATCATGTGTCACCGCAACAACAGTGCCGCTAAAGTCCGCCAGAAAACGTTCCAGCCAATAAACGGACTCTGCATCAAGATGGTTAGTCGGTTCATCCAATAACAACATATCGGGACGAGATAATAATAAACGACATAAAGCCACACGTCGTTTTTCGCCACCGGAAAGATTATCAATGTCGGCATCCCATGGCGGTAATCGTAAGGCATCAGCCGCTATTTCGAGTTTATTTTCCAGATTTTCAGCATCCCATGCGGCAACAATGCTTTCGTATTGTTCCTGTTTTTTCGCCAAAGCATCAAAATCTGCTTCAGGATCAGCATAAGCCGCATAAACCTCGGTTAACCCGGCCAGGGCATCCAATGGTTCACGTAAGCCATCCTCGACGTTACCACGCACATCTTTATTTGAATCCAACTGTGGTTCCTGTGGTAGATAGCCGACTTTAATGTCCGGCATGGGGTAAGCTTCGCCGATAATTTCAGTATCTAAGCCGGCCATAATCTTGAGCAAGGTGGATTTACCAGCGCCGTTTAAACCTAAAACACCGATTTTTGCACCTGGAAAAAAGGAAAGATAAATGTCTTTTAAAATTTGTCTTTTTGGCGGGACAATCTTGCCAACGCCATTCATGGTGTATACGTATTGAGCCATAAGAATCTAGTGGTAAATAATGAAGTTCAAAGCAGATTATCGGTAATACAGATTAACTAAGCAATATCAATCTGATTTATTAATTTTAATAAGAATTAACCACCTGTGTAAAAACTTCCTTTTAATACTTCAATACCATGATATTTAATTATGAGTACATCGCCTTTACTAATGATGGGGAAGGTGATGTCTTCATCACTCCAATGATCAAACTCTGCCTCTTTATTACGTTTAACCTTAACTTTTGCAAAAACTTCTCCATTAAAACTTATTACCTCAATAGAGTAATCATGAATATATCGTCGGCGCAGGTCAGGGCAGTGCTATAGATAATATATCTGTAACGGGAACAGGCTGCTTTGATTCTTTCTGTCAGTTATATTTTAATTGATATGTTCGGCACCATTTATCATTTTTAAAGCAGTATCGCCAATATCGACAGAATCATCATTTGTCAATATCGTAAAAGTTGCAAACAAATCGCCAATATGAATCATGCCTTGAGTCATGTATTTATATTCACCCGGCTTAGGTGCTTTGTCAGTTGTTGAATAGTAATAACCTTTATTGCCTGTATTTTTGAATTCATGCTTTTTGATAGAGCCTTCAACAGCTTGCTCCCTTGCATGTTCGGCAGCAATATCAATTAATTGTTTTGTATCTTCAAGACTGGGTAAGCTTACGCCTTCTCTATAAGCCCACATAGGAGATAATAAAATATGAAATGATGTTCCGTTCAATGGTGTAAAGGTTACCGTTGGAGGCAGGTGCTTAAGTTGTTGTTCAGTTTTGTCTCTCCACGAATCAGGAACAGTAAGTTGCAGGCTGCCATTATTGAACAAGGTATAATTTCTTATTGATGTTTCATTGGCCATTACCTTATTAGGAACAATACTAAAGACAAATAAAATAGTTATGTATTTAATATAATTCATAGAAAAAATAAGCAGGTTTTATTTGTTTCTCCTTTCATGTGGACGGTTGAATTTTTCTTCTCCGCCACTTTCGACTGGAGATATAAAAGGACTAACTAAAAATAATATTAGTACGGTAAGCCCAATGAAGCCGGCAACTATTCTATATCCGGTTTCTCGCGAGGTTTTGCCCGATAATGCAGCTTTTATAAATTTTAAGTGTAAAAAAAGGTGGATAGTAATGATGCATAAAAAGACGATAGAAATGTAAAAATGAATATCTCCCCACTCATGGCGAGTAAGTCCCCAAATGGATGCATTTCCGCTTTTTGGAGGTAATGAGAATTTAATCAGCGTGCCAGTAGAAATTAAGGCAGCCAAACCGATAAATGACATCAGGTCGATTAACTTTATGAGTCCAGATTTATTCATAGGATAGTTCGTGTTTATATAATTGATAACCTATTATAGTTGCAGATTGGTAACAATGATAAGATCTCTATTTATCGGAGTTAAAGTAGCTTATAGATTATAGAAAGTCCATATGCAAGGTTTGTAATAGTTATTATTAGTGATATTTAAGAAACAATACTAACCATTAATATAAATTCAGGTGTTTTTAGTTTAGTAGAGCTAACGCTTGTTTTCAGGCGGCTAGTTGTTGGTGCTTTCCATTTTTGAATATTTTAAACTCACCTTTTTTCATGCAATACCATTTTTCGTCTTCTGTTAAGGCATGAGAAGCGATTAGAGTCATGACGTCGTTTTTCGACAGGTGATTACTAAAGTCGATAACATCACCCGTATCAATCAAACGCGCTTTTCCAAATGGGTATTGACGGGTGACCCAACACATTCTATTACTGCAATATGCGTACATGTACTTCGAATCACTCAAGAGAAAATTGAAAACGCCATATTGATTTATTTCATTGGCTAAGGATTGTATTAAAGACCAAAGTTTCTTTTTTTTATCTGGCCGATTTGGAAAATGTTTGCGAATTTTATCCATCATGTAACAGAAAGCATATTCACTATCGGTAGTACCTCGGGGAGTATAGAACTTTAGATTTTTTTTCTTAATGTGCTTTAGTTGACCATTATGTGCAAATACCCAGTCACAACCCCAAAGTTCTCTACTAAAAGGGTGCGTGTTTTCCAGGCAAACGCGGCCACGATTAGCTTGTCGAATATGACTAATGATCATTTTGCTTTTAATAGCAGAGGTATGAAAAAAATGTGCAACTTCTGATGAATAGCTTGGGTTAGGATCGTGAAATGAACGAATGCCACGGCCTTCATATAAGCTGATTCCCCAACCGTCTTTGTGAATACCCGTATTTCCGCCTCGTTGTCTTAATCCAGCAAAGCTAAATCGTATATCCGCGGGAATATTTGCACTTAATCCTAATAATTCACACATTAAATAAAAATACTATAGGTTAACGTTATTATAATTTTTGGAAAGAAGCCCAAAACTGTATAAGAGTTATCGGAAATTATTGATTATTATTGAGTAATAATAATTGCAATATAATCAGTTGGTTATGAGGCTTTCTGATTGAGGCATTAATTAACGTTGCTAATTTAATGACCTGTTTAAGGCATAGTATCGCCGTAATCCTGAGTTATTCGATGAAATGTTTGTCGCTAGTCTGGTTTTCTACATCGACACATGGTGAATAAATAATATTTTTAAAGCGCTAATTTTAGTCTTGATATGCCATCACGTATTTGTTCCTCGGTGGTAGAAGAGTAACCGAATAAGATTGTACGTTCTTTATAGCCCTTTTTACCAAAGTCATAAGCCGCAGCGGCAGGTAAAGAGTAAATACCAATTCCAGCATCCTGTGCGATTTGTTGTACTTTTGTTGCTTCAGGCAGGGATTCTGGCAAGTGCCAGACCAAATGCATACCTCCCTCTAATCCGGATAATTTCACATCGCTAAAGTTATTTTTTAGTTCTTGTATCAGGCAATTTCGTCTATTTAAATAAGTTCGCCTGATACAACGTAAATGTTTAAGGTAGGCACCACTTGTAATAAATTCCATCATAACGGATTGATCTAACCAGGCATGACCATTATCCATCAGTGCTTTTGCTGTTCTAGCTGTATCTACCAGCTCTTCCGGTAAGACCAAATACCCCATTCGCAAAGCTGCACCAATCGATTTTGAAAATGTTCCCATATAAATTACATAGCCATGCTTGTCTTGCCCGGCAACGGCTGTTAAGGGTGAACCTTGATGTCGAAAATCGCTATCGTAATCATCCTCAATAATATAGGCGCCTGTACTTCTGGCCCATTCAAGTAATCGAATTCGTCGTTCGAGAGGTAAAGTTGCTCCCAGCGGATACTGGTGTGAGGGCGTAACATAAGCTAACGCTGTTTTTTTATCGGGTAATTGGTTTACATCAAGCCCGTCATCATCAACTGGTACAGGGTGTAATTCCGCGCCATAACTTTCTAAAACGTAAGCAGCACCTTGATAACAGGGGCATTCCATTACCACTGGAGTACCTTGTTTAATAAATATTCGTGAGACAACATTGAGCGCCTCTTGAATGCCATTCACTATTATAATTTGTTCAGGATTACAACTAATACCCCTTGCAGGCCGTAGATGATCAGCAATTGCTTTACGCAATTCGTAAATGCCTGCGGGGTCATGATACTCCGTCATGCTTGGTCCTGAATGCGATAGTTTTTTTAATGTAAGTTGGCGCCAGGTACTGATTGGAAAAGATTGTGGATCTGGTCTTCCTACCCAGAAATCAATGTTAAGTTTGTCTCTGTGAGGGTTAAAAAGAGCCTGATTACGCCCTTGAAAGGCAACTGGATATCTTTTTAATCGGGCTTTTTCGTTGTCTTTTAATCGCTTTACTGTCTTTCTGGATTTTTTGTCAACCAACATTAACGAATCTTCCGGAAGATTCGGATTAACAAATGTACCAACAGTTTTTTGAGAATATAAATAGCCTTCTGCAATTAATCGATCATAGGCAAGGATAATTGTATTTCGAGATACACCTAATTGTTCATTCAATATGCGGGTTGACGGCATTAGCATGCCGGATTTTAATTGACCACTTAAAATTTGTTCACGTATCGATTCGAAGATCTGATTTTGTAGCGACTGATCACAATTAGAATCCAGTTTTATTGATATTTGCATAAACGTCCCCTACATGAGTATGCATAACATATAAACAAACATTGGTTCTAATATATCAGGTTTTAATTGAATATAAAAAACTCAGTTAATAAGTTGGTAGATACTAAGATATGCTCCCCAGTCTGATTGGTAAACTAATTTTGTTTTATCAAAAGATTTATCTAACGAAGATGTAAAAGGTAGTAATCGTACCAACAGGGAATCTTCAAATGATTTATCTGTGATACGCCAAACGCGGTTAAATTTTTCTGACATTGGTTGGACTAAATAACTGCCGGTTCCATTTCCTTCTTTAGCCCATTCTTTTACTTTGGAAATACTATTATGTAAATCAGCAGCAGCAGGGAACAGTTTTGTTTCTAATGGTAAACCTTTGCCTGCCAAAGTAGCTATTTCCTGTACATGCGCCAGATCGTCACTGCTAACCAATATATAAGTATTTTTGTCTATGGGTAAGACTTTTTGTAATTCAGAAATAGCTGTATCCATATCTTGCAATAAGAATTGACTATATTTGGATAATGTTTCATTAGTATCAAAACCACCAGCGACAGACTCCCATAAAGCCTGCTCTTCTTTTGATTGATAGGCATTTTTAGCCGGTCCCTTTATCCATGTTTCGCGTCCGGTAAAGAGATGTATTCTTTGAGCATTATCCCAGTATGAAACAAATAATGATTGTTCATCGGTGTATTTTTTTATTGCTTCGGAAGTCTTCAACCACTTTTCATAACGAAACTGTGCAGGCTTGTCAGTAGTGACAGCTTTTTTAGCTTTTTCTTCAATAGAGTCTTCGTCAGAAGACTTTTCTTCAGGTAAATAAATTATGGCTTTTTTTTCTTGACCCTGGTTATCTGTGTATTTAGCCACAGTCAGGTCATAGCTGGCGTTATCATCAAGTGAAATATGATAGGTACCAATTTCATTAATCTGAAAAGAGGGATTTATAGAAGAGACCTGTGTTGTATCTGTGCTTGTCGTTAATTTAAAAAGTTCATTTATACTATTCTTAGAAGCAAGATTTTCAGTTGCCACGATATCATCATTGGCTATTTGATTAGTCTGGTTTGAATTTACTATATAAACCAGTCCTGAAATAAGCAATGCAAGGGCAATGCCTGATAATATGGAAGTTTTTATGAAAGCGTTTTGTTTTTTAATATTCAGCATTTTTGTATCAGGATAAATTGATTTTTGTTTCAGAGAAATTCTGAAATCGAGGCTCCATCTTCAGGGTAACATCCTTGTCACCCTTTTGTATGGATTAATGAAAAACTAGCTTATTTACTAAGTGCTTCTACCTTCTTCTTCAAGGCGTCCATTTCTCTGATACGCGTATTCTCATCCTGAATTTCAGCATAGCGACGCATCAGCCTTGCCCAGCCTTCAGAGTAGGTGAAACCACCGGGATTAACATGGAACAAGCCTTTGTAATGCTTGATCAAATCATGTTCCCACATCTCTGCATAGGTACGATCGACATATGATGGATTATTTCCTTTAGCAAAGAATAGTCCAAAGAACGCACCAGGAGCATCCTTTTCAGGTGCTGGTGGTGCAGGGCGGTTAGTTTTTTGACCGACCATCAAACCATCGTCATATAATTTCTGTACGACTTGTTTGGCTTCTTGTTCAACTGCCAGTCCCTGGATAGTTCCTTTGTCAGCAGTATCCAACCATGCTTTTGAGAAACGTTGTGAGTGACAGTTAGAACAGGTTGCTGTCCATGCTTCTTTACGTTTTTCAAACCAGGGATGATCCAGGTTGTCGGCAATAGCCGGTGTTGGATTGAATGCCCAGCGAACTTTGCGAACCAGGTTGTGAGAAAATTCACCTTCGAATTCAAAGTGACACCATGCACAGGTAGGAGCGGTGTAACCACCTTTGGTAATTGCATCTTTAAGTTCAACTTCGAAGTCCCATTCTGCTTTACCAGTGGTTTGATATATTACACCGTGTTTGGAGTACATATAGCCTTCAAACTCATTGTGATCGACACCGTTATGACAAGTTGCACAAGCTTCCGGCTTACGTGCTTCTGCAGCAGAGAAGGTGTGGCGAGTATGACAGCCATCACATTTGTTTTGTTGGTAGTGACACATATCACAACCTTGTGCGACTTCGCGTTGTGACATGCCTGCCCAGATGCCTGTTTCAACATTGGCTTTCCAGTCCATGGCATGAGAAGGGTGACCGTCGCCCCATTGACCTTGTGGCCATTTTTGTTCTTTTTCTGCTTCTGCTTCGGCAAACTCCTGAACGTGACATTCACCGCATGCAGCACGATCAGGCATTCTCAACTCTTTTTCATGTTTCATTGATGCTTTACCAACACCAGCGTGACAATCTATACAACCTACTTCAGCCAGTTTTTGCCCTTTTTTGAGTAAACCGCGCTTTTGAAGTCCTGCTTCTACTTCTTCCAGTTTTGCTTTTTTGTAAAAACGGGAATCGTCGGCAGGTAGTGAACGGAGTTCATCAAGATTTGCGTGTGTACTGTCTTTCCAGGCATGCACCCAGCCAGGATCTGTATCCTTATGACAGGTGACACATTCGGCTGCTTTAAAATCACCTTTGACTGTTTGTGGTGGTTTATAAAAAGTTATAGGATTCCAGTATTGCTGGATGGGGATAGGCTCCCATAGCTCGGCGTACTTACCTTTGCCTGGATGATCTGCATAATATTTATTCTTTAATGTTTCAAAATCATGTGATTCTGCACTTACAAAACTAGAAACTGTAATTAAAAGCAGGAAAGTGCTGATTATACTTATTATTTTCATAATTATTTATCCCCTAAATGATAATGGTTTTTACCATATCCAGACCATATCCAGAATGCTTCAGAATATAGCGATAACAATCATATAATAGCTTAGTCTAGGAACTAGAGTAGTACCAATATATTGATAATACTTGGTACCATTGAATGAAATTTTTTATCGCGTTGCAACAATTAAAAGCTTTATGATCAAGGTTTTACTGAATTGATGAGAATATCAACGATAGGGTTATTTGAAATTTCAATTACTTCAGAAAAACCTTCGTAATCACCCGATTGACCCTGGGGTTGACCATTACTGGAAAGTCGTGCACCGACTACTATTTGTGGAAACTTCGAAAGAGACATTTGAGGCATCATAGCCATGCTGTCATCAAGTGTTACGGTAATGGGAAGGTCTTTTGCCAGACCTTTGTGGACAGCAAGCGGCATGGGTGGTCCCTCTGATGCACGTGCATAGATGAACATAGTCGTATCTGGATCGATTTTAGATTGTAATTCAGGTAGTAAAGATACCTTGACTTGAATAGACTGCTTATCATCACTTGATTCATTAGTAACGACTGTGACTGGTGCTGACTCGGAGTTTTCCAATTCAGAAATTAACTCACTCAGATGTTTATATACGTCTGAATCTTCTTCCATACCTGTCATTAAATTACGCCAGTGTGTTAATGCCGCGTCTTTGTTGTCTGCTTGCTGCTCGGCAAATCCTGCCAGCCATAGTGCACGACCATGCTTGGGCTCTAAATTCAAAGCCTGGTTTAATAATTCTGTGGGTTTGCCAGTCAAACGATTACCATGAGAACGCGCTAGAGCTTCAGCATAATTAACAAGAACATCGGGTTCATCCGGGCGTAACTTATTAAGTTCACGATAAACAGTTGCAGCATCGGTATATCGTTCCATTTCAACATATACCTGAGCTAGAGCAACTCTCCCTTCCACATCATCCGGATTCTCGAGTACTTCTTTTTCTACTGCAGCAAGCATCTTTTCTATTTCGTGTGATGCTATCGCAGATTCATCAGTCTGGAGTTGGGAATCAAAAGCAGCTTCGCTGCCTAATTGTTGATAGACCAAAAAAGAAAATATGGGTACAGCCAATGCAACGATGAAGGCTATTGCCTTATTGAACTTCTTACCCTGTGTTTCGAGAGACGTAACATTGCGTAAATCTTCAAGCGCAGCGGTTTCAATTTCAAGCTGGTAGTTTTGTAGCTGTTTTTTATCGATCAGACCATTTTCAAAATCCTGTTTTAATTCAGCAAGTCTTGTTGCGGCAGATTCAACGTTGACGGCATTCCGTTCTACTGCAGTTTGATTTTCTTTGCTGGATAATAATGGTTTTAATAAAAAAATTACAGAGATCACTGCTATAGCCAGAGTGAGTAACATAAATATCATTTCTTTTGTTCCTGTGCCTTAAGCAATTCACGTACTTTTTTTAACTCTTCTTCAGAGGGTTGGACTTGCTGCGATTGATTTCGAAATTTACTAAATCGAATTAGAAAAAATACAGCAACGATAAATAACAGAATTGGCGTGAACCACAACAATAAGGTTTTTGTCGCAAACCTTGGTTTATATAAAATAAAATCGCCATAACGCTCGGTCATAAAGCGAATGATTTCATCGCTTGAATTATTACTTAGTACCTGTTCATATAATTCAGTACGAAGATCCTGTGCCAGGCCGGCATTTGAATCCGCCAAAGATTGATTTTGACAAACCAGACATCGTAACTCTGTTGAAAGATCACGAAAACGTTGTTCTTGCGATTCTGATTCAAACGGAAAACCAGCAATTTCGGCAGAAACTGCTGTGACAAAGAACATCAACAGGTATAAACAAAAAAACCTAGACACCATTGTTATTCTTTAATAAATTTATTAACGGTAATAACGTTGTTTGCCAATCATGCCAGCTTATAGGACCAACGTGTTTGTAGCGAATAATGCCTTCTTGATCGATGACAAAGGTTTCAGGTGTTCCATAAGCACCCCACTCAATTCCGACTTTACCGTCCATATCCACAGCGTTATCGTAATAGGGGTTTCCATAATTATTTAACCATTCGATACCAAGGGCAGGCTGATCTTTATAATACAAACCATGGATAGGTACTTCTTTACTTTCTGCTATTTTCATTAAAACGGGATGCTCTTGTCGACAAGAGGTACACCAGGTTGCCCAGATATTTAAAAGGCTAACTTCCCCTGTTAAGTCAACATTTTGGATTGTTTCATCGGGATTACTTAGCTTTGGTAAAGAAAAGTCAGGTGCAGGTTGACCTATTAGAGGTGACGGTAATAGACGTGGGTTGAGTCCTAAACCGAAAAAGAAAAAAATCATGAGCACGCCAAACAAACCCAGGGGTAACAGATAAACCCAAAGCTTTGGTTTCTGTTCTTGTGGCAATGTTTCGTTCTCAGCTGGTTGCGACATATTTGTCATCCAGTTTTATATTTTCCTGTTTTACTTCAATGCGATAACGCTTGTCAGTTACAGCGATTAATCCGCCCAGTATCATGACAAAACCGCCTAACCAAATCCATAAAATAAAGGGTTTGTAATAAAGCCTGACTGACCATGCACCTGTTTCAGTATTTCGTTGTTCACCTAACGAGACATATAGATCCCGCAATAAATTTGTATTAATAGCGGCTTCGGTCATCATGTTTTTACGAACATTGTAGATTCGTTTTTCAGGGTGTAATGTCATTAATTGTTTGTCATTTTTATAAACCTGAATTGTTCCTACATCGGCCTGGTAATTTGGTCCTTTTTTGCGTTCGACATCGACAAATTCAAACCGATAGTCACCAAGAGTTCTATCGTCACCTGAAACCATATGAACATCCTGTTCCTGACTATAAACACTGGATAAAGCGATGCCAACAACGGTAAAAGCAATACCTATGTGAGCGATGATCATGCCGTACCAGCCTCTAGGGATCCTCTTTAGACCTTTTTGTAGGCTTTGAGTGTTACGTAGACGTAGTTTTAACTGTGTATAACAACTATTGAATACCCAAAAGGCAAGTAACAAAGCAAACCATGCTGTCAAATTCAGTTTTCCGGGAAGTAGTAATGATATCACGCTTGCAAAAATAACGGCGAGTATAGCCGGTAACCGTAATTGTTTAGTTAGTGTAGAGACACTGTCTTGACGCCAACGAATAAATGGACCTATAGCCATTAGAATAACGACCGGAATCATTAAAGGAATAAAGACGCGACTAAAGTAGGGTGGGCCAACAGAAATCTTTCCGCCACCCAATGCTTCCAATATCAATGGATACAGTGTGCCCAATAATACGGTTAACATGATAATTAATAAAAACACACTATTGGTTAATAAGGCCATTTCGCGAGAAACGAAACTGAATGGCGTGATCGTGCGTAATTGCCAGGCACGATAAGCAAACAGACCGAGTGAAATTCCAACAACAAGACCAAGAAAAACTAGTATAAAAACACCGCGTGTTGGATCCGAAGCAAAAGCATGCACTGAGGTTAGAACACCAGAGCGAACCAGAAATGTGCCTAATAAACTTAATGAAAAACTGATTATAGCAAGTAAAACAGTCCAGTTACGTAATGCATGTCGTTTTTCAGTAACAGCAAGAGAATGTATTAATGCTGTTCCGGTTAACCACGGCATAAAGGATGCATTTTCAACCGGATCCCAAAACCACCAACCGCCCCAACCAAGTTCATAGTAAGCCCACCAGCTTCCCAGAGTAATCCCTGCGGTTAAACTAACCCAGGCGATTAAAGCCCAGGGGCGCACCCAACGTGCCCATGCCGTATCAAGTTTGCCTTGTACCAGGGCAGCGATAGCAAAAGCAAAGGGAATGGCAAAACCAACATAACCCATATAAAGCATAGGAGGGTGGATAGCCATTACCGGATCTTGTAATAAAGGATTCAAGTCTCCGCCATCAACAGGTGCGGGAAAGTGACGTAAAAAAGGATTTGATGTAAATAAGCTAAATAATATAAAACCAATGCTAATAAAACCCAATACAGAAATAACACCAGCACTCATGTCGACCGGATACTTTTTGCTTTGCATGGCCAGTATCGCGGTCCATGTACTGAGTATCAAAACCCATAAGAGTAATGAACCTTCATGAGCACCCCAAACACCTGAAATGCGATAAATTAATGGGAGCTCTGAATTTGATGTGTTTGCTGCGTAGAGAACAGAAAAGTCATTGACTATAAAACTATAGGTAAGGATTCCGTAGGCAGATAATACTAAAGCAAACTGCAACAGAGCTGCCGGTTTAGCAACAGCCATCCAGTCTGCGCGGCGACGCAAGAAACCCATGCCGGGAATTATGGCTTGAACGAACGCAACAGCAAGCGCCAGTATTAATGTAAAGTGTCCTAACTCAGGAATCATTGTGGTGGTATGTGATTTTCTGGCATTTCTGCTCCTGCTTCTTGCAATGCTTGAGCGACTTCAGGTGGCATATAGTTTTCATCATGTTTGGCTAATACTTGTTCAGCTATAAATACATTATTAGGAAATAACTTACCATTGGCAACAATGCCCTGACCTTCGCGAAATAGATCAGGAAGAATACCTTCATAAGATACTTCAATTTGATTAACGGTATCTGTCAAAATAAAACTGATTTCAAGGCTTTCAGGATTTTTTTTAACGCTATTTTCTAAAACCAGACCACCAATACGAAAAGATCTTTCTTTTGGTGCCTCACCATTCATAATCTGAGTTGGGCTGTAAAAATACAACAGGTTTTTTTCAAACGCAGTTAAAATTAATGTTGCAGCGATACCCATCCCGGCAATGATAGCGCAGACAATGGTAATACGTTTTTTTCTTGGTGTCATCGTTAATTATTCTCTTCACGGTAGAGACGCTTTTGTAGATCGCGCATTGTTTTACGTTCTTTCATTTTTGGTAAAAGAATATTTAGTATTAAAGCAATGAGACAAATTCCGTATGACGACCAGACATAGCTTCCATAACCACCCATAGCAAAAAAATCAGTTAGAGACATTTTTATTATTTCCCAATAAATGTTTAACCCACGAGGAATTACATTCGTATTCCAGAATTTCTGTGCGGATTCTTATTAGAAGGCTGGATACGTAAAAAGTTTTGCATGCCAGTGTCATTAATAATAATGGGATTAACATACTCATATGAATCGAAGGCTTATCAAGTTTTGAAACGGTTGGTCCTTGATGCAATGTACTCCACCATTCAACCGAATAATGAATAATAGGAATATTAACAATACCGACTAACGCCAGTATTGCTCCGGCACGTGCGGCGACCCTGCGATCTTCAAATGCCGATTGCAATGCGATGTATCCTAGATATAGAAACAATAATATAAGTTCTGAAGTCAGTCTTGCATCCCAAACCCACCATGTTCCCCACATTGGTTTGCCCCAGATTGCTCCGGTTGCTAATGCCAGAAAGGTAAAGGTTGCACCTATCGGAGCGCTACTTCGAGCAACGATTTCTGCCAGTTTAACGCGCCATATTAATCCAATGCCGCCTGATATAGCCATTACCATATAGATAAAGAGTGACATCCAGGCTGAAGGGACATGCATATACATTATCCTGAAACTGTCACCCTGTTGATAATCAGCAGGGGCTAAAACCAATCCGCCATAAAGTCCTGTAATGAAACAAATAACACAAATAACGCTGACCCAGCGTGAAATAACATGAGAAATTTCATAAAAATATTTTAGTGCCCCAAGTTTATGGAACCATAGGGGTAATGCTTTATAGAGATTCATTAGCTTAATCTAATCCTTAAAGCAGCAGCCGTTGTGATGGGCGCAAGAGTCAGTGCCAATACCAGAATGCCTGCTAAAAAATAAATTTCAGCTGAAATTGATTGACCGGCAGTGGCGTTTTGAACAGCAAGCATGGAAAAAATCAGAACAGGCATATATAACGGCAAAATTAAAAGGCTGAGTAACATACCACCTCGCAAACCAATTGTTAAGGCTACGGTTATTGCGCCAATGAGACTCAAAACTGGCGTACTAAGTAATAATGTGAAAAATAGTGCAAACATTGTCTGGCTCGATAATGACAGAATAAAACCTGTAAGTACTGCGATGAAGATAAGTGGCAGACCAAATATAATCCAGTGAGCAGTGACTTTTGCCGAAACCATCAGCGTTAACGGGTAACGCGCCAGAATTAATTGTTCAATAGATCCATCTTCAAAATCAGTCCGAAAAATTGTTTCCAGCGAAAGAACGGTTGCAAGCAAAGCAGTAACCCAGATGATGCCTGATGTAAGTTGTTTCAGTAATGTCGCATCAGAACCGAAAGCCAATGGAAATAAAATAATGACAATAACAAAAAACATTAATGGATTAATAAATTCAGCCTTGTTGCGAAATACGAGTGTTAAATCTCGCTGCAAAATAATGAAAAATATTTTTATATATTCATTCATAAATTATGTACTGTTAACCCAAATGAATGTGCTGTAGAGGGTAACCATCAATTTCCATTGTCTGGTGTGTAGCAAAGATAACCATTCCGCCTGCTTTGCAATGTGAAACAATTAACTGTTCAATTATTTTTTTTCCATTCTTATCGAGTGCATTAAACGGTTCATCGAGCAACCATAATTTTGATGACGCCATGAAAATTCGTGTTAATCCGACACGCCTCTTTTGTCCAGCTGACATTCGACTAAGTAGCACATCATCCATGCCCGCCAAGCCAATCTGCTTAAGTATGAGAGAATAATCCACTTCTGATTTAAAACCGGACAGGGCGTGCATGACCTTCATGTTCTCAAGGGCTGTCAAGCCGGTTTTAACACCATTTGTATGCCCGAAATAAGTCATGTCAGTTTGAAATTGATAACGACAGTCTCTTATATCTGTTTGATTCCAGCTGATGTTGCCTTCAGTAATCTGAATCAGGCCTATACACATTTGCAACAAGCTACTTTTGCCGCTGCCGTTGACACCATCTATTTGTAACAATCCGCCATCTTCAAGTTTGAAACTAAGTCCCTGAAACAGGATGTTATCCCGGCGAACGCACTGCAGATTGTTTACTTTAAATAGGGCCACTTCAGCTTAGTTTGGTTGATGTAAAAAAAACGAATAATACATTAAAAGAAGGAAACATTTTCTGTTTATTAATATTTATTAGTAATAGTGAATAGCTATTACTACCTTAAATATAATTAATTAGACAATCAAGCAGCTAAGTCCAAACTATATAGTAATTCAGCTAAGAACACACAATTGCATGCCATAACATTACATAAACTTTGGAGGTATATAAACAATGTTTAAAAATACACTAAATATCATTGCGATGTTTTTCATCGCTTTTCTGATGCTCGGTTTATCGACGGTCGTTTCCGTTGACCTTGCCGTGGCTCAAGAAAAAAACATGACTGTGGATAACGAATATTGGTGGCCAGAAAAACTAAATCTGGAACAACTTCGTGATCATGATCCTGCATCCAATCCTTACGATAAAGGTTTTAACTACGCCGAGGAATTCAACAAGGTTGATTTGAAAGCCCTGAAATCTGATATCGAAAAGGCTTTAACGACGTCTAAAGACTGGTGGCCGGCAGATTGGGGGCATTATGGTGGTCTTGCTATTCGTACCGCCTGGCATGCTTCCGGTACTTACCGCACGATGGATGGTCGTGGCGGTGCCGAGGGTGGTCAGATTCGCTTCGAACCACTAAATAGCTGGCCAGACAATGCCAACATTGACAAGATGCGTCGTATTCTGGAGCCGGTTAAACAGAAATATGGTCGCAGTGTTTCCTGGGGTGATCTGATTATCCTGGCGGGTAATGTGGCACTGGAATCTATGGGCTTTGAAACCTATGGGTTTGCTGGAGGTCGTGTCGATGACTGGGAAGCAGATCAGGTCTACTGGGGTAAAGAAACGAAATGGCTTGCAGCTGATGAGCGTTTCAAGGGTGACAATCTAGAGTCGCCACTGGCAGCCGTACAGATGGGTTTGATTTATGTTAACCCGGAAGGTCCTGGTGGTAGTATGGATCCGAAAGCGGCAGCACAACACATGCGCTTATCATTTGGTCGTATGGCGATGAACGATGAAGAAATTGTCGCGCTTGTTGCTGGTGGTCATACGCTGGGTAAGGCTCATGGTGCACGTTCTGCCGCTGACTGTGTCGGTGCTGAACCTGCTGCTGCTGCAATTGAAGATCAAGGGTTTGGTTGGAAAAGCAAGTGTGGTAAAGGTAAGGCTGAAGATACTGTCACCAGTGGTCTTGAAGGTGCATGGACTCAAACACCGACCGCCTGGTCGATGCTTTATCTTGCTAATTTGTTCCAGTTTGAATGGGAACAACAAAAAACCCCAGGTGGTGGTCACGTTTGGGTGCCTACTGATAAATCAGCGCACACTTCAGTACCTGATGCGCATATAAAAGGTAAGCGTAATCCACCTATCATGTTCACGACCGATCTGGCACTAAAAGAAGATGCGGGTTTTCGCAAAATCGCAGAACGTTTCTCAAAAAGTCCGAAAGAATTTGACCTGGCTTTTGGTAAGGCCTGGTTCAAACTGACACATCGTGACATGGGACCTGTTGAACGCTATGCCGGTGCGGAAGTACCGAAAGAAACAATGATCTGGCAGGATCCGGTACCGGCATCTGATTACAATCAAATCAGTAATGATGATGCAGAAGCGCTGGAAACAATGATTCTGAAATCTGGTTTGAGTATACCTGCACTCGTTAGAACAGCATGGGCATCAGCCGCTTCATATCGAGGTTCAGATATGCGTGGCGGAACTAATGGTGCTCGCATCGCATTGGCTCCACAAAAAAGTTGGGAAGTTAATAACCCGAAAGAACTGGCTAAAGTCCTGAAGACATTGGAAGACGTGCGCGCGAACTTCAACAAGTCGCTGAAAGGTGGCAAGAAAGTTTCATTAGCCGATACGATTGTCATCGCAGGTAATGCCGCTGTTGAAATAGCGGCGAAAGATGCAGGTTACAGTCTGGAAATTCCTTTCAAACCGGGTCGTACCGACGCTACACAGAAAATGACGGATGCAAAGTCTTTTGCCTGGCTTGAACTCCCGGCAGACGGGTTCCGTAATTACTACACGGAAATGAGCTATGGTTCACCCGCTGAAATGCTGGTTGAAAAAGCAGACTTGTTAACTCTGACTGGCCCGGAAATGACGGTACTGGTTGGCGGTATGCGTTCACTAAACGCTAATGCTGATGGTTCCAAACACGGTGTATTAACCGACAAACCTGGAAGCTTGAATAATGATTTCTTCACCAATCTGCTCGACATGTCAACTGAATGGAAGAAGTCATCTGAATTTCCAGGTGTCTATGAAGGTTACGCTCGTGGTACCAGCAAATTGAAGTACACTGCTACTCCGGTAGATTTGATCTTCGGCTCTAACTCTGAGTTACGTGCCTTGGCTGAAGTTTATGCTTCTGCAGATGAAAAGTTTGTTAACGACTTTGCTGCTGCCTGGAACAAGGTTATGAATCTGGGTCGTTTTGAGTCAGTAAGACCTGCTGGTACACCTGTAGCAAAACGTTAGTACAGTTATATCCTGATATTTCAGGCTTATAAATTAAACGGCGGCATGTTACATGTCGCCGTTTTTTTATGTAGCTTAATTACTGAAGTGACGCTACTTGCGCTGTTTGATCGAGATACCTGCACTACATATCCATATTTATAAATATATTCGTGTTGTCTGAATTGTTATTAACCTAGGTTAATACATTCAACAGAAACTAAAGAAATAATAAGAATAAAATTATAGGGATAAATAAATGAGTGTCGAAGAACATCGTAAGACAAGTCCAAAACACGTTGATTGTTGGGTCATAACAGTATCAGATACACGTGGTTCTAAGGAGGATAAAAGTGGTGATCTGATAGTTGAAAAACTTGAAACTGCTGGTCATTGCATTAAAGGGCGTAACTGGGTCAAGGATGAGGACGAGGAAATTCATAAAGCACTTGATGATGTAATAGATGCCCGTGCAATTTTCCTGACGGGTGGCACTGGTCTTACCAGAAGAGATATCACATGGAAGGTTATAGAGTCATATTGTGACGAGCCCTTACCCGCATTTGCAGTCATCTTTGCTCAGCTAAGCTATCAACAGGTAGGCAGTGCTGCGGTACTATCTCGTGCAATAGCGGGAATCAAAAGAAGTCGAGGTCAATTAATTGTGGCATTACCTGGTTCTTCCAGGGCGTGTGCCTTAGCAGTAGATGAAATATTGATCCCGGAACTGGCTCATCTAGTAGGGCATTTGAACAAGTGAATCGATATACAATTCAACAAGTTTTACATTGGTAGCATTAAAATAGTTCTAGATGAATCAGATTTTCAGTAGAAATAGCAGCTATTCAACTGTTAGATGATATAGATCAAAGAATTATATGTAGTAGTAGTTCGATAATTACTCCCATTTTTTAAAATTAAAGTTTTGAATGTGAAATTATCTGACTCACATTATTTCAAGTTACCACGCGATGGATTTGTCCATGGTGTATGCCCGCACGATTGTCCTGATAGCTGTAGTCTTTTATCTCATGTTGAAGATGGAAAGCTGGTTAAAGTAGAAGGAAACCCCGAACATCCGGTTACGCAAGGTTTTATCTGTCGAAAGTTCGCTGCATCTCCAACTCGGATATACAGTTCCGATCGATTGAGGTATCCGATGAAACGCACTGGTCGAAAAGGTGAGGGCGTATTCGAGCAAATAACCTGGAATGAAGCAATTGAAACCATTACGCAGAAATGGAAAACCATCATTGATGAAGAGGATCCCACAAGCATTCTGCCCTTTTATGGTTCAGGTACAGAAGGTCTTGTTAATGGACGTATAGCGGGTAAACGTTTTTTTAATCGCATGGGTTCATTGCAACTGGATCGTACTATTTGTACTAAGGGGGGACGTACCGGATTTCGCTATACCATGGGCACTTCTATGGGAGCCGATCCCTGTACAATTAGCGCAAATAAATTAATTATTTCATGGGGAACGAATACTGCTTCGACCAATATTCATCATCAGGTTTTTCTACAAGAGGCACTCAGGCAAGGTGCGAAGCATGTTGTCATTAATCCGGTAAAGACAAAAGGTACTGAATCAGCGGATTATTTTTTTCAGCCCAGACCGGGAAGCGATGCGGCACTGGCGCTTGGTATGATGCATGTCATTATCACGGAAAGTTTATTTGATGAGGCGTTTGTTGAACGTTATACATCAGGTTTTGATGAACTGAAAAAGCGGGTTGATACTTATTCACCGGAATATGTTGCAACACTAACGGATATTCAGGCTGAAGAGATAAGGAAACTGGCGCGCTTGTATGCCAGGTTAAAACCCTCGTTTATTTATGTTGGGCCGGGTTGTCAGCGTCATAGTAATGGGGGTATGACACTGAGAACAATCGCCTGTTTGCCTGCACTTGTCGGTACCTGGGCCAATAAGGGTAGTGGTATGTACTTTCCCACCAGCACTATCTTTCCCGTTGATGTCTCTCCATTGGAAGGTGATGAGCTGCGGCCGAATCCACCGGTTAAATATAATATGATTAATCTGGGTCGCCTGTTAAATGATGAGCAGGCCCGTATCCGATCACTTTATGTTTTCAACGGTAATCCGGCGACAGTGATGTTTAACCAGAACAACTTGAGAAAGGGATTGCAAAGGGATGATCTGTTCACCGTGGTGCATGAGCAGTATATGACCGATACCACACGTTACGCAGATATTGTTTTACCAGCCACCACTCAATTTGAACATGCTGATTTGTTTTTTTCTTATTATCATTTCAATGTTCAGTTGAATTGCCCGGCGATTGCGCCACTGGGAGAATGTCTCTCAAATCTTGATACCTTCAAACTGCTTGCCGGGGCCATGGGATTTCAGGATAAATGTTTTGAGCAAAGCAGTTGGGATATTATTCAGGATATACTCGATCTGGGGCATCCGGCTTTGAACGGCGTGACGTTCGAAAAATTACGGGAGCAAGGTTGGTGTAAAGCCAATCTGGAAGGTGCCCATGTGCTGGTAGAAAAAGGAGAATTCCCGACAGCGTCAGGTCGTATTGAATTTTTTTCAGATCAGATGCAGCAGGATGGCTTTGATCCCTTGCCTTGTTACATCCCTCCCAATGAAAGTAAAGAAGCGACTCCAGAACACTATGCTAAATACCCGTTTTATTTTCTTACTGCGTCGGATCAGCCTTTACTGAATTCAAATTATGCGCAACACGTCAAGGGCAATACCCGGCACAACAGACCCCGGTTAATCATTCATCCCGATGATGCAACTTCAAGGGGCATTACGGATGGTGCACTGGTTCGTGTGTTTAACGAAAGAGGTGATTGTCATCTTTTGGCAGAGATCAGTGACAATGTTAAACAGGGTGTGGTTGCCAGTCCTGGTCTCTGGTGGGGTTTTCAGTACCCGCATGGCCGTAACCCTAATCATACAACACCGGATTTTACCGGTGATATAGGTGGTGGTTCGGCCTTCAATACGAACCTTGTTGATATAGAACGCAGTAATGAAACAAATTTAAATATGGAGCACGCTTCTCATGCCTGAACAATTGTTTTCATTACCGCATGCTGCTGAAGCCAGTTTCTTGCACCGGGGGTTAGGGCATGTAGAGTTTTTTGATTATCCACGAAATGAAATGGCGAGATTGAAAAAGACATATCGTGACATGGCGAATAAAGGACAAAAGGGATTAAGCTTTCATGCACCCATGCCCCGTCCCGCATTTTTTCCCTATTCCGGTGTGACGTGTTTTTTTCTGAATGAAGAACCGGCGTTGCGGGAGCTTTCGTTCCAACTGTTAGAAGATACATTACAACACGCGCAAGCATGGGAAGCAGATTATATCGTCACACACCTTACCTATGGCAAGACAGATACCACTGATCCAGAGAAGGCAACAAGCCTGGCCCAGGATAGCTGTGATCGTTTTGCCACGTTAAGTCGTAAATATGATGTTCCTGTTAATATCGAATTTGCTGCCTATAGCACTGCATTTCATGAAGCTGAACGATTTGTTGAACTCGTTTCGCAGTATGAGGAACTGGGGATTTGTATCGATACCGGTCACACTATGTTCGGTGCGCAAATGCATCAGCGAGATTATTTTGATGATATTTCGAAACTGGCTAGCCAAGCCCGATCAATGCACTTATGGAACACGCGCTGTGACGTTCACGATCACATCCCCTTGCATCCATCCCAGTCGCCGCAAGAAGGCTGGATCGATATGGAACGGACACTGAAAATAGTATTTGCACAAAATCCAGACAGTTCGATTGTCTTTGAATATCCAATAGTTAACGTTACGCCGGCTATTCAGGAAGGTTATGACTGGATTGAAAACATGATTAAAACAATCAATTACCAAACAAACCATAAATAAAGAGAAATAATGTCATGAAAGATTTTAAAGTTCTTCTGATCAACTGTAATACGATGCTTGATACTTTAGTAACAGCAGGCATCGGAATATTGTCTTCCTCATTGAAGAACGAGGGTATAGAAGTCAAATTATTTGACACTACATTCTATAAAACGGCAGACCGAACCGGCGATGACGCACGAGCCAGTGTCTTGCAAGTGAAGAAGACAGATTTCAAGGATTTCGGGATTGTTCCTGAAGAGGGTGATGTCATTGAAGATTTTGTAAAGTTGGTTGAATCATTTCAACCGGACCTGATTGGCCTTTCCTGTATCGAGATTACCTGGCCGCTGGGTCTGGACTTGCTAAAAGCAGTCAGGCATACCGGTATCCCGAATATTGTTGGTGGTGCCTATGCAACGTTTGCCGCCGATATCATTATGCGTCAGCCAGCCGTTGATATGGTTTGTGTCGGTGAAGGTGAACGACCATTGACTGAACTCTGTACCAGAATGCGTAGTGGCGCAGATATTACCGCTATTCCAAACATATGGATTAAACAAAACGGCAAACTTTACAAGAATCCTATTCGAGCCGGCATCCCCATGAAAGAACTGCCTTTCCAGGATTGGGATATCTACGACAAACGCCGTTTCATGAAACCAATGGGCGGCAAGATATCTGTGACAGGGACATTTGAAATGAACAGAGGTTGTCCCTATACCTGTACTTATTGTATCAACTCGGGCTTCGATGAATTGTACAGTCCGGTTGGAGGCTATTATCGGGAACAGGATATTCCCAGACTCATTGATGAGATGGTGGAAAAGAAAGAAAACTATAATCTTTCTTTCGTTTATCTGGTTGCAGAGAGTTTCCTGACCACTAACCATCAAAGGATTAATCAGTTTATTTCTCTCTATCCCAAAGTTGGGTTGCCTTTCTGGGTTGAGGCTCGACCAGAATCGATCTCAAGAGAAAAGGTCGATATGTTGAGTGAGGTTGGTTGTGAGGGAATTAGTATTGGTGTCGAGAGTGGCAATGTTGAACTTCGAGAAAAGATGCTGGGTAGAAATGTTTCCAATGAACGGATTATTAAAGCCTTTGAAATGCTGGCAGACAGTGATATTCGTGTTAGCGCAAATAATATTATCGGTTTTCCCACAGAAACAAGGGATATGATCTTCGATACCATAGAGCTAGATAGGGAGATCAATGTTTCAGGTGTCATGGTCAGTTTCTTTAGTCCTTATCGTGGTTGTAGCTTACGTGAAGTTTGTGAACTGGAAGGTTATATTCAGGAAGAGGATATAGCTGGTGATTATCGTCTCGGGCCGAGTATGGATATGCCGCAGATGAGCCGTGATGAACTAATCGGTATCCATAGGACCTTTCCGCTTTATGTGAAATTTCCCAAGGAAGAGTGGGACACTATCCGTCTGTGTGAAGGAACGGGCCCCGATTCAGAAAAGCTCTATCAGGAATATTCACAACGCTATATTGAAGAATTCATGAGTTGATCACTTCTACGAAAGCAGAATACAACTCAAATAAGAGGAAGAACATCATGGCTAATATTGCTGTAATCGGCACCGGAATTATGGGTCGTGAGATGGTTTATAAGCTTCTGGAAAATGAACATCATGTCGTTGTTAATAATCGTACTAAAGCCAAGGCACAGGCCTTACTTGAAGCCGGTGCTGAATTTGCAGGAACGCCCGCGCTGGCGATTACCGAAGCTGACTTTATTATCTCCATGGTGGGTGATGATACTGACTCGCGTGAAGTCTGGTTGGGTACAAATGGAGTGATGAATGGAAATATAAAAAGTGGTGCAATTGCAGTAGAATGCTCATCATTGTCACACAACTGGATTCTGGAATTAAATGGCGTGCTGTCATCCGAAGGAATTCGTTTTGCAGATTGTCCGGTAACAGGTGGACCTGATGGTACCAGAGCCGGAAAGCTTCGGATTCTTGCAGGTGGTGACAAAGAGACCTTAGTTGCATTAGAACCGCTGTTTAATGCGTTTGCACAGGAAGTTATACACTTTGGATCGATAGGTGCCGGTACGTGTTATAAATTAATCGTTAATCTTATTGGAGCTGTACAGGCTACAGCATTAGCAGAGGGCTTTGTTCTAGCTGAACATGCAGGACTTGATATAGATAAAGTTGGCTATGCACTCAGTAATGGGTCGGTGGCTAGTCCTCACGTTAAATATCTTACTGAACGCATGTTGCAGGATAATCATGATGATGTTTATTTTTCAACACGTTGGCGTCATAAAGATGCGGCATATGCACTTGAACTAGCTGCAAAGAACGGCGTAGAAATACCAACCTCCTCAATTGCTACTGAGTTGTTTCAAGATTGTATTAATCAAGGGTTTGGCGACAAGAACTCAAGTATAATAATTGAGACATTACGTCATCTGAATAAAAAGTAAAAAAGCTAACTCTTGATCGAATAGAATCAGATAAAATACAGACTAATCTTCAGAAGAAAACAAAACAGTATTTCTGATATGAATATGAAATACTGTATTCAAAATATATAAGACTGTAAAACTAAATGTTTTGTCAGTAAAAGTAATTGCCATAGAAAATACTGTTTATCAGTAATTGATTATAAATATGAATTCTGATTATTTGCTTAAGCTCAATGAAAATCTGAAAAGAACTCTTTTTGATAAACTTGAAGATGATCAGCAACACGCACTACGTGAGATTGCCAAAGTAAATTATTTTACCTTTCAAGAGTTAAGGATTCTTGTTGAGTCTGCTATTGATCTGTCTATCTGGAATGAAAAAAGCCTGGTTTCATATTGGCAGCAATGGCGACAATCTACTGATCTGGAAGGACGCGAATTTAAAAAGTGGGCGTTTAAAAAACTGGATGACCTGCTACAAGAACTACGTCAGAAAGAAAATGATTACTCAAATATGGAGATTAAGAATCGTTCCTTTCGAAAGCAAAAAGTAGAAATTATAGAACAAGCATCGGATACGAAAATATTCGGAAGGTGCCCTGTCTATTCAGAAGCAACGTCTTGTTGTAATTTGCAAACAATAGATGCGGTTAAAAACTGCGGTTTTGGTTGTAGTTATTGCAGTATTCAAACGATGTATACCAATGACAATATACAATTCGATGAGCAGTTTGCTCAGAAACTGGATGCGATAGAACTGGATCCGGACAAACGTTACCACATTGGAACGGGACAATCCTCTGATGCCATGATGTGGGGTAACACTAATGGTATTCTGGATGATCTGTTTCACTTCGCACGAAAGTGGCCAAACATAATTCTCGAATTTAAAACAAAGTCGAAGAATGTGGATTATCTGTTGCAATCAGATGTTCCTGAAAATGTTTTTTGTTCATGGTCATTGAATCCTGACATTATCATAAAAAATGAAGAGCACCTGACTCCTGATTTAGATAAAAGATTACAAGCAGCCCGATCTGTTGTGGACAAAGGCATTAAAGTTGGCTTTCATTTTCATCCAATGATAATTCATAAAGGCTGGCAGGAGAATTATCAGGCATTGATCTATAACGTTATGGAACAATTTCATGCCGATGAAGTTGTTTTCATTTCATTTGGCACTCTGACCTTTCCTAAACCGATTGTAAAAAAAATAAGAAGCTATGGTATACAAACTAAAACGCATCAGATCCCGTTGGATACAAATCCGGAAGGGAAGGTCACCTATCCAGATAGCATAAAAGAACAGTTGTTTTGTCATGCGTATGAATCTTTTAAGCCATGGCATGACAAGGTGTTCTTTTATCTGTGCATGGAAGAGAAAAAACTATGGGAACTTACTTTTGGTAAAGCGTTTGCATCGAATCAAATCTTTGAAGAAACCTTGTTGAATAGTGCGCTGAAAAAAATGACTTTAAATTATACGTGAAAGCCAGAAGTATTGATAAAAATGAATGTTTTTTAAGTTAGGCTAAATAGAAATTCTGTTTAAATTGAGATGCTGAAAATGAAAAACTGGTTAATATTATTTATATCTGTCTTTTGTGTTACTGCCCACGCAATTGAAGAGTTGAAAAATATTGAAATCGATTCTCTTCCCGATTACAGCAAAGCCTATGACCCAGAAAGAGATCCATTTGTAGATGGCAATAATGCTTTAAAGAATGCGAAAGAAACCCGGCGGCGAGTAGTGATTGAAGTTGGTGGCGACTGGTGTTCATGGTGTCATGTTCTGGATGAATTTATCAATACAACACCTGCAATCTATGAGCAACTTTATAATAATTTTGTTGTGCTCAAGGTCAATTACAGTGATGCTAATGAAAACGAGCTTTTTCTTGGTGGGTTACCCAAAATTACTGGTTATCCTCACTGGTATATTACTGATAATGACGGTTCTATTGTCTATTCGGGGAATATAGTACACTTGTTGGAAGATGGAAAATACTCACCGACACTTTTTTCCCGTTTTCTTAATAAATGGAGTTTATAATTTTTTATAAATACATTTAACTATGTCTAATCGAAGTAAACGATTTGCCGTTAAAGCGGGACAATTATATTCAAAGGCAAAGCTTCCTGATCAAGGTCAGTTCGTTAACTGGCTGAACCGTCGTACCTTTTTAAAAAAAAGTAGTAAATTTTCATTGTTAACATTTTTTGCTGCATGCAATCTGTCGACATCAGCCTCACAATCAAGTTCAAAACCACCCGGTAAGATAGCTGTAACCGATAAGTTGTCGACCAGAGAAAACTACTTTACGAATGCGCAACGTAAAACGCTTGATGCCGTACAGATGCAATTGTTTCCAGATGATGGTGATGGACCAGGAGCACGCGATTTGAATGCAATTAATTATCTTGAATTTGCAATGACTGATCCGCAAAACAAAAAAGATGGTGATCCGGAATTTTTAGCACAAGGTATCGGTTGGCTTGATGACTTGTCTAAACAAAGTCATGGTAACAGTTTTATCAAGCTATCAGACAAACAACAAGATGACATTCTAAAGAAGATTGCCAAATCAAGAGCAGGTGAAAATTGGCTATCATTATTAATGTATTATCTGACTGAAGCATTAATGTTAGATCCTGTCTATGGTGGTAACCCGGAAATGATCGGTTGGAAATGGTTAGGACATCAAGCCGGTTTCCCAAGGCCGGTTGCCGAAAAAACTTATCGTGACTTTGAGTAACCCTTAATTATTGATGATAAGCAGATGAAGAATGCGCCTTTATCAGTAAATGAATACGATGTTTGTGTAATCGGTAGTGGAGCAGGAGGAGGTCCCATTGCTTATGAATTAACGAAAGCAGGTTATAACGTAGTTGTTCTGGAAAAAGGTCATTGGTATGACGAACATGATTTTAAAAAAGATGAGATGTTGCTGCGTCGTGATATCTTTAAATCAAAGTTAAAGGATGAGCGACATATATTAGAAGAACCTAATGATGATGGTAGTTGGTCGAGTGATACGACTTCTGAGTTTTGGGGTGGTAATATTGTCGGTGGTGCCAGTAATTTTATGAGTGGTTATTTCCATAGGCTAAAGCCAGAGGACTATAGATTGCTATCGGAATTTGGTCCTATTGAAGGTGCTAATATTACTGATTGGCCAATCAGTTACGATGACATGGAACCTTATTATACCAAGGTAGAGCAACTTGTTGGTATATCCGGAAAAGTCGTATCACATCCACACCTTGAACCACGCTCGACACCGGATTTTCCATTTCCTCCAACAAGAGAACACTCCATTGCCGAATGGTTTGATAAAGCCGCAACAGAATTAGGTTTTCATCCTTTACCGATGGCACGTGCAATCTTGTCGCGTCAGTTTAATGGACGTCAATCATGTGAGTATTCCGGCTATTGTGGAAGCTATGGTTGTCATTCAGGAGCCAAGGGTAGTTCAAGAGCTGCGTTACTCGATGTCGCTGTAAAAAGCGGTAATTGTGATGTAATGACACAAGCCAAGGCTTATCATATTAATACGGATAACAAAGGTAATGCCTCATCTGTCGACTATTTTGACAATGAAGGTAATAGTCATCGAATAAAGGCAAAAATAACGACTGTTTCCTGTTATTCAATTGAGTCGAGTCGTTTATTACTTAGTTCGAGTGGTAAAAAACATCCACAGGGTATCGGTAATCGATATCAACAAATCGGCAAACACTTGCATTGCTGTGCCGGTGGTACCGGACATGGCGTTTTTGATCTAAGCCGATTTAGCACTTTGCAAGCTGCCGCATTAAAAGTGCGTGGTCCATTTTTTAACCGTGCTCTGCAGGACTGGTATATCATCGATGATAACGCAATTTTTGGAAAACGAATTAAAGGTGGCACGTTAGATTTTGTTTTTGACCCTCCATCTCCAACATCAGATGCCAACAGTTTGAAACGAGATGAAAAGGGTAATTTGTTATGGGGCAGCGTTTATAAGCAACGATTGAAATCTCACTTTACACAATCACGTGATTTTAAATTCGAAGTATTCTGCGATTGGTTACCTACGGATTCGTGCAATGTCTCTTTAGATAATTCGGAAAAGGATAAATGGGGTTCTCCTGTTGCCAGGGTCAAGGTGGGTTATCATCCGCATGATCTAAAGGTTGCTAACTATTTGGTTGAAAAAGGTGTTCAGGTCATGAAGCAAATGGGAGCACAGAAATATTATGGTAATGTCTTTACTTCGCCAACATCTAACTTAATTGCTGGTGGTTTACGTTTTGGTCACGATCCAGAAACTTCGGCATTAGATGCAAACTGTAGGGTACATGGCACGGATAATCTATTCGTCACTGATGGTAGTTTTATGCCTAATGGAGGAAGCGTTACTCCTACCTGGACAATTTATGCAAATGCATTTCGAGTTGCAGAGCACATTGTAGAAGAGTTGGGTGGAGTGAAAACGCAAGCAGACAACCGAAATCAGTTATGACGCACATGAATAATAATTTTTTACTGCAAATTACAGAATACCTGAACAAGATCACAACAGGGTTGTTTCAGTATTTATCTGTTTGATATTTCATACGGGCACGTTACCAATTGCAGTTAAATTTTATTATCTTACGTTTTAGTTCATATTATATGCTTTCAACTCCAACTTTTTCACAAATTTGTTAAAATCACCGGTACCGACGATCTGCGTCAAGAATACAGAAAGTAACAGTTTGTATAGATTAGTGTCTTGGTCGATTAATTTTATTGTTGTAGTACCAGAGCTGGATTAGGTTGAACATTACCTTTCAGGTATTTCCAACGTTTGACGACAAATATCGTAAACGGTATCAATCCGCCCAGAACAAACAATGCTCCACCCGCAATGCGAGCCCAGGTTAAATACTGGAATATATCGCTTTGTATATATGCTTCCGAACGTGAATACCAAAGACCCTGGTCCATCGTAACGTTTAATTGATCAAGACCGACTGGAAACAGATCAATTAACACCATTAACAACAAACCAACATTAAATGACCAGAACATGGATTTTAATTTCTGATTATCCCAGGAATCGCCATGAATTAAATATCGGGAACAAAACAGGATAACGGCCAGTGACAAGTTTCCGTATACCCCGAAAAAGGCAGCATGTCCGTGGTTAACCGTAAGATAGGTACCATGTTCATAGTAATTAACGATAGGTAGATTAATAATAAATCCCATCATTCCGGCACCAACAAAATTCCAGAAATTAACTCCCAGTAAAAACAGAAATGCGGCTGATTGTGCAAACTGTTGACGTTGCAGGGCGACGGGTACACCTGCCCGTGAAAGCGCAACGCCCGGCATCTTGCGAAATTGCCAGGCCTCCAGCGTTAACAGTATTAATGGCACTACCTGTAAGGTTGAAAATACACTGCCGATGGCAAGCGTCGCCATGGGTTTGGCATTCCAGTAAAAATTATGACTGATGCCCAACAGACCTGAACCAAGGAATAATAGTGTTGCGATATAAACAACTCTTGATGCGCCCTGATGACTGATAAAGCCCATTTGATAAATAAAATAGGCAACCAGAATTGTAGCGAATACTTCAAAGAATGCCTCAACCCACATATGTACAACTGCCCAACGCCAGAAATCCGCTACGACAAAATTGGTTTCCGGACTGGCGACAAAGCCAGAGACAAATAAAACTGTCACAGCAATGACACAATAAAGCAACCATTTTGGTAATAACCAGGTTTGGTTATCTTTCAAATCAAGGCGAACGCCACGATAAAGAATGATGCTCCATAGAATAAATATTCCCATTAAAATGTATTGGTAAAGCTTGCCCATTTCGACAAACTCCCATCCCTGATTTCCCAGGAAATTCCACCACTCACCAAAAACACCCCAGTTTCCTAAAAACAAACCAATCAGATTACCTGCAACCATGAACACGAATACGGTAAATAATAAATTGACCAGTCCAAGTTGGCCATGTGGAATAGTGTCCTCGTCCATTGAAATAATAAAAATCGATCCACCTATCCAGGCAGCGGACACCCAGAGCAGTGCCAGTTGTAAATGCCAAGCCCGTGTTACCGTAAGTGGTAACCATTCCGACAAATTAAAACCAAAGAACGTGTGCAATCCCAGAAAATTATGAACAGTCAGTACACCGGCAAATACTTGTACTAAAAATAAAAGTGCGGCAGCAACAAAATATTTATAGGTAGCTCGCTGTAGTGTGGTCGGTTTGTATTCTGCTATCTCAATAGCAGTGTGGTTTCTGAGCGGTTCTTTGGGTTTGGCGCCCCAGCCGACTAATTGTGAAAACCGCCCATGCAAGAAGAGCACAACACCCAATCCTAATACTAATCCCAGTGTCCCCATTACACTCCAGAAAACAACTGAACGAGGCGGAGTGTTTCCAGCTGCAGGATCAAATGGCCAGTTGTTGGTATAGCTGTAATCAAAACCGGGACGTTCAGTGACACAGACCCATGCGCCCCAATAAAAAAATGCTGTTAAGTCATTCACTTCATCGGGAGTTAGTGAGTTTAAATTGGGTAATAATTCGTTTAAGTCATCTCGAAAGAAAACATCATATGCCTTATTCAACTCATGAAAAGCATAAACCTGTGCTTCAGATAAAGTGATCCTGTTTGTCTCAGGATCGTAATTATTTTTTTTCAGTTCTCGTTGTGTTCTTGAGCGTGCAACATCCTTCGCTGTTTCACCTGCTAGGCCACTATGTGTTTCATGATAGTCTTCCATAGACTGAGAAATGCGATGCAGAGCGTCAGCAGTAAAATCGGGCCCTCTACCTGCGCCATCACCGAACATACTGCCGTAATCCATTAATGCATATTTAAGAAATAAGACCTGACCATGTATTATCGACTCCTTGCTAATAACGGTAGTGTTATCGGAAGTAACGAAATCAACACGGGGTGGCGCATCTACATAAGTACGGCTTCCTACAAACAGTAAACTACCACCACCAATAAACATAACGATCAAAATTGGCAACCACCAGTTTTCCGGCTTCATAAACCATTTACGCCACCATGACGGTATAGAGGACATTGTGGTCTCATTTGGTGTTGTCATTGATAATCTCCAGAACTGAATGTAATTTATTCCAACGCTGCCACATTAAATGACTGATAATTTTGATTTACATCAAAAATAGTTTTAACAATCGTCTTTTATTGTTGTCGATGAATACTTTTGCTTTTGATGTAATCAGATTATTTGATAGAAGATAGTTCTGTGAGGGACAGTGCCTGTCAGTATGATTTATGTTTTAACTTAAATTTTACTATAACAATTTGACACTATTGAACGGGATATATTGTTAAATAAATTCAATTAATCTTTATTTTGAAGTTTATCGTTAAAGAAAAGTAATTTATGGCGGTAACGTTTTGGTAAATGACTGCTAACAGAACCAATAACCAGAATACATATCAAAATTATAATGCGTTGATCCCAAAATATGGGTATCAAAAGTAGTAAGGCAATTTTGGTTAGTACAGCGATGCCTCTAAATTCAAATAAAACAATACAACTGGAATGCAGATCAGTGAGGAATATTAAAAAGCCAGAAATGATTACTGCCCATAACCAGGGTTCCAGTATTGCGACAGGCATATTAAAAACATGTCCGCCTAATAAAATACCTGTACAAAGAATATGTAGTGTACGAAATGTTATTCGAATCGTTAAGCGAAAAGGTAAATCTCTTTGCTTGTCAGGAAATAAAAACAAAAAAAGTCGATTTTTGTTTTCATTTGTGAGCATTAATTTAAGTAATTCTGAATATTGGCTGTTATAAATAAGTCTATTCAGGGTTGGTAACTAAACCCTGAATATATATTCTTTGCCTTCTATGCGATCAATATCCGGGGGGAAGGTTTTGTATTTATCGGCATAATATTTTTCAAGATGATCGCCTTCAGATAGTTTATTGTATGTTGCAAAATAAAGGCGTCTGATTTTATTGCTCATATTTGGTTCTGATGCATGTGGTGTATAACAATCAAAAAATACAATATCGCCAGGTTTAGTTGGACAATGAATAAACTCCATATCTGCCATATCTTCATCTGTCAGCGGTTCCCATTCTCGATATAAGCCTTTCTGCTGGAATCCTGAAACCATTTGCAGGCAACCATTTTCAATTGTTGCTTCATCAATGCAGACCATAACGCTGATAAAATATCTGGCATAGTCTTCCCAACCAGCCTGTGAATCCTGATGCGGTTTAAAACCATCGCCGCCAGGCATTTTAAAATTAATTTTTTCTTTAAATAATACTGCTTCTTCGTCTAATAATGTCGCAGTTGGTTTTGCAAGGACCTTGCTTAACTCTGCAAAACCATCATGAAATGGTGATATTTTTTCTATACGATTAATTAATTGTGTTTCAGGGTTAAGCTTGCTTTTTTCATGATAAAGCCATTGTTTGCCCGATTCTTCAGGTGTGTTTTCTAACTCGCTAGTCCATGATTTAATTCTGATCATATCGTCATCATTAAAAGCATTTCTGATTACCAGAAAGCCATTTTTATTGAAATCATCAATTTGTTCAGTACTTACAGAGGGTATTGTTAACATGGTTTAATAATTTAATTAGCAAGCTTAAGTTAGATCATCTTGGAATAAGTATTTTTATTACTCTTTTTGTCATAATACTTATCAAAAGTAGAACAGATATTTCTAATTAGAAATCTACCAGCAGGTAAAACAATAATTCTATTTTCTTCAATTTTTAATAATTCATCTTTTTCCATGTCGGCTAATAGCTTTATTTCGCTAGAAAAATAGTCTTTAAATTCTATTCTAAACAGATCTTCAATTTCGTCGAAGTCAAGTTGAAAGTGACATATTAACTGCGTAATTACTTTTCTGCGTAATTCATCGTCATGATTTAATTTATAACCACGATAAACTGGAATATTATTTCCTTCTAATCTTTCTTTATAATCATCAATTGTGCGAATGTTTTGAGAATACGAATTACTAATCTTGCTTATCGCAGTTACACCAAAGCCAATAACATCGCAATCAGCATTCGTAGAATAACCCTGGAAGTTTCTATATAAATTACCTTTGCGTTGCGCAACAGCCAGTTCATCATCAGGTTTTGCAAAGTGATCCATGCCAATATAGATATAACCTGCGTCAGTTAATGATTTGATTGATTCTCCCAGAATTTCCAGTTTTTCACCTGGTTCAGGTAAGTCTTCCTCGTTTATTTGTCGTTGAGTCTTAAACAACCTTGGCATGTGAGCATAATTGTAGATTGCTATACGATCGGGACTCATTTCTATTATTTTATTTATGGTGTTACAAAATGTTCTTACTGTTTGCTTCGGTAAACCATAAATCAAATCTACATTTATTGAATGAAAATTTCTCTTTCTGGCTTCATCGAAAACTTGCCGTGTTTGCTCATAGCTTTGTTCCCGGTTTACAGCTTTTTGTACACTGATATCGAAATCCTGTATGCCAATACTCATCCTGTTAAAGCCAAGGTTTCTTAATAAAGATACTGTTTCAGGTTTTATTTCTCTGGGATCTATTTCTATTGAATATTCACCGGTATCATCATCTAGTAATGCGAAGTTGTCTCTTATATGGCGCATCAAATCAGACATCTGGTCATGTGAAATAAAAGTAGGCGTTCCACCTCCCCAATGCAGTTGTTTAACGACACGATCTCTATCAAAAAGTGGTCCTTGCAGACTAATTTCCTTATGTAAGTCCTTTAGGTATGGCGCCGCTCGATTTCGATTTGCCGTAATAACCTTGTTACACGCACAATAAAAGCAGACTGTATTACAAAAAGGTAGATGGAAATATAAAGACAGTGGTTTTGGAAGAAGAATTTCGTTTGAGTCAGTGACAACCTCATGATATTCCTTGATTCCAAAATTCTCATCAAATTGAGTTGCTGTAGGATAGGACGTATACCTCGGACCAAATAAGTTATATCTACTAATTAATTCTTTATTAAATACAATAGTTTGTTCCAATGGAGAAGCCCTAAAATGCTGAAAAATATGAATATACGGTTTACAAAAAACAACGTTTTGATCTGGATCAAACGAATAAAAATAGATATCTATTGAGTCACTAAGTGAGGCTAGTATTGCTCAGACAAACCAAAAAATAAAGTTTCAATATACTCAATATCAAATTTAGTAGCATAAACAAAGCGAAAGCCACTATTATAGAAAGGGGTGTCATGATGCGGTTCAGACCAGCGGCATTGTGCAGTTAATGATGTTCTGGTTTTGTTATCAGTACCATTAGCTATATCGAGACTAATGCGTATTTCTTTGCTAATTTCAAATTGTACGGCCCCAACCAGCATCATGCCATATGCATTAAGGTCTGCAGTGTGTCCGAGACTTTGTCCTGATTTTTGATCAAACACTTCCTCAATGATAGACAAACGCCGTAAATTTCTGCGTTCAGCAATTTGTTCCATATTTAGATTCCATTTTATTGTCTGTTCATTTTTATCGGCAATAATTGCCTGATATTTAAAAATAAAGTATAAGTAACTGAAAACATTAATGATATAGCTGCTTAAAGCCTCTGTTTAATTATGGTTTTCGGCAATGAATTATTCGGAATTGAATATATGAAGTATAAAAAGATGTGAAATGAATGGATTAGAACTTAATTTTGATTAATGGCGTTTTCCTGTTGGCTGAATTGTTCGTTCATCAAATTCTGAATATCTTTTGCCTGATCAAATAAATGTTTGATTCCTTCTGGAGAATAAATATTTGCTGGCAAATCTGTTGAAGGAAAAGATGACTGTTGCGGTGATTCAGGCTGTTTAGTTGTACGATCTGTTTTATCCTTTTCAGAAATAGCAGGCACTACATTTGTCTGGGTACTTAATTTGATTGATTCCAGGCTTTGTGTTTTTTCCGATGGTTTTTCGCTTGTGTAATGAATAACCCCTTTTTCATCACGCCATTTATACAAATACGTCTCTTTTATTTCTGGTTCAATGGCTTTTTTATCTGATTCAAGCTTATTCGATAAAGATTCTCTTATTTCAGAAAAATTAATATCGGGTAACACCGGTTTATTTATACTTATTTCCGGAGAATTTCCGGTGATTAAATAATTAGCATAATTACTAAAACCAAATAATAGAATAATAATTATTATTATTTTTAATGAGAGTTTAAACATGTTGTGTTCTCATGTTTAATGAATTTGACTTGTTGGCTGAACGCGCTGTATATAAGCTGAATGTCAAAAAAAGATAATGTTATAAACATTCCTTGCTTATTGTCTTAATGTTTTTTCCAGATTAATGCCTTCTTCAAGATAGTTTACTGCAATCATTTCAATTGTTTCAGATTCGTCTGCTTTAATTTTAAGAAATTCATAAATCTCGTCGCTGACATCAATCGTAATTTGTTTGCTCATAAAAAATATCCTTTTGAAATTAGTGTATTAAATTATAGACAGTATTTTCTAATAACTGCTCGAAAATATACATCGATATATTTGTTAATTTTATAACAAATAGTTTTATAATAAAGAATGGTTTATGCGAAGCTTTTAATAATATTGTTAATTTCCACGGTGCTGTCTGCTTGCGGACCACTAGCACTGGTCAGCGCTGTTGGTACCACGGTTAATAATGCAGCATATAATGCGGCTGAAAGAGATTTAAATAATCCTCAGCCAAGCAGGAAAGAGCAGGCTTTTAAAGTTGCCATAGCTAATATGAATCTTGGCATCGAATATATGCGGCAGGGTAAATATGAAGAGGCGCTGGATAAATTAAATCGTTCGATATTGGCAAAACCTGACTTTGCCCCTTCATATAACGTTTTGGGGTTGCTCTATCAACATCTAGGTGAAAATGAAAATGCAGAAGCGCATTTTCAAAAATCTTTAAAATTAGATCCTTCAGATTCTTCGACTTATAACAATTACGGTTTATTTCTTTGCCAGAATGATCGACTTGAGGAAGCGGAAGCGACGTTCTTGAATGCAGCAAACAACCCTTTTTACGATAATCCGGAGATTGCCTATACGAATGCGGGAATTTGTGTTTTTGAAAGCAAACCTGAGACAGGAGAAAAATATTTCAAAGAGGCGCTTGCCAAAAATCCGGAATTCAGTCAGGCATTGTTGCAAATGGCAGATATTTCTTATGTCAGGAGAGAATACAATCTGGCCCATCAATATCTGGAACGATATAAAAATAATTCAAGTCATACACCCAAAAGCCTTTGGTTAGGAATTCGCGTTTATTCTGAATTAGGATATAAAGATGATGTTTCCAGTTATGCTTTATTGCTTAAAAACAAATATCCGGATTCAGAAGAAGCCCAGGCTATGATGGAGTGGGATTTTTAATATAGATTAATTTTTTTTGAAGCTTTGTTTGAAGAGTAAGTTGAAACTTTATTCTTCATCGGGTAATTCAGGGAGCGTAAAGGGAGTCACCATCGCAAGCTGAGACATATAAATCATCCCCCCATGAGGTCTGTTTATATCGGCTTCCTCATAGATGTAATTAAAAAGATCGTCTGCCTGTGCGGTACTAATAACAACGTTTAACATTTCTTTTTCTGCTTGATCGCCAATCCCTCTATAAGCAAGAGGTGTTATTTTTCCCATGCCCCGGCCTGAATTAATATTAGATCTATTAATACCTTTTTCATCTTTTAGTTTTTTTAGAAGAGGTAATGCCAGTCCTTTTGGTAATATGCATGTAATTAATTTGTCGTCTGAAAATTTTGAGGTATCCATAATAATATAGTTTTAATGTTTAAACTGACTGTTTAATTTCATTGGCAAGTTTATTTTCAATTTCCTTGGGGATGTAAGTTGCTGCTTTTTCGAGAGGAGTGACATACATAAAGCCCATGCCAGGAGTGTCCAGATTTCCGGCAAGATAAACTTTTTCAAATACACGATCGATTTGATCTGTTGCCACAACAATATTAATGACTTCCTTTTCAACTTCAACAGCAATGCCTAATATACCTAATCGTTCTCTGACACCTCCACCTCGGGCATAAAATACGGTAGCACCTTGTGCGCCGGCATTTTGCGCTGCTGTTACGATCACATCTGCCGAACCTTTTTGAACGATACAGGTAATCAACGCCACATCGGTTAATACAATGATATGTTTACTCATGATTTAGCTCCTTCAACGGATTCAACTACTTCATATTCACTTTCTCTACGCCTTTTCACTTTCCATTGTATCCAGAGTCCTGTTGTCATCACTGAAATAATAGGACCTATTGACGCCATAGATAAAATACCAAATCCCTCGATTGCACCAACGGCTTCACCAAATCCTAATCCCATAGCAAGAACCAGTGGTACTGTTACAGGTCCAGTAGTTACTCCTGCGCTATCCCAGGCAATATTAACGAATTCTTCAGTAGAAAAATAAGTTAGTACAATTGCGATTAAATAACCCGGGACAACAATATAGGCAATCGGAATAGAATAAATGATTTTTACTATGCCTAGAGCGATACCAAAACCTACGCCAAATGAAACAGAATACATTAATAACTTCTTTCTAAATGCGCCATTAGTCAGATTTTCAACTGTCATACCTAAAGCATTTAGCGCAGGTTCAGCCAATGTCGCTCCAAATCCAAGTATCCATGCAAAAATAAGTGCAATGGAGATACCCAGCATCAGGCTATATAAAGGAGAGTCGCTAACAAGTTCGATTTGTGTAAATGCACCAGGCACCAAACCGCCTGACTGACTTCCCAGTTTTGCCAGGCCATAACTTAAACCAATATTGAAAATTATCATGCCGATAACAGACAGGATAATTCCATAAGTAATTGTGCCAGGGTGTCTTATCTTTTCTTTAAGAACAAACAAAAGAATAAATATTAAAAATAAAACCAGGGGAATAATGGCGCGAATGCCGGAAATAATTTCTACGTAAGGTGTCTTCTCATGCCAATTAAGTGAAGCTGTAGAACTGTTCATCGCAACAGCTTCACTGATAATCATCTGAGGTGTTTCTATAATGGAAACAAATACAGCGAGAAGTTCTACTGCGACAATAGGGAATAATGAGGCAAGTGTGACTATGCCAAAACCAGATAACGAAGATCGTCCTTTACCAGCAGCGGTTGCAATACCGATTCCAAGCGAAAGTACTAATGGAACTGTCACAGGCCCCGTAGTCACAGCACCGCAATCCCAGGCAAGCCCCAGCATTTTGCTTAACTCCTCATCTGCCATGATATAAAGCGTTAATCCTATTGTAGGTATCAAGGATATATAAATTAAAGGTTTTAAACTCCAGCCATAAATAAAGCGAAGTGTACCTAACACAGCAGCAAGACCCACACCGATACCGACCATCAGTACCAGAACTTCTGACCATGTGTTTAGAAGTGAATATAAATAAGGTGCCTGCTCGACATTGACTATTGAACCCGCTGCTTTAAGTGCGCCTATGGCCGGTTCGGCGAAGGTGACGCCTATACCAAGTAAAAATACAATGAGTAATACAGTCGGTAGTTTGGCTTTCGATGGTAAAATATTTCCGATAGTTTCTCCGAAAGGCATAAGGCCTACTTTTAATCCTTCCATGAATAACATCAGGCCAATTATTACTGATAAAAGCCCTGCTGTAATAATCCATGAATCACTCACATTTTGACGTAGTATTAATAATTGAAATAAAACCAGATAAATAGCGAGAGGCAATACTGCTTTAACTTGATCGATCAAACGTACTGTTAAGTAAGGCTGGGCCAATCTGTAGACATCAATCGATCTTAATTTTATTTTGGAAGGGCGGCAAACAAGATCTACTCCATATTTATCCTGCTCTATTTCAGGAGCTAATTCGTTATAACTCAATTCTTCCTGATGCATCGTTATTTCGCGAACCAAAGTGCCGAAACGAACCTGTTTTAATGTAGACATATTATTATAAGAAAGGTTATATAAGCTTATTATGTGATAAGTTGCTAGTTTATAATCGAATCTGCAATTTTAGTATAAAAGTCGTATGAGCGAATAAATTGATCTAAATCAAACCTTGTAAAATTCAAAAAACAACTGAATACTTTATATCAAATTGTTGGGTTGATGTTTTTCTGAAACTCTATTATTGCAGGATAAAGTCTTTATGCTTGCTCTATTGATAATGAAAAATTTAAAAGGTAGTGTTTGCCAATGGTAAAGTATGAACATTTGAATCCGATGCGATGTCTCAATCTTTAATGTATAACAATGCTCCATCTAACTTTATGCGATATTCATTACTAATAATTTTTATTATTTCACTGTCCGCTTGCGGAAAATCAGAATATGAGCTCGCATTTGACGCTTATCAAAACCATGATTATGAAACTGCGTATAAGAAAATATCCGTTCTGGCAGAAGCTGGTGATGTTCGTGCGCAAAATATTCTAGGCCTGATGTATGAAAGAGCGCTGGGTATTGAGCCGGATTATATTGAAGCGGCTAAATGGTATCGAAAAGCTGCAGAAAAAGGAGTGGCCGATTCACAAATCAGACTTGCTCAGCTTTATATTCAAGGACTGGGAGTTAAAAGAGATTACTGGGAAGGAATGAAATGGGCACGCAAATCTGCGGTGCAAGGTAATTCAGAAGCAGAAGCAAATATTGGTTATATGTTTTTTGATGGCATAGGAGTTAACCAGGACTATAAAGAAGCAATCAAATGGTATCGTAAAGCAGCAGATAAAGGCTGGACAAGTGCTCAACATGATTTAGGTGTGATGTACGAAAATGGTCTGGGAGTAGATAAAGATTACGCCATTGCAATTGAATGGTACCGTAAAGCAGCAGATAAAGGGTTCATTGCTTCGCAAAGTAATCTTAGTGATTTGTATAAAAATAATACTGGTGTTCCGAAAAATAATGCCGATGTTTTATCCTGGTTTATTAAACTGTCTAAAGAAAAGCATCTTATGGCTCAATACAAATTAGGGATGATGTATTATTCAGGCGAACAAACGGAACAAGATTATATTAAAGCCTATGCCTGGGTGGGTATTGTTGCCGTAGCAGGTTACAAACCGGCAGAACAATTGCGAGATGAAATTGGAAAGCATATGAACAAGGAAGAACTTGAACAAGCCAGAATACTGGCAAAAGAATTATGGGATCAGTATGGCAGAAAAATGAATAACAAATTGGAACTTTGATCTTGATTTCTGTACTAAAAGGCAGCATATAAGAAGAATATGCCTTGAAAAATAGTGTTTACGGACATATTTAATGAACCAAGAAGCTTGACAACAAGATAAAAGAGGGAGAGTATCGCGTCCCCATGAAAACGAACAGACTGACAAAACAGGATTTTATTTGGCACCGCAACACTATGTGTGGCGGTTATGTACACCTGTGCGTCAAGGAATTTTAGTGTTCTAGATATAAAAAGTATTTAGTAATTTTATAAGGCCGCAGGTGATAAATCTGCGGCCTTTTTTTTTGGACATGGAAGGCCTTATGTCGTGAAGCACATGGATGTGCGAGAACGGCTTTATCTCCACGGATGGAGTGTATGTCGCGAGAGGACACGACTGCATGGATGCAGGAGGTAGAACGAATCAGGAGACAGAGTCGAGGAGTCCGAAGCGACGTTTATTCTTAATTTTTAAACAAACAAAACAGGAGGCTCATATAAAGATGAGATAGTAAAATGAAATACAGAAATAGAATTGTCAATATAACAGTATGGTTATTATTCATAACCCGGTCCGTAATGGCACAGGGTATTGATTATACTACCCGTAACTACACAGCAGGTTCCTGTGAGTTATTCGCTAACGATGCTTATCGAGCGGCGAATACTTATAGCCACGGTGTTGTGCTTCAGGATGTACTGGAATTAATTGATAGTGCAGATGTTGCAGACAGTATGAAACATCGTGCTTTTCAGGCAATTCAATTCGTTTGGAAGAATAAAATAGACAATTCTGTTCTTGCTTATAACCTGGCATTGGGTCTTTGCTTGAAGCCCAAACATAAAATGGCACCAATGGATGATCCCTGGATTACTTCGCCAAGAACTAGCAAAGAGTTCTTTTAAGTTGTTATATCTCGGGATAGTTAAATGCTTTAACTATCCCGAGCTTAATTTTATTTAAGAAATATTATTAATTTTTGATGACTTCTTTTAATACATCAAAGCTTGAAATAACACCTTCAAGATAATCTCCGGTCATAACCAGTACGTGATTAACCTTGTTGTCGACCATTAATTGTGTTGCTCCACGAAGTGTATCTTCAGGTGCTATTTTAATGAGTTTTTTTGAGCATATTTCCCATGCTTTCAAATCACTCTTTTTAATGCCGATGGACTCAGCATAAATCATGTCCTGTTCGGAAATAATGCCAATCACATTTTTGTCATTGTCAATGACGACAACACAAGGAATTGAATTCCAGTCGATATCATAAAGAATATTTTCTATCGTGGTGTCCGTATCAACTGTTTTAGCTGGACGGCATAAGTCGGAAATCAGTGTCTTGATCATAGTTTCTTATTAAAATGAATCGTTATACGGATAGTCTAGAACAAATCCTCAATAGATAAATAACGTTCTCCAGAATCATAACTGAATATCAGCACTCGGCTGCCTGAAGTCATGTCATCTTCCTTGAGTTTAACAGCTGCCAGTGTTGCTCCAGATGAAATTCCAACGAAGATACCTTCTTCTTTCGCACAACGACGTGCCATTTCAAAAGCCTCTTCTTCTGAAACCAGAATGGTGCCATCCAGAATTTCAGTATTTAGAACATCGGGAATAAAACCTGCCCCGATACCTTGCAGTCGATGTAAACCCTTTTCGCCGCCGCTTATAACCGGTGATTTTTCCGGTTCCACGGCAAAAACTTCAAGTTGCTCGAATTTATCTTTTAATACTTCAGCACAACCGGTGATATGTCCACCGGTACCGACACCGGTAATCAAATAGTCCAATCCTTCGGGGAAATCAGCCAGAATTTCCGATGCAGTCGTGTCTTTATGCGCTTGAACATTTGCCTGATTCTGAAATTGTTGTGGCATCCAGGCATTCGGTGTTTCTTCCAATAATTCTTTTGCTTTTGCTATTGTGCCGCCCATACCGAGTTCTTTCGGCGTTAATACCAGTTCTGCGCCCAGTGCTTTCATGTATTTACGTCGTTCAATCGACATGGATTCGGGCATCGTCAGGATTAATCGATAACCTTTAACAGCGGCGACCAAAGCCAGTCCAATACCGGTATTGCCGGAAGTCGGCTCAATTATGACCGTATCTTTGTTAACCAAACCTTTTGCTTCAGCATCTTCTATCATCGCGTGTGCAATACGGTCTTTGATACTGCTACAAGGGTTAAAGCTTTCGGTTTTCATCCAGACTTCGATATCGTCACGGAAAAGATTGTTGATGCGAATATGGGGTGTATTACCAATGGTTTGCAAAATATTGTCGTATTTCATAATGCTTTCCTGTGTACAGATGGATATTGATTAATAATCACATCATAACGCTATGCGCATAATGAATAAAATTAATTTCTAGAATAGACAGCCTGAACCAGTCTTAAAACAGGCTGATTCAGGCTAAAAATGAGGAGTAAGTATTTATGTTATTTAGTTTGCTTTAGCATCAGGGACTAATATCAAACCGCGGTTTATGACTCGTGAATAATCCGTTTTTAACTGGCTATCATTCATGGCAATATAAATTTTGGCTTCGGGCTGCTTGTCATGCAGTGTATCAACCAGATTTTGACAATCTTTGCTTGGTATATGAGCATCCAGGGTTAAAACATCAAATGACTCTGTCTGTATTTTTTTCAATGCATATTCATATTGATGAATTTCAACCATATCCCAGTTTTTATAATGGTCATGGAGGTAATCGAGTAAATTTTCATTTGTATGTGTCGCGTCATCAACAACTAATGCTCTTGTCATAATCAACCTCCAATGGGTGATAAAGTTCTTGGAATTGTTAATTTAATATATCGTCGCTATTGGTGAATAGCTTGAGAGGAATTTTTATGGTTTTTAAAGATGGGCCAGATTGAAGCTAAATGTTACGCAATTGTTAATGACTTTACGCTAATACATGATTGAATAATCACTTTTCCATTTTTTTTTCATCGTACATTTTTCGATCGGCCAACTTAACTAAACCCTTAATATCTGTACCATCTTCTGGATATAAACAGGCTCCGATACTAGCGCCCAGACTAAACGTCGTATTTGCTGTATGTATTGTATTGGAAATAGAATTTGAAATTTTTTGCGAAAGATGAGACAAATTTTCTTTTGATACTATATTTAAAGCAAAAATCACAAACTCATCACCTCCAATCCGACAAGTGATGTCTGTGTCTCGTAATATATTACTTATTCGTTGTGAAATTATATGTAATACCGTATCTCCGGTTTCATGACCGTACTCATCATTTACTGGTTTAAACTTGTTTAAATCAATATAAATCACCCCTATTGTACTATTTTCGTAAAGCAGCGATCCTTGCTCAAGGAGTTCGTCAAAGTGCCTTCGGTTAGATAAGCCGGTTAATTGATCAGTTCTTGCAAGTTTCTCTTGTTCTTTTTTCTCTTTTTCAATTGCAGAAAAATCATGCAAGATGGCAATGCCTATATTTTCTGTATCTGAATTTATGTTAGAAAGGGAAATATTAACGGGAATACTTTGTCCCTTGCTATTAACGCACTGGATAGCTTCACGAGCCATCATGGTCATTGGCGGTGCATTAGATTTTATATAATTTGAAACGAGATCAGCATGATTCAAATTAGCATTATCTTCGCTTATAAGGCTATTCAAACTGCTTCCTATAATCTCTACAGTTGAGTAACCAAACATCTTGCAAAATGCATCATTACAAAAAATAATTTCAGATTTATCGTTAACCATAAGAATCGGATCACCTATAAAGGCAAATATATCTTCAATATTTTCTTGTGTAAGCATGAATATTATATACTTGTTTTTATTAATGCCATCTTACTTAAGCTGAGTAAACGCTTATCATGCCATAGTGAGACTCCACTTTATAAGTTTATCTTAGTAGAAGTCTGTCTTAATGTTTTTGCGCAATTTTATATCATATACTTGGACGATATACAGTTTTATTAACGCATTTAACCATTTGTCCTTAAGTAGTCTCTGCTATGTCTCGGCATCAGTCATTCTACTATATACATGCAGTCTCGACATTTTTATATCCTATACATCGTAACCTAAATTAGGTGCTAACCATCGTTCCATTTGCTGCAATGACATGCCTTTACGTTTTGCGTAACTTTCTACCTGATCTTTATTAATTTTTCCTAAACCAAAATATCGTGAATCAGGATGAGAGAAATACCAGCCAGATACTGCAGCAGTTGGATACATGGCATACGATTCGGTTAACGTAATACCAGTATTATTTTCAACATCAAGTAACTTCCACAGTTTAGGTTTCTCGGTGTGATCAGGGCAAGCAGGATAACCGGGAGCAGGGCGGATGCCTTGGTATTTTTCTGCTATTAATGCGTCATTATTTAAGCCACTGTCGTCGTTATAACCCCAGAATTCTTTTCTGACGCGTTGATGTAAGCATTCTGCAAAGGCTTCTGCAAAACGATCGGCTAAGGCTTTTAACATAATAGCATTGTAATCATCATGATCATCTTCAAACGCTTTAATACGTTTTTCCATACCAAAGCCAGTTGCGACTGCAAAGGCACCAATATAATCTTTAACATGTGATTCTTCAGGCGCAACAAAGTCTGCCAATGCATGATTTGCTTGGCCAGGTGGGCGTTGTGTTTGTTGTCTTAATGAATGTAATGTTTCTAATAAGCCATCACGCTTTTCATTGGTATAGACTTCTATATCATCATGACCAATTGAATTAGCAGGAAAGAGACCAATCACTCCTTTCGCACTAAACCATTTTTCAGAAACGATTTTATCCAACATGTCTTTCGCATCGTCATAAAGCTTGCTTGCTTCTTTGCCAACAACTTCATCTTCTAAAATGCGTGGAAACTTGCCTGCTAATTCCCATGCAATAAAGAACGGAGTCCAATCGATGTACTCTTTTAATTCTTCTAGTGGATAATCATCAAAAACAGTAATGCCTGACTTTTTAGGAACGGGTGGAGTATAGCTTTCCCAATCTGCTTTAAAACGATTTTCTCTGGCTTGTTCGATTGTTAACCATTTCGTTTTTGATTGCTTGCCTTTGTGACGTTCGCGCAATTCTTCATATTCAGTTTTAATTTCATTGCTGAAACCTTCCTTCATATCTACACTGAGTAGTTTTGTTGAAACGCCCACAGCACGTGACGCATCTTTTACATGTACAACAGCTTGTTCATAACCTTGATCTATTTTTACTGCTGTATGTGCACGAGATGTAGTCGCGCCACCAATCATTAGAGGTAAGGTAAAATTCTGACGTTGCATTTCTTTAGCAACATGAACCATTTCATCTAATGATGGTGTAATTAATCCGCTTAAGCCAATAATATCCGCTTTTTGTTCACGTGCCGCATCAAGAATTTTTTGCGCAGGCACCATGACACCAAGGTCGACGACTTCAAAGTTATTACACTGGAGAACAACGCCAACAATGTTTTTACCGATATCATGAACATCACCTTTAACCGTCGCCATAATAATTTTACCGTTACTCTTGGCTTCTTCATCACCGCTATCAATTTTTTCCTGTTCAATGAATGGCAATAGATAAGCTACTGCTTTTTTCATAACACGCGCGCTTTTAACAACCTGAGGTAAAAACATTTTCCCGGCACCAAATAAATCGCCGACGACATTCATGCCGTCCATTAATGGGCCTTCAATGACATGTAACGGTTTGTCTGCCTGTTGTCTTGCTTCTTCGGTATCTTCTTCAATATATTCAGCAATACCTTTCACTAATGCATGTGTTAAACGTTCGCCAATCGTTCCTTTACGCCATTCAAGATCGATTTTCTTTTCTTTGGTTGCACCGGACTTAACTGTTTCTGCAAATTCAACCAGACGATCAGTTGCATCGCCACGGCGGTTTAATAAAACATCTTCAACATGCTCCAATAAGTCTTTCGGTATTTCATCATAAATACCAAGTTGACCGGCATTAACAATCCCCATATCCAAACCGGCTTGTATGCCGTGATAAAGAAAGGCAGCATGCATCGCTTCACGTACAGGGTTGTTCCCGCGAAATGAAAATGACACGTTACTTAGACCGCCACTAACTAAGGCATGGGGCAAATGTTCTTTAATTAACTTGGTGCCTTCAAAAAAAGAAACGGCATAGTTATTGTGTTCTTTCATGCCCGTTGCAACCGTTAGGACATTCGGATCGAAAATAATATCTTCCGGCGGGAAGCCAACCTGATTCACCAAAATATCATAGGAACGTTTACAAACTTCAAAACGACGATCAGTACTATCGGCTTGTCCTTGTTCATCAAATGCCATAACGACAACGGCCGCGCCATAACGCCTTACCAGTTTTGCATGAGTAATAAATTTTTCTTCGCCTTCCTTTAAACTGATCGAGTTAACAATCCCTTTTCCCTGGACGCATCTTAATCCTGATTCAATAACGCTCCATTTAGAGGAATCGATCATAATAGGGACACGGCTGATATCCGGTTCAGAAGCAATTAATTTTAGAAAATCTTCCATCAATTGCTCGGATTCGAGCATGCCTTCATCCATACAGACATCGATAACTTGTGCGCCATTCTCAACTTGTTGGCGGGCAACTTCGAGCGCCGCATCCAAATCTTCTTCTTCCTTAATTAATCTCAAGAAAAGAGGGGAGCCAGCGACATTAGTACGTTCGCCAACATTTACAAAATTAACATCAGGCGTAATATTAAAGGGCTCCAGACCACTCAATCGTTGTACCACCGGTAATTCAGGAATTTGTCTAGGGCTAACGCCTTCGACGACTTTCGCCATTTCCCGGATATGATCCGGAGTGGTACCGCAACATCCGCCGACAATATTCAAAACCCCGGATTCTGCCCATTCCTTAATATGTTCAGCCATTGGCTCGGGATCAAGATCATATTCTCCGAATTCATTCGGTAATCCAGCGTTAGGGTGCGCCGAAATATAGCTTTGAGAAAAGCTAGAAAGTTCTTCAATATGTTGACGTAAGTCATTGGGACCTAAAGCACAATTTAGTCCAATTGTTAGTGGGTTTGCGTGTCTGACCGAGTTCCAGAAAGCTTCTGCTGTTTGTCCTGTCAATGTACGTCCTGAGGCGTCTGTAATCGTGCCTGAAATCATAATTGGCAAATTAATATCATGATCTTCAAAATATTGATCGATGGCGAACAAGGCTGCTTTTGCATTAAGTGTATCGAATATCGTTTCGACTAATAATAAATCAGCACCACCATCAACCAATCCACGAATTGCTTCGGTATAGGCCTCAACCAGTTCAATATAGGTAATATTTCTAAATCCCGGGTTGTTTACATCCGGTGAGATTGAACAAGTTTGGTTCGTTGGGCCAAGTACACCGGCTACAAATCGCGGTTTATCAGGGTTTTTCGCCGTTAATTCATCAGCAACTTCACGCGCAATTGCCGCACCTTGTTGATTCAATTCATAAACAAGATCTTCCATTTCATAATCGGCCATCGCAATGGAAGTGCCGTTGAAGGTATTCGTTTCAACAATATCTGCACCAGCATCATAATAAGCAGTATGAATCGCTTTGATAATGTCCGGGCGAGTCAATGTTAGCAGATCATTATTGCCTTTAACGTCGCAAGAGTGAATGGCAAAACGTTCGCCACGATAGTCAGCTTCTTCCAGTTTGTAAGACTGGATCATCGTACCCATGCCGCCATCAAGCACGAGAATGCGTTCTTTTAATAATGATTTGATTTGTTCTGTTTTGTCCGTCATATCGCTTAGGTTCTGTCATTAAGCGAGCGCGGTTTTAAAAAATGACGCCTGAGCCTGGCAACTTTATGTTGTCGCAGCGCTCCTCAGAACGTGTTGAAGGAGGCGGATTATAGTCGATGAATTACCTTATTCCAATATACTTGGCAAAAATCAGTCATATTGAGGATAGATTACTCCGTAATAACATGAGCTGTAGCTGGACGCAGGACAAACCATGCAATATAGCCTATTGGCCAGGCTAATAAAGCCAGAAACAAGCCTTTCGTTAATGCTAATGCGGCAGCAATAACGAATATCAATGGAAGGATGGCACCTTTGATACCCATGTCGCGTGTTGCAGCATCACCATAAATCCAGAGGATGCTGCAAACATAGACTGAACAGAGAATAATGAAGATAAACACTTCGGTCGAATTGGAAAAAGAAATAGGCACAGTAATCTCCTGATAATTATTCTTTCATATGATGTTTTGGATTGACGGGTCGCATTGTTGCATTTGCAATAAGTGCCACGAATAAAATGACTGCCATCAGGTACATGGTCGTATTATATAAACTGGAAGTTGGATCAACCGTGTCTGCTGGCGCTATTTCCATTAATTTACTAATAGTGACTGTCTTTGCAGAAACAAGTTGATCAAGTTGTTCAATACCAGCACCAAACTTGGTTTGAAATGCAGCGGGATCGATTTTAGCAACCAAATCATTAATCGCATTTTTAACTGATATTTCCCGCAGTGAGGTAATGGCTAAAGGTCCGAAAACACCGGCACTGGACCATGCCGTTAACAAACGCCCATGAATACCGCCGACATATTTTGTACCGAAAATATCGGCGAGATAAGCGGGAATCGTTGCAAAACCGCCACCGTACATGGTGAAGATGATCATTGTGGCTGCGTAAAAATAAACCAGCCAAACGATTGAAGGATTTACACTGGCTTGATGAGCTGTATAGGGTATAGAGCAATATAAAATAATGCCCAATGTAAAAAATATCCAATAAGTATTACGACGACCAAGGTAATCTGATGCACTTGCCCAACCAATACGTCCACACATATTAAACACGCTAATCATCAAGACATAAGTCGATGCAAATCCAAAATCGACAATATCCGGAAGACTGCTGCCAAAAATTTCATTAATCATGGTTTTGGCAACAGCTAATACACCAATACCTGCTGTCACGTTAAAACATAAAACGATCCAGAGTTGATAAAACTGCGGGGTCTTTAGTGCTTCGTCAATATGAACACTATGTTGAGAAACCATTGCATGTTGTTCGTCTTCTGGAGGGGGTTCCCAACCTTCGGGTTTCCAACCTTCGCGTGGTACACGATATCCAAATGCAGCACACATCATAATAACAAAATATATTGCTCCTAATGTAAAAAATGCTTGCGCTACGCCAACAGTACCCGTGCCAACAACATAAACACCGGCATCACCCTGAACCAGCATATTGGCAATATCATTAGCACCAACGATAACCACTTCTTGTAAATTACCGGCGACTTCAGCAAAGCGTCTACCAGATTCATCAGTAGTTAAATTAATGTTTTCAACTGTGCCAAGATAATCTGGTGCTTTATAAAATAGTTTTATAAAAGGTTCGATCATAAATTTTGCAATCATTGCGCCACCGCCGAACCCCATAATGGCGATACCCGTTGCCATGCCTCGGCGATCAGGAAACCAGCGAATTAATGTACTGACAGGGGATACGTAACCTAGACCGAGTCCACAGCCACCAATCACGCCATAACCCAAATAGAGCATCCAGAGTTGGCCTGTAAGAATACCAAAGCCGCCAATCATAAAGCCGCCACCCCAACAACAGGCTGCGACAGACCCTACCATTCGGGGGCCTACTTTTTCCAGCCATTTACCGGCAACAGCAGCAGACAAACCTAGAAAAACGATGGCAACAGTGAATATCCAGACAACACTTTTTAAAGACCAATCGTCAGCAGCACTGGTAACAACGCCAAGACGTTTTATTAATGATGGATTAAATAAACTCCATGCGTAAACAGAACCAATACATAGATGGATGCCTAAAGCGGCAGGTGCAATTAGCCATCGATTGAAACCTTCTTTAGCAACGATGTGTTTTTTTGAGAGCATTTCAATCATGACGATGCGGACTCCCCCGAAATTATTGTTATTGTTGTTTAATTTTATTATTAAATTTTTGTCGTGTTACTTGAAAACTTTACTGCCGTAAATTATTGAGCTAGAAAATTAAGTGTTTGACAGTTGTAGGATAATCAGTATTCTTCGCGATTGAAAGTATTAGGTGCCAACTGCGTAAAAACAGTTGAGTTAAACGGGAAGTCGGTGCATTGCAATAATAATTCCGACGCTGCCCCCGCAACGGTAAGTGAGTTGAAGTTTGTTCATTAAGTCACTGTGTCGAATGGTATTTTATAGACATGGGAAGGCGAACACACTGATGATTTAATCACTCACAAGCCCGGAGACCGGCCTGATATTTATCTAACCACGCTGCGGGAGGCTGTGGAGGCGATTTTAAAATATCTGCGGTCTTGCTGTATTTTTCCTGAACCTTTTCTCAATCCCCAGTTTTAAAAATTTAACGGTACGGCGGGTACCATGGGGAGTTCTTAAATGTTACGTATTAGTTCATATTCTTATTTTTTATTATTGTTAATTTCCATACCATTTTGTTTGCCAGCTGACGAAATAAAGGAATACGGGGAGATGGTTGTTAGTGCAACACGATGGGAAACGATTGGAACGCCAACTGCGAGCAGTATTTCGGTTATTAATTCTGAAGAAATAAAAAATAGTGGAGCACGTTCTGTTGTTGATTTGTTACGCGGTCGTGGTGGGATACAGGTTAATGATCAATATGGTGATGGTAGTCGTGCAACGATCAGTATGCGTGGTTTCGGAGCTAATGCACAATCAAACAGTTTGATACTTGTAGATGGGCGACGTTTAAATAATACAGATTTAGCAGCACCATCATTAAGTACTATTTCACTTAAAGATGTAGAACGGATAGAAATTATTCAGGGAAGTTCAGCTGTTCTTTTTGGAGATCATGCTGTTGGTGGAGTAATCAATATTGTTACACGCCAACCTGAAGCGTTTCGTGTAAAACTTGAAGCTGGTATGGGTAGTTACTCTACTCAAACTCAAACTGCGCATGTCCAAAATGTATTTTCAAATGGGTTTTCGTTTCGTGGTTCTTATCAACGTGTAGAAGGAGATAACTACCGTGATAATAATGAAAAGTTATATCTAAATGGCTTTGGTACTATTGCCTATGATTGGCACGCAGGTCAAATATTTTTTGAACACCAGGATATTAGTGAAGATATAAATTTACCCGGTGCTATTTTTGCCAATCAAGTTGCAACCAATAGAAAACAAACACGTTTTCCAAATGACTATAATAGTACTAACACCGGGATAACACGTGTTGGTGGTCGTTATGACATTAACAATATTTGGCAAGTTGCTGCCGAATTTACCAACCGTCGAGCAAATATTAACGGAAATATCAGTGGTCGAGCATTTGTTCAAGATCGACATAACAGGAGTTTTAATCCACGAGTTAGAGGACGCATTCCTTTTAATGGATCTCGACTGGATATTATTGCTGGCTTTGACCTGGAAAATGTTGACTATGGACTAACGTCAGCATTTGGTGTGACGGATAGTCAAGAATTTATTCACAGTCTTTATTTGCAATCAATTATTCCAATATCAAATAATATTAGTCTTACAGCTGGCTTAAGACACGCATGGCATAAAGAAGAGATTATTGTCTCGTTCGGGTTTGCCAATGGTGCGGTATTCAAGGATGAACAGTTCATTCCTACAATCGGACTCACCTATAAACCAAATGAGAACTGGCGCTTCAATCTAAAATATGAAGAAAATTACCGTTTCCCATTGATAGATGAAGGAACCAATGTGCCGACTGGTGTTGTTGGTCTGAATACTCAATCGGGTGAGTCGTATGAAGCCAGTATTGACTGGAATTCAACTAACTATGCAAGTAAATTAGTTCTTTATCATCTTGCTCTTGTTAATGAAATTGATTTTGACCCGACAGCTGGTGCTTTCGGAGGAGGGGCGAATACGAATCTCGATCCTACTGATCGAAATGGATTGATTTTTGAAAGTTCCGTTACCTTGTTGGATTCTATTACATTGCGTGGCCAATACAGTTATGTTGACGCTGTTTTTGATAAAGGTTCAAATGCTGGAAACTTAATTCCATTTGTGGCTGAGCATCAGGCAAGTATCAGTGTAGATTATGAAATGCTCAATGACCTTAATTTTTATGTAGAAGTACAAGCTATTGGAGAAAGAGTAGCATCCGGAGATTATGCTAATAGTGCAGCACGACTTCCGGGCTACGCAGTGGCAAATTTATCTGCAAATTATGATTACAACGGTTTTAATTTTTCGGCAAGATTGAATAATGTGCTGGATAAAGAGTACAGTGATAATGCAGCAACGGCATTTAATCCTTTTCCAACTGTTGAAACGGGATTTTATCCAGCGCCGGAAAGAAACTTTTTTCTTTCTATAGGTTATACTTTTGATTAGATGAAATAAAATGTCAGTAAATAATGTGTTTGAACAGTAATTTTGGAGTGTTTATTTATGTTGAAATATAAAAATACCTTTATATTTGTTTTAATTTTAGCGGCAGCTTTTTCAAGATTGATACCGCATCCGCTTAATTTTACTCCTGTTGGTGCTCTCGGTCTCTTTGCCGGTGCATATATGCTCAATAAGCGAGTATGGTTGTTGCCGCTTTCTGCATTATTACTGAGTGATTTTATAATAGGTTTTTACGAACCTGTTGCTATGTTATTCGTGTATCTGGGGTTTGCCTTAAGTGTCCTTATTGGGCGCTATGCGTTATCAGAAAAACGAACTGCAGTAAGACTTGGTGGCGCAGCAGCTGTTTCTGCAACATTGTTTTTTATTGTTTCTAATTTTGGAACATGGTTGGCAGGGGCTCTTTACCCGTTGACACTATCTGGTTTGATAGAATGTTACGTCATGGCGATTCCATTTTATCCTAATACACTAATTGGTGATCTTTTTTACGTGGTCGTGTTATTCGGGATTTTTGAAGGACTCCAGGTTTGGGTTCAAAATAGGAAAGTTGCACAAACCATTTAAGCAGTTTTCAGAAGGAAGATTTTATGGGTGATAGATTGTCCAGGATCTATACTAGAACTGGTGACGATGGCACAACAGGTCTTGCTAATGGTAACCGAGTTGATAAATCAAGTATTCGCATTGAAGTTATAGGTAACCTTGATGAACTGAATAGTTTGATTGGAGTTATTGAAGCGAGTGATATACCCAGTGATATTTCAGGATACTTATTAAATATACAACACCGCTTATTTGATATAGGCGGTGAGATTGCAACACCGGGTAATGCGGTCACTGCACCTGAAAGCATTATCAGACTTGAAGAGTTAATAGACTCGTATAATGAAGACTTACCCACGTTAAAGGAATTTATTTTACCGGGAGGCTCATTATCTGCTTCACTTTGTCATCTTGCCAGAAGTGTTTGTCGTCGTTGTGAAAGAAGTCTTGTGGAATTAAGCCGTACAGAATACTTAAATCCAGAGTCCCTGCATTATATTAACCGTCTATCTGATTTATTATTTGTTTTAGCAAGAGCCTTAAACCAGGGGAAAGGTGGAAAAGAAATACTTTGGGACAGTGAAAGGTTAAAACGTTCGGTTTAATTTAATATTTTTTTTGTAATTCCATTATTCTTCCTTCACGTTTCATGTCTAGTTTCCCTAAAAAAGACATTCCCAATAATGTTGTAACAGGAAAGTCGCCTTCATGAACTGCTCCTTTAACATTACGTAACTCTATATCGCCTACTTTTACTTTCTTTAAATTAATAATATATATTTCACTCGTTCCTGAAGCTGTATTAGATAAACCTTTTTTTCCAATTAGTTTGTAGTCAATGCCCAGCTTTTTAGCAATATTACTATTCATTGAAACCAGTGTTGCGCCTGTATCAACGACAAATGCGACATGAGAGCCATTGATAGTCCCGCTAATGTTATACATGCCTGCGGAATCTGGAGTTACGATTAGTTTCTTGCCTTCAGTAGCTGGAGCAAAGTTGCCGCCTATATGAGAACCTAATAAATAAGTTTTCTGTTCCCCGTTAATTTCAATTATGGCTTCTTTGCTATTTGATTCAATAAGTAGTGCGCCTTCAGGACTTTTCATTCCTTTCTTTAGAACACGTTGTTTGCCATCTATTGTTACGATAGCTTTGTTTTTGAATAAACCGTTGATGATTATTTTTTCAATGGCAGATGAGTTCTGCATGCCAGATAAAAATATTATGCTTGCGAGTATGGTTGCAATGCTATTTTGTTTTATCATGTCTTTTTTTCTAAATATCAGGTTTAAGTATAGGGGAATTTTAATTACCTATTAAGACAGGCATTATCAGAAACTATTATTTCTTTTTCCTTTGGAAGATTATCAGGTTTCCAGTTTTTAATAGCCCAATCTAATATTGATTCGACATCATTGGTCAGTGATAGTTTTGGCGGTTTTTGACCTAAAAAATCTAGTGCGTTGTATAATACTTTTTCTGGGGCACTCAAAGTCACAGAATCTACCTCATCAGATTTACTGATCTTTTTGCCAGATTTATCGATTGCAATAGGTAAGTGTAGGTAAAGAGGGGTAATAAAGTTTAACTTTTTCTGTAAGTACACCTGTCTTGGCGTTGATTCAAGCAAATCAATGCCACGCACTATCTGGGAAATATTTTGTTCGGCATCATCGACAACAGTTGCCAGGTGATAAGCAAAAATATTATCAGCACGTTTTATGATGAAATCGCCAATTTTTGATTCAAGGCGTTGCGTAAAATTTCCCTGTAGAAGGTCAAAAATACCTGTTTTATTATTGTCTGTTTTTATTCTTATCGAACATGCAGTTTGATCTGGCTTAATTCCATTCCGGCATGTACCTGGATATGGTTTATGAGCAGTAGTTTTACGGCTACACGAACAGGGAAATGTGACGTTTGATGACTGAAGCTTATCCAGTGCAGACTGATATAAATCAAACCGATGGCTTTGGTAAACAACATTTTCATCCCAATACAGACCTAAGCGTTCCAGTTGCTCGAGTATAATTTTATCAGTGCCGGGAACAGAACGTATCAGGTCAACGTCGTCAATGCGAACCAACCATTTTCCTTTATTGCTTTTTGCCTGCAGAAAGCTGCCGAGAGCAGCGATGATGGAACCGAAGTGAAGAGGGCCGCTTGGCGTTGGTGCAAAGCGGCCACGATAGTCTGAATTATTTTTCGTGTTATCGATTAAAATAGATTAACCAAGTTGACGTTCTTTTATTTCATCCAGCGTTTTACAATCAATACAAAGTGTTGCTGTTGGCCGGGCTTCCAGACGACGCACACCAATTTCTATTCCACAAACTTCACAGTAACCATAATCGCCAGCATCAAGAGCGACGATCGCTTCTTCGATCTTTCTGATTAGTTTTCTTTCCCTGTCACGCGTTCGTAGCTCAAGAGAAAATTCTTCTTCCTGAGTTGCCCGGTCATTTGGATCGGGGAAGTTTGATGCTTCATCCTGCATATGATGCACGGTGCGATCGACTTCAGCCATTAAATCACTTTTCCATGCGTTAAGTAATTCACGGAAATGAGCGGATTGCTCTTCGCCCATATATTCTTCGCCTTTCTTTTCCTTATAAGCAGATATCTTTGCTTTTTTTGTCGTTTTGGTTTTTAGTTCAGTTACTTTCTTCGTCATTATCTCTTTGTTCTTCTTGGAAGTTGTTTTCTTGACAGGCTTTTTGGCCTTTGTTTTTTTCTTAGCGGCAGTTTTCTTTTTAACCGCTGTTTTTTTACTAACTTTCTTTTTAGTAGGCACTTTTTTCTTTGCAGTTTTCTTTTTACTAACTTTCTTTTTAGTAGGCACTTTTTTCTTTGCAGTTTTCTTTTTTGCCGTTTTTTTGCTTGTTTTTTTAGACGATACTTTCTTCTTGGCAACCTTTTTCTTTAAAGGCACCTTCTTTTTTGTCGTTTTTTTCTTCGCTGTTTTTTTAGCTGTTTTCTTCTTGGCAGCCATAGCCTGTCTCCGCCTAATAAAATCAGCGTGCATCTATACCAGAAAGGTACAGTTGAAGCAATTCTGAATTAATTAATTGAGTCATGATTTTAGTTCTGGATGTTCTACAACCATGCGTGTTGCACCAGCAACCGCCACAGGCATGGCGATAAAATTAATAACCGGAATCATGGTTAGTAACATTACACCTGAGCCAAAACCAAAGGCAAGCTGGCGGTTTGACGCAAATTTCTCACGTTGTTGTTTAAAAAGAATATCATGGTTTCCCATAGGATAGTCACCATATTCAAGTGTCAGCATCCAGGCAGTAAATAAAAACCATATTAAAGGTGCGGCAATATTCACCATCGGTATGATAAATATGATTAGTAAAGGTAACGCCCGAATTACAAAATATAATAATTTTTGAAATTCTGATTTAATCGAAATAATAATAATTTGCAGTAAGGACTGATTATTGGCGGCTTCTAATTCTTGTCCGGTAAGGTTCCTTTCAACAGCTTCTGCCAGAAAACCATTAAAAGGGGCTCCAATTAAATTGGCAATAATTGAAAAACAAAAAAAGACTATCGTCAGAGAAATAATGACGAACAGTGGCCACAATATCCAGGTCCAGCCTTCCAGCCATGGGAACTGCAAAATTAACCAGTCTATAAAATTATTTAGTGAACTTGCTCCATAAATAATAGCAGCAGCAAACAAAAACGAATTGATGAGTAAGGGAATGAGTACGTACAGGCGAATACCAGGTTTTAGAATTAATTTAAATCCTGATAGCAAATACTTAAAACCTTGAGAGAATTGCTTCATTTGAAACTATGGCAATGCAACAACAGTGGCAGGCTGCCATCCTTCCATTCTATGTTCGGCAACAACGCTGGTGTAAATTCCGCCACGTACATTAAATTTTGCCGTAAGACGCATGAATCGAGGAGATGTTGTAGCAACTAAATCATCTAAAATCTTGTTGGTTACTGCCTCATGAAATGCGCCCTGGTCACGAAAAGTAACAATATAGAGTTTTAATGCTTTTAGTTCTACGCAAAGCTGATCGGGAACGTATTCTAATTCAAGTAACGCGAAATCAGGTTGCCCTGTTTTAGGGCATAAACAAGTAAATTCAGGTATATCGATTTTAATCGTGAAATCACGTTCTGGTGCCGGGTTTGGAAATGTTTCAAGTGTTTCTTTTTCTTGCTTAGACATTCAAAATTCTCTATTTTCAGGGCGTAAACTTCCGATAAGATAGAACATTGATAATGTTCAGGCAAGACAAATCCTTGTTTTTTTTATTATTTATTAAATTTAATAAAAACAGTAATATATAGAATATTCTTAATGTTATTTATAGAATTAATTTACGCTTGGACAGAGGACTTAATCTCTAGTATTGTTACGCCCCATGCGTTTATGCAATATAAAACTTTCAGGCTTCAAATCGTTCGTAGATCCAACAAATCTCATTATTCCAGGCAGCCTTGTTGGTGTCGTTGGTCCTAATGGTTGTGGTAAATCGAATATTATCGATGCAGTGACCTGGGTCATGGGGGAAAGCTCGGCAAAACACCTTCGTGGTGAATCAATGACTGATGTTATTTTCAGTGGCTCCAGTGCTCGTCAACCCGTTGGACAAGCGTCAGTAGAACTGGTTTTTGATAATTCCGAGAAAAAATTGGGTGGTCAATATGCCAGTTACAATGAAATTTCTGTCAAACGTCAAATTAATAGAGACGCTGTTTCTACCTATTTTCTAAATGGTACAAGATGCCGCCGCCGAGATATTACCGCTATCTTTCTCGGCACTGGTTTAGGCCCGCGTAGTTACGCCATCATTGAACAGGGCATGATTTCCAGATTAATTGATGCTAAACCTGAAGAATTACGAGTCTATATTGAAGAAGCTGCAGGAATTTCTAAATATCGTGAACGGCGCCGTGAGACTGAAAACCGTATCAAACATACCAAAGAAAATATTGAACGTTTAACAGATATTCGCGAAGAACTGGAAAAACAATTAAATCATTTACAACGTCAGGCAAAAGCAGCCGAAAAATATAAAACATTTAAAGAAGAACAACGAAAACTAAGTTCTGAGTTGTTGGCACTAAACTGGCGTGATTTGAACAATGAAATGAGTGAGCTGAAAGAATCTGCAGGTAAACGTGAGAATACTGTTGAAGCTGCAATTGCTAAAGTTCGTGAAACTGAAGCTGAAATCGAAAAACAACGCGAAGGATTAAGCGAAGCGAACCAACACTTTAATAACATGCAGTCTGAGTTTTATAAAGTCGGTAGCGATATTTCAAGCTATGAACAAAAACTGCAACATACCCGTGAAAAAATCGCGACGATAGAGTCGGAATTGGAGAAAGTACGTCAAACGCATGCCGATACTGTTAGGCAGCATGAACAGGATAAAGCTGAATACGAAAAACTGCTTGCCGAGTTAAATAATCTGGAACCAAAACTTAGTGGTTCACGCGATGAAAGTAATAAAGCTTATGAGATTTTAAATCAGGCTGAAGAAGCCATGCAAAGCTGGCAGGCAGAATGGGATGCGTTTAATGAATCGTATTCTGAATTTACTCGCCAGGGTCAAGTCGACAAGACTCGCTTGGAACATCTTGAATTTGGCCTTGAAGAATTAGCTGAACGCCGGATTCAATTAGAACAGGAAATAACAAAGTTTGAACAGTCTGATCTGAATAATATGATCGAGACTTTAACCAAATCTTTAACAAGCGAAGAAGAAAAACAGCGTGTATTAGCTGATGATCATGTCGAGAAACAAAATACAGTTAAGGATTATCGAGAAAAAGTCAGAACACTCTCGTCGCAACTTAATTCGGCACGGCAGGAATATCAGCGTTTGAATGGGCGTCTTACTTCTCTGGAGACACTGCAACAATCTGTATTAGAAGATAATCAGGAACTAACTGACTGGTTAAAAGAAAATGATCTTGATCAGCAACAACGATTATCTCAATCAATTAAAGTGAATCCAAAGTGGACCCATGCTCTGGAATCTGTTCTTGGCGTTCATCTCCATGATATTTGTATTGAAGATCTTGATAGCTATATTAATAATCTGGAAAATGCGCCTGGTAAATTTGGCTTAATGAACACGAGCAATTCAAATGTTTCGTCTGATGTAAAACCTTTCCCAAGGCTGATAGAGCAAATCACGACAGACATGCGTATCCCATCTCTGTTGGAAAATATTTATCTGGCAGACTCTACTGAAGAAGCAATGAGCATGTTGTCAAATTTGTCGGCAGGTCAAAGTATTGTTACTGAAAAAGGGATGTGGTTAAGTCATGACTGGGTCATGGTTAATAATGCCAGTGATGTAAATGATAGTGTTTTAAATCGTGAAGAAGAGATCTGTTCGCTAAAAGCCGAGCTTGAAAAAAGGCAAAACGAAATACATTCGCTTGAGGCTGAATTAAAAACAACGGAAGAAAACCTTGAACAAGTTGAATCATCATTAAATGAACAACAATCTTTATCAACCCGGCAGCAACAAAGTATTTCTGATATTCGGGAAAAGCTGGCGTCTACACAAACTCAGGCAGAGCAGCAATCGATACGTCATCAGGAGTATCTCGAAGAATTGAGCGAAAATCGAGAACAATCAGAATCAGATAAAGAAGAAATTGATGTTATAAAACAACGCAAACTATCTGTTGATGAAGACAATAAACAGTTTGTTCAGCAACGAGAAGAATTGTCTAATGTTAGAGAAAAGCATCGTGAATCATTAAATGCAGCAAAAAATTCCTGGCAGGAAACGCATAATGAAAGTCATGGTATAGCCTTGCAAGTTGAATCCTATAGCTCGCGTAGAGCTTCCTATGAACAAGCTATTAAACGAAACGATATACAGGTTACTCACCTTGCTAACAGGTTGTCTGAACTGGAAAAAAACCTGTCCGAAAATCAATTTCCTGTGAAAGAAATACAGGAAAAAATTGAAGCTTGCTTGAAAGATAAAGTACATGCAGAAAAAAACCTCGGTGATGCACGCACAAGTGTTCAGACAATTGAAGCTGGCATGAGAGAGCTTGAGCAAAACAGACATAAATTCGAACAGGATTTGGAAGGTTTACGAGCTGATTTGGAAAAAGCACGATTAGGCGTAAATAGTTGTCAGGTTAGACTTGAAACTGTTGAAGGGCAATTAAATGCTGAAGATCATGATGCTAAAGAATTACTTGAAGCAATGGAAGAAGGTGCAAATCAGGAAGATTGGACAACTCAATTAGAGGCGCTGGAACGTAAAATAACACGGCTGGGTCCGATTAACCTTGCCGCAATTGATGAGTTTACACAAAACTCAGAACGTAAAACCTATCTTGATAGTCAACATAAAGATCTGATTGATGCATTATCGACACTTGAAAATGCGATCAGCAAGATTGACAAAGAAACAAGAACGCGCTTTAAAGAAACATTTGATGAGCTAAATAAAAATATCAAGGAAATGTTTCCCATATTATTCGGGGGAGGGCATGCTTATCTCGAATTAACAGGCGAAGATTTATTACAAACCGGTGTTGCTATCATGGCACGGCCGCCAGGCAAGAAAAACAGTAGTATTCATCTGTTGTCGGGTGGCGAAAAAGCGTTGACTGCAGTATCACTTGTATTCTCTATATTTAAACTAAACCCGGCACCTTTTTGTATTCTTGACGAAGTAGATGCGCCTCTTGATGATACGAATGTAGGGCGTTTTAGTAATCTGGTTAAATCAATGTCGGATGAAGTCCAGTTTATTTTTATTACGCATAACAAGATTACAATGGAAATCGCGAATCAACTTTTAGGAGTTACTATGCACGAAGCAGGTGTGTCACGGCTTGTGTCAGTTGATATGGATGAAGCTGTTGAGATGGCGGCAACTGCCTAAGTATTACTTATGTTTTTCTCAGGCTTTGTCTGTCTGTTATAGTGATATTATTTTATACTCTAATATAAATACCACGAGACAAAAGCGCCATGGATAACTTGCGTCTTATACTGTTGATTATAGGTTGCCTTATCGTTTTGGGTATCTACTTGTGGGAAATATTTAACAACAATAAACCCAAAAAAAGAACCGATATACTTAATGCTGTCGATGAAGTTCCAGACAGTCCAGTCTTTCCTCTTAATAGAAATGAAACCATCGCAGATAATTTTCCTGCTGATGCTTTAGCAGATCTTGGTAGCTTATTAGCGCCATCTCATAACCGGAATTCAAGTATCGATGACAGCCGAGAGTCATTTCAACTTTCTAATACTGAAGAAACACTTGATGATGAAGTAGAAGTAGACTTGCCTCTTGAAATGAGTGTTAAAGATTATGAAGCCAGTATCGTTGAAAAAAATGAACCGGATATTTTTGCTGCAATTGAAGATGAGTCGGAAATAAAAGAAAATCTGAATGAAGATGTTCCTGCTTTTGAGGAAGTAGAAGAAGCTGAAGTTCCGGAAAACAATAAATCCAGTGAAGATTTACTGGTTTTATATATAACAAGTCCATCGCACATCTCTTTCAACGGTTTATCTATTAGTAAATCGGCTGATGAAGTAGGCATGATTTACGGACATATGAATATTTTTCATCATTTTGGACCTGGTAAACTGCACTCAGGACAACCCTTGTTTAGTCTGGCAAATATGCATGAACCCGGATCATTTGACCTTGGCCGCATGGCAGACTTGAAAACAAAAGGACTTGCCGTCTTTATGTATTCGCCAGCTTCAATCGATGCAACTGTTGTTTTTGAATTATTTCTAAATACGACCCAGCGTTTAGCTAAGCTATTAGGCGGAACAGTACGTACGGCAGATAATGAAGAATTAAATAATACTTCCATTTGTGCCCTTCGGGAAAAAGCAGAACTGCTTTCAGCTAATTAATCATTGATTATTAAGAATAAATGATTTTGCAACAAGCCAGTAAGCGAGCTACTGAACTTCGCGAAATAATTAATCAACATAACTATCACTATTATGTTCTGGATGAACCAGATATTCCAGACGCAGAGTATGACAGGTTGTTACGAGAGTTAACTGATATTGAAACAGAGTTCCCGGAACTTATTGTTTCAAGTTCCCCTACACAACGTGTTGGCGCGACACCCTTATCAGAATTCGAACAAGTAAAGCATGTTGTGCCGATGTTATCTTTGGGAAATGCATTTAACGAAGAAGATATGCAGGCTTTCAATAAAAGAATCAATGAACGGCTTGAAACTGAAAGAGTAGCGTATTCAGCAGAAACAAAACTGGATGGTTTAGCTGTGAGTATTCTCTATGATAATGCTGAATTAAAAATTGCGGCAACTCGTGGAGATGGATATACCGGCGAAAATGTAACGCATAACATAAGAACAATTTCGTCGATCCCTTTGAATTTATTGGGTGATGATCTTCCTGAGTTATTGGAAGTCAGAGGTGAAGTTTTTATGACACATAAAAGCTTCGAGGAATTAAATAATATACAGCGTAACAATAATGATAAATTATTTGTCAATCCACGTAATGCTGCGGCCGGTTCTTTACGCCAGCTTGATCCAAAAATAACAGCACAGAGAAGCTTGTCTTTCTTTGCCTACGGTATTGGCGATTATAAAGGCAAAGTGGACTTTAAAAGTCATACACAAATATTGAAACAACTTAAGTTATGGGGTATTCCTGTTTCTCCTGAAACAAAAGAAATGAACAGCATACAAGACTGCCTGGATTATTACAGAGATATTAGTGAAAGACGAACAAGTCTGCCTTATGAAATTGATGGTGTCGTATTTAAAGTTAATAATCTATTGCAACAACAGGCAATGGGTTTTGTTTCCCGTTCGCCACGTTGGGCAATTGCCTATAAATTTCCTCCAGTAGAAGAGATGACAAAAGTATTGGATATTGAGGTACAAGTTGGACGTACGGGTGCAATAACACCAGTCGCACGACTTGAGCCTGTGTTTGTTGGCGGAGTGACGATTACTAATGCCACACTACATAACCTTGACGATATCAAACGCAAAGATGTGAGAATAGGAGACTGGGTTTACATTCGCCGTGCTGGTGATGTTATTCCTGAAGTAGTACGTGTTATTAAGGAAAAACGACGACGTGTTACTGAATTTACTATGCCTGAAGTTTGTCCTGTTTGTGGTGCAGATATAGAACGACAGGAAGGTGAAGCCGTCTTTCGTTGTATGGGTGGTATTTCTTGCTCGGCTCAAAATCTTCAGGCGATCATTCATTTTGTTTCCAGGAAAGCATTAAATATAGATGGTCTTGGAGAAAAGATAATAATCCAATTGATAGAAACTGGTTTAGTTAATTCTGTTGCTGATCTTTACACTCTAGCAGATAAGCGAGATACACTTTCAAAGTTGGAACGCATGGGTAAGAAGTCTGCAAATAACCTCATTGAAGCATTAGAAAAAAGTAAAAAAACAACGTTGGAACGATTTATCTATGCACTTGGTATTCGTGAAGTAGGCGAAGCAACAGCACGTTCGTTGGCACAATATTTTAAAGCATTCGAACCAATAGAATCTGCTTCAACTGACGAGCTCGAACAAATTTCAGATATAGGGCCTGTCGTAGCGCACAATATACACAGCTTTTTTCAACAAAAGCACAATAAGGAAATTATTGAAGCACTTAAGAAAGTGATTCATTGGGAGGCAGTTGAAACAAATCTGTTATCATCACTGGAAGGAATGACCTTTGTTATTACTGGAACGTTATCAAGTATGGGAAGAGATGAAGCGAAGCAAAGATTGTTGGCATTAGGTGCAAAAGTCAGTGGCAGTGTATCTAAAAAAACAAATTATGTTGTTTATGGTGATTCACCCGGAAGTAAATATGAAAAGGCGATGCAATTAGGAGTAAAAACTTTAACCGAGCAGGAATTGTTAAAATTACTTGCTGATTAAGATATAGTTTTTAGTCTACGTTCTCTACTTCAACTCGATTTCGTCCATTTTTCTTGGCTTTATAAAGCAGGGTATCAGCACGTTCAATCAAGTTTAATTTATCTTCACCTTCTTTTAATTCTGCCAGGCCGATCGAAACTGAAACATTAAGTTTTATGCTGTTATATTCGAACTTCATTTCTTCGACTTTTTTCCTCATTCGTTCAGCTAACAGTTGTGCGCCTGTAATTTGTGTATTTCTTAACAAGACAACAAATTCTTCTCCGCCGAACCGAAAGGCAATATCACTTCGACGCATACATTCCATAATACAATCAGCAAAGTTTTTTAATACTGCATCACCAACAATATGGCCATAGTTATCGTTAATCTGTTTGAATCTATCCAGATCTAACATCATTAACGAAAGTGTGTGTCCATGACGTGCTGCTAAATCAATTTCCTGTTCAATCGATTTGTCAAAAGCAGCTCGATTATTCAGGCCGGTTAATGGATCACTATAGGCTTTTTCTACGGCTTGTTTATAAAGTAAGGCATTTCTTAACGGATAGATTAGTGCTGATATCAAGCTTTCTATTTTATGAACTTCAGCATCAACAAACTTACAATTTCGGGAAATAGTCAATTCCCCCATTTTTTTCCCAAATAGAACGAGACCATAGGTCGATCTGTGTCGAGCAGGCTTGGCAATATCGTATTTAATTGCTTCATCCTTGTTTTCATAGCTCAAATGATCATGGGGTACGACAGCCGCTAATTCATCGTCAAATAGTTCTATTAACTTTTCTAATTCAAGTGTGCTTTGTAATACTCCCATAACATGTATAGACATATTGGTTACATCTGTCATATTTTCAGGATAGGAAACCATTAAACGTGAATTTTGTACGCCTGGTGAATCGCTAATGTCTGTAATATCTGCCATAGGCTCGGTCGAAATAGTCATAATTGATACTTTATAGTTTACTTGAAATCTATAAAGCAATAAAAATGCCAGAAAAAATTGAAATAAATTTCTTTTATGTTCAGTTATATATAAAGAAATAACGCTATAAACTATCAGTATAATATATTAACTTATTGTAATATATAGGATATTTATGCTGCAGCATGTCCATCATTTGATGGAATTGACTCAATAATTGTGTTTGCCGCTGTATCAGTCGTATCTGCTACTGGAAAATCAACCGTATAATGAAGCCCACGACTTTCTTTTCTCCTGAGTGCTGATTCGACGATTAATTCGGCAACAAGGAGTAAATTTCTTAGCTCAACCAAGTCCTTGCTTATTCTAAAATTACCATAATAATCAGTAACTTCTGTCTTTAATAGCTTAATACGGTTTTGTGCACGCTGTAATCGTTTTGTCGTTCTAACAATGCCAACGTAATCCCACATAAACCGTCGTATTTCGTCCCAGTTGTGACTAACAACAACCTCTTCGTCAGAGTCCGTTACGCGACTTTCATCCCATTCCGGTAACTTTTCCGGCATATTTGTGGCGGCTAATGATTGCCGTATATGTTTAAACGCGGCATGAGCAAAGACTATACATTCCAGTAAAGAATTACTTGCCATGCGGTTTGCACCATGTAAACCGGATGAACTAACTTCACCGATAGCATATAAACCGGGTATGTCGGTTTGTCCATTTTGATTAATCATGACTCCACCACAGGTGTAATGGGCAGCCGGCACCACGGGTATTGGCTCAAACGACATATCAAAACCTAATTCCAGGCAGCGTTTATTAATCGTCGGGAAGTGTTGTTCAATAAACCCTTTCGATTTATGTGAAATATCAAGGTAAACGCAATCATGGCCTAAACGTTTCATTTCATAATCTATGGCTCTTGCAACGATATCCCTTGGTGCCAATTCTTCGCGTGAGTCATAGCGGTGCATGAAGCGGTCACCATTTTCTAATATTAATTTTGCACCTTCACCTCTTAATGCTTCAGATATAAGAAATGACTTAGCCAGCGGATGGTAGAGGCATGTGGGATGAAACTGAATAAACTCCATATTTGCTATGCGACAACCTGCACGCTTTGCCATGGCAATTCCATCGCCGGTACAACCGTCCGGGTTACTAGTATAAAGATAAGCTTTGCCGGCACCGCCCGTTGCGAGAATTACATTGCGAGCACTAAAAACATTAATATTATTATTAATAACATCAAGTACATAAGCTCCAAGACAACGATCATTGGATTTGCCTAATTTTTGTGCCGTGATTAAATCAACAGCAATGTGATGTTCGAATAAATCGATATTTGGATGAGATCTCACGCACGCTTCGAGTGTTGTTTCTATCTCTTTACCGGTCGCATCGGCAGCATGAATAATGCGCCTATGGCTATGCCCCCCTTCTTTGTGTAAATGAAAAGGAGAATTTGAACCTGCAGTTTCATCGGATCGAGTAAAATCAACGCCCTGATTAACAAGCCAATCAATACTTTTATGCGCTCTTTCAACGACAAAACGAACAATTTCAGGATCACAAAGCCCTGCACCAGCAGTTAATGTATCTTCTACATGAGATTCAATTGAATCTTGTTCATCAAGTACAGCTGATACCCCTCCTTGTGCATAAAGAGTCGCACCCTCAATTAACGCTTCTTTTGATAAAACAGCTACATTGGTATGATCAGCTAATTTAATAGCGAGACTAAGGCCGGCAGCACCGCTACCGATAATTAATACATCATGTTGTAGTTGGTCATGCATCTTGCTTAAGGTAATATAGCTATTTTTTTGTCTAAGTCTTTGATTGTTGAATATTAAACTAATTCGTGAAATTTCAGTATCAATTCATAAATAAAATTGCGCACTGCAAAAATAAAATAATAGCACAAGGGGAAGGCCCGAATGGCCGAAAAAGTAACAGATAAGCAATTAATCGATCGTGTAAAAAATGGCGAAAAGGCAGCCTACGATCTGCTTGTGCTCAAGTATCAGCAACGTATTGTCAATTTAGTATCGCGTTTTGTCAGGAACCAAAGCGATGCATTGGATGTCACACAAGAAGCTTTTATAAAGGCATACCGGGCCCTGCCAAATTTTCGTGGTGAAAGTGCTTTTTATACATGGTTATATCGAATTGCTGTTAATACAGCGAAAAACCATTTGGCTGTTCAATCTCGAAGACCATCAGGTAATAATTATGATGTCTCGGAAATTGAACAAATTGAGGGTGCCGATGCTCTAAAGGAACAGGCAACACCGGAAAGTTTAATACTGAAAGATGAGTTACAAGCGACGGTGTTAAAAGCGATAGAAGACTTACCTGAAGATTTAAAAACGGCAATAATGCTTCGGGAAATTGAAGGCTTGAGTTATGAAGAAATTGCCGGTGTTATGGAATGTCCTATCGGTACGGTAAGGTCGAGGATATTTCGTGCTCGTGAAGCAATTGAAAGTGAAATGAAACCATTGTTGGAAAATTAAAGATAGGTTAAACATTATGAACGAATCAAACAAAGAACAGTTATCTGCGTTTATTGATGGTGAGCATGATAACGGGCATTTGCTGGATAAACTAATTCATGATGATAACATGAAAGAAACGTGGTCACGCTATCATCTCATAGGCGATTGTCTTCGCGATAACTTACCAGACCATATTTCCAGTCAGATTTCTACAAATGTCAGCAACGCTCTTCGCAACGAACCTACTATTCTCGCTCCAACTAATAAACGATTTAATATAAAAGCACTTGCAGGCTTTGCTATTGCTGCGTCAGTAGCAATGGTTGTTGTATTAAGTATTCAAAACAATAACGATGTTGATTCAACTTCAGTTGGTATGTCGGCTATAGCTACAACAACTCCGGCACAAACGGAAACCTTTAGCTTTTCAAATCAACAGTTTTTACCTGCAGGCGTAACCCAATCGGATACGCCGGAGTCAATTGCAAATCAGCGTCTTAACAATTATTTAATGAATCACAGTGAGTATCGCAGTAATGTTGGCGTGAACGGTATCTTGCCCTATGTTAGATTAGTTACGATTGAATCAGAGGAATAAATCTAAATTGAAATCACTTTTCCTATTTAGCGTACTTCTTGCAGGAAGTTTCGGGTATGCGCACGCAGAAACGGACACACCCGAACCACAATTATTAATTGATGAAATGTCCAGTGCAAGCCGGGATTTAAATTATGATGGCGTTTTTGTTTATCGGCTTGGGACACAGATGGAAACGATGAGAATTATTCATAAAGCCGGTGAAGATGGCATATATGAAAAATTAATTTCATTAACAGGAAATGCCAGAGAAGTTATTCGAAATAAAGATCAGGTAAAATGCTTTTTTCCTGAAGACAAGAAAGTGGTTGTCGATCGAAGTCGTTTGGGAAAACTCATTTCTACTTATTTGCCCAGTCCGATCAAATCGATTTCCAAATTTTATGATTTTGAAATTGCGGGAGAAGACCGTGTTGCCGGTATGGATGCGTGGGTAGTTAATATTAAACCTGTTGATACCTACCGTTATGGTTATCAACTATGGATTGATAAAAAATCACGTTTATTACTAAAGTCTGAATTAAAGAACCAACGTGGCATTACTTTAGAGCAAATCATGTTTGCGCAATTACAGATATTTGACGAAATAGATGATGCCTTATTAAAACCATCTACTACAGGCGAAGGTTATACATGGTATAACAACGAGAAAAGTATTAATTTCAAAAATGATAGTGATAAAAAATGGCAAGTAACTTCCATGCCAGCCGGCTTTTCAATGAGTAAGCAGGAAAAAGAATCCATGATGTTTAGCTACATGCCTGTCGAGCACTTTGTTTACTCTGACGGTTTAGCGATGGTCTCCGTTTATGTAGAAAAAATAGAGCAGAAAGATCATTTAACAACAGGTTTATCCAGTTTTGGTGGTGTAAATACATATTCAACACAAATTGAAGGCTATCAAGTAACCGCTGTAGGGGAAGTGCCTAAGGTTACTGTTCAGTTAATGGCTAATTCAGTAAAATCAATTCATTAATTTTCTTAATTGCTATCTTTGCGGTGGCTATCAGTAACGGAACACTAAATAAATGTATCGAAATTTTTTTAAAGCAATTGTCATATTAATTACCCTTGTCCAAATCGCAATTGTACATGCGCGTGATTTGCCGGACTTTACCGAACTTGTTAATAACAATGCTGCCGCTGTTGTAAATATCAGCACCAGCATAAAAAAGTCAGAAACAGGAAATATGCCTCACGGATTTAATATGCCAGACGTCCCTGAAGATAGTCCATTTCATGATTTCTTTAAAAAATATTTCGAAGAATTACCCAAGGGTTTTGCTCCTCCTTCTCAAGAGCGCTCATCACTAGGTTCCGGCTTTATCATTTCTAATGATGGTTATGTTATTACTAACAATCATGTCGTTAGTGAAGCTGAAGAAATTGTTGTAAGACTAAATGATCGACGCGAGTTTATCGCTGAGTTAATTGGCACGGATAAACGCAGTGATATCGCCGTATTAAAAATTGATGCAGTAAATTTGCCGACATTAAAGCTAGGAAATTCATCTAATTTAAATGTTGGCGAATGGGTGTTAGCAATTGGTTCACCATTTGGATTCGACCATTCGGTGACAGCTGGAATTATTAGCGCTATCGGTCGTAGTTTGCCAAATGAAAACTATGTGCCTTTTATTCAAACAGATGTTGCTATTAACCCAGGTAACTCCGGTGGTCCATTGTTTAATCTTGATGGTGAGGTAATCGGGGTTAATTCCCAGATTTATAGCCGAACTGGCGGATTCATGGGCTTGTCTTTTGCAGTACCTGTTGATGTCGTTGAAAATGTTTATAAACAATTAAGAGAAAACGGACGGGTAGCAAGAGGTTGGTTAGGTGTGTTAATTCAAGATGTAACGCGTGAGTTAGCTGAATCATTTGGTATGGAGCATCCTCATGGTGCATTGATAGCTAAAGTTTTACCCGATGGGCCTGCAGAAAAGTCCGGATTGGAAGTAGGAGATATAGTTGTAAAATTTAATGGGGAGAAAGTCAGTTTTTCTTCTGATTTACCACCTCTAGTCGGAAGCACTCCAGTAGACAGTCTTGTTCCTGTAGATATTATACGTCGCTCAAAGAATAAGACGATTCAAGTCAAAATTTCAGAACTACCTACCGATGATGAAGTTATTGCAAGTAATAAAAATGCAAAACCTGATGCAGATACTAATTCCTTGAATGTGATTATTAAGAATTTAACTAAAGAACAAAAGGAAGATATAGAAGAATATGGTGTTTTTGTACAGGAGATTCATCCTGGCCCTGCGCAAAAAGCAGGCATACGTAGAGGCGATATTATTTTATTGATTAATAACATTAAAATAAAAGGTGTTTCTCATTTTAATATGTTAATAAATGATTTACCAAAAGGACGTTCCATACCCGTTTTAATTCAACGACAGGGTGGACCTATATTTCTAGCGCTTAAAATAGATGACTGATGACAGGTTAGTTCTTTCAATATATTCAAGGCCAGAATGTCATTTATGCGATGAGATGGTTGAGGCATTAAAAAAATGGCAGCAACGTTTTAATTTTAAGATCGAAATAATTGATATTGATAAGGACTCACGGTTAACAGCACGTTTCGCCGCGCGCATTCCATTGCTGACTATGGCTGATACAGAAATTTGTGAATATCACCTTGATGAATTTGCACTTTTAGATTTTCTTGAAAATAAAGGCTAGTCTGGCCTTCATTTCCTGTATTAATTATAACTATTTTCACTATTTCATTTATAGCGAAGGCAAGATCATATAGAATCGCGCCTTTTTGCAGATAATGTCGATAACACCTGAATAATGCAACACATACGTAACTTCTCAATTATTGCCCACATCGATCATGGAAAGTCGACGCTTGCAGATCGGTTTATACAAATGTGTGGCGCCTTAACTGATCGAGAAATGGCAGATCAAGTTCTGGATTCCATGGACATTGAGCGTGAACGAGGCATCACCATTAAGGCACAAAGTGTTACGCTTTATTATGATGCAGAGGATGGTGAACGCTATCAGTTAAATATTATTGATACGCCGGGTCATGTTGACTTCAGTTATGAAGTATCACGATCCTTATCTGCATGTGAAGGTGCCTTGCTCATTGTTGATGCGGCGCAAGGCGTTGAAGCGCAAAGTGTGGCGAACTGCCTTACAGCGATTAATTATGATCTTGAAGTATTACCTGTGTTAAACAAAATAGATTTACCTTCAGCAGAACCAGAACGTGTTATAGAAGAAATAGAAGACATCATTGGTATTGAAGCAGAGCAGGCATTACGTGTTAGCGCCAAAACCGGTGTCGGCGTTAAGGAATTACTTGAAGAAATCGTTAAAGTTATCCCCTCGCCCAAGGGTAAAATTAAAGCTCCACTTAAAGCACTTATTATCGACTCGTGGTTCGATAATTATCTTGGTGTTGTTTCTCTAGTAAGAATTGTTGATGGGCAGTTGAATGTCGGTAAAAAGATCAAAATCATGTCGACTGGCAGAAGTTTTCTAGTCGACCAGGTTGGCACTTTCACACCCAAGCGTACTCCTGCTAAATCATTGGTAACAGGAGAAGTTGGTTATGTTGTTGCTGGTATTAAAGAGATTGATGGTGCACCAGTAGGCGATACATTAACCATGATTGACGATCCTGCTACAGACCCATTGCCTGGTTTTAAAACTGTTCAACCACGTGTGTTTTCTGGTCTGTTTCCAGTCGATTCAGCTGATTACGAATCATTTCGAGAAGCGTTGGGTAAGTTACGTTTAAATGATGCTGCATTACATTATGAGCCTGAAACATCACAGGCACTTGGTTTCGGTTTTCGATGTGGATTTCTCGGCATGCTACACATGGAGATTATCCAGGAACGATTGGAACGTGAATATGATTTGGGCTTGATTACTACTGCTCCAACCGTAATTTATGAAGTCTTAACAACAAATAATGAAATAGTTAAGATTGATAATCCTTCAAAATTACCAGCACTCAATAAGATTAGCGAAATTCGAGAGCCTATTATTACTGCGGACATACTTGTGCCACAGGAATACTTGGGTAATGTTATTGGTTTATGTATTGAAAAACGAGGTGTTCAGAAAAAACTTCATTACTCAGGTAAACAAATATCACTAACGTTTGAAATGCCAATGAGTGAAGTTGTGCTGGATTTTTTTGACCGACTTAAATCCGTTAGCCGTGGTTTTGCTTCGTTTGATTATAGTTTTAGTCGATATGAAGCGGCTAAATTAGTTAAACTCGATATTCTTATAAACAACGAAAAAGTAGATGCGTTGTCTTGTATCGTTCACCAGGATCAATCTCAATCCAGAGGTCGGGATTTAACTGAAAAAATGAAGGAGTTTATTCCTCGACAAATGTACGAAGTTGCAATACAGGCGGCGATTGGCTCGAAAATTCTGGCTAGACAAACGGTAAAAGCCATGAGAAAAAATGTGACTGCTAAATGTTACGGTGGTGATGTTTCTCGTAAGCGAAAATTACTTGAAAAACAAAAAGCCGGTAAAAAAAGAATGAAACAATTTGGATCAGTAGAGATACCCCAGGCTGCGTTTATGGCTATTCTGCATGTAGGTAAAGATAAATGAATTTTGATTTTTCAGCTTTATTGGTGTTTTTGACATTTGTTTGTGGATTTATCTGGCTGATAGACAGTCTCTTTTTTGCATCAAATCGTAATAAAAATGAGAATAAAGACGCGGATGAATTAAAACTTCCTCTTATTGTTGAATATTCAAAATCCTTCTTTCCCATATTTTTTATTGTGCTGATACTTCGCTCATTTATTTTTGAGCCATTTAAAATACCATCCGGTTCTATGATGCCGACGTTGCTAATAGGCGATTTTATATTAGTGAATAAGTATGATTATGGAATCCGTTTACCTGTTCTACATACGAAAATCATTGAAAACAAAGTGCCTGAAAGGGGTGATATTGTTGTGTTTCGATATCCTGAAGACCCAAGTATCCCTTTCATTAAGCGAGTCGTCGGCTTGCCAGGTGATAAAATCACCTATGCTAATAAAACCTTGTATATCAATGATATATCCATGACACAGGTATTGAACGGACGTTATAATGCATACGGTTCAGGGTATACGATGGATGGAGCATCATTAAGAATAGAGGATCTGAAAGGTACGAAGCATGAAATTTTAATTTCATCTGGTCGCCGCTCACTCGAACTTGAAACTGTCGTTCCAGAGGGACAATATTTCGTTTTGGGAGATAACAGGGATAATAGTAAAGACAGTCGTTATTGGGGCTTTGTGCCGGATGAAAACCTAGTTGGACGTGCTTTTATGATATGGATGAACTGGGATGGCAAGAATGGTGGCATAGATTTCAAAAGAATTGGTACAATAATCAAATAGAAAATATAAATAGAGGACTAATTATGAAACATATATCTCAACGCCAAGGTGGGATGACGGCACTTGGTATATTTATAATATTAGCTATGCTAGCTTGTTTTTTCGCATTCGGACTGAGAATGTTTCCTCTTTATAATCAAAATGTAAATATCAAAAAGGCTATGGAATCGGTAATAAACCAGCCATATGAAAGAAGAAAAAACAGTAAAGATATAAGAAAGTTATTCTTAAAAGCAGCAAAAGTTAATAGCCTTTATGAATTTGATCGTAATAATATAAGTGACTATCTAAAAATAAAAAAATCAAAAGATGGTAAAAAATATATGAGTTTTACTTACCAAAATACAAAACCGCTTTTTATGAATTATCATTTAATGATTGATATTGATGAATCAATGGAGCTTCCTGGAGCGCAAAAATAGATAACGAATTTGTTGGATATCAATTTAAAAACCAGGCGTTATTGAGTCTTGCATTAACTCATCGAAGCCTTGGAAATAGTAACAACGAGCGGCTTGAATATTTAGGCGATGCGATTCTGGATTTTGTTATTACCGAATATATCTATCATGAATTTCCTGATTCTGATGAAGGTGAATTAACCAGACTAAGAGCATCATTAGTTAAAGGTGAAAAACTTGCCGAAATCGCTAATGAGATCAAGCTTTCAGAAAGCTTAAAACTGGGAGCAGGTGAACTTAAAAGTGGTGGTTGGCGCCGTGATTCCATTCTGGCAAATACGGTTGAAGCGTTAATCGGGGCTGTTTATCTTGATTCTGGTATTGAATCTTGCCGTCATTTTATTCTTAACTTATATCAAAACCACCTTAAAAGTATTGACCCCACCAATATTAAGAAAGACGCTAAGACACGTTTACAAGAATATTTACAATCGCGAAAACAAAGCGTGCCTACATATAAAGTCATAGATGAGTTGGGAACGTCTCATCAACCAGAGTTTACTGTTTCATGCCAAATTAATTTGATTGCTGAGCCCATTATTGCTAAAGGCACGAGTAAGCGTAAAGCGGAACAAGCGGCGGCAAAAAAAGCTATATCTCTACTAAAAGATAAAACTAGTTAATAAGCGAATCGCAAATACCTTATGAATAATTTTCGAACAGGCTATGTCAGCATTATTGGTCGACCCAATGTAGGTAAATCCACGTTGTTAAACCATTTAATTGAACAAAAATTGAGTATTGTTTCAAGAAAGCCACAAACAACTCGCTGGAATCTGCTTGGCATAAAAACAACATCCGACAGTCAGATAATCTTTATTGATACGCCGGGATTACAAAAAGAGCCAAAACTTGCCTTAAACCAACATATGAACAGGGAAGTTTCAAATACACTAGGTCATATTGATATTATTTTATTCGTTGTCGAAGCGCTAAAGTGGAATGATCTGGATGAAAATGTAATTAACTTGTTAAAACAAACATCCGGGGCAGAAATATTTTTGTTATTAAATAAAGTTGATAAAGTTGCAAATAAAAATGATTTGTTAGCTTTTATTGAAACTGTTTCGAAAGAAATTGATTTTAAAGAAGTGATTCCAGTGTCTGCAATCAAAGGAGACGGCATAGAAAGGCTCGAGTCGTTAATAATTAAACGTCTGCCATTAACACCAGCATTGTTTCCTGAAGATCAACTTACAGATCGCAGCGAACGATTTTTTGCAGCGGAATTTATACGTGAAAAGCTGATGACACGCTTAAGCGATGAATTGCCTTATCACTTATCTATTACGATAGACGAATTCAAAGAAAAAAATAATGTGTTACATATTCATGCATGCATATGGGTTGAGCGAAAAGGTCAAAAATCTATTGTAATAGGTAAAGAGGGCAGTGTGCTTAAAGCTGTTGGCAAAGAAGCAAGACAGGATTTGGAAACTATGTTTGAAAAAAAAGTGAATTTAAAAACATGGGTTAAAGTAAAAAAGAAATGGACAGATTCGGAACAGGCGTTAAAACAGTTTGGTTACTACGATTAGTATTCTTAACAAGTAAACTTAATGAAAGTTGAGTTCACCCCATGTTATATCCTTCATCGTCGAGACTATAGTGAAAGCAGTCTGATTCTTGAAATATTTTCCCGAGAATACGGGCGACTAAATCTTATTGCCAAAGGTGCGAAACGAAATAAAAAACAGCAAGGGATCAGTTATAACTTATATCAAAAATATCATATTTCATGGATAGCAAAATCTGAACTTGGTACGTTAACTGATATTGAATTGGTTCGTTTATCTGATTCATTAAAGCCTAAATTTATGATGGCCGGTTTTTATATGAATGAAATTATGCTAAGGCTGTTGCATAAACATGAGGCTCATCCTGAATTATTTGATTCATATGATTTAATCATTAATCAATTTATTAACGATGCATCAGAACAAATAGTATTACGCTATTATGAGAAAATATTATTACAGACATTGGGCTATGGTATTATCCTTGATCACGAAGTAGAAACGGGTGAATGTCTGGAGGCCGATAAAGATTATTTTTATAAATTTGATTACGGCCCTGTTCTGAATCCGGTTAACAGGGACTCAGGCATTAATGTTTCAGGAAAAACCTTGTTAGAACTTGATGCTGAAATTTTATCTGACCTAAAAAATATTAATGAAGCTAAGCTTTTGCTAAGAACAATACTGGATCAACATCTGGGCGACAGACCGCTTGCAAGCCGAGAGCTATATCAAGCCTATATAAAGAATAAAAAAAGCGTTTAATATTCTCATTTAATAGAATATCGTTACAATAGCTGTCTATTCAACTTTTTAAACTTATCAATTTACTAATTAATCAAAAAAATGTTACTAGGTGTAAACATCGACCACGTCGCAACACTTCGTCAGGCCAGAGAAACACGATACCCGGATCCTGTCAGTGCCGCTCATATAGTAGAGCAAGCGGGAGCCGACTCCATAACTATTCATTTACGTGAAGATAGAAGACATATACAAGAACGCGATGTACGGATTTTAAAAGAAACATTATTGACCCCAATGAATCTGGAAATGGCTGTAACCGATGAAATGCTGGACTTCTCAGAATCAATTAAGCCTGAATTTTGCTGTTTAGTTCCTGAAAAACGTGAAGAATTGACTACAGAAGGTGGTCTTGATGTAAAAGGTCAGTTATCTCGTATTATGGAATCGTGTCAGCGTCTAACTGAAGCAGACATCCGGGTTTCACTATTTATCGATGCTGACGAAGAACAAATACAGGCAGCAGCAGATGTTTCAGCACCCTACATTGAAATTCATACGGGGCATTATGCAGATGCAATTGACAATAAAAGTGCAACCGAAGAATTAAAGAAAATAATTAATTGCGTTGAGTTCGCAAATAGTCTTGGTTTAAAGATCAATGCAGGACATGGCTTAAGTTATAATAATGTTTCTCAAATTGCTGCCATTCCACATGTACTGGAATTAAACATAGGACATAGTATTATCTCACGCGCTATCTTTTCCGGTTTGTCCGAAGCTGTCAGGGAAATGAAGAAATTGATTAGTGAATCAATTTCTTCAACTGAATGAGTTTTTACCAATCGTTTTTCACAATTTACGTTAATATTTTAAATGCCAGAACAATTTACCCAGACAGAAAATCGACGTACGTTTGCCATTATTTCCCATCCTGATGCTGGTAAAACAACAGTAACAGAACAATTGTTGTTATACGGTGGTGTTATTCAAACGGCAGGGACTGTTAAATCCCGTAAATCGGATCGTCATGCTACTTCTGACTGGATGCAAATGGAAAAAGACAGAGGTATTTCCGTTACCAGTTCAGTAATGCAGTTTGAATATGGTAACAGTGTGGTGAATCTATTAGACACGCCTGGGCATGCCGATTTTTCGGAAGATACTTATCGAACACTAACAGCTGTTGACTCTGCCTTAATGGTGATTGACGTTGCTAAAGGTGTCGAACAAAGAACGATTAAACTAATGGAAGTTTGTCGTTTACGCGATACACCGATTATCACCTTTATTAATAAGCTGGATCGTGAAGGAAAAGAGCCTATAGAGTTATTAGATGAAATTGAAACCGAACTAGGCATAAAGTGCGTGCCGTTTACCTGGCCTATCGGCATGGGAACAAGATTAATCGGTATCTATAATTTGCTTGATGATTCTATTCGACTCTATGATAAAAAAGATGAAAACGTTCATGGAAAAATAATTAAAGGCATACATAGTGAAGAAGCTAAAAATTTATTAGGTGATGCTCTAGGTCAAATAGATGAGGAAATAGATTTAATTCAGGGTGTTTATGAAGAATTCAAAAAAGAGGACTTTTTGGAAGGTAAAATAACGCCGGTATTTTTCGGAACGGCATTACATAATTTTGGCATAGCTGAGTTCATGGATTGTTTGATAGAACATGCGCCTTCACCTCAACCACGTACTACTGCAGAACGAGAAGTCATTGCTACAGAAGATAAAATGAGTGGTTTTGTTTTTAAAATACAGGCTAATATGGACCCGGCGCATCGAGACAGGATTGCTTTTTTAAGAATCTGTTCCGGGAAATATGAAAAAGGCATGAAGATGCATCACGTCAGATTAGGACGCGATGTTCAAATTTCCAATGCTGTCACCTTCATGGCAGGTAATCGAGAACAAGCCGAAGAAGCCTGGTCAGGTGATGTGATAGGTTTGCATAATCATGGCACGATTCAAGTCGGCGATACCTTTACACAAGGAGAGAAACTAAATTTTACCGGTATACCTCATTTTGCACCGGAATTATTCAGACGAGTACAATTACGCGATCCTTTAAAGTTAAAAGCATTACAAAAAGGATTAATTCAATTAGGAGAAGAGGGCGCCACACAGGTATTTAGACCGGTTAACAGTAATGACTGGATCCTTGGTGCTGTTGGGATATTGCAATTCGATGTTGTCGCCTGGCGCTTAAAGGAAGAGTACGGCGTTGAATGTTCTTACGATATTATCCCGGTAGCTGTCGCACGTTGGATAGAATGCAACGATGAAAAAATGCTTGCTGAATTTCGTAAAAAAGTCAGTGACAACATCGCGCTGGATGGAGGCGAACACCTGACTTATTTAGCACCATCCATGGTTAATCTAAATTTAACGATAGAGCGTTGGCCCGATATTATATTTCACGCAACACGCGAACATTAAATTACTCTTTACTATCAGAAGCAGCAACGACAGTTTTTTCCTGACGATCATTATTGTCGATATTAGCTGACTTTTTTTCCTGAGATTCAGTTTTAACCACTTGATTAGGGATATTGCGATTAATATCTGTTTTATCATCGTCATCATCGTTGTTTTGTAACGGTCTAACTGATGCTGTGTTTGGATTTATTTGAGTGATCTCATTATTTTTTTCTGACTCACTGGCAGGTGGTGGTGTTGGAGCACTATTATTTTGCATTCTAATGTCTTCATTATTTTTAACTGCAGTATTATTTTCAGTTGCATTGTTATGCTCAGGTTTGGTCACTTGATCCTTTTCACCGAAGTTATTGTTTGAGTTGTTATTAGCATTAACAACCGGCACAGTATTTTCAGAAATAACATTTTGTTTGGAGTTATTAGCTACTGCTTTCTCTATATTATTATTTGACTCATTATTAATATTGTTACTGTTGTTAGCATTATTATTAGCATTTTCCGGTTTACGTCTTCGTCCACCGCGTCTGCCACGCCTTGAATTAGTATTACGATTAGATGGGTTTGAACTAGTTTCCGCAGGAGATTCAGACTGATCTTTGTTTCGATCATTCTTTTGACTATTACTACGACGTTGTTGGTTGTTCGGATTATTTTTATTATTGCGGCGCTGTTGATTACGGTTTTGCCCTTGACTCTGACCTTGCCTTTCTCGATTAGCATTATTGCCACGATTATTTCTTGAACGATTATTTTGGCGTCTATTATTATTTCGCTCATCTTTATTTGAATTCGAGGCAACTGGCTTTTCTTCTTCAGTAACGGAGAATAATGAACTAAATACTTTTTGTACTGCTGACACCAAACTTGTTTTAGTTTGCTTTTTAACGTCATGAACAGGTGCATCAGAAGAGAATTGCTTAACTACTGGTCGTTCAACAGGTGGTTTTTTATGGCTGTTGATCAGATCATTATTTAAATTATCTTTCTCTTCCGATTTTAATAAATAACTGGCTTGTTGATGCTCATCTTGTTTAGCGTCGTTTAAACGAACACGCTCTACCAGATATTGAGGTGTCACCATTGTAGGCTCTGGAATAACCAGTATTTCTACATCAAGTCGATGTTGAATTTCACTAATCGCTTGACGTTTTTCATTCAGTAAGAAAGTTGCGGCATCAACCGGAACACGAGATACAATCTTGGCTGTCATGTCTTTCATTGCTTCTTCTTCAATGATGCGTAAGACTGAAAGGGATAATGATTCGACATCACGTATCGTTCCTTGTCCATCACAACGCGGACAGGGTATATGACTGGATTCACCTAAAGACGGTCTCAGTCGTTGACGAGACATTTCAAGTAACCCAAAACGTGAAATTCTTCCGACCTGTACGCGCGCTCTATCCATACGTAAGCTTTCGCGCATGGTATTTTCGACTTCGCGTTGATTGCGTGTATTCAGCATATCAATGAAATCGATTACGATAAGTCCGCCAATATCACGCAAACGAAGTTGTCTTCCTATTTCTTCTGCGGCTTCTCTATTCGTATTTAAAGCCGTTTCTTCTATATCGCTGCCTTTTGTTGCTCTTGCCGAGTTAATATCGATCGATATTAAAGCCTCGGTATGGTCAATTATTAATGCGCCCCCGGAAGGCAATCGCACTTCTCTGGAAAAAGCAGATTCAATCTGGTATTCAATCTGGTAACGAGTAAAAAGAGGGTCACTATCCTTGTAAAGTTTTAATTTATCCAGATTATGCGGCATAACTTTAGCCATAAAGTCATGACATCGCTTATGAACTTCAGGATCATCAATCCATATTTCATTAATATCTTTTCGCAAATAATCGCGTATAGCACGTATCATTACATCACTTTCCTGGTAAATAAGGAAAGGAGCAGGCCGCTCATTTGCAGCAGTACTAATTGCACTCCAGAGTTGGTACAAATAATCCAGATCCAGTTGAAGTTCTTCAGAAGATTTACCAATTCCTGCCGTTCTAAGGATTAAACCCATTCCTTCAGGAATTTCCAGACCGCTCATAGCGTCTTTTGCTTCAGAACGATCACTACCTTCAATCTGTCGTGAGACACCACCAGCACGTGGATTATTAGGCATCAAAACGAGGTATCGACCAGCAAGGCTGACAAAAGTACTGAGAGCCGCACCTTTATTGCCACGTTCTTCTTTTTCAATTTGGACAATAAATTCCTGACCTTCACTGATGGCATCAGTAATACTGGGACGTCCACTTCGTGGTTTGTCAGATTGATCAGATTTAAACAGCGTACGGGCTATTTCCTTGAAAGGTAAAAAACCATGGCGTTCAGCGCCATAATCGACGAAAGCTGCTTCGAGACTAGGCTCTATGCGTACTACACGTGCTTTGTATATATTGGATTTTTTTTGTTCTCTTGCCGTTGACTCTATATCAAGGTCGTATAATCGTTGTCCATCGACAAGTGCGACACGCACCTCTTCTGGCTGAGTTGCGTTTATCAGCATACGTTTCATTGTTGTAATTCCTTAAGTTTCGCTCTACCTTTTATGCAGCCAGACATTCTATTTCTGCCTAGCGCCGGGAGCGCAACTATTTTATTTTTTGCTCATTGATTCTGGGTTGAGCAATATTTCAACCCTGTGTCTGTGTTATATCTTTCTTGTGTTCGTTATGTCGAACACTTTAATCTTTGTTATATTCACAGAACAGCTCCTGTGTCACTATAAGGTCAAAATATACTGATATTGTGTTATCAGGACTTCTTCGAGTCTTAAAATATTGTCTTTTTGAATGTCATTTTTAGTTTTATCATTCTGACCAATATGTGACCAAACCTATAAGTAATCATGTCTCACTTTGTTTGCGTGGACTCTTGCTCAATAATTTTCACAGTTCCTCGACTGTGAGTCTGGTTTGTAGTGACTAATATAGCAATCTTGCTAGCATGCAGCAATATAATGAGAAAAAAATGAAGCAAAACCACTCAAAAAAAATCAATTCAAAACAAATAGTTATATCTGATGACCATGAAGGCCAACGAATTGACAACTTTCTTATGCGTTATTTTGGGAAAATCCCGAAATCCCGTATCTATAAAATGCTGCGAAAAGGAGAAGTTCGGGTTAATAAAGGCCGTACAAAACAAACCTACAAACTGAAAACAGGGGATACCTTGCGACTTCCACCTGTTTATTTAGACGAAGAAAAATCTGAATCAGCACCACGATTTCTACAGGAAAAAGTGCTCGATTCTATTATTTTTGAAGATGAGGGAATCATTATCATCAATAAACCTGCCGGGATTGTTGTCCATAGCGGTAGTGGACAGGCTCACGGGATTATCGAGGCATTTCGTGCAATCGGTGGAATTTATGAGTCATTGGAGTTGGTGCACAGACTGGATAAGGATACTTCGGGCTGTTTAATTTTGGCTAAAAGTATTCCTGTTTTACGTCAGTTACATGAAATTATAAATAAAGGTGATATTTCAAAAACATATACAGCGCTGTTAGCCGGCCAAGTTAAAAAGAAAAAAATGACGATTAATCGTGAGTTGAGTAAAACCCCGAGCAATGAAAGAGTTATTACCGTTGAACAGGGAGGAAAAGATGCGACAACTATTTTTCATCGAGAAACTGTTTATGAGAATGCCTCATTAGTCAACGTTGATTTGATTACAGGCAGGACTCATCAAATTCGTGTGCACAGTGAATCCATCGGCCACCCTGTTTTAGGAGATGATAAATATGGCAATCGTATCCTGAATCGTGAATATAGAAAAAAGGGTTTAAAACGAATGTTTTTGCATGCAAAATTATTAAGCTTTCTTTCACCTGTAACAGGGAAAAAATTTACCATAGAAGCCCCTTTAGAAGATAAGTTACTTAATTTCCTGGAAAAATTAAACACAGAGATTCACTAGATTTACGGAACCAGTAAAAATTTTATGATTCTAATTCAATACAGTTTGTTACACTTAATCCATCAAACAATTTTATTTAGATAAATAACACAAAATGACTGATCCAGATAAAGAAACCAATTCGAAAGAATTCGAACAATCACTGGTAAATGAACTCGCCAGGGAAGTTCTAAATGAACAACGTCGAAACAGGCGTTGGGGAATATTTTTTAAAGGATTATTTGCATTATATTTTTTGTTGTTTTTTGTTGTATATATGGCTAATAATTCCGAGATGAGCGGTTTCAGTGGAGATAAGCACACGGCTTTAATTGAAATTAACGGCGTTATTGCAGCCGAAACAGAAGCCAGGGCAGATTATGTTGTTACCGCTTTGAGACATGCGTTTGAAGATGAAAACACTGAAGGAGTTATTTTACGAATTAATAGTCCTGGTGGCAGTCCGGTGCAAGCGGGTTACATTAATGATGAAATAAAACGTCTAAGACAAAAACACCCGGAAATTCCACTTTATGCTGTTATTACTGATATGTGTGCTTCGGGTGGTTATTACATTGCAGCTGCTGCAGACAAAATTTACGCTAATAAAGCCAGCATCGTTGGTTCAATAGGTGTGGTTATGTCCGGTTTCGGTTTTGTTGACGCTATAAATAAACTGGGTGTTGAACGTCGATTACTCCATGCCGGTGAGAACAAAGGTTTTCTGGATCCTTTTCAACCATTAAAAGAAGATGAAGCTGAACATGTCCAGGGCATGCTGGCTGAAATTCATCAACAATTTATTGATGTCGTTAAGGATGGTCGAGGTGACCGATTGGCAGATGATAAACGATTATTTTCCGGGCTCATTTGGTCAGGAGAAGAAGGTATTAAGCTTGGTTTAGTCGACGAACTTGCGAGTGCTAGTCAAGTTGCTCGGGATGTTATTGGGGTTGAAGAAATTGTAGACTTCACCAAGAGAGAAAATTATCTGGACCGTTTTGCAAAACAAATGGGGTCGGCCATGTTGGAAGCCATGAGTAAAGGATTCAACCTGCAATAAGTTGCACGATCAAGATTTAAGGGACGTTGATTCCTTCATTTCTTAGCATCTGGGAAAGACGAATCAAGGGTAATCCAACCAGGGCGCTGGGATCACTGCCCTCCATCTTAGACAATAAACTAACCCCCAGCTTTTCTGACATAAAGCTGCCCGCACATTGATACGGTTCTTCCTTTTTTAAATAGCGCTCAATTTCAGTTTCATTTAGACCCCTGAAACTGACTCGATACGGAATAACATCTTTCTGTAATTTGTTGGTCATACCATTTAATACACACAATCCGGTGTAAAAAATCAGTGATTTACCGCTCATGTTGGTTAATTGTTGCTTCGCTTTTTCATAATTGCCCGGTTTGCCTAAAATCTCTCCATCACATTCCAATGACTGGTCAGAACCAATAATAATGGAATCTGGATGATTTTTAGCAACGTGCACCGCTTTTTCCACTGCCAGACGCATTACATAATGCTCAATGATTTCATCCTCTTTTGTTTTCTCATCGATATCAGGGGATTCACATATAAAGTCAAAATCAAGCCGTTCAAGCAGTGACTTTCGGTAGGGCGATGATGACGCCAGTACAATATTTGGCTTAATTTCGACTCTCCAACATAAAAATAGCTGTTTATTTTGGCCAATTTTAAATAAATATCAAATAAGTCAGATATTTAACAATATATTGTCGATAATATTTTGACAGGTTCGGGGTCTATCGATAAAATTCGCCGCCTGATGCCATCTGACCCGTCGCAATCCATAAATCCGTTGCGTCTAGCTAGATCCCGAGAACGGATTGAAGGTAGCTTGCAAATTGATTCCTTTGAACGTCTTCAAGGCATATTGCTGGAAAACGAGGGTGAGCTGAAATATAGTTTATCTTTTGATTTTGATGAGTCGGGCACCTGTGTTATTGAGTGTATTATTGATACACAGCTGATATTTGAATGTCAGCGATGTTTCAAACCGGTTAAGGTTAAAATTCATTCAGACTCCTTACTTGGAGTTGCGAATGACAAAGACGAGTTTGAGGCGTTGGCTAAGGAATACGAGCCTTTGCAATTGCTTGAGGAAACAATTTCTGCGCAGGAATTGATCGAGGATGAATTATTATTAGCAATCCCGATATCACCTTTGCATGCAGAAAATGAGTGTATTGCTAAAAATGTACTGGATGAAATTAATGCTGATGCAAAGCCGCAACCTTTTGCTGCATTAGCTGCGCTAAAAAAGAAATAAAGATTTAAATTTTAAGTTTTATAATTAGGAGACAAGCTTCATGGCTGTTCAAAAAACTAAAAAATCACGTTCAAGACGAGATATGCGTCGTTCTCATGATGCTTTGACTTCATCAACTTTATCTATTGAACCAACTTCAGGTGAAGTGCATCTACGTCACAATGTCAGTGCAGATGGTTATTATCGCGGTAAAAAAGTCGTCGCGGTTAAACAAGATCAAGAATAATTAAATTTAATTCATATTTATTCAGAGAAGAATACATCACTCTGGATAGTCTATGTCTTTGAAATCAATAATTGCACTTGATGCCATGGGCGGAGATTTTGGTCCGCCTGAAATAGTACCTGCTGCGCTTTCTATTCTTAATAAGCATAATAATCTATCTCTTATCCTTGTTGGAAAAGAAGATGCGATTGTCGCTCAATTGAGAAAGCATAACGCAACTGCCCACGAACGCCTCAAAATAATTCATGCACCTGAAGTAGTTGAAATGCATGAAGCACCATCTCACGCATTACGAAATAAAAAAGAATCTTCTATGCGGTTAGCTATTGAGCAAGTTCGAGATGGAAAGGCAGCAGCCTGTGTCAGTGCCGGCAATACTGGTGCATTAATGGCAACATCTCGATTTGTCTTAAAAATGCTTCCTGGAATGGATCGCCCTGCAATTTGTACCATTCTTCCTGGAACAAAAGGACATACCCATGTTCTTGATTTAGGCGCTAATGTTGACTCCAGTTCCGAACAATTATTTCAGTTTGCTATTATGGGGGCACAGTTGACCAGTGCTGTTGAAAATAAAGAAAACCCGACCATAGCACTATTAAATGTTGGTGAAGAAGATATAAAAGGAAATGATCGGGTAAAACAAGCAGCAAACTTACTGGAAGAAAGTCACCTGAATTATGTCGGCTATGTTGAAGGTACTGATTTATATACTGGCGAAGTTGATGTTATTGTTTGTGATGGTTTTGTTGGCAATATTGCGATTAAAGCAAGCGAAGGTCTTGCTGAATTTCTGCGGCATCATGCAACCAAACAGTTTAAAAGTAGTATTTATTCTAAAATCGCAGCTTTGGTTGCTATGCCAGTATTAAAAGCGTTAAAACAAAAAATAGATCCCAAAAATTATAACGGTGCTTCTTTACTTGGGCTTAGAGGCATTGTCATTAAAAGCCACGGAAGTGCAGACAGAGTATCATTTGCAACAGCGATTGAAGAAGCAATTATTGAAGTTGAAAAAAATGTTCCAGAAAGAATTAATGCAAAATTGGAACAATTATTAATTGATAGGCAAAGTCTTTAATGTATTCAAAAATTATCGGTACAGGTTCATATTTGCCTGAACGCGTATTATCCAATGCAGAGCTTGAATCAATGGTTGATACAACTGACGAATGGATACGTTCACGTACGGGTATTGAAAAAAGACATATTGCAGCCGATGGAGAAACAACCTGTGATCTTGCAGAAAAAGCTGCGTTGAAAGCGATCGAATCCTCCGGAAAAAAAGCATCAGATATTGATTTAATTATTGTCGCAACAACAACGCCAGATATTATTTTTCCAAGTACTGCCTGCCTTTTGCAACAGCGTTTACATATTCATGGTTGCCCTGCATTTGATATACAAGCAGTCTGTACCGGCTTTATTTATGCCATGAGTGTTGCTGATCAATTTATTCGAAACAATACTGCAAAATGTGTATTGGTTGTAGGTGCAGAAACTTTATCGCGTATTGTTGACTGGAAAGATAGAGATACCTGTGTACTCTTTGGTGATGGTGCAGGTGCGGTTATTCTTGAAGCCAGTGAGAAACAAGGCATCTTATCAACACATATTCATGCAGACGGTAAGTATCAACATCTATTAAAGGTTCCTGCAGGAATTTCATCAAATCATGAACAACTTAAAACAGAAAATGCATTTATAAAAATGCAGGGCAATGAAGTGTTTAAAGTAGCTGTTAATACTTTAGGTCGCATTGTTGATGAAACCCTGGCTGCGAACTCTATGCAGAAAAAAGACATAGACTGGCTGGTACCACATCAAGCGAATACAAGAATTATCTCCGCTACCGCAAAAAAACTGGATATGTCGATGGACCATGTCGTCCTAACAGTTGATCAACATGGCAATACTTCTGCGGCATCTGTTCCCCTGGCACTGGATGTTGCTGTAAGAGATGGACGTATCAAGGAAAATGATACGCTGTTATTAGAAGCTTTTGGTGGTGGTTTCACCTGGGGTTCAGTGTTATTACGTTACTAATCTATTAAAACTTTGTTTAATTTATAATGAGTACAGAATCAAAACTAGCCGTTGTTTTCCCTGGTCAGGGTTCACAATCACTTGGAATGATGAATGGTTTAATTGAAATAAAGCCAGAATTAAAAGAGGTGTTTGCTACTGCCTCCGAACTATTATCTTATGATTTGCTGGATGTAATCACATCTGGTCCAGAAGAAAAACTGAATCAAACTGAAGTTACTCAACCTGCATTGCTTGCCACGTCCTATGCAACATGGCTAATTTTAAAAGAACATTTAAAGTTGAAGCCAACTGTTTTTGCTGGGCATAGTTTAGGAGAATACACTGCATTAGTATGTGCCAATGTTATATCTTTTGAGGATGCTATTACCCTGGTTGCTGAACGTGGTCGCTGTATGCAAAGAGCCGTACCAGAAGGTGTTGGCGCAATGGCGGCTATTTTAGGACTGGAAAATGAACAGGTTACACAAGCCTGTACTGATGCCGCGCAAGGTGAAATAGTATCTGCTGCAAATTTTAATTCGCCTGGACAAATCGTCATAGCAGGCAATAATAATGCAGTAGTAAGAGCAATTGATTCAGCTAAGGAAATGGGTGCTAAACGGGCAATATTATTACCGGTCAGTGTTCCGTCTCACTGTATGTTAATGAAAGACGCAGCTGTTGAATTTGAAACAGCATTAAATAAGGTTTCCCTACATGATGCAGAAATTCCCGTGTTACAAAATGTAGATGCAAAACCGAAGTCATCATCTGATGAAATCAGATCAGCCCTGCTTGAACAGCTTTATATGCCGGTGCGTTGGGTCGATAGTGTTAACAATATAAAAGATTCAGGTGTAATAAAAGTAATCGAATGTGGTCCGGGCAAAGTACTTTCAGGTCTAATCAAGCGTATAGATAGATCATTTGAAATATTTTCTATTCAAGATAGAGCTTCTCTTGAAAAAGCAGTAAGCAGTTAATAATAGAGTAAAGATTATGACAGACAATTATAAAGACAAAGTTGTTTTAGTAACGGGAGCTAGCAGAGGAATAGGCAAAGCCATTGCAACCAAGTTTGCAGAGCAGGGTGCTTTTGTCATCGGTACGGCAACAACAGAAATTTCTGCCGATCAAATTACAGCTTATCTTGATTCAGCTGGTCATACAGGCAAAGGACTTGTCTTAAATATTTCAGATAAAACTTCTGTGGCTCAATTTGAAGACAGACTTAAGGAGTTTAATGCGCCAGGTATTTTAATTAATAATGCCGGTATTACTCGAGATAATCTTTTAATGCGTATGAAAGATGAAGAATGGGAAGACGTAATGAACACGAACCTCACCGGTATGTATCGTGTCACTAAACTATGTCTTCGAGCAATGATGAAAGCACGTCAAGGGCGTATTATTAATATTACTTCAGTCGTAGGCTTATCAGGCAATCCTGGACAAACGAATTATTCTGCAACTAAAGCTGGCATGATCGGTTTTACAAAATCTCTGGCTCGTGAAGTCGGTGCGAGAGGGATAACAGTTAATGCTGTTGCTCCAGGTTTTATAGAAACGGATATGACTAATGAATTAAGTGATGAGATTCGTGACTCGATATTAAAGCAAATTACTTTAGGTCGATTAGGTCAGGGAGATGAAGTGGCGGCAGTAGTTGAATTTCTGGCATCAGATAATGCTGCATACATAACTGGACAAACATTAAGTGTAAATGGCGGGATGTACATGGGATAATATCTAGAATTTACTTTTTAAATAGTCAATAAATTATTGAAATATAAGATAATATAAATTGAACTGTAATCTGACTTGCATCAGGATTTCATTTCACTAAACTTAGCAAACGCAAAATGGCCCATAAGGTCACAAGGGAGGAATAATCCATCATGAGTAGTGTTGAAGAACGCGTAAAAAAAATCGTTATAGAACAACTGGGCGTTAAAGAAGAAGAGGTCACAAACGAAGCATCTTTCGTTGATGATTTGGGGGCAGACTCTCTGGATACGGTTGAGTTGGTTATGGCATTGGAAGAAGAATTCAAAACTGAAATTCCGGACGAAGAAGCTGAGAATATTACTACGGTTAATCAAGCTGTAAGTTACATCAACGCTAATCTTGAATAAGTCATAACATTTTAGAAAATCTAAGGCCGCGTCATGATACTAATCTGACGCGGCCTTTTTAGGTTATAAAGTAATTTCTACGCATGGATAACTGATAAGTAGAAGCAATAAATTTAAAAATAGGATCATAATTTAAAGTGAGTAAGCGACGTGTTGTTGTTACCGGACTAGGAATGGTGACTCCTCTGGGTAACAATGTTAACGAAACATGGAAAAACATTCTTGCCGGAAAAAGCGGTATTGCGGAAATAGAACATTTTGATACAACAGAATTTAGTACTCGTATCGGTGGTTCCATTCGAAACCTGGAATTAGATGATTACATCCCGAGAAAGGATCAAAAGAAAATGGATCCGTTTATTCATTATGGCCTGGCTGCTGGAATTCAAGCTATAAAAGACTCAGGTATAGAGGTTACTGAAGAAAATGCGACTCGTATTGGAGTGGCTATTGGTTCAGGTATTGGCGGCTTACCCGGTATTGAGAAAGGTACTAAAATGTTCGCAAAAGGTGGTCCAAGAAAGATTTCTCCTTTCTTTGTCCCAAGTAACATCATTAATATGATTTCTGGGCACCTTTCTATCATGTACGGTTTAAAAGGCCCTAACTTTGCTATTGTTACAGCTTGTACAACGGGTACTCACAATATCGGAGATGCAGCACGATTAATTGAATATGGTGATGCGGACGTCATGGTTGCCGGAGGTGCAGAAATGGCAACCTCGGAAACAGGTCTTGCTGGCTTTGCTTCTGCAAAAGCATTATCAAGTAGAAATGATGAGCCTAAGCGCGCGAGTCGTCCCTGGGATAAAGGTCGGGACGGTTTTGTTTTGAGTGATGGTGCAGGCGTCATGGTTTTGGAAGAGTACGAACATGCAAAAAAACGCGGCGCCAATATTCTTGCCGAACTTTCCGGTTATGGTATGAGCGGTGATGCTTATCATATGACTGCGCCTTCAGAAAACGGCGAAGGTGCCGCATTGTGTATGACTAATGCTTTGAGAAATGGCGGACTTAATATTCATGAAATTGATTATATCAACGCACATGGCACATCAACTCCTGCTGGTGATATAGCAGAAACCACTGCCATTAAACGTGTTTTCAAAGACAATGCTAAATCATTGGCTGTAAGTTCGACTAAATCGATGATTGGTCATTTGTTAGGTGCGGCAGGCGGTGTTGAAGCGATATTTTCAGTATTGGCAATCCGTGATCAGGTTGCGCCTCCTACAATCAATCTTGACGATCCTGATCCTGAATGTGATCTCGATTATGTTCCGCATACTAGTCGTGAGATGAAAATAGATGTCGCACTTTCCAATTCGTTTGGATTTGGTGGCACTAATGGCTCACTCGTTTTTAAGAAAGTATCCTAAGAATTGTCAGCCATAATAGAAAAATGGCATTACAAACACTCATAAATGGGCAACCTGCAAACGAAATTTCTTTTCTTGATCGTGGCTTACAATACGGTGATGGTGTCTTTGAGACGATTACTGTTCAAGATGGTACGCCTCTTTGTTGGGACGAACACATTAATCGTTTGCAAACTGGTTGCCAGCGATTAAGTATTCCTTTTTCTAATAAACGACTTTTAAAAGAGGAAATAAGCTCCTTAATAGATTCTATCGAACCTGGCGTTATTAAAATAATCATTACGCGCGGGCAGGGTGGGCGTGGTTATGCCTTACCCGACAATTCTGAGCCTCACAGGATTATTTCATTGTATCCCTTCCCGAAGTATCCTGAAGAAAATACTAAACAAGGCATCAATGCTCGAGTCTGTAATTACCGATATGCTAAAAACCCGGTTTTAGCTGGTATTAAACATTTAAACCGACTGGAACAAGTTGTGGCTCGTTCAGAATGGAGTGACAGCACGATTGCTGAAGGTATCGTTCTGGATCAGGAAGACAATGTTATCGAAGGCACAATGAGTAATGTTTTTTGTGTTATTGATAATATTTTATGTACTCCTGACTTATCAAATTGCGGCGTCGAAGGTGTTATCAGGAATAAAATCATAGAACTTTCTCCAAATTTAAATATTGATGTCGAAATAAAAAAAATAGCACGACAAACATTAGTAGATACAGATGAAGTATTTTTCTGTAATAGCGTGATTGGTGTGTGGCCGGCAAAAATGATTGATGAAAAACCCTTTTCTGTTGGAGAAAAAACCCGACATATACAACAGTTTTTACAAGAAAATCATTTCATAGCGTCATTATGTTAAAACGTGCGATACGTCTTTCAATACTGATACTGTTTTTTTTGCTGGCTACTGGATTTTTACTTTTTCAGGATTACCAGAAGTTTCTGCAAACGCCATTAAACATTGAACGAGATTTTGTTTTCACTGTTGAGTCAGGTATGAGTTTTTCTGATTTAAATAAAAAATTGCAATCAGAAAATATAGTAAATAATACCAGATATCTGGAACTGCTAGCACGCCAGTCCAGTCGTGCAAATAAAATCCGGACAGGTGAATATAACTTGATGCCTGGGATCTTACCTGACGAGCTTTTGAATATTTTTGTTTCAGGGAAAGTTGTTCAGTATTCAATGATATTAATTGAAGGGTGGCAAATTCATGAAATGCTTGCAGCAATCAAATTAAATGAAATTTTAGTAAAGAAACTAGGTAGTTATAATCCGGATACCTTGATGAAAGAATTAGGTTACCCCGAAAAAAGCGCGGAAGGACTTTTTTTCCCCGATACCTATCACTTTCCCAAAGGAACCAGTGATGTTGAGTTCCTGAAACGAGCTTACGACAAACTTCAGAAAGTATTGGACGAAGAATGGCAGAATCGTGATCCAAACTTGCCTTATCAAAGTCCTTATGAAGCATTAATCATGGCATCCATCATTGAAAAAGAAACCGGTCTGGCTAGTGAACGTAAGACCATTGCCGGTGTTTTCGTACGACGTCTTAACAAAAACATGAAATTGCAAACTGATCCTACCGTGATTTATGCAATGGGAAGCCATTTTAATGGCAACATAAGAAGGAAAGATCTTAAGATTGATTCTCCCTACAATACCTACCGTTACAAAGGTTTGCCTCCCAGTCCTATTTCATTGGTCGGACGTGAAGCTATTCATGCCGCATTACATCCTGAAGACGGAAAAGCTTTATACTTTGTGGCTAAGGGCGATGGCTCCCATTATTTCTCTGAAAGCTTGGCTGAACATAATCGTGCTGTTGTAAAATATCAGATAAAAAAGGGTAAATAGAAATGCAACGAGGCTTATTCGTGACGTTAGAAGGTGTTGAAGGCGCAGGAAAAAGCACGCTTATGGCATATATTGCAGAAATATTTACCGATGCTGATAACAAAGTCATACAAACACGCGAACCTGGCGGAACTCAAACAGGTGAACAAATTAGAGCTATTTTATTAGATAAAAACAATGTCGGTGTTATCGATGATACCGAGTTGATGTTGATGTTTGCTGCCCGCGCTCAGCATATCAACGAAATAATAAAGCCGGCTCTAGCATCAAGTAAGGTTGTTATTTGCGATCGTTTTACCGATGCCAGTTATGCTTATCAAGGTGGAGGTCGAGGCATAGACCCAGCGCGCATTGAAATTCTTGAAGACTGGGTGCAACAGGGATTAAAACCCGATTTGACGATATTATTCGATTTAGATGTCGAAACAGGTTTAAGACGTGCTGGAAACAGGAGTGAAGTCGATCGCTTTGAACAGGAAGAAATCAGTTTTTTTGAACGAATACGTAGCTGTTATCTTGAACGAGCTAAAAATGAACCAGAGCGTTTTCGTATCATCGATTCATCGCAATCCTTTGATAATGTTAAACAACAAATTCAAGATATTTTAAAAGACTATCTATAATGGATATTTATCAATGCTGACATATCCCTGGCAGGAAAAACAAAAACAACGCTTGTTAGAAATGCAACATCAGGATCGTCTTCCGCATGCCTTGCTCTTATGCGGCCCAGAAGGCATTGGTTTGAACGAGTTTGCCCGTACATTTGCCATGCAAATGCTATGTTTATCGAAAGATATTGATTCTGGACATGCTTGTGGCACCTGTCAGAGCTGCCAATTATTCACTGCAGGTTCACATCCTGATATATCCCTCATTGAGCCAGAAGAAGAAGGTAAACAACTTAAAATTGCTCAAATACGCGAGTTGATTGAGTACGTTACATTAAAAAGTTTTTCCGGAAAATTAAAAATAGCGATCATTGAACCAGCGGACGCAATGAATCGTGCAACAGCAAATGCGCTACTAAAAACACTGGAAGAACCCCCTCCACAATCAATGTTGTTTTTGTTGAGTCATAGACCTACCAATTTACCGATAACCATAAGAAGCCGCTGTCAACGAGTCGATTTTGAACCTGCATTGGATCAAACAGCAATAAACTGGCTGAATTCACAATCGTATGAATCAAATCTCCCGGCAGAAGTATTGTTGCGTTTAGCTGGCGGTGGTCCCCTGAAAGCACTATCCATGCTTGAAGACAAACAGTTACAACATCGATATACCTTACTTAAGGATTTGAAATCATTAACGAAAAAAAAGGTCGATCCCGTTCAGATTGCTTCCAGCTGGCAAGCACTGGGTAGCGAAAATATCTTTATCACATTAATGCGATTAATTCAGGATTTGATTCGACTGAAATTGCAACAGGAACGGGCAAATCTGGTGAACCTTGACTTGAAAGAAGACTTGCAAGACCTTGTAAATTCATTAGACTTGGTTGCGTTAGTCAGAAATTACGATTTTGTGTTATTTAAATATCAACAATCAACTGGGCCAATGAATTACAATGTTTTGAGCCTGTTTGAAGAAATCGTAGTTAACTGGAATAAACCCAAAACAGCAAAATATTGTTTGTAGGAGTAACATAAATGGCTGCAGGCCGTGACGCGAGACAAGGTATTTTATCTCTCACCATTCGAGATAAAAGTGCACTTTATGCTTCTTATATGCCTTTTGTTAAAAATGGCGGACTTTTTATTCCTACAGCAAAAGATTATAAATTGGGCGACGAAGTTTTTATGCTGCTAACGCTAACCGATACCAAGGATAAATTGCCAGTGGCCGGAAAAGTTGTCTGGATTACGCCGAAAGGTGCTCAAGGGAACAAAACGGCAGGAATCGGTGTTCAGTTTAGTGAACTCGATAAAGGTGCGACCAAAAGTAAAATCGAAAAATCACTAGCCGGCGCATTGAAATCTGATCGTCCAACTCATACCATGTGATTTTGACAAGCAAACCGTAACCTACTGTTTTCAAATAAATTATCCAGTTGTGCCTTCTCTGATAGATTCCCATTGCCATATCCCTTTGCTTAGCGAGGATATGGCGGTTGAAGAGATACTCAAAAACGCCAAAGAAAACGATATTTCACATCTGCTTTGTGTTGCTATCGACCTTGATGGCTCACCAGATATTATTAAATTAGCCCAAAAGTACGAGATGGTGTCCGCATCCGTGGGAATTCATCCAAATACCGATCTTGTCGATGAAGCATCTATAGAGGATATCATTAACCTGGCCAATACAGATGAAGTCGTAGGTGTCGGAGAAACGGGATTAGACTATTTTCGTAGCGAAGGTGATTTGGAATGGCAACGAGACCGGTTTCGTACCCATATCACCGCTGCAAAAGAGTTGAACAAGCCGCTCATTATTCATACCAGAGAAGCAAAAGACGATGTTATCAAGATATTGAAGGAGGAGGGAGCAGATGAGGTTGGCGGTGTGATGCATTGTTTCGTAGAAGATTGGGAAACAGCACAGGCGGCAATGGATTTAAATTTTCTTATTTCCTTTTCCGGTATTGTTACATTTAAAAATGCCAGGGAATTACAGGATGTCGCAAAACAGGTTCCTTTAGAGCAGATGTTGGTAGAGACCGACTCACCGTATCTTGCGCCAATGCCATTTAGAGGTAAAACGAATCAACCGGCCTATGTTCGTCATGTTGCTGAATTTATCGCAAATTTGAGAAATATAGAGTTTGACGAAGTCGCAAATCAAACCAGCAATAATTACAATAAATTATTCAATAAAATCAAATAATTGAATATAGTATTTCAAGTCCTTTATTAATACATTTTTGACTAGTATAAAAGTGAGGGGAAAAACGTAAACCGCCAGCTCGATTTGCACAAATCACATTATTTTTCATTAACTTAGAATAGAGTTGGTTCATATCTTTAGCCTCGATACTAAACGTGACAATGCCTGCATAGTCAGGTTTTACACTTGGAGAGATAAAGATTAAATTTTCTATATTTTTAATATTATCAATAATATATGAAGTATTATTAATTATATTTCTAGATATTTTTTCAATTCCAACTTCTTCAATAAGAGATAAACTGGCTGATAGGGCATGAATTCCCAGCATATTTGGACTACCGCACTCAAAACGTTGAGCCGTATCAGTCACTTGCCAATCCTTGACGGTATAATTTCCAACATCTTTGACCATGTGCCAACCAAACTGATGTAATTCCAATAAATCTCTTACTTCCTCTTTACAGTAGAATAGGGCGATCCCCTCTGGCCCCAACATCCATTTATGTGCATCAGCCATAACGAAATCAGCATTGATAGACTGTACATCAAAGGGCAAGGCGCCCAGACTTTGAATAGCGTCAACACAAAACAGAATGTTATTTTCACTGCAAAAATCGCCTAATTGCTTCAGATTAATCACTTTTCCTGTCCCGTATTGAACTGAACTTATTGTGATTAAACGTGTTTTGTTATCGCAGGCATTTATTAGAGCTTGTTCAGGTGAGACATCCGTTGTTAGATCAATTTCCCTAAACTCAACGCCATGTCTAGCTTGTGCTAGCCAGGGAAAGCGATTAGATGGAAATTCTTCATTACTACTGACAATGTTATCGCCAGATTGCCAGTTTAAACCTGATGCAACGACTGACAACGCTTCTGATGTGTTTTTTAATAATGCAATATCGTTTGACGAAGGAGCATTAATTAAACGCTGTAATTGCCCACGCAATCTCTTTTCCGTGTCCAGCCAGGTTAGATAATTTCGTGCGCCGAAATAAGTGTTTTCTTCTGAGAACGCTTTGACAGCATGAGAGGTGCGAAGCGGCCAGGGAGATACCGCAGCGTGATTCAAATAGACTATATCTTCATCTAATGGAAATTCTTCTGAAATTATTTTATCAATGCTCATGGTATTGACTTGAAGTCTGTTCTATAGTTTATTGATTATATACACTATAGATGTAAACGCTAAATATATGAAAATATTATCTTTTACAATGCTCTCGATTCTATCTTTCTCATTACATGCTGTAGAATTCCATAGCTGTACTGATAATAACGGTCAGACTCATTTTACAAATTTACCACTAACCAGTCTCAATTCTAACTGTACGCCAAAAGATTATTATTCAGAAATACTTAATCAAGACTACCAAAACCTGTCTAATGAGTATGCAAAGTACGATAATCATTCAGAAAAAGAGGGTGACGATACATCCGAACTCTTTGAAATTGGGAAAATTGATATTTCATCCGGTACTCTAAGCAATAAAGTTCAGGATATCTTTGACCCAGATAAAGCTTTACAAGAATTAATGGAATCTACTGAGAATCGTGATGATGCCTTTACCAGAGCTATGAGAGGTCGTGCCAAGGGGATACAATCGATAATCGATCAAGAAAACATTAAAAAGCCATAATAATCAAAAAGATAGGGCTATCTAGCTATATACTATTTCCAAATTGCTCGACTAAATTATGCAATCGTTTTATTTCCTGATCCACATTATTGCTAGCTTCAGTAATCATTTGTGTTCCTTTTACAGTATGTTCTGAAAGCTCACTGATTTGCATCATATTTACATTTATTTCTTCAGATACAACACTTTGTTCTTCTGCGGCTGTCGAGATTTGTGCTGACATCTGTGTAATGACATTTACTATAGAAAGAGCATCCTTATTCAATGAATAGACTTAAATATCCTGCATGATCTATCGTCAAACTAAAGAAACACTTTGAAATATAAATGCTTAAGACTATCTAGCTGGATACGAATAGAACTTTACTTGTGGGCTATGCTACATTATTAACTGCGCATAATATATATTATGTTAAATAGAATTAATATACACTTTGTAGGATAAAACGAAGCCTAATCAAAGGTTTAGCGGCTCACTAGGAGCACCCATTACTACATTGTTATGTTAAAAAGTCATTATCGTAAAATTTCTGATAAAGACGCCCTATTATTGTTCGATAAATATCAACAACGAATAGGACGTTCAAACAGCACACGTCGAGGGTATCAATCCCACTTGGTGTACTGGTCAACATTTGTCGACGATCTATTACACCCTTCACGCAATGATCTCCATCGCTGGTTGGCCGATCGTCGGTGCCAAATTAGTCAATCGAGTTTGAATGGCCAACTGAGTGCGCTTCGTCAGTTTTATCGCTGGCTGTATGAATTTAAATATTGTGTTTCGGATTTCAGTCCATACATCCCTAAACCGGGACGAATCAAACGCCTGGCAGAGCCACGGCACCTGACACCCTTTGAATTGGGCTGTTTGTTGGCTGCGCCCGATATGACCACTTTGGTTGGTTTTCGTGATCACGTCATGATGCGTCTGATGTATGAAACAGGACTGAAATCGTATGAATTGATTACGTTGACGTTCTACAGTATCGAAGAGATCGGATTTATTCGTATTTATACAGCCGGGCTTCGTGATTTCCGTTATGTCCCGATATCGGAAGAAATGTCGAATTTGATCAAAATATGGGTCGATATACGTCGTACAACTATACCTCGACGCATTGATATTTTGTTTGTGACGAATAAAGGCAAGCCCTTTTCGAGTTCGAACAGTATCTGGATCATTGTGAATCGCTATGTTCAAGCCGCTTTGGGACTCAGAAGAGGTTATGACACCCTGCTTCGCACTCATAAAAATGTCCCTTGGAGTCACGAGTCCCCACATCTTTTTCGTGCGAGTTTTGCGCATCATCTTTTGCAATCGGGTTGTGATTTGATTGCCGTTCGAGACATGATGGGACACGTCGATGTCAAAACCACGATGACGTATCTGGGGATAGATCTGGATTATATTAAGCAAGAGCATGCGAAATTATTTATGAATTGCTAAATCGGCTTCACATATATTTTTAAGCTCATCAACTGCTTCATCTAACTTTCTAAGTACCTCTTCTTTTGTTTTATCAATTGAAATTCCATCTCTAATTTTTATGAGTAAATCTGACATAGCTAAAATGGTTAAACAATGAAAACCAAAATCATCACTATCATTGAATAAAAACTCTGCACCAGCAGTCTTAGCCATAAATTCAGCTCTATCATCATTAGTAATGAAATTTGGTATATGTTTAATTTGAAATGCATACGAATTAATAGCGCCATAAATTTCATATCGCTTTTCAAACATTTCATACTTTAATCGTGATTGATTAATCTGTAATTGTTTGCGAGCTAAATAGACACCAATAAGTCCAATTATCAATGGGATAGAAATATTTGATGCAAGCTGAATATAATCAAATACAGATGCACTTGATTGGGGAAAAGAAGTTACCGCGATTTCGTGCGTGACCGTTTCATATGGTGTCTTCCATTCGTTCGGAAGATATTCAATTGTTTCATAAGCCATCTAACTTCTCCTTATTATTAGATCCTGTTTTCTTTATATCTGAAAACTTTACTAATAATAACTGTTATTGTTAAATAACCCCTTTGAAAGCCGCTAAATATCTAATTTATATAGCAAAAATCCCAATATATATTATGTTAAATAGCTAATTGATATGGTTAAAGAGAAACCCTAACAGTAATATTTGCGGCAAAGTGACCAGCGGTAAGAATAAAGGAATAATCCAACGACCTGTTGTGTCTTTAAGTACCATGATCTCGGTGTAATCCGTTGCGACGCCTGCCATAAGAAACGTAAAACTATTACCAGGTGCATTTGCGCGCGTAAGTAAATCTGCAGAGATTGGTACTGACCCTTCTGAACACACTTCGATGACGGTTGCAGCCAGCAACGTTAATGCTAAACCGATTAAAGATGGCCCAAAATAAGTCTGGAAAAATTCAAGACTGACAAAGGTTCTGATTAATGATGCCAGAATAATCCCGAGAAATATCCAGCGTAAAACCATGCGTGAATCTTTTACGCCCTGTAAAAGCATTTTTGATAACCATGGAAATGTAAAATTGAATCTTTTAAGTGCCAGTTTTGATTGTGCAATTATTTTAAAGTCTTCTGGTATATCAACGCGGTTTGGATTATCTGGTAATACATTCCGTTTGACCAATAATTCAAAAATTAATCCCGAGATAATGCCTATCAGCATGGATGCTATAAGAAATACAATCATCCATTTAAAGCCAATTAATGCCCAGAGAATTAGCGTTAATGAAAATGAGTTCCATGGACTGGCAATTAAAAAAGCCATAACTTGTCCTGTACTAGCGCCTTTTTGGTAAAGTTTAGAACCGACCATTAATATGCCGTGGCTACATAGATCGAGTAATACACCGGCAAATGTTGCTCGAATAACCCCACCTATTCCATCTTTACGGCCTAACAAAGCAATAATAAATTCCCGGGGTATTTGCCCTAAAAGCGCTATAAATAAAATACCAATGAGAATTCCCCAATACATGGTATTAATAAGGGTAAAACTGGATTCTACAAACGACTTTAAGTAAGGTGATGCTCCAAAAATTGATTCTGGTAATAAATTGAAAAGATAAGCGATGATAATTATCGATGATGTACTAATTAATAAATAATCGCGTTTATTACCTGTTTCATGACAGGATTGTTTTGGTTCTTCTTTGTGGCAACAGTTACTCATATTGGTTAAACAAAATTTATCTTAAGCTATATAATTCGTTCATTAAAATACAATAATAACACTCCTCAAAATGAATTCATTACCCAGAAACTGGTTTATTGCAGCCTTAATTTGTCATTTATTAGCAGCGTGGTTCAGCGTCGGACATTATCATGATGATGAATATGCTCAAATCCTGAATTTTGCCACAGCAAAAGTTGGAATTGATATGCAAAGCCAACTGATGTGGGAATTTGAAGCCGGTGTACGAAGTGGTTTTCAGCCCTTTGTCGCTTATGTTTTGTCTAAAACCAGTAGTTTAGCTGGAATAGACTCTCCATTCTTTCTTGCATTTATTTATCGGTTAATTAGCGCGGCTATTTCATTATTCGCAACCATTATCTATATCAAATCAATCGCAAGCGAAATAACGTCTAAAAGTGCGCTAAAGTGGACCATATTTTTTCTATTCTTCTCATGGCTTGTAATCTTCACTAATGTTCGTTTTTCATCTGAAGGTTGGGCATGTTCCTTCTTTTTAATGGCGGTGGGTTTATATCGCTACCCTTCTGCCGCCACAAAGACACGATTTCTTCTTGTCGGTTTATGCTTCGGACTCGCCTTTTTAGCCCGTTATCAAATGGGATTTGCCTTATTAGGTTTTGGTTTATGGATGTTATTTATCAATAAGCAGAAACCGATCAATATAATTTATATATTATTAGCAGGATTTGTAACGTTAATTATTGGCTCTGGTTTTGACTATTGGTTATATGGCGAACCAACGATTAGTTCATGGAACTACTTTATCTGGCATTATAATGGATTGGGCGGAGGCATCAGTGAAGCGTTACCAGAGCCATGGTGGTTTTATGCTTATTATTCTGCTGTACAGATTACCCCTCCCCTGACTTTACTTCTACCTTTTGCCATTATTGGTTTTTGGTTTATGTTTCCACGACACCCTATAACATGGTTAAGCATTCCTTTTGTTCTATTCCATACCCTGTTTGGTCATAAAGAAATGCGTTATTTATTTCCACTTTTACCATTTGCGCCATTCATGTTTGCAATGGTGGCAATCAAGTTAAATGAAAGATACCTCTTATTAAAAAGAAACTTCTTCAAATATTTATGGAGATTTATTTTATGGTCTTCAGTTATCGTAAATGGTCTTTTAGTTATTCTGGTTTTTTCACTGCCTGCCAGTAAAGAAGTTGCTCTATGGCAAAACTGTCTTGGAACATTGTCACAAGATCGCGAACCGCTGCTGATGGTTCTGGATCAAGATGGTTCGTATTCCGATCCGGCAGAATTAAATATGGATTTTTACAATATAAATAAACTTGAAATTATTTCAGTTAAAGATGAAAGTCATATCAATGAGTTAATGATTAAGCATCCTCAGCGAGAATTATTTTATGCTTCACGTAAACAAAATCGTAGTCGACAACTTGATGAAGCAGGCTTGTCACACGAATTAATTTGTCAGGCGTTACCAAACTGGATATTGAAAATTAATATAAACAACTGGACCTCTCGAGCCAGTATGTGGCGAATTTGGGCAGTTACAAATTAGTTTAAAGCACGGTTTTCTTTTGCTTTGCCGCTAATTCGGCCTCGTTATTGCATTATGTTGTTTGTGTCTTTTACATTTAAAAATAGATATTGAGCAATTTAAAATAATGAGTCAGGAAGAATTAAAAAATCCCGGTACGAAAAAAAAGAAAATCATTAACTTATACGATATGTATGAGGAAAAACGTGAATACCCAAGAATTAAAGTCAATACCCTGGCAGTGATCGAAAAAACGGGGGATTATGAAGTAAATGCCATATTGCATGATATTTCACCCGATGGTGTTCAATTACGGTGTAATAGAAAAAGTGCGCATACTATCCATCCAACTGGAAAATTTATCTCGGGGAAAACAGCACCTGAAGTTGCATTAAAATTTACTTTACCCATTGATGGCAAAGATAAAGACGTTATCGTACAGGCTAAAATTTATTACTTCTCAATAATCGAAATCGATGTAGTTGCATTTGGTGCTAAATTTATACAATTCGAAAAGTTTACTGAACGTCATGTCGATGACTTCATCATGAAGTCAGTGGTCCCGGTCGAAGAAAAAGTATTAAATGTTTTAGATTCACCTCGAACCAGCGAAGATATTCTGAACGAACTTGATCTTGATGATGAAAATATTGATCTGAACGCGACGCTTAATCGATTAAGGAAAAAGAAAGCGGTTGTATCATATGAAGATGATAAAACACGTAAATTTATCAAACTGGAAGCCGCAATAGCGACTATTTTTGAGCGTCTGGAAAAGATAGAAAAAAAACTCAATAAAACAGATTAAGTTCAGGCTATATTTTCACTTCCATCCGAGGTTAAAAATAATAGTGATACAAGCCTCTAAATACCCTCTTGAATACTGAATTTACATTGAAAATGTAATAAGCTAAATCTAATAAGAAATTACTTAAAAAAGGTGTTTTCATGGGAAAGTTAATCAAGATTCTTGTTGTTCTGGTTCTGCTTGTCGTTGCAGCTATTGCCGGTATTATTCTTACAACTGATATCAATCAATATAAGCCTCAGATAGTTCAAGCCGTTAAAGACAATACCGGAAGAGATTTTGAAATCAGTGGTGATCTTAAATTAGCCCCTTCCCTCATCCCTACTGTAGCGATAGAAGGCGTTTCTCTGGGTAATGCCAGTTGGGCAAAAGAAAAGAATATGCTTAGCGTTGGTAAATTTGAAGCGCAAGTTGCATTGATGCCTTTATTAAAGAAAAACATCCAGGTTGTTCGTTTAATATTAATCGAACCCAATATCCATCTTGAAACTAATGAGCAAGGCCAGGGCAACTGGGTCTTATCAAGTGCATCAGATAAAAAAGAAAAACAGGCTGCGAAATCTGCTTCAAGTGAATTGCCTGCGCTTGCTGTAAATGAAGTTCGCATCGAAAAAGCAAACATCAGCTATAAAGATGGCAAAACGGGTAAAATGACGGAATTACTTATCGACGAGATCACGGTTAATTCTTCCAGTTTTTCCGATCCGATGGCGCTACTTGTTAAAGCAAGCTTTAACAAATCACCTTTAAATATAGAAGGAACTCTGGGATCAGTTAACAACTTGATGGACAACAAAAATTACCCGGTGAAACTAGATATTGGTGTAGCAGGAGCTGAGGTATCAGTAGACGGTACAATTGGACAACCGATGTCTGCTAAAGGTATTAACTTACAAACATCATTAAACATTTCTAAATTAAGTGACTTAAATCAGGTTGCCGGTTCAGAATTACCTGATGTTGGCCCAATAATATTTAGTGGAAAACTATCCGACACAGAATCCGGTTATGCCGTTAAATCGATGGTAGCGCAATTAATGGAATATAAAGTGAACGGCGATATTGATGTCAGTATGGCAGGCGCCCGTCCAAAACTAAATGCAAACCTGACTTCTGAGTCACTTGATATCAGTCCATTTCAGGGAGAAGAAAAAGAAAAGGTTAAAAAAGAAAAAATGTTCTCTTCAGATCCACTCCCGTTAGATGGACTTAAAGCGGCAGATGTTAACTTAACGTTTAAAACGAAAAAATTAATTACAAAAGACCTGATCATAACTGATGCAGCTATTTCCCTGAACCTGAATAACGGCAAACTAAAATTATCAAAATCAGGTAAAGCTGCTGGCGGCACATTAGCCGTTAATGTAGATCTGGATGGCAGCAATGGTAAGACGGCAGTGTTAAATAACAGTATTGAAATAAAACAAATAGAGCTTGGCCAGATTCCATCGATTCAGGAGAAAAAATTAATTACAGGTGGAAAAACAGATATAACGATTAAAGCAAAAGGTACTGGTTCTAGTGTAAGTCAAATCATGGCCGGTCTAAATGGAAAACTATTAGTTCAAGCTGGCAAAGGTCAAATCTCAAATACGGCATTGGAGTTAGCCAGTGCAGATGCACTGGTCAGTACATTATCCATGTTGACTCCAGGAGCAAAAGAGTCTGATGGCAGTCTGTTAGAATGTGCAGTTGTTAATTTTAATATTAAAGATGGACTTGCAACAGCAGAAAACGGTATTGCGATGTCGACTAACCATATGAATGTTATCGGTGCAGGAACGATTGATTTTAAGACAGAAAAACTCGATATCGGAATAACACCAAAAGCAAAAGAAGGTATCGGCCTGAATCTGGGACAACTGGCAGGATTAGTCAGAGTTGGAGGTACACTCACCAACCCCAGTCCAAAAGCAGATGCCGAGGGGGCATTAAAAACAGGGCTTTCAGCCGGTGCTGCCGTTGCAACTGGTGGGCTTTCTTTATTAGCTGAAAACTTTTTGAGTAATGGTGTAGCTGATGATACAAACCCCTGCGATATTGCTTTAGGCAAAGCACCTGTTAAATCTGCCGCTAAAGAAAAACCTGCAGAAGAAAAGAATGCCGTCGAAAAAACAACCGATACTGTTAAGGATGCTGCCGGCGCTATTGGCGACAAGCTAAAAAGTTTATTTTAATTGTTGTCATTTAGTCTTAATCAAATATTCTCAAGGGACTGGGTTTGATTTTTATCTGACAAAACTGAATATCTGAGATAAACCATTTACATCGTCATTCCCGCGCAGGCGGGAATCCAGTATACGACTTATAGTTAGCACAATTTATTATGTGCCAGATCCCGGCTACGGCGTCACAGTGACATCAATCGATAATTCTTTTATCTTTGCTGCAAAATCCTGCAACCATGAGGCAGGTAATTTTTTAATTATCTTTGCTTCTGGTTGCAAAGACTCCCTCTCAATTCCATAAAGCAATACGCCTTTCAATGGAATATTCCGACTAATAACCGCTTTTAGTAAATTCAGGTAGGCATTAATCTCAGAATCGCTTGGTGGTTGACTCTTATAAGAAAATACACATGTTTGAATCAACGTGGGACAAAGATCAGCCACAATTTTTAATCGTTTTAATGACGATGTATTTGATCCCCTGACCTGATTAATTGTTGCAATACCGGTTGGTGTTGCGCTGTCAATTTTAAACCAGACTTCACCATTCATTTTGGCCAGCTTTTCCAGTCCTTTTTTGACCTGATTACGGTTTACCATACTTCCGTTCGTAATCAATACACACTTAATCGAACCAAGTAAGCCATATTCTTTTAATATAAGTTCGATTAAATTAACAACTTGATCAAATTCATTGGCGGTAGTTGGTTCGCCATTACCTGATATGGCGATATCTTTTATAACGCGAAACTCATCAGGTACGGCTTCCTTATCGTAAAAACTGCCGTGAATCACGTCTGCCAGAAAATTACGTAATTCCGAGGCTAATTTATCGATATTAACTGAAGGTGCGCTACCGCGTATAAGATCCGGAACCTGACAATATATACAACGCCAATTACAGGCGTTGTTTATATTGAGGTTTACTCCAATTGAAAGCCCGCCTGAACGGCGGGATAAAACAGGATAAATGTAAGTGAGACCAGCCTTGTCTCGGCTGTGATCTTGTGTTGTTAACATACTTTTAAATAGCCAAATTAAAAATAGTTTGGGCCATTTTCAGGCTATTTAAATCAGGCAAATTAGCCTGCCATATCTTTACAACCCTTTAATGCGACTGCACGAACACTGGTTGAAGCCGGCTTAGCTTTGAACATCATTTCTTCACCTGTAAACGGGTTCGTACCTTTACGTGCTTTTCTAGCAGGCTTCTTAACACGTTTTAATTTAACACCCAATTCAGGCACCATAAATTCACCGCAAGCACGCGCTTTTAAATGACGTTCTGCCTGTTCTGCCAATGAAGCCAAAACAGCTTTAACATTTGCTTTTGAAAGTTCTGTTGCTTCAGCGATTTCAGCAACGATTTGTGCCTTGGTCATGCGATCTTTAACTGCTGTTGATTTATTTGCCATGATAATTCCTATAATTTTAAGTTAGATTATTTCTCCGAAAAATACACCAATCAGCCCAGTGCTTTTCCCCTTTCCGAATTGTTTGCCACTAGCCGTAAAACTGCTAATAACACTATAAAACTAGGGCGAAATAGTAACACCAAACAGTTTCATTTTCATATTTTTGTTAGTAAAAAAACAAAAGATTTTTTATATTAAGTTGCTTAAAGCTCCAATCCTTAGCCTCTATTCTCAGGTTTGGCAATCGTCCTGATTAAATATCGGAAATTAACTTTAATCTTTCTGTTAATCCTTATGCTAAAAATTGAAAACGAATGAAACTCAATACTCTAATGATGAGTCGGTATACGCTCCATTTTTTGATACACGCGTTTATTTTCTTGCTCTAATTGCCAGAGTTTCAAGTTTGTTTGCATGCCTTTCCAGAAACGAGGGCTACTACCCAACACGCGACTTAACCGAATCGCGATATCTTCCGTAACATCACCACGTTCATTCACCACTTTCGACATGGTATTACGAGCCACACCGCAACGCTTTGCCAACTCACTAATCGTCAAACCTGTTTCAGGCAAGATTACATTACGAATTAATGCACCAGGGTGTGAAGGTTTACGTGTCATTAGTGATAATCCTCTAAATTTAAATCTATTACATCATTACCATCCATGCGCCAAGTGATTCGCCAATTTCCAGTAACGCGAACACTGTACTCGCCCTTGCGTTGACCTTTTAATCCATGAAAATACAAGCCAACGATGTCCATTTCTTCCGCTTTTTCAATCGTATCAAGTGCATCCAGAATAACAATCAGGCGATCAGCTATGATCGCACTGATACCTCGTTTATCAGTATATCGTGGGTCGTCGAAAAAACGCTTCAATCCTTTGTGGCGAAACTTTTTAATCATAGTTGACTAAAGTGTAATCTATATGATTGCACTCTGCAAGCTATATAGATACAGGCAAATTTAGCAAAAAATAAATCAACAGATTAAAAACAAACCTTTCAAACCGGCCTCCTTCCGTTATCAATTGAGAGTTATAGAAAACTGGAAAGAAACAAGTTTCAACTTTTATGCTGACTGCCACGCTGTGGAAATAACCGATTGCACATCCTCCTGAAGTGCTTCAGGTACATCGAGTGAACCACAGTGAGAAACATTAAAGACAGCCATCGCATCAACAAGTTGCTGCACATTCGTTTCTAACAATACCGACCCATCCGATAATTCAATACGTTCAATTCGCGTATCCCTATTACTGTGCCATCCCCAACTCCAACCATGACTGTGTTTATACCAGTCTTCTATCGTCACTTGATCTTCTGTACCGATAATGCCGATATTCAAATCTTTATGATCGCGCCAAAGCCATAAATCGTCTGCCCCGATACTTTCGCCAAAACGTAATGTGTCTTCACCCGCGTTTTCTTCTATCTCATCAACATCATCACCGCGGTTAAAGAGGTAAGTATCATTACCACGGCCACCTTCAATAACGTCATCACCAGTACCACCGTGCAAGATGTCATTACCGCCATCACTGAAGAGCCAGTCGTGACCCGCTCCGCCTTCGTGTATGTCATCACCGGCACCGCTGTAAAGAGCATCATCTCCTTCGCCACCACTTAAAGTGTTGTTGCCGTACCAGTCTTCGAGCACATCATTACCACTGCCGCCATTTAGAGCATCATCACCCTGACCACCTAGTATCCAGTCACGACCTGCATTGCCATTCAGGATATTGTTACCAAACCATTCTTGTAAGTGATCGTTACCATTACCGCCATTAAGTACATCATCACCTGAATTACCAAAGAGCCAGTCATGTCCATTACCGCCGTTGAGAGTATCATTGCCATCGCCACCATGAAGATGGTCGTTGCTACCTCCGCCATTAAGTATATCATTCCCGTCTTCGCCAAAGAGCCAGTCAGGACGATTAAAACCATTGATAATATCTTTCTCATCTGTCCCCAGCAGAAAGTTAGAGTGATTATTACCGTTAATGACATTGGTGATATCGAGAGTAAAGGAATCACTAACACTTAACCCTTCGATATCAGTAACCGTCACTTTAATATCAAGCAGTCCGGATACATCGAATGGGACATTACCACTGAAAGTTCGGGTTGCAGCATCAAAGCTTAACCACGCTGGTAAGGCACTACCGTCATTTAAGCTTGCTGTGTAACGTAAGGTGTCCCCATGAATAAAGTCATCATCATCGAAAATATCAGAGGGAAGTTGGTAACTAAAGCTAACACCTTCTATTGTTGCCTGATCATCAACTGGATTTGCCAACACTGGATTATCGTTAACATTGTTAATCACCACTCTAAATTCATCATCAGTACTCAATCCAGCACTGTCTGTTGCTGTGACTTTGATATCAAGATTCCCGACATCATCATTATCAGGGGTGCCACTGAAGGTTTGGGTTGCCGCATCAAACGTTAACCAACCCGGTAAGTTACTATCATCAGAGAGTGACGCGCTATAATTTAAGGTGTCGTTTGCATCGTCCACATCATCAAAGGTGTTTGCGGGGATTGTGAAACTGAACGGTGCATCTTCATCGATAACCTGATCGGTAATCACATTGCTCAGTGTTGGTGTATCGTTCGTCCCGTTAATGGTGATTTGAACGGTGCTCGCTGTACCGTCGACACTGCTTGCATTAAACGTTTCACTAACACTGTCACCGACATTTAAACTATCAAACGACTCGTTCGCATTAAACGTCCAGTTACCTGCTACATCAATATCAAACGTACCGATGGCGCCAACGGTATTACTTGCGGTGAACACATTGTCCTCGTTATCCACATCACTACTGGTTAATGTTCCAGCTGTTGTCAGCACTGCATCAGTTTCATTTAAAGTTTCAACGGCATTGCTGACGGTTGCAGCGTCATTAACATTATTAACAGTCAAGCTGAATTCATCGCTGACACTGTGACCGCCTGTATCAGTTACTGTTACTTTGACCTCAATATTATCAACATCATCATTCACGGGTGTGCCACTAAAGGTTTGTGTGGCTGCATCAAAACTTAACCAACTCGGCAATGCAGAATCATCACTTAATGTGGCGTTGTATATTAATGTATCGCCAACATCCGGATCACTAAACGTATTCGCTGGTATTGTAAATGAAAAAACGTGATCTTCATCTGTTGCTTGATCCGATATCCCTGCATCGACGAAAGGGGCATTATTGATATTTGTGTTTCCATTAATAGTGAGACGAAATGACTCATCGACACTTAAGCCGCCAGCATCCGTTGCTATCACATTAATTTCAATAACGCCCACATCGTTATCATCTGGAGTGCCGTTAAAGGTTTGTGTTGCAGCATCAAAGCTTAGCCAATCTGGTAATACTTCGCCGTTTTTTAATGTCGCTGTATAAGACAATGCATTACCTGACTCTGGATCGATAAAGGCATCATCAGGAATAACATAACTAAAAATAGCATCCTCATCGACAACCTGGTTTTCTAGTCCGGTATTAACACCAGGAGCGAGATTTATATCATTACCACTAATCAGTCCTTCAATATCATCATTATTGAGCGTAAGAGCGTTGTCACCTGTAAATATAAATTGTTCAATAACAGCATTGGAATCATCAAACCAGCCCGTCACGGTAACCGTCTGACCAGCGCCAAAAGAAAGAATTAAATCATCGCCCGATTGACTAACATTTAAATCAGTTACAGATAATCCTTCCCCAAAGAAAACGCGATCAAAACCACCTACTTCTAATATCGTATCGTGACCATCATTAGCATTAATAATATAGGTGTCATCACCAACGCCACCTTCAAGATGGTCATTTCCAGTGTTTCCTATAATTATATCGTTTCCTTCTCCACCTATAACAATATCGTTTCCTTCGCCGCCATCCAGTTCATCATCGCCTTCGCCACCATCAAGTGTGTCATTACCAGCAAAGCCGTTTATACGATCGACGATTTCTGTACCATTTAATTCATCGTCACCTGCTGTACCATCAAAACCAAAACCTAAATCCAGAACATCCTGATAAGTCAGAGTAAAACTGTCATTAAACGTAATACGTTCAAATAAATCAGGAATACCAGATAAGTCATTGGTGTCAACATCAGTAAAATACAATTGAATTTGTCCATCAAAAATATCGATAATTAAAGAACCTCTGTGTATGGAAATATCACTGCGAGTAACGTGTTTCTTTGTATAAATATCAAACGCATTAATACCGTGAAACGAAGATGGCAGAAGAAGCGTATACCGTCCTTTTGAAGCAGTATAGGGATTAGATTGAGAACCAATTTTTACTGTATTTAAACTGCTGCTGGACGTTTGAATAGTATAATTTCGGTTGATGTTTTGTTCCCCGGAAAGATTGATAACATTTTCACCTGAACCGGCATTAATAATCGCAGTTTCGACATCACCGACATTAATAATGTCATTGCCATCAAGCGTAAAGATTTTTTGATCACTTTCTACTACATCAACAATGTCACTTTCATTACTACCCAAGACGTCAATTTCATTTCGAAAATCCTTGCCATAAACCAGGTAGCTTTCACCGTTATTAAGATTAGCTCCCGCAGCACTAACAAGTAAATCATCAAAACCATCACCATTAACATCTCCGGCAGCACTGACAACGCTTCCACTTTGGTCTCCGCTAATATTACCGGTTAACTGAAACCCGTTTTGTCCATCTAGTTCATCTAAATTAACAGAAGTCTGAATACCTCCCTGCTTTCCATATACCAGATAAGAAATACCCACATTATTTTCGCTATTGACTGTTTTATCTGACATGCCGATTAAAATATCACTCAGGCCATCACCATTCACATCACCTGCCGCGCTTACAGAAGAAATACTGCCGCCTGATAAACTGAATAATGATAAAGCGCCTGCACCTAAACTATTAGCATTAACATCAGCAGTAAAATTATTTTCCTTACCATAAATGACATGAGCCGTATTACTGTGATGAACAACAAGCAGGTCATCAATACCATCACCATTAATATCCCCCACACCTTCTGCACGCATAGTTTCAGCATTTGTCTCATACATTCCGTTTAATCGGAAACCATTGCTGCCATCTAGTGAATTAATATCAAATGAATTCGAAAAACCTGTTTGACCAAGAACAACATAGCCTAACGGTAAATTAAATCCGCCTAATGGATCGCGCGGATCAGGAAGACCGGGTACGGCTTCAGGCGCATAAACAAAAAGATCATCCAGACCATCGTTGTTGATGTCACCAATGTCGGTTACGGTTGTGCCTGTTTCACTGTTGGCAACATTACCGGAAAAACTAAAACCATTACTGCCATCTAAAACATCAATGTCGATGTTATAACTTGAAAAATCAGATCGACCAAAGACAATAGAAACGTCACCGGTTGTTCCGTTTGTGTCTGGTGTACCGATGATTACATCATCAAACCCATCTCCATTGATATCACCTGCCCCATCCACCTGAATATTACTGTTACTGTTAATCGCATTGCCAGTAAGTACAATTCCTTGATCAGCACTAAGGTTATTCAAGTCTATATCACTACTAAAACCACTCTCATGACCAAATAACACAGCACTTTGTCCCGGGTTTAGATCCGAACTCATTCCAATGATTACATCATCAAACCCGTCACCATTCACATCGCCTGCACTTTTTATAGAATTAATCGCTAAACTGGAAGAAAAATGAACGCCGTTATTGCCATTCAAATTTGTTAAATCGAATGTTGAATTCAGTTGTTCTTGCTGACCAAAAACCAAATAACTTCCCTGAGTTTGATTACCTTGTATTAAAACATCATCAAACCCGTCCCCATTGACATCACCCGCAGAGGCTACAGCTTGCCCACCATTTTCAAAAATTACTTCCTGGCTTAATGAAATCGTCCCCACTACTTCGGTACCGCGTATTGTTAGCGATAAAGTGGAGTTTGATATTTCACCACTGTCATCACTCATAGTGTAATCGACCAACACAGTAGCAACATCACCAGCAATTAAATCAGTAAAATCATTGCCCGGATCAAATTTAAGCTGATTGTTCTCGATTGACACGCTGCCTTTGTTGCCTTGAAGGGTAACAGTGTCTAATGAAAAATTTGAAACATCATCATCCGGATCGAGATCGGTATCATTAGCAAGCACATCAATTAAAAACGCATTGTTTGCAGCAGCTGGAAATAATCGTGCAGCTATACCGCCATCAAGGTCACCACTACTGCTTGAACTAGTCTGCCAGACTGCTACCAGACCACCATCGCTGAGTAAGTTAATAGAAGGTCGCTGTTGGTTATTATCAACAAGTTCATTAACAAGAAACGTGGTAACTTGTCCCTGATCATTAAATCTTGCTGCAATAACAGCAAGATCATCCTGATCATCACCCTGGTCAGCAAAGCTATTCCAGCTTACAATAAAGCCGTTGTTACTATCAGCAACAACGCTGTAATCCCTGCCAAATAATTCAAAATCAGAATTAAGTAATATCGCTTGTCCCTGTGAGATACCTGAACTATTAAATCGTTGACCATAGATATTTTCAGTAGCACTGGAATAAATCCAGGTCACCATATAGTCGTCACCGGATAAAGCCACGACTTCCGGAGAAATCATTTGCGAAGGCTGAATAGCGACGGATAAAGGGATTTCTCCTGTTAGTGCATTACCTTGATTATCATAAAAGCGAGCACTTAAAGGCGTTTCATCTTGTAGTTCAACTGAGATTGGACGATTGTGATCATTCGATTCCCAAACAATGGCAAAGCTGCCATCTGTTTGCACAGCAACTTTAGGCATATCCTGGTTATCAAATGAAAACGTATTAACTTCAAATTCATTACCCACTTTTACTCCATTCGCATCAAAACGTTGACCGGCTATTTCACTTTCGGTAGTTGCTCCACCTTCATGTTCTGTCATCCAAACAGCAATAAAACCGCCATCAGGTAAACCAGCAATGTCGATTGATGTTTGAATATCGGCTGTATTTGTATTAATTATAAATTCAGTGCCGATTTTCACTCCATTTACATCAAAACGTTGAGCAAAAATATCGTCAGACGTTACCGCACCTGTTGATTGCCAAGTGACGACAAACCCACCACCTGTCAATGCCGTTGCGTTATATATAAAATCGCTAACCTCAATGTTGCCATTAATATTAAATTCACTACCAAGGCTGGTGCCGTCTTTTGAAAATCGTTGTCCCACTAATGAATTATTATTAAGCCACAAGGCCACCCAACTATCATCAGATAAGGTAATAACACCAGGATGCGTTTGCTCACCTGCAGTATTGGCATTAACAAGAAACTCACTGGAAGGATCGCTGGTGGTTAACGTTAATGACACTTCATCCGTATTAGCAACAGGAATAGAATTAAATTCATTCGTCGTTAAGGTAAAAACATCGCTACTGGAAAAGCCACTGCTGTCAGTTGCTCTAACTTGAACATTAAGAGATCCAATATCTAAATCGGTTGGCGTTCCACTAAAAGTACCAGTCACATCATCAAATGATAACCATGCCGGCAAATCACTGCCGTCAGATAATGTTGCTGTATACGTTAATGTTTCATTTAAATTAACATCAGCAAACGTATCACTCAATATTTGAAAATTAAATGCTCGGCCTGAACGAGAGATTTGATCTGTAATCTCATTAGCGACAAAAGGTGTCAAGTTAACGTTACCGACATTCAAATTGAAATCTAACGAAACAGATTGATTGGCACTATCCGTTGCCGTAACTTTGACATCGATAATGTCACTGTCAGCAGCAGCCGGTGTACCGCTAAACGTTAAAGTATCTGCATCAAACGTTAACCATGCAGGGAGTTCACTGCCATCGACTAACGTCGCTTTGATATCAAGGAAGTCTAATTCTTTATCCGTAAACGTATTCGCATCAAGCTGATAGCTAAATGGCACATCGCTGAGAATAACTTGATCAGCGGCATTGTCATTTAGTAGTGGTTCAAAATTTGGGTTATTTAAAATACCAGTAGGAAAGACAATCGATTCAATAAAACCTTCCTTCGTATAATAATTACTTACTCGAACTTGACCACTGGCAGCAGGAATACTAAGAATGTCAGAATCAATGGAGACATTCAGAACTAAATCATTACCATCACGATTATAACTATCTAATTGTGGTGACGCTTCATCAACCCCATCGATAACTCTTTCAAATAAAAGTTCATCAATGCCGCCGGTATCATTTATTGTAATACTAAAACCATCGATAATGTCCGCGCTTGGCTGAAAACGATAAGTTGATGCTAATGTATTTCCTGATGTCGTTTGTCCATTAACCAGTGTTTGGTCTTCAGGTAACATTGATTGAATAAAAGTCGCATCCCAGCTCGCGCCATCATTAAACTGAATTACTTCAATTTGATTTTCGCTAACAAACCAATTACTAACTGTGATGATATCGTCAGTCTTACTGCCATTTTCAGTAAGCTGCAGTATTAAATCGTTACCGTTTCTCTGAACACTAATATCATTTGCAGTTATACCTGTAGCGAATGTAATCCTATCGTTACCAGCATCATCCTGTATTAAGTCAACTCCATCACCACGATTAAAATGATACGTGTCGTTACCTTGGCCGCCATTTAGAAAATCATTACCTTCTCCGCCTTCAAGAAAATCATTACCTAGCTGGCCATAAAGTAAATCGTTACCCTCTTCACCATAGAGTTCATCATTATCATTACCGCCTTGTAACTCATCATCGTCTGTCCCACCAAAAAGTCGATCGTCACCCCCTCCGCCGACAATAAGACGTTTCCCTGCAATAGTGTCATAGAATGTTTCGTTATTGTCAGTCAGTAATATAATGGGTTCACTGATATTTGCATAAACTCCACCGTCGTTTGGCGTTGGACTTGTCTCTGGCTCATGCTTTACGCCTGTTTTTTCTTCAATGGTTTGTTTATCCCAAATTGCACCATCAGCAAACTCAATCGTTTCAACAATACTGCTACCTCTGAACCATTGGTCAATAATTAATATATCCCCGGAGACTCCATTCTTCGCTCTTAGAATAAGACGTAAACTACCACCTGATTCTTTGAGTACGACATCATTTTGGTTAATACCACTGAGCAATTTTATTTTATCAGCATCGCCTGCTTCATCTTCTACAATGTCAACGCCATAGCCATACCCAAATTGATAGGTATCATTATCTTTACCTCCTTTTAATGAATCATGCTCTCCATCAAGGCCACCATCCAATAAGTCGTCACCCACACCACCGTAGATCGTGTCTTCTCCCGCATCACCATATAAAACATCATTGCCACCCGCATCTTTGCCGTCTGGGTAAGCGCGTGTTGCTATGGTATAGGGTGTCCCATCGCCGACAGCAATCTCATCAAAAAGAATGGCTGTATTTTTTTCATAACTATCCGGGTTAATATCCCCATAGAGTATGTCATCGCCTTTACCACCATGGATATTATCGTCGCCGCCCTCTCCTTCTAATAAGTCGCGATCATTTCCGCCATCAATAATGTCATTACCATCGCCACCATGAATTCGATCTTCACCATCACCACCATAAATCAGATCGATACCCGCATTGTCGCCATAGGATTCGAAAACCAGATAACGTTCGGTATAGCCATTATTTATAAAAATTGGTCGAGGAATAAGAGGGCCTTCACCAAAAGAGGATTGATAAACATTACTATCGTCAACAAAGCCATTCGTCGGGCCTGACCAATCTATCGGGATGGGGTAGTCCAAGTCTGGGTGACCCTCGTCATCAACAGGAATCGGAAAACGAAGATCAAATCCATTTACATCGCCATAAATTACATCGTTATCATCGCCACCAAATAGTTGGTCGTTGTCGCTACCGCCCGCCATGATGTCATCGCCTTTCCCGCCAAAGACCGGATCGTTACCTTCCCCGCCGAGCAACACGTCTCCGCCATCGCCTCCATTTATATAATCGGCACCGCCATAGCCGTTAATTAAATCGTTGTCTTCGTTGCCAAACAGTTGATCGCCGTAGTTTGAGCCTGAAAGCGTATCGTCACCAGTGCCGCCATTCAGTACGGTGTTCTCCGCTTCTGTCATGAGGATGTCATTATCGGCTCCACCATTGAGTTCACTGCCTGCGCGTTTAGTAAACAAACGATCATCACCTGCCAGCCCATTCACAACGCCATAGTCACTTAGGTCAAGGATATCTTCTACAGGAATCGGTTCATCATTGCTTCTTCTCCATTGACCTTCTCTTATTAACGGTGTTTCACTAACTCTGAAAATGGCTTCATCATCAAACTCGGTCATGTTGAGGGTTTTGATTGAATCAGGATCGGCTTCTAACTCAATACCTAAATCACCGGAAGTAAAGTTCTTGATAGTAAAGACAGCACCATTACTCAACGGCCCATTACTCGGTATCGCTTGAACGGTTAGCGTTGATGAGCCAGTGTCATAGGTGTATTGAAACTTTTCATCTAAACTTTTATAAACATTTTCTGTAGCGGTACGTTTACCATCTTTTAGTAATATGCCTTTATGGCGCACCTGCCCTAATCCATCACTGTCTTCAATGATATCGCCTTCACCAACTATATAAGTATCGTTGCCTTTTCCGCCTTTTAAAGTATCAACCCCCGTTATTGTTTTGCCACTGTCATTGTAATCATCATCATTATCGCCTGCATTGTTGTGCCATAAGGTGTCATTACCCGTACCGCCAATCAGCTCGTCATTTCCATCCCCACCTATTAAAACATCGTCATCTTGATTACCTTCGAGGTAGTCATCACCAAGGTTGCCAAAGATAATATCAATACCATCGCCACCATAAATATGATCAGTTATACCTGTTCCATTTATACGTCCATCGCTTATATCTGATCCAAATGTAATATATTTAGTTGGAAAAAAATCAAGTGTTCCATCACCTACCTCTCTCGCTGTTTCTAATATGCGTCCTCCAACATCTAGTTGCGTGAAATTTCTTTTTTCATTTAAATCTGAGTCAACGAGATTAAAAGGAAGATTACCTAAACCCATTTCTATTTTTGTTTTTAGGAAACCTACTCGATCTTCGATATAGTCTTCACTAAAATTAGCTAAATCTAATCGCTTAGTTCCATCGGAGTATTGAGTATTGTGTTGATTGTAAAAGTCTGGATTTGTATTCGTCGTATCTAATATATAAGGATTAAGTTCTAATAAAGCATATCTAGTAGCTAAGCCTAGTGGATTATTTAGTTTTGCTTGATCAATAATATTAGCATCTCCCAAGAACTTTATTTCGCCTAATGTTAAGCCACCAGTGGAATTTACTATATTTAGAGCTCGATAAAAATATTCGTTGCTGCTTTCAATTGATGCGTTATCACTTGCGCCTGTTATTAATTTTTCTAATGATTTAATTAATGTTTCTGCGCCTTGGTTTAGTATTGAAGATGATGACTCATATATTTTATCAATATTTTCCGTCGTAATTTGATTACTAATGCTTTTTATCAACACTCGATGTATTTCCTGACTAGGAAATAATTCTACTCCATTATTTAATTGTGCGGCATACAACGGATCACTATTATTTGCACCTATGGTAAACTCAACAATTGAATCTAACAATAATTGAGCTGATTCCCCTTCATCAAAAATAAAATATGCGGAAAGCCCCAAACCTGCCACAATAGCAGCTCCAGTTGCAACTGTACTAGATGCGCCTAAAATAGCTGTAAAACCTAAATATGTTAACCCTGAACCAAATGCAGAAATCAATCCTTCAGTAGCAGCAATATTGTCTTCCTTTACAAATAAGTCGTAACCTATGAATAGTACATCTATAAACCCAACGCCTAACACATCACTGCCAAGTGCTGTTACGAATTTATTTGCACTTCTTAACTGAGCAATTTCAACCGCGTTCTGCGTTAACCGTGTATCAATTATTGAAATGGCGTTACTATCAGATAAAAAACTTGTTAACCGAGTCTCCTCAAGCTTAGTTACTAGAATATGCTGCTGAATAAAACGAAAGGCTGCATCATCTCTTAATATTTCAGTTCTAGTTCTAGATAAAAATTCTTGGGTTATCGTTAAATACTCTGTTTTCTGAAATATTGAATATTCTTCAAGATAAATTTTGACAATTTCTGCTCTTGTTAACTCTTCTAATATTTCGTTATTCAGCCTAACTCTTATTCGCTCCATCAAAACTGTTGAGAAAGTTTCTAAAAATTCATCAATTAATTCTGATTTTTCGTTCTCAGCAATAACAGTGACCATTATTTATCTCCATATAAATTTTTAAAATTTGCAAAAATAAACATCAATATATAATTTAATGACATTAAAAAACCTAAACCGATGAAACCACAGAACAATGAAATTCCTGTTGTAGATGTCACTACCCAAACCATTTTTGAAGGCACACCTTGATAATCTCCAGGCACATTTTGCAGATTCACTTCTTTATTAAAAATTTCAGCAGAGAACAATATCCCGAATGTTATATATAGTAAAATTCCAAAAATAAAATAAGCGAATGCAGATTGTGAATATACATATATATATTTTTTTGAAATTTTTCTCGGCAAGAAAAAAAAGATAACCATAGAGGTTATAATAGTGTAAACCCATACTGTTTTAGTCAGTATCGGGTTAACACTTATTTCAGACCAAGCATTTACACTAGGTATATACTTCGCTGCTACTTCAATTAACCACAAACTTGTTATATTTACATTAAAAATATCTATTACATGAGAGACTATAACTATAGATACAACCCAGGCTGAAAGTATTTTCATCGTGCAAACCTGATCTTTAACTGATTGTATAAAGGTCGGCTTTGGGGTCATATCTTGAATCTTGAATTTACTCACGCCGCATCCCTCCATTCATTATTTAAACTTCCTTCATTTAAGTTCACATCACTAAACGTATCCGCAGGCACCTGAAAGTTAAACGCACGATCTGCACGTGAAACTTGATCGTCAATATCATTTGTTACGACAGGTGCAAGATTGACATTACCCACATTCAAATTGAAGTCGAGCGACACTGATTGATTAGCACTATCAGTAGCGGTAACGACAATATCAAGAATATCACTGTCAGTAACAGCAGGCGTACCACTAAATGTCAATGTATTAGCATCAAACGTTAACCACGAAGGTAATTCACTGCCATCAGACAACGTTGCGTTGATATCAAGCAAATCCAGATCTTCATCAATAAAACTATCAGCAGCTAATTGGTAGCTAAACGACTGATCACTCAGGATGACTTGATCAATTGCACTATCATTTAAGACGGGTTCAAAGTTAGGGTTATTTAAAATTCCAGAAGGAAATTGTATCGTTTCTATAAAACCCTCTTTCGTATAATAATTAGTGATACGTACTTGTCCGCTTGCATCAGGAATACCAGGAATATCCGAATCAACGGACACATTAAGAATTAAATCATTAGCATCACGATGGTAGCCGTCCAACTGTGGTGTTGCTTCGTCACCACCTTCAACTGTTGTTTCAAATAAAAGTTGATCGGGTTCAGGGTCAGGCCTTACATTTGACATTTTTATAAGCCTCCTTCATATGATTTTACTGCTCTACTTACCGTTGCATAGCTCACATCAAAATACTCTCCGACATTTGACAAGGTATAGTGTCCACTCAAGTAGGCTTTCGCCATGGCGACTTTACGGTTACTGTCTTTCTTTTCAAAATACGCTAGGGGTTTTATCGCTCTTTGCTTTTGCTTTCTCGGAATATCTTTTAATGACTGATCAGTCTTTGGGGTCAGGTCTTGAATCTTGAATTTACTCATAATCATATTTTCCTTTTTTTATGATTGTTAGGCGGCTACTTGAAAATTAAATGCACGACCAGAACGAGAGATTTGATCTGTAATCTCATTAGCGACAAAAGGTGCCAAGTTAACGTTACCGACATTCAAATTGAAATCTAACGAAACAGATTGATTGGCACTATCCGTTGCCGTAACAAGCACATCAATAATATCACTATCGATAGCAGCCGGTGTGCCGCTAAACGTTAAGGTATCGGCATCAAATGTTAACCATGTAGGTAACGCATTACCATCAGACAACGTCGCTTGTATATCTAAAAAGTCTAATGCTTCATCAGTAAAACTATCAGCGGCAAGTTGATAACTAAATGGCGTATCAGAAAGAATAACCTGATCTTGTGAGGTATCATTTAAGATAGGTGAAAAATTTGGGTTATTTAAAATACCTGAAGGAAACTCTATCGTTTCGATGAAACCGGTCTTCGTATAATAATTAGATACTCGTACCTGCCCTGTTGCATTCGGTATTGTACTAATATCGGAATTTACAGAAACATATAGAACTAAATCATTGCCATCACGATTATGGCTATCGAGTTGCGGCGTTGCCTGGTTACTGCCATCTACAATGGTTTGAAATAGTAATTGATCAAAACCACCGGCATCATTAATCGTGATATCAAAACCATCAGTAATGTCCGCACTGGGCTGAAAACGATAGATTGAATCAAACGTATTACCCGTCGTTGGGGTCTGGGTCAGGTCTTGAATCTTGAATTTATTCATACCATCTCTTCCTCATATTTTTTAATAATTTTACTTACTGTGCTGTAATGCAGTTTAAAATAATCTGCTATCTCTTTTTGTGAATGCGCACCCTCTTTATAAGCTTTATAAATCGCTTCATCACGATGATCATATTTCTTTATATAGTAATCGATGGGCTTACTTATGCATTGCCGTTGCTCTTTCGTGATTTCTGACAAGTCTTTATCTTGAACTTGTTTGGACTGGAGTTTGTTTATGAATTGCTCATCGCCTAAGTAAAGCTGCTGCCTTAAGTTTTCCCATAAAGGCGATTGCTTTTTACCTTCTCGTATAAATTGTATAAAGTTTTTTTGTGCGGTTGATTGACGTTTACCATAATGACCTAATATCCAATCCTTATCTAACCACTGTGGCGCTTCAGCTTTATCTATCATTGCGCGATAGCTACTCCAACGGTACTGCCCTGCTGTTTTTGTAATGTTGGCGCGGACTGGGTTGAGTAAGACATAACGAACGACTTCTAAAAGATAACTCTCTTTCTCTACTAATATCGCTTTATATCGTCCTTGAAATAGATGCCCTACGCGCTTATGTGTTCGATTGTAAGTTTGTGTATAGACACCGTTTAGATGGCGCATACCGCGAGATAAGTTTGCTTCGGCTGTTTCTATCACAAGATGGTAATGGTTACTCATTAAACACCAAGCATAACAATGCCAATTATAACGTTCGCAGGTTTGCGTAATTATTTTAATGAATTCTTTTCGGTCAGTATCGGATGTATATATATTTGAACGGGCATTCCCGCGTGATGTGATATGGTAGACAGCACCTGCGTATTCTATCCTTAAAGGTCGCGACATTAACTTACTTCCTTGTCTATGATTCTTATAATCATAAACTACATTACTAATCATATGATTTCCATTCATTCTTAGCATCACTATAACTTATAATTCAAGATTCAAGACCTGACCCCGTTTGCTTAAATTCATTAAGTCTATCATTGCTTTCCCAGGCTCCTTTCCCATCATTTGCAGTCGCATTCCAACTTTCGCCATTTTGTAAATGAGAATAATACTCTTCCATATCATGCAACTGGGCATAGGCAAACCCATGAAAACCTATCTCCAAATCAGCACCAAACGCATCACGTTCTTTATCACCTCCTTTACTACTTGGCTGTGACTCAGTGCTTCGAAATGAAAGGGTAAATTCACCCGTGTTTTTATTCTTTAGAACAGTCGCAGAAAAGCCACTATTGGTATTGGATAAATGATCAATCACTTCCCAGGTGGCAAAGAAGTCATCGATCATGACTTCTGTCATTTGGGTAGGGCCTTTAGTCAGTTCATCGAACTTTTGCAGATGGTCATAATGATTGCTGCCGTTAATTAATCTTTCAATAAAGTCATCATCACTTTCATTTGTAAAATCTACGCCATCCAGATAACTTTCTGCTGCATATTGTGCCAGAACAAATTCATATGTTGTGCGTATATCAATCGCCATTATCCTTCTCCTCCATTAGTGATCTCAGCTGGAATGAGCACTTTGCTTATAAAATCAACAACCATCGTGTCGTTTTTACCTTTCGGACAGATTGTCATATCGCCTGTCTGTTCGTTTTTATAAAAAAAACCTTTTTTGATACCTAATATCTCATCAGTCTTTAATTCTTTAACAATGAGTTCGCCTTCCCACACACCATAACGTTTATCCTTTTCACTTCTGATTTCGCGCCAAGTAAATGCATATTTACTCTGCAAATCTGATATCTGCTTAGTAACATAAAGACTACCCCAATCACTAGCAGGGCCAAAATAAGAATAACGCCAGTATTTTTCTCCTGTATCTTTAGGTTCTTCTGCAAGTTTCGTTGTAGGGAATCGCCTATCGTAAAATTTCCCCGCATTTGGTGCACGTGCTGTTTCAAGATATTGATAATAATTTCTATTTTTAGATGGATACACGAATAAACTTTCTACTTTACGTGCTTCATAGTTCGTATGCCCATAAGGATCTTCCGGCAAATCTCCTTCTCTTAATCGTGTAAAATAATCTCGTGGATCACGCGGCCGCATCTGAAACAGCCCTTCCACATTCTCCACCGTACGATAAATAAACTCCCCCGCATCCTGCTCACAACGAGACTGAAAATAATCCATTGAGGTTTTATTCCAATACCATCGATAAGTTGGATAGATAGCAATCAATATTCCTATAACAATAATGAATTTATTTTTGGTTAACATAAACTGGTTCCTTTTTGTGTTCCATGTATTAAATTTTTGGTCTAAGACACCACCTTGAACATCAAGCCCCTTTCCCATCATTTGCAGTCGCATTCCAACTTTCGCCATTTTGTAAATGGGAATAATATTCTTCCATATCATGCAACTGGGCATAAGCAAAACCATGAAAACCTATCTCCAAATCAGCACCAAACGCATCACGTTCTTTATCACCTCCTTTACTACTTGGCTGTGACTCAGTGCTTCGAAATGAAAGGGTGAATTCACCCGTGTTTTTATTCTTTAGAACAGTCGCAGAAAAGCCACTATTGGTATTGGATAAATGATCAATCACTTCCCAGGTGGCAAAGAAGTCATCGATCATGACTTCTGTCATTTGTCTCTAGGGTCTCTCTAGGGTCAGGTCTTGAATCTTGAATTTATTCATACCATCTCTTCCTCATATTTTTTTATAATTTTACTCACGGTGCTGTAATGCAGTCCAAAATAGTTAGCTATTTCTTTTTGGGAGTATGTGTCATCTTTATAAGCAGCAAAAATATCTTTTTTATAAATTTTTATCATTCTTAAATACCTTCTTAATAGTTCAATTCAAGATTCAAGACCTGACCCCATAGAGACCCCATAGATTGTTCTGTAAAGGCATAAGGTGGATAACGCCGACCGCCGCGTTGACTTGAGATCCCAAAATGGGATCTCAAACTTTCGTGTTCTTCTTCGCTAAGCTGAAACATAAAATCTTCCGGAAAACGTTCTATATTTCTTTTCACGGCTCTGGTTAGAATTCTAGTTTCAACCTCATATAGACTTGCCAAATCAGCATCTAACAAAACTTTTTGACCACGTATAAATAAAATGCTGTTGGCTATACTTTGCAAAGGTATCAGCTTAGTTGTTGAAGTGATTTTCTTTTTCTTAGCCATCATTACCTCTCCCTGACACTCTCATCCTTATAACGAAGCAAAGGACTTAATAGATATTCTATTAAACGTCGTTTACCAAGATTAACTTCGACTGTTACCGCCATGCCGGGCGTTAGGTTGACTATCTTTTCTTTTACTTGCATTGTTGTTTGATGCATCTTGACACGCATGGCATAGACCAGCCCCAGGTTTTCATCCGGTGTTGCGTCATTTGAAACGTTTAATATTTCCGCATCGACTAATCCGTACTTAGTAAACGGAAAAGTTTCGACTTTAATGGCAGCTGCCTGTCCTTCTTGAACGAAACCAATGTCTTTATTCGGCAACCATGCTTCGACTTCAACCGGATCATCATGCGGTATAATGTGCATGAGTTCTTGTGCAGGCGTGACAACACCACCAATCGTATGTATCGCCAACTGGTGCACTGTGCCTGTAACAGGAGATGTTAAATTTTGTAAGGTAACGCGTTTATCAGCTTTAATGACTTCCTGATTAAATGCCGAGATACGATTTTCGATATCAGTGAGTTCGGTCAATAGTGTTTTTTCAAACTCGGCTTTTTGTGCGGCGAGTCGTTGATTGATATTAGCTATAGCTGAATCCACCATGCGTGAATTATTTTTTTGTACATTACGTTCTTGTACTTGTTCGATGCGTTCTTGCTCTAACTCCAGCCACTGCACACGTGGCACCATGTTGTCTTTTAATAAATCTTTGAGTGATTTTGCTCTTTCTGTAATAAGCGGGATGGTTGAATCGAGTTGTTTGATACGTTCGGCTGTTGCGCTGTGCTCTGCCTGGCGTTGTTTTTTTTCGTCTTTTAGGGCTTCAAGTAAGGAATAATATTCATGCAATTGTTTCTCAACTCTGTCTTGTTGTAATTTTATTTGTGCTGGAGTTGCATCACTTAATTCCGAGAATGTATCTTTTTCTGCTTTACCATCTACTTTATTAAGAATGGTTTGTATACGTGCCCGATCCAGTTTTAATGCAAGCTGTTGATCTTTAGTCTGCATTTGATCAGCATCCGTTAAGGTTGGATCAAGTTCAATTAACACGTCACCGGCTTGAACATGGTCACCTTCTTTAACATATATCTCTCTGACGATACCTGTTTCGAGCGGCTGAATAATCTTCACACGACTACTTGGGACAATCTTTCCCATCGCTACGCTGACAATATCAATTTGACCGATGCATGCCCATGCAACGCCAATACTAAAAAAAGTCACTATCGCCCAGACAATATAACGTGCCATCGGTAACGGTGGTGTTTGCTGGATTTCTAACGCAGCAGGTAGAAATTCAAGTTCGTTATTTGTAATTTGGCTTTTCATATTATATGGCTATATTTATGTATTTTTATATTGCTATTAATATGGCTATTTACTAGACTCAAACTATGGGCAAGGAAAGCTTTGAATGGGATACGGAAAAGGATCTCAAAAACCAGTTGAAACATGGCGTTTCGTTCGAAGAAGCGCAATTGGTCTTTAAGGACCCAAATAAAGTAATTTTGCGAGATAAAACACACAGTATTAATGAAGAGCGACATTTTTGCATTGGTAAAACAGATGAAATTATTCTGACTGTTAGATTCACCTATAGAGAAAACAGAATACGAATTATTGGCGCCGGGGCATGGCGTAGAGGTAAAAAACTTTATGAAGAAAAAAATAGAATATAGTGATCTTCCTCCTGGAGATGAACCGATCGGTGAGTTAGAAATTATCGAAGATTTTCTACCTCCACCTGAGGAACTCGTATTTAAAAAAGATAATACTAAAATTACCATTGCTTTAAGTCGCTCCAGTGTTGAGTTCTTTAAAAAGGAAGCAAAAAAACATCACACGCAATATCAAAAGATGATTCGTAATCTTCTTGATGAGTATGTTGCTCGCCATGATTCTTAAATAGTTTATCAATCTTGAATTCATGTTGGCGCCACCATGCCTAATTGATGAGAATAAAGCTTGTTGTAATACCCTTGTAACTCCATTAACTCAGCATGTGTTCCACCTTCAACGATCTGCCCTTTATCGATCACAATAATATTGTCGGCTTCTCGAACAGCACTAAGTCTATGTGCAATAATAAAAACCGTTCGCCCTTTACAGATGTAACGCATGTTTTGATGAATGATATGCTCGGATTCATAATCCAATGCACTGGTGGCTTCATCAAAGATTAAAACTTTGGGATTCGTAATCAGTGCGCGCGCAATAGCAATGCGCTGGCGTTGGCCACCGGAAAGATTACAGCCGTGTTCGCCAACTTCATTGTCATAGCCTTCAGGTAGTTCGAGTATAAATTCATGTGCGCCTGCCATCTTGGCTGCTTGTACGACGCGCTCCATTGGCATGGCCGGATCGCTTAATGAGATATTTTCGCGAACGGAACGATTAAAGAGAAAGTTTTCCTGTAGAACGACACCGATATTGCGTCTTAACCAAACGGTATCGACCATGGCGAGATCTACACCATCGACTAACACGCGGCCACTTTGCGGAACATATAAACGTTGAATGAGTTTAGTTAAGGTACTTTTACCCGAGCCCGAACGACCAACAATACCAATCACTTTGCCCGCAGGCACATGCAACGACACGTTGCGTAAAATTTCCGGACTATCAGGACGGTATCGAAACGTTACGCCTTCAAAAGTAACTCGTCCTTCCAGCTCTGGTAAGGAGGCACGACCGGGACTATACGCAGGTTCAGGTTGCGCATTTAAAATATCGCCTAATCGTTCAACTGATATTCCTGCTTGCTGAAACTCTTGCCAGAGTTGTACCAAGCGCAATATAGGACCACTGACACGACCGGCTAACATATTAAAGGCAACTAATTGTCCAACTGATAACTCGCCATTAATAACTAAACGCGCACCTACCCACAATATAAGGAGCACTGTCACTTTATTAATAAAGGAAGCTATCTGACTGGCAATATTACCCAGGTTAGTTGCTTTGAAACTCGATGAAACATAACCGGCAAGTTGTTCTTCCCATTGTCGCTGGCTTTGTGGCTCTACGGCACTGGTTTTAATTGTTTCAAATCCATTTACGGATTCGACTAAAAAGGATTGATTTTCTGCGCCGCGATTAAATTTCTCATGCAAACGTGCTCGCAAGATGGGAGTAATGATGATTGCAAGAATAATATAAAACGGAATAGCGCCGAGCACGACATAGGTTAAGACAGGACTATAAAGATACATGACGGCAAAAAAGACAAGCGTAAAAAATAAATCAATCACCAGCGTTAACGCTGAGCCCGTAATAAAGTTTCTAATACTATCCAATTCCCTGACTCGTGCGACAATATTACCGACTCGCCGAGCTTCAAAATAACTTAAAGGGAGACGCATCAGGTGCCGAAACAAATCGGCGCCTAACGTCACATCGATGCGACTGGTGGTATGAGAAAACACATACGTTCGTAACGCATTCAATATCACATCAAATAATGAAACAACAAGTAAACCAAAAGCCAGCACATCGAGCGTGGTTAATCCTCGATGAACTAATACTTTATCAATAACAACTTGGAAGAATAGCGGAGTAATCAGTGCAAAAATTTGTATAAAGAATGAAGCTAATAAAACTTCTAGCAGGAGCTTCTTATATTTAAGTATCGCCGGAATAAACCAGGAAAAATCAAACTTCTTTAACTCAGCAAGAATCCCGGCACGCTTTGTAACCAGTATAAGATGACCATTCCAACGCACTTGAAACTCTTCAACAGTTAAACTTTCCGGACCTTGATTAAGCGGGTCTTGAATAAGAACTTTATCTTCTACCTGTTGCGCCAGAATAAAGTAATGGCCGTCCTTGTGCTGGGCGATAGCGGGAAGCCGGGTTTTGGCAATTCTTTCTTGAGTACTGGATATGGCCTTTGCCTTCAGGCCGACCGATTTTGCCCCGCGCAGAATTTCTGACTCGGTAAAATGCTGCCCTGATTGTCCGTAATGATGTTTGAGCTGCCCCGGATCGGCTGGCATACCATGCAGTCGCGACAGCATGACTAGACAGACCAATCCTGAGTCTACCTGCTCAGGAACTTCCTGATCCAAATCCTTTCCCCGTATTCCCTAATTATTATTAAGCCCTCTTTCTTGAAGGCCTTTCAAACCACAAACTGTATCAGATTAACGACAGAATACATATCCCCTCAGATATCATATTAAATGTGTTTTTGACTACTTTAGTGGAGGTATATATAAGGAGAAATATTCTTATAAAGAAGCTATATTTATTTGATTTTATTGAATAATTATGAGCTTCAAATATCAGAGCTTCTGAGGTAAACGATTTTTTATTTAAAAACTCAAATAACGATTATGTGATGCACATCACATAACTTGTTCTAATGTTGAGTAGTACTCGATATTAGATAGATTTAGGCAAGCAAGAGCCATCCTTACATATACTTGATCAAAAAAACGTTTTTCTACAAATGGTGCCCGGGGCCGGAATCGAACCGGCACGCCTGTTAAGGCGAGGGATTTTCTTACCAACTACTATTTTCATAGCTGCATTACTTAAAACGCATTTGTGGTCTGGACTTTCTCTTTACCTTATTTTAAAAATCAAACGTAGGCAGGAGCCGTCAAGTCTCTACACTTTACTTAGCATCTATAAATCTAAACTAAGGCTTAGCTCGGGATTGCCACCACCATTTTCATGCTGAGGTTTCCCCGAATTTGACTCCATTCACACCAAGCGTTTCCGACCTGGGTGCTCAAATTATTCTAAGTCCCTTGCGTCTACCAATTCCGCCACCCGGGCTAATGGGTGATATTACATTAAGAAAGATAAATTTTGGAGGCTGAGCCCGGAATTGAACCGAGGTACACGGTTTTGCAAACCGCTGCATAACCACTCTGCCACTCAGCCAGACTCGCTTAAATTTACTTTTTTAACGATTCTTTTTTTAGAATATAAAAACCCCGGAATAGCCGGGGTTTCCAAATTCTGGAGCGGGAAACGAGATTCGAACTCGCGACCCCAACCTTGGCAAGGTTGTGCTCTACCACTGAGCTATTCCCGCAAAAAAGAGCGCCTATTGTAGCCACGGCGATTGTTCTGTCAATCAAATTACGGATTTATTCTTTCAGCTTTGGCCATGCCGCTAAAAGGTACTGAAACATTGAGATTAAAGTTAAAAATGCGGCGATATACAACAGAATCAGTCCAATTTGGTAAACCGGTAGTCCAAATACCGAATTTTCAAAAATCAAAAAGCCGAGCGCCACCATTTGGGCAATCGTTTTTATCTTTCCCAGAACAGAAACCGCGACTTTACTTCGTGCTCCAACTTCAGCCATCCATTCACGAAGCGCTGAAACGGTAATTTCTCGTCCAATAATAACTGCTGCGGCTAAAGCCAGATAAATATTCGGGTTTTGCTGGACTAATAGTACCAGAGCGGCAGCAACCATTAATTTGTCTGCGACCGGATCAAGAAAAGCGCCTAATGATGAGGTCTGGTTTAACTTTCTTGCCAGATAGCCGTCCAGAATATCGGTCACGGCGGCCAAAACAAAAATGATACAGGCAACTAAATTATTCCATTCAAATGGCAAATAGAATACCAGTACAAATACGGGAATAAGCAAGATGCGTAACAGTGTTAATTGATTAGGTATATTCATTAATTATGGAATGTGTCATATATTTTTTTAGCGAGACTCTTGTTTATTCCCGAAACCATCGCAATATCATCGACGCCCGCTCTCGCTACGCCTTGTATTCCGCCAAAATGTTTTATTAGACTTTGTCGTCGTTTATTACCAATACCTTCTATTTCTTCGAGTTTTGATCGCCCACGCTTCTTTTTACGTCGCTGTCGATGTGCTGTTATGGCAAACCGATGTGCCTCATCCCTGATATGTTGAATTAAATGCAACGCGGGTGACGAACTATCACAGTCTATCGTTTTATTTTCAAGTGCGAGGATTAAATTCTCAAGTCCTGGTTTTCTTGATGGACCTTTTGCCACACCCAATATGGGAATATGAGTCAGTTGCAATTCATAGAGCTCTTTTTTAGCAACACCAATCTGGCCTTTACCACCGTCTATCAATATCAGATCAGGTAATCTCGCATTTTCTTTGACCAGCCGAGTATAGCGACGTCTTATTACCTGGGACATTGCTGCATAGTCATCACCCTGGGTTATATTTTCAATATTGAACTGGCGATACCTGGAATTCACCGGGCCATCCGGGCCAAACACAACACATGAGCCGACTGTTGCTTCACCCTGAGTATGACTGATATCAAAACATTCCATATGTTCTATAGGTTCTTTGAAAGACAACAATTTTTGTAAAGCATCAAAGCGTTTATGCTGGCTCTTGCTGCCTGCTATTTTTTGTTTAATAGTCAGATCAACATTCTCTTTTGCCATCGTTAACCACTTTAACCGTTCCCCTCTTACCTTCGCTTTTAACTTTATTTTCTTTTCTGCTTTTTCTGAAATAACATTTTCTATTAATTCTGAATCATCAAAATCATGACTAATAAATATTTCAGCAGGAATTTTTTGTTGCGAACCATCATTTAAATAAAACTGTGTGATAAAAGCTTTCACTAATTCTGATTCGGTTTGTCCTTCACTATTTTTTGGATAAAAGTTTCGGTTTCCAAGATTTAGTCCTGAACGAATAAAGACTAACTGTATGCAAGCCTGACTATCATTGATGGCACAAGCAATAATATCTATATCACCACCTTCAGACGTTATATGCTGTTTCTCCTGAACATGGCGTAATGATCGAATTTGATCGCGCAGTCTTGCTGCAACTTCAAACTCCAATGCATCAGATGCTTTTTGCATAGGCTCGGTTAAAGCTTTAATTACAGCTTCGTTCTTTCCTTCAAGAAATAACGTCGCGTTTTTAATATCGCGTTGATAATCTTCTTGCGAGATTGCGCCAACGCAAGGTGCTGTACAGCGTTTAATCTGGTATTGCAAACACGGTCGGGAACGATTGGCAAACACACTGTCTTCACAAGAACGGACTAAAAATAATTTTTGCAATAAGTTTAATGTGCTTCTGACAGAACCTGCACCGGGATAAGGGCCAAAGAACTTGCCTTTACCTTTTAATGCGCCTCGATGATAGCGAAACAAAGGATATTCATGATCAGTCGACAAATAAAGATAGGGGTAACTTTTGTCATCACGAAAAAGAATATTGTATCGAGGTTTGTAACTTTTTATTAAATTGTTTTCGAGTATTAAGGCTTCGTTTTCTGTATGCGTTACTGTGACTTCAATATTTTTAATCTGTTTCACCATAACTTGCGTCTTGGGCGAGTCTGATTGACTACGATTGAAGTAACTTGAAACGCGTTTTTTTAAATTTTTTGCTTTACCAACATAGATGACTTTACCTTCTTCATCCTGCATGCAATAAACACCAGGACGACTGGTAAGATTTTTAAGAAAAGAGTCTAAATCAAAAGACATGCTTAAATTATAATTTCAATTCAGTTTTGATTTTTTTAAATACATCGCTAAACATTTCTTCGGTTAAGCGTTTTGTATTGGTGTTGTAACGACTGCAATGATAGGAATCCATTATTTGCCTTCCGTCATCAAGCTTATGACGTTTGCCATGGACGAAAGGAAAATCAGATTGCTTTAAGCCTAATGCTTTAATTACTGCTTTGTGAGAGATTAAACCCAAACAAAGAATGATAGCTTTTTTGTCTATCGTTTTTAATTCTTCATGTAAATAAGCATTACAGGTATTAATTTCCTTTCCAATTGGCTTGTTTTCAGGCGGTAGGCATTTAACGGCATTGGTTATTCGTGCATGTTTTAATTTCAAACCATCTTTCAAGTCAGTTGATATTGGTTTATTACTAAACCCATATTGATACAGCATCTCATAAAGAATAATGCCAGCATGATCACCAGTAAATGGTCTGCCGGTTGCATTTGCGCCGTGCATTCCCGGAGCAAGACCGACAATCAGTAGCTTTGGTTTGCTTACACCAAATGGAGGAACTGGCCGTGCATGATAATCAGGGTATTTCTTTCGATTATCTATTAAAAAGTCGTTCAAGCGTGGACAAAGACTACAATCCAATTCGAATTGTGAGGGTGTATTTGGCATCTATATGTAATGTAATTTTGCTAGCATGGAGATTAATTATATTTTCTAGCTTAATTTATTAAAAATTTTATAACTAATTTCAATTAGTGATATGAGTAAATGATGCCGGAAAACGAGATCTGGCAAGTATGAAAATGACACGGAAAGTTAAGAAATGGCGGAGAGGGTGGGATTCGAACCCACGGGACCGATAAAGGACCGCTGGTTTTCAAGACCAGTGCATTCGACCACTCTGCCACCTCTCCGTCAGGTGCGAGAGGATACATGAACATTTGCCAGCGGAAAAGAGATATAAGTTAATTGAATTTAAACAAAATTTAATGAAACAATACTTGAATTTTATCGACTAAAGCATTACATATTAGTAACTCATTAATTAAAGGTGAAAAATAAATGAATGAATCTCCAACTGTAGTAACTCGTAGATCGGAAGAATCAATACTTTCTACCAATAAAGTATTGAAAAACACGTACTTACTGCTGTCTATGACGCTGATTTTTAGCGCAATTATGGCTGCCGTTTCAATTCAGCTTAATTTTCCCCCTATTCATTGGGCAATTCAGCTCGGTGGCATGATCGGCTTATTAATGTTGACAAATGTCTTTAAAAACAGTGCGATGGGCTTAGTCTGTGTTTTTGCTTTTACCGGTTTTTTGGGATTAACAGCCGGACCAACCATTAATGCCTACCTTACTTTCTTCAGTAATGGTGCTGAATTGGTTATGACCGCCGCAGGTGGAACAGGCGTGATATTTCTTGCTTTGTCCGGTTACGTTTTAACCACACGTAAAGATTTCAGTTTCATGGGCGGTTTTCTGTTTGTCGGACTTATCGTTATGGTCGTCGCTTCTCTGGCGAATATCTTTTTTCAGGTTGCCGCGCTACAACTAGCATTATCAGCAGCGTCTATTCTATTGTTTTCTGGTTATATTTTGTATGACACCAGTAGAATCATACATGGTGGTGAGACTAATTACATAATGGCAACAATCACACTTTTTCTGGATATTTATATTATGTTTATGAATCTATTACACCTTCTCGGTGCGTTATCAGGCGATGATTGATAAATATCAAATAAAAACTTTGAAAAACCCGACTTAATGTCGGGTTTTTTTATTTACAGTGACGTAATGTCAAGATTATGTTCCAGACAAATCCTCCCCTTTCCCCAACGCAGGTGCAACATTATTCTCCTACTATCACTTATATAGAAAATCGTGATAGCATCGACAGCGGTATATTATAAGAATAATTATTCCTGAATTAACAATTCAATATAAATTAAAAGGGGGGTCACTCCATGAAGATCGGTGTGCCTAAAGAGACATACGAAGGTGAAAAACGCGTAGCGACGACACCTGAAGTTATCAAATGGTTACAAAAATTAGGATATAGCGTTTCAGTTGAATCTGGCGCAGGATCCGAAGCCAATTTTTCAGACGAAGCTTATACGGAGGCAGGTGCTGAAATAATTAGTGATACTAAAACGTTATGGGATTCGTCGGAGATTATATTTAAAGTCAGAGCTCCTGATGATAATGAAGTAGAACTACTACACGATGGACAAACATTAATCAGTTTTATCTGGCCTGCCCAGAATGAAGATTTAATGAATAAACTTTCTGCCAGGAAAGTAAACATTCTTGCGATGGACAGCGTTCCACGAATTTCAAGAGCACAAAAAATGGATGCGCTTAGTTCCATGGCTAACATTGCCGGTTATCGCGCAATCGTCGAAGCATCTCATCAATTTGGTCGTTTCTTTACCGGACAAATCACGGCTGCAGGTAAAGTTCCTCCGGCAAAGGTTCTTGTTATTGGTGCCGGTGTTGCAGGCCTGGCCGCAATTGGTGCAGCGAATAGTCTCGGTGCAATTGTTCGATCTTTTGATACCCGTCCTGAAGTAAAAGAACAGGTCGAAAGTATGGGCGCAGACTTCTTGCTACTTGAATTTGAAGAAGACGGTAGCGGTGAAGGCGGTTATGCCAAAACGATGAGTGATGAATTCATTGCAGCAGAAATGGCCTTATTTGCAGAACAAGCAAAAGAAGTCGACATCATTGTAACGACTGCACTTATTCCTGGTAAACCAGCGCCAAAATTAATTACTGCCGAGATGGTTGAATCCATGAAAAACGGTAGTGTTATTGTTGATTTGGCAGCAGAACAAGGTGGTAACTGTGAATTAACGGTTCCACATGAGTTAAGTGTGACTGATAACGGCGTAACCATTATTGGCTACAGTGATTTACCAAGTCGTTTACCAACACAAGCAAGTCAACTCTATGCAACAAATCTTCGACATCTATTAACGGATATGACGCCTGAAAAGGACGGCAACATGGTTATCGATATGGAAGATGAAGCGGTGCGTGGTGCAACAGTCATAAATGCCGGTGAAATCACCTGGCCACCACCTGCACCAAAACTTTCAGCAGCGCCAGCAGCGAAACCTGCTGAAACTCCTGCGGTTGTTGAGAAAGAAGAACCAAAACCACCAACTTTATTAAAACAAATGATGCCCATGATTATTGGCGGACTTGTTTTATTCGGACTAGGTTCAGTAGCGCCACCTTCTTTCATGGCGCACTTTACTGTCTTTGTCTTAGCGTGTTTCGTTGGATACATGGTTATTTGGAATGTCACCGCTTCATTACATACTCCGTTAATGAGTGTCACTAACGCGGTCAGTAGCATCATTATTATTGGTGCACTAATACAAATATCCTCTTCCGGATCGTTGTTAGTCGGACTCGCAGCCTTTGGCATCCTTATAACCAGCATTAACATCGCCGGCGGCTTTGCCGTTACTCGACGCATGTTAGAAATGTTCAGAAAATAAGGAGAATAAAATGTCAGAAGGTTTAGTAACAGTATCTTATATTGGAGCGACGATTTTATTCATCCTGACTCTGGGTGGATTAAGTAATCAGGAAACGGCACGTAGAGGTAATCTTTACGGCATGATCGGTATGGCAATTGCGATTATAGCAACAGTCTTCGGTCCTGAAGTTACCTCTAATGTTCATCTCATCATTATTATGATGTTAATCGGTGGCACGATAGGTATCGTCCTTGCGAAAAAAGTCGAAATGACACAAATGCCGGAACTTGTCGCTATCTTGCATAGCCTGGTAGGTCTAGCAGCAGTGTTAGTCGGTTATGTTAATTTTATGGATGAAACCATTTCTTTTCCAACAGAGGTTGAAAAGACAATTCATGAAGTCGAGATTTATATCGGTATCTTAATTGGCGCCGTAACATTCTCGGGTTCAATTATTGCCTTTGGTAAATTAAGTGGAAAGATTGGTGGTAATCCATTGATGTTACCTGCTCGACACTGGTTGAATCTTGGCTTACTCATTGCCGCAATCTATTTTGGCTATGATTTTGTTCATCAAGGTCATATCGATGGCGGTAATGCTTTGATGCCATTAATGATTATGACCTGTATCGCCTTACTCTTTGGTATTCATATGGTGATGGCAATCGGTGGTGCAGATATGCCAGTCGTTGTATCCATGTTAAACAGTTATTCCGGTTGGGCCGCATCTGCAACAGGCTTTATGTTAGGTAACGATTTATTAATCGTTGTCGGTGCATTAGTTGGTAGTAGTGGTGCTATCTTGAGTTACATCATGTGTCGCGCGATGAACCGAAACTTTATTTCAGTGATTGCCGGTGGTTTTGGCACAGACTCAAGTAGTGCTGGTTCAAGTGATGCAGGAGAAGACCAGGGTGAAGTTATATCAGTAGAAACAGATGATGTAGCTGGCCTTTTACTTGATGCTAAAGAAGTGATGATCATCCCGGGTTATGGTATGGCCGTGGCCCAGGCTCAACACACGGTGCACGAAATCACCCAGGTCTTACGTGAAAAAGGCGTTAATGTTCGTTTTGGTATTCATCCGGTTGCCGGACGCATGCCGGGGCATATGAACGTTCTTCTTGCAGAAGCGAAAGTCCCATACGATATCGTTTTCGAAATGGAAGAGATCAATGACGATTTCCCTAATATTGATGTCTCTATGATTATTGGTGCAAACGACATTGTTAATCCTTCAGCATTGGATGATCCAAACAGCCCAATCGCGGGTATGCCCGTTCTGGAATGTTGGAAAGGCAAAACCACGATAGTCATGAAGCGCGGTATGGCAACGGGTTATGCTGGTGTACAGAATCCACTTTTCTTCAAAGAGAATACACGAATGTTCTTTGGTGATGCCAAGCAACGTTTGGATGAGGTATTAAAAGAATTGTTGTAAAAGTGTTTTGTTCTTGTTGTTGAAAAAAGCGCCCTACTTGGGCGCTTTTTTATTTGTTTATAAAATTCATTAAATTAATTAATGCAAGCATCTCCTCTCAACAAAGTTCTTGCCGTTCTTACTAAACTTGCTTTCTCAGTTATCCAGTTTTCATTATTTATAGAAACAACGGCACTGCATTCTAATGTGCCAGCCGTATGTCCTATTCTTAACGGTTGACTTTGTTTTTGTGTTTTTAATAAACAGTCTGCAACGATAGTATTCGGAATATTTGCTGCAACGGCTATGGCAATTGCTCCGGTACCGGTAAATGCATGATGAAGCTTCCCCATCGAAAAAATTCTCGCATAGACATCCATTTCATTTGCTTTAATCTTTTCTCCTTGAGAATTAATATAGTTACGTGGCTTATTCACAAAAGCTAACTTGGGTGTACCGGGACGTTGCTTTGCTTCTTCTATAGTTTTAGTTAATCCCATTTTTACAGAAGCACTACAACGGATCGCTTCGACTTTTTTTAATAATTCATCATTATTATTAATTTCATCATAGATTTCTTTACCTGATAAACCTAAGTCAAACTCACGAACAAACACTGTTGCATTGCCAGCTTGGACAAGGCTGACTTCAAATGAACCGTAGTAATCAACTTCTAATAATTCTTTTACTTTGCCTGTTGGCAGCACAAGACTTTCATCACCATTCCCTGGTTTGATGAAATCAATAACAATCGGCGCGCCCTTGCCTGTTACTCCAGCAAGTTTTGTATCCCCTTTAGTAATAACCTGCTTTTGTTCATCAACGGGCACGTTAACAATAATGGTTTGCCCCAGGTTTTCCTGCCAAACACGTACCTCGGTAATGGGTGATGTAACGTTCTCGATTAATCCTTGTTCAATAGCAAAGACGCCAACAGCAGAAGTCAGGTTTCCACAATTACCTGAGTAATCGATAACAGGTTCTTTAATCGCGACATGACCAAATAAATAATCTACATCAATATTTTGTCTGTTGGATTTATCGACAACAACAACTTTACTGGTACTGGACGTTGCGCCACCAAGCCCATTGATTTGTTTACTGTAAGGATCAGGACTACCTATCAATTGTAATAATATTTTATCCCGTTCTGTGGTGTCATCAGGTAAATCACTGCGTAGCATAAATACACCTTTACTGGTGCCGCCACGCATGAGTGAGACAGGAATGGACTTCATTAAGGTAAGTTTGGACAAACCTTTCTTTTCGAGTGAGACTTTAATGAGTTAGCAATTTGGTCCATCAAATCTGTATTTTGTAATACATATAGAGTTTCTTGCTCTCTTTCCCAATCATTGGCGTTGATAACAACAAAGTCATTACCATTTCTACACGTTACCTTGATAGGTAAATGTTGGTTAACTACTTGGTTTATATAGTTTTTAAAATTACCTTTAAATTCATTAAAGCCAACCTTGTTCATTTTAAACCTGTTTTTCTATAGTGGTTTGATTATTCATATAAGGACGCAATGCTTCAGGAATAGTAATACTGCCATCCTCATTTTGATAATTTTCCATGACAGCGACTAAGGTTCTACCGACGGCAAGACCTGATCCATTGAGTGTATGTAATAACTCTGGTTTGTTTGTTTCCGGATTACGCCAACGTGCTTTCATGCGACGCGCCTGAAAGTCTTCAAAATTACTACAAGAAGATATTTCTCTATATTTATTTTGTCCTGGCAACCAGACTTCTATGTCATAGGTTTTAGATGCTGAAAATCCCAGATCACCGCCACACAATGTAACAACACGATAAGGCAGTTCCAGTTTTTTTAATATGTTTTCAGCGTGACCTGTTAATTCTTCCAGTACGTCATAAGAGGTTTCCGGTTTAACCAATTGCACCATTTCAACTTTTTCAAATTGATGTTGACGGATCATGCCGCGTGTGTCTTTACCATAAGAACCCGCTTCACTTCTAAAACAGGGAGAATGACAAATAAATTTCTTTGGTAAATCATCGTTGTTTACAATTTCATCTCGAACAATATTGGTGACAGGTACTTCTGCAGTCGGGATCAAATACAAACCATGTTCCTTGATATGAAACAAATCTTCTTCAAATTTAGGTAATTGACCTGTCCCTTTACAACTATCGGCATTAACCAGATAAGGAACATTTATTTCCTGATAACCATGTTCCGTGGAATGCGTATTTAACATGAATTGGATTAATGCACGATGCAAGCGTGCTATATCACCTTGCATGACAACGAAACGGGAACCGGTTATTTTTGTAGCTGTTTCAAAATCAATTAAACCCAGACCTTCTCCTAGATCAACATGATCCTTTACTTCAAACTCAAACTTTTTAGGTTCGCCCCATTGCCTAACTTCTTCATTATCATCTTCTGTATTTCCATTAGGGACAGAGTCATGCGGAATATTGGGAATACCTGAAAGGATATCGTTTAGTTCTATCTGTATCTCATCAAGTTCAGATACACTTTCATCCAATTTCGCTTTAATAGATGCTACTTCATCCATCACTGCTTGCGCATCTTCACCTTTAGATTTTAAGGCACCAATTTCCTTCGATTTTGAATTACGTAAAGACTGAAGTTCTTCAGTCTTCATCTGGATTGCTTTGCGTTTTTCTTCAAGCACTTGAATAGAACTTGTGTCTAACGTCATATTGCGTTTGCTTAAAGCAGCGGCAACTTTCTCAAGTTCATTACGTAATAATTGCGGGTCTAACATTACTCTTTAATCCTAAGTTTGAGAGCTTTTGCACGAATGCTATTTTGCTCTCAGACGAGACACAAAAGCGCGCAGAAGCGGAGTTTATAAATAATAAATGAGCAGAGCCTTCCCCTCTTTTTCGGGTATTCGAGCACATTTTCACCAACAGTAGTAGGCGCTTTAGGCGACGAAGTTGAGAGCAAAATAGCATTCGTGAAAAGTTCTCTACATATTTATTCTTGCTGGCCAGTATACAATTTGTCCTGGCTTAATTTTCTTATTTAATTCTTCAACAATAGAAGTTACTTTTTCCGGTAGATCAAAAAATTCGATCACAATGGGTAAATCCAGTGACATATCGATTAACTTTGACGAATGTATTTCTCCGGAAACACCAAAGCCGGTAATGCCCCGAAAAACCGTCACACCTCGAACTTTACTTTCATCATGTAAATACTGAAGCAGCTCTTCCAAATGCGACTTGGCTTCATGCAAATAAATTCTGACTACAGTGACTTCTGTCTCGTTCATAATTGCCTCCCAAGTATCATTCCTAACCAACAGCCTGATACACATAAGGTCACACTTAGTAAAATATTTAATCCGGCTTTAAGTGTCTCGCCTGATTCAAGTAGATTTAATGTTTCAATTGAAAAGGTTGAGAATGTAGTAAATGCACCAAGTAAACCAATCGTAATACCTGCCCGTAATTCAGGACTGACATCCATTCTTTCAATCAGCAATACATAAGCCGATCCCATAATCACTGAACCAAGAATATTTACCGCCAGTGTTCCGTATGGAAAGCTTCGCCCAAGTAATAGATAAACACCGTTAGACATTCCATAACGGCATAGTGCACCTGTGGCACCACCAATTGCGATTGAAATTAATTGCATCATTATTATTTACTGTCTATTTAGCTTTTCTTGCTTCTTTGTCCATATTACGCAACATCGCGAGCTTTTCAGCAATTTTTATTTCCAGCCCCCTGTTTACAGGATGGTAATATTCTCTATCACCCATGTCATCGGGAAAATAATGCTCTCCCGCCGCATAAGCATCATCTTCATTATGGGCATAACGATAATCTTTACCGTAATCAAGCGACTTCATTAATTTAGTTGGAGCATTACGTAAATGTAATGGGACTTCCAATGACCCCGACTGTTTAGCATCCTGCATTGCTGTATTAAAAGCAGAATAAACAGCATTACTCTTGGCTGCGCAGGCAAGATAAACAATAGCTTGTGCAATTGCCAGTTCACCTTCGGGTGAGCCTAAACGTTCCTGTGTTTCCCACGCATCAAGAGCTAATCTCAAGCCTCTTGGATCAGCATTACCAATGTCTTCAGATGCCATGCGTACGACACGACGCGCAACATAAAACGGATCTACACCACCATCAATCATTCGGACAAACCAGTATAATGCAGCATCAGGATTTGATCCCCTGACTGACTTATGAAGTGCGGAAATTTGATCATAAAATGCTTCGCCACCTTTATCGAAACGTCTTAACGAGCCATCAACTAATACTTCATTTAATAAACTTTCAGTAATAATTCCGTCTTCGGCTAAATCAGAAGCAATTTCAAATAGATTCAATGCACGACGTGCATCACCATCGGCGACGTCAGATAGTTTTTTTAATGCATCATCTTCCAGTTTTAATTTCTGTTTACCCAATCCATTTACATCATCGTCCAATGCCTGCTGTAAAATCACTTTGATATCTTCAGACTTAAGTGATTTTAAAACATAAACTCTGACACGTGATAACAACGCATTATTTAATTCAAAAGACGGATTTTCTGTCGTCGCACCGATAAAGGTAATGGTTCCATCTTCAACAAACGGCAAAAAAGCATCTTGTTGCGATTTATTAAAACGATGTACTTCGTCAACAAACAAGACCGTATCTTTGTTGTAAACAGCACGATATTGTTTCGCTTGCTCAATCGCCGCACGTATATCTTTAACGCCGCTCAAAACAGCAGAAACAGATAAAAACTGGGCATCGCATGATTTAGTAATCAATCTGGCCAGAGTTGTTTTTCCTGTACCCGGAGGCCCCCAAAAGACCATTGAGTGTAACCTGCCCTGCTCTATTGCAAGTCTTAAAGGTTTTTCATTACCAAGTATATGTTCCTGACCGATATAGGCATCGATCGTCGCCGGACGCATACGATCAGCTAATGGACGAAATTCTTCAATGTCAGACATTAGTGCGTAAAAGAAAACTCAAGGATTGTTTTCTGTTTGAGATGCAATTTCCCTTTCATCAATCACATCGATACCTTCAGGAATTTCAAATTCAAATAGTGATGCTGAAAACTTCGCATTTTTTTTCACATCAAAAAAATCAATCCGTGTTGTTTGTCCCAGATTATCAATAATAATCATCATACCTAATTTATTTTTTTCAAAACCCAGGCGAATATTCTGGTATTGAGCTTCCAGGTTCCTTGGCGTTAACTCTATCCAGTCATACCCTTCTATCATGCCCATGTTTACCTGGACAAAATGCTCTGAAATATTATTGTTCCCGAGAATAATACCAGCAGGTGTTTCATCAATTGCATTACCCATTTCTCTAATCGTGAGTTGCTCTAAATCTTCATCAAATACCCAAAGCACATCACCATTGGAAATTATTTTTTGCGTATAAGGAACTTCATATGACCAATGAAACTTGCCTGGTTGTTGTAAACGAAGAACACCTTCTGTTCTTTCCAACTCTTCACTATTTTCGTTGATTAATTTTTGCACAAAGTTTGCTTCAAGAGATTTAAAATCAACAAGAAAATCTTGCAGGGGATCAGCAGATACGTTGAACGTTAAAAGTGAAGCTTGAAACGCCAATATTGAACAAACTAATATTTTTTTGCAGGTATTCATTAGAATTACTTTTCTCATATATGTTTTTATCACGCTTCACATTTTTACGCTTCAGATATTAATCCATCGGCGGCGGTGGCCCGGCTAATACCTCGCGACTTCCATTTGACTCTAAAGGTCCAACCAGTCCACTGCGTTCCATTTCTTCAACAATTCTGGCTGCCCGGTTATACCCCACTCTTAATCTTCTCTGTATATACGAAATAGAAGCCTTGCGAGTTTCAGTCACAATTTGTACTGCTTCATCATAAAGCGGATCCATATCATCCTGAGGTGCATCAATACCGGGGATAGCATCGGCTCCACCTTCAGCGGGGCCACTTAAAATTTCATCAAGGTATTCCGGTTCTCCACGTGATTTTAAATCCGCAACAACTTTATGCACTTCATTATCTGAGACAAACGCACCGTGAACTCGTTCAGGAATACTTTGACCACCCGGTAGATATAACATATCACCATGACCCAGTAATTGTTCTGCACCCATTTGATCCAGTATGGTTCGTGAATCAATTTTTGAGGAAACCTGAAATGCAATTCGACTAGGAACATTCGCTTTAATTAAACCGGTAATCACATCAACAGAAGGTCTTTGTGTTGCCAATACCAGGTGCACCCCTGCCGCTCTGGCTTTTTGCGCCAATCGTGCGATTAACTCTTCTACCTTCTTTCCTACTGTCATCATCATATCGGCCAGTTCATCAATAATGACAACGATAAAAGGAAGTTTATTTAAATAACGTGGTTCATCATCTTCGCCAAATGGAACGTAAAATGGATCAACGATAGGATTTCCTTTTGCTTTTGCATCCATTACCTTCTTATTGTAGCCGGTAATATTTCTAACCCCCAGGGCCGACATTAATTTATAACGTTTTTCCATTTCAGCTACACACCAACGTAATGCGTTAGCGGCTTCTTTCATATCAGTTACAACTGGTGCCAATAAATTCGGAATACCTTCATAAACAGATAACTCAAGCATTTTTGGATCAATCATGATCATGCGCACGTCTGTTGCTGTAGATTTATAAAGCAAACTTAAAATCATTGCATTTAGTGCGACTGATTTACCTGATCCGGTTGTCCCAGCCACTAATAAATGCGGCATCTTACCCAGGTCTGCAACAATCGGATGACCACTTATGTCTTTACCCAGGGCAATTGCCATAGGCGACTTAATCATTTCGTATTCCGCCGTGTTTATAATTTCAATCAGGCTAACAAGTTCACGGTTCTCATTTGGAATTTCCAAACCGATATAAGGCTTACCTGGAATCACATCGACCACACGAACACTAATTACCGATAAAGAACGCGCCAGATCTTTAGACAAATTTATTATTCGACTTCCTTTAACACCAGGAGCCGGATCCAGTTCAAAACGTGTAATAACCGGTCCGGGATGAACCGCTACAACTTCAACCGATACTCCAAAATCTTTAAGTTTTATTTCTACCTGGCGCGAAATTGCTTCCAGCGCTTCTTTTGAATACTGGTATTTAGCGGGGACAGGATCATCCAGTAAGCTTAAGGCCGGCAATGCTGTTTCTATATCAGGCTCGAACAGGTTTTCCTGCTTTTCTTTTATCGCCCTGACACTAGGTTTAACTTCAGGAACGGCTTCCTGAATTTTTGGTGGAATTCGTTGCTCGACAATTTCCTGTTCCTGTTTTAATAAATGTTCTCTATCTTTTTTAGCTTTGCGTCCTTCAGCTTCATCTTTTAATGAAGATGTTCTGTTACGGATATTAGTTATTGAGTTCAGCGTAAATTCACCAATGGTATCCATTAACCAAAGCCAAGATAATCCGGTATAGAGTGTTAAACCGATTAGCAGCATGGACAGCATCAACAGTGTACTGCCGATATCACCTGTCGCATCAAGTAAAAGTGAACCAACAGCGTCACCCAATATCCCCCCCGCACCACTACCACCAGCACCACGGACTTCATGTGGTAAGGCACTTCCGGCATAAAAATGCATCCAGGCAATGCCACAACCACCAATTAATCCAAGCAGTATACCGACACCGCGAACAGTAAAGATTACCTGGTTAAAAGGCTCTTTCTTGCGACGTAATTGAAACCAACGCCAGCCACTGGCCAGAAACATCAGCGGAATGAGATAACCAAAATAGCCAAAAACGTAGAGCATAATATCGGCAATCCAGGCCCCGATTGTGCCTGCACTATTATGAACTTCAGTCACAGTTACAGAGTGCGACCAGCCTGGATCGTCCGGATGATAGGTAATTAGTGCGATGAATAAATAAATAGCCACCATCAAGGATGCAAACACCAATACTTCTCTGAGATTGGTAATTACATGCCCGGTTATAGGTTTACTCTCTTTTTGTTTACGGGAAGCTTGACTCACATTAAATCTTTTTATTAGAAAATATCGGTAATTATATGTTTATAAAGGAAGTATTAAAACAGTAAATCAGCAATATTTCAGTTTTTTTACTCACTGAAGGCCTTTGCTGATCATACTTGTTTAACGTACCATAGCCCAATTTTTACGATAAATAATATTCAATTGAGGTAATGATTCATGGGCGAAACTCGTCATATAAAACTATTAGTTCTTGGTTCCGGTCCTGCTGGTTACACCGCAGCATTATACGCGGCAAGAGCCAATCTTTCCCCTGTATTAATCACTGGAATTCAACAAGGTGGTCAGTTAACAACGACAACGGAAGTGGACAATTGGCCTGGCGACGTGGAAGGGCTACAAGGTCCTGATTTAATGAATCGTATGTTGCAGCATGTTGAACGCTTCGATACAGAGATAGTATTCGACCATATTCATACCGCTGAATTGACTGAACGTCCCTTTAAACTCACAGGTGATGCTGGCACATATACCTGTGATGCACTGATTATCGCTACGGGAGCTTCAGCTCAATACCTGGGCTTACCTTCAGAAGAGGCCTTCCAGGGTAAGGGCGTTTCTGCCTGTGCCACTTGTGATGGTTTTTTCTATCGTGGAGCAGATGTCGCCGTGGTTGGTGGCGGTAATACAGCTGTTGAAGAAGCACTTTATTTATCTAATATCGCCAATAGCGTCACCGTTGTTCATCGACGTGACAAATTTCGCTCTGAAAAGATTCTGGCAGACCGACTTTTTGAAAAAGAAAAGAACGGTAACGTCAAGATTGAATGGAACCACACTTTGGATGAAGTCCTTGGTGATGATACGGGTGTAACAGGCATGCGTATAAAAAGTACTGAAAACGGTGAAACAAAAGACATCGATCTTAAAGGCGTCTTCATCGCGATTGGACATAAACCGAATACCGATATCTTTGCAAATCAACTCGATATGAATAACGGCTATATTAAAATTAAAAGTGGTATTGATGGTGACGCTACATCAACCAGTATTCCCGGTGTATTTGCTGCAGGTGATGTTGCTGATCATGTTTATCGCCAGGCAATCACTTCTGCTGGCAGTGGCTGTATGGCAGCACTGGATGCGGAAGCTTATCTCGATAATCTTTAAAAATGAAAGCGATTCAACTTTCAGAATATGGGGGTTTTGAATTACTCAACCTTACTGAGATAAAAACCCCTGAAATAAAAAAACCGAACCACATAAAAGTCAGGTTAAAAGCCGCCGGAATAAATCCTGTCGATACAAAAATACGTTCGGGCGCTTACCCTATCGTGACTTTCCCGGCTGTGCTCGGTTGTGATGGCGCAGGTATTATTGAATCTTGTGGCACAGATGTCACAAAATTCAAGCAAGGCGACGAAGTTTATTTTTTTAGTGGCGGCCTTGCTTCTGTACAAGGCAATTACGCAGAATACAAAGTGCTTAATCAACGTTTCGCAGCGCATAAAGCAAAATCACAAAGTTTTATCGAAGCCGCTGCCTCACCTCTGGTTTTACTAACTGCTTGGGAAGCCTTGTTCGAACGTGCTCATCTTGCAAAAGGCCAAACAGTTTTTATTAATGCTGGTGCCGGTGGCGTTGGTCATGTTGCAATACAACTTGCAAAATATATCGGCGCAAAAGTATGCACCACTGTTAGCAGTAAAGAAAAAGCTGACTTCGTAAAAAGCCTTGGTGCTGACCTTATCATTAACTATAAAGAAGAAGACGTTGAACAGGCCGTTATGCAATGGACTGAAGGTAAAGGCGTTGATGTTGTTCTGGATAATATTGGCGGTCCAGAAATACAGAAGCTTTTCCCTCTTGTAAGATACTACGGTGAATTAGTGACCCTTTTACTGCCCGACAATAATATTGACTGGTCTGTTGCTCGTTTCAGAAATATTCGTTTTAGTTTTGAAGTAATGTTGTCACCCATGTTATTCGATTTAAAAGAAGCACAAAATTATCAAACAGAAATACTTGAACAATGCGCCATATTAATTGATGAAGATAAATTAAAAGTGCACGTTAGCGAAGTATTGTCATTAGAAGAAGCAGCGATAGCACACCAACATATTGAACAAGGTCATACCGTTGGTAAAATCGTTCTTGAAATATAGATTGGCTGTCAAAACACAAAGAAATCATTTGGTTTGTAGTGTTTTATAACAATTAAATGCATGGTGGACATCGATTAAAAAAAAATTCTGTTTTAATTCCATTACAAATACACGTAGTTTTTTGATTAACATCAATTTGACCCTTTGTTCAATTGACTAAAAAATGAACTAAATTGAATTAATTTGTACTATAATTACGGCTATGTTGATGCATCTAAAAAATAAACAGCGAAAAATCGCGTCTATAACCTTATCCTTTTTTATGGGAAGTTGGTTGTTATTATTGTGTCAAACTTGTTTCGCAACTAATGATAATATTAAAAGTCATCACGAATCATCAGATGAAACCCCCGTTTCTTGTCATATACCTGAAAATATTGCATTAGAAGAGATAAATATCATAGATGATGATCGCTGTTTGGGTGTTTGTGATTGTGATTGTGATGCAATGACCATAACATTCAGCTCAGACAAAAATTCTGAATTAAAAGAAAAGACAAAATATTCATCCGATTTATATAGTTATATCTCACTTGAAATAATTATTTCTACGCGGGCTCCTCCAGGTTACCGGATCTTTACAATTCCCGAACGAGCAATATTCCTTCCTCTTCAAACCTATAACGTTCTTCTGATTTAAACACACTGCTACCTTGTTTTCGTTAATTGATTGCGAGATCAATTGTCGTTTTTATTTGTGTTAGAGGTGTGTTATGTGTATTCATAAAAGTTATAAAGTTTTAATTGCTTATTTACTCGTAGGCTTGTCAATCAATTCATTTTCAAATGAGTTAACTTTGTCCGAAGCAGAACAACTTGCGTTAGATGCCGACTTTGTTGTTAAACAATACAACACAAAAGCAGAAAGCCTGAATCAAATTGCTATAGCCGCAGAGCAGTTACCTGATCCCAAAGCCAGGTTTGGCGTCATGAATATTCCTGTTAACAGTTTTGATCGTTCTCAGGAACCCATGACGCAACTTCAGTTTGGTGTTCAACAGGCGTTCCCAAGAGGCGATACACTACATTACAAACGACTTCGAACAGAGGATATGGCTGATGTTGATAAAGCAAAGGCATTAGAACAGGAAAAGAAAGTATTGCGTTCATTGCGTAATAGTTATCTGGATTTGTTCCTCAATGTAAAAACGGAAGCAATTCTCCAGCAAAATCGTACTTTATTTACACAATTACTGGATATAACTCAGCGTCAGTATGCCGTCGGCAGAGATAATCAACATGATGTGCTACGTGCTCAACTTGAGTTGGCTTTGATAGACGATCGTGTTGCTGAAATTGTTGGTGCAAAAGAAATTTCATTGGCCGAATTATCCAAATGGATAGGTAATGACTCTGCACAAAGACCACTGCCTGAAACATTTCCGGAATTATCATCGTTTACAAATGAGAAAGAAATAATTACAAATTTAAACTTTCATCCGATGATCAGGATGGAAGACGCTGTGATTAATGCTAATGAAAAAAACATCAAGATAGCCGAGGAGCAATATAAGCCCGGCTGGATGATCGATCTTAGTTATGGACAACGTTCCGGAAGTAATCTGGATGGTAGTAGCAGGGATGATTTTGCTTCTGCCATGGTCATGGTTGATTTACCTTTTTTTACCGACAAAAGACAAGACAAACAATTGTCTGCCAGGAAACTTGAGCATCAGGCGTCTCAATTTGCTCGCACCGATCGTTTATTGGAACTTAAACGACAAGTTGAGAAGGAACATGCAAACTGGGTGCGTTTAGGTAAACGGCTTGAATTATATGAAACACGAGCTGTTGTTGATGCCGAGCAAAATTCAGAATCCACATTAAAAGCGTATCAAAATGATCTAACCGATTTTACAACGTTGATGCGTGCCCGATTAACTGAGTTAAATACGCAATTAGATATGTTGAAAATTCGTATTGATCGTGCCAAGTCACAAGCCAACTTATTGTATTACACAAGAGAAACGCTATGAAAAAAATAATTCTAATATTTATTTTACTAATCATTGGGCTTTCAGTTGGTGTCTTATTTGAAAAGAACTTCGACATCTCGCAATTAGTGCAAAAGTCGGATTCAGGCATGAACTCGAAAGAATATGCTGACCATTCAAATTCTGACAGAAAAGAGAAAAAAGTTATGTATTGGGTTGCACCAATGAACCCGGGTTATCGTCGAAATAAACCTGGCAAGTCTCCAATGGGCATGGATCTAATCCCTGTATATGAAGGTAATGAAAAGAACATGTTTGAGGAAAGTTCTATTGTAAAGATAAGTCCAGAAGTTATTAATAATCTCGGTGTACGGACGACCAAGGTAGAACGCGGGCCATTATGGAAAAGGATTGGCACAGTGGGTTATATAGATTATGACGAAACACGAATCACTCATATACATACAAGAACAGAAGGTTGGATAGAAAAGCTACAAGTTCGTGCTGAAGGGGAACAAGTTAATAAGGGTCAGCTTTTATTCGAGCTTTACTCGCCACCATTGGTAAATGCACAGGAAGAATACTTACAAGCATTAGCGAGTGGCAACCGGTTATTGGCTGAAGCATCGAAAGAAAAACTTTCTGCATTAGGTATTTCAAAATCACAGATTGACAGATTAGAAAAAGATAAAAAAGTAACTCAGAACATTCGTTTTTATGCGCTTCAATCAGGCGTGTTAATCAATCTCGGTGTACGCGAAGGGATGTATATCAAACCGGAAACACAGGTTTTAAGTATTGCCAATCTTGATACCATTTGGTTATTGGCTGAAGTATTTGAACGACAAGCAAACTGGGTTGAGGCGGGTCAAAGTGCTGACGCTACATTACCTTCAATGCCGGGTACTATCTGGAAAGGAACTGTCGAATATATTTATCCCGATCTTGATCCTGTTACACGAACTCTACGCGTTCGATTGCGTTTTGATAATTCGAAAGAAAAATTAAAACCCAATATGTATTCACATGTCACTATATTTGCTGGAGAAAAAAAAGATATCATAAGCATTCCACGTGAAGCCTTGATACGGGATTCCAGTCAACAACGGGTCATTAAAGCGCTTGGTAATGGTCGTTTTAAAGCACAGGAAGTTGTTGCTGGCATGGAGAGTGGAGATCGAGTAGAAATTATTTCGGGATTAAACGAAGGTGATGATATTGTTATTTCTTCACAGTTTCTGATTGATTCTGAGTCAAACCTCAAAGCAAGTCTTAATCGTATGCAATCTGTTGATGAATCTATGAAGACTCATCAAATGGATCACTCTGAAGTGAGAGAGGAATAACATGATTAAGCAAATCATAAAATGGTCAATTAATAATCGATTCCTGATTATTTTAGTCACCGTTATCGTCATGATAAGTGGCGTGTATATTATCAAGCAGACACCGGTAGATGCGATACCGGATCTTTCAGATGTGCAAGTCATCATAAAAACACCTTTCCCCGGGCAAGCACCACAGGTAGTGGAAGATCAAATAACCTACCCTCTAACAACAGCAATGTTATCTGTTCCTTACGCGGTTACAGTCAGAGGTTATTCATTTTTTGGCGACTCTTATGTTTATGTCATTTTTGAAGAAGGCACGGATCTTTATTGGGCACGATCTCGAGTACTTGAATATTTAAGTCAGGTGACAAGTAGATTACCTCCAGGAGCAAAACCTGAACTTGGACCAGATGCCACCGGGGTTGGCTGGATTTATGAATATGCATTGGTTGATCGGAAAGGTAATCACGACTTGTCACAACTACGTTCGCTGCAAGACTGGTTTCTTAAGTATGAGTTACAAACTGTTCCGGGGGTTGCTGAAGTCGCTACCATTGGTGGGATGGTTAAACAATACCAGGTGGTTGTCGATCCTGATCAATTACGTGCCTACGATATACCCATATCAAGAATTAGTAATGCCATAAAAAAAGCTAATCAAGAAGCAGGTGCTTCCGTTATTGAAATGGCAGAAGCCGAATATATGGTCAGGGTTACAGGTTACATTACCGGACTTGAACAATTGCGTAATACTCCGATAGGCGTCAATGTAAGAGGCACACCGATCTTGCTTAACGATGTCGCACAAGTACGAATTGGTCCTCAATTACGCCGTGGCATAGCTGAACTCAATGGTGAAGGGGAAGTTGTTGGTGGTGTTATTGTCATGCGCTGGGGTGACAATGCCAAAAAAGTAATTGATTTAGTAAAAGATAAATTAAAAGAATTAAAACAAGGCTTACCTGATGGTGTTGAAATCGTTGAAACCTATGATCGTTCCGGTTTAATAGAACGAGCGATTAACACTTTAAAAGAGGCATTACTGGAAGAACTGGTTCTGGTAACACTGGTTTGTTTCTTTTTTTTACTGCATCTACGATCTGCTTTGGTTGTTATTATCAGTCTTCCTCTCGGAATATTGATGGCGTTTATTATCATGAATATACAAGGCATCAATGCCAACATTATGTCTCTGGGGGGAATAGCTATTGCGATTGGTGTTATGGTCGATGCTGCTATTGTTATGATTGATAATGTTCATAAACACATTGAACATAAAAATGTTAATACGGATCATTGGAAAGTAATTGCCGCAGCAACAACCGAAGTTGGACCACCATTGTTTTTCTCGTTACTGATAACCGGGCTGAGTGTATTACCCATCTTTACATTACAGGCACAGGAAGGCCGTATGTTTTCGCCACTGGCCTTTACCTGGATTTATGCAATGATATCGGCAACCATTCTTGCAATTACCGTTATTCCTGTATTGCTTGGATGTTTTATAAAAGGTCGTATTACTTCCTCAGGGAAAAATATTATTTCTCGATTATTAATTTCTACATATAAACCAATTATAAGTATCGTGCTTCGCTTTCCAGTTGCGACAGTATTCATCGCGTTAATTATTATGCTTGTCGGACTTTGGCCTTTCACAAAATTGGGTAGTGAATTTATGCCCGATTTGGATGAAGGTGATTTGATGTATATGCCAACAACATTACCCTCTATCTCAATCGGTAAAGCACAACAAATATTACAGCAAACAGATAAATTAATTCGTACTGTTCCTGAAGTTGATACAGTATTTGGAAAAATTGGTCGTGCTGAAACTGCAACTGACCCAGCTCCCCTGACAATGATTGAGACACTGATTCGGTTTAAGCCACGCGATGAATGGCGCGAAGGAATGACGATGGAGAAGCTTAAAGTTGAATTAAACAGTGTGGTGGAATTACCTGGAATTACCAACGCATGGGTAATGCCAATCAAAACGCGTATCGATATGTTAGCCACAGGTATTAAAACACCCGTCGGTATTAAGATAGCAGGCAGCGATCTTAAAATGATTGAAAATATTGGCCTGCAGATTGAAAAAGTACTAAAAAATGTTCCCGGCACCGCATCCGTCTATGCTGAACGTGTTGCAGGTGGACGATATCTTACAGTTGATATTGATAGAGTTAACGCCGCTCGGTTAGGACTTAACATCAATGATATCCAGAATATTGTACGTACAGCAGTGGGTGGAATGAATGTCGCCGAAACAGTAGAAGGTCTGGAACGTTATCCGATTAATATTCGTTATCCACGTGAGCTTCGTGACTCACTGGAACAGTTGCGTTTGTTGCCCATTATTACGCCTGCAGGTGCAAGAATACCTTTGGGAGATGTTGCATCTATTAATGTAACAGATGGCCCGCCGATGATTAAAAGTGAAAATGCACGTATTAACGGCTGGATATATGTTGATACCAGGGATCGTGATCTGGGCAGTTATGTGAATGAAGCACGAGAACATGTTGTGAAGACTGTAGATTTACCTCCAGGTTACTCAATCAGTTGGTCAGGTCAATATGAGTACATGTTAAGAGCAATGGAACGTTTAAAAATAGTCGTGCCCATTACTTTTTTTATTATATTTTTATTGCTCTATTTAAACTTTAAAAAGTTAGGAGATGTAGTATTAATCATAGGATTTCTGCCATTTGCTTTAGGCGGAGGCGCATGGTTTTTATATATATTAAATTACAATCTATCAGTAGCTGTAGGCGTTGGTTTTATTGCTCTGGCAGGGATTGCAGTTCAAGATAGTGTCCTGATGGTCGAGTTTCTTAATAAAGCCGTAGCACGATTAAAATCTTCAGAAAAAAGACTAACTGACCTTATCACTGAAGCAGCAAGTCAACGAATACGACCCATTATAATGACAACCTGTTCTACTATTGTAGGACTGTTACCCATAATGTTTATAAATGGTTCAGGATCAGAAATTATGACTCGAGTTGCTGCACCAATGATTGGCGGAATGGTCAGTTCAACATTATTAACACTCATTGTTATTCCTGCAGTATTTTATGTCTGGAAACGACTGCCTTCGTCTAATTAATCTATATGTTGTGCTTTTTTCCATTAAACATTGCTTTGACCAGGTTTTCACCATGTAACCGACTGGAAACAACCACTCCAGCAACATGTAAAAAAATAAGTAGCAACATCAGATTCGATGAAATTTCGTGTATTTCTTCCCAAAACTCCTCTCCTTCTTTGTCTCCTTTGTAGCCAGATTCATATTCATCGTCTTCATCATCTTCGTATTCATTACTATCCGCATAACTGGAATTGATAATCGTTAGTGTCGGAGTATTAGCGGCAAGAAGCCCTTTACCTTCTTCTATAGCATAGACCTTGAGTCCGCTTATCGTTACAACGACGAGACAAGTTAACATTGCCACGATCATGTATCCACCAGCCGGATTATGCCCCAGGTAATGTTCCGGTTTTTTAGCCATTAAACTTTTAAGGTATTGAGTAAGTCTTTTTGGTGAGTAGATGAAATTTTTAAACCGTGCATGATGACTACCGATAAAACCCCATGCCAGTCGAAATGAAATTAGTCCCAGCACGACATATCCGGCATAAATATGCACACTACTTTCTTCTTCACCGCTTAGATATGCAACAGTAAAAGCCAGCACCAGACTCCAGTGAAAAATTCTGACTAATGGATCCCAGACACGAATTTCGTTGCTCATTTCAATTCCTTCATTTAATTAAGTTAGAATTAATCATTGTGTATTTGATACAAAAAATCATCGGACAAATGCGATAAAAAGCAACGTATGGTACATTTGCCCTATATCATAAGTTACTGTTATTAAAGAGGAAGCCATTTTGTACAGACCTCAGGTAAAAGAAGCTATTATCTTTATCCTTATTTTTACCATCGTAGTTGTCGCTAGTGGAGCCGATCTTATCGACGATCTTTCTCATGGTGCTGACACGGGACATATTGTCAAAGAAGCAATCATCGTCTTTTTTTCTTTTTTAGCGATTGTCTGGTTTCTAATAGAATTACTTAAGCAAAAACGTGAAATTAAATCTTTGCAGCTAGCCCTGAAAACGGCAACAAAACCGAAAACAGTTCCTGATGAATATGTACTTGAAACACGTAAGCAACTTCGCGATGTTATTACACAGCAGTTTTCGGACTGGAATCTGACAAGCAGTGAAATAGAGATAGGTTGGTTACTGTTAAAAGGTTTGAGTCTCAAAGAAATTGCAATTATCAGAAATACACAGGAAAAAACAGTCCGACAACAGGCGTCAGCAATTTATAAAAAATCCGCTATTGAAGGTCGCCATGCTTTTTCAGCATGGTTTATCGAGGATATCCTTTAAATCTTTATAGTAAAGACACATATTGAAATGGGAAAAAAATTAAAACGACTATTTCTATCATTAATTTTCATACTTCTATCTACCTGGCTATCTTTAAATATTATGTTTCATTTTTTTCAATCAAATTTTATCTACTTCCCTGATAATACAGTTGTAACAACGCCAGATTACCTGTCTCTTGATTATGAAGACCTGACATTGAAAACAAATGATGGCATTGAACTTAATGCATGGTGGATACCTAACCCGAATGCACGAGCAACCTTACTCTTTTTTCACGGAAATGCTGGAAATATTTCTCATCGACTCGGCAGCATAAACATATTTCATAAACTTGGCTTGTCCGTATTTATCATCGATTATCGCGGTTATGGCAAAAGTACCGGTAAACCTACTGAAAAAGGCACTTACATTGATGCTGAAACAGCCTGGAATTATTTAATTAAAGAAAAGAATGTCAAACCAGACAACATTATCATCTTTGGCCGTTCATTAGGTGGTGCAATTGCTGCATGGCTTGCCGAAAAGCATCAAGCCACCGGATTGATTATTGAATCAAGTTTTACTTCAATTGCAGAGATAGGGAAACATTATTATCCCTATTTGCCAACCAGCTTATTGGCACGTATTAAATATCCGTCTATTAACCGAATGCAAAACATACACAGCCCGGTGCTTGTTATTCATAGCGCCACTGATGAAATTGTTCCCTACAAATTTGGACAGGATTTATTTAACGCCGCCAACGAACCTAAAACATTTCTGGATATCCAAGGTAATCATAATGACGGATATATGTTTAGTGGTAATACCTATATCAATGGTCTTAATCATTTCATCTCTGGTATCGTTCAAGAATGAAGTTTCTGACTATAATAGAAAAGACAGGGAATAAACTGCCTGATCCAGCAAGCCTGTTTGTCATAGGCACAATCATTATTTTTTTTCTATCGGCAATAATCTCTTCGATTGGCTTGTCTGTTGTTGATCCGAAAGGCAATACAATCAGCGCATTTAATTTAATGTCTTCTGCTGGCACATGGTGGATGTTATCTACCATGGTAAATAATTTCATTCTCTTCCCACCTCTCGGCATTGTTCTTGTTGGAATGTTAGGTATTGGACTTGCAGAAAAAACCGGTTTCCTGCCTGCGCTGTTACACTTTTGCATCACGCATGTTAATAAACGTTTTTTAACACCGGCAACAATGTTGTTGGGCATTCTTTCATCCATTGCATTGGATGCTGGCTATGTTGTTTTAATTCCAGTTGCGGCGGCACTTTATATTGCTGCGGGACGATCACCTTTAACCGGTATTGCAGTTTCTTTTGCCGGAGTATCTGCTGGCTTTAGTGCAAACTTTTTTATAACGGCACTTGATCCTTTGCTTGCCGGTTTTACTCAGGCAGGCGCGCAAATCATCGATCCAGATTATCAAGTGGCCATCACCGGTAACTGGTGGTTCATGATAGTTTCTTCTGTTGTATTAACATTGACCGGCTGGTTTGTTACCGAACGTTTTGTTGAACCTTCAGTAGAAGGTGTTGCCAATCAGAACCTGAATGATGATTATGTAAAAGCTGGCAGTAATGAAAAACGGGCTTTACTTTATTCATCTTCGTCCGTTTTTATATTACTTATTATTCTCTATCTTTGTATCACCTTAACTAATGGTCCATTGTCTGGCATGGGCAACCGTTTTGATCGATGGATTGAAGTGACTGTTCCCCTGCTGTTTATACTCTTTTTTATTCCCGGTTTACTTTATGGTCTTTTGGTTGGCACTGTTAAAAATGATCGCGATGTTGCCAGGATATTAGGTAAGGTCATGAGTCGATTAGGGCCTTATATTGTCCTGGCTTTTTTTGCCGCACAATTTATTGCTGCATTTAATCAATCCGGTTTGGGTCAAATGCTGGCTATTGCTGGCGGACAGTTTCTTAAAGATCTGATGGTGCACGATGCCTTTTTATTAAGTTGTTTTGTGCTAATGGCCGTTGTTATTAATCTTGTCATTGGTTCCTCTTCAGCCAAATATGCATTCTTTGCTCCCGTTTTTGTACCGATGTTAATGCAGGTAGGAATTAGTCCTGAGTTAACTCAGGCGGCCTATCGCGTTGGTGATTCGGTCAGTAATGTCATTACACCGATGAATCCTTATATGATTATTATCATCATGGAAGTGAAAAAATATGTCCGTGGATCCGGACTCGGTACAGTAGTTGCTATGATGTTGCCATATACCCTCACCTTTTTGGGCGTGTGGTTATTATTATTGATTGTCTGGATTTGGACGGGGTTACCGCTTGGTCCAGGTGGCAATTTGATCTATGAGATGTAGTGATCGGCGGGAACTATGTTATGATTCGCCGCTTTTTTGAATACACGTACTAAAATGGAAGCCGAAATGCCAGACAATCAAATATTTAAAGTTATTTTCCACAATCAGGGTAAAGTCTATGAGATCTACGCACAAAATGTCGACCACGGCATTATGTTTGGTTTTATCGAGGTTGAAGAACTGATTTTTGGCGAAAAAACCTCTGTTGTCGTTGATCCTACGGAAGAAAACCTCAAAAACGAATTCGAGGGTGTCAAACGTACCTATATTCCAATGCACTCAATTATTCGTATTGATGAAGTCACAAAAGAAGGTACGGCTAAAATCACAGAAGGTTCTGAAAATGGCACAAATGTCATGCCTTTTCCGATTTATACAAAATCAGGTGATTCTGACAGTTAAAGCCTAGTCATAGAGTTCTACCCTATTTCTGCCATTCTGTTTCGCTTTATACATTGCTTTATCTGCCTGGCTTATAAGCTCTTCCTTATGCATATTTTTACTATATTCAGCAACACCAATACTGATCGTCACTTTTTCACCCAGGGTGAAATGGTGATTTTCTACTGCACTTCTGATTTTATCTGCCATCTTATAAGCATCGCTTTTGCTAATTTCAGGCACGATAATTGAAAATTCTTCACCGCCTATCCTTGATAAAGTATCAATCTTTCTAATCGATTTTCTAACCAGCTTGGTTATTTCTATAAGTACCGTATCACCAATATGATGACCAAAGCTATCATTGATATTTTTAAACTTATCTATATCAAAATACAAAATGGTAAAACTTCGATCAAACCTGAGAGAACGATAGATTTCATTTTCCAGAACTTGTTCAAAAGTATATCTATTATAAATACCGGTAAGCGCATCAATTGCTGCATGATGTTCGAGTTTTTTTCTGACCGTTGTAAATATAATGAATATAGAAAGAATGTTACCTAAAACAATCAGGACAGAAACAGGATAAAACATTTTCACTCTTTCCAATTTACCTTCAGTTGTAATTTGCGCATTCATTACGAGTGTATCGGCAAGCGACCAACAATACTCACTCATGGCAATAATTTCGTTTTTTGTTTTTTCATCGGGATTACTTCTGTATTCGCCATGAAGTATTTTTAATTGCTGCCATGATTCAGCAAGCGCTTTCAATTGTTTGGAAAACTGAGTTGCTTCATGGGCATGTTCGTCTACATAATTGATTTTCAATATATCATTGATTTTGAAATCAATTGCATCGGAAATATCATCACAAACCTGAGTGCATCCAGTTAGTTCAAATTTACTCAAACGCTGAATAGATCCACGAATCATTCCTGTCGCATTAATAATATAAGCATCATTACGAAAGACTGTATTGGTACTATAGGTTAGATAAATTAATACTCCCATCAACAATAAAAGAAAGATTGAAAGACTGAGCAATAATGATGATATGTAATTTTTTGTCATCTATATTCTATCTACTAATATCAATAAAAACTTTAGCTCTATTTGATTGAATTTTAATCGGAAGTATCTTTTATTTAAATTCTAGTAATGTATTTACATGAGACACCACTGCTTTTGCTGTCCCTTGCAGGTTATATCCTCCTTCAAGTAAAGAGACTATACGTCCATTACAATTATTCTTAGCAATCTGCATAACGAGTTGTGTCATTTTAATGTATGCATCATCAGTCACCTTAAAGCAACCTAGCAAGTCATCTTCACGACTATCAAAACCGGCTGAAATAAATATCATGTCAGGTTTAAATTCTTCTGCCACTGGCATTAAAACATTTTCATAAATGTCGAGCATTTTTTCATCACCGCTACCGCAAGGAAGATGAATATTGATGTTATATCCCAGTCCTTCACCACTACCTTTTTTACCCGGGTCGCCTGTACCCGGGTAAGCAAATTGATCGTGAGTTGAAAAAAACAAAACATCTGGATCATCATAAAACATTGCTTCTGTAGCATTTCCATGGTGGTAGTCCCAGTCAATGATGAGTATTTTTTTAAAGCCATATTCTTTTTGTGCGTATCGCGCAGCAACTGCAACTGTATTGTAATAACAAAAGCCTTCTTCCCTGCCTGTATTCAGCGCATGATGACCCGGTGGACGTGACAAACAAAAAGCATTGTTTAATTTACCTGTTGCAACTTCATCTACAGCAGCAAGACATCCGCGAACACTGGCTTCTGCGACTTTATGTGCTAAAGGCAAATTATTCTTTATTGAAGCAATATGTTCACTGGTATGAAGTGATTTTATATATTGTTCAATATCTCCTGCTTTTAAATCAATGTTTGATAATTGCTGCAATAAACCAGTCTCAATTAATTTATTTTGAATGAATTTCACTCTGTCAGGCGTTTCGGGATGCCCTGGAGCTATATGATGTTGCAAGAAAACAGGATTGTTGACTAATCCTGTCATATTTGACTTTGTGACCATATTAATCACCTCGACAGCGTTTAATCGTGCTTGAAATGACATCAAATATGTTGATAAAACGCTTGAAATAAATGCTCTTCGCTTCATTTTTATGTTAAAAATTGGTAATTTGGCATCTTTACTGTATATACTACTTTAATTATAGCTACTGATTTAGCTGTGTAATATGTTTAATTGTAATAAAAATTACTTACAGGGTGGTTTGTAATTGAAAAATTTAGCATCAAAATTCGGTGTCTTTTTACTCCTTTGCCCGGTTCTGGCGCATGCAGACTGGAGTGTTATTACCCATACTGATACTAATAATAATTCAGAGACCCAGGTTGCCTACACTCAAAATGAAGAGGGGTATAGCCTGGAAATTTACAAAGATCATGTCGGTGCGATCCGCTCTCGTTTCAGTTTAAGTACAGCACTGGACATACTGGCAAAACGTTCGTGTCCAACTTATCAAATAGATGCCAGTTTACTCGATAATCGTTCCGTTAACGATGCACCTTGCTTAACTGATTTGGCGTGGAGTGAGTTCATTCTTGGTTATACCGAAAACAATGTCGTCTCTTCTGAAAAATTAAATGCACTTATGAATGGTAGTACCGTGACATTTCGTTTTATGCTGGAAAATGGCAGTTACAAGGAAACTTATTTTTCGCTTAGTGGTTCCAAGAGAGCGACATTAAGTGCGTTGGGGCCTGAAATTTCGATTGCACCTTAAAAATGAATAATGTTTGATTGGCGAATCGTTAGCGATCTTCAAACGATTTCTCCTGAAAAATGGCAAGACCTCGATTATTCAAACAACCCGTTTCTTTCTTATCCTTTTTTATCTGGCCTTGAAAAATTTGGATGCCTTGAGAATCAACATTGGCAGCCATCGCATATCGTTATTGAAAAGAATAATGAGTTACTTGGTGTTCTTCCTCTATATATAAAACAGGACTCTTATGGCGAATTTGTCTTTGATTGGGCGTGGGCTGACGCCTATCAACAATCAGGAAGAGATTATTATCCCAAACTCGTATCAGCCATTCCATTCACGCCTGTTTGCGGTTCCAGATTATTGGTAAATAAAAACCATGATTATAAGCTGATAAAAAAAACATTATTAAACGCAGCAATTTCCTTAATGAATGAAAAGAGTTATTCATCGTTGCACTTTCTGTTTTCTAATGAACAGGATATTGATTTTTTGATAGATAACAACGGATTAAAACGACTCACATGCCAGTATCACTGGTTCAATCATGAATACCGAGATTTTCAGGATTTCCTGGATTCTTTAACATCAAAAAAACGAAAAAAAATTTTAAAGGAACGTCGCGAAATAAAAAAAGCCAATATTGAAATACAATGTTTCTCCGGTAATGAAATTACAACTGAACAATGGGAAATTTTCTATCAATTTTATGCTTCTACATTTTATAAAAAATGGGGCGAACCACGTCTAACATTAAATTTTTTTAAATCGATTGGTAAAGCACTGCCCGATCAAACCTTGTTAATATTGGCAAATCTTGATAACGAAACAATAGCTGGTGCATTTGCCATGTGCGACAACGACACATTATACGGTCGACACTGGGGTTGCAGTCGCCAACTTTCCTATTTGCATTTTGAATTGTGCTATTATCAGACTATAGAATACACGATAGATAAAGGTTTAAAAAAACTGGATGCAGGTGTTCAGGGCGAACATAAATTAGCGCGTGGATTTGAACCAATCGCGATTCCTTCTGCACACTGGGTTAAGGAAAATGACTTTCATGACGCTATCGCAAATTTTCTGGATAGAGAGACCGTTATTATGCTTGAACATATCGAGTCATTAAATAATCATCTTCCATACAAATTTAAAGTATGACGCAAAGTGATAATCAACCGACTTCAAATCAACTTTACTGGGTTGAAGATAATTTATTGGCAACAGATTTTCCTCCTTTAAATAAAGCTTTACGTGATCCGGATGGCCTGCTCGCCATTGGCGGTGATTTATCAACAGAACGATTATTAGATGCCTATAAAAAGGGAATCTTTCCCTGGTTTAATGAAGGTCAACCAGTAATGTGGTGGTCACCTGATCCACGTTGTGTACTACTTCCGGAAGAAATAAAAATATCAAGAAGCCTTGCTAAACGCCTGCGACAAAATAAATTTAATATAACTTACGACACAGTATTTATTGATGTTCTTAATGCGTGCGCTGCAGCCAGAAAACATATTGAAGACACATGGATAACAAACGATATAAAGCTGGCTTATACAAAATTATTTGAATCAGGATATGCTCACTCGGTTGAATGCTGGCAAGACAAAAAACTGATTGGAGGATTATATGGGCTTGCTATGGGAAAAGTTTTTTTTGGCGAATCCATGTTTAGTTTTGAATCTGACGCATCAAAAGTTGCATTAGTGTACCTGGCTCAACTACTTAAACAGAAAGACTTTAGACTGATTGATTGCCAGGTACATTCTCCTCATTTACAAACACTTGGTGCCAAGCCGATTCAAAGAGAATTATTTGTACAAATTTTGAATAACTTTTGTAATGATGACAAAATATTATTCCAGTCATCTGAATCGTAAATATGGATAATCAATCTAAAAGACTGCGTTTTTTTCTTTCTCCATCACATTCCTGCAATTATCTCAAGAATCGTGAAGCGTCCAGCCTTTTTGTAGATCCGGTTTTCCCAAAAAATAAAGTTTTATATTCAACCCTCGTTGCCAACGGCTTTAGACGAAGTGGCGAGCACCTTTATCAACCTTATTGCACTAAATGTTCAGAGTGTATCCCTATTCGCATACCGGTTAATGATTTTAAATTTCGACGAAGCCAGAAAAGAACCTGGAAAAAAAATCAGGATTTAAAAATTGAAATTGTTGATGCTGTTTTTCAGAAAGAGCACTTTGAACTCTATACAAAATATTTAGCTATGCGCCATCCTGGAGGCGGCATGGATAATCCAACCAGGGACGACTATAAAAATTTTCTCTGGTCTTCATGGTCAGAAACACGCTTATTTGAATTCAGACTGAATAAAAGACTTATTGCTGTAGCTGTTGTGGATCAACTCGAGAATGCTTTTTCAGCTGTTTATACTTTTTTTGACCCTGATTCCCAGCATCGTAGTCCGGGAAAATATGCCATTTTATATCTTATTGAGCAAAGTCGTCTGCGTGGATTTACATGGCTTTATCTCGGATATTGGATAGCTGAATGCAATAAAATGAAATACAAGATCGAATATCAGCCAGTTGAGTGTTTTATTAATGAAAAATGGAAGAAATTCAGCACATTAGACTTTGCAGTGACGCAAAATTAGTGCAAAATTCGCCCTTTTTTAATAAACGAGGACTGTATGGCAAAAGAAGACCAAATCGAAATGGAAGGAACCGTTGTTGAAACCTTACCAAACACAATGTTTCGCGTTGAACTGGAGAATGGACATGTCGTTACGGCTCATATTTCTGGAAAGATGCGTAAACACTATATTCGTATACTTACTGGAGATACGGTCACTGTTGAAATGACGCCTTATGATTTAACCAAAGGTCGTATTACATACAGAGCGAGATAATAACCAAATCTAATTTCCTGCTCTGGCCATCGCCAAATCCTCAGCAGTATCAATACCTAATCCTGCTTCAGCAACAGCAACAGCAACATGTATCTTTCCGCCGTTGTATAAGACGCGTAATTGTTCAAGTGCTTCAATATTCTCCAGCTCACAAGCTGGAAGTTCAGTAAATTCCTGCAGGTAACCTGCCCGGTATGCATAAAGTCCAATATGTCGAAATGCCTGTTCAGGTAAACCCCCACTTCGATCTGCCGGAACAGGAGAACGACTAAAATAAAGTGCGGTATTATTTTTATCAAATACTACCTTTACAACATTAGGATTTGTGTAATCTTCCATGGATGTAATTGCTTCGCACAAGGTTGCTAATTGCTTATCCGGATTATCAAACAAGTTTGATGCAACCTGTTCAACTAATGAAGCAGGCAATCCATACTCATCTCCTTGTAGGTTCACAACAATTTCATCTTCGTTTAACTGAAGAATTTTTACAACTTCAGCTATTCTGTCTGTACCAGATTGATGATTTTCAGAGGTCATTACTACATTAGCACCGAACGACTTAGCAACATTTTCTATTTCATCATTATCTGTCGCAATAACAATATTTTTAGCTTGTGTGTTTGAAGCAGTTTCAAACACATGCTGGATTAATGGCTTATCCCTGATTTTTAATAACGACTTACCTGGCAAGCGTGTAGAAGCATAACGTGCCGGTATAACTATATTGAATGGTACTGATTTGAAAGCTGACACTACTTTAATTTTTCCGCTTCTTCTTCTGTAATAGCTCTTGCTTCATCTTCTAACATAACAGGAATATCATCACGGATAGGATAAGCCAGTCTTGCAGATATGGAAATTAACTCCTGGTTTTCCTTATCGTAATGTAAGGGCCCTTTAGTAACCGGGCACACTAAAATCTCAAGTAGTTTTTTGTCCATTAATAATGTCCTTCATTAAAGCATCAAGTCGATAGGTAAACGAATCAGGCAATGTTGCCGTAATCGGTAAATACCAGTGTAGTTGTGTAGCATATGCCGTACATTTTACCGCATCTTTCTCTGTCATCACCACCGGTAAACCGTCATTAAAATTAATATCATCTGCAATAAAAGCATGATGATCTGGAAATTCATGCAAAATTAATTTTATCTTTTGATTACGGAGGTAGGAAAAATAACGATCGGGGTTGCCGATACCGGCTATCACGTGCACGCTTTCGCCAGCAAGTTCTGAAACCGGACACGTTTTTACCGGCTCGGTTAAAGACACCAAATCACCATAACTGTATTCCATTTTATATTCATGTCTTGCTGCTACATATTTACTTACAACAAAGTCTACTGACTTGAGGCGACTAATCGGTTCCCGTAAAGGTCCCGCTGGCAGGCAACGATTATTACCAAAACGACGTTGGCCATCTATCACCGAAATTTCTATATCTCTGGCTAAAGAATAATGTTGTAGCCCATCGTCACAAAGAATCAGATCACAATCACAATATTCGATCAGTTCTTCAGCTGCTTTTCTTCTTTTAACAGCAACTGCAACAGGACAAGCTGTTCTTTTAGAGATCAAAACAGGTTCATCACCAACTATCCGGGGATCACTGTCCGGTCTAACCTGTTGTGTTTTTCCTGATAATTGGCCACCATAACCACGACTGACAATTCCCGGTTTAAAGCCTTTATTTTTAAAGTAGTCAGCAAGCCAGACGACGAGTGGTGTTTTACCTGTTCCTCCTACTGAAATATTACCGACAATAATAACCGGCACATCAATTTGGTTAACAGCTATCAAGCCTGACTGATAACATAGACGTCTTAAAATAATGATTAGTTTATAAATCCAGCTTAGTGGCAGTAGAAGATAGCCAAGAGGATGTTTGGATTGCCAGATTTCTTCAATAAATTCTTTCGACAGTAACATATATCAACGTTAACCGTTTTCCTTACTCTTCTTTTATTTCCTGGGTGGCAAACGTAATTTTAACCAAATCCAACTGTCGGGCAGCATCCATCACTCTGACAACAGATTGATGCGTCGCATTTGCATCAGCGCTAATAATGACAGGCGGTTCATTTAAACCAACCAATGCTTCAGATAATGCCGCTTTAATCGTTTCAATTTGAGCATTGGCCAAAGCCCTGTCATTGATATAAACAACACCCTGAGAATCCAGACCGACATTAACAGCATCAGGTTTTGCTTCCGTCATTTCTTTCGATGAACCGGGTAATGTAATATTAATTTCCGAATTATGCTCAAATGTTGTTGATACCATAAAAAAGATTAACAACAAAAAGACAACATCAATTAAAGGCGTTATATCGAGATTAACATCATCACGTTTGCCTGAACGAAAATTCATCTTAATCTCCTGTTACAGCATCTGACTCACGTTGGCCATGCATAACTTCAACCATCTTTAATGCTTCCTGTTCCATGGTAACAATCAACCCATCGATTCTTCCACGAAAATAACGATGAAACATTAAACTTGGAATTGCGACAGATAAACCAGCTGCCGTTGTGATTAATGCTTCTGAAATGCCTTCAGATAAAATACTCGGATCACCAACACCCATACTTGTAATGACAGTAAAAACCTTAATCATGCCGATGACCGTTCCTAACAAACCTAATAATGGAGAGATAGAAGCAATAGTACCTAAGGAATTAAGAAATCGTTCAAGATCATGCGCTACATGGCGCCCGACTTCTTCAATACTTTCTTTCATGATTTCACGAGAATGATTACGGTTGACCAGACCTGCCGCCAGTATCATGCCCAATGGCGAACTGGCACGTAAATCCTTAATGCGTTTATTGTCTAAATGACCTACTTTTTGCCATTGCCAAACTTTAGCAACGAGATTTTTCGGAGCAACTTTATTTTCTCTAAGAGACCAGAATCGTTCTGAAATAATGGCCATAGTTATAACTGAACACAATATTATCGGCCACATAAGTAAACCACCGGCCTTAATTAATTCAAGCACTTATTCTCACCCCAAAAAAGTATTTTATAAAATTATTTTATGTATCCAGCTACTAAAATCTCAGCTGGAGACTAATGTTGTTAATGATGCCAGAAACGTCGATTTTTTGTACGAAATTCATCAATTTGCGGATGTTTATCACGAAATTTAGCTGATAATTCTCCGGATTCGTAACTAATATATGTCACCACATCCTGATCTTCATATCGGTTGATTATATCCTTTTTTGGGAATCCAAATCGATTCCTATATCCAGCCGGAATAAAAGCATAATCAGGTGAGACCATAGAAACAAATGCCTTTGTCGATGAGGTTCTACTGCCATGATGAGGCACTAGCAAAATATCAGCATGTAACATATCGCCATATTGCTTAATCAGGCTCGCTTCAGCCTCTTTTTCAATATCGCCCGTTAATAATACAGAGCCGTTTTTAGATGACACTTTAAGAACACAGGAAGCATTATTACCCAAATAAGTAGTTTCTGTTACTGGATACAAAACCGTAAAATCGACACCGTCCCAATGCCACTTTTGCCCCGCATGACAAATTTCAGACTTTTGATCGAGAGAATGTTCTGGAACACTAGTTAAAATCTTATTAACCTTAAAATTATTTATGATCGCATTCGCACCTCCTATATGATCATTGTCCCCATGACTGATAATCATGCTGGATATTTCCTTGACCCCCTTTATTCTTAAATAAGGCTTTATAACAGCGTCACCAGTATTAAACCGTTTGGAAAATTTAGCACCGGTATCGTAAACAAGCGTATGATTTTTAGTCTGAATAACTGCAGATAAGCCCTGTCCAACATCCAGCAAATTAAAATCAAACTCACCTGGTTTTAATTTTTCATTAAATGGAAACAATAAAGGCAAGAAAAATAATAGTCCTGAATATCTGGCAGGTAAGCCTTTAGGCATCATTAATATTAGTAACCCTGCTATTGCCAGCAATAATGAAAGACTATTTGGTGCAGCAACAGGAATGACGGCATTATCCTGTTGAGACAGAAATTTTAGCCATGCCCAGTTAAATTCATTTATCTTATCTATCAATGCATATAAGTATTGAGCAACCACAGGAAACAGAAACAGCAGCAGCAATGCGACTAAAGATAAAGGTACAACCAGAAAACCTACAACTGGAATAGTAATTAAATTCGCTAAAACACTATAAACCGGAATTTGTTTAAACCAGAAAATCAGTATTGGACATAGAGCAAAACTTAGCAGGCATTGTAAATGAACCCAGCGGGTTATTTCATGATGTTTATTTAGTCTAAAGCGCGTTAAATATAATATAAACAAGACAGCCATAAACGATAAATAAAAATCAGCTGCCATAATGGCAAAGGGATCTAAAATAAGTACCAGAATTAACGTAAAACAAATAACATTAGTAAATAACACCTGTCTTACCCATAAGGTCGCCAGTAAAAAAACGGCTATCATAATCAATGCGCGTTGTGCAGGCAGTGCAAAACCAGAAAGTAACGCATAAAAGAATGCACCGAAAAATGCCATTATCGATGCAAACAAAGGCGCAGGGATCCTTTGTGTTAAAGAATAAAAACGACTCCAGATAAAACGGGCTATAAAATAAATAAAGCCGGCAATTAAACCAAGGTGCAAGCCCGATATTGCTATCAGATGGCTAGTCCCGGTTTTAGTCAATATCTCCCATTGTTCAACTTCAAGTTGACTTCGGTCACCCAGAGTCAAGGCAAGCACTAAACCTAGTAGAGGTTTATCCAGATTTTCTCTGAGTTTGTTAGCAATTTTGAAACGAAGTTTTTGAATATAATATCGACTATCTTCCCCTGTTTTTTTATTTTGTTTATCAAACTTTATATAACCAGTCGCTTTTATTCCCCGTCTTAACAACCATGCTTCATAATCGAACCCTCCAGGATTCATAAACCCGTATGGTCGCTTTAGTTTAACTTTTAATTGCCATTGTTCACCCGGTTCGGGTATCACTTTATTTTTATACCAGCTTAAACGGGCTATTTCCGGAAAATAAATCTTTTCACCATTTAAATTTCTTATTTCATCAATATCGATTAAAAAGCGAACATGATCATGATGTACTTCCGGTAATGATATTATGACACCCTTGATAAAAACATCGTTGTTTTCAATATTTTCATCCAGTTGATTTATTATTTTCATATGGGAGAAAACTAAAGCCCAGCAAAAACCGGTGAATAAAAATAATAAAAGTCGAAATTTGGGGTGAAAATGAACCAGATAAAACAAAAATGGCAATATCAAAAGCAGCCATAGGGGTGGCAGCGTTGTAAATTGCATCAAGTAATAAATGCCTGCTATAAATGCCAGCGTCCCTGCGAGCATAAACTATTCTCTCCCTGAAAAAGGTATATAATAGCGCGCTTTTTTTGAGTAATACTAAAAAACCAGAAATTTAATGAGCTTACGAAACCTGATTAAACGTTATTTACCGCATAAAGATCACTTCCACAAACAAAGTGGAATACAGGTTTTTTCAGATTATCTTCATGATCCGAATATATGGCATGTACATAAACGTTCTTCAGCAGGTGGCGCTGCCATTGGTGTATTCTGCGCTTTTATTCCATTCCCAGTACAGATGCTAAGCTCAGCGGCATTGGCGATTATATTTCGTATGAATCTGCCTATTGCGGTTCTTTCTTCATTTGTCAGTAACCCCATTACCATTCCTCCTTTATTCTTTTTTACCTATCGATTAGGTGTGAATATTCTCGGAATTAAGGAAAAAAATGTTGATTTTTCATTTTCCTGGGACTGGTTTGGTAATACGTTAATCCATATATGGGAGCCACTACTGCTAGGCTGCTTTATCATGGGAACGATCAGTTCTGTTCTGACTTATTTGCTGGTTCGATTGATATGGCGATTTAGTGCAATTGCCAAATGGGAAAAAAGACGTAAAACAAAATAGCGTTTAATTATTTATTCAGTTAACACACCATCCTTCAGTTCAACGACCCGATCTACCCGTTTAGAAAGCTCCAGATTGTGCGTCACCATGATCAAACTCGTTCCCAGACTTTGATTTAATTCTAATATTAATTCAAAAACCTGATCGGCTGTTTTTTCATCGAGATTACCGGTCGGTTCATCAGCAAGAATGCAAGCGGGCTCTGTCACCAGTGCTCTGGCAATCGCTGCTCGTTGTCGTTCACCTCCTGACATTTCTCCGGGACGATGTTGAACTCGTTTGCCTAAACCTACTTTCTTTAATAATTCATTAGCTTTAGCCAGAGCTTCCTTCTCATTACTACGTCGTATAAACAATGGCATTGCCACATTTTCCAACGCAGAGAATTCCGGCAGCAAATGATGAAATTGATAAATAAAACCAAGATGCTTGTTTCGCATTTCACCGCGTTGTTCATCATTTAATGCGGCAATATCATTACCATTGATCAAAATTTCACCCTGATCAGGAATATCAAGGCCACCGAGTAAATGTAACAAGGTGCTTTTACCTGAGCCTGATGCACCAATAATCGCAGCACTTTCATTTTTATTTATTCTAAAATCAACACCTTTCAAAACATCGACACGCAATTCACCTTCACTAAAATGTTTGCCCAGTTTTTTTGTTTCAAGCAATACATCACTCATATCGTAACGCCTCAGCAGGCTGAGTACTTGCAGCACGCAATGCCGGATAAATGGTTGCTAATAAACAAAGGACGAATGACACGATACTAATAATAATGACATCGTTCCAATGCATGTCTGATGGAAGATCGCTAATGTAATACACGTCTGCTGATAAAAATTTGCGACCTAACATCGATTCAATCGCAGGAACGATTGTTTCAACATTCGATGCAAGCCAAACTCCGCCAACAACGCCCAGTATAATTCCAACCAAACCAATAATCGTTCCCTGAATCATAAATATTTTCAGAATACTCCCCGGACTGGCGCCTAATGTTCTCAATACGGCAATATCTGCCTGCTTATCTGATACCATCATGACCAGTGTTGAAATGATATTAAATGCGGCGACCGCAACAATTAAGGTTAAGATAACAAACATCACTGTCTTTTCAGTTTTTAATGCACGGAAAAAATTTGCATGACGCTGCGTCCAGTCAACCACCCAATAACGTCCTGGTAATTGACTTGCTACTTGCCGGCTAATCATTGGTGCCTTCAGAATATCATTGGTTTTTAGACGCAAGCCGGTTGGCGATGTTTTACGAAACAATTTTAACGCATCATCCATATGAATTAATGCCAGACCACTATCAAACTCATGCATGCCGGCTTCGAATATACCAACTAGTGTAAATCGCTTAAGTCTGGGTAAAATCCCTGCAGGTGTTACATTCGCCTGAGGCGCTACTAGAGTCACCTTATCTCCAACAATAACACCCAGTTTGCGCGCTAACTCTTTTCCTAAAACAATATTAAACTCGCCGCCTTTTAAATCATTCAGATTACCATGCGTCATTTTTTCTGTAACGATTGCTACCTTGGGTTCTTCATCAGGTAAAATGCCACGGATAATGGCGCCGTTAACACTTTTGTCCTTTACCAACATTCCTTCAGCATGAAGGTAAGGTGCAACACCTACTATTTCTGGATGATGCGTCACTTCTTCTGCAATGGGTTGCCAGTGTTTTAAAGCATCACCATCGCCAATAACGGTAGCATGCGATGCCATACCCAGAATGCGTTCTTTTAATTCTTTTTCAAAACCATTCATTACCGACAACACCGTAATTAAAGCCATTACACCTAATGCCAGTCCCAACATCGATGTCATGGAAATAAAAGAAATAAAATGATTGCGACGGCGGGCACGTACATAACGCAAGCCGATCATGGATTCGAATGATTTAAACATAGGCGGGCATTATAGGGGGCAATGACTAAGCTTGAAACTAAATTCATCAATACTGAATTACAAACTAGTCCCATAAATAAATTACTTGAATATGCCAATATTTGATAATCTTCGTAAATTCTCATCGGCAACCTTTAAATCTAATCTGTAAATATGAAAATACTGGCTATTGAAACAGCTACCGAGGCCTGCTCTGCCGCACTTGGTATAGATAATAGTTACATACAACGCTATGAAGTCGCACCAAGGCAACATAGCCAACTCATTTTGCCTATGGTTGATGAGTTATTAAAAGAGGCAAATATAAAAATAACTGATCTTGATGCGATTGCATTTGGACAAGGTCCCGGTGCATTTACCGGGGTCAGGATTGCCATTGGTGTCGTACAAGGTTTGGCTTTTGCACATGATATTCCGGTTATTCCGGTTTCAACATTAGCCGCATTGGCGCAACATTTTGCTGATGATCATGATAGCGTGGCTGCTGCGATAGATGCGCGTATGCAGGAAATCTACTGGGGATTGTTTAAAAAGAATGAGGCTGGAGTTATGCAGGCTATCATCGTAGAAAGAGTCTGTTCTCCGACCGAAATAGCACCACTTTCTGCGGGTAAATGGTTTGGCGCAGGATCTGGCTGGCAAACCTATCCCGATGAGTTGAAATCTGTGTTTTCAGAAAATTTAGTCGGCATTGATGAAAATGTTTACCCATCTGCTGAAGATATTTTGACGCTTGCAGAGACTGACTTTCTTGAGAATAAGGCCATTTCTGTGGAAGCCGCAGCGCCAGTCTACCTAAGAAATAAAGTTGCTGACAAAAACTAATAATATCAATTATTTAAATGATATATATAATGTTAATTATAGTATTATATTAATAGATAGATTACCTCCGTTTTCAACGTTCCATCTTCTAATAACTCTAATTTTCTATAGGCAGGTGGCTTTTTATCTACCGCAAAAATATCACTTTTCGGCTTAAACTGCAGACAGGTTGAGGGTGAACCTAACAGGCATACCTTGTTTCTCATTGTCTTGAATTCCTGATGAATATGCCCCCAGATAATGCCCCGAACATGTTCAAATTCATCGATAATATTTAAAAAATCTTCAGCATTTTTTAATATCATTGAATCCATCCAGCTACTGTGGACAGAGACAGGATGATGATGAAGTGCGATCAGGCAATATGATGTTCTATTTGATTCCAATGTTGACCGTAAAAAATCAAGTTCTGAGTCTGCTAGGTCTCCACTATGTTCACCTATGACACAGCTATCTAATAAGATAATAAGCCATGGCTCCATCTTAAATATTTTTCCCGTGTCATATCCATTAGCGCCCATGACATAATCCATTAGTTCAGGTAGATCATGATTTCCAGGCAGGCTCAGGAGTGGAGTGGTCAAACTCGATAAAAGATCAGCTAGCTTCTGATAGGATGACTTTGTTGCATCATGAACCAGGTCACCGGTTAATAAAACGCAATCAGCATCATGTTCATCTTCCCTGATTTTTTCTACTACCTGATGCAAGCTGGCAGTTGTATCAAAATCATTAAATGATGGCGCACCATCATCAATAATATGAGTATCTGTTATCTGGATGATCTTGATTGTATTTGCTGTCATAACATTATTAATTATGACTGAAGATTGTGATAATTGAAGATTATTTAGAGCAAATTAATTATTGTATTGATAGATTGAATGCATTTCGTTTGCAAAGCCTTTTAACATTCGCTTACCTATGAATGTGTACCTTTCATCTACAGTAGTATCAAGCACTTTGCTCATATTACTTGTCAGTACACAGCGGTTGTAAGGTTTTAATTTATCAATTTCATTTCCGGGTATTTCAATATCACGCTTCTGTGTTTTTTCAATACGGGCAGCACGGCAAATCGGTAAACCTGTTCTGTCATGACCATGACTGGGGTGAGTAATACCTGAATCAAGGGAGACACGAATATTTGCAGAAAACATATTTTCATTACTTGTTGCTTGCCAGTTAAGTAATCTTTTGGCCGCAGATATAGCAGGTAAACTGGAATCAAACACAGCAAGATAGCCATCACCCATGTGTTTTAGCAGTAGTAATTTTTCCTGTTCTCGTCCAATGATAGTAGCACGCAACATTTGAGAAATATGATTGACTTCATCTAAACCAATTTGCATGGAATCACAAATATCAACCAGACAAACTCCATGATTCATCGCTAACGCTTCATGACTGCCTGTAAACGTTTTTAATGCTTCTTCCTGTATAAGATAACCCTGATGATCACAAGGCGTAATCCAGATCATCATATCTGATAAAAGCACACAGGTTTTATCTTTTAGAGGTAACTCCTGGTTTTGAAGGACCTGATTATGTAAGACCGTACCGTTTGAACTACCTGTATCGATGATGCAGAGTTCATTGTCTCTAAGATCAAGCAGGCAATGCTTGCGAGAGACACAATTGCTTGAATTTCTTAAATCATTATCTGGATGTCGACCTATATGGAAAGGTAAATGCGCTTCCGTTAACCACATAGACCAGCCCATATCAAATTCAAGTAAAGCAAGTCTACGATTGCTCATTCTAGTTTCCCCAAAACCTTCAACAGAACTGATAAGAGTGTTTTTGTTCTATTTTATATTTATATTTTGGGTTACATCATAATGAAACAAACTTTATTTATCAATAGCTTAGAACAATTACTTCATAATTTAATGTCACTAATAAAATACATGTCACTTGGGTGTGACGCTTAAAAGAGGTTTCTAGTGGAAAAAACGTTCTATATCCTCAATATCATGTGTGATGGGCATTGATGGCAGAGCATTAATTAAACGTTTGCCATAAGCTTTGTTAACTATTCGCTTATCGCATATTGTACAAATACCTTTGTCAGTGACATCACGAATTAAACGTCCAACACCCTGCTTTAATGCTATCGCTGCTTGTGGCACCTGATATTCCATAAAAGCATTGCTGCCTTGTCTGGTAAGATAGTTTAGCCGCGCTTGTAATACCGGGTCATCCGGGCTGGCGAACGGTAATTTGTCGATGATCACTGAAGATAATGCTTCACCCTTAACATCAACTCCTTCCCAAAAACTACTGGTACCTAATAACACAGCATGCTTTGTTTTCCTGAATTGATTTAACAACTCAGAGCGTGGCGCGCGGCCTTGTATAAAAATCGGATAATCAATTTTTTCAGAAAGAATATTTGCCGCTTTATTCAGGGCCTGATGACTGGTAAATAAAACAAAGGCATGACCATCACTGAATGATAAAATCTTTACCGTTCTTTCTATAAACGCATCAAAAAATCCGGGGTGATTCGGTTCTGGTAAATCGACAGGAAGATATAAACGAGTCTGGTTCTGGTAATCGAATGGACTATTCCAAACTTCTGTCAAACATTCCTCGAGCCCCAGCTGTCGACTAAAATGTTTAAAATCATTATTTATTGCCAAACTGGCCGAAGTAAAAACACTGGTTGCATCATAATCATTTAATCTTTGCTGGAATGTTTCAGCAATATTAACCGGTGTCTGATTGAAATAAAGATGATGCCCTCGAATTTCCAGCCATCGTATTGAATCTTCATTTTTTGATTCCATATAAGACTCAATATAATTGTAATGTTCCTTTGCCCGTTGCCAGCAGTTATCTAACAGTTTTCCTCGTTCGCTGGACAATTCCAGAATATCCATGACATTTTGATATGCTTTCATTAACGTTGGTAATTCAATAGATAAATCGGTTTTGTCCCATGTTTCCTGCCAATTCAATCGTTGATCTTTTCGACCAAAGACTAATCGTAAATCCCGAATTGATTTTTCAAACTTTGTCAGGGATTCGGTCAAGCCCTGACTATCTTTTGCTTCTTCATGTGCGGCAGTTTGAGTATCAGTTACCAATTCAAGCAACTGTCGACTACTCATTGTTTTACTGAAATAGGTAGAAGCCAATTCCGGTAATTGATGGGCTTCATCAAAAAGAATCAGATCCGCCAGTGGCAACACTTCACCAAAACCACTTTCACGTAATCCCATATCTGCTAACAACAAATGATGATTGGTAATAACCAAATCAGATTCCAGTGCTTTCTTTCTATTCTTAAAAACAAAACAGGATTCAAATTCAGGGCAGCCCTGACCAAGACAGTTTTCTGTAGTTGATGTGATAATGGGGCGTATGAACGAGTTTTCTTCAATCATACCCAGTTCGTTAATATCACCCGTTTTTGTTGAAGAAGACCATTGCACAACTTCCTGTAAATCACTCATATTTTGATAACTCAAATCTTTCGAGTCATGTAACGCGACATCCATGCGTTGCAAACAAAGGTAGTTTGAACGTCCTTTAAGCACCATCGTTGTTGCTGGCGATGCCAACGCCTGAAGCACGATTGGTAAATCCTTTTCATAAAGTTGATCTTGCAAATGACGCGTCCCGGTAGAAACAATCACTTTCTGTCTGGATAACAGTGCCGGGACAAGATAGGCCATTGTTTTACCGGTGCCTGTACCTGCTTCGCAAACCAGACTTTGACCTTGCTTAATGGCAGCCAGGATTTTCTGCGCCATATCTTCCTGCTGAGGACGATGGCGATAGCCATCGATTAATTCTGCCAATGCGCCATCATCAGAAAAGACTTCTGCAACTGTTTTCATGAAATAGATTTAAATATTAATACTCAAGAACACAGAGTGGATTTGAATATTAAAATAGATTTTGTGTGATTATAGTTCGAACTGTTCAAAGCCATTTTGCTCTGTCCAAAGTAATTCTGATATCAATTTAAATTTGGCCAATGTCATTGCGCCCTTTTTATTATTTTTCTTTTTCTCTTCCAGTTCATTCAGAATAACGTCTCTTCTGGCAATATAAATTTCTTCTGGTAAAAAGTCTCCATTCATTATAACCAGAACAATCGCATCCCATTCCTGTTCCGTTTTGACCTGCCCTATTCTATAGCCACCTTTTTTATCATCGAATATAGCCCGACCTTTAATTTGAATTCTTAGACGCTCGCCATCTTTTTCATAAATAGCATCGTAACCAGTATTTTTTTCTTCACTTGGTAGTAGTCCCAGAATGGAGATAGCATCATTAATCGCTATTTCAGGTGTGACAGGCAGTGTCTTGCCAGTAGCAAGACGGTACTCTTTAGCAATACGTCGGGTCTCAGCAATTAATTTATCAACTGAATAAACACCCATTATTTTATACGTCCTCTATATCTTTGCCTGTTCATTATCCCTAGTTATTATCCAGGGTGAACGTAATCACCTCTTTTATATCATCTTTTCCGGATAAAACCATCAATAAACGATCGACACCAACTGCAACTCCGGCTGTTTTTGGTAAGCCTGACTCAAGTGCTGCTAAAAAATGATAATCAATTGGTAGTGAAGATAGGCCTTTTACTTTTCTACTTTGTAATTCAGCTTCAAAACGTCGCTTCTGTTCTTTGGCATTACAAAGCTCATTAAAGCCATTGGCAATTTCCATTCCTTCAATAAATAATTCGAAACGTTCCGCTACACGTGGCAGTCCTTCTTTCAATGTGGCTAATGCTGCCATGCACTCAGGATAATCATAAATAAACAACGGTTGGCTGTTATCCAGCTTTTTTATAACGGCTTCCGAAAATATATAATCAAGTAATGCATGATGATCTTCCGAATCATGACCCCAATCATGTTTCCCGCAAATTTCCTGTAGCTGTTTTATTGTGGCTGTATGTGGGTCAACCTTAACTGTTTTTAAAAACGCTTCTGCATAAGTCATTTTATTCGGTTTCGCCAAACCAACATCGAGTAAAAGCTGGCCAACATCATCCATCAATTGATGATAATCAAAACCCAGTCGATACCATTCAAGCATGGTAAATTCAGTATGGTGACGTTTACCGGATTCTTCATCACGAAAAACATGCGCTATTTGATAGATTGACTCAGCCCCTGCAGCAATTAACCGTTTCATGCAATACTCAGGCGACGTATGTAGATAAAGTGACGACTCTTTTTCAAACGCATTCGATGTCGACATGCTTTGAATATACGGGTCGGTCACTGCAAAATGGCTAAGAACCGGTGTATCAACTTCAAGAATATCGTGCCGATCCATATAGTCACGGATCTGCCATAACAATGCGGCTCGTTTTTGAATAATGTCCAGACTGGCAGTTGGCTGCCATGAGTTATCAGAAGTCATGGCAGGCGATATTAAGGACTGTGGAGCTAAACTACCAGCCCAATATTAAACCGTCACAAACATTCTTTTATGCTCTTAATCGAGTATCCAACTGATCAACTAACTCTGCCCAGTCTGAATCTTCGTTAAGTGCTTCATGAATAAATTGAGACTGACCGTTATTCCAGAAGATCGCTTGTTCAAGCGGTAAACTTGCCGGAATTGGACGATGTTGATGGATAAAATTATTTATTTCGTCATCTGCATCAGGCAAACCCAGTTGAGCAAATAAATCGCTCATCGTATGTTCAAAGTTTTCCATAATTATCATCCACTAACGAATTAATGTTAATAATTAAAATATAGTAGAAATAATTACTGTTTGCAGAAAATATGACAGTTTTTATAAAGTCCGAATTACTTCATAATGTGAGAAAAACAGTTAACTTTAATCCTTCGCTCGACCAACATATTCACCTATACGCGTATCGATCTTTACCATTTCCTCATTATCAACAAATAATGGCACATTCACTGACGCACCTGTTTCAAGGGTTGCTGGCTTTGTGCCACCTTGTGCAGTATTTCCGCGAACACCCGGATCGGTATCGGTGATTTGTAAAATAACAAAATTCGGAGCAGAGACAGATAAAGGTACATTATTCCAAAGTGTCACCAGACACATTTCTTCACCTTTTATCCATTGTTTGGCATCAGCGACAGCATTTTCGTCTGCTTCGTATTGTTCAAAACTATTTTGATCCATGAAATACCACATATCACCATCGTTATAGAGATATTGCATTTCCAGGTCCATAACATCAGCCCCTTCTACAGATTCACCAGATTTATACGTCTTTTCCAGAATACGACCGGTCTTTAAATTACGTAGTTTCACCCGGTTGAACGCCTGTCCTTTTCCCGGTTTAACAATATCATTTTCAGTAATTGAACAAGGATCGCCATCTATCATTAACTTTAGACCTTGTTTAAATTCGTTCGTACTGAATGTCGCCATCTTCGCCTCTTTACAATATAGTTAAATAAAAATGGCGCTATCATACATAAAACAGAGCTAAGAGTCCTTAAACCTAAAAACCGCAGTTGACCGACCGTACTCCAGCATGAAACGATATAAATCAATGATTTCTTTTATTTTAGCAGTTTATCCAACAAGTAAATTTGTCTACGCATTTGATTGCACCTTTTTCAAGTTCATTTGCTTGACAGCGAAAGCCTTGCGTAGAATCGTCGCTTCGGACTCCTGTCCTCACGCGACATACACTCCTTCCATGGAGATAACTATGCGCAGCTTTCTCGGTAACCACTCCCGGCGTTACTCTACCTCCTCCATCCCTGGAGTCGTAGTCAGCGCAACTGAACTTGAAAAAAACACACTCAAGCGCGTCCAACTGCGATTTTTAGGTTAAATGCAGTCTTTATCCTGGCAAGAACAACTGGCACAAGCGATACGACACCCCGACGAGTTACTCGACTATGTCGGTTTGGTGTCGGAATCTATAGGTTATAGTCAAAAATCGATCGAGCAATTTCCTGTTCGTGTGCCATATGCTTTTGCTGATCGTATAGAACGCAACAATCCGGATGATCCACTTTTGCGTCAAGTGTTTCCCTATATTGATGAAGAAAAGAACTGTGAAGGCTATGTTAACGACCCACTTGCAGAATCGAATGTTCAACCCGTTCAGGGTCTGCTACAAAAATATGATAGCAGAGTCTTGTCTATAACTACGGGCGCTTGCGCCATCCATTGCCGATACTGTTTTCGTCGGCACTTTCCTTATCAAGATTCATCAGCAAATGGAATACATTTGGAACAGAGTATCGAGTACATTCATTCAGACAAAGATATTAAAGAAGTCATTTTAAGTGGTGGCGATCCGTTAACGCTATCAGATCGACGTTTAACAGCATTATGTGATTCGTTATCGAAAATTAATCATGTAAAACGTATCCGTTTTCATACTCGCATTCCTGTGGTTCTGCCCGCACGTTTATCACAAGAATTAATTGAATCATTGATTCATATGGGGAAAACACTCATCTTTGTTTTGCATATTAATCACGCAAACGAAATTGATAATGCTGTTATCAATAACATTAAACTGTTACAACAATTCAACATTATGATGTTAAACCAATCTGTTTTATTAAAAGGGATTAATGACACAACTGAATCCCTAATCGCACTTTCCGAACGACTGGTTGAAAATCAGGTTACACCTTATTACTTACATTTGTTAGATCCTGTTTCTGGCGCAGCGCATTTCGAAGTTAATGAACAGCAAGCGAGGAATCTTATTCAACAAATGCATGCCTCTGTATCGGGATATCTGGTACCGAAACTGGTAAAAGAAGAAGTGGGCAAAAAAGGAAAAACAGTACTATAAATAATAATTAAAGTTAGTTTGACTGTGGCCGATAAAACATCTTAAGAACGGGTTTCTTCCCCTTCCCCCCTTAATCCGTTCATACATTTTTAAGCCGGGCTTATACCCGGCTTTTTTATTCATTAGACATTGCTAATTGAACCACTTCTTCATATCGTTTATTCATTAAATGATTAAATGCCACATCAAGATTATCATTTATACGTAATCCATCATGATAAAGTATTGCTGCTTCAAAGAGTTGCTCGTCAGTATTATTTACTTCAGAAATGGAAACACCTTTTACTTTTTCAGCAACATTATCCGGACTGATTGTAACTCGTCCCAATGCAGTAGATGTTGGCCAATTCCACTCGGCATCATCATAAACAACGTATGCGGTCTCCGAACAAACAATTTTATCCAATGTTTCAACATCAAAGTTAAAATCATATTCTTTTCCAACTTGCTCAAAACCATTAATCAAGTAACGTTTTAATGTCTCATGGTCCAGATAACCTTCTTGCAAACGTAATACGGCGAAATCATCAATATTTAGGAAATGGCGAAAGGTATTTAATTGAACACCTGGACGCAATGCTTCAAGAACAGAATGACCACTACGAATGGCTTCCTTATATTCAGGATTCAAAGATTGCCATAGTCCAAGTTCTTCGAGCTCAGTTTGCGTTCCCATCCATATCGCCACATGCCCCCAATGACCCGGGATAAATTTATCTGTTAATCGAAACGGTGTCTTTTCTAACAAAATATCCAATGGCTTCAAGTTACTGACAATGTCATCATGCTCGCTCTTGGGCATATCAAATAATTTACCTTTACGGCTTTCATATAAGCCCATCGTATTACCAAATATCTTGGAAAATTCATTCATTGCTAAACCAGAACCATCTTTCAAGTCATCGTTTAAATCCTGCATTAAACGGCCAAAATTCCATTTTGCAACATCCATATAGTTAAGTTCTGGAATTTTATTAAAGCTATAACTTTGCTTGATTAAAGTCGTAAGATATTGATTCACACTATTATGACTTAGCTTTGAATCAGGATGAGCTTCTTCCCACGCTAATATTCTTGAAGCATAGGGCAAAACCCTTTTAACCCGATTAAAATTATTAAAAGATCCAAAATTTTCACTTACTCTTTCCAGTTGATGCTGCTCATTCCCTTCCAGATAAAGGTTTATAACATGTCGTAATTTCTTGTTTTCCTGGGCTCTTGCTATCGACATAACGTAATTATCATAAAGAATTAACGCTGCTGCTAAAGCAGTTTTCGCTCGTAAAATATTATCAATGCCTTCTTCATCAGTGGGATTTATCACGTAAGTATATTCAGATTCGCCCGACAAAAAACCAGATTGCTCTATTATTTCTCCTGTAGCAGATTCTGTAGAAAATGTTATAGAAGTATTATTATTTGATACATGCTTGTATTCGTCGATTATATTTAATAATACATCTCTTAATTCTAAATAACTCTTTGTTCCTTCATTTTGTATTATTCTTAATTCTCGCGCAGAAAGTGTTTCCGATTTCGTAATTGCCTTATGAAACTCAATTGACTCAACTCTCCAGACCAGCAAAGCTTCAACAGCATGAGTAAATTCTTCAAATTGCTCGTCAAATGTTTTCTCAGACACAACTGACGAAACCGAAGCAGACTCATTATGTTTTTCAAGAAAGAAATCATAATTAAAAGATAAAGTACAAACAGAAACTAATGCCAGAACATTTACTTTATTTGTAATCATCATAAGAGACACCCTACACATTATTTACAGAAAATCCTTTGATAAAATTCTACACTTTAAAGTATATGCGGTGCCAGTATAAATTTGACTTTAAAATGAAAACTATGCGGTTTTTTCAAAAGGTAAACGTTTTAACAATAACATTGTCATATCATCAGCTTGAGATTTGCGTCCGGTAAATTCAATAATTGCTTCCTGTAAATGTTTTATAATTTGATTTGCCGTCTTATCCTGATTTTCTTTTAACAAACTGACTACTCTATCTATTCCAAACGTATCGTCTTCATCATTTTTCCCTTCATAACAACCGTCTGAAAACATAGCGATAATATCACCTTCTGCAAAATGGAATTTAATCGGCGGGTCCATCTTTAAAGGGACATCGATACCTAATGGGATCGATTGTGCTTCCAGTCTTTCAACCGTTCCTTCCTTTTTACGTATTATCAATGTTGGCCCGTGTCCGGCAGAAAAATATTTTGCCGTATGTGTGTCCATACACAAAACCAACGCCGTTAAGGTAACAAACTGTCCTGCACGCAGATCGCAAGACATCAATTGATTTACACGCTCGATAATTTCTGAAATCTTTTGATGTTCGCCCAGTATCGCACGAAAATATGCACGACTTGATACAGTTAACAGCGCTGGGCCAATACCATGTCCAGCGACATCAGCCAGCATAAAAATAGCTTGCCTGGGATTAGGTGTGACTAAATCATAATAATCACCGCCAGCATGTTTAGCCGGAGTGCTAAATGCAGCCAAATCATACCCTTCAAGTTTTGGCAACGGTGAAGGTAATAAATTTTTCTGCACTTCGCTTGCCAGTTCCAGTTCATCTTGCAATGCCATATCTTCTACTGCCACATCTACATACGAACGTAATTCACGTGTAATAAAATACATGACGGCTGTCGCAACAAACAACATCATAGACATAAAAATATACAAGTTATTTGGATGTGGATTTAAATGTTGAAAACTATCGACATAAAGCACCCTCATTACCAATGTTGAATAACAAACCGAACTAAGGAGTCCTGTAATTAACGTTAACCTGGGTGTTAAACGTAATGCTGATGCAGAAATAATAATTAAGATAAAGGAATACGCAGGAGACAATAAAACAGTAAATGGATTATCACCAACATCCATTATCATTGCCATCGCAGCAACAGGCAGCAGCCCTTCGATTACTGATTCAAAATACCTCAAAAAAACAAATATTCTTTTTTTCTTCTTTATAGCATTGCGAACAACGAGCAGATAAATGGTTTCAAAGAAAGCAAAAACAAAAACAGCATATAATATTGAACGCCCCAACCCCATTCTAGATTCGGATGCAAATAACAGGTTATAAAAACCAATTAAAGAAACAACAGCCAGCACCATTAACATGCCTATTGCACGTAAACGTTCGCTTTTTAATCTGAGCAATTGAAAATCAGTAAGTCTGTTTGTTGCCATACAAAAAGTATATCAGCAATATGGATTACTTGTATAAACGACTTATACAGCAATATTATCAGATTAGTTTTCCGACGATTTAATATCTTCATCCGGCAACATATCTAACACGGATGGTGAGGTTCTGACCATCGGCACAAATGGTGATGCATGTTCCGGTTGTTCTTCTTTATGCGATTTATAAATACGAACTATATAGGCAGCTAATATCATTTGCGTCAGGAAAAAATAAACTGGTAATGCCTGATGTCCAAAATAATACATCAATTGTCCGGCAATTGCCGGCCCTACTGCTGCACCAACGCCGTATAGAAGTAACAAACCACTCACGCCAGCAAGATTGTCTTCAGGCTCAAGTTGATCAACCAAATGTGATATAGCAACGGGATAAACTGAAAAAGCCAAACCGCCGTAAATAGCAATAGTTAATAACAATAAGACATCAATATAGGCTGAAAAAGACAGGAGTAATGCAGCAAGACTTGCAAAGAAACTAATGAACGCTAAAACAATTCGACGATCATGTTTATCTGAATAGCGTCCCATAGGATATTGGCACAGAGCCCCACCTAAAATAGCGCAACTCATAAAAGTTGCAACACCATTCACTTTTAAACCAACATGAATACCATAAATCGGCGCCATTCCCCAGAACGCTCCCATAGCCAAACCGGAAAAAAAGGTCCCCACAACAGCAACAGGTGCAAGTGAATATAAGGTTTTGAATTTTAAACGTTCAACATTTGTAATAACAGGTTGAGTCAATCGAGTTAGTGTCACGGGTGCTAAACCAGCACTAACCAATATTGCCGCAATAGCAAACAGAACAAATGACAATGGAGAATCCAAACGTAATAATTGTTGAGCAATAGTTAATGCGCCGAGATTCACAATCATATAAACAGCAAACACACGTCCACGTTGTTGTGTTGGCGTATGCGCCGTTAACCAGCTTTCAACTACAGTATAAAGTACCACCAATAAAACACCGGCCATCACTCTTAAGAACATCCAGAAATAGGGGTTAATAAATAACACGTGTAATAAAGCTGAGCAGGATATTAATGATGCACAAAATGCGAAAGTACGGATATAACCTATACGATTTATTAATGGTATTGCTAAAAATGTCCCGATAAAAAAACCGACAAAATAGGCCGACATAATAAAACCCATCAGGCTATCGCTATACCCTTCCATACTCCCACGCACGGCAAGTAACGTATTAAGCAAGCCATTACCTAATAGCAAAAGTGAAACACCTAAAAGCAAGGCACCAATAGGAATAATCAATGGAAGCATTATTAATAATAACCCGTAATGTTATAGAATAATAATTAAGAATATATAAATTACACTAAAAACAGCTTGAGTACATATTGAAAGCGAGTAATTTATGTCCACCACTATAATTAACTTTTTTATTTAAAAAATTATGGCTACCACAACAGGTTTCTACATACAGCCTTTAAAGTATTTAAGCGATCGACTCGACAAGCTGATTGAAGGCCGCTTATGGTTTAAAGTGCTTATCGCTCTCGGACTTGGTATTATTTTTGGATTACTACTGGGGCCAGACCTGGGGCTATTTGAACAAGATACCGTTAAAGTCATTACGTCGTGGCTCGCTCTGCCCGGTCAACTTTTTCTGGCGTTAATTCAAATGATTGTCGTACCATTGGTCATCGCTTCAATTGTTAGAGGACTCGCGGCTAATAATGATCCACAAGCATTAAAAAAGATTGGGTCAATTGCTATCATCTTCATCATATTCACTACTATTAGCGCGACAGTAATTGGTATTAGCCTTGCTCAGATTATTCAACCCGGCATTTATCTTCAAGACATGTCGTTTGTTGATTTGCCGACAGCATCACTTCATCAAACCCCAGCAGCTTTTCCCGGTCTGGATGAAATGCCTGATAAAGTTTTATCACTGTTACCTAAAAACCCTTTAGCTTCGATGGTATCTGGCGAAATGTTACAAGTCATTTTATTTGCCGCTGTTTTAGGATTTGCATTAATTTCTATTCCGAAGAAACAAGCACAACCCTTGTTTGATTTACTTGGCGCATTACAGGAAGTCAGTATCCGTGTTGTTTCATGGGCAATGCGTCTAGCACCACTTGCCGTATTCGGTTTAATCACCAAACTTGTTGCCAATCTAGGGCTTGAAGTATTGACTGGAATGTTAATGTATGTGCTTACAGTTATAACCGGATTATTAGCACTGATTATTCTCTATGTGTTGATTATAAAACTTACTAGTAAATTACCGGTAACAATATTTTTTGCAAAAGTAAAAGAATTATTATTGCTTGCTTTTTCAACAAGTAGTTCTGCCGCAGTTATGCCACTTTCATTACAGGTAACTGAAAACGAATTAAATATAAGACCCGGCATTGCTCGTTTTCTCGTGCCATTAGGTGCAACAATTAACATGACCGGTACAGCACTTTATCAAGGCGTTGCTACTGTTTTTCTCGCGCAGGTTTTTCAAGTCGACCTTAGCCTGACCAGCTATGCGTTTATTATTACCATGGCGGTTGCCGCATCGATAGGTTCTCCTGCGACACCTGGTGCAGGCATCGTTATCCTTAGCATGGTATTAGAGGGAGTAGGTATTCCTGCAGCCGGTGTCGCTCTACTGTTAGGAGTC
>JABFGI010000002.1 GCA_013112535.1 Pseudomonadota bacterium
GAGCTACAAATTTAATACGTTCATCCATCAGGTTACGCTCTTTCCAGGGCATTTGGTCTCTCCCAAATGCGCAATTGTGTAACCTATGTCTCTGGAATAAACTGTTACCTATGTATCAGGAAGGACAGTTTATCTATTCAACAATGTTATCAGTTGTTTTTTTTCATGGCGACAGCCTGCGTTCTATTGCTCACACCCAATGCTTGAAGAATGGCTCTAACATGTAATTTTACTGTGCCCTCAGTTAGTTCAAGCTTGTTAGCTATCATTTTATTTGTATCACCCTGACATATTAGTTGAAAGACTTCTTGTTGACGTTTAGTTAATCGACCAGTAACGCTGTTATTATGTAAGGGCACTGTCTCTGTTTGAGAATTATTCTTTTCTTTTTCAAATGCAGCACTACCGGAAATGGTAGTCATCACCACTTGTTCAAGATTATGACTATCTAATGACTTCGATAAAAAGCGAGTCGCGCCTTTATTGACCGCCATTCTACAATCTTCCTCTGACTCTGAACCAGTGATAACAATGATTGGTAATTCTTTGTAACGTTGTCTCAATTCAAAAATATGATCGTAAGCATTGCCGCCCGGCATATTTAAATCAAGAAACAAACAAACAAGATTAAGATCGATATCGCGAAGTAAATCAAAAAGTGCATTAAAACTTTCTGCTTCTAATATATTGACGTAGGGATAAAGACGTTTGATTAAAATAATCAACGCATCCCGAAATAGAGGATGATCATCAGCAATAACAATATTCATCAATATATTTACATTATGACTTTATTGTCATCATAATAATCGAATAGCAGAAATATAAAAACCATGGCTATCTAAAAGATAACCATGGTCATAATCAGGCTAATCTAGATTAATTAGAAAAGTGTTTTGATAGACTACCAAGACCCGCATCGTAGATACCGGATATCGTTTCGATAGCTTTGCTATCTTCAGCACCTTTTGCATTAAAGCTAGAAGACCAGTTAACGACAGTTTTTCCATCATTACTCTGGCTCACACTAATCGTTGAAACATAATCACTTACCGGAAGAGGGGATTCGGTAATAGCATAGGTGTAAGTCATATCAGAATCACTGTATGCAACCAGTTTCTCGATAATATTTGCACCGTTACCCAGCGTTAACTTTCGTAATGCACCTGATTTATTATCTGTGCCACTGAGATCGCTACCAACTACAACAGGATGCCAAACATCAAGATGATTAAAGTCACCAATCATTTTCCAGACTGTTGCAGGTGAAGCATTCACTTCAGTTTGCTTGGAGACTTTTAGTCCACCCATCGCATTTGCACTTAATGTCATACTATAAAAAGTAATGACAAATGTAGAAATAATTATATTTTTAATTTTTTTCCCAAACATAGTTTTTCTCCGCGTTATTTACACGTGCTATTATCAGGAATGGTCAAAAAAATAATATATCTCTGATGGCATATATCTAAAGATATAGATAAAAAAATAAAACAAACGCGTACGATATTAAAATGATGACTTTCAGTTATTTTCGCCGACATGTTCTATTGTTCTCTTTAGTTATATTGTCGGGACTTATTATCAGTGCGGTCAGCAGTATTTTTTTATTCAGGTATACCAGAGAACAGACGCAAATTCGAATTGAACGTCAATTTGAAATCAGTGCAGAACAACTTCAACTCAGCATTAATAATACCTTAAACACTTTAACATCTGTGGCAGGATTGTTTTACTCAAGTAATGATGTTAGCCAAAAGCAATTTAAAAAATTTGTTTCAGTTAATTTACAGGATAAAAACAGTATTATTTCACTTGCCTGGGTACCTCAAATAAAACATGAACAACGCAAAATGTTTGAAGAAAATATGTCAGGTCGCGGCATGCATGGAAAACATATTTACGATTTTAATAGTCATGGTCTGGAGAGTATTGCTATTCGAACTGATGTTTATTATCCAGTCCAGTTTTTATATTCCAGAATCGATACCCTTTTATTTCCAGGTTTAAACCTTGGTACACAATATAAAACGCGGAAAAAATTTGAGGAGGCAGCTAACGCCAAAAAAAGTCTGGTCACAAAAAGTTTTCGTTTACAACGAGGCAAACCCGGCTTATTAACTGTACGCGCTTTTAAACCGGTTTATCAGGATCAAACTCAATCCAGTGATCAATTAAAAGGTTTTGTACTGGCACAGATTGATGTTGAAGATCTGATGACAAGTACTTTTTCTGAAGAAGATATGTTGTCCATTATATTATTTGATGTCGATGCAGATATAGATAACCAATTGCTCTACCTTAATAAAGTTGCAGCAGAAAAATATAGTCATATTGTTAATATTAATCAGCTTGGCAAACTTGAACACCCATATTGGACACATTATTACAATGTCGGCGATAGAAAATGGCTGGTATCTTTTATTGAAAACATTGAAAGCAATAGCCTGATTTTATGGTTGCCCTATCTGGGCTTATTAGTAGGTTTGTTTTTTACCGCATACCTGACCCTATATATGTTAATCGCCTGGAACAAAACACGCGAAGTAATACAACTCAAAAAAGAAAGTGAAGCCAAATCAAGGTTCCTGCAAGCCATTGGTCATGATCTCCGTCAACCACTTAACGTTATTGGTTTATATCTCACACGTTATGAGCAGGATGACAATATAGAACTGACGCCGGAAAATATTAAATTGATAAAGAACATCAGAGAATCGATCAAGGGATTACACAACATGTTCACTTCCCTGCTGGATATCACACGTCTGGAAGCAGGTATGACCCAGCCTCAATTTGAGAGGGTCCCTTTATCACCACTGCTTACTGATCTGGGTGACGAATTTGACTTGCTAGCTGCTGAAAAAAATCTGGAATTCAAAATGCGTTGTCAGGACATCACTATCAAAACCGATCCGGTTTTACTCGAACGTGTTTTAAGAAACCTGTTAAACAATGCTGTTAAATATACCGATCAGGGAAGGCTATTTTTAGGTGCAAGAAAAGTCAGTCATCAAGTAAAAATATATATCATGGATACCGGTCGTGGATTCAATAATAACGAGAGAGAGAAAATACTAGAGCCCTATCAACGCGGCGAACGAACAGGTGATATAGACGGACTTGGACTTGGCCTCGCTATTGTTCAACAAACATTAGATATTTTAAATCTCAGCATGGAGATTAATTCTGAAACTGATAAGGGCACAGTAATAATATTGAGTTTATGATCTTTCCTTATTATGTTTCACTTACTTTTTTAAGTGTGATACCCGCGCGCCCTTTCAAACAGATCCGTAACCCAATACACTTGCGCACCAATCGCGGCAAACGGTAACAATATCCAGGTTACATTAAACAAGGCGAGCCCTAATACGATTAAACAAAAGTCAGCACGGCTGAGTTTATGAAAGATGTAGATTAGCCAGTCCAATGCATCCTCTGGTTGTTTGGGTTCAGTTGCGACTTCCTCACGTGACTTTGCCTCTTCATCTTTTGCATTCTTTGCGTGATAAATTAAATCAACAATATAATCAATAACCGCACCCGCTGCAGCGGCATAACCTAACCAGGCCCAAAACCACTGACCTGTTGCCTGTGTCGTGCCATAACCCAAGGCAGCAAAAAAACTTGCATCAACCATCCAGTCTGACAAGTCATCCAGCTTTGCGCCAAACTCGGAAGACATTTTTTTGATACGAGCAATCTCGCCGTCGCAATTGTCAAAGGTATAACTTGTGGTCAGTAACATGGCACCGATAACTCCCATGATAAAATTACCAAAAACGAAACAGGCTGAACCGAGCAAGCCCATCGCCATTGATATACTGGTTACCTGATTCGGTGTTAATGAAGTATTTAATAGTATCGGTGTTAATCGATACGACATATGTCTAACCAGTGGGAATAATGATGTCGGTTTACTTATTTGTTCTGCGTAGTCGTGAGTTTCTGTAGTCATGTTGTAATTCGAACGTGAAATGATCTGCCTAGTATGTTACAAATTCGATTGTTATTCTAATTAGAAGTATAAAATTTTAAACCTTATCAACTGGTCTTGCTGAAACCTCCATGATTCGAATTGTTTCCTATATAGGCTTGCTCGCCGGTCTTCTGATTTTGGCAGTACTCATCGTTTGGCAAGGAATCGGGGAAATCGTTGATTTACTGGTTGCGTCCGGTTTTTCATTATTATTATTGCCTATCGTCTGGTTACCCAGTCTTTTTTTTGCAATTATCTCCTGGTATTACCTTTTCCCGGTTGAACGAATTCCGCCTTTTAAGGAATTATCACTGGCTTTATGGATGGGACGTGCCATTAATACGCTGCTCCCGGTTGCAACGATTGGTGGCGAAATTGCCAAAGCCAGATTATTAATGCTTTGGGGCAGAGACGGTATTGATGCCAGCGCCTCGGTCCTGGTCGATAAAACCGTTCAGGCTTTGGCTCTGGTTCCGTGGGCGATTATTGGCACGGCATTATTGGTTTATCTGGCAATCGATAATGAATTGGCCAAATTAATCTTGCTCGGCACCTTCCTGCTCGGTCTCGGGATTGTCGGTTTTGTCATTATCCAGCGCGCGGGATTATTCGGCTTTATTACGCGATTTATTGGTAAATTCCATACTTCTGATGGCTGGGGTCAAATCACTAATAAGGCGCAAGATGTTGATTTAATTGTAAAAGAAATCTACAGCAACAAAAAACGCTTCTTTGCATCGATTATCTGGCGAACTGTCGGTTTGGTCTGGCAAACCTCGGAAGTCTGGCTGGCTTGCTATCTATTAGGCTACCCTATCAGCCTGATTGAGGCGTTGATGTTAAAAAGCCTGACCTCCATTATTACTGATATTGCCTTCGTTATTCCCAACGGTTATGGCGTACAGGAAGGTGGATATTTGATGCTGGGACCGTTCATTGGTCTGAGTCCGGAAGTCGCTTTAACCATTTCGTTAGCAACCCGAATCAGGGAGCTCAGTGTAGACCTGCCCGGATTATTGTATTGGCATAATATTGAAGCTAAATTTTTGTTAAAAAAGTCGCCTAAAACAACCTCGTAACTGCTCCGTAATATCAATTTAATTGATTTGTAAAAATTTGCTTTAAGCGGCCAAAATCAATATGCTGCGCGGTGAAAATGGTAGCAGAACCAGAAATTAATTTTACTTGTTTTAACACCTTTAAAAGATTTATAATTTCCGTTTCCAAGTCATTGTTATATAAAAAGTTTATTTATTGACTAATCATACAGAGCACAAATAATTTTTGAAACAAAAATACTGACTAATCCATGCCAACCGATTTTTTCAACTTTTTTAATATTTCTGTCATTTTGATATGCCTTTGCTCGGTTGCTTATCTTGGCTTTGCACTTTTCGCTGTTGAACTTTTTAATCACAAACGTAAAAAAACAAAATCGACAAAAGAAGTCAATTTTCCAGTTACGATATTAAAACCTGTTTATGGTCTTGATCCTGAAATGCTGGAAAACCTTCGTAGCTTTTGTCGACAGGAGTATCCGAAGTTTCAAATTATTTTCGGTGTGCAAGACAAAAAGGACCTTGCCATTCCACTTATTGAAAAAGTAATTAAAGAATTTAAAAACGTTGATATCAGTTACGTTGTTAATTCAAAAATTCATGGGTCCAATCACAAGGTATCAAATCTGATCAACATGTATCCCGATGCAAAGTATGATTATGTACTTATTGCAGATAGTGATATGCGCGTACCTTGCGATTACCTCACCAATGTCATGACTGCATTTTCTGATTCCGAAGTTGGCGCTGTCACTTGCCTTTATTCCGGTTCAGCACGCGGTAGAATTGCCTCTTCATTAAATGCAATGTTTATTAACGAATGGTTTTTACCTTCGGTATTAATCTCAAAAATATTACAGCCGATTAAATACTGTTTAGGTGCAACCATGGTTGTACGAAGAAATCTATTAGATGAAATAGGTGGTTTCAACGCATTATCAAATTACCTGGCTGATGATTATATGCTTGGAAAACTGGTTTCTGATCTCGGTTACAAAATTCATCTTTCTAATTTTATTGTTGAAAATATTGTTGAAGAGCCTTCAATTAAGGATTTAATAACTCATGAATTACGCTGGGCCAGAACATTAAGACGAGTCGAACCATTAGGTTATGCCTTAACTTTTCTTACCGACACGCTGGTAGTTAGCTTTATAACAGCAATTACAGTTTATCTGGGCAGCAACAACATGCTTTGGTCATTGTCACCCGTTGTTGTTGTCTTACTAGCACGAACACTATTGCAGCGTCGCATAATGAAAATTACAGGTTCGACTAATGCCGGCTCACTCTGGTTAATTCCAGTACGTGATGTCTTATCCTTTGGGATCAGAGCGGTCAGTTTTACTGGCAACTCGATTCAATGGCGCAATAACTCATTTAATGTTGATCAAGCAGGTTTAATTCATACCGATAACAACATTACCAATCCAGATGAAAACATTTCTGGACTGGCTACAACACAAGATTTTTAATTCGGAGTATTCATAAAGATGTTGAAGACATTATTTCTTAATCCGCCCTCGTTTCATGGTTTTGATGGCGCTGCAGGCTCAAGGTACCAATGTACCCGCGAAGTAAAATCATTCTGGTACCCTACCTGGCTGGCTCAATTAGCTGCTTTGGTTGAAGGTAGCCGTTTAATCGATGCACCTGCACGCGGTATTAGTCTGGAAGAAATTTTACCTTTGGCGAATGATTATGAATTTCTGGTGATGTATACCAGTACACCTTCATTTTCGAATGATGTAAAAATTGCTGAAGCCTATAAAGAAAAGAACCCAAATTTAATTATTGGTTTTTGTGGTGCACACGTTGCAGTTAACCCGGATCAAACTGTCGCCGCTTCTGATGCAATTGATTTTGTTTGCGGCAACGAATTTGATTTTACGATTAAAGAAATTGCTGAAGGCAAAGCATTAAAAGAAGTCGACGGTATTATTTACAAGAAAGACGGTAAACCGGTTCATAACAAGGCACGTGCCTTGATCGAAGATATGGATAGCTTACCGCCGGTAACGCCTATTTATAAAGAACACCTGGTTACAACAGATTATTACAACGGTTACATGCTACATCCTTATATGTCTTTCTATACAGGACGTGGTTGTAAATCACATTGTTCTTTCTGCTTATGGCCACAAACGATTTCTGGTCATAACTATCGTCATAAGTCAGTAGAGAATGTTATTAAAGAATTAACTTATGCGCGTGATAATTTTCCTGAAATTAAAGAATTCTTTTTTGATGATGATACGTTGACCGACAACATTCCTTATGTTGAAGCATTGGCAAAAGAAATTGGTAAACTGGGTATTACCTGGTCATGTAATGCGAAAGCGAATGTGCCTTATGAAACATTGAAGATCATGAAAGATAATGGTCTGCGTTTATTGTTGGTCGGTTATGAATCCGGTAACCAGCAAATCCTGGTTAACATTAAGAAAGGGATTCGTACCGATATTGCACGTCAGTTTACAAAAGATTGTCATAAACTGGGTATAGTTATTCACGGCACCTTTATTGTTGGCCTGCCTGGTGAAACAAAAGAAACGATTGAAGAGTCAATTAAATATGCACAGGAACTGAACCCACAAACAATACAGGTTTCATTGCCTGCTGCTTATCCCGGTACCTTGTTATATAAACAAGCAACGGAAAATGGTTGGTTGATTGATGATGAAACATTAGTTGGTGATGATGGTGTTCAACACTCTGTATTGAGTTACCCGCATTTACCTAGTGAAGATATCTTTGAAGCGGTTGATAATTTTTACAAGCGTTTCTATTTCCGTCCGTTCAAGATGATCACATTGTTTTATGAAATGTGTCGTGATTGGGAAGTCATGAAACGTCGGGCACGTGAAGGCGTTGAGTTCTTCAAATTCCTATTTGGACGGGAGAGCACGGCCTGAAGAAGCTAATTGTTACCGGTGATGATTTTGGTCTTTCCACACTGGTTAATGAAGCAATAGTAAAGTCCCACGAGAAAGGTGTCCTGACGACCACAAGTCTGATGGTGTCTGCGCCTGCTGCAGAAGATGCGGTTAATCGAGCTAAATCCTTACCTGATTTAAAAGTCGGTCTGCATCTTGTGCTGAGTAACGGTAATGCAACGCTGCCTGCTGCTGATATTCCTGCATTGGTAGATAACAATGGTCAGTTCAGTGCAAATCAGGTAAGTAGTGGCATTAAAATGTTCTTTAATGCTGAAGCAAAGTATCAACTTGAAAAGGAAATTCGCGCACAGTTTGAAGCATTTAAAGCAACCGGTTTAACACTGGATCATGTGAATGCACATAACCACATGCATTTACACCCAACCGTATTCAGTTTAATCCTCACCATAGGTAGTGAGTATGGTATATCTGCCATCCGCATCCCGAATGAAGTCCCGCTCGAATCAATTATTGAAGACAAAAAAGATAAATTGAAACGTTGTGTTCAATGGTTATTCTTCAAACCTTTTATTTCAAACATGAAGAAACAATGTGATATTAGAAATATAAACTATAACGATAAAATCTACGGTTTATATGATAGTGGGCATATGAACATTGATAAGTTAATTCGTATCCTGCCACATATTGAAGATGGTGTAACTGAAATCTATGTGCACCCCGCTACGGAACGTTGGGATGATATTGATCCTGCAGCAAATGATTATGAGTTTGAAGCAGAATATAAAGCATTAATCCATGCACGTACAAAACGCGCAATCGAAAAATTTGATATTACACTTTCCGGTTTTAACAGCTAAATATTTCTCATGGTTGGTGATTCCTGGACACATAAGATTGCACGCGTTTGCATACTACCCTTAGTTAATACGTCGGTTACACCTAATCATTTGACTGGGCTGCGTTTTATTAGTGGTCTTGCTGCATGCGTTGCCTTTGCGATTGGTACAGATCAGTGGAATTTATGGGGAGGCATCTTCTGGTTGTTTTCTGCCTTTATGGATCGTGCTGATGGTGAACTTGCCAGAGCATCTGGCAAGATGAGTGCTTGGGGTCATAAATTTGATTACTTTTGTGATGTTTTCGTTACCGCATTATTCTTTGTCGGTATAGGCATTGGCTTGAGAGATAGCGCACTTGGTTATTGGACCATCATTATGGGTATCAGTGCATCTGCAGGTGTTGTTGTTGCTGAAATACTGGCAGAGATTATTGATCAGGCTAAAAAAGATACCGGGGAAAAAGCTTACGCGGGTTTTGCCGGTTTTGATTTTGATGATGTCTTATATCTTTTTGCACCAGTCGTCTGGTTGGGTTGGCATTATCCTTTTCTTATAGGCGCATCAGTTGGAGCACCAGCCTTTGCATTGTTAACATGGTATAAATCAAAGAACTTGAAACAAGATTAAAACTATTTTTTTCTTAATAACAACACGACATATTCAGACTTTGAATTGATCGTAGCCGGTCTAGAAATATCATAAAACTCATCGTATGCATTAACAATCTCAAAGATCGATATCTTATCAAGCAATTTCATAAGTTGTTTTAATGTATACGTTCTAAGTTGGTATACAGAAGTATAACTTTGCTTTTTGTTAATTACCTGTGGTTTCAACACAACTTTTAATGTTTCCATTCTTTTTTTCTTATCCATTTTTATCATTGTCATTGTTGATTTAACAGTTAATCTCCCCCTTTTCGCTGTCCAACACGTAACCTTATTTGATAAGCCGGTATCAGGAACTAAATGCAGTCCAAGTACATATATCCCATTTTTTTTCAACGCTTTGGCAACCCTGACTAAATGCTGTTCAGCTTGGTTTTGAGTTAAAAGATGTCGAAATGTATCAACGGTACAAAATGCGGCATCGAATGTATCGGGTTTAACATGAAAACTTTCCATATCCCCATTAAAAATATTTGCTTTGAGTCGATTTCGTTTTAATCTTTTTCTCAGATAATCTAGAGCAATTTCATTCAAATCAAATCCAGTGCAATCATAACCTGCGCGAATAAGCGGAGTCATTAACCTGCCAGTCCCGCAGGCAGGTTCTAAAAGTTCAGTTTTTTTGCTATTGCAATATTGATTAAAAACAGCTTTCAAAAATGCCAGTTCTTCTGACATTTCATGAGAAAATGAAACGTCATAATATGTCGGCAGGTCATACCAATTTTGCATTACCCGAATTCCACTTTATTCATTGTCTTGAGCTTTTTATGTCTAATTTAACAATAATGACATCCAGTTAGCCTATTATTGAAAAATTTCATTCGAAATCACGATATTACCGATACTAACACGTACACAATATTGTGAATTATTCTATAATTCGGCATAAAATCCGGTTTTAAAGGACTAATTATTAGAAACTAAAATGGCAATCAACATCAAACAATTACTGGCCGGCGCCAGAGGCGAAAATTACGATTTACATGAAAAACATGTAAATCCACGTTTCGTTAAAACCCTCAACACAATCGGCTTTGACAAGTGTTACACACGAGCTGAAGGCCAATATTTATGGGACATTAATGGTCAACGTTACCTTGATATGCTGGCTGGTTATGGTGTTTTTAATGTTGGTCGCAACAACCCTGAAATTCGTCAAACTTTAATCGACTTCATGGAAGCAGACTATCCCAGTCTGGTACAGCTGGATGCGCCACTATTATCCGGATTACTTGCAAAAGAGCTTAAGCAACGCATGCCAAATGATCTGGATTATGTCTATTTTACAAATTCTGGGACAGAAGGCGTTGAAACAGCCATTAAATTTGCTCGTTGTGCGACCAAACGTTCGGGTATTATTCATGCTAAAAAATCATTTCATGGTTTAAGTAACGGATCTTTATCTATAAATGGTGATGAAACATTTCGCGAAGGCTTTGGTCCGTTATTGCCCGATTGCGTGCAAGTGCCTTTTGGCGATATTGAAGCACTTGAAAAAGCGCTTTCAAGAAATGATATTGCAGCTTTTATCGTCGAACCAATTCAGGGTAAAGGCGTCAACATACCGCCCGCAGGTTATCTCAAACAGGCACAGGAATTATGTCACCTGCATAAAACATTATTTATAGTCGATGAAATTCAATCGGGTATGGGGCGTACCGGTAAATTTCTTGCGATAGAACATGAGAATGATATCGATCCGGATATGGTTATTTTATCTAAATCATTATCGGGAGGCTTTATTCCAGTAGGTGCTGTGCTTACCCGGAAGTGGATTTATAACAAGGTTTTTTCTTCAATGGATCGCTCTGTTGTGCATTCATCCACTTTTGGTCAAGGCAATCTGGCAATGGCAGCAGGACTTGCTTCCCTCGATTATATTGATGAACACAAGTTAATGGAAAATGCGACTGCTATGGGTAACCTGCTCGGTAATCAATTATCCGAACTAAAAGATTCTTATGAGTTTATTAAAGATATACGCTGGCGCGGACTGATGCTGGCAATCGAATTTGGTTCGCCAAAATCTCTTAAGCTTAAAGCAGCCTGGGCTCTCGCTCATAAGTTGAATAAAAGTCTGTTCCCACAAGCGGTTACTATTCCATTACTACAGGATCACAATGTATTAACACAGGTAGCGGGTCATAATGTCGATATCATTAAATTAATTCCACCATTAATGATTGATAAAACAGATGTAGATTATTTTGTATCATCATTCAAGGCTGTCATGGAATCATTACATAAATTTCCGGGACCATGCTGGGAAGTTATATCAAGAATTGGAAAATCATCATTTCCTAACTCACCCGATATTAATCACACTTTTCCAACTGAAAGTAACGTATAAAAATAGAATATTGAAAGAATTAAAATTACTTGATGATGGCGATTCATTTAGAAAAGCCGCTTATAATTTATTAAAAAACTCTGATTTTTTTTCGGACTTTAATGAAGAAGAACTGGGCGTGTTAGCTCGTTGGAGTAAAGCCTACTCTGCAGATACGGGTTGTGTTGTTCTAAACGAAGGAGATAAAAGTAATTGTCTCTGCATAATTATTAAAGGACACGTAAACATATTCAAAGCCATACCAAATGATGAGCAATTAAAAATCGCCGACGTATCAGAGGAAGAATCAATTGGTGAAATGGGCATTATTGATGGCGAGCCTTTTTCAGCTTCAGCAATCGCTTCCGAAGATTCAATTGTATTACTAATAACCCGTGAAGATTTTGAGGATATTGCGAAAAAACATCTCGAACTCAGCAACAAACTATTATGGAAGCTTTCCAGAATTATTACAGCGCGCCTCAGAGATACAACTAAACGACTGGCAATATTACTCACTGGCAAAAAATAATCTTTTTTTCTTTACCGCAGCATGTTAGCGCCGTTTTATAATTTTCAATGTCCATTAAATTATAGCAATGCCATTGCTCATTGGTTAATTGTGAATCAGTGAATTCAATTTTGGTTCTACTGTTATCACTTAACGAAACAGTAAAACGATCAAGTCCAAAAGCGACTCCTTTTCCATCGGCTTTAATAAAGGATTCTTTTCTCGCCCAGACACGATAAAAGGTTTCTAACTGTTGTCCAATATCTATTTTAGAAAATTCTTCATTTTCTTTTACACTAAAAAACCTTTCAGACAAGGATCTGTAATCAATTTGATCATTTATCATTTCAATATCGACACCAATTTTACAGCCTAACGTTACAGCAATAAGTGCATAGTTACCTGAATGAGACACATTAAATTCGACAGGTTGATCATTATGCAGATATTCTATGTATGGTTTCTTGTGTTCGCCATAAGAAAATAATATTTTATCTGCTGTCATACCTGATAAACCGGATAACATTTGCCTTAATGCACTGCGCACAATGATAAATTGCTTCTTTTTTTCTTCTATTTTTAATCTATTCGCACGTTCACGTTCATCATCTGACAAACAGAACATTAAATCATCGCATTCAAACGAATCCAGCTGTAATAATAAAACATGTATTTCCTGATCAGACAGTTTAATTTTATCTTGAAAAAACTGATTATTGCGATTCATTTTTATTAACAGCCGCAATATGTTTTTTAAGATTTTTCATGCCTTCATCAATACTAACAGCGGGCTCATAGTCTATATCCTGTTTGGCCGCTGTCAGATCAAACCAATGTGAAGTTGAAAGTTGCCTGGCAACAAAACGAGTCATAATCGGTTCTTCCTTAATTTTCAACCAGGCATAACTCTTTTCTAATATCACACCAACTAAATAAGCTAAAGTTTCAGGAATTTGCTTATTTACTTCAGGTAAATCAGCCGCAATTAATATTTTATTAATTAAATCTGACATACTAATAGGCTCACCGTTACTAATAAAATAAGCCTTACCAGCACAATTACCCTTTGACATCAAACAATCTGCTGCACGCAGATGTGCCAGAACTGCATTATCGATATAACAGGAATCAACTTTATTATTCTTATTACCAACCAGTTTTAAACGTCCAGACTTTGCCCTACTGATAATTCTTGGTACAAGATGAGGATCTTCCGGCCCCCAGATCAAGTGTGGACGTAATGAAACTGTTTTCAAATCGTCACAATTTGCGTTAATAACAAGTTGTTCTGCTTCCGTCTTTGTTCTTTGATAGGCATTAAAAAAGTCGCTAACATAGGGAGCCGATTCATTAATACCCTTTTCATCATTGCCATCAAAAACGACGCTGGGTGTACTGGTATAAACCAGATATTTAACATTATTAACCCGACAAGTTTCCAGAACATTATTTGTTGCAACAACATTAGCCTGATAATAATCATCATAATCACCCCATACTCCGGCTTTTGCAGCGACATGAAAAATAACATCACAATCTTTAGCCGCAGTATTAATATCGTCCTTTCTGGTCAAATCACCCTGTAGTGTTTCAACACCAAGATTATTAAGCCACGAGTATTGATTTCGTTGAATTGTTTTAACAGCATCACCTCTTTTTAACAGGGCTTTAACAATGGCCCCGCCAAGGAATCCACCGCCACCCGTTACCAGTGCTTTCAAAATAAAACCTCGGTTGCCCAATCTGCCAATTTTTCACGACCAATTTTTGCATTGTGGCGAACATCAACGGGAAAAGCAGAATGAAAAAGAATATGCTTTATATTTTTTGTTAATTCTGAGCCGGCAGCCAGCATTAACAATTCTTCTGTTAATTCTTTCTTATTAAACTTTTTATGTTCAGACTCAAGTTCAATACAAATAACAGGTACAGTTTTATTGTTACATATTGCGCCTACTAACGCAGAACGAAAAACGAACGGGTGAGAATTAAAAATAGCTTCACAACATATCGTGAACATGGATTCTGACTCTGTCATAACGCGATGACTTTTACGGCCACAAAACCAGAGTCTATTTTCATCATCAAGATAACCCGTATCTCCCATGCGATGATAAAAGCCATCTTTGCATCGTATTTTAGTCAAGCCAGTTTCTTTATTTCGATTAAAATAAGATCGTGTTACCTGAGGTCCTTTGACACATATTTCACCAATTTGATTAGCTGGTAATACCAGTTCATCATTCCATTCTGAAATAATATCATCCGTTATTTTAATAATTCCAACTTCCAGGCAAGATACAGGTTGACCAACACATATTCCTTTTCCTGTAGCCGTATCTCTAGCTGTTTTATTCAGTATTTCATTGCTTCCTATAGAACTAACCGGCAATGACTCGGTAGCACCATAAGGCGTGAATATTTGCGTTTCATAATTTAATAACACTTTAAATCTGTCTAATACTGAAGAAGAAACAGGTGCGCCGGCTGATAATACACGTTTCAATGAAGGTAATTTTACTTCTTTATTTTCTGCCCATTTACCAACACGATGCAATAAAGCAGGAGAACCAAACATATTAGTACATTTATACTGAGTGACAGCGTCAATGATTCTTATTGGGTCTACAGAACCCGGTTTTGTAAAGTCCATCACCGGAATAATTGATGTCATACCTAATGCCGGTGCAAACAAAGCAAATAAAGGAAATGTAGCCAGATCAACTTCACCTGGCTGAATATTATAAAGTTCTTTTAAAGCATTAACCTGTGCAGTGAAATTGGCATGTGTATAAACAACACCTTTAGGTATACCAGTACTACCACTTGTAAAAAGAATGGCTGCTATGTCTTCTGCTTTTGTTTCTTTTTTTATACGTTTAGATTTTTTACCAAGTAACTTTATTTTTTCAAGGTCTGTTAAAAAGGGTTTGCTTAAAACATTACCACCGACCAGAACTATTTTATGAATTGTTCCTTTAGACCAACCTAGTACAACTTTGGCGATGTTCGCTGTGGTATTACCGATAAAAGCTTCAGGCTCTGCTTCTTGCAGGCATTTACCCAGATTCTTAATTCCCATGCCCGGATCAACGGCAACAAGTACAGCTTCCAGTTTAAACAAGGCAAAAACCAGTGCAAAAAAATCAAGGCCCGGTTTAACCATTAACACTGTCCTGGTTCCCTTTTTTATGCCGTATGCTTCCAGTCCATTCGCAATCAGGTCACTTATTTCATCTAATTCTTTATAAGAATAAGCCGTTTCATAGGATGCTTTTTCTAACTTCTTTTTACTCTGTTTTACAACCGCATAAGTATCAGGTTGCTTTGCTGCCAGTACTGGCAAATGTGATGCAATATTTGCCGTAACCATGGGTATTTACTCTACAGGATTACTTTTCAGAAACTTTTGAATAACAGGAATAACTTCATTAGCTGCATCTTCCAGTAAATAATGCCCGGCATCATATTCGTGATATTCAGCATCAGGCATGCGTTTCTTCCATTCATTTAAATAGTGAACATCAAACACAAAATCATTTAGCCCCCAACAAACCAGCATGGGTACTTTTTCGAATTGTTGCAGGTTTTTATCTACTTGTTCAACCATATCATAAGTAGGGTGCATTTTATCCAGAGGAATATCTTCTACAAATCGTAGAACAGAAAAACGATGCGCCCAGCTATCGTATGGCGCAAGATAAGCATTCTTTACTTCTTTATCCATAGCTTTTCGGGTAACGCATTGAATCACGCCACCGCGACAAAAGGCATTCAAGCCTTGAATCAAAAAAGAACCTATAAGAGGCGTGCGACTCAATTTTAATTGCCAGGGAACTTGTCTACCTTCAGGAATATGAAAACCAGCAGTATTTGAAATAACAAGACGTTTAATTTTATCCGGATATCGTGTGGCATAGGCCATACCAATCATACCTCCCCAATCATGAACGATTAAGGTTAGATTGTTATCAACACCCAGTGAGCTTAAAAGCGTATCAAGATCGTCAACCCGCTGTTTTAGAGTAAATTCATACTTACTTTTGACAGGCTTGTCTGATAAGCCCATGCCAATATGATCAGGGACGATACAATGATAGTTATTTATTAATGCTGAAAATAAATGACGATAATAAAACGACCAACTTGGATTACCATGTAACATCACTACCGTTTCAGAATGATCCTTACCTCCCTCGAGATAATGCATTCGACATCCATTAATTGACGTATACGAAGAAAGTTCTATTGGATAATCAGGGAATTGCATGAGTTATTGATTTTATTGTAAATTTTATACTAGGGTAGTTTACTGAATATTACCGTAATCACCAAGCCTTGTAATTATAACTAATAATAAAAACGAAATTGATTCTATATTTTTAATTCACTTTATAGCTTACATTTTCTGTGATAATAGGCATATTTTCTCCTTTGACTAAAACTTCAGCATATGCCACAAATTTACCTCTATGTAATTTCCAATGAAATATGTTATTCGCTGTTTCTCCCACTTTTTCTCCATTTACATACCATCTAATATTTTCTACATTATTGATTTCAGTTAATTTAAATTCAAAGTATTCATGGTCATCTTGTATTCTCGGATCCATTGCCATCATTAAGCCATTACCTGGTTTTTTTATACGTATATTTTTTTTCTCTGTTTCTGCCTTAAGTGAAGTCAAGGTTCCTGGAATAAACCATTCATCTTTTGCCTCGCAGTGCTCATCTGCTTCAAGACCAGTCGTAATACATATCCTTTTTCTAACTAGCTTGTTGCTTAAATACAAAGGTCGAACTTCGCGGTTTTTATTCAACTCATTAAAGATACTGCGCAAGACCAGCGCGGGGCCTGATGAACCAGTTACTTCATGCATCTCTGAATAATCAAGGTTACCAATCCAGACACCAACCGTATATTTATCGTTATACCCTATCGACCAGGCATCACGATAGTCGCTTGATGTTCCTGTTTTTATCGCAGTCTGGTAAGGGAAATTTAAAATAGAACCCCAACCAAACTCTTTCTCTCTTGCGCCAGGATCAGAAAGAATATCACCAATCAAACTGGCCACTTCTTCTGAAATAACCGTCCGGTTTCCATTACCAATATGGTCTCCATCAATAAAAGATAAAGGTTTAAAATCACCCATGCGCGCCATTACCGTATAAGCCTGCACAAGTTCGTATAAACTGATTTCACCATTACCTAAAGCTAGTCCATCACCATAAACATTGGGATGTCCAGATAAACTTTTTATACCCAGGTCATAAAGAAAACCAAGGAATACATTCGGGGTAATATATTGAACAGCCTTTACTGCCGGAATATTGAGTGAGTTACCCAATGCCTCACGCGCCGAAATCAAACCATAATGCTCACGACTATAATTATTATAAGTATGCATACCTAAACCAACACTTTCCTGTAGTGGCACATCATCTAACATAGTGGCAGCAGTCCAACCGTGCATAAATGTATTTGCATACAAAAGTGGTTTCAGCGCTGAACCTGGCTGGCGTCGCGTAATGACAGAATTAATTTTATTAAAGGCTTTATCTTTATGGTTTGAATAACCTACAACCCATGACAAGATTTCGTTTGTTTCATGGTCAACAATCAGGACGGCACCATTCTGCACATGATGACGACTTAAGTTATCAAGCCGATTATCAAGCATACCCTGTACTTTTCGCTGTAATTCCAGATCAAGTGTTGTATAAACATTACGTGATCCTGTTTGCCATGTTTCATCCTGTTGACTAACGTAGTCAACAAAGTTTTGTGTGTAGTAAGTTTTACCCGGGGTTAATAAAGCCAACTTTTGTTTATTGATTATGTTTGGATCTTTATGGAGTAAATCTGCTTGTTCCATTCTACCTAACAGATTGTTAATTGATTGATTGAGTTTTTCCGAACGTTTAACGGGATCTAACCATTGTGGTGAACGGATTAATACTGCTAACGTCAATAATTCTTTTTCATTTAGCGTTTCGAGATCTCGATCATAATAATAATCTGCCGCCTGCACTATTCCACGACGTCTGGCTTTATAAGGAACATGGTTAATATAAAATTCTAATATCTCAAGTTTGCTAAATTGACTTTCCAAGGTCATTGCTTCGAAACCTTCAAGCCAACGTGACCAAACTGTTCTTGGTCTGGGATGAATCATACGCACGACCTGTTCAGTTATTGTACTAGCCCCACGTATAACATCTCCGGCCAACACATTTTGTTTAGAGGCATTAAGTCGTGCCAACCAATCAATACCTGAGTGTTCAAAATAGCGTTTGTCTTCCGAGAAGACAAATGCCTTGAGAAGTAATTCCGGTACTGCATGTAATTGAATTTGATCGTTTACGTTCCATTGGTTCTCATAGGTCACGTTCAATCTCACACCATTTCGATCAAAATAAGTATACTTTTCTGTTGCCGCTATGAACTTATTCAGATCTTTTGGAAAGGCCTGCATCTTGGTCTTTGTTATTAAACCTAATAATGCAATTATCAAAACCATAGTAATGACACTAACAATAGCTATTGTTTTTCTAAATTTTCTTAATCGATTTAAAACAATTTTCACGGTTCTGTAACCTTCAATCTGGCTGGTAGACCTTTACCATAAACATCTTGTTCATACATCTCTTCAGCATGTGTTGGCATAACTGAAAAATTACCGGCCGCAATGGCTTGTGCTGTATACGACAGGTGATAATTTCCCGCAGGCAGATAGTCTGAGTAGAATCGCGCAGAATCATGACGCAGTTCTTTATGATAAAAGCTCCAAAAGTAACGTCCATAGTAAGACCAGTCACTGAAGTTATAGAACCATGAATCTTCTGCCGCTTTAAATTGGCCTTTGTTTGCATCAACCGTAGAAGCCGTCGCTAAATTTGTATTTACAGGCTCGAGACCACCTGGAACAGGATCGTTAACAACAACGAAGTGCCTTGCCGTCGGTACTGAAATAAATAGATCAACCCTGACTAATTCACCACGTTTTATATCCATTGGACTTTTTAACAGCTCAAATTCCCCATTACGTTCAACCGAGTATTCTCTTCGAACTTCGATGCCGGAGTTGATGCGTGATGCATTATCTTCTTTCAGGTCATAAGAAATGAATGCCGAGTAGTAAAGTCGCCCACCACCTTCACGTTTAATTTCCAGAGTTTCAGATTGGCCTGGGTCATCATTCTGCATTGGACGTGAAAGGCTAACAGCTATATCGGTCTTGGCACTAAACTCTGTTTCGCCTATTTTCTTATCCGCAAGTGTCACCGAGACTTTCATATTCGGATCCGTAATTTCATAGATGTTGGCATAGTCGATCAAGGCATTCAGACAAAACACATTTTCTTGCGTGTTCTCCCAGTGATCACGGTTACCACGTGATTGGGTAATACTCCTGACCAGTTTAAATGGTATATCACCCACATTATTTGAAAGCCGACTTTCAATTTGTGTTTTAAGCAAACTGGAAAGTATGGTGCAATTCGAACGCAGTGGTGTTGCCAGGATATAACGATAGCTATCATCCCAGGGTTCGTTGAATTGAAATTTACCCCCAGTCTGGCTGGCATGACCAAGGATTAAATCCAGTGTATTTGAGACAGTGTCATCATTAACATTTTCAGTGCCTATCGCAGCTTGTAGAAAATGTGATTTACCAAACAGATCCATCTCCGGCACATGCCGTTCATAACGTTCAATATCTGAGTGGTCAATCTTGCCACTTTCAGATAATGCAGCCAATGTGACAGCCCTGACAGATGAAGATATACCCTTGGTATAAAACGATGGAAATTCATTCCGTCTTAACAAGTTTAATAAGTACTCATGTAAACGTGTTTCAACCTGTTCAGGAATGTCATGCCCATCACGACGTAGCCAGTTAAACGCAATCGCGGTATAGGCTGAGAGATAAGGGCTCACATGCGAATTGTAAGGCAGCCAGTAAACCATACCGCCGTTGGGTGCCTGAAAATTTGCCGCTGAATTTAACGCTCGTTCTAGATCCTTTTCTGGAGAATTCCAATAAACACTATCTTTAAGGTATTCATTAAGCTCAAGATAAGATGAGGCAAACACGGCCTTTGTCAGACGCTGTTCCCAGCAATAATAAGCGTAATCATATATATATTTAAATGCGCCATCGATATTACCAATCACTGTCGGGGAAAGAGAAACACCTATCTTGCCCACATCGGTATAAATCCCTTCAGGCACTTTGACTGACTCAGTGACTCGTTCAGAAACAAAGGTACCGTAAGTTGCAGCCGTTTCCAGTGAACGGCGTTTGTTAACAGGCAACTTATGTCCAAGCGCATCTTTATCCAACTGATCTCCTGCAGCTACAGTAAAGTCTAATTCACCATAGCCCTTGGTCTTAACTGGTAGCCAGATCGTTTTCCTTTTATAAGGTAATAACTTCACCTTTCGTATTGTCTTTGTTTCTGAGTCTTTCGCCAAAGGACCTTTTGTCTTTATGTTGATCTCTATCTGACGTTGTTTATCAGTGCGATTCATGACAGAGAAGCCTGCCTTGAATTCATCCCCTTCAATAATTTGATTAGGCATCACCGGTCGAATCTCTGTTGGTCGATTGACCTTAATGTTGGCTTCGCCAAGTCCCATACGATCATCCGGAGTAACCGCAAACGCCAGGATACGCCAACCCGTCAGGTTATCTGGCACGGAGAACTCAATTGATGCCTCGCCATTGCTATCTGGTAAGAGTGAAGGATTCCAATAACTGACAAATTTAAATAGATTACGGATATTAGAATACGCCGAGCCACCATCACCACCGGGATTAGCCCCCTTCTTTTCAAACTTTTGTCGACCCATAAGTCGACTAATTAAACTGTAATTAGCAAGGTCCAGTGAGTCGAGTTTGTTAAATCCGGCATAGGGGTCATAATATTTCGCACCACGACTATTTAAAGCAAGAACAGATTCATCAACAACCGCTACTGCGATTTCATAAGGAGTATCCGTTTTGCCTTTCTCTGGCTTAACTTTAATTTTTGCCTTAACGGTATCCCTTGGCTTATAAACATCAGTATCCGTACTGACCTGAATATCCAATTGTTTATAAGGATCGGAAACCATTGTTGTAACATAACCCATTCGGTAACTTGGCTTACCAAGATCAACCTTTCCTTCTCCCAATGGTTTTTCTACTCGTGGAGAAACGATCATGACCGATAAATAGTATCCTGGTAGATAATCCGGTTTTATTTCGACATCAATAACAGGAGTACTCGTTTCCAGTGTTTGTACCCAGCTATCAAGAACACCATAGCGTTCAACGGTAATTAATGCCTTGGCACCGGGAAACGGATTTTTAATCAGATAACGTGCTGTTTCACCAACCTTATAATTATTTTTTTCGGGGACGATCTGCAGATTAGCATTATTGCTTTGATCCCATGCAACATAGCCACGACCCGTGACCCAACCATTTATTGATGTACGGTGTTCTCTATCCGAACTGTCTTTAATGGTTGCGACAAACTGATAATAACCTGGAGATTCAGGGATAAACTCACAAATTTCTGCATGGACAGATGTAACCAGCTCACAGGTGCTTTCTTCAACCCATTCCATGATATTTTGCGTTAAATAAGCATTACCAGGACCTTTGACACGTGCAGCCTTGTATTCTCGATGTTGTATAGAAACCGTAACCGGTATATCGGCCAAAATACTTCCTTTAGGATCTACAGTGACAATTTCAAGCTTGGCTTGCTTACCTTTTTCATAAAGCCAATTTGTATTTTTTAATCCAACAAAACGATCACGCCCGGCATAATCCGCACGCGCTGTTGAAGCAACAAATTTTCCGCGCGCATCTCTGGCTGCCGACTCAACCATGACTGAACCAAAGTAAATTTCAGTTTCTGGTAATGTCAATGCATTTTCATACTGACCAAAGTCATCAAGCTTACCGAGAATGTTTAATAGGTTAGTTTGTTCAGCGGTGAGATTTTTGCCACTACTGCTACCAAAGATAAAACCTTTTGTCAGTGGGTTATTAGTAGTAAAAGCCTTGATGTTCAGTTTTGCAGTTAGTCGTATCTCTGCATCTGTATAAGGCCCGCCTGAATGCATACTAGCCAATGAACTTATCTCAACAACATCACTTGCCTTAAATAATTCACCATTCAATTCTGTTTTAACTTTAAATGGTGCGGGGGTGAAATCACTGACGAGCACTGACATTGGCGTCCAGGTAAAGTGAGTATTATTACCATAGGGTTTTGCTCGAGTAGTCAGGTTAAATCGATACCAGCCGACAGCGCCTTGTTCCGCTACGCTAAACGAACCATCAAACGCACCAAATTTATTAAGTTTGATTTCTTTTTGCTCGTAGACAACTTTTCCCTGTGGATCAAATACTTCAAGTTTATAACCTTCTTTTTCAGGAGAAACCCAATGTTCATTACTTTGATCACGAACATAAATCTTGAATTCAATTGTATCGCCCAGTTTATAGATGCCCTGAGCTGTGGTTCCCCAGGCATGGCTATGTCCTAATTTAGGTTTTAACCATGGATAAACACCATTACCTCTGACAGAGAACGTGTCATTAAGTGGTACTAATGCAAAATCATCTCCTTTTTCTACCTTTAAGAAAAAACCGGGATATCTAGGATCATAACCTCTGTTGATATATTGCAAATCAGGATCGAGTTGTTCCAGACCGGGTAATGTTGTAATACCTAACTCGTTTGTTTTACCTTCAATAGATAAACTCGAAAGAGCACTAATCCCAGGATAACTTCCTCTATACAAACTAACATTGACATCCTTGATTGGTAGACCATTTGCAAAATCAGTAACCCACACTAATGAATTAAAATGTCCAATCTTGGCATGAACCTGGAAAGGCGTAACTTCAACAAAGATTTCAGGATCGTCATACCAAATTGGCGGTGTCGGCGTCGGGTGAATACTGCCATATAAGGCGGCTGATTTATTATCCAACAACTCTCTGGCGCCAAGTGGTATAGCATAGGAAATATCTTCAACCTTTTGAATATCTTTTCGGACAGTATAGTGGTTGCTTTCGTCGTCGACACCGGTAGTTGAATAACTGATTGTTAATTGGTCAAGATTAGTAACGTATGTAGGAATATCACTATCAACCCCTTTTTCCAGAACAGAATAATATTTATCAACGACCAGTCTTGGGCGTCGATGATCAGTAAAGAAAGTGAATGCAATTTCATTATCCAGTTTTCGACCAAATTCATCCGTTAATTGATCGCTGTCAATTTCCACTGAATACTTTTCATATGCCTGTAGCAACTCAGGTAACCAGACATGATAATAGCGGCCCTTATAATGAGGAGAAGAAAGTCGAGTGTAGTCTTGTGTATTTTCCCAGGGGTCATAATCTTTTCTGCCACCATCTAGCGCAGGTGAAAAAGTAACATGGTTTTTCACCATCGAATCAACAACTGGTGCAGTAAAGATCAGTCCTAATGTACCAAGTGGAGTGCAACGATCTGTGACAGTTTCAGCACTTGAACCGGGTAAATCTTCTAATAAAATATCTTGATGATTTCTATCGTGATTAAGTACACAACGGATACCAATAAATTCAAATTCAGGATACGTATCAAAGACAACAATGTCTCTTGATTCAATCCCAGCCTCTTTTCCTTCACTAGATACGAGACCAGGACTGACATAAAGTGAAATACTACTATCCAAAGGTAATTCTTTTTTAGGTTCTATTAACCAAATGCGTTTGGCCTCATCTTCATCAATGGTGGTAAGTCGATCATCGACCTTGGGTTGTGCATTTTCATTCGTAATTTCCATCCACCAGGGTAATTTACGTGGCAGGTCATCAGGGTAAGCGACTATATTTACTGGGTCATCGCTAATATATTCAGAATTAAAAACGATAACTTTTTCAACGGATGATTTGCTTACCGGTTGGTTAAACGTCAATTGCATTAGAGGTGTGCCCGGTGATAACCAGTTTACAAAACGAGTATAAGTAACCCTGGGACGTGCAGTGATAAATGTTTTTGTAATCCTTTGTTTTAAACCTACACCGTCTTCCGTTGTGATACCAGGAGAAATAGTAATGTCATAGCGAGTCGCTTGTTGCATCTTGTCTTCATTTCGAAGCTGACAAGCCAGCGCACTGGTATTAAGCCAACGCCATTCACAATTCAGTTTTGGATTTATTTCAACAGGAATATCAACTGCATTCCTTTCCATTCTACCTATAGGAACAACAGGTCTATCAAACTGGATCACAACTTGTTGGGCTGCAGGCACATCATCACCATTAGGTGTAATACGTAGAATTTTTAATGTTTCATCATCGGGACGTACTGATGAGTCAAATGCAAGCAAAGTAGATAATTCAGAATTTCTTTTTCTATAGTGCTTAAGCAGACATTTTTCGGATTCCTTCCCTGATAAATTACATACCTTGTTACGGTTATCAAGCCAACTACGTTGTTCTTGTTTAATTCCCTCTCTGGCATCGTTAGTAAATTTTTCTAATATATTATCGTATAACTTTGATAACTTCAGATCCTGCCTGGCAAGTTTATCTGATTTACAGATTACATATTCAACCTGTTTAGATGCCTTAGAACAATCAAAACTAGGATCAGCTGCATAAACATGAAAAATGGTTAAGTTAGATAAAATAAAAGTAAAAATAGCTGAAATAAATATTTTCATCTAGTGTTTCCTTTCACATAAGTCACATCAGTATGAAGTATAAAAATAGAAAAGTAATGAAAAGAAGGTGGCAAAAAAATGACAAATACAAATCTGAAATTTGTATATATTAATACATTTTTATAATGTTTTTTTTAGAAAAAAAGAGGGGTTACCATTCCCATCCAAGCATCAGGCAATTCAAGCCACTACCAATACCAAGAAAGCTAACGCGTTCGCCTTTTTTTAGGAAGTGTCTTTGTTCAGCAATGGCTGCTGTTAAGGGGATTGATACCGTACCGATATTGCCAAGGTACTTATAAGTACTAAAATCTTTTTCTGGCGCAATACCGAGTTCTTTTAATATTGTATCGCGATGCCCTTCGCCTACCTGATGGCAAATCACTTTATCGACTTGATCTCTTGCCCAACCCATTTTAGTAAGGAATGACCCCCATGTTTTAACCCCGAGTTTGGCTCCATGCTTTAATACGGCAACAGAATCCGTCGACATAATCTCTGAGACAACTTCAGGTAATGTATCTTTAGGCATTATACTCGCTAATGCTGGTGGTAATTTTTCACTCGACATCACTTCTTTCATAACTGAAGGAATTGTCTCTGGCTCCATTACCTGATCAATTGCTGCTAATAATTTATCCGGAGAAAAAACTAAATCACCTATCGCCTGCGGCGTCATAGTCACACCCCAACGGCAAAGTTCATGATGTTCTGGTGCAGATTGGTTCGCACCGCCAATCAATCTATGTGTATTCTTGTTATCAAATGAACCATCTGTCAGTAAAACTGCTGCGGCACCGGAACCACCGGTTAATGTCGCCAATGAATTGGTAAACATATTCATACTTTTATCTTTCAACATCCGTTCAATCATAATTTCTACAATTTCGCGAGACGTCTCACAGGAAACCACCATCCCTGCACGAATTTGCTTTAATTCAATACGATTAGCAATATCAATGATTCCGTTCATAACTCCCAAACAGGCATTGGATATATCATAGATGTTGGCATCATCCTTAATTCCTAACTGTGCCGCTACAGCACAAGCCGTGGCTGGTTCAAAGTTTTCCCGACAAACACCTGTATAAACAAGTGCTTCAATATCTTTTGCTTCGACATTGGATTGTTCCAGCGCTTTACGAGCAGCAGCAGCAGCACCATCGGAAAGGATATGGCCTTCTTCCCACCAGCGACGTTCGCTAATACCAGTGAGTGCCTGTAATTGGCCAGGAGCGATATGAAGCGCATCATACATAGGCATGAGGCGTTGTTCTAAATCTTCAGAGGTAATCACAACTGGCGGTAATTCATAGCCAATTGACTCCATTTGTACACGTGAATATTTCATGGATGCATTCTATGTGATCCGGAGCGCAAAATCTTTCATCTGATAGATAATTCTTCCATCTACAGTCAAAAACCCGTCTGCTTTTATAGTTTTTGAAACATCATCAATCTCGGTAATGGCAGCCTGAATAGTGACTTTTTCATCCACAGGCAAAATCTGTCCTCGATAAATCCATCTATGCACCTGATTCAGAGCCATACTTTCGAAGGCAAACTCCCCTATTTTCAACTCGTTCTGCCAACGTTCCCAGGCAAAGACTTTCAATAATTGCATGAATGATTCCAGTCCTAATGAGCCCGGCCAGACCGGATCTTCATAAAAATGTGCCTTAAAAAACCAGGCATCTTCTTTAACGTTAGCCGTTCCTTCAATAAAACCTATATTATTTGGCCCACCTTCAGGGACAAACAAACTAATCTCATCCACCATACGCATCATATCTGCCGGCATGGGCGTTTCAATCGGGTAAGCAAAGGCTTGAACCGGATTCCGTTCCTCTTCAGTCGGGATATATGGTTTGGCATCTCGTATACCAATTTGGTCGGCCAGTGCTTGTTTAGAGAAAAAACCAAAATTGGTATCGCCTTTATAAACCAGACCCTGATCGGATGTCATTTCATATTCATAAGCCTGGATAATCATACCGCCTGATTGTGAAACGCTGGTCATTTTTATTTTTGTCGTGAGTGTTCCAATTTCAGGTGTCACTTTTATATATTGAGTTGCTGTACCTCCCAGATTCCTGAAAGAAATATCAACATCACTGGTTAAGGCCGAACCTAAATAGGCTGCTAACCAACCACAAGGCTGTAGTGCCACTTCCAGCAATACCGAAAAAGGCATATAAGGCTGGTTGTCTTCAGTAAAATACCATTCATCTGCAGGCACATCATATTCAGCTTCAATAATACCTCCTGCTTTAAGTACCCATTGTTCACAATCTTTAATTGAGACAATTCGATCCAGAAATTTATAGGGAGGTCTTGGTAAACGTGCGACCTTACGTTCGTTATCAAATATCTTGTATTTATCACCAAAAGCTTCTGATGGATTACCTTCAGCAAAGGCTAGAATAGAGTCATTATCAAAAAGAACTTCTTTCGCTTCTGGTGTTTTATTGTTTTGCCAAAGTGCTTCCAATCTTTCTTTTTTCAAACCACTTAACTGAACAGACATATTTTTCATCTGCACGATAGCGCGATGGTCACCATACATAAGTGCATCAGCTAATACGTAAGGCGTACCATCATCTTTATATCCGATTTCTTTTAAGGTAATTTCATATTGTACTGCTTTGGTATCTTCTGTGACCTGCCCTCGGCATTTCAACTGGCTGACTTCACCAATAATCGGTTCATAAACAAATTCATCTTCTTCACCAATCCAGCCCATGCGTAATAAATAGACACGTAAGGTATGCAAACAACATTCATACATTAATGTGCCGGGCATAACGCGATCATCCACAAAGTGACAAGTCAGAAACCAGTCGTCAGGATGTATATCAGCTTCACCTGTTATTTGCCCTAGTCCAAAACGTCCTCCGTTTGGATCAAGCTTAAGTATGCGATGAACCAAGGTCATACGACCACTTGGCAAACCAACTGGGTATTCCAATTCAATATTTTTAAATGACTCACCAAAACAACTTGCTAAATCGCTACGTCGTAAAGCTGATAATTGTTCATCGCTGTAACTTTCAACTTGCATAGGAACGAGTTGTTCCCAGTTTTCTTTAAATACACCCTGTGCTTTATGTTTTTCGATGTTGGTGAGAACAATACCCTTACCTGCATCCAGTTCCTGTTGCGTAAAAAAACCGGCACATCCTTCAGTCATAGTTAATAAAGGTTGTCCATTTACGGTTCCCTCAAAATTAAATCGGAATAGATAAGTGTCATCCTGACGGAAAAACTCTTCAATCCGAATATCATAATGAATTGTTTCTCCGGCTTTAGGTAAAGGACCATGAAATGTTATTTTTGCATCTAACAAACGATAAACAGCCAGACCTTTAGTAATATGATCAATACCTAAATATCCGGACAAAAATAAATCAGCCTGACCTGCTTCAACAGCGATACATGTCGGGATACGTCCTAAGTCCAGATACCATGCACCGGGTAAGACATCATGCTCGGTTATTACACGACCATTGATGTCAGGATTATTTTTTAATGCATCTGCTTCACCTTCTATACTTAATATACGATCAGCCAGCATTAAAGGTTCATCAGGCAAACGTACCCGCGTTGGATATTGATCAATATCTGCGAAATCAGAGCCAAGCATATTACCGATCGAGCCAATGGCAAATTCCATACATTGTTCACGATCAAATAAACATTCAATCTTTTCTTGAGTTGCTGGCGCTATGGGAGCCTGTGACAAATCGATATCAGCACCATTCAATAACTGCATCTGCATGTTGATTGCTTGCGTTAATGTTTCCGTCATTCCCTGACTGACACGTAAAAATGTTTCCTGTGCTTCAGCACGCGCTTGTTCCGCTAATCGCATTTGTTGAATCATTGGTTGAAAACTATCATTAGCTGCCATTGGCATCGTAGTAACATTTGTCATTGATTCACTTAACTCAACAATATTTGATTTGACTTCTTTTTCTTCTGTAGTTGGTTGAGGCGGAACAGATACTTTAATAGGTTCTCCTCCCGTTTTAACACTAATGAAATTTTTGTATTCCGTTTTCTCAATACCTTTATGAATTTTTAATTTTGAAAAGTTGACATCGATACCTTCAACATAAAGTCTGGCAAGAGTTTGCAATACATTATCTACACTATCTTGTCCTTTAACACACACTGCTTTTGCGTAATGTGACTTATCGACAAGAACCTGATCGATCATTCTTGTACAAGAACCACCTGGCCCCATTTCGACGAATAAGCGTACGCCATCTTCATAAGCACTATTAATGACTTTGGTATAATCAAACGGAGCAAGCGCCTGATCCAGAATCGAATCTGCAGCGGAATCCTGTGTAACTTCATATGCCCCACCACGAATACCACTATAAAAGATGACATCTTTCGGTGGCGTTGTTTCAAAGATATGTAATTCACGATATGCGCTTTCAACAGGCTTGGCTACTTCGCAATGCACCGTCGTCACACCCGACAAAGGATGATATTGAGCACGTAGCTCTTTAACCGCTTTGTTTAATTCAGTTTTATCTCCACCAATAACACATTCATTAGGTGTATTAATAATTAATAAGTAAACATGTTCATATTTTTTCAGTACAGCTTTTAATTTATCTGCACTGGTATTAATAACACCGAGTGCCCATTCAACAGGTTTATCCGTGCCCCAGGCTTTTTGTACTGAAGCACATGGCCCCGCAAGTTCCTCTGTAAATAAGGTACTTCGTTGAATTCGTTTTAACATTTCATCACGCGCAGTCCATGTACGCGTAGAAAAAAAGCCGGCTGTTTCACCAAGGCTATAACCAATCACTGCATCAGGCTTAATACCAAAACTGCTAACAACATCACTGACAAAGGTTCCAAGCCAAACCTGGCCAAAGATCACTTCTTCATGACTCAGTTCTTTTCCATCATCTTTCTTCCAGAAACACCCCGAAGCAAATTGTGATGCCAGCATTTCATTTTCATTATTCAATTTTTCCAGTATCTCAGGAAAAGCAACGCCTAACTCTTGTCCCATACCAAAGAAATGATTACCAGAACCGGGATAAACATAAGCGACTTTACCATCCTTAGCTAAAGGTTCCGCGGAATAAAAACAACGTCCATTATCAATCGATTGATTACTTTCTATCGCTACAACTATTTCGCTACGAGCCAAATTAAATTCAGTTTCATTTTTGGCTAATATAACAACACGATATTTTTCCTGTTTATCTTCGATAGTATTAATGAAAGATAAGCTTTTGATTTTTTTAGTTAAAAATTCTTTATTATCCGCAGATAATACAAATAGTTTTGATTTTATATTTTTAACGTCAATATTTTTTTCGGCTTGTTCTAATACAACGCTGACACAGTTTCCATCTATACTAGTTGCATTAACCAATGCCTGCCTTGATCCTTTTATACGATCTTTTAACCAATAACGTGCTTTTGAGTTACTGTCCTCAGGCAATGTGCAATGAAGCAAGGCACTAATAGCACTGGCCACACACATTAGACCGTTTGCAGCACCAGAATGACCTAAAGGAAACGTATTACTATTTGCATGTTGTAATGCAGGGATATCAATACTCGCTGCATCGGATGCTTGACTGACATAATCTATCGAGTCTAAATGGCACTCTGCATCAGAACAGGCATTTTGAACTGCTTTTATCGTTGCAGACTGCTCAGGTTTTGTATCACATCCGCCAGCAGAGGCAGTGCCAATGCCTTTGATTAAGGCATAGACTTTATCGCCATCACGTATTGCATCGTTATGACGTTTTAAAACAAAAGCCGTTGCACCATCGGCAATGATAGTTTGATCATGACAAGCTATATGTCCTTTCGCTGCTCGAATATCACTAGCCAGGTCAACAGCACCGACAATCACCTGATCGAGTTCTTCTTGTTGTAAAGCACGCACACCCGATTCCAGTGCATGTAAACCGGAAGTTTCTTCAGATGAAATAGTAAATGCAGGACCACCAATACGAAAAGCACGTGCAATACGACTGGCAACAATTCCCCCTAGCGCACCCATTGTTCGATTCGCAGTTAATGCTGGCCCAAAGGCTTGTTTAAGATTCTCTATCCATTCTAATAAATCATCATTACTTAAATTAATTCCGAGTTTATTTAACCATTCATTTGCATACTTTTTTTGCATCCAGCGAAAATGAAAGTTGGTCGTATTTAAATCAAGTGCGATACCAATAAACACGCCTGTTCTAAATTTTTGATCTGCTGACAACTCAGAAAGTTTTGCATCTTCTAAAGCATTCGCTGCCACTTCAAGCATTAACAATTGTTGTGGCAACATCTCTTTTAATTCGGCCGGTGGAATTCGATAACGACCTAAAGGTACGTTAACTTCATTAATTAAATTTCCATCAACACCATGACTATCCGCACCCCACCAGTTATCCGGCTGTATCGTTTTTTTATCAGCACCAAACAATATCGCTTGATCAAATTCCTGTTGATCATTCCATGGACCTAAACGCGACTCCATACCGACTATGGCAATATCAGACTGTTTAGTAGTAACCGTTGTAGGTAATAATTGATTCGTTTCAGGTAAGTATTCTTGAAGCAGAACGTGCGCATTAATCCCCCCAAAACCAAAACCACTAATGGCTGCACGACGCGGATTATTATTTTCAACATTCCATGACTTAGCTTTATCTAAAACCTTGAAAGGGCTATTGGCTAAATCTATTTTATTGGAAGGTGACTCATAGTTTGCTGTTGGTGGCAACACACCATGCTTCATAGCCAATAATGTTTTCATTAACGCTGCTGCACCGGCAGCTGTTAATAGATGACCGACATTACTTTTAACTGAACCAATAACACATTCGCCATCAACATCATGGTTTTGCCATAGATTTTTAAGTGAAGTAAATTCAACACCATCACCAACTGGTGTACCGGTGCCATGGCATTCAATATGTTGAACCTGATTTGGTTTCCAATCTGCCATGTCATATGCCGATTGCATGGCGCGTCCCTGACCTTCGGAATCCGGCGACATGATATTACCTTCAATATCATTCGACAAACCAATACCTTCTATCGTTGCATATATATGATCATCATGTACTATCGCATCGCTCAAACGTTTAAGAACAAATATACCGGCACCCTCTCCTACAACAAGCCCATCGGCTTTACTATCGAAAGGTGAACAACGACCTGATTTGGAAATTGCATTAAGTTGAGAAAATCCCATTTGTGTATATAAACAATCAGGGCGAGATAAACCACCAGCTAACATGACATCAGTACGACCAGCAAGTAATTCATCAACAGCATACTTCAAGGAATAAAGAGATGAAGAACAAGCCGCATCTAATGTATAAGCGCCGGCACCAAAACCAAGTGCTTTAGCTAACAATCCACCTGGTAGCCCGGCAACATATCGGTTTAATGGTTCAACTTTTTCTTTATCTGAATTAATACCTAACTGCTCTTCAAACAGTTGAGTAAATATTTCATCACTAAACAAGGAAGATGATTCTGTAGGTAATGCAATATTACCAATGACGATACCGATACGATCTTTATTAACGGCATCAGTTTTCGCATCAGCCCAAGCATCTCGGCCTGCATGTAATAAAATTTGATACATTGGATCCAAACGTCGAAGCAAATCAGCCTCAACATTAAATCCAGCGGGATTAAACTCAAAGTTTTGAATTAAACAAGCACGACGTGAATTCACTTTATCCGGCGCTAATTCAGCAGAATATAATTCATCAGCATCTAATCGCCAACGATCTGCGCCAACATCAATTGCCGAATCCTTAGCATCAAGAATATTCTGCCAAAATTCATCAAGATCACGAGCACCGGGGAAGACTCCCCCCAGGCCAACAATTGCTATTCGTTCTGTCATTAAATTAATACTTCTTCAGTAGTAAGCCGAACTATTGATGTATTTCCAGATTTAAGTTATTTCTCTTAAATGCGATTTGTAATGATCTATCACGAACACATTCATAGCCATCTAATAAAGCGATTAACTCTCCTTTACTATCGAGAATTTCAATCGCTGCATTTGCTCGATGGTCAGTTTTATCATTCACTTCAATAACAATTTGCGTATTATCTTTCGGATAGCTACGTTGAAATTGTCGGTAGCTAGCAATTGCAACAGGTAAAGAAGGAATACCGCTATCTTCAAAGCTCCAGAGAATCATCATTTGAAATGCTGAATCCAGAACCAAAGGATCTGTTAACCAACTGGAACGTATGGGTTGTGTCATCCATGCTGAAGGTTGAGGTGCCGCATTTACATTAGCAACAATGCCTATATCACTGCAATGAGTTACTTCGCTTATACCTTGTAAGGCTTGCCCATGAAATAACTGGCCATTTTGATAATACTCGCCTTGTATCTTGTTATATTTTTCGTTTAGCGCTTTTAACTGAGGTAAGACATGACTTTCATAACTATCAGCCAAAATCATTATTGCACTGGCATGTAATAAATCATCTGAACGTAATTCCACCGACACGATAGACTCGTCACCTTTATGGATGATATTACCCGCATGAATCTTTAAACGAATACTTTCATCTGCTCTCAGCGTCACACCTTTTAATACACGAAAATCATCAAAGCCACGAAACTGCATTCCGGGATTTGAATGTAAAGCACCATGCGCAAACCATTCAATGATCACGGCGACAGGTAAAACCGCTAGACCGTTCATCACATGTGATTTTAGAAAAGGATGTGTATTAACAGAAACTTCCCGCTCAAATGACAAAGAAAAATCATTGCTTTCAGTTGCCAATGTAGAGTAATTTTTCAGTGGTATTTTTTGTAATAGATTCTCTGACTCACCCAATACCACAGTTTCTACTGGACCATCAGATTCTATTTCATTAATTAGATACTCAGCGCCAGCTTTTAAACCAATAACACCAACACCTTCTTCTGCAAATAATTTCTTCAGTGCAGGAGTAACCATGCCACCGTCCCATGGCCCCCAGTTAACAGATAAAACCTTACAGTCTTTTCTGTTTTGACTTTCTAATACAGCTTGCTTATTTAATATTTCATTCGCAGCGGTATAATCAACCTGACCTTTACGTCCCAATCTTGCAGTCGTTGATGAAAATAAAACTATTAATTTCAAATTGTCATTTTTTGTTACAGCTAACAAACTTTGTAAACCATCAACTTTCGTTGAGTAAACTGACTCAAATTGTGCTTCTGTTTTATCTTCGATTAATCGATCAGCCAATACACCTGCTGCATGAATAATCCCGGTGACATTACCCAATTCAATTCTTGCCAGATCAATAACATTTGAAACCGCATCAGTATCAGTGACATCAACTGAAGCATACTCAACATTTGTTCCGGTTTGTTCAATTCGTTCTATAGTATTTCTAATTTCTCGATTAGCTAAAATGGATTGATATTGTTTTTCCAGATCAGTAGGACGCAGTTTCTCTTCCGCGTTCTCCATGATCGCTTTCTTGATACTTGCTGCATCGGTTAATGATGACAACCATTCCGGTTCATTTTTAGGTTCTTCACTACGTCCCAGTAGTAATAGATTACATTGATAGGTTTCAGCCAATTTAACAGCGACGTCAGCAGTGACGCCACGCGCACCGCCTGAAATAACAATAAAATCATCTTTGTTTAAAAGCGTTTTATCTTGCTTAACATCGGAAAGCGTATCTTCTTCCAATATTGGTTCTCTAGCTTGTTCATTAAGCAAACCAACTTCTAATGGACCATTCAAAAACAGTTCTTGCTGGACTAAATCAACTGAAGCTGACGATTGATTGATATCGATAGATTTGCAATGGACATCAGGCCATTCTTTATCAGCCGTTTTAATAATACCGTACAATCCAGCCTGAACTGGATTTCCTTCAAGACTATTTTCAAAACCAAAACTGCCACCTAATGTTGTGATAGATGCGAGTATACCTTTTGATTTTTTTAATTGATCAGCACAACGTTGAACTAAAGAAAATATATTAAGCAAATATTGTTTATCCGCTTCCGCATTAGCGCATATAACCAGGGCACCCAATTCATCACTTATCTGTTGTTCATTATTAATAAGTTTAATTTTATATCCCTGATCTTTTAAGACAGCTGCTAACTGTTCAGCCAGCTCACCAGATTCTTCGGTTATCCAGATTTCTTTATCTTTATTAAACTCTATCTTCTGTCTAGATGATCCAGCTTGTTCTAGATCAGCAAGACGAACGACACTACGAACAATTATGGAATCTTTATTACTTTCAACATTTTCTTCTTTAGTTTCAGTAACGGGACTTTCCTTACTTCCACTTACAACCTGTTCATTCATATAACCAATGATTTGTTGCAAGGTTTGTAAAGCAGCCAAGTTGTCAGCTGATACTGTCGGTAATTCAGGCATCTTATCCTGTAGCGTAGACAGGATTTCAACGCGTTTAATCGAGTCTATCCCTAAATCACTATCCAGATTCATTTCCAGATTTAACATATCCACTGGATATCCGGTTTTGTCGGCCACCACTTCAAGCAAAACTTCTGATAAGTTTGAATCACTACTAGCAACATTTTCTTGCGTTGTTTGATCTGAAGACAGTGCTTCTGATGAAACATTAAAGATGTCGACGATAGATTTTAATGTTTGCAAGCTTGCCATCTCATCTGGACTAACCGAAGGTAAATCCGGTATTTGATCCTGTATTGTTGATAGAATTTCAACACGTTTAATTGAATCAATTCCCAGATCACTGTCGAGATTCATTTCCAAAGAAAGCATATCAACCGGGTAACCGGTTTTATCTGAAACAACGTCTAACAAGGTATCAGCAAAACCACTTATAACATTAGTTGTTTGTGACACAGAGGCAGAAAAATCAGAAGTCACGGCTTGTTCAGAAACAAACAACTCGGTAATAGATCGTAATGTTTCTAGCTGACTTAATTCATCTGGACTGATCGTTGGTAATTCAGGCATAGCCTCTTGCAAGACTGATAGTATTTCAACTCGTTTAATTGAATCGATACCCAAGTCACTATCGAGGTTCATATCCAGTTCCAACATGTCAATTGGATAACCTGTTTTTTCTGAGACGATTTCTAATAATACTTTGGCAAAGTTGTTATCAACTTGAAAAGTTGTTGTCATCGTTTGTTCTGCTGAAGTAGTTACTGTTGTTCCAACAGGTCTACCTGCAGCAAGGAATTCAACAATATGTTGCAAGAACTGAAAAGTACCTAATTCTTCAGGGTTAACCGTTTGAGACCACGGCAATTGTTCCTGCAAGGCAGAAAGTATTTCAACACGTTTAATCGAATCAATACCGAGATCAGTATCCAGACTCATATCAAGGCTTAACATCTCTAATGGATAACCTGTTTTTTCCGAAACCACTTTTAATAATAAATTATTTATATCAACATCCGGATGTTCATCCTGAACGGGAGTTGCTTGTATTGTTTCTTGTATTTCTTTTATCGGTGTTGCTTGGACTGCTCCCGTCTTTTGGACTTCCTGTTTTACGATTTCAGTATTTACTTGAACTGGTGCGCTGACTTGCGTTGTCTGTTGAACAGACACAGCTAAAGGCTGGCCTGACATTAATCGTTGTTGTTGTTCTAACAATGATTGAATAGATTTTTGTGCTGTTTCCTGTCCTTCAAGATACTGTTGGTGCAATCGCGCTGTTTGTTCCTGCATTTTTTGTAAAGCAAGAATACTTTCCTGTGTTGCTTGCAATAAACCACTACTGGCAACTGTCGTATTTACTGGACTAGTAGCTTGTTGGTTTTGTTGTTTAGAATTATTACTTTTAACTTCACTTGTCATGGTATTAACATTAACTGCAGGTTGTGGTTTAGGTTTACTTGCCGGACGTGGTTTACGAGGCATCGTGTAATTCGCACCACTAATAGCAATCGTCATAGCAGGCTTGGCATCTTTCGCAGGTCTTGCTAATTCTGAACAAGCTGCATCCCATTTTTTAAGTTCAACTTCTTGTTCATGCACAGCTAATGTTGCTAACACAAGAGCCAAATCATACTGACCTTGTTTTTTGCCTACTGATGCATCAACAGCAATAGTCGTAACCGGTTTATCCGCAAGAATTGAATTAATTAATCCGGTTAATGTTTTACCCGGACCAACTTCAACAAAAGTGGTAAACCCATCAGCGTAAAGGTTTTCTACTTGCTCGACGAAACGAACCGGTGCAGCTAATTGATTCGCTAATAATTGTTTTGCAGCATCAGCATCTTCAGGGTAAGCATCAGTCGTTGTATTGGATAAAACCTTGTAGCTATTTTTTCCAAATTCAAATTGCGCCAATGCTTCAGCGAAAGGCTTCGCTGCTTCAGCAACAAAGGAACTATGAAATGCAGCAGCAACCGGTAATTTAATTGCACGTATTTTTTCTGCTTTAGCGATTTTAGAAAAAGCATCAACTTGATCCGTTGCACCTGACAACACAACTTGTGTTGGGGAATTATGATTGGCAATGATTAAATCTATATTGTTTGTTTTTAATAAAGAATCCACCTGATCATAAGAGGCAACGACTGCCAACATGGATCCGCGATCCCCTTCACCTGCTGCCATTAACTCACCACGGATTCGTGACAAGCGATGTAATGTTTCAGCGTTATATAGTCCTGCAGCGGATAACGCGGTTAATTCACCATAACTATGACCGATCGCCGCTTTTGCTTTAACTGAAAAATGATTTAATACATCAAGCGCACCAAGACTCACTGCACCAATAGCAGGTTGGGCATTTTGCGTTTGACGTAATGTTTCTTCCTGCTGTTTTTGATCGGCTTTTGAAAAAACAGGGATTGGATAGAGCACATCACCTAGCGTTTCTTTTCCGGTTGCTTCTTGAAAAATATGGTTGGATTCTTCCAGTGCATTTAAAAATTGAGGAAACTGACAAGCTAAATCACGACACATACCCGTGTATTGCGAACCTTGCCCCGGAAAAACAAACGCAACATTGTCGGGACTCTTTTCAGAACTGTAAGACACACCATCCGGTCTCTGCCATGATGTTTCAGTTGAAGCTTCTAATTGTTTTGTAACATCGCCAAATAACTTATTAAGTACTGTGTTTGATTTTTCTATTACTAAAGTTAAACGATGTGCAGCATTATTTTTAAAACTTTGACATGAATCATAAGCAAAGAATCGTAAATCTTTCCATGATTCAAGAACTGAAACTTCAGGCAACTGTTTTATTAAATCTTCTTTTGAGTCCGCACTTAAGGCAATAATTAAAACTTGCCCATCCCATTCAATATCCGATTTTGTTTCTTCAGCTTCTTCTAATACACAATGAAAGTTACTGCCGCCAAAACCAAATGAGCTTAATGCAGCTCGTCTTGGTGTTGCCAGCGTTTTTAACCACGGGCGTTTAACTGTATTAAGATAAACAGGTGCTGTACCCGGATTAATAATTTCTAACGGTTCATCAACTTTAATACTTGGCGGCAAGACTTTATATTTTAAAGCCATCGCTGTTTTAATAAGACCAGCAACACCGGCTGCCGCTTTCGTGTGTCCGATCATGGATTTAACTGAACCTACTGCACACCATGTTTCTCCTTCATTATCCTGACTATAAACACCGGACAAGGCTGTTGCTTCTACTGCATCGCCGACTGATGTGCCGGTACCATGCGCTTCAACTAATTCAATACTTCTTGGTGTCACATCTGCTTCTCGATATGCATTCCATAATGCTTTGGTTTGCCCTGCTGAACTCGGAGCATAAATTGCATTACCTCGACCATCTGATGACGAACCAATTCCACGTAACACTGCATAAATTTTATCGTTATCTCTTTTCGCATCATCAAGTCGTTTTAATATAACTGAACCAATACCTTCTCCAAGAATGGTGCCGTCACCTTCTTTAGCAAACGGACGACTATTACCGGTTGGTGATAAGGCAGGTGTTTTACTAAAACACATATACATAAAGATATCGTTGAAGGTATCAACACCACCGGTAATCGCCATATCAACTCGACCGGAAGTGAGTTCCATAGCGGCAAGATGTAATGCACTTAATGAACTGGCACAGGCTGCATCAACAACACAGTTAGTTCCACCAAAATCAAAACGATTAGCAATACGACCGGCGGCGACATTACCTAATAAACCGGGAAAGGAATTTTCCTGCCAGGGTACATAGCCATCGGCAATACGTTGAACGACATCCTCTGTTGTTTCCGGATCAATACCGGCATCGGCTAATGCTTTACGCCAAATCGGATGACCGAGTCTTGCACCTAATGGAATGACTAATTCCAATGTGCCCGTTACACCCATGATGACGCTGGTGCGATCACGATCAAATTCACGACCATCACCGGCATCTTTAGCGGTTGAATAATTTGCATCTAATAACGCCTGACGCGTTGCGACCATGCCTAACAATTGTGTAGTGTCTGTTGCTTCAATATTGTTTGGACTTAGTCCGTACAACAATGGATTAAAATCTTGCGCATTAATAAAACCACCACGTTTTGCATACGTCATGTCCGGCGCAGTTTTATCTTCATCAAAATAATCAGACGGATTCCAATGTGACTCTGGAATGTCTGTTATTGCATCAACACCTTCACGAATATTGGTCCAATACTCCTGCGGGTTATCTGCTTTGGGAAATAGACAGCCTATTCCAACAATAGCTAATGGTGTTATTTTATTTTTATTTTCTTTCTTGGACATAACTTTAAATATTTCTATAAATAATTCTTAATTGTTTCGTGCGTCATAGGATTAAATTGCGTTAATTCAACTGGAAGTTTGACGCCTTGTTTTTGTAATCCATTAATTCGAGATAAGACAGCAGCGCCAAATAAAATATTCATCGCCACAGTTACTGCATCTCTATTATTTTTTTCTGATAAAAATGTGTCTCGCGTCCATTCATTAAACGCACCCATAGCTGGTCCACACCAGACCTGATAATCCACTTGACGATCAGCAACGCCGGCATTCGCCCAACGTGAAGACAAACCCAGATACCAGCGAAAGATTAATGCCATTTTATGTTTCGGATCCTTATTCGCTTTTTCAACTTGTCCTGGATCGCGATCATTAAAAAATGTTTCTGTGTTTTGCCAAACTTCTTCTAATGACATTTTGAAAATTGTTTTTTCCAGATTTGCTTTCTCAGTTTCAGAAATTTCTTCTATCGATCCGTACTTTTTATAAATGTCATAAAGTTTATTACCACGCATTGCGAACATGGTGCCGCGTTTCAAAACTTGTAACTTCACGCCCATTTCAAACATATCAACTGCCGGAGCCATCGTGACATCAGCCTGTTCCGCATTCGCTAACATCTCTCTAACGATGTTTGATGAACCTGATTCTTTACAGGCTTGATTAACCGTACCGGTAACAATATAAGCCGCACCCATTGCAAACGCACCTAATGCTGAAGCGGGCGTTGCGATACCTCCAGCAGCACCGACACGCAATGGTTTTTCATAACTGTATTTAGCCTGATACTGGTCACGTAGAGATAACATTGTTGGCAATAAGGTGATCGCAGGTCGATTATCAGTATGACCGCCTGAATCAGCTTCAACAGTTAAGTCCTGTGCCATTGGAATTCCTTTGGCTAAGTCAGCTTCTTCTTGTGTAACCGCACCCTGCTCTACTAATTGATTTAATAATTTTTCCGGTGGTGGACTAAACCATTTACTGGCAAGCTCGACGCGTGATGCTTTTGCAATAATTCGATTGGGAACAACAGTGTTTCCATTAGTGTCTTTATGAATACCTTTAACTCGATAACGGACTACAGGCAAAGTCAGTTTCATATAGGCCGATGTTTCAACCAGCGTCACACCGTATTTCAAATAAAGATCAACAATTGCATCTTCATGTCCTATTTCATTCGGACTATAAATAAGATTATAACAATGCGTTTTAGTGCCTAAGGAAGATTGTAACCGCTGTATGGCTGTTTCTACTTCGGCTAATGACAATCCTGCAGCACCGAATGAAGCCAACATGTTTTCTTTTGCCAAAGCTTCAACTAATTCAACTGAAGCAATACCATTCGCCATTGAACCCGCCATATAGGGATAATCAATTTGATAATCATGACAAAAAGCTGGATCACCCAATGCAGCGATCGATTGAACGGGAGAAAAACCAAGTAGACGATGTTGTGTACTGTCTTGCTGATCGTTTAAAAATTGAATTGAACCACCTAATGCAATTGAGGCTTCAGATTGTTTCTCCACAATACAAAATGGAACATCTAACTGACAAAGCAGCTCGGATAATTTTTGTAGCGGAAATAACTTCGCGTCATTATCTGATTGCCAAACATTTTGAGAATGACTAGGTGTTTCCGCCGAACGAGACGGGCTAATAATTTCTGGAATGGAACTCACTGTTTTAATCAATAATGCCTTCTGAACTGTTGTGGCGGGAAAGGACACAGCTTATTTATTTACATCCAATGATTCTGCTTGTAATGTGCGCGTCCTAAACGAGCCTAATTACTGAATAATATCACTTTTTTCGAACAAAACCTGTAGCATCATGGCTTTGAAGCATTAAGATTCAGTGAAAATTTTTTCAAACTATGTACTGAAATAGCTATTACAGGCTTATTAAGTTTGGAATCAGGCATAATTTACATATATATCATTGTTTTTTATAAGATTAAAATAATTGATGGAATCCAGAGACGAATTTAAAACTCAACTCGACGATATTGCGTATCAAAATGAGATATTGCAGCACGTTTCTCGTACTTTTGCGCTTACGATCCCGCAGTTGCCAGAACCACTATGCACAGTTGTGGGGAATGCCTACCTGTTATGTCGTATTGCCGACACGATCGAAGATGATAAGAACATGTCTGCAGATCAGAAGAAATATTATGCCGAACTTTTCATTGAAGTCGTAATAGGAAATGAAAATCCAGAATCATTTGCCGAAGCTCTTTTCCCCTTGTTATCACCAACAGCAACTGAAGCAGAGCATGATTTGATCGCCAATACCACGCCAGTCATACGAATTACCCACAGTTTCAATGAGCGTCAACGTGCAGCGCTTGAAAGATGTGTAAAAATTATGGCGGATGGTATGGTGCTTTATCAGGATGCAGAAACCCTTGATGGCGTTGCCGATCAGAAAGATATGGATCAATATTGCTATTACGTTGCCGGTGTAGTCGGTGAAATGTTGACTGAACTATTTTGTGACCATTCGCCTGAAATCGATACAAAGCGGGATGAAATGATGAAACTAGGTGTTTCATTTGGTCAGGGATTACAAATGACCAATATATTGAAAGATATCTGGGAAGACCATGAACGCGGTGCTTGTTGGTTGCCGCGGGATATTTTTGAGAAACATGGTGTCGATATACGCCATAAAACACCGGGAAAAATGGGTGAAGGATTTAATGAAGCTTTAATTGAATTACTCGGAGTAGCTCACGCTCATACCGATAATGCCTTGCGCTATACGTTAATGATTCCGAAAAAAGAAAAAGGCCTACGTAAATTTTGCTTGTGGGCGTTAGGAATGGCGGTATTGAATCTGGAGAAAATCAGACAACATCCGCAATTCACACAGGGACATGAAGTCAAGATAAGCCGTCGCAGCGTTAAAATGACAATTTTTTTGACCAGTTTATTTGTCAGTCAAAATAAGGCGTTGACCACTCTTTTCAAATTTAGTGGACGTCGATTGCCTATGGCAAATATTCATGAGAAACTTTGATAAAATCAGTCATATACGACTATGGCACTGAAGAAAAAGGAAAAATTAAATTAGCTAGTAATATGCAAGTTTTACTCACTTAGATATTACAAACTAGCAAAATAAGAATTAATCATGACTCTTGATACAAATAACGATAACTCGCCCAATCAGACTCAGCAAGAGTCTCACCCGAAAAAGCCTGCCATTGATATAGACGATGCAATTTTAGCTGCCAAAAATAAATTACTTGAGCAACAGCATGATGACGGTCATTGGGTCTACGAACTTGAAGCCGACTGTACTATTCCTGCCGAATATATCTTGATGAATCACTTCGTCGACGAAATCGATGATGAAACAGAACAGAAAATTGCTCAATACTTGCGTGATCAACAAAATGAAGAAGGTGGCTGGTCACTGTATACCGGCGGTGATTTTGATATCAGTTGTTCCGTTAAAGCCTACTATGCATTAAAAATTATTGGTGACGACCCACATGAAGAACATATGGTTCGTGCAAGAAACATGATTTTAAATCATGGTGGTGCCGCACGGAGCAACGTCTTTACCCGTATACTGATGGCATTATTTGAACAAGTCCCCTGGCGCGCAACACCGTTTATTCCTGCTGAAGTTATAATTCTTCCGAAATGGTTTCCATTTCATATTGATAAAGTCTCTTACTGGTCACGTACTGTCATGGTGCCGTTGTTTATTTTATGTACTATGAAACCAAAAGCAGCTAATCCACGTGGCGTTGATATAAGAGAACTTTTTAGTATTCCACCTGAAGATGAACAACACTATTTTAAAGTAACTACACCTCTTACCCGCGCATTTCTAATACTTGATCACGTTGGTCGCGTGGCAGAAAAGATCGTACCCAAGTTTGTTCGTCAATATTCTATTCGCAAATGTGAACAATGGTTTCTTGCTCGTATGAATGAAGAATATGGTATCGGTGGAATTTTCCCTGCGATGGTTAATGTGTTTGAATCATTGGTTATTCTTGGTTACAAAAAAAATGATCCAATACGAATTCAGGCACGACAAGCTATTGAAGCTTTATTAGTCAAACGTGGAAACACAATGTATTGCCAACCTTGTGTTTCACCAGTTTGGGATACCTGCCTTGCCAGTCAGGCAATGATAGAAACGGAAACAGAAGAGAATGTTACAGCAGAAATCGAACACGCACTCGATTGGCTAAAAGACAGACAATTGAGCGATGAACCGGGTGACTGGCGTATTCCCAGACCAAATCTGGCTGGCGGCGGCTGGGCATTTCAATACAGTAATTATTATTATCCGGATCTGGATGATACTTCTATGGTTGCCTGGGCGATGCACAGAACCGGAAAAGAACAATATATAGAGCCTATTCAACGTGCTGCAAACTGGGTTGCCGGTATGCGTTCCACAGGCGGTGGCTTTGGTTCATTTGAAGTGAATAACACACAGTACTATTTAAACGCGATTCCATTTGCTGATCATGGTGCTTTACTAGACCCACCAACAGCTGATGTAACCGGACGCGTTGTGGCATTACTCAGTCTTGCAGATAAAGAAAAGTATGTTTCGGTTATTAAAGATGCCATTAACTTTTTAAAATCAGATCAGGAAGAAGATGGCTCCTGGTTTGGTCGCTGGGGCACAAATTATATCTATGGAACCTGGTCAGTCTTAACAGCACTTGAATTAGCTGATGAAGATCCAAATCAAGCTTATATAAAAAATGCAATTGCCTATTTACAGGATATGCAAAATGAAGATGGAGGTTGGGGTGAAAGTAATGACAGTTACTACCCGCCAAAACATCGGCGTCCTTTCGAAAGTACAGCTTACCAGACAGCATGGGCATTATTATCTTTGTTGGCTGTTGGTGAAGCTGAGACAGATACAGTCAAAAGAGGCATAAATTATTTAATCTCTAACCAGACCAGTGATGGTCATTGGTATGATGATAGTTACACAGCACCAGGTTTTCCCCGAGTGTTTTATTTAAAATATCACGGTTACACAAAATATTTTCCATTATGGGCGTTAGCTCGTTACAGAAACCTCTTACAGAATAAGGTTTGAGCAAACTAGGCATCATTGCGGCCCTGCCTGCTGAAGCAGCCTGTTTACATGAAAAAAAACTAACCGTTGGCTCACCAATAGAAATCCAGCAAGATATTTTCCTGTGTTTATCCGGCATGGGTTACGAATCAGCCGGAAATGCTGCTAAAAAATATCTGGATTTAAACATCGACGGTTTAATCAGTTGGGGTGTTGCCGGCGCACTGGAACCATCACTCAATTCCGGTGATTTGGTTTTAGCCAGATCAATAATTAGTCAGAATAAAAATTTTCAAACATCAGCTCAATGGACCAACAAATTACTGACTCATTTTCAGGAAAATAATAAGCTTTTAAACACTGATATTGCATCAAGTGAAGAAGTTTGTGCATCAATCGCTGACAAAAATAGCTTATTTAAAGCAACAGGTGCCACAGCTGTTGATATGGAAAGTGCCGCTATTGCAGAAATTGCTTTGGCTAATAATCTCGACTTTTTGGTTATCAGGGCTATTGCCGATAAAGCTAACACATCGATTCCCGAAACTGTGTTGAAACACACTGATAATCTGGGTAACCCCAAAGTATTAAAGTTCGTAATTTCCTGTATTTTTAAACCATCACAAATTAGTGAACTAGCAATATTGGCAAAAAGCTACAAAACAGCGTTGAAAAGACTAAATGATATAGCTCCTGACTTGAAAAGTAGCGATTTCTTTTATGTTTAATCTGATCGTTTGTTATAAAATCCAGCCTGATTTAACAATGCCCATGAAAAATAATTGATATGAAAATTAGCAACGCACAAATTGAAGAATTCAAATCCACCGGGTTTCTCGTAATTCGTAACTTGTATGATGCAGAGAGAATGAAAGAAATAACAGTCTGGACCGAAGAAGTCACAAATTACCCGGAAGTTCCAGGAAATGTCATGATGTATTTCGAACAAAGCAAACTGGATCAGGATAAAAGAATTATTTCACGTATAGAAGATATAGAACCTTTTCATCAAGGATTCAGTGAACTTTTTATGCATGGTGAAATTCAACAAATTACTTCTCAGCTTTTTGATGACAGCGCTATTCTTTTTAAGGATAAAATTAATTTCAAGATGCCCGGCGCAGATGGTTTCAAGGCACATCAGGATGTTCAGGCGGGTTGGGATCGTTATGCTAAATTACACATCACTGCTTTAGTTAGTGTTGATGCTTCTACCATTGAAAATGGCTGTCTGGAAGTTGCCAATGGCTTTAATAATAAAGGTCTTATTGGTGAGCAGTGGGCACCATTAGAAGAAGATGGTCTGGATTATGTCGCATTACCAACAGAACCTGGCGATGCTGTATTTTTTGATTCTTACGCACCGCATCGTTCTAAACCAAATCTGACTAATGATAAACGTCGCGTTCTTTATGTTACCTATAATGCAGCAGCAGAGGGAGATCATCGTAGACAATACTATGATGATAAGCGTCTAAGTTATCCACCTGATGTCGAACGTGAAACTAACAAAGAATACGTTTTTAGAGTCTAATTAAAAAAATAATTATTATTTTATCTATTCGGAAATCGTATACATGAATGACAACCATTCATCATATTTCGATCACAAAATAATCAGTCTGGTTAAATTTGTAGAACATTATCGAATTGCAATTATTTTTGGTTATTTTGTCCTAACTGTTCTTTCCATTTTTTATATAAAAGATAATCTGGGTGTTAGTACCGACACGACGGATATGTTGTCGGAAGATTTAGCCTGGCGAAAACTCGATATTGAATATGAAAAAGAATTTCCTCAGTTTACAGATAATCTGCTTATTGTTATTGAATCAGATACACCGGATCAGTCTACGGATACAGCAATAAAATTACATTCAGCATTAAAGAACAATCCACTCTTAATCAGTGACATATATTACCCAAATCAACTTCCCTATTTCCGCCAATCTGCTTTTTTATTCCTTGATACTATTGAATTACAGGATTTAGCAGACCAACTGGCAACGATACAACCTTTTCTGGGAACTTTGTTAGCCGATAAAAACCTGCGTGGTTTATTTGCCATGTTAAGCGATGCTATAGAGTTCAAACAGGATGGTGAAGAAATAGATTTAAAACCATTATTGCTTGAAATTAATCGTGCTTTTGAAGATGAAAAATATAATGTCTCATGGCAACGCTTGATGAGTACGGATAAAGAGTCAAAATCGATTTATAGAGAATTTATTGTTTTAAGAACACTGGAATCAGATAAAGAGTTTTTGCCCGGAGAAGACGTCATTAGACATGTGAGTGCAACCATTAACTCACTGGATTTAGACAATGATAGAGTAAAAATACGCATAACCGGCGGCACAGCTCTTTCTTATGAAGAATTAAAAAGTGTTTCTAATGCAAACATACAAGCAATCTTCATCTCATTCATACTGGTCGCACTTATTTTATTGATTGGCCTTGGTTCAGTCTGGTTAGTCACTGCATCAATCATTACTTTATTTTTTGGCTTGATCGCAACAACAGCTTTTGCTGCATTAACGGTCGGAGAGTTGAATCTTATCTCGGTTGCTTTTGCAGTTTTATATATAGGCCTGGGTATCGATTTCACCATACATTTGGCTTTGCGATATCGCGAACAGGCAATTTCAACTGACAAAGATACTAATGCATTACAACTGGCAATATCACTTATTTTTCGTTCTCTAATACTTTGTGCTATCACTACAGCGATTGGCTTTTATTCATTTATTCCTACCGATTATCAGGGCGTTGCAGAATTAGGCTGGATTGCCGGTAGCGGTATGTTTATTAGTATACTGTTCACATTAAGCTTATTACCCGCTTTATTAAGTTTAAAACCCTATCAGCCCAGGAACAATAGTTATAATAATACCCAGAATACATTGCTTATCACCTTAAGTACTTTACCTTATAAGTATTCAAAACAAATATTGTTATTTACATTGATTATTTTAATTGGTTTTATGACACAGCTTCATAAAGTCAATTTTGATGTCAATACACTTAATCTACAGGATCCCGAAAACGAATCTGTACAAACTTATCGTGATTTAATAAAAGATAGCGATACTTCTCCCTGGAGCAGTATTTTATTAAAACAGAATCGTAATGATGTAATTGCTGCAATTCCGGAACTGGAACAACTTGATTTAGTCGATGAGGTCATCTGGTTTGAAGACTTATTACCTGCCGATCAGGACGAAAAACTATTCATTATTGATGAAATGAATTTATTCATGGGAGTTCTTTCTACAGAAGAGTCTCATGATATTAATAATGAAAACAGGATTAACACCTTAAAAAAACTTAAATCACAATTAGACACTTTTTCTGACCCTGAACTGAACGCCGAAACCGATAAACTTAATACCAATATTTCAACACTTTTAAATAATAATCCTGATGAGACCCGTCTACTCGCTCTTGAAAAAAGAATGCTGTCCAACCTTGATGGAAGAATTCATGCATTGAATGAGGCATTAAATGCAGAATCCGTCGAACTCAATGATATTCCTCTTGAAGTACGTGAGCGTTGGATTAGTCCAAAGCACTTTAAAATAGAAATTATTCCTAAAGAAGACCTGAATGATAACGAGGCAATGAAACGGTTCGTCACACAGTTACAAAGTTATGATCAGAGTGTTATTGGTTCCCCCATAATTAATATTGAAGCTGGTGGCGCAGTCATAACTGCTTTCAAAACGGCATTTAGCTATGCTTTAATTGCGATTGCATTATTACTGATATTTTTAGTAAAACATAAAGTAGATGCTGTAATTATATTGGTTTCAGTATTAGTTGGTGCTGTTTTTACTTTTGGCTTTATGTTGATATTCAATATTCCACTTAATTTTGCCAATATTATTGGCTTACCTTTGTTATTGGGAATCGGCGTAGATAGTGGTATTCATATTTCAGATAGATTTCGTCAGGAACAAGGTTCAAATAAGAATATATTCATGACCAGTTCATCCCGTGGCGTCATTGTCAGTTCGCTTACCACCATTTGCAGTATCGGCAACCTTGCTTTTTCTTCACATACCGGAACCGCCAGCATGGGGTTATTATTAACACTGGGGCTTGCCTCAATGATGATATCGACTATGATGATTCTCCCGGCCTTTCTGATATGGCAAAATTCATTAAAAAAGACTGCTTTATGAAAACATTAGTCACAGGAGCAAATGGTTTTATCGGTTCGGCCGTCGTTCGTTTATTACTGGATAAAGGTGATGACGTACGTGTTTTAGTTCGCCCTGACTCTGATAGACGTAATTTTGATGGCCTGGATATTGAAATTATCGAAGGTGATTTAACCGATATTGAATCCTTAAAGAGTGCGGTTACTGGCTGTAACAATCTATATCATCTCGCTGCTGATTATCGTTTATGGATACCGGATCCGGATAATATGTACAAAGTTAATGTTGATGGCACACGCGATCTGATTATCGAAGCCACTGAGGCAGGTGTCGAAAAAATTGTTTATACCAGCAGTGTTGCAACCTTAGGTCTTAATGAAAATGGCACACCGGCTGACGAATCGACACCTGTATCAATAGAAGATATGACCGGCCACTATAAACGTTCAAAATTTTTGGCTGAGGAGGAAGTTAATAAGTTGATAAAAGAACGATCCTGCCCGGTCATTACTGTTAATCCTTCAACCCCTGTTGGTCCAAGAGATATCAAACCAACACCCACTGGAAAAATCGTGCTCGATACAATCCGTAAACGTATGCCAGCTTATGTCAATACCGGTTTAAATATTGTACATGTTGATGATGTTGCCAGAGGGCATCTACTGGCAATGAATAAAGGTGAAATTGGAGAGCGTTACATTCTTGGCGGCGACAATATGACACTGGCTTCGATACTGGAATATATCTGCATCAGCCAGGATATGTCACCACCAACAATTAAATTACCTCACAATCTGGTATTACCCATAGCGTGGTTTATGGAACGCATTGCTGATATCACACATAAAGAACCCAGAGCGACTGTCGATAGTGTCAATATGTCTAAAAAGATGATGTTTTTTTCAAGTGATAAAGCAAAAGATAAACTGGGGTATCAATCACGTCCTGGAGTTGAAGGTCTTAAAGATGCGATTGACTGGTTTAATAAAGAAAACTACTCTTAAAAACTTGTTAAAAAACACTATTTTTTAAGCTAGGATGCGCCTTCCATAGCGCGTATTCGTCCGTAACCGTATCCATTCAATTCATCACGTCCTTGTAGGTATAACAATAAGTGTATTAATTGCGGATAGATATTATCGCAAAAGATGAAATTTTTAGCGCAAGTATCTACCCAAAAACAAGGAGATTTTTGATGTTGTTAAAACAAGAAATATGACAAGGAAATAATAAAGACGATCATGATCAATCCCATGCCCATGGCTAGGGAAAAACGAATATTTAAAATACCATCTATATAATATCCAGGCTTTAAAGCTGAGACTTTTTTACTTAACTTGCTTTGAAAGTTACAAAGGCTCGTCAAAATAAAGATTGAGATCATTTTAGCTAATTTTCTATAAAACCAGTCAAAATCCAGACTAATGGTTAGTGTCCTTTTCATTAATGGCAACAAGACAAAGAAAGCCAGACCTGAAAACAGTAACAGTTGAAGTTGCGTCAACGTATGTGCTGCTGTGTATGGCACATAATTCACTTCATAAGGTAGCATCCCATATAGAAAATCGGGAAATATTCCTATCAAAATACAGACTGCAGCAAAAAATATCATTGCCATTTGCATATTAATTGGCGGTTCATCGGGCCTTAATCCACTGTCCTTTTGAAAGAAAACAAACCACGGAAATTTAATGCCCGCATGTAAAAACACACCGGCAGATGCAGCTTGCAATAATAACCAGACCCATAAGAGATGTTCATCCACTGAAGCCTGTGTCACCATCGATTTACTGACAAAACCGGATGTTAATGGAAATGACGAGATCGCCAAGGCACCGATAATTCCACAAACAGCCGTTACCGGCATAGACTGTATCAGACCACCTAAATCTGTACATTTACGTTTGCCGGTCATATATAAAACTGAACCAGCAGACATTAATAATAGTGCCTTATAGATAATGTGTGTGAACGCATGAGCCGCGGCACCATTTAATGCCATTTCGGTACCGATGCCTATTCCGACTACCATGAAACCAACCTGGTTAATAATGCTATAAGCAAGAATACGACGCATATCGTTTTCAAGCAACGCATATATGATCCCGTAAAAAATCATGAATAAACCGATGTAAACCAGCAATTCTGTTCCCGGGAAACCTCTTAACAAAACGTACACTGCTGTTTTAGTGGTAAAGGCACTTAAAAAAACAGTACCGCTAAATGATGCTTCAGGATAGGCATCGGCTAACCAGGCTGTTAAAGGTGGTGCGCCAGCATTTAATAAAAAACCACAAAGTATTAACCATGTACCAATACTATTCGGCTGCATCGCTGTAAATAATATTGAACCTGTCTCATTAACATAGGCAGAAATACCACACATCAATATGACACCACCTAACAGGTGAATCACAATGTAGCGCATACCGGCACGCCAGGAATATTCCGTTTGTACAGACCAGATAATCAACGTTGAAGCTAATGCCATTAACTCCCAGAATATAAACAAGCTCAGTAAATCGCCTGCCAGCACAACAGACATCGCACCACCGGCGTAAACAAAGGCCGCTGCTAATTCTTTCGATTTAGCTTGCTTGCAACAAAACAAACTTCCTGTAAAAACAGTAATTGCAAAAACAGTAATAAATATCCGACTTAATGCATCAAGGTTGATTAACGTCAATTCATAATCGAGATATTGAATAGAACAAGCCGTACCAAATGACATATTCCAGATACTTATCAAGGCAACACAGGGAATTAATAAAACAAACAGTGTTCTTCTTGTCCCTTGTAAAAAAGGGATGATGAGGCCCGATAAGATCAATAACAATCCAGGATGAAAAAGACTACACGTCATAATAATCATCCTTACGTTTAATCAAGTAGCCCAATACTTTTGCGAATATCACCATTGCAACACAAGTAAGAAAACCATAAAAAGCATGAAAACCAAACAAACCTTCTATTTCAAAATGTGGATGTAAAGTTACAAATATTTCAGCCAATATTGTTAAAACCAGAATAATAATGGCACTTATCCATAATTTTTTAATTGAGGATTTTCTATAAAACCAGTTCTGGTTCATATCATATTACCTACCAGCATTTTCACCAGTTGCAACGGTATTTCAGGAAATAAAAACAAAACTATTGTCAGTATTGACGTAACAGTTAATGCGAACACCATTGCAAATGGTGCTTCATGGTAATCAAGCTTCTTACCATCACTCGGCTTTTTGAAAAAAGCTGCATAAACTATCGGCAAAAAATAACCTGCATTCAATAAAGTACTAATGATAATTACGGTAATGGCAAACCATGACTCAACAGAAAATGCGCCCTGAAGAATATACCACTTACTCAAAAAGCCGGCTGTTGGTGGAACACCGATCATCGATAAACTGGCAATAGCAAATGCGCCCATGGTCCATGGCATTACTTTTCCTATACCATCCAATTCACTGACTGCTGTTTTTTTAGTTGCGGTATAGATTGAACCGGCAGCAAAGAACAAGGTGATTTTGCCAAAAGCATGCGCAAGTATATGCAGCGCTGCACCCATAATAGAGATGGGGGCTAATAATGCCGTTGCTAAAATAACATAGGATAATTGACTAATAGTCGAATAAGCCAAACGACGTTTCAAGTTATCGGCTTGTAAAGCAATAATTGAAGCAACAATAATCGTGACACCTGCCAGATAAAGCAAAAGATTGAAATCGACCACTTCGGCTAGTAATGCCGGACTAAAGATATAAGTCACAATCTTAACAATACTGAAAACACCTGCTTTTACAACAGCGACAGCATGCAATAAAGCACTAACAGGTGTTGGTGCAACCATTGCTGCGGGCAACCAGCGATGCATCGGCATCAATGCCGCTTTACCTATACCATATGAAAACAACATTAATAAAATGAATATCACACAATGATTCATCTCGTTATCTAGTATGCCGCCACTAGTAAACTCTGTGTTTCCTGCCAGAACACTCGTCCAGATAATAGCCGGCAGAAAAAAGCAAATAGAGGTTGAAAGTAAAATACCGAGATAAGCACGACCAGCACGCATTGCATCTTCACTGCCTTTATGTGTTACCAAAGGATATGTAGATAATGTTAAAGCTTCATAAAAAATAAATAACGTAATCAAGTTTGCTGAAAAAGCTATACCAATCGTACTTGCAATAGCAACAGCAAAACAAATATAAAAACGGGTTTGGTGTTTTTCATTATTGCCACGCATATAACCTATGGAATAAATAGAATTAATTAACCATAAGAAAGAAGCAATACAGGCAAACAACATCCCCAGAGGCTCTATTTTAAAATGTATCGCAAGACCTGGTAAAAACTTCAGAAGAAATAATTGTGGCTGATCGCCTGCTAGCACTATTTGCAATAAATTATAAACGACAAATATTAGACAAACAGAACTCAATAACGTCCCTGTTTCCCTGAGATTCACATTATTATGTGTCACAGCAATTAATATTGCCGCCACTGTGGGAATACACAAAGCCAATATAATTAATAATTGATCAGTCATCATTATTTTCTAAATAAATCATTGGCTATGGCATTAGCCAGTTCGACATTGAAAGAAGAATCCAGACCAAAATAAATATTGGCAATAACAAAGAGAGCTAAAGAGAATAATAACAGGCATGGCGTTTTTTGATCTTCGTTTAACGCTACCAGCTCTTTTTCTGATGATTTAAAATAAGATGCTTCGATGAATTTCCATATATAAATAATGGCTAATACAGACGAAAAAACAATAACGACCACAAGGCCCCAATAACCTGACTGAAGAGATGCTTTAATTAAATACCATTTACTAATAAAGCCGGCAGTCATCGGCACACCAATTAAACTTAAACCGGATACCAGGAAAGCTGATGTGAGCAAGGGTAGTTTTTTAGCCAGACCGGCAAGCTGAATAATAGAATCCGTCTTACAATAAAAGATAATAGTAACTACAGATAAAAACAGCGCTACTTTAATAATGGCATGATTAAAAACATGTATCAGTCCTGCGGCTAAACCTGCTTCCGTTGCCAATGAAATACCCAATAACATATAACCCAACTGGGCTATGCTGGAATAAGCCAGTAAGCGTTTCAGACTGTCTTGCTTAATCGCCAGATATGAACCATATAAAATACCAGCACAGGCAAACATCATTAATAAATTGTTAAAAGTTCCTCCATTTATAGCCGTATCGTAACCAAAAATAGAAAATATAAATCGTATCAATACATAGATAAAAACTTTTGTCGTTGTCCCTGCGAGAAAAGTTGACACTATTGAAGGAGAATAACTATAGGCATCCGGTAACCATAAATGTAATGGAAAGATTGCTGCTTTTATTCCTACACCCACAACAAAAAAAACCAGTGCTGTTGTCAAGGTTCTGGTATTTTCAACATCAGGCAAACGTTGAAAGATATCATTCATGTTTAGAGTGCCTGTTACAGCATATAACAAACCGACAGATATCAATATAAAACTGGCGCCAATTGTACCAAAGATAAGATATTTAAAAGCAGCATATAAACAACGTCTGTCACGCCCGATACTAATCATGGCATAAGATGATAACGATGCTATTTCTATAAAAACAAATAAGTTAAATGCATCTCCGGTAACAATCACACCTAACAAACCGGTTAGATTTAAAAGAAATGCCGTATAAAACAGGTAAAGTCGATCTGACGAGATTTCATTGGGGATGCTTGATCTTGCACCAAGTAAAACAATTGCAGCAACCCCATTGACAATGAGTAACATAAATACTGTTAACTTATCCAGACGATACTCAATACCCCAGGGACTTAACCAGCCACCAAGGGCATAACTAATCACGCCTTCAGTCATGACTTGGTCATATAAGCAGGAAGAAATAGCAAGAGACATAAAACAAACCAGTGTCGTCAAGAGCCAGCTCAACGTACCCTGACGTAAAATGACACATAATGGTGCTGCAATCAGAGGTAAAATAACTTGTAGGACAGGCAGATGAGAACTAATCACTCTATCTCCTGCTGGATTTCGTCATCATCAACCGTACCGAAGGCATGGTACAGTCGAATAACAATAGCCAACCCTAATGCTGTTGTCGAAATTCCGACGACAATGGCTGTCAGTATCAATACATGTGGTAATGGGCTTGAGTAGAGCGTGTTTACTTCATTTAGAATAGGTGCGGTACCCCCGGTAATCTTTCCCATTGAAATAAACAGGATGAAAATAGAGGTCTGAAATATATTAATACCAATTAATTTTTTAACCAGATTTTGGTGGGCAATGACAATATAAAGCCCGATCATCATTAATATGACGACTACCCAGTAATTAAATGTCCCCAGAAAATCCATCCTGATTATAAAAACCTGATTTATTATTTATTTGAGTGAAAAACCCGTGAAAACGAGTGTCTTATTTCAGGCAGGTATTATATAGAAAAAAACCGGATGCGTCGGCATCCGGTTTTATTAATTAGCAACTTATAGAAAAGACTTTATTTAGTATATTAATTATCCATTTATCAGGAAATGTGCCCAGATACTTGCCGCATAACCTAATGCTATTGCCCAGGTCCACTTAAGATGAGCAAAAAAGGTGTAGATTCCTCTAGCCTGGCCCATTACCGCAACACCGGCAGCCGAACCGACGGATAACATAGACCCTCCGGTACCTGCGGTTAATGTCACCAATAACCACTGTGTATGATCCATTTCCGGCATCATGGTCAAAACAGCAAACATCACTGGAATATTATCAATAATTGCCGAAAGCACACCAACGAGAATGTTCGCCTTGGTCGCGCCCAGATCAACATACATCAATTCTGACAAAGCCGCCAAATATCCCAAAGTCCCTAAGCCACCGACACAGAGTATGACACCGTAGAAAAACATCAAGGTATCCCACTCCGCTCTGGCCAGTTTTTTGAAGATATTAAAATCTTCTTCTCTTCGATCATCGCGATCACCAAAAGCTTCCACACCCAACGCACCGGCACCAGTATCATCGACAGCCACTTGATTTCGACGTTTAATCTTCATTTTCAGAAAATAACCAAAGATTTTTAACATTGCCAAACCGGTCATCATGCCGAGAACTGGAGGCAAGTGAAGAAAGTTATGTGCACATACTGCCATAATGATTGTCAATATGAACAAGACAACAACAATAATTGCACCGTCTTTCAGTTCAACCTTTTCTTCAATTGCATCCGGCTTATCACTTGAAACAAACATGGACATAATTGCAGCAGGCACAAGCCAGTTAACCAGGGAAGGAACTAATAAAACAAAGAACTCCTGAAATTGAATAATTCCTTTTTGCCAAACCATTAATGTCGTGATGTCACCAAACGGACTAAATGCCCCGCCAGCATTTGCTGCAACGACAATATTGATACAGGCTATTGAAACAAATCGTACGTTTGTACCACCGACAGCCATTGCTACCGTTGACATAAGCAAAGCTGTTGTCAGGTTGTCAGCTATGGGTGATAAAAGAAATGAAATAATACCGGTTATCCAGAAAATAGTACGCAAGGAAAAACCCTGTGATACCAACCAGCCACGCAACTTATCAAACACATTCCGATCTTCCATGGTATTGATATAAGTCATGGCAGCTAATAGAAACAAAAATAACTCGCCAAATTCCAGTAAATTATGTCTCACCATAATTTCAGCGGTATGTGTGTCACCATGTTGGCTATAAATGATGGCGACAATCATCCAGATAAGACCAGCAGCAAGCATAACCGGCTTTGACTTGCGCATATGAATTTGTTCTTCAACAATAACCAGACTATAGGCGAGGCAAAAGATAATGATGCAAACAATACCGCCCCAATGAGCAGTAAAATTTTGTAAGTGCGCTTCTCCAGAGGCTAGAACAGGGATGGGGAACAGCAAAAATATTGATGATATATATATGAAAAGTTGATTTCTCAGAGATCGCATAAGGTTACTCCTGACCTATATTTTTAATTATCCAATATTACTTTTAATAATCGATTTCAAAAAAAACAGATTTCTATTGCATCATACTTTTTAATGATCAACTGCTAATAATTTTCTATTAATTTCTAACTTGATTTAATTTTGATTATGATGATCTAACACATCACTTAACTCATTTTTCAATTTATTTGATATTAATGAAAGTTGTCTAACTTCATCTGCAAAATCTCGACCTGTTTCGCCTATTCTTGCCGCTTCAAAAACCGCATTCAATGCCAGCAAACCGGTTTCATCTGTTATCTGCCGGACTTCATTCAAAATTTTATAATATGAATCCTTTTCAATTAACTCATCAACTGCAAGATTTGTTGCCATAATTAATACCTTCTAAATCATTTTAAATTTCTAACCTGACGAACATTTACCTTCATCATGATACTTATCGGCACTGGCTGTCTATTCTTTAATCACAAAGCTCGAAAAATAAAGCCCGACAATTAATATTCTAACGGCATAAAACATGCCAGAATATACGAAGATAAACAATTTATTTCTCTTTAATTTCAATAACTTAAAAAGATACATGTAAGCTTATTGTTAAGCAGGGATTTATACGGAAAAAACAGTTAACACTCAGGAATTTATTTGCCGCTTTATCAACTTCAGTATGGCAAACACTGATAAAAAATGACAAATTTTGAGTAAGCAGTAGATAACGTTTCTGATAGAATGCACATATGCTTAGAATACTCAGTAATAGTAAATTTTTAATCCCGGCGATGGCAATTCTGGCTATATTTGCAGCAGGTAGTGGATTTTATATTTCTCTGAAACAATCGCAAAATCAACAAAACTCAGCTTTGGGCTCATCACAAAGTATAGAGGGTTTGTTTTGGCCAAACCCAAAACAAATACATGAATTTAATACATTAGATCAGACAGGGAACTCTTTTGGACTGGAGCAAATGCAAGGAAAATGGTCGTTTGTCTTTTTCGGCTACACGCACTGCCCCGATGTTTGTCCCATTACCATGTCAGTTATGAATGAATCTTATAAGCAGCTCAATATAAAACATAGCGATCTTCAAATTATATTCGTTAGTGTTGACCCAGAGCGCGATACGACAGAGAAACTGGCTCAATATGTTACCTATTTCAATGATGATTTTATTGGATTAGGTGGAAATACAGAAATGGTCGACAGCCTGACCAAACAAATTGGTGCAGCATACTTTTTAAACAACGAAGAACAAAAAGAAAATTATTTAGTTGACCACTCTGCATCAATCTTTATTTTTGATCCTAAAGCACGCATGGTTGGAAAACTATCCGCACCACACGACTCAGCCAAAATAACTGCACAGTTTATTAAAATAAAAGATTTCATTAATGCACAATATTAAACTCTTTCTAATATTATTTTTTTTCGTATCTAATTCCCTTTTTGCTGATGAAAATAAAAGCATCCATATATCAAATGCGTGGATCAGTGAAGCACCTCCAAATGTTTATATACTTGCGGCTTATGCCGAACTTAAAAACACATCAACAGAAACACAAACTCTTGTTTCTATAACAAGTCCATTGTTTTCAATGATTGAAATACATCTAAGTAAAATTATTGATGAAACAGCGAAAATGGAAAAACAGAAATCATTAATTATACCTGCAAATGATTCTGTAGAGTTCGCTCCCGGTGCTTATCACCTAATGTTATTTAGTCCTGAGACACCAATGAAAGCTGGAGATACTGCGCCAATGACATTTATCTTTGCTGATGGTTCATCAAAGACAATTGAAGCTGTTGTGAAAAAACGAAATAATCATTCACACGATCATAACCATGATCATAAGAATAATCATTAATCATGTCCTTACTTTCTACAATAGGAACTCGCTTCCTTGATTATTTCAAAGTATTACCCATGTATTGTTTGCCACAACATAGCTTAACTTCAATTGTTTATAAAATAACTCGTATCGAGCACAAAGCATTTAAAAACTTCATTATAAGAAATTTCATAAAGTACTATAACGTAGATATGGAACAGGCCATCTGGAAAAACGAAGAAGAATACTCTTCTTTCAACGATTTTTTCACCCGATATTTAAATCCTGATGCAAGAAGCTGGAAAAAAGATAATAGTTTAATACTGTCACCTGTCGATGGTACAGTAAGCCAAATTGGAACCATTAATAATGATAAATTAATACAAGCCAAGGGCATTGATTACAGCCTGGCTAAATTGTTAGCTAATGATATTGATGCCGTTAAAGCATTTCAGGATGGCAGTTTCACAACACTTTATTTATCACCACGCGACTACCATCGAATCCACATGCCAGTCAGCGGAAAACTTATTAAAACTATCTTCATTCCCGGCGATTTATTTCCGGTCAATACCGCCAGCGTCAGAACCGTTGATGGACTTTTCGCCAGAAACGAACGCTTTGTTAGCTTGTTTGAAACCGAACTAGGACTCGTCGCCCAAATCATGGTCGGCGCCACCTTCGTCGGCAGCATGGAAACCGTCTTCGCTGGCCAAATCACTCCAACAAAACACAGAGAAATAACAATAAAAGAATACGAAGAAGAAAAAATAATCCAGTTAAACCAGGCCGAAGAATTCGGCCACTTCAACATGGGCTCAACTGTTATTCTTTTATTTGAGAAAGACAAAATAAGCTGGGAAGAAAACCTGAAAGAAAGCGATCCAATTCAAGTAGGACAGATAATAGGGAAAATTATTTAATAACGTCACGTTTTTTTCTTAAGATTTTATAGCATAAAACAAAAGTAACAAGTGCAAGCTATTTTGAATCTAATATATGACTACTCTACACGGTAACTGCTTGTTTCAATACGGGACAGAAACTTATTTAATACATATGGATCAGATTTATTCCCTTTTTCATCATTAAGAATCTCTATTGCCTTTTTGTGTGTTTTGGCGGGATGGTAAGGTCTTGTGTCAGTCATAGCATCATAACTGTCCGTAACAGAGATTATTCTTGCCATTATAGGTATATTTTCACCTGAGAGTTTATCAGGATAACCACATCCGTCGTAGTGTTCATGATGATGCCTAACTATGTTAGAAATTAACTCAGTATTATTAATTGGAAGCTTTTTTACTATATCGGCACCTTTTGTTGAATGGGATTTCATGATTTCCCATTCTTCAGGATTATGCTTTCCCTGTTTTAGTAAAATATTATCTGGTATACCAATCTTTCCAATATCATGTAGACATGATGCTATCTTTAAGATGAAAATTTCATTTTCAGATAATGAACACGATTTTCCCAATTCTTCAGACAAGAGAACTATTCGCTGCGAATGTAATTGAGTATGGGCATCTCTATGTTTAAGAGCACAACTAAGCGCTTCAGTATATAAACATAAAACTTCATAATTATTATTATCTAGCATAGTTCTTTATTTTATCCATTCTCTTCCTACTACCTTTTAAAAAACACCAAGCCCTATCGCTTATTATAGGAAATTAAAAAGTGACATGCCGATTTTAATCAATGTCAAATAAGGTAATAATGGATATGATTTAAGAGCTTACATTCAATTCGATATTTATTATTTCAAGTTCCTGTGGACCCCTTACCTAGTAAGCGCCCCTGTTAGCGCAATTTTACGGGGCGGGCACCTCCCCTCTCATTCATAAATAACCGTGAAGGATGTGCTTATACTGCGATCACATGAGTGCGAAAATGAAACGGACTCGTCAACAGACGTAACCAATAGTAAAAAAGAATAATGATTTAATTATTAGACTAGATTGCCACCTCGGTCTCTGTTCCAGACTCGACTTACCACCTAGATCCATGTAGGCGTGCGCAGGGAATGACAAACTATGCGGAAATGATGATAGTTACCCGGCTAATGCTGCTATACACAACGCCATCAATGCATTAGGTGCCAGGCCTAATAAAAGAATTGCCATTCCATTAACACTTAACACCATTCGCATCTGTTTAGATGACTTAATCGCTGTCATTGATTCTGCTTTATCAAAATACATTAACTTAACAATGCGTAAATAATAATACGCACCAATAATTGAAAAGACGACAGCTATAGCTGCCAGACTAACATAGCCGGAAGAAACAACTTCTTTTAATACGAACCACTTCGACCAGAAACCGAGGAATGGAGGTACACCCGCCATTGAAAACATAATGCACAACATAACAAAGGCAAACCATGGACTACGCTCTGACAGTCCTTTAAAGTCATCCAGCATTTCTGCTTCAAATCCATTTCGACCTAGCAGGATAATCATACCAAATGCACCCATACTCATTAGTGCATAGCTGATGATATAAAACATCGATCCGGAAAATCCTGCTTCTGTTCCAGCAATAAAACCAAGGAATAAAAAGCCAACATGCGCAATGGTTGAATAAGCCAACATCCGTTTAATATTGGTTTGCGCAATAGCAATAACATTACCGACACCCATCGACAATACGGCAAGTACCATCAAGATTGATTGCCAGTCACTGACTAAAGGTAATAAACCGTCAACTAATAGTCGTATACCCATAGCAAAGGCAGCAAGCTTGGGCGCTGTGCTAATAAACAGGGTTACACAGGTTGGTGCACCCTGATAAACATCGGGGACCCACATGTGAAATGGTGCAGCACCGAGTTTGAATGCCATACCAATAATAAGAAAGATCATACCAAAAACAAGAAAGGAACGATTTATTGAATCACTTGCAACTGCCTGAGCAATTTCTGCTAACTGTAGATGACCGGTTAACCCGTAGATCATCGATATACCGTACAACAACATACCGGATGCCAATGCACCGAGAATAAAATATTTCATCGCTGCTTCGGAAGCTGATTCAGAGTCACGTTGCATCGCTACCATGGCATAAAGAGAAAGTGACAATAGTTCCAGACCAAGATAAACAGATAACAGACTTGCCGCCGAAGCCATAATCATCATGCCAAGTACAGCAAACAAACCTAATACGAAATATTCACCTTTTAAAGACTGGTGTTCTTTCAGATACTCATAAGAATAAAGAAATACAATAAAGCTGATCCCGCACATAAAAGCTTTTAGTATTGAACTCATGGCATCACTGATAAATCCGCCATTAAAGACAATGGTCGCCTCTCCGGGACAGTTAATAAATACTAGTACCAGTGTAATTAGTAAACTGGCCTGGGCAGTCCAGTAAGTTAATGTATGCTGAGGATCATTATTAAAAGCCTCTATGATCAATACCATGCACGCTAATACAACTAACGTGATTTCTGGTAGTGCAATGATTAATTCAGCATTCATAGTGTTTTACTCTGTAATACGTGTGTAATCAGTTCTTCTACTGTGGCATGCATGACATCAAACACAGGCGCAGGCCAAACACCGAACATAATGACTACAATAGCCAATAAGAAGAGAATTAAACCTTCTCTGGCATTGATATCTTTTAATTCAGCAACAGCTTCTTTAGTAACATCGCCAAAAACGACGCGTTTGTACATCCATAGACTATAAGCCGCACCGAGTATTAATGTTAGTGCTGCGGCAAAGGCAATCCAGAAACTGGCTTTAAAACTACTTAATATCACCAGAAATTCACCGACAAAGCCTGATGTTCCAGGAAGTCCTGAATTCGCCATGACAAATAACATCATAAAAGCAGCGAAGTAAGGCATGCTATTTACGACACCACCATAATCTTTAATCATTCGACTATGTAAGCGGTCATACATTACCCCGACACAAAGGAACATTGCTGCTGAAATGAATCCATGTGAAATCATTTGCATCATGGCGCCTTCCATTCCCATGATAGCGCCTGAGTTTTCCCCGGTTGCAGCAACAATCGCGAATGGAAGAAAGAAACCGAGCGTGACAAAACCCATATGTGAAATTGATGAATAAGCGATCAGCTTTTTCATATCTTCCTGAACCAGCGCAACAAAACCAATATAAACAATGGCAATTAATGAAAGCGCGATCATTGCATCACTAAAAAACAAACTCGCATCCGGTGTAATTGGCAAACTGAATCGAAGAAAGCCATAGCCACCCATCTTCAGCATAATCGCAGCAAGAACGACAGAACCACCAGTTGGCGCTTCAACGTGAGCATCCGGTAACCAGGTGTGAACTGGCCACATTGGAATCTTGACCGCAAAGGCTAAAAAGAAAGCAATAAAGATAAATTTTTGAGCGGTTAAGCCTAATGGAACATCATGCAGAATTTCTATATTAAAACTACCGGCTTTGGAATATAGATAAAGAAAAGCAACCAGCATGAAAACCGAACCGAGGAAAGTATAGAGAAAAAACTTTATCGTCGCGTAAACCCGGTTTGGCCCACCCCAGATACCTATAATTAAAAACATCGGTATCAACATCGCTTCCCAAAAGACATAAAACAGGATGGCATCCAATGCGACAAAGACGGCATTCATTAAACCGGTCAGAATCAAAAAGGCACACATATAATAAGATATGCGATTTTCTATGACTTCCCATGCTGCCAGAATAACAAGTATGGTTGTGAATGTTGTCAATAATATTAATGGCAAGCCTATACCATCAACACCAAGATGATATTTAATATTAAATGCACTTATCCAGTTTGTTTCTTCAACAAACTGCATACCAGCAACACTTGCATCAAACTGGCAATATAACAAAACAGAAAAAACAAATGTGATAAAAGAAACTGCTAGCGAAAAGTATTTCACTGTTTCTTCCTGACGATCGCCTGCAATCAACACCCAGATACCACCGAGTATCGGTGTCCAGATGAGCATACTTAATAAAGGCAAATTACTTAATGTCATGTGTTTAATCTTATTAATTAATATTTAATTCAAAATTCCGTGTACAAATACGCCAAGCAATACCAGCAAACCGATAATAATGGCAAAGGCATAATGGTAGAGATAACCTGTCTGAATATTGCGAACAATATTTGAAATAAGTCCGACACTGCGTGCCGTGCCATTAACAAACAAGCCATCAATAATTTTTACATCACCAATTTTCCAAAGTAGTTGTCCTATTTCTCTGGTACCTCTGGCAAAGACCAATTGATTAAAATCATCAAAGCCGTATTTATTAAGTAGTAATTTGTGAATAAAACCAAACTTACTTACAATTTTTCCCGGTAATTCTGGAAACTTGATATAACACAACCAGGCTACAAAAATTCCTGATGACATTAATATCAGGACTAACGGATGTTTGAACGCGTGCATTATAAATCCGCCGACACCATGATAGTCAGCACCTATTTCAGCTAACACGTCATGTGCTGAAGAAACATAAATTGCATTGCCAAAGTAACCTTCAAAAAGCATCGGACCAATTAAAAATGCACCCAGTATTAAAGAAGGTATTGCTAACACTGACAAGGGCACGGTTACAACAGCAGGTGCTTCATGCAGATGCTTCCACGTTTCTGTATCCATTCTTTGTTCACCATGAAAGGTCATAAACAATAAACGAAAACTATATAAAGCCGTAATAAATACACCAATCAATACGGAGTAGTAAGCGAAGTGCGCACCGTATAATGATGAATGATGTACTGCTTCAATAATCGCATCTTTGGAAAAGAAACCGGACGTACCGGGAAAACCGATCAACGCTAAAGTACCAACAAAACAGGTTAACCAGGTAATCGGCATAGCTTTATATAAGCCCCCCATCTTGCGCATGTCCTGCTCGTGATGCATGACAATAATCACCGAACCAGCAGCGAGGAATAGTAAAGCCTTGAAGAAAGCATGCGTCACTAAATGAAACATGGCTGCGGCATAAGCTGATGCGCCTAATGCTACCGTCATATAACCAAGTTGCGACAATGTTGAATAAGCAACAACACGTTTAATATCATTTTGCACCAGGCCAAGAAAGCCCATAAACAACGCAGTTATCGATCCAATAATTAAAATAAAGCTCAGCGCTGTTTCAGACAATTCAAACAAGGGCGACATTCTAGACACCATAAAGATACCGGCCGTCACCATGGTTGCAGCATGGATTAATGCAGAGATAGGCGTTGGACCTTCCATTGAATCAGGTAACCAGACATGTAGAGGCACTTGCGCCGATTTACCCATAGCACCAATAAATAAACAGATACAAATAACCGTCATTAATGACCATGGCTCATTACCAAAAATGCTAATAGTCGTATCTGCGTGATCACTGACATTAGTAAAGACCGTCGCATAGTCCAGCGTATTGAAATACATTAATACTGCAGCGATGCCTAACAAGAAACCAAAATCACCGACTCTATTAACCAGAAAGGCTTTCATGTTGGCAAAAATTGCCGTGTCTTTTTTATACCAGAAACCAATTAATAAATACGAAACAACGCCCACTGCTTCCCAGCCGAAAAACAATTGCAGGAAGTTATTCGACATAACCAACATCAACATGGCAAAAGTAAACATCGAAATGTAACTAAAGAATCGTTGGTAACCCGGATCATCGTGCATGTAGCCGATGGTATAGATATGTATCATCCATGAAACAAAGGTCACAACAACCATCATTGTTACCGAAAGCGGATCAATTAAAAATCCAATTTGAAAATCTATCCCGCCACTACTTAACCAGGTATACAGTGCCTCATTATAAACTGCTCCACCATCAAACATATGATGCTTATAGGCGATCATTGAAAGAATACTGGAGATTGCAACACCGATAATTGTTACCCAATGCGCACCACTTCTACCTATCACCTTACCAAATAATCCGGCGATCAAGGATCCTGCCAGTGGTGCCAGCACGATGATTAAATACAATGTTCCCATATCTTCAAACATCATCTATCCCTTCATTGATCTCAAATCATCTACATTAATAGAATTTTTCTTACGGAATAAAACAATAAGAATCGCTAACCCAATAGCAGCTTCCGCAGCAGCGACTGTCAATATAAAAAAGACAAACACCTGACCATGCACATCCCCAAGAAAATGTGAGAAGGCAATAAAATTCATGTTCACAGAAAGCAGCATTAATTCAATACACATTAATAATATAAGTACGTTCTTTCTGTTTATAAAAATACCGGCAACGCTGATACAAAATATCAATGCGGCTAATGACAAAACTTCAGGTAAAGTAATCATGCTTCTGAGTCCTTCTTTTCTGCTGCCATCTTGATAACGCGTAATCGATCCTGTTTTTTAACAAATACCTGCTTATCCGGATTAATAGATTTGTTAATTTTCACTTTACTCATGCTCAAAGTAATTGCTGCAATGATCGCAACTAATAAAATAATGCCGGCTATTTCAAACTGAAAAAGGTATTTGCTGTAAATGGCCAGACCCAGTTCTCTTGCATTACTGTAGTTCGGATCCAGTTGTTCCTTGGCAATATAAGGTTCTGCCAGAAAATAATCCGATCCAACAACCAGGCCCATTGCAATAACCATTAATATAGCTATACCAACACCTATTGGAACATGCCTGGCAAAGCCTTCTTTTACAACGACTTGATTAATATCCAGCATCATGACAACAAACAGAAACAACACCATAACGGCGCCGACATAAACCAGTACCAATGTGATTGCTAAAAATTCAGCCTGTAATATCAACCAGACGGCAGATGTTGCAAAAAAAGAAAGGATAAGAAATAAAGCAGCATGAACCGGGTTACGAGAAACCACAACCATCGATGCTGAAAATATCAACATCGCTGCAAAAAGATAAAAAACGATTTGTTCAATCATTTATTGCTATCCTGTCCTGTTATTTCTTTCATATTCATTTTAAATTTAGCGATAAAATGCATCACGGGCACGGTCTTCAGCAATCTGTGCTTCTACCGCATCACCCACTTCCAATAATTTTTGTTTAGTCATTAATAGGTCGTCACGGTTTTCGCCATGGTATTCAAAAATTCTTGTTTCAACGATTGAATCAACCGGACAGGATTCCTCGCAAAATCCACAAAAAATACATTTGGTTAAATCAATATCATAGCGAGTTGTACGTCGGCTACCATCATCGCGAGGCTCAGATTCAATCGTAATAGCAACAGCCGGGCAAACCGCTTCACATAATTTACAGGCAATACAACGTTCTTCACCATTAGGATAACGACGCAATGCGTGCAAACCACGAAAGCGATGTGACTGCGGCGTTTTTTCTTCCGGATATTGCACTGTTATTTTTCTTTTAAACAAATACCGTCCCGTAAGCTGCAAACCTTTTAGCAACTCCCAAAGAAACAAACTTTGTATGTAGTTTTTAACGTTATTTATCATCTTCAATCAAACCATGGTGGGACATTAGTAACTACCAGTGCAGATACAACGATGACCCAGACTATTGTTAGAGGAATAAACACTTTCCAACCGAGGCGCATAATTTGATCATAACGATAACGTGGAAAAGTTGCCCTTAACCATAAAAATAAAAACATAAAAAAGGATGTTTTCGCCAACAACCAGAGTATTGGCGGTACCCATGCAAAAAGATCTTCAAGAACAGGAATTCCCTGTACCGGCGATAACCAGCCACCACAAAACAGGATGGCGGAGAGTACGGCAACCAGGATCATGTTGGCATATTCCGCCATAAAGAATACCGAGAAAGCCATACCCCCGTATTCAACATGAAAACCGGCAACAATTTCCGATTCACCTTCGGCAACATCAAATGGTGCGCGGTTAGTCTCAGCAACACCTGAAATAAAATAAATGATATATAAAGGAAATAACGGTAACCAGAACCAGTGAACAACACTACCTGATTGTGCATTAACAATATCACCCAGGTTTAAACTACCGGCAGCAATTAAAACACCTATCAAAGCAAAGCCCATGGCAATTTCATAAGAGACAATTTGTGCAGCTGAACGCATGGCTCCCAGAAATGCATATTTTGAATTCGATGCCCAACCGGCAATAATAATGCCGTACACCGCTAATGATGTCAGCGCCAATACATATAATAACGAGGCATTAATATCAGCAATAACTTTCGTATCATCAAAGGGAATTACTGCCCATGCAGCGACCGAAGGTGCTAAAGATAAAACCGGCGCTATAACAAACAGGAATCGGTTAGAACCGGTAGGTATTACAATTTCCTTTACGATTAACTTTACAGCATCCGCGATCGGTTGCCCCAGACCCCATAAACTAAAACCGAAAAAGCCAACCCGGTTTGGACCAATGCGTCCTTGAATAAAGCCGATCACTTTCCGCTCAACATATGTAAAGTATGCGACAGTGACTAATACGGGAACTAATACAGAGAGAATTTTGATGACAGTTTGCAAAACAATCAGCGCATGGGCTTGATAATCAGACGGAACAATTAATGCTGTTATCGGCGACAACACCTGATCACTGATAAATTGATAAATTATTTCCAACATTAGCTCTTTGCAATCCTTATCTCGCCGAATGAAGCACCCAGATTAATTTGCTCAGGGTGCGCTGACTGAATTAATACACAATCATCCGCTACACGTTCATCAATAATCACTTTTAACGTAACACTGTTGTCATCCTGTTCAACTTTTGCACTATCATCATTTGCCAGTTTATTCTTTTCTGCCAAAGCTGAGTTAATATGAATAGCACCATCAGAAACATCAGATGTTTTCTGTAAAGAATCAGCTCGACGACTGATGGAATCAATCATATTCATCGGTGTTTCAGTAATTCGTTGCAAACCGTTAGAACTGTTATTGATCGAACCAGATAGTTTCCATGAACTGGAATTATCGCCTTCAATACTTCCAATCTGCTTCATTGCTTCATCGAGTACATCAGTTGAAGACTGATAATCAAAACCTTCAAGCTCAAAATAATTACCTAAAACCCTTAATACTTTCCAGGCTGGTCTTGCTTCCGCCAAAGGCGTGACAGCACCAGCAAAACTTTGTTTTGTGCCTTCATTATTAATGTATGTACCCGATGTTTCTGTAAAAACAGAAATTGGCAACAGAACATCCGCATATTCATTCATTTCATCACTGCGAAATGCCGTTAATGAAACGACAAAATCAGCATTTTTCATAGCTTCACGAGCAATACGACTATCATAACAATCGAGTTCGGGTTCTACTCCCATTAATATATAGGCTTTTAATCTGGCCTTTAACATTTCCTGGGTGTTCATTCCGGCATCAGTTTGTTTGCAGCCCGTTAAACGGTGAGGTACTGCGCCTGCTAACCACGCACCAGATGTGTTTGCATTCTCGGATAAATAACCCAGTTTTGAATTGCTTAATTCAGCGATTAAACCGGCAAGTGAGCGAAGTAATGAAAACTGTGGATGTGAAGATGCAATATTTCCTAATAAAACAATCGCATCATCGGCATCAAGTAACTGTGCTGCTATCGCTTTATGGTTTTCATCAGCAGTAGCTTTATCGATACTTTGTTTTATTTGTGTATCAACATCCCTATTTGATATCTCAATTACTGCTTTTAAAATCGAAGCGAGCTCCAACGGTATCATGTCAGGTGCCACTATAGTTTTCGCTTTAACAGGGAAATTAAAATCGTAATCAACCGAATTCAGCACACTAACCGTTGCACCATGTAATACTGCCTTTCGAAGACGATGATTAATAATGGGTTGTTCCTTACGAACATTACTGCCAATTAATAACGTGGCTTGTAGATTATCAAATTCAGCAATACTTTGACCTAAATAAGGAAAAGCAGGCGCGTCATCCTGATCTGAAAAATCAGATTGTTTCAAACGACTATCAATATTATTTGATCCAATGGCGCGAATATACTTTTGTAACAAATATAATTCTTCCAGCGTTGATGAAGCAGAAGCAATCGCACCAATTTGCTCTGTGTCATTAGAATCAATCAATACCTGCAAACTATTACTAACGACTTCCAGGGCTGTTTCCCAATCAACCTCGTGCCAGGTCCCATTGTCTTTAACCATGGGTTTATTTAATCGGTCTTCACTATTAACTGCTTCATAACTAAAGCGATCACGATCCGATAACCACACTTCATTTATTGATTCGTTAATGGCAGGTACAACACGTTTAACTTTATTCGCTTTAACATGCACATGTATATTTGAGCCAACAGAATCATGCGGTGCGACAGCCTCTTTTTGTACTAATTCCCATGTTCTTGCCGAATAGCGGAATGGCTTGGAGGTTAATGCACCGACAGGACACAGGTCTATAACATTACCTGACATTTCTGAAGTCACACTTTTCTCAATATAAGTGCCTATCTGTGTATTTTCACCACGACCAGTAGCACCCATCTCGCGTAAACCGGCAATCTCCTCACCAAAACGAACACAACGCGTACAGTGTATACAACGCGTTAAATCAGTCTGAATTAACGGACCAATATTTTTATCTTTAACAACACGTTTTCTTTCCTGATAGCGTGAAACATCCTGACCATAACCCATGGCCAAATCCTGTAATTCACATTCGCCTCCCTGATCACAGATAGGACAGTCGAGAGGATGATTAATTAACAAAAACTCCATCACTGCTTTTTGTGCGGCAATGGCTGCTTTCGATTTTGTTTTCACTTTCATGCCTTCCATCACTGGTGTTGCACAGGCAGGTAAGGCTTTAGGTGCTTTTTCAACTTCAACCAGGCACATTCTGCAATTAGCAGCGATGGTTAATTTATTGTGATAACAAAAGCGTGGCACGTAGATGTCATTCGCATCTGTTACCTCGATCAGCATTTGTCCCTTATTAGCTGAAAAGGTTTGACCGTCTACTTCTATTGTTATTTTATCTTCAGACATATTCTTGATTACTATCTATGCGGCCTCATCATTATTTGTTTTAGATGCGCCAACCATACAGCGCTTATGGTCAATGTGATATTGAAACTCATCTCCAAACTGCTTAACAAAACTTCTTACCGGCCATGCTGCGGCTTCACCAAAAGCACAGATCGTACGTCCTTCAATCTTACTGGCCACATCATCCAGTTTTTCCAGATCCCCTTGTGTTCCCTCGCCTGCTTCGATACGTTTTACAACACGGTATAACCAACCTGTCCCTTCACGACACGGTGTGCATTGACCACATGATTCGGAATAATAAAAACGCGAGATACGTTCCAGTGCTCTGACCATACAGGTTGTATCATCCATAACAACCACTGCACCGGAACCTAACATGGAGCCCGCTTTAGAAATCGAGTCATAATCCATATTGGCATCCAGCATAATATCGCCAGGTACCACCGGGCTGGAACTGCCACCGGGAATCACTGCTTTCAAACCACGTCCATTACGTACGCCACCCGCCATTTCAAGCAATTTTGCAAAAGACGTACCTAAAGGTATTTCAAAATTACCGGGATTATTAACATGCCCGCTAACAGAAAAACATTTCATGCCACCACTGTTCGGAACACCCTTATCAGCAAACCAGGTTCCACCATTGACAATAATACTGGGAACTGATGCAAAACTTTCTGTATTATTGATGGTAGTCGGCTTGCCGTATAAACCGAAGTTTGCTGGAAACGGTGGCTTAAACCTTGGTTGCCCTTTTTTGCCTTCAAGCGATTCAAGCAATGCCGTTTCTTCACCACAAATATAAGCACCAGCACCGAGACTGGCATGGATATCAATATCGACACCACTACCTAAAACATTTTTACCTAACAAACCTTCTCGATAAGCTTCCTTTAATGCATTATCAAAACGCATAAATGGCTCATCCATAAATTCACCACGAAGATAGTTATAACCCACTGTTGAACCGGTGGCATAGCAGGCTATCGCCATGCCTTCTACCAACGCATGTGGATTATATCGTAAGATATCTCTATCTTTACATGTACCAGGTTCACTTTCATCTGAGTTACAGACGATATATTTTTGGCCTACCAGATTTCGTGGCATAAAACTCCATTTCAAGCCTGTTGGAAAGCCTGCTCCGCCTCGGCCTCTTAAGCCTGAATTTTTTACTTCTTCAATAACATCTTCTTGCGGTATTTTTTCACTCAGTATTTTCTTAAGCGCTTCATAACCACCCACCTTTAAATAATTTTCAAAGGTCCATGGCTCATCAAACTTGAGCGTAGCAAAGCAAACATTATTCATTTCCATTGTTTTATCCTTACTCATTCAAGCTCATCCAGAATTTCGTCCACCTTTTCTGGTGTCAGATTTTCATAATACTTATGATCGATCATCATCATTGGGCCACCACAACAGGCTGCCAGACATTCTTCTTCGACTTTAATAAAAAACTTTCCGTCTTTAGTTGACTCACCTGTTTTTATTCCTAACTTCTTCTCCAGATGTTCAACAATCGTATCTGACCCCATTAACATGCAGGAAATATTGGTACAGACTGAAATACTATGACGACCAACTGGTTCAGTTTCAAACATGGAATAAAAAGAAGCGACTTCATAAACAGCAATCCGGGGCATGTCGAGATAGGTAGCAACAGCATCCATTAATTCTGTCGTCAAATAACCATCATTCTGATGCTGCGCAGCACGTAGTGCTGCAAGTACAGCAGATTGTTTTCTGTCTTCCGGATATTTTTTTAACCATTCTTCGATCTCGGATCGAGTATGCTCGGTTAATACTTGAGTTGATTCGGTCATTATCTATCTATCTCACCAAAAACGATGTCTTGTGTGCCTATAACTGCAACAACATCGGATAACATATGTCCTTTTACCATTTCATTCATCGAAGATAAGTGAGCAAAGCCAGGCGCACGTACTTTTAATCGATACGGTTTATTTGCCCCATCGGAAACAAGATAAATCCCAAACTCACCTTTTGGATGTTCAACTGCCGAATATACTTCACCTTCTGGCACACAATAACCTTCTGTAAATAATTTAAAGTGATGAATTAATGACTCCATATCATCTTTCATTTCTTCACGTTTAGGTGGTGTTAGTTTGTGATCATCAAGAATAACCGGACCTGGGTTATCTCTTAACCAATCAACACATTGTTTGATAAGTCGATTTGATTGACGCATTTCTTCAACTCGAACCAGATAACGATCATAACAATCACCATTGGTACCAACCGGGATATCAAAATCAAGTTGATCATAGACTTCATAGGGTTGTTTCTTTCTTAAATCCCATTCAACACCGGAACCACGTAACATCGCACCAGTAAAACCCAGTTGTAATGCACGTTCAGGCGAAACTACACCAATACCGACTGTTCGTTGTTTCCAGATTCGATTGTCGGTTAACAAAGTCTCGTATTCATCAACATATCCGGGAAAACGTGCGCTAAAATTATCAATAAAATCCAGCAAAGATCCTTGTCTGTTTTCATTCAAGCGATCAACTTCTTCCTGCTTATGCCACTTTGAAGCCTCGTACTTGGGCATGATAGAAGGTAAATCACGGTAAACACCACCAGGACGATAATAGGTTGCATGCATACGTGCACCAGATACAGCTTCATAACAATCCATTAAATCTTCACGTTCACGGAAACAATAAAGAAACATGGTCATCGCACCAATATCAAGACCATGCGTTCCCAACCACATCAGATGATTTAATATACGTGTAATCTCATCAAACATAACACGGATGTATTGCGCTCGTATTGGTGGTGTCACACCCAATAATTTTTCGATGGCCATAACATAAGCATGTTCATTACACATCATAGAAACATAATCGAGTCTATCCATATAGCCGATGCTCTGGTTGAATGGCTTACTTTCAGCCAGCTTTTCAGTTCCACGGTGTAATAAACCGATATGTGGATCAGCACGTTCAATGACCTCGCCATCCATTTCAAGAATCAACCTGAGAACACCATGCGCAGCAGGATGTTGCGGACCAAAATTCATTGTCATATTACGAATCTCAGCCATCGTTCTGTTCCTCTTCAGAAGCCACATAACGATTATCTTCTCGAATAACTCGAGGCACTAACACACGATTAGTTATTGTTACAGGCTTGTAGACAACCCGTTTTTTATCTTCGTCATAATGCAATTCAACATTACCTTCTAGTGGAAAATCTTTTCTGAAAGGATGACCAATAAATCCATAATCCGTAAGTATGCGTCGTAAATCAGGATGTCCATCAAAAACAATTCCAAACATATCGAAGGCTTCCCGTTCAAACCAGTTTGCTGAATTCCATATATCTGCCACTGAGGCAATTCGTGGAGGCTCACCCGTAACAAAACAACGTAACCTTAACCGGATATTATTTTTTATGGATAGCAAATGATAAACAACGGCAAAACGTTTATTTTCATCTACTGTCGTTTCATTTAACGAGCCTCTACCACGACTAAATCCAGTTGATGTTGTTTCATGTGTCGCCCAATCAACCTGACCATAGGCAGAATAATCAACACCGCATAGATCGGAAAGCTGGGAAAAACTGAATTGTTCATCGTCACGTAATACTGTACACACTGATAATATCTTATCAGCAGGTAACACTAATGTGACTTGATCACGATCAAGTTCGCAAGCAATTAATTCATTACTGAAACGCGCTTCTAATTTTATTTTAAGACTGACGGCAGATTCCATCGTACCTTTACATTTAAATTGTGATTTCTAAGTGAAGATTTATCGAGCTATTGTATTAGTTCGTCTAATCTTTTTTTGTAATTGTATTATTCCAAATAACAGTGCTTCTGCAGTTGGCGGACATCCTGGCACATAGACATCAACCGGAACAACGCGGTCACAGCCTCTGACTACGGCATAGGAATAATGGTAATAACCACCACCATTAGCACAGGATCCCATGGAAATAACCCAACGAGGCTCTGCCATTTGATCATAAACTTTTCGTAATGCTGGTGCCATTTTATTGACCAGCGTACCAGCCACGATCATAACATCAGATTGTCTCGGACTTGGACGAAACACAATACCAAAACGATCTAAATCATAACGAGACGCACCTGCTTGCATCATTTCAACGGCACAACAGGCGAGACCAAATGTCATTGGCCACATTGATCCGGTTCTGGCCCAATTGATTAAATTATCAATATTCGTGGTAACAATGCCTTGCTCGTGAATTTTTTCTTCAGCTCCCATAACTACTCCCACTCCAAAGCGCCTATACGCCACGCATAAATAAAACCCACAACAAGTTCAGTAATAAATACCATCATCGACCAAAAACCCGCCATACTAATACCGTCAAGAGCAACCGCCCAGGGAAACAAAAATGCGATTTCCAGATCAAATAGAATAAACAAGATAGCTAGCAGATAATAACGAACATCGAACTTCATCCGCGCATCTTCAAATGCTTCAAAACCACATTCGAAAGGAGATTGTTTTTCACTGTCAGGTCTTGCATGGCCAAGAATTTTACCCAAACCCAAACCTAAGCCCAGTAATACCACGCCCATCACCAGACCCATGGTTATAAAAATCAAAATTGGAAAGTAATTATTTAGCATTTAGACGTATTAATATTTTTCTTCATTTAAACATATTATACAAACAAGATTCGTACCAAGCACTGAAAACCTTAAAAAATTAAGTAATTAATTATAACAGTTCGATAATTTATCAATATTGCTTTTTGTATCTCGATAACAATTTCTGCAAATTGCTAATAAATCTACTAGACTCATACATTAAAATAGGGATAGCTATAATAACATAAGAGAACTGAATCTCGCTTCACTCCTTACTGCCTCACACACGGTCGTTATATCGCGTTGATATGACAATGATTTTCTTATTGTAATACAAAATAGATAATGATTACTTTATCCAGGTTAAAAAAACTGTTTTCAATACAAAGTGAGTCAGAAAAAGCACTGATAGTTAGTGAAAAACGCTATCACGATTTTATAACATCGTCTCAAGACTGGATATGGGAATGTGATGCAAAAGGCTACACTTCTTATTCAAACCAGGCTGTTACAAATATACTTGGCTACACTCCTGAAGAACTCAGCAAAATATCCGTACTTGACCTAATACATAAGGATGACCTAATCGATGTAGATGAAATGTTTTCTGAATGCGTTTCTACAAAAAAAGGTTGGTATAACAAACTATTCCGGTGGAAAACCAAACATGGGCAATGGCGTTACCTTGAAAGCTCCAGCGTTGTCATGTTTGATGATAATGGTAATTTATCAGGTTTCCGAGGCATTGATCGAGATGTCACAAAAAGAATAGAGGTTGAAAAAGCATATCGTGAAGGTCTCAAAACCCTGAACAACGCTTTTGATGCAACACCCGATGGCGTTTCTATAACTCGTCTGTCAGATGGCAGGTTTATTTATGCTAATCCTGCTCTGGCAGAAATGAGTAAATGTCCACTCGAAGAAATTATAGGAAAAACAATTTATGAATTAAATTTTTATCATGACCCTCGTGCCAGAAAAGAGCTGATAAAAAAACTGCTTTCAGGAAAAATGGTCTCTGATTTTCAGACCGATTTTAGAAGTAAAGAAGGCGAAATTATACCCGGCTCTGTCTCTTGCTCATTGGTAGAGCTGGATGATGAAAAATGCATTATTTCAATATTGAGAAATATTTCCGATCGTAGAGCTGCTGAATCTGAACTCAGGAAACTTTCAACGGCAATAGAACAAAGTCATGACGCCATTTATATTACTAATACTAAAGGAGTCATCGAATATGTTAATTCAAGACTGACCGATTTAACTGGTTATGATAAGGAAGAGCTTATTGGATCCAAGCCGAGCAAATGGAAATCGGGTGTAACTAACAGTAAAGTTTATGACGTTCTCTACAAAACGATTATTTCAGGAAAAGTGTGGAATGGCGAACTGCTCAATCGCAAGAAAAATGGTGAATGCTACTGGGCTTCTGAAAATATCACTCCCATAATTGATCCAGAAGGAAAAGTTTCTCATTATCTCGGTTCACAGGAAGATATCACCGAAATACGTAACCTGAATCAACAACTCGACTGGCAAGCCAGTTACGATGGCTTGACGGGACTGGTCAATCGCAAAGAGTTTGAGCGAAGGCTTGAACGAATTGTCACAAACTTCAAAAATAACGCTAACGATAAACACGCTTTATTCTTTATGGATCTGGATCAATTTAAAGTGATTAATGATACCTGCGGTCATACAGCTGGTGATGAATTACTCAGACAAATGAGTAATATCTTACAACGCAAAGTACGTAAGCAGGATACTTTAGCCCGTATTGGTGGTGATGAATTTGCGATATTAATGGAGCACTGTTCAGTCAAACATGCTCAACGTGTCGCAAATAATTTGTTAAATGCTGTGCAGGAATATCAATTTCAATGGAATCAAAAAGTACTTCGAGTCGGTGTAAGTATTGGTTTGGTTCCAATTACGGATAATAAGTTTAGCACAACTGATTTATTGAAAAATGCAGACATCGCTTGCTACCTGGCTAAAGATCAAGGTAGAAACAGAATTCATATTTACCATTTTGAAGATGAAGATCTTGTTCGCAAACATGGCGAAATGAATTGGGTAGCTCAACTTTATCAGGCATTAAACGAAGATCGATTTAGTCTTTATGCTCAATCCATTATCAAAATTAATAAACGCACCTCTAAGCAAAGTACATGTTACGAATTATTACTAAGAATGATTGATGACCAGGGTAAAATAATCTCTCCTGATCAATTTTTTCCTGCGGCAGAGCACTATAACCTTGCAACTAAACTTGATAAATGGGTCGTGCAACAGATTTTCGACACGCTTACAGTTCGTCCTGAATTATTACAACATGTCGAATTTATTTCTATTAACCTCTCAGGATCTTCATTAACAGATAATGAATTTCTAAATTTTATTGTTAACCATTTATCAAAAAATATAGAAATTATAGATTTGAAAAAATTATGTTTCGAAATTACTGAAACTGCAGCCATCACACATCTTACAAAAGCGTCAAACTTTATCTCTCGTCTTAAAAGCATGGGTTGTAAATTTGCATTAGATGACTTTGGTAGCGGTCTTTCTTCATTCGGTTATTTGAAAAATTTACCGGTTGATTACCTGAAAATCGACGGTATGTTTGTCAAAGATATTGTCGATGACCAAATAGATCACGCCATGGTTAAATCAATTAATGAAATCGGTCATGTAATGAAAATGAAAACTATTGCCGAATATGTTGAGAACGATGAAATTAAAGGTATGTTAAGAGAAATTGGTGTTGATTACGCTCAAGGTTATGGCATCAGTATGCCTGTACCTCTAGATAAGCTATTAAATGAACATGAAACAAAGATGAATAATGTTATAAAACTGAATCCAGACGGAAAAACGGCATAATAATATTATTGGTGTCGACGGGCGGAGGACTCGATTCGCGACGGGATCCTACTCCCCCTGGAGACTGCGAGCAATATCAATAGTTCGTAGATTTTTTTATCTCTTCAAGGGTTATCTTTGGTATTTCCACAGTGATTTTATGACATTTGATCAATCATCGCATAAGCAGAATGGTTATGTATTGATTCAAAGTTTTCTGTCTCCACAATAAACCCTTCGAACCTATCGTCATTTTGCAGGTTAAGTGACACATCTCGAACTATATCCTCCACAAATTTGGGATTTTCATAGGCATGTTCCGTTAAATATTTTTCATCTTCACGTTTTAATAGACCAAACACTTCAGCTGATGCGCTCTTTTCAGCAATTTCGATAATATCTTCCACCCAAATTAATTGTTTTAGTTTAACTGTAATCGTAATTAGCGATCGCTGATTATGGGCGCCATAATCAGATATATTTTTAGAACAGGGACAAAGACTGGTTACAGGAACCTCTACCTTGATCAGTGTTTCTGTCTTTCCATCAACATATTCGCCGGTTAGAAACACATTATAGTCCATAGCGGACTCAAATCCCGAGATCGGTGCTTTCTTCCAACGAAAATAGGTGAAGTTGAACTCAATTTTGCTTGAATCAGCTTCCAGTCTTCGTGCGACTTCTTTAGGTAAAGTTTGAAATTTTTCAACATTAAACGTTTGATAATGCTTATTCATTAAACTGATAAAACGTGACATATGTGTGCCACGTTGTTCTGCTGCTAATGAAACATACATATTGCATGTGGCTCTGGTTTGTTGGTTATTCTGTTTATCATTAAAAATGATTGGATAGGAAAGATCCTTAATGCCCACTTTTTGAATGGCCAGACAGCGCCTATCCGCACTTGCCTGAACATCTTCAAGTTGATTAACTAACTCGTGCTTTATTTTCAATACAGCTGTCATATAGAATATCCTGGCACTGACAAGTTATCGTTAATATAAACTTAACTCGTCAGTACTGTTGTCTAGAGTTTTATTACAATCACACAATAATATATTGCTGCAATGCTTATAAATTTTTCAACGCGTTTACAATTTTTTCTGATGTGATCGGTGCTTCGGTAATCTGTACATCAATAGCATTATAGATAGCATTAGCAATAGCACCGATGGGTGAAACCAAACCACCTTCACCAACGCTCTTGGCTCCAAAGGGTCCATAAGGATCAGGGTTCTCTACCAGAATATCGGTCATCTTTGGCATATCACTCGCACCAAGCATCTTGTAATCGGTAAAACTGTTGTTCAGGCATTTACCGTCTTTGTCAAAGTACATCTCTTCGGTCAAAGCGAAACCAAATCCCTGGTGAGCGCCACCATCAAGCTGCCCTTCTGCGATAGCAGGATTGATGGCCTTGCCAATATCTGTCGCATTGACTGCTTCCAGTATTTTTACTTCACCCGTTTCTGTATTCACTTCCACTTCTGCAAAACAGGCACCGAATGGTGGAGAATTATGTGCCGGGAAATAACTGGAATAACCTTGGATCTGGCCCGGTTCTTTATCACGTCCCCCTGTTTCTGGATTAAGAAAATTATAAACACCGGCTTTTGTAATCTCTTCCGCTGCTACTGATTTATCCGGGCTACCTTTCACAAAGATATTTTTATCTTCCATGACCAAATCATCTGGATTGGCCTCCAGTATCCCTGCCGCTCGCTCGAACAATTGCCGTTTCGCATCTTCACAAGCTGCCTTCACTGACCCGCCACCAACATAAAGGGTACGGCTGGCATGAGCACCAATATCATAACCGGCGGCATCCATATCATCGACATTCATATAGACATCTTCAACAGGAAAACCCAGGGTCTCAGCGGCTACCTGTCTCAATGTAGTATGTGAGCCTTGTCCCATATCGGTACAAGCCAATGTCACAACAGCCGTAGCATCCTCATTCAACTTCACAGTACTAACGGTGTGCTCCAACAACATAGGCGAAGCGCCACTGGTATGTGTCATGACACCGACACCCACGCCTCTACGGATGGTGCCACTTTGTTTTGCATATTTAGCCCTTTTATCTTTCCATCCTATGGCCTCTGCACCTCGGTCCAGACATTCATCCAGTGCGCATGACGACAATGGCACTCCGGCACACCAACCATCGTCACCCACATCCTTATGCCAGCGTTTACGCCATTCAACCGGATCGATATCCAGTTTATTACAGGCACGATCAACCAATTGTTCCATTGCAAAGTTCGTTTGTGGATTACCATAGCCGCGAAAAGCACCGCAAATAGGCTGATTAGTGAAATAGGTTTCGCCCTTATAACGAAGCGCACCCCATTTATACATCGCACTCAACCAACCACCAGTTGTATAAGCAACGCCTGAACCATCAAGATAATAACCACCCTTGTAACTGACGAACTTCGCATCACAGGCAACCGGGGTGCCATCATTCTTGAATCCAATCTTCATCCAGTATCGACCTGGATGTCGGCTGGGTGAAGTCAGCCAATCTTCTTCACGTGGTGATTGCAACTTAATATGGCGTCCCGGTACTGCAAGTGCCATTGCACAGACCTCGGGTTCCAAAATCATTCCTAAACGTGCACCAAAACCACCACCAATCGTTGCGGTATGCAATTTGAATTTATGCATCGGCACTTCAAATAATTTCGACAAGGTACGCTGCACCGATTTCGGCATCTGGGTTGAAGTCCAGCAATGCAGGCGCTCTTCCTCATCATACATTGCAATGTATGTATTGGGTTCCATCTGACATTGCTTCTGCTTCGGAACATAAAATTCATCTTCAACAATAAAATCGGCCTCCTCGAAGGCGTCATCCACATCACCCCAACCCATTGTATTATTAGGAAATACGGGCTCCGGCAATTCAAAAGCCAGATTACCGGGCTTTCCTTCAACAAACTGTACTGCATCGGGTTGTCTTGATTCCTCAGAGGTAAGATAAACAGGCAACGGTTCATATTCGACAATCACCTTCTCAGCAGCTTTTTCGGCAATCTCTGCACTGGTTGCGATGATCCCTGCAATAGCATCACCATAATGCTTAACATGCTTGGTAAATATTTTTTGATCATCAATATCACCCAACACTTGTTGCATTTCTTCTGGCACCATCAATGGAATGACAGAGTTGTTATATTCTTTTTGAGTAACATCTTCCGGGCCAAGAACTTTTATTACTCCCGGATATGCTGCCGCTTTAGACAAATCCAGTTTTTTAACTCTGGCATGGGCATGTTCATAACATCTAACAACCTTGCCATATAACATGCCTGGCATTTGCAGGTCATCGACATAGATTGTCTTGCCCGTAACCTTTCCACGAGCATCTAACTTGCGTTCACTTTTACCAACTGTTTTGAAATTACTCATGATTCACTTCCTGCCATTATCTGACTGGCCTTTTGAACTGCTTTAACTATTTTTGTATAACCGGTACACCGACACATGTTGCCTTCCAGACCATGACGTATTTCTTCTTCCGTGGGATTCGGGTTTTCAGTTAACATACTGACCGTTTTCAAAACCATACCGGGAATACAGTAACCACACTGCACTGCAAATTCGTCTATAAAAGCCTCTTGCACCGGATGTAATTCACCGTCTTTTTCAAGACCGGCAGCGGTAGTGATCTCCCTGCCATCCATAGTCGCTGCCAGCGTGACACAGGAACAAATATTCTTATTGCCTTCAACCAACACGGTACAGGCACCGCATTCTCCCGTACCACAACCGTACTTGGTTTCGGTCATTTGCAGATCTTCACGGAGTACATCAAGGAGCAAACGATTGGCAGGGACTGTCACCTTATGTTCCTCGCCATTAATTTTTAGTGTGATGTCATGATTATTCATAATTAATTCCTCATTAAGACTTGCAACAGGCCTGGGTAATGACACGCTTGATCAAAACACCTGCAACCTGATTTCTGTATTCGGCGGTTGAACGTACATCATCGATGGGACTAATTTCATTACCTACATTGGTAACAATTTTTTCCAGTAAATCATCCGTTATCTCGGCCCCTTTTAATAAAGCCTCTGTTTTCTCAAGCCTCATTGGTATCGCTGCAACACAACCTATGCTTAAACGTGCTTGCTTACATTTTTTACCATCCATTTCAAGATGTGCCGCAGCATTAAGTTTAGCCAGGTCTTCGTTAGTGCGTGTAAGACGTTTAAATGAAGATCGGTTACCTTTTACCGGAGCTGGAAGATTTAATTCTATTGCAATCTCATCGACTTTCCTTGCAGTGACACCGTATGCCAACCAAAACTCATCAACACTAACTTCACGTTGACCCTCTGCTCCCTGTAACACAATGTTTCCTCCCAATGCATAAACTGCACAAATACAGTCACCGGCAGGCGAAGCACGTAACAAGTTTCCTATAACAGTCGCTGTATTTCTCAGTTGCGGCGTCGCAAATATAGATGCTGCCTGCCATAAGGCCGGATAGTATGTTTTAACATCCGCTGATGACAGTACCTGACTGATTGTTGTCTTGGCACCGATCCGCAATCCCGTCGACGGATCGTATTCCAGATAGTCCAATCCAGAAATTTTAGCCAGAGAAATTAGAAAATCAGTTCTGTAACCTGATTTCATTGCAACGCATACATCTGTTCCACCAGATATGATGCTTGCCTTGTCCTGATACTTATCCAATAAGCTCACAGCTTGTTCGACTGTCTCAGGTAATAACAGATCAAATTCAGGCATAATACGTGTATTCATTTTCTACTCCTCAATTCCAACACCGCAAAATTATTTCTTCGCATCTTTATAGAGTCCTTACTATTTATTTTGGCAGACTGGGTTTTAGCAGCATGCTGCCGTGACACCAGAGATAAAACAGAAATGGCAATAGCCAGAAAATAGCTGCTGTTATTGCCAGTAAATCAACAGGGATAAATGCACCTATAACTCGCAGCAAAGCTGCAAAAAAAAGCAAAACAAAACCGGCGATCATCAACTGCGGTGGTATCAGTTGACGACCTGTATGACGTAAAGCAACCCGACAAAGAAGTCCTATTTTCATCATGCCAAACGCACCCACCGTAAATGCATGGACTGACGCCAATTCGGGTACGGCCATACCACTATCTGAAAGTACTCGCAGAATGACAGAGATAAGAAACCACAAGTAAGAGAAATGCATAACTGCGACTATGGGTATGTTCACTGCCTGAAACGTTTGCCAACGCGACATGCGCAGACCATGTACCAGTATCACAGCCAATCCGGCAATACTGCTCCATAATGTCCCGGGTAAATAGATCCCTGTTAACCCATAAAAGACGATGGTGATGATTGCCAACGTTTCGATACCACGATGAAAACTTATCGTCCCATCCCAACCTTTTCCTCGTAGAGCATTCTCGGTAAATATGGGTGTTAGAAAACCACCGACAAAGGTATAGAGTGTGATCAAGGTATATAAAAAGAAACGCAAACCAATGGCCGCACCTCTCTCATCTCCCGCCTGTATACTTGTATAGAAGAGGAGATTACCGTAGAAAAATCCTGCCAGAATAATCAGAACTGCTAGAAAATATTTCTTCTCTGCAGCAAGTAAGCTGGGTAACAACAATGCAGCAAATAGTGGGAAAAATGCCAGGTCCAGAATAATAATTAGAACCGACGGTATTACAGGCGCACATAAAATAGCAATTCGTGCAGCCAGCCACACTCCCGCCAACAAGGCGAGACGTCCTTTTACTACCGCAAAGGTTTCTGCCCAACTGGGAATAGCAGTCAATAAAAAACCGGAAACAAGTGCTGAACCAAAACCAATTAGTAATTCATGCCCATGCCAGACTGAACTGGAAAAACCATGCCAGGGAAAAACAATTATTCCTAGAGTCTTGGCTAGCCAACACAACATAACCAATGGTCCATATATCGCTGCGGCAAGGAAAAAAGGCCTGAAAGCACTACTCCATATTGGCGCATCAAACATGGACCGGTTCACAGTCGATATGGCAATTGACATGTTATAGGCCCCAATAAATATTGTTCATGTTATTTCCCTTCCGATTCAGCTTCATTGTGTACTGAACCCTGGCGAGCCTGTTCCGTTACTTGCGCCATAATGGACAAGGCTATTTCAGCTGGAGACTGCGCACCGATATTTAATCCTATAGGTCCACAAATTCGCTGTTGTTGCTCAGGACTAAATCCTTTCTCTTCCAATCTTTGTTGTCGTCCTGTTTGAGTTTTTCGACTGCCTAAGGCACCGATATAAAATGCATCTGAATTCAGTGCTGCCGTAAGAGCCGGATCATCCAGTTTTGGATCGTGCGTCAATGCAACCACAGCCGTTCTATTGTCGGGTACCAATTCATTCAGTGCTTCATCTGGCCATGCTGTATTAATATTGATATCAGGAAAGCGTTCGTTTGTTGCAAATGCCTGACGCGGATCAATTACGGTCACATCATAACCACACATAACCGCTAGTGGTGCCAATGTCTGGGAAATATGAACCGCTCCTACTATGAACATCCGTAGTGATGGATTAAATGCATGAAAGAAAATCTTGCCACTTTCAGTTTCATGCATTTTGCTACGATCCAGCCGTGCAGCCTGTTTTGCCAACACTTCCAAATCAGTTGGAATTATACCTATGCAGTATTCCTTTGACTCAGAGTACAAATACTGTTCCGAATTTTCCAGATGAGTTATCAGAACAACGGCATGTTTCTCCAGCCGTGCAAGATTTAATTTTTCAAGTATCTTGCGTTGCATCTGATTTCAATCCGCCATTATTTTTTTAGATAAAAGTTAATAGAACAACTAAGCTTCGCTTACCACCGGTTCGACATAAATTTTTACCGTCCCGCCACAGGCCAATCCGACATCCCATGCCATTTCATTACTGACGCTAAACTCCAGGAGTTTGGGTTTCATATTGTGTATGACTTCCTGAGCTTCACTTATGACGGCACCTTCAACACAACCACCTGAAACAGATCCAAAAAACTCAGTCTTGTCATCTACGACCAATTGACTACCACACGGCCTTGGCGATGAACCCCAGGTTGAGACGACAGTTGCTAAAGCAACTTTCCGACCTTCATCAAACCATTTTCTGGCAAGCTCAAGTATATCGTTTTGCTGTTCGATCATATCTTCACACCACTAATTACAGAGTCTAAATGGAGAAAAGAAATTTTAACCTAATTTTAGGCACAGCAACAAGCAATTTCAATACGGTAACGTATGTTTTAAATTGATTGGATAGATTTTACAGTACGTATTTAAAGATTGACAAATCTTTTATCTTACTGATTTTTCTATTTTTATTACATTTTTAAACTAGAGAATATAAATTTAATAACAATAAAGATTTAAAATACAAATAACAATACGCTATAGTATGTGTTTTCTCATATACTATGTTTTAACCGTGGCTAGAGGAGTCGATAACGCATGTATCCTGCACCTTTCCGTTATTACAGGCCTGATTCAATAGAAAACGCTATTCAGCTCTTATCTGAACTCGGAGAAGGAGCAAAGCCACTCGCCGGTGGTCAATCACTCATACCCGTCTTGAAGTTGAGGATGGACGAGCCTACTGATTTGATTGATATAGGCCGCTTACCTGGCCTTCGTCACATAAATAATGAAAACGAAATTATAAGGATTGGCGCACTTGCTACCCATGCTCATATAGGCAAGGCCGGGGTAATTTCACATATTCCTATTGTCACTGACTGCGCCAATGGCATCGCCGATGCACAGGTACGTAGCCGCGGTACTATCGGTGGTTCTATCAGTACCGCCGATCCCAGTTGTGACTGGCCCGCCCTGTTACATACCCTTGATGCAGAGGTTATTTGTAATGGACCCAACGGCAAGAGAACGATCAATATCCGTGATTTTATTCTTGATTCTTACACGACAGCCTTAGGCGATGCCGAGCTGGTAACAGAGATTAGTTTCAAAACACCGCAAAAACTGTCAGGTGGAAGTTATATCGTTTTTAAAAAGGCCGCACCAGCCTACCCTACCGTTTCTGCTGGCATACAGATTACATTAGCAGAAGAAGATATTTGTAAAGATGTGCGCCTCGTACTCAGTGCTGCTGGACCGCGACCCGTAACTTCGGATGAAGCAGAGGCTGTGTTACGCGGAAACAAGTTAACAAACGATAATCTTGAAAAAGCTGCTGAAGCAATCATCGCAGCATCTGATCCAACACCCGACTCCCGCGGTTCAGCTTCTTTTAAGCGGTCTATGCTGCACTCACTTTTTATTAAAGCAGCCAATATCGCAATTAGCCGTGCCAGAGGTAATAACATTATCGGAGCTCACGAATATGTCTGAGTCCATTCAACTCGTCCCCGTATCCATCACTGTCAATGGCAAGCTCTATCAACAAGAGATAGAACCGCGTTTATTACTGGTGGAATTTATTCGGGAAACAATAGGTCTGACCGGAACCCATATCGGTTGTGACACCAGTTACTGTGGTGCCTGTACTATTATAGTCGATGGTGATCCGGTGAAGTCCTGCACATTACTTGCCGTACAAGTCGACGGTAGTGAAGTACTAACGGTAGAAGGTTTGGAGCAGGATGGTGAACTACATCCCTTACAACAAGCCTTCTCACAAAATCATGGTTTGCAATGCGGTTACTGTACGCCTGGAATGCTAATGTCATCACTGGCATTACTGGCGGAAAATCCGGATCCCGATATTAAGGATATACGTAAACGATTAGCCGGTAATGTCTGCCGTTGTACAGGTTATCAGAACATTATCAAATCAGTGCAAGCAGCTGCCAAAAACTTACGGGAGGATTGAGCCATGGAAATGAAATTTGATGGTGAATTCATGATCGACCTGCCAAGAAAAGAAGTCTTTGAGATTCTTTCAGACCCGGAAAAGTTTGCACCACTGTTTCCTACATTTCACAGCATGGAAATGAAAGATGAACGCACTGCCAACCTTAAAGTGAAGGTCGGTATCGGGAAAATCATTGCAACATCAACCACTGAATTAACCCTTGAAGAAGCAATACCCCCTTTAAGAGCACGCTACGTTGGTAAGGGTAATGTCATGCAAGGTGCCTACCAAATGAACTCTTCATTCAACCTCGAAGAGGTAGACGGAGGAACATTGGTAAAATGGCAGGGAGAAACTATCCTGGTTGGTAAAATTCTCTCCATCGCTGGAGGTGGTTTACGTGGCTATGCAGAAAAAGAAATTAATAAACTGATTACGAGTTTACAGGAAGCCTTGTCCCCCGAAGCACAGGCGGGAAAATTGCAAGCCCAGGCTCAATCAAAGGGTTGGTTTTCACGTCTTATACAATTTCTATTCGGGACTAATAAGCAAGAAACATCCACATCCGAAAAAGCATCTTCTGCAACAGTTGAATCAGTCAGTTATGCACCTCACCCGGCAGATGCTTTAGCTTTGAAACAGGAATCGAAACAAAAAATAAATGACATATTAAATGTAAAACGATCAGAGAAAAAACTGGGACGCAAAGAAGATAAACGCTTGATCACTGGACAAGGTTTGTTCGTTGATGATTATCAACCCGGTGGTTCCTTGCACATGTGTCTTGTCAGATCGCCTTATGCACATGCAAAGATTCTGAGTATCGACGTGTCAAAGGCTGAAGCATTGCCCGGTGTGATCTGTACCATCACCGGCAAGGAGGTTGCAGAACAAACGCAACCCTTTACCCAGATTGGGCCAGAGCCCAGCGCCTTGATTCAGGATTTTTGTCTGGCAGTCAACAAAGTCCGACATCAAGGTGATCCGGTTGTTGCCGTTATAGCGGAATCAAAACATATTGCAGCCGATGCAATCCAGCTTGTGGAAGTAAACTATGAAACTTTACCTGCAGTAATTTCCTGTGAAGATGCACAGAAAGATGAAACCGTATTACATGAAGAGGCGGGAACCAATCAAACCTGGCAAGGTGTTTATGAATATGGTGATGTCGACAAGGCTTTTAATGAAGCTGCCCATGTCATCAAAATCGATCACCTGAAATTTCACCGTTTCAGCAGTACCCCACTGGAATCCAATGCCGTGGTCGCTACCTGGGACAAACGTAATGAGATCGATTTTTTCTGCAACACCATCATGACTGTTCCTATCGCCATGATTGGGCCGGCACTCAATGTTCGCAGCGATCAAATTCGATTGCGCACCCATGATATAGGTGGAGCCTTTGGTAACAAGATTGGTAATTACCCTTATATGACCCTGGCAGCGCTTGCATCGCGCAAGGCAGGGGGCGCACCGGTCAAATGGGTAGAGACTCGTAGTGAATACATGCAGGCTGGTGGTCATGGCAGTGAAAGAAATTTTTATGATACGGAAGTGGCGCTGGATAAAGATGGTGTAATCACAGCGCTGCGATCACGTCATGTCGATGATTGTGGTGCCTACCCACGTTATGAACCTCTAGGTTGTGTTATCTGGTCTCAGGTACTTCCCGCATCCTATAAACTAAGAAATGTCTGTATCAATTTTAGTCAGGTTGTTACCAACAAGGGACCTTGTGCACCGAATCGTGGTTACTCTCGCTTGCCCCATATGTGGTTCATGGAACGTGTCATGGATATTTGTGGTCATGAGCTGGATATCCCGGCAGATGAAATTCGCTTACGCAACTATATCGAAGAATTTCCCTACACCACACCGAATGGTTGTGTTTATGACTCCGGGGATTTTCCAGGCCTGATGAAAAAGGCAAAGGAGGTTATCGGCTGGGATGATTGGCAAGAGAAACAAAAACAAGCGCGTGCTGAAGGTCGTTGTCTTGGTATTGGTATAGGAACGACACTGGATTCAGGGACAAACAATTTCGCACAATCACAAATCATTAATCCCTTCCTGCCTTTCTCCAGCAATTCGCAGGTCGCAACGATCAAACTCGATCTGGACGGTTCTATCAGTGTCAGCGTTGGTTCCTTTCCGCAAGGCCAGGGACATGAAACAACGGCTTCTCAGGTCGTTGCCGAAGAGTTGGGACTGGATACTGATTTGGTGCATGTAAAAACAGGCTTTGATACAGAAAGAAACAGCCATAGTGGAACCTGCGGAACCTATGCCAGCCAATTTGCTGTAACCGGCTTATCTGCCGTACATGGCGCAGTCGTCAAATTAAAAAATGAAATGAAAAAACTGGCGGCGCATTCTCTGGAAGCCAATGAAGATGATCTTGAATTTGGTATCGGTGAACAAGGACCGGAAGTTCGGGTTGTCGGCACAGATAAAGGGATAAATTACTGGGCCCTGGCTAATATGGCGAACTACAACAAAGCCAGCTTACCGGAAGAATTAAGAGAAATTTCGCTCAATGTACGCCACACCTTTGTTCCGTCTTTTGAAGCCCCCGATGTAGAAAAAAAATATGGCAACCTGACATTGACCTATGCCATGCAATTACACATCGCTGTGGTTGAAGTCGATACAGAGACATACAAAAGTAAAATCCTGGATTATGCCATCGTGGATGATTGTGGAAAGGTCATTAACCATATGATCGTTCAGGGACAAATTCACGGCGGGGCAGCACATGGTTTAGGGGCAGCATTACTTGAAATTATGCCATTTGATAAAGAAGGTAATGTATTGGCAGGTTCATTCACAGACTATGCTCCGATTACAATCAATAACATGCCTGATTTGAAAACTGCCAATATGGAAACGCCCTCTCCTTTCACCTATAGCGGAGCTAAAGGAATGGGTGAAGGTGGTGGCGCACCGTTACATGCAATCAGCGCCGCTTTACAAGATGCTTTATATGATAAAGGTATCGTGATTCAACAAGCGCATAACTCACCGATGGCATTATATGAATTTATCAACGGGAAAAAACAAAAACCAGTTAGCCTGATACGTTAATCAATGTATTAGAACAAGGTTCAAAATATATAATTCTTTGTAAAAACTGATCAATGCTTCTTCATCTATATTGATTGATACAAAAAGTATCACCTTTAACTTCATATGAATTAGCAGCGTACAGGGTATCAAAATAGCTTATGTGCAATAATAATGAACAATACGACTACAATAAACATCCCTGGATTGGTCGTTTTAATTCATGGTTATTGGCCAAGTATGAAGATAAAATTCGTCAAGAAACCGGGCCGATGAAACTGAAATGGATGAAACATCTGCAAGGAACTGTGGTAGAAATAGGACCAGGCAATGGTATTAACTTTTGTTACTATCCGGCAGGCGTAAAAGTGTTTGCTATCGAACCCAATCCGTCCATGTATGGACGACTGCGATTAAGCGCCAAAACTGCAGAGGCTGATATAGAGTTGAAGGAAAATTTTCTCGAGTATATGAATCTGGAAACAAGTAGCATAGATGCGGTTGTGTGTACGATGGTGTTGTGTTCGGTTACCAACCCGGAAGCTACTCTGAAAGAAGTTTTACGTATTTTAAAACCCAATGGTAAATATATTTATGTCGAGCATGTCGCCGCACCGAAAGGAAGTATGAAACGCAAGGCACAAAACCTGTTATTCAGAACGTGGAAATGTTTATTTGAAGGTTGTGAAACCAATCGCAATACAGGAGCTTTATTGCAGTCGGCAGGTTTCAGTCAAGTGGATATGAATCGTTTTGATTCCACAGCTATGCCGTGGCTGATTTCTCCAAACATTGTTGGTGTTGCCATCAAATAATTGTTCAGAAGAATATCGTTGTTTGTAAAGCACCTTCCCTTCCCATGTTTCTGTTTGCATGCCATCTGTCCAAAGTCTCCGCATTCTAATGGAATTGTATATAATCGATAAATTGCCTCTATCCAAAATTGATGTGATGGATTGAGCTGATGCAGTTGAAGCACTTCAACTGTCGGAAAGCAAACAAACCCTAGGAAAGTTCGTACTTAAGATTCAAGATATATAATTTAAAAACTCGCTTGATACTTCTGTTCTTTAAAAGCGGCTTTAACGTCCCCAATTATCCAGTACCTTATCAATTTTTCTCCTGAACCTCTCAATAGTTCCCTCATTGAGTTTTTCACTGTTATAGAGTGATAAATATTTTAATTTACTTTTTCTTGCACATGTTCCCAACAGTGCTATTTTTAGAACTCTTTTTAATGGCTGTCGCATTATAAACCGATCCACCCACCAGGGAGATCCCAATGTTGTTACCACTAAAACTCGCTGTAAATTATCCAATCGCGGTTTAATCGGACCAAAATCACCTGCGTGATCATAGGCGATACCCGGAGCCCAGACCCGGTCAAACCAACCTTTAAGCATGGCCGGAAAATTGAACCACCAGGTTGGAAACAATAAAACAAGTGCCTCGGCCTGCTGAAGTCTGTTTATATATTCTGAGATTTTTGAAGAGTCATAAGAACCACTATAATAGGATTCTCGCTCAACAGCTGTTAATACTGGTTCGAAACTATCTGCATATAGGTCTTCAACAACAACCTCATGTCCCATTGCAGTTAGTTTATTCACAACATGCTCGGTCAAATACTTGCATAGACTATTTGCAAGAGGATGCGTTGTTACAACAAGATACTTCATCAAGTTTTATTATTTATAACAGGTTAATCAAAGTGTTGATGATGCATACTATCTAGTTTGTTTGTAAGTCTCAGACTACACCTTTTCAACACGATTTTTCAAAATATTTTTTACATAGGCCCACGCCTTTCTTCCATTTGTTTGTTCACACAACCATTGTAAATCATCGGGTTGATCGATATCGCGTTGCACACCTGCAGCATTGACTATATTGACAGAAATACCTCTATCCTTTGCTGCTTGTTGATGCTTTTTAAAACTGTCCGAACCAAATAACAAAGGTATAGCAAGCGGTGGTGTAAAAACCAGTGCGTTTGTTCCTCCATCTTTTTCAGCTACACATAAGGTAACACCTTCTTTATGTGTGTTATCCAGTAATTCAAGATCATGATGTGAGAGTTGCGGAAGATCTGTGGGAATTATGGCAATTTTATCAATACCATTTTTGGATAAAGCAGTAATGGCATCCATAGCATCCTTTGAATACCCACTGTCCTTGTCTGTTAATAAAAATTCTGCATGATGTTTTTTAGCCAACAGTGATAAAGATTCATCACAGCTTATCATCGTAACGCCCTGAACATGCATTGATGAACAAAGAGTTTGCAGTGTATCCATTACCAACAGATAACTAAATCGGCAACGTTGTTCGTCAGACAAAACATCCCTCAACCTGATTTTACTATTCTGTAAATGTTTAACCGGTAATATTATCCACATTTTATTTGTCATTATCTTTTACAAAGCATTTTTGAAAATTCGACTACATCCTTCGCAAGGTCAATACGATGCTGCAAGGATTGCATCACAATATTACTTGTATGCACCTTGATACCTCTGGATTCAATTTTTTCTACATAGACTGAATCCTTATTGTCTATAACAATACCATCTGCTATATCTGCATAAAGCTCAACAACACCATTTACATCGCAATCAATATTCAGTTCTTTCATCATTTTGGCCGTTGGGCCTTTCAGTGCCTCACCTTCTACTATAGGCGAAACAATGATCACTGGTTTCATAATCTTTTTTAATTTATTTTTTACTGCAGGTATTGAAAGTATCGGTTGAACACTTAAAAAAGGATTTGATGGACAAATGATAATGGCCTGTAACGCTGGATCATTGAGATATTGATCAAACGAAGGGGCCATCTTTGCATTATCAATCCCCTTATACTCAATCCCTGTTACTTCAGGTAAACATTGATATTTAACAAAATATTCCTGAAAAGGAAGTGTTCCCATTGATGTGTTGACAAAAGTTTTTATCGGATCATCCGACATAGGGACTATCTGTGTTTTAATATTAAAACGTTTGCATAATTCGTTGGTGACTTCACTGAGCGTCAAACCCTGCGACAATGCTTGCGTCCGAAATAAATGTAATGCCAAATCCTTGTCGCCAAGACGAAACCATGTGTCCATTTCCAGTTCTTCACATGCTTGCATAAAATTCCAGCTTTCATCCTGACGTCCCCATCCCAGTTTCTTGTTATTCAAGCCGGACAATGTATAAACCAGAGTATCGATATCCGGTGAAACAGAAAGTCCCAGGTGCTGAAAATCATCCCCTGTATTTGCTACAAGCAACAACTGTTCTGTATCGAGCACATGGCTCAGACCCAGTGCCAATTTTGCCCCGCCTACACCGCCGGACAAGGCTATATATTTTTCAGTGTTGCATATCATAATAGTGATTAATAAATTTATTTTAAATCGTTAGTAGTGATTATTAATGTGATAGCATTTATTGATAATTTAATCCTATAAAATAATAAACCTTATGACATCACAATCATTATCACTACATGCTATACCTGACATTCCATTAATCAAACCGAATGACAATCTGGAAAAAATTATTTTGTCTGCATTGTTTGCATCAGGGATTAAGCTTGAAAATAATGACATCATCGCTATCGCTCAAAAAATAATATCCAAAGCAGAAGGTCGTCTCGTTGATCTGGCCACAGTTAAACCATCAGAGAAAGCAATCAAACTCGCACAAGAAATTAATAAAGATCCCCGGCAAATTGAACTGGTTCTTTCTGAAGCAAAAGAAATTATCGCTGTTAAACCCGGTGTCATCATCGTTGAGCATCATTCCGGTGTAATTTTAGCCAATGCTGGCATCGACCATTCAAATGTGGAGGGTTCAAAAGAAATCGTTTGCTTGTTACCAAAAGATGCAAACCAGTCTGCTAAACGATTAAAGAAAGAAATCGAAGCTCTTTGCAAAAAACAAATTGGTATTATTATTACCGACAGCATTGGTCGACCCTGGCGTAAGGGCACAACAGGTGTTGCCATAGGTTCTGCAGGAGTAGAAACCATACGAGACTTACGCGGCGATAAGGATATGTTCGGACGTGAATTAATGGTTAGTGAAACAGCAAATGCAGACAGCCTTGCCAGTGCAGCCTGTTTGCTAATGGGCGAAGGTGACGATGCTACACCGGTTGTTTTGATTCGCGGAGTTACAACAGTCATGTCAGATCAAGACACCCGTCAGTTATTACGTCCAAAAGATGAAGATATGTTTCGTTAAGCACTTGGTGATATTTATTTTATAGTCCCGTAATCTTTATCCCGGCATGGCCCGTCTTATAAGTCTTGTTCATGTGAATCAGGATACTGGTAAAAACTTCCGCTGCTATCGCATTGGCTAGCGCTCCGGCATTCAATGCATTACAACCAATTTCATCGGATAATTGCATTACTTCTTTTTTTGCTTCCAAATCATCTGAAGTTACCAGAACATCGCAATCAATATCTGTGTCTTTATTCAATAAATTTGCAGCGACATTATGAAAAGCGGCAACCACTCTGGCCTTATCTCCAACCAATACTTGAGTTTGAACTGCTACACATCCAGTCTCAGGTAATTGCACAACATTCACTTTCGGTGGTTTCAATGGCACCGTTGTATCTATAAGAATTTGGCCAGATAAGTATGGTTTTATTGTTTCAATTGTTGCATCGTGTGCAGCAAAAGGCACCGTCATTACGATAATATCCGCCGCTTTTGCAGCTGCAGCATTTTCTTTACCATGTGCTGAACCATTGCATGTTCGACGGTTTATTTCAGCGGCGGCTTGTTGTGCCTTTTCTTCTGTCCTCGAACCGATAATCACTTCATGCTCAACTCTGGCCCAACGCCAGGCCAGGGCAAGGCCTAGATTTCCAGTTCCACCTAGGACGGCAATTTTCTTTCTGCTCTCATTCATATGCTTTAACCGTTAACGAGTTTATAATCACTGAAAATATAATATTAATAATACTAATACGGTCAAGAAAGCAAGGCTTGCCTTCTAACACAAATTAATTGTCTGTGAGTGCATCGTTAAAGACCCTGGAATTAAACAATGATAAACAACTCATATCAGGAGTTCATTATAATTAATGAGTCATTCTCGACCCGTCATCTTCTACGGTTGGTATAACGTTCTAACGTCTTTTTTAGGTATGGCTCTTTGCTACGCCATGTTTACCGTGTTTGCTTTTGGTACCTTTGTCAAACCACTTGAAACTGAGTTTGGCTGGCAACGCGGGGAACTCTCATTTGCCTTAACCATGACAAATATTGCTGTTGTCATCACCTCACCTCTACTGGGATTTGTTATCGATAGAATAGGGGTACGTCGAGTATTGATACCTTCAATTATATTAATGGGGCTAACCGTTTTATCAATGACGTTATTAAGTGGGAATATCTGGCATTTCTATGTTATGTATTTTCTTATTCCTTTTCTTGGCGCAGGTACACTTCCTCAAAGTTTTTCACGCGTCATTATTGGCTGGTTCACTCGTCGCCGAGGACTTGCTTTAGGTATTGCCTTATCCGGATTCGGAGTCGGTGCGGCGCTCATTCCGAGCTTTGCCCAGATAATGATAGATAACTATGGCTGGCGTACTGCATATGCTGGCTTTGCTATTGCCATATTCTGCATTTCATTACCTGTGACTTTATTACTATTAAAGGAAACACCAGAAGAATTAAATCTTCAGCCAGATGGTGAGAACAATATTCAAACTATAAGCACAATCACAAATGATTATAGCGCTGGATTATCAAGTCATGATGCAGCAAAAACGAAAACTTACTGGTTAATCCTGATGTCCTTTTTTCTGGTTGGAATTGGTATCACCAGTATTCTGGCACATCTTGTTCCGATGTTAATCGACCGCGGTGTTGCTCCTACAACAGCTGCATTTTGTATGACTTCTTTGGGTATCGGTTTAATCTTCGGTCGCATTCTTGCCGGTTACCTTATGGATCAATATTTTGCTCCTTATATCGCCGCTATTTTTTTACTCGGTCTTTTTATTGGCATTATTATCCTGGCATTAGGTACCAGTGGAGTATTAGTCTTTCTAGCAGCTGTCTTCGTTGGACTGGCAACAGGATCTGAAATCAGTGAAATTGCTTATATTTGTAGTCGCTATTTTGGACAAAAAGCGTTTGGTCAAATCTACGGCACGATGTTCGCTGCGTTTCAGCTTGGCTCGGCGTTTGGTGCGCCATTAATGGGTGTATATTACGATAGAGTAGGTAACTATATCGGTGCACTTTGGTTGGTTGCTGGACTTGTTTTTTTTGGTATCACATTAATGCTACTACTGGGTCCCTATCCTGATAGCAGGAATGTATCAACATAGAATACTTCAGAAAATGATCAGCATTATATTTATCGGTTCTTTACTCGGTCTATCGGCAGGCATTGCCCCCGGTCCACTATTAATGCTCGTTATTTCAGAAACACTTCAACATGATATTAAAGCCGGCATTAAAGTTGCGTTGGTTCCATTGCTCACTGACCTGCCCATTATTATGCTGGCATTATTTCTATCAACAACCCTAACAGAACTCAATTATATACTGGGTAGCATTTCTATTGTTGGCGGGTGTTTTATATTGTATCTGGCATACAACAACCTGTGTATAGAGGCCGTTGAACTTGATGAACAGGAAATTAAAAATCCAGGATCATTAATAAAAGGAATGCTGGCTAATGTATTAAGTCCACATCCCTATCTCTTTTGGCTAACTGTCGGCGCACCTATTGTTAGTAAAACAATGAATAATAATTTCTTTATCGCATTACTTTTTATTTTAAGTTTTTATTTTTGCCTTATCGGTTCAAAGATCACATTGGCTATTTTGGCGGGAAAATCAAAATCTTTTTTAGCGGGTGCGCCATACATTTATACGATGAAGTTTCTTGGGATAATTTTATGTTTTTTTGCCATCATGCTGTTCTATGATGGTCTGGTACTGCTATCATAAAATAACGCTATACAATTAGTTGCGGCTGTATATATTTAGTATAATAGGAACACGATAAACGCGGCGAAAACTGTAAATAAGAGGTGAGTGCCGATGGTAAAATATAACCAGCCTTCCAGACAGAATTCACTAACGTTAATGATATCCCAGATCCATCGCAGCCAGACTCTGGATGAACTGAGGAAAACCTATCTCGGCAGAATGCCGGAATTCGTTGATGCCGATGCTTTCGGTATGTACCTGTTTAATGAGCAGCAAGAAACGGAATCAATTTTTTCATATCAGGCAAACCAGCATTTTCTTGCCGAATATGAACAATTACGAAAAGACGATCCCTTATTTCTGGAATTATTGAAACACAAACAATTCACCCATTCACTTGATGTCTTCGATAATGACAACTGGTTTAAGCAGCCATTGTATAGCTTCCTCTCCCGTTGGGGTCTGAAGTATACGATAGAGGCACCCTTGATTTGCAATGGCAAGATCATGGGAACATTAAATATCGCCAGAGCTGACAAATCCTATTTTGCGGATGAGAACCTGATAGCAGCTCGCTTTCTTTGCAATGAAATCAACTTCGCCTATCAACGATTGATAGAAAGGCAGGATATGGTCAATGAGATTCGACAATTAAGTCATCTCAGACCTGTTCTGGATGAATTACCTGCTCGGGCAAAGGAAGTACTGGAACTTGCCGTCAGTGGTTATAGCAACCGCTGTATCGCTGAACGACTTAAGATCAGTGAAAATACCGTTCGCCACCATATTAAATGTCTGTATAAAAAACTCGACGTACATAACCGTGTACAACTGGTGAAATACGCCTGCAAATCGCAAGCAAAACATTAGTTCACCCGCTAGTCTTCCATATAGGCTGGTTTTTTCCAGATATCGCGTTTGAACATTTCTTCTCTGGCCTTTGCCAACACCTCATCATTCTCTGCATGTTTTAATGGTGGCTGTTTCATACAACGGTTCATTTCATACATCGGTTTGTCATAAATACACTGATATTGTTCGGTGCGCAGGTCTTTCAACCAGTTGCCCCAGGCGGAACGGGCGCGATATTGGCGCAAGGCCTCGATATCAATAATCCCGCCGGCATAGGATGCCGCACCACCGGCCTGATGGTTGGAGATCACACGTCCCTGATAATCAACGATCATTGAGTTACCGCCAAAAGCATCAATGGGAAAGGGCGAATCTTCCATCGGTAGATAGGCTCCTGGATTCGGGGCCACGATAAACATGGTATTGTCCAGCGCTCTGGCGCGATTCTGTATTTCCCATAAACCATTGGCGACATAGGGTTCCGGGTAACTGGGACGATAGACGATCTCGGCACCGTTCATTGCCAAACCACGTGCGGTTTCCGGATAACTGCCTTCCATACATATCAAGCAACCTATACGTCCAATCGGTGTTTCGGTAACCGGAAAAAATGCGTCCAGTCCATTGCCATAAAGTTCGGTCCATCGCTCCCAAACATCATGCGGTACTGTGGAGTGCTCTCGTGCGAACACCTGCATTTTGTAATGTTTATGAATGATCTCACCAGTAGGATCAATAACAAAGGCACAGTTAAAAAAGCGCTCCGGGAATTCTTCGTGTATAACCTTGGCCTGCGCAATGATGTAGGTATCCAGTTCTTTTGCCAATTCACCAAGGAAATCGGTCTCCTTACCTGGCAAACTTATCGCCGTTCTTTTTACATAATCGGTATGATCCCAATCGAAGATCTCATCGGTAAAACCCTGCAGGGCACCTTCCGGAATTGTAATTAACTTTACCGGCATATCGATCGAGGTTAGCCAGACTGCAGCACGAGCCAATTCCGCAATATGATCCAGATTTCTCTGTATATCTGCTCGTTCGTGCGCACCCCGCATGACCGGCTGCAACGCCAGAGTCATATATTGTTCTATGTAGTTGGCTTGTTTTGACATATCGCATACTCCTGATGTGACTTACGTATTGTTAGCAAAATTAAATGTTGCATCCGATCATCTCAACTACCCGATCGGGTAGTTGTTGTAACGCAAGCACAACCATTATATTTCTGAAGACTTAATCAACATTAATAAATACTGATTATTTTCGATACCGAAATAAAAGGAAAACCAATGAGATTATTTACGCCCGATGGCAATGAGTTGATGCATGTTAAACAGATCAACAAGGAAGATGATGTATTAAAAATTCAGGGGAAGATCATGGGTAATATGCCAGTCGTGGCCATACTTAATCAGCAGCAATTTGCAGAAGTCCTCAGCTTGTTAAACTGGGAGATAATCAAATTTGTGATAACAGCAAGCCTTAAAAAACTATTCGGCAAATTAGATAGTGCGTAACTGAATACTTAATCCTATTTTCATAACCAGCCAATACTAATAGAGTTTAAAATATTATGAATCACGATACCGATATTATTATCGCTGGCTCAGGCCATAATGCATTGATTACCGCAGGCTATCTGGCAAAGGCCGGTAAAAAAGTATTGGTACTGGAAAAAAATAAACAGGCCGGTGGTGGTGTCATCACACAGGAATTAACCGCACCCGGTTTTAAACATGACCGGCATTCAACTGCACATGTGTTCATCCAGGCCAATCCGCTTATTTTGAATGATGAACTTGAGCTGAAATCAAAATTTGGTCTGGAATATATTTATCCAGAGGTCATGTTCGCAACCATCTATGATGATCATCGTTCCCTGATCACCTATCAAAGTGTGGAAAAGACCTGCGAATCTATCGCCCAATTTTCGAAAAAAGATGCCGATACCTACCGTGTCTTTGTTAAGCGTTGTCAGACAATATTACCCATGCTGGTAGCCGGCATGTTTGTTCCACCTGCACCACTGGGGACTTTTATTGCCCTGCTCGACCAAAGCAGTGAAGGTCGTGAGATATTTGCGTCACTACAAAAGAGTGTTTTTGATATCGTTAATGAATGGTTTGAAGATGATCGGATCAAGATCCATCTTTTAAAATTTACCTCTGAGGCACTAGCCGCTCCTGAAGAGAAAGGAACCGGACTTAACCTTTTTCTAATGGCCGGTTTTGTACACAAGTACTATCCAGGACTACCCGTGGGTGGCAGTGGTGCACTATCAGAATCATTGATCAGATGTATTCAACATTATGGCGGTGAAATACGAACTTCGTCCGAAGTCACAAGAGTCATTACTGAGCAGGGTAAGGCCATCGGTGTAAGGCTGGATAATGGCGAAGAGATACTCAGTAATGATTCTGTTGTTGGTACATTCCATCCGGAATTACTGGAAAATCTGGTAGATGATCTACCCAATACCGTGATTGATGAGATAAATAAACTGCAACCTTCAAGTTTCAGTTGTATGAATACCCATTATGCAATCAATAAACCATTGGAATTCCATGCTGGCGGCGAAGCACATAAGGCCTTATTACTCGAACTGGTACCGAGTAACCTGGAGACATTCAGAAGAACCTTCGACAGCTATAAATATAATGAGATCCCGCAACATCATGCAATGGTAGCTGCTATGCATAGCAATCACGATGCGAGTCGGGCACCTGAAGATTGCACCAGCCTGTATCTGTATGCCTTCATGCCTTTCAATATTAATCAACAGTCAGCCGAACATTGGGATGATCTCAAGACCGAGGTGGCCGATCAGTTATTAAAAGAATTCAAACACTACGCCAGTAACTTTACTGATGACAGTATCCTGGCGCGCCATGTTGACAGTCCCATGGATATGCTACGCCACTCATCGAGTTACCAACACGGTGACATACATGGTACAGGTCCCTTCATCTATCAGTTTGGCGGTCACAGACCAACGCCGAGTCTATCGAATTATCGTGTTCCCGGCGTTGAGAACCTGTTTCTTGTCGGTCCATTCATGCATCCGGGTGGTGGTGTCTTTGGTGGTGGTCGAGCAACAGCGGTACGTGTATTTGAAGATCTGAATATTGACTGGAATTATCAATAACTGTGTTTAACCCCTAATAACTGTAGGTATCGACATGAAACATATAATCAAACAATTCGTTTTCATCATTACAATGCTTTTTGTATTTGGCATACCGCAGCTTAATGCTGAAACGATCGTAAGCCTGAAAAAAGACGATAAAACCTATCAACATATCCTGCAACTCACCAAGGACTATTACAAAGCCTGGTCCTATAAGAAGGAAGATGCACAATATGACCAGCCGGGGAAGTATTACAGCAAAGCCGCCGGCTTACAGTTCTGGGATCCACTTCCTCCTCTGGGTGGTCACCGAGGCTGGCAGGAATACCAACATGTAATAGAAGATGTATGGCTACCGAATGGGATTGATGCGGCTGCGATCCTGTTTTCACACGATGATTCATTTCACGCATGGCGTCATGGCGATGTGATTTGGACATCAGCCAACTGCCTGGTCAGAGCGGAATATAAGGATGGTAGTAATGCCACCATACCCTGCCGTGGTAGTCAGGTATGGCAAAGACAAAACGATCATTGGTTGGTGGTACACGAACATTTTTCTACCCCTATTGTTCCTGATGGTAAATTATTTCAGGGTCAACGTGATCCGAAACAATCACTTAAAGTTAATAAAGCCTTTACTGAACGGGCACGCGCAGTAGCAGCACAATGGCAGAAAGGACCTATTGCCAATATTGCTAAACGGCTCGATGGGTTTTATTACAAACAAGACATACACCTGTATATGCCCTGGCCACCACATGATGGTTATACTGACTGGGATTCATTCGATGATGCCAGCACGGAATACCTCTCGTTGTTTGCTAACACGATTAAATTGACTGTCAATGATGATCTGGAGGCAACACAACACGGTGACATTGCCTGGACCACCGCCACGGTAACTCAAGAAATTGAACAGGATAACGGTAACACACTGCTGGTTAACGGCAGGCAAACCCTGATCTGGGTGATACAAGATAATCAATGGTTGATTGCCCATGAACATCTTTCCTTTCCACTCTTACCCAAGGAAAAATAATGAATCATTTAGACGGAAAGATTAGTCTGGTCACGGGTGCCGCAAATGGCATCGGTGCAGCTTGTGCAGAACAACTGGCGCAGGCTGGTGCTTTCGTCATCATGACAGATATAGATAAACAAGCCGGCTCAATCAAAGCAGAACAAATTCGTAATGCCGGTGGTGATGCACAATTCCATCATCTGGATGTAAGTCGTGAAACTTCCTGGAACAGTGTCATCGAATTAATACAGCGACAGTATGACCAACTGGATGTATTGGTTAACAATGCTGGCATCGCCCTGATTAAACCAATTCATCACACTACACTGGAAGAATGGCAAAATCTTTGCCGGGTTAATATAGACGGCGTTTTTTTAGGAATGAAATTCTGTCAACCACTGATGCAACGTGACACAAACAAAAAAAGTGCTTCAATTATCAACCTGTCCTCGGCGGTGGGTATCGTCGGTGTCCCGGGTGCCTTGGGTTACAGTATGACCAAGGCCGCGATACGCCACATGACAAAATCGGCGGCACTTGAATATGCCGAATTTGGTTTTAATATTCGTGTCAACTCAGTGCATCCTGGTTTAACCGAAACACAAATGTCCGATGATATTCATCAAGTCTGGGCAGAGTCAGGGGCATTTGGTACTCACGATTTACAAGAAACCCGACAAGTCATGCTGGGACTACATCCACTGAAACGGTATGCAAACCCTGAAGATATTGCTAAAGGTATCGTCTTTCTCGCCTCAGATGACGCCAGTTATATGACCGGTGCAGAGCTGGTTATTGATGGTGGCTATACAGCACGATAAATACCGCAAACCAGAAGAAAACCAAAATAAAATATATTGGTCTGACAACTATTAGCATATGAGAAGAGCTAAACACTCTTAATAAATATTCTTTGGCAATGCATTGTCTATAGAAAGACTATCTGTTCTTTAAGGTCATAGTGACACCTTATTTCTCCGGAGATATCACCAGTAAAATATCCGGAATCAATTCCCCTGTGCCCGCATCATAGATGAGGAATATCTATAAGACCGGAGGGTATCCAAATAGTACAGGCTTTTATATATTATTTATTTCCCTTATAAACGCGCAATGCTGAATTAAATAAATCGGCAACTGCCTCCATATTTTCTACCACTTTATTATGTATTAATGCGACTGATTGCTTTTGTTCAAACGTAACGTCATCACCCCAGCTCTTTTCAACCTTTGCAATACATTTCAGATATTGCTCTCCTTCTTTTATAAACGTTTTGACTTTTTGTTGCGTAGTAATCAATTCTTCTTCTGTTATAGACAGCGCATTTGGGATAATGGGCTGATCAGGATACTGGCACTTCTTTTTTATTTCATTTTTATTTGTTTCATTGTCTGCAAAAACAATAAGAGGTAATGTTATTAATAATAAGCAGATATACTGTTTAATTTTCATTATCAGGTCTTCTAGTCCGAAGGGATAACCACCAGAATGTCTCTATCAATATTATTCAGCAACTTATCAACTCGGTTACCAAATATTCTGTTTGCCAGTGTGCTGCGAGTAGATAGCCCAATGACGATGATATCCGCATTGATATTTTCCGCGACTTCTACAATAGCATCTTCAAGTTCATTACCATTAACGTGTACATAATCTGAATCTACGCCCACACGCCTTGCAATATCCGTTACATGCTGAAAATCTTCAGAAGAAGAATAGGCATGCACCACATGCAATTCACCTTTATCATGCGAGCCAGCGACCGTTTTGCCAAATTCAACAACCGCTTCAAAAATTTTCTGATATTTTTCATCGGTTCGCGTCGTATCGACAGCAATGAGCACTTTGTACAAATCGCTAGCAACTTCGGAGGAAACCAGTTGCACAGAACAATGGGCTGTTTCTAACAAGGCCTGATCCGATGACGTCATTAACAAGCGTTTCGATGCTGATCGACGATGTGATGATTTGACTATAAAATCACTGTTTGCCCTGATAGCGGCCGGACCCAGAGTAGTACGCCAGTCTTGATTCCAGTCTAGTTCATAACTGATATCGATATTTTCCTCCTTTACTTCATCAATGATGTTATCTAGCCATAATGCATACCGGGTTCGTTCTACCCGCTCCAGTGCTTCTATGTCATGCGTTTCAAGTGATGGAGATATACAGAGATAAGCATGGATTCTGGCATTGCATACCTTGGCGATCCGTATTGCGCGCTGTAAAGCGTGTTGTTTGTCTGTACTTGGATCGATAACGGCGAAAATTGTATTAATCTCAGTCATAAAGTTACCCTGTTAAATATTGCTGCTTGCGATTTAATCTGGATCATCTATCCAACTCTCGGGAGCTTCTTATCTATATCCGAATTAAAAATTTAAGGTGCTTTGTTTTCTTCAATCTTTGTCTGTGTTTTTTCCTCCGTTTTATCCTGTTGTACAGGATTATCGACTTGATCAGCTAACATATTCTTACCGATCACCTCTGCATTATTTTCATCTGCTGTCAGTGTTTCTTTAGTTTTCTCAGCCAGAGCAAACTTGCTCGCTTCCAGTGCACGCAAGCGTTCTAGTTCACTCAATGTATACGCTTCCCATTTTCTCGCATCGGCAAAACTTTTCTTTGAATCCTTTGCTTGTCGAAAGGCCTGTAATGCACCTTCAAACTGTTTGACATTAAACAAGGCCATACCCATCAGCATATGGTTACTGTCCTTACGTTTCAGTCCTCCTTTTTCATCGGCTAGCTTGGCAGCCTCCGCGGCTTGCTTAAAATTACCCGCATCAAAATGCACACCAGCCAAGCGAGCATATAAGATGCCCTTGTCTGATAAACTCGCTGCTTTTTCCAATGCAGGAATAGCTTTTTTATGTTCGTTCGCCTGCGCCCAGGCATTAGCCAGGGTCTCTACATTCTTAGGGCTTTGCTTGATTAATCCTGCTTGCATGCCAACTTCAATTATTTTTCCCGCCTTGTTGGGGATATCCTGACCCAGATACATATAGGCCAGATTCAATACTTCTGATTCATTTTGCAATCCACCATGTAAATAGATGGCATCGTAGGTTGTTAGTCGTTTACGATCATTACCTAACTCACCATTCAAGCCCGCAATCTGCCGCAAATAAATCATACTCGGATAGTGTTGCAATAATTTCTCATACGTCTTCAAAGTACTTTTGGTATCTTTCTTTTCAAAATAGATAGCTGCTTTCATACGCAACCAGTTTTCTTTTACGTTCTTACCTGCCGCCGCTTCAAGTACGATAGCTTTATCCAGATTATTCAAGGCCGGATCATAAATTTTGCTCTGGTAATAGGCTTGCGCCAACATGATATGGGCTGTAGCCGTCGGTTCGTCGATTTCTTTTAACCATTCTTCCATGAAGCTAATGACGGATTTATAATCCTCTATCTGGAAGTAGAGTTGTGCCATTGTGTATTTCGCTGTCAACTTCAGTCCATCAGGTGCATCAGGTTCGGCGACTATCTTTTTATAAGCCCCTATCGCATCTTTATATTTTTCCTGGCTGGCATAAATAAAGGCATAAAAATTCCACATCTGACTCTTGGCATAACTGTTTAATTTGTCACTATTTTTAATCGTATCCAGAGTTTGTATTGCTTCATTGTACTGACCGGCTTCCGTTAGCTCCTGTGCTTTTGTCAATACTTCGAAAGTCCTGGCGTCGATTGCACCGGTGGCTTTGGTATCTTCCTTCTTGCGGGCCTGTACCTCTTCAGGGAAAGGCGACAAAATTATGATTAGCAGTAGACCCAACAGTATGTTGAATACTCTGTTACTGTAAATCTGACTAATCATCTTCATATACTCTATTCCTGACCTGCTCTATGCTAATTATTTCGCTATCTTAAAGATAATCTTGGTGCTCACACCCTGTACCTCAATAGGCTCACCATCTACCACTCGCGGTTTGTATTTGTAACGTAATGCTGACTTAATGGCTGCCTTGTCAAATGTTCCCGGCGGTTGTGCTTCTACCACAACCGGATCTTTGACGGTACCTTGTTTGGTCACGGTATATTCCAAAATAACATAGCCTTCTTTCCCTTTACTCAGTGCACGTCGTGGATATTGAGGAGCCACTTTAACAATAGGTAGATATTCACCATCGGTGGCTTGCAGACCCGCGCCAATATTTAAATCAAGTTTTGCCTGTATCTTGCCTGGTGCAGCAACCTGGCCAACTTCTGCATTACCATCAATCTGGTCAAAATCCTGCTCTGGTATTTCTGGCGGAGGTGTTTCGTCTATTTTTGGTTTATCCGGCTTTTCAATAATGCGTTGCATCTCAATTTCGATTTCAGGCATGTAGATGTCTGGTAACTTAATCCGCTTAGCTTTATCCAGGCCTTTATCTGCAAATTCAATCAGGCTTACCATTAATATCAATAGTAGCAATGTGACTAAAGCTGCTTGCGGTATAACAAACAAAATTCTTAGCAGACTTCTCATAATATTTAGTTGATCTTTGTTGCTCTATGTTGTTTCATTGAGTTAATTAGATTGCTCTGTCGCCAATGAAACTTTCTCATGAGGAACAACTTCTCGAGCGGCATCCAATACAGCTGTAAAGGTTTTAATTGAAGCAAGTTCATCGGCCTGTATTACAACCCCACCTTCCGGGTTCTCAGCATGCAGTCGTTCAATGTTGGCGCGCACTGACCGTATATCAATTCGACGTTTATCAATCCAGACACTGTTATCTGCATTAATGGCAACCAATACCGTCGTGTTGTTTTTTTGATCGGAGGTACTGGCATTCGGTCGATTAACTTCAACGCCTGCTTCTTTAATAAACGTTGCCGTTACAATAAAAAAGATCAACATGATAAATACCACGTCAAGCATTGGAGTTAAGTCAACAGCACCTTCGTCTTCGCCACTTGTATCTGAACTAAAACTTCGTCTTCTCATATCTTTAATGATCCATCGTTAAGTGTTCTTCAATTAATTTACGTTCACGCGTCGCTTTCTGGACAATATAGATGTTGGCAAAAACACCAGACAAGGCTGCGACCATGCCGGCCATCGTCGGGATGGTCGCGCGCGAGACTCCACCTGCCATCGATTTAGCATCTCCACCACCCGTAATTGATAACACAGTAAAAACATCGATCATGCCCGTAACGGTACCGAGTAAACCAAACAAGGGACAGATCGCAATCAAAGTTTTTATCAACGACAAGTTTTGATTGATCTTGATTGATGTCTCAGAAATCAGTTTGTCTCGAATGGCATGCGCATACCAAGAGGTGCGTTCCTTTCGTGCTTCCCAATTATCTAGGACCAGCCTTGCATCTTTACGATAACCAATAAAATAATACCAACCGCGTTCCAGTATCAATATCCACATGATGAAAGTTAATGCCGCAATCAAGTACAACACCGGTCCGCCCGCATTAAAAAAGTTGTTGATGGCCTCTATGGCGTCAAGTAAATACAAAGGCATGTTATTTTTCCTGTGTTGACCTTTGGCGTTCTATTGCCCTGACCGTTCAGCGACAATACCCGCACTTTGCTCTTCCAGGATGTGCAACAGTTTCCTGGCCTTGCCGTTTAACATTGTATGCAACAATAAGGTGGGAATCGCAACACAAAGTCCCAACACTGTTGTTACTAATGCGCTGGATATACCGCCCGCCATCGCCTTCGGATCACCGGCACCGTAGATGGTTATCGCCTGGAAGACGATAATCATACCGGTCACCGTACCTAATAAACCCAGTAATGGGGCAACCATTGCAATAATTTTGAGCAATGACAGTCCCGACTGAATCTTCGGACTTTCTTTTAATATTGCTTCACCCATCTTCAACTCAAGACTTTCCGTATCGGACGTTTTGTTGTCATCAGCGACTTTAAGTATGCGTCCCAAGGGGTTATTTGTTTTGATTTCTTTGCGTTTTAATTGAGCCCTGATCTTGGTCGATACCAGAGTCAGCATGAGAAATCGCCATAACGCAACCAATACAGCAAAGGCACCCACAGCGGTAATGATGTAACCGACTTGGCGCCCCTGATGCCAACGTTCTTCCAGGGTCGGTGTATTGATGATCGCTTTTAGGAAACCCCCACCGGCCGCGCCGGTGGGATCAATGCCAACAGGGGTTACATCACTGGGGGAGTTTTGCAACGCTTTGGCATTGAGAAAAAGTCCCACCGGTTGCCTTGGAAGAACAGAGAGACTACGCGTGTCGGCATCATAGGCCAGATACTCACCCTGTGAGACCAGATTGAAAAGTCCGATACGAATAATTTCACGATTTTTTTCAGTACCAACCACCGTTGTGTATTTCACCACGCGACCAGACTCCGTCATCTCTTGATGTAGTTCATACCAAACCCTTTCAATCTCTTCCAAGGTGGGTAAATCCGTATCGCTATTCATTTTCTTGATCAGTCCACTCAAGAACGCTTCTCTCTCCGGAAACTGACTGGTAGTAATTGCGTTACGAAATCGACTGCGCATGTCACCTGCTGCTCCCGTAAGATGTCCAAATAATTCTTTTAATGAGCCCAGACGTTCATTACGTTGTTGCCGTTTCTCTTCAACTAATAATTCATTGGTATTAAAACGCTGTTCCAGAGCCACACTTTTTTCTTCGAGTGCCTTTACATCGTTCATGGCTTTTTGGATCCGCGCAACTTGCTGAGCCTTCTCGTCAATAAATGCCTGTTCTCTTTTTTTATTATCTGCCGCATCTTTCGCACGACCTTCCTTAACCTGTTGTAATAATTTATTCATCGATAAAACATCATCAGCTGCCAAAGTGATAACTGGCATACTTGCAATTAATAAAAATAATAAAGGCTTAATTAATGGGCAGTTTGTTTTGTTTAATTGTTTTTTCATTGTGCCATCTCCGGTGCAGCAATTGGCAGGGTCAAAATATTTATTGATGCCTGTTTTTTTGCCATCTTTATGCCCTGTCGTATAGCATTACGGTAGGTGACGTTATCGAGTAATTCCCAGGTTTTATTGTCGTTATTCCAACGAGCAGAAGTCTTGGTGTCTTTGGTTTGACAAACCATAGCGATACGCCCGACTCGTAATATATCGACTTCCTGTTCAGTACCATTTAAATTCACAATATCCTGATAACTATCAATTTTACGTCCATATTCATTTTCAATTTGATAGGCTTCGATCACTTGACGAAATTTCTCAGCAACATCAACATCTGCAGCAACCAGATTATCTTGTATAAACGCTAAACGTTCTTGTCGTTCTTCTGTATGGAAAGGAATATCTAATTCAATAAAATCTTCCAGACTTGCTGCCATTTTCGTTACCAACGGTGACATTTGTCGTTCAATCAAAGCAACTTGAGCTATTGATTCATCAAAACGGTTTATCAAGTCTTCCTGACTGGCTACCTGAGTTGAAAGTTGTTCGTTATAAGCTTCTAATCCTTCTATTTGCTTTATTAAACTTCTGTATTGAATTAATCGTTCTTGCGCGCCTTCAACAATCTTGTCGATTTTCTTTTGTGACTCCGCCGCTTCAACTAATTTTTTTTCACCCACTTGTTGTATATCATCAAGCTTGGCAGCAAATGTATGCATGGAGAGAGACAAGAGCAGAATACTGTTTACCAATATCCTGACAAACTGATCATTTTTTTTGCTCATCATTTATTTCCTTTTGAAATACTAATAGTTAATACAGCATTGAAAATATGTTTTGTCACGCAAGTCAGACCAGATCAATTTTCTTCTTGATGTCATATAAAAACATTCTTAAAGCAAATACTGAATCTAGCCGTGCGGCCTGGCCCAGGGAAACCAACAGCAGTCCGAAAATTTTCATCTAATAGATTATCCAGAGCCAATTCCAAATGCACAGCTTTACCAAATTGCTTACGCACATTCCAATCCACACGATGAAAATCACTGAGGGTCTGAACCATCGATGCTCCCGTATGCATGGAAGAGGCAAATTGTTCACCCATCCATTGATAGTCAAGCGTCGTACTCCAATCGCGGTTAATCTGCCATAACGCCATGGCTCCTGCCTTCCACTCAGGCCGCCCAAGCAATACGGAAGTCCCGTTTTTTACGTTTAAATCAATATGCGTCGTTTGCGCTTGCAGCCATACTTCTTGCAAAGGTTTCCAGCTCAATTGCAATTCCGTACCATGACTTTCTACCCGTGAGCGATTTACGTTAATAAAGAGCGCCGGATCAAAATCAATAAGATCACGATAATCATTGGAAAAGTAACTGACAGCCAGATCAACATCTTTTCTCGGCGACCATTTCAAACCAACATCCCAGGCTCTGGCTGTCTCTGGTTTAAGATTCGGGTTACCTACCAGGCTATGCCCCAAAGCAAAAAAACTGGGCAATTTATATGCCTCACCCCAGTTTGCAGAAACCGTCAATAAGGGATTTATCTGGTAACTGACACCCAGATTAATACTGGTCTCACTGTCAAAATTATCCGGGTCGTCATAACGCAAACTTGCCTGAAATAATAAAGCTTGTATCGGCCGGGAATGAAAGTCGACAAACAATCCGTGAGTACTACGCTCCAGTTCAAAATTAGTCGGTACCTTAAAAAAACCTAAATCAAGAAAACCACGACTATCACCCTCTTCATTTCGATAATCAACACCCAGACTTAATTGGTGTGCATCACTAATTTGCAGTGTGTTTAACCATTGCAATTGATAACGTTGAAAGTGCGTGTCAGCGGCATTCGGTGGCACAACCGTAAAAGGCGTAACACCGGGTGAGTTAAAAGATTCTTCATGTTCGAAATACTTGGCGGATACAACACTTTGCCAATTGTCAGAAATATTAGCCTGCCAATTTAAATAAAAGGTTTGATCCTCATAATCACTATCATCTAACAAATTACTCAGTGCTAATTCGGGACCACCACTTTGTTCTGGATAGGAGTTTCGTTGACCATCCAGATAACGATAACTGGCACTAATTTGATGCTTGTCCGAAGCTTGCCAATCCAGTCTTAGACTTGCGTTATCTGTTTCTCGAGTACTACCCTCAATCTGTTCGCCCTCATCACGTTTACTCAGATTAAGTGCGTAACGCAATACCCCCGATTCGCCAGAAGCAGCCAGACTAAAATTACGGATATCGTCTTCACCAACTTCGGCTCGCAGTTGTTGCTGATGTCCTTCTTGCCCCCGATGAGTGATAATATTGATTACACCTGACAAAGCATCAGAACCATACACGGCCGATTGTGTACCACGCACAATTTCGATGCGTTCAATGCTGGCCGGATCCAGATTGGAGAAATCAAAACCGCCACCACGGGAATTTGTCGGGTCGTTTAGCGGAACGCCATCGAGTAACACCAGTGTGAAATTTGCCTCGCCGCCGCGAATAGAGATAGCCGTTAATCCTCCGGGACCACCTTGCTCTTCAACCAATAAACCAGGTACGTTCTTTAATAAATCCGCAATCGTTCGCTTATTAAGCGCCTGTATAGTTTGACTATCCAGTACCGATACGGATGCAGTAAGATCTGCATTTTGCTGTGGGCTATAACTGCCGGTGACGAGCAAGTCCTCCATCTGACTCCACTGAGCAAAGGAACTGACGGGCATCAAAACGGTTGCCAGCATAATGATGGTTTTACTTTTAATACAAATTTTACTGTTCGTGATTTTCATCCTGCTCATGATGCTGTGACGAACCTGATCAATTATTGTTTAAAAGGAAAACAATGCTCGGTGCCTTGCCATTGCGCCCCTTCATAATTTTCCTGGTAAGCCAGTCATCAGGAACCAGTGTAGGGAAATTACCTAAACCCAAAACTATATCCAGCTTCTGATCACCGTTCACATCGGCAGCTTCTATATCACACCATACGCTGAAAAAATCGCGTGGCAGTGTCGACGTGGTAAATTTCCAATTACCTTGATTTTCCATGTAAACAAATGTTTCCGGTTCTTCTATATTCCAGAGAGGAAACAGTGCGATCATGGCCATATCGATATCGCCGTCCTGATCAAAATCCTCTGAGACTGTTCGAATTGCGCCATGCATTTGATAATAATATTCCTCGCTGAAGTTTAAATTACCATTGTTCTTGAACAATCTCAGGCCATGCCGGGGACGCGGTGAGGGAATAAGGTTACCTATATAATTACCACCCATATTGTCACCACTGACCAAGGCAATATCAAGATGACCATCGCCATCATAATCTTTTACTGTAATATTATTGCCACCAAAACTTGGAGGATTTTTTATAACAATGTGACGGGAAAATTTTTCATTACCTTCGTTAAGGTAAACCACTACGTGCTGATTACCCTGAGCAATTAGAGTGACAATATCGGGCTTACCATCTTCATTAATATCAGCAATTTCAGAATCAATATAACCAGCCAACTCATCTAACACCGTTTCCCGCAAAGCACCTTGCAATGGTCCTGATGGAATTTTAGCTGGTGCATTCTTCCATATTTTTTCATATTCCGGTGTTTGCCAATAAATAGATAATCGGGCACCTGAATCGTACCAAATACCGTCCCCAAAACCGGTGGTAACCATGTCTTCAAGGCCATCATTGTTGAGATCATAGCGCGAATGTGTAACAAAACGATGCCTGCCATTCACCAACATCCGAGCCTTAGGTTCGCTACCTTTCTCAAACTCCCAATCGATGACACGCGCAAGACCATTACCATGATCGATGGGGAATTCACCATGAGTCAGTAATCTCACACCCGTCGGTGTCAAACTCATTTCAATCGGATCGCTGTCAAGGTTTGTATGTCCAATACGCTCGCCACTATCTAAATCAAGTGCGACAAGGTCATCAGTCAGGTGCTCATCACCCACATACCAGTCATCAATTACCGAGCGGCCAACATAAAGGCGTCGGCGTTTTGTATCGACGCGAGTTGCCATTACCAGGCTATTTGGCTCAAGATCCAGTCTAGGAACAATCGGGGTAAACCCTTTGAGAACAGGTTCTTTACGATTTCGTAACTCCATCCTTGGATCAGAGCTAGGCAAAGAATTCTCAACAAAGTAATCTTTGATTCGACGGAATTCCTCTTCGCTCATCATTGGCTCAGTCACCATGTGACTTTTAAAAATCCAGTAGAACTGCATGAGATCTTTTCTTTGGTCATAAGCAACATAACGATGGTTGTAATCATCTGCCGGTATCATTTCTGGAGGAAATGGACCAATTTTTAGTTCCGGGAATTTAACGTCCTGCATACCCACGTAGTAACTCATATAGTGCACGGCTATGGGCCAAAACTCTCTGGGTAAATTGGTTGGTTCGGGTGCCAGATGACAGCGAGTACAATGAGTATCCACCAGTTCCTTGCCACTCAGTCCTTTTTCTAGCTCCTCACCTCCAGCATAAACGCTACCAGCAGAAATAGTTATCATACCCACTACCAACTTGTGTATCAGGGAAATCATTTTTTGCCTATTAATAAATATTTCAATACCAATCATATCAATTCCAACTGCTCCACATTTTTTTTAGTTCTTGCCACTGCTCTGCGTTCGTTCCCCGATCATCCTCAGGCATCAGTTTAGCTCCTTCAAATTGAGTATGGGGACGGGTCCAGGTACCTCGTTCATAGAGCGACTCGATATTCTGTCGATAGATTTCATCAACATCGTTGTGTTGCAGAGGGTCCTGTTCCAGCCACAGGTTTTTGGGATGTATAGGCTGTGAGTACATCTCTTGGAACAACTCGGTACGAAGATCTTTCAACCAATTGCTATTCAGGTTCATCGCACGATACTGGCGTAAGGCTTCAATATCAATGATGGCTGATACGATTGTATTATTACCCGGCACAGAATGACTCAACACTTCGCCCCGGTATCCAATCATATGGCTATTGCCCCCTGAAATATCGACCGGATGCCTGGACGATGCGGATAGATAAACCGGACCAATATTAGGACACAACATATAGAGGCTGTTAAATTCAGCATGTCCCCGATTTTGCACCATCCAGCTACCACCCGGACTACCACCAGAATTGGTCATGGGGACAGCCTCTGATGGGCGATAAACAACCTCTGCACCATTGAATGCCAGTGCGCGAACCGCTTCCGGGTATTCACCATCAGAACAGCAAATGGTGCCAATATTACCGATATCATCGGTCTTCAACACCGGGTAAAACGCATCTATGCCGCTGCCGAAATGTTCCACCCAGCGGTCATAAATGTCATGCGGTGTACAGGAACGTTCCCTACACCAGATATGGTTTTTGGCAGCTTTGTGTACCACCTCGCCATCGGGGTCAATAACAAAGAGTGTATTGAAAAAACGATCATCCATAACCTCAGGCCAGCGTGCCTTACATTGCACGATGATGTAAGTGTTATACATTTTTGCCAGACGACCTAAAAATTCTGTTTCCTCTCCCGGCACATCTATAAATAATTCATTAGCGGCCAGTTTATGCGGCAGGTCGAAAATTTCATCGGTAAATCCAGTCAAGGCGCCTTCAGCTAAAGAGATAATCTTGACCGGCATATTGATATTAGTCATTGAGACCGCGGCATGAATAACATCCTCAATTGTCTCAAGGTTATGCTGGATATGTTTTCTCTCGGCGATACCGTAAGCCACAGTCGATAAACCAAGCGCCATGTATGGTGCGATAGGTGTAGGCGTTTTCTTTGCTGAATGGATCATACGCTTATCCTCAATTCTGTTGCTGCAAGCGGGCTACTCAGGTGACGGGTACGAGAGATGATAAATAAGAACATCAAAAGGCTGGCTGTACAAGAAAGTGCCGCCACCTTATTGATTAGACTATAGTCACCGTTACTTATTAACGACGCGGCAACAGCGGGACCTATCGCTGCACCAAGCCCCTGGAAACCGGTAACCAGTACCAGGAAATGACCTTTGATATCTATCTTGGCAATAACACCCAATTGATAGGAGTTAGCCAAAACAAACAGCGCTTGAAACAATCCTGCTCCAAGACAAAATACAAGTGAACTGAACTGTCCTACCAGTAGCATCAACGTTGTTAGTAGACCTAACAAAGCTGCCAGTAATGGTATTGCACGTCCAAAACGATCCGCCATCACAGCGGCCATTCCAGCACCGACTATGGCGGCAAATTGAGACAAGCCTAAGGCCCACCCAATTGTATCTGTACTAAGACCCGCTGCCTGACCAATACGCTCAATATAGGTCCAGAAACCAAAGATATTTGAGAAAAAAAGGAAACTGGCGATAAGACCAACCCAGATTAACCAGGTATAACGACGATTATCACTGGCATCAACATCATCCAACACCCTATCAGCTCCAGCCGAGGGATAACGCCATAAGCTTAGCATCATCAACACAGAAACCGCCGCTAACATGTAATAAAGACCGCTCACAGTCCAATGCTGCAAAATAGTGGGAGCACTGGTAAATGCTAAAAACATCATCGCACCTTGCACCACCTGAGCGATGCCAAATGCCTGATCCGGTTGCCGATTATCTCCCAGCGCAGCTACCGTGACGGCAAAAATAGTACCGCCCGTCATGCCGGCCAAAAACCGGCTAATTAACAACGGTAAAAACACATCGAGGTTAGCACTTAGAATATTGAGTAATGCCGTAGCAACAAAGCTCACTAACAACACTCTGGTCCAGGATATTTTTCGAATCCATAACGCAGCAAGCAACGACGCAACGACCAGTCCCATGCCTTCCATAGCGGCAATATAACCCGCCTGCTGTTCCGTAAAACCGAAATCATCGATCACGCCACCGACTAACATCGGCATCAAAATAATCGCTGCCGGCCCCAAAGGGTAGACAGTAGAAATCAGAATGGTCGTCGTCAGCTTATCGTCAAAGGTACTCATATTTTTTTATTATTATGATAATCATTAGAAGAACCAGACAAAGCTAATAATTGTAACTCTTCAGTGCAAGGTATATCCATCGTCGACGATCATAGCCTATTGGATTGAAACTAAACACGGTTCTTAATTTTATGCGCATACCGTTAAGGTATGCGCATAAACAGATGTACATATTTAGAAATTATACGATAGCGATGCACCGAACCAGCGAGGAGGAGCATAGACATCTGTAACAGTGCCTGTCGCAATAGCCAGATCCAGACTATAGATACGATATTCTTCATCGGTAAGGTTTTTTACAAACAAAGATGTTTTCCATTTTTCATCTTTAGTCTTGAAAGTAATATTAGCATTCCAGACTGAATATGGATCTTCTGCCGTCGCATCAGCATTGGTACCCAACAGAAACTGTTCACTGTTAAAATTACCATCTAGCTGTGCTGACATCATGCCTGCTCCACTGAACACAGGCCACTCATAACGTCCCAACCAGTTAAGGCTAATCGTGGGAGCATTAGGAAGTTTTACATCGCTTACAGTTCCGCCAAAAAGATCCGGTATTTCATCAACCTCTGAATCCATAAAGGCAGCGCCTAAGACAACATCCCAACCCCGAGCCGGCGCTAAAAATAATTCTATTTCACCACCGTAGGCCATGGCATCGCTATTACTCACCTGCGGTACAATATTCGCATTAAAAGAAAATGCCTGATAATCAGAATAATCATAATAGAATGTTGTTGCATTGATACGTCCGAGACCATTCGGCAGAGTCCATTTGGCACCCAACTCATAAGATAGTAAGACCTCTTCACCATGTTTCAGTAAAACTGTCGTGTCTGAGGTTACCGGTGGTGTCCAGTTTCCGCCTTTAATGCCTCGATTAAACGATGCGAATAGCAATAAATCATCGTTCGGTGTCCAGTTCATTTGAAATCGAGCCGCCACATCGCCATAGTCAATCTCATCCAAACCGGGGTTGGTGGCCAATAAAGTAGACATGTTCGCTCCATTAAAGTTGGCTATGGTCGCACCCCCTGGAGTGACCCCAATAGCATTCCAGTCAATCTCTTTATCGTCCTGGGAAAATCGCAAGCCGGCTATCGCCGTCCATTCGTCATTAAGATCATATTCACCTTGTCCAAAGATCGACCAGTTACGCGAATCCAACTGAGTATTAACACTGACACTATCAACAGGACCACCGGCAAATGTAAATGGGAGAAAAGGCGCATCAGTCGCCGTCACAGTTGAGTCGATATCGAGGTTGAGATAATAAGCACCCAGCGTCCATCTACTTCTGTCTCTTTCCACGTTCAAACGCAACTCCTGACTAAATTGTTCCGTCTTTGCTAAAAACCGTGCGGTAAAATCAAAAGGCAGTCCTGCACCGCCATCAGCATCTTCCAGATAATCCTTGTCTATATCTTTCCAGTTGGTGATAGAAATCAGTTCCATATCATTATTGAGATTCCAGGTAAATGTCCCGGTAACATCCAGGATGTCACGATCCAGATAGCCCTGTGCACCTGAAGTATGGGAATGAGGATCTGCCGGCTTTACCAGGCCTATACCAAAGCCCGTGCTAGCATCAGCATGTGCCCCGCCAATGGTATATGCACCAGAGGGAACATCATCATCTTTGGAATAGGCGACCTTGAAATCCCCTACCAGGTCATCAGAAAAATCCATCTGCAAAGTACCACGCAAAGCATAGCCATCCAGACCATGAGCATCGCGTACTGATGGATCACCTACTGATTCAACATAACCGTCCGCGGTCTCCCAACGCGCGGCAACGCGCGCTCGTACATTATCAGTCAGTGCACCGCCAGCTGCCGACTCAACAGTATACTTACTATACTCTGAAATCGAACCTTCAACGTATCCATTAAATTCATCGTCATCAGCTTTACGCGTAAGGTAATGAACCAAACCGCCGGTCGCGTTACGCCCGAACAAGGTGCCTTGCGGGCCACGTAAAACTTCGACACGTTCCATATCGAATAGTTGAGCACTTATGGCATTCATACTTGCTGTATAGGCTCCATCAACATACACCGCTATCGGAGCTTCTAAAGTATCAGTAAAATTATTTTGTGAAATTCCACGCAAGTTTAAGGTTGTTAGACCTGGATTAAAGGTATTTAACTGCAAGCCTGGAATTTGTTGAGTAATATCTACAGCATTATCTATTCCCAACGCATCGAGTTGCTCACCGGAAAAAGCTGTTACTGAAATACCTACATCCTGCAAATTCTGTTCACGTTTTTGCGCAGTTACAACAACCTCTTCAATCACGGCTGCATAACTTAGCGAGGTAACCAGTATCAGGGTCGATACCGACAATCCTCTTCTTAGTAGCATTAAACTATCAACCTTCATAAAACTATCCCCCTCGAATATTTTTATTATCTTGTGAAGTTTATGGATAGCAATAGGCTATCCTGATCAAAACCTGTCTCAGTTATTATTGCTAAAAAGCTCTATGTCATATATCAACCAAAAGGATGAGACGATAAATTAAAAGCGCCCTATTGGGCTGTTTCTCCACCATCAACCATCAATTCTGAGCCTGTGACGAAGGAACTCAGGTCAGAAGCCAGAAATAGCACCGCATTTGCCAATTCCTGTGGCGTACCTAAGCGTCCCATAGGGTTCAAATTCTCGAATGCCTGTCGCATTTCTTCAGGCGTGGAGGTACCCATAGCACCCAATGCGGCGAGTTTTTTGGACTCGTATTCTACCATCGCTGTATCAACAAGCCCGGGATGCACTGAATTAACCCGAACGTTGTATTTTAACTCGGCAAACTCCAGCGCAATTGACTTACTAAACATTCGGATAGCCCCCTTGGTCATACTATAGAGAGAGCCGTACGGATAGCCTTTGATTCCCATGGCCGATGAAAAATTAATAATGGATGCCCCCGCTGAGTTGGACTGCCCCCTCAACTTCAGAAGAGGAAGGGCATACTTTACCCCGAGAAAGACGCCATCAATATTTATCCGGGATATCCAGTGCAACTCCTCCATGGATATCTCCTCAACAGGTTTTATCAGGACTACGCCTGCATTGTTGACCAACACATCCAAGCCCTTATAGTTATCCCGAATCTCGGCTATAACAATTTTCCATTGTTGTTCATTGCTGATATCCAGAACTTTGAATTCCGCCTTACCTCCCTTGCGTTTAATCTCCTCAACTACTTCTATTGCTGGAGTAGACTGTCCTTCAAGATCCGTAACTATTACTGTGGCTTTGGCAGCGGCCAGAGTTTTCGCCACAGAGGCACCAATGCCTGTGGCAGCACCCGTTACCAGTGCTATTTTGTTATTCAGGTCGATATTCATTACAAAAACCCACTAATAATTTTAAGGATAAAATGGTCTGGTAAATACTTAAGCGAGCATTACTGTAAAATAGATACAGCCGTGATCACCCAGTAAGAAGATTAAAACAATGTTTAAGCGCGAGATATCAACCAAAAGAATGATAAAAAAAGAAATTTGTACTCTTGTTTAACCGACAGCCTTTAAGTCATCAATCACTCTTGAAAGTAATTCAGTTCGGGAAACTACGCCAACTTTTTGATATATATGTTGTAAATGGGTTTTTATGGTAGCCAATCCCAACATCAATTCTTTAGCTATTATCTTATTGTTCGCACCTGATATCACCAACTCCAACACATCCAGTTCCCGGGAACTAAGCTGATACCTTTCCCCTATGCTCTTTCTCTCTGTAATACGCTTCGATAAATAAACCGCATTAAGTGCATACTCCAGAAAAGGCTGTTGTTTTCTTAGTAAAGACAGTTCTTCCTCAGTGAATATACCCTGTGTTTTTTCTCGTAACAGGGTGATCACCGCAATAATTTTACCCTCTGAACGAAAGAAAATATCTGTAGCATATCGATAGTTCAGAGGTTTAAGAAAGTCTTGATAATAGACCGACTGTTCGATGAACTGCGCCGGCATGATTGAATCCATGTGAACTACCGTTTCACTGCTATTTTCAAATAAGTTTGGGTTCAGCGGATCCATATGCATATAGCGACTTTGATATAACTTATCGTCTTCTTTTGCCATATTGTGAGTCACTATCCCTTTGTGGGACATATTGGGATCGATTAAGTAAAAGGCAGCAGACTTGATTGATATAAAACCATTGATCAGCTTTAAACTCTCCTGTTGGAACTGGCTGGGAAAACTAGATGAATCAATAGAGCTCATAATTTTGATTTATATTCTAACTTTATAAGCAATAGTAAACTAATTCTCAGTGAAACACTGATTATATCTGTTAGCTCATTTTATAACCAGAAACGGTAATTCAATGAAAAGGGGCTACGTAGTTCTGGAAAGTCCACTATTCTGCCGACATGTTCTATCAACCGATGTAAATTCAAATCTCAAAACAAAAATCATCAAGGACAACTTAAACTGAGTTACTGCATGAAATAACTTCATATAAATGGAAGTATCAATAAATCTATAGGAAATAAATCGCCGTTTTGGTTAGGTTTACAAATTTATACCGACTTTGTTCAAGCAAATTAACTAACAATCAACAACATTCACCGCCAGGCCACCTCTGGATGTTTCCTTGTATTTTGATTGCATGTCCAGTCCTGTCTGGCGCATGGTAGCGATAACCTTGTCGAGTGATACTTTATGACTGCCATCACCACAAATTGCTATCCGTGAAGCATTGATGGCCTTGGTCGCGCCAATTGCATTGCGTTCGATACAGGGAATCTGAACCAGTCCACCGATTGGATCACAGGTTAAACCGAGGTTGTGTTCCATACCAATTTCTGCAGCGTTTTCGATCTGCTCGTTTGTACCTCCCATAGCGGCAGTGAGGCCAGCCGCTGCCATAGAACAAGCGACGCCAACTTCACCCTGGCAACCCACTTCGGCAGCAGATAGGGAGGCATTCTCTTTATAAAGTGTGCCTATTGCTGTTGCGGTTAAAAAGAAGGTATAAACACCCTGGATATTAGACCCATGACAAAAACGATCGTAATAGCGTAATACAGCAGGTATGATCCCGGCCGCACCATTGGTAGGCGCAGTAACGACACGACCACCTGATGCATTTTCTTCGTTAACCGCAATAGCCCAGAGATTTATCCAGTCCATTACCGCCATAGGTTCTATCAACGCACGTTCACCACGACTGGAAAGTTTCTCGAATAATAACCCGGCACGACGGGGTACTTTCAACTGTCCCGACAAAATACCATCTGATTTGCAACCACGGTCAATACAAGCTTCCATGGTATCCCAGATTCTTTTAATACCTCCATGGATATCATCTGTAATGTGCAAGGCCCTTTCATTAGCAAGCACCAAACCAGGAATGCGAAGATCAGTATTACGACACAATTCCAATAATTCTCGACCCGATTTAAAAGGGTATGGGATACTGCGTGCTGCCATAGCTGTACTGGAACCATATGAGTCTGCTTCCTCCTGACTCATCACAAAGCCACCACCGATTGAATAATAAATTCCTTCTTCGATTACACGCTTATCATTATCAAAGGCGGTATATTTCATGCCGTTGGAATGAAAGGGTAAGCGCTTCTTGCGATTGAACTTCAGATCGCTATTTTTATTAAATTTAATTTTTTTTATAGCTAGCAAATCTAATTCATTTTTTTCACTAATGTTGCTAACGATAGCGTCAGCCACTTCCGGGTCTACAAGGTGTGCTTGCTCACCGGACAAACCCAGGAGAATGGCTTTATCCACCGCATGACCAATACCGGTCAGTGCGAGAGAGCCATATGTCTCGATGAGAATGGATGTCGTATTTTTTAAACTCCCATTATCAGAGAGTCTGCAGACAAACTTGCGAGCAGCAATCATTGGCCCTACCGTATGTGAACTGGAAGGACCAATCCCGATCTTGAATAATTCAAAAAGACTAATAGTCATATATAAGTCTCAAGCGTTCACAATAAGCATAACTGCGTTCGTTTTTAGTTCTATTCTGTTGCTCAATATTTATAGTCATTACAATAACCGCTATTAATGCTTCATAAGTATAAAATGTTTAGTCACTGCTTAAACAATGTTTTGTAATACAAGATAGCAAGTTCATGGGTGTTTCACTCCCTGTAATTGCTTGTTAAGTTTATCCAACTGCTCTACATGCCACATATCTACAATCTGTCCATCCTTGACACGAAAGATTTCTATACCGTTGATTTTGACCTTGTTACCTGATGGGGGTATATCAAAAAAGCTTCCCGTATTTGTTCCACTCCATTCCCAATATAGCAGAGCCTTATCCTCACCAACCGGTTCCAACATCAACAGCTTGTGCAACTCATCAGGAAAACCCTGAGCAAGTTGACTATAAAAACCGATAGTAGCATCACGGTCGGAGACACCTTCAACAACATGATCGCGATTATGATCTTTAAAGTCAGATGCAATTAGTTTATCCATGAACTCGGCATCGTAGTTCTTTCCGTCTGCTACTGAATAGAGTTTTTTGACTATCTCGACTGCCTCGTTAGCCAGTACCGCACTGCTCGTTGTTATAATGAAAACTCCAACTATGATCGGCATCATCAATTTTTTTAGTTGCATGAAATAATTCTCCTTAGTTGCAGAAGTACAATTAACGCAGTAATACTTTTACCAGTACGACTTTGTCACGCAGTTCGATAGCCAATACAAATCATTCGCTCTTTAAAGTTTCATAATTATAGTTTTTTGGGTATCAACAGCACTTATTAAAAAATTATGGCAGATATGAATGCCACTAGAAAAAGCTTAAAACAATGTTTAAATGTGAGGTATCAACCAAAAGAATGAGAAAACAAGAAAACTAAAATTAGACTTTCCTCATTACTAACGACAGAACAAAAATCGAAATCCGCTCAAATGAGTATGATTTAGTTTTTTATAATAGGACGCTTCATTGTAATCACATGATCATAAAATAAAAAAATGGGGCACAGAGGATGTGCCCCAAAAACTGTTAGCTCGTTTACATAAAAAACTATAGAGGAGGAAATATAAAATCCTTTATCACGTTTAATACACAGCTAACTTTTATGAGGAACCTTTTTCAATTTAAAAAACATTTTCACCGCCTTCATAAGCCCTGATAGGAACACCGGATAAAGGCTCGCCGCCGTCTTTACCAACACGATAAGTTTCCTGAAAATATAAAGAATGGGTACGTTCCTGATTCATAAAGTGCGGATGCATGGAACAAACCATATTTTCCGGCAAGACAAAATCAAAGCCTTCTCCAATTCGTGGCATTTCGATCATGGTCATACCTATAGAATGTCCGCAGACATGTCCTGAACGATAACCGCGATCAAAAATGGGTTTCATACAGGCATTGGCCACTTCTTCTGCATTATTTCCCGCCTTCATATGATCTTTCGCAAGTTCATGAAATTCCTGATAGGCCGTCATCATTTCTTTTGTTATATCATCCATGCCGTTTGGCATTAACGGTCGGGAGAACTCTACCCAATGACCTCCTTCTCCTGAAATTTCCAGACCATACATCATGCCATCGCTATCTTGCAGCGGACGTTGTGTTGGAAAGACCATTTGTGGTTCAAGCGATCCATTAGGGCCCATTTGTACCATGTCCATGGTATTGCGCGCGCAACCGGCTGCAGCAAATGTTTGTTCGGCAATCCCCATTAATTCTGCTTCTGTTTTACCGGCCTTATAATTTTTTATGACATCCAACACACCTTGTTTATTAATCTCCATCGAATGACGAACCGAGATCAGTTCTTCTTCACTCTTTTGCGCACGTGAATAGTCAAAAGGAATCTCAAAATCAATAATGTCAAAACCTTTTGCTGCTATCGCTTTATAGTCACGGACGTTAATAATGTATTCAAGACCATAAACACCCACTTTTTTTGCACCTTTTTCTTTTAGATAGTCTGCTATCCACTCACCACAATGTGCTGGAAACTCACGATTCTCTATAAACGTTGCACTGTGATCTCCAACCCAGGTTGCTTCCCTCGGAAAAACACACACAGGATCAGCATTGTTGGTAATGACAACATAAGCATAACGATGCAGTATTAGGAAACCACACATATAACGCACCGCACCTTCAAAACCACTGTACTCACTGCCACTGATAACCAATGCATCTAGACCTGCCTTTTCCATTGCAGCACGCGTGTTCGCGTAACGGCGATCAATTTCTGCCTGACTGGGGCGAAAACGATTTACATAATCGGTCATAATAATTCCTCAATAATAAAATTAGTGTTTCTCAGGGATCTCAAGACTCCACGAGAACTCCAGTCCCTTAATCAAAGCTGTCATTGCCTCATTCATTGGGCAGGGAATACCCAGCTCCTTTCCATAACTGGCAATGCCGCCATTGAGTACATCTACTTCCGTTTGTCTCTCTGCCAATACGTCCTGTAGCATGCTGGGTGGATGGTAGTAAGCTTTCTCTCTTCCAAAATCAGTAAGTGCTTCCGGATCACTATCGAGGGTAATACCAAGCGCTTCGGAAACGGCTATCCCTTCAGCCATAATCGCCGACATAAGCTTGCGTATTTCCGGTTGATCACAGTTAACACCATGTGGAAGTCGTGTCATCGCTGCAACCGCATTTGATGCGGCATTAAAAATAACCTTTGTCCATTGTGCGCCACGGGCATCTTCCATAGCCAAACAATCCATACCACTTCTATTAATCGCATCTGCAAGTTGTTCTACTTCTTCCATACTCGCAGGGTTGCTAGCAAAAGGACCTATCCAGGTTTTACCACCGGCATCATGGTTAACAACACCGGGCTCGGTGATATGTCCTGCGGGGAAAATAGTGCCTTGAATAACCCGTGGTACATACTCTGCAACAATCTCTTCACTACCAATTCCATTTTGCACAGAACACACCGCACCGTTTTTAAAGATAGGTGTTACAGCTTCCATAGCTGAACGCGTGAACATAGTCTTCGTTGCAATGATGCCAAATTCACATTCAGGGATGTCTGCTACATTATTACGCGCATTTACTTTTGCACTGAAGTCACTCAATCCAGTAAGTCGTAAACCATTTTTATTTATTGCATCCACATGTGCCTGATTGAGATCGTAAGCCCATACTTCTACATCATCCAGCCTACCCAGATGCGCTGCGTATAAACTACCAATCGCACCACAACCAATAACACATACTTTCATTATCCACTCCTGATTCTTAATTACGTTATAAAATTCAAAACCATTTATTACTTAATGACTGCCGCCTTTAAATGTCCAACTCGCTTCATATGCTTTTACCAGACGGTATAAAGTTTCATGATACGGAGCAGGGACATTTGCTTTTTTAGCTTCCCTGACGATTGCACCGGTAATCCAGTCAACTTCTGTTAGTCGCTTATTGCGTACATCATCCAGCATGGAAGGGATATGTGCGTAGTCTTCGCCATCCGTTGTTCCTTGCGATACTGCTTTCACATTCATTTCCCAGGGATCGTCAGCCAGAATAACACCTCGGGCTTTTGCAATGGCCTTGGCTTCATTCATCATGTCAAAAACCAGATTGCCTAAATCTTCTATATTATCCTGCTTGGCAAAGGCTTTAACATGGGGCAGATCAGTAATAGCTGCAATACTATTTACAGCGGAATTAAAGATCAGTTTTGACCATTGGTGTGGTAATAAATCTTCATAGGCTTCTGCCTTGAGACCAGACTTATTAATCAATGCTTCTACTTCTTTAACAAATTCAAAATTAGCATTGCTTTCAGCCCAGGGACCCATCCATGTAGCTGTATCCAATTCATACTCAACATGTGTATCAGAGTGACGTGTACCACTCATAAATGTCACGCCGGAAATAATAGGCCAGTCGCCATATTGTTTAACAATCTCTTCACAACCCAAACCATTTTGTATCATTAAGACATGGGCTTTGGGAAAATGTCCCTGAATACTTTTTGCACTGGCCTCTACTGCCGCAGCCTTGGTGGCAATAATCACCAGATCGATTTCACCCAGATCAGCCGGGTTCGTCGATGCAATTACTTTAGGGTGAAGTTCTGATTTACCACTGACGCGCAAACCTTCGTCATTAAGAGCCTTGGCGTGTTCATCTCGTCGAGTCAATACGGTTGTTTCGATAACAGAGCCAAGATGACCAACAAGTAAACTACCAATAGCACCGGCACCAACAATGCATACACGTTCCAATTTCATAAATTTAATTCAGGCCTGTTGGACGATGTTTTTAAATTCATCATCACTGATAAGTCTTGCATTACGCGTAGCAACATTTTTGACTTCCGCCAGTATCGCATCACGCTTATCATCGGGAATTTCAATACCCAGTTCCTGACCTTTTAAATCAATACTGGCAAGACCACTTTTTTTACCAAGTACAATCTTGCGTTCAGCAGCTACAATATCAGCCGAATAAGGTTCAATAGCCTCGGGAATATGGAACTGAGTCGCAACCGCACCACTTTCACGCGTATACAGGTATTGTCCAACCACTGGTTTCCAACCATCAACAGTATAATTCCCTGCTTGTTGTACTATTTTTGAAATTTCACGCGCCTTACTTAGATCAATGTTTGTAGGCACGCTATAAAGGCTTTGCAAGGCAAGCGCGACTTCACAGATGTCTGCATTACCAGCACGCTCACCCATGCCGTTAATCGTTCCTTGTACCCAATCCGCTCCGGCTCTAACCGCAGCCACCGCTGAGGCGGTAGCCATACCAAAATCATTATGGCCATGCCAATGCAATGAAACACCAGGAAACCATGATTTTACTTCCCCGATTAAATACTCAACCGCTTCCGGTGAACAGGCACCGATAGTATCAACCAATGAAATTTCATCTGCACCCGCATCAATGGCAACACCATACACTTCTTTTAAAAAGCCGAGATCACTGCGTGTACTGTCAACAGCAAAGAAGTTGACCGTTTTCATACCATTTTCTTTGGCATGTTTCACCGCATTGGCAACACGTTCTTTTACCTTGTCACGATCAAAACCATAAGCCTTCATTTTTAAATCACTGGTCGAGATTTCTATCAGGATATGTTCTGTTCCTAATTCAATATGAGCATCAATGTCGGGAATCATACAACGGGCAAAACCCCAGATTTCAGCATTTAAACCGGCATCAAGAATTCGCTTTACAGCCCGGGTATCATCCTCGGAAACGCGAGGAAAACCGGATTCAATTCGAGAAACACCCAACTCATCCAACTTACACGCAATTTCAAATTTCTCTTCTGGTGTAAAGCAAACACCGACAGATTGTTCACCATCTCTCAACGTTGTATCGTAAAAATGGATCGTTTTATTATGATCGAAGGCAGACTGAATATCGTCGCGATAATTGTATTCACTGGTCCATATTTGGTCGGGCTGTATGTTTGTACTCATAGCGATAAACTCTTTCAGATTAATGGTCTGGATGTGTACTTAATTTGATCCCAATTCGGGTAATTATTGTAAAAAATACTAGCTTGAACGGGATGATTCTGTCTTGACTCATAGGGTAAGAACGGTTGACTGGCAATGACCATAGTGTTCAGTCACCATTCTGCTATTCTTAGCTATTAAGAATAACAACGAATTCAATATATTTAATTATTCCATGAAAACCATCATCGAACCCTTCAAAATCAAGGTGGTAGAACCTATCCACATGACCACATTGGAACAAAGGGAAGACATTCTTAATGAGGCGCATTTTAATCCCTTTAAAATACCTGCTCGTGATGTGCTGATTGATCTATTAACTGATAGTGGCACGGGCTCCATGAGCAATCTTCAATGGGCAGGGATCATGAAAGGTGATGAATCTTATGCGGGAGCAGAAAGTTTTTACCATTTCCAGAAAACTTTAAGAAACTTGACCGGTTTTGAGCATATCTTACCGACTCATCAAGGCCGGGCCAGTGAACGGATTTTGTTTGAACTGGTTGGTGGTCCTGGAAAAATTATTCCCAATAACAATCATTTTGACACCACACGTGCCAATGTCGAACACTCTGGTGCTGAAGCCCTTGATCTGGTAATTCCTGAAGCAAGTAAACCAAACCTCATACATCCATTTAAAGGCAATATGGATGTTACCCGATTGGAAGCACTGATTAAGGAAAAAGGCAGAGAAACTATCCCGCTGGTGATGGTCACTATTACCAATAACTCCGGTGGAGGACAACCCGTTAGCTTGAAAAATTTACGGGCTGTGCGCGCCATTTGTAATCAATACGATATACCTCTATTTCTCGACGCCTGTCGTTTTGCGGAAAACGCCTGGTTCATAAAGCAACGTGAAGCTGGACAAGCTGATCGGTCTGTTCGTGATATCGTTAGTGATATTTTTGAACTTGCCGACGGTGCTACCATTAGCGCTAAAAAAGACGGTTTAGTAAATATCGGTGGCATATTGTTATTACGAGATCAAGAATTAGCAGAACACGCAGGTGCTTTGCTAATCTTAACAGAAGGCTATGTCACCTATGGAGGTCTTGCAGGTCGTGATCTGGAAGCCATGGCACAGGGCTTTGAGGAAGTCGTAGAAGAAGACTACTTATCATATCGAATCCGTTCGACAGAATATTTGGGAGAAAAACTTAAAGCGATTGGTTATCAAATCATCGAACCGCCCGGAGGACATGCTATCTATATTGATGCCGGTCATTGTTGTTCTCATATTCCACCATCACACTACCCGGGCCAGGCTCTGGTTTGTGGTCTTTATAGAACTGGTGGTGTTCGTGCATGCGAAATAGGCAGCGTCATGTTTGGTGGCAATGGAAAAGCGCCAGATTTAGAATTAGTACGACTAGCACTACCACGCCGGGTTTATACACAAAGTCATATTGATTATGTTGTTGAGTCCGCAGCAGAACTGTTTGAGCAAAGAGATAAATTGATAGGACTTCGTATTACTAACTCGCCACCCTTTCTGCGTCACTTCACAGCAACGTTTAAAGAAATTATTTAATCACATACTTAAATTATGTGTTTACAAGTTATCATTCAAGTTAAGAGTTATCATCCAATACTGTCTATTTTTCCTTGAACCAGTCATAAATTTCATCGGGTGTCGCAAACCATACCTCTTTTTTCTTTAACATATAATCGTAAACTGCCTCGAAATATTTGATCCGATGTGGCGTCCCCATGATGTAAGGATGCACCGACATACACATAATGCGGGGTTGTTTTGCGCCTTCCTGATAAAGATAATCAAACTGATCAATTGCTCTTTGTAACCATACTTGTGATTGATGTTGGTGAACGACCATCATTGGCAGATCACTTAACTCAAAAGAATACGGCATTGCCATGATATTGTCCGAATGGGTTTTCATTACAACCGGGTGTTCATCCATCGGCCAATCACAGACATATTTAAAGCCTGTATTAGCAAGGTAGTCAAGAGTATCCAGTGTTTCATGTAGTCCCGGACCAAGCCAACCTTTTGGAGCCTTACCAGAATAAGCTTTCAATACTTCAAATGATTTTGTAATAGATGCTTGTTGATCTTCTACTACATGCATGGCGGTCTGTGTATAGCCGTGCCCCATAAAGTCCCAACCAGCATCAAGTATACCGCGAGCAACAGGTTCCCACATACCTTCACAAACCTGGGCATTCATAGCAGCGCCGGCACGTATGTCACGTTTTTTCAAAGACTCCATCATTCGCCAGATTCCAACACGCATTCCGTATTCATGCCAGGCCCAATTTGGTACATTAGGAACTGTTTTTACGCCAGCTGGTGAACTGACATACTCACGAGCAATTGGTTTTTCGATGTCCCACTGCTCAACATTTACTACCAGATACACCGCAAGGCGGGCACCATTGGGTAATTCCAACTTTTCCCGTTGTGGCATTGCTGAAAAATTAAAACGCTCTTGAGGTAAAGTCATAAAATTTGCACCGTTGTCAAATAATAATAAATAGCCACCTTCTTATTACACGTCAATATATTGAAATTAGTACTACCCATTTTTGAAACAAATGAGAGCACAGATATACAATATTTTTATAATTAATGTACACACCGTTCCGTAAGTCCCATATAGTCTGATTCGATCTGTCCATACAAGGTTGTTCGTTGTTGCGGGGTCCTATTGCAATCCAGTATCAATTGACACAACTCCACTTTAGAAAATTCCTGTCCATGAACAGCTCCAGCTGAGCGACTAATACTTTCATACATTAATGTTCCACCAAGATCATTAACGCCGGCATCGAGACAAGCTTTTACACCTTCTTTACCCAGCTTAACCCATGAGGCTTGAATATTGTCGATATGTGTATGAAAGACCAGACGGGCAACCGCATGCATTAATAAGGTTTCACGAAACGTAGGTCCAGGTCGCGCTCTACCTTTACGGCTGAGTGGAGCTGACATATGAACATAGGGTAATGGTACGAATTCAGTAAACCCGCCCGTTTCTTGTTGTAATTTTCGTATCCTTAGTAAGTGTCTTGCCCAATGCACAGGGGTATCAACATGGCCGAACATTATTGTTGCTGTTGTCGAAAGACCAATTTCATGTGCTGTTTTAATAACATTCAACCACTGTTCTGTGTTTAGTTTATCAGGACAAATTATTGAACGGATCTCATCATCCAGTATCTCGGCAGCGGTTCCAGGCAGAGAACTTAACCCTGTTTTTTTCAATTCCAAAAGATAATCACGAATTGATATTCCCAATGTGTCTGCTCCGTGTGTTATTTCTAATGGTGAAAAAGCATGCACGTGTATCTGTGGTTGTGCCTGCTTTACGGCACGAGTGATGGAGAGATATGTTTCGCCTGTATATTCAGGGTGGATACCACCTTGAAGGCAAACTTCCGTTGCACCTTTAGACCATGCAGACCTTACCAACTTTTGAATTTCAGACAAACTCAGATTATAACCAGGTTCACGTAGATGTTCGTTGACATGCCCCTTTGAAAACGCACAAAAGCGACAGCCAAAATAACAAATGTTAGTGTAATTAATATTTCGGTTTACCACGTAAGTTACCGCATCGCCATTCACTTCAGAACGTAATTCATTCGCAGCACGGCAAACATAGTTAAAATCACGTTCCCTTGCATTAAAGAGTTTCACGATATCTTTTTCAGCTAGCGTCTTGCCACTACAAGCCTTATCGATTAACTGACTGATATTACTTTTATATGCCGGTACAACATTGTTTGCTGTCATCTGCTTCGGTACTGCATGATCAGAACCAGCATACCAATTATCAGTACGAGCATAGCCTTCAGCATCAACCTTATTTAAAACCTGTTTGTGTAATTCAGGATCAATCCACTTATCAAGTGAATTCACATAGTCGGGATAGATCGGTAATCTGGCAACCAGATGTTTGCCTGTCATTTCTGTCGCTTCGCTAAGTTTATTTAACTGCGGCCATGCTGCTTCAGGATTAACATGATCCGGCGTTATCGGTGAAACACCACCCCAGTCATTAATCCCGGCATTAATTAATTGTGACATAGCATCTGGCATTAAATTAGGTGGCGCTTGTATGTTCATACGGGCACCAAATATAAGTCGAGCTATTGCTATCGTCCAGACCAAATCATTCAGATCCGGTTCCGGTGCATTATGCATCTTGGTGCCGGGCTTCCGACGGAAATTCTGAATAATAATTTCCTGAATATGATCATCCGCTTCATGCAATTCACGTAAAGCTAATAACGATTCAATTCTTTCCCTGCGAGTTTCACCTATACCGATCAGAATTCCTGATGTAAACGGAACTCGCGCACCACCTGCAGCGGCAATACTGCCAAGACGAGTAACAGGATGTTTATCTGGAGAACCATAATGGGGACCTCCCTTCTCACACAGCCTCATGGAAAGGCTTTCCAGCATCAAACCTTGTGAAACGGATACCTTACGCAAACTTAATAAATCATGACGACTCATCACACCGGGATTAAGATGAGGTAACAAACCTGTTTCATCTATCACCAGTTTCGCCATTTCCTCCAGATAAGAAAGTGTCGTGGAATGGCCAAGTTTGTTGAGTTCTTCCCGCGCGGATTGATAACGAAGACCGGGTTTATCACCTAAAGTAAACAACGCCTCATTACATCCCGCTTGTTTACCTGCATTTGCGATCTCCAGGACCTGCTCCGCCGTTAAATAAGTTCTTTCATTTTTCTTAGGTGTCTCAGCGAAGGTACAGTAATGACAAACATCACGACATAATTTTGTCAGAGGAATAAAAACTTTTGGTGAATAGGTGACATTGTCAGCATGTTCACGATCACGTATTGCCGCAGCAACATTGGTCAAGACTTCGATGTTTGTATAATCAGCAAGCAGTAAGGCTTCTTCAGAGCTCAGGCGTTCGCCCTGTTCCGTCTTTTTTATTACAGCCTTGTATTGCATTTGTATGTTTACTTATTCAACCACACCACAAGTTGTCAATAAAACCTGAATATAGACTTTGATAATATCCAGCATATCACCAATATGTACCGCCTCACCCTGATGCGTAGAAAAACCACCACCACCGCTTTTAATCCTGCCAGCCGATCCGTAATTAACTGTCGGTATACCATAACGGTTCATATGCGCTGCATCACTATACCAGGTCTCAACACCCATCTCTGGTGCCTTACCTAATTGTTGAGTATGCGCATCAACAATAGTAGTAATTAGTTCATGATCATCCGGGATTGAAGTACCTGGCGCTGAAACAAAAATCTCTGCCCTGGTTCCTTCAAGTTCAGGATTTTCATTGACTACGTTTCGAATCACTTCACGCACTTCATTATAGGCATCAACCGGAAGCTGGTCTGGCAAAGAACGCACGTCCAGATAGATAACGCAATTATCAGGTGTGCGTGCACCACGCCATGGCCATCCGCCTTCAATGGCCGAAACATTTACGCGTGGCTGAAAGTCACCCATTTGATTACGTTTACAATAATCCGGTATCCAAGTATGAATGGCGTCTAATACCTTACGCGATTTATTGATCGCATTAGAATCAACATCCGACCAGGCAGTATGTATCAAACGACCTGGCACAGTGATCTTGACCCATGTGGTTCCACAATGGCGTGGTATCAACATCATGTTGGTTGGTTCGCCTAAAATACAAAAATCAGCCACTGCTCCATGGGTAATAGCATATTTAGTCCCCACACCATAGCCTTGATATTGTCGACCTTCATATTCATTAACAGGCGCCTTTTCGATCTCACCAGCAACACCGGCAATAACTATATCACCACCCAGTTTTATCCCCGCTTTCTGAATCGCTTCAGCAGCAGTGATGTATGTTCCCATTGCGCTTTTCATATTGAATGAACCCATACCATAGATCCATTCATCATCAATCAACGTTGCTTTACATTCGTAACCTATACCACGGTGTGCCTGTTCAGGACCAAATGATGTATCAAGGTGACCATTGAACATCAAGGATTTACCACCGCCTTGTCCTTGTAAACGACCAATAGCATTGTATCGATCATCACCTATAGGCTGTAAAGTAGCATCGAACCCCGCATCCCCCAGTTCACTATGGACAGCGCGGGCAACACATTCTTCTTCACCTGTTGGGCTGGGGATATCGACAAGATCCATCACCAGTTTGACCAGGCGATCACGATCAATTTGTTCTATCGCTTTGGTAACGAGATCACTGTTTACAGTTTTTGACATGATTCAAACCTCTTTTATATTCGTATGGTCACTCTGAAATAATCAGAGTTTTGTTAAACAATATTGCTGGTTAATACTCCCAACTCGGCTACGGTTGCTTCAACGACATCACCCGGTTTTAACCAGACAGGATTTTCCATTCCGGCAATAACGCCTGGAGGGCTACCACTGGTAATTACATCACCAGGATACAAACCCATTAATGACCACCACGATACAAGCTCGGCTGTCTTGTAATGCATGGCAGAGGTACTACTATCTTGTCGTACTTCACCATTCACGCGTAACTTCATATCCAGATTGTGTGGATCAGACAACTCATCCGGCGTGACTAATAAGGGACCCAACGGACAAGAATTTTTAAAACTCTTACCCATCAGAATAACTTTATTAGAATGTTCGCGAGCTTGAATGTCGCGCGCAGACAGATCATTAAAAATGGTATAACCAGCGACATAGTCCATGGCATCTTCAATTTTCACTTCAAACGCCTCTTTCCCAATGACAATACCTATTTCAATTTCATAATCGAGCTGCTTGGTAAATTTTGGAATAGGTACGCCCGCATTATGTGCGCACACTGAAGATGGGGCCTGCAAAAATCCAGTGGGATGTTCAAAGTGAAAATCTTTCCAGTTATGTGACTCCCATTCTGCGTCATTCCAGGTTGTTAACTCATTAAGATGCGCATCAAAGTTACAGGCCGTGTGTATGATCTTGCCCGGCAACGGTACTGGTGCCAGCAGTTCGATTTGATCTTCCTTATAGGCAGAACTCATATCTGCTGACGCCGTCAGGTTGCGGGCCTTTTGCATGGCAGTGTCGCCCCCTTGCAGAAACTCAAGCAAATTGTCTGGCAGTACGCCATCACTTAGAGTATTCAGGTCAAGATAAACACCATCAACAAAACTACCGATAGTGCTCTTACCAGAATCTTTAATAATAAAACTAGCCAGTCTCATAAAACTTAACCTTCCACTATTTGTGGTTTCAAATTGGGTACAACGTGCTCACCCATCAACTTGATAGTTTCCAGATTGTCCTTTTCAGTAGCCCCTACAACTTCAAGCAAAGGCAAATTCAGACCGGCATCCACCAACTCCTGAGTAATTTCCAGACATTCTTCCGGTGTGCCCGATATGACTGTAAAAGCGCGCATCATTTCATCAGTAACCAGATGAGTAACATTGTCCTGAGTACCGGCAGCAATGGCTTCACGGAAAGGATCCCAGGCAGAATCAGGCAAGCCGGAACCGGCCAGAATGACATCGTTCTTGATATTGCGGATCTTGTTAACAACATAGGTACCAGTATATGAACGGGTCGCATCTTTGGCCTTGGCGCCGTCTTTGGAACAGGCACATAAAATAACACCACCAACAGGGAAATCTGCGGGTAAGTTACGACCTGCTTTTTCTGCCCCTTTGTTCATATTATCGATGGCATATTTCAAAAATGCCGGTGAAGTTAAACCAGCAGTCAACATACCATCACTTTCACGTCCACTCAGTCGCTGCATAAAAGGACCAGTTGCACCCACATAGATAGGAATATCAGTACGCAGACCATCGCCGGCACGATCATAAGCAGGCATGGAAGATTCATATAAATTTCCTTTGTAGCTAAAGGCTTCTCCACTGAAGACCTTACGCATGATATCCATCGATTCACTATGCACATGAACAGGTTTCATAACATCTATATCGTATTCCAGATATTCGATACCCACTTTACCGACACCGATACCCATAATGAAACGACCGTTAGACAATTCATCGATAGCAGCAGCTTCAGAAGCTTGTACGGTTGGATGTCTGATATAAGGAGAAGTAATTCCAAGCCCAACGGGTATTTTTTTAGTCGCCAGCGCGACAGCAGCCAAGGTAGCAAAACAGCCTCGTGATTCCAGACCGTATTGACGAAACCAATGATAAGCTTCAGCTATCCAGAACCCACCCATCATGTTAGATGCCTCAGTCTGTGCCGCATATTTCTGCATTGATGACATTGGCTCGTAAGATTTAAATATGACGCCCACTTTAGGGCTAACGGAAGTACTCATTCTTTTTATCTCCTGAATTTCGACAATTAGCGATAGCAATTAAACATAACTAATCGACAACAAATAATATTATTCAGGCTATGTTAATACCCACTAGAAGGGTCGTCTTGACTTTGGACGTTTCAGGTATTGACTGCTAGTGCAGCAGCAGGATTATGCGTCGGGAAGTTCCTGATCAAATTTGGTCTGTTTTGCTCGTTCTCGTAATTCTGTCGGTGAGATACCGAAGCGATTACGAAATGAACGACTGAAATGAGCAGAGTCATTAAATCCTCTGCGAAATGCAATTTCGCTTATTCTTGCTTGTACCTGTGATGGATCCATTAAATCATTTCTCGCTGCTCGGAGTCTCCTTTCCCAAACCCATTTCAGCACTGTTGTACCAGATTGACTAAACAGACTATGAAGATATCGGGTTGAAATTTTATTCGCATTAGCAACTTTTTCAGGTGTAAGATCAGAGTCCATAAAATTCTCTTCCAGATAAGCATAGACTCTGTTTAATAATGCAGATTGTTTTGATACGGGTTTCAGATCATCATATTTAACCGTAGACCTTGCCAATGCTCCGGTTAATTCAAGCAGGCTTTGAGTCAGAGTATATTGTTCCGTTATCGATAATGTTTGCGCTTCAAAGGCTACCGACTTCAATAATTCATTCACGATATGACCCAAACCTTCGCTGGGTAAATTGCCCATAACGATATTCTGGTGACAACTTAACAGGCGTTCTTTAAAAACATTTTCAGGAATACGGACTATCAATCTGCGGCTGGGAATTTCATATTTGGTGGTGTAAGGCAGTCCTCCAGCTATCAATGCCAGTTGTCCCGGTTCCAATGTATATTCTGCATCTGCCTGTTGGATGCTGACCTTACCATGCAACAAGGTGGACAAAAAATAATCCTGATTGTTATCCTCGCTGATGTGATTTGGATTACGTTCGATAATGACGGGATCTATCTCGATATCGTAAACAGTCAGTCCACCCGGTAATTCAAATTGTTTGCATTCGAATGTAGTGAAATTACTGTCTGCAAACTGTTGAGTATCAACCTGAACAATAGCGTGGCGAACTGACTCATTCAATTCTTCAGCTTCTTGTTTATCTTTTTTTCTCAACGCATCACCTTAGAAATAGTAACCTTGCATGAATTTATCGACATCATAACAACAGATCGTTATCTTATTTATAATATTTAATTTCTGAGCTGTCTATTCCTGAAAATCGCTGATCGCCTGCCGCGTATCAAAATCCAGTAACACGCCTGAATCCTGCATAGACACTTCATGAACAATATCATCATATTTAAATAATAGATGCTTCGCACCAACATCGCCTTCTAATTGCAGCATTTCATTTATAAATCGGCGCGACCATAAAATGGGGTTACCCCGCTTACCCTGATATGTCGGCACGCATATTTCCTTATTTGCATCTGGATCAAACTCCTCAATCAATTGTTTAATGCCTTCACTTGTCACCATCGGCATATCTCCCAGACAAATAATAACGGCATCAGTCTTCTTATCGATGGTTTGTAAACCCGCTATCAGTGAAGTACTCAATCCCTGTTCATAATCCGGGTTATTAACAAACTTGACATCATAATCGTCTAACGAGTTTTTTATTTGTTCCGCTTCAAAGCCGGTAACAACGATAACTTCATCTAAACAAGATTCTTTAAGAGTATTAGTAATATGTCTAATCATTGGCTGTTCATTAAACGTCATCAAAAGTTTATTCACATCACCCATTCGACGCGATTGACCTGCAGCCAAAACAATAGCTGATACCTTCATAGATTTTTTCACCTTGTCTTTTTTTGAAAGCAGTGCTCTTGGTTGAGGTCTTTCAGTAATTTCTTTTAATAAACCGCCAACACCCATCTTCATTATATCTTTTGCCGTTACTGGTACGTCAGCAAACAACCTGTCTAGAATGATATCGAAACCATTAAACTTGGGTGAACGGGCACAACCGGGCATCCCTAAAACATATTTTTCATGACACCTTCCCAATAGTAAAAGATTACCTGGATCTACAGGCATACCAAAATGAATAATTTCGCCTCCGCACTCAGTAATCGCAGAAGGCACAACATCATTACGATCAGCCACAGCAGTTGCACCTGAAATAATTAATATATCTACATCACGTCCCTGCAACTCTTTGATTGCTTTTGTTACTTCACCACTATCGTGCTGACAGCGAATTTCTTGTGTTATGTGACTATTTAGTCGTTTAAGACGTTGTAATAAAACCTTTGTTGTTTTATCTAAAATGCTTGGCTTAAGTCCATTTACTCTGGTCTGAATAAAGCCCACTGTTTTAGATTTAAAGGGAGCCACACGAATAATATTAGGTTTTTCTTTTGCAATAGCCAGGCATGTTTGAAGCGTAGCGTTTGCAACGGCATAAGGAATCACCTTTATAGTGGAAATTAATTGCCCCTGATAAACCTGAACAAAAGGTTCTATTGTGGCTACGGTTAATGACTCATGAACAAAATTTATTTGGTCAAGTGGAGTCCTGTCTATAACCAACAATCCGTCTTTTTTCGCCCTTAAATTACAGCGCCCTGTTGTAGGCTTTTCGACATCGACCAGTTCTCCAGCAATTGCACTGGCAAGGTTCTCTGCGGCAATATTTTCAGAAATGTCATCTTCAGCAGGAATTGCCACCATAATTTCTTGATAACCACTTTCTTCTAACTCAATAATGTCCTCTTTGCTAAGTAATGTTCCTTTTTTTAACTTACTTTTAGTGAGATTAAGACTATGTGCAAGAATTGTGTTTTCAGCCTGACATAATGAAATTTCTTTAAACTCCATTAAACACCTCTACCAAGGATAAGTTTGGTTCAATATAAATAATAAATAAGATAGTAACCGAACAGTTTTTTAAACAGGCAAATACTTTTTTATAAGAAAACATCCTGAGATGTTCATCCCTGGCTGGGTCGTAATTCCCTGGTAATAAACTCAGGTTTGAAAATTGTAATCCAGGCAGTAACCAGAAAAATTGATGCTAATGCATTCAGTATCAACATAACCGACAATAAGAGGGCAGCATCTGCCTGAAAGCGTAATGATGAAACTAATACCCACATAATCACACCGCCTATCAAGGTCAAGGCAGTAAATCCAACAGCAACTCCCGTTGTGCTGATAGCCCTGATAACGGCATCGGTTATATCTGTAAAGTTACATGCTTCCTCCCTGATACGATCCATAATATAAATTGAATAATCGATACCGACACCAATACCAACCGCAATAATTGGTACTGTATTAACATTGATACCAATACCATTAATGCCCATATAGGCATAAGAAAGAGTCGTGGCAAAAGTCATCGCTAAAACCATTAAAAAGCCCGCATGGAAAGACCAGTAAAAAAATGTAACAAACACAAAGATTAAAAGCAGCACCAATGGGATAACGACAAGATTCGTACTATAGGCTGCTTCATTGATTGCGGCCGTCACACCGATAGTTCCTCCAGCCAGTTTTATTTTTAAACCATCTACCTTGTCACCGTATTCATCAATCCAGGCTTTAACCTGATGTATTGCCCTTCGAATCGTCTCGCCTTTATGGTCTTTATAATAGAAGACCATATTGGCATGCTGTTCATCTGCATCCAGAAATTCAAGTAAACCACCTTGAATTGGACTAGACATCATAAAGGCGAACATTAAACCACCAACGTAGGAAGGATCTTCAGGTACCTGCTGCCAACGCGGATCATCATTGTGCAATATTCTATTAACTGATGTTATCAGGTTAGGTAATCCTTTGGCTCCACCTAATTCAGGATCGTAAAGCATATGGTTCTGGAAATGTGCCAGAGCATTAATGACTTCCGGTTGTTTCAATCCATGTTTTTCCGTTGTTTTACCAATAATGAATAATTCTTCTGATCCAGGAAATCGATCATTAATTGCTTTTGAAGAGACATTGTAGTCATGATCAAGATAAAGTAACGGTGATCCAGGTTCCGCTTCACCGATTTGTACCCATGAACTAAAGTAACCACCAATTCCTAACAATATTGCGGATATCAACAGAATAACGATTGCTCTTTGTTTGCTGGCTAAAGCCAAAGCAATCTTGGGAAATATTTTTCGTATCAAACCAGTACGCATACCGGTCTCTTTCGGTTTAGGTAATACAGACAACATTACCGGAATTGTAATTAACACAGTGAATATGACACAGAATGCCCAGAGGGATGCATATTCAGCCAGCTTGTCATTAATAGGGACAGAACCCAGTGATATTAGTAGCAGACCAATCGCATCAGAAATAACACCGAGTGTTCCTGGCCTGAACAAGCTTTCGAAAGTCTTACGCGCAGCACGTTCACTATTTTCACATTCTTCAAGTTCCAGATAATATCGTTCAACAATCTGTATGCCGTGTGACATTGCACGTGCCGATATCAGAAATGGGATGACCATCATTAGGGGATCAAGGTTATAACCCAGTAGGGAGAGTATACCAACACCCCAAATAGAGGTCAGAACAATCCCGATAATTGGCAAAATGATACCGTATAAACGTCTAAAATAGATTATCAAAAGACACAACATAATAAGTACGGTATATAAAAAGATCTGCAAAATCTCACCAACATAGCTAGCCACCCAACCAACCAGAACAGGTTGACCAGTAGCATAAATATTTATATCAGAGGTTAACTCATTTTCACGAATCTTCTGCAAACCTTTAAATACTTTATTGTAATCCAGTTCACCTTCAAGCAGCGTTCCCTTTATTAATGCAGACTTAAGATCCGGAGAAACTAACAGACCATAAACACGAACATTGGAAATAACATCATCACGCATCTGAACAAGTTCTTCTTCAGTGTAACCACCTTCTTTATTCGGATCATAATGTGGTGTGGATTTAATATTACCCACTTCACTGAGCCAGATTTTTCTTGTGGTACGATGTGTCAGGCTGTTAACAAGATTATGATTAATGGAAGGTAGCTGATCGACAGCCTGGGTAATACGATGAATACGATCCAGTGTATCGTTGCTAAAGATAGTTCCTTCTTTTACTTCTACAGCAATAATCACATTATTGGCACCGCCAAAGGTATCTCGTATATCGTTGTGCAACTTGATATACGAATGTTCCTGCGGTAAAAGATCTGCAAAATCCGAAACCATTCTTACAGCTGGGATCTGCACAGCAAAGAAAATCGTTATCAGCAAGATTGCCGTCAGAACATGAAACGGATATTTAAAAACTACTGCATCAATTTTATGTAATTGTTGTACAAACTTATTCAAACTTTTTCTCCTGACCTGATCTTATGTAAATATCACACTAATCAAATTTATATTTGTGTAGAGCACCTGCACCACCAGCCAAAAGAATGGATTTATCATTCAATTGCAATACTGCACGAAGATAAAACCGGATCGGAAAATCATGCGAAAGTTGTTGCCATTGGCCATTGTCATATTCAAGCACCTTGCCAGTATCACCAACAGCATATACCTTTGATTCACCTGCCATAACACCATAGAGGGGTATATCTATATCTGTTGGTTGAAGTTGCCAGCTATTACTTCCATCGTTCGTATAGAAAACTTTGCCTCTAAGTCCAACGACCCACCCGTTTTCACTATCCATAAAATAACTTGCTTGGGGGTAAAATCCTCCAGGCAATGGTTCCATATAGTCCCATGTTTTACCGGCATTACTACTTTTCAATACGGTGCCAAACTCACCTGTTACAAACACAGTTTGTTCGTCAATAAATTGTATTGATGTCAACATCAGATCTTCATCCATTGAAATGCTTTCCCAGGTATCACCCTGATCAGGACTATTCAAAATAGTACTGAAACTTGCAACGACCCAAATCTTATTATCTGGATCGCAAGTAATCGCCTGCGGAACTTCTGTAGAATCGATAGACCTTTTGTTCCATGTCCTGGCATTATCATTACTCGACCAGATGTTATGATTAAAATCCAGAGCAACATAAGAACTATCGGGACAGGCAACAACATCAATGAGAGCCGGATAATCTGATAGTATTTGCCTCGACCAGGATTCACCTTTGTCTGTTGAAACAAGAACAACACCTGCCGAACCGACTACAACAATTGAATCGTTGTTTGTCGCCGCGGCCTGATAATGATCAAAGCGTAATATAGATTGATGAGACTGAGCTTTTACACCTTCGAGATTCAGTGGTGCTTCACAGGCCGTACCGCACAGTACCGACAGAATTAACCAGATTCGAAGAAAAAAAAGTTTGTGAATTAATTTTGTAACTCTGGTCACGTACATATAGTTATGTTTGTCCTGACTATTCAATTATTTAGATCTGACTTGCTTGGTAAATATTATAAATCAGCGAACTATTGTTATTCAGCTTCATATGTAATTACCTTATAATCACCCGTTACTTAACTTCCGCTTAAATTAGTTAATGAGTCATTCAATAATATATAGCTTCCATACGGTTCCGTATGTATAATAGGTAACTGATATAAAAATGGCAAGTAACTTATAGCTCTTTACCCTAATTAAGCTAATTTCTATAAATCTATGTTGGCTACAAGCGATAAAAAAAATAAACAACTTTCCCGTGAATCATGGGTTCTCGCTGCATTTGATACGTTGTATAAAGATGGAATCGATGCTGTTCGTATAGAACCACTTGCAAAAAAGATGAATGTCACTAAAGGCAGCTTTTATTGGCACTTTAAAAACCGTACAGAACTCCATGATGCTTTACTCGAATATTGGGAAAAAGAAATGACACAAAGCGTGCTTGATGCCGCTAATGAATTTCATGGCAGCCCAAAGCAACGTCTGATTAATACACTAAGAGATATTATTGGAAATGAACGCACCAAATACGACCCTTTTGTGCGCAACTGGGCAAGAAATGACACTAAAGTAAGAAAAGTAGTGGAATACATAGATAAAATACGTTTGTCATTTTTGCATGGATTATTCATTGATATTGGCTTTGACAAACAAGAAGCAGAAATTCGCTCTCGTTTGATGTACTACTATATTTGTGGGGAATGTACCGTGTCCGTAAAAGAGCCCATGACGAAACGCATGAAAAGATTAGACATCAAAGCAGAAATAATGATGCAGCCTTTAGCCAGGAAATAACAAAAAAATAAAGTAAATTGACAAAGCACCTGCCCACACCCCTTACAGTCGTCCATCTAAATAATTATTCCATGCGATCCCTGACATACAATCTGTACGTCGTCGCTTCGAACACCCTGTGTCCTCGTAAAAATGTTCTGCACACTTTCTCTATTAACTGTTCCCGGTATTACTCTATCCCACAAAATCCATTTGATGATACTGTCTAAGTCTTTAAGACGTTTCGCAACATCGTTTAAACTAGACATCCATGTAAATCGTCGCTTCGGACTTCCTCGGTAACTGCTCCTGGCGTTACTCTACCTCCTACATCCATGTAGTCGTGTCCTCTCGCGACATACTATCCATCCATGTAAATCGCCGCTCCTGCGCGTCCTGCGCTCGCGGCATACAGTACATCCTGTACATAAAAAAAGGGGGATAAATCCCCCTTTGAATTAAAACTCCATTATTTGAAAGAGAGCTAAATAAAATTAACGACCTGATTTACGCAAATTTTGCACTGAAAATAATCCAGGCTGATTTACATCATCAGTAATAATGCTCTTGAATTGTAAAGTAGTGCAATGCATAGCCTGCACATCAACCAATACAGCATAGTCATCTAACGCAACACCTTTACCCTTGTTCCTGTCAATGTGATTAGAGCTATGGGTCTTTCCTATTGGAAACCATTTCCAGAGATCACCTTTCTTGTCATAGGTAACCAGTGATGCCATGGTCATCGTTTGACTATCCAGATTAATAACTCGTTTACCAATAGGATGGTTTGGATCTTTCGGTGTACCCTCCAAGGTATAAGTCTTGCGTAACTGGTATGTCACATTCGGGAAACAGTTTCCCTTACCGTGAACATCAACAAACCGATAGCCTTCTTGATCGTCAGCCGGATCAGCGGACAAATTCTGCTCATTATGATTATAGAATGGCAATAACAGATTTCGAGTACCAGCGTATGTCCAGTTGTAATCCGAGACACGACCATTATAGCCCTCGAAATCTTCAATCATAAGATCGCTACCTAAAAAGGCATCTGTGATTTGTCCAGTTGCAAGACGTCTAACACGACGCTGGAAGCCAAGATACAACCAGCCATCGTCACGCTTGGTGTCGTCCTGATAACGATGAATTAATAATTGCGTATCTTTTAAATCGAACGGCTCCAAAACCTTAGTATAGATACCGCGAAAGATCTCGGCCGGATTATTATCAAATTCCGGTTTGGGATCAAAGGTGACACGATGATTGTAATTCATAAAGTGCCAGGAAAACTTCAATACCCGTTCAGTCTTACCGGTTTTCATATCACGATAAGTCCACCAGAATGGTTCTATCGATTCTGAATCACCCGAGTTAAATCCATATTGATAATTCCAGACCATTTTCTGGCCGGCATCAGGATCATTGGCATCAGGCTCCTGAGGAAAGGCACGCCCGGCAACATAACCATTCAACGTTCCATTTGCATTCAGAGAAACACCATCAGAATGTTGCTTGGTTGCATTCACATAATCATCAGATAATGGAAAATCTGTAGTCGCTGCCGTTTGGACTTCAACCCAGCCATTTTTTACAAACTCGTATAGAGCTTCATCCAGGATCGCCTTGTATTTTTCAACATTGGATTGATTGACAACCGCACCCGGTTCATAACCATCAGCGGTCGGTGTCCATCCATTGTAAGGGTAGAATGACTTCTGTATTTCTTCGTCAGAAACCGCATAAACCATCCCTGAAGCAAACACTGCCAGAGACAAAGTGAGTAACCTTAATACTGTATTCATTATTTTATTCTCCTCAACTTCGGGATTGTTTATTAGAAGCGATAACGCAGGCTGATTTGAACTTCATCTTCAGCCTGTGCCATACCAATCGGACCGGAACGGAAACGACCTAAGGGTTCAAAACCACCGAGACCTGTACTGCCCCCAACACCAGGCGCAGGAGTCAACGCGGCCAAAGTACCATAAGGAACAGCACTACGATTATCGTCAAACATCCGTGCGCCATGACCAAATTTTAAGTTGGCCCCGAAAGTAATCTTCCAGTTGTTGCTGACTAACCATTCGACCTGTGGTGCAACAGTTCCAGCCTGAGCACGTACATCGTAGGCAGTGATCACGCGTGGTAACACCGTGTCGTTTTTGTAAAAACCCTGAATTAAAAAGGTTCCGATCCAGTTATCTTTCCAATCCACCATACCAACATTCAAACCAGTTGGACCTGTTGTTAAATTATGATTCAAAATGTGCTGACCAAACAATTGTCCAGATAACAGAAACGCACGGTTTTTATTCAGGAAGGGAATGAAAGTGGGTCTGTCCCAACCGATGACATAACGCATTACATCCGAATCATCAAATAATCGCGAGGTGGACGTGTCCGCAAATTCTTCACCGGTAGTCCATGCCGCCTCTATGCGAAATGCCGATTTTATTTTTTCTACATAAAAATCAGCCGAACCACCAAACATAAAGATTCGCGGAAAATCAATATCAAATGCCAAAGCATGTGGGAAAACTCCAGTTGCTCCGGTAAAGGCATCTGTTGAAGTAATACCGCCTCGTAATGAAGGCAAATGTGAATTGTAATACATCGTATTTAATGAAAAACCGACACCCTTATAAACACCTTCTACTCGTGCACCAATATCGTTATCTTCAATGTCCCAATCAGGTGTATTAGCCCGACGAATACCTATTTGGCCAGGACCAAAATCTGTTGCGCCGGCACCAACCGCGAAATTACCCACGGTACAACCGACCTGCCAACAAGTCCCCATCGCCCGGAAGAAATTCCCTGCTTGCAAGATGCTATAAGTCGAGCCACCCTGACCCAAGGTATGTGGTCGGGCCTGCTCGAACTTCCACAGCAATTGAAAGTTCAGGTCTTCAAAAGTCTTTCCCCCACCGGCACGGTATTCCATATTTAAGATGCCCATCGGAATACGAGCATCTTCCAGTTCTTCATAAATATTTTGTGCGGAAAAATCAACTGGATTGACAATATCCAACACACGAAATAGATCGGTACGACCCCAAACCACCTGTTGTCGGCCAACACGAAAATTGATTTCTTTCCCGCCGTTCAATGGAATCGTTGCATCAATATAGGCTTCGCGGATTACATCGGCGCGATCATTAAATTCTGGTGAGATTAGTTCCTGTTTATCGGCATCCATATAACCATCGATACAACCGCGAGAATCCGTATCACAAGGTCGGACAGGGTAAGCCAGGCCTACTCCAGTACCTGTACCGCCGTGTAGATCTGCACCAAGTAAAGCCAAACCATCATTCGGATTCGCTGCACCTCCGATGCCTCCGGAATTAAACAGAGCGAGACCACCGCCCCATGCAACAGATCCAGCTGTAAATCCAGCGGCTAATGGTCCACCAAAACCTGGCACACCTGCTGGAAAGAACTGTTGTTGCAATCTAACCGGACCACCGGCGTTATCCCCAAAATTATTATCATTCAGCTCATAAGCGGCATCATAACTACCACGCAGGGTACCGTGCATGGAGACATTACGAAAAATACCGACTGTGCCGATAGACCTGGACCATTCCAGTTGTCCTCGGCTACGAGATCTGGATACGCCAGTGTGATTACGACCATGACTGGAATTTTCTATATAGCCGTGGGCTACCCACTTGCCATCTTTGGATTTCCAGGCAAACGCATTTGAAGAAATACCCACCAAAAAGAGACTGGCAAGCAATAATCGATACAAGTTATTCGTTATGTTATTCACACTACGACCCCCCCTGTTATACCACCTGGTTTTATAAATTTTTATCGCGTGAAAAAAGACAGACACGGATTATTAGATGATACAGAAATAATATTGCCTCTCAAATAGTTTGTCAATACGTTACCGTATGTTTTAGTTTTATGGAATTTTTACATTTTGGCAGAATAATAACTTTTATTGATATGGATCAAATTACTGAAAAGCATTTGGCATGAATTTTTACATGAAACTATTTTATGAAAATACCAGCAATAGCAATTATTTATGATTTTTTATTAACAGCATTGATTATTAATTTAAGAGACATAAATATTTTGATCGATAAATTATTGCTCTTATCTATCCATAACTAATGATTCGCAAACCCTTTCTTTTTTCAATACGCAACAGTATGCTGGTAGATTGAACACATAAATAATCAGATACGCCAATGCAACAATTAATTTACCGTTGTTTTAACTCTATCGAACATATCGAACAGAGCTTTGCAGAACAGAATTATATTTGCGATCGTAAACTGGCAACGACGATATTTCTCTCTACCAAACTTGGAAAACCTTTATTTCTGGAAGGTGAACCCGGTGTTGGAAAAACTGAAGTGGCCAAAGTTCTCTCTAAAGTACTGGATACAAAACTAATTCGTTTGCAGTGCTATGAAGGTCTGGATACGACCACTGCACTGTATGAGTGGAATTACCCGAGACAAATGCTCGAACTACGTCTACAAGAAGCACGTGATATTGAAAAAAATAAAATTGGTGAAAATATATTCAGTGAAGCATTTCTATTCAAGCGTCCTCTATTACAGGCCATACAATCAGAGACAAAGACCCCACCAGTTTTGCTTATCGATGAAATTGATCGTTCGGATGAAGAATTTGAGGCATTTTTGCTGGAAGTATTATCCGACTTCCAGATCACCATCCCGGAGCTTGGTACCATAAAAGCAAAGCAAACCCCTATCGTTATTTTAACCTCAAACAATACCCGTCAATTACATGATGCCTTGAAACGACGTTGTTTGTTCAACTATATTGACTACCCGGATCTGGAACGGGAACGACTCATTGTAAAAACCCGTGTTCCCAATATACAGGAGGAACTGTCAGAGCAGATCTGTGAGTTTATGCAATGGATACGATCTGAAAATTTGTATAAGCGTCCCGGCATAGCTGAAACCATTGACTGGGCAGAAGCTCTACTATCCCTTGGTATTGATGATCTAACTGTAAATGCAGTGGAAGACACGATTAGCTGCATCATAAAGTATAAACAGGATTTGGAAAATATTCAGAAACTGGAATTATCAATGATACTAGAGCAGTTGAAAAATGACGAGCCAAAACAACACCTTCAATGATAGTAAAGATAATCGTTATTTACTGGATCAAATCATACGATTCACAAGGCAACTGCATGATTCAGGAATCAACGTCAATCTGACGAACTTGATAGATCTGTTCGACGGCATCAAATATATTGATATTGCTAACCCGGACGATTTTTATGCAACAAGTTGTGCCACACTTATTTCAAGCCATCACGATCTTGCCTTGTTCGATCATCTGTTCAACTCATTCTGGTATCCGGACAAAACAGAAGATAAAATTTTAAAACAATTCACAGATAATGATTCAGATGACAGTGGTACACTGGAGAAAGAAAATAGAAAAGAAATAACACAGCAAGAACAGAAGTCTCAAAATAAGAAACCTGATAAGACACAAGCTAATAGTCAGACAGCGTATAGTCCCAATGAGTATTTAATGAAAAAAGATTTGGGGCTTATGTCGCCGGATGAAATGGAACAGGCCCGAAGTCTAATCGAGGAACTTATTACCATCATCGCCAATATACAAAATCGCCGACGCAAGAAAAACAATAAGGGACATGAATTATTTTTTCGTGAAATGTTGCGACGTAATGCATCCCATGGTTCAGATGGCATGGAAATTCTGTTTCGTAAAAAACGTATCAAGAAAACCAGATTAATACTGCTTTGTGATGTCAGTGGTTCGATGGAAAGGTACAGCCGCTTCCTTATCCATATCATCTATGCGATGTATCAGGAATTGAAACAACTCGAAGTCGCCGTCTTTTCAACACACATGAATGTTATTACAGACTGTTTAAATACCGACAAGATTGATGACTCATTGGATAATATAACCAGAACAGTGCATGACTGGGCTGGCGGCACAAATATTGGTCAATGTATTCAGGAATTCAATCAGTACTTGTCACAGGAAATGTCATCATCAAACACGATCATAGTTATTCTCAGTGATGGTTGGGACCGAGGTGACGCTTCGAAGATGGCGGATGAAATGAAACATCTGCATAATTATGCGCATAAGATTTTATGGCTGAATCCCTTAATGGGTCATGATGAATATCAACCACTCTGTCAGGGTATGCAAACTGCCCTACCCTACATCGATTACTTTATGCCGGCACATAATCTGGAAAGTTTTGCCAGATTAATTAAGCAAATAAGATTACTATGGCAGTAGTAACTAATGCTTGAAATTTTGCCTGGCTCTTTTGTTTAAAGCATTATTTAAAACGGGTAGCACAGCCTTCCATCACTCAAACTCTGTTTACATCTGTATCTGGAAAAAATTCTACAAAGATAAACCAAAACAATTTGCTCTTGAGTGTATTCACACGTTTTAATTGTGTTCCATCTTCAGTAATACCAAATATATCTATTGTACTAATAGGTGCAGTGTTATTTTTAAAGAAAGCTGTGACAACATCTAATTGCGGGTTGTAGTTAATAACAATGGGCTTTTCACCAATCGTTGTATTAATAATATTATTCTGTTGTTCAATAAAGTCTTTGGAATAAGCAACATGGTCGTCATTTATGCTAATTGTGTAGACAAGTTCTTTCATCGGTAGACGTTTGTCTTTAAAGTCAATTGTTGGGAATGCCGGTTTATCATTCTCTATCCAGTTTAAACCAACTCCCCATAGCATCATGATATGGCGCACCAAACGATCCCATAATGCCAATACAGGATTTTCTGTTAAATCAGCTATCTCATTAATAAATACCTGTCCATCTGGATACAATGTTTTAAATGAAATGAATGGCATGCGTACGGTGGGCCATTCTTTCATTTTATTTTTTTCAGGATCACGTTCTTTAGTTCCCCATATCTGTTGAATAGCTGCACCACTATTCTTGTCAAACAAGACCAGATTGTTTTTCAATTGTGTCATGACTGTCAAATCCAGTTCCTGACCAGCAATAATCGGACTATAGGCGATACCCAGATTAGTCAATCCGCAATAGGTCATAATAACTTCTTCGCCATTGATGCTGTTCCCTTTTGCAACATGCGGTTGCAGTAAATAATAATCAGAATAGGCATAGGCTCCTTGATCCGTTTCAAGTACTAGCACCTCAATATCATTAACTGTTGCATACGATTTTGGCCCAAAGTGTGCCTTGTCCAGACTGCGTTGCATGTACTGTGGTGCCGCATCAACTCCGACAAACTTCGCTTCGTGTTGCTGGGCACGAAACATCAATTTTGGATTAATCATGCCTGAGTAATAATTGAAGACAAACGCAAATACCAGACACATTAATAGAAGCTTGTTACAAATTTCACGATCATTGAACCATACAAACATGGCGATAAATAAAGCGAGAATAGAGATTACCGAAATGACGTGTCGGTTATACCAGACAAACATGGTAAATTCGCGTGAAGACTGTATCACCCACTGACTTATATCGGCGAGATCTTTGAAAATAATAAACGCACCCAACTGGGCGATTACCATAAATATCCAGAAACTGGTCTTCTTCATAATCTAATCCTCTACTTTTACATGGTTTCGATATAAGCAGTACGGTTACGTATGGTAACCTGATTGTGCTGAAAGTACAGTTGCACTATTAGTCAACACCTCAAACCTTCCAGGTCAAGACGGCCGTTTTCATAAGAATAGAATGCTTAATATTTCTCAATTTATTTTTATCATTCTCAATTCGAAATTTGATTTATGCAAAACATCATCACTTATAAAAAGATCGGTCATATCGCCCTTGTCACAATTAATAATCCACCTGTCAATGCTATGGATTTTAAAACCAGACTAGCGTTATCAGACGCTATCGATCAATTAAATTCGGATAATAAAATTAAAGCTGCCGTTTTGATCTGCGAAGGACGCACCTTTATCGCTGGTGCGGATATTTCCGAATTTGATAATCTTCCTTTCAAGGACCCATGGTTACCGGATGTGGTTCAAAAAATTGAAGATGCCAATAAACCCGTTATCGCTGCTATTCACGGTTCTGCACTAGGCGGCGGTTTGGAAATAGCAATGGGTTGCCACTTTCGCTGTGCAGTCCCGTCCGCCAAACTTGGGCTGCCAGAAGTAACCCTCGGACTCTTGCCCGGAGCGACGGGTACCCAGCGTTTACCCCGTCTGATAGGTGTCGATAAGGCACTGGATATGATGTTGACAGGCAAACCCATCAATGCAAAACAGGCCATTGAAGAGGGTCTTATCGACAAGATCATCGAAGACGAACTACAGGAAGGCGCTATTGCCTTCGCAAAAGAAATTCTGGAAAAACAAATACCAATAAGGCGCTTAAGTAAAACTAAAATCGATAAAACAAATGTTACAACCGAATTATTCGAAAAATACCGCCAACGTAACAACAAAACTGCATGCGGCTTTTTTGCACCGGAAAAAATAATCCAATGCGTTGAGGCGGCCGTAGACCTACCCTACCCAGAATCATTACAGGTAGAAGACAATCTATTTATGGAATGTCTAAATTCTGATCATTCCCGTGGCCAACGACATTTATTTTTTGCCGAACGAGAGATTGCACGCATACCCGATGTGCCAAAAGATACCGCTATCAGAAATATCAATCGTGTCGCAATCATCGGTGCCGGCACCATGGGTGGAGGCATTGCCATGAATTTTTTGCAAGCCAATATCCCGGTTACATTACTGGAAATCGATCAGGAAGGTTTGCAACGCGGTATAGATATCATTCGTTCCAATTATGCCGGACAGGTGAAAAAAGGTCGTATGGAACAGACCCACATGGATCAATACATGGAACTGCTATCAGGCAGCACTGCTTTTGATAATATCAGTGATGTTGATCTGGTCATTGAGGCTGTGTTTGAAAACATGGAGATCAAAAAAGAAGTGTTTAAAAAACTGGATCAGGTTTGTAAGCCGGGCGCCATTCTCGCCAGTAATACTTCGACACTGGATCTGGATGTGATCGCCAATTACACCAAACGTCCCGAGGATGTCATTGGTCTCCATTTTTTCGCTCCAGCCAATATTATGCCTCTATTAGAGATAGTCCGCGGCAAAAAAACCACCAAGGATGTCATTGCCACTGCCTTTAAATTATCCAGGTCCATCCGCAAGGTAGGTGTCTTGGCTGGGGTGTGTTTTGGTTTCATTGGCAATCGTATGTTTCTGCCTTATGTCCGTGAGGCAGAATTAATGATGCTTGAGGGCGTCTCGGCCGAACGTATCGATCGTGTCGCTTGTAACTGGGGTATGGCTATGGGACCACACGCAGTAACAGACCTCTCCGGTCAGGATGTTTTTTTTAAGATTGTCGATGGTTGGAAAGACCATCCCGATGATCCGGCCTTTTTCCGTGTCTGCAAAGCCTTATTTGAACTGGAACGTTACGGACAAAAAACCAGCAAAGGAAAATACATTTACGAAGGTCGTAAAGCTATCAGTGATCCTAAAGTAGCCAACATCGCTCAACAGGAAGCTGAGAAGCTCGGCATTGAACAACGCGAGATTAGTGATGATGAGATCATCAAACGTCTTCTATGCGCCATGATTAATGAGGGAGCTTTAATTCTGGAGGAAGGTATCGCGATACGTTCCGGAGATATTGATGTGATCTATGCCAATGGTTATGGTCTCCCTCGTTACCGTGGTGGTCCGATGTTTTATGCTGATCTCATTGGTTTGAAACAAGTGTATGATGACATCAATGAATTTCGTGATCGTTATGGTAATCGCTACTGGACACCGGCACCATTACTGGAACAGCTCGCAAAACAAGGTAAAACCTTTTCAGAATGGTCACAACATAAATAAAGAATAAATGACAAAGTCCCATCAGCTGGCCTATTTATTATTAACCCTGATGGCGTTCTTTCTCGCCAGCAATCACATCATCGGTCGTTTTGTTCACAACGAGATCCCTCCTATTGGTTTGTCCTTCTGGCGCTGGTTATTTGCAGCAATCTTGCTGCTACCCTATATCATTTATAAAAAACGATCGGTGCTTCATATTTTCAAAAATAATATTCGTAGCCTTTCATTACTGGGTGGTTTGATCATCGCTGCTACCAGCCTCATTCTGGTAGCGCTTAATTCAACAACGGCAATCAATATTTCCATTATCAATACCTTTCAACCCATATTAACGGTTATCTTATCCTGGCAATTTTTAAATCAAAAAATGAGTATAAATCAAATGATGGGAGTTTCGTTATCGTCCATTGGTGTGCTGGTTATGATTTCGAACGGACAGATCGCTACTATTCTTGCTTTAAAATTCAACAATGGTGATTTGATCGCAATTTTGGCCATGTGTTGTTTCGCCTTCTACGCGATTAATGTGCCACAGATACCTAAGGAGCTTGATGGTGCAGAGTCGCTATTCGGTTTAATCATTTGTGGCTGCATAATGTTGCTTCCTTTTTATTTGATTGAAACCATATTTTATAGATCGGTGCCAATAAGTATGACGACTCTCTGGGCGATACCCGCATTAGCTTTATTGGTTTCTTTGTTCAGTATGCTGATCTGGAATTTTGCCAATCACACTGTAGGCCCGGCACGAGCTACCGTATTTATCAATCTCATCCCTGTATTTGGTATCATTCTGGCAACGACCTTGCTGGGAGAAATACTCTTTCTGTCTCACATTATCGGTGCAGTCTTTATTTTCATTGGTGTTGCTTGCGTCATTAAAAACAGGCTTCAAAATGACTAGATCAAATAACATATAAAACTATTAATCTTTTAATAAAACGTTACCACCAATCAGATCGACAGGAACAGATTCAAGTTTCATCCCTATACAAGGTCCTTTGACACAATGCCCGTTTTCTAATAAAAATTCTGCCGCATGCTGGGCACACACAAGATGCTTTTGATCCTTATCCATTGTGCAATGATTACGATTAGTCAGAGGCAGGTTCATATGCGGACATTCATTGCGATAGGCATAAAGCCTTCCCCTTCTATGGGTCACGACAAGATTCTTTCCTGCCACAAGAAGCCTGATGGCACTACCTTCGGGAATATCATCAAGATGGCAAACAAATTTACTGGTCAAATATCACCTTATATAGTCCTGCGCTAGGACCAGACCTTACGTCGTGTATAAAAATAAACTGCAATAATTAAATCAAATACCAGACAAAATACACCATAACCAAGTGGAATAGAGACTAAATCAGTATTACTCAACATGCTGTGAAGAGGTTGTTGAAATTCATGCACAAAATCCCAAAGACCATGTAAGACATAACCAACAATTAAAATAGTAGTGGAAAATGCGCCTATACATGCGAGTACTGCAAACACACTGATCGCATAGAGTTCATTTTTTAACGCCATGTCACCGCCATAGTAAAGAATGAATGACAGATAAAAAATAGCAATGAGAAATAAAAAGAACGCATAAAAATACCGTTCCTTATCAGGTTCAAACAATTTCTGTGACAGGTAAATAGTTCCCGCTGCAGTGAATAGAGCGATATTGGTATAGATGAAAATGATCAGTGCTAAACCTAAACTCTGCATAACAAACCTCTGCTTATATCTGCAAAAAGATTACATATTCGGGTAATTTGGCCCACCACCACCTTCCGGTGTTTTCCAGTTTATATTTTGAGAAGGATCCTTGATATCACAGGTTTTACAATGCAAACAATTCTGGGCATTGATTTGTAACTGCTCTTCACCTTTTTCCCCGACAATGACCTCATAAACACCCGCCGGACAGTAACGCTGCTCCGGTGCATCATAGTATTTCAAGTTTGTACTAATCGGAACATTGTTATCTTTTAATGTTAAATGACAAGGTTGATCTTCTTCATGATTGGTACTGGAAAGAAATACAGAAGATAAAAGATCAAAACTGATCTCTCCATCCGGTTTTGGATAATTTATCTTGTCACAATCATCTTTATTTTTTATTAACTGATGATCTTTAGATTGATCCCGAAGTGTTACAGGTAACTTCCCTCCAAACCAGTTTTGATCGAGGTAATTAAAACCGCCTCCTATATAGGGGCCCCATTTATGGATGGCTGAACCGAAGTTACGACTTGAATATAGTTCTTCGTGCAACCATGAATTGTTAAACTTCTCTACATAATCTGTTAACAATTGACCACCTTCATCACCTTTAGCAAATGCATCAACAATCGTTTCTGCTGCCAGCATCCCTGACTTCATTGCCGTATGTGATCCTTTTATCTTGGCGAAATTTAATGTACCTGCATCACAACCAACCATTATTGCACCAGGCATTACCATTTTAGGTAATGAATAATAACCACCTTTACTGATTGCCCTGGCACCATAAGAAACTCTTCGTCCACCTGACAGGTATTGTTTGATCAATGGATGATGTTTAAAGCGTTGAAACTCTTCGTATGGATTAATAAATGGATTAGAATAGTTCAAATCAGTAATAAGCCCGACACTGACCTGGTTATTTTCAAGATGATAAAGGAAAAAACCGCCGTTTGTACCCGTTTCATTCAATGGCCAACCTGTCCCGTGGATCACTAACCCGGGTTTATGTTTATCGGCTGAGATATCCCATAGTTCCTTTATGCCCAGACCATAGTGTTGAGGATCAGACTCTTTATTGAGTTCATACTTTTCAAATAAGCGTTTGCCAAGATGTCCTCGGCAACCTTCAGCAAAAATCGTATACTTGCCAACTAATTCCATCCCCGCTTCATAGTTATCTTTCTCGTTGCCCTCTTTAGACACACCCATATCGCCAGTAATGACGCCTCGCACGATATTATCGTCATCAATAATAATATCTGCGGCAGGAAACCCCGGAAAAACATCCACACCCAATTCTTCAGCCTGCTCTGCCAACCATCGGCACACATTACCTAAACTGACAATATAATTACCCTTGTTATGCATCGGTTTAGGTACAAATAAATCAGGGATTTTGTAAGCCTTATCCGGCTTGGTAAAAAAATACACTTCATCTTGTCCAACAGCTGTATTCAAGGGAGCATCTTTTTCCTGCCAGTCCGGGATGAGTTCATTGAGAGCACGCGGTTCGAATACCGCGCCGGAAAGGATATGAGCACCAACTTCCGATCCTTTTTCCAGCACACAGACCGTCAATTCAAGATTATTCTCTATGGCTAATTGTCGTAAACGAATCGCTGTAGATAATCCGGCCGGGCCGGCACCGACAATAACGACATCGTATTCCATCCTTTCTCGTTGCATGATCGGGTTTACCTACATATTAATAATCTTCAGCTATTTAATGCTTCTATTAACTCAGGCACAATTTTAAATAGATCGCCGACGATTCCATAATCAGTTACCTGAAAGATTGGTGCTTCAGCATCCTTATTGATCGCAACTATCACTTGTGAATCTTTCATACCGGCAAGGTGTTGAATAGCGCCGGATATTCCAACAGCAATATATAATTTTGGTGCCACTATTTTACCGGTTTGTCCTACCTGATAATCATTCGGTACAAAACCGGCATCGACTGCAGCACGTGATGCACCAATGGCAGCACCGAGACAATCTGCAAGATCCTCTATGAGTTTGAAATTTTCTTTATTACCGAGACCCCTACCACCTGAGATCACGACATCGGCAGCTGCAAGTTCAGGACGTTCTGATTTTGTTAGCTCTTCACTTACAAAACAGGACAGACCATTATCGACTGGCGCAGCAACAGTTTCAATTGACACCGCTGTGTCAGTACTTGAAGCAGTTGCAAAGGCTGTACTACGAACAGTGATCACCTTTTTTATATCCGTAGATTGAACAGTTGCGATCACATTTCCGGCATAGATCGGACGCTTAAAGGTATCTTCCGATTCAATGTCAATGATGTCTGATATCTGTGCTACATCGAGTAAGGCAGCAACCCTTGGCATTAAATTTTTACCTGTCGTTGTCGCAGCAGAAAGCAAGTGCGAGTATTTATCTGCCAGTTGGTATATTAAAGGAGCGATATTTTCTGCCAGTTGTGTTACACAAACCTCACTTTCACAAAGTAAGACACGCGATACTCCTTGAATTTTTGAAGCTGTATTCGCAACATCCTTGCAGTTATTGCCCGCCACAAAAACTTCAACCTCATCACTTAATTTATTGGCTGCTGTAATGGCACTAAGCGTTGCTACGTTCAAGCTTTCATTATTATGATCTGCGATGACTAAAACACTCATATCAAATCACCTTCGCTTCGTTACGCAACTTATCAAGAAGCTCTGTAACATCAGCCACCATAACACCAGCTTCACGCTTCGGTGGCTCGCTAACTTTAAGGATTTTTAATCTGGGAGACACATCAATATCTAAATCTTCAGGCGTCAATGTTTCAAGCGGCTTCTTTTTAGCTTTCATGATATCCGGCAATTTTGCATAACGCGGTTCATTTAGGCGTAGATCCGTTGTAATAACAGCAGGTAATTTCAGACTGAGTGTTTGTGTTCCACCATCAATTTCTCTGGAGACAATAACTTTATCAGAATCGACTTTAACGTTGCAGGCAAAGGTCCCCTGACCCCAATTAAGTAATGAGGCCAACATTTGTCCGGTCTGATTAGCATCATCATCAATGGCCTGCTTGCCAAGAATAACCATGCCAGGTTTTTCCTTATCAACAATAGTTTTCAATAATTTTGCAACTGCTAATGGTTGTAGCTCTACTTCTGTTTCAACATGCACCCCTCTATCGGCACCCATTGCTAATGCTGTTCGGATTGTTTCCTGACATTGCTTAACACCAAACGAAGCAACAACCACTTCACTTGCTATACCTGCCTCTTTTAACCGAATCGCTTCTTCTACTGCAATCTCGTCAAAGGGATTCATTGACATCTTTGCATTGCTGATTTCGACTCCTGATTGATCTGTTGTCGGTCGTACCCTGACGTTGTAATCAACAACACGTTTTATAGCTACTAGAATAATCATCTAATCATCCTGTTGTAAAAATATTTTTAAGTTTTATCACTACTGCTCTAATAACACTGCTTGTGCTGCAGCAAGTCTTGCTACCGGTATTCGAAATGGCGAACAGGAAACATAATTTAATTGTACAGACTGAAAGAATGCAATTGATTCTGGATCACCTCCATGTTCACCACAAATTCCACACTTAAGTTTGGATTTTATTTTTCTGCCTTTGTTCACAGCCATTTCTACCAATTGACCTACACCAGCACTATCCATCGATTGAAAAGGATTTTTTTCTAATATATTTTCTTTCAAATACTCGGGAATAAATGTACCGATATCATCACGACTATAGCCGAACGTCATTTGCGTAAGATCATTTGTACCAAAGCTGAAAAAATCTGCGTAAGCCGCCACTTGTTCTGCTGTCAGTGCCGCCCTTGGTATTTCAATCATGGTGCCTATTGGAATATCTAACTTACCATTATATTTCTTTTTACTTTTTACCTTTGCAATTGTTTGTTCTACTAAACTACGTAATACAGCCAGTTCATTAACAATTCCTACCAATGGGATCATAATTTCCGGAAATGCATTAATGCGTTTTCTGCGACAATTAATAGTGGCTTCAGTAATCGCCCTGACCTGCATTTCAAGTATTTCAGGATAGGTAATACTTAATCGACAGCCCCTGTGTCCTAACATCGGATTGACTTCGTGTAGTTGGCTTACTCTTTTAATAATTTTCTCAACAGGTACTTTCAAGCTCCTTGCCAGTTGCTTTTGTGTTTTTTGATCCTGCGGTAAAAATTCATGTAATGGAGGATCGAGCAAACGTATAGTAACAGGCAGTTCTTTCATCGCAGTGAAAATACCTTCAAAATCCTTGCGTTGATATGGCAGAATTTTTTTCAGTGCAAGACGCCGATCCTGCTCATTGTCAGCCAGTATCATCTGTCGCATTGCAACGATTCGTTGATCTCCAAAAAACATATGTTCTGTACGGCAAAGACCTATCCCTTCCGCACCAAAGTCACGAGCAACTTTTGCATCCTCAGGTGAATCTGCATTAGTACGAATTAACAGCTTTCGTTTTTTGTCTGCCCAGTTCATCAAGGTTTTAAATTCTTTTGAAAAATTTGGAGGACATTTCGCGACATCTCCCAACATCAATTCGCCACTCGTACCATCGATACTGATAATATCTTTTCCTGTTATGGTAGTACCGTTTATCTGAATTTTTTTTCGTTTGGCATCAATGACTAATTCACCCGCCCCGGCAACGCAGCACTTACCCCAACCTCGAGCAACAACCGCAGCATGACTGGTAGAACCACCAGTAGAGGTTAGTATTCCTGAAGCTACATGCATACCGTGTACATCTTCCGGGCTGGTTTCACGTCTAACAAGGATAACGTTCTCTCCATTTTCAGCACGCACTACTGCTTCATCTGCGGTAAACACAGGATAACCCGATGCCGCTCCAGGTGATGCAGGCAATCCAACAGTTAGTACACGTCGTTTCGCTTTAGGGTCAAAGGAAGGTAACAGCAGTTGATTCAAATCATTAGCAGGAACGCGCAGCAAGGCTGTCTTTTGTGTAATACTTTTTTCTTTAACCATATCCACTGCAATCTTGACGGCCGCAGGGCCCGTTCTTTTACCAACACGCGTTTGCAACATAAAAAGATTGCCACGCTCTATTGTAAATTCGATATCCTGCATATCTTTATAATGTGACTCCAGAATTTTTTTAACTTTAAGCAATTGCTGATGGATGTCAGGCCGCCATTTTTTCATTTCCTTAACGGGTGATGGTGTACGAATACCGGCAACCACATCTTCTCCCTGCGCGTTAATCAGAAATTCACCATAGAACTCATTCTTTCCAGTTGAAGGATCACGGGTAAAGGCAACACCTGTTCCTGAATCATCACCCATATTACCAAACACCATAGACTGCACATTAACAGCTGTGCCAATTAAACCCTGTATCTCATTAATACGCCGATAGGTTATTGCACGAGGAATATTCCAACTACGAAAGACCGCTTCAATTGCGAGTTGTAATTGTTTATAGGGATCTTGTGGAAAATTTTTACGGGTATGTGTTTTATAAATTTGTTTATACGCCGTAACCAATTCACGCAAGCCCTGAATGTTTAGCTCCGTATCTCGACTTACTTTATATCGCTTCTTGATTTTATCGAATGCTGCTTCAAAGTAATGATGGTCAATTCCCATTACCACGTCACCAAACATATTGATCAAACGCCGATAAGCATCCAATGCAAACCGCTCGTTGCCAGTCATTGACGCCAGTCCTTCGACAGACAGGTCATTTAATCCCAGATTCAATACGGTATCCATCATGCCCGGCATACTGGCTGCTGCACCACTTCTAACAGAGACTAATAAAGGATTTTGTGATGAGCCAAAACACTTACCTGATTCTTTTTCCAGTCGGCTCATATTTTTATGCACTGAATTCAATAAACCGGCAGGCAGTTTTTCTCCATCTTCATGATATTCAGCACAAGTTGCGGTTGTGATGGTAAATCCAGGCGGAACAGGTAAACCGATGCTAGTCATCTCTGCCAGATTAGCGCCCTTGCCACCCAACAACTCGCGCATGCTTTTATTACCTTCAGTCAATTCTTTACTGAAATAATAAATACGTTTTTTATTTTTTGTTTGCATATTTATCGCATTCTAAAATGTCATCGTTTCAGCATACTAATACCCATGCTTACAAGGTGTCTTGACCTGGGATGTTTAGCGTATTGATTGCTAGCGCACATTTCTAGTTATAGGCAAACCACTTTAGTGCTAATTTGCATTTTCATGCAACAATCAACTATCAAAATAAGTCATGTGGTATAAAAATAATTATTGAACTACACCTGTATCTTTTAGGAAATCAATTTCATTTTCATTCATCTGCAGTAAGTCTTTTAAAATCTCATTAGTATGTTCTGCCAGTAATGGTGGTGGCCTGTCATACTTATTTGGTGTCTTTGAAAACTTGATTGGGTTGGCAACCATCTTAAGGTTTTGAGCCTTAGGGTGATTCATCTCTATTTCCATTTGTCGATGTTTGATTTGTTCATTCTCGAACACCTTGTCGATACTATTTATAGGCCCACAAGGAATTTTGACAGATTCCAATTGCTGTAACCATTCTTCACTGTTTTTTTGCAACATGATTTTTTCAATCAATGGAATTAACTCGTCTCGATTATGTACACGTTGTTTATTGGTATTAAAACGTTGATCATCCGCCAAATCTGATTCATTAATCAATGCACAAAATCGTTGAAACTGACTATCATTACCCACAGCCAGAATAATGTAGTCATCGGCCGTCGCAAAACTTTGATAAGGCACAATGTTGGGATGTTCATTGCCTAATCTTTCTGGCGCTATACCGCTAGTCAAATAGTTCATTGACTGATTCGCCAGAACGGCTAATTGAACATCCAGAAGTGCCAAATCTATATATTGACCTTCACCTGTTTCACTACGATTAGCAAGTGCGCCCAAAATAGCAATAGTGGCATACAGTCCCGTTGTGACATCAGCCAGTGCTACACCGACTTTTTGTGGACCGCCACCAGGCAAATCATCGCGTTGGCCAGTAATGCTCATCAGGCCACCCATTGCTTGAATCGCAAAATCATAACCAGGACGATTGGCATAAGGACCTGTTTGTCCAAAGCCTGTTATAGAACAATAAATAAGTCTCGAATTTATTTTTGTTAACGTTTCATAATCCAATCCGTATTTTTTCATACTGCCAACCTTGAAGTTCTCCACTACAACATCTGATTCGCGAACCATTTGATAAATGATCTTTTGACCTGCCTCTGTTGTAATATCAATTGCGATCGATTTCTTACCGCGATTGGTACTCAGGTAATAGGCTGCTTCCGTAGTCTCATGACCGTGTTGATCCCTTACATAAGGCGGTCCCCATGAACGTGTATCATCACCCTGATCAGGACGTTCAATCTTAATTACTTCTGCACCCATATCCGCTAGTATCTGGGTTGCCCAGGGACCCGCCAGAATACGACTCAAATCAAGCACTCTTAGATGACTCAATGTCGCATTCATTAATAAATGTCCCTTGAGCTATTATGCAGAGAAAGCCTGGATGCCTGTTTGAGCGCGCCCTAAAATCAGCGCATGAATATCATGCGTGCCTTCGTAAGTATTAACTGACTCTAGATTTAGTACATGGCGGATGACATGATATTCATCAGAAATACCGTTACCCCCATGCATATCCCTCGAAACTCGTGCAATGTCTAATGCTTTGCCACAATTATTTCGTTTCAATAAAGAAATAGCCTCGGGTGCAACCTTGCCTTCATCAAACAGACGACCGAGTCGCAAACAAGCATGTAAACCCAGAGTGATTTCTGTTTGCATGTCAGCCAACTTTTTTTGAACTAACTGATTAGCTGCTAATGGTCGACCAAATTGTTTACGATCCAGTACATACTGTAATGCACCTTTCCAACAGAACTCCGCTGCGCCCATGCAACCCCAGGCGATGCCGTAGCGTGCACGATTAAGGCAACCAAATGGACCGGATAAACCGGAGGCATCCGGCAACAGATTTTCTTCTGCGACAAATACATCATCCATCACGATCTCTCCTGTGATTGATGCACGTAAGGAAAATTTACCTTCAATCTTCGGCGCAGATAATCCTTTCATCCCCTTTTCAAGAATAAATCCACGAATGATTCCTTCATCATCCTTCGCCCAAACAATAAACACATCGGCAATGGGCGAGTTAGTAATCCATATTTTACTACCATTCAACACATAACCATCGTCTACTTTTTTAGCTCTGGTAGACATACTGCCAGGATCGGAACCATGATTTGGTTCGGTTAAGCCAAAGCAACCTATCAATTCTCCTGTCGCAAGTTTTGGCAGGTAGTTTTCCTTTTGTGTCTCAGTACCATAAGCGTAGATGGGGTACATGACCAAACTGGATTGCACACTCATCATGGAGCGATAACCCGAATCAACCCGTTCCACCTCTCTGGCTATCAAGCCATAACTTACATAGCCCATGTTGACACAACCATAACCATCAATGGTCGCCCCTAAGAGACCAAGTTCACCCATCTCACGAAAGATCTCTGGATCGGTATATTCATTTCTAAAAGCCTCGGTAACACGAGGTAACAATTGCTCTTGTGCATATTGATACGCAGTTTCCTGTACCATGCGTTCTTCTTCTGTGAGTTCATCTCTTAACAGTAAGGGATCCTGCCAATCAAAAACCGGTTTCTTATTCACGTGCCTTTACCTCAGGATGTAAAAAATAGATTTAGTTGAGTATTAAGAGGCTAATCCATTAATATGTAAAATATAATTATTTTATATATTCAATATATTTTATATACTTACTGGCTATGAATTTTCGTCAACTTGAAATCTTTCTTTCTGTCGCTGAAAACCGGAGTTTTGTGAAGGCATCGTCCAATCTCTATATCGCCCAGTCGGCTGTCAGTATTGCCATCAGAAAACTGGAAGATGAATTGGAACACAAGCTCTTGATTCGTAATAACAAACGCGTCGAATTAACGGCAGAAGGTAGCGCATTACTGCGTCATGCCAAAATGATTATGACGCAAACAGAGGATGCAAAGCTTGAACTTGCTGAGATGGGAAATTTGAAACGTGGGGAAGTAAAATTAGGTGTCCCCGCAATGCTGGCTTCCTATTTCTTTCCATCGTATCTGGTCGAATTTAAAAAGCAGCATCCTGATATAAAAATAACCATCATTGATGAAGGAACTAAATTAATCCGCCAACACCTGGAAAGTGGGATCATTGATATGGGAATAATCAGTCTGGATGAACCCATTGGTGGTATTGAATCACACCCGATTCTACATGAAGAAATGTTACTGTGTCTGTCACGTTCACACCCCCTGGCAAAACAGCAAAACATTAATTTTACTGCACTCAAGGACCAACGTTTAATTTTGTATCGTGAAGGTTATTTCCTCAGGGAGATCGTAAATCGAATATTTAGAGAACATGAACTCGAACCAAAAATAGATTTTGAAGTTAACCTGATGCAATTGATGAAGACATTAGTTTTATCAGGGCTTGGTGTTAGTTTTTGTTTAAATTCAGTATTAAAGGAAGAAAAAAAACTGGTAGGTATTCCGTTTGATCCCAAACTGGAGTTGAATTTTGGCATTGCCTGGAAACAAAATAGCTATCTTTCAAAAGCCAATCGGGCTTTCGCAGACTTTATAATTTCTAAAACATCATCACCAAAAACAACTTCGTAAAAATAATTTAATTTTTGCAGCTTATTACCTTTTTTCAGATGATATCAACGGGGGTATATCACTACCATAAATCACCTATTGACTTTACAATACGGTAGCGTATGTTTAAGGTATATATCCAAACAATATAGCGATGTATAAAAGCTAATAAAAAAACGATTTATGATTTTTTATCTGACCTAAGTCCAGCGGGGGTATCGGATGCAAACGAAACCAAAAGAGACATGTCCTGATATTAAAAAAGTATCGACGTACTGCTATCAATGCGTTAATGGCCCGGATTTGCTCACCGTTGAAGTCATCGATGGTGTTGCAACCAAAGTAGAACCTAATTTTGACCTGAAGGGCGAACATCCTGCGGATGGCAAAATCTGTGTTAAACCCTTTGGTCTGGTACAAAAACTGTATAACCCTCATCGACTCAAGAAACCCATGAAACGTACCAACCCCAAGAAGGGTCGCAATGAAGATCCGGGTTGGGTTGAAATTGAATGGAATGAAGCACTGGATATTGTCGCAGAAAAGATGAATGCCGCCAGAGCAAAGGGGATACAGGATGAAAATGGTAATCCACGTCTGGCATTTACGACCGGAGGTGCTGCGACTCCATTTAAATATATGGGAAGTTTCCCTGCATTGTTATTTGCCTGGGGCCCATTTGATCAAAGTCTGGGTGCCGGTGGCACAGTCAAGTGCTACCATGCAGAACACATGTTCGGCGAACTTTGGCACCGAGCCTTTACCATCCTCCCGGATACACCACGATGTGAATATATTATCTCCTTTGGTAATAATATCGATGCCTCCGGTGGCGTGACTGGCGTACGTCGACATGCCGACGCGCGCAAACGGGGTATGAAACGTATCCAGTTTGAACCGCACCTTTCCATTACAGGTGCTAATGCGACGGAATGGGTGCCAATAAAAACGAAGACCGATTCTGCTGTCTTATTCTCAATGGTTCATGTTTTATTACATGAACATTCGATTGATGAACTTGATTATGAGTTTCTCAGAGATCGAACCGCATCAGCCTACCTGGTAGGTCCAAATGGTTTTTATCTGCGCGATCCCGAAAGTAAAAAGCCACTACTGTGGGACAACAAATCTAACAAAGCCGTACCTTACGATACACCTGATACCGATCCAGCTATCGTTGGTAACTTCACTGTTACAAATGCAGTTGAAATTGGAGCGGACGATGAAAACTGGGTTTATGAAAATATTCAAGCTGACACCGGTCTGGAAAAAGCCAAACAACTGGTGGCTGAACGCACACCAGAGTGGGCTTCTGAGATATCCGATGTCCCTGCGGAAACCATACGTCGCGTCACAAATGAATATTTATCCCATGCCCACATCGGTGAAACAGAGACCATTGATGGTCGAGAGATTCCTTTTCGTCCGGTTGCCACAGTTTTAGGCAAATCTGTCAATAACGGTTGGGGTGGTTATGAATGTGTCTGGGCACATACCATGATGCAAGTCCTGGTCGGTGCACTTGAAGTCTCAGGCGGTATGCTGGGTAGTACTACGCATCTTGCCGGTGATACAGACTGGGACAGAACGCTAACGGTCGATATTGGTGAGGATGGTTTTATGTCACATACCTTTACGCCTACCAGTAAAGAAGAATGGAACGATGCGCCTATCAATCGCCATGCTCAGGATTGCCTGACACCCATGGCCGGTAAAAATATGGGTGCACAATTATTCGGCTCCACCACATTAGCCTGGTTACGACTACAGGAACGTGCAGCTGAAAGTTGGAAAAAACCCAACCCGCCTGATGTATGGTTTGTCTATAAATGCAATCCTGCGATTTCATTTTCAGAAACCGACAAGATGAACGACATCATGGCAACTTTCCCGTTTATAGCGGCCTTTGCCTATACCTTCGACGAAACCAATCACTATGCCGATGTACTCATGCCGGAAGCAACGGACCTGGAAAGTGATCAGGTATTACGTATTGGTGGTGGGCATTATTTCGAAAACCATTGGGAATCGGAAGGCTGGGCATTACGACAAGCTGTAGTACCACCACAAAACGACGCAAAAGATTTTAGCTGGATTGCTAATGAACTGGCCAGACGAACTGGGTTACTTGAAGCTTATAACTCCGTCATCAACGGTGCCGGTTGTGGTATCCCTTTACAAGGTGAAGGATATGACTACTCATTGGACATTACAAAAGAAAATTCACAGGAAGAAATCTGGGATGCAGTCTGTAAGGCTGCAACACATGACTTAACTGAAGGTAAGGAAGTTCATGGGTTGGATTGGTTTCGCGAACATGGTTATAAAACCCGCCCCTATTCCCGCCTGAACTGGTACTTACATCCGCTCATCGAAGATAAAAAACTGCGTTATGAATTACCTTATCAGGAACGTTATTTTCGTATGGGCAAAGAACTCGCTAATCGATTACACGAAACAGGTGTGCATTGGTGGGACAGACAGTTGGCTGAGTATCAGCCCCTGCCTATCTGGCATGATCTAAACAAACTTTGGGATGAACTCATTGAGAAAAATCATAATGTCAAAGCAGCGGATTATCCTTACTGGCTACTAACCGGCCGCTCCATGCAATATGCCTGGGGTGCCAATGTCGGTATACAGATGATGAAAGAAGTTGCTGATAATGTCTTCGGCCACGACGGCATCATCATGAATGCTGGCAAGGCAGAAGAGCTTGGGATCAATGATGGAGATGAGATTGAAGTAACATCGCCGATTGCCTCGACCCGTGGCATTGCCCGTCTGCGTCAAGGTGTGCGTCCAGACACCATTGTTATGATTGCCCAATTCGGTCAGTGGAAAACGCCTTTTGCAAAAGACTTGAAACGCACTGGCGTTAATAAACTGGTACCGATGAATCAAGACTACATAGATGGGGGAGGTTCCAGTATAGACGGAACCAAAGTTTATATAACACGAGTGGGGGCTGCCTAGATGACACGCTATGTAATGATTGCAGATTTAAACCGATGTGTTGGTTGTCAAACCTGTACAGCGGCCTGTAAACATACAAACGCAACAGCTCCCGGCGTCATGTGGCGTAAGGTCATTGATGTTGAGTGGGGGGAATACCCTGACGTCGAACGGCTGTTTATGCCAGTCGGTTGTCAGCATTGTTCGGATCCACCCTGTATGCATGTCTGTCCCAGCACAGCAACGGGGCAACGTGAAGATGGTATCGTCACTATCGATTATGATTTATGTATCGGTTGTTCATATTGTGTGGTCGCATGCCCTTATCAAGCGCGTTATAAAGTAGACAAACCGCATTTTGCCTATGGCGATACGCCAACAGAAACAGAAGCAAAACGTTATGATGAAAAACGTATTGGTGTGGCACAGAAATGTACTTTCTGTTCTGATCGTGTCGATGCTGGCGTGGAAAAAGGTTTAACACCCGGAGTTGATCCGGATGCAAGTCCCGGCTGTGTAAATGCGTGTATTGCCGATGCTTTGCATTTTGGTGATATTGAAGATGAAAACAGTAATGTCTCTGAATTACTCGCAGAAAATTCCTGGTTTCAAATGCATGAAGAACTTGGCACTGAAACCGGCTTTTATTATTTGTGGGATCAGGAACCACCAGAGGAAACTGAAAGTGAATAGATTTTTTGCAATACGACAAACCTGCTGGGACTGGCGTGCCGCGGGAAACTTTATGTTCGGTGGTACAGGTAGCGCGTTAATGCTGATGATTGCTATCGCCTCATACCCTGATACGCCTTCTTTACCTTTAGGCTTAGTGGCTCTGGCTTTCATCGGTTTAGGTTTATTTATGGTATGGCTTGAGATTGGTAAACCCTGGCGTTTTCTACATGTTTATTTCCATCCACAAACATCATGGATGACGCGAGAAGCATCTGTTGCGGCCTTACTTTTCCCTATCGCATTTGTCGGCGTTATCTTTAAAATTCCGCTATTAATTACATTGGCCGGTTTACTAGGTTTGTTATTTCTCTACTGTCAGGCACGAATTTTACTCGCGTCGAAAGGTATTCCGTCATGGCGTGAATCAACAACATTACCTCTCATTATTAGCACCGGACTAGTGGAAGGAACAAGTTTGTTGTTGTTATCTTATATATTTTCAGATTCGATACAGGGATGGGCAATCTACTTGTTGCTCGTCTTGTTAGCAGTTCGAGGGCAATCCTGGATAAAGTACCGTCAACAACTAACTACTGCCAAAGCACCGAAACAAACCTTATCAGTGTTAAACAGTATTAATACTTTGGTGCTATGGCCTGGTAATATTTTGCCTTTTATACTGGTCGGCACTTGCTTATTGCTGTCGAACTTCACCAATATTTTTATTACGATCGCATCAGTTTTAGCCATTCTGAGTGGCTGGCATATGAAATTTACTATCATCACTCGCGCTGCGCAGCAACAAGGTTATAGTGTTGGTAAACTTAAGCGAGGACGTCCTGTAATTAAACCTCCTGTGAAAAGAAAACCGGAACGTTTCGTTTTATAATCAATTTATGTTTAGCTTGTGTAAACTGCATACTCCATAATCAATTTAGAGTATAAATGTTTTGCAAGCTATTAAAGTTATTGTTGCCCGTCGCCCTATTCCAGGCAAAGAAGCGGAAATGGATGCCTTTGCAACAGAAGTGAAAGATATAGTTGCGCAGTTTCCAGGTCATATAGAAACAACGGTATGCAAACCCAGCAACAATAACGACCCGGAATACCGGATTGTCATTACTTTTGATTCCCTAAAAAATTACCGCAAATGGGAGTCATCAAAAGAACGAGAGTCTCTTGCAAAAAAAGGCAACGATATTACGGATGAACCTCCTCAATTCAAAATTATGACCGGTCTTGAAACCTGGTTTTCAATAACATCTGACACATCTGTAAAACCACCTGAGAAATACAAAATGGTGGTTATTATATGGCTATGTTTATTTCCACTTGCCAGCTTATTTAACTGGTTTTTATCCCCATTCCTGCAAGATTGGCCGTTTCTTGCAAAAACATTTATAAGCACTTTAACAATAGTGCTGATTATGACTTATATTGCGATGCCAATTATGCGAAAGATTTTTACTAAATGGCTTTATCCGGATATGGAAGAACGTTAGTAAAAACTAAAACTGTTCACAGAAAAGAGTTTCGCATAATATTATTCACTTCAATGAAAAAAATAATCACTCCTGAATATAAAATAGAAGTTTGAGGTTTAATTAATGAAAAAGTTTGATATATCTGCACTACCAAATGATGAAGGCTACTTTGGTGAGTACGGAGGACAAATAATCCCCCCTGAATTAAAAAAAGTCATGGATGAAATCTGTGACGCTTATCTAAAAATAAAAGACACGGATGAATTTCAGGATGAATTACACGATCTATATCAACATTATGTTGGCCGTCCAAGCCCCATCTTTTATGCGAAACGATTGAGCAAAAAGATTGGCGGAGCAAAAATATTATTCAAACGAGAAGATTTAAATCATACCGGCGCACATAAGATCAATCATTGTTTAGGTGAAGCGTTACTAGCTAAACATATGGGAAAAACAAAAGTATTAGCTGAAACAGGAGCAGGACAGCACGGTGTTGCTTTAGCCACAGCTTGTGCCCTTGTAGGTATTGATTGTGAAATTCACATGGGCGAAATTGATATTGAAAAAGAACATCCCAATGTGACAAAAATGAAAATTCTCGGCTGCAAGCTTGTTCCGGTAAGTCGAGGGACTAAAACCTTAAAAGATGCCGTTGACAGTGCCTTTGAAGAATACTTGCGTGACCCGGTCAATTTTATATATGCCATCGGCTCCGTAGTAGGACCACATCCTTTCCCAATGATGGTGAGAGATTTCCAGAGTGTCGTAGGTAAAGAGGCCCGACAACAATGCCTCGACCAATACGGTAAATTACCAGATATCGCCATGGCCTGTGTCGGTGGTGGCTCAAATGCAATTGGTTTATTCACTGCCTTTCTGGACGACGAATCAGTTGAACTCATCGGTGTCGAACCGGCAGGAAAAGGACTTGAAACTCCTGATAATGCAGCTACTTTAACCTTGGGTAGCAAAGGGGGTCTGCATGGCTTTGAATGCTATATCCTGCAGGATGAGAAAGGAGATCCTTTGCCTGTTTATTCCATCGCATCCGGTCTTGATTATCCTGGTGTCGGCCCACAACATTGCTATCTCAAAGATATAGGACGAGTCAAATACGTTTCAATTGATGATAATGAATGCCTTGATGCGTTTATGACTCTCTCTCGCACCGAAGGTCTTATCCCGGCACTTGAAAGTGCTCATGCTGTTGCTTATGCAATGAAAATCGCAAAGGATTTAGATCAAGATAAAACTATACTCGTCAATCTTTCAGGAAGAGGAGATAAAGATGCCGATTTTGTTGCAAACAAGTTAAATTTATAGTGAACGATGTGTAATTGGTACGAACCAGTTGGACACATGACTTTTTAAAATTCTTCCTGATCTAAATTAGACTTTACTGAATATAAAAATGGTGCCGATGGGCGGACTCGAACCGCCACGGGATTACTCCCACTACCCCCTCAAGATTGTGACTCATTTCTTCCTAATTAATTAAATTAGATATTTTATGTTTTTCATAGAGAACATTTTCATACAAAATCGTACATAATTAAGCATATCTTCACATAGACAATATGTCATATATGACATATACTATTCTAATGAGTATCAAGGATAAACCACTAGTCTGGTTACATGGACAGGTAAGAACTCCACCCTTTTCTTCAGCTGCCAGACTAGAAGCAGGCTTCTTGCTTAGGCGACTGCAACAAGGTGAGAAGCTGGAAATGCCACACTCAAGGCCTATGTCTGACATTGGAAGACGTTGCCATGAGTTAAGAATAAATGATGAAAACTTAACTTGGAGAATTATCTATCGAATTGATCCGGATGCAGTAGTAATTTTTGAAGTCTTCGATAAGAAAAGCAGACAGACTCCTAAGAAAATTAAAGACATTTGTAAAGATCGAATAAAGGCGTATGACAATGAAAGCAAATAAAGAAAAAAAATTAAAAGATGCAGGATGGAAAATAGGTTCAACAAATGAATTTCTTGAGCTTACTCCAGAGGAATCCGCGTATATTGAAATGAAACTTGCCTTGTGCAATTCTTTAAAGGAAAAACGTATTAAAAAACGCATTAGCCAAGTCGCTTTTGCAAAGAAAATTGCATCGAGCCAATCACGAGTAGCTAAGATGGAAGCAGGAGATCCTTCCGTATCTATTGATCTCATTATGAAATCATTACTCACTCTGGGTATTTCTAAGAAGGAATTGGCTCAAGTGATTTCTACTAGCAAGTAATATTCTTTGAATTAATTGGTGCCGATGGGCGGACTCGAACCGCCACGGGATTACTCCCACTACCCCCTCAAGATAGCGTGTCTACCAATTCCACCACATCGGCAATAATTCAAATTATTTAATGAATACGCTTTATTCTGTCGGTAAGCTAGGTAAATCTGAATCCTGTATTTCGCTTTGATCTTCAATTACTGCTGGAACATCTTGTTCAATAGCGTCTTGCTCAAGAACAACTTCAGGTTGATCCAATAAACTGGTTGGTGCTTCTGATTTAGCATTAGTTGCAAGGTAACCAAGAAACAAACTGTTACTTAGAAAGATAACTGCAAGTACCGTTGTCACTTTGGTCATGAAGTTTCCTGAACCCTGGCTGCCAAAAACAGTTGAAGAAGATCCGCTGCCAAAAGCAGCACCTGCATCTGCACCTTTACCGTGTTGGACCAGAATGATTCCAATCAACGCAACAGCGACGAGCACTTGTAATACAAATAATAATGTATGGATTGTTTCCATAGTTTCCATTGCTTTGCTACCTCATAGCCTTACAAATTGTCAGAAAATCTTCTGCAACGAGTGATGCCCCGCCAATCAGACCTCCATCAATATCTGCCATTTTAAAAAGTTGTTCCGCGTTATCAGCTTTAACACTACCACCATATAAAATTCTGACGTTGTCAGCAGTCTGGTTATCATGTCTTGCTAAACGCAATCTAATAAATTCGTGTACTTCCTGCGCCTGTTCCGGGGTTGCCGTTTTTCCGGTGCCAATTGCCCAAACCGGCTCATAGGCTATAACTGCATTTTTAAATGCTTCAATACCCGCCTTCTCAATTACCGCATCAATCTGCCTGGCGATCACTTTTTCAGTATCGTTGGACTCACGTTCCTCTAATAGCTCACCGACACATAATATTGATGTCATTCCGCCTGATTGAACTGCCTTAAATTTTTCAGCCACCAGAACATCAGTTTCTGCATAAAGTGCCCTGCGCTCTGAATGTCCAACGATGACATACTGACAGGCAAAATCACTTAACATTGAGATAGAAATTTCACCCGTAAATGCACCTTTTTCCAGATGCGAAACGTTCTGCGCACCCAGTCTTATTTCAGAGCCATTCAGCAATGTCGTCAATTCAGATATATATACTGAAGGAGGACAGATAGCCACTTCGTTCGAAATCCCTTGAACTCCCCTGATTATAGCGTCAACAAGCGGGCGAATGGCCTCTAAGGTTCCATTCATCTTCCAGTTTGCTGCAACAAGTATTTGGCGTTCGGTCATTTATGTTTTGCTACTGCTGAAAGGGCGCAAAGCTTACAGATTAGGGACATTTAAATCAATAACCGCCGTACCTGAATCGTGCTCTGACATTGAAATATCACTATTTAATCCGTATCTGTCGGATTTGCCGCTTTTTGCAAGGCTTCAATATCACTATCTTCAAGTTTCCAGTGTTGTCCGACTCGTTTGCGACGAGGCAAAATATAGGGTCCAAAACGGGTTCGTATTAATCGTGAAACTTTCAATCCCTGAGATTCCCACAAGCGACGTACTTCCCGGTTACGACCTTCCATAATGACAACATGGTACCAATGATTCGCACCTTCTCCGCCTGAATCAACAATATCAGTAAATTGTGCCGTCCCATCTTCTAATTCAACGCCCGACCGTAATGCATTAAGTTGTTCTTTAGTAGCTTCACCCAAAACTCGAACCGCATATTCACGTTCAATCTGACTCGATGGATGCATTAACTTATTGGCCAAATCTCCATCGGTGGTAAAAAGTAGCAAGCCTGTAGTATTGATATCCAGTCGGCCAATATTAATCCAGCGACTATTTCTAAGTTTTGGTAAATGACTAAAGACTGTCTCGCGTCCTTTTTCATCCTTACGAGTACATATTTGGCCGACAGGCTTGTAATAAGCAATGACTTTCGGCTTCTTTTCACCACGAGGGAAGAATAATCTTATCGAACGTGAATCAATTGAAATGCGGTCTGTGTGATCGATAGTTTGGCCAAGTACTGCCAGTTTTCCATTAACGGTAATCTTTCCTTCTTTTATCCAGGATTCGATCTGTCGTCTTGATCCGTGACCGGCATTAGCAAGGACTTTTTGTATACGTTCAGCCATCAGGATTTATTAAGATTTTGAATAAATCAACTGGCAAAAGGAACTACAGTCGCACCCTTTTCCTCTTCGCTTTCTTCTGCTTCAGTTTCAACTGCTTCACTATCAGCTACATCATCAACAACGTGTACTTCAACTTCGTTTACATCTTCTTCACCGGATACTGACTCGATATCCCGTTCCTCATTAGCAACCGCTTCCGTATTTTCTGTATCACTGTTTTCAGTAACAGTATCCGACTCATTTTGTTCTTTCGCCCTGGCTTCGCCTTCCAGGTCTTCAAATAAATCAGGATTAATGGCATCAAAGTCTTTTATATCTTCCAAGGCTGGCAATTCAGATAATTTTTTAAGGTTAAAATAATCAAGAAAAGATTTTGTTGTTGCTAACAACGCAGGTTTGCCTGGCACATCACGATGGCCAACTACTTTGACCCATTCACGTTCCTGTAAGGTTTTAACAATCGTGCTGCTGACACTTACCCCCCTTATTTCTTCTATCTCGCTTCGGGTAATAGGCTGTCGATAAGCAATTATGGCCAGTGTTTCCAGTAAGGCCCTTGAATAACGAGGCGGACGTTCATCAAATAAATGATTTACCCAACTGGCATAATCATCTCTGGCCTGAAACCGAAAACCGCTGGCAACTTCAGCTAACTCAATACCTCTTTCCTGATAATCATTTTGCAATGCTGCAATGGCTGTTTTCAGATCATCTCGCTCTACTTGCATTGTCTGCTCGGCTTCAAACAAATTTAATAACCGTGTCACACTCAATGGTTGTGTAGAAACCATCAGTGCTGCTTCAATAATATTTTTTATTTTTTCCTGACTCATGATGCTGCCTTAACATAGATTGGCCCGTTCGTTTCATTTTGAACGAGTTGAATAAGTGAATCTTTTACCAGTTGAAGAATTGCCAACAACGAAACAATAACACCACCACGACCTTCTTCAACTGTAAACAGTTCTTCAAAATCAGTAAAATTTTCAGTGCCTACTTTTTCCAGAACAATCGCCATTCGTTCACGTACAGATAGCGCATCTTTCTTCACCATATGATGCGAGAACATATCCGCTCTTTTTACGACTTCGGCAAATACCCTGAGTATGGCTTCCATAGAAACTTCAGGTGGTTTTTGATTAATTTTACGTCCAGGAAATTCGGCTACTGTTGCAAATAAATCGCGTTCAACTCGCGGTAATTCATTCAGGTTTTCTGCTGCCTGCTTGTATCTTTCATATTCCTGCAAACGTCTGATTAATTCTGCTCTTGGATCTTCTTCCTCTTCATCTTCTTTTTGGCGAGGCAATAACATTCTCGATTTAATCTCGGCTAACATGGCCGCCATTAATAAATACTCTCCAGCCAGCTCAAGTTGCAATACATCCATCATTTCGATGTAACTCATGTATTGCTCCGTTATTTTTGTCAACGGAATATCCAGGATATCAAGGTTCTGTCTTTTAATAAGGTAAAGTAGTAAATCCAGCGGCCCTTCAAACGCTTCCAGAAAAACTTCCAGTGCATCAGGCGGAATATAAAGATCTTTTGGCAGTTCCGTCATCGGCGCGCCCTGCACCAATGCAAAGGGCATTTCGTCCTGACTGACTTCGGTCGATTTAATTTCTTCGTTCATTTAAGCCTTTCATATATTCTTAACGGTAAATGAGCCCCATGGCATCACGCACTTCTTCCAGCGTTTCCCTGGCAACATCTCGTGCAGCTTCACAACCATCGGCAATGATACCTCGAACTGTCTCAGGATCGTTCATATATTCTTCTGCTCTCTCACGAATTGGCCCTTGCTCTTTTAAAACAGCCTCTATCAATGGCTTTTTACAATCAAGACAACCTATTTTTGCCCTGGTGCAACCTTCCACCACCCATTCCTTGGTATCATCATCAGAATAAACCTGATGTAAATTCCACACGGGGCATTTACTCGGTTCTCCCGGATCAGTCAGTCTGACGCGAGCCGGATCAGTCGGCATCGTTCTAATCTTTTCTTCCACAACACTCGGGTTTTCTCTTAAAGAGATAGTATTACCGTAAGATTTGGACATTTTCTGTCCATCAAGCCCCATCATTTTTGATGCTGGTGTTAACAATGCCTGAGGTTCAGGAAAAATCGCTTTACCTCCACCATCAAGATAGCCTGATAGACGTTCACGATCGCCAATACTGATATTTTGTTGTGAATTCAATAATGCTCGTGCTTTTTCAAGTGCCGCAGCTTCGCCCTGCTCCTGGTAATTCCGACGTAATTGATGGTAAAGGCGCGCATTCTTTTTGCCCATCTTTTTAACCGCCGCTTCCACTTTTTCTTCAAAATCAGGTTCGCGACCATATAAATGGTTAAATCGACGCACGACTTCTCGCGCCAATTCCACATGTGAAACCTGATCTTCGCCGACAGGTACATGACCTGCCTTATACATAATAATATCAGCCGTTTGTAATAAGGGATAACCGAGAAAACCATAGGTTGTCAGATCTTTATTAGATAATTTCTCCTGTTGGTCTTTGTAGCTGGGGACCCGTTCCAACCAACTCAATGGCGTACTCATTCCCAACAACAAGTGTAATTCTGCATGTTCCGGAACACGGGACTGGATAAATAATTTGGCTGATCCCGGGTTAATCCCGACAGCCAGCCAGTCGATAACCATGTCCCAGACACTTTTTTCTATGATAGAAGGATCTTCATACTCTGTTGTCAGCGCGTGCCAATCCGCAACAAAGAAAAAACATTCGTATTCCTGTTGTAATTCGAGCCAATTTTTAAGAACACCATGATAATGGCCTAGATGAAGCTGGCCGGTCGGACGCATACCCGACAAAACCCGCTGTTTACCGCTTGTGGACAAAACACTCTCCTGAGGAATTCTAATCGGTGATTATACCCTGCCCTGATAAGTCAGGATCAAGTAATTTTAAATTGTTGTAATATAATAAATAGCGACTTCTATCCTATTCGACAACAACACCCTTTCCCTGCCGCAGCAATACAGGCTCATCCTCAAGCAAATCGATCACTGTCGTTGCCTCAATACCACAGGCACCACTATCAATAATGAGGTCAACCTGACCATTTAAACGCTCCCTGATTTCATCCGGCTCAGATAAAGGATATTCTTCGTTAGATAAAATTAAACTGGTACTCAACATCGGCTCACCCAAGGTTTCCAGTAAATCCAGAACAACTGGATTTTCTGGCACTCTCAGGCCAATAGTCTTTCGTTTAGGATGCATCAGCCGGCGCGGTACATCTTTGGTCGCACGCAGTAAGAAAGTATAGGGGCCTGGTGTTAATGATTTGATTAACCGATAAGCGGAATTGCTTACCTTGGCGTAAATTGCGATTTCTGAAAGATCTCGACAAAGTAACGTCATATTATGATGTTTATCGAGACGTCTGATTTTTCTAATTCGGTCGACCGCCTCTTTTTCCCCCAGATGACAACCGAGGGCATAGCAGGAATCGGTCGGATAAATCACAAGACCGCCCTGACGAATGATATCAACCGCCTGATTAATTAATCTTTTTTGCGGACTTTCCGGATGAATGTTGAAATATTGGGTCATAGTACTCTGTCAGATCATTTTTTTTGTTATCATGCACTATTAAACTAAAAAGTTAAATTTATGAAATTTCTGTTTGATTTTTTTCCAATACTGGCTTTTTTTATTGCCTTCAAAATGACTTCTGATTCTGAGGAAGGCATTTATGTCGCGACGTCTGTTTTAATCATTTGCAGTTTTATCCAGGTTGCCATTTATTGGCTGATGTATCGTCGTTTTGAAAAAATGCACCTGATAACACTGGCTGTCGTCATTGTTTTTGGTAGTGCTACTTTACTACTACATGATGAACGTTTTATTAAATGGAAACCAACCGTCGTCATGTGGATATTCGCTTTAGTTGCGTTTGGCAGCGAGTATATTGGCAAAAAAAACCTTTTTCATAGAATGATGCATTATGCTGACGATAAAATTTCCGTTCCTGATTTTGTCTGGTATCGACTCAATCTTGGCTTAGTTTTATTTTTTGTTTTTATCGGTGCTGCTAATTTATATGTCGCTTTCAATTTTGACAGAAGTACCTGGGTTGATTTCAAGACATTCGGCATCATGGGATTAAACCTGGTTTTTATGGCAGGCATGATGTTTTACCTGTTTAGATTTATTGAAGATCCTGAAAAATTACTTTCAGATAAATCTGATACAGATGATGTATCACCAGAAGAATAATATTTAAATATTGGGAAGCTTGATTATGTACTACGCAATAATAAGTCAGGACGTTGAAAATAGTCTGGAAAAAAGAATGAGTGTTCGAGCTGACCATATTGCTCGCCTTGAAGCATTAAGAGACGAAGGTCGTTTATTAACTGCCGGACCTCATCCAAGAATTGATAGCGAAGATCCTGGCACAAACGGTTTTAGTGGAAGTTTAATTGTTGCTGAGTTCGATTCACTTGAAGCAGCACAAACCTGGGCCGATGCTGATCCTTATATTGCTGCCGGCGTTTATGAAAAAGTGGTCGTTAAACCCTATAAGAAAGTATTCTAATGGATCGCGTCGAGGCCATAAGAGAGCGGTTAACAGAGCAATTATCGCCTACACAATTGGATATTATTGATGAGTCGCATCTTCATGCAGGACATGCCGGAGCTGCCAGTGGTGCAGGACATTTTTCTGTCACAATTACATCTGATGCTTTTAATGGCAAGAGCCTTATCGAACGACATCGTTTGATTTATCTGGCTGTAGATGATCTAATGAAATCAGAAATACATGCCTTAAGTATTAAAGCCAACGGGACGGATGAGAACGGATAACATGGCGTTTATAAAACCATTTCTTAAATGGCCTGGTGGCAAGTTCAAGTTAATTGAACGGATTCAGAATAGGCTCGATCCCGGCAAGCGATTTGTTGAACCTTTTGTCGGTTCAGGGGCTGTCTTTTTAAATACTGACTATAAAAAATATTTATTGGCTGATACTAATCCGGATTTAATTAATCTGTATCTAGAAGTACAGAAAAATGAAAAATCATTTATAGATTATTGCCAATCTTTTTTTACGATTGAAAATAATAATGAAGAAAGCTACTACCAATATCGAACTCGATTTAACACTACAAAAAATATTCGATTAAAGTCTGCGCTTTTTTTATATCTGAATCGACACTGTTACAATGGGCTTTGCCGATATAATTCAAAACACGAGTTCAACACCCCTTTTGGTCGCTATAAAAAACCCTATTTTCCAAAAAAAGAAATTGAAAATTTTCATCAAGCATCACAGAAAGCAAAATTTATCCATGCCAGTTTTGTCGATACGATGAAACAAATAAAACGAGGTGACGTCGTCTATTGTGACCCACCTTATGCTCCATTATCAAAAACAGCCTATTTCACTGATTATTTTGCTGGCGGTTTTGGCTGGGAAGATCAGATTGAGTTAGCTGAATGGGCAACAAAACTTTCAAAAAAAGGAATTCCCGTGATTATTTCTAATCATAACACTGACAATACGCGCGCACTTTATAAAAATGCCGGGGCGACAACGGAGAAATTTATGGTTAGAAGAACGATCAGTTGCAATGTTAATAAAAGAGAAAAAATCGGAGAAATTCTCGCTGTTTTTCAACCATCTTGACCAGAAAATAAAATTGTCTAAAAAATTTAAATTAGTCATAAGCTTATTTTTATTACTATCAATATTTTTCTCCCATATCGTTCAAGCAACTACTTCTAAAGAAAATATTGATAACTCCATCTCCTGTTCTACCATTGAATTTTTTTTCAGTGTTGGTTGTCCTCATTGTGCAAAAGCTTATGACTATCTAAAAATACTGGAAACTGAATATCCTGAAATTAAAATCATCCGACGTGATGTTTATGCTGATGCAGAGAATAGGGATCGTTTTATCGAATTTAATAAACAATTTGGCATTGAACAACCCGGCGTCCCTTCTTTCCTGATTTGTGATCAGTACCTTATTGGATTTGATAACGAAAGGATTTCCGGTGCTATGATAAAACAAATGCTTGGTTTGAATAACTCCGAAACCACGCTTTCAAAAAACCAGCTTGATTTACCTGTATTGGGAAAAATAAGTGTCGAAAAAGCCGGTTTACCTACATTTACTATAGCAATAGGTCTTGTTGATGGATTTAATCCCTGCGCCATGTGGGTGCTTTTAATATTATTGTCCATACTGGTTAATCTTCGTAATCGAAAACGTATTATCCTGATTGCTGGCACTTTCGTTTTTATTAGCGGAGCTGTCTATTTCATTTTCATGACTGCCTGGCTAAATATTTTCTTAATCATCGGTTTCTCAAGGATCCTGCAAATTATTGTTGGATTAATTGCGATATTGATAGGTTCTATACATATAAAAGATTACTTTTCTTTTAAAAAAGGCCTGTCATTAAGTATTCCTGACTCTAAAAAACCATCTCTTTATATCCATATCCGAAATATTATCTATGCAAAAAATCTAATCGCTACATTTATTGCTGTCGTTATTATGGCAATACTTGTTAATATGATAGAGCTTTTATGTACCGCAGGCCTGCCTGCTATCTACACACAGATATTAACATTACAAGACCTGAATACATCTGAGTACTACCTCTATCTGGTTCTTTATAATATTGCTTACATGTTCGATGATGCGTTAATGGTTGGAATCGTTGTTTTCACATTAAGCAAGCGAAAAATGGAAGAACAACATGGTCGCTGGTTGAAGTTATTAAGTGGTAGCGTCATCTTTCTACTTGGACTCTTACTCATATTAAAACCGTCTCTACTCATATAATTATGTATGCTTGAAGTTATTTACAACCGTTAACAATCAAATTCTTCATTGCAGGATTTCGAATATCACTTAGAATGCCTGCTAATCAATTACGATAAAGCAAGACTAAAGTTCAGATTTTTTAAATAATGCAAAACACTCTCAATCTCACACAAGAATTAATTAATCGACAATCAGTCACACCTGAAGATGGCGGTTGCCAGCAGTTAATTGCTGAACGATTAGAAAAGCTTGGATTTAAAGCAACACACCTACGGTTTGAAGATGTCGATAATCTCTGGATAACGCACGGTACAAAAGGCCCCTTATTTGCTTTTGCCGGGCATACCGATGTCGTACCGACTGGACCACTGGAAGACTGGAATACTGATCCATTTAAAGCAGAAATAATTGATGGCATGCTTTATGGTCGCGGTGCCGCTGATATGAAGGGTGGCATTGCGGCTATGATTGTTGCTGCGGAAAATTTCGTACAGGAACATCCCGACCATGATGGCATTATTGCGTTTCTAATCACCAGTGATGAAGAAGGGCCGTCGATTAATGGCACCGTTAAAGTTATTGAATATTTAAATGAGAATAACATCAAAATTGATTGGTGTGTTGTTGGCGAACCTTCCAGTGATAAACAATTGGGCGATGTCATTCGTATTGGTCGCCGTGGGTCTTTGAATGGCATATTAACAATTAATGGTATTCAAGGGCATGTTGCCTTTCCTGAGCTGGCAGAAAACCCAATCCACAAGGCCAGTGAATTTCTTGCAGAAATATCATCGATAGAATGGGACCAAGGCAACGATTCGTTTCCTGCAACCTCATTTCAAATATCGAATATTAATGCAGGTACTGGCGCTGAGAATGTCATTCCCGGTTCAGTCAAACTGTTATTTAATTTTCGTTTTTCAACAGAACTGTCGGAAGATGATTTGAAAACGAAAGTCACCACTCTACTCGATAAACATAAGCTGAATTACGATCTTCAATGGAAATTATCGGGTAATCCATTTTTAACCAGTAGCGGTAATCTGGTTGCAGCCACTTGCGAAGCAATTAAAACTATTTGCGGTATAGAAACAGAATGCTCTACGGGTGGGGGTACTTCAGATGGACGATTCATTGCTCCAACGGGAGCAGAAGTGATAGAACTTGGTGTAAGTAATGATACAATTCATAAGATCAATGAATGCGTAAATGTTGATGACTTGGAAAAGTTATCTAAAATATACAAAAATATACTCGATAGGCTGTTAATCGATTAGATTATCTGTTTAACGGACAAATAATTGTACTAATGGAGATATAGAAGTGACTAACCAGAATAAATTACTGTTTATTATTTTTGCTTTATTTATGAACAGTTCTCATGTCATTGCAAGTGACAACGCATGTAGTGCTGAAGAACCCACGAGCTGTCTAAACGGTGTTGGCCCTGCTGTTACTAATCCGGATAGCTTACGGATGGCAGCAAAGCAAATTTCAAAACAGTCGAACACACAGTCAGAAAATAATAATTCAACAGCGGCTTTTTTTGGTGAGTCGGCTATGTCCGGACTTGCTGCCGGTGATGGATATTCAGACTGGGGAGTATGGAGTAGTATCAGTCATAATAAATTTGGTGCTGATATCCCCATTAATTCTGCTGTACAACCTTTAGCCAAATACGATGCCTATCAAAGCACGATTTTTGTCGGAGCGGACAAACTGATTTCTGATAAATGGGTGCTTGGACTTACCGTCGGTTATGAAAATACAGACATTGATACAAAGTATAACGGTGGCGATAATAAAACCGATGGTTTTACTATTGCACCTTATATGGCTTATCTGATTAATGATATTTTTAGTGTTGATATGGTTGCTGGTTATACCAGCCTGAGTACCGATACCGATAGAATAGATAATGTTACTGGCAGTACAGTTAGCGGAGACTTTGATGCTGATCGCTGGTTTGTCGCAACTAACCTGAATGCTACTGTTTATCACGGTCAATGGGTATTTGGTGGTCGTCTCGGTTTACTCTATACAGAAGAAGATCAAGATGCTTATACTGAAAGAGGTGGCGCAACTGCCCGCACTTTAGGTAAGCGACATATTGATCTAACACAAGGTTCTATCGGTGCAAACCTCGCATATACTCACGCTACTGTTGAGCCATTTGCGTCTATTACTTATTACAATGATTTAGGTCGGGATAATGGCACCTCTACTGGCGGTTTACCTGCCGGGATTGGCGCGACTCAACCTACTGATGACGATGAATTTCAAACGGGACTAGGCGTTCGATATTTTGGCGATACTATCGATGGCACATTTGAATGGAATAGCGTGATTAGCCGCGACAACTTTGATGGTAATAGCGTGCTTTTAACACTACGTATGTCTTTGTAATGATTACAACATGAAATTCAAAGTAAAAGACCCGGCGGAGTCCGGGTTTTTTTATATATGCCCTTAAAGATTACTTCACATTAAGCTGTTATGATCACTGCTCTTTTACAACAATTACCAAGCTAAACTGAGAATGGAAAAATTAATAGAACGTACTTTATTTGCAAGTCGCTGGTTACTAGCCCCAATATTTCTTGGTCTTTCATTAGCCTTAGTGGCATTGATCATAAAATTCTTTGAAGAACTGTATCATACACTAACAACAATATTATCTTTGAGTGAAGCTGAATTAATCTTGCATATTCTATCGATGATTGACATGGCGTTGGTGGGTAGCCTGATTGTCATGGTTATGTTCAGTAGCTACGAAAATTTTGTTTCCAAAATTGACCTTGAAGAAGGCGCTGAAAAACTTGACTGGCTCGGCAAGCTCGATTCAGGCAGCCTTAAACTTAAGGTTGCTGCATCAATTGTTGCTATTTCGTCTATTCATCTATTACAGAAATTTATGGAAGTGCAAACCATACCTGATGAAAAGTTAAAGTGGTACGTCATCATACACATGACCTTCGTTGTTTCTGCATTAATGCTGGCATTTTTAGACAAGATTGCATTTGCAAGTCACCGTGAACATTAACTGACAAATAAAATCATTACTGAAGTTCTTCACTGTTTAATCTAACAAGTATGAGGAAAATGTTATGAATATAAAAAAATATGCGATAGCAACAATTGCTACATTCGTTTTCATTTTTGTTTTTGAATGGCTTTGGCATGGTATGTTAATGAAAGGAATGTATGAAGCAACAAAAGATGTGTGGCGTCCCGAAGACCCCAGTCTAATGGGTTATATATTTGCCAGTCAGTTTTTGTTTGCAGCCGTACTAACTTATATCTATACATTAGTAGGGAAATATCTACCTTGTAAGCGCGGTATTGCGTTTGGTTTTTTTGCGGGTTTATTATTGGCCATACCAAACTTGGGTGTTTATGCTTATATGCCAATTCCATTGACCATTCCGTTAATGTGGATGCTTTCTATGCTAGTAGAATGTCTTGGCGCAGGAATGGTTATAGCTGCAATCTATAAAGAATAATGTTTAATTTTTTATATAAAAAAATAAAAAACCCCGCATTAAGCGGGGTTTTTTTGTACTTCTAAGTTACGACAAATTATTTTTCGTCGAACTGTGCTTCTTCAGTAGAACCGGTTAACGCGGTGACAGAAGATGCACCACCTTGAATAACAGTAGTTACATCATCAAAGTAACCTGCACCCACTTCTTGCTGGTGAGATACGAAAGTATATCCACGTTCACGACCTTCAAATTCTGGCTCTTGAACCATTTCGGTATAGTGCTTCATGCCTTCGCCACGTGCATAGTTGTATGCGAAGTCGAAAGTACGGTACCAGTTCAAGTGAATACCAGCCAAGGTAATGAATTGGAATTTGTAACCAAGTTCAGACAATTCTTCCTGGAAGCTCGCAATTTGTGAATCACTCAGGTTTTTCTTCCAGTTGAAAGAAGGCGAACAGTTGTAAGACATCAATTGACCTGGAACTGCTGCTTGTACTGCTTGTGCGAATTCACGAGCAAAGCCAATATCAGGAGTACCTGTTTCACACCAAACCAAATCAGCGTAGGGCGCGTAAGCAATACCACGACTAATCGCTTGTTCCAAACCGTTATTAACACGGTAGAAACCTTCTTGTGTACGTTCGCCAGTCAGGAAAGGTTTATCATTTTCGTCAAAGTCACTGGTTACCAGGTTAGCTGCTTCAGCATCGGTACGAGCCAAAACAATTGTTGGTACTCCCATAACGTCAGCTGCTAAACGTGCTGCGCCTAATTTTTGAACTGCTTCTTGAGTAGGTACTAATACTTTACCACCCATATGACCACATTTTTTAACCGCTGCTAATTGATCTTCAAAGTGAGCACCAGCCGCACCGTTAGCAATCATGTTCTTCATTAATTCGTATGCGTTTAATACACCACCGAAACCGGCTTCAGCATCAGCAACGATAGGCAGGAAGTAATCAATCGCATCTTCTTCTGCTACTTTACCGTCAGCAATGTTTTTCCACTGGATTTCATCAGCACGTTTGAATGTATTGTTGATACGACGAACCATAGTTGGAACAGAATCGTAAGCATACAAAGATTGATCAGGATACATGGTTTCAGAAGTATTACCGTCAGCAGCAACCTGCCAACCTGATAAATAAACAGCTTCCAGACCTGCTTTTGCTTGTTGCATTGCTTGTCCCGCAGTGATTGCACCAAATGCATTCACATAACCTTTTTTAGCAGACCCATTAACTTTTTCCCAAAGCTTTTCAGCGCCTCTTTTTGCAATGGTATATTCAGGCTGAATGCTACCGCGAAGACGAACAACGTCTTCAGCGCTGTAATCACGTTTTACATTTGCCCAACGTGGGTTTTCTGCCCAGTCTTTTTCTAAATCTTTAATCTGTTGTTCTCTGCTACTCACGGGAAATTCCTCCTGCTAAATATAAAGACAAGTCATACCAAATCGACTCATGTCCCAATGATTTTTAAATTCGCCATAACTATCAAGTATGGCGCACAATTTTAGGGACGGTAAAAATAATGAGATCGCTACTATTTAGCAAGCTAATTATGTTAATAATTAGTATTAATTATGCTAATACTTGAACTATAATAGGGACTTATGGGCCGTTTTTATTACAAACAAAATCGTATTAAACAATTGAGAGCCTTTTGTTACACCGCACAATTACAGAGTATGTCACGTGCAGCAGAGCAAATGTTTCTCAGCCAACCCTCTATTTCTCTTTTAATTCAATCACTTGAAAAAGATTTAGGACAAAAATTATTTCTCCGTAAAGGTCCACGAATTACGCTGACAGCAGAAGGCGCCATCCTCTTTGAGATGTCTTTGCCACTAGTAGAAGGTTTAGAAACGTTGCCAGAGAGTTTTGAAGAAAAATGCAAAAACTCCGTTGTAGGCAGCCTCAATATCGCTGCTGTTGAAGCGATTATTCTTTATACATTGCCTGATATTATTAGTCGCTACACCAACACCTACCCCGATATACACATTAAATTGAATAATTGCTCTGCGTCAATCGGTGTTGAAAAGGTGCGCAATGGTGAAGTTGATTTTGCTATCGGTTCGATGTTGAATGTACCGGATGACGTGGTATATCTACCTATTTACACGTTTGAACCGGTATTAATCACGCCAATTGGCCACCCATTGCTCGAAAACAAGCATGTAAGTATCCACGACATCAGCCAATACGGTTTGATATTGTCACCACAACATATGTCAACCTGGCAAATGGTGGATTTGGTTTTTAAACAATATAACGTTGACTACAAGGTTAATCTAGAAGCCGGTGGCTGGGAAGTCCTGAAAAAATATGTAGAAAATGGCCTGGGAGTGTCTATTGTTACCGACATATGTCTGTCTGGAAAAGAAAAACTGGGGTGCATGCCTTTAAACGAATTTTTCCCTAAACGAACCTATGGTTTGTTTTTACGTAAAGAAAAGGTGCTGTCGCCTGCTGCTCGAGAATTTATTAAATGCATCGATCCAAACGCAATAAATCAATTTAGTGCAAAAAATGATTTAATTAAAAAGAAACATATCGATATACACACTGTCAACCCTATATAACTAGTGGCACAAAACATGCGTTAAACAAATGTAAAAAAAGAACTTGAAAAAACCTAGTGCTACGTATCATTATTAGATTATAAATATGCAGAAAAGTAAGAGTTAGAAATATGTCAGAAAAAACTGACAATCATTATGAAGATGATTTGGCGACACAGGAAGCTAAACCAAAGCTTAAACGACCGCCATTGTATAAAGTCATCTTGTTAAATGATGATTACACACCTATGGATTTTGTTGTGCATGTATTGGAAACCTTTTTCTCGATCGATAGAGAAAATGCGACACGCATCATGCTTGATGTACATACACATGGTAAAGGCATATGTGGAATCTTTACCCATGAAATTGCAGAAACAAAAGTAACGTTAGTTAATGAATATTCACGAGAGAATCAGCACCCTCTTCTTTGTACTTTGGAAAAAGCCTAAAGGTAAATGATATGCTTGATAAAGAACTCGAATTAACACTTAACAATGCGTTTAAAGAAGCAAGAGAGCTTCGTCATGAATTCATGACAGTTGAACATTTATTGCTTGCCTTGCTTGATAATCCATCAGCAACGCGTGTGCTTGATGCCTGCGGTGCAAACCTGAATAGTTTGCATAGTGATTTAGTCAGGTTTATACAAGAAAACTCACCGATTATTGAAGATGGTGATGATAGGGAAACACAACCTACTTTAGGCTTCCAGCGTGTATTACAACGCGCTGTCTTTCATGTGCAATCGTCCGGTAAAAAAGAAGTCAGTGGCGCAAATGTTTTGATCGCAATTTTCGGTGAACGTGAATCACATGCGGCTTACTTTTTAAGTCAGCAGAATGTTGCGCGACTTGATGCGGTTAACTATCTTTCCCATGGCATTGCCAAAATAAATGAAGACGATGAGCATGATGATAACTTTAACGAAATTGACGAAGAAGGACGTCCAGAGGAAGCAGGTAATAACCCTCTGGAGACCTATGCCGATAATCTTAATGAATTGGCGATGCAGGGCAAGATCGATCCACTGATAGGCAGGCAAATCGAAGTACAGAGAACAATTCAGATCCTTTGTCGCCGCCGCAAGAATAATCCTTTATATGTTGGTGAAGCCGGTGTCGGTAAAACTGCCATTGCCGAAGGGCTGGCCAAACTCATTGTAGATGGTGAAGTACCTGATGTTTTAATGGACAGTGTTATTTATTCACTCGACCTCGGCGCTTTACTTGCAGGCACGAAATACCGTGGTGACTTTGAAAAACGTTTAAAAAGTGTCATCGCTCAATTAAAGAAACAGGAAGGTGCTGTATTATTTATTGATGAGATACATACCATCATTGGCGCAGGCGCAACTTCCGGTGGTGTCATGGATGCCTCAAACATTATTAAGCCGGTGTTAGCTTCCGGTGAATTAAAATGTATTGGTTCGACAACCTATCAGGAATATCGCGGCATCTTTGAAAAAGATCGCGCACTGGCCAGACGTTTTCAAAAAATTGATGTTGAAGAACCTTCGGTTGATGAAACAGTAAAAATTCTACAGGGACTGAAGTCTCGCTTTGAAGACCACCATCAAATCAGATATACCAACCAGGCATTGCGAACTGCCGCTGAATTAACCGAACGTTATATTAATGATCGACACTTGCCGGATAAGGCAATCGATATCATTGATGAAGCGGGAGCAGCTCAACAGTTAATGCCATCATCCAAACGAAAGAAAACTGTCGGCGTGCATGATATTGAAAACATTATTGCCAAGATTGCACGCATTCCTGCGAAAACAGTGACCGTTTCAGATAAAGATGTTATCAAGAACCTGGGTCGCAACCTGAAAATGGTGGTCTTCGGTCAGGATGAAGCCATTAGTACATTATCTAATGCGATTAAAATGTCTCGTTCCGGTTTAGGCAACCCGCAAAAGCCTATAGGCAATTTCCTTTTTGCCGGGCCAACCGGTGTTGGTAAAACAGAAGTAACACGACAACTTGCCATGCAAATGGGTGTGGAACTGGTTCGATTTGATATGTCTGAGTATATGGAACGGCATACTGTTTCAAGATTGATTGGCGCACCTCCCGGTTATGTTGGCTTTGATCAAGGTGGTTTATTAACGGATGCAATTAATAAACAACCGCATTGCGTGTTGTTACTTGATGAAATGGAAAAAGCACACCCCGATGTATTCAACTTACTATTGCAGGTATTTGATCATGGGACATTGACCGATTCGAATGGTCGCAAAACTGATTTTCGAAATGTTATTATTGTTATGACTACCAACGCGGGAGCTGATCGCATGAGTCGTTCTTCCGTAGGCTTTACACAACAGGATCATGCTGGCGATGCGATGGAAAGTATTAAACAAATGTTTAGTCCAGAATTCAGGAATCGTCTTGATGCAATTATTCAATTCAATTCACTTGATAAGAGAACGATTTCAAACGTCGTTGATAAATTCCTGATTGAACTTGAAACCCAGCTTGATGAGAAGAAAGTCACGGTTGAAGTGACTGAAGAAGCTCGTGAGTGGCTGGCTGAGCATGGCTACGACAAAGTGATGGGCGCACGACCTATGGCACGACTTATTCAGGACAAGGTAAAACGCCCTCTCGCCGAAGAATTATTATTTGGCAAACTTGAACATGGAGGTCATGTTTTAGTTGTGTTGAAAGACGATGACATAAGCGTAAAAATTGAAGAAAAAGAACTTACTGAGGATGCAGTCTAATTAATCAGTAATAATTTTATTATTACTGATTAACAATTTCTTCATTATATTCACTCATCGCAGGACAACTGCAGAATATATTTTTATCACCATAAACATTGTCTATTCTTCCTATCGGCGGCCAATATTTATCATCATGTAAGTCCGGTGCTGGAAAAAAAGCAATTTGTTTGGAATACGGCAACGACCATTCTTCGTTTTGCAATAATTGATACGTATGCGGTGCATTACATAATGGGTTATTATCCTTGTCATATTCTCCTGACGCGACCCTGTCAATCTCATGACGAATAGCTATCATGGCATTGCAAAACCGATCCAGTTCGCGCTTATTCTCACTCTCGGTAGGTTCTATCATTATGGTATCAGGAACAGGAAACGACACTGTCGGGGCATGAAAACCATAATCAATCAAGCGTTTGGAAATATCTTCCACGGTAATGCCGTAATCTTTTTTTATTCCACGTAAATCAATAATACATTCATGGGCCACCATGCCATTTTTACCTGTATATAAAACAGGAAAATAAGCTGATAATTTTTTCGCCATGTAATTTGCATTAAGAATAGCTATCATCGTCGCGCGTCTTAGTCCTTTATCTCGCATCATGGCAATGTAAGCCCAGGATATGGATAAAATACTGGCTGATCCCCACGGTGCAGCCGCAATGGTACCAATCGTACCTGCTTCACCTGCATCAGGATTAACATCATCAACAACAGGATGATTGGGTAAGAATTGAGACAGGTGTCTTTTCACACCTATCGGACCTGCGCCCGGGCCGCCGCCGCCATGAGGAATTGCAAATGTTTTATGTAAATTCAGATGTGCAACATCAGCACCAATATGACCGGGTCGGCAAATACCAACCAATGCATTAAAATTTGCACCATCCATATAGACCTGTCCGCCATGTTTATGGATTACTTCACAGATCTTGCAAAAGGATTCTTCATAAACACCATGCGTCGATGGATAGGTAATCATTAAAGCCGCAAGTTGTTCTGAATACTGCTCGGCTTTTTGAGTCAGGTCTTCCAGATCGACGTTTCCATTTTCATCGCATTTAACAACGACAATTTTCATACCGGCCATCATTGCGCTGGCCGGATTTGTTCCATGTGCAGAGGATGGGATAAGACAAATGTCCCGTTGCTGATCACCACTTGTTTCATGATATTTTTTAATCACCAGCAGACCAGCATATTCTCCCTGCGCACCGGAATTAGGTTGAAATGAAAAGGCATCAAAACCGGTTAAGTCACATAACATGGCATCCAGTTCTTCTATTAACTGTAAATAACCTTGCGCCTGATCCATCGGCGAGAAAGGATGCATGGCGCTAAACTCACGATAGGATAATGCCTGCATTTCTACTGACGCATTTAATTTCATGGTACAGGAACCCAATGGAATCATGGCGCGATCGAGTGCGATATCTTTACGCGAAAGACGTCGCATGTAACGCATCATTTCAGTTTCTGAATGATAATTATTGAAAACCGGGTGCGTTAGAAAACCTGAGCTTCTTTGTAATGACTCAGGAATGTTTTCAATAACCTCTTCGTTTAGTTTCTGAATATCAAATTGAGTCACAGATGATGAACTAAAGACTTTGGCGAGTTTTCTTAATGTTGCGCGTGTCGTTGTTTCATCGAAAGACAATCCCAGTTTATCTTTATCAATAATCCTGAGATTGATATTGTAATCACGCGCTTTAGCCAACAAACGTCTCGCTTTACCCGGAACATGGACGGTAACGGTGTCAAAATAACAAGCATTTTCTACTTCAATGCCCTGTTGCTTAAGCCAATGTGTAAAAATCTGCGTATATCGATGAACTCGTCCAGCGATATGCTTTAAACCTTCTGCGCCATGATAGATTGCATAAAACCCGGCTATGATCGCCAGTAAAGCTTGCGAGGTACAAATATTGCTGGTCGCCTTGTCACGGCGAATATGCTGTTCGCGTGTTTGTAACATCATGCGCAATGCATCTTTGCCTGTATTATCTTTTGAAACACCAATAATTCTTCCGGGAACATTGCGAATAAATTTTTCGCGAGTTGCAAAAAAAGCCGCATGCGGACCACCAAAACCCATAGAGACACCAAAACGTTGAGCACTGCCCACAACAATATCTGCATCCATCTCGCCAGGTGGTTTTAACAGAACGAGACTTAATAAATCTGTTGCTACAGTAACCAGTGCAGATCTGGCATGCGCCACTTCAATTACTTTTTGTGAATCACGAACGTGACCGCTAGAACCGGGATATTGAAGTAACACACCAAAAACATCGTGTGCTTCCAGTTCTGTCTCAGGATCACCAACAATAATTTCAAAACAAAATGGTTTGGCACGTGTTTCAACAACAGCAATAGTTTGTGGATGACAATCCTGATCAACAAAAAAATGATTACTTTTGGACCTGGCAACACGTTTTGACATGCACATTGCTTCTGCAGCGGCAGTCGCCTCATCCAACAATGAGGCATTGGCAATTTCCATTGCCGTTAAATCCATGACCATTTGCTGAAAATTGATCAAGGCTTCCAGTCTGCCCTGACTAATTTCCGGCTGATAAGGCGTATAGGCCGTATACCAACCCGGGTTCTCCAACACATTACGTTTGATGACTGAGGGCATAACTGTGCCGTAGTAACCCATGCCGATCATAGACTCACAAACGACATTCCTTCTTCTAATATTACGCATATAGGTTATTACTGCGCGCTCGCTTAACGTCTCACTTAGTGAAAGCGGCTCTGTTGAAAGAATATCGTCAGGAACAACCTGTTCGATAATTTTTTCCAGTGCGTCCAATCCAAGATACTCAAGCATTTCGGCAATCTGGTTTCTATCAGCTCCGATATGTCGCCTGATAAAATCACCGCGCATTTCAAGTTTTTCGAGTTGTGTGTTCGAACTCATAAGATTAGAACTCGTCCTTTATATTTTTTAATTAATAAAATCCTGATAAGCAGACTCATCCATGAGTGAGTCTATTTCTTCCAGATTAGAAGGTTTGATTTTAAAAAACCATGCTTCACCTTCTGCATCTGAGTTAACCAGTTCCGGGTTATCATTAAGCGATTCATTAACAGCAACGACCTGCCCACCTATTGGCACTTTAACGTCACTCGCTGCCTTAACTGATTCGACGACAGAGACTTCGTCATCCTGATTAACTTCACTATCAACTTCAGGCAGTTCGACATAAACCACATCGCCTAATTCTTTCTGTGCAAAATCGGTTATACCAATAGTTGCAATTCCATCGGCATCAATTTCCAGCCACTCATGGTCTTTAGAATATTTTTTAGTCATATTTGTTACCTCTTTATTTTTTGTAGTTAAGTTTTATAAAAGGTAATGCGCTTACTCTTACTGTTATTGTTTTATTACGAACCTGTACTTTTAATATTGTTCCCATATTCGTATAGGCAACATCAATATATGCCTGGGCTATTGGATAATTTAAACTGGGGGAAAAAACACCACTGCTAACAAAACCGATCTCCTTGTTACTTTCATCAAAAAGCACTGCTCCCTCTCTAACCGGAACTTTCCCTTCTATGGCCAAGCCCATTCTTAATTTTTCGATACCATCATTTAATTGCTCCAGAATAATTTTTTTGCCATTAAACTCACTGTTATCATTACGGCGACTTTTAGCAATCATCCAACCCATTCCTGCCTCAACTGGCGTAATCGATTCGTTAAGTTCATGTCCGTACAAACATAAACCGGCTTCTAGCCTTAACGAATCTCGTGCACCCAGCCCTGCAGGCTCAACTTCAGTATGCTCTAGCAATAATTTAACCAATTGTTCCGCAAATTCAGCTTTAATTGAAATTTCGTAACCATCTTCGCCACTATAACCAGTGCGACTAACAAAACAGTTAATCCCGGCCAATTCGAAATGATCAGCCATTAAAAATTTCATCTGTTTAATATCAGGATTAAATTGATCAAGCACGGCTTCAGCCTTGGGTCCTTGTAAAGCTATAAAAGCATAATCTTCCTGATGATTTAATTGTACTGAATCATCAAGTTGAGTTTGCAGCAACTCAAACACTTTATATTTTTGAGCACCATTGGCAACTAACCTGAATGAATTACCCAACCTTGTAAGCATAACATCATCAATGACACCAGCCTGCTCATTCAACAACACCGTAATAACAGAATGATTATTTTTTAGTTGTCGTAAATCTGCAGGCACCAGTTTTTCTAATGAACGAATCAGATTTGCACCACTTAATTCAAATTGTCCCATATGCGAGATATCGAACAAACTCGCTTTGGATCGTGTATGCAGATGCTCTTGTTTAAAGCCCTTAAAATAGAGTGGTAATTCATAACCGGCAAACTCGGTCATTTTCGCATCTAACGTACGATGAATTTCTGCCAATGGGGATTGTTTTATTGTATTAACCATAAGTTTTGAATAATAGTTCCTGTTTTATTCATACGTAATCCTCGTATTGGAGAATCATGTATTATCTCTGTAATAGTCGTTCAAAAGATATTAACTTAACCGCCTTCTATTGCAGGGATAATATCCAACACATCCCGCTTTTCCACTAAAGTAGAAAAGTTATGCTCTTTAAGCAATGTATTATTATGAAACAATAAAATCTGCGGATTCAAGGAACCATGTTTCCAGATTTTATCAGCAACATCAGGGTAGTGATGTTTTGTTTTTTCCAGACATTCCCCAACAGTCAAGCCCGTTAACTCAAGCTCAAGTTGGCCTCCGACTTCATCATTCAATGAAGGAGATAACCGTAGTTTCAGGCACATAGCTTTTCTATCTCCTGACATAATTTATCTATCTCCTGATTGAACGAATCAAAGACCTGTTTCTTAAGTTCTTCAACATATTCCGGTGTTAAAAACTGCGGTACCTTTATATGCTCATTCCTGTCAGTGACACTTTGTTCAGGTAAAACATAATCGCTATCATCAAAGCCTTGCTTCTTTTCCAGCCATAAACCAAAAATAAATGCGTTTCGTACTGCATCACGAATTTCTGCTTCAGTAATTGCTAAACCTGTTAACGTTTTAATTGCTGACACCAACCTTTGGTTATCAAGGTTAGAAAATTTACATATACCGGTTAAATCATCCCGGACCATATAAAGACCTTTATTTACGATGGCATCGACCCAGTATTCTATTGAGGTATCTCCATCGGCTGCGAGTATGCCATAGGTTTGCATACTCATATGACCACCCGCGATAGCCCAGATATAACCTGGATTGGTTTCAGGTAAATACGAAGGTAGTTCAAGACCTTTGACATGCATGGCATAGCTTGTTTCATCAAGTGATTCAGAAAGTTGCTTTACACCCTGACCAACTGATTCACATTGACCTTTACCGGTTTGGACAACCAGTTCACGTATTTTTTCAAAATCACCAAAGCTCGCACCATTAAGTAAAGGTGTGTCAGGATGACGTTTGTTATAATCGAGCACATAGGAAATTGTGCCGCCTAATGAAATCGAATCCATACCATAGTTATCACAAAGACCGACCAGTTCGGCTGCCTGTTGGCCGTCATGAATACCAAGATTAGTAGACATTAGATTGAGCGGTTCGTAATCAAACTTCGCCAGGAATTTTCCCTTCGAACCATCTGCTTCTTTCTGATAAATATTTTTATGACAGGCAATCGCACATCGAAAACAGTTTTCACCTTTTACAATAAATTCTTTTTCAACTTCAGGTCGTTCCAGTTTCTGCGCATTGCTATTTGCCTGAGGTCGATAATTATTTTCAGGGACAATATTTAATTTTCCCAACGCTGCATAATTCGACCAGGTACCACCCAGACCGCCTTTTTTAACTTCGCGATATTTACGTGAACCTGGACCACTGGCAATAAACTTATTAAGCTCTTTAATGTCACCGGGTAACGGAACTTTTTTATCTCGTGAATCAGCAATAATGCCCAGTACGTTCTTATAGCCCATGATAGACCCCATACCCGCACGTCCGGCCCAACGGCATTTGTCATCATTTGATTTCATCAGATTTTCAGTACTGCAACCGACAGAACCGAAATAACAATGTTGATAGTTCTCACCTGCTTCGCCAATCACGGCGAAGTGACAATCATCAAATTCTTCACGCAAAACCATAATCTTTGCATGACTACTCAAACCTGAATATTTTTCGGCGGGGATCAGTTTTATTTTCGGACCTGCATCACTTTGCTTAACGTGTAAAATAACCGGTGTTTCTGAACGTCCTTCAAAAATAATTTCATCGATTCCTGTCCAGCGTAATTTGCTGCCAAATTTACCACTCGCAGCAGACCACATTGCGCCAGGCAAACCTTTGTTCGACACCTTGAGCGGACTATAACTTGAAAAATAAGTTCTTAAGCCCGTCATTATCTGTGTGCCGGTTAATAAACCGGTAGAGACAATTAGCGGATTTTCTTTACTATAAGCGGCACTGACATCGCGTTGCGCCAGTATTTGATATGCTCTGCCAAAACCACCAAGAACATCTTCCAGATTCTTGCACGAGACGGTGTTAACTTCGATTGTTGCATCATCGAGATGGACGACGCATTGCTGGTAATTAATAGCTCTAAAGTCTGAGCCATCTGTATTGATATCTTTCATTGTTATCTTCATTGTTATACAACTCAAAAATACTGTTCAAGATTAATGTATTTATTGAGCCGGTAGCCAAAAGAAAAAATCGTATGTTTAAAACTTCAGGATGATACTGAGGTTTGTGCGGCGCATCATATCTCAATTATAAAAAAGTTCAAAATAACAATATGTAATATCTTAATAACAATAATTTTTAAATGCGAGGTGTTGCAAAATGAAACAATATTGCAATATTCGCTAAAATTAATGATAAATTTATACAAATATTAAACACGCTGTTTTTGCAGGTAGACAATAAAAAACTGAATTTGTACTATTTGAAAAGCTAAATTAAAGTTGAAATATAAAGAAAAGAATTAGAAGGTGCTGTTTAATTCACAGACTTTAGTTCAACTATTTCAATTCTATTCCTGCCATTTTGTTTAGCCTTATAAAGCTGCTCATCAGCGACATTGATCAATACTTTAATATCGCAGGGCATATCAGGCACAACACTAACAATTCCTAAACTTACCGTTACAAATTCAGATATATCTGATGAGCTGTGAGGTATTTTTAGAGATCTGATTTCCTGAACAAATCGCTCACTCATATATTTTGCCTCCTTATGGTCTGTATGAGGCAAAATAACAGAAAACTCTTCACCACCGTATCGGGCCGGGACATCTGAAGCACGCTTGAATGATTCCCTCAAACATTTTGCAATACTAACTAAACAATCATCTCCCGCAATATGTCTATATGTATCATTATATTGTTTAAAATAATCAATATCGCACATCATTAATGATATCGGATGTTGAAAACGTATTGCTCGTTGCAATTCTTTTTGTAACATTTCATCAAAATTACGCCGATTAGATAATTGTGTCAGTCCATCTACATTGGCAAGTTTTTGCAATTCTTCATTTGCTTTAGACAGTTCATTGGTTCTTTGTTGAACTAATAATTCCAGGTTATCACGATGGTGCAGTAATTCTGCTTCCGTTTTTTTCCTGACAGTAATATCACGTACAATACCGGCATAAACTACTTTACCTGAAACATAGGTTTCTGAAACTGAAAGCTCGATAGGAAATATTTCGCCATTTTTTCTCAGACCAACAGCTTCTCTACCAATGCCAATGATTTTCTTTTTACCTGTCGATTTATAACGTTGTAAATAGGAATCATGTTCGCTTTTATAGGGTTCTGGCATCAGCATGCTGATATTCTTCCCCACGATTTCATCCGAACTATATTGAAAAATACACTCTGCAGCCTGATTAAATAATTCAATCAAGCCATGCTCATCTATAATAATAATTGCATCAACCGCAGCATCAAGGATAGCTATCAGACAGCCATCATCAACAGAAACATCAGCCTTCGAATACAATGTTTCATCCCCTGATTTATTAGTCATTTTTATTATTCGATAAAAACTAACACCATACTGCGGAGTATAGTTTACCCGTGTGATAACAACTTGAATTAATAATGGGGAGATTTGATTTAAATCAAATTTAGGAACTTATTTTCCGATTAGTCTAGGCTTTTGATAAGAATTTTTGAATTTCGCTGATAGTTGTATAGCGTTTGTTTTTTCACGGGCAAATCTTCAAGCTGCGCTTCAACAAAACCTTTCTCAATAAACCAGTGAACAGTCTGGGTTGTTAAGAGAAACAATGTCTTTATCTCCCCTTTTATAGCCAATGTTTCCATTAGCTCATAGAGCAGTTCCCCCTTTTCCTGCTTTTGATAATCCGGATGAACAACCATGCAGGCAATTTCGGCTACCTTTTCTTCAGGGTATTGATGGAGAGCAGCACAAGCGATAACACTGCCATCGCGAACCAGCACGATATAATCATCAATATCAATTTCAATCTTTTCTCGCGAACGTTTAACAAGAACACCTTGTTCTTCCAAAGGTTCAATTAATTCAAGTATTCCGCCAATATCGTTTACCGTTGCCTGATGAATCGTATCGAATGGTGTTCCACTTAATAATGTACCAACACCATCACGCGTAAACAATTCCTGAAGAACACCACCATCAATATTTTGATCAATATAATGAATGCGATTAACGCCTGCCTTGCAAGCCTTAATACCCAGTGCCAATGCCGTAGAAGGTGTTTCGTCTATATGATTTTTGTTCACTGGGTCAAGCTTTGTTTTTGCCTGTTCACACGTAAGCTGTCTTATAGTTTCACCATTTTCATTTTTTAGTAGCGAGTCGTGATTAATCATGATCAACTTATCTGCAGACAAGTCGATAGCGACCTGTGCTGCGACTTCAATCGAACTTAAATTAAAGATTTCACCGGTGACTGAATATCCCATTGGTGGAACAAGAACAATTTCTCCGGCTCCAAGTCGCGCGTTGATTGTTTCTTTTTCAACACTTCGTACTTTACCGGTTAATTCAAGGTCAATGCCATTAACAACACCATAAGGCCTGCCTGTAACATAATTGCCTGATGCAACTTTGATAGCTGATTCTTCCATTGGTGAATTAGGTAAGCCCATTGACAGCAATGCTTCAATTTGAAACTTCACATCACCTACGGCCTGTTTAACACTGCTCATTGATGCTTCGTCGGTAACACGCAATGCACCATTATATAAAGGTGTAATATTTCTTTCTTTTAACAAGGCATCAATCTGTGGTCTCGCACCAAAAACGATGACCAGTTTAATTGATAAACTATTTAATAACGCAAGATCATGTATTAAGTGAGTAAAAGCATCAGACGCAACAACATCACCACCAATCTGTAAAACAAATGTTTTACCATGATGCGCATGTATATACGGTGCTGCATTTCTAAAGCAATCAATAAATGATTGATTGTCTGTATTACTCATTTACCTTTTCCTGTTATTTTGCTTCACAAAAATGAATTAGCATCTTTGACAAGATATTAATCATAGGTTCAATTCGGTCTATTTGTAGATATTCGTTCGGTTGATGCGCTACGTCAATATCACCGGGACCAAGAATAACGGTTTCTATATCCATATCATTATAAAAAGGCCCTTCTGTACCAAAAGCGACCGACTCTGATACATGATTCGTCAATTCTTCACTCAATGTAATTATCTCACTGTCCTTTGAAGTTTGCATCGGTGGCACACCATCAAACATCGCATTGAATTCAACTTTTAATCCACTGGCGTTCAGGGTCTTTTTAACTATATTTCGTAATTGATCATGCAAATCCTTCAGCTTCATACCCGGCAACATTCTTATATCCAGAGATAATTCACAGTTTGCACAAATTCGATTTGGACTATCACCGCCATAAATTCTACCGAAATTCATTGTTGGTACCGGTAAGCTGAAATCCTCATTAATGAATTCTGACTGCAGTTCATCACGCCATTTACGTAATGCCGAAATTACATCATGCATTCCTTCAAGCGCACTATTACCCAAAGTCGGATTACTGGAATGACCAGAACGGCCTTCTATTCTAATTTCCTCGATAATAATACCTTTATGGGTATGTATTGGCTTCAACCCTGTTGGTTCACCAATAATGCAATAGCGGCCAGATACTTTTTTATTTTCCTGTATTAGTCTCGCACCTGACATCGTACTTTCTTCATCGGCAGTTGCGACAACAGTAATCGGCTTATTAAATTGTTTACCTGACGGTCTTTCCAATGTTTCCAGAATAATGGGAAAGAAACTTTTCATATCCGCCGTACCCAAGCCATAAAAATTATTATTCTTTTTAGTCAGGGTAAATGGGTCGGTATCCCAGCCATTAAGATCGTAGGGCACTGTATCTGTATGACCGGATAAAACCAGTCCATCTAATCCCTCCCCTCTTTTCGCAATTAAATTACATTTTTCAGGGTTGTTACTCACCGGCATAATTTCACAGATAAAACCGAGCGCATCAAACCAGTTAGCCAGCGCATCAATGACTTTGCGATTACTCTGATCATGTGCCGGATCGATACTGCTAACCGAGGGCAATCGTATCAATTCTGCAAAACAATCTTCAAATTCCGGTGTTTTTCTCATTATCTTATCTTTTTTTATACTTTATATAGGTTCTAGCCTAATGTATTCTATCGCACCTTTGCTAACTGACTGAAATGTAATTTAATAATGGCTAATAAACTGAACAAATACTCATCCATCATTACCCAGCAAAAATCCCAGGGCGCTTCACAGGCCATGCTTTATGGTACAGGAATGACAGAAGCCGATATGGACAAGGCTCAAGTGGGCATTTCCAGCGTCTGGTATGAGGGTAATACCTGTAATATGCATTTAAATGATCTTGCCGCCAGGGTCAAAGAAGGTGTGAACAAAGCAGGACTCGTTGCCATGCGCTTTAACACGATTGGTGTTAGCGATGGTATTTCCAATGGTACTGACGGTATGAGTTATTCATTACAGTCACGAGACATCATCGCTGACTCCATTGAAACGGTCATGTCAGCGCAATGGTATGACGCCAATATCTCTATTCCCGGTTGCGATAAAAATATGCCTGGTTGTTTAATTGCAATGGGGCGCCTTAATAGACCCTCACTGATGATTTACGGCGGCACGATAAAACCGGGACATCATAAAGAACAAAAACTGGATATTATTTCTGCCTTCCAGGCCTATGGTGAATTCATCACTGGCAGTATTACTGATGATGAACGAATGGAAGTGGTAAAGAAATCTTGTCCCGGCCCAGGTGCATGCGGTGGCATGTATACTGCCAATACCATGGCTTCCGCCATTGAAGCGCTGGGTATGTCACTCCCCTATTCTTCTTGTACACCGGCGGTCGACCCCGGCAAGGAAGAGGAATGTTTAAGAGCGGGTGAAGCAATTAAAAACTTACTTGAAAAAGATATTAAACCACGCGATATCATGACACGTGAAGCGTTTGAAAATGCCATGGTCATTATTATTGCACTCGGTGGTTCAACCAATGCTGTATTACATTTAATCGCTATGGCTCGCGCTGTTGATGTTGATTTGACCCTCGATGATTTTCAAACTGTCAGCGATCGTATTCCTTTTATTGCCGACTTAAAACCAAGTGGTCAATATGTCATGGAAGACTTGCACAATATTGGTGGCATCCCGGCAGTCATGAAATACCTACTAGAGAAAGATTTAATCAATGGCAACTGCTTAACTGTTACCGGAAAAACAATAAAAGAAAATTTAGCTGATGTTCCTGACCTCAAAGAAGGTCAGCAAATTATTACGCCTTTGGATAATCCCATAAAAGATTCAGGTCATATCCGAATTCTTAAAGGTAATTTTGCGCCTGAAGGTTCCGTTGCCAAGATCACGGGTAAAGAAGGCTTAACCTTCTCTGGTCCAGCTCGTGTATTTGATTCGGAAGAAGATATGATCAAAGCACTGGAAGAAAATAAAATTGAAAAAGGCTGTGTCATTATCATTCGTTACGAAGGACCGAAAGGCGGACCGGGTATGCCTGAAATGTTAAAGCCAACCTCTGCTGTCATGGGTGCTGGTTTAGGTAAAGATGTAGCCATGATCACCGATGGTCGTTTCTCCGGTGGTTCACATGGTTTTATCATCGGACATGTTGCACCAGAAGCACAGGAAGGCGGACCTATTGCATTGGTGAAAGATGGCGACACCATAATAATTGACGCCAATAAAAACTCGATTGATGTTGATATTTCTGATGAAGAAATGGAAAAGCGCAAAAGCGAATGGACTATGCCTGCTTATAAAGCAACACGTGGAACACTTTATAAATATATTAAAAATGTGAAGTCTGCTTCTGAAGGGTGTGTGACTGACGAATAGTTTTTTATTACTTGTTCCAGCATTGTGATTCCCGTGTAGCCTACATGGATGTAGGTAGGTAGTAGAATCGAATCTGGAACAAAGACCGAAACGGATATCTAGTAAGTTAATCTCCTTGATCCAACGTCATCATCATTGGATTAACGTTGACTGCATTAATTCTTGAATCAATGAATGTAACGTCTTCTTTCGTGCGCATATTTATTGTCAAACTAATAGGCAAATTTTGAAAGTGTTTGCTTTAAGTTTTTCGCTAATTGTGTCAGTTCATTACTCGCTTCTTCAGTCTGGCTAGCTCCTGAAGACGTATCCGCTGCCACAGAATTGATCGTAATAATATTTTTATCGATCTCAAGAGCCACTTCAGACTGTTGATCAGTAGATATCGCAATCTGGTCATTTAATTCGCTTACAGTAGCAAAAGAGCGGGCTATCGATTCTAACGATCCACATGCCCTGGTAGCTTGTTCGACACTTTTCTCAGCCATACCTCGTCCCTTATCCATTGCTCTGACTGCTTCACTTGCACCAGTTTGTAATGTATCAATCATTTTCTTAATTTCCAGAGTTGATTGCTGGGTTCTGTTAGCGAGTGTTCTTACCTCATCAGCAACCACTGAAAATCCTCGTCCCTGTTCTCCTGCACGCGCTGCTTCAATAGCTGCATTCAATGCCAGTAAATTAGTCTGTTCAGCAATATCACCAATTACATTTAGTACCGAACCGATATTTGTCGTCTCCGTTTCCAGTTGCTTGATCACTGTATTCGCATGATCAATTTCATTCGCTAGCGTATTGATAGAATTAGTTGATTCATCAACGATCTGACGCCCGTTTTGTGCTTCATTATTCGCTTCATGTGTTGCATTTTTTGCTCCGTTTGCATTTTCGGATACTTGCGAAACTGTATGAGACATTTCAGTCATTGCGGTTGAAACCAGTTGAAGTTCTGATTGTTGTTGTGAAACACCCAGGGAAGTCTGGGCGGCTATTTTTGACATCCCATCAGCTGACTGTGCTAATTGATGTGCCGTTCCTTCAACATTCTGTATTGTCTCTCTCAAAACATTACTCATATCATTAAGTGCACCACTGAGAATTCCTACTTCATCATTGCCAATGATCTCAATACTGTCATTTAAACAACCGTCTGATATTTTTTTGGCAAACTCAACTGCACTATTCAATCGTGACGTAAGGTTTTGAGTTACTGTAATAACAGTATATAAAACGATCCCCGTGACGATTACGGCCAATACTAAAAGAGTTATCAATGTAATTTCGGCACTTTTCTTTAGATCATTACTAAGTGCAATGAGATCATCAGCAATAACATTTTCCATATCTTTCATTAAATTTATTTTTGCCGATATAGTTTTAAACCACTGCTCTCCGTCAACACCGAAATTAGCAAGTTCTGTTTTTGAAGATTTTTCTTTACTACTGGATACGGATGACATTCCAAAGCCAAAGTTTGTCTGTTTTGCAGAAGAAGAATTTTCTACCTTGGAAATAGCTATATTACGTAATCGTTGAGTTTCGGCAACTGCAGGTTGTGACAGGAAATCATTATATAATGTTAGTTCTTCCGGCGTAGCCAGTGTTTTAAAAACATCAAAGTATGTGTCCTGCATGGTTAACTGACTGGCGAACATGTTATATACACCATCAGAAAAATAATCCTGGGTAAATGTTCCTGCCAAGATTGCTCTTTCGATACCAGCTCGCTCTTTTCCCTGGATAAAATAAAGATAAGCAGCACGTTTTTTACTCATTTGTGCATTACTACCAAAATTAGCTGACGTTACAACAACGTCTAATAAACTTTTATTAATGACTGAATATTTAGTCAGGCTTTCTACTGGTGTATAAAACTGTGTATCTACCTTATCGCGAATTTGTTTGAGCTCAGTTATGTTATTAAATACTTCATCAAGTTGTTCTTGCAGCTCTACTCCATATTGCGCGCTGTTAAAACTTTCCATAAAGGTTCTGAATTGGAGTATTTTAGCGTCAGTTTGTTTACGAATAGTATTAAGTTCGTCCTTAAACTTTTCGCCTTTTGATCCCAGAAAAATACCTGAAGCTCCACGTTCTCTCTGAAAATCATGTAACAAACCGCCAAAATTTACGGTAAAAGAAGACAGCTTGTCGTACTGTTTCATATCCTGCATCAACCGGTATTTATCCAATACCAGACTGAACATAAAACATAAGGCAATCACTAAAGGAAAGAAGGCAAGAGCCATAATTTTTGCTTTAACACTGTTAATTTTTATCACAGGACACCCTTATTCTATAATCTGGTTTTGTTACGTAATTGATTGAAAATCTTGTTTTTTTAACAAGCACGTCCCTGAAAACATCAACTCTATGTCTTATGTATCGGGCATTTATCCAGATACTTGAGAATTGGGAGAAATACGTGAAGACAACAACGATGTGGAGAGGTTGGGAAAATCAGAAAATAATGATCATTTAACTTACTTCCAGCTATTTAAAATAAGTTTTTTAATCCTTTTTGTATTCGATCTAACTCATCGAAATTCTGTATTTCTTGTAATACTTAATAACTTTATTAACATAGTTTCGAGTTTCTTTATAGGGAGGTATTTTATTACCGTATTTTTTCACTGCGCCTTCGCCGGCATTATAAGCAGCAAGCATTAACGCCAGGTCATTGTTAAACAATTTTGCCAGATAGCGAAGGTAGCGTGTGCCACCGTATATACTTTGCTTTGGATCACGACGATTACTAACACCGTATTGTTTTGCTGTTTCCGGCATTAGTTGCATTAAACCAACGGCACCGGCTTTTGAGATGGCATTCGGGTTGTATGATGATTCTGCGGTGATGACAGCATGTAATAATGTATGTGGTAGTTTATAGATTTTGGCAACACTACGAATCGTAGGATCAAATTTTTTCTGGTTTTTTACCCAATCAAAATTCTTGGGGACTTTCGCTTCTTCCCAGCCTTTCCATGTTTTAACGAGTTGCTTATAGCCGCTATGTTTCGGCTTGTCTGTCAAAATAACACGACCATGTTTATCGACATATTTGTATATATCCGCATGGCTGTACATAGACAGCAGCGACAATATGGCAACAGAAATAATGGTAAATTTAAAATTAAGCATATCGTTTTCGATTTTCTTTAAACAGATTATAACTAATTTTCCTAACCATATAACAAATATAAGGTTATTTGAATAATAATTAGTGCAAAAACACCCGCAATAAGGTCATCTAGCATAATTCCAAAACCACCTTTTAACCGTTTATCGGCAATAGAAATCGGCCACGGCTTCCAGATATCGAAGACCCGAAACAGGATAAAACCAAGCACAATCCACATCCATGCTTTTGGCACCATAAACATGGTGATAAAGTAACCAACGATTTCATCCCAGACGATTGCCGGGTGATCATGCACTTTCAACGCTTTTGCCGTGTATCCACAAAGAAATATGCCGATTAAAAAAGCACTAATTACTATGCCGAGATAAATTTTCCAATCTAATTCGGGTAATAGTATAAAGAGAGGAATGGCAACAACCGTTCCCATCGTGCCCGGCATTTTCGGTGACAGCCCGCTACCAAAACCCAAAGATAGCAAGTGTGCGGGATTCAATAATAGTTTTGCTGGAACTCTTGCTTGTTCAGTATTGTCCATAATGAGACATTAAAATTAAATGAGTTTATCTTAAATTTCAATATTGTGCGTATTTCACCCTTCATTCTTTTCTCATTATTATTATCTTTTTGCTGTTATGCGGGTGAAGCGGATGTAATTGCAGCAGAAGTAAAGCATGTCGGCGGTAAATTTTATCGATTTAACGTGACCGTGCATCATAATGATCAAAGTTGGGAGCATTTTGCCAAGGCCTGGGAAGTATTAGATATGCATGGCAATATTATAGGCGCGCGTATATTGTTACATCCACATATTAATGAACAAACTTTCACACGCTCCCATACTGTCGTTATTCCTGAAAATATTAATCAGGTTACAATTCGTGCATACGATCTGGTGCATCGATATGGTGGCAAAGAAATAACCATAGACATAAATCCATAGATATAAACAAGGGAAACCAAAATGAAATTAATTAAACTTCTATTAATCAGTCTTTTATTTATCAATATTGGTACGGTCAGCGCTGCAGATGATTTCATAGAAAAAGCCGTCGCTGCTGAACATCGCAGTGCTGAAAACAAGGCACGTGACATTTATCGTCATCCAGCAGAAACATTATCTTTCTTTGGTCTACAGCCTGAGTTGAAAGTTCTCGAAATACTGCCGGGACGTGGCTGGTATACAGAAATACTGTCTACTGCCTTGAGTGAAAAAGGACAATTAACGGTAGCGAGTTTTGGCGAAAATCATCCAAATGATTATCTTCGTGGTGTTCACAATGATTTCATAAAAATGCTTGATGCTAGCCCTGAGATTTATGGAAAAATTAAACGTGTTGTTTTTGAAGACAAGGGTTATTTAAAAGAAGTAGCAGATGGATCACAGGACATGGTTGTGACCTTTCGTAATACTCATAACTGGATCAGATATGGTGGGATTGAAGATGCCTATCGTTCTTTTCACCGTGTATTAAAGAAAGGCGGTGTATTGGGCGTCGTACAACATCGCGCTAATAGAGACGATGACGCTAAAGCATCATCACAAAAAGGTTATGTGCCGGAATCTTATTTGATCAGGTTAGCAGAAGATATGGGGTTTGAGCTAGTTGCAAAATCTGAAGTTAATGCCAACCCTGAAGACACGAAAGATCATCCTGAAGGCGTTTGGACACTGCCACCCTCTTATCGTTTAAAAGATGTGGATAAAGAAAAATACTCAGCCATCGGAGAAAGTGATCGCATGACATTGCGTTTCGTAAAACTATGAACGATATAAATATTACTGCAAAACTTTTTTTATTACTGGGTTCAGCCAATGCGATGTTGGCTGTTATTTTTGGCTCTTTTGGTGCACATGCATTAAAAGCGCGCCTTGATGAACATTTATTAAAGGTTTATCACACCGGCGTTGAATATCATTTTTATCATGCTCTGGGATTAATTTTAATCGGAATTATTGCGATTAATATACCGATAAATTTATGGATCAAAAATGCCGGCTGGATGATGTTTTCCGGAATAATTTTGTTTTCAGGTAGTTTATATTTATTAAGTATTCTAAATATACGTTGGCTGGGTATGATTACGCCATTGGGTGGCTTATTATTCATACTTTCCTGGCTATGTTTGTGTATTGCCATTTTTAAAACTTAAATGAGATCATTAATGAAATTAATCACTATCCTACTCTCTATTACATTATTTCCTTTTTCTGTTTTTGCTGATGATCTTGATAATCAGATAAACAAAGCCTGTTTACGACATGCTGTATCATTAGTCGCTAAATTAAAGAACGAAGTCGTCGGCGAGTTAAATCAGGATAAATCTAATCAGGCTTTAAAAATCGCTACTGATTCATGTCAGGCCTACTTCAAAAAAGAATTTACCCATAACCCTGAAGCTGTCGCCACTGTAAATATTGATAAAAAATCAGATAATGATGAAGGTAGTGCAAAAGACTGGTTAACTGAAAAAATTCTTAATAGCGAAGTCAAACGTAAAAAAGGGAATGAAAGATTAAGAAATCTAAAACATTAATTCCTGATTCGACAAATAAAAATACAATATTAAAGAAAGCATTACCCAAAGAGAAATAACAACTAAAATACCTGTGTAAATTAGTTTCTTCTTACTTGCCTGATCTATTTCATTTAACAATTTATCTTGCTTAACACTTTCTGGAATGAATTTAAAAATAATTGCCAAAGCAACTGGCACCAGAATCATTTCATCCAATAAGCCTATAACGGGGATAAAATCAGGAATAAAATCTATCGGACAAACAATATAGGCCAGAACTAATACCGTCATTGCTTTTGCATACCAGGGAGTACGCCTATCATGCATTGCAGAAAACAATAACACTATTTTTTCTGTCATGTTTTATAAAGTGGCTCCAGGTTGCCTTTTTCTTCTTTAGTTGTTTTTTTATCGAATTTTTGTGATTCAAACGTTTTTAGAAAAGCAGTGCCATTCCATTGATTTCCTGTCTTGCCATATAAACATGCATTTAATTCATCGATCTTTATTTTCAAGTTTTCATCACATAATAGTTTTATAGAATTAATACTATTAATGTTTTCATCTGGCCACTTGTTTCTGGCCCAATCTAACAATGATTTTTTAGTCTCAGTTGGGTTATCAGAAACACAAGCTTGTTTAAGTTGTTTTAAGTAATGACGACCTGTTAAATCAGAAGAGTTTTGTTTATTTTTGATTACTGATTTTTTCTTACTTCTCCAAAGCATTAATAAAGTAAGCAACCACATTATAAAAAAGACAAGACTGATCCATTTCCACGGCGTTTGATCTGCTAAAGGTTCAGATACATTAATAACTTTCTCATCTGGCTCTTTCTCATCTGGCTCTTTCTCTTCTATGCCAGAAGAAGCAGTTTCATTTTGCTGTTGAATATTATTAACGGGTGCAGTTGGTGCCGGCATTGTTGCAGAAATATCGACATGTATAGTCCTCTCAGGTAGTTCAGCCATTTCCAGTTTATCTGTCTCAGTATTCCACCAGGGTATTTTTATAGCTGGTAACACATAATCGCCTGCTTCAGTGGGTATAATTGCCATTTTTTCTCGCCGAACACCGACATAACCATTTTCATTATTTGATTCTTCAAACTCAGGTTGATCGGGATACTGTTTCAATTTTTCAGTAAGAGAACTTTCAATAGTCGGTAAGTTACTGGCAGCAAGACCGTTTGCAGTTAGTGTTAATATCCGTGTTGTTGCTTCACCCTGTTTTAACTTATCGGGCGCAGTTGACCATTGTTCCTGAATAGATAAATGTCTGGCAGGCAACCACGTATTACCGGTAAATGAATCAGGAATCGGTTTCACGTCAAGCTGAATACTGTCTGATCGTTTCACGATTGATTTAGGTTGAGGACCGAATGGATCAAAACTGAAAAAATTACCCGAACCCGTTTGTCCCTGGAAAATCAAAGGTTCAATGACTAATGAGCCACTATTCTGCGGAAAAATAGCATATTGCCGTTGAATGACAACGTAACGCTTTCCTTTTAGACGTGTTTCAAAACTTTTATCATCACCTAATTTATTAATGACGGCCTGACCGCCACTTATTTCAGGTTCAGATAAAGTGGCATTATTTGTTTGTACGGCACGATAAAGTTTAACCGTATAAATTATCTGTGCCTGCACATACGGGTTCTCGGTATTTGTCTCTACCTCAATGAAAATATCATCTGTGGTGTTGCCCGCTTTTGGCACTGCACTGGTAACAACCTTTATTTGAGTCGGTTTACTCGACTCCTTACCAAAACGAATAGCCGGAATTTCGACAATTCCGGTTTTATTGGTAATAACCGTTAATATCCACTGATGGGTCTGTTTTATATCGCGGTTTATAATTTGTGTATTACTTCGACGTCCGGTACTCAAGACAGTAAATGACTTATTCAAAGGACTAAAATCCGGATCGCTTTTTACTTTTTGATCACTTTCAAAGATTAATTTAAACGACTCATCAGCAACAACGGGGTTGCGATCTACGCTAACTGAAATTTCTGCCTGTAATAAATGGCTAAATAACAAAAATACAAATGTAATAATAATTTTCAGATTCATTTTTTCTTACCAGTATTTTTCGCTTGTTGAAGGTTGCCTGTTTCGTTGCTGTTGATATTGATATTTAAACTTGCGTCTTAATAAACCGGAAGGATCATCGGGTATCCTGCGCAACCATTGTTCTGCTGCCTGCTGTTCTTCATCAAGTTCATTTGTTGCTTGTTGACTTTGTTGTTGTTCCTGTTGTTCTTCTTTATTTTGCTTTTCCTCTGATTGTTCAGCTTGTTGTTGTTTCATGTCCTGTTCTTGCTCTTTTTCCTCTTCATTAGTCTGCTGTGGATCAGCAGCGTCACTGTTTTTTTCTTCTTGATTTTGCGATTCGGATTCAGATTGTTGTCCTGATTCTGAATCAGACTGTTGCTGATTATTTTCCGATTGGGATTGTTGCTGGTCTTGTTCTGTTTGATTCTCTTTATTTTGTTCTGAATTCTTATTTTGGTCCCCGTTTTGATCCTGGGAAGACTGTTGTTGCTGTTTTTCTAATTCTTTTTCAACAAGTGCTTTATTAAATTTTGCATCTTCATGTTCCGGCACATTTACCAGGACTTCTTCATAAGTATTTATCGCCTCTTCATAACGTCCCTGTTTTGCCAGTGAGTTCGCTTTATTATACAGGCTACGATTGTCCTGCAACTCATTAAGTAATTCTTCCGTCGCTACATAATCTCCTGAACGATACTTGGCTGCAGCTTTCCATTCATTATCTTGAAATAAATCAGAAGCCACATCAGCTTGATCATTTTCCAGCGCACGCATCGCTTTTTGATTTTTATTTAGCCATAAATCATTCCATTCAAATGCCATTGCATCATCTGGATTTATCGTGAATGTAATACAAACTAATATCACCAGATATCCACGGCGAAACCCAAAGGCGACGACAGGTAAGATTAATAACACTAACCACGGCCCAAATTCATGCCATTGATCTGATTTAAACTCAGTTTCCTTTTCCTCCTTCGAATCCAGATCACGGTTAAACAGACGGTTTAATCGTTCAACATCACTGTCGGTAATTTGACTTGTTTCATAATAACCTCCGCCAACAGCAGCCAATTGTCTTAATACTTTTTCATTCAATTTAGGTATAACTATCGTTCCGGCTTTGTCTTCCAGGAAACCGGAATTACCCAGGCTTATTGGAGCACCTTCTTCGGTACCAACACCTAGTATGGAAATGGTATAAGCTTCTTTATTTGCATGTAAAAAAATATTTTCAAATTTCTCATCAACTTCATCAGTTACCAATAAGATATGTCCCTGACTCATTCCAGCCTGTTTTAATAATTCTGTTGCTTTTGTAATAGCGATATCCGTACGGCTGCCCGGAGCAGGCATGATGGCTGGTGACAAAGCAGACAGTTGTGAATTAATCGTTTTAACGTCATCTGTTAAAGGCGTCACGGTAAAAGCATCACCGGCATAAACCAGCAACGCTGTTTGCCCTTCTTTTCTTAATTGCAAAAGATCTGAAATTTTAAATCGTGCCCGTTCAAGACGGCTCGGTTTAATATCATCAGCATACATAGACAAAGATAAATCCAGTGCTATAACAAGTGCTGATTCTTTTTGAAATACAGGTTGTGGCAAACGTTCCCAGGTTGGTCCGGCTAAGGCCACAATCATCAATAATGAAACTATACTGGTTAAAACAATATCTGTATGTTTTTTTGAATCTGATTTTCCAACCAGAATATAGGGCAATAACTCAGGATCGCAAACGCTCTCCCAATGTTTGTTGATTAAATGCTGTTTAGCCATTTTCCATAAAATAAATACAACTGGAATTATGGCAATAAACCAGTATGGGCGAATAAAATGAAAGTTACTCATTAACATTATTACTGACTCCAGCAGAACGTATTAGTAGTAACATCATTATTAGACATAAGCCTAGTGCTAACGGCCAATAATACAGCGCTGATTGTGGCCTGAATCGTTGTACGTCTTTTTCTATGGGTTCGAGTTCATCCAGAATTTTATAAATTTGTTCAAGCTGTTCTGTGTCTCTTGCTCGAAAATAACGCCCCCCTGTTTTATCGGCAATCTCATGCAATGTAACTTCATCGAGATCGGCTGATGGATTAATACGCCGAGATCCAAAAAATGAACGAACAATCATTTCATCTGCACCGATACCAATTGTATATATTTTCAAACCTTCTCGAGCAGCAATATCTGCTGCTGCTAATGGCTCAACTTCTCCGGAAGTATTTGCACCATCAGTCAACAATACCAGTACCCGACTTTGTTCATCCTGCTCACGTAATCGTTTAACCGCTAAACCAATAGCATCCCCGATTGCTGTCGATTGTCCAGCCAGCCCGATTGCTGATTCATATAACAGTGTTTTTACAGTAACCCGATCAAAAGTCAGAGGTGTTTGCAAATAAGCCTGTTCACCAAACAAAATTAAACCAAGGCGATCACCAATACGTCTTTCTATAAATTTACCAGCGACTGCTTTAGTTGCAGTCAATCGATTAACACGTTTGTCACCGATAACAAAATCTTCTTCTTCCATGCTGCCAGACAAATCTACGGCTAACATCAAATCACGTCCACTGACCGGCACTTCGACAAAATCGCCCAACCACAACGGACGCATACCAGCGAGCACCAAACAACACCAGGCTAAAACAGCCAGAAAAAATAATCTTTGTTTTATATCAACACGATGTTCGGAATTAGAAACAGAACTGAACTCACTCAGAAAAGGTACACGCAGTGCTGCTTCGTTGACTACTTCAACAGGACGTAAGAAGTAGCGAATAATAAAAGGTAATGGTAATAACGCAGAAATCCAGGGCCAATCAAAATGGATCATTTTTGATCTCCCTTTTTGCTTCTATTTTTATTTGCCAAATCAATCCATGTCGATATCAAGTTTAACAGGTCTTTTTCATCATAATCCGGATCAGCCTGATAAGGTGCTTCGATTAATACTCGCCCTATTCCTTTAGTAAAGGATTCATCACCATTTAATTCATCCAGGAAAAATAACCAGTCATTTCCTGTCAATGATGCTGATTCATTCCTATTAAATAAACTGATACTGACACGTCGTATTAATTCTGAAATTTGTTTTACTAAAACAGATTTGTCCTGATTTGATTTAAATTCATTTTCTATTCGATTTAATTCCTGTTTGGCAAGGTATATTGCTGACATGCGATGTTTACGCCTACGTCGAATGTATAGAAAAACAGATAACGTAATAAGTAGAACTAAAAACGATAAAATCCACCAACCGGGTGCGGGCGGCCACCACAGCACCGCATCAGGTAAATGTATATCTCGCAACGGTAAATTTGATGGATCAGAACCAGGCATTATCGAGAACGCAGACCTTCTTTAATAATTATTTCGGGAGTATCTTCTGTACGACAACTTAAAAAATTGGCATGACAGCTACGTGCTGTTTTTAACAAGTAATCTTGATGTAATTTAAATTTATTGGCATGGTCGGCCACTAAATTTTTATTATGCGTATCGAAAACTAGTTCCTGCTCACCATTCCTGATTCTATAATTCCCTGCTGGCGGTAAAAATTCTTCCAACCAGTCATAAATGTGTACCATGATTAACTCGTTATGCTGTCGTAAACGTATTAGATGGGAACGCGACTTTTCATCAAAACCACGAAAGTCACTCAATAAAATAACCAGACTTCCTGGCCTGGTCATTCGTCGTAAATTAATTAAAGATCGCAACATGCCCTGTTGTTGTTCTTCAATAACATCCTTCTGTTGCCAGCAAGGATGTTCAACCATGTGTTTAATCAATCTTAATACTGCTGATTTACCACGCTGCGGTTTTAACTCATGATGGACACTATCTGAAAAGACCACACCACCAACGCGGTCACCTTGCCGGTTTGCTGTCCAGGCAAACAAACTGGCAAGTTCAGCCGCAATCACCGCTTTAAATTTACCACGTGTTGCAAAAAACATTGGCGCACGAAAATCAACCCAGATATGGACAGGTCTTTCACGCTCTTCACAAAATAATTTGGTATGTGCTTTCCCGCTACGTGCTGTTACACGCCAGTCAATATTTCGAATATCATCACCCGCTTGATACAGACGCGATTCGTCATATTCCATACCCCGGCCTTTGAACGCTGATTGATAATCACCGGCTTGTGTAGCACTGATCATTCCGGATTTTAGTGACAAGCCTCGACTTTTTTGACTTAACTCAATTAATCCTGCTGTTGTAATACTTGCAGGAGATGAAATTGATTCAGCTACAACAGACATAATTAATAATAATCAAGGTACGGCGATACGTGATAGTAATTCTGAAATAACACCATCCGTTGTCATGCCCTCGGCTTCAGCTTCGTAATTCAATATTAAACGGTGTCGAAGTACTTCATGGGCAACGGCCTGTACATCTTCCGGTCCGACATAATCGCGTTGATCCAGCCATGCATGTGCACGAGCACAGCGATCTAGTGTAATACTCGCTCTTGGACTGGCACCGTACTGCAACCATTGCGCAAGATCGTCACCATAAGCACCAGCATTTCGCGTTGCCAGAACAATTTGTAATAGGTACTGCTCAATATTATCTGCCATGTGAAGAGACAATACTTCATCACGTGCGGCAAAGATGACTTCCTGTTTCACTGGTGCCGCCACTTCTGATACGGAAGATTGTTTCGCTTCATTGCGCGCCAGTTTTAAAATTTGCTGTTCTTCTTTATCGTCTGGATAACCAATCGTGACATGCATTAAAAAACGATCCAGTTGTGCTTCAGGCAATGGGTAAGTTCCTTCTTGCTCAATCGGGTTTTGCGTGGCCATAACCAGGAACAAATTTGGTAATGAATACGTTTCCTTACCGACGGTTATTTGTCTTTCCGCCATGGCCTCAAGCAAAGCCGACTGGACTTTAGCCGGCGCACGGTTAATCTCGTCGGCTAAAACCAGATTATGAAATAAAGGTCCCTGTTGGAAAACAAAACTTCCTTCCTGTTGCCGATAGATTTCCGTTCCAGTCAGATCGGCAGGTAATAAATCCGGCGTAAATTGTATACGGTGAAAATTGGCTTCTATTCCATCTGCCAAAACCTTGATGGCACGCGTCTTGGCTAATCCCGGCGCGCCTTCAACTAATAAATGACCATCTGCGAGTAAAGCGATGAGTAAACGATTAACCAGTTTTTCCTGGCCAATTATTTGCTTGCTAATATGTGATTTTAATCGTTGTATTTCAGAAATTGCAGGCATTATTATAGTGCTCTTATATTGTTTGTGTTTTTATAGACAACGGATTTTATAGAAAAATCCCATCGATTCCATATCGAATGTATGGGCTAACTGTAAACAATACAACATATCATGTATTGTCATATTGGACACCTTGGTTTCTCTAAAAATTGAGAGGAAGTAAAACATGAAAGAAACACATCATTTCGCAGATCGTTTGCGTGCTAAAGATATACTAACAGGCACACTGGTCAGCTTACCTTCCCCGGAAATTTGTGAATTACTTTGCCATGTTGGTTATGACTGGTTATTTATTGATGCAGAGCATGGCGCTTTCAACCCACAACAGGCACAAAGCATGTTGCAGGCGGCTTCACCAACACCATGTGTGATACGTGTTCCTGTCGGCGAAACTATCTGGCTTAAAAAGGCATTGGATATTGGTGCTGCAGGTGTCATTATTCCCCAGGTTCATAATTCTGCACAAGCCAGAGAAATTATTAAACATTGTAAATATTCTCCAATTGGCGATAGAGGTATCGGTATAGGACGCGCACATAAATACGGAATTGAATTTGAACGTTATCTTGAAAATGCAAATGATGAAATTGCTGTGATCCTGCAAGCTGAAAGTGCCGAAGCAGTTGAACATATCAATGACATCGTCAATATAAAGGGTGTCGATGCAATATTAGTTGGACCTTATGATCTATCTGCCAGTCTCGGAATGCCTGGTCAAATTGATCATCCCCGTGTTCAAAGTGCAATTGATAAAATAGTAACGTGTTGTAAAGAAGCCGATATTAGCATGGGGTTTTTTGGTGTAAGCTCGGAAGCAGTTCTACCTTATAAAGAAAAAGGCTTTACTTTATTAACAGTGGGCGTTGATACAACGTTTATCATTAAATCAGCATCACAAACACTCTCTGAAATGAATGATTAAGAAACCAATTATGAGCCTTGGTACAATTAACACTATTTTGAATACAGCACCCATCGTTATTCAAGGCGCGACTCGCCTGATAAAATTAATTCGCGATCAGGGAAAGAATCATTTACCCGAAGAAGAAATACCCGACACGATTGACGGAATAAAAAATGAAGTCGATAGATTACATCAACGGCTGGATACCAATGATGAATCGAATGTCGAACAAATAAAACTAATAGAAGAACTGGCAAAGCAAAATGAATCTCTCGCAACCCAACTTAAAACGACAATTACTCATTTAAACCGGGTTACATTGTTGGCTGTTATCGCTCTTCTCATTTCCATTGTTTGTCTTGTTAATTTGCTTCAATAAAATGAAAAAAGTATATAGCAGTGATGACACAATCATGACAGGCCATGTCCATAGTCTGTTAGAAGCAAATAATATTGATTGTCATTTGAGAAATATGAGTTTAGCTGGAGGGATCGGAGAATTACCAATCAATGAATGTTGGCCGGAAGTTTGGGTCAATGATGATTCTGACTTTATTTTGGCAAAACGACTTATAGAATCAACGCTAGCAACAGCTAAAGAAAATGCTACATGGCAATGTGATTGTGGCGAAGTTATAGAAGGGCAGTTTGAAACTTGTTGGTCTTGTGGCAAAGAAAAAAATTGACCTAGATCTATATCTAATTGATTTTTATATGAATAAACAACATTCCTTTCAAGATCATCATCTTTTTGTCGAAAGAATCGATTTTAAACAAAACTTACGTTTAAGCTTTGTATGACCTATATTTAAAGAAACACATATAAATTCCGCTAAGACATATAATCTAGAATCAAAACCGGTCAGATTTTTTTATAAAAAGAATGAGTATGGATATCTCAAGTAATATTATTGTTACTAGCGTTACAAAACCCTGGCAATGTATAGAAATTTTTTAATCATTGTATCACTCATCCTGTCAGCGGCTTTTCATTCAGGTCCTGTACACGCTGATATTTATGTAGGTACAACAACGCCGCTCAGTGGTCCATTGCGGGAACTGGGTAAAAATGCGCTTGCAGGTATGGAAGCTTATTTTAATCGTGTTAATTCAACCGGTGGTATTCATGGTCAAAAAATTAAATTAATAATAAAAGACGACAAATATGAACCACGATTAGCCGCACAAAATATGCGAACACTAATCGAGCAACATGATGTTATTTCTGTAATTGGTAATGTTGGAACACCTACGGCAGTTGTGACTGTCCCTATTGCGATTGAAAATAAAGTGCCATTCATAGGCGCCATTACTGGCGCACCCTTATTACGTAATATACCTCCCAATCGATATGTCTTTAATTATCGCGCCAGTTATTCAGAAGAAGCAGCAAGCATGATCGACGGGTTATTAAAAAGTGGAATAAAACCACATGAAATTGCCTTTTTTACACAACGCGATAGTTATGGTGATGCTGGTTATGATGGTGCTATTTCAGCTCTGCAAAAACATAATTTTTTTAATACTCATACTCTGGCTCATGGTCGCTATACTAGAAACTCTCTCAATGTTGAAGGGGCATTGGCTACGATACTGGATGTTCAAATCAAACCAAGGGCTATTATTATGGCTGGAAGCTATGCCCCTTCGGCAAAATTTATAAAATTAGCCAAACAGGATTTACCCGACTGCTTGTTTTTAAACCTTTCTTTTGTTGGTAGTGCGCCACTATTAGAAGAACTTGGAGCAGAAACAGAAAACGTCATAATCACTCAAGTAGTACCCGGTTTTAACTCAAACTTACCTATAGCAAATGAATTTAAAAGAGATCTCAAGAATTACAGCATTTTTGCCAAGCCTAATTTTATTTCTTTTGAGAGTTATATCGTTGCCAAGATTTTTATTCATGCACTTCAATCGGTAAAAGATACTAATATTACTCGTGAATCTTTAATTAACTCTCTGCATAAATTATCAAATTTGAATATAGGCCTTAACCTTAATATTTCGTATTCAAAAGAAAAACATCAGGGCGTTCACAAGGTGTGGCCTGTAATGATAGACGACAAAAACTTTATGCCTGTTGACTGGAACAAATTGAGAGAATCCTTAAAACAGTCAGATTTAAAAACAGATACTTTGGCAAATGCACCATGAAAGAAAATCTGCTGCAACAACTGATATTTCAATTAAACAATGCCAATATCAAGCAGCTTTTACACTTCATATTAGTATCATCTGTAACTGCTATAACAATTTTGGCCGTTTCTACTATTGTTATAGAAAATTATTCATATGATTCTCAAAAAATTCTAATGGAAAATATTATTAGAACCGAGACGTTAACAAAGAATATAAACCATACAATATCATCTCTCATTTTAAGAAACAGAACCATAGCATTTTCTAACAACATTGATTCGCTTATGAAGGTTCCTGACAGAACTATATTAGAAAAAAATTTTAAAAAGGATTTAAATGAAATAAGGCAGATTCTATCCTCTGAAAAAAGCATTCATATTATTGAAGACTTTGAAACCTTGTTTAAAAAGTTTGCCTTGATTGATGACGAGCTATTTTCAAATAAACAAAAACTAATATTGTTAGTAAAAGAGTTAAATACCAATCAAAAAATACTCGATGACATTGTCAATGAAATAATTAATGCTATTGACAGTGTTTCAGGTAAAATAAAACTGAAAGCCACCCGTACGAGAATACGTATAAATAAAAATTTGGCTGTAGTAGGACCTGACTCGCAATCCGAACATATTTTACTTCTTGATAATTTATTGGCTCAACAGCGTCAAGTGGAATCGGCCAGTCATCAAGTACAGCTCAGTGCCTCACAAATTATTCAACTTAGTCAAAAACTCACCCAGACTGACAATAAAGATGCATTAATTGATATACGTGATAATGAAATAGCCCAGCAACTTAGTCAGATCAATATATCTTTGTATGTGCTTTCAGGTAACTTAAAAGAATTTCCTGAATTAATGAAAGATATCATCAGGATTTCTGATGCATTACGCCACCTTGTAAAAATATCCATTGAAGATAAACGATCAATTTATAGCTTATGGGCCCAATATCTCGACCTGAGTTTATTTATTGAATCAGAAATAAATATTGAAGCAAAAAAATACGCCGATAGCATGGCAAATACAGTCAAGGATCTGGAAAGTCATTTAGGTTTAATTATTAACAAACATAAGAGAAAGACCAATCAGCTCACTAAATCACTATATATCATAATTATTTGTATTAGCCTGTTTGTGGCATTCTTTATTTCTATGATTCTGCACAAACTACGTTATAGAATAAATCATCCACTGCAATTGATTGGTGATGCTGTAAACAACCTGACAAAAGGTCAACTTACTTCACGCCTGGATGACAATGATTTTATAAAAGATGAATTCTCACTACTGGCACATTCATTTAATACTTTTGCAAAACGAAATGAACAACTCATCAATGAACTTTCTTCTACCCACGATGCGTTGCTTGAAAACCAACATCGTCTGAATGCAGTACTTGAGAATGCATTGGTCGGGATTGTGCATTTAAAAGATCGTAAGTTCATATCAGTTAATCATCGATTTGAAGAAATGTTTGGTTATGATCGAAATCATATCGAAGGTTTAAAAACTGAAATTTTATTTTTTTCCAAGGAGGATTTCGAAAGAGTTGGAGAAGTAGCTTACAAGAAGCTACGTGAAAACAAAACCTATTATGATGAATGGCTCGTTAAACATAAAAATGGTAACTCATTTTGGTGTGCGATTTCAGCTAAATCGATAGAGGACGGTAAACCTGAATTTGGATCTATCTGGTTATATGAAGATATTTCTGAACGCAAACGTACTGAAGAACAACTCATTACTCTGGCAAATTACGATATCCTGACAAACTTGCCTAACCGCGGATTATTCATGGATCGTTTGCAAAATTATATCAATTTAGCTAAACGCAATAACCAGATAATTTCCGTAATGTTTATTGACCTTGATCGTTTTAAACGAGTTAATGATTCTTTAGGACATGAAGTTGGGGATAAATTACTTAAAGTTGTCGCAGATAAATTAAACAATTGTGTTCGTAGCTCAGATACTGTTGCAAGACTCGGCGGAGATGAATTTACAGTCATTATGATTGATATTAAAAATAAATTAATTCCTGAGCGCACTGCCAGAAAAATCATTCAGAGTTTAAAAGATCCTGTCTATATTAATGGACACGAGATAAGTATTAGTCCAAGCATAGGCATAAGTATGTATCCTGATGACGGGGATAGTGTTGCACTTCTGTTACGTAATTCTGATGCAGCGATGTATCACGCAAAAGGACTTGGTAGAAATAATTATCAATTTTATACGGATGAAATGAATTCAGAATCATTAAATAAATTAACACTTGAATCACGTTTGCGACGAGCAGTTGACAATAATGATTTTGAACTTTTTTTTCAAAAACAATTTAATATTGTAGAAAATAAAGTAATAGGTTATGAAGCATTATTACGTTGGCGAGATGAATCCGGTCATATTATCTCTCCAGACAACTTCATCCACATCCTTGAAGATACCGGCATGATTAATACCACAGGAGAATGGGTTATTTATGAGGCATGTCGTTATTTAAAATTGTTATTAAGCGAAAACTCTTATCCGGTAAGAATGGCGATTAATTTATCAGCTCGCCAGTTTCAGGATAAAAATTTATTAAAACACATTGACAATGCGCTGAATGAATATCAATTAATACCAGACAATATTGAACTGGAAATAACTGAAACCATCTTAATGACGGGCTCAAAAACTAGCCAGGAAATAATCAATGAGTTGCATGATATGGGCTGTAATATTGTACTCGATGATTTTGGTACGGGTTATTCTTCCTTGGCCTATCTAAAGCAGTTTCCTATAGATGCACTGAAAATAGATCGTTCTTTTATACGCGATATACTTTCAGATCCAAGTGATGCCGCAATTTGCAATGCTATTCGTGCTATGGCTGAAAGCCTGAATATTGAAGTAATTGCTGAAGGTGTTGAGACGAATGAACAACTGGATTACTTGATAGCTAATGGCTTTACGACCGTACAAGGGTATTATTACGGCAAACCAGAATCAGGTGATACATTAGTGAAATCAAATATAAAACAAACCAAATTAAAACTGGTTAAATAATAATTATTCCTTAACGATTAATACAAAACGCCATGATACATACACTTCCCTGTGTATGTGTAATTCTATAAAACTAAACCAGATAGTGTAAAAGTTAGTTCCAACTTTGAAATTTAATTTTCCAGCTACCGTCTTCTTGTTTTTCAAACACGTTGGAGATGTTTCCTTCCATCTTAATAACATTGCCTGCCGCATCCATTCTCGTCGCTTCCCATAAAGCTGTTTCATAGATAGTGTTTTCTTTAATATCCGTATCAATATTCGAGATTGAATATTTTTCAACACCTACTTTTTTCAAACTATCAAGATAATCCTGAATTTCACCTCGACCTTTAAGGATTTCGCTACTTGGCGGAAACACAACAGCATTTTCGGTATATAGTCCCATTAGTCCTTTGGTGTTACCTTCATCAAAGCTTTTTGCCCAGACGTTATTGAAATTTTCAATATCTCCTGTTTCAAGTGATTCTGAAGCAACATACCCTGAACTTGATGCTAATATTGCTATATAAATCAATCTTCTAAATAATTTCATAGTGAAATACTCCCGTATAAAGTTAGTAATTTGTGCGATGCAATAAATATAGGTACGATGACTTCATTGAACAAGACGCTTTCTGTACATAGACTCTTTCCAAATAAGAAAGAATAAGGGCTAAGGTAAATGGATAGATTAACGAGTATGAAAGTATTTGCTGCTGTCGTCAGACTCGGTAGCTTTGCTGCTGCGGCAGAAGATCTCGATATGTCTAGTGCAATGTGTTCAAAATATATTCGTGATTTGGAAACCAGTCTTGATGCAAGACTGTTAAATAGAACCACACGCCAACAAAGCCTGACTGAAGTCGGTAGTACTTATCATAAAAAAGTTATCGGTATACTCAGTGAAATAGAAGAAGCAGAACAATGTGTATCCGAATTACAAAATGAGCCCGTCGGCACATTGCGTCTAATGTCAGCACCGTCATTTGGTTCATTTCATCTAGCTCGTGCGATTAAAGGTTATAAAAAGCAATACCCGAAAGTTGCTATAGAACTGTTTTTATCTGATGACCACGAACATATGGTTGAACTAGGTATGGATTTGAGTTTTCGTGTAAGGGAAATGGAAGATTCCAGTGTTGTCGCATTTAAAATTTCATCCAGTCGCTTGATTGTCTGCGCTTCACCGGAATACCTGCAAGAGAACGGAACACCAAAAACACCACACGATTTAAAAAATCATATTTGCATGTCAATGTTAGACAATCTCGTTTTCTCACCGCACTGGATATTTAATATAGATGGCAATGAAACAATAATTAACACCGACAGTAATTATTTGAAAGCCAATATGGCCGATTCATTACGTGTTGCTGCTATCAATGGTAGTGGGCTGATACAACTCCCTTCTTACATGATTGGTTTGGATATCCAGGCAGGCAGATTGAAACCAGTATTGGAAAAATACGAACCTAAGCCCTTACCCATTAATTTGATTTACGCGCATCGAAAACACATGTCACTAAAAATAAGAAGTTTTGTTGATTATATGCAAGCTTACTTTGAAACGCCTCCATACTGGGATAAGTGGATGTATGAAATAAAATAATTTTCCGTCATTATTACTTTCATCTACATGAAGCAATCAGTAAAACTGTTCCAATTTAATGAATAAATAACTTGAAAAATTAGATTAAAATACTATTTAGTCTAATTAATTCAATGAGATAAGTAATTATCATTATTTTGTTGCATTGCAACATATTGTGTGTATAATTTATACCAATCATTAAATAACAGTTTCGGAGAAATACAATGACTAACCCATTTGAACAATTATTAGCACCAGTAAAATCATTGAATGAATTAACCTTGAAAAGCATTGAACAAATCGCTTCTATTCAGGTAAAAGCTATTCAGGAAAATGCCAATATCAGCATGAACTCGCTGAAGTCATCAACTGAAATCAAGGACCTTGATTCATTGAAAGATTACTTACAAGCACAGGTTTCTGCTGCACAAAGCATATCTGACAGTGCTGTAGAAGACGCACAAGAGATTGCTAAATTAACTGAAGCTTACGCTAACGAAGTTAAAACGCTGGTTGAGAAATCAATCCCTAGTGCTTAGTAAGAAACGTAAGTAGTTGTAAATCAAAACCGCTCTTTTAGAGCGGTTTTTTTATGTCCATAAATGGACTAACTAAGTAAACTATTTACCCAGCAAATCCTTCAAATTCGCGAATGGCTTACCCGTCGTATGTTCGCTTTCAAGTTCATTACTGGCACTCGTTATTGAAACTGAATCAAGATATTTTGCGTGCTCATTGTCATGACAATAAACACATAATAATTCCCAGTTACTGCCATCGGCGGGATTATTATCATGATTATGATCTTTATGATGTACGGTAAGCTCGCTAAGATTTTCTCTCGTGAATTCCCGTTCACACTTACCACAAACCCAGGGGAAAAGTTTAAGTGCCCGCTCTCTATAGCCATGCCCTCTTGCCTCGGCATTTTTTTTTGATTCAGCAACAACTTTATCAAGTTTATCCATTATGAGTATCGTACAAAGACCATGGTAACAGTACTTGGAATGCAGATTTATTCTTTGGCTAACTCTTCTTCAAAACCACATTTTTCGCAATGATATAATTCAGTCGATTCGGATTTACTTGTCGTTGTTAAAGAGGAAGTTTGATTATCTTTTACCCAGCAAGCGGGACAAATCAGTTCAGAAAAATCCATAGCTCGTTCAAATGCGCCCTGCATTTCTTCGGTAAATTCATGTCCTGTCTTGTCGATGACCATATCATCCGCAATAACTGTGGCATATTCCTTTAACTGGCTAACGATACTCTCAAGCATCACTCTACTCCCCAATAAAAATGTCAAAAATCATTTTCTAGTTGTAAACGACTACTCTGATACTAGCAGGCAATAATCTGATGCTAACGCTATCTAGCCCAGATAACCAATTTTCGATGATCTGAAATAACGGGTAATTACAGCGCGTTTAATTATCTAAATAGTCATAAATACTCATCTGACAGCATTATTTTACATTTTAAATCAATAAGATATAAATTTTTAAACTATTTGTTGCGCTGCAACATTTTCGATGTATAATTGTTAGCAATCATTGAAAGAAAATTTAAGAGAAAAACGATGAATACATCATTTGAAAAATTATTAGCTCCATTAAAAGAACTGAACGACTTAACAGTAAAAAGCATCGAACAAATTGCTGAAATTCAGGTTAAAACCATTCAGGAAAATGCTAAAGCGAGCATCGACGCGTTTCAAGCAACAACTGAGATAAAAGACCTGGAATCTCTACAAAGCTACCTGAAAACTCAGGCTGCTACTGCTGAGACATTGTCAAAATATGCAGTTGAAGATGCAAAAGAAGTTGCTAACCTGGGTAACACTTATGTAGCTGACGTCAAGGAAGTTGTTGAAAAAGCAGTCCAAGCTGCTTAATACAGCATCAAACCTGTAAAAAAAACCGCCCTTTTTGGGCGGTTTTTTTATGCCTGAAAAACGCTAATGCCTCAAAAGACCAGCCTGAATACTTATTAATTCATCAAACGTTTTGAGCTGCTTTAATAATGTGTTTGTTGATGGATCGCCTTTATGTAAGCATTCTTCAGCATATTCAAAAATTGCGCTTTGTGCTGGCAGCGGTTTAGTTTGCTCAAGGGTATCTTTCATTCTTGGCAAAAATATCCATTGTAACCATTGTTCAAATTTAAGCGTATCCATGCAAAATGGAAATGTACTGCTCAAATCTTTCTGGTTGGGCTTGTCGTCGTCCCACTTTCCGTGGACTCTTAAACTGGCTTCAACTTCTAATAAAACGTCGGCAATTCGGTTGGGGATATCGTGCATATGTCTAATTATACGTCGAGTTTTCATATATCGACAGGTCGAACATTATAACGATAGGATAGTCATTTCCCTAAACCATACTCATTTTCAGCCATAACACCTTATTTTTACCTGATTTTCTAATAATTTCCCTTTAAATAAAGCCCTAAAATTTCACATATTTCGCCATTCTGGTTTATACTCCGCCCGCCAGTTTGTACGTCAATGCGGTCATCTCAGTAGAATTTCAGTAGATGTAGGTATTTGGTAGCGCTAGTTTCCAGAAACATAGTGCCGAGGCAGTAATCGATTTCAATAATTTAACTTATAGAGTAGAACAATGACTGACTTATCGAAGTATAGAAACATAGGTATCTTCGCACACGTAGATGCGGGTAAAACCACTACCTCAGAACGAATCCTGAAACTGACAGGCAAAATTCATAAAACCGGTGAAGTACATGACGGTGAAGCGACCACTGACTTCATGGAGCAGGAACAGGAACGCGGCATTACTATCCAGTCTGCTGCAACCAGCTGTTTCTGGAAAGATTATAGAATGAACATCATCGATACCCCGGGACACGTTGACTTCACAATCGAAGTTTATCGTTCTCTTAAAGTACTCGATGGCGGTATCGGTGTTTTTTGTGGCTCAGGTGGTGTTGAGCCTCAATCTGAAACCAACTGGCGTTATGCTAATGATTCTGAAGTTTCTCGTGTTATTTTCGTCAATAAACTTGACCGAACTGGTGCTGACTTCTACCGCGTTGTACAACAAATCGAAGACGTGCTAGGCGCGCATCCTTTAGTAATGGTTCTGCCTATTGGAATAGAAGATAACTTTATCGGTGCTGTAGACCTTCTGACGCGTAAAGCCTGGGTATGGAATGATCCAAATGATGCCGCTGCATATGATATCGAAGAACCACCTGCTGACATGGCAGATAAAATTGAAGAATGGCGTGAAAAGTTAATCGAAACGGCTGTTGAGCAAGACGATGACATCATGGAAAAATATCTGGAAGGCGAAGAACCTTCAATAGAAGAATTAAAAGCGTGTATCCGTAAAGGCACCATCAATTTGAGTTTCTTCCCAACCTATTGCGGTTCTGCATTCAAGAACAAATGTGTACCAATGGTACTGGATGCGGTTGTTGATTACTTACCTGATCCAACCGAAGTTAAACCTCAACCAGAAGTAGACCTTGAAGGTAATGAAACGGGTGCTGTCGCAACAGTCGACCCTGAAGGTCCTTTCCGTGCGTTGGCATTCAAAATTATGGATGACCGTTTCGGTGCGTTGACCTTTATCCGTATTTATTCAGGCGTGCTTGAAAAAGGTACGACAGTATTAAATACCTTTACCGGTAAAACTGAACGTATCGGTCGACTTGTAGAAATGCATGCTGATGAGCGTATCGAATTAGATAAAGCACAAGCAGGCGATATTGTTGCGGCAATAGGTTTAAAGAATGTCCAAACCGGTCACACCTTATGTGATCCGAATAACCCTGCGACATTGGAACCCATGGTCTTCCCGGATCCGGTTATTTCGATTGCTATTGCACCAAAAGATAAAGGCGCATCAGAAAAACTGGGGGTTGCACTAGGTAAGATGATTAAAGAAGATCCCTCCTTCCGCGTTGAAACCGATGAAGATAGTGGTGAAACCATTATGAAGGGCATGGGTGAATTACACCTTGATATTAAAGTTGATATTTTAAAACGTACACATGGTGTTGAAGTTCAAGTCGGTAGCCCACAAGTAGCATACCGTGAAACGGTGACTCAGCGAATCGAAGATTCTTACACCCATAAAAAGCAATCAGGTGGTTCTGGTCAATATGGTAAAATTGATTACATCATCGAACCCGGTGAACCAGGTAGTGGTTTTGAATTTGAATCAACGGTTACCGGCGGTAACGTGCCAAAAGAATTCTGGCCTGCGATTGAGGGTGGATTTAAATCAAGCATGGAAAAAGGTGTCTTGGCCGGTTACCCTTGCCTTGATTTCAAAGTAAACCTTTTTGATGGTGCCTTCCATGCAGTTGACTCCTCTGCTATTGCCTTTGAATTAGCAGCAAAAGCAGCATATCGTCAGAGTATGCCTAAGGCTGGACCTCAATTAATGGAACCGATTATGAAGGTCGATGTATTCACACCTGAAGATCATGTTGGTGATGTCATTGGCGACTTAAACCGTCGTCGAGGCATGATTAAATCTCAGGAAGCGGGTGCTACCGGTGTTCGTATCAAAGCAGAATGTCCACTAAGCGAGATGTTTGGCTATATTGGTTCGCTTCGTACAATGACTTCCGGTCGTGGCCAATTTTCAATGGAATTTCTACACTACAACCCATGCCCTAAAAATGTGGCTGAAGAAGTTATTGCAGAAACCAAAGCAAGAGAAGAAGCGAAAGATAAATAAGCCTGGTTCCCTGTCCTGATAAAAGCCCAGACAAAGTCTGGGCTTTTTTTTGTCTGTTTTTTCATTTCTATAAATGAAGTATCAGATTTCCAGTTCCAAATATTAAGTACTTGCATCCATTCAGACGCCAACAGTAGGCCAGATGTTGCGAGATGCTTACATTAATGTAAACGATAGAGCGAAGCAGGAAGCTGGAGCCGAGGACACGATTAAAGGACTTAATCGGCAGGTTCGAGTTGTGGACAGAGACCGAGGACACCTTTAACAGACATTTAATTTTCAATAATTAACCCTTTTTTAGATTTCATGCGTTTAACCAGTAAGTTTTACCAATAATTCATTTGACTAACTGGAGAATAACAATGAAATCACTGAGTTTAATCAAGAGAGGATACATTTTGATCATGACTACTATGGTCTTTATTTCATCAACTGCCTATGCAAGCAAAGATGAGAAACGTACCTCACTCGAAGACCAAAAGTCAGTTGCCGTCACGATTTATAATGAAAATCTGGCTTTAATAAAAGATCAACGAACAATCACCCTTGATAAAGGTTTTAATCTACTCGCGTTTCGCGGAGTCAGTGCAAAAATGCGGGCAGAAACAGCGTTACTAAGAAATCTTAACAATGCCGGACTTAATGTTATCGAACAAAACTTTGATTTCGATTTATTAACGCCACAAAAATTGCTGGAAAAATATGTTGGCAAACAAATTCAAATCGCAACGATGAATCCGGTCACAGGTGAAGAAAAAATTGAACAAGCAACGGTATTGAGTACAAATAATGGCGTTGTTGTACAAATTGACGGCCGTATCGAGACTAACCCGCGCGGTCGTTTTATTTATAACAAAGTCCCTGAAAATCTTCGCGACCAACCTACTCTCGTTATACAACTTAATAGTCAAACACCTAAAGCTCAGGATGTCGAACTCAGTTATCTGTCTTCCGGTTTATCCTGGAAAGCCGATTATGTTGCTGAACTAAATGCAAAAGATGACAAACTGGATTTAGTCGGTTGGGTTACACTGAACAATACCAGTGGCACGAGTTACAACAATGCCAAACTTCAACTTGTTGCAGGTGACGTGAATGTTGTTAAGAATGAATTCAAACACCGCATGGATGGACGCGTTATGGCCGCTGCAAAAATGTCGGTTATGGAAGATGCAGCAATGGAACAGGAAAGCTTATTTGAATATCACCTTTATAGTCTAAATCGTCCTACAACAATTTCCAATAATCAATCCAAACAGGTTTCTTTATTAACAGCAACACAGGTGCCGGTAAAAAAAGAATTCTTATTGCAAGGTAACACTTATTACTACCAGAGTAGTTATGGCAACATCGGTCAAAAAATGAAAGTGGGTGTCTATGTTGAATTTAAAAACAAGGAAAAATCTGGTCTGGGTATACCTTTACCAAAAGGTACTGTTCGAGTTTATAAAAAAGATAAATCCGGAAATGCACAATTTATCGGTGAAGATAATATTGATCACACACCCAAGAATGAAGATGTTCGATTAAAACTCGGTGATGTATTTGATATTACTGCTGACAAAAAACAAACTAACTTTGAAAAACGAGTTGCTATAGGCAAATATAATTATGCTTATGAAAGTGCGTACGAAGTAAAAATTAAAAATGCAAAATCAGAACCAGTAACAGTTGTTGTTCGTGAACCTGTTCCCGGTGACTGGAAAATGCTGGAACATAGTCACCCATTCAAAAAGGTTGCATCCGGAACGGCCGAATGGCAAATAGAAGTGCCTGCTGAAAGCAGTACAACATTAAAATATAATGTATTAGTAAGATATTGAGAAACTTAAATTTAAAAGGCCAGGGAAATCCCGGCCTTTTAAACTTTTATACTAAATTAAGTTGTAAATATCTGCTCTGGCCCTGTTTTTGCACTAAAATTATAACAGGTATACAAATTACAAGGAGGTCATCTTTATTACGAATTGCAGGACTTAGAAAATATGATGAATAACTATCCGGCTACGGTCTTTAAATAATGAATCCGTCTTCTTCTATTAGCTGCTCTAATCACACCGAGCCAGTTAATTCATTACAAGCTGAACAAGCGCAACTACTTATATCCAATCTGCCACTATCTGTACTTACCCATGCGTTACTCGCATTACTATTAGCAAGTGTACAATTTCAGGTTGTTCCCATCTCAAATATACATATTTGGCTGGTGCTGATAGCAACAATATTAATCATAAGATCACTATTGGCTATTGTATGGAGATACTACAAGTCAACAGTTTCTAACAATGAACAGTATTGGTTATTTTTATTCAGACTGACTGTTATCGCGTCGGGAACAATATGGGGTATAGGCAGTGTTATACTATCTCCAAACGAAATACTGGAACATCAAATCTTTGTTGGTTTTGTTTTAGCTGGCTTGTGTGCTGCCGCTATTTCTTCTCTATCTATTGATCGTGTTTCTACGATTGGTTTTCTGGCACCTGCTCTATTAAGTTATATGTGCTACATTATTTCTCAAGGAACCAGCATTCATTATAGTATGAGTGCAATGATATTTTTGTTTTTGTTGTTTATCCTTGCAAGTGCCAGACAATCTGGACATAGATTACAAAAATACTTTAATTTACGTATCAAGGCAGGTGAAGCAGAATCACGTTTTCGCTTAATACTGGAATATAGCCCGATCGCGACTCGTATCACAGATCTGGAAACGCATCGAGTTATCTTCGCAAATCAAAGTTACATAGACTTGATAGGTACGACTAAAGATCGGGTCATTGGTATAGACCCAACCAGGTATTATGCCAATTCTGAAGATTATGCCGATATTCTTGAACGACTGGACAAAGGTGAACATATAACAAATAGACTAGTCGAATTGAATGTCAGTGATAAAACGCAAATTTTAAAATGGGCATTGGCATCTTATATACAAATCGAATATCAGGGTAAGCCAGCAGTACTGGGTTGGTTATATGACATTACTGATCGAAAAAAAATGGAAGAAGAAATACAACATCTTGCTTACCACGATCCGCTCACCAACTTACCTAACCGTTTGTTGCTAAATGATAGAATTCATCAAGCACTCTCAATCGCCCAACGTGATAATTTCTCAGTTGCATTAATGTTCATCGATCTGGATAAATTTAAACCAATTAACGATAATTACGGACATGAAGTCGGTGATCTTTTGTTAAAAGCTGTTGCTGATCGTATTAGACAGTGCTTGCGTAAGTCAGATTCGGTAGCGCGTTTAGGTGGAGATGAATTTATAATATTACTACCTGAAGTTGAAAACGCCGAAGCCGCATTTGAAGTAGCAGAAAAAATCCATACGTCTATTAATCAACCATTTGAATTGAATGAATTACAGATTAATATTTCTTCCAGCACCGGACTTGCTCTCTATCCAGAACACGCAAATGAAGAAAATCAACTTATACAATATGCTGATGCTGCCATGTATTATGCAAAAAATAATGGCAAAGACAATGTTCAACTCTATAATTCAGGCATGAAAGAAATTGATATTGAAACTTAAGTATAACTTTTTCTTATTTATTATTAATTTATAAAAAAATAATTATCGATACTTTTAGCATATTAACAATTTATGAGTGATTTTGCTTTTTTATAATTAATATTTGGGATATTTAAATGTAAAAATAATGTTATGCTGATTTGCTTTTTTCACAATATTTAATATGTAAACTTTTAACTTCTTCAATGGTCACAGGCTTACTAAAGTAATACCCCTGAAAAGCATCACAATTATGTTTTAATAAAAAATTTTGTTGATCTATAGTTTCGACACCTTCAGCAACTATTTTCAGATTAAAATGATGTGCCATTGAGATTATAGTCTGTACGAGAGTGGCATCGTTAATATCTTTTTCAATATCCTGAACAAAAGATTTATCTATTTTCAGTTCATTAATGGGTAATTGTTTTAAATAGCTCAATGAAGAATAACCGGTTCCGAAATCATCAAGTGAGATTTTAATATCGAGTTCACTTAATTGTTTACATTTCTGTACGGTATCTTCTATGTTGTCAATAATGACATTTTCAGTTATTTCCAGTGTTAATAATTTAGTTGGAAAATCATTATTAACAATTGCTTTTTTAATATTGAGAATAAAATCATCCTGACGAAACTGGTAGGGACTCAGGTTTATTGATAAATGCATTGGCGTTTGATTCCTGGATAAGTAATCTATTGAACTTATATCGGCCATAGCCTGATTCAAAACCCACTCACTGATAGGTATAATAAGTCCAATTTCTTCTGCAACTGGAATAAAATCCAACGGTGATATATGACCCTGAGTTGGATGTTTCCATCGTAGAAGCGCCTCTACGCCGTATAATTTATTTTCTGCAGTATATTGTGGCTGATAGCACAAATATAATTCTCTATTTTCAAATGCATCACGTAGATCTTTTTCCATGTTTAGTCGTTTTATAACTTCGGCCTGCATACTGGGCAGAAAAAAACGGATCATATTTCGACCATCACTCTTTGCCCGATACATTGCCGTATCAGCATGCCTGAGAACATCATCAACCGATTCATCCTTACCTTTATAAACCGAGATTCCTATACTGACAGAAATTTTCAATTCATAATGATCGATATTAAAAGGAACATTAATTGCTGATTTAATTTTTTCTGCAACTTTTTCTGCATAAGTGAAAGAGGTATCATTCGCTGCTAATCCGGATAATAAGATTACAAATTCATCTCCTCCAAAACGGGCAGCAGTATCGCCTTCCCGTAATAGACCATTAATTCGATTTGACACCTCGATCAATAAAGAATCCCCAATCGAATGACCAAGCGAATCATTAATCTTTTTAAACTGATCCAGGTCGAGAAACATAACAGCACCGTGCTTCTTTTGCCTTTTAGCGTGTATAATTTCCTGATGCAGACGATCTCTTAATAAAGCTCGATTGGGCAAGTTTGTGAGTGAATCATAATACGCCTGATGCCTGATAGTACCTTCATCTCTCTTACGTTCGGTGATATCACGCCATACGGTATATAAGATATTTTTTTCACCGACCGGAATGCTGGTCAGTAAAACTTCTACAGGGAATACTTCACCATCAGCTCGTTTATGTTCCCATTCGAAACGATGACTTCCATTTTCATAAGCCATAGCTATCATTTCTTCAGCCTTCTCCCATGATTCTCTGCCATCAGGTTGAAGAAGCGGAGACAATTGTGAAGGGTGAGTCATTAAAAGCTCTTCCTTGCTGTTATATCGCAACATATTGACTGTCGCCTCATTGCAATCAACAAAATTATTATTATCAATAATCAGAATGGCATCTGAAGTTTTTTCAAAAAGGACCCGGTATTTTCTTTCACTCTTTCTAAACTCTACTTCTGTTTTTTTGCGTAATTCAATATCCCTTTTTAATTCATCATTAATTTTAATAAGTTCATTAGTTCGTTCATCGACAATTTTCTCAAGTTTTTTTGTATAACTTTCCAGTTTTTCTTCTGTTTTTGCCCGGGACTCTATTTCCTGTTCCAGTCTATTAAAAATATTAGACAAAAATCTTTGTAACTTGCCACTATACTTGTAATAGAAAAACAGGATTAAAGCAGTAACTATGAATATGGTGGTTAACAGTATTCTTAGAAGGAAAGCTTTTTTCTCTTCCAACTCTGTAATATCAATGCTATAGATCATGTGTCCTACGTGTTGCTGGTTTACATCGGTTATATTGAATGACGAAGAAAAATATTTGTGATCGCCGGATTGAAATATATTAGAGAAACCATTTTTTTCTGACTCATTGATATATTGATAATTCTGCAAGACACCATTAAATTCATCATGGGTTGAGTACATTATAAATGAAGAATCAGGACTTACTGTTTCTTCAATAATTCTTTTAAATGTGGCATTTTTCTGAATATCTATATTTTTTATAAATTTCTTATCTGCTACCAGGGTAATTTGACAATTATGAATTTCAGCGACCTTATCAATTAAATGATTTATCTCTTCACCCAGTTCGATATATCCAACAAGCTCACCATCGATCGACCAGGGTTGAACAACACGTAAAATAAAATTATTCATTACACCGTATTCCAGTCCACTGGAACCTAAACCAGTGTCATAAGCTTGTTGTATGGTATACCTGTTTATTTTATTTCCATAATGTTCAGGAAGATGAAGTTTGAGGAAGTTAACCTTATCAAGGTCATGAAAATAAAAATGAGTTATATTGTGCTCAGATTGAACATAATCAAAGATTGGTTTAGTCAGACTCAGTAATAAATCTCTATCTCTATTTTTCCATGCACGCTGAATATCATTGTTAGATTGAATTAATTCAATTAGTCCCTGTTGCAATTGCACATCTTTTTTCACAGCAATTTGAAATGTATTTGCTATATTTTGTTTTGCACTTTCAAGAAATATAACTTCGGTAGTATTTTGTAAAAAATTAATTCCAAGAATAATCAGACTTATGATCATCAGAAAGCAAATGACAACAGGTGTCATTATTTTGCGTCGAAGTCTGGTAGACAAATTTATTTTTTTTAATTGAATTGGCATTGTTCCCTGTACCAATAAACTAGACTTCAAGTATAGTAGAAATATATTCCATTATTCTAAATCTTAAGATAAACAGTTATTCCAATCTGAACTTTAGTAATCGAAATCTTATTAATTTTAAAAGTATTACTTTAATATCTATCATTATTATAATCCAAATCAAATACTGTCTCTCTCACTTAAAAAGTCACGCATATTTTCACTGAGTTCAAAAAAATCAGGTTCACTTAAACCTAAGTAGTATAAGATGAAGTCTTTAATCTTTAACCACTCATAATGATTTTCATCTCTTTTATCATTTGCAACATAACTGGCTATTTTCGAGATCAAGATCAATTTTCGGCTTTCTTCATCACCTCGAAATTCTTCGTTTATCATATATTCAACATCATGATGATATAAACAAGCTTCACGAAGAGCTTTATTCATTCCCCATTTTTTTGTCATCAAATAACCAACAATACAATGGTTGGTATTAAAATATTGATCCTCAAGATCAGTATGATTTTTTAATTCTGTCTTGTTTTGTTGGCTAAGAATACCCTTATAATCCTCATATTTTTGAGCGAGTATCGGTATTCCGGCATCTTTAAATAAACCTAGCGCGTAGGTTTCTGCTGGTGAAGCTATTCCGAGCTCTTTTGCTAAATAACTGCATAATTCAGCGACATCTGTTGCATTATCCCAATATCTGGGCATGGAAACATTACCAGACTCATTCATCTGATTTCTAAATTTGATGCATGCTATATTTGTCGTCAGGTTTTCAAGACCTATCAGCGATATCGCATGGGGTATGGACTTAATTTCACTACGCATACCAAAAAAAGGAGAGTTAATTAATCTTAATATTGAAGAAAACAACGCTCCATCTTTAACAATATTTTCAGAAATACACGCTATATCAGGCTCTTCCTTGCTTAATTCATTTTGTATGAAAAGAAGCACTTCAGGCTGGGGAGGTAATTTTACGTTGCTTAAAAAATCTTCAGCCAGCGCTAACGACAGATTAGACATAACTATTTTTCCAGGAAATATACCTAATTTCGATAACGGCTAAATTGAAAAAAACTTTAGTTTTTTTAAACATAAGCCGGCTTCTTCTGAAGTGCTTTTATTCCATGTTTTTTAACTGTTTTTGCGAATATGAATCGAGTTTGAAGTAACTTCTACCGAATCTATTGTTATCTCGTGAAAGGATGCCTTCTGCATGACCGGCAAGTAATTTGCCTAACTTGTAGTATGATATATATCGGTCAGATTTAAGATTTATGTATTCTTACTAGCCTGTAATAGCGTAATTTGAGTTAAATTCTGTGTTGCCAGGAACAATGCCTTTTTCATTATTTCTTCATTCTCTGTTTTCAATATAAAACTATCATAATATTCATAGATAGATTCACACTCAGCCATCATGTTATCTATTGAAAAAGTTTTAATGCCTGACAATACATTATCACTTACATCATCAAGTTTATTAAAATCTTCAGCCGTTGTTTTACTTATTTCAGTTTTGAGATGTTCAACAATAGATCTTGAATGCTCTCGACAGGAATTTATGTTTGTTTCATCGATATTTTCGATATATTTTGCTACTGATTCTTCTAATATATAAGCACTAATTAAAAATTCATCTATAGATGTTAATTTATCCGAACTGTTTAAAAATGTTGATTTTATCTGGGTCTTGTACTCATGGAAAACACGACGTCTCATTGCTCTTAATAATGCGGCATGACCCAGTTCTTCTTTAGCCAATATCTCGGCATAATGTCGCACATCATCATTAATACTCGTTGCTGCTATTTGTGAGTAGATTTCAAAAGCGCGCTCTTCTCGCTTAACTGCAGCCACAAGATTTTCATACAGAGAATCCTTAACTTTCTCCGAATTATTTGAATTTCCGGCTTGAGCAACTTGCTCAGAAACTGAAGTTGTAGTCAGGTCAACTGAAGCATCTTTGGCAAGTGCGAGAACATCTTTTTCATGCTGCTGCTCTTCTTCAGCTAGACGCTGAAATAAAGCGGCTATCTCGGGATTCTCAGCTTGAGCGGCTTTTGCACTTTCCATGTAGCGTTCTGCAGCACCAAGTTCAATTTGTTGGGCTGTCGCCAATAGATCTTCGACTTGTTCAAATTTAATCAATTTCTTATAACCTAATGATTTTTATAAAAAATATTTCAAATTAATAACTTCAATTTAACATGGATCAATTCATTATTTTTCTTTTTCGATGAGAATACGCGCTGCGACAAATTGTCGCATCAAACATGTTACAGTATTAATAAATAAAACGTACTACAGTTAACAATAGATGAAAGATAAAGACCGTTTACAATCTTATCCACTGATAAACATTTCAGTCAAATTCCATTTTTTATTTGTTTGTTTGTTATTTATTGCCACCTTTCAACACGCAAACGCGTTGACTATTGATGAAGTATTATCAAAAAATCCCATTGAAGAGTTATTTCCAGATGCAGACCGGTACGAAAAGGACATCGATAAGCCAGCCATATTCAAGGTCTATAAGGGCGAAAAACAAATAGGACTGGTCTATCTGAACGGTGCCATTGTTAATTCCACCGGTTATTCCGGCAAACCCATTTTAGTCTTCATTGGTCTGGATATGCAGGGTGTGATTCGTAGTGTTCGACTTGTCAAGCACCATGAACCCATTGTCCTGATCGGCATACCGGAAGCCAAAATTACTGCCGTAATCGATAGTTATATTGGCATGGATATTATCGCCCTGATGAAAAATAAAGAGCGAGAATTACCTTATGATGCAGTCAGTGGTGCAACGGTCACGATACGCGTAATTGATGACAGTATTGTCCGTTCTGCTATAAAAATTGCACGTGAGTATGGCCTCGGTGGTATCAAGCCGCAGGTCAAAAAAGAAAGTTCGATAGTCGCGGAAATCGATACCAGCCAGGAGCAGATTAGCAACTGGTCCGAATTATTAGAAAATGGTGCAATAACAAGACTTAAATTGACTCAGGCTGAAGTTGACGATGCCTTTGCCAAAATTTCTGATAAAAAGGCCTTATACGAAGACGAGGATTTAAAACCTGAGGATGAATTTATTGACCTTTATGCCGCTCAGGTTTCAGTTCCTTCCATTGGTCGCAGTTTGTTAGGTGAGAACGAGTACAAAAACCTGCTTAAAACTCTGGAACCCGGGCAACAAGCCGTTTTGCTTGTCGGCAAAGGAATCTATTCATTTAAAGGTTCTGGCTATGTCCGCGGGGGTATTTTTGATCGCTTTGAGATTGTTCAAAACGATAATGCTATACGTTTTCGAGATATCCACCATAAAAGACTCAGGAAAGTTGCTGCCGACGGTGCACCTGAATTTAAAGAAGTTGATTTATTCAAAATTCCCGCTGAGATTGAATTCAACCCGACACAAGTCTGGCATGTGGAACTATTAGTTAACCGTGAAATTGGATCGCGTGAAAAAGAATTTGTCACGTTTAATCTTGACTATCATATTCCAAAAACATATCTGAATATCATTGAACAAAAGACGACTGCAACTGAGCAAGCAGCAACAGAAATTAACCTTGAGCTACTTGATGATGCTCCTCCATTATGGGTCTCTTTATGGAAAGAGAAATTATGGCAAATTATTGTCATGTCAGTCGCACTGCTCATATTGAGCTGGATTTTCTTTTTTCAGACCTGGCTGGTTCAACGCCCCCGTTTATTAAATAAACTACGTTTAGGATTTATGTTGTTTACTTTTTTCGGTATCGGTCTTTATGCAAACGCTCAACTCTCTGTCGTTAATATTTTTACTGTTTTTAATGCATTAGTCACCGGTTTCGATTGGAGTTATTTCCTCATGGATCCCTTGATCTTTATTATCTGGGGTGGCGTAGCCGGTGCATTATTGTTCTGGGGGCGCGGTGCCTATTGCGGTTGGTTATGTCCTTTTGGTGCACTACAGGAATTACTTAACAAAGTCGCAAAAGCGTTCAAGGTTCCTCAAATTACAGTACCCTGGGGAATACATGAAAGATTATGGTCATTAAAATATATTATCTTTCTGATTTTGTTTGGTGTCTCACTTCATTCACTTGATCTGGCTGAACGTCTTGCTGAAGTTGAGCCTTTTAAAACAGCGATTATCCTGAAATTCATTCGTGATTGGCCATATGTTCTATTTGCACTCGCCATGTTAAGTGCCGGTTTATTTATTGAACGCTTCTACTGTCGTTACATATGTCCATTAGGTGCAGCACTGGCGATTCCTGCTCGGCTGAGGATGTTTGAATGGTTAAAGCGCTATCGCCAATGTGGTCACCCTTGTCAACAGTGCGCAAACGAATGCATGGTTCAGGCAATTCATCCAGAGGGGCAGATTAACCCGAATGAATGTATCTATTGCCAACATTGCCAGCAACTCTATTACGACGACCATCGATGTCCGGTGGTATTACAACAACGCTTGAAGCGTGAACGTCGTGAATCAAAAGCATCAGCAAATACATCAGGCGTTGCAGAAAAAATATTGAGAGAAATCAAGCAAAGTCGAAATGAAAATATTGATGAAAACACGTAATAAAAAATTCAACTTTATAAGTTAGTAAAATTTCAGCGGCTATTTTCAACTGCTGTTGTAAACAAATGTTCCATTATTTTTATAGGAGAAAGTCATGGCTAAGATAGATAACGATCAGATAGATGAAAAAACAATAGATAAAGAGGGGGAAGGAATAAGCAGAAGGGAATTGATTACTCGTTCTGCCGGTCTGGCTGGATTAGCTGGCGTAGCGGCAACGGCCGGTGGCTTGTCTCTGGCAAATTCTAAATCTGCCTATGCGGCATCGACAAAAAACAAGTCACATGTCGCACCAGGTGACCTCGATGAATATTATGGTTTCTGGAGTAGTGGTCAGGCTGGAGAAGTTCGTATACTGGGCATTCCTTCCATGCGCGAATTAATGCGGATTCCGGTATTTAATCGTTGCAGCGCCTCCGGTTGGGGTCAGACAAATGAAAGTATCAAAATCTTGACAGAAAACATGCTGCCAGAAACTAAAGAATATTTAAAAGATAAAGGCGGTATATGGCATAACGGTGATGCTCATCATCCGCATATGTCATTTACTGATGGTACATATGATGGTCGTTATCTGTTTATCAATGACAAGGCCAATACCCGGGTTGCACGTATCCGTTGTGATGTAATGAAAGTTGATAAGATAATCGAAATACCAAATGCCTCGGATATTCATGGCTTACGCCCGCAGAAATTTCCACGTACAGGTTACGTTTTTGCTAACGGTGAACATCGTGTTCCTCTACCAAATGATGGTTCAATACTGGATGAACCGGAAAAATACCATGCTGTATTTAGTGCGATTGATGGCGATAGTATGAAAGTTGCCTGGCAGGTCATTGTTGATGGAAATCTGGATAACTGTGATGCTGATTATCAAGGACTCTATGCCGTATCCACCTGTTATAACTCTGAAAATGGCGTCACCCTCGGTGAAATGACATCCAGCGAACAGGATTGGGCGGTCGTTTTTGATATTAAAGCAATAGAGAAAGGCGTGAAAAACGGCGACTTCAAAAAGATGAATGGTGTAGCCGTTCTTGATGGTCGTAAAGGTTCACCTTATACCCGCTACATTCCTGTATCCAATAGTCCTCATGGCTGTAATACAGCTCCCGATGGTAAACATATAGTTATAAACGGAAAACTTTCTCCGACTGTATCCGTAATTGACGTCACCAAATTACCAGATCTGTTCAAGGACAAGATCAAGCCACGTGATGCGATCGTCGCTGAACCTGAATTGGGACTGGGACCATTGCATACTGCTTTTGATGGAAAAGGGAATGCATATACCACCCTGTTCCTTGATAGTCAGGCATGTAAATGGAATATTGATAAGGCAATCCGGGCCTATAATGGTGAAAAAGTCGATCCAATTCTGGATAAAATAGATGTGCAATATCAACCAGGACACAACCATACTTCTATGGGTGAAACAAAAGAAGCCGATGGTAAATGGTTAGTATCTTTGAATAAATTTTCCAAAGATCGCTACATAAATGTTGGCCCATTGAAACCTGAAAATGAACAATTAATCGATATAACAGGTGATAAAATGGAAATCGTTCATGACGGTCCTACCTATGCAGAACCGCATGATTGTATCATCGTCCGAACTGACATTGTTAACCCGGCTAAAACCTGGAAACGTGGCGATCCAATGTGGGCTGATGCTGAAGCGCAAGCCAAGAAAGATGGTATTAACCTGGTTAGCGATAGTAAGGTTATCCGTGATGGTAACAAGGTTCGCGTTTATATGTGGTCTATCGCGCCGAACTTCAGTATGCCTGATTTCACAGTCAAACAAGGGGATGAAGTTACCCTTTATGTGACTAATAATGATCAAATTGAAGATCTGACCCATGGTATAACCATAGCCAATTACGGTGTTGCGATGGAAATTGGACCACAACAAACCAGTTCAGTTACCTTTAAAGCAGATCGTCCGGGTGTACATTGGTACTATTGCCAGTGGTTCTGTCATGCATTGCACATGGAAATGCGCGGTCGCATGATGGTTGAACCGGCTTAACATCTATTTGATGTTAATATTTTTAAAAACACAGGCTGTAATACGCGTGTATTGCAGCCTGATGTTTTTATTTAGTCCTGTTTTTGCAACAGCATCTGTTATTGATGTAGCTCCTGGTGTTGATTCCCTCAGACAAGCGCTTGTCGAAGCTATGCCCGGTGACACATTGCAACTACAAAATGGTCATTATTCAGGCCCAGTAGTAATAGAACAACGGATTAGTCTAGTAGGTCAAGCAGATACTATTATTGATGGAGGAATGTCGGGACGAGTCATCACCGTATCAGCTGCTGATGTAATTATTCGTAATATAAAACTACAACATTCAGGTATTGATCTATCAGTTGAAGATAGCGGTATTTTTATAACTAAAGAAGGTGATCGTACACTTATAGAAAATAATCATTTATTAAATAATTTAATCGGTATCTATTTGAAAGGACCGGAAGATGTCATTGTAAGAAACAACAAGATTATTGGTCGAAATGATCTGCGCATGAACGAGCGTGGAAATGGAATTCAAATATGGAATTCTCCCGGATCAGTTATCGAAAAGAATCAAATTCAATATGGTCGTGATGGAATTTTTGTCAACACCAGTAATAAAAATCGTTTTATAAATAATCAATTTCGCGATTTACGATTTGCTATTCATTATATGTATACACATCAAAGCGAAGTGAGTGGAAATATTTCCATTAACAATCATGTCGGTTATGCATTAATGTATTCAAACAATCTCAAAGTCATTGGTAATTCATCTAAAGGAGATCGTGACCGCGGTATCCTGTTTAACTTTACCAATTATTCCGATATAAAAAAAAATCGCATACTTGGATCACCGGAAAAATGCGTTTTTATCTATAACTCGAATTTTAATGATATTCATGCAAACCATTTCGAAGCTTGTAATATCGGTATTCACTTTACCGCAGGTTCGGAACAAAACAAAATCTGGAAAAACACATTTATTGATAATAAAACACAGGTTAAATATGTAGGAACGCGTCACCTTGAGTGGTCTCACGAAGGTCAGGGAAATTACTGGAGTGACCATACTGCTTTTGACCTTGATGGTGATAGTGTGGCAGATAAACCATATCGTCCAAATAATCTGGCAGATCAAATTCTCTGGCGTCATCCGATGAGTAAAATTCTGCTTAATAGTCCAGTCTTACAGGTATTGCGCTGGAGCCAGTCACAATTTCCAGGTTTACATCCAGGTGGAGTAACAGATAGTGCACCAATGATGGCACCTTTATTGTAAACTTTCAGATATGGAACATGTGAACATTACTACGCCCGCATTTATAGATCTACATAGTGTCAGCAAACATTATCGCCAACACCATGCAATTGATTCATTAGACCTATCCATTAACAAGGGAGAAAGCCTGGCCTTGATTGGACACAATGGCGCAGGCAAAACAACATTACTCAAACTCATCCTTGGACTTACTCTGCCGGATGCAGGCAGTATCAAAGTAAACGGATTAGTACCTTCGCAAACTTCCGACAGAAAGAAAATTGCTTTTCTTCCGGAGATTGTTTCCTTTCCTGCTTCAATGACTGGCAGGGAATTAATCACTTTCTATGCAAGACTAAAAGGATGTAAGCAATCAGAATGCAACCGGCTTTTGAATCTGGTTGGACTAACTGATGCAGCTTCACGAAAAGTAGGTACTTATTCAAAGGGAATGCGACAACGACTCGGTCTGGCTCAGACATTATTAGGAAAGCCCGATCTTATCTTATTGGATGAACCAACTTCCGGACTTGATCCCTCGTTACGCAAACAGTTTTATAATATTCTTGAAGATTGCAAATCAGCAGGGACAACAATTCTCATTTCATCACACGCGCTTTCTGAAATCGAAACAAAAACAGATCGTATCGCTATCTTGAAACAGGGCCGACTGGTAATACATGGCACGTTGGACGAACTTCGTAATGCAGCAGATCTCTCTGTTCAAATACGCGTTTCAACTCAATCCGGACAAACATCTATTATTATTGATACTCTCGAGCCAGAAACTTCCTATAGAAAATACAATGATCATTGTATTGAATTCGACTGTCATCGTGATGATAAATTACGTGTATTACAAAATATTTCTAAAATTCCATCTGGGATCGTTGATATTGAAATTCTTCCGCCACGACTTGATGACCTCTATATTCATTTTGCCGGTGAGGAGAATGATGAATCCTTGAATCCTCAGCTGACCAACCCTAGATCATGATTACCTGTTCCAATATGAAATATTATATTGTATTTAATGATAACTCGTTATGCGTTATTGCTTGCCTATTCGATTGCACGTTTTTCAGGCTCAGTTGCTTGACAGCAAAAGCCTTACGTAGAATAACTATGCTCGGCTTTTTAGTCTGCACAACTGAACCTGAAAAACGCACACTCAAACATGCCCAACTAAGTATTCAAGGATTATGAAACCGATATTAATAATGGCTTTGGCAGAAATTCAGGAAAGCATACGTAATCGCTGGATCGTGGCAAGCATTTTACTATTATTAGTACTTGCAACATCACTTACATTATTGGGGTCAACACCTGTCGGCATAACAAAAGCAAGTCTGTTAAGTGTTACCATGGTTAGCCTGACGAGTCTCAGTATCTATCTTATTCCTTTAATCGCATTGATGTTGTCTTTTGACTCAATCGTGGGCGAATCAGAACGAGGCACACTATTACTTTTACTGACTTATCCAATTCGACGCTGGCAAATTATTGTCGGAAAATTTTTCGGCCACCTTTCCATTCTTACAATAGCAATACTACTTGGCTATGGCATCGTTGCTCTCTACTTTGTGTTCGAAGATATAGGTAATACTCAGGAATGGCTTGATTATGTATTAATGATGGCAAGTTCACTTCTACTTGGAGGTGTTTTTATTGCGTTAGGTTATCTCGTTAGTGTCATTGTTCAACAACGAGCAACTGCGACAGGCATATCTTTAGCGCTATGGCTATTTATTGTTGTTTTTTACGATCTGATATTACTTGGATTATTACTGGCAGATAAAGCTCATGTCATTCAATCAAAGTTATTAGCTATATTAATTTTATTCAATCCTGCTGATGTATACCGATTATTTAATCTCACTGGTTCAGAGACTGCTGCATTGGTATCTGGCATGTCAGGTATGACTCAGGCAGATCTGTTAGCCCCAGCCACATTATTAATAACGTTGACTTTATGGATACTTATTCCACTAACATTAAGCATCTATATTTTTAATAAGCGAGAAGTGTAATTCCATATGGTAAATAAATTATTTTTCTGTTTTTTTATATCGTTTGTATTGGTTGCCTGTGACAGTTCCTCACCAAAACAATCTTATACACCACAAGTTGTAACGCGTGATGCTATAGGATACTACTGCAACATGATTGTTGAAGATCATTCAGGACCAAAAGGACAAATAATATTAACCAATAAGGAAAAGGCAATTTGGTTTACATCCATCCGTGATGCCATAGCATTTTCTATGCTGCCAGATGAACCTAAAAATATTGCGTCATTCTTCGTAACTGCAATGGATGAAGCAGAATGGGAACACCCTGAAGCTCAGGTTGATAACTGGATAAAGGCTCAATCAGCCTGGTTTGTTATCAATAGCGCGCAACGTGGTGGTATGGGTCAAATGGAGGCCATACCGTTTAAACATAAACAATCTGCAAATAGTTTTATTTCAAAACACGGTGGAGAAATATTATCTTATACTGAAATACCAGAAAATTATATTTTGGAAAACACTCATTAAATAAAGGGGAAATATGATATGTCATTTGGAATCACCGAACTCTTAATAATTTTTTTAATTGTAATGCTGCTGTTCGGCACAAAAAAATTACGCAGTCTGGGGTATGATTTTGGCTCGGCTATAAAATCATTCCGCAGCGCAATTAGTGACGAAAGCACAAACACTGATGAGAAAAAAACCGGGTAATAATATAATTCGGAAATTCAAACAAACGTTTTCTTTCGCTATATTTATAATAATTATTTAAATACGAATTGAAATTTAATGAAACTCTTCTTCGCCTGCTTGAAGGCTTTCTCCATTTTCGGGTTCTTCTGTCTCATCATCTAACTCATCATCAGATTCATCTGATTCGTCATCCTCACTAACTTGAGATTTCTCTTCTTTAATCATTGTATATGTATCAGAAGATATGCCTATATGAAAAGCCGCATAGCCTGGCAACATAAACTGGTTTAATGCTATACCCAGAATGCGGCCATTGAATGGAGCAAGTATTTCAGTTTCTTCAGTCGTTAATGGATTGATGATATGTCCTAATATGTCATGTTTTTCAACTTTTGAACCGATCTCGACTTTTGAGATGAGAATACCACCACTATTTACTCTAACCCAACGTGAACCATAATAAACGGGTTGCGGTTCAAACCAGAGACGAAATCTTTTCAGGATATTCAAGTTTCTGATCAAGATGTCAATCGTCTTTATTCCAGACTCTACATACTCTTCCTGTAACGAACCAGTTTGCCCCATTTCAAATGCGACTGTTGGTATACCTTCACGAGTGGCTGCTGCTCTTAAACTTTTACCGTGTCCTGATTTATGTAGTACTGCTACCGATCCAAAATGCCCAACAAACTCACGAACTTTTTCAACATTCATATCAGCTCGCAGCTGTGGCAAATTGTTTCGCTTAAATGAGCCTGTATGAAAATCAACAACGTATTCACAGTGATTAATAATTTGTGTAAAAAAACGATCGGCAATTCGAGATGCTGCACTACCATCAGGATTACCGGGGAAATATCGATTGAGATCACGTCTATCAGGTAGATAGCGTGTATTACCGGTAAAACCAAATATATTAACAATCGGTACACCAATTACAGTTCCATTAACTTCCATAGGATCAAGATTACGAACAACACGCCTGACTATTTCAATGCCATTTAGTTCATCACCATGAATAGCTGCGATTAAACAAAGGGTCGGACCGGTCTTAAGTCCTCTGACAACGAGCACAGAAGGTTTAATTGCTTTTCCGGAAAATGATTGACCTGCAGACCAACTTAGTTCCTTTAATTCACCCGGTTGTACAACATCTTTTAGAATTTTTAAAGGAGCTTGCTCCACGAATTCAGATGCCAGCTCAACTTTCGCATCTTCATCGTGCTGAGGAAGTGACGTTATCTGCTCTAGATTATTTTCCCTATTTAATTCAATCGGTATTTCCGGTGTAATAACTTCTATGTCTCTACTGCCTACTTCTGTAGACAATACATTGAATGACGTTAGCCATAGATTTACAACTAAAAGAGTGAAAATAAAGCTATAAACTCTGATATTCATATAATCATTAATGTTCAGAAATTAATTTTACTATTTCTATTCGCTCTTCTGCATTACTCGGCAAAGCCGTTATGTTATCAATAGCATCAAGTCGATGTTGTAAACCACGTCCATTTGCAATTTGAATTGCAAGCCCGGGGCGAGCGTTTAGTTCAAGCATAAGTGGACCGAGCTCTGCATCAAGCACGATATCAACGCCAAGATAACCTAGAGGCGCTAATTCATAACACCGGGCAGATAGTAATAATAAGTTTTGCCAGCCAGGAATCTGAATATCACTTAATTTCGAACCGAAATCAGGATGTTCTGCAATACGGCGGTCTTTGCATACTGCTAGCGTCGTAATGCCAGTCGTTAAATGAATTCCTACGCCGACCGCACCTTGATGAAGGTTAGCTTTACCATCGGATTGTTGTGTTGGTAAACGCAACATCGCCATAGCAGGAATACCTTTATATATAAGCATACGAATATCGGGTACACCTTGATAACTGATCGAATCAAACACAGGATCAAACTTAACGCGATACTCTATGATTGCCTGATCGGGCTGTCCGCCAAGACTATAAACACCACCTAAAATATTTTCGACATGATGCTTTACTAATTTATTACTAATTGCAGTTCCATTTGGTTTAATAAACAGATCTTTTCGGCGGTTCTCTATAACTAAAATACCTTTCCCGCCACTTCCATGAGCAGGTTTAATAACAAAATCTTTTTTATCACCAATAATTTTAGTGATTGAATCCGAGTCATGTATAGTTGTAATCAAACCATACAACCTGGGAACAGCAATATTTGCTTTTTCTGCAAGTTGTTTTGTTAGTACCTTATCGTCGACGTATTTGTACATCCTCCGAGGATTATTAGGCATAACATAACTGTGATTACGAGCATTAATGCCCACTACTCCGGCTTCACGAAGTTTTCGAATTCGACTCAACATCTTTAATTTCTTCGTTGGCTAAATCTTTAAATCTTATTACTTCACTTAATCTGTAACCTGTATATCGTCCAGCCAGAATACATATCGCTAATATCAATAAAAGAAGTTCAGGGAAGCTAAACATTAAATATTCAAGCTGATCATTCGTCATGACAAAGTAACCAATAACCGCGATAACCAGGCTGCCAAAGCCTTCTTTTATAGCCTCAAATGACCCTGACTCTTCCCAGGTAATTGACATACGCTCAATCACCATTGTCAGTATAACTATCGGAAATAGTGCAATAGAAATACCACGATCAATGTCAAGTTCATGACTTAAAAAACTAATGCCTAACATTAGTATGACAACCATGACTAATACCGCACTGAGTCGCGGCACGAGTATCAGGTTCAAGCGCTCGAGAAGAAAACGAAATGTGAGTCCTGCACCAGTAATGAGACAAAAAAGTAAAATACCATATAACAGTTCTGTTTCTCTAAAAGCCAAAGCAATAAGAACGGACATAAAAGTACCAAAACAGGCAACACCAACAAATGTGCGCATCAAGACAACGACAAGTGCGCCTAAAGGAATCATTAATAATATTTTGTAGACATTTTGTGTAGCAAGCGGCAACTTATGTAAAGACCAGGCATTCAAAATAGATTGTTTTTTTTCTGCACGACCTTGAGATATCTCTTCCATAGAAAAAGGTCGTTCTGATAAAGAAAAGCTAATGTGTTCGTTTACACCGCCTTCAATATTTAACACAGGAAAATCACCCACGCTCCAACGTAAAAAATTTGGCGGATAACCTTTATTACCTGAAAGAGGATCAAAGCCTTCCCAGTGCTGCCCATTATGAATTTCAAGCCATGATATTAACTTTGCATCAGTCGTACCTTCAACGAGACTAATTCCTCTTATCAAACGGGAAGTAATTTTTGCACCATGAAGAACATAAATAATACGTTTAACCCATTGTTCTGTACCTGGAGTAAATCCTTCTTGAATAACGAGGACATTCTTATTAGGAGAAGGAGCATTGAGTTGTACCAATAATTGACTGACAAAGGTAAATGTATTTGCAGACTCACTACGAACTTTACCTAATGTGTCTTCAATAGCGGAAGCTAACGGTTCTTCATATTCAGGTTTTAAAGGTATAGCAGGCAGTTTATGTTTTTTAGATGATGTTTTTTCAGTAACTTCTTCAGGTACAACTTCTATACGGTAATATAACCGTTGTTTACCTTTTGCATTTCGAATAGACCATTCGGCACGACGATCTTTTTTATTGTTTGTAACATTTAGACCGTAATTGCGAGAAATAAAAAATTCATCCAGTTTTAAAAAGTTTCCTAACTTATCGGGGATATCCAGATTTACGAGTGCGGAACGTCCTAAACCATCAAATTCGACTCGTGCTTCAACAATCCAAATTGATGACACCTGATCTGGTACAAGAGGTAAACCCAAAGTTTTAACTTTGGCATACATTAATCCCAGACTGGTACAGACCAGTAGCATACAGAATATTTTAACGTTTAGATCGCGCATCTGAGCAGCATATCAGCTTAACAGTACAAACACGCAATTATATGTGAGGATTACTCCGCATGTAAGCAAGATTTGCTTGACGTGAATGTTTTTGCCGGATCGACAATCACGTTTTCTTTTAGAGTACGACGCCCTAACAAAAGTGGATAATGGAAACCAGAACGGTCGGCAAGTGTAACAGGGGTAAGATAGCGTTTTCCATTTAAACAAATTTCGATTTCAACGACATAGCGGGAATTGCTTTCTCCGACATGTTCTTTAATTTTCGTTTCTTTAATAACAGGTCTTTCTACCCTTATCTCTCTTTCAACAGCTTGCGTCTTATTTTTTGGTTCGGTGATAGTAAACCTTACCCGAAGTTCATCATCAATCTGGTATGGCTCAATATTAGTTGCATGGATAGAACTAGTCAGTGCACCTGTATCAAGTTTTGCCCTTACTTTCATACCCCAAGGTTGAATATAAGCAGTTTCCAGCCAGCCTAATACTTCAGGTTCCGCATTCACATGAGAATAAATAAAGAATAATAGAAACAGGAAAACAGATCGAAACATTTTTATAATCATTGACATAGTATAATTAAGTGCCACTATTGAAACAAAAGTTCATAATTCTTTCCTTCAAAAAAATACCCTTAATATATTGCAATATAAAGGGTAACTTTGTTTTTCAATTCATGAAGTAATTCTAATCTTAACGGTCGATATATTTTATCCCGCTTTTCTAGAAGCTGACTTTCTTTCATGTTCTTTTAAATATTTTTTACGAATGCGAATTGAGTTTGGTGTGACTTCTACCAATTCATCATCATCAATAAACTCCAGTGCCTGCTCCAGACTCATTCTTATTGGCGGAGTAAGGACAATATTTTCATCTGTTCCAGAAGCACGAACATTAGTTAACTGCTTACCTTTTAAGGCATTAACCACCAGATCATTATCTCGTGAATGGATACCTACGATCATACCTTCATAAATATCCTCCGCATGACCGACAAATAATTTACCGCGCTCCTGTAGATTAAATAAGGAATAGCCTGCGGCCTTACCCTGACCGTTTGAGATCAATACACCGTTATTACGTTGTCCAATACCCAAGGCCTGGTAAGGACCATAATGATCAAATACGTTATACAATAGTCCGGTACCTGAAGTGAGTGTTAAGAATTCTGTACGAAATCCAATTAAACCTCGTGCAGGGATAATGTATTCCAGACGTACCCTGCCCTTACCATCCGGTTGCATGTTCTTTAAATCACCACGACGTTCACCCAGTTTTTCCATAACTGCGCCCTGATGCTCAGCTTCGATATCAACAGTTAATTGCTCATATGGCTCTTCTTTTTGATCACCAACTTCATGAACAATAACTTGTGGTCGACCTACAGCAAGTTCATATCCTTCACGTCGCATGGTTTCAATCAAAACAGATATATGTAATTCACCTCGACCGGAAACACGATACTTATCGGCGTCTTCCGTTGTCTCTACTCTCAAGGCAACATTGGTTTTTAATTCCTGTTGTAGTCGATCCCAGATATTACGGCTGGTAACATACTTGCCTTCCTTACCTGCGAAAGGAGAAGTATTTGGTTGAAAAGTCATACTAATAGTGGGTTCATCAACTGTTAATGCCGGCAATGCTTCAATATTTTCAGGATCGCAAAGCGTGTCTGAAATGTTTAATGGGTCAAGTCCGGCTATAGCAACAATGTCACCTGCTGATGCGGAATCAACTTCAATACGATCCAGGCCCAGAAAACTATAAACCTGTGATATTTTACCCTTACGTGATTTACCTTCAGCATCGACTACTCCAATCGGCATACCACTTTTTATGGTGCCTCGCTTAACGCGACCTACACCAATAATTCCAACATAACTATTGTAATCAAGCGTTGAGACTTGCATTTGCAAAGAACCTTCTTCATCAACATCCGGGGCGGTAACCTGATTCACGATGGTTTCAAATAATGGCGTCATATCGCCTTCGCGAACATCCTCTTCCAGTCCGGCATAACCTCCGAGAGCCGAAGCATAAACAACAGGAAAGTCGAGCTGTTCATCAGTAGCGCCTAACTTATCGAACAAGTCAAAGGTTTGATCCAATACCCAATGTGCTCTCGAACCATCACGATCGATCTTATTTATCACGACAATGGGTTTAAAACCCATCGCAAAGGCCTTTTGCGTAACAAAACGTGTTTGCGGCATAGGACCATCAACGGCATCGACCAGAAGTAAAACAGAATCGACCATCGATAAAACGCGTTCTACTTCTCCACCAAAATCAGCGTGTCCCGGTGTATCGACAATATTAATTCGATAATCATTCCAGCGAATAGCTGTATTCTTGGAAAGTATGGTAATTCCACGTTCTTTTTCCAATTCATTTGAATCCATCATGCGTTCGGTTGGCGCTGCACGAGAATCAAGTGTGCCTGATTGCTCTAACAGTTTATCCACCAGAGTTGTTTTACCATGGTCAACATGAGCGATAATCGCGATATTACGGAGTTTCTGGGTCACTTTGAGGATGCCTCGGACAAAAAGCGGGCATTATACAGAGAGAATTTAAAAAGTAGATGGATTTCTGTTGCTAATATGCCAAATAAAGCAATGTTTAATTTAAGTCAGAAGCTGTACTAAAAACATGAATAATAGATAATAGTACAAATCTTTATGAATTCAGAGACATACAAAACTTTATTTTACAAAAAGTCAGTAATAACACTTCTGTTATTATCGTATCTCATTAGTATCAATATACTGGCAGGCTATATTGCAGTTTGGCTCAAATTTCCTTCTTTATGGGGAAATAGCCAGATTTTTCTGGATTATGCGATGCCTTTTGGTTTGACCTGGGCACTGGCTCATTGGCCATCTATGGTGTTACTCAGTATCCCTTTACTACTACTACCACATTGGAATGCAAAGTCGATACAACGATTCAGGCTCATCTGTTTATGCTTATTTTTTATATTAATCTACGGTGTTATTGAAAAAATTCCTTTTGCACTTTTTCCAGCTGTTGACCTGTTTGTCGCCTTGTTTTTTAGCTTGATTATTGTTCCTCCTGACTATAAAGAAAACCCAAAGTTAGTCATTAGTCTTTTAATATTTTTTTCGTTTATATTATTCAGTTGTTCATATTACATATATTCCAAATGGCAACACCAGGTTCCGGAAATTATAAAGTCGAACTTGATGAGTGGACTCTTCGAATTAAAAGAGATTAAGGTTGATACTAATTATAAAAAAATGATCTTTTCCATAGAATTAAAACAAAAGATTCCACAAGAAAATGTTTGTCAGAGTGCAATCAAGATGAGTTCGGCATTATTTAATTCTTATCAGTTCGATAAGTCGTATAAAAAGATTGCTTATATCATCTTTAACTCGAAACAGACTGGAAACAGAGAACCACCCTATCCTCTTGGTGAACTTGAACAATATGAAGAAAAAGGAATTTTACAAATTGGCTGCTATTTAAAGTATAAATAATATTATTTATATTTAAGCCAATTAATTTCAATCGCTGTTGCTTCGCCAAGAACAACCTGTTTTAGTTTTTCTGGCTGTTTAGCCTCACTTTCATCTATCGCAATTCGTCCTGCCATGATCTCGGCTTTCTTCTGTGGGTACAACGGATTTTGCTCCGGATCAGCATAACCTATGGGATATATGGGCTGGATTGTCTTTGGGTCATATTTATCTATCGCGCCGACAGTATGCAATAATTCATGCGTAATAATGACATGGTTCTCCTTTTTCATGTCCTGACTGGCATAGGCATTGACGATACCAATGAGTCCTTTTTGCAAGCCCAGTGAATGATCAACTCTTTTTATTTTTTTCGGATCAAAATATAAAACAAAAATTTGAATATCTTCCGGATAGGGATAGTTATCATTTTTCCAGGCCCAGTAACGAAGCTTTAAACTCCAAAGCATAATTGATAATTTTGAATCACTACGCGGTGGTCTTGGTGGCTTATCTGTCAATTCACCAGCAAACGAAACGTCAACCGGCTTTTTTAATGCCAGGTTATACTTTTTTGCTTCCCTTTGAAAAAATTCTTCGATATCAATAAAATCACTGTTTTCAATTTTATCAATATATTCTTGAGTTGCAGCACGTCCATCCGCATTGATTGCGTAAACAACTACTTCCAGCGATTTATCCCAATCTGTTGTTCTCGCCTTATTCAACCAGGTGCCAACTGCCACCATAAATAGTATGTATAAGAGTAATAATGTCCTAATTTTCCTGAAAATTTTATTTGACATAATAGACCTGAATGCAACTCTAATTTTAAAAATTATCCGTTAGAAATGAGTGAGTAATATTTATTGTTTGTTATTATGCTACTTTAAATATTATGAGTTAACATTAATTTAGTAATTATACTTTCATTGAATCTATTTAAGTACTAAACAATATTATTAATATGAGCACTATGCTGCACAACTTCTTTCAAAGACTTAGACATCAGTTCCCGCTTATTGTCATAACACTCCTTATAACAGTTGCATTGCTTGTAGAAAAAACGGATGTATATGACTGGCCTGTTATCGATGACGCAGAAAATTTTTTATATGACCTTCGCGTAATTACCACCATGCCAAATGATGTTGATAATCGCATAGTTATTGTGGATATTGATGAAAAAAGTCTTCGTGAGATCGGTCGCTGGCCGTGGAGTCGAAACAATGTCACAAGATTAATTGATACATTATTTGATGATTATGATATCACGCTACTTGGTTTTGATATTGTATTTCCAGAACCCGATCACAGCTCAGGATTAAATGTTCTAAAAGCTCTGGGGCAAAATCAGTTAGCCAATAACAATGAATTTAAAAAAGCTATTTCAGAACTGGAGCCCGAATTAAACTACGACCGATTATTAGCAGAAAGCATCGAAAAAAATCAGGTTGTTTTAGGCTATTATTTTAAACATGGCTTTGCGGGAGATAATGCCACTAATAATGGAGTGTTACCCAAACCCGCTTTAGATAAAGAATTATTCGAAAATACAACTGTTAAAGCACGTCCAGCTGGTGGCTACAGTGCAAATATAGATACTTTACAAAGAGCCGCACTTGATGCCGGTCATTTTTCTCCCTGGATAGATCCGGATGGCGTTATTCGACGCGTTCCCATGCTTTATCAATATGAAGGTAATTATTACGAAGCTTTAGCTCTGGTTATGGTCAGACAGTTATTGGAAGTTGAGAATACAGAACCGATATTTGAAAATAGTTCGAGTAACTATCGAAGTCTTGAAAACCTGTCACTTGAGTTTATTGATATTCCCGTAGACAAGCATATTCAGGCATTAGTACCTTACCGGGGATTTGAAAAGAATTATCCGTATATTTCTGCTACTGATATTATTCATGGAAGAACAGATAAAGCGATACTGAAAGATGCCATTATACTTGTAGGCACAACAGTACCGGGATTGTATGATTTACGGACAACCCCGGTGAAAAAACAGTATCCAGGTGTTGAAATTCATGCAAACCTGATTTCAGGTATTTTAGATGCAAATATTAAAAAAAGTCCGGCATATATCCAGGGAGTTGAACTTACACAGCTTTTACTAATTGGATTACTACTAACGCTTACACTTCCATTGTTAAGTCCACTCTGGGCAGCATTGTTTAGCATCATACTTACAATTGTTGTTATCAGTATTAACTTAATGTTCTGGCAAATAGCCAACCTGGTGCTACCGCTTGCCAGCAGCGTGTTACTGATATTGATTTTATTTATTGCCAATATGTCTTACGGTTTTTTTATTGAACGACGCGGCAAACTGCAAATTGCTTCTACATTTGGACAATATATCCCGCCGGAATTAATTGATGAAATGAACTTCAACCCTGATTCGTATACTTTGGATGCAGAGAATAGGGAAATGACAGTATTATTTTCTGATGTCAGAAGTTTTACGACAATTTCTGAAGGATTAGAACCGGAAGAATTATCTAATTTGATGAACGCCTATTTAACACCCATGACAAAACTTATACATGAAAATCGTGGAACCATTGATAAATACATAGGTGATGCCATCATGGCTTTTTGGGGGGCACCTGTCGATAACACTGAACATGCCCGTTTTGCGTTAAAGACGGCAATGGAAATGCTGGAAAGAATGGAAGCGCTTAGGCTTGAATTTAAAGAAAGAGGATGGCCGGAACTGCACATAGGTGTTGGCCTTAACACTGGAGTGATGAGCGTTGGTAATATGGGCTCTGAATTCAGATTATCGTATACCGTACTGGGCGATCCAGTAAATCTGGGATCAAGACTGGAAGGTCTTACCAAATCTTACGGAGTTGAGCTTGTTGTCAGTGAAACGACTAAACAAGCTGTTCCTGAGTACATTTATCGTGAACTGGACTATGTAAAAGTAAAAGGTAAAGATAAACCGGTAGCTATCTATGAACCCGTTTCTCTTGAAAAAGAAATTAGTGCAGAAGAAATAAAAGAAATAGAAAAAGCTGAAAAGGCATTAATTGCATACCGGCAACAGGATTGGGAACAGGCAGAAAAATTATTTCAACTATTGCAACAAATTTCTCCCTCTCGGATGTTATATGATATTTATCTAGAACGAATTGCACACTTCAAGAAACATCCACCAGGAGCAAATTGGGACGGGGTATACACATTTACGACAAAATAAACCCTGTTCCTTAAATGGAAGATAATTTAATATGTCTGTTAGAAAATTATTTATTTCTACATTAAACATCATGCGTAAACCTGTATTTTATATACTTTTATTATCTCTCTTATCTGGTAAAGCCTTTGCTACAGATATTTCAGGAACCTACTCAGGTACTATCAATATTACAAGATCATCATGTGTAAATCCTGCTGATGACGGTAATGATATTGCGACACTTACATTAACGCTGTCCGGACAAAGTAACGGTAATTTTATAGGCAACGGTACTGGTGTTGACAGTATGGGAACGGCAGCATTCGATATTAAAAACGGTACAACCAGCGGTTCGTCTTTTAACTTTAATTTTGATGTATCGGATATTGGTGGCCCACCCGATGGTAGCGGTACAGCTTCAGGAACATTTTCCACCAGTTATCTAAATATATCCGGCGGTGGTTCTGATGATTGTATTTTTACTTTTTCCGGTATGTTAAATAAAACAACTGCCACGCTTACTGAAGCTACGGCAAGCAGCTCAGTGACGGATGCTGTTTTATTTAATACCCAAATCCAAAGTACGATTAATGATATTTCCGGACGTATTGGTGCCGCACTAAACAGTCTTCGCGCTAGCTTCACTCCTCGTTTTGGCGATAACCAGTTTAAGCTGGAAGGAATGACCGGTCTGAATGCGGGCGATGAATCTACTATACCTTATGGTATCTGGGGTAATTATTCATATACTGATTATGAAAATGATTTAAGTACGACTGCGTTTGACGGCACCAGTCATAGTTTCATGGGTGGAATAGACTTTGGTGTTCTGGATAATGCGGTTATTGGCTTAGCCTTGGGTTTTGAGAATAGTGATATTGATACCACTTTTAATAATGGTAATCAGAACACGGATAGTTTCACTATTGCACCATACTTCGGTGCCATTCTTGACGATGTACTTAGTGTTGATTTTAATCTGGGATATTCGAGAGTTGAATATGACCAGTTTCGTACTTTTGGTACAACCCGCATAACTAGTTCACCTCAAGCTGACCGTTGGTTTAGTGCCTTGAATCTAAATGCAATTAAATTTATTGATAGATGGGTCATTAGTGGTCGCGTTGGTACTTTGTTTGCCAGCAGTGTTGTTGATAGCTTTACTGAAAGCAATGGAGTTGTTGTTGCAGAAAACCGCACTAAAGTCGGTACTATGAGTATTGCTGGTGAGGTGGCTCATGGTTTTAATAACTATGAACCCTTTTTGAATCTTGCTTATAATTATGATTTTGCATTAGAAGATATTAGTACAGCGAACAACCCGCAACCGGAAAACGATAAAGATGATTTATTACTTACCACAGGCGTTCGCTTTTTTGAAAAATCAGGAATTACCGGGAACTTGGAATACAGTAAACGACTCTTAAGAGATGACTTTGATGAAGATCGTTTAAGCCTGACTGTAAGAATCGATTACTAAATAACTATAGATGGTTAAGATCTGATATAGAAACCTTAAAGGATATAACGCTATGATTTTTTTTAAACTTAATCAAAAAGAACACCTTACCTTATTTATCTTTATTTCTATGTTAATAGCGAGCATCTTGGTTTTTTTACCTCTAGCAAGTGTTCAGGCTAATACTGCTGACTCTGCGATCGGCAAGGTAATCAAGCTAGATGGTAAAGCCAGTGCCTCAACAGCTACAGACGAAAAACGCAATTTACGCGTTGGTTCCAGTATTTTTGAAAAGGATACCGTAGTAACTGAAAAGAAATCATCTGTGACAATATTGTTTAATGACAAAACACGTTTTGAAATAGGTCCAGAAGCAACTCTTGTAGCAAGTGAATTTAAATATAATAAAAAAGTTGATGAAGATTCTGTCGCTATTAGAGTGTTAAAAGGTTCATTTCGATTTATTACTGGCCTGGTAGCTAAAAACAAACCTGAAGCAATGGAAGTGAATACTGCTGTAGCAACTATTGGTATACGCGGTACTAATGTAGTTGGAGAAGCAAATTCAACTTCAGCAACCATTATCTTGATAGAACCAGAAGATTCTTCACGCAAAACAGCTATCGAAGTATCAAATAAATTTGGCAGCGTCACTATTGATGAACCAGGCTATGGAACTGAAATTCCGGATGAATATAGTCCGCCATCACTTCCGCGTCGTATGCGTCTACAAACTATTAATAACATTATGCGTTCTATGCAAAATGTAAACAGAGTGAATATGCCAAGACCAAGGATGCCCTAGGCTGATTATTATTCGTTTTTATATTAAAAAGATTCTTATATTTCGGAAAAATATTACTGTACTGCTGTTTTTCTTTTTGAGCCTGGGTGGCTGTAACTCATTACAACAGCGATTTGATACAGCATCATCCCTTGCGAATAACAATGGATTTTCAAAACAAATTTTCAGCGAATCACCGTTTACAATAGTAAGCTATCATAAAATCGGCTCTCAAACCGATTCTGCGACTTTATTTATTGAAGGTGATGGCCTTGCCTGGTTAAGTAAAAGACGAATTTCGCCAAACCCAACACCGCTTAATCCAGTTGGTCTAAAATTAGCTATCAATGATAATTCTCCAAATGTGTTCTACCTTGCTCGACCTTGCCAGTATCTCAACCTTAATTCAGAAAAAAATTGTAACCATTCTTACTGGACTTCAAAACGGGCATCAAAAGAAATTATAGAATCAATAAACCACACTATCACAATAATAAAAAAGCAATTTAACATCGACAAGTTTCGACTGGTCGGTTATTCAGGTGGTGGCACAATTGCAACACTCCTTGCTAGCATTAGAAATGACATCGAAGATTTAAGAACCGTTGCAGGTAACCTTGATATAAACGCCTTTGTACAACAGCACAAAATCACGCCACTTTACGGCTCCATTAATCCAGTGGATTATGCTGAAAAATTGTCAACAATCCCTCAACAACACTATGTTTCCCGTAATGACGAAATAATTACACGCAGTATCACAGAAAGTTATTTAAACCACTTAAAAAATCATGACACTAAGCTACATTGTGTTCACGTAACTGAGACAGATGTCCACTCTCATTCAGAAGGATGGGAAAGATACTGGAGTAAGCAACAACATACTCCAGTATCTTGTTTAAAGTAATATTGAAATTATCTTAAATAGTTATTCAGTAACAAATTAACACTGTAGCGCACACCAAACCCGATAGTATCTGTGGGTATATGAGCCAGACCACCTTTCCTGTTACTTGCTGAAAGATCCATATGCACCCAGGGTGTTTCATATTTAACAAAACGCTGAAGAAAACGTGATGCAAGAATATGATCGACTCCACTTTCCTGTGAGCATTGTTTCACATCGGCAATATCACTTTTAATCATGTCATCAAAGTCTTCGTCTAAAGGAAATGGCCAAACACGTTCGCCTGAATCTTCACCGGCTTTAATTAAATCCTCATGCCATTCTTTTTTATTAGTAAAAACACCACTGTAAGACGTACCAATTGAATACATACATGCTCCGGTTAAAGTAGCGTAATCCAGTATCAATGACGGTTTTTCTTTAGACGCCAAAGCTAGAGTATCAGATAAGACCATACGGCCTTCAGCATCGGTATGAACAATTTCTATGGTAGTGCCATCAGAAGCAGTGATCACATCATTGGGTTTATATGCTTTTGGACCAATATGATTCATGGCCAGAGCCATCCAACATTCAACCGGACGATTAAAATTAAGTTTACTTAATGCGAGCAAGGTACCTAATGCAACGGCACTGCCCTGCATGTCTTCATGCATACCAAACATATAATTTGCCGGTTTAAGATTAGTGCCGCCGGTGTCATAACAAATCCCTTTACCAACTAGAAATACCTTCTTTCCCTGTGTTGCCGTTTTTGGTGTGTAACGTAAACGCACAATACCCGCATCTGCTTTCGGACTCCCTTGAGATACGGCAAGAAAAGCACCGGCTTTTTTCTTCTTTAAGGTGGCTTCATCATAAAAATCAAGTTTCCATTTGTTTTCGCGCGCAATCTGTTTTATTTCTTTTAAATATTCTGTAGGCGTTAATTTGTTTGGCGGCAACATGCTTAAACTTCGCGTTAACGCATTACCTTCAGCTGTAGCAAAACTTTGTTTAAACCCGTGGCGAGCATGTAAACCAAACAAAGAAAGTTTTGATAACTTAAAAGCGGTTTGCTTTTCACTTTTAAATTTAGGCATGGTCGCTGATGCGGCAAGTGCTGCCGATATCAATGCTTCTGCCATACGTTCTGAATCTGCATCACTAAAACCACTCACCACAATACCAAGTTGTGCCGGATTGCTGGTTGAATGCTCAGCTACCATTTTTCTTGCCAATGTTAATAAGTCGAAACTACTAATACTTGATTCAATTGCTGCAAAAGCCACGTGACTCGAATTTTGATTTGGTAAATCCATCACCACTGGCTCACTATCCGCTTTTTTCAAATTCAGTTGAGAACGGCGATTGAGTAATTGAGTCTGGTGTGGAAACTTGCTTTCTTTACTAATTGTTTTATCCAATGGATGCGCAAGAATCATTAACCAGTTGCTGATTGAATTGATGTTTAGTTTCGTTGGAAGTGTCTTTTTTTGTTGTAACTTGATTTTCATATTACATGTATTCCTGCTATTTCTGATATATATTGAATTTGGTATCTAAAATGCATGGGTAAAGGCATACTTTTAGCTAAAATAAATCTAAACTATTATTAAACTGTATTTAGATCAAATTAAAAAGAATCATAACAGTTTGTCTTAAAAAACACGGGTTATTCTTAAATAATAAGAAGAAAGGATACTTGGTTTTATGTCAGAACAAGAAAAAGATATTGATCCTCAGGAAACGCAGGAATGGCTGGAAGCGCTGGATTCCATGCTGGAACAGGAAGGTATCGAACGTGGTCATTATATTCTGGAACAACTCATCGCCAAGGCGAGAAAATCCGGTGCCTATCTCCCCTATTCTGCGAATACCGCTTATTTAAATACGATTCCACCTTCTCGCGAAGAGAAATCTCCCGGCGATCATGGTCTTGAATGGCGCATTCGCTCATTGATTCGTTGGAATGCAATGGCTATGGTGGTTCAGGCCAATCGTAAAAGCAGCGAATTGGGTGGTCATATTGCCAGCTTTGCCTCTTCCGCAACCTTATATGACGTCGGTTTTAACCATTTCTTTCACGCACCCAGTGAAGAACATGGCGGTGATTTATTATTTGTACAGGGACATTCTGCACCGGGAATTTATGCCCGTGCCTTTATGACAGGTCGCATTACTGAGGAACAAATCAAGAACTTTCGTCAGGAAGTCGACGGCAAAGGCCTATCATCATATCCTCATCCATGGTTAATGCCGGATTATTGGCAATTTCCAACAGTGTCCATGGGACTCGGCCCCCTAATGGCAATCTATCAAGCACGTTTTATGCGTTACATGGAAAACCGTGAATTAATTAAAGACACCAATCGCAAAGTCTGGGCGTTTATGGGCGATGGTGAAATGGATGAACCGGAATCAATGGGTGCAATTGATCTCGCTGCCCGAGAAAAACTTGATAATCTTATATTTGTTATAAATTGTAACTTACAGCGACTCGATGGCCCGGTTCGTGGTAACAGTAAAATCATTCAGGAGATGGAAGGTGCATTTCGCGGTGCTGGCTGGAATGTGATTAAAGTTATCTGGGGATCTTACTGGGATCCTTTAATTGCACGCGATACTTCAGGTAAGCTTTATCAACGCATGGAAGAAGTGGTCGACGGCGAATATCAAAGTTATAAAGCAAAAGACGGTGCATTTGTGCGTGAACGTTTTTTTGGTAAGTATCCTGAGTTAAAAGAAATGGTTGCCAATATGTCAGATGAAGATATCTGGCGTTTAAATCGTGGTGGTCACGATCCACATAAAGTTTATGCTGCTTATGCTGCAGCTGTTAAACATACCGGACAACCGACTGTTATTTTAGTCAAAACCGTAAAAGGTTATGGCATGGGTAATGCCGGTGAAGGCATGAACATGACCCATCAACAAAAGAAGATGGGCGAAGATGCACTTAAACAATTTCGTGATCGATTTAATATTCCGATTAACGATGAAGAAATCAAAGATGCACCTTTTTATAAACCGGCTGAAGACAGCGACGAAATTAAATATTTAAAAGAACGACGCGAAGCACTTGGTGGATATTTCTTTGGTAAACGTAATCCTGCACCGGAACTCGACATTCCCGATATTTCAATACATCAAAAATTACTTGAAGGCAGTGGTGATCGGGAAATATCAACAACCATGGCGTTTGTTCGTTTTCTCAATGCCTTATTAAAAGATAAAAATATCGGTAAACACATTGTACCTATCGTTCCCGATGAGGCGCGTACGTTCGGAATGGAAGGTATGTTCCGTCAGTACGGAATTTATTCTGCCGTAGGACAACTTTATGAACCGGTCGATTCTGATCAGGTCATGTATTATCGCGAAGATATAAAAGGACAGTTACTGGAAGAAGGTATTAATGAAGCCGGTGGTTATTCTTCCTGGATAGCAGCAGCAACGTCCTATCGTAATCACGGTATACAGATGATTCCGTTCTTTATTTATTATTCCATGTTTGGTTTTCAGCGGATTGGTGATCTGGCATGGGCATCGGGCGACATGCGTGCACGTGGTTTCTTGCTCGGCGGTACAGCTGGAAGAACGACGCTTGCCGGCGAAGGTTTACAGCATCAGGATGGCCATAGTCATCTATTTGCGTCGACGATTCCGAACTGTATCTCTTATGATCCTACCTTTGCTTACGAATTAACCGTGATCATGCAAGATGGTATGCGTCGTATGTATCAAAATCACGAAGATGTTTTTTATTATATCTCTGTGATGAACGAAAACTATGTACACCCGGCTATGCCTGAAGCTGTTGAAGAAGGCATTATCAAAGGCATGTATTTATTACAGAAACCGAAAAAAGGTAAAGCGCAAATTCAACTGATTGGTTCAGGGACTATTTTACGCGAAGTCATAGCCGCAGCAGATTTATTACAAAATGACTTTGATGTTAATTCAAATATCTGGAGTGCGACCAGTATGAATGAATTACGTCGTGAAGGTTTATCAGTACAACGCTGGAATATGTTGCATCCCACTAAAAAAGCAAAAGTATCTTATGTAGAATCATTACTTAAAGATAAAACGATTCCAACAGTTGCAGCTACGGACTATATGAAAGTCTATGCCGATCAAATTCGTGAATTTGTTCCCGGACATTATTCGGTGTTAGGTACTGATGGATTTGGTCGTAGCGATACACGTGCGCAATTGCGCAAGTTCTTTGAAGTTAATCGCTACTATGTTGCGATTGCTGCACTTAAGGCATTGGCTGATGAAGGTAGCGTTCCAGTAAAAACAGTAGCAGATGCAATTAAGAAATACGGTATAGATCCGGAAAAACCGGAACCAACAACAGTTTAATTAATAATAACGAAGATCAGGGATTACTGTGACAACCGAACAAGACATATTACTTCCGGATATTGGTGACTTTGATTCGGTCGAAGTGATTGAGATAGCGGTTAGTGTTGGCGATCAGGTCAATGCTGAAGATACATTGATTACACTTGAAAGTGAAAAAGCCACCATGGATATTCCGTCACCTCAAGCTGGTGAAATAAAACAGATTAAAGTAAGCGTTGGTGATCGAATTAAAGAAGGTGCATCTATTGTTAGTTTGCTTGCTTCTGAGACTACAAATACTGAAGGTAAAAAAGAACCTGAAAAAGTTGAATCAAAAACACAAGAAGAAAAAACTGTAAATACAACTTTACCTGAACCTCCAACACCCAGACCAGCACCAAATACACCGGAAACAAGTCAATTAGTCGGGCAAAGCCAATCGGCGAAAGCACATGCCAGTCCCTCTATCAGACGTTTTGCGCGTGAACTCGGCGTTGATCTTGGACTGGTTTATGGCACTGGGCCGAAAGGGAGGATTTTAAAAGAAGACGTTAAAGCATTTACAAAAAGTATTATGTCCGGTGAAAAGCTGGCAAGCAAAGGTGCATTTGCAATGCCAGAAGTGCCGCCTGTTGATTTTTCCAAGTTTGGTGAAATAGAAGAACAAGCTTTAAGTCGTATAAGACGGCTTGCCGGACAAAGTTTACATCGAAGCTGGATCACCGTACCGCATGTTACTCAATTTGATGAAGCCGACATTACCGAACTGGAAGATTTCAGAAAATCAAAAATCGAAACAGCAAAAAAACAAGGTATTAAACTGACTTTAATTGCATTTTTAGTTAAAGCCGTCGTTGATGTGTTACAACAATATCCCGAATTTAATTCTTCATTAAGTGCAGATGGTGAAAATATCATTATTAAAAAATACTATCATATTGGTGTTGCTGTAAATACAGAAAACGGTTTGATGGTGCCGGTAATCAAAGATGCCGATAAGAAAGGATTGTTTGATATCGCAAAAGAAATTAGCGAATTTAGTGAAAAGGCGCGAGAAGGAAAAATTTCTCCCAAAGATTTACAAGGTGGCTGTTTTACTATTTCCAGCCTGGGAGGCATTGGCGGTTTAAATTTTACGCCGATTGTAAACACACCTGAAGTTGCCATTCTCGGAGTATCGCGTGCTACTATAAAACCGGTTTATGACAATGGAGAACTGGTGCCGCGATTAATTATGCCTTTTTCCTTATCATACGATCATCGTGTTATCGATGGTGTTGCCGGTGCACAGTTTACTCAATACCTGAGTACTGTCTTATCAGATATCCGTCATATACTTCTATAAACTTTATTATTTTGGATATCAATTTTGATTAAAGATATTAAGGTTCCTGATATTGGTGATTTCGATGCTATCGAAGTGATTGAAATAGCCGTTGCAGTTGGTGACAGCATTGAAAAAGAACAAACCTTAATCACATTAGAAAGCGATAAGGCAACAATGGATATTCCTTCCCCTGAAGCGGGCGTTGTTAAGGAAATTTCTGTTAGCAATGGCGATAAATTATCTAAAGATAGTTTAATTCTTAAACTGGAAACAGATGCAGCATCGAAGCCAACTGAAGAGAAAAAAGAAGCAACAGTTGAAAAACAACAAACCGTTTCAAATAGTGACAGTGATCAACATGCACAAGTCGTTGTTCTGGGTGCCGGCCCTGGTGGCTACACTGCCGCATTCCGTGCGGCCGATCTTGGATTAAAAACGATTTTAATAGAACGTTATGAATCTATTGGTGGTGTTTGTTTAAACGTTGGCTGTATCCCATCAAAAGCATTACTTCATGTCGGTAAAATCATTTCAGAAGTGGATGAATTAAAAGAACACGGCATTGAGCTTGGTTCAAAAATGCCTGATCCAAAACCGGTTCGCAACTGGACAGAGACTGTGATTAATAAACTGACTTCCGGTTTAAAATCCATGGCGAAACAACGCAAGGTAGACATCGTTCAAGGAACAGGAAAATTTACTTCCGTTAACTCTATCGAAGTTGACAATAACGGTGAAACGAAAACAATCACGTTTGATCACGCGATTATTGCTGCCGGATCACAAGCGACAAAAATACCCGCGCTACCGGATGACCCTCGCATTATGGATTCAACTGATGCACTGTTACTGGAAAAAATTCCAAAACGTATGCTCGTCATCGGTGGAGGAATTATTGGATTAGAGATGGCAACCGTTTACGCCTCATTAGGCTGCAAAATAACGATAGTTGAAATGCTGGATAGCCTAATCGCTGGTTGTGATAAAGACATTGTTCGTCCATTACAAAAACGTATTAAAAAACTTTACGAAAATATTTATTTAAAAACAGCTGTCACATCAGTGAAGGCATTGAAAAGCGGACTCGAAGTTTGTTTTGACGGCAAGGACGCACCAGATAAAGACAAATTCGATGCGGTTTTAGTTGCCGTCGGTCGCCTACCCAATGGTAATAAAATTGGTGCTGATAAAGCCGGTATCAATGTAAATGAACGCGGTTTTATTCCTGTTGATGATCAACAACGAACCAATGTGCCTCATATCTTTGCTATTGGTGATATCGTTGGACAACCCATGTTGGCACATAAAGCCACACATGAAGGTAAGATAGCTGCAGAAGTGATTGCTGGTCATAAAGTTGGTTTTGATAATAGATTAATTCCTTCCGTTGCTTATACCGATCCGGAAATAGCCTGGGTCGGTTTATCCGAAACTGAAGCAAAAGAAGCAGGCATTGAGTATGGCAAAGGTGTTTTTCCCTGGGCTGCCAGTGGCCGTTCATTATCGTTAGGACGAGATGAAGGTATTACCAAAATATTATTTGATAAAGCAACAAAACGTATATTAGGCGCAGCGATTGTTGGCCCTAATGCCGGTGACTTAATTGCAGAATGTACCCTCGCTATTGAGATGGGTGCTGACGCAGAAGATATTGGTTTAACTATTCACCCTCACCCTACTCTTTCAGAAACGGTGGCCATGGCAGCCGAGGTCTTTGAAGGTACAATTACTGATCTATATATTCCTAAAAAGTGACAAACAGCAAATTCTCTAGTGAACCAAATTACTCAATATATTGTTACTTTATAATGTTATTATCGAGTTAATTACTTGCGTTCAATCAAAGGAGAATATTCAGTTGAAGACTATGACCTGTAAACAACTTGGAGGTGCATGTGATATAGAATTTCATGCCAGCACTTTCGATGAAATCTCTGAGATGAGTAAAAACCATGGTATAGAAATGTTTGAAAAAGCTGACGAAGGGCACCTGAAAGCAATGGATAAGATGAAAGATCTTATGCAGAATCCTGGCGCGACAAAAGAATGGTTTGAAAATAAAAAAAAGGAATTTGAAGCATTACCGGAAGATTAGGTATTACTTGTTTTATTTCATTTTTAAAAACATAACGTTATGTTGTTAAACTATCAGGAATATGGTCAGGGCAGACCTATCGTTATTTTGCATGGGCTATTTGGTTCATCTCGAAATTGGCAGGGTATTGCCAGATCATTAGCAGAAACTCATCGAGTCATTACACCTGATCTCCGTAATCACGGTCATTCATTTCATGAAAATAGTATGTCTTATATCGATATGGCAGATGACGTAATTACATTATGTGATCATTTAAATTTAAGTGACTGCTTGTTAATGGGTCATAGCATGGGTGGTAAGGTCGCTATGTCCATTGCATTGCTTCATCCTGAACAATTTTCAGCTCTGGTTATTGTTGATATTGCTCCCTTCGATTATGAACACAGTTTTCACGATCTGGTTGAAACAATGCTTAACATGGATTTAAACAAAATAAAAAACCGTACTGAAGCTGAAGCAGAATTAAATAAAGTGACGAATGATATTAATACCGTTCAATTTATATTACAAAATCTGACTCGAGTTGACGGCAAATTTTGTTGGCGAGTCAATTTGGATACTATATATACTAGTCTAACCTCAGTGAGCCAATTTCCGGAGAATTTAAAAAACAGGACTTGTCACATGCCTAGTTTATTCGTCGGAGGCTCCGAATCTGCATATCTTAAAAGCAGCCATAATACCGCGATATACCAGCATTTCCCGGCTGCAGAAATCACCATGATCGAAGGGTCTGGTCATTGGTTACATGCGGAAAAACCCAAAGAATTCCTGAAAGAAGTAAAAACCTTCATAAATTATGTATAAATCTTGATAGTTCCGTATCAACCGCTAGAATGAGCCACTTTTTAACTAATGAAGATTAATAATGAGCACGAAGGACATTAATAAAGTAGTTTTGGCCTATTCTGGAGGCCTCGATACCTCAGTCATTTTGACCTGGCTTAGAGATACTTACGATTGTGAAGTTGTTACATTTACCGCAGATCTGGGTCAGGGTGAGGAAGTTGAACCTGCGCGCGCCAAAGCCGAGAAAATGGGCGTTAAAGAAATATATATTGAAGATCTGAAAGAAGAATATGTACGTGATTATGTATTCCCGATGTTTCGTGCCAACACAATCTATGAAGGCGAATACCTACTAGGGACATCGATTGCCCGTCCTTTAATTGCAAAACGCCTGGTTGAAATTGCCAATGAAACCGGTGCCGATGCCGTATCTCATGGTGCTACCGGTAAAGGTAATGATCAGGTTAGATTTGAGTTAGGAGCTTATGCGCTTGATCCAAATATACATATTATTGCACCCTGGCGAGAATGGGATTTAACTTCACGCGAAAAATTACTATCGTATGCCGAACAACAGGGCATTCCAGTTGAAGCTAAACGAAAAGGAGCATCGCCCTATTCGATGGATGCTAACCTGTTACATATTTCTTATGAAGGTGGTGAACTGGAAGATCCATGGTGCGAACCTGAAGAAGCAATGTGGCGCTGGACAGTTGCACCGGAAAAAGCACCGGATGAAGCAGAATATATCGAGCTTGAATTCAAATCAGGTGATCCGGTTGCTTTAAATGGTAAAAGATTATCTGCTGCAGAAATGCTGGAAAGTTTAAACAAGCTGGGTGGCAAGCATGGCATTGGCCGTGATGACATAGTTGAAAATCGTTATGTCGGCATGAAGTCACGCGGCTGTTATGAAACTCCAGGAGGAACTATTCTTCTTAAAGCACACCGTGCCATGGAATCATTAACACTTGATCGTGAAGCCACACACTTAAAAGATGAACTTATGCCGAAATATGCCAAGCTAATCTATAACGGCTATTGGTGGAGTCCGGAAAGAAAAGCACTACAAGCACTTATCGATAATACGCAAACATCGGTAAATGGACTTGTTAGACTTAAGCTTTTTAAAGGCAATACTTATGTTGTTGGCAGAAAGTCTGATTCAGATAGTTTGTTCGACGAAACAATCGCAACCTTCGAAGATGATGCCGGGGCATACAATCAAAAAGATGCCGAAGGTTTTATTAAACTCAATGCGCTTCGTTTAAGAATACAAGCCAGAAAAAAGTAACAACGCTATAAACATTTAAAATAATGATACCTCTATCCAGTAATAGATAGAGGTACTATTTTTCTTGATCACATCTAAAAGAACACAAACTGTATCAATATTGAGACAGTTCTATTCCTTAACTCATTAACTTTGATTCTATACTGATTATTCTGTTCTATACTTTTATGTGACTTCATTCACATAGAAAATTGATTTCATGCATTGCACTGTGAACACAGTCACAACCTGTTTTTGTATAAACAACTATATTCTTATCTATATTAAGTATTTACAAAGAAATTATAAAATACGGTAAAAGAGGAATAGTGACGTGGCAACGGCAGATATGTATACAGAAAATATAAAGACAAAAACATCTACTGGAACCCTGGATGTTAATTATCCAGATCAATCCATAAAAAAAACTATTGTTGAAAACAATCAGGATCTGAACTACTTATATAAACAGGCTCCGGCTGGAATTATATTAACTATCATTTCTGCATTACTGGTAAGCTGGTTTGTATTACCGTCTGTACCTGATTACATTTATGTTCCGTGGCTTGCCTTTATCGTACTTACTGCATTCACGCATACTCTGATTATAAAAGAATTTAGCAAGAACAAAAACACATTACATGTTAACAATCAATGGGCGGTTTATCATACGATAATGGTTGGCACAACTGGTCTTGCTTTTAGCATTGGCTACATACTGTTTCTTCCTTTACTAAGTACTTTTTCACAAATTATCTTATTATTGATATTGGCGACGCTAGCCGTCGCTTTTTTGCCTATTCTTTCTGTCTTTTTACCAGCATATATTATTTATATTTCTGCTTTTATATTTCCTATTGTTTTCTGGATATACAACTTACCACCGGATAAAGCCTATCCCATAGCCACATTGCTAGCCATTACTTACTGCATGCTAATTGTAATATCCAGTTATTACTCGAAGGCGTTACTTGAGGCATTTGGTCTGGCGGGTGAAGTAAGCGGTCAAGTGAAATATCTTTATGAAATTATCGACAAAACAAAAACATTAAATGTGAATCTTAAGAAGGATATTTACGAGTACATTAAAAAGAATAATTCAGTTTCAAAAGAAAAAGAACAAGCTGAAATCACATTACAAGCGATAGGTGAAGGCGTAATTTCTACAGATCAGTTGGGTAGAATAAACTATATAAACCCTGTTGCTGAAATTTATACCGGCTGGGAATTAAAAGATGCTAAAGGCATGTATTTATCCAGCATTTTAAATCTTGTTGACGAAACAACGCATATAAAGTTACCTAATCCTGTTGAGCAATGTCTTGAAAAAAATATAACTGTAAATAGTTCAGATGCAACAAGACTAATAAGACGAGATGGGCTGGAATATGCCATTGAGTACAGCACCACACCTGTAATGGAAGGTAAAATCGCTTCTGGTTCTGTCATGATATTTCGAGACGTTACAGAAAAACGTACAATGCAAAAAACACTTGACTGGCAAGCAAAACATGACTCTCTTACTGGTCTTATTAATCGCAGGGAATTTGATAGCCGATTAAATAAAATAATTTCCAGTACAAGTAATTCTGAACGAGAACATGCACTATGTTTTATTGACCTTGATAGATTTAAAATAATTAATGATAGCTGCGGACATCAGGCAGGTGATGAATTATTAAAGAAAATTTCTGCTCGATTAAAAAAAATAGCCCGAGATACTGACACTATTGCAAGATTAGGTGGCGATGAATTTGCTGTATTAATGTATAGCTGCAATATTGATAAAGCCAGATTAATAGCAGAAATATTTAAAGAAGAAGCCTTTAATGTAAAATTTGACTGGCACGGAAAGCATTTTTCAATCACTGCCAGCATAGGTATTGTCCCCTTAAATGAATCAACTGAATCATTAACCGAATTACAAAGAGTAGCTGATCTTGTTTGTTACAAAGCCAAAGATGCAGGTGGTAATAGAATAGAAGTTTATGAGGAAGGTAAAACAGAACAACAAAAACACAGTGGCGAATTAAAAATCCTTGAAGAATTACAGGATAATCTGGAAAAAGAAAAATTTAAAATCTACACTCAACAGATCCAGCCACTTGACTCTTTAAATGACACTATATTTCATGAAGTACTTTTGAGAATGAATAATTCTGAAGGCGAGTTATTAGCTGCAAATAATTTTTTACATACCGCAGAAAATTACCATATGCTTTCTGCCATAGATGACTGGGTGTTGAAAGTGATTATGGAATTAATTGCCTACGGTAGCCCGTTATTTAATAAAGCACATATTATAAGCATAAATATTTCACAACAATCTATATTTAACGAAAATTTTATCAAGCATGCGGTTAATATGTTTGATGAATATAATATTCCTGCAGGAAATATATGCTTTGAAATTAATCAATGCCAATTTGATGGTTCAATGGATACTTTTAAACGTTTTGTTACTTTAATAAAACGACAGGGATGTAAAATCGCATTAGATAATTTCAACTATAATCCAGGAAGCATTAATTTAATAAAACAGTTAGACGTTAATTTTATAAAAATTGATGCAAGGGAATTCGGCGATATTAACGATAGTAAAAATTATAACTACCAGTTACTAGAATCAGTTAATGGCATAAATCATTTAGTTGGAGCTCAAACGATCATTAAATGCATAGATAACCCGGATATTATTGATTCTCTATTCGAGATCGGTACAGATTATATTCAAGGTTATTCTGTTGAGGCGCCGCAAGCTTTAAACAATAATTAATCCTGTTTTCTCAAAAGTATAGGCAAGGTTAACGTCTGAAAAACCAGGGTAAATATGACGACACCATAAGCAATCGACTGGATTGTGTACCAATAATCCAGTGTCAATGGTAATGATAACGCTAATGCTAATGTAACAGTACCTCTTACACCACCCCAAACTAATATTGTTTGTTGTTTCAGGGAAATACTCTGAATACCAGGCATTAATGATAAAAAAGGAAATGTACCAAATATAATAACAACTCGGGAAAATATGACTGCAACTATACCAATAAGAATAGCGAGCCATTGATCAACAAACATACTTAAGGTAATGGTGATTCCCGCTAACAGAAAAATTATCGATTCCGCCATTTTGGCAAGTAATAACCATAATTGACTAATAAAACTTTTTTCTGAAAAATATTCCTGGAGCAACGAACCTAAAGTTATTCCACAACTTAGAACGGCAATAACACCTGAAAAATGGAAAACATCTTCTGATAATATAAAACTGGAATATGCGGAAAAAATACTGACCATTGCTGTCGATTGATTGTTACCCAAATATTTAATTGCTATTGTTGCTATAAAACCTATAAAAATACCTACTAGTAAGCCACCGAAAAATACTTCTATAAATCGCACTAGCATCATAACCCAACTAGTTGTTTCCTGACTTTGAGTAGCAAGACTTATAAGTATGCTAAATAATACGATTGCAGTTGCATCATTAAACAAACTCTCCCCTTGTAACAGTATTCGTAAACGTTCTGGTGCATTATCCCGCTTTAATAGGGAAATAACTGAAGCGGGATCGGTTGCCGAGAGTAATGCACCTGTAATCAGTGCGGCTATCAATGGAAAACCTGCTGCATGATTTATACCCTGATAAAGACCTGTTGCAGTAACAAATGTAGATAAAATCATCAATGGCAATGCCATTATTAAGATGGGTACAAGGTTTTTAAAAAGCAACTTAAAATTTATATCTATAGCAGCTTGAAAGATAAGAACAGGTAGAATGATATAGGAAATAATTATTTTAAAATTATCCCAACGAATGCCTGTATCAACACCAAATAGACTAATAGATATTTCTGAACCAATAAATCCAATCAATACCAGTACGATACTGATTGGCATACGAATTTTATGCACCAATGGTTCAATTAGAATTGATAGAAGTAATAGAACGATGATTAATAGAAAGGAATTACTGGATAACATATAAAACCTTTACATAGATATAATAAATTTATGTTACTAAAGAAAAAGTAACACTTTTTTGCTTAATAAATCATTCTATTGTCTGAATTTTTTAGCTATCCAGTAATCTGCGCTGACATACTTGCCACCACCAATAACTAATATTGCAAGCAACATAATAAAATAAGTTGCAGAAAACTCGATACCATTATTTAAAATAACGATCGAACCATTTTCTGTTAACCAGCTATAGTCGCCATGCTCTTTTAAAATATCTTTTGCACGATCTAGACGATCTATCGCAGCCATTGTTCTTTCAGTAGCAAAAAAACCGGATCCTTCAGCTATAGCCAGCCATCCATTTTCTAAATGAACTGTCACCGCTGCTACAACCATTGTGGCCATAAGTGGTATTGATATCCAGCGCACACCTAATCCGAAAAATAATAATATGGCACCACCAGCCTCCGTTATTGATGCTATCCACGCCATTAATGCTGGAAACGGTAAGCCAAGACCCCATTCTGGATTACCGAACCATTCAATCGTGCTGTCGATTGAACTTATTTTTTTTGAACCGGCAATCCAGAAAACAGGAACCAGATAAAGTCTTAATAACAGTGATCCGGTAAAACCAACTGCTTCTATAAATTTGTCGAGCAGATCCTGAGTCCAGTTCATTAAAGCAATTACTGCCTGCATACAAATTCTCCTGAGTAAAGTTAATCCAATATGCCAAGTAAAATATTTTTTTCATGCATATCTTGCATGATTGCCAGGCCACCATTAATTACAACGTCAGGTTGCGGATGTTTTAATTCATCGGCTATAGAACCGAGTAATTCTTTACCGGTTTTATCAGTATTGTTCTGAATTTTCTCAATTAATCTTGCAGAAACGGTATTTAGAACCATAAAACCAACATCATCATTTATTTTCCTATAGACAATGATATAGGTGGCTTCTTCCGGTTTTTCAGTCGGCAAATAATCAGGACTGATTTGATGAACAGGCCAATGATAAACAAACGGCTGAGCTAATTGACTCAATACTGGAATTCCCTGGAGAAGGTCTCCCGTTGTATTTATACCGGTAAAATCGATTTCACGAGGATCCATTGCAACGGATGTTTCAATCCATTCATAATGTGCTAGCTCAAAGATAAAAGGAAAATCTCCAGACTGTTTTATTCGTTCATGTTGAAGATAATGTAAAAACTCTTGCGGCATTTTTGGAAATAACGGTGTATGTGCCTGATGATTTGAAACATAATCACGTAACATTTTATGCCACTGCTCATCAGGTATGATTTTTCGAAGAACAGGAAAACTGTTAGCGATAAAGCTTTCTATATTATTGTAAACAAGATCACTATAGATTTTTATTCGTCGTTCTTCGATACCGGCTGGAGCGGGGTTATTTTTCGGATCACGCATATGCCGTGTAAAAACAGTTTGCACATCCTGAAAACTATCAGTTTTGTTGTTGTTTGATGCTTTTGTCATTTTTAGAATATTTAAACTGATAATCCCTGATGATATCGACCTCTTTTAGCAATTCATGCAATGGCGGGATATTAAAATCGCGTTCCAGTAAAGTCGGAAAGACACCAAAATGGTCATAAGCTATATCAAGCAATTGCCACACAGGATCAATAACATCAGCTCCATGTGTATCAACACGCAAATCTTGCTCCTCAACAAAGTGACCTGCAATATGTGCGTAAGCGATGCGATCTCCCGGTAATGCCTTTAGAAATTTTTCCGCATCATACTTATGGTTAATACTATTTACATAAATGTTATTTATATCTATATGGAACAAACAATCTGCTTCTTCCAGAACTGCATTAACAAATTCTATTTCCTCCATCTCTTTACCAATCTCGGCATAATAAGAGGCATTTTCCATAGCGATACGTTGACCAAGAATATCCTGAACACGTTTTATTCTTTCGACCACGTATTTGACCGCTTCTTCAGTAAATGGAATCGGCATCAAGTCATAGAGGTGTCCGTTATCAGCACAATAAGAAAGATGTTCGCTATAAAGCGATATGTTATGTAATTCGAGAAACTGTTTAACTTTTCCAAGAAAAGCTTCGTCTAATGGTGCAGCTCCGCCTATATTTAATGACAAACCATGGCAGACTATTGGAATTTGCTCTGCTATTTTGTAAAACTGATGGCCAAATTTGCCACCGACATCTATCCAGTTCTCCGGTGCGACTTCCATAAAGTCGATTTGCGATGGGATAGACTCTGCAAGCGAACCTATAAAGGTTCGCCGCAGACCTAATCCTGCTCCCTGTACGGGATAACTATTCGACATTTAAAAAAGTAGATTAGTAATGATTATTTTTTATCGCCACATTTACCTTCGCCGCATTTACCTTCTTCCTTTTTCTTGTCACCACACTTTCCTTCACCGCATTTACCTTCTTCTTTTTTCTTGTCACCACACTTTCCTTCACCGCATTTACCTTCTTCCTTTTTCTTGTCACCACACTTTCCTTCACCGCATTTACCTTCGGCAACTTCATAACCACCGTTAGTTAACTGGTTAGCTGCAAAAGGATTATCCGCCGCATTAACAACCGGGCTTGAAGCTAATGAAATAGCGAATGCAGTACCAAGTGCTACTGCTAAAGGGTTAAGTTTGTTATTGTCAGACATCTTAAATTTCTCCTGAAGTTAAAACGAAAAATAATACCCACTATGGGTAGCATTCACATTAAATATTTATACAAATGTACATGTTCGAACGTAGCATAAAGAATGAAAGCGAATAGTTACGTTCAGCACAGAGTTATTGACTGGGACGAATAGTGAAAGTTCTGTGCGATTTGAAAAAAACTGCTGATTAATCAAAAATATAGCCGCTTTTAGAATGATGCATAAAAGTCTAAAAAGGTTACAACTATTTAATAATTATTTTTCCTGATACCCATATATTAGTGAGTTTTGCCAGAACTGAGAATAGCGTGAAGTATTTCGTCGGGTACTTTTCCAGTTGCTATAGCATCGGGGTTAGAAAACAGTTGCTGTCCAAGGTCTATCGCCTTTTTATAGTCCGCTATATATTTTGCGCAATTACCACACATTAATAAATGAAATCGAAAACGTATACGTGACCATAGGCTTAACTCTTTCTCAAGATAAGCCATAAGAAACTCTTCTACCTTACGGCAGCCAAGATGCTCATTTATTTCAATTTTATGCATATCTATCTACTCTACTCACTTAAAACAGGTTGTAACAGGTTCCGCATCGCCAACCTTGCCCTGTGTAATCTAACTTTTACATTTTGTTCTGTCATGTTCATTTTTTCAGACACTTCCCTGGTCGAGTATCCTTCATAATCACGTAATATTAAAATTAGTCGAAAATTATCCGGCAATCTGTCTATAGACTTTTGTAATTGTTGTTTTACTTCAATCGACTCCTGTAACACATCCAGATTAACAGGATTTCCCTGATAAGGTTCGACATGGTGTCCGCTCTCATCAAATTCCAGCATCAACTCATCCAAAGACTCTTCCTTTCTGGCTGACTTTTTTCTTATCTCGATTAAGGCTTCATTGACAACAATCTGATGTAGCCATGCTTTAAATGTGCCACGTCCTTCATAACTATCAATTTTGGTAATTGCCTTGATAAAAGCTTCTTGCACACAATCGCTTGCAATAGACTCATCACCCAGTAGCCGATTGGCAAGAAAATTTAAGTCTTTCCAGAATAGCTCAACCAGCCGTTTACAACTGGCTTGCTCTCCCTTTTGCAGGCCCTTGATTAAATTAACTTCGTCTTCAAGCCTGGCCATATCTGGAAAAACTTAGCTATTAACAGGACGCATATGAGGGAAAAGAATCACGTCCCGAATGGAAGGTGCGTCGGTTAAAAACATAACCAGTCGATCTATACCAATACCTTCACCAGCTGTTGGCGGCATACCGTATTCCAATGCAGTAATATAATCATCATCAAAATGCATCGCTTCAAAATCACCGGCATCTTTTTCTGCCACTTGCTTCTTGAAACGCTCGGCCTGATCTTCAGGATCATTTAACTCTGAGAAACCGTTCGCTATTTCGCGACCACCGATAAAAAATTCAAATCGATCCGTTACAAAAGGATCATTATCACTCATTCGTGCCAATGGCGAGACTTCTGTCGGATAATGCGTAATAAATGTTGGAGCCATCAGTTTGTTTTCAACTGTTTTTTCAAAAATTTCAATCTGTATTTTTCCCAGTCCGTAGCTGTCTTCAATCGGTATATTTAACTCTTCTGCAATCTTGCAAATTGAGTCCATCGAATACAGTTCTTCTTCTTTAACGGATTTATTAAACTTTAAAATTGATTCAACCACAGTCATGCATTCAAACTTCTGCCCCAAGTCATAAGTTTCACCTTGATAGGTAATTTTATCGCTTCCACAAAGTTCAATGGCCATATTACGTAACATATCTTCAGTCAAATTCATCAGATCTTTGTAATCAGCATAGGCTTCATAAAACTCAAGCATGGTAAATTCCGGATTATGCCTGGGCGATAAACCTTCATTTCTGAAACTACGATTTATTTCAAATACTTTTTCAAAACCGCCAACCACCAGACGTTTTAAATATAATTCTGGTGCGATTCGTAAAAATAGATCCATATCCAGTGTGTTATGAAACGTCGTAAATGGACGCGCAGTTGCTCCACCGGGAATCACATGCATCATCGGTGTTTCGACTTCCATGAAATCCTGTTTCTTTAGATAAGATCGAATGAAATCGATCACCTGCGATCTAAGTTTAAACGCATTACGTGTTTCTTCATTCATAATCAGATCAACATAACGTTGACGATAACGCGTTTCCTGATCGGTTAAACCATGAAACTTTTCAGGCAAGGGTTGTAATGATTTCGTTAATAGAGATATTGAATCGACATGAACACTCAACTCACCTTTGTTGGTTTTCATTACCGTACCAGTGGCACCAAGAATGTCACCGACATCCCATTTTTTAAACCCGGTGTTATAGACTCCTTCAGGCAAATCATCACGTCTAACATAAAGTTGAATCTTGCCCGACATATCCTGTAAATGTGCAAAGGAAGCCTTACCCATAATACGTCGACTCATCATTCGACCCGCAACGGCTACTTTTACTGGCTCAGCTTCGAGCTCTTCCTTGGTTTTATCATCATATTTATGATGTAAACCCAAAGCCAATGAATCACGTTTAAAATCATTGTTAAACGCATTACCTGCTTCGCGTAATTCCTGTAATTGTTGACGTCGCTGTGCTATTAAATCGTTTTCAGTTAAATCTGACATATATTTGCTAATTCCAAATTTTTATTATTAATACAGAGTTTGAATTGTTAAGCGTTAAAAGTGAAGCGTGAAACGCACAATTACACATGACACTAAACTTTTCACGTTCATACTTTTCACATTTTACGTTAAAGTCCACTCTTTAAACTGGCTTCAATAAATCGATCCAGATCGCCATCAAGGACAGCCTGGGTATTACCTGTCTCAACTCCTGTTCTTAAATCCTTGATTCTGGATTGGTCAAGAACATAGGACCGTATTTGACTTCCCCAGCCGATATCAGCCTTGGAATCTTCCCGCTCCTGTTTTTCTGAATTCAGCTTTTGTATTTCAAGTTCATACAGCTTCGCTCGTAATTGCTTCATCGCATGATCTTTATTCTTGTGTTGAGAACGATCATTCTGACATTGTGCCACTGTACCTGTTGGGATATGTGTCAATCTGACGGCGGAATCTGTTTTATTTACGTGTTGACCTCCAGCACCACTGGCACGATAGGTATCAATACGTAAATCAGCCGGATTAATATCGATTTCAATATTGTCATCGATTTCAGGCGAAACGAATACTGAAGCAAATGAAGTATGGCGGCGATTACCGGAATCAAAAGGTGATTTTCTGACCAGACGATGTACACCTGTTTCAGTACGTAACCAGCCGAAGGCATAATTACCGGTATATTGAATAGTAGCACTCTTTATTCCAGCAACTTCGCCAGCAGAGACTTCAATGAGTTCTGTTTTAAAACCGTGCTGTTCGCCCCAACGTAAATACATACGTAACAACATATCAGCCCAATCCTGAGCCTCGGTACCACCAGAACCGGATTGAATATCGAGAAAGGCATTATTGGCATCCATATCACCGGAAAACATTCGGCGAAATTCGAGCTTTGCCAGGTGTTGTTCGTTTAATTCGAGATCATCTGACACTGCAGCTACCGTGTCCTCATCATCTTCTTCAGCAGCAAGCTGTAATAAATCGATTGAATCGGATAGAGAGTCTTGTAGCGAATTAATGGTATTGACTATGTTTTCCAGATCAACGCGCTCTTTACCCAGTTCCTGCGCCTGCTCCGGATTGTTCCAGATATCCGATTGTTCGAGTTCGCGTAAGACTTCTACCAATCGTTCAGACTTTTCATCGTATTCAAAGATACCCCCTTAGCGATGAAACACGCTCCTGCATATCGGTAATTTTGCCAAGAAGTGGACTAATTTCGAGCATTTTATTAAGCCTGATAGATATAAAAAGAGGCGCATTCTACTATAGGCTTGCACGGCTTGATAGCCATGAAATACACGATAATTATTAATAAGAAAAAGTAGCTAATTAACCAGATTGAACCAGTTTCAATTTGGGTTGTTCAGTTTTTTCAACCAGAAATTGTACAAACTCTTCAGCCGGAACCGGTCTTCCTGTGAAATAACCCTGAACCTCGTGGCAACCATGTGCTGCCAGATAACTAAGCTGTTCAGCCGTTTCTACTCCTTCTGCAATAACATTAAATCTCAGGCTTTTTGCCATCGCAATGATAGCTGAAACAATTGCGGCATCATCTGAGTCTTCCATCAGGTCTCGAACAAATGATTGATCAATTTTTAAAGTATCTAGTGGAAATTTTTTCAAATAGCTTAATGATGAATAGCCTGTACCAAAGTCATCAATTGAAATGTGTATCCCTCTTGTTTTTAGTTCGTTCAGTATTTCATTACTTTTTTCCACATCTTCTACCAAAGCGCCTTCTGTTATTTCGAGTTCAACATACTTCGGTGCCAAATCAGAACATATAATTTGATTGAAAATTCGGTGTGCAATATTTTCCTGATTAAACTGCTTCGGTGAAAGGTTTACCGCGATTCTTATCGCTTCATAACCCTGTTTTTGCCATTCTGAATTTTGATTACACGCTTTTTTCAACACCCAATCCGTAATAGGTGCGATTAAACCGGTTTCTTCTGCCAAAGGAATAAAGAGCGCTGGAGAAATCATGCCTTCTTCAGGATCTATCCACCTGATTAATGCTTCAGCACCAATAAGCTCATTATTATGAATATTAAATTTAGGCTGGTAATACAATACAAATTCATCTCTTTCTATTGCGCGTCTTAATTTCGTTTCCAGATTCATTCTCACCTTTAAATGTGAATTCATGTCTTCTTTATAAAAACGGTAACAATTTCGTCCGCTTTTCTTTGCCTGATACATTGCGCTATCTGCATTTATAAATAAATTACCTGCATTGACCTCATCCATTGGATATACCGTTATACCTATGCTCGGTGTCACAAAAATTTCATGTGCATTTATTTCAAATGGCTTTTTCATAAAATCCAGTACTTTGTCAGCAGTCAGAATAACATCATCGGTATTCTTTAAATCTTCCATAATAATCGTGAATTCATCTCCACCCAGACGAGAAACAGTATCCCCTTCGCGAGTACACTTTTTTAATCTGTTAGCAACCTCAACTAACAGTTGATCGCCTGCATCATGACCCAGAGTATCATTTACATTTTTAAATCTATCCAGATCGATAACGAATAACGACACCAGGGTTTTACTCCTGTCAGCATGAATCAGTGCTCTGTCAAGGCGTTCACGAAACAATAAACGATTAGCAAGGCCTGTTAAACTATCGTAATTGGCTAAATAACTTAGTTGCTTTAAATCATTTTTTCGCTCTATCGAATAATCAAGGACCCTGTTGATTAAATGACCATCACCCTGTCCTTTAACAAGATAATCCTGCGCTCCCATTTGAACAATTTCCAGCGCTAATTCTGCATCCGCTTGTCCACTCATAACAACAATAGGGATATTTGAATTTATCGCCTGTATACGGGAAATAATGCCCACATCATTCGCATCAGGCAGGTTTAAATCAGTAACAATGATATCGAATTCATGATCATGCATGAGCTCAATCGCACCATTAATAGTATAAGCCATGACCACATTGTGCTTACCAGGCACAGCATCATAAAGCAGTTCTTTTAAAAGGCGGGAATCTACCGGGTTATCTTCTATTAGTAATAATTTTATCGTTCTTGGGCTCATAATAATTTCTCCATGTGATTAAATAACCACTAAGCTGCATTCTTCTGCGCAGCCATCATGTTTGAGATTTTGTCTGCATTAACAGGCGGGCTAAAATAATACCCCTGAATTTCATCTATATTATTTTCTTTTAGAAAATCCAGTTGCTCACGATTTTCAACACCCTCTGCTATGACATTTATACCCAAATCCTGGGCTAGTTTGATAATGGCAGACGTTATTGCTGCTTCCCTGCTTTTTGAGGTGACATCTTTAATAAAAGAACGGTCTATTTTCAATGTATCGACCAGAAACTTTCTCAGATAATTAAATGAACTGTAACCCGTACCAAAATCATCGATAGCAATACTCACTCCCATCTCCTTGAGCATATCGAGTATAGACATTGTCGATTTTGTATTTTGTATGAGTATGCTTTCTGTTAGTTCAACCTCAAGCATGTCAGGACTTAATCCCGTTTCATTTAGTATATTACTAACCGATTTACTAAAATCTTTTTGCAATAATTGCTGCCCTGATAAGTTCACTGCAATTTTACCCACAGGCAATCCGGCTTGCTGCCAGGACATATGTTGTTCACATGCTGCTTTTAGAACCCAGTTTCCAACTTTGGAAATCATTCCGTTCTGTTCTAACAATGGAATAAATTTGGTTGGACATATTAAACCATGGTCAGGATGCCCCCAACGTAATAAGGCTTCACTTCCAGTAATACTACAGGTAGAAATATCAATTTTTGGTTGAAACTGTAGAAAAAACTCTTCGTCCGTAACTGCACGTCTTAATTCACTATTCAGATTTATTTTTTCATTATTATTCCTTTTATTAAATGTATTTTCATAAAATACATACTTGTTTCGACCGGATCGTTTGGCTTGATACATTGCTGAATCTGCATTCTTTATAATGTCGAGAATATCCTCACCATGCTCTGGATAATATGCAATACCAATACTACTGGTAATGAAAAGACTGTTTTCAGCTATATGATAAGGTTCGGATAAACCCGCAGTGATCTTTTCAGCTACGATGGCTACATTTTCCTTATAATCAATGCCTTCAAGTATAATTGCGAATTCGTCACCACCTAAACGCGCGACGGTATCTACCTCTCGAACAAAGCCCTTTAAACGTTCAGCGACATCAATTAATAATTGGTCACCAATATCATGTCCCAATGCGTCATTAATCGGGTTGAAATTATCGAGGTCAAGATATAAGAGAGCAATGAATTCATTACGACGAGATGCATTTTGAATTGCATGTTCAATTCGTACCTGAAATAAAGAGCGATTGGCCAGACCGGTTAAATGATCATAATGCGCCAATTGCATAATATCATCTTGCATATGTTTCCGCTCGATTGCGTAATTTAATGCTCGGGATAATTGCCACTCATCAATTTGTCCTTTAACAAGATAATCCTGAGCACCTGCTTTCACTGTTTCCAGTGCAAATTTTTCATTAGCTTCTCCGGAAAGGACAACAATCGGTAAATCTATAGCATGCGATCTTAACGCAGTTATATTTGCAACACCGACACCATCCGGCAGGTTCATATCGAGTATGGCTACTTGAAATGTTTCATTTATTACCTTCTCTAGTGCCTTTGCCAACGTCCCGACGATATGTAAGCGATAATGTACTTCATTCGGTTGTTTCAACATCACTTCAACAAGCCTGGCATCGCCCGGATTATCTTCAACGAGTAGGATATTAATAGTGTTAATTTTGTCCATAAAAAATTAATTTCTAAAAAACTATGCCTGTAAACTTATATTGCTGTTGAACATTTATTATTAAAATCACTACTTTAAACAACGCATTTACTTACGTGTTGTATCGGCAGAGCCAATAAAAAACTTTAGCTGAATACGGGAAAATAGATAGAAAATAAATAACTTTAGAAAATCATAAAGTTAATATTCTTATATAAATCAATGTATTATGAATTATATCAGTAAATTAATCTTAGACTTGATAGTGGTTTATCGAATAATTAATAACTGGTTGTGATCAGGCTATATGTTCTTGATCATTTTAGAGTTTTTTTGAAATGATCTGCCTCTAGTTTAACGGAGAACTTTTTATTTAATTATAGGAGTTTTCCAATGAGAAACACATACAATCAAGCGTTCAAAGATGAAGCGGTAACCTTGGCACTAGGCAGTCAAGAACCTGTCCGTAAAATTGCGTTAGTCTTAGGGGGTCATACACAAACCTTGGGTAACTGAGTACGTAAAGCAATGAGTGAATCAAAATCAAAAACGGTGTCTAAACCGAGCAAACAGGATTATCAGGCATTAGAGCGAGAATTACATAAAGCCAAGAAAGAGCTGGATCAGCAATAAGCGTTTTAAATTTTTCTACCCTGGAATTTATCGTCATATCATGGATATCATACAAGCATCTACTTCCTTGTATTAGTTTGAAATAACAGTAAATAAAACAATTACGATTTTGACTATTAATCTAACGCCTTATCTTAATTGGGAAACAAGTAATAATTTTTTATTATCATCTTGATCAAGTTGGCTAAATGCCAAGTCAACCTTCTTTAAGGTATTTATAAAACCTGAATCGGCAACAACATTGGCATAACCTAATAAATCCTCGTTAAAATTATGCCATTTTTCAAAACCAATTCTGTAACGCATTAATAACTCAGCATCTGATTCATCTGCAATAGCTTTTAACTGGTAATAATGAATAAGATGATCTGATATCAGGTCTGACAATTGCCTGAGTTCGTTTATCACCTGTTGTTCATTACTGGCTTGCAGTAGTTGAAACTGGGTTCTGGAAATCGATAGCATTTCATTATGCATTTTAGAAATGAGTAACGATTTTTGTTTTAATAATTCACTACTAACCGTCAATTTTCGTAATTGCTTCTGATGAAGATTATTAACTCCAACAGTAAAAAGAGTCAAAAAAATGAACAAACCTATCCACTTTAATGTTATTCCGATATAACTGTCCCGGTTTAGCGTTATTATCCTAGTATTCATACAGTCTTTAACTGCCTAATTCACGATTTCTTTAAGAAAAATGCAAGAATAAGACCAACAAAGATAATTATGCTAAAAATTCATTTTGACAGGAAACGCTTAAAAGATTTAGAGCCTAGAGCGGCTCAATATACTCGATAAATAATTGTAGCTGACTATTTCCCCGAAATTCATTTATGCCTAATCGATAGGTAGTTCGTATTTCATCAGTATTGACTGGCCAGCTCTCATCTGTGATATTGAATGCGATCGCATCTATTATCCGATTATTACCATCAATTTGCAGCCTGAGTTTTAAATGTTTTTCACCGACAATTCGTTTATCCATTATTTTAAATCGCCCTTCAAACACAGGTTCTGGAAAGTGTTGTCCCCATGGGCCAGCATTCTGGATAACTTGTGCAAATTGCATTGATAAGTCGTTAGCCGATAACTCTCCGTCTGTAAAACATTCATTCTCAATTTCATCAACAGATAGATGCAGTTTTAATATTTCAACAAAGCCTTTTGAAAATTTATCATAATCGGTTTCATTGATTGTTAGTCCGGCAGCCATTGCATGCCCGCCAAAAGTCAATATTAAGTCAGGATAAAGACGAGTCATATCTTCCAGCAAGTCCCTGATATGTAAACCGGAAATCGACCGTGCTGAACCTTTAAGGACTATATTCTCTTCCTCAGTATCATCTTCTTTTGCAAAGGCAATAACAGGACGATTAAATTTTTCTTTCACTTTTGCTGCCAGAATACCAATCACGCCTTGATGCCAATCCGCTTCGTAAAGACACAAACCCGTTGGGATTTCTCCTGAAACATCTTGTAAATATTCATCCAATACTGACATAGCCTGATCCTGCATTTCCTCCTGAATCTGCCGACGCTCTTTGTTAAGCTCGTTTAGCTGATTAGCCATCTCTTTCGCTTTCCCTAAATCATCAGTTAATAAACATTCAATACCCAATGACATATCTGTTAAGCGACCTGCTGCATTTAATTTTGGAGCAATTGAAAAACCTAAATCGCTCGCGCTTAAATTCGATAACGATCTTCCTGATTGATTTAAAATGGCTGATATACCGGGAATTGTTTTATTTTGTTTTATCAGTTTCAATCCATGCGCCACCATCGTGCGATTATTTTTGTCTAGCGACACAACATCAGCAACGGTTCCCAAAGCGACGATATCAAGTAATTTCGCAAGATTTGGAACGACAACATTATTCTTTTCGAACCAGTCTTCTTCTCGTAGCTTTGCTCGTAGTGCTAATAAAATATAAAACACAACACCAACTCCTGCCAGGTTTTTACTGGAAAACTGATCGTCGATTAATTGTGGATTTATAATGGCATTTGCATCAGGTAATTCTTCAGCCGGTAAGTGATGATCAGTAATCAAAACCTTTACACCATTTTCTTTAGCTCGCTTCACACCGGCAATACTTGAAATACCATTATCGACAGTAATCAATAAATCAGGTTCATAGTTTAAAGCAACATCAACAATCTCGGGGGTTAAACCATAACCGTACTCAAATCGGTTCGGTACAACATAGACAATATTCTTTATGCCCATCGTCGACAGTCCGCGCATCATTAGTGCACAGCTGGTTGCACCATCGGCATCAAAATCTGCAACAATTAATATTCGGTTTTGTTTTTTCAATGATTCCTGTAATAACGAGACAGCTTTATCAATATTACTCAGGGTATTAAAAGGAAGTAATGACGCTAACGAATAATCAAGCTCATCAACTGATTGTATATTTCTTGCGGCATAGATCCGTTTTAAAACAGGATGCAATGAATCAGGAAGTTCTGTTTCTTCAAAAGTTGGACGGCGAACTATCTTTTTATTATTCACGAGATTATTTAACTTCAATAGAATAAATACTTTCGCATACTGCTAACGTTTTTTATCTACATCCATGCAGGTAATATTTTTCTTTTTTTTCCAGAATTTATATTGAGAGTATTTATTAGCTGTAATTAAATTGATATCTGTTTTTATCGTCAGTTGATCCAGCTCTTTCTTTTTTAGCGTTGTTTGCAATGGTGCAAACCAGTTTTCTTCAACAAACAATAATGCTTCAAGCCAACCTTCAAGATCATGATAGTGACTATATTTCTGAAATGAATTTAAAACAATAAGACCATTAAAACTGGAACCCTTGTCTTTAATATCCTTATAACTATCAGGTAACTCCTGAAACGGTGTAGCGGCAATCATCGACAATCCTTTTGCTAATATTTCATCACTAGATACGAAAGACCAGTGCCGATCAATTATTTTAGGTAATTCACCATAACCCCAAAACCAGACACTATTGATAGGTAACTGTCTTTCCTGTTCCCGCCTTTTGTTAACATCTGAATTATGCAAAGTCATTTGTATATCGTTCATTAACTGAATGACATTAATACGATCATCACCGGTTGGCATAAAGGGTAAAATATCCTTACCCACAATCGAATCAACCGGTACAGTTTTTATTTCATAATTTTCTTTAACACGTAAATACCAACGTGTCGGCACAGGGACTTCAAGACTTATTCCGTATGGTTCAAATAACAAATTGATATCAGCAGCAAGTGCCAGAGCATCGCGTTGATTTAAAGTAAATCGATTATTATCAATTAATATCAAACCATCACGATCAGCAGTGACATTTACCGGATCAGCACGCAACCATAATCCTTCCGGATGTTGATTGTCATCACTTAAGCGGGATATAGCTGCAACAGGATGGTCACCCTGTTCCGATGAAAGGCCGAATAATTCACAAAGGGTATAACTTGGAGAAATTCGCTGAACTGTTTGATGTTCACCTCTACTTAAAAACCAGTCCAGGGCTGGCAAGCTGGGTAAATCGTCAGGATGAATCGCGATATCAGGACCGAATAAACCGGGAATATAGAGTGTAATGCTACGCATTTATCTGGAAGGTGGTAGGCGGTAGTTGGCAGGTAGTACTTGGTAGAGGGGTTAAAGGCATTTGATTCATTATATATAGTGCAACAAGTATTTTCCCATATTCTATTTACTACCTACCATATCCTATCTACCAACTACCGCCTGCCAAATATCATCTACATATTATCTAATATTGCATTTTTAACCTGTTCAAGATCTGCATCTACTTTTACAACCGGTGCTGTACTTTGCTTAATAGCAGTATCCGGGTCTTTCAATCCGTGGCCTGTTAACGTACAAACAACGGTACTGCCTTCAGGTATTTTTCCTGAATTAATATCACGCATTGCACCGGCCAGAGATGTTGCGGATGCCGGTTCGCAAAATACACCTTCTTTTTCAGCCAGTAATTTTTGTGCCGCTAATATTTCTTCATCACTACATTCATCAAACCAACCACCAGATTCTTCTTTAACTTTCCAGGCATAGTCCCATGATTGTGGGTGACCGATTCTAATGGCTGTTGCAACAGTTTCAGGATCATCAACCATTTCACCCCGCATAAACGGAGCAGAACCACTTGCCTGGTAACCGACCATCGTTGGACGTGAATCAACCTCAGCATCTCTTTTAAATTTACAGTTCCCGTCACAATAAGCACAGGTCTCTGTACCTTTGTTTTCACCAAAACAGGCATATTCACTATAGCCAATCCAGTGCGCGGTTATATTGCCGGCATTACCAACAGGTAAACAATGAAAATCAGGTGCTCGTCCTAATTCATCAACAATTTCAAATGCGGCTGTTTTTTGTCCCTGTAAACGATATGGATTAATTGAATTAACAATGGTTACCGGCGCATGTGAGGCTACTTCTTTAACCAGGCGCATTCCATCATCAAAGTTACCTTTAATTTGCAAAATAATCGCACCTTCCATCATGGCTTGTGCCAATTTTCCCTGCGCTATTTTACCATCGGGAATTAATACGAAGGCTGTTATACCAGCACGCGCTGCATAAGCTGCTGCCGAAGCAGACGTATTACCGGTTGATGCGCAAATAATAGCCTTTGCACCTTCTTCAACTGCCTTGGTTACCGCCATTGTCATACCGCGATCCTTAAACGAACCGGTTGGGTTTAGACCTTCATACTTGACATAAATATCAACCTTGTTATCTAACAGAGCAGGAATATTCTGTAACTGTATTAAAGGTGTATTACCTTCACCAAGACTAATCAGTCGTGTGTTATCACTTACTGGAAGACGATCACGATAATTTTCAATTAAGCCAGTGTAACGCTTTCTAAATGTCATTTTTTTATCCTAAAGTTTCCATGCGGATGCGCATAACTTCACCATCAATTGCTTCAAGTTTTTCAATTTTAGCAATGGCATCATTCATGTTCTTTTCTTTAATACGTTGTGTCAGAAATATGATAGGTACATGCTTCGCATTTTCTGCTGGTTCTTTTTGTAAGATAGCTTCAATACTGATTCCTGAATCACCCAGTATTTGCGTAACATCAGCCAGAACACCCGGTTTGTCTATCGCATGAATACGCAAGTAATAAGCCGTTTCTGTCTCTTCCATCGGCAATACATTAATGTCTGCAATTGCATCAGGTTGAAACGCCAGATGAGGTACGCGATTTTCCGGATCCGTTGTTAAAGCACGAACAACATCAACAACGTCAGCAATAACAGCTGAAGCGGTTGGCTCAGCACCGGCACCAGCTCCGTAATACAAGGTCGGACCAACTGCATCGCACTTGACCAAAACGGCGTTCATAACACCATCAACATTGGCAATTAAACGTCGTTCAGGAATTAGCGTCGGGTGAACACGTTGTTCTACACCTGCTTCTGTTTTACGCGTAATACCCAAATGCTTTATACGATAACCCAGTTCGCCGGCATACAAAACATCCTGTTGTTCAATTTTACCGATACCTTCGGTATAGGTTTTATCAAACTGCAGCGGCATACCAAACGCAATTGACCCCAGAATCGTTAACTTATGTGCCGCGTCTATCCCTTCAACATCAAAAGTAGGATCAGCTTCCGCGTAACCTAATGCCTGTGCTTCTTTTAATACATCTTCAAAATCACGGCTCTTGTCGCGCATTTCAGTCAGAATATAATTACCCGTACCATTAATAATACCGGCTATCCATTCAATTTCGTTTGCAGCCAAACCTTCACGAACCGCTTTTATAATAGGGATGCCACCTGCAACCCCCGCTTCAAAAGCAACCGTCACACCTTTAGCCTGTGCAGCGGCGAAAATTTCATTTCCATGCAATGCGATCAGCGCTTTATTCGCTGTCACTACATGTTTACCGTTTTCAATCGCTTTTAAAACCAGTTCCCTCGCAGGAGAGTAACCGCCAATTAATTCAATTATGATTTCAACTTCAGGATCATCTACAACAACAAAAGCATCGTCTGAAATTTTCCCAATTTGATCCAGACCCTGAATCGAATCAGCATTGAATTCTTTAGCTGCGGCATGTGAAATGACGATGCCACGGCCGGCACGACGTGCAATCTCGCTGGCATTACGAGTTAACACACTTACTGTGCCACCTCCTACTGTACCAAGACCTAGTAATCCTACTTTTACAGGTTCCATAATTCTTTATTCTCTATATATCTTTAATGATTTATTTTATTCGGCAACCGATTGTTCTTCTCTAAACATAGATCGCAAAGAACGTATTGCCTGTCGAGTTCGATGTTCATTTTCAATCAGGGCGAAGCGAACAAAATCATCACCATAACTACCAAAACCGATACCTGGTGAAACTGCAACTTTTGCCTCGATTAATAGTTTCTTTGAAAACTCCAATGAACCTAAATGTTGATATTGCTCAGGTATGGGTGCCCAAACAAACATTGTCGCTTTTGGTTTTTCTACTTCCCAACCAATTGAATTCAGACCATCGCATAACACATCACGTCGGTTACAATACATGTCACGAATCTCCGCGACGCATTGTTGATCTTCTTCCAGAGCAGTAATTGCTGCTACCTGGATTGGCGTGAAGGTACCGTAATCCAGATAAGATTTAATTCTTGATAATGCCTGCACCAGAGTCGGGTTACCCACCATGAAACCAACACGCCAGCCAGGCATATTGTAACTCTTGGACATGGAAAAAAATTCGACAGCAACATCCTTTGCACCAGGAACTTGCAAGATTGAAGGTGCAGTGTAGCCATCAAAAACGATATCAGCATACGCCAGATCCTGAACCACCCATATCTGATGCTCTTTAGCAATATCAATAATCTTGCTAAAAAATTCAAGGTCAACACATTGGGTCGTCGGATTTGCTGGAAAATTAATCAACAGAATTTTGGGTTTGGGCCAACAATCCCTGATCGATTTTTGTAATTCTTCAAAGAAATCAATTCCCGGTCCAATTGGTACATGACGCACATCAGCACCGGCAAGGACAAATCCATAAGGATGAATTGGATACGCTGGATTCGGCACAAGTACCGCATCACCACGATCGACAACAGCCATCGCCAAATGCGCTAAACCTTCTTTTGAACCTAATGTAACTATAGATTCAGTCTCGGGATCCAGATCGACATCATAGCGAGTCTTGTACCAGTTACATATAGCTCTTCGTAATCGCGGGATACCGCGCGAAATAGAATAGCCATGCGTGTCATCGCGCTGTGAAGCTTCAACCAGCTTTTCAACAATGTGCCTGGGCGTTGGTTGATCTGGATTCCCCATACCAAAATCAATGATATCCTCGCCACGATGACGAGCGTCCATCTTCAATTCATTAACGATATTGAATACATAAGGGGGTAAGCGATTAATACGCGCGAATTCTTCGTTCACTATCTGACCTTAAAGCTATAAAAAACGGGAGATTATACGGTAAACAATTATAACGATACAGAACTGTTTAACGTTCAATACTACCGTATAATTACATCATGATAAATGTTGCCGCTATACAAATGGTATCCACGGATACTGTCGCAGAAAACCTCGAATTAGCCGGAAAACTCATTAGCGAAGCCGTTTCAAAGCAAGCAAAACTGGTAACACTACCGGAAAATTTTCCATTAATGGGCAAAGAAGACTCGGAACGGCTGGCAATTCAGGAAGCATTTAGTGCTGGGCCAATACAATCCTTTCTATCAGATCAGGCAAAGCAACACCAAATATACCTTTTAGGAGGAACCATTCCACTGCAATCGGATAAACCGGAAAAGGTTTTTCCTGCCAGTCTACTCTATGACCCAAAAGGCGACTGTATCGCTCACTATAATAAAATCCACTTGTTTGACGTGCTGGTTGATGAAGAAAGTGACGAGTCCTATCGTGAATCAGATAATTTCGAACCCGGAGAAGAGATTGTCGTGGCAAAAACTGAAATAGGAAATATTGGCCTGTCAGTATGCTACGATCTGCGTTTTCCTGAACTGTATCGAAAAATGCACAAGGATGACGTACAAATTATTACCGTACCTTCTGCATTTACAGCAAAAACCGGGGAAGCACATTGGGAATCCTTACTCAAAACACGGGCTGTCGAGAACTTATGTTATATCATTGCCTCCAATCAAGGAGGGACACATATCAATGAACGTGAAACATGGGGACATAGTATGATTGTCGATCCCTGGGGCACGGTACTTGCGAGTGTTGATAAAGGAGCCGGTATTGCTATTGCAGCAATAGATCTTGAGAAACAAACCAGGCTTAGAAAAATGTTTCCTGCTCTAACGCACATGAAGATAGACATATAAAACTGATTAATTAAATACGAATAAATACTGGAATAAAATAGATGACGAATGCATTAGATACTGCTGAGAATACCTTGCTCAATAATCGTGGGCTTGAATTAAATGATGTTCAAAATACATTAGATCATCTTATGTTACCTTCAGTTGATCAGGCTGACCTTTATTTTCAATCATCACATTCTGAATCCTGGGTCCTGGAAGATGGTATCGTCAGAGAAGGTTCGCATAGTATTGATCAAGGTGTTGGGGTTCGCGCTATTAGTGGAGAAAAAACCGGCTTTGCCTATTCAGATGAAATTGTTTTACCCGCGTTGAAGCAAGCTGCGACCGCAGCGCGTTCGATTGCCAGTCACGGTGACAATGGTCAGCTTCAGGCGTGGCATAAAACAAGTCCTCTCGTTCTTTATAATGATAAAGATCCACTAAACTCGATCAGTACTGAAGAAAAAGTAAATTTGCTAAAACAAATTGATCAGACAGCTCGACAAAAAGATCCTCGTGTAAAACAGGTCATGATTGGTTTAACCGGTTCACAAACCACTGTATTAATTGCAAACAGTGAAGGCCAATTAAGTGCTGATGTCAGACCACTGGTTCGGTTAAATGTAAATGTCATTGTTGAAGAAGATGGCAAGATTGAAAAAGGTGGTTCCGGTGGTGGCGGTCGTTTTGGCTATGAATACTTTCTTAACGATGGCATGGCCATGTCTTATGTTGATGAAGCAATTGAACAAGCCTTAATCAATCTTAAATCAGAAGCGGCTCCAGCCGGCACAATGTCAGTTGTATTAGGTCCGGGTTGGCCAGGCATTTTATTGCATGAAGCTATTGGTCATGGTCTTGAAGGTGATTTTAATCGCAAGGAAACATCCGCGTTTTCAGGCCGCATTGGTGAACGTGTTGCTTCAGAGGGCGTTACTGTTGTTGATGACGGTACGATAGAAAATCGCCGTGGTTCATTAAATGTCGATGATGAAGGTACGCCAACATCTTCAACAACACTCATAGAACGCGGGATTTTAAAAGGCTATATGCAAGATAAACATAATGCGCGTTTAATGGGTGTATCTCCGACAGGTAACGGTCGCCGGGAATCCTTTGCTCATTTACCAATGCCAAGAATGACTAACACCTACATGCTAGGCGGAGAACATGATCCTGAAGAAATTATTGCTTCAGTTGATAAAGGTATTTATGCCGTTCAGTTTGGTGGCGGACAGGTAGATATTACCAATGGTAAGTTTGTCTTTAGCGCCAGTCAGGCATACAAGATTGAAAATGGAAAAATAACAACACCTGTTAAAGGCGCGACGATTATTGGCAATGGACCTGATGTATTAACCCGTGTCAACATGGTCGGAAATGATATGGCGCTCGATTCCGGTATTGGCACTTGTGGCAAAGATGGACAATCTGTCCCTGTCGGTGTTGGTCAGCCTACAATTAGAATTGATGATATAACAGTGGGTGGTACCAGCGTTTAATTGCCTGCGACTAATCAAGTTCAGACATGGATTGCCGCGACCAGACTATGGCATCATGATATATCTCACCTAGTCTTTTACTACTAATATCAGGAAAGTTTATATTTTCCCAAAGACATTGTTCGCAGGCGATGCTGCATTGTAACGCTAGCCCCATATCACTCTTCATTTCGAGTAATGCATTGTTAATGGATTCATCCAGCGGCATTTTTTCCAGAATAATGGCCAAAGGCTGATCCAGTATTGCATCAAGAATAGAAAATAAACCAACGACAAAATAAGCGTCTTTTTCACCTGATCCGGACTCGTTTGCAATTAATTCACACATCTTTGCACGTATCAGTCCATTATGAATCAATTCAGCAGGTTTATTTGAGTTGTCTGCCATAGCCAATACACATACCCAGTTTTTTAAGCGTTGTAGCCCTAGATAAACAACGGCCTGCTTAACTGATGTCATTTTATTTTTTAGGCCAAAAGCGGCTGAATTAACACAACGAAATAATTTATAAGTTAATGAAACGTCTTGTGAAACCAGTTTATCTAGTTCATCTACTTGTATATCAGGCTTTTGCATTTCTGCAACAAGTTGCAGTAACGTGAGACTATTCGCAGACAACGCTTTTTGACTGAGAACAACAGGTTTGGAAAAAAAATAACCCTGGAAATAATCAAAGCCTTCCGCCTTAAGTTTTTGATATTCAGCTTGCGTTTCTACTTTTTCGGCAAGAAACTTTATATTCTTATCAGAAAACCGTTTGATATGTTCCTTTATCTCTTCAAAACTCATCATCATGACATCGAACTTTATAATATGTGCCAGTTCGATTAAGGGTAACCATTCTTTAGAATACATAAAGTCATCTAACGCAATCTGATAACCGGCATCAGCCAGTTTCTTAATCCCGGTTATAAGTTCACCATCAACTTCGACCGTTTCCAATACTTCTAATACAACTCGATCAACGGGAAGCAATTCTGCCACTCCATTGATTAGTGCATCTTTGGTAAAATTAATGAAGGCTGGAGTTTCACCAATAATATCATCCAGGCCAATTTCTATAAGCGCGTTATTAATAAGCAAAGTCGTTGCCTTATCACCATCGCTACCATCAAACTCGTTAGCATTGCCCGAACGAAACAACAATTCATATCCAACGACCTTAAGATTTGAATCAAATATAGGCTGCCGACCAATAAAGATATCTGCATTATTTGTACCTGATTTTTCCAGAACAGAACTCACCCTTTTATTCCTTAGTTCGAAAATAACTATTTTTAGAATTGAATGAATCCGAATTAGACGTAAAAAACGAATGAATATTCAACATATAGAGTTATCGGCAATAATGAGCTTTTTCTTTAACTACTTATCGGTTTTCTAGTTTATATGGAAATACACAGATAAATAAAATGTAGATCCAATTAAAGTAGCTGTTAAAAAATAACCTGTATACCATACAGGCTCCCGTTATTTTTCGACACCGGTCTATTCGTTGTCATTCATTTCTTTTAAGGATCTAGGGTGAGCGATACCATAACCTTGTGCATAATTAACGCCTATACCTTTTAAAATTTGTTTAATTGAATTATTTTCAACAAATTCTGCGATAGTTTGTTTATTTAATGCACGTCCAATTTCATGGATAGATTTTACTATAGCTAAATCACCTTGTTCATTTTCAATATCCCTGACAAATGCGCCATCAATTTTAAGGAAATCAACCGGCAATGCTTTTAAATAAGCAAATGAAGAAAGACCACTTCCAAAATCATCCAGCGCAAACAGACACCCTTCTGTTTTTAATGTATTGATAAAATGATTTGCACTACTCAGGTTTGCTATTGCAGCAGTTTCTGTTATTTCAAAACAAATTTTGTTTGCAGGGATATTATAATTATTCAGTTTCTTGATAATGCATTGCAGTACTTCTGGATCGACTAATGAAGCACCGGATAAATTGATAGAAAACAAGAAAAGCTTATTTAGAAATTCAATATTTTCACTAAGCCAACTAAACGCCATATTAACCACATGCTTATCAAGAGTGGCAATAAGATTATATCGTTCAGCAACAGGGATAAAAACATCAGGAGTTATGATGTTACCTTGCTCATCCTCCATTCGAATTAGAATTTCTCCATGCTCTCCTTGATTCGGAGTAGTCCCTAATGCAGTAATGGCTTGATAATAAAGTCTAAATCTATCTTCATCGAACGCATTTTGAATTCGATTATGCCACATCATCTCATTACGTCGATTTTCTAATTCGGCATCACCCTTCTGGTGTATATGAATTCTATCGCGACCTTTATCTTTAGCGGTATAACAGGCATTATCTGCCGTCATTAAGATATCGGAAATACTGATTGAACTGGCATCAATACTAACCATGCCGATACTGACACCAACTTTAAAAACCTGCTCATCCCAATAAAAAATATAATCTCTAACAGTCTGTTTTATTTTATTAGCGACCTCATTCGCTTTATCAAGTGAACAGTGTTCCATTAAAAGACCAAATTCGTCACCGCCGATTCTGGCTAAACTGTCTCGATGACGTATTTTCTTACTTAACAATTCACTTAATTGTTGCAACAAATTATCGCCGGCAACATGGCCACAAGTATCATTAATAATTTTAAAGCGATCCAGATCCATATAGCATAAAACATGCGTCGCATTTTCAGCATACGCCGTTCGCAATGATCGTTCCAGACGACTTTCAAACTCGTGCCGATTAATCAGCCCCGTCAGGCCATCATGCGTTGCCTCGTGCACAAGCTTATCTGACAAGACGCGTTCTTCAGTAATGTCTTCACAAACAACAAATATTGTTTTTTCCTGATCTGTATCACTAAAGACGCGAGCCGAAACCCTAAGCCACAATTTAGCACCATCTTTTTTTGATGCTTGCATTTTCCAGCGATGAACAGCATCCGGTTTTCTAATACACTCTTGAATATTATGTGTTACAAGATGTTGTTGACTGGCTTCCATGAAATAAAAAAATGACTTACCTATCATTTCTGATGAGGTATAACCTAATTCATTCGCGCCAAAGTTATTAACATCTAATACGATAGAACTCGTATCGACAGTGAAAAACATACAGGGATTTTCATCAAAAAGCGTTCTAAATTTTTGCTCGTTAACCTGTAATGATTGTTGCGCTTCTTCACGTCTTAATCTATTTGTTATTGAGTCTATTCCGAACGATATATTTTCAGCCAGACTGATTAATAATTTTAATTCATCATCATCAAATACATAAACCTCAGAGGAATAAATATTGACAGCACCAAACGATTTTCCATCTACTATTAAGGGAAGTGAAATTGTTGAACCATAACCACGCCGCAATGCTGCTTCACGCCAATCGATGTTGAGTGTGTCGGTTTTAATATTTCGTATCACTTTATGTTCTTGTGTGAGAATTGCTTCCGTTATCGGGCAATAATATTTACCTCTCTGCCACGAAATATTGCAGTCCAGGTAATTATTTTCAAAACCTGCTTTCGCCAGAGGGACTATTGTTTTGTCTTTATCTGATTCTGCAAAACCTACCCATGCTAAGCGATAACCGCCAGTCTCAACAATAATGCTGCATACCTGATCCAGTAATTCCTGAATATCTGTGGCATGGAACAAGGTATCATTACACTGATTTACAACTTCAAGAGCCCGATGGTAGCGTTGTAAAGCAATTTCAGATCGTTTACTTTCAGTAATATCTTCTATATGTGCAATGGCATAAACATTCTGCTTAACTTCGCTTTTAACAGCTGACACTTTCAATCTACACCAGATTTCATGACCTAGTTTATGAATATATTTTTTTTCATAGTGATAACTATCGACATCACCATTCATTAATGCTTTGACGTTCTCTAAACTCTTTTCTACATAATCAGGGTGCGTGAGTGCCGTAAGATTTTTACCGACAATTTCTTCCGGCATATAACCAATAATATTTTTGGAATGAGCATTGACTTTCAGTACAAGTCCGGAGCTATCAATCAAGGCCACTCCCATTGGCGCATCACCAAAGGCACTACGAAACAGGGCTTCACTGTCACGCAACTCGGTTAATGCACGCATTCGTTCAATAATAATACTGGCAAGAAAACCTGCCGTTTCAAGGTGTTCTATATCATGTCTACCTGGAATTGACTTGCGAGGTAAGGTAATTGAAAAACTACCCAACACATCATCGTTCTCTGAGAAAAATGGCATTGACCAATATGCATATATTTCATTTTCTAAAGCAAAATCGACATGATCCTTCCATAGCTCACTGGAAGACACATCATTTACCATTACTTTTTCGCCTCGATATACTGCGATAGCACAACAGGGATTATTTTCCCCGGCAATAAAACCTTCAAATGCATTAACTACAACCTCAGATAAACTCGGCGCCGCAGCAACGCATAACTTCTTATCTTCTTTATTCAATAATAAGATTGATGCCTTTCCTCCAGAAGGTGCCACTGATTCAAACATTAAACAAAGATTGTTTAATATTTCCTGTTGAGGAATTCCGGTAACGATTTGTTCAAGTATCTTACGCTGAGCTTCTTGTAAATATTCAAAATGAACCCGTTCCGTTATATCCTGGAGCTGATTAGCAAGATACTTTGGTTTTCCTGCTTCGTCGTAAATCAAATAAACGTTTATATCAACCAGAATATAATGACCATCTTCATGTTTAAAACGACGGTTCTGCCTGTAATGATCAACTTCACCTGAAATTAATTGACGTAGACTTTCAGCGCTAAGCTCCAGTTCTTCAGGGTGAACTAATTCCCTGATGTTTTTCTTTAATATCTCTTCCTCTTTATAACCGAATATGTCATAGAATACTTTGTTAACCTGAAGGATATTGCCTTCAATATCTGCTATACCCATGCATATAGGACTATATTCGACAAAGCTACGAAAACGCCCTTCACTTTCTATTAACTTTCTTTCTGTTCGTCTGCGGTCAGTAATATCTATTAATATTGCTTGAATGGCTTTTGTACCATTCCAGTCAACAGTGGTCACATGACTTTCAAACCAGAACTCAGAACCATCTTTGCGTTTGCCCTTGCATTCATAAGTAGTGGGGACATTCTCACCCTGCATTCTTGCTGTTTTATAACCCTCTATTCTTTGCTGTTCTTCTTTAGCCCAAAAAGAATTTAATAATGAATCAAGCTTAAGAATCTCTTCCGGAGTATCGTAACCAAAAATGTCTGCACACATCTGATTTGCAAAGAGCGGTTTGAAATCTACATGAACCAAAATACCCTGACGTGAACTTTCAACAAGGTTCCGAATTCTTTGTTCACTTTCTTTAAGACTGCGCTCGGCATTGACACGATCGGTGATATCCCGGATAAATGCAGTAAACAACCGTTGATTTTCATATACGGTTTCAGTTAATGACAGTTCAACAGGAAACTCCTCACCATTCGCTCGCATAGCAGTAATTTCTATTTGCTTACCGAGAATCTTTGCATTCCCCGTATCCAGGTAATGAGTTAAGGCTTCTTTATGTTTCTTCCGAAAAGAAGGTGGGACTATAATTTCTGAAATATTTTTACCGAGGACATCAGACGCTGAATAGGCAAAAATCTTTTCGGCGGAAGGGTTGAATGACAAAATTTCACCTTTGGCATTTATGGTAATAATTCCATCCAAAGCTGATTCCAGTGCGAATCTTTTTATTTTTTCATTATATTTTGATGATAACTTGCTAAGGCTGGAAGATTCTTCTGGACTTGTCGAAACAGAACTATCAGGAAGATCGAGAGAATTATCGTCCGACATCTGCGACGATAACATACATTTATGCTTGTTTTTTTTCTGCATCATAAATATTGATGTAAAGCCCCATACTCTATGAAGCTAAAATCTGTACTAAATAATCAGTCTTATTATCTTATTTGTTTTTACAAAAGAATCCTTTCTCCTTATTCATAAACGGCTAAATCTTCTAAAACCTTATTTATATTGTTCCCAATTAAAAAATTCGAGCCAACATTTTGTCACTAATACACGACAAGTCATGATGCCACAAACATATACTTATATCTAATTTAAAAAATAGCTGTTATTACAACAACTTACAAAGATGCCTCGCTAAATCTTTTTTTACTATTTCTCATTTCAAAATAGCTTCATTTTATGTGCCAGCAATTGACCTTTGAGTTATATCCATACATAAAAAAAGGGCATCAAATGATGCCCTTTTTTAAATAACTAAGTTTTAGCTAAATCATTTTGCAGCTTCGATATATAGAAAGCTCAAACCACCTGAAGCACCTAAACCAGTACTGGTTTCCAAAGCTAATGGCTGTAAGCTGAAGCTGTCATTACTTCCACCAACCAGTGCCTTAGCTCCCAAACCAACGCCTGCTGCTGCATTTAATTCAGCACCAACATATTTACCGGCTAAAGCATGACTATTTGCACTTACATCATTACTTGCTGCGAAAACCGCAAAATGCATTTTTTCATCTGTTTTGAAACTCAAGTCCAGACCAAGACCAATACCGGTTTCACCCTTGTATTTTTCGACTGTACCTGCGTTGTCAAATTGACATTCAACGTCAGCGGTTGAACGTATAATTAAATTAACACGTGAACCAGGAACAACGTTGCATTTAAGGACGCCTAGTTGCACGCCATGATTATCAGCCATTGCCACTTGACTACAAGCTAAAACGATAGCACCACAAAATAGATGAGAAATTCTTTTGATTATTGTATTCATGCTTAATTTTTCCTTAATTTAAATTATAAAACCTGTTCATTATATAAACATGGAGATATTAATATAGAGGCATATATCACTTTTTTATCAAATTTACCCTAATTTTCCAAACCGTACCACGCAATAATGACACCAACTGCGCTCAGTATAGCCGCGAATATAAACGTTTGCATAGACCCGGCAAAATCCCATAAATAACCACTCACAAGACTTCCCAATGCCAAACCGGCACCGAAACTGACGCTGCTATAGAGTGCTTGCCCCCGGCCCTGATGTTCCCCTTTAAACTCCCTGTGAACATATTGAATGGCTACAGCATGGTAAATACCAAACGTTGCAGCATGAAGACATTGTGCAAAAAGTAAGATAAAAACATTTTCTACAAATAAGGCGATCAATAACCAACGAGCAGACGCCAATACCAGAACCAGAATCATCAGCTTACGTAAACCAAAACGTCCAATGACTCGATGCATAAAAACATAAATGAACACCTCCGCCAAAACACCTAATGCCCAGGCCGTTCCTATAAAACTATTCGAATATTGATGTTCTTCCAGATAAATAGAAAAAAAAGTGTAATAAGGACCATGTCCAGCTTGTACCAGGAAACAGACAATCATCAATACAATGACATGCCGTTTGAATAGAATAGAACGGAATGAAGCACCGCCAGAATCTTCATGAGTCGCAGACATTTCTGGCAGGGATAAACTATGCAACCAGACCAAAAGCATAGAAATAATGATTATCGGCAGTAAATACGCAATCGCGTGTTGATCGAAAAACTGACCTAAGGCAAGAACTGCAATAATAAAACTAATCGATCCCCAGATTCGCACAACGGTGTAACTGTCACTTTCTTCACCTAAGTGAGACAACGTCACTCCCTCAATTTGTGGTAACGCTGCACTCCAGAATATGGAAAAGATAAAAAGAATAATAAAAAGAGACCAGAAATCCTGATAAAACAACACCAATGAAAACGACAACATAGAAAGTAGCGAGGTATAACGAATAACCTGTATTCGCCTGCCTGTATGATCAACAATCCAGCCCCAGATGAACGAAGAAAATATTTTTGTTACTACGACTATGGCTGACAAGATACCGATAGCCTCGGCGTTCATACCAATAGACTTCAAATAAAGTGACCAATACGGCATAAACGCGCCGATGGTTAAAAAGAACAGGAAGTAAAAACCGGACAGTCGCCAGTACGGCAAGCCGTCGACTTTAATCATAAGGGCTCTCTATTAATTGCTTGCAGGTATCACAGGGGTAATAGAATTCACATCAGCATTCTGACCGCGATGGCGTAATACATGATCCATTAATACCAATGCCAACATTGCTTCGGCAATAGGTGTTGCACGTATACCAACACAGGGATCATGACGTCCTTTAGTAACAACTTCGGCAGGCTGACCCGTTTTATCGATAGTATCTCCTGGCAAACGTATACTGGATGTCGGTTTAAATGCAATACTCACCAGAATATTCTGCCCTGAAGAAATGCCGCCTAAAATACCGCCAGCATTATTTCCGACAAACCCGCCGGGAGTCATTTCATCACGATGAACAGTGCCTTTCTGTTCGATAGATGTAAAACCGGCACCAATCTCAACACCTTTTGCAGCATTAATCCCCATCATCGCATGTGCAATATCAGCATCCAGACGATCAAAAATAGGTTCACCCAAACCTACCGGGACATTTTCAGCAACGACATTAATTCGAGCACCAATCGATTCACCTTCTTTACGAAGTGTATCCATATAGTCATCAAGTTCAACAATACGATCAGGATCCGGACAAAAAAATGCATTATTTTCTACTTCATCCCAATCTTTATGCTCAATCTTTATTGGACCAATTTGTGATAGATAACCCCGGATTACAATATCAAATTTTTCTTTTAAATATTTCTTGGCAATCGCACCAGCGGCGACACGCATACATGTTTCGCGTGCAGATGATCGACCACCACCACGATAATCACGAATTCCGTACTTTTGTTGGTAGGTATAATCCGCGTGTCCCGGCCTGAACATCTCGGCAATATTGCCATAGTCTTTTGATTTTTGATCTTCATTCTCAATCAACAAACCAATTGGTGTTCCAGTTGTGCTGCCTTCAAAGACACCCGACATAATTTTCACTGTATCTGATTCTTTACGTTGCGTGACATGACGAGACTGACCTGGTTTACGACGGTCAAGGTCGTGCTGCATATCTGCTTCCGTTAACGCCATCCCCGGTGGGCAGCCATCAACAATGCATACGTATCCCGGCCCATGGCTTTCGCCGGCACTGGTAACTGTAAATAATTTTCCGAATGTATTTCCTGACATGGCGCGCTATTGTATACGTTAACGCTTATGCCGTACATGGTTGAACTCTATTGACTATATTCGTTCCAATAAACAACAAACTCCATTAAATAAACTTTAATGACTTGAGATGATACGAATAATCCTGATTTTGCTTTTACTATTGCAACCTTTATCAATTAAGGCGGATGCGTTGAGCATGAGTCTGGTAAATCTTGCCAACGAAGAGGAAGCGTTGAGTAATCATATTGGTAAAGGTAACTGGGTTGTCATCAACACATGGAGTCCAACGTGCAGTGCCTGTGTGGCTGAGTTACCACAAATTAGAAAGTTCATCGAACGAAATCCAGATATTTTTATGCTGGGAATCACCCTGGATTTTCCCAGTTTTGGATATGGTAAAATGGATATCCTGCAAGAATTCCTAAAAACAGAACCACTCGACTACCCCCTTTTTCTGGCAGACATCGAACAAGCTTCAGAAGTCATCGGGCGATGGCTGGTTGGTATTCCCTCAATGACGATTTTTCATCCCGACGGACGACCTTTAGTTACCTGGCCGGGTGTGGTTGAGATTGATGAAATAGAAAAATATATTACGAATTATAAAGTAGAAAATGATCCATTGTCTGATGGGTTTGATTAGAACGTTTTCGTCATTCCTGCTACAGACGGAAATCAAGTTAAAAAAAGAATATTTATAATTTGACTGTATTTACATGCACATGGAAATGACAAAAAAGAACTATTTCTTACTCTTCTCTTCTTCATAAACATTTATAAATCCATCTTCATTTGGCATTTTCACTTTCGCTAATGTCGATGCATTCATAACATCATCTTTACTGATGATGTTATTTAAATATAAAAGATAGGCTGTTAATGCATAAGTTTCATTGTTAGTTAATGATCCGGGAGCAGTCATCGGCATGGATCGCCTGACAACATCAAAGATGGTTGTTGCATAAGGCCAGTAGCTTCCTATTGTCTGTTCGGGGTATTCACTGCTTAATCCCATTTGCGCACCGGCTAACTGATCAGATGATGCACCAAGGCCATTTTCTCCATGACAAGCGATACATTTTTCCTGATATAACTTTTCTCCTTCAACAACATTGCCTTTACCGTCAGGTAAACCTTCACCATCAGGAAAAACACTAATGTCCCATTTTTTAATTTCTTCAGGCGATATGGTATGTCCGAGATGAGGACTATCTTGATTAGGACCAGCGTATAAGGAATTAATCCCAACCGCTATCAATACTGATGTCAGAATTATTTTTTGTCGTTTCATCATTTTCATAAATGTGTGATACGAAACCATCCGTATCTATTTGCCAACGTGTTATTGCATTGTAATGAAAGAAACCATGTTTCCCTCTTTCTTTAATTAATTTATTTCGATCAGGTTGAACATAACCGGTTTCATCTGTCGCGCGACTCATGATAACGGACTGTTTACCATTCCATTGCCAGGGTAATCGAAAACGGGTTAATGAACGATCAAGCACGGGTTGTTGTAATTCTGCTTCGGCCCAGGTTTTGCCACCATCGGCGGACACGTCTACTTTGCTAATCTTGCCTCTACCTGACCAGGCTAGACCGGTAATTTGATACAGCCCTTTTTCTTTAAGCAGCATATGTGCTGACGGCGAAGTGATTAATGATTTTGCTTCCATAGGAAATGTAAACATTCGTGATTTACCCGAAGGTTGCAACTCGGTGTATTTCGAAGTTTCATTACGCGCCATCACCGGACGATTTGTGACTTTTAAACGTCGCAACCATTTTACATTTAATACCCCTTCCCAACCGGGGACAATCAACCGTAAGGGGTAACCATTTTCTGGTCTTATACGTTCACCATTTTGATAAAGCGCAAGAAAAGCATCGTCCATCGCCTTTTCAATTGGAATGGACATTTGCATGGCAAAGGCATCGGCGCCCTCAGCAATAATCCATTTAGCATTTTTTCTTAGCCCAACTTCATTTAATAAAACCGAAAGCGGCACGCCCGTCCATTCACAACACGAGACCATGCCATTAAAGTAACCCGCTTCCGCCTGATGTGGCTGGCTATTCCAGCCCGCATTACTATTACCACCACATTCAATAAAACAGGTTTTAGATTGCATCGGATAACGTAAGAGATCATCAATACTAAAAATTAAATCGTTCTTAACTAAACCGTGGATTAATAAGCGATGTTGCTTCGGATCAATTTGTGGCACGCCATTGTGATGCCGTTCGTAATGTAAACCATTTGGCGTAATAGTACCTTCCATCTTGTGTAATGGTGTCCATGATACGCCGTTACCGGTAACAACTTCATTAGGCGACGGGTATCGAAGAACATCATCCTCAAACTCTGATGGTAGTCCATAAGGTGAAAAGGCTTTTCCGGGTTGTTTCATCCAGGTTGGGTTTGCAGGATCAAATTCTTTTTTTGTTTCGGCTGTTGCTGAGGCTAATGTTGCTGTGGAAACAAGCGTCGAAATAGCACTAAACTGCAAGCCTTTTTTTAAAAACAGCCTGCGATCAAGCAGACCATTTCCGGCTACCTGATTCTTTTTCAATAACAGATCGTCATCACGATCCTGGCTCATTCACCTGCTCCTTGAAATATGTCTAATATAAAACTTAAGGTAACCTTCTTTTAGTAGTATATACTTTGGATAAGTTTCAAACAGTTTAATCAAGTATTTTTTAAAAAATAAGTTATATAGCGTTTTTGTTCGAAAAAATTCTTTAATGATTTCTCCGTATTTCCGCCAAATTGAATACCTCTGTAAATATTAGATATTACAATCGATAGTATCTATACTTTAAAAAAATAATAACTAAAAGTTTAAACTTGAAAAATTATACTCCTCATAGCGATATGCTTTTGTCATTTTTATGTCAAAACATACTTATGCGATAAATATTATGGAAGAAGATTTCAGATTTTCCGACATTGTTAAATATGCCAACGATATTGTCGTCGTTACCAAAACAAGGCAGGATGACGTTACTCATCAGGAAATTGTTTACGTCAATACCGCTTTCACAACAATCACCGAATATACCGCCGAAGAAGCGATAGGCAAAAAAGCAAAACTACTGGAATTATTCGGCTCTGATGAAGAAGCTAAAAATAATGTGCGTCAATCGCTTCGTGATAACAAGCCCGTCAGAGCAACTGCCCAATCCCGCACTAAATCAGGAAAGAAACTCTGGATTGATATTAGTATTGTTCCAATCAAAAACGGACAGGGAGACTATGCTTATTTCGCTTCCATCGAGCGAGATGTCACCAATGAAAAAAATCTGTTGATAGAACTCGACCAACTTTCAAATCAAGATCCCCTGACAGGCTTATACAATCGCAGAGCCCTTAATAAAGAAATAGAACAGGAATTATCACGCTTTCATCGCTCCGGTATACCGTTTAGTTTTATTTTGCTGGATCTAGATCACTTTAAAGCAATTAACGACACCTATGGTCATTCAGCAGGAGATAAGGTTCTGCAAGAAATTTCTGACTTAATCAAACATGAAAAACGTGAATACGATTTCGCAGCTCGAATTGGCGGAGAAGAAATATGCATTATGTTACCTGATGCCCCACTGGAACAGGCAATGAACTTTTCTGAAAGACTAAGGAAATTGATTTCAGAAACCTGTGTTTCTCAGGGAAACGAAAACATTAAAGTAACAACCAGCATTGGAGTGACTGAAGTTATTACTGAAGATGATTCCATTGAATCTATATTCAATCGTGCCGATGAAGCTCTGTATGAGGCTAAAGCAACTGGACGCAACCGTATAATAAGCGCAACTACTTCAAACAATTGATTTAAAACTGATATTCTTCCAAATCGGTTTTATTTAATAAAAACACCCCTTCTCCTCCACGCTCAAACTCCAACCAGATAAAAGGCATATCTGGATAACTTTCAATAAGCGCATTCATACTATTACCAACTTCAACAGCCAGAACACCGTCATCATTTAAATGAGCTGACGCTTGTCTTAATATTTGTCCGACCAGTTCCAGGCCATTGTCACTTGCTTCAAGTGCATGTCCCGGTTCATGAGTATACTCTGCTGGTAAAGATTGCATCTCATTATGACCCACATAGGGTGGGTTACTAATAATCAAATCATATTTTTTACTATCGAGTTGTTCGAATAAATTAGATTTGTATAAATGTATGCGTTTATTAAAACCATGTTTATTAATATTTTCTTTTGCAACAGCAAGTGCATCATCATCAATATCCACGGCATCAATTGCGGCATGAGGAAATTCGTAAGCACAGGCAACAGGGATACAGCCGCTACCCGTTCCGATATCAAGAATTGAATTAACATTATTAAATGACAACCACGGCATAAATTGCGATGTAATTAATTCGGCAAATGGCGAACGTGGAATTAACACACGTTCGTCAACATAAAATGCTCGTCCAGCAAACCAGGCCTGGTTGACAAGGTAGGCAACGGGGATACGTTGATTAATTCGTTTATCAATTAAACTTTCAATATGCATCAATATTTCTCGTTTAAGTGGGGTATCCAATGCTTCATCACTACAATCAAATTCAAGGCCGGCAGCGACCATAACCAGATAAAATGCTTCATCGAGAGCATTGTCAGTGCCGTGACCATAAAAAAGTTCGGCTTCTGAAAATTGTTTTTCGGTACGCTGTATTAAATCACGTACGCTAATTGATTTTGTCACAGTAAATTATTGGAGAGCTTTATATCCGGGAATATCTTCAAAATGAACTTCATCAATTTTATCTTTACCAAGATATTTATTGGCATAATCAAGATAAATTTTTTCATTGATGAACACATCAAACAGATCTGCATCGACATGATTATCCAGTTTCATCTGTCCAAGTATTTTTAATGATTGTGATAGTGGCATTGCCTTTTTATAAGGTCGATCACTGGCTGTCAGTGCTTCAAATACATCCGCTATAGCAATCATTCTTGCCTGCACAGACATTTGTTGTTTAGTTAATTTGTTTGGATAACCGGTGCCATCCATTTTTTCGTGATGTCCACCAGCAAATTCGGGTACGCGCGTCAGATGTTTGGGATAAGGTAAAGATTCGAGCATTTTGATTGTGACTGAAACGTGATTATTAATAATCTCTCTTTCTCTGACTGAAAGTGTGCCACGTCCTATTTCCAGATTCTGTATTTCTTCTTCACCTAATAGTTTAACTGTTTTACCTTCCGGACTAACGTAGGTTCTTTTTGCAATTTCTTCAATTCTTTTTATATCTTCTTCTGATATCGACTCACCACCGATATTATATTTACGTATATCATCTCTTTCTTTTGTTAACGTTGCCAATGTGTTTTGCAGCATTTCATTCTTCGACAACTCCTGTTCGATATCATCTGAATTCTTTATGTTTTTTAAACTTGATTTAAGTGATTCAATAATGGCATCCCGTTTTATTACTTCAAATGCCATATCAACTAAATGAATTCGATCACTAATAGTTTCCAGCTTGGTCCCTTTATCAACAACATATTCTGGCGTGGTGATTTTTCCACAATCATGTAACCAGGCCGCCACATCAAGTTCATATATCTCATCATCTGATAATTTAAAATCTTTCAACGGCCCTTTATCAACCTTGTTAACTGCGATTGCCAACATATTAGTTAATACCGGCACACGTCGACAGTGGCCTGCTGTATAGGGTGATTTTTCATCAATCGCATCAGCAATTAATTGAATAAATGAATCGAACAGATTTTTTTGTGCGTTAATCAGGTTTTTATTGGTAATGGTAACCGCAGCTTGAGAAGCTAATGATTCAACCAGTTGCTGATCTAATGATGAAAAAGGAATAACTTCTTTTGACTCTTGATCAATGGCATTAATAAGTTGTAACACACCTATGATGTCATTTTCATGGTTGGTCATAGGTACCGTCAAAAAGGAGGTGGAACGATAACCCATTTTGTTGTCAAAATTACGCGTGCCGGAAAAATCAAATTCTTCACTGGCGTAGGCATCTGGAATGTTTACAGTCTCACCACTGATTACAGCATTTGCAGCCACCATATGATTATTCGGGTTTCCTTCATCGTCATACAGGGCTATGGGATAAAACGAAATTTCTTCACCACTGGTTCCACCTTTATGAACATCAAGCGAACGACTGTGAAGAATTTCGAATTTCAGATGCTGATCATCTGTTCGGGAATAGAGTGTACCACCGTCGGCGTTGGTGATTTCCATCGCCTTGACCAGAATAAGTTCTAATAAACGATCATGATCTTTCTCTGCAGATAACGCGATGCCAATTTTATTTAGCTCGCGGAGTAACGTTGAGATATCTTTTTCAGATTGATTCATAGTAAATGGTATTATTAGCGTTTATTAACTAGAATTATTTTTAACCTTTAATCAAATAATATAATTTCTATATGTCTATCTTATGAACAAATACATGATAATTCTATGCTTATTACTATTACCGTCATTTGTGTCCGCTGAAGACGACAAACCGCAGTTTACGGATGAGCAACTTGCTCGTCTTAAACAAGCTGAAGTTGAATATAAAGACAATCCGGCAAAAATGAAATTACTTAACCATTTTAAGGAAAAACTGGGAATTTCTGACGAACCTGTAGAAGAAATAGCTGCACCACCTCCACTAAAGCATATTACCAGTACAGAAGGCTCAATGGATTCTGCTAATGCCGCTTACGCGAAAGGCGACTATACGTCGGCACTTGAACAATATAAAGCAATGGCCGCACAAGGGAATCAGGAAGCAAATATCTATGTTGGAATGATGTATGAAGCAGGCATGGGAGCAGAAGCTGATAAAGCTACCGCTCAAGCATGGTATAAGCGCGCTTCAGAAACACCAACGACTGATTATAATAATTCAAAATTAGTAAATGATAAAACAACTGAATCCTATGGGAAAAATAGATTAACAGCCGAAGAGATAGAAAAGTCGGAACTTATTAATCAGGAAATTAATGACGAAATAAACCGGGTCAATGGTGTTGAATATCGACCTATAGAAATTTCAGAGACAGGAACTCATGGCGCAAGCACAAAAAACAGCATGACTAATTCTATAAGTCCGGTTGATTTAACTGAAATGAAAGCCATAGTTAAACAAAAAAGTGCGCTTTATATTAATCCACGAAGACCAAGAACCACACTATTTATCCCTGAAAAGCTGGATGAGATACAACATACTCAGCCTGAAAAACAGGCCAAGTACGAGTATTACCAACCAGAAAAATTTATCCGTGAAGCGGAACTAAATAAACTGGAAAAAAGCTAGTTCTTGCTATTATCACCTAACATGGCAAATACATCATTCAATCGATGTACAAACCCAGCTGGATCTTCAAGTTGCCCTCCTTCACTGAGTAAGGCTTGATCAAATAGAATATGCGACCAGTCAGCAAAACGATCTTCATCAGCTTCAAGATTCAAACGTTCCAGCAGTAGATGTTCCGGGTTAATTTCAAGAATTGGTTTTGAATCTGGCAGGCTTTGTCCTGATGCCTTGAGTATTTGTTCGAGATGTCGTCCCATATCATTATCATCACTAACCAGACAAGCAGGAGAGGAGGTTAGACGCGAGGTTGTACGAACATCCTTTACTTTTTCACCGAGGATTTCTTTAATGCGCTTCGCTAGTTTGTCGAAATCTCCATTGTCCCTATCTTCTTCTTGTTCATCTTCTGTCTTGATTTCACCGAGATCCAACTCACCTTTATTCACTGATTGCAAAGGCTTTCCATCATATTCGGTAAGATGTGTGGTAACCCATTCATCAATGGGGTCTATCAACAACAAGACTTCAATACCTTTCTTCCTGAAGATTTCAAGGTGTGGACTATTCTTCGCTGTTGCATAAGAATCGGCCGTTACGTAGTAAATAGCCTTTTGCCCTTCCTGCATACGTTCAGCATAGTCTTTCAATGAAACTTTCTGTTCTTCAATATCTTCATGCGTACTGGCAAAACGGAACAGGCTTGATAAATCATCTTTATATTCCGGTGCATCTATGACACCTTCTTTTAATACCTTGCCAAAAATTTTCCAGAACTCTGCATACTTATCATGATCTTTTTCTGCCATGGTTTTTAACAAACTCAAGACTTTTTTCGTACAACCGGAACGAATTGAATCAATCACTTTATTATGTTGCAAAATTTCGCGAGACACATTGAGCGGCAAGTCATCTGAATCAACCACACCACGAACAAAACGTAACCAGGATGGAATCAACTGATCTGCATCATCCATAATAAACACGCGTCGCACATAAAGTTTCACCCCATGACGTTGTTCCCTGTCCCAAAGATCAAACGGTGCTCTGGAAGGAACATATAACAGTGAAGTGTATTCCAGTTTACCTTCAACCTTGTTGTGAATGTGTGCCATAGGATCTTCAAAATCATGGGCTACGTGTTTATAAAACTCGTTATATTCTTCGTCTTTAATATCCTTCTTATTACGCGCCCATAACGCAGTGGCGCTATTTACAGTTTCTTCAACCGTTTCAAATTCAGGTTCTTTCTTTTCATCTTCTTTCTTGTCGCCATCATTTTCTTCATCTTTTATTTCAACTTCTTTGTCCATGATGATTGGCAAAGAAATGTGATCAGAATATTTGCTGATGATCCCTTTCAAACTATAGTCATTTAAAAATTCATCCATATCTTCACGAAGATGTAATACGACTTTTGTTCCACGCCTGGCACGTTCCACTGTTTCTATGCTGTAATCATTTTCACCTTCGGAACTCCAATGCACACCTTCGGAACCAGCCAGACCAGCACGACGGGTAAAAACCTCCACTTTTTTTGCGACGATGAAACAGGAATAAAAGCCTACGCCAAATTGGCCAATTAGTTGTGAATCTTTAGTTTGATCGCCAGTCAATGCTTCAAAGAACTGACGTGTACCTGATTTGGCAATGGTGCCTAGATGCTCAATCACCTCTTCTCTCGACATACCTATACCATTATCGATAACGGTAATTGTTTTTAAGTCTTTGTTGAATTCAACTTTAATTTTTAACGCTGAATCATCTTCATATAGACTATCGTTTTGCAACGCCTCGAAACGCAGTTTGTCTGCCGCATCCGATGCGTTCGAGACGAGTTCACGTAAAAAAATCTCTTTATTACTGTATAAAGAATGGATCATGAGGTGTAATAACTGCTTAACCTCAGTTTGGAATCCCAATGTTTCCTGTTTTGCTTCTACTGCCATTTTAAAAAACCCCGGTTTTATTAATAATTAATTCATTGTGGCATGATATATAGGGATTAGCTGGCAGAATTTCAAGTCAGCAATTACTGACTTCAACCTAAGCGACAACTGTCATTGCGTTTGTGCAGATAAGGGGCAATAATTAACCATTACTGTTACATATTATTAGAATGCATACGTTGGAGGAGAGAGACATGAAACGCTTTATGAAACAAATAGGTCAAGGCATGACCGAATACATCATTATTGTTGCCTTGATCGCAATCGCAGCTATCGCGGTCTATACCGTTTTTGGTGACGTTATTCGTGAACAAACTGGCGCAATGACAGCAGAGCTGGCCGGTGGTGATGGTTCAACTATCGGTTCTGATGGGGCTGCACGACAAACTGAAGCTCAAGCCGCAGGTGGTGCTGCGACTTTAGATACGTTTGCAGATAAATAATTTCGTCTGATAAAGACTTTAAGGAATAATGATCTGACCCCGGGTGCTATGTCTTAAGATTGATCCTCTAGCACCCGTCGGCTAATCATCAAACCTATGTTTAGTCGATTAAACTCACCAAAACAGCAGACAGGACAGTCGATTATTTTTGTCGTACTGTTTCTCGGTGTTGTCGTCTTATCACTGGTTTTTCTCTACAAGGCCGGCAAGGTTACCAGTGAAAAAATGCAGGTACAAAATGCCGCTGACGCGGCGGCCTACAGTGTTTCTATTACTGAGGCGCGTGATCTGAATTTCATGTCCTATACTAACCGCGCCATGGTAGCGAATGAAGTTGCTATTGGTCAGATGGTCGGTATGGCTTCCTGGGCAACACACTGGTCTTCATTTGAATCTTACCTGATGGCCTACGAACGTTTGTTTGTCTACCCATTGGTCATGGCAGCAACTCTCGGTACCTCTGGTGATGCCGTAGAAAATGTCTTTAAACTTGCCACTAATCTGGCTTTTAAAGTTCCCGGTGATTTTATGTTTAAAGTCTTCAAGATCATCGGCAATATCGGTGCAACCGTTATGCACTATATCAATAAGGCTTATAGTGCGGCACAAACCGGATATCACTATGGCAGTATTCTTTATTCGCTAAGCGCCTATATCGACCTGGTCAATGATAATGCACCGGGCGCCAAAATATCAGACTTCGGCATCCTCTCAATGATAGCCCATACCTTCACATTCGCTGAGATTCCGGGTGTACCCGGAAGTTTTGTCAAAACCTATAACCCAAGTACTGCAGAGCATGTTGATGGTTTTCAACGCCTTGCTGCACATGTGAATGGCTCACGAGACGAATGGTCAAGAAAGCGTGGCTGGACCTTACCACTGGACATTCCACCATTCCCGATCGATTTTGATTCCGATTTTGATAATGACGGGGATGTGCGTTTCAATGTTATTGATATTGGTGTCGCTCAGGTTTGGATGGAATTTATCTTTCAACTATCGTTTGATCTGGAAAAGACCGGTGCCAGCGAATTGCGCGCCATGGCAGATGAATTAGGTAATCAATACAACTGGTCATCTGCTGATGCAACATCAGTTCTAATGAATCTGGTTTTTCATCTTGGTGCTGGTGTTACTGTCTTAGGAGCAGACTTTGGCGCAAGTGTGGATTTAGATACCACGAGTGGTACTTTTGCCAGAGGTGCAATGAAACTCAATCTTCCCAGTCCAATAGATGATGTCGAGTTATTCGATATCGATCTACCCTTTCCGACATCAGCGCCGTTTAGTTCCGGTTCAGCTCAAATCGGTAGAACAAAAGTAACGGGGACTGATTTGTTCAATATATCAGCCGATGGTTATGGAGGGGCTCCAAATCATAGTCAGGCTTGGGGAATGGATCCATCAGGTACGCTGGCACCGCCTTTTGTTGGCTTTCGCGGACCTGTTTGGAGTCATCTAGCCTATCAAGTACCTACTGTCATCGCGACAATGCCTACTACCCAACGCCGAATAAATACCAGTTATCGCGGCTTACCCATGTATTCAGATACCGAAGAACAAACAACACCCTGGGGTTATGAAGCACCTTATTTTCTCGCTGGTGTGGTAAAAGACGCAGTAGATATCTACAGCAATAATGCTCCATTGACTGATACAACTCCGGCTTGCATCGACAACACAGCTGATGCAACAACCGCCGGTTTATCTTTTGATAATGCCTTTCATCTTAATGATGGTTGTATTGCTGATGGAGAACTGGGGGCCATAGCCAAATCAGAAGTTTACTTTAGCCGTCCATTAGATCTGGCCTATTTCGGTCGTGCTGATGATCAGGAGGAATATGGCAGTGCTTTTAATCCCTATTGGCAAGCACGGCTGGTGCAAACAACCAATGCTGATCGTATGGTTGCCATTGCCCTGCAACAAAAACAAACCTTTGGCACAATCGATAGTATCGCAGATTTACTGACACAGCTTGCCAGCATACCAGACGACATAATGAGTTTATTTTAGATGCGAATATACAAAAGTAAATCATCTAATAAAGGTCAGGCAATGACTGAAACACTGGTAACGGCGGCAACGGTATTAGTCCCATTGTTTTTGCTCATTCCATTGCTCGGAAAATACATCGATATCAAACATCGGGCAATACAATCTGCTCGCTATGAAACATGGGAATATACAGTTTGGTATGGAGCAGATTCTGAAACACCGAGCGGTTTCGAAGATGGTGATGAAGCAGATATTCTCCAGCGGGTAAAAAGTTCAGCGCAAGTGCAAAATGAATCGCGACGACGCTTTTTTTCTGACACCAGAGCCACTATTGAGCCAAATGATATTACCAATACCTGGGACAGGGATGATCGTGATCTATTATGGACCGACCACCACGGTGACCCTCTGATTGCTAATGGTAATAGCGGTACGCCTGCTGTAACTCAAGGTTCGACACCGGATTATACTTTTGGTCTGATGAATACCCTGCTCGACATCATCGATGGTGTCTTTAGTGCTCTGGCCTGGGTTATGGATCTAACGAATAGCGGTGTTGGTTTCACCATGATTAATACTAACGGCAAAGCGGAATCGACTGTTTCTATCTCTCTAACAGCTCCCACTGGACTAATCGATTTTCCAAATTTGAGAGATACGCCGGGGGTTGATGATGCTACTGCCGTAATGAATGTTGAGGCTGTTGCCACTGCTGCCGTATTAACTGATGGCTGGAACACGGGTAGTCTAAAACACACAATCAATCAAACCGGTGGCATGGTTCCTACAAGGATACTGGCCGACTTAATAAGCGCTGTTCCTGGTCTTGAACCAGTTCTGGAAGTAGCAAGCATCATTGCACCGGAATGGCGATTTTGTAACCCATCATTGATAAATCATCCACTTGATTTTGTCGAAGGTAACTACGCAAAATGGGACAGTGGAACAAAAGATTATGTTACCTATGCCGATCAATCACATGCACCAACACACGGTAATGGTAGCCTCTGGCTGGGTTATATGAATCCGGATGCTGTTCACCCTGATCGTCTCGGTGACCAATCAGGCACCCATGATTGTCCGGATGGAATTTGTAACTTTGATCCTGAACCAACTTATTCGGACTGTGAATAAATGAAAAAGAATAAGCCTCTGCTTAACTTATTTTATGTTGTTGGTAGTCTATTTCTTTGCACTAACATTGCTGTTGCTGCACCAAAATTTCCAGCACCTCCGGATTCGATGATAGGACGACCCGGCGATAATATGGTTGTCAATGGTGTATCGATGGATATCCGCCAGTTTATAAGCAGGCGCTCTGTAGAAGACGTACTGCAATTTTATCGTGAGTTCTGGCCCGCAGGTACAGAAGAAAAACCGGGCTATACCGAAACGGATGCATTGGAACCGTGGAAAATCATAACTCGAGTTGAAAACGGTTACTTGATGACAGTCCAGGTAACTGAAGAAGGCGATCGAGGTTCCAGTGGTTTACTCGCCATCAGCAAAATGCCGGATCCAGAAAACCTACCCAAGTTAGGCAAGGGCTTCCCGAAATTGAGTGGTAGTAATGTGGTTAATGATATTAGCTCCCGTGATATTGGGAAAAATGGTCGGACCTTGCAAATGATGAATAAATATTCTGTTGAACGTAATGCCATTTTTTATCTGAATCATTATCAAAATCAGGATTGGGGCGTCGACATGGATCAGACAATTTCGGGTGGTAATACAAGAAGTTTACGTTTCAGTAATGGTGCTGATAATGTTAGTATTGTTATCAATAAAGCAAACAATGGCAGTGTTGTTGTTGTGCAATCTGAAAATCATTGAGAGTGGTCCTAATCTTGGCTAAAAAATATAAAAAACTGTCTAGACTGAACTCTAAATTTTGGCAACAAACCGGCCAATCAATGGTTGAATATACCGTGGTTATGACTTTCGGAATCCTAGTCTTAACCACAGGTTCTGGCCGTAACGCTATTATTGATCTGACAAATACCATTAGAAGTAATTACGACGCCTATAGTTACTCCATATCACTTTCAGACTATCCGGACAAAGAAAATTACATTGAACTGATTCAGATGTATAACGATCAGGGAATGCCTAGTGAATACCGCGAATACCTATCTGACAATCCAAATCAAATGGTTGATGATATAAAGGATCTGGCTTTAACTAGCTTACCTCCCGAGGTACAGGATGCAGTTACATTCGCCGGTAATTTTGATATTGGCTTGGACGACTTTTGTGATTTTTGTACAGGCAATCCATTCGATGCCTTGTAAGCTTGAAGTAGTCTACGTTTAAAAGATTAAATAGTAATCGGGTTGATAATTGCTGGAATTATCAACCTAATAATAAAAAGCAATCAATTTAATTGGGGATATTGGTATGGCTTCACCTAGCGGTGCTAAAACGGGAACAGTTTTCATTGCATCAATTGTATTTGGTATTGCTGCAGCATTCTTATCTGTGATGTATCTAAAAAGCAAAGAGGCCGCTCTTATCGCCAGTCTTGCCGGGGATGAAGAAACATTGGTTGCCGTTGTCGTTGCCAAACAGGATTTGAGCAAAGGCATAAAACTAAAAGCAGCTGACTTTGCAGTCAGACAAATACCAGGAAATTATGTTCATCCAAGCGCGGTCAAACCGGGTGAATTTGAAAACTATATTGGTCGTTTTATTGTTGAAGATATTAGTCGTGGTAAATCACTATTAACCAGTTTTGTTGATGAGACTTTCCCGGTTGATTTCTCTGATTTGGTAAAAAAAGACCGTCGCGCAATCACTATCCAGATTGATGAACCACAATCTATCGCAGGCATGCTGCGTCCAGGTAACCGCGTCGACTTGTTTGTCAATATTGGAACCAGAGTCATTGGCTATTCTGCGACAAGTGATTTACCACCAGGACTTGAGGAAGCTGCTTTGCAAGCGGCAAATAGTGCTGGAGTCGGAGAGTTACCTCCCGAGTTGTTACAGACCGTCGCTGGCAAGAAAGCCAATGATGTTATTTTGCCAGTACTACAAGACGTACTGGTGCTGGCGACTGGACGCGAGGCTTATCAAGACTATCTCGATAGGCTTGGTCTTCCACAGCGTCGACAAAGCAATACTTTTACATCAATTACTATAGATGTCTCGCCAAAGCAGGCAGCGCTCATTTTAATGGCAGAAGATCAAGGTGATTTGTTGGGAATCCTGCGTAATCGTCATGACCGTGGCGGTGCTGATTTTACGGGCATTACCGCGCTGGATCTCCTTAATAATGCTAACGAAATGAAAAAAGCAGCCGCATTACAAAAGGCTGCCGCAGCCGCAGGCGCAACCATCGATGAAAATGGCAATTGGGTCACCGCTGACGGCAAAGTCATTAATAAGGAAGATATCTCCATCTCGGCAAATGGTACTGTCACTACCAAGGGCGGGCAATTACTGGGCGCCAAGGGCATCACTGTTAATGAGAATGGTGAGTATGTTGATGAAAACGGTAATGTCATTCCCGAAGATCAACTCGTTTTTAATGCAGATGGAACCGTTACCACCAAAGACGAATTGATGAAAGCTGCTGGCTACACGATTAATGAAAATGGTGACTATGTTGATAAAGACGGTAATGTTGTTAGTGCTGATGATATTCAGGTACTTGCAAACGGCACCGTGATGACAAAAGACGGAAAAGTCTTAAGTGGTCCAAAAGTTACTGTAAATAAGGATGGTTTTATTATTGCTGAAGACGGCACTGTGATGACGGCCGATGGAAAAGTATTAGCTGGTGTTACTGTAGATGAAAATGGCAATGTCATTGCACCTGATGGATCAATCATGAAAGATGCAAACCTGATTGTCGATGCTGATGGCACCGTACGCGACAGTAATGGCAATGTCATTGCCGGGGTATCTGGTTCGAGCTTACCACCAACATTTGGCGAGGACGAAATTGAACTTAAGATACCTGAAATGCCAACCTGGGTTGCACTTGTACTCGGTGGCTCAGGTAAAGATGGTGTTGCAACAACCAATACTATAAAAGTAGAGCCGGTTGCAGCAGAGTTCCCCATAGCGCCTCCGGCAACCGAACAACAGCCTTAAAGAACTAGTGACAGTTTTATATAAATAAAAATTAATAGACTTGGTTCAAAATAAAAGTCTTACATAAACAGGTGGTTTAAAGTGAAGAAAATTATCATCACATTATTATTGTTTGCGATTTCTTTTATGGCGCATGCGACAGATCAACTTTCCTTATTTGTCGGCGAGGTCAAGATTCTTGAAGTCGGCGCAGTTGACCGAGTAGCGGTTGGCAAGGGAGACGTATTAAGCACCTCTATACTCGATAATGGTCAGTTATTAATCCTTGCCGAAAAGAAAGGCGAAACAATCGTTCATATCTGGTATAGCGATGGCTCTGAAAGCAATGTCAAAGTCGAGATAAATGAGTCTGATAATAATCGCGTAATCACAGAACTCGAAACCCTGTTAGTTGGTTTACAAGGAGTTGAAATTAAAGAGATCAATCAGAAGATTTTTCTTACCGGGACATTAAATTGTACTGCTGGCGTGGAAGAGTGTCGGGAAGACACGGCCATCAAAACTGTTTTAGCGGTTTATAAAGATGTCATTAACCTGACTCAGGTAAACCAGATAACGCCACCTTCAATACTACCATCAACAAAAATGGTAAGCATGGACGTTAAATTAACTGAGTTTAAGAAAAGAGCGCTTAATACAATAGGCATTAACTGGGCAGATTCTATTCAAGGCCCGAGCGCTGCGTTTGCTCATATCTGGTTACCAAGTGCGTTTCTCTCACCTTTAACAGATTCAACATCACCCAATTTCCCAACGACAGGAACAACCTTAGTCAGTCCTGAAGGCACTGTCGGTATCGGTACCGATATAAGTTCGGTTATTAACATACTGGCCCAGAATGGTGATGCTGTGATACTTGCTGAACCCAGACTCAGTGCACGCAGTGGTGGCACAGCAGATTTTCTGGCTGGCGGCGAAATCCCAATTGTCACATCAAGTCTGGCTGGAACTAATGTTGAATATAAAGAGTTTGGTATCATTCTTGAAATCACACCCGTAGTTGATGATCAAAATAATATTATGGCTACTGTGGCGACTGAAGTCAGTGCAGTTGACCAAACGGTGGCCGTTAACCCTCCTGGTTTTCTAACACGAAAAACCAGTACTGAAGTTCATATGAAGGACGGCGAAACAATGGTTATGTCTGGCTTAATAAGCCGTGATATTTCTGAATCAATTGATAAATTTCCATTCCTGGGAGATATCCCCGTTTTAGGAGCCCTGTTTCGCTCAACTGCCTGGCAAAATCAACTTACGGAAATGATTATTTTTGTAACACCAACAGTGTTTGATGCCAATTCTAATTACAATCAAGATCAGATTGTTGAAAGAAAACAAAAACTGGATGAATTTACCGAAAGAGTTGATACAGCAATCATTCTTGATCGTGGCGATTTAATACTTGATTAATTATTTATTACCGATTAATCGTAATTTTTCAAACAAAAATAAAGTTAGCGTAAATTTAATTTGAGGCCAATATGTTTGATGTTGTTGTTAAAACGAAAGATGGAAAAAAAATAAAGGGCTTACGTTGCCCGATTAATGACTGCGGTATTGGTAAAGCCAGAGATAACCTTATTCAATTAAGGGGCTGGAAAGTCCAGCCTTATCACGCCGAAATTCAGCGAAATGCCGAAGGCTTATTTATCGAAGATAAAAGCGATGGTGGCACGCTAGTCAATGGTGAAGTAATCAAACGCTATGGTCCTTTACGTTCAAGGGATGTGATTAGTATTGCCGGATTTCATATTACAGCCGGGATTGATGAATCAGCAGAAGGTGCGTACGTTGAAGATGTCGATGACGTAAAGACGATGATAGGTGTTCAACACCACGCTGAAATCGAAGTAGACGAATCATTATTCCAAAAAGATCGCTTTATGTGGCGTAATCGGGTCCACGAAGAATTATTACATTTAATGGATCTACGTCGAACGGACATCGGCACGATGAGTGAAGAACAACTCAAGCACCATGTGGAAAAACTGATCAAGGAAATCATTGCCGAAATGGAAGGCAAGTTTCCGGATGATGTCAATAAAGAACAGTTAGCCGTAGATGTATTAAATGAAGCGGTAGGACTTGGTCCATTGGAAGAATTATTGGCCAGAGATGAAATCACTGAAATCATGGTCAACAAATTCGATGAAATTTACATTGAAATGGCGGGTAAGTTAACCAAGTCTGATGTCGTTTTCAGTAGTGATGATGCAGTAATGTCCGCAATTGAACGAATAGTTTCACCCTTGGGTCGTCGTATTGATGAAAGCTCTCCATTGGTTGACGCTCGTTTGAAAGATGGTTCCCGTGTTAACGCAATTATTCCGCCACTTGCTTTGCGTGGACCTTGCTTAACTATCAGAAAATTTTCCAAGAAGAAATTAACAGCCGATGACATTGTTAAATTCGATGCTATTAATCAGGCTATGGTGACTTTTTTACAAATGGCAGTCATCCACCATAAAAATATTATTATTTCCGGCGGAACAGGCAGTGGTAAAACAACGTTACTCAATGTGCTATCAAACTTTATTCCGCCAACAGAACGTATTGTTACTGTTGAGGATGCTGCTGAAATTCAATTAGTTCAACCGCATATTGTTAGTCTTGAAGCCAGACCGCCTAACATGGAAGGTAAAGGCGCCATACCAATTCGTGATTTAGTTAAAAACTGTTTGCGTATGCGTCCGGATCGAATTGTTGTTGGTGAGTGTCGTGGTGGTGAAGCACTCGACATGTTACAGGCAATGAACACAGGTCATGATGGATCATTAACAACAGCTCACGCGAATACACCGCGCGATTTAATTGCCCGTCTTGAAGTCATGGTCATGATGTCAGGTATGGATCTACCCAGTAAAGCTATCCGTGATCAGGTAGCATCTGCCGTTGATATTGTTGTACAACAAACCCGTTTTAGTGATGGTAGTCGTAAAGTAGTTAACATCACAGAAATTACCGGCACCGAAGGTGACATTGTACAAATGCAGGACATCTTCAAATTTCAACAAGAAGGCTTTGATGATGATGGCAAGATAAAAGGTTATTTTCATGCAACCGGACGCGTTCCAGAATTTTATGAAGATCTTAGACAACGCGGATTATCCGTTGATATGAGCATTTTTGATAATTAGATGGAATTCTTACTTAATTTAACCAGTAGTGCATTATTTCCAATAGTAATCCTTGTCGTTTTTCTTGCGGCAAGTCTCTTTGCCTATGCCGTCTTGAGAAAAGCCTCTGTATTCATGGTTGGTTACAAAGAAACATTTACAGAAAGTGCCAGTGCCAATATGGCCGACATGTTTCTATTCGTTGATGCAACGCGTCTGTTTTATATCAATATACTTGCTATCGTCATTATACCGACTCTAATCTGGTTGCTTATTGGTGACCTGCCAACAGCTTTAGCAGTATTTGGCATGCTTGCTATCATGCCGGGTGCTATTTATCGTTCGATGCGAAAAAAACGCTTAAGAAAGTTTGAAGAACAACTGCCAGATGGATTATTAATGCTAACGGGTGCTATGCGTGCTGGTGCCAGTCTAAATATTGCTCTGGAGGGACTAGTTAAAGAACAACCTGCTCCACTCAGTCAGGAATTTGAGTTATTCATGCGTGAACAGCGTATAGGTACCGATTTTGACAAGTCACTTTCTAATATGGAAAAACGTCTACCTCTACAAGACTTTGCCATGCTTACATCTGCTCTTAGAATCAATCGCGAGATTGGAGGCAATTTGGCAGAAATTCTGGAATCTTTAGCGAATACTCTAATGCGTAAACACCAGATGGAAGGGAAAATAGATAGCTTAACTGCACAAGGAAGATTACAAGGCATCGTTATGACAGGGCTGCCGGTATTACTAGCCGTATTGTTGTATTTTATGGAACCCGAAAGTATGGAAAAACTCTGGACCACAACAGTCGGCTATGCCGTCCTTGCCGTCATTATCATTATGGAATTTTTAGGTTACGTCATGATCCGCAAAATTACCAACATAGACGTTTAACAGGTTATTAATATGAATGAAAAAATGAATGCAATTATAAACGATCATTCCATATTATTTGACGGTGCAGTTGGTTCCACGGGTCTTGCTGTATTTTTCTTTATCCTGACTGTTTATTTTTTAAATTCATTGGTGCAGGAAGAAGACAGAACATACATGGATCCGCTACCTCTGAGTCTGCGTCTTATCTGGCCATTTATTCAGATCATCAGTTACTTTTTCTCTTCCCGATTGCCATATGAATTAATGGAAAAAATAGAAAAGAAGCTTCAACATACTGGCGTCAGTTATCTACTAAATGCTGACCAATTTGTAGCACTAAGAATTATCAGTACCATTGGCGGTACGCTTTTTGGATTGATTCTAGTGAATGCATTAAAAGGCGGGCAGCCTATCTGGGTTTTATTTGCAATGATAGTCGGTTTTGTATTACCCGATATATGGTTAAGTGACAATCGGAAAAGACGGGAAACGGCAGTAATGAAAGCAATGCCAGTTTATCTTGATTTTATTACTATGGCGGTAGAAGCAGGACTTAATCTTCAAGGTGCTTTAGGACAGGCAATGGAGAAAGCACCGAAGAGTCCCTTACGTAATGAATTTGGAATCGTGCTCCGTGATCTTCGCGCGGGTTTACCCCGATCAGAAGCATTAAGACGTATGGCAGACCGTTTGGATATTAAAGAAGTAACCAGTTTTGTTAGTGCTATGATTCAGGCGGAAAAAATGGGCTCAAGTATGGCAGCGGTATTGCGAGTTCAGGCTGACCAACGTCGAAATGAACGATTTCAACGTGCAGAAAAACAGGCCATGGAAGCACCAATCAAACTTGTTGGTCCACTTATCATATTTATATTTCCGGTTACATTTATAGTGCTCGGTTTTCCAATTGTAATGAAATTTACTTCTCAAGGTATGCTTTGATTGCAGGATACTTGTCCAACCCGGATAACAACAGACTTGTAATTTCACATGTTATGCGCACCAGTAACATGATTGAACGGATGCAAGGCTTATTAGGCCGGCCTCCATTACAACCGGATCAAGCTTTATTAATTTCGCCATGCTCATCTGTTCATACTTTTTTTATGACTTATGCAATCGACTTGGCATTTATCAACAAAAACTGGAAAATTAAAAAACTTGTATCGTCATTGATGCCCTTCAGAATGGCATATTCTCCTGGTACTACAATGGTTGTCGAAATGCCAGTTGGAACGATTGAGCAATTAAAACTGGAAACAGGAATGACTCTACTCTGGGAGGAAAAAGATGCGTTCGGCTTATAACTATTTATTATTAATTTTTATCATTTTTTTATCCGCTTGCGACATGCAAAATGTTAAACCAGAAACTAATTCAGCTGAAGAAATATCCGATATTGCTGAAACAAATCAAGCAGCACAAATTGCTTATCAAAATGAAGACTGGAAAAAGGCAGAAATTGCTTACATGAAATTGACAAAAAAAATTCCCGCCGAAACAGAACCGTGGTTTCGACTGGGAAATATTTATGCGAGGACTGATCGTTTAGACGCTGCGGAATATGCATACAAAAATGCCCTCTCACGCGATACAAAGAACAGTAAAATATGGCACAATTTGGGAATCGTACAGTTACGTCAGGCGACCAGTACTTTTATAGAGATGCTCGAATACACTGATACTAGTGATCCGCTTAATGTAAGAGCAAAAAATGTTGTAAATTCAGTAACTAACCTGATGTCTACAGGTTTTGAGTCTACTGAAACAGAGTAACTATACTCAAATTAATGGTGGATAATTGATGTCTAAAACCATGACAAAGAATTTGGAAAGACATAGCGGCCAAAGCATGGTTGAATTTATCATCGTTACGCCAATAATATTGCTTTTACTACTCGGCGCTTTCCAGTTTGCACTAATTTATCATGCAAAAATCACTTTAAACTATGCCGCGTTTGAAACTGCCCGAACTGGTGCCGTAGCGAATGCTCGTATGAGTGAAATGGAAAATGCCTTTGCCCGGGCCATGGCAGCTATTCATACTCATGATGATACTTCTGATGATGTTATGTGTGGGAGGGAGATTGTTTATCAGGAAATCGAAAATAATTTTGTCAATATAGAGATCATTAACCCCCCTGCAGCCGCCTTTGATGATAACAATCTTGATCCTAATGGTGATGACACAATACCTAATGATAACTTAATGTATCGTAATGCAATTTCAGATGCGGGTTTAACAATACAGGATGCTAACTTATTAAAGATAAGAGTCAGTTATTGTTACCCAATGTATGTTCCTTATATTAATCGAGCAATAGGTATTATGTTAACTAATCCATTAAGTAACAACTGCCCTGGTTGCACGGGACTATTCAATGCTACAGGAACATTTGAACGTGGATGCCTTGATAACGGTCGGTTTCCAATCCATTCTCAAGCGATTGTTAGAATGCAATCAGCTGCCAGTTTAGATGCTATCAATACCGGGCTATCAGGTGGCGGTTATATTTCTGCTGTTGCAACCACAACAAGAGAACCATTCTACCAATGCGATGATGTTGGTGATCATTCAGTTAAAGACACATCGACACCTCCGGATATTACTACACAAACTGGTTACTGGACTTTAAGTGCTCAAACACCTGACTAGGTGAGATAAATTCTATTTTAATAAAACTATATCGAAAACAATTTAACTTTGAATACAACTAAAATAGAAAGACAAAATCATACTCCCGTGATGCAGCAATTTCTCGGCTTCAAAGCTGAGTATCCCGATATGTTGTTATTCTTTCGTATGGGCGATTTTTATGAGTTGTTTTATGATGATGCCAAAAAAGCGGCACGTTTATTAAATATTACACTGACCAAACGCGGTAAATCAGGTGGTAATGCGATACCGATGGCAGGTGTCCCCTATCACGCGGTTGATAATTATCTGGCTAAACTCATCAAGCTGGGTGAGTCTGTTGTTATATGTGAACAAATCGGTGATCCGGCTCTTAGTAAAGGTCCTGTTGAACGAAAAGTCGTTCGCATTATCACACCAGGTACAGTTACCGAAGATGTTTTATTAAATGAACGTGTTTCGAATATTTTATTATCTATTCATAAATGCAAACATCATTTTGGTTTAGCCAGCGTTGAACTAAGTAGCGGTCAGGTTTCACTACAGGAAATTGAACACAGTGATTCACTAGAAGATGTAATTGAACAATTTCAACCGGCAGAGGTTTTAATTAGCGAATCATTCGATGACAAAATATCGGATAATAAAAATGTAACTTTAACCAAACGTCCTGACTGGCATTTTAATCACGCTACTGCCGAAACTATCATTAAAGAACAATATAAAATTAAAGATTTGAATGGCTTTGGTTGTCAAGATATGGAGACTGCTATTTCAGCCTTAGGCTGTATGATTCAATATCTTAACGACACACAGAAGATAAACTTACCACATTTGCAAATACCAAAAATAAATATTGCAAATGACATTGTTCAAATAGATGCAGTTTCACGTCGTAATCTTGAACTTGAAACAGGACTGGTCGAAGGAAAGTCTCATAGCTTACTCAATGTTATCGATACAACATCAACTGTAATGGGTGGTCGTTTATTGCGTCGATGGTTACAACAACCTGTTCGTAACCAGGCTACTTTGAAATTACGCTACGATGTTGTCGATAAATTATTAAACAATCGAATTCACAGTGAGTTTCATGAAAGCATGCGCGGCATTTGTGACATAGAACGCATTATGTCACGTGTTGCTTTAAAATCGGCTCGACCACGCGATCTTATACAATTACGTGACAGCCTGACTTTATTGCCATCTATTAAAGAAAAGCTAAATAATATTGATAGCCCCGGATTGGATGTGCTTTCACAGAACATTAACCTGTTTCCCGATTTACTGAAGACATTGAATAAGGCAATAGTGGATGAACCTCCTGTTATTATTCGCGACGGTGGCGTCATTGCCGAGGGTTATGATTCAGAACTTGATGAACTAAGGCAACTTAGTAATGATGCCGGTCAATTTTTAACCAAGCTGGAAGAACAGGAAAAACAGCGTAGCGGTATTCAGGGATTGAAAGTTGGTTACAACCGTGTACACGGTTACTACATAGAAATCAGTCGACTTCATTCATCTGATGTTCCCGACAATTATAATCGTCGCCAGACTTTAAAAGCGACTGAACGGTTTATCACACCTGAACTAAAAGAGTTTGAGAATAAAATTCTCAGCGCAAAAGATAAATCACTAGCTCGTGAAAAGATGCTTTATGATCAGCTGCTGGATATTGTTGTCGAGTATTTACCTGACTTACAAAAATGTGCGTCGGCTTTAGCTGAATTTGATATTTACCTTTGTTTTGCAGAAATTGCTGAAACCCTAAATTTTACTGCGCCTGCACTGACTGAAGAAAAAGTCATTTCAATTCAAGCGGGAAGACATCCCGTTGTTGAGCAAATTCAGGCCGAACCTTTTATCGCAAATAATTTAACCCTGGATGCCGATCATCAAGTGCTGATTATTACCGGCCCGAATATGGGCGGTAAATCGACTTATATGCGTCAAACCGCATTAATCGTTTTACTTGCGCATATCGGCAGTTATGTACCGGCTAATAAAGCCATCATCGGTCCGATTGATCGTATTTTTACCCGGATCGGTGCGTCGGATGATCTTGCCAGTGGTCGTTCAACCTTTATGGTGGAAATGACTGAAACTGCAAATATACTTAACAATGCAACAAGCAATAGTCTTGTATTAATGGATGAAATTGGTCGAGGCACAAGTACCTATGATGGTCTGGCATTAGCCTGGGCTTGTGCGACTCATTTAGCAAAAGTAACTCAAGCTTATACCTTGTTTGCCACGCATTACTTTGAATTAACCTCTTTGCCTGAGCAGGAAAATAACGTGGTCAATGTTCATATGGATGTTGTTGAACATGGCGATGAAATTGTTTTACTTCACTCAGTAAAGCCGGGCCCGGCAAACCAGAGTTACGGCATACAAGTCGCATCTCTTGCGGGCCTGCCTAAAGCAGTTATAAACTCGGCAAAAAATCGTTTACATGAAATTGAACAGCAAAGCCCGATAGAAAATGTAAAACAGCCTCAAACTGATTTATTTAATGAAAATCGATTACTGGAAAAACTGGAAACTGTTGATCCTGATTCTACCAGCCCGAAACAGGCGCTCGCCATATTATATGAACTACGAGCTATGCTGGATCACTAATTCGACTTCGGGCATTATTAACATAAAAAACAACTACTAAAACATTTTTATGTTAAAGCTATATCGTCTAAAGGAACTGACACTATTTGATTTTTGCTATTCATTAGCAAATTTAAAAAGCCTTGCCTTTATTATTCCTTACTTCTTTTTCTGGTATTTAATTTTCAATAATTTTAGTCAGGCTGCTGCTGAATGGATACAAAGTACTGAAGGATTGTTTGCAGCGAGTTATTTTCTTGAAGATCAGGAACTCGTTGTAAAGATGTTTGTTGATCGATCAGCAACGTTATCTCTCTACCTTTTGATATCTGTAACAATAACACCATTATTTATATTACTTGCTGCAAACAATCAGTATTCAAGCGATGCAGCGAGAGGGGCTTTCAGATTTATATTAACGAGAGCGACACGCACGGAACTGTATTTATCGCGATTCATTGCCGTCACCTTACTGGTATTAATCTGTACTTCTATTACAACGGTATGGGCATCAATAATGGCTTTATTAAATAACGAAGCTGAATTAGAAAGCATCATGCTATTTGGCTTTCAGACATTTATCCTCTTATCTTTTTATAATTTGCCTTTTATTGCTTTTATGTCAACCGTATCAACGCTGACACGTACTGCGTTTGGTTGTTTATTTTTTGGCATGATGGTGTACGTAATGCTGGTAACATTTATCTTTTTACTTAAGGACGACTTTAGCTATCTAATCTATCTGATACCGAGTGGCATAAAATCTGTACTCACTAATGTAAATATCAATAATATTTTAATTTCAATCACAGCACTAACTTGCTACACACTGGTTTATTTCGGTTGTGGCTGGTTTATATTTAAACGACAGGATATGTAAATGGCACAACATATCCAATGCAAATCTTTAACAAAATCTTTTAAAAGTTTAAAAGCTCTCAATAGCTTTGATCTTGAATTAAGTATTTCACAACCCACAGGGATTGTCGGGCCTAACGGCGCAGGAAAATCAACACTGTTTTCTATCTTGTGTGGATTTATAAAACCAAGTTCTGGCGAAGTTCTCGTTATGAATGCCGCTCCTGATTCCAGCATAAACAAAGGTAAATTATCATTACTTCCTCAGGACACAGCTATGTTCAAAGGCATCGATGTCTTTTCGCAATTGAAACATTACGCGCGCTTACAAGGCCTCAATAAACATGCTGCAATTAAAGAAGTAGAACATGTTTTATCTTTGGTACAAGGTTCCTCTTTTTCAAAACAATACCCTGAAACATTAAGTTTCGGTCAACGAAAACGTGTGATGCTGGCACAGTCTCTTATCGGTAAGCCCGAATTAATTTTGATGGACGAACCTACATCAGGACTTGATCCTGTTGCGGCAACCGAGGTACGAAACTTATTGAGACAATTGGGTAATGAATACAGCGTCATTATCAGTTCACACAACCTGACTGAGATTGAAGATATATGCAGCGACATTGTTATTATGGACAAAGGTAAATTGATCACGCATTCCAGCCTGTCTGAATTAACTCGAAGCAATCAATGTTTTAGTCTTGGATTGGAAAATGTCAGTAAGGTGCATTTATCTGAAATACTAGGCGAAATTAACGGAATTAGCCGGATAGAAAATGATACAAATGATATGAAATCCTGGCTTGTTTATTTCGCGGGAGATTCAGCCGAATCAATTCAAATTAAGATCCTGTCCGCACTCGGTGAACACAAAATTGCCGTATCAGAATTGAAAAAAGGCAAGGCACTCGCTGACGAAATATCCGCCGTTATTAAGAATAATAATTAGTTAGCCTTCTTCAGGATATAATGTGGAAAACAGGGCTTTTATGCCGGTCGCTGAACGAGTATCATGCCCATCTTTTAGAATCATGAATATAGGTAAAGCTAATGCCATTTGTAGTTACTGAAAGTTGTATAAAATGTAAATACACCGATTGTGTCGAAGTCTGTCCTGTGGACTGCTTCCATGAAGGTCCAAATATGCTAGTTATTGACCCGGACGAATGCATTGATTGCACATTGTGTGAGCCAGAATGTCCTGTTGAAGCCATTATGGCAGATGAGGACGTACCTGAAGAAATGCAGGGCTGCATTCAATTAAATGAAGAATTATCTAAGGAATGGCCTGTTATTAATGAAATGAAACCTGCACCTGAAGATGCAGACGAATGGAAAGATAAAACAGGCAAATTAGCACTTCTGGAACGTTAGAAATAGGCTGTTCTCGGGGATAGATTTCTTCTATCCCCTGTCTTATATCCCCAAATTTCCTCAAGATTTAACCTTAATCACCCGATAACCTTCTGGAAATGGGACTATTTTGGTCAATCCAATCTAGCCCGCTTTCTGCTGCTCCAAAATTAAGAAGTGGTTAACGAATTATTTATGGCTAATACATTATCGGACTGGATTAAAGCGTTTAGTGACTGTGAGATTCCTGTTTTGCATCAAAGCAAGCGCAGAATTCGTGAGTTACTTCAGGATGAACAAGGTATAACCGTTACGGTATTAACGGAAATCGCCAGACAAGACCCCGGCTTTGCAATATCTCTATTACGCCGTGCTGGCAAAAGTAGTAAAAAAGAAATAACAACCATCGCGCATGCAATTTCACTAATCAGTATTCCTCTCGTCATTAAAATGCTAACTGATTTGCCTGAACTCGAAAAAATAGTTGATAAAAAATATCTTTCAAAAATTATAGACATTTATTCCTATCAATATCACGTTGCCCGTATGGCCAGAGAATGGTCTATTCTGAGGAAAGAATTGGAAAACAACGAAAATTATACTGCAGCTTTGAACCGTAGTTTTTTCAGCTTCATGTTATATCTGATAGATCCTGACATGGCCAATCAGGTAGAAAAACTATATTTCTCGGATCCTGAAAACCATGTCAAAAATGAAAAAAAACTGCTGGGTTATAGTGTCGATGAAATATCAGAATCGATTGCTAAAAGCTGGAAGTTACCAGAATTAATCAGGCAAAGTTATAATGGAAAACATCATAACCCAAAAATAACAGGTGTTCGGCTCGCAATTGAATTAATGCATCATGTATACAGCGAAACATCAGTTCGTTATCCCAAAGAGTTAATAACTCGTATTGCAGAATACATTCGCGTACCTATTGATTCAGCACCAGGTAAATTAAACAGCATTATTATTAAAACTATTCGCGATAGTTATAAGGATTTACCATATCAACACTTATTATTAATTATGATGAGTTACCCTGCTTCTATCAAAGTAAAACCGAAACAATCGAATACTGAAGTAAAAAAACTAAAATATACTCTCTTTCCTGACACCATTGATTTACTACAATCAAACGAATCAAATAAATCAACACGTGAATTAATTGAAATCACGATGAACGCCATGAAAAAGGGTATAGGTTTTTCTCGTGTACTTTTCATACCCTTTGATAAAGCTGAAAACTGCCTGAATGTAAAGTTTGAAATACTGGACCAAGAACTGCCAAGTACAAAACCATTAAGAATTTCAATTGAATTAAATAAACTTTTTTCTCAAATACTAAAAAAAGAACAAACAATCTGTATCAACCCTAAAAACCAGCATAAATTCAGTTATTTATTACCAGAAAAATTACGACCAATGAAACCTAATGCCACAATAATTATTAATTCATTCTATATAAATAATAAAATAACTGGCTGTTTTTTTGTCGACCACGGTAATACTGATAAACAGTTATCTGCAAACGACTTGAAATTATTCAACATTATTTGCACCGAACTTAAGTCGGCGATAGAGTCTGGACTGATAAAAAAGAATGCTATAAAAAAAGTGGCATAATAACTATTTTCCGAGGAAGAAAATATGTTTAAACATATATTGTTCGTTACTTTTTTCCTGCTTCATATGAATACAGCTTATTGTGAAGTTTATAAGTGGACTGATGAAAACGGAAAAACAGTTTACGGTGACAAGCCTGCTTCAGATAACGCTGACATAGTCGATATTAAAAAAAAACCAACTCAAGATAAACACTATCGGGATAGAGTTAAAAAACAGAAAAAACTGCTCGGTGTGATGCAAGAAGAACGAGAACAACTTATTACCAAACAAAAAGAAGAACGAGAAAAAGAAGAAAAACGAGAAAAAGAATGTTCCGATATGAAACAAAAATTACAAAAAATGAAGCGTTCTACTCATCTATATGAAGAAACAGATGATCCGTTCAACCCCAAAGTTTATTCTAACGAAGAACGTAAAGCCGAAGAAGGAAAATACGAAAATTATATAAAAGAGAATTGTTAACTACGTTTTAAAATCAACTTTTCACTTATCTCCATCACTCCCACTTTCATTAAAGATAGTGTATAAAGCTATCTAACGGAATTTATAAATATAATTGTTGGGTCTATGAAAAAATTCTGGAAAAAAGACTGGTTTTCTGGACTTGTCGTCACGATTATTTGTCTTTTCATGACAAACAGTCAGTTAATCAAAAAACTGGAATTTGCAAACTATGACTTTGCAATGGACCAACTTGCCCGTAATCCACAACAAAATATCGCTATCATCGCGATAGACGATCAAAGTATAGATAACCTGGGACGCTGGCCATGGCCTCGCTCGCTTCAGGCAAACATGATTGAAAAACTGGCTCAAAGTGGTGCTAAAGTCATTGGTAACAGCATCACCTTATCAGAACCGCAAACACATTTAGGCGGTAAATATATTGATCAGGCAATTCAAAATCTTGAGTCACTTTCTGCACCCGGACTGAATGACACCATCAATATTTTAAAAGAAGGCAAATCTGAACTGGATTCAGATGGCAAACTTGCTAAAGCAATGGAAAAAGCCGGCAATGTTGTCATGGGCATGCAATTTCAATTAGGTAAGCCGCTTGGTAAATCAGATAAAAACCTGCCTGATTATGTAAGTCGTAACTCTATTACGGTTGACCCGAAAACCCAAAGTGCAATCTATTTTTATCCGGCAATTAGTGCTACGCCACCCATTGCTGTTCTAGGGGAAACGACACATGCAATGGGTCATCTTAATATGTGGCTGGATAGTGATGGAGGCATACGTTCAGATCTATTAGCCGTCGATTACTATGGCGAAATTATTCCCTCACTAGCTGCTATGATTGTCGCATCCAGCCTGAACCTAAGCAGTCAGGATATAAAAGTTTCAGAAAATAAAAAACTGAACCTGGGTAATCTTTCTATCACACTGGATGATATCGGTCGTATCTATCCCTTTTTCTATCAGGATGCACAAGGCAAAACACCTTTTTCAATTGATTCTTTTTATGATGTTCATGTCGGCAATATTGATGTTAATAAGTATAAAGACAAGATTGTTCTAATTGGTGCCAGTGCTTTCGGTGTAGGTACTTCTTATGTAACACCTGTTTCTGAAGCAATGCCTCCAGCAATTATTTTAGCCAACATTGTCGCAAGTATTTTAAATCAGGATTTTATTGAAATTCCTGACTGGGCAAGGCTGGTCGAAATTTTAGTATTCATATTAATTGCACTCTATTTAATGTTGTTGCTACCACGTTTAAGTGCAAATATGGCAGCAGCTATCAGCTTTGTTTGTCTTATTTTATTAATAGGTAGTAGTCAGTTCATGTTGTATTCCGGCCTCTGGTTACAGTTTATGTTACCTACCACCTTACTCGTCCTGGCTTACATACTTCTGATTTCCAAACGTTATCTAGTTACGGAAAAAGGTAAGATTAAATCAGATCAAGCATCTGCTGAGAGTAATAAAACATTAGGTTTGTCCTATCAACAACAAGGACAACTGGATATGGCACTGGATAAGTTCAGACAATGTCCACTTGATGACTCCATGATGGAACCACTGTATAACCTGGCACTCGACTTCGAACGCAAACGCCAGTTCAATAAAGCCTCTTCTATTTATGAATACATGGTTAAACATGATGCCAAATTTAAAGACATACAAGATCGAATTAAACGTAGTAATGCTATGCAGGACACTTTTGTATTTGGTGCAGCAGGTGGTCCCAAAGGAGTTAATATTCTAGAAGATGGCTCAATAGAAAAACCAATGCTCGGACGTTATCAAATTGAAAAGGAACTGGGCAAAGGTGCAATGGGAATTGTTTATTTAGGCAAAGATCCAAAAATCAATCGTGTTGTTGCAATTAAAACTTTAGCATTATCACAGGAATTTGAAGATGATGAGTTAGACGAAGTTAAAGAACGTTTTTTTCGCGAAGCGGAAACGGCTGGTCGTTTAACACATCCGAATATAGTAACCATATATGATGTCGGCGAAGAACATGATCTGGCTTATATCTCTATGGAATTTCTGGATGGCCATGATCTCATGCGCTACACAAAACCGGATAAACTGCTACCAGTTAAAACCGTATTACAACTTGTTATTCTCGCTGCCGAAGCATTGAGTTATGCGCACCAGCAAAAAGTTGTGCATCGCGATATCAAGCCGGCCAATGTGATGCTAATACCCGCATCATCAACCATTAAATTAACTGATTTTGGTATCGCACGTATTACTGATTCAAGTAAGACAAAAACAGGCATGGTATTAGGCACACCATCGTATATGTCTCCAGAACAACTTGTCGGCAAGCGTATTGATGGTCGTTCTGATTTGTTTTCTCTTGGCATCATGTTATTTCAGCTATTAACGGGACGCTTACCTTTTATAGGCGATTCGATGGCTTCGCTAATGTTTGCCATTGCAAATGAACCACATCCTGAAATAATAGACCTACGTAAGGGATTAAAGCAGGCAACGCCAGAAATTAGTGCGATAATTAACAAAGTATTAGAAAAAACACCTGAAAAACGTTATCAAACAGGTGAAGAATTAGCCAAAGATTTACGTAACTGCTTAAAAAATATAAAGAAAAACTAATAATGGATCTCTCAACTAAACTTGAAATCGTTAATCAGTCAGACGTTGGTCGAAAACGTCCACATAACGAAGATAGCACGATTACTGATAGTCGGAATGGTTTAGTCATTCTTGCCGACGGTATGGGCGGTTATAAAGCAGGGGAAGTCGCAAGCGCACTTGCTGTCACTAATATCCTCTATGGTATTACTGAAGGGCTAAAAAAGACTAAAAAGGGACAAGTAGATGAAACAAGTGGGTTTTGTAACGAATCTCTGGTGGTTAAAGAGACTGTAGTCCAGGCAAATTCCGATATTTTTAACACAGCTAAAGCCGATCCCCAGTGTCAAGGTATGGGTACTACGATTGTTGTCGGCCTTTTTCACGATAACATCCTATCTATCGCTCATGTTGGCGACTCAAGATTATATCGCTTAAGAAACAATGAGTTACAACAGGTCACCAAGGATCATTCCTTAATTCAGGAACTCATCGATCGGGGCTTATATACACCTGAAGAAGCCCATGCCAACACGCCAAAAAATTTGGTAACACGTGCCATGGGTATTGAGGCTGATGTCGACGTCGATCTGGCTGAAGAAATGGTTTTACCGGATGATATTTACCTGCTGTGTTCCGATGGATTAAATGATATGGTAAAAGATGAAGAAATTCACTTAACCCTAAGTAAATATAGTGCTAATCTTGCACAAACAGCAGATAAATTAGTGGAATTTGCGAACAAAAGAGGGGGGAAGGATAACATCTCGATAATATTGGTACGTGTTCGAGAAGATTTTTCTTCACCTAAGGGCTTTTTACAAAAAATTAAAAATCGTTTTAATAAATAAGAAATACGGGGATAGCAGTTAGCTATGGCTAAGTTAGTTCTAAGTATGAATGGTGTTGTTCAAGGTGAATACGAACTCAATCAGGAGCGATTGACCATTGGACGCAAACCTGACAATGACATTCCAATCGATAACCTGGCGGTTAGTGGCAAACACGCACTGGTTATAACCATACTCGATGATTCTTTTCTGGAAGATTTAGGTAGCACAAACGGTAGCTATGTAAACGGAAAACTCGTTAAAAAACACGCTCTTAAAGATGGTGATGTCATCGCTATTGGTAAGCATGAACTTAAATATGTTAATGAACATGCAACGGCTGATGATGATGATTTTGAAAAAACCATGATCATTAGACCAGGCTCAGCCAGTGCTGCAGTAGCAGCCGCACAGGCAGCCGAAAAAGCTGTTCAATCTGCAGCTCCAGCAGCTGCCGCTGCAGCTCCTGCCGCAGCAGGTGGTGGAATGCCACTAGCCCGTTTAACCGTCTTAAATGGCCCTATTGCTGGTAAAGAACTTGAATTAACAAAAGCGTTAATCACATTAGGTAAACCGGGTACTCAGGTTGCGGTAATATCTCGTCGACCTCAAGGTTATTTCCTGACACATATAGAAAGTGATGGAGATGGAAAACGTTATCCTGTCGTAAATGGTGAAGCTATTGGCGCTAAAGCTTATCAGTTAAAAGATAGCGATTTAATTGAACTAGCTGGTATTAAAATGGAGTTCTCAGCAACTTAAGTGAAATTAAGATAACGAGGCAATATATAATCATTGCCTTGTAATTCAATCCTATATTTAATAATTCTTATAATAATCAGGAATTTTCTTTTTCATAATCCTCTGTGGAATTATATATAGGAAAAACCTGATCTAATCTTGCCAGTTTCAAAACACTCATCGCAGCATCACTGACACCGACTAATCCAAATTTTAGCGATTGTTTTTTTGCTGACTGATAACCTTCGACTAAACTGGCAACGCCGGAACTGTCGATATAGCTCACTTGAGCAAGATCGACTAATAGATTTTTATTTCCTTCTAAAACAGAAAGAATACTTTGACGAGCTTCAGGCGAACACGACAAATCAACTTCACCTTCAAATCCAACTACTGTGTATTGTTCCTTGTCCTCTGTGTTGATGTTCATTTTGGATACTCATTTTTAACTTATTTTTTTTATCATCTCGAGGTAATTCCCCTTACCTTCCTCAAGATGCCCCATGTCACATTCATCCATAATTTCATTAATAAAATGTGTTCCCAAGCCACCCGGACGTAAATCATCAAGGTCACGCGGCTTTACCGAAGTCAGGTCAATCGGTTTTGCATAGTCCACCAATCTGAAATGCAGCTTGCCCTCATTATTGAGCATTTCAAGTACGATTTCACCTAATTCATCACCTTCGTATGCATGTTGGATAACATTCATACAAGCTTCATTTACGGCCAGCACCAGTCTGTCTGATAATTCTGAACAACAGCCAACCACTTCAGCTGTTCTCTTTACCAATGCACGAATCAGACATAAGCGTTCAGCTTTTGCCGGAAATCTGATTTCAAATAATATCTCTGTCATTTCGCACAACACTCAATAATCATAAGGGTAATATCATCATGTTGATCGATACTAGGATGGCTGATTTTTGCCACAATATCTTCCAGTCGCTTTGTTCCTGACACATCGGAATTACCTTCAATAAGCTTAATTAATCCACCTACATCCAACAGTTTTTTATCTTCGCCTACACTTTCAGTCACACCGTCAGTAAATAGATAAAGCGACCCTCCTTCCAGTCGTATTGTTGAAACAGGAAAGCTGGTTCCCGGTAGTATACCTAGCGGTGGCGCACTTGCTTTTAATTCTTCAAACTCACCCGAATGATGGTGAAATAAAGGTGGCTGGTGACCCGCATTAGAAAACTGAATCGTACAATCACTTGTATCGATAAATCCTGAGACTATTGTAACAAACATACCATGCGAGACTGTTTCACAAATCTCATCATTGACCCTGGCAAGTAATTCACCCGGATCATCAATACTTTTTGCAAGATGATGTAACAAACTGCTGGCTTTTGCCATTAACATGGCAGCATTCATACCTTTGCCTGAAACATCTGCCAGATTAAAATAAATCAGCCCATCTTCTCGCTTGAAAAAATCATAAAAATCACCAGAGACTTCCAGTGCAGGAACATTCAAACCTTTAACCGGAAAGTTTGTGATATCAGAATCATCGGGCAAAAGATCCAGTTGAATTTCTCTGGCTAACTCTAGCTCTTTACGCATGCGTTCCTGTTCAACCAGTGAATCTGCCATACGCGCATTATGAATGGCTAATGCCGCATAGGAAGCCAGGGTTGTTGAGAGTTGACGATCTTGTTCGTCAAACAACTCATCATTTTTTTTATTCAACAATTCCAGTGCACCAATACATTCATTATTTACAACTAATGGAGAACAAAGAATAGACCGGGTTTGAAAACCGGTTCCCATATCAACTGTTTTAGCAAAATCCTTATCTTTCAAAACATCGCTAATCATTTGACAAGAACGTGTGCTTACCGCTTTTCCAACAATGCCTTGCCCCGCTAATAATCTGAGACCACTAATATCAACCGGTCCAGCACATTCAACACAAAGCAGTTCGCTCGCATTGTTATCTAATAAAAAAATCGATGCTGCTTCAGCATTCATATACACCATAAATTGCTCAATAGCATTCTTTAAAGTTTGGGAAACATCAAGGCTACTGGAAAAACCACGCGCTATTTCTGATAACAACTCCAGTTGTTCTTCAAGCGTGTGAGACTCGTTTTTCTGGAACAGATCATAGACATTAAGCGTCCTCATCACGGAATCCTTCTCAAACATTCCAGATACTGATTTTCATCAGGTAAACTATTATTGCGCTGTGCTTCCCATAAACTTTGCCCTAAACATTCCATCATTTTATGTTCGGCATCGTGTACAGATACTGACTTATTCATGATTTGATTAAACACCTGAATAATGCCGCTGGGTCTATCTGAGCTAACCTGTTCTTTCAGAGCGATATGCATGCCCATATGTAAAAAAGGATTGGTTTGATTTTGTTCAGGCTTAAAATCATTTTTCGAGGAAAGTTCCTGATCATCAAGATAATGATGATATTCAGGATGCTCTGCTATCACATCTGAAATGATTACTTCTATGGGTTCTAAAGGCAGCTTATTTTTGTGCTTATCCCATACCTGAAAGAAATAATCACGAGCTTCATTTCTATTTTGAACAAACATGGTTTCAAATATTCAAGAATGACGTCATAGAGCGATATTTTACGCTTTATTTCAATGTTTTACATATTTCTTCTTATCTTTCCACTCGCAATAGTCAAATATCAGACAACTATCACATTTGGGATTACGAGCAATACAAGTATACCTTCCATGTAAAATCAGCCAATGATGTGCATCTCGTTTAAATTCATCAGGGACAAATTTTAATAGTCTCTTTTCAACTTCAACAACATTTTTCCCGGGTGCTATACCGGTACGATTAGATACACGGAAAATATGAGTATCAACAGCAATGGTTGGTTCACCGAATGCCGTATTCAAAATCACGTTGGCCGTTTTCCTGCCGACACCAGGCAGACTTTCCAGCGCTTCTCGATCCTGGGGAACAATACCATTGTATTTTTCATTCAAAATTCGGCAAGTCTCAATTATATTTTTTGCTTTATTATTATAGAGCCCAATCGTTTTTATATAGGATTTCAGCTTCGTTAAACCAAGAGCAAAAATTGCTTCTGGTGTGTTAGCCACTGCATAGAGTTTTTTTGTCGCCTTATTAACACCAACATCGGTTGCCTGCGCCGAAAGAATAACCGCTATTAATAATTCAAAAGGTGATTGATAAACTAACTCTGTCGTCGGCGACGGATTCTGTTCACGCAATATTTTGAATATGTTAGTTCGTTTTTCTTTATTCAATGCCTGAAACTCTATTTTTGCTTAATCTTTTTTTCATTTAAAAAGTTTGTTGCCGCACACAAAAATCCGAACAGGAAAAGAAAACCGGCAGGAGAAGTAAGAAGTGGAACTTCATCTGCTAATTCTCGTATAAAACCAAACACGACAAAAAATAATAAAGCAGCACACGCAACTTTAATTACGCGGTGTAGAATAGATTTATAATCTGGCATAAAGAATATCGATTTGTTAACAGATAAGACCAGACAGTTGATTAGCAAAAGCGGTAGAAACACTCCGGTTTTATCAACAAAAGAATAAGCTTCAGCTTCAAGCAACATCTTTGCTACTGTTAGCAAAGAAACACTGGTAATCAGCACAAAAACCAATTGCTGTTGAGGTAGAGAGAAATTTTTACGAGAAAAACAGATGATCGAAGTAAGCAATAAGATCAGCGTAAACGTCAGTAGCCCAAGCTTAAAGCCGAAATACAATGAAGAAACGCTCATAACTAAAGGCGCAAAGGCCAAAAGTCCTTTTAGCAAGTTATCGTCTTGAATATTATAAACCACGTAAAATGAGCCACCTGTAAAAAGGACTCATTCTATTTTATTTACTATTAATCCGCACCTGAAATAGAGTAATTACATCAGGAAAGCTATGGAGCTTCCTGACAAACCCGTTAAACAGGCTTAATACTACTTTAAGTGTCATGCCGCCTGAAACCGGGATTCAATAACACTGGTTAATGTTTGCATATCATCAGAAACTACCGCACCGGATTGAAGCGCATGAATTGAACCATCGACAGATATATTATTTAGATCATCATCAAGACCGGAAATTTTTTCTATTTTTCCTATACCTCGTTTCTTATCTATTATTATCTTCCATAAATATCCACGAGAATCACCTATTGCTCTAATTTCAATTCCATCGCTATTATCAAAAGAACTTATCATCACACACCTCATGGTTTTAATATAAGTTATACTTTAATTGTAGTTCGTGACCATTTAGTAAAAAGCTGATTAAAGTTTTATGACATATATCTTTTTAATAAAACGGTCACAAAGCTTCATGATCACGTCATATTTCCTAATATTTAACTGTCACACATTATCTGCATAGTCTCGCTAACATATATACGAGATGTTAATATGAATAATGTTTATCCGTCGAACAAAGTAAAAGTAAACGCTGTTTTTATCTCTGATGTTCACCTTGGTTTTCCCGGTTGTAGTGCAAAATTTCTTCTTGATTTCTTACGTCATGTTGAATGCAAAAAAATTTATCTTGTCGGAGACATAATAGATTTTTTATACATGAGAAAAAAAATGTATTGGCCACAGGAGCACAACGATGTCATTCGTACTATCCTTGGGAAAGCCAAACATGGTACAGAAGTTATCTATGTGCCAGGTAATCATGATGAACCTGTAAGAATGCATGAAGATACGGTACTAGGTAACGTATTAGTCAAAAATGAAATCATACACACGACAATTGAAGGTAAACGCTTTCTTGTTTTGCACGGAGATCAGTTTGATAGTGTTGTTAAATATTCACCTCTTTTAGCTTTAATTGGCAGTAAGTTATACGAATATTTATTAAAAGCAAATCGTGCCGTTAGTTATATTCGATATCAACTCGGGCTTCCCTATTGGTCGCTTGCTGCGGCACTAAAACATAAAGTCAAAGGCGCAGTAAATTACATCAGCAACTTTGAGACGGCTGTTTCACAAATGGCAAAACAACAAAAAGTTGACGGCATGATTTGCGGCCATATTCATCGAGCTGAAATAAGAGAGATTGATGATGTTCTTTATTGTAATTGCGGTGACTGGGTTGAAAGCTGTACTGCCCTGATTGAAAACAAGGATGGTAGTCTGGAAATTTTACACTGGACCGAACAATATGAATCAGTAAAAAAACTGGCGACAGCAGCATGAGCAAAATGAAAATTGTGATTGCAACGGATGCATGGGCACCACAAATTAACGGGGTTGTTACCACTTTAGGAAAAATGGGTGAAGAACTCACGCAAATTGGTAATGACGTTAAATATATTACTCCCAAAGAGTTTAAAACATTCCCTTGCCCAAGCTATCCCAGTATTCGTCTGGCAATATTACCAAAGAAAAAAGTTCGCATGATACTTGATGACTTTAAACCGGATATTGTACACATCGCGACGGAAGGACCTCTTGGGCAGGCAGCGCGTTCGTATTGTCTTAAAAACAATTTAAAGTTTACGACATCGTATCATACACAATTTCCTGAATACGTTCGCTTACGCGCACCGATTCCGGTTGCCTGGATTTATACTTTTCTTCGGCGCTTTCATAAACAAGCTTCCAGAACGATGGTGCCTACACCATCCCAGCAACAAAAACTGATTGATAGAAATTTTTCTAATGTGGTTGTCTGGCCCCGTGGTGTTGATACAGAATTATTTAAACCACGTGCGAAAGATTTTATTGATGCAAAAAGACCTGTTTCCATGTACATGGGGCGTGTTGCCGTTGAAAAAAATATTGAGGCTTTTCTTGAGCTGGATCTTTCAGGCACTAAATATGTTATCGGTGATGGTCCGGATCTACCTGCGCTTAAAAAAAAATATCCTGATGTAAAATTCACCGGCTTTAAACGTGGTAAAGAGCTGGCCCAATATTTAGCAGCAGCAGATGTCTTTGTCTTTCCCAGTTTAACCGATACATACGGACTGGTTATGTTAGAAGCAATGGCTTGTGGTGTTCCCGTTGCCGCTTTCCCGGTAACGGGTCCTATCGATGTTGTTGTACAAGGTAAAACCGGCATCCTTGATAAAGATCTTAACAAAGCGGTATTAGAGGCATTGGAGTTAAATCCACAAGATTGTATAGCTTATGCCAAAAGCAAATCATGGCGTAGTTGTGCAAAAACGTTTTTTAATCATCTTGAACCAAATTTAGTCTCTGCAAAATAATAAATTAGAAATACCTGACTTTTTTCTGCGATAATGGACTTTTAATCTCAGATATACACAATGAAACTGGTTAGCTATCTTTATAATAATACATGCTCTGTTGGTGCTGTTACCGAAAAAGGTATTTGCCCTGCTCCTGAAAAATATAATGGTCATAATGGCATGGTCCGTTTTTTACAGGATGGTGAGCAAGCCATTAATGGATTAAATGATTTAATAAATAATAAGCCAACATTCATTCCGCTTGATGAATGTCAATTGTTATCACCGATAGCAAAACCTGATAAATTTTTTGGTGTGGCATTAAATTATTCCGATCACATTGAAGAAACCGGATTAGAAAAACCGGAATACCCGACTTTTTTTAATAAACAAAACAGTTGTGTAATTGGAACAGGCGAAGCCATTCATTTACCCAAAGTTTCTGAAAAGCTTGACTATGAAGGTGAGCTGGGTGTGGTTATTGGTAAACGTTGCCGGAATATTTCCCGTGAACAGGCTAAAAGTGTCATTGCCGGTTATACCATTGTGAATGATGTTACTGTCCGTGATTGGCAAATGCGTTCGCATACCTGGACGCTGGGTAAATCATTCGATACTCACGGCCCTTGTGGCCCATGGATTGTAACGCCGGATGAAATTGGCGATCCACACAATCTCAATATCAAAACCTGGGTCAATGAAGATTTACGACAAAACTTTAGTACCAAATATTTGGTATTTGACTGTTATTACCTGGTTGAATACTTGTCACAAGTCATGACACTGGAACCGGGTGATATAATTGCCACGGGGACCAGCAGTGGTGTCGGTGTAAAAATGAAACCACGTGGTTATATGAAAGCTGGAGATGAAGTAAGAATTGACATTGAGAATATTGGGACGTTAGTTAATCCTATTATTGACGAACCGGATTCAACCCGGTTTATTCAATAGCAATTAAGAAAGGGTGAGATCACCCGCATCAATTTTCTCTAACAAACTTTGCATGTAATCAAAGCGACGTAGTGCATTATCCATTTCTAATAGTGCTTGTTTTGATGACATTTCAAATGGTAGTAATTCAGCCAAACGTTCACTAACCCAGTTTGCATCTTCAAAGCGTTCTGATTCAGCAAGAAAAGGTAATTCATAGCGGTTACCTATCTCTTTCAATAGAGCCGAAAAATTTAAATATTCTTCAGGTATAAGCTCGTCATCATCATCAAGGAATGTAACCTCACCAACACACAAATTATCCGGCTGTATATCAAAACTTTCCACTTTAAAACGGCGCTGCCCCTTTACTGTAATTCCAAGTAAGCCATCATCTGTATTATCCCAATCAATTATTTTTACTTCGGTTCCCATTGGGAAAAATTTAGCTGGTTTGCCTGCTTCCTCGCCTTCTTCAATTAAACAAATGCCAAAACCACTATCTTGACGTAAGCATTCACTTATCATATCAATATAACGTGGTTCAAATATCCTGAGAGGAAGTTCTCCTTCAGGAAAGACAACGGTGTTTAAAGGAAATAAGGGAGTTTTCATATAATAATATTAGCTCAATGCCTCGATTAGCTTTTTATGAATGCTACCAAATCCACCATTACTCATAATCACTATTTGATCTCCCGCCTGATGCTGCTTAGTTATCAAACTCACAATGTCGTCTATATCTTTGAAGACTCGACAGCGTTCGCCAAGTTCAACCATATGCTCAGCAATATCCCAGCCGACATTATAAGCTTGAAAAAGCAATATTTGATCCGCTTTCTGGAAAGACGCTGCCAGCGTATTGGCGTGAACCCCCATACGCATCGTATTTGAGCGAGGTTCCATTATCGCAATAAGCCGTGCGTTACCAGCATGTTGACGTAAGGCCTCCAGTGTTCTGGATATGGCAGTTGGATGATGAGCAAAATCATCATAAATACGAGTGTCGCCAGACTCGAAAATACACTCTAATCGACGCTTAACCGATTTAAATTCAGATAAGGCTGCACATGCCTTATCTACAGGTACACCAACATGCTCTGCGGCAATGATTGCCGCTAAAGCGTTATTAGCATTATGCTCACCAATCAAAAGCCAATTCACCTCACCCATCTCTTTGCCTTTTTGCGACACCTTGAAATGACTGAAATCGTTATTCCGGGCAGTTATTGTCCAGTTAGCACTTACTTCGCCGAAACACTCTATTTCTGACCAACACCCCATATCCAGTACATTTTTCACTTGTTCATCATTTTCAGGATAAATTATTCTTGCTTGTTGAGGCATAATACGCAGCAAATGGTGAAATTCGCGTCTGATAGCGGCAATATCTTGAAAGATGTCAGCATGATCGAACTCAATATTATTAATAATTAAGGTTTTAGGGTGATAATGGACAAATTTTGAACGTTTATCAGAAAAAGCTGTGTCATATTCGTCAGCTTCGATAACAAAATAGTCAGAATCAGTGTAACGTGCTGATATTCCAAAGTTTTCTGCTACACCACCAATTAAAAATCCCGGGTTAAGCCCTGCATATTCCAGTATCCAGCTTAAAATTGTCGTCGTCGTTGTTTTACCATGTGTGCCGGATACACCTAATACATGTTTATCCTTCAAAACACCTTGATAGAGCCATTCAGGGCCTGAGATGTAAGGAATTTGCTGGTTTAGAACATGTTCAAGTGCAGGGTTGCCGCGTGAAATAGTATTGCCAACAACGACCAAATCAGGGAGTGGATCGAGATGCCCTTCTTCATATCCCTGCATTAATGCAATACCTGCCTGCTCAAGCTGATCACTCATTGGTGGATAAACATTTTGATCAGAACCAGTGACTTGATGCCCCAGTCTTCGCGCAATCTGGGCAATCCCGCCCATAAATGTGCCACAAATTCCAAGAATGTGGATATGCATTAGTTTGTCTCCATAGGCACGATTGCTGACGTGAAACTAAAGATAATCCAGATATAGGTAATTGCCAGAAACAGAGCTATAGCAAAATTAATTTCAAGCGCATGTCGTAATATGTGAGCCATGATTGCAATATTCCAACATGACAATGCGGCCAGTAACAATAAACCGATATTTTGAAAAGTACTCAATTCAACTTCGTTTAATTCTCCAACGCCCAACAGAATATAAATCGGGAAAGCAAGAATACTAATAATAATTCCCGTACCTACCAATGCGGTAACTGTTTGAGTCCAACGGGATGATTTACCACTCGCTTGTAATACCGCCAACGTGAAAACCATGATAAGTACAAGTTCTACAGTGCCAACAACAATAGCGCTCTCTATTGGTTGAGACAAACTGGCTAGCCAGATCGAAAGCAAACCATAAACAATAGCGCAAAGTGTTAACAAATTTCTCGATTCAGGAATATCTTGAGGACGTTTAACTAAACGGCAAATATCGAAAAATGCTAAAAAAAGCACTTTAGCTATAGATAATATCAATTTTGGAAAACCCTTAATAAATCATGTTGAGATTCTATGCACATATTACAGCATCTCAATCATTCTTTAATGCTTATTCTTGATTTTCCGTAAATGTATAGAAAGTTTAATCGTACTAACACAACCTATGAAGCATTCTTAATTCCACATCTAGAGCAAAAATTATCATTTAAATTAATCTCTGCATTACATTCACGACAATGTTGATGACGGTTTAATTCCTGTTCAATACCACAATAAGGACAATAACCGTATTCATCAGAAAATTTATTCATACAATTATTACAAGCATGAGTTCTATTTACGATTTGTGAAACTTTGACAGAAATAACACCGGTTAACATAGCAAAAATAGTAATTCCCGTTACCATCAAAATGGAAGCTATTATCTTGCCACCTGTTGTAACCGGCACGATATCGCCATACCCTACCGTCGTCATAGTAACCAGACTCCACCAACTTCCTATAAAGGCGTTATCTATAATGTCAGGTTCTATTGCATGGATAATGTTTCCGGAAATAGCAATCACAATAAGTATCGTAACAGCAACGACCAGGATTATTTCGATAGTATCCTGAAGAGAAGAAAGAAAAAGATGTAATGCTTTAAGATAACGAATTAACTTTAATAAACGTATGACTCGAAGTAAACGTATAGCTAATGTTGCATTACCCATTAATAGCAATGGCAACCAGGTGAGCAGATCTATTAAACCATAAAAGCTGAGCATATAGGCAACTGGTCTTCGGGCAACAACAACTCGCAAGATGTATTCTATTGCAAAAGCACCAGTGATAATTAACTCTGCCAGTTCAATATAGCTTCTTGTAGAAGAGGAAATGTTGTCTAGCGTTCCAATCATGGATAAGACCACAGTCATAACAATGACGAATATTCCCAACAGATTAACCTTTCGACCCAGACGACTATCTAAATCAAATAACGCCGCATTTAGATAACGTTTAATCGGATTTTCTATATAGGTACTGTAGTGTTGTTTTTCAGACAAATGCATTCCTGTCCGGCCCTTTTTAAACCTGATGACACAGGTATCGGCGAACGAAACGATTTCTTAAATAAAGATTTACAGAATTGATGGATTTACAAAGTACGCAGCTAATTAATTTCTAATTCAAACAACGATATTTTTTTTATAAACGACTGCGAAAAGAATCGTAATCGTATTGCTTTAATAATTTAAATTTTTCATCATTATTAAATAAGTACGTCACTGGTAAATTTATGCCGTTAAACATATTTGCTTTTACTTGCATATAAGCACCAACATTTTCAAAAACAACTTTGCTTCCTGTTTGCAGAGGTGTATCAAAATAATAATCACCGAATATGTCACCACTTAAACAACTGCACCCGGTCAATCTATATTCATAATCGCTCTTGTCACACGTATTCATTACTTTCGGTTGATACTGATATTCAAACACTTCAGGTAAATGATTAATGGTGACATCTAATACAATTATTTGTTTACCCTCGCTAACAAATAAATCAATTACCGTTGCAAGCAAATAACCTGCATGCCCTGTTATTCCCTTTCCCGGTTCAAAATAAACATCAACACCATAATTTTCTTGCAACAAATTAATCGTACTAATTAATGGCATTGTGTCTGTCTCATTATTTAAAAAATAACCGCCACCCAGATTTATCCATTTCAAGTCACAGTCATTAAGCGGAATAGCTGACATAACTTTATCAACAGTTTGTTTTAATTGTTCAAAATTATTTGACTCACAATTATTATGAATATGTAAGCCTTCAATAAATTGCCAATCAATATTTATTTTTTTATCCGCAATATCATTTAATGAAACACCTAATTTTGAATAAGTACGACACGGATCGTATCTTTCATCGTTAATAAAAGAGAGTTCCGGATTAATTCGGATACCACAACTCGCTATGCTATTAATTTTTTCTGAATAGTTTTTGGCTTGTGTAGCCGAATTCAGAGTAATGAAATCCGTTAATTCAAGAATCTGATCCCATTCATCCTCTCTATATCCAGGTGTAGTAATATGTATCGTTTGTGAATCATCAAGAATTTCTTTAGCAAGCTGTACTTCAAATAATGAACTACAGGAAAAACCATCGACATAAGGTTTAATTATTTTCAATAAACCCGAAATATTTGCTGACTTAATCGAATAAAGCGGAAAACAGTCTGTATTTTCTTTTATCTCTGTAAGACGCGCTAATACCTCGACGATTTTATCCTGATCATAGACATAAGCCGGTGACATTAAATCAGTATTATTGAAAATTGAATCTTTCATGTTATTGTTGTTCTTATTATTGATATTAAATTAATTGAAAGAGAGTACTCGATGAATTACAAAAAATACTACTGTTTGTTTTCCTTACTTTGCCTTATGAATTTGAATGTTAATGCCGAGGAATACAATACTTCTGCCAATATGACTTCCGAAGAGTATCAATCGATAAGAACAGCTTCAGCTGAGCATATGAACTGCATGAATGAATTTGCCATAACTCAACTTGAACATCAAACTGACCCTAGAGTAGTAACTGATCATGCTATGAAAGAATGCTCCCCCATACTTGAAGAACTTTATAATACTTTATTAAAAGGTAATTATGCACCTGAAGCAATGCGGCGTTTTGTTAGCAGTATTAGTAATAAATCGGCCAATAAAATATTATCTAAATTAATGATGTACATGGCCGGAAAAAGCCAATAACGCTTTTTTACCGATTCTGAATATTTCCAAAACCTGGAAAAATGAACGGAGCAAATTGCTTTAACGCTTCTTCATAAACATTACGTTTGAATGCCACCACTTCTTCAACCGGATGCCAGAAATCGACCCATTTCCAGATATCAAACTCTGGTTTTGGGGAATGCGAGAGATCAACACAACTTTCATCAACCATTAATTTCAGCAAATACCAGATTTGCTTCTGACCAATACAGAGTGGATGTGTATTGTGACGAATAAAACGTTTTGGTAACCAGTATCGTAACCAATCGTCGGTCGAACCAATAATTTGAACATGTTCAGCATCCAGACCGGTTTCTTCTTTGAGCTCACGATACATCGCATCTTCTGAAGATTCGTCCTTTTTTATACCCCCCTGCGGGAATTGCCACGCGTCAGCGCCCAAACGACGACACCAGAAAACCTGACCATCATCATTTGTCAGTATGATCCCAACATTAGCCCTGAAGCCTTCTGAGTCAATCACACTTAATTTCCAAATAAATTTTCATGGTTTTATTCTCCAATAATAGAACAAAACAAGCAATTCATTTGCCTTCTCTGAAATAGCTTCTAAACTACTGTCTCAAAATAACTACTTAATATTCAATAACATGAAACTCGCTATTTTTGATTTGGACAATACTTTAATCGCCGGAGACAGTGACTGTCTATGGGGAGAATTCCTTGGAGAACAAGGCTATGTTGATTCTGAAGCCTATCAAGCCGGTCACGACAAGTTCTACCAGGAATACGTCGAGGGTGTCATGGATATCAATGAGTTTCTGGAATTCCAGCTAAAAGTACTGGGCGATAACGATCGGGAAATACTGGAAGATTGGCGAAAAAATTATATAGAAACAAAGATCAAACCCATCATGCTACCCGAAGCAATCAAACTGATTGAAGATCATCGTCAGCAAGGTCATGAACTCTTAATCATCACCGCAACCAATCGCTTCATCACCGAACCGATCGCAAAAGAATTCAACATCGATAATTTAATCGCCTGCGAACCGGAAATAAGAGACGGACAATACACCGGCAAAGTCACCGGCACCCCTTCCTATGCCCAAGGAAAAGTCACACGATTAAATGAATGGCTAAAAGATTACGAACAACCTTTCGAAGAAACCTGGTTCTACAGCGACTCCCACAACGACATCCCCCTACTAAAAGAAGTCAACCACGCCATCGCCGTCGATGCCGATGAAACATTAATAAACGAAGCCAAAAAACAAAATTGGTCTGTTATTAGTTTAAGATAATCATTTATACTACTAACAATCTCAAGTAAAAGTTATTGAGATTAAGAATATATAATTATTTGTATATAAGGAAATTAAACAAATGTTTGAAGTTTTAATCTTAATATTAGCTATTTATATTATTGTCTTTTTAATACCTGCTTTTTATATAGCTTCACATAGAAAGTTACCAAAAAACACAATTGTAATAGTCGTAATAGTCGCAATAGCCTTGCCTATATTGTCTATCCCATTGGCTTTAATGATTGCCAATATGGGAGGAAGGAATATTGTATTTTTAATATTAATTGCTGTTGCAATAGTACCTATTTTACTAGCCTCAATTAGTTCTTCTCAGAAAAATCAGATCAATCAAGGAAAAGATATTAGTAATGATTGGCAAAAAATAGTATTTAAATTGAAGCTTGGCAATCATAATATTTTTATAAAAAAAACAACTATAATAAATTCCCTTTTCATTCTTACGATTCTATGCATTTACAGTTTTGGCTATATAAAAACAAAGTTAAGAACTAATCACGCTTTAGTTTCTACAAGCAACAATAATATTTGGGATTATGGAAGCGATGATTTTGTTCCTATAGCAAGGGAATATTTAAAACAACACTGCGTAAATGATGCATATGAAAAAATTTACGACTCAATTGTAGACGTCCGAAAAGTTATAATTGCACACGAACATGTTGAAGGAACACAAAGCGTTGGGGGTATTAAAAAATCATATGATAAATTTTCATATCCTGGGGGAGGTGTTAGTCATTACAACGGAAAGTATATGTTTTTTGGTTTGGGATTAGAAGAAATTGTGATAGTAACCCCTGATGATTCTGGTTATGACAAACTGGAATTATTCAATATGAATACCAGGGAAACAAGTTTAGGTGATATGTCTAGTCGCTACATCATTAAATTTATATCTACTAGCACACCAGAAGAATCAAAAGTGGGTGTTCTAGGCCGTGATATTGTTGTCATCGATAGAGTTGAAAATAGAATAATTGCAGAACGAAGAGAATTCTTCTGGATGAACCCTAATGGACCAGCGACAGGTTTAGTTTGTCCCGAAATCAGTGAAGGACAAGCCACTCCATATAGTTTTTTATCCGAGGTTATTAATCCTACGAAAACATAAACAAATACCCCTGTCACGCATAAGAAGTTTTGTACATGGATGTACTTATGCTCCGATCGCATGGATGCGAAAGAGCAGCGAGCTCGCTATCAAGCGAAACCAAAGTAAAAAAGAATAATGAAGTTATTGTTTGACTAGGTTCCCGCCTGCGCGGGAACGACGTGTAAGAGAAAATAAAAAGCCTCTATACATTTCTATATAGAGGCTTTGATTAAAAATAATTTTTAATACTAAAGAATCTTAGCTACTGCATCCCTCTCTTCTTCCAATTCCTTCTGCGTAGCATCCATCTTAGATTGACTAAACTCATCAATCTCCAAACCTTGTACGATGGAATAATCGCCATCTTTACAAGTCACAGGAAACGAATACATCAGACCTTCTGGAATACCGTAACTGCCATCACTGGGTACACCCATGCTGACCCAATCACCTTCTGCTGAACCTAATGCCCAATCACGCATATGGTCAACTGCACCACTTGCTGCTGAAGCTGCACTTGATGCACCGCGAGCTGCAATGATTTCTGCACCACGTTTAGCGACTCTTGGAATGTACTCATCTTTATACCAGTCCAAATCAACCAAATCTTTAGCTGCTTTACCTGCAACTGTCGTATTGGTGATATCAGGATATTGGGTCGTTGAGTGATTACCCCAGATCGTCATCTTTTTAATGTCGCTTACCGGTGTATTAGTCTTATTTGATAACTGCGCTAAAGCACGATTATGATCAAGACGCGTCATTGCTGTGAAATTACGTGGATTCAAATCCGGCGCACTTAGCATTGCCGTATGAGCATTCGTGTTAGCAGGATTACCGACAACCAATACTTTAACATCACGACTGGCACTGGCATTCAACGCTTGACCTTGTACTTTAAAAATACCACCGTTTGCTTCCAGTAAATCACTACGTTCCATACCTGGTCCACGCGGTTTTGCTCCAACTAATAAAGCATAGTCGGCATCTTTAAAGGCTGTATTTGCATCATCAGACATAACAAAACCAGCAGATAAAGGAAAAGCACAATCTTCAATCTCCATGACCACACCCTCAAGTGCTTTCATAGCCGGTGTGACTTCCAGCAATTGTAAAATAACAGGCTGATCTGGGCCTAACATCTGTCCTGAAGCGATACGAAACAGTAAAGAATAACCAATCTGTCCAGCAGCGCCTGTCACTGCAACTCTAACGGGTTTTTTCATTTAATAATCCTCTAACTCAATTAATTAGTTAGCCACGTTTATCCATAGGGACATAATCGCGACTCTCTGAACCAGTATATAGCTGTCTTGGACGGCCAATTCTGAATTCAGGATCTTCCATCATCTCTAACCATTGTGATATCCAGCCCACTGATCTGGCTAATGCAAACATAACGGTATACATCGAGGTAGGAATGCGTAATGCTTTGAGAATAATGCCGGAGTAAAAATCAACATTAGGATAAAGTTTACGCTCTATAAAATAGTCATCTTTTAATGCAATTTCTTCCAGTTCCATTGCAATATCAAGCAAGTTTTTATCGACAACTTCGTCACCCAGTTCATCAAGTAACTCATGACAAACCTTACGGATAATGGTGGCCCGTGGATCGAAATTTTTATAAACGCGATGTCCAAAACCCATCAGTTTAAATGGATCAGATTTATCTTTAGCGCGTTCGATAAATTTTGGTATGTTTTCTGGCGTTTCTATTTCGGCCAACATTTTAAGTACCGCTTCATTCGCTCCACCGTGAGCCGGTCCCCATAAGGTAACAATACCTGCAGCGATACAGGCAAACGGATTGGCTTCTGCGCTACCTGCTAATCTCACGGTCGAGGTTGATGCATTTTGTTCGTGATCAGCATGCAATATCAGCATCATATTTAATGCTTTAACCGCAATGGCAGGTGGCTCGTAGTCACGCATAGGTACAGAAAACATCATATTCAGGAAGTTTTCGACATAACCCAAATCATCACGAGAATAGACAAAAGGATGACCAACTGAATGTTTATAACAATGTGCAGCCAGAATTGGCATTTTTGCAATAACGCGTAGTGCTGTTAACTCACGATCAACCGGATCATTAATATCCATAGCTTCATGATAGTAGGAAGAAAGCGCACCGGTCACACCTATCAGCATCGACATCGGGTGAGCGTCATAAAGGTACCCTGTATAAAAACGTTCAAGATGCTCATGCACCATATTTCGTTGATTCAGGTTTGCACGAAAATCTTCAAACTGTTTTGCAGTTGGAAGTTCACCATATAGCAGCAAGTAACAAACTTCAAGATATGAACTTTGTTCTGCCAATTGCTCAATAGGATACCCACGATGTAAAAGAATACCCTGTTCCCCGTCTAGATAGGTGATAGAGCTTCTACACGCGGCAGTCGTCATAAAACCGGGGTCATACGTGAACATATTCAGCTCTTTATAAAGTGACTTCATGTCAATGACAGGAGCACCATAAACTCCGTCAATAATTGGGCACTCTATTTGTTTGCCTGTTCGGTTATCGGTCATTGTGACTGTATCAGCCATAGATTTCTCCCTTGCGTATTTATTATAGTTATTAGGTTAATCGAAAAATTGTGCAAGGATACAGAACTTTATGGCAATGCAGCAAGAGCTGTTCTGAATTGATCGGCCTAATTTGTGCATAAAATAGCGCCAGACTCACTAAAAATGGTCTAAAGTTATATGAATTAGTTTTAGAAAATCTTATAGTTAGGTGAGAAACTTGTTAGTTGTTTCAAAGCAGCAATTTTTCTTTCATATTTTTTGCGTGTTTGACTAAAAAATATGAAAAATTCAAAAATGAAAGGAATGGACACATGAATAATACGGTGCCAACGCACTTATACAGTGGTAATGCCTGGTTCGTCGAAGAACTTTACGAAACTTATCTTAACAAACCGGAAAGTATCGAACAGGAATGGCGTGAGTATTTTGATTCCCTTCAGGATGGTGAATTGTCCAAGGACGTAGCTCATACGCCGATACAACAGGCCTATGCTAATATTGCAAAACACAACAGACATGCCACACTTGCACCAGCTGCAGATGCCATTTCTCATCAAAAACAAACCGCTGTATTGCAGTTAATTAACGCACACCGCTTTAATGGACACCGTCAAAGCGATTTAGATCCTCTAAAACAGTACGAACGACCTAATACTCCTGAACTTGATCCAGCTTTCCATGGATTAACTGAAGAAGATATGGACAAAACCTTTAATACAGGTTCTTTATTCGCACCCGATGAAATTACCTTACGTGAAATTATTCATATCATCAAAACAACGTATTGCGGTCACATTGGTGCAGAATATATGCACATTAATGAAACCGAACAAAAACGTTGGATACAGAAGCGACTTGAAGAATCGCTTGCGACGCCTGATTTTGATAAAGAACAACGTATACGAATTCTCGATCGCGTTATTGATGCGAATGCTCTAGAAGAATATCTACATACAAAGTATGTCGGTCAAAAACGTTTTTCACTCGAAGGTGGTGAGTCACTCATTCCATTACTGGATGAAATAATTCAGTCCGGTGGTGCGCAGCATATTGAAGAAATGGTCATCGGCATGGCTCATCGTGGACGCTTGAATGTCCTGGTCAATGCAATTGGCAAGAAACCAAGTCAATTGTTTGATGAATTTGAAGGTAAAACGATTGAATCCATAAAAGGATCGGGTGACGTGAAATATCACATGGGTTATTCATCGGATATTAGTACACCAGGTGGTAGCGTACACCTGACTGTGGCCTTTAATCCTTCGCACCTGGAGATTATCGATCCTGTCGTTGAAGGCTCTGTCAGGGCACGACAGGACCGACGTAATGATTATGTCCATAATCAAGTGTTACCTATTTTGATTCATGGTGATGCTGCCTTTGCTGGTCAAGGTGTCATCATGGAAACCTTTAACCTTTCACAGACACGAGGTTATACCACGGGTGGAACAGTCCATATCATTATTAATAACCAGATTGGATTTACCACCAGCGACCCACTTGATTCACGCTCATCACTTTACTGTACTGATGTTGCAAAGATGGTTCAGGCACCGATTTTCCATGTAAATGGCGATGATCCGGAAGCTGTCGTATTAGTGACCAAGATTGCTCTCGATTACAGGATGGAATTTAACAAAGATGTGGTTATTGATATGGTCTGCTATCGAAAGCATGGACACAGTGAAGCTGATGATCCCATGTCAACACAACCGATTATGTATCAACACGTTCGAAACCATCCTGGCGTAAGACAATTACATACAGACAAATTAATTTCTGAAGGCATTATTAATCAGGAAGAAGCCGATGCTATTGCCAAAAACTACATTAACTCGCTGGAAAGTGATGAACGTGTTGCTGGCACTCATACAGAACATGCAAACCCGAAATACCTGCTTAATTTTACACGTTTCATAGGTACAGAATGGACTGATCCGGCTGACACGACAATTACGAAAGATGCTGTTGAAAAATTAACTGCATCAATTACAAAGATTCCTGAAGATTTCAAATTAAGTCCGGCTGTAAACAAGATAATTGATAACCGCACAAAAATGGGTAAAGGAGAAATACTCATGGACTGGGGTTATGCCGAAACGATGGCTTATGCTTCGCTTATCGACGAAGGTTACCCGATTCGGATATCCGGACAAGATAGTGGGCGAGGCACTTTCTTCCATCGACATGCCATTGTACATAATATGACAGATGGTCGAACCCATCTGCCTTTACAGCATATAAAAGATGGACAAGCTAGCTTTCTGGTTATCAATTCAACATTATCAGAAGAAGCCGTGCTGGCTTATGAATATGGTTACAGCAGTGCAGAACCAAATGCGCTGGTTCTATGGGAAGCTCAATTTGGTGATTTTGCTAATGGAGCTCAGGTCGTCTTCGATCAATTTATCAGCTCTTGTGAAGCAAAATGGGAACGGTTTTGTGGGTTAACTGTATTCTTGCCACATAGTTATGATGGTCAAGGACCGGAACATTCATCAGCAAGACTCGAACGTTATTTACAACTTTGTGCAGAAAAAAATATGCAAGTATGTTTTCCAAGCACGCCCGCACAAATGTTTCATATGTTAAGACGGCAACTAATACGTCCTTATCGAAAACCACTGATTGTAATGAGCCCAAAAAGCTTGTTACGGAGAAAGTTATCCGCATCCCCTGTAGAAGATTTGGTCAATGGTCATTTTCATACGGTTATTGATGAACAGGATGAAATGGATAAAAATAAAATTACACGCTTATTAGTCTGTAGTGGTAAAGTCTATTTTGATTTATTGGAACAAAGACGTGAAAGCGATATTGACAATATTGCTATTGCCCGTATTGAACAACTGTATCCTTTCCCAAGAGATGAAGTAAAAGAAGTCATAAACTCTTATCCTAATCTTAAAGAAGTAGTCTGGGTGCAGGAAGAACCTAAAAATCAGGGAAGCTGGTATTACATGCAATCAAGAGGAACCATGATTGGATGTTTAAATGATAACCTTACCTTTGGTTATGCCGGACGTTTCTATTCAGCTTCACCCGCTACAGGTTTAATGCCTATCCATCTGGCTCAACAAAAAGAATTAGTATCTGATGCCTTGCAACTTGATAAACTTGAAGTAACAACACACAAAAATGTTAACGCAGTATTGCGTAGATAATTTAAGGAGAAAATCGTGCTGATTGATGTCAAAGTACCCGTTTTAGCAGAGTCAGTCGCTGAAGCAACATTAATGACCTGGCAGAAACGCGCCGGAGAACAAGTAAAACGCGGCGATAATTTGATAGACATAGAAACCGATAAAGTCACACTTGAGGTGTCCGCCTTGAATGACGGTGTGATCACTGAAATATTAAAAGATGACGGTGAAATTGTTCTAAGCGATGAAGTTATTGCACGAATTGATACTGAAGCAAAAGCGGGTGCGTCTGCTACAAATGAGCCTGAACCAGAACCAGAACAACAATCACTTCCTGAAATGGATGCAAAAGCTGAAGAGCTATCTACAACAGATTTACCGAAATTAAGTCCAGCTGTTCGAAACCTTATGGAAGAACATCAATTAAGTACTTCTGATATTTCTACAACTGCAGAACGTATTACTAAAGAAGATGTACTTCGACATATAGGTGGTGAAAGTAAAAAGACAGCGCCTGCAGCAAAACAAGAAGCCATAACACCATCTGTCGAAGCAGCAGCGCCTGCACCGCAAGCGCCTACTCCAATACCGGAAGTAGTCGAGAAAAAAGAAGTTGCAGCTAGTGCTCCTAAATCTACTGCGGCTGTACCTGTTTTAACCAGCAGTACCGGTGACAGACCGGAAGAAAAAGTACCAATGACACGTTTACGTAAACGTGTTGCAGAAAGATTACTCAGTGCACAACAGGAAAACGCCATATTAACGACATTCAATGAAGTCAATATGAAACCTGTTATGGATATTCGTAATAAATATAAAGATGAATTTGAAAAAATGCATGGCGTTAAACTTGGATTCATGTGTTTCTTTACGCGCGCTGTTATTGAAGCATTAAAAAAATTCCCTGTTATTAATGCATCAGTTGATGGTGAAAATATTATTTATCATGGTTACTTCGATATCGGTATTGCCGTGAGTTCCCCCAGGGGCCTGGTTGTACCGATTGTTAGAGATGCTGATGCACTTTCTTTGGCAGAAATAGAATCTAAAATCAGGGAGTATGGTAGCAAAGCTCAGGATGGAAAACTAAATATTGATGAATTAACCGGTGGTACATTTACTATTACCAATGGTGGTGTATTCGGTTCTCTCTTATCAACGCCAATTATAAATCCACCTCAGAGTGCGATACTGGGCATGCATTCTATTCAACAACGCCCTGTAGCTGAAAACGGTGAAGTTGTTATCAGACCGATGATGTACATTGCCTTGTCTTACGATCATCGCATTATCGATGGTCGTGAAGCAGTTCAGTTCCTCGTATCGATCAAACAACAACTGGAAGATCCTGCTCGTCTTTTATTGCAACTTTAATAGTATTAATTAAAAAAAGTTTTAAGGAATGAATTGATGAAAAAATATGATGTTGTTGTTATTGGTGCTGGTCCGGGAGGTTATGTCGCAGCTATTCGTTGTGCACAACTGGGTTTAAGCACTGCCTGTGTTGAAGGCTGGATCAATGATGAAGAAAAACCGGCTTTGGGCGGCACCTGTTTAAATGTTGGCTGTATCCCTTCAAAAGCCTTGCTTGATTCTTCACATCATTTCCATCACATCAAAAACGAAGCCAGTGATCATGGTATTACGGTTAGCGGCGCAACGATAGATGTCAATAAAATGATCTCTCGCAAAGCCAAGATTGTTAAAGCCTTAACAATGGGTATAAGTGGCTTATTTAAGAAAAACAAAATTGACTGGTTAAAAGGACAAGGAAAATTAATCAGTAATAATCAAGTTGAAGTTATACCGTTACATGAATCACATGATGAAAAAATAATCGTTGAAGCCGGCAACATCATTATTGCAACGGGCTCAGTACCTACAAAAATTCCGCCAGCTTCCGTTGATGACAAATTAATTGTCGATTCAACCGGTGCACTTAAATTTAATGAAGTACCACGGCGACTTGGTGTTATCGGTGCAGGTGTCATTGGTCTGGAACTCGGTAGTGTCTGGAATCGATTAGGTTCTGAAGTCATTGTGCTTGAGGCTTTACCTGACTTTCTGTCTGCTGTAGATAAACAAGTTGCTAAAGAAGCAGAAAAGGTTCTTCGTAAACAGGGGTTGGATATACGACTCGGCGCAAAAGTTACCGGGACAGGCAGCAACAATCGAGAAGTTACTATCAATTACGATGATGCCGAGGGTAAACAACAAATCACCGTAGATAAATTAATCGTAGCAGTAGGACGCACACCGAATACAAATGGATTGGGTGCTGAAGAATGCGGTCTTGAACTTGATGAACGGGGTTTTATTGTTGTCGATGATCATTGTAAAACCAATCTTGAAAATGTTTATGCAATTGGTGATGTTGTAAGAGGTCCGATGCTGGCACATAAAGCTTCAGAGGAAGGTGTTGCTATAGCAGAAAAAATTGCCGGTAAACCGGGACACATGAATTACGAAACAATTCCATGGGTTATTTATACCTGGCCGGAAATTGCCTGGGTAGGTAAAACAGAAGAACAGTTAAAAGCCGAAGGCATTGAATACCGTACAGGTAATTTTCCATTCATGGCAACCGGACGAGCAAAAGCGATGGGTGAAGCGACTGGTTTTGTGAAAATACTGGCAGATGCTATAACAGACCGTGTATTGGGAATTCATATCTTTGGTCCAAATGCATCAGAATTGATTGCTGAAGCCGTTGTCACGATGGAATTTGATGGAAGTAGCGAAGATCTGGCTCGTACCATACACGCTCACCCTACGCTTTCAGAAGCGCTACATGAAGCTGCTTTGGGAGTAGATGGACGAACAATTCATATGTAAATTTAAGCTCGTTCAGGCCTTAAATTTAGTTCAGCTACTACGGGTTAAGAGAAAAAAAACACATCCTTGTGTCGAAGATTCAGTGTATTCAAGAGGAGGTCATAAATAAGTACACTGTGTTTGCTTAAGAGATATGTATCCAATAAATACCTCATAGGGAAAGATAGTCTTTTTCAATTTCGTGCACAATACTTCTTTTATTGATATATTGTTTCATATAAAGAAACAATAGAGGTCAATATGGATAAGGTAATGAGTATGCGAGTTTTCTCAGCAGTTGCTAAAAATAGTAGTTTTTCGTACGCGGCAAAAAAACTTTCTATTTCCAAAGCGATGGCCTCTAAACATGTACAAAATCTGGAGAACTCTCTTGGCGTAAGATTATTCAATAGAACAACGCGTAAATTAAATTTGACTGATGTCGGTAATGCTTATTATGAGAAAGTAAATAATATTCTCGCCGAAATTGATGAAGCAGAGTTAGCAATTACTCAGCTCAATTCCGAACCAAAAGGTAAATTAAAAATAAAAGCACAACCTTCCTTTGGTGCCTTTCATCTTTCCCGTGCTTTATCAGTTTATCTAAAAAAATATCCAGAAGTTACAACGGAAATTGAACTTAGCAATCGCATGCCCGATCTGGTTGAGGATGGAATCGACCTGGCATTTCATGTCGGTGAACTAGATGATTCCAGTTTTGTTGCTCGCAAAATTGCCTCGGCCCGGCGAGTAGTTTGTGCTTCACCGTATTATTTGAAACAGAATGGTACTCCACAAAGTCCTGATGACTTATCAAAACACAATTGTATGATTTATGCACCGAGAACAGCCATGAATGAATGGGAGTTCATTAGAAATAATGAAAAAATTAAAATTGAAATTTCCGGCGATATTCAATGTAACGATGGTGACGCATTACGTATTTCCGCTATTCAGGGCTGCGGAATTGCACAACTGCCTACTTATATGGTCGGATTGGATATTCAAGCGGGCCGCTTAAAAGCGTTGCTCGAAGAATACGAGCCAGAAAAATTACCCCTTTATGCTATTTATAATCACAGAAAATACCTCTCTGCAAAAATACAAACCTTTATTGAATTTATGTATGAACTTTATCAGCCTGAGGCTTACTGGAATGAGTGGACATGATTTGAGTCAATTATGTCACAGCATATCTTGCTAGTAGTGCCACCAAACTAATGGCAAACTAGATACAAAAATAACGTCAATATTAAGATCAAAATTGCTGCATTGCACCAAACAATAACATTTGTTAGAATTGTGGCATATTGCTGCAGTGCATCAATATTATTAAACCCGTACTGATATAGAGATATATGGTAGTAAATTCATAAATTTGACAATTAAACACATAGTTAGGAGTAATCAAAATGGCAGATAACGTTGTTATCGTTGCGGCAGCACGCACAGCAGTAGGAAATTTTGGCGGTACCTTAGCAGGTTTACCGGCTCATACTCTTGGTGCAACTGTAATTGCTGAAGTCGTAAAACGAGCAGGCATTAAACCAGAACAAGTCGATGAAGTTATTTTTGGACAAGTTTTAACAGCAGGCAGTGGACAAAATCCAGCTAGACAAGCTGCAATACATGCAGGACTACCTAATTCTGTACCTAGTATGACAATAAATAAAGTTTGCGGTAGTGGTCTTAAAACCGTACATCTTGCAGCTCAAGCAATTAAGTGCGGTGATGCTGATATTATTATTGCCGGTGGTCAGGAAAATATGAGTCTCTCCCCCCATGTATTACCAAAATCCCGAAATGGTCAAAAAATGGGAGACTGGAAAATGCAGGATTCCATGATAGTTGATGGTCTGTGGGACGCATTCAACAATTATCATATGGGTACGACCGCAGAGAATATTGCTAAACAATATGATATCTCTCGAGAAGAGCAGGACGAATTCGCGGCAGCATCCCAACAAAAAACGGAAGCCGCACAAAAAGCCGGAAAATTTGATGAAGAAATCGTCCCTGTCGAAATACCGCAACGTAAAGGCGACCCAATAATTTTTTCAAAAGATGAATTCCCAAAAGCCGGGGTAACAGCGGAAGGTCTAACCAAGTTACGACCTGCTTTTGATAAGGAAGGTACGGTTACCGCGGCAAATGCATCTGGCATAAATGATGGTGCTGCTGCAGTTCTGGTCATGTCTGAAAGTAAGGCGAAAGAATTAGGCCTGGAACCGATGGCAACGATTAAAGCATATTCAAGTGCCGGTGTAGATCCGGCTATAATGGGTACCGGCCCTATTCCTGCCAGTAAACTCTGCATGGAAAAAGCAGGTTGGACTGTTGATGATCTTGATCTTGTTGAAGCAAATGAAGCATTCGCGGCTCAGGCAATATCGGTTAATCGTGATGTTGGCTGGGATACAAACAAAGTAAACGTTAATGGTGGGGCGATTGCAATTGGTCATCCAATAGGAGCATCGGGTTGTCGTTGCCTTGTAACTCTTTTACATGAAATGAAACGTAGTGATGCGAAAAAAGGTCTTGCCACACTTTGTATAGGTGGTGGTCAAGGTGTTGCACTGGCTGTTGAGAGGTAATCCATTATGTCTAATCTAGAAGGTAAAATTGCATTAGTTACTGGTGGTACCGGTGGTATTGGTGCTGCGATATGTGTCAACCTTGCAGCAGCAGGTGCCAAGGTCGCGACTAATTACAGAAACAAGGAAAAAGCCGAAGCATGGCAAAAAGAAGTAAAGGCACAAGGTTATGACATCATGATCTATCAGGCAGATGTTTCTGACTATGATGCCTGTGAAGCTATGATCAAACAGGTCGAAGCTGATCTCGGGCCAATTGATATTCTGGTGAATAACGCGGGTATTACGAAAGACGGAATGTTCAAGAAAATGACCAAAGATAAATGGGATGCGGTCATGAAGATTAATGTGGACAGCCTGTTTAATGTCACCAGACATGTTGTTGAAGGTATGTCTGAACGTGGTTGGGGACGTATTATCAACATTGCCTCGGTTAATGGCCAGAAAGGTCAAATGGGACAAACCAACTATACGACCTCCAAAGCTGGCATGCATGGTTTCACCAAGTCACTCGCACAGGAAGTTGCACGAAAAGGTGTAACAGTTAATACTGTCTCACCGGGCTATATTGCGACCGAGATGGTGATGGCTGTACCGGAAGATATTCGTAATCAGATTATCGCGGGTATTCCTGTCAACCGTTTAGGTAAATCAGAAGAAATTGCTGCTCTGGTTGGCTTTCTTTGTTCCGAAGAAGCCGGGTTTGCAACTGGCGCCGATTTTTCTATGAACGGCGGACAGCATATGTCTTAAACTTGTGATAGCCTGATAGTTAATTAGCTATCAGGCTATTATGAATATATACAGGTAACAATAAATGTCAGAAGAAGAAAAGCGCATCATTAAAAAATATCCTAACCGACGTCTTTACGACACAGAAGAAAGTAAATACATCACGCTAGAGGATATAAAACAATTAGTCACTGACAATAAAGAATTTATTGTCAAAGACGTAAAGTCTGAAGAAGACCTGACTAGAAGTATCCTCCTACAAATCATCATAGAACAGGAAGATGATGGTGAACCGCTTTTCACAACTCAGGCGCTGGCACATATTATTCGCTTCTATGGTGATTCAGTGCAGTCCGTTGCCGGTGATTATCTACAGAAAAGCATTAACCTGTTTGTTAATCAGCAAAAACAATTGCAGGATCAACTCCAATCAGCAGTTAATACTAATCCAATTTCTGCAATGGCTGAGCTTACGGAACAAAATCTCGACATGTGGAAAAAAATGCAGGAAAGTTTTTTCGAGAATGCGGTGAAACCACCTTTCTCAGCAGATAAAACCAAGGAAAAATAATTCTGCTATTGATTTTTGGTTAAATCAGTTAAATCTTCATCAATATTATTTTTCTCTTTTGCAGAATCATTTCGCATTGATTCAATATGGGCAAGATAATCAGCACTGATATCACCAGTAACATATTCGCCAGTAAAACAGGATGTATCGAAAGACTTGATCGCTTGATTTCCTCTTTGAGCAGATTCAATTAAATCCTCAATATCCTGATAAATTAGCCAATCAGCGCCAATTGTTTCGGCTACCTCTTCAACACTCTTGTTAAAAGCGATCAATTCCGTAGGAGTTGGCATATCAATACCATAAACATTCGGATACCGAACTGGAGGAGCAGCAGAAGCAATATAAACACGCTTCGCACCTGCTTCCCTGGCCATTTGCACTATTTCTCTAGAAGTTGTGCCTCTGACGATAGAATCGTCAACAAGTAATACATTCTTACCTTTAAATTCAAGTTCAATTGCGTTCAGTTTTTGTCGGACTGATTTTTTTCGAATGCTTTGTCCTGGCATAATAAACGTTCGTGGAATATATCTATTTTTCACAAAGCCTTCCCGGTACGCAACACCAAGCGCATTTGCTAAAGGTAATGCTGCAGGTCGACTGGAATCAGGAATAGGTATAACAACATCAATATCATGTTCAGGATTGAGCCTAAGAATTTTTTGGGCCAGTTTTTCACCCATTCTCAAGCGTGCTTTGTAAACAGAAATGCCATCGATAATAGAGTCAGGTCTGGCCAAGTATACATGTTCAAAAATGCAGGGACTGTAAACTGGATTTTCGGCGCATTGAAAAGTATGTAACTCACCTTCTACAGTTATAAATACAGCTTCACCTGGTTCAATATCACGCAAGCGTTGAAACTCAAGTGAATCAATAGCGACACTTTCAGAAGCTATGATGAACTCTGTACCTATATCCGTTTTTCGTTCTCCAAAAATAACAGGTCTAATTCCATTAGGATCACGAAAACCCAGAATTCCTACCCCTGTAATCATAGCAACTGCTGCATAACCACCCTTACAGCGTTGATGTAAACGTTGTACGGCCCTGAAAATATCTTTTGCTTGTAGAGCATCACGAGGTTTGCCAATTGAATTCAATTCATTAGCTAGAATATTTAATAATACTTCAGAATCTGAATTTGTATTGATATGACGCAAATCATCACGCATTAGATCTTCTTTCAAAGTTTCTGCATTGGTCAAATTGCCATTATGGGCAAGCGTAATACCATAAGGCGAATTAACATAAAAAGGCTGGGCCTCAGCAGAAGACTGACAACCGGCAGTAGGATAACGAACATGACCAATACCCATGTTGCCTTTAAGATTAAGCATATGCCGAGTATGAAAAACATCCTTTACAAGTCCGTTATCTTTTCTAAGATACAACTTACTGCCATCACTGGTCATCATACCCGCCGCATCTTGTCCGCGATGTTGAAGAATGGTCAAGCCATCATATATAGCCTGATTTACCGGATTTTTAGCAACGATGCCAATTATGCCGCACATAGCAAACCTCTTGAAAAATTTTTATCCATTTTTTCTACCTAATTTTTTGTCTGCTCATATGAGTGATATTCAATAACCGATTCCGGTAAAAAACTTGAACTCCAGATACTAATACGTTCAAAAGGATCTGCCAATTTAGATTCTATCCACCACGACTCCTGAGGAAAGGCAGTAAACCCGGCTAAAAAAACAATTACGGCGACAATCAAACCTCCCAAACCCATCCCAAAAAACAGTCCCAGAATTCTATCTGCGGCAGTCAAACCTGTCTTCCCTAGTAATTTAACAATAAGAAAACTGATGCCGCTCATTATAAGCAAACTTAAAATAAACAAGGCAATGAATGCCAGTACCATCCTCAATATAGGTGTATCGACATGATTCTCTAATAAAGGAGAAAAATAGGGAACCAGTTTTATCGAAAGTCCAAGAGAAATAGCCCAGGATAATAATGAAAAGACGATATTTAGAAAACCATAAAATACACCGACTATCGCTGGTAGCGCAATCAGACTAAGAATCACTATATCGGCTGTAGACATATTTAGCAGAGTCTTATCAAATTAATAATCAAGGGTAACTTAAAACAATACCATCTAACTTCATTTTTGCTTTTACTCTTTTTAATAAATCATCTGCATCAGAACGTAATATTTCAGGTCCTACTCTAACCCTGTAAGTCGTTTTACCATTTTTGGTTAATGGTTCAACAAATGCAGGAAAACCTTCTTTCCTTAATCTTAAATTTAATTTATCCGCATTCACTTTATCTGAAAAACTACCTAGCTGAACGACCCAGGCAGATAAGCCTACTTGTTTATCGCTTACTGTTTTTTTCTTGACTGATTTTTTATCTGAAACAGTATCATCGTTGGTGATTCCAGACTTTATAGCTGCAGCGCTATCAGTTTTGTCTGTTATTTCCTTTTCAATATCATTGTCCGACAGACTCTCATTAATTTCGCTTGTGGAAGTACTATCCTCAATAACTGGTTTTAAAGTATCATTTAAAGGTATCAATTTAGAATTAAATTTTTCTGTTGGTCTATCAGGAATATTCGTTTTTGTTATTGAAGTCGAATCGATAGGCCCGGTTAAAAGCATCGGTATAAAAATAACGGCAATTACAACAAGTACCGCAGCGCCAACTAATCGTTCTTTTAAACGTTGATGCATACTTTCATTCCTTCAAATAGCGAAGTGCTGCGCCTACAGTCAGGAAAGAACCTGTAACAACAACTCTATCTCCCGATCTGGATGATTTATTTAAACACTCCAAAGCTTCTTCTACATCTTTAAACTCTGACACATTTTCTTTAATACCTAACTCATCAAGATCAGACAAAAGCGTTTTCGCATCACTTCCTCTATCATCAGAAAGGGTAACTATACTCCAACTATCTGCAGCTTCGCTTAATACTTTTAAAACTTCACGGTGATCTTTATCTTTCAACATACCCACTAATAAATGAGTTTTACCAACACACGGTATCTCTTTTAAATTCTTTACTAACACTTTTACCGATTGAGAGTTATGAGCCACATCCAGAATTTTTGCTACCTTTCCAGGAATTATTTGCATACGTCCATTAAGACGAAAACTGGTTAACCCCTGTTTGATATTGTCCTCGCTAACAGGATAGTCATGATGTATTTTTTCCAGAACTTTTAATACACCCGCAGCATTTTGCAGTTGAAAATCACAATACTGCATAGGCCTTGGTAACTCTTCTAGAGAAAGATCCTCTGATTTCCATGACCACTTATCCTTATCAGTCGTATAATTATAATCACGTCCGGCTACACACAAAGGTGTGCCAAGTGCATTAGCACAGTCTAGTAAACTTTGGGGTGGTTCTGGATCGGAACAAACAGCCAGGGCCTTGTTTCTGAAAATACCTGCTTTTTCTCGTGCTATACTTTCGCGGTTGTCGCCAAGCCATTGTTGATGATCGATATCAATACTGGTAACTAAAGCGACATCTGCATCAAGAACATTAACAGCATCTAATCTGCCTCCCAGTCCAACTTCAAGTATAGCCAACTCTACATTATGCTGACGAAATAAATCCAGTGCTGCCAGTGTACCGAACTCGAAATATGTTAATGATATATCGCCTCGCGCCCTGTCAATTCGATCAAACGATTCACATAACTCTGTGTCTGATACTTCTTTTCCATTAATACAAATGCGTTCATTATATTTAAGTAGATGAGGAGAAATATATCGCCCCACTTTATAATTTGCATTACGAAGTATTTTATCTAATAAAGTAATACTGGAACCCTTGCCGTTAGTTCCGGCAACACTAATGACATTGTAGGATGGCTTGAGCAAGCCCATATTATCAGCAACACGACGGCAACGTTCCAAACCTAGCTCTATGGCAGTGAAGTGTAAACTTTCCTGCCACTCCAACCACTTTTCCAAACGATTAAATCGTAGCTGACCTGATGCTATTCCTGACTTTGAGATTGATTTAATCTTGTTAGGCATAGTTTTTAATCAAATTAAATTGTCGTTTTTTTATCTGTTAGTAAAGATAAGATATTGGCAATCCTGTCACGCAACTCCCTTCGGTCAACAATCACATCTATGTCGCCATTTTCAAGTAAAAATTCACTACGTTGAAAACCTTCGGGCAAGGTCTCTCTAACCGTCTGTTCAATTACACGTGGACCAGCAAAACCAATTAAAGCGTCAGGCTCAGCTATATTAATATCTCCCAGAGTTGCCAGACTAGCAGAAACACCACCCATAGTTGGATCAGTTAAAACAGAAATATAGGGTAATTTTTTTTCACGTAATACAGATAATGCTGCTGCTGTTTTTGCCATTTGCATCAATGAAAATAATGCTTCCTGCATTCTTGCTCCACCACTCGTTGAAAAACAAATCAACGCTGCATTTTTTTCAATTGCTACATCAACAGCACGAATAAATTTTTCACCTACGACTGATCCCATTGAACCACCCATGAAATCAAACTCGAAAGCACAGGCAACGACAGGCAAGCCTTTTAATTGACCCGTCATTGCAATCAACGCATCGTTTTCACCGGTTTTCTTTTGTGCCTGACTCAGTCTATTTTTATATGGTTTACTATCACGAAATTTTAAAACATCGACTGGTTTTACATCGCTCGCTATTTCTTCTTTATTTTCTTCGTCTAAAAATCGATCCAGACGAACGCGAGCACTAATTCGCATGTGCTGATTACATTTAGGACAAACTTCCAGATTTCGGTCTAATTCAGCTCGATACAGTACCTCATTACAACCTTCACATTTGGTCCAGATTCCTTCAGGTACCGTACGACGCGTATTCGCATTAGTCTTATTTCGTGACGGTAATATTTTTTTAAACCAACTCATTTAGATACTATCCAACGCAGTACGTAAAGAACCAATAAATGACGATATTTCTTTTTTCATTTTCTCATTATTTCCAGCATGTTCAGCAATTCGTTCCACCAGTGCACTTCCTACAACGACAGCATCACTGACTCGTCCCACCGCCTCGGCGGTCTGTGCATCTCTAATTCCAAAACCAACACCAACAGGTAAATCAGCTTTACTACGAATTTCAGCCAGTTTTTCACTAACTGCGCCAATATCAAGTTGATTACTGCCTGTCACACCTTTCAAGGACACATAATACAGGAAGCCAGAAGCAACTTCAGAAATCTTGTCGAGGCGCACACCGTGTGTCGTCGGAGAGATTAGGAAGATATGATCTAAATCGAGTGGTTTTATTACAGCAGTCAGTTCGTCAGCTTCTTCTGGCGGTAAATCAACAATAATTAAACCATCAACACCTGCTTTGACTGCTTTTTCTGCAAAGTGCTGATAACCCATTACTTCGATGGGATTAAGATAACCCATCAATATGACCGGAGTAGAATCATTTTTCGTTCTGAATTCTTCAACAATGTTAAACACATCATCTGTATTTGTACCTTGTGCCAATGCACGCTCACTAGCACGTTGTATTACAGGTCCATCCGCCATAGGGTCAGAAAACGGAACGCCTAATTCAATAATATCTGCGCCGGCCGCAACCAATTCATGCATTAAATCTACTGTTAAATCTGGTGCAGGATCTCCTGCCGTAATAAAGGGTATAAGTGCTTTTTTGTGACTTTCTTTTAATACGGAAAAACACGCTTTAATTCTACTCATATTGATAATCTAGTTGAATAATTTAGAAAAAAATAAGTTCGGAGGTAGGACAATATTTGGTTTATTTATTTTTCAAACCAAGTTTCAATTCAAGTAATTCAATCGCCATATCGGGTACTTCTTTATGATTTTTTGATTCACTTGATAATAACCAGTGGTCAACTTCATCACGTTTAACTTTCAACATTTCGGCCAACTCTCTTCTATCGAATTTATGATCCGACATTATATCCATCAAACGTTCTCGATTATTCATGAGAAACTCCCCATTTAAACTGTTATACCCTCAAGTGCCGCGACAGTATGAATATCCTTATCACCACGACCTGATAAATTAGTAATAATGATTGCATCTTTATCCATTTCAGGCGCAAGTTTAGCCGTGTATGCCAGTGCATGACTCGACTCCAATGCAGGTATTATACCTTCTATTCTGGTCAAATCATGAAATGCTTTAAGTGCTTCAACATCTGTCACAGAAACATAATTAGCGCGCCCGACATCTTTTAGCCACGAATGTTCAGGACCAACACCGGGATAATCCAGGCCCGCTGAAATTGAGTGTGTTTCAATGATTTGTCCATATTTATCTTCCATAAGATAAGTACGATTTCCATGTAAAACACCGGGTTTGCCCGCATTTAATGGTGCAGCATGACGCCCTGTCTCTATTCCATCACCCGCAGCTTCGACACCATATAAAGCAACATCTTTATCGTCTAAAAAAGGGTGAAATAATCCAATTGCATTAGAGCCCCCTCCAACACAGGCGACTAATAAATCTGGCAACCTACCTGCTTGTTCCTGACACTGTTGTCGAGCCTCACGACCGACAACTGCATTAAAATCTCTCACCATCGCCGGGTATGGGTGTGGTCCAGCAACAGTGCCAATGATATAGAAGGTATCATCAACATTTGTTACCCAGTCTCTCATTGCTTCATTCAGGGCGTCTTTTAATGTTTTTGAACCGGCTTCTACAGAAACAACTGTCGCGCCTAATAATTTCATCCGATAAACATTGATGGCTTGTCTTTTAATATCTTCAGCACCCATGTAAACAACACATTCCATACCATAACGCGCAGCAACGGTTGCAGATGCGACCCCATGTTGTCCTGCTCCTGTTTCTGCAATTACACGTCGTTTACCCATTCTCTTCGCTAATAATGCCTGACCAACCGTATTATTAACCTTATGCGCCCCTGTATGGTTCAAATCTTCTCGTTTCAGATAGACTTGTGCGCCTCCTAATTCTTCACTCCAACGTTTTGCGTGATACAACGGCGAAGGACGACCAACAAAATGTTTTAAATCATGTTCATATTCGGCTATGAAATCAGGATCATTAATATATTTTTTATAGGCCTGCTCCAATTCTTCCAAAGGACCCATTAATGTTTCTGAGACAAAACGACCACCATAATTACCAAAGTGGCCTCGTTTATCCGGCATCGATTTCAATGAGTCAATATTTGTATTTTTCATAACTTCAGGCATTCATCGTCTCGCTAATAAATTTTTTAATCTTGACAGGATCTTTTATCCCTTTTTCTCTTTCAACACCACCACTCACATCAACTGCAAAAGGCCGAACTTGTGAAATAGCATCTTTCACATTCGTTTCATCCAATCCACCAGCAAGAATAACAGGCTTATTTAAGTCATCTGGAATTAAATCCCAGTTAAAAGATAGCCCTGTCCCGCCAGGCACACCTTCTACAAAAGTATCTAGCAACAGAGCGTTGGCTGACGAGTATTTTTCACACTGTTCAGACAACTCTATATCATCAGTCATACGGATGGCCTTAATATACGGTCTATTATATATTGCGCAAGCTTGTTCAGACTCTTGTCCATGAAATTGCAATGTATCGATTGCAACACGATCTAAAACTTTTTTTATATAGCTTTCATCGGCATCAACAAATAAACCGACGAAATTAATAAAGGGAGCTGAATTTCTGATGATATAGTCTGCTGTATTAATAGCGACATAACGCGGGCTTTTCTCGTAAAACACCAACCCAATTGCATCTGCACCCGCATCAATAGCCAGTTTTGCATCATCTAAATTGGTAATGCCACAAATTTTTATTCGAGTACGAGTCATTATTATCTGTCTAATGAAACTGAAGATTAAAACCAAATTTATTTATTAATGAATCAGGAACCGGAATTATATACTTTTCAGGATATTTAATATCGACTAGATATAAACCATGTGGTGATGCCGTCATTCCCCCTGCTTTTCTATCTTTTGCAGCTAATACTTCAGCAGCCCAGCTTACTTCTTTTTTACCCTTACCTATAGCCATTAGTACACCGGCAATGTTTCTAACCATATGATGGAGAAAAGCATTTGCACATATAGTAATTAAAAACCAGTCACCTGAATTATTAACTTCGAGTTTATGAATTGTACGTAATGGAGATTTTGCCTGACATGCCGCTGCTCTATATGAAGTAAAGTCATGTTCGCCAATGAGGCACTGTGAAGCTTGTTTTATTCTTTCCAGGTCTAGTTCTTGAGATTCCCATGTTACCAAACCATTATAAACAGCGGGCCGTGCACGTCGATTTAAAATCAAATATTGATAGGTTCTGGCTTCAGCACTAAACCGGGCATGAAACTCATCATCAACTTCTAATACCCAGGTAACCGCAACATCTTTAGGAAGTTTTGCGTTGCTGCCCAATTGCCACGCCTGATTTTCGCGTTGAGATGTTGTTTCAAAATGAACAACCTGTTGTAGAGCATGAACACCAGTATCGGTTCGACCTGCGCAAATAACTTTGATTTCTTCATCGGCAACTTCAGATAAAGCTGCTTCGAGAACTTCTTGAACAGTAGGAGAAATATCCTGTTTTTGCCATCCATAATAATGACAACCAGCATATTCAATTCCCAGCGCAATTTTCATTATTAAACCGGGTGGATTACGTTAGATAAAACAGTGTGCTCGTTTGCTATGCTAAAACTAATTCATATTACGTTAAAAAATGATTACACTTGCCCTAACAGGTCTTCTGCTTGTTTACGTTGCTCATCATTTCCTTCTGCCATAACTTCATCCAAAATAGTCTTGGCACTATCCTTATCACCTAATTCGACATAAGCTTTAGCCAGATCAAGTTTTGTTGCAATTTCATCTTCCGCACTTTGTTCTTCAGGTTGTGCTGCTCTTGGAACAAAAACAGTATGATCATCATCATCGTCTTCTTCAGCAGAGGGAAGCGCACTTTTTGGTAGCTCTACAGTACCATCAAGATCCAATTCAGCTTCACCTGATGGTTCCTCATCATCAAGATTAAAATCAAAATCTATTTCAGGTGCATCTGAAGAAACTTTTTCAGCGACAGGTTCAGAAACATCCTCTTCAATTGAAAGGTCTAACTCTACTCCACCATCATCTTCACTCGCATCAAGGTCGAATGACATTTCATCCGCATTGCTTTCTGCTTCTGTACCCATATCAAGCGATATTTCATTTTCAGATTCATCAACATCAAGCCGTACAGCTTCTTCATCTTCTTCAGGGACACCCAGATCTATTTCCAAACCTCCCTCACTCGAATCGGAATCAGTTTCACCGAGATCAAGTTCAATTTCATTTGAATCAGCTTCAGGTTCACTAACATCAAGCTCAATGTCATTGCCTGCATCTAATGACATATCAAAATCAAGGGCGTTATCATCAGCAACTTCTTCTGCTGGTTCCGCTTCTGCATCTGTTCCCACATCAAATTCTACAGTTCCATTAGATTCTTCAGCTGGAATATCAAATTCAATTTCGTTCGATTCCTCGCTTGATTCAGATACCGTCGCATTTTCCGTGTCCAAATCAAGATTATCATCAAGATCGAGTAATTCAGAACTATCAGCACCCGCACTTGTTGCAGCTGTCACATCCAGTAGATCTTCTTCTGAATCAAGATCCAGATTTGCTGCAGCCGTCACATCTAATAAATCTTCACCCGTAGATTCTTCCCCTGATGTAAGATCAAGCAGATCACTACCACCAGTACCAGAAATATCTAATACTTCATCTGAAGCAGCAGGTTGAGCAGTTTCAGCTTCTGAATCAAGTTCTTCTTCCATACTCACAGCAGCAGTTACATCAAGCAAATCTTCGCCATTACTTGAACCAGTAACATCAAGAACATCTTCTTCATCACCAGAAGCCGTTAAATCGAGCATTTCTTCATCAGCGGATGGTTGTTCTTCTGCAACGGGGGTTTCTTCAGCTCCGCCTATATCAAAATCAAGGTCTCCACTATCATCACCCGCTTCATCATCAGCGGTTACATTGACAAAACCACCTGTATTATCAGCATCATCATCTTCTTCATCTTCACCCGCTTCAAACAAAGCACGATTCGGTGACATTTCCTGCCACATAGCAGTAGCCATGTTCCAGTATTCACCTTCTCCGCCGACGATATCGTGTAGTACTTTTGCCTCTTCCTCATAACTCTTCTTATTTCCAGAGGTATAAAAGACTTCTAGTAGTTTTGCATGATATTCAGGATTCTGAGCATCACCATTGATAATATTTCGAACAAACTCTTCAGCCTGATCAAACTGTTCAAACGCAAGGTAAGTATTAACTTCTTGTAAAGGGTCTTCCTCTTCTTCCAATTCTTCCGGTTCTTGTTGAGGAATCTCTTCAGTTTCCTCAGCCGCAATGAATTGAGTCTTTTCGTCTTCTTCATCAAGATCGAGATCGAAATCAGCAGACTCTTCAGGTAATACTGTTTCAGCTTCAGAATCTGGTATTACCGTCTCTGCTTCTGAGTCAGGGACATCAGAAGAACCGGTATCACCTAAATCTCCTGAATCAAAATCAGGGAAAGCTTCTTCAGTCATTGCACTAAGGTCAACCGTTTCAGCAGGCTCTTTTCTAAACTTCAGCACCACAACAATAATGATTAGTACAACGATTAATCCTGTTATCGCCATTCCAATCATTGGGTTAGCAAGTAGCATTTCTTTAACTGGAGCAAGATATTGATTAACCATTTCCATTATTCCAGCAGATGCTGGTTCTGGTTCAATAACTTCCATTATCTCTTCTTCGGCTTCGGCGACTTCTTCTTCAGCCTCTTCCATTATCTCTTCTTCGGCTTCGGCGACTTCTTCAGCCTCTTCCATTATCTCTTCTTCGACTTCGGCAATTTCTTCTTCAGCCTCTTCCATTATTTCTTCTTCGGCTTCGGCGACTTCTTCTTCAGCCTCTTCCATTATTTCTTCTTCGGCTTCGGCTGCTGCCATTTGCTCTTGTAGCGCAGCTAACTCATCATCTTTGAGTGAAAGTAAGCGCTTAAGATCGTCAAGTAACGCTTCTGATTCTAGTACACGATCCTTAAGCTCAATATTTTCTTGCGTTAATACCTGAATCGTTTCCTGAGCTAATACCAGCTCCTCACCCGTACCCGAATCGACACTAGATACCTGCTCCGTCGCGTCGCCCAAATCATCCGCAGAAACGAGTTTTAACTCAGCATCGACCACTTCTTCAGAAACCACTTCTTCATCTACAACCGGAACTACCTCTGGTGTTGAACTAACTTCAGGCCGGTCACTAACAGCACCGGAGAGATTCTCTTTAATATCACCCCAGGCGCTATATTGAGATTGAGCTTCTGCTAGAGCTTCAGCATTAGAAAGCGCATTCATCTCGCTTTCATTTGGCATACGAAGTATCTGGCCTCGTTTTAAACCATTAATATTCTGATTAATGAAGGCATCTGGATTGGCTTTTAATAATGCCAGCATCATTTGGTTAACACTGACTGAACTATCAGGTCGCATTTCTGATGCAATAGACCATAAAGTATCTGATTTAACCGTTGGGCCATAATCACCACCGGTATAATTTACATTCGGTGTATATGTATCACTTGGTGCAGAAACTTGATTAGAAAATTTTTCGTACGCTTCTCCGTAAGTAACTATATGATCAGGATCGTCTATCGTAGGCGCAGCCATCGAAGAGTCAGTTGTACTACTTGCAACTTGGGAAATTTCAGCCGTACGCGCATTAGGATCATAAAGTGGTGGATCAAGTAGAACCGTATATTCGCGGAATAAACGACCGTTCGACCAACTTACTTCAACAAGAAAATTTAAAAACGGCTCACGAATAGGATCCTGACTGTAAACGCGAATGTAATCGGGTCCGTCATCCACTGATCGGCGTAGGTCAAATCTTAATTTACTAAGTATAAATGGACGGTCAATTTTTGCTCTGGCAAAAGCATCGCTATCAGCCAGATTAATTTTTAATGAATCAAGCTCATCCGCTGTTGGAGAAAGCAATTGAATTCTTGCATCAAACGGTTCATTTAATGCTGAATTTAAATCAAGTTTACCTAAACCAAACGCATTAACTAGCGTAGGGGATAAAGCTAATAAAATGACAATATAAAATATTCGTTTCATTGTTACTTCTTGTTCCTTGAATTCAATTACTTGGTGGATCTATCAAAAAAGAATACTCACGAACAACATGTCCATCAGACCAGTCTATATCAAGCGTAAACTCGATAATTGGCTCCCGGATAACATCATGAGTCGTGATTTTAAGATAGTTTCCACCATCACTCTTTATCAATTCATATTTAAGCTGATAGCGAGATACATTATTTTTGGCCGCATAAGTCAATGAAATTTTAAGATCATCAAGTTCAGCCACCTCATCAGTCATAAGACCAATTCTAACATCAAGCTGTTGATTTAAATGAGATTTTAATTCTGCCTCGGCCAATGCAAGGGAATAGCCTGTGATAGCATAAAAACCCAAGCATACGACTACCGCTATCTTAAATAATGTTTTATTAGTACCCATTAAATCCCGCGCTATCTTATTGTTTTATATAGTAATAACGGCCCATGCCGTCATATACCCCCAAACATTTAATAACAAAATAACCATTATTTAGCTCTATTCTAAACACTTTCGAACTTGCGAATATGCTTTACATAATACCGATAACTATGGTTTATAAATAGTGTTTTACCAGAATTTCAGCGATTTGAACACTATTTAATGCCGCTCCCTTACGGACATTATCTGAAACTACCCACATGTTAAGTCCACGTTCATGGGAAATATCTTCACGAATTCTGCCAACAAACACGGGGTCTTCTCCAGCTGCTTCTGTCACCGCCGTTGGATAGCCGCCATCCTGCCGTTCATCCAATACTGTGACACCAGGCATTTCCTCGAGTAATTTACGTGCTGTTGCAACATCAATCTTCTCTTTTGTCTCAATATGGACCGCTTCAGAATGCCCATAAAACACAGGAATCCTGACAGCAGTTGGGTTCACCAGAATCGATTCGTCCTCAAATATTTTCCGGGTTTCCCAAACCATTTTCATTTCTTCCTTGGTGTAACCATTTTCCTGAAAGACATCGATTTGGGGTAAAGCGTTAAATGCAATCTGCTTGGGATATACCTCACACTTGATGTCTTTTGCATTAAGGAGATTAGCCGTTTGTGTTGCCAGCTCTTCTATCGCTTCTTTACCTGTACCCGATACTGCTTGATAGGTACATACATTAATTCGCTCTATACCTACAGCATCCCGTATAGGTTTTAATGCCACCAGCATTTGTATCGTAGAACAATTCGGATTAGCTATAATGCCTCTGTTTTTATAATCAGCAACGGCATGAGGATTCACTTCTGAGACGACAAGAGGGATATCATCGTCATAACGAAACTGCGAAGTGTTATCGACCACAACACAGCCGGCTTCTACCGCGCGCGGTGCATGAATAGCAGAGACAGATGCACCAGGAGAAAATAATCCAATTTGAACTTTACTGAAATCAAATGTTTCCAGATCTTCAACGATCAATTGTTTGTTATTAAACTCAATACGCTTACCCGCAGAACGACTACTGGCCAATGGATAAACCTCACCCACAGGAAAATGTCGTTGTTCTAATATAGACAACATCGTTTCACCAACCGCGCCGGTCGCACCGACAACAGCTACATTGAATTTTTTATCTGTCATGACTCTTCTTCAAAATTTTTAGTAAAAAATAATTAACGTTGTGATGATAAAGCTTTAACAACCGCATCACCCATTTCATTAGTACCGACACAGGTCATACCTTCGGCATTTATATCCTTTGTGCGCAAACCATCAGTCAACACCTGACTGACGGCTTGATCAATTTGATCTGCAATTTGCGCTTCATCAAGTGAATAGCGGAATAACATAGACAAAGACAGAATCGTTGCTAATGGGTTCGCCAGATTTTGTCCCGCAATATCAGGGGCAGAACCATGAATAGGTTCATACATACCACTCCCATCACTGGCTAATGAAGCAGACGGTAACATACCAATCGAACCGGTTAGCATTGACGCTAAGTCAGACAAGATATCGCCAAACATATTTGTTGTTACCATTACATCAAATTGTTTTGGATTGCGGACCAATTGCATTGCGGCGTTATCAACGTACATGTGCTCCAACTCAATATCTGGATAATCTTTAGCCACATTTGTCACCACTTCGCGCCATAACTCGGTTGCTTCCAATACATTTGCCTTGTCTACCGAACAGACACGCTTTTGTCGTTTACTGGCAATTTCAAATGCCACTCTGGCAATTCGCTCAATCTCGCTCTCGCTATAAACCAGTGTATTAAATCCTTGTCGTTGTCCATCTTCGAGTTCTTTAATACCCCGCGGTTGGCCGAAATAGATACCGCCTGTTAATTCCCGAACAATCATAATATCGAGACCACTGACTACGTCTTCTCGTAATGTGGAAGCATTTGCTAATTGAGGGAATAAAACTGCTGGACGTAAATTTGCAAATAAACCCAGTCCTGAACGAATTCCTAGCAACCCTCTTTCAGGTCGAATAGATCGTTCGATGGTATCCCATTTGGGGCCTCCTACTGAACCCAATAAAATGGCATCTGATTCTTTGGCTTTTGCTAACGTTTCATCGGGCAATGGCACGCCCGCAGCATCAACAGCGCATCCTCCGAGTAAACCGTGTTCGAGTTCTAATTTTATGCCACGCTGATCAATTAAAAAAGCCAACACTTTTTCTGTTTGAGCAACAATTTCAGGGCCTATACCGTCGCCGGGTAATATCAAGATTTTCTTAGTCACGTTCTAAATAAATTCCACGTTTATGTTTATTTTTTAAAGGGCGCAAAGGATACATCAATGAAGCTGTCAGGCAATAATATTCAGGCGAAATGTTGTTAAAGAAAGGGTTAATCAGCGATATTGTGGCTTTTCTCATCAATAACACTAATCAGGCCGGCAGATATAATAAAAACACCGCCGATATACTCAATATTCCGTACAATTTCATCGGTCAATAATGCAGCAGACACAGCACCAGCAACAATTTCCAGTAAAAATATAACTGAAGAACGCTGTATAGGCAGGTGTGTTACCCCATATTGCGCTGTCCAGATCATGATCAACATACACGGAAAGCCGGTTAATACGACCAATATCCCGGAATTAAATGTGATATCAGGTATGGGTAATTGAACAATAGCAAGAGCGCATAACGTCAGCACTATCACGCCGATACAACATGCTCCAATCTTTAAATTAATCGGCGTTGGTCCCATTTTACGAATGACAATATTAGTTATTGCAAACGCCATACCTGAAGTAATTGCATAAAAATCAGCTAAACCAATTCCTTCGATCAGCCGTAAATCCGGATGCCATAACATTAATGCGCCACCAACTATCGCTAGAATAAGCGAGTAAACTGCTCGATGTGTTAACTTTTCCTTCAGTATTAGAACAGCGAGTAAAATGGCCCAAATTGGTGAGAGATAAAACAACAGCAACACTCGGACAATCTCACCTTCCAGCACAGCCAGAATAAAAGCAAGATTAGTCCATCCAGCAAAAAGTCCAATTAGCATATATTCGCGCTTGCACTGTAAAAATCCTTCTCGTTCCTTCCAGCAAAAAGGAAGCATAACGAACATGGCAACACAATAAATTATCAAGCTGGACCACAAACCCGGAATTCCCATTTCTTCTAACAATCGTAACGGATACCAGAACAGTCCCCAGAGAATCGCAGCGACAACACAGGCCAATGCAGGAAAATAAGGGGATGTTGGTTGGGATGACATAGCCAATAGCATATACTGCGCACCTTTCTTCACCAACAGAATTAAATAAGTAATGAATTCAGGTTTAAAAAACTTACATGCGTATCCGTTTGAACGATTCGCCAAGCTTATCGAAGGTACTACGCCAGCAGATAAAAGCGCGATCAGTTTGGCGATTGGTGAACCGAAACATCCCACGCCTGACTTTATACTGGAAACGTTAAAATCAAATCTGAGTGATATCGCAATCTATCCAACAACACGTGGTCTGGATGAACTAAGAAATTCGATTGCAAACTGGTTACGACAACGCTTCAATCTTTCGCAAGCATCTCTTGATGCCGATAAAAATGTATTGCCTGTTACCGGAACAAGAGAAGCCCTGTTTGCAATTGCACAAACGATTATTGGCGAGCAATCAAAAGACCCAATTGTTATATTACCGAATCCGTTTTATCAAATTTATGAAGGCGCGGCCTTGCTTGCTGGCGCTGAACCGTATTATTTAAATTGCACTGAAGAAAATAAATTCATTCCCGATTTTTCATCGGTACCGGAACATATCTGGCAACGTTGCCAATTAATCTATTTATGTTCTCCCGGTAATCCCACCGGTGCTGTTGTTAATCAGGATCATGTGAAACAACTTTTAGAACTCGCAGAAAAATACGATTTTGTTATCGCGTCTGATGAATGTTATTCAGAAATATATATCAACGAAGAAGAACCTCCCGTTGGCCTGCTTGAATGTGCAAGTAACTTAGGGAACAGCGAATACGAACGTTGCCTTGTCTTTCACAGTCTTTCAAAGCGTTCCAATGTCCCCGGCTTACGTTCCGGCTTTGTTGCAGGCGATAGTGAATTAATAGCAAGTTTTCTGAAATACCGTACTTATCACGGCTGCGCGATGCCATTACATGTACAAAAAGCCAGTATTGCAGCTTGGAGTGATGAAGGTCATGTCAAAGAAAACCGTGACAAATACAGAGAAAAATTCAGTCGATTTTGCGACATTCTCAATCCTGTTCTGAAAATGACGCCACCTTCAGCCAGCTTTTATCTTTGGCCAAAATTGCCTGATTCAGACACAGACTTTGCAAGAAAGCTGTATACAAGCGAGAATATCAAAGTATTACCCGGCTCTTTTCTGTCCCGCGACACAAATGATGTGAACCCTGGCGAAAACCGTATCCGAATTGCGCTCGTCGCAGAGGTTGAAGAGTGTGTAGAAGCTGCAAACCGAATTAAACAATTTATAGAAAGTAATTATTAGGAAATAAACATGAGTGATTTAGAAAATTTAATAAACGATGCCTTTGATAACCGAGCAGAAATTGATGCTGGTGGTGACAACAAAGAATTAAAAGAAGCCGTTGATAGTGTTATCTGGAAACTGGATAGCGGCGAACTTCGCGTTGCTGAAAAAGTAGACGGCGAATGGAAAGTAAACCAATGGTTGAAAAAAGCCGTGTTACTGTCATTCATCCTTGATAACAATGTGGTTATGCAAGGCGGCATTACAAATTATTACGATAAAATTCCTAATAAATTTTATGGTTATACCAAATCGAATTTCATGGAAACCGGTGCACGCGTTGTCCCAAACGCTGTCGTAAGACGTGGTAGTTTCATCGGACAAAATGTTGTCCTGATGCCGAGCTTCGTCAACATCGGTGCTTATGTTGATACCGGCACCATGGTTGACACCTGGGTAACCGTTGGTTCATGCGCACAAATTGGTAAAAACGTTCACTTATCCGGTGGTGTCGGTATTGGTGGCGTGCTCGAACCATTACAAGCAAACCCAACCATTATTGGTGACAACTGTTTTATCGGCGCACGTTCAGAAATTGTTGAAGGTGTTATCGTCGGAGACGGTGCAGTTATTTCAATGGGTGTTTACATCGGACAAAGTACCCGTATTTATGATCGCGAGACAGGTGAGATTACCTATGGTTACATCCCACCAGGTTCTGTTGTTGTCTCAGGTAACCTACCTTCAAACGATGGAAAATACAGTTTGTATTGCGCAGTTATTGTTAAGAAAGTAGATGAAAAAACCTTAAGTAAAGTTGGGATTAACGAAATCTTAAGAGACCTTTAAGAACTAGTTTATGTCAGTAACACTCTACGGCATAAAAAACTGCGACACAGTTAAAAAGGCACGGAAATGGTTAGACACCAATTCCGTGCCTTATACCTTCCACGACTTCCGCGTTGATGGTATTAGCAAAACACTGGTTAATCATATTCTAAAACAAGTTGATGTTGAAACGCTGATCAACAAACGCGGCACCACATGGCGCAAGCTATCTGATAAAGAAAAAGAGATTAAGAATAAAACTCAAGCAGTTGAGTTAATGGTAGAGAACCCAACGATTATTAAACGTCCTGTTTTAGATGTTAATAAGAAAATCTTTGTTGGGTTTAGTGATGAGAGTTATAAATCGATTAAATTTTAGTTATGGTAGCTCTGATTTTTAATTCAATTTAAAAACTATAATTCTATGACTTGGGCTATATGAAATGATTACATATAAAACAAACATTTAATTTATGATTTAAATGAGTAAAAAACTTGGTCATGGTAAATGTGTTCATTGCTTAGAATATGTCAAAGTTCGTAACTATGACCATGTTCTTCCAGTTTCATGGTATCCAGATACGACTCCAAATAATCTTGAAAAGTGGAAAGTACCTAGTTGCATAAAATGTAACAGGGAATATGGAAGACTTGAAGAAGATCTATTAGTTAAGCTCTCTTTTTGTGTTGACCCCAATATAGATGGCTCTTCAGGTATTTATGAGAAAGCCCTTCGTTCAATTAATCCAAAGTATGGTAAAAATAATAAAGATAAAAAAGCTAGGCAAAACAAACAAAATAGAATATTGCAGGACATGCATTATTTTGAAGAACTACCAAAAGATGGAATATTTCCAGGGTTTGAAAGAAATCACATTATTGGACTTGATGGTAACTTGCCACCTGCAATACAGCTTCCAGCTAGAGATTTAAAAAGGCTAACAAAAAAGATCGTTAAGGGAATTAGTTTTGTCTCTAATGAATTATATATTGATGATGTTTATGATATAGAAATGCATGTATTAAATGATTTAGGAGCACAACCCTTTATAGATATAATTAATAAACATGGAGAGGTGCTAGATAAAGGACCAGGAATAATTATTAGAAGAGCTATTTCTCATGAAGATCCTATTTGTGGAGTTTATGCTATCGAAATATGGGAACAATTTAAAATATATGCATCTGTCACTAGAGAGTGACTCGTCATAAAGACGAAATGACAATTTAGTTACATATCTTCATATAGTAGTACAATCAAATTATAACTTTAAAGATATAAATTAAAGCCCCTTAATGAAACAAGCGCAAGACATTCTTAAATCCACTTTTGGATATGATCGGTTTCGTTATTCCCAGCAAGAAATAATTCAGGATTTACTGGATGGTAAAGATGCGCTTGTATTAATGCCGACGGGTGGTGGGAAGTCTTTGTGTTATCAGATTCCGGCTTTGGTACGTGACGGTACGGCTATTGTCATTTCTCCGTTGATCGCCTTGATGCAGGATCAGGTTGATGCCTTGATTCAGCTTGGTGTTAAGGCAGCGTTTTTAAACTCGAGTATGAGTCATGAGGAAGCGAATGAGGTTGAGCAGCAGTTACTAAATAACGAACTGGATATCGTTTACGTTGCACCTGAACGATTATTAACAAATTACATGCTGTCGTTACTGGATCATTGCCAGATTTCTTTATTTGCTATCGATGAAGCGCATTGTGTGTCGCAATGGGGTCATGATTTCCGTCCTGAGTATCAACGATTAACTGTATTGCATGAACGTTTTCCTACTGTCCCACGTATTGCATTAACCGCAACGGCTGATCAACGCACGCGTGATGAAATTATTTCGCAACTGCAACTGGAAGAAGCGAATGTTTTTATTAACAGTTTTGATCGACCGAATATTCATTACTCCATTTCCGAAGGTAATAATCCCAAAAACAAACTATGGAAATTTCTTCAAGATAAACATGCTAACGATGCCGGTATTGTTTATTGTTTGTCGCGTAAGAAAGTAGAAGCGATTGCAGAATGGTTATCTGACCAAGGTCGAATAGCTTTACCTTATCACGCCGGTCTATCTGCTGAAGTTCGACAACAAAACCAGCAACGTTTCTTACGTGACGATGGGGTCATAATTGTTGCGACGATTGCCTTTGGCATGGGTATAGATAAACCGGATGTGCGTTTTGTTGCACATTTAAACTTACCGAAAAGTATTGAAGCCTATTATCAGGAAACCGGACGTGCTGGACGTGATGGCGAACCGGCGAATGCGTGGATGGCCTATGGTTTACAGGATGTCATTACACTTAGGCAGTTCATGCAGAACTCGAATGCCAATGACACGTATAAACGTGTTGAACATCACAAGCTTGAATCGATGTTAGGTCTTTGTGAACTCATTACCTGTCGTCGGCATACCTTGCTTGCCTACTTTGATGAAACATCAACTGAACAGTGTGGTGAATGTGATAACTGCCAAAACCCACCGGAAAAATGGAACGGAACAGAGGCCGCACAAAAAGCCTTGTCATCTATTTATCGAACCGAACAACGTTTTGGTGTGAATTACATTATTGATATTTTACTTGGTAAAAAAGACGAACGTATTCAACGCAATGGTCATGAAAAGATTAGTACGTTTGCTATTGGTAAAGACTTATCCGCAACAGAATGGCGCAGTGTTTTCAGACAACTGATCGCTCTCGGTTATATCGATATTGATATAGAACGGCATGGTGCTTTGCGACTCACTGAAAAATGCCGTCCGGTATTACGCGGCGAACAACAACTGGAGTTACGTAAGTTATCAGTCGAAGAAAAGGCAACGAAGGAAAAGAAACAAAAGTCTGCTATACGACCACAAGATGAAGAACTATGGGAAGCTTTACGAACATTACGCATGGAAATCGCAAGCGAGTCCGGTGTACCACCTTATGTTATTTTTCATGATGCTACTTTGCAGGAGATGCTTAAAAAACGACCTCAATCATCAAATGACATGAAGTTTATCTCTGGCGTTGGCGAACAAAAGTTGAAACGTTATGGTAAACAATTTCTAAATGAAATTGCCAAACACCCTCTTCCTGCTTTGCTTGATAATAATTTAAGCGCAACCATTAATGAAACGTTAATGCTTTTTCAACAAGACAAATCTGTTGAAGACATTGCACTACAACGCAATATCAAAGAAAGCACGGTTTATACACATCTTGCCGATGCAATTGAAGTCGGTTTACTGGATATCCATGACGTCATTGATTTTGAAGACGGTCAATACGAAGAAATCGTTTTTGTTATAGAGTCACTCGAAGATGAAGAAAAAGGCAAATTAAAACCGCTCTATGAAGCGTTGGATGAAGAGTATGATTATGGCGTTATAAAATGTGTACAGGCATCAATTTAGATTTGGTAAATTAACCTTTCGTCATTCCCGCGCAAGCGGGAATCCAGTGAACGACTTCAATTAAGCATTATTGACTAGATTCCCGCCTGCGCGGGAATGACTAAGAATGACTATTAACTACTTCATCAACCTTACCAACAAGTTGATCAACTAAAGTTTCGACCTGATTTTCATTTTCGCCTTCAACCATTACTCTGACCAAAGGTTCCGTTCCTGAAGGCCTTAGAACAACTCGACCTGAATCGCCCAAAGTATTTTCTACATCCCTAATAGCATTATTAATATCATCGTTAGAAGTGATATCAATGTTATTTTGAAGCTTTACGTTTTTCATTATTTGGGGAAACTTGGTTATCTCACCAACAAGTTCGGATAGTTTCTTACCCGTAATGGCGACTTCTTCTAACACTTGAAGTGCAGCAATAATACCGTCACCGGTCGTCGTTAAACCAAGGTTAATAATATGTCCCGATGTTTCACCGCCGAGGATTAATTTTTCTTTACGCAATAAGTCCATAACATATCGATCGCCAACCGCTGCACGAAAGAATTTTAAGTCCAGTTCTTTAATTGCATGTTCCAATCCAAGATTACTCATAACAGTACCAACAACCGCACCATTAAGTTTTTTCATCTCTAACTGTGCAATCACGTAAAGAATATCATCGCCATCTAGTAAATTGCCTATTTCATCAACCATGATTAGACGATCGCCATCACCATCCAATGCCAGACCGAGATCGGCACGTGATTCTTTAACCAGTTTTTGTAACGCTTCTGGTGAAGTCGCACCACATTCGTCATTTATATTTAAACCATCAGGTGATGCTGCATGCGTTATCACTTCAGCGCCTAATTCTTCAAACACTTTTGGTGCAATATGATAGGTCGCACCATTGGCACAATCGACCACAATACGAAGGCCATTAAAATCAACATTGTTTTCTACTTTTGATTTACAAAATTCAATATAACGACGTGGCGCATCAGTAATACGTCTTGCTTTACCAAGATGACGCGAATGAACTGATTGCATAGGCAGGTTTAATTCATATTCAATTTCATGTTCAACCTGATCAGGTAACTTTGTTCCGTCACCGGAAAAAAACTTAATACCATTATCATAAAAGGGGTTATGTGATGCACTGATAACAATGCCCGCTTGTGCACGTGTGTTTTTAGTCAGGTAGGCTATTCCAGGAGTTGGCATTGGACCAAGTAAACGAATATCGACGCCTGCTGCAGACAAGCCGGCTTCTAATGCAGACTCAAACATGTAACCGGAAATACGCGTGTCTTTACCAACCAGAACAGGGCCGTTACCTTTTTTTGCCAGTACACGCCCTGCTGCCCAACCGAGCTTCATTATAAAATCGGGAGTGATTGCGCCTTCGCCAACAATCCCACGAATACCATCGGTTCCGAAATATTGTCTTGTTTTAGTATTAATTGTTATTCACTTTAAATTAGTTCGATTAAAGTTAAGATTACTCTTCTATGAGGAAAAATTAAACCTGTGAAGTATTATCTACTTCACAGGTTAATTTGCTTAATATTTATAGAATTACTACGCGGGTTTAGCTGGTGGCTCGCCTGAAGGCGCATCATCATCTTTTGATTTCTTAGCTCGAGATTTTCTTTTCTTTTTGACTGGCGTACCACCATCGTCATCATTATCATCCCAGTCTGATGGTGGACGAGGCGTCTTGCCTTCCATAATGTCATCAATTTGATCAGCATCAATGGTTTCATACTTCATTAAAGCATCCGCCATAACATGCAATTTATCAACATTATCATTTAGAATTTTTTCAGCACGTACGTAATTACGATCAATAATGACCTTGATTTCTTCGTCAATAACACGAGCCGTATCATCAGAGATAGCCTTATGTTGCGTGACTGAATGACCAAGAAAGACTTCACCATCGTCTTCACTATAAGTCAGGGGTCCAAGTTTTTCAGATAAGCCCCACTTCGTGACCATGTTACGTGCCAATTGAGTTGCACGTTCAATATCGTTACTGGCACCCGTTGTTACTCTTTCTTTACCCAGTGTTATCTCTTCCGCGATACGCCCGCCAAATAAACTTGAAAGCATGCTTTCCAATTGTTCTTTGTTTTGGCTATAACGATCTTCTTCCGGCAAATACATGGTGACACCTAATGCACGTCCACGAGGGATGATTGTTACCTTGTAAACAGGATCGTGTGAAGGGACCAATCGTCCAACAATGGCATGACCGGCTTCATGATAAGCCGTGTTTAATTTTTCATCTTCGCTCATTACCATCGAACGACGTTCCGCACCCATCATGATTTTGTCTTTGGCGCGTTCAAATTCGTGCATGTCGACTAACTTTTTATTAGCCCGAGCAGAAAATAAAGCGGCTTCGTTAACCAGGTTAGCTAAATCAGCACCGGAAAAACCGGGCGTACCGCGAGCAATAATACTTGCTTTAACATCATCACCTAGCGGTACTTTACGCATGTGTACTTTTAGAATTTGTTCTCGACCACGAATATCCGGCAATGGCACTACAACCTGACGGTCGAAACGTCCGGGTCTTAATAAAGCCGGGTCCAGGACATCCGGTCTGTTAGTTGCAGCTATAACAATAATACCTTCATTACCTTCAAAACCATCCATCTCAACCAATAGCTGGTTTAACGTTTGTTCACGTTCATCATGTCCACCGCCAAGCCCGGCACCACGATGTCGGCCAACTGCATCAATCTCATCAATAAAGATAATACAAGGCGCGTGCTTTTTCGCTTCTTCAAACATATCGCGAACACGTGAAGCACCGACACCAACAAACATTTCGACAAAGTCAGATCCGGAAATAGTAAAGAAAGGTACCTTGGCTTCGCCAGCAATGGCTTTTGCTAATAATGTTTTACCAGTACCCGGAGAACCGACCATCAAAACACCGGAAGGAATCTTACCGCCCAGTTTTTGAAATTTACCGGGGTCTCTTAAAAACTCGACTAACTCGCCGACTTCTTCTTTTGCTTCTTCAACGCCGGCAACGTCATTAAACGTAATTTTAATTTGATCTTCGCCTAAAAGACGGGCGCGACTTTTACCGAATGATAAAGCACCGCGTCCACCGCCGCCGCCCTGCATTTGGCGCATGAAATAAATCCAGACACCAAGCAATAAAATAATCGGAAACCATGAAATCAATGCATGCGCCCAGAATGAATTTCCATTAGGTTCCAGACCTTCAATTTCAACCTGATTTTCAAGCAAGGTACCAATCAATGCATCGTTATTGGTTTCAGGGCTATATGTTTTAAACGTCCTGTTATCATCAGCATAACGACCGCTTATTGAATTGCCTTCGATACCTACTTTAGCAACACGACCATTTTTTACATCTGCAATGAACTGGGAATAGCTTACTTTTCCTGTCATTGCCGAATTATCAAAATTCTTGAATACCATCATCAGAACCAGAGCAATGATTACCCAAAGAACCAAATTTTTTGCCATATCGTTCAATTCAATAAACCTCGTTTAATATCTCTATAATTAATACTATAACCTATAAGACCGGGCTAAAATATAAAATTCCCTTGATTTATCACGCGATGCGCCCGGTTTTCTGGTCATAACCTTGTCAAAATGTTCCCTCAGTAATTGCCTGTATTCATTGGTACCGGCACCTTCAAAAAGCTTAATCAGCAAGTCTCCACCGGGTTTTAACGCCTGATGACAAAAATCGTAGATTAATTCGGCCATTGCCATGCTACGAGCCTGATCTGTAACTCTTATACCTGTTAAGTTGGGGGCCATATCTGAAATAACAAGGTCGGCCCGATCTGCACCAATTTGTTGCAAAAAAGCCTTTTCTACTGCTTCATCAGTAAAATCACCTTGAGTGAATAATACGCCATCAATGGACTCCATAGGCAATATATCGACCGCAATGACGCGGCCATTAGCCCCTATACGTTCACTTGCATATTGCGACCAACTACCGGGGGCTGAACCCAGGTCGATCACACAATAATCTGGTTTAATCAGGCTGTCTTTTTTATCAATTTCCTGAAGTTTATAAACAGCACGAGAACGATAATGAGATTCTCTAGCCTGTTTTACATACGGATCTTTATTTTGTGTTTGAAGCCACTCTTTACTGGGCTTTTTTCTGGACATAGAAATAGGCGTGAAGTTCTAACGCTTTGCTCTATATATATTTAACTTGCAGAATTTCGTATTCAATAATACCACTCGGTGCATTCACATCAGCTGAATCACCTTCTTCTTTACCGATTAATGCGCGCGCTATTGGAGAGGTAACAGAAATCAATCCGGCTTCAATATCAGCTTCTTCTTCACCTACGATTTGATAGGTGACTTCCTGATCAGTTTCGACATTCAGCAAATCAACCGTTGCACCAAAAACAACACGTCCGCCTGCATCAAGTTCGGTTACATCGATGATCTGCGCTTCAGCCAGGGCTGAATCAATATGGTTAATACGACCTTCGGTAAAACTTTGTTGTTCTCTTGCCGCATGGTATTCAGCATTTTCACTTAAGTCACCATGTGCTCTTGCCTCTGCAATCGCTTTAGTAATACGAGGTCGCTCAACCGACTTAAGGTGGCGCAACTCTTCTTTTAATTTTTCTGCACCTTTCACTGTCATTGGTTGACTCATGCGATTACTCCTTTATGTAATTCTTGCAAACTATTCACACCTGTATTATCTCTTTGCTTTAATCCTTCTACTGTTGCTAACGCGCCGGCCATTGTCGTCGTATAAAAAACTTTATGCTGTAGTGCCGTCCTTCTTATCGAGTAAGAATCAGCAATCGCTTTTTTACCTTCTGTCGTATTCACGATTAAATCAATCTCGTCGTTCTTCAACATATCAACAATATGCGGTTGACCTTCCCTTACTTTGTTGACTCTTTCACATTCTAAACCAGCTTCACGAAGTGCTTTACACGTACCTGAGGTTGCTAGTAATTCATAACCTAATGCCGCCAGTTCTTTTGCTGCAATAACCGCTTCTTCCTTATCGATTTCCTTAACACTGATAAATGCTTTTCCAACACGAGGAAAAATTTCACCTGCCGCAAATTGACCTTTTGCAAACGCTTCACCAAAGGTTTTACCGACTCCCATCACTTCGCCGGTCGATTTCATTTCCGGTCCAAGCAAAGGATCAACACCTAAAAACTTAATAAATGGAAACACCGATTCCTTGACGCAATAATAATCCGGAACAGGCACTGTTGTTAAGCCTTGTGAAGCTAAACTGTTACCTACCATGCAATTCACAGCAATTTTGGCAATAGGAAGTCCGGTCGCTTTTGAAACAAAAGGGATAGTTCGTGAAGCACGGGGATTAACTTCCAAAACATAAATTTCTTCACCCTGAATCGCAAACTGTGTATTCATCAAGCCAATAACATTGAGTCCGCGAGCCATGGCACCAACCTGTTCGGCTAGCTTATCCTGCATTGATTCGTTCAAACTATGTGGTGGTAAGGAACAAGCCGAATCACCAGAGTGCACACCTGCTTGTTCAATGTGCTCCATAATTCCGGCGATACACACATCCTGACCGTCTGAAATCGCATCGACATCCACTTCTATGGCATCGTTTAAAAACCGATCCAGTAATACTGGCGAATCATTAGAAACTTTAACTGCATTATCCATGTAGTTTCTAAGATCATCTTCACTATAGACAATCTCCATTGCTCTACCACCAAGTACATAAGAAGGCCTCACCACTAACGGATAGCCAATTTCCTCTGCACCTTTAACCGCTTGTTTAATATTTCTTGCTGTTCTATTTGGAGGTTGTTTCAAACCGATTTCTTTCAATAGTTGTTGGAAACGTTCTCTGTCTTCAGCAAGGTCAATTGAATCAGGAGTCGTTCCGATAATAGGTACGCCTGCACTTTCTAAATCACGCGCCAGTTTTAGTGGTGTTTGCCCACCGTATTGTACAATCACACCGAACGGTTTTTCGATATGAATAATTTCTAACACGTTTTCCAATGTTAATGGTTCAAAATAGAGTCTATCAGACGTATCGTAATCAGTAGAAACCGTCTCAGGATTACAGTTAACCATAATGGTTTCATAACCTGCATCACGCATGGCGAATGCGGCTTGCACACAACAGTAATCAAACTCAATACCCTGACCAATGCGATTAGGCCCACCACCCAACACCATGATCTTTTGTCGATCACTGGGTGCGGCTTCGCATTCAACATCATAACTTGAATACATGTAGGCAGTGGCTGATTCAAATTCTGCTGCACAGGAATCTACCCGTTTAAACACAGGTCGAATATTTTTATCGTGTCGTAAGCGTCTTACTTCTGCTTCAGACGTATCTAAAACTTCGGCTAATCGTTGATCTGAAAAACCTTTACGTTTTAATGTTCTTAAACGATTTTCACTTAAAGAAGAAGCGCCTTCTTTTTTTAGTTGATTTTCTTCTTCGACAAGGTCATGTATCTGAACCAGAAACCAGGGATCGATATGACTGATATCAAATACATCATCAATACTTAATCCATGACGAAAGGCATCGGCCACATACCAAAGCCTGTCAGCTCGTGGTACTCGTAGTTCTTTTTCAATTTGTTCCAATACATTGTCTGCTGATTCATCAACAATTTCGTTGAAACCGGTTACACCCGTTTCCATACCTCGAATTGCTTTTTGTAACGATTCCTGAAATGTACGTCCCATCGCCATGACTTCACCAACTGATTTCATTTGAGTTGTCAGTCGATCATCTGCTTGAGGAAACTTTTCAAAGGTAAAACGAGGAATTTTAGTAACGATATAATCAATGCTTGGTTCGAAAGACGCTGGTGTTGCACCACCGGTAATTTCATTTTCAAGTTCATCAAGCGTATATCCGACTGCTAATTTTGCTGCAACTCTGGCAATAGGAAAACCGGTTGCTTTTGATGCTAATGCAGATGAACGCGAAACACGCGGATTCATTTCAATAATAATTAATCCACCATTTTCAGGATTAACAGCAAACTGCACATTCGACCCACCGGTATCAACACCAATTTCACGTAATACTTTGATAGAAGCATCACGCATGATTTGATATTCCTTATCTGTCAGCGTTTGTGCCGGCGCAATGGTAATTGAATCACCCGTATGAACACCCATTGGATCCAGATTTTCTATAGAACAAATAATGATGCAGTTATCTTTACTATCACGCACCACTTCCATTTCATACTCTTTCCAACCTAAAACAGATTGCTCAATTAATACTTCTGACGTTGGTGATGCCTCAAGGCCACGCTCACAAATATCAATGTATTCATCACGATTATAAGCAATACCGCCACCGGTACCTCCCAACGTAAATGAAGGACGAAGAATGGCAGGGAAACCAATAATATCCATTGCAGCTTTGCCTTCTTCGATATTATGAACCATTTCTGACTTCGGCATGTGTAAACCGATCTTGTTCATCGCTGTTCTGAACAACTCACGATCTTCAGCTTTATTAATCGCATCTTTTGATGCACCAATCATTTCTACGCCAAATTTTTCCAATACACCTTCTCTATCCAGATCCAATGCGCAGTTCAATGCTGTTTGACCACCCATCGTCGGTAGCAAGACATCCGGACGTTCCTTTTCTATAATTCTCTCAACCGTTTGCCAATTAACCGGTTCAATATATGTCGCATCGGCCATTTCCGGATCAGTCATGATGGTCGCCGGATTAGAGTTCACCAATATGACGCGGTAACCTTCTTCTCTCAGTGCTTTACACGCCTGCGCACCGGAATAATCAAATTCACAAGCCTGACCGATAACAATCGGTCCTGCGCCAATGATGAGAATACTTTTTATGTCTGTTCTTTTAGGCATGGGTCGTTCTATGATTTATGAGCTTTCATCAATTCTGAGAAATGAATAAAAAGTGATTGTATGTCATGTGGGCCAGGACTTGCTTCCGGGTGTCCTTGAAAACCAAATACAGGACGTTCCTTATGATGTACACCTTGTAATGAACCATCAAACAAGGAACGATGCGTTGCAGTTAAACAATCTGGCAGGCTTTCTTCATCAACAGCAAATCCGTGATTTTGACTGGTAATTAAAACCTGGCCGCCATCAAGCGCCTGCACCGGATGGTTTGCACCATGATGGCCAAATTTCATTTTGACCGTTTTTGCACCTAGCGCCAAAGACAATAGTTGGAGTCCTAAACAAATACCAAACACAGGTAAACCTGTTTCAATGATTTCTTTAATGGCTGTGATGGCATAATCACAAGGTTCAGGATCACCAGGACCATTCGAAAGAAACACACCATCAGGTTTTTCTGCTAATACTTCATTTGCCGATGTCTGCGCAGGAACAACTTTAACCTCACAACCCTGATCAACGAGCAAACGAAGAATGTTTCGTTTCACACCAAAATCATAGGCAATCACTCGAAAATCTTTTTTACCCGTAACCGCTTTTACGCCTTGTTCTAAATCCCAGGTGGTTTCATTCCAGTAATAAGAATCTTTCGTGCTGACTTCTTTGGCCAGATCCATTCCAACTAATCCAGCAAAAGACTTTGCCGTCTCGATGGCTTTATCAGCATCAATATTGGCACCGGCAACAACGCAAGCTTTCATCGCACCGTTCTTTCGAAGGTGTCGTGTTAGTTGGCGTGTATCAATTCCTGCGATTGCTACAATATTATGCCGATTTAGATAATCACTCAGGTTTTCAGTGGCGCGCCAGCTACTGATAACAAGTGGTAGATCCCGAATCACCAATCCACTAATGAAAACGTTGTCTGACTCTTCATCTTCGGGATTAGTACCGACATTTCCTATATGGGGATGAGTCAGGGTGACAATCTGCTTGTAGTAGGAAGGATCGGTAATAATTTCCTGATATCCTGTTATCGCTGTATTAAAAACAACTTCACCTATGGCTTCTCCATCAATACCAATTGATGTACCGTAAAATAATGAACCATCTTCCAGAGCTAACAGGGCGTTACCAGACAAAAAATTTACCTCTTTTATCGTTGCGAATCATCGTTTCGGACTCTTCTATCCTATCGCGACATTGCCTACATGGATGTAGGTACTCAGGATTTGCTTCGAGCAGAAATCCTGAGAGGGCATCCATGGGCATAAAAAAGGGAGTAACCGTGTGGCTACTCCCGTAAAATTGGATGCAGATTATACTGTAATGGCGTACGAACTGTCTATGTCATATAAATCAATAATAAAAACACTGTGATGAAAAAAAAACTTCGCTTGCTCACTAGAAACACTAAAAAAATCACATTGTGTAGGGCTGGAAGTCGCTAATAATCAGTCATTGGCTCCATATTTTCTCGTCTATCACGAAAACAGCGTCTACAGTTATCGGAACCGTTGTCCCCATACCGGTGTTAATCTTGATTGGAACCCCCATCAATTTCTGGATAATAATAACGATTATATTCAATGTTCTACTCATGGTGCTTTATTTATTATTAAGAATGGAAAATGCCTGAGAGGACCTTGTGTCGGTGATCAGCTACAAATAGTCGAAAATTATGTAGATAACGGAAATATCTACTTGTTTCTTTAAGGATTAATGTGCCTAACATGGCTTTTTTAATGTAATTTGTTATCTTGTGATGCTAACCTTGTATTAATAACAATTAATTATTTATAAATTGCCTTTTGGGTCGGATCTCCCTAAAACATGAGTGAAAAAAAACGTCATTTAAATGCACTCAAGACCGGTCAAAAATTACACTGGTATGAGATTAGAGACATACTGGGCCAGGGCGGCTTCGGTATAACCTATCTCGCTCAGGACTTAAATCTGGGACACGAGGTTGCAATCAAGGAATATTTGCCTGTTGACCTTTCCATTCGAACAAAGAGTGGCACAGTTTCTCCAGTGTCTGAAGAACATCACGAAAGATATTATTGGGGTTTGGACAGGTTTCTGGATGAAGCTCGAACACTGGGACAATTTAAGCATCCAAACATAGTACAGGTACGAAATGTTTTTGAGGCTAATAACACGGCCTACATGGTCATGGAATACGAGCTAGGCGAAACATTTCAGGATATTCTTAATCGCCGTAAGACGATTAGCGAAGCCGATCTTAAGACCATTATTTTTCCTATTGTTGATGGTATGAAAGTCGTTCATGCCGCCGGTTTTATTCATCGCGATATTAAACCTGCCAATATTTTTCTGCGGGTTGACGGTGATCCGGTACTGCTTGATTTTGGCTCGGCTAGAACCTCACTGGAACAAGGCAATGAATCCTTAACCAGTATTTTTTCAAGAGGGTATGCCCCAATAGAACAATACAATACAACTGATGAATCGCAGGGAGCATGGACAGATATTTATGCGCTGGGAGCAACGATGTACCGTGCCGTCAGCGGTGTACCACCGACTGATGCAGTTGATCGAAGTGCTGGAATTGCCCAAATTGAGCATGACACTTATGTTTCAATTACAGAAATTGCTAATGATGATTACTCTGGAGACTTTTTGAAAGCAATTGATTATGCCTTGCAATTTCGTCAACAGGACAGACCTCAAACAATGTCAGAATGGATTGCCACATTCGATCGACGAAATACCACTGAACGCGATAAATTCGACGGTGACACATCATTACTCGAAGAAAAAATTTCAGAAGCAAAATCCGGTGACGCATCTGCCCAATCAAAATTGGCTTTTATGTATGCTAAAGGTATCCATGCTGAAAAAAATGAATCATTAGCCGTTAACTGGTTTATGGAAGCGGCAGAAAATAATCACATTAATGCTCAATATAACCTTGCATTGATGTATGCCAAAGGCAGAGGCGTAGAACAAAATTATATTGAAGCATTAAGATGGTATACCCTGGCTGCTGAACAAGGCGATGTTATTTCTCAATATGCATTGGGTGAGATGTATAGCAAAGGCATAGGAACCTTAAAAAACGCTCAACGTGCATTTGAATGGTATATGAAGGCAGCTGAACAGGAAAATACGAACGCCGAATACAAAGTTGCTGAAATGTTGCATAAAGGAATTGGAGTTGCCGAAAATTTAATGGCGGCACATACATGGTATGAGAAAGCATCGGAAAAAGGACATACGTTGGCTCAAATGAAGCTGGCCTATATGTATGGCAAAGGACAAGGTGTAGAAAGAAATGATACCGAGTCCTATCACTGGTTTAGAAAAGCGGCGGAGCAGGGTCATCCCAAGGCACAATACAACCTTGGCGTAATTTACGCCAAAGGACGCGGCATAGAAAAAAATATAGATGAAGCGAAGAAGTGGTACGAACTTGCTGCACTTCAGGGTGATGAGCACGCCGAAAAAGCGTTAGCTCGTTTTGAATCCTAAGAAAGTATATACAGTAAATTTTAAGTGCGTTCAGATAACCACTTTGCTACAGATGGCGGTATCATCTTTTGCGCTTTACCACTAACGTAAATCCCAATATGTCCACCAGGAAACTCCAAAGCCTGATAATCTTTTGAACTGACACAGCCTTCTAGCGCTTTTGACGAATCAGGTGGCACTAAGTGATCATGAAGAGCATAAATGTTGAGTATAGGAATTTCAATTTTGCCAAGATCAACAATATCATTTCCGATCTTTACTGTACTTTTTACCAGGCCATTTTCCTGATAAAACTGTTTTAAAAATTCTCGATAAGCCTCGCCGGCTTGATCAGGACTATCAAATATCCATTTTTCCATACGTAAAAAGTTCAACGCCTTTTTTTCATCATCAAGAATATTAACGAGGTCGACATACTTTTGCCCCATCAAGCTATAGGGCTTTAAACTTAGAAACGCCATATTCAGCATATCACCAGGAATGTTTCCCAAAGTGTCAACGACCAGATCAATATCAATTTTTCTTACCATATTGCTCAATAAATCATGCTTGGTATGAAAATCGACAGGTGTCACAGTTGTAATTAAATTTTTAACTTTTTCCTGATGCAATGATGTATAGCAAAGACTGAAAGCACCACCCTGACAAATACCCAATATATTAATATTCTTTCGTTTATGCTTTTCACAGATCACATCAACACATCGATCGATGTAACCATTAATATAATCATCAAGTGTTAAGAATTTATCTGCGCTATCCGGATACCCCCAATCAATTAGATAAACATCAAGTCCTTCATCAAGTAAACCCTGAATCATTGATCGACCATCCTGGAGGTCAGCCATATAAGGACGGTTGACTAATGCATAAACAATTAACAAGGGAACTGAATTTTGTTTTTTTGTTCTTGCCTTGAAATGATAAAGAACAAGATTGTCTTCTTTATAAACTGGCTCTTTTTCAGATACCCCTACGTCTATTTCGTCAAGATTACTTAAGGTCTCAAAACCCTTCGCCAATTTGGAATTAAATTCATGTATTTCTTCAGCGAGTGTATTTGGTGTCACTTGAAATGGATTCATTCTTTTCCCCGGTTTCTAGAATTTTATTTCAATTACATCGTTATTCGCAGCATTACTTCTGCTTTTCTTTCTAGTCTTCTTTTTTACAGGCTTGGTAACTTTATTTGCAGGTTTCTTTTTTGCTGATTTAGTCACTTTTTTCCTGGAAGTTTTTGCTTTCTTCTTTTTTGTTGCGATCATGTTTGCCGAACGACTTCTGGATTCAGTAACAGTATTTTTATTATCAGATTTTTCTTTTAAAGCTTTTAACTCTGATTCAAGAACATTCACTTTTTTACGGAGTTCATAATGCCTACGTTCAAGTTCATTCATAGCACGTGTTGTCGGCAGGTTCAATGACGAGAATATGTCTTCATTGATTTCCTGACTTAACTTCATAAAAGCCATTCTCGAATTAACTAACTTCCCATTTAGCTCGGAATATTCTTTTGTGTGAACATGTTCATTATAAACCAGTTCATTTGATTCAACCCACAAATCATAAATCTGACGCATTGAACTTAATTCTTCTCCTTTATCATTCATACGCAAAATTTCTTTACGCATTAATTCAAGTGCATCCTGACTTAATTGTGTCATCGCTATTTGATTTTGATTACTGTAATCCTGGTAAACCGCACCTAATTTAATTAAATTTTGAAACTTATCTTGTGTTTCGCGGTTTTGACCAACACTCGGTATTGATAAGATCTGGTCACGCAATTTTTCCATATCAGGATTGATACCGCCAGCAAACATATTAGCAAAATTATTTATGTTATCTGACGCAGTACTGCTCAACTTTTCAAAGGGAGATTCGTAAGCATCAAAATATTTTTTTTGAAAATCTGCCCAATTTACTTCATCAATAAATTTACCCCAACTTAAATTTTCTGATGTTTCTTTTAGATTATTCGATGTTTCCAAAAACATAGATTTAAGATCTTCAAATTTATCATTTACGAAATCAGTAACATCATTTTTCCTGTTATTATATTTCGAAATACCTTCTATCAAATTTGAAAATTGTTCACTCATAAAATAATAATTGCGACTTTGCTCTACTATCTTTTCAAATAAATTTTTATTTTCAAAACTTGTACCTGAATTTATCTTCATTGTTTTCCACCAATGTTCCATTGCATTATTCCAAAAAGAATCTTCAATAGAACCGGGTTTATTAAAAGATGAAGGAGTTGCATTGAACGACATTAACGCATCAAAATATTTTTTTTGATAGTCGGCCCAATCTATTTGATCAGTTTTTCGTTTATAATCACTCATGTTTTAATCTCAAAAGTTGAACTTTTTATACAAATAAAACTAACATTCCTGTTATAAATTGTCTTTAATAATCTTTCATAAAAAAAAACCCGTATAACTAATGTTATACGGGCTCTCAATATATACAAGGAGGGGGTAAAAATTTCCTGGATATTATGCTGCTGCTTTTTTGGTCACTTTCTTTGCAACAGGTTTAGCTTCAGATGAAACTTCATCAACTGCTTTCTCAATCCAACTAACGACTTCATCACGTGAGTCAGTTAATACATCTGCAGTTTTACGGCTGTATTCAATAACCTTACTACCATACTCATTTGCAAAATCTGCTTCAGCAGTCATTGCATCTTTATAGTTAGTAGTACTACTCAATGTTTTGGTTAATTCAACGCCAGTTTCAATACTGTATGTTGCCAATCCAATTTGTAATTCAGATAATTCTTTCAACGCTTTACTGTTGATTGCAGCTAATTCCTGCATAGCGTTGTATGACGATTTACCCATTTCAGTCATTTTTTCAATAATTTCATTTTGCATTTAAGATTCTCCTAAAGTCCAATTTTTTTAAAATATGCTCTTACTCAACCAGTATCATAATTGTGCACTGCAATATATTGCATTGCAACATATTTTTGAAAAAAAATGAAATTATTTTTAAAAATAAACCAAAAAGTTGCACCTTTTTTAATAATGTAATTCTTCGGGTGAAGCCTTATAAGCTTCGATAGCATCGGTAATCTCTTTTTTTGCATCATCAGTATCGTACCAACCATCAATTTTGACCCACTTATTAGGTTCAAGATCCTTATAATGCTCGAAAAAATGCGTTATTTGATCGAGTAAAGCAGGTTGTACATCCGAATATGAATTTACCTTACTATGAAATTTTGACACTTTATCGATAGGAACACATGCTACTTTTCCATCATCACCTGCCTCATCGGTCATTTTCAAAAGACCGATAGGTCGACACGGTATAACCGAACCATGAATTAACGGCATCGGTGTCATAACAATGACATCGACTGGATCACCATCTTTTGCCAATGTCTTGGGAATATACCCATAATTACACGGATAATGCATCGAGGTATTTAGAAAACGGTCAACAAACATGGCTCCTGTTTCTTTATCCAGTTCATACTTGACCGGATCGCCATGTAAAGGGATCTCAATGATAACATTCACTTCTTCCGGCGGGTTTTTACCCGCACTTACTCTATCCAGATTCATTTTTTTTTCCTATTTATTTGCTCGATTTTCAATTAATTCGTCAACAACAGAAGGATCAGCCAATGTGCTTGTATCACCTAAAGAGTCCAGTTCATTAGCTGCAACTTTACGTAAGATACGTCTCATAATCTTTCCTGACCGGGTTTTAGGTAAACCTGGTGCCCACTGGATTACATCAGGAGAAGCAATAGGACCAATTTCTTTTCTTACATGCATCACTAACTCTTTACGTAATTCATCAGTTGCCTCGATTCCAGCCATAAGAGTGACATAGGTATAAATGCCCTGACCTTTTATATCATGAGGAAAACCAACGACAGCAGCTTCAGCAACAGCGGCATGTAAAACTAATGCACTTTCTACTTCAGCTGTACCCATGCGATGGCCGGAAACGTTAATAACATCATCTACTCGACCTGTTATCCAGTAGTATCCATCTTCATCCCGTCGAGCACCATCACCACTAAAATATTTACCTGGAAACATTGAAAAATACGCTTCTTTGAAACGATCATGATCACCAAACAAGGTACGCATTTGGCCTGGCCAGGGGCGTTTAATACATAGTGCTCCTTCAGCAGCACCTTCAATTTCATTTCCTTTATCATCAACAATACAAGGCTCTACACCAAAGAATGGAAATGATGCGGATCCTGGTTTAAGAGGTGTTGCTCCAGGAAGTGGCGTAATCAGATGACCTCCTGTTTCTGTTTGCCACCAGGTATCAACAATAGGGCATTGTCCATTACCAACAACATTGTAATACCACTCCCATGCTTCGGGATTAATTGGTTCGCCAACAGATCCCAAAACACGCAAACTGGAACGATCCGTTTTTGTTACAAATTCATCACCTTGCCCCATCAACATTCGAATTGCAGTCGGTGCAGTATAAAACTGATTTACTTTCCACTTGTCGACAACTTGCCAGAAACGACTCGCGTCAGGGAACGTCGGCACACCTTCAAACATTATTGATGTGGCACCATTGGCAAGAGGTCCATAAACGATATAGGAGTGGCCGGTGACCCAACCAACATCAGCGGTACACCAATAAATATCTCCATCATGATAATCAAAAACATATTTGTGAGTCATTGCTGCGAAGAGCAAATATCCACCTGTTGTATGTACAACCCCTTTCGGTTGACCTGTCGAACCTGAGGTATAGAGAATGAATAATGGATCTTCTGCATCCATATCTTCAACAGGGCAATCAGGAGATGCAGCTTCTATAGCTTCGTGGTACCAAATATCTTTATCGTCATTCCATTCAATATCACCACCTGTACGCTTAACAACAACACAGGTGTTAACACTATCACACCCTTCCATTCCCTTATCTGCGTTTGCTTTTAGTGGAATCTGTTTTTTGCCTCGAAGACTATAATCACTGGTAACAACGACTTTACTTTCTGAACCTTCTATACGGTCATGTAGTGCGTCAGGGGAAAAACCACCAAAGACAATTGAGTGAATTGCACCAATTCGAGTACAAGCCAGCATGGCAACTGCAGCTTCTGGAATCATCGGCAAATATAAACAGACTCGATCACCTCTTTCCACTCCACGTGATTTTAGTACGTTAGCAAAACGGCAAACTTCCTCATGGAGTTCTTTATAGGTAATTTGACGATCTTCATCCGGATCATCACCTTCCCAAATTATTGCAACTTGATCTCCTCGTGTATCGAGGTGTCGATCGAGACAGTTATAGCTAACGTTTAATTTTCCACCAACAAACCAGTTAATATTGGCTTCGTTATAATCCCAATCCTGAACCTTATCCCATTTAGAAGACCAGCTGAGAAACTCTTCAGCTTGCTCGGCCCAGAATGCATCGGAATCATTTATCGAACGCGCATACATTTCCTGATACTTTTCGGAATTAATATGTGCTTTTTTAGCTAAATCATCTGGTACTTTATATGTTTTATCTTCTGACACATCTGCCTCCTCATTTAAGCAAATAAGTTTAGTAAAATTTTGACTAGTTACTTCGATATTTTATAGCCAGCACAAACAATTTTTATAATATTTATTCTTCATTTCATGCCAGAAAAGGCATGATATACCCGTCTTCAATTAAAATTAAATTTTCTTCAAAGAAACTTTTCTCACTGTTGTTATTTGCAACACTTAATTTAATATTTTGAAAATACTTTTTTCAAAATGTCAGTCGTGCGTGCTGCAGGATTTTCTCGAATCAATTTTTCTTCCTTTGCAACAAGTGTAAACAAACCATCTATCGCTTTATCAGTTACATAGTGATCCAGATCCAGAGACTCAACATCGACAAATGTTGACATCATTCCCAGGTTATCGATTAATGCTTTATACTTTTCTGTCACACCAACTCGATTGGTGGCTTGTTTTACAATTGGCATAAATTGCTGATGCAGATTGTCACCACCTTTTTTCCTGAGATACTCAGTCGCTGCATTATCAGGCCCTTTTAAAATACTATAGGCATCTTCAACTGACATAGATTTAATTGTATTACTAAATATAGACATCGCTTTTGGCGTTGCTTCTTCTGCAGCTCGGTTCATCGATAATATAAACTGATCCGCAATTTTATCCTGGCCTAATTTTCGCAAACCTGATTCAACAGTCTGTAATTTTTCCGGCATAGGAATTTTAAGTTGAGGATGCTTTAAAAAGCCATTTTCCTTACCCAGTGAACTAACTGCAGTTTGACTACCCTTCACTAAAGCTTCTTTCAAACCGGAAACAATTTCATCATTACTTAAAATATCATTACCATTTGTCGCACCTAAATTTTCTGTAGAACTTTCTTTAAAGATTTCAAAAAAATCATCCCAGGCTGCGTAACTCAAAACAGAAACACTAATTAGAAACAAAAAAGATATTATTCGTCTTAATATGAACTTGTTTTGCAATCGAATTCCTCACTTAATTAAATATTTAGAAAAAAAAAGCAGGACTATTAAATAGTCCTGCTTTAACACTACTGGTACTTAATAACTCCTAGCGAGCTAATATTTCTACTCGTCTATTTTGCGCTCGACTTGCTGACGTGTCATTTGAAGTAGCAGGATTACTTTCACCATAACCTTTAGCATTCAATCTTGAAGCACTCACACCTTTTGATACAAGGTAGTCAACAACAGACTGCGCTCGTCTTTGTGATAGATCCAGATTATACGAATCTGAACCTGTGCTATCAGTATGTCCTTCAATACTAATATTTTGACTGGCGTTAGAATTAATTGCAGATGTAGCTCGATCAAGTATCGATTTAGCTTCAGATGTCAAAGCCGCACTATCAAATTTGAAATGAACACCGCGTAAAGTAACCAGCGCTCGACCACAACCATCTGTGTCGACAACAGTACCTAATGGCGTTTCAGGACATTTATCAAGATAATCAGGAACGCCATCACCATCATTGTCTATAGCGCAACCATTACTTTCAACTGCAATTCCTTCTGGTGTAAATGGGCACACATCATCAGCATCAATTACGCCATCATAATCCTGATCATCAGGCCAATAAAAACCGGTTATTTCTTTTGCCATTGGCTCAGGAACTGCATCACCGCAATCAGTGCCACTACTACCACTACTTGCGTTCCAACATTCCCCGGATCCTGACTTCCATGAATGACCACCAGATGAACCCCAATGATTGCCAGAATGAGCGCTGACTCCACCAGCAAAGACAATCATCGTTATTACAAATATACATAACCTTGCTATTTTCATTTCACTGCCTCTCCCATTTAACATTATTCTTACTTATTTAATTAAATTTTTGTCTCCTAGACTTACAACTATAGCCTTTAATTCACTTTGCTGCGTATTTATTTGAAACATAATTATCAACAATTTGCCGAAATTCTGCTGCAATATTTTCTCCACGCAATGTGACTGTTTTCTTACCATCAATAAACACCGGAGCAGAAGGTAATTCACCCGTACCTGGCAAACTAATACCGATATCAGCATGTTTGCTTTCACCAGGGCCATTAACGACACAGCCCATTACAGCCAGCGTCATTTCCTCCACACCACTGTACTTCTCTCGCCATACAGGCATCTGACTTCGGACATGGGCTTGAATACTATCCGCTAATTCCTGAAATACGGTACTTGTCGTGCGACCACAACCTGGACATGCTGTCACAAGGGGCGTAAATGAACGCAAACCCATCGTTTGTAGCATTTCCTGAGCAACGATGACTTCATTCGTCCGCTCACCGCCTGGTTCAGGCGTTAAAGAAACACGAATTGTATCACCTATACCGTCTTGCAATAGCACACCCATCGCCGCAGTGGAGGCAACAATGCCTTTGGAACCCATACCTGCTTCGGTCAAACCTAAATGCAATGCATAGTCACAACGCAAAGCAATATCTTTGTAAACTGAAATTAATTTCTGAACACCACTCACTTTGCATGACAAGACAATATGATCGCGAGATAAACCGATTTCTTCAGCACGCGCTGCATTATCTAATGCTGAGATAATCAAAGCCTCACGCATCACGTCATCCGCAGCCTGAGGTTCGGGAAGTTTTGAATTTTCATCCATCATTTTCGCTAAGAGAACTTGATCCAGACTACCCCAATTTACACCAATGCGAACCGGCTTATCGTATTCAATCGCTTTTTCAATCATCGTGTTAAACTGATCGTCTTTCTTTTTACCAAACCCGACATTTCCCGGATTGATACGATATTTTGCCAGAGCCTGTGCGCACTCAGGATAATCGCTTAGCAATTTATGACCGTTATAGTGAAAGTCGCCGACTATAGGTACATTACAACCCATTGCATCGAGCTTTTCCCATATAGTCGCAACTTGAGCTGCAGACTCTTCATTATTGACTGTTATTCTGACAAGCTCAGAACCAGCAGCTGCTAACTGTTGAATTTGTTTAGCAGTTGCATCAGCATCTGCAGTATCGGTGTTAGTCATTGATTGAACAACGACAGGGTGACAGCCGCCCATAACAACAGAACCAACTTTAACTGCAACACTATTACGTCTGCTGTGTGGACCAAAATCTGAGGACATATGAAAACCTTACTAATGAAAAAATACGATATAACATGCAGTCTAATCTGCGAAAAGTCACTGTCAAGCTAACAGTCACCTTGTCTATCAATGATCAATTTATTGGGAAAAAATAATTTTAGCATGAGATACTAGTAAAAATGGATAAGAAAAATAATTATACAAAAGAAGAACTCCTCGCTTGTGGGCGCGGAGAAATGTTTGGTGAAGGCAATGCGCAGTTGCCATTACCTCCTATGTTAATGTTTGATCGTATTATCAATATTACCGAAGATGGCGGTACTGTAGATAAAGGACAAATTGTAGCTGAGCTCGATATAACGCCCAATCTTTGGTTTTTCGACTGTCACTTTGTTGGCGATCCGGTAATGCCAGGCTGTCTGGGACTCGATGCTATGTGGCAATTAGTCGGTTTCTTTCTTGGTTGGTCAGGTGCGCCAGGGCGAGGACGCGCTTTAGCAGCAGGAGATGTTAAATTTACAGGCCAAGTTACCCCAAAAAATAAATTAGTGACCTATCATATAGATATGAAACGGGTTGTCCTACGAAGGTTAGTCATGGGTGTCGCCGATGCAGTCATGTTAGTCGATGGAAAAGAAATCTATGCTGCGAAGGATTTGCGTGTCGGTTTATTTAAATCAACAGAAGAATTTTAGGAGCAGGAATTGAAAAGAGTGGTTGTCACTGGCATGGGCATCGTGTCCAGCATTGGAAATAATAAAATTGAAGTATTGGATTCTTTAAAAACAGGTAAATCGGGAATTGAATATTTTCCTGAATATGAAGAGCTTGGTTTTCGTTCTCATGTACACGGTTCGATTGATATTGATCTTGATGCGTTAATTGATCGTAAACTTAAACGGTTTATGGGTGATAGTGCGGCGTACAGCTATCTCGCCATGAACGAAGCCATTGAAGATGCCGGCCTGGATGAAAATAATATATCCAATGTTCGTACCGGTTTAATCGTCGGTTCAGGCGGCGGCTCCAATAAAAATTTACAGGAGTCTATTGATATACTACGTGACCGTGGCGCTCGTAAAATTGGTCCGACCATGGTGCCACGGATTATGGCCAGTACCAATAGTGCCTGTCTTTCAGTTGCCCATAAAATTAAAGGCGTTAACTATTCTATCAGTTCAGCTTGCGCAACCAGTGCTCACTGTATTGGTAACGCCTATGAATTAATTCAATCAAGCAAGCAGGATATTATTTTTGCTGGCGGCGGTGATGAAATCCACTGGACATCAACTTTACTATTCGATTGCATGGGCGCGCTATCGTCAAAATATAACGATCAACCTCAAACAGCATCACGACCTTATGATGCTAACCGTGATGGTTTTGTTATTTCTGGTGGCGGCGGCATTCTCATTCTTGAAGAACTGGAACATGCTCTGGCACGAAATGCGAAAATCTATGCTGAAGTTGTTGGCTATGGTGCAACGTCGGATGGCTCAGATATGGTAAAACCTTCCGGTGAAGGTGCAGTAAGGTGTATGCAACAGGCATTACAAACAGTTGATAATAATATTGACTACATTAATGCACATGCCACCAGTACACCTGCTGGCGACATTACTGAGTTAAATGCAATTAAAGAAGTTTTTGCTGGCTCGCAAATTCCTGTTGTCAGTGCTACAAAATCCCAAACGGGTCATGGTCTTGGAGCTGCTGGTGCAAACGAAGCTATCTATAGTTTGTTGATGTTGGAAAATGATTTTATTGCTGAATCAGTTAACGTCTCAGATCTGGATCCAGAAGCAGAAGGAATGCCTATTGCTTTAAAACGCAAAGATAATGCGGGACTCAATACGATCATGTCTAATAGCTTCGGTTTTGGTGGAACCAATGCAACACTGGTATTTCAAAAGCCGGATTAACCGCGATAACACTTAATGGAAGCAAAACTCCTGGCTGTTTTGCTTAGTTGGACGGTGCACCTGTCCGGTTACTCGCATCCAGGAAATGCACCCGAAATTCTTTTTAAACCTCACACGTTTTTTGTCGATATAGCGTGTCAAGGTAATGAAAAATGTGATGCTGTAGCCTGGTACAATAATCAGGGAACTGTTTTTTTGGATCAACGTCTTGAAGGAAATACTGATGCTTACACTCGCAGCGTTGTGGTTCATGAGCTTGTACATTACCTGCAGGACATTAGTGGTAAATATCCAAAGATGGATTGCGATCTTCATGCTAAACGCGAACGTGAAGCATATTCGATTCAAAAACAATATCTTAATAAAATTGCAGGTAAGTTTGTCGCATTGTATGTAAATTACCCACCCTGTTATGAATATTCAACAACTTTACTCGAGTAATTTCATTACTTGATCTGAAACATATAAGGCCTTCTAAACTTGGATCATAATATCTTAATTTCGATTGCCAGCATTGGTGTATTAGGCATTGGTTGTCAATGGCTCGCATGGTGGGCACGCCTTCCTGCAATACTGTTTCTTTTAATTGGTGGAATTATAGTCGGTCCAGTACTCGATTTAATTGAACCGGATATTTTATTTGGCGACTTGTTGTTTCCTATTGTTTCTTTGTCTGTCGCAGTTATTTTGTTCGAAGGAAGCCTGACTCTTAAATTTGAAGATATTCGTGGTCATGGCAAAACAGTAAGAAATTTAATTTCAATTGGCGCAATTATTACCTGGATAATAATTGCCTACAGCACTCACTATTTAATCAACTTTCCTTTTGAACTCGCATTTTTATTTGGTGCTGTAGTTATTGTTACGGGCCCAACCGTCATAATTCCTATGTTAAGAACGGTTCGCCCTAATGCCAAAATTGCTAACGTACTTCGTTGGGAAGGTATCGCGATTGATCCGCTTGGTGCTTTACTTGCTGTTCTGGTTTTCGATTTTATTATTTCAGGACAACAAAATAATGCGATAAATATAATTATCCTGACTTTTGCGAAAATTATATTAACGGGATTTTCTATCGGTTTTATTAATGGCTGGTTTTTAGGTGAATTATTACGCAAGCAACTTGTACCTCAATATTTACGTAATGTGATTACACTTATTACTGTGGCAGCAGTCTATGTTTTATCTGACACAATAGAGCATGAATCTGGATTGCTTGCTGTCACTATTATGGGCATGACCATGGCAAATATGAAAGACATGGATATCGGCGACATACTTGATTTCAAGGAAAGCTTGAGTGTTCTGTTAATTTCGGGACTTTTTATTATTCTCGCTGCACGAATTGAATTTTATCAATTTATTCAAATAGGCTGGCCCGCCTTCGGTATTCTTGCTATCACGATGTTAATCGCAAGACCCATTTCAGTATTTGTCTCTTCTATCGGTTCAGATTTGTCGATTAATGAAAAACTGATGATCTCCTGGATTGGACCACGCGGTATTGTTGCAGCAGCTGTATCCGCACTATTTGCATTACGTCTGGAAAATGCTGGCTATCAGGAAGCAACATTACTCGTCCCTCTTACCTTTCTAATTATCATTGGAACCGTAGTCATTCAAAGCGCAACGGCAAGTTTTATTGCTGTTTTGTTAGAAGTACGCGAACCCTCTCCAACCGGTATTTTAATTATTGGAGCGGGTAATGTAGCACGTGCAATTGGCAAGGAACTTCAGGCACAGGGTTTTAAAGTAGTATTAACTGACAGCACTTGGGAAAATACCAGTCTGGCCAGAATGGAAGGCTTGGAAACGTATTATGGTAATCCCATTTCAGAGCATGCAGATCGGCACCTTAACTTACTCGGTTTGGGAAAAATATTGGCTATGTCGGGTCGAGGAAGCCTGGATGCGCTGGCTTGCCTACGTTTCAAATCTGAATTTGGCGTGAATAATGTCTATGAATTAAAGACCTCTCGAGAAAAACATATTTCTGATAAACATATAGTTTCAACCCGGCACCGCGGTTATGAACTATTTGGAGAAGATATTGATTATGGCAATCTGGCCTATCGTTTAAGAAATGGCGCTGAATTAAAGAGCACTCAATTAAGTGATGAATTTACATTTGAACAGTATCTGGAAAAATATGGAGATCGTGTTATTCCAATGTTTGCCGTTGATAACAAGCAACGATTACAGATTTTTGTATCAAATGGGGAGATGAAACCAGAATCAGGATGGACTATTACAGGGATGATAGAAGCCGAATTACCAACAACAAACTCTTAAAACCGCATTAATAAAGAATTATTTTGTGACTGTTGTCACAAAATAACGACAGACAGACATTGTTCACATTAAATTGTGAGATCCATCACATCAGATATTAAATCGTTCCACTAGAATTCAAACCACTAGCAAACAACATATATCCTCCTTAAAAATGATTGTGAGCAAAGTCTGGAGTTACACATAACCCTCCTCCCCCATGTGTGTTATGAGTCTCCAGGCTTTTTTTTATGCCTGTAAGAAATTACCCGTAATATTCTGCTTAAAAATATGTCACGTAGATATAAACGAACACTGCGAAAATAAGTGATATCGCGACTGCAATTGCAAGATAAAGATTCTGTTTTTTCGTTTTAGATTCGCTGATACTCAGTTTTTTGTTAAAACTACCTGCCGCCAATCGCCACTGCGTTTGCGTGGAAACACTCGGATCTTCCAGCATAGTGCGCCATTCCTGAACAGATTGAGGCCTTTCCTTATGGTTACTTCTTAAAGCATGCTCTATCGCACGAAGAAAAAAAGTAGAATATTCCTTACTGTGTTTATCTAACTCATTCCAGATTTCGTTAATCGCTTCTTCACCTGTATAGCGATTTCGAAACGTGGAATCCATCGGTGGCTCTCCGGTAATGGCTTTATAAATAGTGGCTCCGAGAGAATAGATATCTGTCCATGGCCCTTGCATATCACTCCGACCATAATACTGCTCAAAAGGCGCATAGCCAGGCGTAACCACCTTGGTTAAGGTCATCGTCTCTTCACCGATAGCTTGTCGTGCCGATCCAAAATCGAGCAAAATTGCGGTACCATCTTCCCGTATAAAAATATTTCCGGGTTTTATATCTCGATGAATAAATCGGGCTTCATGCAACACTTCCAGTCCATCAATCAAACCCAGTAATAAATGCATTAATTCTTGTTCACCAGGTCGTCCATCTCTTAACAGCTTTTCATGAAAACTGATTCCATGCTCATAACTCATAACCATGTATGCTGTATTATTTGCTTCAAAGACAGAATAAACACGAACAATATTATCGTGGTTAAATTTGGACAGCGTTCTTGCTTCTCGAATGAAACGCTCCATTCCCCAAATCAACTTCTCATGCAACTCTTTGTTAATGGTCTGGACTGTATAATCATTACCGCGCCCGGCAATATCACGAGGCATGAACTCTTTGATGGCAACTTCTCTTTCGAGCGTATTATCCTGAGCCAGATAGGTAATACCAAAACCACCCTGACCAAGTACACTTTTTATCGTATAACACTGTAATTCGTAACCTATGGGTAAAGTTTTTGGTTCAATTTTAACAGGGGCTTCAGCCATGTTTGGCACTTACTTAATTAGTTTTAAAATATTAGAAATGATGAATATAATGAGATGATACTATAAATGAAGATACCCGAGAGGTTTTTCTCGGGCACAATAAATCAGATTAAGATGTATAAATTAAGCCGAATCACAGGCTTTTAATGCACGATAAGCCTTACTACCTTTATCAACCGTTGCTCCTGATTCTGAACCATCGGTAAATATCGTGGCATTATCTTCATCACGATATTTATGGCCTTCTTCCCAATTTTTTACATCCGCATAGAATTCAAGTGCAGCACGCATAATCCGGTTTTGCTTTTCCAGTTTATCGATCTGTTCCGTTTGCCCACTATCAGATTTACTACCAAATATCATGGAAACTCCTCCAAAAAGCTTTATTCAAGTGATACTAGCACTATTATATTGATTTTCAATAATGATGTTTTTATTAAAACGCCCTAGTCATCATTTGTTACTGAATCGTTACAATGTATCTCATATACACATAAATTCAAATCATCTTCTTTGCAAACTTGTTCACCATTTTCTGATGGCAACCAGACACCTGATTTTTCATTTATCGAGCAACCTTTTTTTAACGGTGCACCATCAAGTCGAAGTAAATTCTTACCACCCGAATAATAACAGGCGATAAACTCACCTTTATTTTTAATTCTTATTGAATATAATTTTTCTACAGAAAGCACATCTTCCAAAGAACGCCTTTCGTCTATACTCCAATCATAATCGCGGGAGATCTTCCTTTCTTTAACTATTTTTGCTGATGGACATACATCGGCTAAAACTAAATTCGAATTTATAAAAAGATATACTAAACAGATTAAATTGTATTTTTTTTTGAAAAGGTTCATCCTAATAACTGAATTTCTTGTTTCCTGAGTAGGATTAATATTATGCACGAAAAGCTTCATGAAAAAATCAGTTCTCTTAAAAATGAAGTGGAACAACTTTCAGTTGATAATGACTCCACCAAAAAGCATATCAATAATTTAATTAACGAAATTGAAAATTTAAATGATGTGGCAGAAGAAAAAGAAGATGTCATTGATAAAATAAAATCATCTATAGATCACTTTGAAACTGAACATCCAAGAGCCACAGCAATACTAAATGATATTATGGTTACTCTTAGTAATATGGGAATTTGACTTCAATATTGTTCTTTTAACTGCTGGCAACGTTATTTAACGCGTTCAGCTGGGACAGGATTGAAACTCTGCATATACGTTCTTACCTTGCCAGTGAACAAAAGTTCTGCTCGCAAATAGCTTATTTAATAAGATCTTACCTGACCAACAACAACACCTTGAATGTGTACACGATCTGCAGGATAAATCATGGGCACCATGCTCTGATTTTCCGGAATTAACTCTACTCTGTCACCATGCTTTCGCAGTCGCTTTAAGGTTGTTTCTCCGTTATCAATCAGAGCAACCACAATATCACCATTGTTTGCTGTTTCCGCATGCCTGATAATGACCAGATCTCGATCTAAAATACCGGCTTCAATCATCGAGTCACCTTTCACTTCAAGAACATAACGATCATCGCCCAATAACATATCAGAGAAATTTATTTCCAATTGTTCGGGTATTGCTTCAATAGGTTTACCCGCAGCAATTCGACCGGCAAAAGGTAACACTAATAATTGCCGACTTTGCTCACCTGTAAGACGCAACCCTCGCCAACTACGACCATTGCGTTGTAAGTGTCCCTTATTAATCAACGATTCAACATAACGGTGTATCGTACCTTTTGATTTAATATCAAGTAGTTGCCCGATTTCATCCAGTGTTGGCGCATGACCATTCTGTGTGATGTATCGAGTAATACACTGTAAAATCTTCTCTTCAAGTTTGGTTAACATTAAATGTTCTCCTGATGTTCTCTTTTTAAGAATAGAGGACTTTAAGAGAACTTTCAACTTATTACTGATTTTGTGGCATTGTCATGAATAAAGATTTGATACGAATAGTCTAAAATGTCATTGAAATAACCGGGGAAGAATAAATGAAAAAATTGATGCTTTATTTAATCCTGAGTACAACAGGGATCATTTCAATTCCTGTTTATGCCGACACAGAAATGGCCAAAGCAGTCATAGAGAAAGCAATAGAAGGCGGTTTTTCAGAGTTCGAAAAACAGATTATTGAAAAATATTTTAATAAAACAAAACTTGAAACCGATTCTGGCGATGATCATAAAAATAAGAAAAAAAACAAACAGAAAGACTTACCTCCCGGTTTAGCCAAGAAGAAAAAGCTCCCTCCCGGATTGTCAAAACAACTGGAACGAAATGGAACCTTACCTCCAGGACTGGCTAAACGTGAGCTACCTGATGACCTTAATGCAGAATTGCCAGATCCTGCAGAAGGCCTGGAAAGAGCCATTGTCGATAATGCTGTTGTGCTTGTAGAAAAAACAACGGGTCGAATTGTCGATATTTTAAAAGATGTTGTTACAGGAAATTAAAAAAGCAAAAAAGTGAATAAAACAGAAAAAGAATGGCAAAAAGAGCTCTCCCCGGAGCAGTTTGCTATTTGTCGGAAAAAAGGTACTGAACGGGCATTTACGGGTCGATATTACGATTGTAAAGACACAGGGACTTATCTTTGTAGCTGTTGTGCCAATGAATTGTTTAGTTCCGAGACAAAATACGATTCAGGTTCAGGCTGGCCAAGCTTCTGGGAGCCAATGGAAGATGCCATCAAAACTGAATCTGATAACAGTATAGGCATGCAACGAGTCGAAGTCCTTTGTAAAGAATGTGGTGCTCATCTGGGACATGTTTTTGAAGATGGACCACAACCGACCGGCTTACGTTACTGTATTAATTCAGTTTCTTTAAAATTAAACAAAGATTAAATTTTCTTAACCTGAAATAATAGAAATATTAAAAACCTGATGGAGAAATAAAAATGGCACATCGTGATATGTCAGAAATGACACGTATTGCATTTCACAGAAATGATCTTGTTGTCGAACCTACGATATACAATGCAGCAACACAAATACTAACTGGACTAATTTCAGCAGATAAAATGAATGCCAGTAATGAGAAAGCAATCATTAAAAAATCAATAGAACTTGCTTTGGAATTAGCTGTTCAAACAGACAAAATGATGGAAGTCGATAACAGTGGTGGCGGTATCGAAAGATCAATTGAGCTATAATATTTATCGTTCAAACCAGGCCAGTTATTTCGTACCTTATGGTTTGAACTCATGCTTTTTTGGTATTGACAGCAACTCTATACATGCTGTTATTGCAAACGGATTCGACCTTTTTAACACAATGTCTAAAATATGATGTCCCAGCAATTCCATGTTTAATTAATTATCTGTTCAACATTTGCAGACCATGTGCTCCTTTATAGAAATACAGAGTCTGCTAAGACAGCACCAACGCGAACCAGTTTAGGAATATTTCATATTCCGGCTTTAGCAAAAAACCTGACGCTGGCAGCTAAGAACTACCGGGTTTTTCAAACTGCAACTACACCTCCTCCGATGACCAAACAAGGTCGATAATGAAGTTTCAATAACACCAGAAATATATCTATCTACTTGATTTTATTATTTATTTTATATTTTTATTAACTATTTTAAATTGCTGTCGCTACTTAATTGTAATAGTAGATTCAAATATGAAACAACAATAATAAGAAAACGTAAAAAACCCGATTCCATCATAAAGTTTTAAGGTTTTTAACCGATATTAATAATAACAAATGTTTGAAATCGTAATGGCATCGATCACAAATACAGTAATGAAATTAACAGTAATAATTAGTAACGCGACATAGTCATGGATATAAGGAGAACACTGTGGATCTTGCAACTCTAATCGGCTTTCTGGCAGCAGCCGGCATCATCTTATCCGCAATAGTTTTGGGCGGCGACCCGTTGATGTTTTTCAATGTTCCATCACTTCTGGTTGTCGGTGGTGGAACCATTGGTGCCGTATTAATGCAATTTAGCATCGGTCAATTTTTAGGTGCCATGAAAGTAGGAATGAAAGCGTTGTTTAATAAACTGACATCACCAAAAGATTTAATCGAAATAACAATCGATCTTGCCAATACAGCTCGTAAAGGCGGTTTACTCGCTCTAGAAGAAAAAGACACCGGTAATGACTTCTTTCAGATGGGTATTCAAATGATGGTAGACGGTCATGAGCCGGACGTAGTCAGGCAAACCATGGTCAGCGATATGAACTTAACCGTCGAACGTCATGACTTAGGACAGAAAATTTTTAAATCGATAGCTGATGTTGCTCCGGCTATGGGAATGATAGGAACACTGATTGGTTTAGTACAAATGTTGGCAAATATGGAAGATCCGAAAACAATTGGGCCTGCTATGGCCGTTGCACTTTTAACAACACTTTATGGCGCTGCAATTGCAAATGTTTTCGCCAGCCCATTAGCTGAAAAGCTTGGTTTAAGAAGTGCCGAAGAAAAAATGATCAAATCAATGATTATCGACAGTATTTCAGGAATTCAGGAAGGTCGTAATCCACGTGTTATAGAAGGCATGCTAATGACATATTTACCAGTTTCCGACCGGAATATTGCTGATGATGATGCGGGAGCGGAAGCCGCTTAATCCAAGGTTTTATTTAGTGAAATATTATTATGAGTGACGAAGCACCAGCAAAAAAAGAGGAAGGAGGAGGCTCCCCGGCATGGGTGATGACATTTGCTGATTTAATGTCATTGCTGATGTGTTTCTTCGTATTATTACTTTCATTTTCTGAAATGGATTTACAGAAATTTAAACAGATAGCCGGTTCAATGAAAAACGCCTTCGGTATACAAAGGGAAATTAAAACAGATATTGCTCCGAAAGGTACCAGTATTATTGCACAGGAATTCACTCCTGGCAGACCAACGCCGACCCTTATTAGAGAAATTAGACAAAGTACTATTGATGAAAGCAAACAGACCGTTGAATTCACTGATGCAATGACCGAAGAAGAAAAAAAAGAAAGCATTGATGCTGCCGAAGATAACGAGGGCTCTGGTAGAGATGCAGTGCAACGTCACCAAAAACAGGAAATCGTCGAAGAGTCGCCCGAAGAACAAACTCTGGAAGTGAATAATAATGAAAACAAGGGAAAAGAAGATACGGAGAAATTAGCTGAAAAAGATGAATTGAATAAAGGGGAGAAAGATTTAGAAAAGCTGGCAAAACTGGAAAAAACTATTTCTGAAATTAATAAAGAAAAAGAAGAAAAACAGAAAAAGGAAAAAGAGCAGAATGAAAAAACTGTAACGGATGCGTATAAGTTACTAAAGACACTGGAACCGGAAATTGCACAAGGTTTAGTTGCGATCAAAACACAAGGTAATCGCATTCTACTTCGAATAAATGAAAACGGTTCATTCCCTTCAGGTTCATCAATTGTTAAAGGTAGCTTCCTGCCTGTATTGAATAAACTTAGAAAATCATTAAACAATATAGAAGGCAGAATTATTGTTGCAGGCCACACGGATAATATTCCAATAAAAACCGCACGTTTTCGTTCTAACTGGGAATTATCATCATCACGTGCAGTGACTGTGGTGCATGAATTATTGGCATTAGATACGCTCGCACCGGAACGATTTGTTATAGAAGGACATGGTGACGCTCATCCAATGGTAAAGAACGACTCTTCCAAGAATAGAGCACTTAATCGTCGGGTAGAACTTACTATCGTGCAAGGTGAAGAAGGTGACGCTATTAATTCTATTTCTGCCGATTCAACAAATCCCTTTAAAAGTACACTTGATAAAAATCAGGCTGAATTAACATCTTCAGTACAAAATATATTGAATAAAGAAATTAAAGTGAAAGAACAGGCTGAAATTGATGCAGTGGATTTACAAACACTGAAAGATAAATTTGAAAAAATCAGAGCAGGATTGCAAGAGCAATAAAGCAAAATAGAACAGGAAAAAACTATGGATGACCGCAGACGACACTTCCGAATTAATGACAAGGTTTCACTAAAATACCGTGTAGTACAGGGCATTGATATCGAAACAGAAATCATACGTACGGAACACGAACAAAATAATATTGCGGAAATGAAAAATGCGTTTAATTGCATAGAAACAAAAATAATGACCAAGATGAATCGTGTCGAAGAAGTAAGCCCCCTGGTCGCCGAAATACTCGGACTTTATGACAAAAAATTATCATTATTGCAAAGTATGATTTTACATAATGATGACAATGACAACTCAATCACTGAAACTCAGCAAGTTAATTTGAGTGCAAGCGGCATGTCATTTGAATCAAACACACCATTAATTGATGATGTAAATCTAAAAATGGAATTGATCCTTTATCCTGAATATCAGTTTATACCACTCTATGCTCGCGTTATTGATTGCAAGAAAAAAATGGATGACAACCTATACCGGTTCAACATTGCTGTTGAATTTATTGGTATTTGTGAAAGCGACCAGGAAGTCATCATGCAACACGTTTTAAGTAGACAGGCTAAACAATTAAAAAAAGAACGTGCAGAACAGTCAGAAACTGACGAGCCCAAAGAAGCCGCTAACGGATAATTATGTTTTTGGTAAAGTAACGCCTGTTTGTCCCTGGTATTTCCCTGCACGATCTTTATACGAAGTTTCACAAACTTCATCCGATTCAAGAAAAATAACCTGGGCCACACCTTCGTTTGCATAAATTTTTGCAGGTAGATTAGTCGTATTAGAAAATTCCAACGTAACATGTCCTTCCCATTCCGGTTCAAGAGGTGTGACATTAACAATAATGCCACAACGCGCATAAGTTGATTTACCTAAACAAATAGTTAATACATTTCGCGGAATACGAAAAAATTCTACAGTTCTTGCTAATGCAAAGGAGTTCGGTGGGATAACACAATAGTCATTTTTAATATCAACAAAACTATCTGTGTCAAAGTTTTTGGGATCGACAGTAGCTGAATGAACATTAGTGAAAATTTTAAACTCATCTGAACACCGCACATCATAACCATAACTGGATGTCCCATAAGAGATTAATCGCTCATCACCTTTTGTTTTAATCTGACCTGACTCGAACGGTTCTATCATCCCCTGTTCTTCGGCCATACGCCTTATCCATTTATCACTCTTAACGCTCATTAACTAATTCTCTCTTAATTGTTTTCAATTACGATTTTGGGAAATTTATTACTGTAATCTTTCGATTGCTGTGCAAGTTTGGCGGCTGTTCGTCTGGCAATATTACGATAATTTACTGCAATAGCTGACTCGGGTTCCATTGCAACTGTCGGCTTGCCATTATCAACACCTTCCCTAATGCTAATATCCAACGGCAAAGAACCTAACAAATCAACACCGTATTGTTTTGCCATCTGCTCACCACCACCGCTACCGAAAATATGTTCTTCATGACCACACTCACTACAAATATGCGTACTCATATTTTCAATAATACCCAATACCGGTACGCTAACTTTTTCAAACATCTTTAATGCTTTCTTGGCATCCAACAATGCAATATCCTGTGGTGTAGTGACAATTACGGCACCACTCACAGGAATTTTTTGACACAAGGTTAATTGAATATCGCCCGTACCCGGAGGCAGATCTATAATCAGGTAATCTAGATCCTTCCAGTTTGTATCATTTAATAACTGTTCAAGAGCACCAGTAACCATCGGTCCACGCCAAATCATGGGTGTGTCTTCTTCAATCAAATAACCAATCGACATAGATTGCACACCATAACTGACTTTAGGCTCAACTGATTTACCGTCCTCAGAATCCGGCTTACCTTGAAGTCCCAACATTCTCGGTTGGCTTGGCCCATAAATATCGGCATCCAGTATCCCAACTGTGGCACCTTCTGCTTGCAATGCCAAAGCAAGGTTTATTGATGTAGTCGATTTACCAACACCACCTTTGCCCGAAGCCACCGCAATCGTATTTTTTACATTGCTTAATAAAGGCACACCTTTTTGTACCGAGTGCGAAATAATTTTACTGGAAATATCCACCGTACAGTTGGAAATACCCAACTCACTTATCGCAGTCTTTACCAATTCCGATAATTCCTGCTTTGAACTTTCTAGCGGATAAGCAAACTGAAGACTAATTGCCACAGAATCACCATCAATACTGATATCTTTAACAACTTTTGCACTAATCAAATCCTGCTTTATATTCGGATCTTCGATACTGAAAAGGACTTTTTCTACTTGTTCACGACTGACTGCCGACATTGATTTATAACCTAAAAAATGAATTGGACGCGTATTCTACATTATTTATCGACTTCGTCTTCACGCTGCTATTGAATAATGCTACTTTAGCGCCCCGATTTTCTGTAGTGTTATATAAATGCAAGATAAACAACGACAAATATTAGTGACCAACGCCCTACCTTATGCCAATGGACCGCTGCATATTGGCCATTTGGTCGGTTATATTCAGGCCGATATCTGGGTGCGATTCCAGAAAATGCTGGGCAATGAATGCCATTATGTCTGTGCTGATGATACGCATGGCACACCAGTCATGTTACGTGCACAAAAGGAAGGCATTACACCTGAAACGCTAATTGAAAATATGGGCAAAGAACATCTGGCAGATTTCACCGAATTTGCCGTGGCCTTTGATAATTATCACAGTACCCATTCTCCTGAAAATCAGGAATTGGCCAATACCATTTATGAAGCGCTGGACAAAGCCGGACATATTAATAAGCGAACAATCAAACAAGCTTATGATCCAGAAAAAGAAATGTTTCTACCGGATCGTTTTATTCGTGGCGAATGCCCTAAATGTGGCACGGCGGATCAATATGGTGATAGTTGTGAATCTTGTGGTGCAACCTACAGTCCGACTGATTTAAAAAATCCGGTATCTGCGGTTTCCGGCGCCACGCCGATAGAAAAAGAATCGGAACATTATTTTTTTAAACTCGGTGATTTTGAAAATTTGCTACATGAATGGACTCGCGCCGGGCATTTACAAGGAGAAGTAACCAATAAACTCGATGAATGGTTTGAAGCCGGTTTACAGGAATGGGATATCTCGCGTGATGCACCCTACTTTGGTTTTGAAATTCCGAATGCGCCAGGGAAATATTTTTATGTCTGGCTGGATGCACCGATGGGCTACCTCGCCAGTTTTAAAAACCTGTGTGATAAAACAAACTTAAATTTTGATGAATGGTGTAAAGCCGGTAGTGATAAAGAAATGATTCATTTCATCGGTAAAGACATTATTTATTTTCATGCCTTGTTTTGGCCTGCTGTATTACAAGGCAGTGGTTTCCGCACACCATCCGCTGTTTATGCTAATGGCTTTTTGACTGTTAATGGTCAAAAGATGTCAAAATCACGTGGCACATTTATTAAAGCACGTACTTATTTAAATCATTTGAATCCAGAATATTTGCGCTACTACTTTTCTGCAAAACTAGGTTCCGGCGTGGATGATATTGATCTTAATCTGGAAGATTTTACTGCCAGAGTAAATTCTGATCTGGTTGGTAAAGTGATTAACATAGCCAGCCGTTGTTCCGGTTTTATTAAGAAACGTTTTGATGGTCAACTCTCTGACAGTATTCATGATACTGACTTACTTGCTGAACTGGTCGCTGCGAATGACAGCATTAAGCGTGCTTATGATAGTCGTGAATTTTCAAAAGCCATGCGTGAAGTCATGATATTAGCTGATAAAGTGAATCAATACATTGATGAACACAAACCATGGGTGATTGCCAAGGAAGAAAATAAAGATGATGAGTTACATGCGATTTGTAGCATGGGAATTAATTGTTTCCGTCTATTAGTTCTTTATTTAAAACCGGTATTACCTGTAATTGCCGAAAAAACAGAAGCGTTTCTTAATATTGAACCACTGCAATGGCGTGACACTGAAACAACATTAACAAATCATAAAATTAATAAATTCAAACCGCTCATGACACGAATTGAAAAAGAGAGTATTGAAGCCATGATTGAAAATAGTAAAGAAGATCTTGAAGCAACCTCAAATGAAACTGTCGCGACAGGACCACTTGCAGATAATCCTATCGCCGATGAAATGACGATTGATGATTTCATGAAAGTAGATTTACGCGTTGCTAAAATAGTAAAAGCAGGACATGTCGAAGGTGCTGATAAATTATTACAATTAACATTAGATCTCGGTGGTGAAACACGCAATGTCTTTGCAGGTATTAAATCAGCCTATAACCCCGAAGATCTGGAAGGAAAACTTACCGTCATGGTCGCTAACCTTGCACCCAGAAAAATGCGATTTGGTTTATCCGAAGGTATGGTGCTGGCTGCCGGCGATGGTAAGGGAATATATATACTTAATCCTGACGAAGGTGCTGAACCGGGCATGAGAATAAAGTAATGATCCTGTGGTATTGACTTGTAGTGTTAAAGCTATCATAAGATACTCATTGAATTATAAATAGTATTGAGTAACGAGATAAATGGGCGACTTACTTCTACTACTTTTCAATACCGCGATAATTAATAACCTGGCACTGACCTACCTTGTCGGGATAGACCTGCAAGTTACTGCTAGCCAACGAACCAATACAGCATGGTTAACAGGAGTCGCCACTCTCTATTGTTTATCACTTTGCCTGCCAGCAACTTATTTAATCAACCAATTAATCATTATTCCATTTGAATTACAGTATCTTGAATTATTACTGTATGTGATGACGATCCTGATAATTGTATTGGGAACAAAAAATATTATTTATCGACATTACCCATTTCTAATTGAAAAGGTTGATGCCATCACACCAGTATTGCTAATCAATTCAATTCTTCTTGCTGTCATACTTTTACAAAAATCACACATTAATTCTTTTATTGGTTCTTTTATGTATGGATTAGGAACCGGACTCGGATTTTTATTTCTATTATTAATTATCACCTTTTTACGTGAGCGTATTGATAATAAAAGTGTGCCTAAACCTTTTCGAGGTATCCCTCTACTACTAATCTCAATCGGTATATTGTCAATGGGGTTAATGGGACTGGCAGGTTTATAGTAATGTTGTCTTTATTTATCGCCATCACAGTCATTAGCCTGTTTGCTATCTCAATCGCTATTCTTTCATCGAATAATGAAAGCCCCATTATCGAAAAAACAAATCAAAACAAAATTGAAGCAATTGAAAAAGTATTACCGCAAACACAATGTGGTGATTGCAGTTTTAACGGCTGTCAACCCTATGCCGAAGCATTAGCTCAAAATAAAACGGATATTAATCGCTGTTTGCCCGGTGGCGATGAAACAGTTAAAGAACTGGCAGTCTTACTTGGAACTAAAATAAAGCCTTTATACAAAGAAAGTAAAGACACGAATATTGTTGCGCTTATTGATGAATCAATTTGTATTGGTTGCGTCAAGTGTATTAGTGCTTGTCCTGTTGATGCTATTCTCGGCGCACCAAAACAAATGCACAGCATTATTAATCAATATTGCACCGGTTGTGAATTATGTATTGCACCTTGTCCGGTTGATTGCATCAGCATGGTTAAGGCAAGTTAGCATATGGCAACAACAGATAAAATTATTAACTCGCCGCATACACATTCTGTAAAATCAGTTGATGCCATTATGCGTCAGGTTATATTTGCACTAATTCCAGGAATAATATTGAGCACAATTTATTTTGGTATCGGTGTGCTTGTGCAATGTATTCTTGCGATTGTGTTTGCGCTGTTGTCGGAAGCGTTAGTATTAAAGTTATCGAAGCAAAAAATTGCATCTTCATTAAAAAATAACACGGCAATTATTACTGCCTTGCTTTTTGCATTAACGCTCTCTCCCTACACAACCTGGTGGGTAAACTTTACCGGGATTGTCTTCGCTATAGTTGTTGCGAAACATTTGTTTGGTGGACTCGGTAAAAACCCGTTTAACCCTGCAATGGCAGCTTATGTTTTTGTCCTGTTATGTTTTCCATTAAAAATGGCATATTGGCCTGACTTAAGTAACAACGAAATTGAACTATCGTTATCGCATTATCTTAATATCATCTTTTCAGGATTACCCATCGCACAAGAACTCGATGCAATAAGCGGCGCAACACCACTAACTAATATGAAAGTTGAAATAGGGTTAATGACAATGGTTTCTGAAATAGAAATGAATCCACTTTACGGAGCACTGGGAGGTAAGGGTTGGGAATGGATTGCCGTAGCTTATTTTACTGGCGGGATCTTTTTACTTATAACAAGAGTCATCCGTTGGCAAATTCCCGTTACCGTTATTGGAACGGTATTTATTATCAGCCTGATGTTTAATGCAATTGATTCCGATGTTTACCCATCAGCTCTATATCATTTGTTTACCGGTGGCACGATGCTATGTGCTTTTTTTATCGCGACAGATCCTGCCAGCTCATCAACGACACCTAAAGGAAAAATTATTTACGCTTTCGGTATCGGATTACTAATATATATTATTCGCACCTGGGGTAGTTACCCTGATGGTATTGCTTTTGCAATATTAATAATGAACGCCATGGTTCCTTTGATCGATTATTACACCAGACCTAAACCTTTAGGGAAAGATGAGTTTGATGAATAAACAAAAACTCAAATCGATATTCCCGTTTACAATAGCCAGTCTTGTTTGTATTAGCATCCTGTTTCTTGTAAACCTCGCTACTAAAGATAAAATTAACATTAATAAAGAACAGGCTGCACTCGCAATGATTACTGATGTGCTTCAAGTCAAGTACAATAATAATCTCTATCAAGACAAAATTGATATTGATGTTCCTGATTATATAAACAAGTCAAATAAATTAACGGTCTATAGAGCAAGGTTAAATAATCAACCTGTCGCCGTTAGTCTGATTCCTGTTATCACTAAAGCGTATAATGGCGGTTTGAGTCTAGTCATCGGTATTAGTTATGATGGAAAACTAACTGGAATGAAAATTCTGGAACATAATGAAACTAAAGGATTTGGTGACCAGGCGCATCAGGACAATTCTACCTGGTTACAAAACTTCAATGGCTACTCACTCGAAACACCGAAACAGAATTGGACGATAAAGAAAGATCAGGGTGCGTTTGATCAATTAAGTGGTGCCACCATTACATCAAGAAGTATTATTACTATACTATACAAAACACTGGAATATTATACCAAGAACCGAGATAAATTTTACTTATGACTATTAATAACACACAAAAGAAATTTCTTCGCCAGGCTGCACATCATTTAAAACCCGTCGTCTGGGCAGGTAAAAATGGAGTCAGTAAAAACTTGATTGAAGAGATTGAACAAGCTTTGGAAATTCACGAGTTAATAAAAGTAAAATGTAATCTTGGTGAACGCGAAGAACGCGATGCAGGCATTGAAGATATCTGCAAGAAAACAGGTGCTGATAATGTGCAGCGTATCGGTAATATCGTCACACTTTATAAAAAGAACCCTGAAAAACCGGTTATTAAATTACCTTAACTTTTGTTTTGTTCAGAAGGTAACGCCAATTCTTCCAGAAAAAATGCTGACAGGTCATGGCGACCTCCTAGCCCGGCTTTTTTATATACAACTCTTGCCTTTTGTCGCGCTGTCGCTTCACTGACATTACGAATATACGCCACTTCTTTGTGACTCAGGCCTTTTAATAACAATAGGCCTATTTCTTTTTTACTGGAAGTTGGATTCCACCGTTCAAATTGATTATTAATTGATTTACCCAAACCCTCTAACAAGGTTTGAGCTTTATTTCTCAACTCAATCGCCTGTTCAGTATTTTCCTGTAAATCCTGTTTTAATTTGGTAACTAATGCTCGTGAGTTCTTTGCTTCCTTAAGCAATCGGAAGGAAATAGTAAATGCACTAGTAATCGCAATAATAAAAACCAACATTTCGACAACAATATGAATCCATTCTGTGCCTTCACGAATATCCGCAATGATATCAATTGCGGCAAATAGACTGACCAGTACGAATGCGCCGAGTAAAAATAAACGAAAACGACTTTCAAATAATATTTCATTGATATCTAACATATTGATTTAAATAAGTTTCACAAATGCTATATGGTGTTCATATAAAAGAGATAGCATAGTGACCAGTATGATAAATGAAACAAAACCGAAATATCTCAATAATCAATTAATAAAATGAAATGAAATATTTATTTTTTATTCTCAACCTGCTCTTACCGATCTCAGTCTTCGCTGAAACAGATCACGATCATGCCAAGCCTTTACTTATTTATGAAGAGCTGACTTTACATGACGTTGTTGAGAAAACTTATCAACGAAACCCCAGACTTGAAGTCGTGCAAGCCAGACTTAAGCATGTTGACGCGCAAAATAATAGTACACAAAGTTTGTGGGCTTCTGATCCCACGTTTAATGTGAGTCATTATAACGATGTCCTAACCGATAGCGATGGATTACAAGAATTTGAAGTCGGGATGGAATTACCACTGTGGTTACCCGGTCAAAAAGCCGCTCGTCAGAAAACATTCGAACAGGAGCGTTCTATTGTTAATGCCTCAGAACCCGCATTAAAACTGGAAATAGCCGGTACTGTACGTGAATTACTATGGAATATTGCACTGACGAAAAACAAGGTGAGTGTTGCAAAAAAAGAATGGGATATCGTTAAAAAATTGGAACAGGATGTTAATAAACGCGTTGAATTAGGCGATCTTGCACAATCAAACATGATTCTTGCGCAGCAAGAATCCTTATCCAAAGAAGCAGCATATCAAATTGCAGAGCAGGAATTTCGTCATGCACAACACCGTTATGACATGATTACCGGGCTCAATACTTTACCTGCAAATTACGAAGAGGTCGTTACGGATGATATTTCAATTAGCCTTGAACACCCTGCTTTAAAAGAATCACAGAAAAAAGTAAATCACAGTGCAGCACAACGTGATCAAGTTATGCTTGAGAAACGGGGAAACCCGACACTGTTCGTCGGGACTCGACATGAGCAGGGACCAACAGATAATGGTTATGATAATGCGATTGGTTTGAGTTTAAGTATGCCAATTGGACTCACTGCCTATACCGCACCAATAGTGACGGCGGCAGAAGTTGAGTTATCTGAAAACCGCAGTCAAATGGAAATCCTTCACCGTGAACTGAATATAACTATACAAGACGCCAGCAGAGAACTCAGTTCAACAATAGATCAATATGATTTTGCTAGGCGACAAAACGAATTATCAAAACGTAATCTTGCTTTATCACGTAAGGCTTTTTCACTTGGTGAAACGGGGTTAATCGAATTAATCCGTATTCAGGCGCAAGCGTTTGCTGCCGAACGAAACATGCATCAAAAATATCTGGAAGTCGGTCTGCAAAAGGCGCGACTCAATCAAGCAAAGGGGATCATTCCATGAAGTTTTCTCAATTAGCATTTTTATTGTTTATCGGTTTCAATGCTATAGCCGAGACAACTTCGACTGAAAAAATTATCACATTGTCAGATGAACAAAAAACATCTTATGGCATAAAAACAATGACATTACAGCCGGCAACAGAAGTATTGGGTGTACGTTACCCTGCCGAGGTTGTTGTCCCTAATTCACAATTACAGGTTATCACTGTACTTCAAGGTGGATTGGTGGAAGCATTAATGGTAGCTGAAGGTGATTATGTCAAACAGAACCAAGTATTAGCCAGAATACAAAGTCCAGGTTTGCTGACACTACAACGCGATTTACTCCAAACACTGACGCAACTCGCACTAGCACGGTCTACTTTAAACCGCGATAAACAATTACTGGATGAAGGGATTATTCCAAAGCGACGTTATCTTGAATCACGTAGCGCCTGGCAGGCTTTAGTAACAGAAAAAGAACAATTGGAAGCAACACTGCAGTTTTCAGGAATGAGTAAAGATGCAATATCCGAACTGGAAAACAAACGTAAATTAAATAGTGCTATAACAGTAACTGCACCTTTCGATGGTGTCTTGCTTGAACAAATGGTTATTCCCGGTCAAAAACTGGAAGCAGCCGATCCATTATTTCAATTAGGTAAACTTTCACCACTATGGCTGGAAATTCATGTGCCGGTAGAAGTCGTTAACAGTGTCAGTCTCGGAGATAGTATTTCAGTAACGGAAATGAATATTGAAGGAGAGATTATTACTCTGGGTCGTAAAGTCCATGCAGCAGATCAAGGCACTCTGGTTCGTGCTGTTGTTAAAGACAATATCGAACAATTACGCCCGGGACAATTCGTTCAGGCACAACTCGTTTTAAACTCTGATCAACAACAACGTTATCTTGTTCCTCGAAAAGCGATCGTTAGAGTTGAACAAAAGACCATTATCTTTATAGAAACAGATCAGGGATTTGCAGCAATTGATATCAAAGTTGTTGGCAGTGATGAAGAACAACAAATTATTATATCTTCACAAACAATTGATTCTCCCGTTGTTATCAGTGGTGCAGTTAGCTTAAAAGCCATTCTAACCGGCACTGGCGGCGAGAGTTAATTTAGATGCTGCAAAAAATTATACAATTCGCACTGACCCAGCGCCTGCTGATCATGATGTCGACAGTTATTCTTGCTATCGCTGGCTGGAAAGCATTTCAGAATTTACCCATTGATGCTTTTCCTGATGTCTCAACGACGCAGGTCAAGATCATTATCAAGGCACCCGGTATGACACCGGAAGAAGTCGAGACACGCATTACGGCACCTATCGAAGTTGAAATGCTCGGTATTCCAAAACAAAGCATGCTGCGTTCCATGTCCAAATATGCCTTGGCTGATATCACAGTAGATTTCGCAGATGGTACTGACATCTATTGGGCGCGCCAGCAAGTATCCGAACGGCTTAATGCCATTTGGAGTGATCTACCTGCTGATATAGGTGGTGGTATTGCACCGATGACAACACCCCTGGGTGAAATGTTTATGTTCACCATAGAAAGTGATGAATTATCCATTATGGAAAAACGGACCTTATTGGACTGGGTTATTCGTCCTGCCTTAAGAACCGTTCCCGGCGTTGCTGATGTGAATGCATTGGGTGGTTTGGTTCGCACTTTTGAAGTTACACCGAATATCACATTAATGAATAATCAGGGTATAACGCTTGATGCTTTACGAGCTGCATTGTTAGAAAATAATCGAAATGATGGTGCGGGTCAGTTAATTGATGGAGAAGAAACGCTTTTAATTCGTAGTGATGGTAGTATTCAAACGCTGGATGATATTGGCGACATCATTGTTAAGTCACATCCAGTTGAACCAGTAAGAATACGAGATATCGCAACAATCAGTATTGGTTCGTTAACGCGTTATGGCGGTGTCACTCGTAACGGTAAAGGTGAAGCAGTTGAAGGGTTGGTACTCGGGTTACGTGGTGCTAATGCCCGTAAACTGGTAGCAGGTGTTAGCCAGAAACTTGATGAGCTTCAATCGACTTTGCCTGAAGGAGTAACCACTCGAGTGTTTTATAATCGCGGCGACCTGGTAGATAGCGCAGTTAACACAGTAGCAAAAGCACTCGCTGAAGCGATAGTTCTGGTATTGATACTATTAGTGTTGTTTTTGGGTAATTTGCGCGCAGCATTAACCGTTGCCTTAATTTTGCCATTAGCCGCATTAGCCACAGTCATCCTCATGCGTCAATTCAATCTGTCTGCAAACCTCATGAGTCTTGGTGGTTTGGCAATCGCAATTGGTATGTTGGTTGATGCAGCCGTGGTCATAGTTGAAAATGTTGTTTCGGAACTGGCTCATAAACAAAAAACTAATCTGGTTCCCAGATTACATCTTATCTACCGTTCAGTTGCCGATGTCGCTCTACCTGTGACAACAGGTATTATAGTTATTATGGTTGTATTTCTACCATTATTAACACTGCAAGGGCTGGAAGGTAAATTATTTTCTCCTGTGGCAATCACTATTGTCTTTGCTCTGGGAGCATCGTTGTTATTATCGCTAACCGTCATTCCAGTATTGTCTTCAGTATTATTGAAAAACGTTAGTCATAAAGATCCTTTCTTGGTAAAACTCCTCGATAAACTTTATACCCCGATTCTTAAACGCTGTTTGCAATATAGTTGGGCACCAATCGCATTAGCGTTATTCGGTTTAATAGTTATGTTTGGTTTGTATACACAATTGGGAAAGAGTTTTATGCCAACTTTAGATGAAGGCAATATTATTGTGCAAACCGAAAAACTGCCTTCGATAGATCTGAACGAATCCATGCGCATCGATACCATGGTTCAAAAAGCCATACTTGGAAACATACCTGAGGTTACCGGCATTGTTGCTCGAACCGGTTCGGATGAGATTGGACTTGATCCTATGGGTTTAAATCAAACGGATATGTTTCTGGAAATAAAACCACGTGAAGAATGGAGCTTTAAAACAAAGGATGAATTTATCGAGAAACTTAGAAATGTACTTAGTGATTTTCCTGGTCTGGTGTTTGGCTTTACCCAGCCTATTGAAATGCGTGTTTCGGAAATGCTTACCGGCGTACGTGGAGATGTTGCCATTAAATTGTTTGGTAACGATCTGAATACGCTAAATGAAAAGGCGCAAAAAATTGCCAGTGTTGTTGAAAAAGTTCAAGGTGCTGAAGATGTGTTTGCTGCGCAAAATGAAGGTGTTCAATATTTACGTGTTGTTATTGATCGTCTTGCAGTAGGTCGTCTTGGTTTATCTATTGATGATGTTGAAAACACGCTTCGCTCACTTATTGAAGGTCAGAACATAGGGATTATCTATGAAAGTTCACGCCGTATTCCATTAATTATTAAAGGTCGTGGTGACCTTCGTCAATCAGCTGATGAATTTACTAACCTGAGACTGACACTTGATGATGGTCGCAGTATTCCACTAACCAGTCTGGCAACACTGGAACGCGTTGAAGGTCCGGTGATGATTACACGCGAAACAGGTAGTCGATCTTCCGTTGTCATTGCCAACGTAGGTGGACGCGATTTGGTTGGCTTTGTTGATGAAGTAAAACAACAGGTCGCTGATAAAGTTCAGCTACCTACTGGCTATTATTTAAAATGGGGTGGACAGTTCGAAAACCAGCAACGTGCAGCAGCACGCTTCGCTATTGTTATACCTGCAGCGATTGGTCTAATCTTCTTATTACTATTTAGTACCTTCCGGTCGGTTAGTCAGTCGATATTAATTCTGACTAATATTCCGTTTGCAATGATAGGTGGTGTTGTCGCTTTATGGATATCGGGCGAGTACTTATCTGTGCCCGCTTCTGTTGGTTTTATTGCCTTACTCGGTATTGCCGTATTAAATGGTGTTGTACTCGTTACCTTTTTTAATCAGCTTAGAGAATTAGGACATGATATTAATCATGTAGTGATAGAAGGTGCTCGACGTCGCTTACGACCAGTAATGATGACGGCCAGTATCGCTGCGTTTTCTTTAATACCATTATTGTTCGCAACGGGTCCCGGTTCTGAAATCCAACGTCCGTTGGCTATCGTCGTTATCGGAGGTCTGGTAACGTCAACCATGCTAACGCTATTAATATTGCCAGTGTTATATCGCTGGCTACATCGCTGAGGTTCATCATGAGTCAATCATTAGTCACACTTATCTGCTCACCTTCTCTGGAAAGGCCTATTACCGATTGGCTACTGGAACATGAAAGTAGCTCCGGCTTTACCAGTATTCAGGCATATGGTCATGGAAGTGATCCCGCCACCTTTACGCTTATTGAACAGGTAGAAGGACGTAAGGAACAAGTTATATTTCAGATACACATTGCTTCTAATCAGGAAAATGATTTTATTAAAAATCTTAAAGAAAGTTTTAAAGGAACCGGTATTCATTATTGGTTAGCGCCGGTGATTCAAGCAGGACATTTAGATAAGCCATGAAACAATTGAAACAAGGTGTGGCAACGGCAGACTCGACAAAACATCAATGGTACCGGCACGTTATCGCTAAACGTCTGGCGTTGGTACTGGGCATCGTAATTATTGCAAGTATTGTCTTTTTTCTTATCGCTCAGCGCCCGATCATGGTCGAAGTAGCGCATCCAGAGACAAATGTTCCTATTACCGTCTTCGGACTTGGTACGGTAGAGGCACGTGTACTTTCGGAAGTCAGTTTCGAGGTGAGAGCAACCTTGATCGAACTCAATGCCGACCACGGTGACCACGTCAGCAAAAACGAGGTGCTTGCACGTTTACACAATGCTGAACAGGCAGCCCACGCTGCTAAAGCGAAGGCTGGTGTTGCCAACGCCAAAGCAAGCTTGCACATGACGCAAGCTATGGTTGAAAAAGCACGTGCGGTGTTGGCGCAACGACAGCAAACAAATCATAGACAGCAAAGCCTTTTGACCCGTAATACGGTGTCGAAAGAAGCTGCGGAGGTTGCGCAGTTGCAAGAAGAAGTGGCTGCCGCAGAATTGGTCGTCGCCAAGAGCGAAGTTGAAGTCGCGATAGCCAAATTGGCAGATGCTCGGGCGCAGCTTGATTACGAGAATGTGTTGCTCGGTCATCATACCTTGAGGTCACCCTACGATGCGATTGTTGTTAAGCGCCACCACGAGCTCGGCAGTGTTCTCAATGCTGGCGAATCACTTTTCACTCTGGTGGATGCCACAACTTTGTGGGTACTGGCATATGTGGATGAATCACGTGCTGGCCACATTCGTGTTGGCCAACCAGCCGAGGTACGTTTGCGATCATTGCCGCGAATGGTATTTACGGCTCATGTCGTTCGTATTGACATTGAAAGTGACCGGGTCAATGAAGAACGCCGCATCTACGTAGCGTGTGATCAATGCCCGGAGACATTTCATCTGGGCGAACAAGCGGAAGTCTTTATCACCACGATGAATCTCAAAGAAGCTACGCTGATTCCGGAGACGGCAGTCGCAGAGTTTGACGGGATGGGTGGCAGAATCTGGGTTGTGAACAAGCAGCGTCTCCAAAGTCAGGTTGTTCAATTCGGATCGAAGACGCTGGACGGCCACCTCGAGATCACTGGTGGCCTTGCTGACGGCGTATTACCTGTTACCACATTACGAAACGGATTGCGTGAGGGGCGTCGAGCCAGAAAGACACCATGAACCTTGCGTTCAGGGACATTCGTCATAATCTTGGCCGGTTTGTGTTGACCTGTTTTGGTTTGAGTCTGTTATTGGGCGTCGTGTTATCGATGATCGGAATTTATCGCGGACTGGTTGAGGATGCATTGACACTGGCTCGATCACCGCAAGCGGACATTTGGGTGGTGGAGTCAGATTCCCGCGGACCTTTCGCCGAGTCATCGCGAATTCCAGGCGATACGCGTGAAGCCATCGCGCGTCTATATGGTGTCAGCGCCGCAGGTGCCATTACCTACCAATCTGTTGAAACAAAGTATGGCGCTAAAAAACTTCGCCTTTATGTTGTGGGTTACGAGCTTGACCGTCTCGGCGGTCCTGACAAAATAGTGGCTGGACGCTCAATCGTGCGCAGCCACTACGAAATGGTTGCTGATCGTCGCTCTGATCTATCACTCGGAGATCGAGTTCCACTTGGCCGAAACATGTTCACGGTTGTCGGTCTAACTGAAAATCGAGTGGCTTCCAGCGGTGATCCCGTTGTTTACCTGAGCTTGCGCGACTCCCAAGAACTACAGTTTGAATTGGCACCACCAGCCGCGCGTCGAGAGATGGCGCGCGATGAAGGGGTGCCCGGAATAAATACTGTGAATACTGTTATCGCGCGAGTGTCACCGAACGTGGAGCCCGATCTGGTAGCCAAAGCCGCGCGCCAATGGAAACACCTTGCCGCCATGACACAAATGGAGCAGGAAATTATTCTGACGCGTTCCGTGGTTGAGCGTGCGCGCAAACAGATTGGTTTGTTTACTGCAATATTACTGACGGTATCGACAGTCATCATTGCCTTGATTATATATACAATGACCATGGACAAATTACGTGAGATCGCCACGCTAAAACTCATTGGCGCACCCGACCACACCATCATCGGTCTCATCATTCAGCAGGCACTGGCTATGGGCACTATCGGCTTCGCATTTGGTGCCTTGTTTATTTCATCTGTCAAAGACTATTTTCCGCGACGAGTCATACTCCAGCCCGATGATGGTCTGGCGCTCGCGGTTGCCGTGTTACTAGTGTGCATACTGGCAAGTGCGCTAGGTGTGCGTCTGGCACTTAAAGTCGATCCGGGCGAGGCCTTAAAGGGATAGCATAAGCATGAGCCTGAACGGATCGCACACACTAGTTGAAGCTCGCGGCATCTCTAAATATTTCGGTGAAGGCGACGCGCGGGTCGATGCACTTCGCGAGGTGAGCCTCAAGGTTTATCCGGGTCAGGTGGTTGGGCTGCTCGGTCCCAGCGGGTCCGGAAAAACCACCTTACTTAATGTCTTTGGTTGCATCGTCGAGCCAAACACTGGCTGGATGAGTCTCGATGGAGAGGTTGTTTATGATGAAGGTTGGCTGCGTTCGGATCTTCGCCGTCTGCGTCTTGAGAAAATCGGTTTTATTTTTCAATTTCACAATTTGCTGCCATTCCTGAACTGTGTCGATAACGTGGCTATTGTGCTTAGTCTTGCCGGATTTTCGACAACTCAGGCAAAACAACGATCTGTTGAGTTGCTGGAGTATCTCGAAGTCGAACACCGCAAGGACGCATTCCCGGCACAACTCTCTGGTGGCGAGGCACAACGGGTTGCGATTGCCCGCGCACTGGCCAATCGACCCCGGATTATACTCGCAGATGAGCCGACTGCGGCACTCGATTCTGCACGTGCTGGTATTGTCATGGATCTCCTTAGAAAAGTGGCCATTGACCAGAATGCTGCCATCCTTGCAGTTACCCACGATGAGAAAATATATGATCGATTCGATCGCATTTTTCATCTGAGAGATGGCTACCTGGATATAGAGCAAGAACGTGGAGTCACAGAAATGACTCAAGATTGAAACGTGTGAGCTGTAACAATTAAAAATCAACAACGTGCGGCGGCTAGGTTTACGATCGTTATCCCGGCAGATATGGGTCTTATCTTATTCTTAATTATTTAGTACATTTCGATCGATTAGCCAATCGATACTTCTCCTGAAAAATATTCCATTTACCTTGATCGGAGGTGTCGTCACTTTATGGAAATCGGGTGAGTACTTGTTTGTGTCCGTTCTGGCTATTGGAACATAAAAGTAGTTCCGGCTTTACCATTATTCAGTCATATGGTCATGGAAGTGATCCCACCACCTTTACTATTATAGAACAGGTAGAAGGACGTAAGGAACAAGTTATATTTCAGATACACATTGCTTCTAATCAGGAAAATGATTTTATTAAAAATCTTAAAGAAAGTTTTAAAGGAACCAATATTCATTACTGAATAGTTCCTCTGACTGCTGCCGGCAATTTATCTCGGGACAGCTAGACTATTTAACCCTGCTGGATTTACTACGCCGAGCTGTTTTACGTTTCCGGTTTTTATTGTGATTAACTGATCGGTTTTTCTCAGCTGCGGGGATAAGTTGATTTTCACCATCACCAATCAACTCAGACTTGTTCATATCTTTTAAAGCGGCGCGTATCAGATTCCAGTTGTTTGGATCGTGATAACGGAGAAAGGCTTTTTGTAAGCGCCGTTGCTCCAGTTCTTTCGGAATAAATACTTTTTCACTTTTATACCTTATTTTCTTCAACGGATTTTTTTCAGAATGATACATGGCTGTCGCCATTGCCATAGGTGAAGGATAAAACGTTTGTACTTGATCAAGTTTGAAGTCATTCTTCTTTAACCACAATGCCAGATTCAACATGTCTTCATTTTCTGAACCGGGATGTGCAGCAATAAAATAAGGAATTAAGTATTGTTGCTTACCTGCTTCTTTTGAAAAACGTTCAAACATGCGTTTGAATTCATCGTAAGTGCCCATACCCGGTTTCATCATCTTGTTTAACACACCTTCTTCACTATGTTCCGGTGCAATCTTTAGGTAACCACCGACATGATGTGTCACCAGTTCTTTTACATACTCAGGATCTTTAACTGCCAGGTCATAGCGCAAACCGGAAGCAATCATGACTCGCTTTATACCTTTTATTTTTCTGGCTTTACGATACAAGGAGGTTGTTTCGCTATGATCGGTTTTCAGATTTTTACAAACTTTCGGATAGACGCAGGATAAGCGTCGACAATTTGCCTGAATAGCATCATCACTACAATTTAGATGATACATGTTTGCTGTGGGTCCACCGAGATCAGAAATCGTTCCGGTAAAACCCGGAACTTTATCGCGTATATCTTTGATCTCTTTTAAGACTGATTCCTGTGAACGACTTTGAATAATACGCCCTTCATGTTCGGTAATAGAGCAAAAGGTACAACCACCAAAACAACCGCGCATAATGTTGATTGAAAAACGAATCATGTCATAGGATGGAAACTTTGCTTCACCGTATTTTGGATGAGGCTTACGTTGATACGGTAGCGCAAATACCGCATCCATCTCTTCTGTTGTTAACGGTATCGGTGGTAAGTTAATTAAAATGTCTTTCGTGCCATGTCGTTGCACTAAGGGTCTGGCATTATGCGGATTGGATTCAAGATGCAAAATGCGCGAGGTGTGTGCATACAAGGCAGAATCATTACGGATTTTTTCAAAAGAAGGTAATCGAATATAGATTTTGTCGCGATTAAGGTTTTGTTTACTCGCCAACGGCATCGGAATAATTTTTATTTCCTTAACTTCACTGGTATTATTTTCGGCGCTTTTTATACCCGCTTCATTTTTTGCAGCACAGTCTTTATTCGTTGTCGGGTTATGATCATAGTCATACGGATTCTTGAATGGCTCGTAATCTTTCGGCCAACTGCTTGGCCAATCGATACGACTGGAATCGATCTCCGTCCAATCTTCCGGCATGTGTTCTCGTATGATGGCGGTACCACGAATCGTTTCGAGTTCGCTTATCTTCGCGCCACGAGAGAGCTGGTGTGTTAATTCAACAATAGCGCGTTCGGCATTACCGAATAATAAAATATCAGCAGACGAATCAATCAGGATTGATTTTCTAACTTTATCGCTCCAGTAATCATAATGGGCAATACGACGTAAACTCGCTTCAATACCACCGATGACAATGGGCGTGTCTTTATAGACTTCTTTAATACGTTGACTATAAACAATGACAGAACGATCAGGACGCTTACCCGCTTCGCCATTTGGCGTGTAGGCATCATTACTACGTAAACGTAAATCCGCAGTATAACGATTAATCAGGGAATCCATATTTCCTGCCGTTACACCAAAATAAAGATTCGGCTCACCTAACTGCATAAAGTCATCGGTATTCTGCCAATCCGGTTGAGAAATAATACCAACACGAAACCCCTGTGATTCAAGCAAACGCCCCATCACCGCCATACCAAAACTCGGATGATCAATATAAGCATCACCCGTTACCAGAATGATGTCACAACTATCCCAACCCAATTCATCCATCTCCGCACGCGACATCGGCAAATACGGTGCCGTGCCAAAGCATTCAGCCCAGTAAGTTGGATAGGATAAAAGGTCTTTTGCTTGTGTTCTCATGAATCAATAAATACCTAAATAGATGTACAATGTCACACAATGAACTGCTTGAAAACTATGAACTAGATTATGTAGGAAGTAAAAAGCTTGCTAAATTGTCAGTTCAACATTCAATTAATGGGAATATCGTAAAATACTGTTGCTGGCACAAAAGTAGACATTTTTCTAAATCTTTTTGATTTATATAAGCGAATTATCATTTTTAAACATATTCAAAACATCCTGAATATTTTCTTTTATAGTCAATTTGGAATGTGTCCCCAGAAGCCCGAAACGTTTTAGTTTATCGATCAATCTTGACTTAACGTGAATAAGAATGACAGAAACTTGCTTTGCTTCCAGTTCATTAACAAGGGACTCCAGATTAACCATTGCAGTGGTATCCAGTAATGTTACATCTGAAAAATCCAGTACAACGTATCGAACTTTCGAGTTTACCGAAGAGATCACTTTTAAAGCCTTATGTGCAGCACCAAAGAATAAAGGACCGTTGACATCATAGACGATGACTTGATCATTCTTTGATAGCTCATGTATATGCGTTTTATGCTCCAATACAGATGTTTCAGTAAGTTCGATCATACGTTTCATGAATAGTATGGACGCGAGTGCCAGACCTCCGGCAACAGCGACCTGCATATCAATTAATACAGTAAGTAGGAAACATGCGAGAAATACAACGGCATCGGCGGCAGGGGCCTTGGTGAATATTCGCCAGGCGTGATGTGCCTCGCTCATATTCCATGCTACCATCAACAACACTGCTGCCATTGATGCCATAGGGATATAACCTAACCACTTGGCCAAGAAAAGTATTGTTAATAATATGACCAGACTATGTGTAATAGCAGATACTGGAGTGCTGGCACCTGATCGGATATTTGTGGCAGTACGCGCAATAGCAGCCGTTGCAGGAACGCCGCCCATAAAGGCGACAAAAATATTACCAATACCTTGACCAATTAACTCACCATCCGGGTCATGCCGAAAACCGGTCATGCCATCTGCAACAACAGCGCAGAGTAGCGACTCAAGTGCACCTAACAAGGCGATTGAAAATGCTGCACCTAATAGTGTTTTTAATATATTCCAGGATAAACCGATGGGTTTTCCATCACCATCAGCAAGATTCCATGGTAAAACGAAATGAGGTAAAGAGGTCGAGATACCATGTCCCATTACCCCATTAATCTCATAACTGAATCGAGTTGAAATAGTTTCAATCGATGGTAATGACTCGATTGAATTAAATATTATCGCAAGTATGGAACCTGTTATTAATGCAACAAAGTAAGAAGGAATTCGAGAATGTAATTTTTTCCAGAATAAAAGCACTGCAAAAGTAATTGAACCAATAACTAATTCCTGCCATTGAAAGCCAGGTGCTGCCTGCACAATAGCAAGAACTTTTTCAGTAAAGTCAATACCTTCATTCTCAGGATGTAAACCTAGTAAATCTTTTAATTGCAAAAAAGCAATAACAGTGCCTATACCGGATGTGAAACCGACAATGACGGGATAGGGAATAATTTGTATGATACGACCTAAACGAAGCAGACCAAAACCGATCATAATTATTCCGGCTAACGCGCCACTAATTAAAAGACCACCAAGTCCAAACTTATAAACAACTGGAAGTAACACAACAACGAATGCGGCAGTAGGTCCCGAAATACTAACTCGGGAACCACCGGTCAATGCAATAATAAAACCGCCAACCATTGCAGTATATAGGCCATGTTGTGGAGGAACCCCGCTGGCAATTGCAAGTCCCATAGACAAAGGTAAAGCGACAATACCAACCGTAATACCTGAGAGAATATTATTATTAATCGTTGTGAAAAACGACTTATCTTTTAATGTTTCCCTTAACGCAGAAAAAAACATTTGTTGTCACAATAATTTTTTATCAATTTACTTTTCCTTATTAATCGAAACAAAAATCGTCTCTTTGATTGCTATTGATAATATTGACTCAGCTTTCTTAATAACCGCTTACTCTAAAGCAAACGTTAATTATAGTTCTTAATATAAAAAACGTTAAATTCTTACAAGAATCTTATCTAAAAGTATACTTGGAAGTATTCGTTTTAAAAATGAAAATAGATAAGTTGGAAACGTCACGCAGTATCGTGCTTTTGGTTTTTCACTTTCCAGTGCGTGAATCACTTTTTCAAGTACCGCTTCCGCCCCCAATGTAAATGGCACTTTGTTTCCTGCCTGACTTTCCATTTTGTTATAGGCATCTACATGAACACTGTTATCTTTGTCGATTACTTTATTAAAGTTGGCAACAACATTATTTCTGAATTCGCTTTTAATTGGTCCCGGTTCGATTAAACAAACTTTAATGTTTGTGTCTGCCAGTTCATATCGCATGGCATCGCTTAATGATTCCAGTGCATATTTTGATGCGCAGTAGGCACCACGGAATTTCATCGTGACAAAACCAAGGACTGAACTGATTTGTATGATTCTTCCTTCATTATTTTCACGCATAGCAGGAATAAGAAGATTGGTGAGTTCCTGTGTACCAAATACATTGGTTTCAAATTGATCGCGTAAGGCCTGTATCGGCAGGTCTTCTACTGCGCCGGTTAGTCCATAAGCGGCATTATTGACGAGTCCATACAATTTCCCGTTTGATTGTTTTAATACATATTCCGCCGCTGACTGGATGGAATTTGTATTCGCAAGGTCCAACATGACAGTATCGAAACCGGCTTGTTTTAATGCCTCAATATCATCATTTTTTCTCGCTGTCGTGATGACAGTATAGTTTTTTTGCTTCAATCCTTCGGCAATACAGCGACCAATGCCGGATGAACATCCTGTTATTAATATGGTTTTCATATAATTATTATACTTATCTTGAAACTACATTAAGTTTGTAAATTCTACTCATTTTTTTATTCATTTGTTCGAGCAAAATTCGTTAAAAATCTGAAACTTGCAACTTTTGATAATGAATTAATAATATTGAATAAACATTTGAAGATAAACTCATTCTATGAGATTTTACCCATCTAAATAACCCAATAATTATAAATAAACGGTAATGGAATGAAGGCAGTACAAAATACTTTGGTCACGTTGTTTGGGGGAATATTGCTATCATCAGGAGCACATGCTGCTGAACTGGGTGGTGACTACAAAACCTTACTTTGCCCACAATCATTAAATATCCCTGATCGTCCCTACGTTGGTGAAGCACTAGACACTGGCGATATTCATCTTACGGCTGATGAAGCCGATCTCGTTGATGGTGGTGTTTCAACTTTAACGGGCAATGCCGAAGTCACTAAAGATTCGCAACAGGTTACTGCTGATATTATTGAATACAACCAACCCAATGAAACTGCAGATCTTGATGGCAATATTAATTATTGGGATGAAGCATTGTTTCTAAAAAGTAATGAAGCGTATTTACAATTCGATAACGGTATTGGTGAATTTACTGATGCTGATTATATATTAAAAGATAGTCGTACCAGAGGGACAGCCAGTAAACTTGTATTGGATGTTGGGACACGCACTGAAATGGAAGATGTGGGATATACAACTTGTGATCCCGATGATGAATTCTGGAAGCTGACTGCCGATAAAATTACGCTCGATCATGAAGAAAACTGGGGTAAAGCCAGAAACGTAGTATTAAGGATTAAAGACTTTCCTGTTTTTTATTCACCATACATGTCATTCCCGTTAAACAAGGAACGTAAAAGTGGGTTTCTTGCACCGGGCTATGGCAATACCAACCGACATGGTTTTGAAGTAAGAACACCTTATTACTGGAATATCAGTCCAAATATGGATGCGACCCTTACGCCACGATTGTTGACAGATAGTGGTGTTATGGCAATGGGTGAATATAGATACTTATTTTCACGTGCTTCAGGTGAAATAAACTTCGAGTATCTGCCTAGTGACAGTAATAGACAGGACAAAGATCGAAATGCATTGAGCTTTACACATAGACAACAATTTTTAGATACTGGCAGTGCTTTTTTTACATATAACCGTGTTTCAGATAAATTTTATTTCGAAGATTTCGGCAGCCAGTTAAGTACAACCAGTACACGCTTTCTAGAAAGAAGAGCTGAAGCTTTCTATAGTGGTAATAACTGGAACGTCACGACACGTGTTCAGGACTATCAAACTGTTGACCGTAGTATTGTCGCAACTTCTCGCCCTTATAAACGTTTACCGCAAATCCTTTTTAATTATGGTTCGCCACGTACTTATGGCAAATTAAATTATGGTGTTGGCACCGAAGCTGTTTATTTTGAACGTGGCGACGATAATATTTTTACTAATACCAGTAATGATAATGTAAATGGGTTGCGTGCTCATATCCAACCCTATATCAGCTACCCAATGCGCACTGTAGCAACCTTCCTCGAACCAAAATTAAGTCTGGATTACACACAGTATAACCTGGAGGATTCAGCGAACTTTACAAGAAACCCTAGTCGTGTCTTACCAGTATTTAGCCTCGACAGTGGTCTTTTTCTGGAAAGAGAAACACAAATTTCAAATACCAGTTACTTACAAACACTTGAACCCAGATTATTTTATCTTTACACACCTAATGAAGATCAATCCGATCTGCCTGTTTTTGATACCGGTCAACTGACTAACTCATTTGATTTATTATTTAGAGAAGATCGATTTAGTGGACATGATCGTCGCGGGGATGCCAATCAACTTACGTTCGCACTTACTTCCCATTTAATTAATCAGGAAACCGGCAGGGATTTGGGTCATGTCAGTGTCGGGCAAATATTTTATTTCCAGGATCGTAAAGTCACTTTGCCCGGCGGCGCGGTACGTGATGAAGACGGTTCTGCATTTATTGCCGAATTTGATACCAAATTTATTAAAAACTGGAATATTGGCGGTGACATAATTTATGATCCCAATATAGGTAACAGCACACAGAAAATCACTGCTCAGGCAACTTACAATCCCGCTCCCGGCAAGATATTGAACTTGGCTTATCGTATCAGACGCGATGGAACAGATATAGAACAGAGTGACATATCATTTCGTTGGCCTGTTGCCAAAAATTGGAATGCAGTAGGTCGCTGGAATTATGCTGTTCCTGAAGGACGTTCATTAGAAACATTTGCAGGACTTGAATATGAAAGCTGTTGCTGGGGAGCCCGCGTTGTTGCACGACGTTTTCTTACCGATATTAACGGTGAATTCGATACTGGAATATTTTTACAACTGGAGTTAAAAGGACTAGCGGGAATAGGCAAAAAAACTGTAGACTTCCTAAAACAGCAAATCCCCGGTTACCAGAGTGAATTTTAGAATTTCCAAGAACAAGCCCCAACATTTTGTGTTGGGGCTACTTTTCCTATTTTTATTTCAGCCTCTTGCTCATAGCTATGTGCCATTGGATCGCATTATTGCGGTCGTCAATGAAGATGTCATTATGCAGAGTGAGCTTGAAGCCAAAATGCGAGCAGTCAGTGGGCAAATCAGGCAACAAGGTGGAAATGTCCCGCCTGCATCAATTTTTGAGCGCCAGATTCTGGATACCCTCGTTCAAAATCGAATCCAGCTGCAACTTGCAGAGAGAGCGGGTATTCGAGTTGATGATGAAACACTTAATCGGACAATTGGCAATATAGCTGCTGAAAATCAAGTTTCTCTGAGCCAGTTTAGGGAAATACTCGAACAAGATGGCTATAGTTATGAGCAGTTTCGTGAAGATATTAGAAATGAAATTACGCTGAGCCAGTTACGTAAAAGGCAGGTTGAAAACCGCATTGTCGTTACTGAAAAAGAAATAGATAACTTTTTGGTCAACCAGGAATTTCAAGGGACGTTTCAAACTGAAATACGCCTCTCACACATATTATTATCCTTACCTGATGCTGCAACGGAAGATGAAATAGCGCAAGTGAAACAAGTGGCGACTCAAATTCGGGAAGATTTATTAGCCGGTGCCGATTTTGCCGAAGTTGCTGCAACAGTTTCTGATGGTGGTAATGCCAGTAATGGCGGCGATTTAGGCTGGCGTAAAACTGAAGATATACCCTCTTTATTCGCTGACTATATTCCTGAAATGAAAAACGGCGATATCAGTGAACCCATCCAAAGTCCAAGTGGCTTTCATATTATTAAAATTTCAGACATGAAAAGTGATACTGAAAATATTGTAGACCAGACACACGCCAGACATATTCTAATCAAACCAGATGAACTGGTAACTTCAGAACAGGCAAAAGCAAAATTAGAGCAGTTAAAACTTCGAATTGAAAATGGAGATGACTTTGCTTTATTGGCTAAGGGTAATTCTCAAGATCCGGTTAGTGCCATTGATGGAGGGAACCTAGGTTGGCGTTCTCCTGGTGAGCTTGTTCCTGAGTTTCAACGAATGATGGATAGCCTGGAACCAAATCAGGTTAGTGAGCCATTTAGAACAGCGTTTGGCTGGCATATTCTGGAAGTACTTGAACGACGAAAATTTGATAATACCGAATCTGTAAAACGAGGTAAGGCCAGGATGGCTATTCGCAACAGAAAATTAAAAGAGGCGATGCAAAACTGGACTCGACGACTTCGTGATGAAGCCTATGTCGAATACCGATTAGATGACATCTAGGAAAAACAAACCTCGATTACTAGTCACGTCGGGAGAACCAGCAGGAATAGGACCTGACTTAATTATCAAGCTTTCACAAATGAATCACGATTATGATTTAACCGTGATAGGCGATCCCGATTTATTCTTGCATCGAGCAAAATTATTATCAGTTCCTACCGAAATCATAACTGTCTCAAATAAACTTGTTGTTCAAGACAGCCAACCCAATGTATTAAACGTTATACCGGTAAAACTGAAGACTATTAGTTCTCCGGGAAAACTGAATATACAAAATGCTGATTATGTCCTAAAGACGCTTGACCTTGCTTGTGATAGTTGTCTCACCAAAAAATATGACGCTGTGATAACCACGCCAATACAAAAATCAGTTATTAATGATGCGGGAATTAAATTTAGCGGCCACACTGAATATTTTGCAAAACAATGTAATAATGCTTATCCGGTCATGCTACTTGCCTGCCCTGACCTACGCGTCGCTCTTGTTACAACACACTTGCCTTTACACGATGTTCCTAATGCAATAACACCTGAACGAGTAGATAAAACAATTCGCATTGTCATAGAGGCAATGATCAAACAATTTGGAATAGAAAAACCGCTAATTACTGTGTGTGGACTCAATCCTCATGCCGGAGAAGACGGACATCTCGGTACTGAAGAAATCAATATTATTAATCCTGTTATTGAGAATTTTATCCGTCGCGGATTTAATATATCTGGTTCATTGCCGGCAGATACCGCTTTTAGAATAGAACAAAGGGAAAAAACTGATGTGTTTGTTTGTATGTATCATGATCAAGGTTTACCTGTATTAAAAACCCTTGGTTTTGGCGAAGCCGTCAATATAACGCTCGGCTTACCTATCATTAGAACTTCTGTTGATCACGGGACAGCTCTTGACCTTGCCGGCACAGGAAAAGCCCAATGTGGCAGTTTATTAGCCGCCATTGAAATGGCTGATAGCATGGCAAGACATAAAATTAATTCTAAAGCGGCAGCAACAAATTAAGGTGTCATAATCAATTGTCTAATTCTGTTCATCATCAAGCACGAAAACGCTTCGGGCAAAATTTTTTACATGATCCGGCAATCATTCAACGAATCGTTGACAATATTAATCCACAACGACAAGACCGGATAATCGAAATTGGTCCTGGCAAAGGCGCGCTTACAGAACTGATACTTGAACGTGTAGAGAGCCTGGATGTTGTTGAAATAGACAGGGATCTTGTTGAATCCCTAACAAATAGTATAGGCAAGGATAAAAGTTTAAAAATTCATGAAACAGATGCTCTAAAACTGGATTTATCAAAGTTTGCTCAATCAGATCTTCGCATCGTTGGTAATCTACCCTACAACATCAGTACACCATTACTCTTTCATTTACTTAATTATCGAACTTGCATAAAAGACATGCTATTCATGTTACAAAAAGAAGTGGTTGATCGAATTTGTGCTAATCCAGGTTGTAAACAATACGGTCGTCTGAGTATCATGCTGCAAATTTATTGTGATGTTGAATCACTATTCATCATTAAACCAGGTGCATTTAATCCAAGTCCTAAAGTTGACTCTGCGATAGTTAAAATAACGCCATTGGCAAAACCACGTTACGAACTTTCTGATCATGAAAGTCTGAAAGTCATAGTCCGAGAAGCTTTCACACAACGTCGTAAGACTATACGAAATTCATTGAAAAAATACATAAGCGAATCAGATATTAAAGAATTTGGAATTGCGCCAGAAATACGTGCAGAAAAACTTGAAATATCAGACTTTGTCAGATTAGCAAACTGCTACCATCAATTAAAAATCAACAGCTTATAAAGCTGTGGATAACTCTGTGAATTATTTAAAGTCAAAAAAGCGTCATAAAATTGTAATAAAGAAAATATTGTGCGTCGCACAATTATAGAAAACCCTATTACTGTATTTATTTCAATAAGTTACACGATAACTTAAGGCTTTCAGGCAAATTTAATATATTTACATTTAAATCGAAAAATCAATATTTTTTTCTGTGCATAATTCATATTTCGACATCATATTTCATCATGAAAATATTAAACCTTTAATCAGGTAAGCACTCACAAACCTGCTGCGCTTTTTCGCTCCATTGGTTTATACTTTCAAGCTAAAAAAATCTCATTTATTAAAGCCATCACTTGAAAACAATATTAATAAAACTCAGTTCAAAAATTGATCAATTTACTGAATTAACTGGGCGGTGTATTTCCTGGCTGGTTATATTTCTAGTGTTACTGGTCGGTTACGACGTATCAATGCGTTATCTGTTCCAGAGTGGTTCAATTGGTATTCAAGAGCTGGAATGGCATTTATTTTCGATCATTTTCCTCATCGGCGCAGCTTACACATTAAAGCATGATGAGCATGTAAGACTTGATATTCTGTATCGCAGTAAGTTTCTTAATGATCGTCATCGTGCCTGGATTGATGCATTTGGTGCACTTTTCATACTTTTGCCGTTTTGTCTTCTCATCGTTATTAGCGCGTGGCCATTTATCTCTCAAGCGTATATTTATAATGAAGCGTCACCAGACCCTGGAGGTTTACCTGCACGCTGGTTAATCAAATCAATGATTCCTTTAGGGTTTACATTGTTAATTGTTCAAGGTATTGCTGAAAGTATAAAAAAAATATTTACCGCGATGGATAAAGAATCATGACAGTTGCGGTTATATTAATGTTTGTCACCCTGATGTTCCTGTTATTAATGGGCTATCCGGTTGGATTTACACTCGGTGCGGTTGCACTGGTTTTTGGCGGTATTTTTCTTGAATTAGATGATTTCCAATCACTTCCCTTACGTATATGGGGGATCATGACGAACTTTACCTTACTCGCTGTGCCACTATTTGTATTTATGGGTGTAGTTTTCGATCGCTCTGGGCTTGCTGAAGACTTATTGGAAACAATGGGAAAACTTTGTGGAAAGCTTAGTGGCGGGCTGGCTTTATCTATAGTTATTGTCGGTGCTCTATTAGCTGCAACAACCGGTGTCGTTGGCGCAACAGTTTGTACCATGGGCATCATTGCTCTACCGACCATGCTAAAGCACAACTATTCGGCACCGCTGGCAACAGGAACTATTGCGGCATCAGGTACTTTGGGGCAAATCATTCCTCCCAGTATTATTTTGATCCTTCTTGGCGACGTTATGGGTGTCCCTGTTGGTCGTTTATTTATGGGAGCAGTTGTACCCGGTTCGATTCTGGTATTGTTGTTCATGCTTTATATTTTTGCTTATGCCATGTGTAAGCCAGACGTTGCGCCTGCGCTTAAAACAGACTCTGAAAACCTGAACTTTACACATGCATTAATTACTTTATTACCTCCAATGATATTAATCCTTGCCGTACTTGGTTCTATTTTTTTTGGTATTGCTTCACCAACAGAATCCGCAGCAGTTGGCGCCATAGGTGCGCTGATACTAGCCGCAATACATAAAAGATTAACACTGGAAAACCTGCAGGAAGCTATGCGACAAACAACGAAATTAACCAGCATGGTCTTCATTATATTAATCGGTGCTTCAGCATTCGGTTCTGTTTTTATTGGTATGGACGGAGACAGACTGGTTCTGGATGTTATGTCTAATTTACCGGGTGGAATATGGGGCTTTCTACTCATTAGCATGCTGCTAATTTTTATTCTGGGGTTCTTTCTCGATTTTTTACAAATCTGTTTTATTGTTATCCCGATACTTGCGCCTATCGCAAATCAACTTGGTATTGACCTGCTCTGGTTTGCTATATTAATTGCTATCAATTTACAAACCTCGTTTTTAACACCACCATTCGGTTTTTCACTGTTTTATCTTAAAGCCGTCGCACCTTCAGAAATAAGGATCCAGGATATTTATTCAGGAATAATTCCTTTTGTATCACTTCAGGTAATAACAATGATTATTTTAGTATTCATGCCGCAGTTAGTGACATGGCTACCTGACTTAATGGACAAATTAAACGGACTTTAAACAGGAACGTTTCTGAGTTGTTTTATTACCGGTGCAGTATCCGGCATAACACCATGCCAAATATTAAATGCTTCGGCAGCTTGTTCAACCAGCATACCTAACCCATCCAACACTTTAAATGCGCCCTGTTCAGAAGCCCATTTCATAAAGATTGTTTCTTTATCAGAATACATTAAATCATAACAACACGTGGTGTTGCCGATTGTAGACTTTGGAATCGTTGGTAATCTGCCATTTAAACTGAGCGATGTCCCATTAATGATGACATCAAATGATCGCTGGCCATATAATTTTTCTGATAGATCCGCATAAGAACATGCTTGTATGTTTCCATGATTGGAAAAAATTTTAGCCAGTTGCACAGCTCTGGAAACGGTACGATTTGCAATAACTATTTGCTTTGGTTTTTGTGCGCAAAGTGGTTCAAGTATGGCTCTAACTGAACCTCCTGCTCCCAATATAAGTATCGATTTGTTATTCAGATCAATCTCATTATTTATAATGAGATCATTAATTAAACCTTTTCCATCTGTCGTATCACCGTAAATATTTTTATCTTTATCAAACCAAATCGTATTTACAGAACCGGAAATATCTGCGCGATCAGATAATATATCGCAGAGAGAAAATGCATCACCTTTAAAAGGCACTGTAATATTTAATCCTTTACCTTTTTGTTCTACAAATGAATTAACATAGTCTTTAAAACTATCAACAGGAACTTCTATTGCTTGATAATTTAGAGTGATGCCCTTTTGCTCGGCAAATAGAGAATGGATTTGAGGTGATTTACTATGATTGATCGGGTTACCAAATACAGCGTAGTTAGAAAGTGAAGAATCCAGATTAATATCGCTAACCACGACAAAAATTAACTACCTGTACGTGCAACCAATCCACCTTTAAGACAATAAACCTGCAAGCCACGCTCACTTAACAAAAACGCACAGGCGGAACTACGACGACCAGTATCACAATAAAGAATATATTTTTTGTCCGGATCAAGCGTTTGTGCTTTTAGTCTCAACATAAACAGAGGAATATTAACACTACCTTCAATGCCTGAGTTTTTGTGTTCGCTTTCTAACCTGACATCAATCCAGACAGTATTCCCCTCCTTGATCATTGCATCAGCTTCTTCATTCGTTACCCAGCTCAGCATAGGTTCTTTTAATAACTCATTAAAATCTTCTTTTGCTAAACGCACGAGTGAACCATCAGTCGTCATTACAATATTGGCATTACGTTTCGCTTCAGATAACAGTGCTTCTTCACCAAAAGCATCACCGTCACCCAAAGTAGCTAAGGTTAATTCTGAACCGGTTTTAGAAGTACGTGTAACTTTGCACTTACCGTGTTTAATGATGTAGTAATAATCTCCATCATCACCCTGTTTGATAATGACATCACCGGCTTTAACAGGGATATCCTGCATACGCATAAACATAGCTTGAATGTTTGCAGGTGGTACTTGTAGAAATGCTTTCGACTGTAAAATACGTGTCATCCAATCGCCATCATCATCACCGTCTTCATCATCAGGACCTTCATCAACCTGAATTTCATCGACTTCAATACCGGATAATTGATCCCAGGTCAGTAATATATCGAGCAGATCACTATCGACTCTTATTATCTGACTATCAACCTTGGCTGTTGCAGTAAATTTTCTCGGCTGTTGATTTGCCAAAGCATGCTTTGCCATATCAGAACCTGCAATGATGGTCTTACTTTCACCGTTATTGGACACAATTTCAGCTTGCCCATCTATAAGGTATACAGATTTTCTATCGTTATCACCTTCCTTAAAAATTGCCTGACCCGCAGCGACGTTTTCAACAAACGTTTTTCCTGCCAATTCCTGAAAATTCTCAGAATTCAGCGCACTCGCCGGAACAAATGTTTTTAGTATATTTTTATCAACAAGATCAGCCATTTAGAAAAATTCCTTAGGAAGTACCAAACTATTAATTAACAAGACTCCAATTGTAAGCTCTGAGTATAAATATTTAAATACACAAATCCATTTAGAACAAAAATAAGCTTCTTAACACAAAATTAATGGATATTAAGCGAATATTACTATGAGATTTGTAACGAATCTAAAACGCATAAGAATATCGGGTAAAAAAACAAAATCTTTAACAATTGCCTATTTGTGATCCGTCACAAATAGGTAATTCAGTCAGCTATTATAGACTGTAACCACTTTCATTGTGGAGAACGAGATCCAGTCCTTCTGTTTCTTCGTCATTATCAACTCTTAAACCAATTATAATGTCTAACACCTTAAGTAAAATAAAAGTCACTACGCCACACCAGGCGATAGTAGCAACAACACCGATTGCCTGGATACCTAATTGTGAACCAATTGAATATGCTTCGTCGGTAGCCAGTCCACCGAACGATTTTGAATAAAACACTGCCGTTAACAGTGTTCCCAAAATTCCACCAACACCGTGAACAGGGAAAACATCAAGTGAGTCATCAATTTTCAAAACTCGTTTGATGTATTGAGTAGCAAAAAAACAAACCACTCCAGCCATAAGTCCAATGGCTAGCCCACCTAAAGGTCCGACGTAACCTGATGCAGGCGTAATTGTACCTAAACCAGCGACCATACCTGTGACAATACCAAGGACACTTGGCTTTCTAAACTTAATCCACTCGCATACCATCCATGCCAATGATCCTGCCGCTGCAGAAATATGTGTTGCAGCGATTGCCATTCCGGCACTGCTGTTAGACCCCAATGCACTACCGCCATTGAAACCAAACCAGCCCACCCAAAGCATACCGGCACCCGCTACAACCATTGTCATATTATGTGGCACCATTGGTTGCTCAGGGAAACCTCTACGGTTTCCAATGATAACTGCAGCGATAATAGCCGCCACACCAGCATTAATATGCACGACCGCACCACCAGCAAAATCCATAAATCCCTTATCTGCAAGCCAACCGCCACCCCAGACCCAGTGACAAACAGGCGCATAGACCAGAATTAACCAAATAGCACTAAACCAAAGTACAGCGGAAAACTTCATTCTTTCAGCAAAACCACCCACAATCAGTGCGGGAGTAATAATAGCAAACGTCATTTGGAACATGAAAAAAACAACTTCCGGAATAGTCCCATTCATCGCATCAACAGTGACAGCAGAAGCCATAATATTGCCTAAACCAATAAATTGATTTAGCGAACCACCATCACCAAAAGCCAAACCATAGACACCAATCAACCATAAAATAGAAACCAGACAGGCAATAGCAAAACATTGCATGAGGACGGATAAGACATTTTTAGCTCTGACCAGCCCCGAATAAAACAGAGCCAAACCAGGTAATGTCATAAAAAGAACAAGTGCAGTAGACGTTAATATCCAGGCAGTATCACCTGTATTTAATTCATCGGCGAAAACTACACCAGGTAACATTGCCAGTATAAATAATATAAAGCGATTCATTGATCTTCCCCTATTTACAAAGATCTTCATATTTATTAGAAATTTTTTATTTTAAAAAAGCTATTTGGATGTATTTATTACTATTAAATAGCATCACTACCTGTTTCGCCGGTTCTTATTCTTACAACCTGTTCAAGTTCACTCACAAAAATTTTGCCATCACCAATTTTCCCGGTACTGGCAGATTTAGTAATCGATTCAATTACCGCATCTACTTGTTCATCATTGACAGCTAACTCAATTTTGACTTTTGGCAAAAAGTCGATAACGTATTCGGCACCTCGATAAAGCTCCGTATGGCCTTTCTGCCTTCCGAAACCTTTTGTTTCTGTCACAGTCATTCCTTGAATTCCAATTTCTGACAACCCCTGACGCACATCATCAAGTTTAAATGGTTTAATCACGGCACTTACAAGCTTCATAACAACTCTCCCCATAGAAGATCTAAAACTAAAAAATAATACGAATTCATTAGTATGAATTAATAATGTGCATAAAACCGCACCAATTTAAATCGAATTTAACCTATTAGGAAATTGTTTTCATTGTTTACGTGCACCAAATACTGATTTTTTTAAAAATAATGAAAACGAAGCGTATTCCAAAACAATATTTACAATGCTGGCATAATTTAAATCAAAGATTAATGAAAGGGGGGGAAAGTAATCATAGTCGCCATAAATAATAACTCCGGTAACTGTTCCAGATTCGACTCTGGCTTTTGATTATTTATTCAGCCACTAGTTAATCTGATAGATGCCGTTCTCGAACTCCTGTCTTTTCATATTTTAATTCTATTTAAGTTATTTGCTAACTGCTAAACACCGCTCCTGCGCATCCATGCGCTAACGGCGTACGTACATCCTGTACGCAAAAAAACGGGCACCTGAGTGCCCGCCTAATTTATAACAGAGAGAGATAAAACTTAGTTAGATTTAGTGAACTCTGGATAAGCTTCCAAACCACATTCACCAATATCGACACCTTCCATTTCTTCTTCTTCGCTAACCCTGACGCCCATAATGGCTTTTATTATTGTCCAGGTAATTAAAGAAGCAACAAACACCCAAACAAAAATGGTTAACGCGCCTATAAGTTGTCCTGAAAAACTGGAACCACCATCATCAGTTAATGGATTAGAAAGAGGAACCAGTAATAGTCCCAATAAACCAACCACACCATGCACTGATATCGCGCCTACAGGATCATCTATTTTCAATTTATCCATAAATACGATTGAGAAAACAACCAGAACCCCACCAATACCACCAAAGATCGTCGCTTGTAGTGCTGTCGGAGTTGATGGTTCAGCGGTAATTGCGACAAGGCCAGCTAATGCACCGTTTAATGCCATGGTTAAATCAGCTTTACCAAACCAGAGACGGGCAACAATTAATGCGGCAACACAACCACCAGCAGCAGCCATATTTGTATTCATAAAGACAACCGCTACTAGATTTGCACTTTCTATACTGGCAGTAGCTAATACTGAACCACCGTTAAAACCAAACCACCCCAACCAAAGTATAAACGTACCTAAGGTTGCCAGCGGTAAGTTACAGCCTGGAATAGCGTTTACACGTCCATCTTTCCCGTATTTGCCAGCACGTGGCCCTAAAACGATGACACCGGCTAATGCAGCGGCCGCACCCGCCATATGCACAATACCGGAACCAGCAAAATCAGAAAAACCTAAATCGCCTAATGTGTACATACCAAACACTGGCATGCCACCCCATGTCCAACTACCTTCCATTGGATAAATAAAACCTGTCATAACGACTGCAAAAGCCAAAAACGCCCATAACTTCATACGTTCTGCAACGGCACCTGAAACAATCGACATGGCTGTAGCAACAAATACGACCTGAAAGAAAAAGTCAGCCGAAGGTGCATAGGTTGCGGCTTCTTCTGCTCCAGCAACGCCATCAGCAACGATTCCATCCAGGAACATTACAAAATCACCACCGCCATACATAATGGAGTAACCACATACCATGTACATGATACAAGCCACTGCATATAGCGTAATATTTTTAGTTAATATTTCAGCAGTATTTTTAGCTCTTACCAAACCGGCTTCGAGCATGGAAAAACCTGCTGCCATCCACATTACGAATGCACCCATCACCAAAAAATAAAAGGTGTCCAGTGCATATGCTAATTCTGTTGTTGCTTCCACTTTAAATCCTCCCGCAGATTAAAATTAGTGAAGTATCAATTACCGATGAAGACTTAAAGTGCGTCATCGCCCGTTTCACCCGTACGAATTCGTACAACTTGACTAAGGTCGGTTACAAATATTTTTCCATCACCAATTTTGCCAGTACTGGCAGCCTTGGTTATTGCAGAAACAACTTCTTCAACCTTGTCATCAGCTACCGCTACTTCAAGTTTTATCTTGGGTAAAAAATCCACCACATATTCAGCACCACGGTATAGTTCTGTATGTCCTTTTTGACGACCAAAACCTTTAGTTTCAGTTACTGTCATGCCTTGCACACCAACTTCTGACAAAGCTTCCCTCGCATCATCCAGTTTGAAGGGTTTTATAATTGCGGTTACCAACTTCATAATTTCATGCCTCCCGTTTTATTTTGGCCTGCCGATTTACAAAAACTAGAAAAATCAACAGGCCAAATACTTCAGTAAATATATTTAACTACTAGAAGCTGCTTGATACTGTGAAAACAATTGCTTCTTCAAATCCAGCGCCCCAGAAGGTATCAGCATCATCAATGCTGTCATAATAAGTAGCATCTAAGGTAAAGATTGCTACGTCCTTACTAAGTCCAACTGAATAATGCGAATAATCAGTGACACCGGCACGATCAAATTCTTGAAAACCAATCTGACCAGCTAAGCTAATGCCATATGGAAGAGATAAACCTAAATCCACAGCAGTGTAGTAAGAGTCACCTGACTCACCAAAATAATCCGGACTCCAAGCAAAGAAAACACCGACTGATGGTTCAAACTGAACGTCACTAAATGTATAACCTAGTGAGCCATAGGCTTCGACAAAATCAGCATCGCCACCATATGCAGCTTCTTCCGCATCTTTTGTTCCAGCATAATGGTAATAAAGACCACCAACATCCCAACTTATTCCATTGGAAAATTCACCAGCAACACCACCATAGTAATCAATTTCAATATTACTTGATGGTAAGCCTATGTCTTGGAAATCAACATTTGAAGCCCAAACACCTGCATAAAAACCTGATGTATGACCATAATCAAAACCACCCGAGATAGCAGTTTGCTCATCAGTTTGTGAACCACCTCTATACATATAATCTGTTGATAAAGCGACATTTGCACTGAACTCATGTTGTGAATCCTCAGCAAACGAAACACTCGAAAATAGCATGCTTGAACATGCCAATAGATATAATACTTTTTTCATTCTGCTATCCTCTCTGGAAATAGATTTTGAATTAATTTGATAAATAACGATTAGACAGTCAGCATATTCTATACCAACTAGTATTTTTTTCTTTTATTTCAATTAGATACTGCTATTTTTTAGTGCGAACTATTAATTATTTGTGCTTTCAAAATACCAACCTTGCACTATTTTTGTGCACTATATTTCACGATGTTCTATATTGGTTCGTATATTTCAAAATTGTTAAAACAACTTGATACAGAATGACAGACGGGTCAGTAAAACATATGATCTGGCTATAAAAATCCGTTAACGATAAAAATAGAGAAATGGTTAAAGAAAAAATTGAAGCAATACTTTCAGATGTGTCAAAAGCACTACCGGAAGACCTGCAATTATTTAAAAAAGATATCGAAAAGAACTTACGTGCAACACTGAATGCGACGTTTACAAAAATGGAACTGGTTACACGTGAAGAATTTGATATTCAAACGGCATCATTACAGCGAACCCGTACACAACTTGATGCTTTACAAGAAAAATTATCAGCTTTAGAAAGTCAATTGGACGAAACTAAAAACTAAAGCAATACAAATAAATTCTGATTTAATCAGTTTTATATTAATCAAGGACGATAAATATGAGCGTAGCAATAATTTATTCACGGGCGCAGGATGGCATCAATGCCCCTTTAGTGACAGTTGAAGTTCATCTTTCACGCGGTCTTCCCGGCTTTACTATAGTAGGCCTTCCCGAAACAACGGTTAAGGAAAGTAAAGAACGTGTTCGCAGCGCAATACTAAATAATCAGTTTGAATTTCCACTCAGTAGAATCACGATCAATCTCGCTCCCGCTGATTTACCTAAGGAAGGTGGCCGTTTTGATTTACCCATTGCACTTGGGATTTTAATTGCTTCAGGCCAGATTCCTGAAAAAGGCATAGAAGGTCATGAAGTGATCGGTGAATTGTCTTTAACAGGGGAGTTGCGATCTGTTACTGGTGTACTTCCCGTATCCATGGCAATGAAACAATCTCAACGAAGTTTAATCTTACCTATGACAAACGCAGATGAAGCGGCGTTAGTTGAAGAATCAATTTGTAAACCAGCAATTCATTTGCTGGAAGTATGTGCTCACATTACAGGTACAGAACCACTCAAAGTACACCAAAGAAATCAATCATCATCGTCAATTCAATATAAAACTGATTTAAATGATATTTATGGTCATGAACATGCCAAACGTGCATTGGAAATTGCCGCAACTGGTGGACATAATTTACTCATGGTAGGTCCACCGGGCTCAGGCAAAACCATGCTGGCTGAGCGCATGCCAACCATTATGCCTCCCATGACAGAGGAACAAGCCCTGGAAAGCGCAGCAATCGCTTCGATAAGTCGACATGGTTTTTCTTTAGAATTCTGGAAACAACGTATTATAAGGTCACCACATCATTCAGCATCGTCTGTTGCATTAGTCGGTGGTGGCAGTCATCCCAAACCGGGTGAAATATCACTGGCTCATAACGGCATATTATTTCTGGATGAACTACCAGAGTTTGATCGCAAAGTATTAGAAGTATTACGAGAACCTTTAGAATCTGGACGTATTGTCATCTCCCGAGCTGCCAAACAAGTTGAATATCCGGCAAATTTTCAGCTCATTGCTGCGATGAATCCCTGTCCTTGTGGCTATCTGGGTGATAAAAGCGGTCGTTGTCGTTGTACCGAAGAACAAATTAACCGTTACCAACAAAAGATTTCAGGACCACTTATGGATCGTATCGATATGGTCATTGAAGTAAACAGCATTCCAAATGCGATTATTAATCAAAGCAAAGACGAAAATGCTGAAAGCAGTACCACTATAAGAGAACGAGTAATGACTGCTTTTAATAAGCAGTTAAATCGTAGTGGTTTTGTTAATTCAGAATTGAAAACAAAAGATATTGAAAAATACTGTAAATTAAGCGATACCGACAAACTTTTATTACAAACAGCAACAACAAAACTTGGTTTATCCGGACGAGCTATTCATCGAGTAATGAAAGTGGCAAGAACCATTGCTGACTTATCCAACAGCAAAACAATATTGACACAACATCTTAGCGAAGCCATCAGCTACCGACAGAAAGTCAATAAACACCAAAATATAATTTCATCGGATATTTAAAGCTGACTTGCACACAATGCACGATTAAGGTGAAATGCGCCTTATGACTCAAAAACAATACGACATCAGCATCACCAGCGAAACTAATTATATTCCTGAACAATCATCGCCCGAAGGAATGCGCTACGTCTTTGCCTATACCATTACCATTACAAATAGCGGTCTTATGCCTGCTACTTTACTGCGTCGACATTGGGTTATTACTGATGCGAATGGCAAGGTTCAGGAAGTAAGAGGCGATGGTGTGATCGGTGAACAACCACATATTTCGCCAGGTGAGTCTCATCAATATTCAAGTGCATCAGTTTTAGAAACACCAGTGGGTTGCATGCAAGGTAAATATGAAATGATCGCTGATGATGGTATTGAATTTGATGCACCGATACCTGTATTTAATCTTTCCATACCCAACGCATTGCATTAATCATGAGCACCTATGCCATAGGTGACCTGCAAGGTTGTTACTCAGAATTACAAGACTTACTCGATAAAATTAATTTCGATGAAACAAATGATCGACTCTGGTTTGCTGGCGATCTTGTCAATCGAGGTCCGGAATCTTTAAAATGCCTACGTTTTGTAAAATCACTGGGTGAAAATGCAAAAACAGTTCTCGGCAATCATGATCTGCATATACTGGCTATCGCAAACAATGTAAGAAAGCCACATCGCAAGGATACTGTAGATGAAATACTAAACGCAGATGATTCAAAAAAATTGCTCAAATGGTTAAGAAAACAACCACTGCTGGTAAACGAGCCAAATTTAAAATACACAATGATACATGCCGGCTTACCACCACAATGGACTTTAGAACAAGCCAAAGACCTTGCACAAGAAACAGAGTCATTACTACAAAGCAAACAATTCGATGACTTTATACAAAACATGTACGGCGATCAGCCCGACACATGGTCAGAAAAATTAAAAGATAATGATCGACATCGTTATATCATTAATGCGTTAACAAGAACCCGTTATTGTGATCAAAATGGAAAACTAAATATAAAAGAAACCTGCGCACCGGGAAAACAATCAGAATCATTAATCCCCTGGTACGCGCTACCTGATCGCAAAACAAAAAAAGACAAACTCATCTTCGGCCACTGGTCAACAGTGCTACTAGGAAACGAAAAAAACTTCAAACAATACAATGTTTATCCACTAGACACAGGATGCCTATGGGGCGGTGAGTTAACTGCAATGCGACTAGAAGATGAAAAGCTGTTTAGTGTTCCATCAAAACAGCCAAAAATCTAAATTAATATTATGAGGCAATGTCCAATCTAGCATTGTTCAAGAAAGATGCATTTCTCGGCTCAACTGGATTAACTTTTTTCTTAAATAGATTGTCCTTGCTGTGTTTCTTCACCGCTGTATCTATGTGATCTTTTGGAATACTTTTTAAGCGTTCAGAATTACGATCTAAATAATATGTCATCGCTATTGCTTTATTTCGCTCAATAACATTATTAGAATACTTTGCTTCCATAGCATAAGCCCAAGAAAACCATGGTTGAATCTGTTGCACTTTCTTTACCCAATCTAGTAAGATTTTTTTGTATTCATCATTATTAGTTTCTTCGTATAACATTTCACATATTTCAGCATATTGATACTCTGTCATTAATGGTCGAAATTCTGTATAGGTGGGATGATTATATAGTGCCTTTTTAAGATACTGGACAGAATTATTCGTTTCATTATTTAATCCAGACAATATTGCTTTAGCTAAATACAAATCAAAAAGTTTATCGGGACGAAAAAAGGAATCAATTAAATTCTCAATTTCAGAAATATTTCCAGATTTAACTGACGAAAAGGCATAATATGGCAACATATATCCGAATTTGACTGTTCTCATATCATAAAGCTGAGAAGCTTCATGAAACAAGTTAGAAGCACTCTCATAGTTATCAACAAGTAATTCTGAATATGCATCAGAAAAATAGACTAAATCAGATTTAATTTCGGTTTTTACAGATCGATCAACATCAGCTATTAATGATGATAAGTCTTTTGTTGGAACTCTATCTGTTACTCCCGCTCGCAACAAATAATTGGCAGACAAGCTCACTCCATATTCAGAAATACTCTGCTTATATTGATTTGCCCATAATGCAATCTCAGATTCGCTAAGGCCGCTTTGATGATGTCCCACAAGTGCTGATTCCCAAATATGCGGTTCATTTTTTCTATTAACTAGCAAATCAAACGCATCCCATGCTTCTTCTGAATTACCAATAGCATGGAGCATACCGAGATAATCTCTATAAGCAGGATAAGAATTATAGCGTTTTGCTCTCCTAAGAGATTCAATCATCGCAATTTCAATATTTTTATCCAAAAGATTGATACGTATATTGCTTGCTAATCCAGATTCAGATCCAGTATTTAAATTTGAAGAAATTTCGTATAATGCTCTCGCATTTTCAAAATGACCAGACCAGAAAAATAAACTTCCTGCAGCATGAGAATAATTGTCTAAAGCAACTCTATTTCCTTTATAGTTTTCTTTAAATCCGGGATAACTCATAAACACTTGAAAGGATTCTTCAATCTCTCCGTTTGCAAAGAGCATATTTCCTAGAAAAGTGTAAGTATCCAAATAAGTAGGGCTATATTTAATTCCTTCTCGATAATATTTTTCAGCTTCTTTAAATTTTCCCTTAGCATAACTTTTATTAGCAAGAAAAAGTGACTTTTGGGGATGACCGTTAAACCTTCCTTCCAAAAATTCTAACGATGAATCAGCAGGTGTATTTTTATAAGGTAAAAGTAAGAGCAAGGGTCCAATATGTGATACTGAGTTTCTTGCAGCAGCTTCGTCATTAGATTTCATTATTTGATAGTTCTGACCATCTTGTTCTAATGTTGTGTAGTATGGTTTATGAGGATACTCACCCGCATAAAGGTTATCATTACGTCCAAAATCATTCCGCCTCATATTGAACATGGTCTGAAATGCTTTTTCTGAAACAAGACTTTGTCCCTGTGCCCAATACATTGCATTATAATTATCTAAATACGCAGATTTTAATGTGCTTTCTTTATCTACACCCTTTATTTTTTTTGCATAATGTTTTAATGCTAGAGCACGTTCTAATGAAAATGCAGGATATCCATTATAAGCACTCTCAATTTTATCTAAAAAACTAATAGCAGATTTTGGTCTACCTTGGACTTTATTTAAAAAATTTGCATGCCTCATAAGATTATCGTTAGCCATCGATTCAATAAGATTAATATAATCCTGTTTATTAAATAACGATTCTTGATATAGACAACACCATGTTAATGGTTCAGCTTCATAAAGCTTTTTTATATGATTCACAATTGATAAGTCTGTAATACTTTTGAGCTCACTCATTTCACCTAAAGCACTGCTTCCACCCATAATTCCTTTTGCAGTAAAATTTGAAAGAGGAACGGCTTGATCAAGCAAGACTTTTAAATAAATATTCTTAAAATTAGACCAACTGTCCCAATCGGTAAATGCGCGTTCCACCAAATATGGCCAAATTTGCCCGGGCAATTTAACCGTCTTTGCTTTTTCGATAGAATTATTTTTATCGACAACTCCGTATCTGGCAGCAATATTGTTTATATCAATATTGGTTAATAATTGTGCAATACCCGAGTCCATTTGTTCTGATAATGATTCAGCATCAGGCAGGTTTCCATTTAAAATATGAAACAATGCTTTTTCTTCTATTGTCTCAGGTTCGCCAATAACCTCTAATGCTGCTATACGCAGCCCCATCAACATATATGCTCTTGCTTTTAGTGCTTTATACTTTTCTGTATTAGGCGAAATTTCAGAAAGAGCAATAAATGATTTCTCAGCAAACCTTTCTTTTGTTCTTTCCTCTTTAGCAGGGGTCAAGTAAGCAAATAATTGTAGAATATACGCATCATTAACTGGGTTTGATGTAGATAAAAATAAATCGACAGGATCTTCTGGTAACCCAGCAATTTCGATTGATTGCTCAAAATTTTTACTAGTTAAAGAAGAACTATCAATTTTTAAAAACTGTAAAATATCCAGTAATAATGAATCGTAGACATCAATTGGAGGTTTTTCATCTGTAAAGCTGATGCCATTAAATGATTTAACTTCTGGATCAGATATAGAATCTAAACCAATATTAAGAGACATAATTGTTAAATCCATTTTATATTGTCGATCATGCCCAACGTAGCCATAAACAACTTTTTTAACACCTAGTTTTTCTGCAAATTGTATTACTTCCTTCATACTAAATTGTCTTTTTCCTTCTCCTAATGCACGATAGACCAGATAAGGATCAGGAACTTTTAAATTACTATCTCTCGTAATTTCGTACACTAGTTTGGAAGTCATTAAAGAACGAGTCGCTCGATCAAAAGCATATTTATCTACCTGAAAAGGAACAATAACAAGGTCATAATCACCATTTAAGAGTAAAGATTGATAAAGCTCTTTTTCTTTAATACGCCATTCGGATATTGGACGGGGATATTTTTTTGCTATTCCTCTAGCAACAGAAATATCGGTATATTTTGGATATTCGGTATATTTTGTATCTGATTCTGATATTTGTAAGTTTTTAATTTTATCTTTATATTTATCCTTAAAATAAAGGTGGAATTCATCTGAATACTCTTCGCCCTTTACATATTTAATTGAATTATCTTTTTGATTTTCAATATTACTTATTTCTCTTTGACTTCTATAAGTTCTATATGCCTCATTATAGAGCTCACGATATTCTCTAACTGGATCTATTTTTTTAAAATTACTGTCATAAATCCACCAGGCAACCAGTAAAAATAAAATAGACATTAAAATGGTCGTCCGTTTCATATTAATACTCCTTAACTTATTTTAAATAAAATCAATCAAAGTTTTCATCTAAATAAATAAAAATACTTTATTACACTATATTCGTTCTAATAAAACAAAACTATAATCAAACTCATTTTTCTCATCGGCTTTATAATCTTCCCGGAAAACCTCATTCCATTCACTTCGATCAAACTCAGGAAAAAACGTATCGCCGTCTATTTCTGCATGTACTTCAGTCAAATATAGATATGATGCTTGAGCTAATGACAATTTATAAATTTCAGCACCGCCGGTAATCATTACTTCTTCAGCCTCTTTACAGTGCTCCATAATTTCTTCCATGCTATTCAAGACAGTACAGCCTTCTGCTTGATAGTTTTTATCACGCGTTAAGATAATGTTTTCCCTGCCGGGTAATGGCCGACCAATAGACTCGTGTGTTTTACGACCCATGACGATAGGTTTACCCATAGTAATCTTTTTGAAATGCTTTAAATCAGATGAGATATGCCACGGTAAGGTGTCGCCTTTGCCAATAACATGATTTCTATCCATGGCGACTATGATTGATAACTGCATAATATAATAGAAAGATGTTACGCGTCGTAACTGTCTACTTCCTGTTGCATAAGATCAAGTAATCCATCTACACCATAATTCTTAATCGTCGCGTTGTATTCATTACGATAACTTTGCACCAGACTTAAACTTTCTACAACAAAGTCATATGCAAACCAGACATCGACAAAACGTTTCATTCGATAGGAAATTGGAATATGAATATCGCTATTATTTTTTACAATAATAGTATCAACCGATGCATATCCTTCTCTATCTGAAGTAACAGTAATGTACTCAACATGTTCACCTGAATACTGGTTCATCCTGATCCAGTAAGTATTAATTAATACATGCTGAAACAGGGTTATAAATTTCACCTGTTGTTCTTCAGTCGCGGCTTTCCAGTTTGTCGCGAGCACACGTCGGGACATATCTTTAAAATTGATTCGCTCTTTAATTAAATTGGAAATAAGTTCTTTTCTTTTTTCTTCATTAAGACTGGCGTCTTGTAAAACAAAAAGCACCTGATCGACAGTATCTTTTACAATCTTACCTGGAGCCACATCATTTGCCTGTGTGACAGATGAAAGCACACATAGTAATAAAGCAGGTATTAAGACAAATCTATATTTCATAGGGGTTCCTTTAAATTGCAATTGGCGCAGTAATTTTTGGATGGTATTGATAATTTGTTAACTCAAAGTCTTCATATTTAAAATTGAATATATCACCAACGTCAGAATTAAGTTTCATCCTTGGTAGTGGATAGGGTGATCGAGATAATTGAGTCTCAACCTGTTCAAGATGATTCAGATAAATATGTGCATCGCCAAAGGTATGAACAAAATCACCTGTCTCTAACTCACATACTTGCGCAATCATCATGGTCAATAAAGCATATGATGCAATATTAAACGGAACCCCCAGAAAAATATCGGCACTACGTTGATAAAGCTGACAGGATAATTTGCCTTCAGCAACATAAAATTGAAAAAAAGCATGGCAAGGCGCTAATGCCATTTGTTCAATCTCACCAACGTTCCATGCACTGACAATCAAACGACGAGAATCCGGATTTTGTTTTATTTGTTGAATAACATCTGATATCTGATCGATTGTGCTTTCTGATGTATGCCATGAGCGCCATTGCGCACCATAAACCGGACCTAAATCACCATTTTTATCCGCCCATTCATCCCAAATCGTCACGCCATGATCATTCAGGTATTTAATATTGGTATTACCTTGGAGAAACCATAGTAGTTCATAAATGATTGACTTCAAGTGACACTGTTTTGTGGTGACTAAAGGAAAACCTTCACTCAAATCAAAACGCATCTGATACCCAAACACACTAATTGTACCTGTGCCAGTGCGATCTTCTTTTTTAACACCGTTTTCTTTTACGTGTTGTAGTAAATCTAAATACTGTTTCATTAAAATTATGTTTTCTTATAAGCCATAGTCATTAAGAATAAACCGAATATTATCATAGGTAGCGTTAACAACTGCCCCATTGTGAACCAGTCAAAAGCAAGATATCCAATATGCTGGTCGGGAATGCGAACAAATTCGACTATAAAGCGGAAAACACCATAACCAATAAGGAACAACCCGGAAATTGTTTTCAATGGCCTTGGCGTTCTGGAAAAACACCAAAGAATAATAAATAAAATCAGGCCTTCAAGCAGTGCTTCATAAAGTTGTGAAGGATGCCTGGCAATACCGCCTGCAGCCGGATCAGGGAAAATCATGGCCCAGGGTAAATCACTTGGCCCACCCCAGAGCTCGCCATTTATAAAATTTCCTATCCTGCCACAGCCAAGGCCGATCGGAACAACAGGAGCTATAAAATCGGTCAATTTAAAAAATGGCACTTCTATTTTACGTGCAAAAAACCAGACAGCAGCCATCACTCCTAACAAACCGCCATGAAATGACATGCCGCCCTGTTGAATATAAAAAACCTCAATCGGGTGCTGAATATAATATGAAAAATTGTAGAACAAAACTGATCCTAATCGACCGCCAACAATAATGCCGAACATGGCGTAAAAAATCAGATCTGAAATTTGTTCGTTATTAAAGCCCCAATAAGACTGTTGCCCCCGATACTTTAGAAGCAACCACGCCAGCAAAATACCTACAACATAAGTAATGCCATACCAATGAATTTTTACAAATCCAAAATCGACTGCAACAGGGTTAATATCCGGATAACTTATCATGATAAGTAAACACTAACTTTTAAAGTAAAAATCAACTCAAGAAATCTTTTTTCTTGCCGTTAAAAGAGATTGTTACTATACCTATATAATTAATAATGGCTAATAATGAAATGACAGGACGGCACTCCCTATGACAGGACGACATTCCGTATCAAGCGTGAGAATCGAGATTCAAAAAATAGATTATTTGCCACCGATGCCCACTATTGCGCAGGAAATTCTGATCGCCTCTAATGATAACACTAGCGATATGGATGATATTGCAAAAATAATAAAAAAAGACCCTGGCTTGACTGCAAAAATTATTGGTATGGCTAATTCTGCTTTTTTTGGTTTTGGCAGAAACGTGTCTACCCTGGAACAAGCTATCATCAATGTTCTTGGTCTGGATTTAGTCAAAGGCTTTGCACTAAGCCTGGCAATGAGCAGTGTTTTTGATCCTGACAAATGTGCGAATTTTGATCTAAAACGATACTGGGCAAGTGCATTTATTACGGCCGAACTGGCAAGCGGCTTTACTAACCATATTGATTCAAAACAAGTTCTCGATCCTAACCAGCTCTATTTATATGGTCTGTTACATAATATTGGAATATTGGTTTTGACCAATCGTTTTCCCAATATAATGTCCGAATTATTTATGACTGCTAGAGAAGATAAGGAAAAACGTTTAATAGAATACGAAAAAGAAACAATTGATTTTAACCATCATGATGCCGGAGCATGGTTAGGACACAAGTGGAAATTACCTTATGAAATGATCGATGTTATTGAACGCCATCATGATCTTGATTATCAGGATAGAAACTCAAATTTTGTTATCTTGATAGGATACTGCTCTCGAATATCTCGTCAGTGGTTGCTTGATACGCACTACGATCCAATGGAAGACATTGAAGTCATTAATAAACTTAATTTCAAGGCTGATTCATTAAAAAAATATCTGGATAAATCACATGAAAAACTAGATGGAATACAGAATCTGGTCGATGAAATAGCGGGATAAGCTCATGGAACATATAATTAAAGGAATAATTGGAAAACTCGAAACGCCGGATGCATTAAACACCCGTTTCACCCAATTATTAAATTCCCTATCAGGCATAAGAACGATAGCAAATCTTGGCCATCAACAAATTGATAAAGAAAACTTAATTGACGCAATGATGCAAACCATCATTGAAAATCTGGGAGTTGAAGTAGTTTCTTTATATTTACTTGAAAAAAATTCTCTCAAATGCGTAGCAAATTTAAACTGGGAAGAATTTATTGCAAACGAATCATCAATAAAAGATGGAAAAACATCCTATTTATTAAGCGAAGGCATCATCGGAAAAACAGCAACAAACCGCCAGTTAGTGCATATCAGAAATTGTAATATTTCTAATGAAAATTTTGTGGAATATGAAATGAATGGCCGTAAAATTGGATCTTTAATATGCACACCTATTATGGCAAATAATTCAGTTATCGGAGTTATTGAATTATCACACCCTGATCCAAATAACTTCGAGTCATGGCAAGAACATTCAATTGTAATCTATGCCGATTTGATAGGAATACTGTTAAACAATCTTAAACTTGTAAAAAATATGCAAAATATTGTCGATGCGCGAACAAAAGAACTTAATCAAGCTTTGATTGAATCAGAAAAATTAAGGGTTCGCTATGAAGAAATGTCAGTTATTGACCCATTAACCAAATTATATAATCGACGTTATTTTTTTACAGAAGTTACCTCAAGTCTGGCAAGAGCGAAGCGTTACATTCAATCATTCAGTCTTCTGCTTATGGATTTGGATCATTTTAAAACAGTTAATGATACCCATGGGCATGAATGCGGAGACAAAGTACTTATTGATGTAGGCAGAGTTCTAGGCCAATTTACACGTGAGGGAGATACACTAGCTCGAATTGGTGGTGAAGAGTTTGTTCTTGCTTTACCTGAAACAAATAAAGATGGTGCACTCAAACTTGCCGATCGAATCAGAACAACGATTGAAAACAGTAATTGGGAATGTAATGGAAATATAATTGATGTTCCAATAAGAATCAGTATAGGAATTGCTTCACTGGCTGATTGTAATGATGACGAAATTCATGACGATGACATTCAAATCAGTGATATTCTGAGAAAGGCAGACTTGGCTCTTTATCACGTCAAACAGCATGGAAGAAACAATATTATAACGTTCTCGGATATTCCGTAAAAAACACACACTGTAAGTCCACTCTGCCCCTTTTTAGCTCATTAAATAAGGGAAATTTAGTTTAATTCTTGAAGTTCGGCTTGATTTCGTCCTCAAAAACTAGAATGATGTGATACATACTGAATAAGTTATGTTGCTATTAAATATAACTTTTTTATGTGGCTATTTAAATAATTATAAAAATAACAAATAGTTATAGATGTATTTACTCCTAATAATTTAAAAAATTTCCGAGTATAAGTATATGAGTTCGGTCTTTAATCTACTCATATCTCACAAAACTACTTTAAACAACAATATACAGGCAAAAAATGAGGGTAATTAGTAATGGCAACACAAAATAAAAAACTACAGGCATGGGTCGATGAAATGGCCGCACTATGTCAACCAGACAACATTGTTTGGTGTGACGGATCAGAAAAAGAATGGGAAGACATGTGGGACATCATGGTCAAAGGTGGTACCGCTAAAAAACTTGACGAAAAGAAACGTCCTAATAGCTACTACATCCGTTCAGTACCTGCTGACGTAGCACGCGTTGAAGACCGTACCTACATTTGTTCTGCAAAAGAAGAAGATGCAGGCCCAACCAATAACTGGGCTGATCCTGCTGAAATGCGTGAAACCTTAAATGGTTTATTCACCGGTTGTATGAAAGGTCGTACCATGTACGTTATTCCTTTCAGTATGGGTCCTATCGGTTCAGACATCGCACAAATTGGTGTTGAATTATCTGATTCGCCTTATGTTGTAACGAATATGCACATCATGGCTCGCGTAGGCGATGCGGTATTAGATGTATTAGGTGAAGATGGTGAATTCGTTCCTTGTGTCCATACTGTTGGCGCACCATTAGCCGAAGGAGAAGTCAGTGATCCTTGGCCTTGTAACCCTGATAATCGTTACATTGTTCACTATCCGGAAACTCGTGAAATCTGGTCACATGGTTCAGGTTACGGTGGTAATGCATTGTTAGGTAAAAAATGTTTTGCATTACGTATTGCATCTACCATGGGTCGTGATGAAGGTTGGATGGCTGAACACATGCTTATCCTTAAACTCACCAACCCCGAAGGTGAAGTGAAATATGTTGCTGGTGCTTTCCCAAGTGCTTGCGGTAAAACCAATCTGGCAATGTTAACCCCTACTATTCCTGGTTGGAAAGTAGAAACGATTGGCGATGATATTGCGTGGATGAAGTTTGGCGAAGACGGTCAACTATACGCTATCAATCCTGAAGCCGGTTTCTTTGGTGTAGCGCCAGGTACTGGTATGCATACGAATGAAAATGCAATGCATTCATTAGCATCAAACTCTATTTTTACCAACGTTGCCGAAACTGATGATGGTGATGTTTGGTGGGAAGAAATGACCAAAGAAGCACCTGCACATTTAACCGATTGGAAAGGTAATGACTGGACACCTGATTTAGATACGCCTTCAGCACACCCAAATGCACGTTTCACAGCACCTGCATCACAATGCCCTTGTATTGCTGAAGAGTGGGAAGATCCTAAAGGTGTACCGATTAGTGCTATCTTATTCGGTGGTCGCCGTGCATCAGTTGTTCCTTTAGCTACAGAAGCACTTGATTGGAACCATGGTACATTCTTAGGCACCATCATCGCTTCTGAAATGACAGCAGCGGCTTTTGGCGCAATTGGTCAACTACGTCGTGACCCAATGGCGATGTTGCCATTCTGTGGTTACAACATGGCTGATTACTGGGGTCACTGGTTGAAGATGGGTAAAAAAGCCGGCGCGAAGATGCCTAAAGTTTACTATGTTAACTGGTTTCGTAAGAACGAAGCGGGCAAATTCATGTGGCCTGGTTTTGGCGAAAACAGCCGAGTACTTAAATGGGTATTCGAACGTTGTGCCGGTACTGCTGATGCTATTGAAACTGCAATCGGTAATATGCCGACCTTAGATGGTATCGACTTCAGTGGTTTGGATATGGCTGATGAAGATATTGCCAACCTGATGCGAGTTGATACGGAAGGTTGGTTATCAGAACTGGATGGTATTGAAGAATACTATGCGACTTTTGGTGATCACTTACCTGCAGAATTAACCAAACAGGTTCAAGATCTAAGAAAGAGACTAGAGACATCGCAAGAAGCTGTTGCATAAGTCTTAACGTTAAGTTCAATTAAAGCCCGCGTTATTGCGGGCTTTTTTATATCTATGGATTAAGTGTCAGGGTTCTTGTTGCTTAGGTCAAAAGTAGCTGCTTTAGGTTTAGGTAGTGGTGCACCTGATGAAGATCATGAATACGCATTAGCGGGTGCTGCTACAATTGTAAAAGATTAATTTTCAGATTCTATTGGTGTTTCATCTTCACCGCCTGACAGAATACAAACATGCTCTGCCAGCATGTGGTAAAGATGAAGCATCAGCAACTCTTTATTCCCATCATATATAAAACCGATTCCAGATCAGTAATATTAATCTGATACGGAGTCGCGTTTCTAAGTATGGGTTTACCGTAATAACTAATGCCTATGCCTGCAGCGTTAATCATCGGCATATCATTAGCACCATCACCAATAGCACAAACTTGTTCAGGTTCTATATTTAAATTTCTACACTCTTCATTTAAAACAGCTAGTTTCATTGCACTATCAACAACAGGTTTATCAACTTTTCCGGTAATCAGGCCATTTTCAATCGTCATCTTATTACAAACATAACGATCAAAACCCAGCTTATTAGCTATCACTTTTACAATTGATTCAAAACCGCCGCTAACTAATACTGTACGTAGACCATGTGCCTTTGCTGACTTAATTAAAGTTTCAGCACCGCAATTACATTGTGTAGTAGTAGCAACTTGATCTAACAAACCTGACTCCATTCCTGCGAGTAAACCCACACGTTCATCAAGTGCAGTCTCGAAGTCAATTTCACCACGCATCGCCTTTGTAGTAATCTCACTAACCTGTGCCCCGATGCCAGCAAGATTTGCCAGTTCATCCAGTGTTTCAGTCTGAACAATGGTACTATCCATATCACAAACCAATAGTTTTATATCCTGTCTATCAGCAGGAATAACGGTAACATCAAAACCGGATTTAATACCATGTTCTGATAATTGTTCAAACAAACTATTCGCCTTTTGCGTTGAGGTATTCACAACAACATTAATCACATTATTTAACTCATTATGCTTAAATGATTTAATAATGATATTTTCATGTTCCAGACAGTTTTTGATAGAGACAATATCGTTTTCACTGAATTGCATAGCCAGAACAGTCACGACAAATTCAATTACCCTGTCGTGACTTTCCGGCAGTATCCAGTTTGGCACAGATCTATACTGTTCCTGATTCATATCGATAAAGATTCAAAACTTAAGTAATGTGCTTCACGAATATTTTCGATAGCGCGTAATGCATCAAGATCGTTTTGACTGACAGGTGCATCAATCTCAAGTAAAGAAATCGCGTCTCCACGATGTTCGCGTCTACCAAGATGCATGTTGGCGATATTTATTCCTTTCTCTAATGAAAAATGACCAATAGCCCCTATTACGCCCGGTTGATCCTGATTGGTAATGTAGAGCATGTGTGGGCCAAATTCGGATTCGAGTTTAATACCCTTAATATCCACCAGTCTTGGTTGTCCATTGATCAACGTACCGCAAACTGTTCTGTCTTTTTCTTCGGTCGTTATCGTCACAGTAATACGATTGTGATACACCTCTTCCAAATCTTCCCTGGCCTCGGTGATATGAATACCACGATCACGAGCCACTTCTCTGGCGTTAACGCTATTAATATCGCTGAAATGAGGCTTCAATACCGATTGCAAAACCTGTGTCGTCAGTGGTTCCAACTTTAGTTCGCTAGCGTCTCCAGCGTATGTCACGGTTAAACTTTTTATAGCACTCTTTGTTAACTGACCGGCAAAAGAACCTAAATTATTCGCCAGTTGCAAGTAAGGTTTAATATGTCGTATTTCTTCTGCTGTCAGATTAGGTGCATTCAATGCATTATTGATTGTCCCTTCTAACAGGTAGTCCGCGATTTGATCAGCAATTTGTACGGCCACTTTTTCCTGTGCTTCAGTAGTTGATGCGCCGAGATGAGGAGTACAAATAACATTCTCCATACCAAACAAAGGATTTTCTTTGGCGGGCTCCTGCAAATATACATCCAGTGCTGCACCTCTAATATGTCCATTTTCCAATGCCACTTTTAAAGCCAGTTCATCAACCAGACCACCACGCGCGCAATTTATTAATAAAACGCCTTTTTTCATTTTATTAATTGCCGTTGCACTAATGATGTTTTCCGTTTCCGGTGTCTTCGGTACATGCAGGGAAATAATATCCGATGTCGTCATCAGTTCTTCCAGTTCTACCTTTTTTATTCCCAAAGTATTGGCACGCTCTTCTGATAGATAAGGATCATAAGCCTGAACTTTTAAACCAAAGCCAATTGCCTTTTGCGCAACGATCGAACCGATATTACCCGAACCGATAATACCCAATGTTTTACCGGTCAATTCAACACCCATATATTTTGACTTTGCCCAGGCACCTTCATGTGTCGTTTGATTCGCTTGTGGGATATGGCGAGCAAGTGAAAACATCATCGCTAATGCATGCTCTGCCGTTGTAATAGCATTGCCCATTGGTGTATTCATCACCACGATACCTTTTGCTGTACACGCTGGTACATCAACATTGTCGACACCAATACCGGCACGACCAACCACTTTTAAATTTGTTGCCGCATTGACGACGGCTTCAGTTACTTTGGTTGCCGAACGTATTGCCAATCCATGAAATTCAGGAATGATTTCCAATAGTTCCTGTTCGCTCATTTTACCGGTTTGTACAACTTCGATGCCCCGTTGTTCGAATACATTAACAGCTTCACTCGACATAGGATCTGATATTAAAACCCGATACTTGCTCATTTAAGATTCTCCTTAACAAATTCATTTTCCAGCCAATGCTGGTAAGCCCAATCAAACCAGGGTAATAACTTTTCCAAATCTGATTTTTCGATTGTAGCGCCGCCCCAGAGACGAAAGCCCGGTGGTGCACTCCGATAAGCAGCGATGTCATAGGCAACACCTTCTTCTTCAAGCCATTGACACATAGTTTTAATTGCCGCGTTTTGTTCATCCGTACTTAATGAAGTAAATTTTTCATCGACAATTTTTAAGCACATGGATGTTGTAGAATAGGTAGCGGGATCATTAGGCAACCAGTCAATCCAGTTTGATTTTTTAACCCATTCATTAACTACATTGAAGTTATCATCACAACGTTTGATGAGGCTGGATAAACCACCGATAGATTCAGCCCAGCTCAAAGCTGAAAGACTATCTTCGACTGCCAACATACTTGGCGTATTGATTGTTGCTCCGTTGAAGATGGCACGATCAACTTTTCCTTTTTTAATCAGGCGAAATATTTTAGGTAAGGGTCTTGGTGGTTGATATTCTTCCAGTCGCTGAACAGCACGAGGACTCAAAGCCAGCATACCAAAGCCACCTTCACTACCGAGTACTTTTTGCCAGGACCAGGTCACGACATCCAGTTTTTCATAATCCAGTTCCATGGCAAATGCAGCAGAAGTCGCATCACAAAACACAACGCCTTCGCGTTCTGATGCTACCCAGTCCATATTCGGAACACGGACACCACTGGTCGTACCATTAAATACAAAAACAATATCGCGATCTGTTTTCGTAACGGTTAAATCAGGTAAGTCGCCATAATCTGCTTTGAATATGTTTAAATCTTCAATCTGTAATTGATTCTGAATATCATCAGCCCAATCATTGGAAAAACTTTCCCAGACAAAGACATCGACACCACGTTGTCCCAGCATGGACCATAAGGCAAGTTCAAATGCGCCGGTATCTGAAGCAGGAACAATTCCGAGAAGCCAGTCATCAGGTAAGCCTAATGTGCTAGCCGAACGATTAATGACGTCTTCTAGTCGGTATTTAGGTTTGGAAGCACGATGACTTCGGCCTAAATTGTTTACAGGAAAGCCGGAAAGATTCCAGCCAGGATGTTTTTTGCACGGTCCAGATGAAAAACGAGGATCGTCAGGCCGCACGACAGGCTTTTCACAAAGCCTAGTAGCAGTTGTGTTCATAATCTAATCTCTAATTAGCGACGGTTTGCTCCGTCAGGCACGAGAAAGGATATATCAATTTCGAAAAAACACAAAAAAATATTTCCTTGCGTTTAAAGAAAGCTAACGTTTTTTTAACTAATACCAAAAGCCATAATTGGCATTCCAGGAAAAACAACAGATGAATCAGAATGTCCCAGAACAATACCATCATTTATTGCACGAACAGTTTCTTGATGTTTACCAAAGGCGTTTACGACTTTGGCGAAAGGTTGTCCCTGATTAATCTCATCACCAGCTTTAGCAAGAAATCTTATGATGCCACTCTTGGAACTATAGGGTTGGTCAGAATATTTAAATAATTTTCCCTTATACTTTTTTGAAACTGGGTATACAAAACGCTCTTTCAGGGGAGAAATCATTTTCAGGCTGGATAAAATATTCCAGATCGCATTTAAACCTAGACTAACATTTTCTTCATTGATGACATAAGGTTCACCTAACTCCAATGTTAAGGCAGGAATATTATTTTCCAGTAAATTATGCGACAAAGAATCGTTCAATGTTTCATTTTCAAGTAATGAAACAAAACCTGTTTCTTTAGAAAATTTACGCGCAGTATCATAAATTTTCTTATCCATATTAGATGATCGTTTATCCAGAATAGTATAGGGAATCGATTGTTTCCAATCACTATGAAGGTCTAATACCAGATCAGGAGAAGTACTAATAATTGTGCTGAAAATACGGTTGGCAATTCTCTCTCCAAGAGTACCGGATGGCTTTCCAGGAAATGAACGATTCAGATCCTCTCGGCTCATTGTGATCTTGCGAGAAGTCGTTTCCAGTCCTATTGGATTCATCAAAGGAAAAGCGTAAACAGAACCGCATAGCAAGTTGCTACGGATTTGTTTGAAAACTTCATGAATAATTGCCATGCCGACAACTTCATCACCATGTACACAAGCCGTCAACCATACGACAGGTCCTGTTTTTTCACTGGTTACAGACATCAATGGCAATCGTCGTATTGATAAGTCAGAACCAGTCAAAATTTTCTTGAAAGAATATCGACTTTTTATCAATGGCGTAACACTGCTGTTAGTGTTCACTTTTTATTGTTACTTATCTTTTATTATCATGCACAGACAGCATAATCTTCTTGCATTTTATCCTTGCGTATTTTTCTACGTTCAACCGCAGCTTGTATAATCTTATCTAACAGTTCTGCATAAGAGATATCTTTTAACTTTGCCATCTTGGCCAGGTGGCCATCCCAGCACCAACCCGGATTTGGGTTCACTTCCAGTAGTCTTGGTGTACCTTTATCATCGAGTCGCCAATCGAAACGTGCATAATCGCGACATTCAACCCGCTCAAACAATTTAAGACAGCTGGCCTGCAAAAATTGTTCTGTTGCATCATCGAGTTTTGCCGGTATAGATGTAATCTTCCAATAAGGCGAGTCAGGGTCCCATTTCGCTTCATAGCCACAAATTCTTGGGAAGCCTTCCGGCAAAACCGTGTAGTCTTCTTCTATAATGGGCAAGAACTCAACATTACCACTGGTATTAATATTACCGATAATTCCGACACTGATATCTTTACCAGTAAGAAATTGCTCAACCAATATTGGACTTTCATAACCAAATTGTTGTCTGCTTTCGAGTATAGCTCTTTCCAATTCCATTACATTATAACAGACACAATTTCTAGTAATGCCAAAACTGGAATCACCAAAGTTAGGTTTAATAATGACTGGAAATGGAATAGTAATATCAATAAATGTCGTGTCTTCCGGTTTTACGATATAGGCATTGGCAACAGGAATGTCCATTTCACCTGCCAATCCACGAATTAAAGATTTATCATAGCAATATGCCAGACATTGCGGGTTCCCGCCGGTGTATGAAATATCCATTGTCTCCAGCATTGCAGGAACATGTAACTCATGATTCGCATTATTATTAAAGCCTTCATCACACAGATTAAATACCAGATCATAATCGCGTTTCCAGCGACCAAGATTCTTTAAAAAACTGTCGTGCTGATTAAAATATGTAAACGTGTAACCTTCAAGACTACCTAATGCCTGCTTGAGCTTATTTATCGTATAGTGATCATCTTCATCAAAAACAGCACCTGGTTTTACATTGTCATATTTATCCGGATCACCTAATAGCACGGCTATTTTAAGTTGCTCATTTGACTCAACAATATTGCCTGATTGAATTTTTGGTTTATCAACAAGACTCATAACAATATTGCGTTTAGCCATCATACCCAGATCCTGTTTGCGACCTGAGTCTGGTATCATTGAATGCTTCTGTTCAATGTTTTTGAAGCCATTCTGGCCAAGAAGGGAATATAGTTCATCGAGACTATACAATCGCTCGGCATAAAATTGATCAGCAATAACACCTTGTTTGACATGTGTAATAACTTCACGAGAAATAAGACGTTCATCGTCAGATGAAAGCGAACGTTCGCGACATACAAAATAATTTTTGTCGATCCATTCCCAACTTCTTGGGGAAAATGTAGCACGCATATGATCGCCATCGGTAATATCAATTAACAATTTACCACTCGGTTTCAAAATACGACGAATCTCTTCAAGTACACTAATGTCATCTTGTCTGGTTTCAAAGTAACCAAAACTGTTACCCAAAATCGTCACTACATCAAAGTAATCAGAAGGGAACGGTAACTTTCTTGCATCGCCTTCTTTAAAACTAACATGCAAACCTTCTTTTTTAGCTACAGTCCTGGCACGGTTGACAAGATAATGAGAACGATCCAAACCATGAACGTTCCAGTATCCCTGACGAGCCATTTCCAGCACATGCCTGCCTTGCCCACAACAAAGATCCAGAATAAAAGATTCTTTATCAACATCTAATAATCCTGAAAAGATCTCTACTTCGTGTTTGGTAATGTTTTCATCATTAACAACATCACCATCAGTACGCAGATAATTAGCATTAAAAATATGACGCCACCAGTCAGCTTTAACATAGCTTTCCAGATTTTCAATTGGCCCAAGGACATCTATAAGACGTTGATTATTAGTCTTACATTTACTTGTGTTTTCTCTCGTTTTTTTCATAGACATTTAAACCCTTATGCTAAATAACAAAAGTGTCTAACGTCCGTTCTGACAGGATGCCAAAGAATAATGGATTGGACAATCCACGTTGAGCTCGTAGTTAGTGTTTCGCAAGAACCATCATGTTCTCAGCACCAGCCTTTAGCTGGTTTGAACGCGGATTTTAGTCCAAAATTTACTGTTGTCTATTATTTTTTTATAACACTTTAATGTTTAAAATATTAAACGGTTAGTATTTACTATTATTTTCTGCAAATGCCCAATTTCTTAAAGTATTGCTTATAAATTGTAGATGAAGTAATCTGCTGCATTGCAACATACCCCAATTTTTAACTAATTTTGAAAGGTCTCAGTGAAACCATGGCAATTGAAACTGATAACTACATCTCTGTAGGTAATCTACAAATAAATAAAAGTCTTCATGATCTGGTAAAAAAAGAAATTGCACCCAGGACAGACGTCACGAACAAAAGTTTCTGGACATCTTTGGAGAAAATTTTACAAGACTATATGCCGCGTAATCTGGCCTTGTTAAAAAAACGTGATTCGTTACAGAAAAAGATCGACAACTGGCATATTAAAAATCGGAATAAAAAACACAACCCGAAAGCCTATAAAAAATTCCTGAAAGAGATTGGCTATCTGGTTGACAATGTCGAAGAGTTTTCGATCAACACTGAAAACGTTGATGATGAGATTGCAATGATTCCCGGACCGCAACTTGTTGTGCCACTTGATAATGCTCGCTATGTCCTGAATGCCGTTAACGCACGTTGGGGAAGTTTATACGATGCTTCTTATTCAACTGACACCATCTCACAAGCCAATGGTTGTAAAAAAATCAAGCGATATAATCCAATTCGTGGTGATAGAGTTATTCTTCGTGGTCGTAACTTGTTAGACAGACACTTTCCACTCGAAAGAGACACACATAAACATATCACACAGTATTTTATAAAAAATAATCAGCTTGCCGTTCGTTTTGGTGACGATAGCGAAACAACTTTGCTTAAACCGCAACAATTTATTGGATACACAGGTAAAGCAGAAAATCCGGATTCTATATTGCTGTGTCACCACAATTTACATCTGGAAATAAAACTTGGTGCGGGTTATTTCATCGGTCGTCGCGACCATGCCAAAATTTATGATATTCAACTGGAATCGGCTGTTACCACGATTATGGATTGCGAAGATTCTGTTGCCTCAGTAGATATTGAGGATAAATTAAAAGTTTATAACAATTGGCTTGGCTTAATGAAAGGCACATTGGTAGAAACAGTTGAAAAAGAAGATGGCACTATCCAGCGGGCTATGGAAGAAGACAAAACTTATATTGGTGTTGATGGTAAACCCTTTATTCAACATAGCAGAAGCTTGATGCTGGTAAGAAATGTTGGCCACCATCTTTATACTGATATGGTTTTATATGATGGCAAACCGGTACCCGAAACCATGATTGATTTAATGGTAACCTCACTATGTGCCATACACGATTTAAAAGGCAATACCAAACGAAGCAATAGTAGAAAAGGATCGGTTTATATTGTTAAACCGAAGATGCACGGCTCTGAAGAAGTGGCATTTGCAAATGAGTTGTTTGGACGTACTGAAGAAGCACTCAAACTTCCAGCTAACACTTTGAAGATGGGCATCATGGATGAAGAACGACGAACTTCGGTTAATTTAAAAGCGTGTATTTATGCTGCTAAAGAACGAGTTGTGTTTATTAATACCGGTTTTCTGGATCGAACTGGTGATGATATTCATACCAATATGGAAGCAGGTCCAATCATTCCTAAAGCTGAAATTAAACAGGCTAAATGGCTACAGGCTTATGAAGATTCCAATGTACAAGTCGGTCTTGATTGTGGCCTTATGAACAAGGCACAAATTGGTAAAGGTATGTGGGCTATGCCGGAAGAAATGACTAATATGATGAAGACAAAGATCCAGCATCTTAAGGCAGGCGCAAGTACCTCATGGGTACCCTCGCCTGTTGCTGCGACTTTGCATGCGATTCATTATCACCGACTAAATATAAAAAGCAGGCAAGTCGCTTTGATGGAAGCAGCCAGGATACCGGTTGACGATATTCTTGATATTCCGGTTATAGATAAAAAGCGTAAGCTCAGTCCTCTTGAGATACGGCATGAACTTGAAAACAATGCACAGGGTATTCTGGGTTATGTTTCGCGCTGGGTTGGACAAGGTGTTGGGTGTTCTAAAGTGCCGGATATAAATGATGTCGCACTAATGGAAGATTGCGCAACATTAAGAATTTCCAGTCAACATATCGCTAACTGGTTACATCATGGCATCGTCACTAAAGCAGAAGTTCGCGAAGCGATGAAACGTATGGCGGTAATCGTTGATCGTCAAAACAGGGATGACAAACATTATCAACCAATGTCAAAAGATTTTAGTGCCAGCGTTCCGTTTCTGGCAGCGATTGATCTTGTTTTGAAAGGCAGAAACCAGGCTAATGGTTATACTGAATTCATTTTATACAAACGCAGACTGGAACAAAAAATTCTCGATGTATAAAAACAGGAGTATTCTTTTTAATTAAAAAGAATACTCAAAGTTTTCCTTAAATCGTTGTTTGAATTCATCCAGTGTAAAAGAATGATTTTGCGTGCCGTGATGTGCAATCTTGATCGATCCGATTAAGGAAGCAATTCTTCCCGTTGTTTCCCAATCCAGTTCATTAACCAACCCATATAACAATCCAGCCCGATAAGCATCACCACATCCGGTTGGATCATTTATCGCTTCTGGTTTAACGCTTGGAATATCATGGCGTTTCTCTTTTGTATAAATATGGGAACCTTCTCCTCCACGCGTCACGATTAGTGCATCGACCTGCTCTGCTATTTCATGAGGAGATAACCCTGTTCTTTCCTGCATCATTTCCCATTCGTAATCATTCACTGTTACCCAGGTCGCCTGTTCGATAAATTTCTTTAAATCATGACCATCAAACATAGGCATACCCTGGCCCGGATCAAAGATAAAGGGGATATTTGCTTCTACGAATTCCTGGGCATGTTGCAACATGCCATCACGGCCATCAGGAGAAAGAATGCCTAGTTTAATACCCTTGGCATCACTCACATTATTATTTTGTGAAAAATTCATCGCCCCAGGGTGGAAAGCGGTAATTTGATTGTCATCCAGATCAGTGGTGATAAAAGCCTGTCCGGTAAAAGCATTATCAACAATTGTAATATGTGTCCGATTCATGCCTTTCTTGTCCATCCAGTAAGCATAAGAATCAAAATCTTTACCTACAGTTGCCATTGGTACTGCAAGCGACTCATCCAATAAATGCAGATTGTAAGCAATATTTCCTGCACAGCCTCCAAATTCACGGCGCATATCCGGAACGAGAAAAGACACATTTAACATATGTACTTTCTCGGGAAGAATATGATTTTTAAACTGATCTGGAAAAACCATAATATGGTCATAAGCCATGGAACCGCATATCAATACACTCATGAAAAACCCTTTTATTTAATAAAATTTAATTATGTAATATATCATTCATCTGATTATCACTGCTAATTTGTTTTTGAGCAGATATAATTGTCAAAAACTTAATATAGTTCAATAACATCATGACATTAAGCCAGACGCTGCTTCATCAACAAACTGTTTTTGCGATAATGCTTTATTGCATTAGTGTCATAGTTGCAATAATGATTTTTGCATTTATACAGCAAAAAATTAACAATCCATTTTCCCGATATTGTTGGGACAAAATGGCTCTACCCTTCATCAAAACATTACTCATTATCGGCTTTATATTACTTGTTTATCCAATTAATTATGGTATTGATTCAGCCCCATCCATCACTGAACTTTTAAATACAGATAGTACACGGTCAAATTTTCTACTTAATATCATTTTTTTAGTTACGTTCTTTTATCCTTTAATTCCCGTCATAGGAAAGTGGGAAGAACTTATTGTTCCACTACAAGGTTTCTTTGCTTCCATGATTATTTTTATCTGGTTATGTAGTGGGACAGGAGTTGAAAACTATAGTCTTTTTCCAGACTTTAAAACGATTACTATAATTTTATTGATTTCGTTTATAACACATTGGCTTGCCAAATATGTTGCTGCTCATATAGGAGAATATCTTGACAGACTATATAACAGGGAAGGCTTCGACATATTAATTTTTAAAGCTGTTGTACTGGTTATGCAAAGCCCGGTTATATTCATATATGGCTTATATCTTGGCAAACAAATTAATTAAATACCGTTAGCTTTTCCTGATTAAATGTCAGTACAAAGAAAAATTATTCATGTTGATATGGATGCATTTTTTGCATCAGTAGAGCAACGTGACCAGCCAGAATATCGCGGCAAACCTTTAATTGTTGGCGGCAAAGCAAATAGTCGTGGCGTTGTTGCCGCATGCAGTTATGAAGCGCGTCAATTTGGTATTCATTCCGCTATGCCAAGCTCGCAGGCTTATCGCTTATGCCCGCAGGCAATCGTTGTTTCACCCCGCTTTGAAGCTTATCGTGAAGTCTCAAATCAAATACGAACAATATTCTGGAAGTATGCTTCTGAAGTCGAACCATTGTCATTGGATGAAGCTTATCTGGATGTCACTTACACCGCTGAATATGATGGTTCAGCTACCTTAATTGCGAAAGCCATCAAAAAAGACATATTAAATGAAACACAACTCATTGCTTCTGCCGGCGTCTCCTATAATAAATTCCTGGCCAAGATTGCATCCGATATGGATAAACCTGATGGACTGTATGTCATCAAGCCGGAACAAGGTGAAGACTTTGTTGCCGCCTTATCTATCGGTAAATTTCACGGTATAGGTCCAGCCACTGAAACCAAAATGAAAAAACTTGGAATAAAAACAGGCCATGATCTTCGACAATGGACACTGCAACAGTTAACTGAAAAATTTGGTAAGACCGGAAATTATTATTTCAATATTGCTCGAGCCATTGATCATCGACCTGTACGCAGTAAACGAACCAGAAAGTCTTTAGGCAAAGAAACGACTTTTGCGAACGATATTAAATCGAAAAGCGAGTTGCTGGATATATTAGAAAAACTGGCCGAACAAGTTATAGATAATATTAATAAACAGAACCTCAAAGCCCGAACACTGACATTAAAAGTAAAATACTCCGATTTTAAACAAGTCACTCGTGCTCAAACATCTGATAAAGTACTGGATTTAGCGTTAATAAATACATTACTGCCGATGTTACTGGATAAAACAGAAGCAGGGAAAACACCTGTAAGACTGCTAGGGGTATCATTGAGTGGTTTTGAAAACGCAACTCCTGATACGACAAAGAAACAACTTAATCTGAATTTAAATGAATAGTCTTAACTAAGAAACCTTACCAAGTTTTATATTTTTATTACTGAGTATTTCTTTAAGAAATTTCCCGGTATGTGACTCAGCGATTTCAGCAACCTGCTCTGGTGTACCTGTTGCTATAATTTCACCACCGCCATCACCGCCTTCAGGACCGAGATCAACAATCCAGTCTGCTGTTTTTATGACATCAAGATTATGCTCGATAACAATAATTGTATTACCGTGTTCTCTCAAGCGATGCAATATTTCGAGTAATTGCTGTATGTCATGGAAGTGAAGTCCCGTTGTCGGTTCATCAAGAATATAAAGAGTCTTACCGGTATCTCTTTTTGATAGTTCTTTGGAAAGCTTAACACGTTGTGCTTCACCACCTGATAGAGTCGTTGCGTTCTGCCCTAATCTTATATATGACAAACCCACATCCATCAGTGTTTGTAACTTGCGTTTAAGCACAGGTACTGCATCAAAAAATTCATAGGCATCTTCGACACTCATATCCAATACTTGGTGAATATTTTTACCCTTATAGCGTATATCCAGTGTTTCACGATTATAGCGTTTACCTTTACAGGTATCGCAAGGTACATAAATATCAGGTAGGAAATGCATTTCAACTTTAATTAATCCATCTCCCTGACAAGCTTCACAACGCCCCCCTTTTACATTAAAACTAAAACGACCTGGCTTATACGCACGCGAACGAGCTTCAGCTGTTGCTGAAAATAATTCACGTATCGGTGTAAATAGACCAGTGTAAGTTGCAGGGTTTGATCGTGGTGTGCGCCCTATTGGACTTTGATCAATATCAACGACTTTATCAAAGTGTTCCAGTCCTTCGATTGATTCATAAGGTGCAGGACTGGTATTGGCTCGATTTAAATCTCGTGCCACAATTTGATACAACGTGTCATTGATTAATGTTGATTTACCAGAACCGGAAACACCTGTAATACAGGTCATTAAACTGACTGGAATCGTTAAATCAACATTTTTTAAATTATTACCACTGGCTTTTTTTAATTCCATCACTTGTATCGGATTAAACGGTGTCCGGTTTTTTGGAACCTCTATTTTTTTCTTTCCGGATAAATATTGTCCTGTTAACGATTTTTTATCTTTGGCAATTTTGGCAGGAGTTCCCTGAGAAACTATCTCACCACCATGCACACCCGCACCCGGACCAATATCGATCACATGTTGCGCAGCATTTATCGCTTCTTCGTCATGTTCAACAACAATAACCGTGTTTCCCAGATCGCGAAGATGAAATAATGTTTTTAATAAACGCTGGTTATCTCTTTGATGCAAGCCAATCGAAGGTTCATCTAGTATATACATGACGCCCACCAGGCCGGCACCGATTTGACTGGCTAAACGAATACGTTGTGCTTCACCACCTGATAGTGTCTCGGCACTACGTTCCAATGTCAGGTAATCCAGTCCAACATTGACCAGAAAGGACAAACGATCATTCACTTCTTTTAGAATCTTGACAGCAATCTTGCCGCGTGCACCAGTCAATTTCATAGATTCAAATAGTGCCTTGGCCTTGATAATTGGCATAGCAGTTACTTCAGGTAAGGTAATATTATTAATTAACACATGGCATGCCGATTCATTTAAGCGCGAGCCACTACATCCAGGACAGGGTTTACGGTTTTGATATTTTGCCAACTCTTCACGCACCATGACTGAATCTGTTTCATGATAACGTCTTTGCAAGTTTGGTATAATGCCTTCGAATGGATGTTTACGAACAACTGTTTTTTCACGTTCACGAAGATATTTAAATTTAATTTGCTCTTCACCACTGCCATACATCAATACTTCTTTTATTTCATCCGATAATTCTTCAAAAGGAGTATCCAGATCAAATTTATAATGCACCGCAATTGATTTAATCATCTGAAAGTAATACGCATTTCGTCTGTCCCAGCCTTTTATCGCGCCACCGGGCAAACTTAAATCAGGACTTTGTACTACACGTCCTGGATCAAAATACTGAATACTTCCCAAACCATCACATTTTGAACAAGCACCAGCCGGATTATTAAAAGAGAATAAACGTGGTTCCAGTTCGCTTAGACTATAACCGCATTGATTACAGGCATAACGAGATGAAAATAATTGTTCTTCAATTTTACTATCCGCATCCATCGGAATAACCAGAGCAACACCATCGGATAAGCGCAATGCCGTTTCAAATGATTCGGTTAAACGCAGTTGAATGTCTTCTCTTACTTTAAAACGATCAACAACAACCTCAATTGTATGTTTCTTATGTAACTCAAGCTCAGGCACTTGATCCAGTTCAACAATTTGACCATCAATACGTGCCCTGATAAAACCTTCAGTACGTAATCGATCCAGTACCTGAACATGTTCCCCTTTTCTATCCTGAATAATCGGTGCTAATAACATCAAGCGCTCATCTTGCGGACGAGCTAACACCAAATCCACCATTTGCGTTATCGTTTGGGCTTCAAGCAAGGATTTATGCGTTGGACAATGAGGTTGGCCTACCCGCGCAAATAATAAGCGCAGATAATCATATACTTCTGTAATCGTACCAACGGTTGAACGCGGATTATGAGACGTGGTCTTTTGTTCAATAGAAATCGCGGGGGATAAGCCTTCAATATGATCGACATCCGGCTTTTCCATCATCGACAGGAATTGTCTGGCATAGGCAGACAGGGACTCAACATAGCGTCTTTGTCCTTCAGCATAAATTGTATCAAAAGCCAGAGAAGACTTACCTGAACCGGAAATACCGGTAACAACGATTAATTTGTCCCGGGGGATATCGACATCAATATTTTTTAGATTGTGTGTTCGGGCACCACGTATTACTATCGTATCCATTAAATAATAACCATTCTATAAGCAACCTGTTAATATAAATGCTTTTTTGATCTCGATCCAAATTAAGTTTCATAAATGAATTCATCGTCCATGTCAGCAGCTGAATTAAAAGCTGCAACAACACTATCATTGGTTTTCTTTTTAAGAATGATGCCGCTATTTATGGTGCTGCCAGTATTGGCACTTGCTGCAGAATCTTACAATGAAGCCACACCGCAATTGCTCGGACTGGCATTAGGCATCTATGGCCTGACACAAGCCAGCCTGCAAGTCCCTTTTGGTATGTGGTCTGACCGATGGGGTCGAAAGCCAATCATTACGCTGGGATTAATCATATTTATACTCGGTAGCCTGTTAGCAGCGACTTCTGATTCAATATATGGCCTTATTGCTGGAAGAGCATTGCAAGGTGCTGGCGCAGTCGCAGCTTCAATCATGGCACTTGCCGCAGATTTAACAACACCACAACACCGAACCAAGGCAATGGCTTTAATTGGCATGAGTATTGGTGGGGCTTTCTCCCTCGCCTTTATTTGTGGACCTTTGTTATTTCCCCATATTGGCATTAATGGCCTGTTTTACATAGGTGCGGGTATGGCAGCGCTGGCTATTATCCTATTATGGTTTGTTGTGCCAAAACCTGAAATACAACAAACCCGGTCAAACATGACTATGGCCAGTTTCAAATCGGTGTTATTTGATAACCATCTGATTAAACTTAATTTCAGTATTTTTTCATCACATTTGATATTGATGGCTAATTTTGTCGTGACGCCACTGGCTATACACGATTTATTAAATACGACTATCTCTTCAGATTGGCAGGTTTATTTGATTGTCATCTTTGCGTCTTTACTGATTATGGTGCCATTTATTATATTGAGCTCCCGTTTAAACAAAGAAAGATTGTTTTTTACGCTAAGTATTTTTCTCATTGCTATTTCTCAGGCAGGCCTGGCTTTCTCAACACATGACTTGAGCTCAATCGTCATTTTGTTGATTGTATTTTTTGGTGCATTTAATTATATGGAAGCATTCTTACCATCGGAAGTGTCTAAAACATCAAAAACAGAGATAAAAGGAACCGCTTTGGGTGTTTATTCAAGCTCTCAATTTATCGGTATTTTTATTGGTGGTTTAGCCGGTGGTTTTTTTCATCAACAATATGGTGATGCCAGCGTTTATTTGTTTTGTTTAATCATATCTCTGATTTGGTTTGCCATTACTCTTTTCTTTTCAAATGCGAATCCGATCGAAAATAAACTTGAAGAAGATGCTGTCTAAAGCGAGAATGATTTATCACGATTGTAAGCGAAGCTTAATTTCAATAATTTCACAGGTTATACATATTATTCCTAAATCTTTTAAAGACTTAGGAAGATAAGTTAATAAAGAACCTGATCAAGTATATTTTTAGGAGAGTGTAATAATGGCAAGGGGAGTAAATAAAGCAATTCTAATCGGCAACCTTGGTAACGATCCTGACATGCGTTACACCGCAAGCGGCGCCGCAGTTGCTAATATTAGTATTGCTACAGCGGAATCCTGGCGTGACAAGGAAAGTGGCGAACAACAAGAACGTACCGAATGGCATCGTGTTGTCGCATTTGGAAGACTTGCTGAAATTATGGGTGAATATCTGCGTAAAGGCTCTCAAGTGTATATTGAAGGACGTATACAGACTCGTAAATGGCAAGACAAAGAAGGGCAGGATCGATACACCACAGAAATTGTCGCTAATGAATTGCAAATGTTAGGTGGCAAAGGTGGTAGCTCGGCTAATTATGATTCCGCTCCACAATCTCAACAAAGTGCACCGGCGCCTCAAGCTGCATCCTCATCAGCAGCAGCAGCTCCAGCGGATGATTTTGATGACGATATCCCGTTTTAGGAATGAAAATTGTATTAATTATTTCACTGATACAGGACATTCCAGATTATGTCGATTAACACTGAAATAAATTTACTAAAAAACCGACGCACCAAGATCATTGCAACACTAGGACCGGCTAGTAGCGAACCTGAGCTGATTCGACAATTAATTAAAGCTGGCGTTAATGTCTTTCGACAAAATATGTCACATGGCGATCATCGTTATCACAAGGAAACCTATGCCCGCATACGCCAAATTTCTGAAGAACTGGATCAGCCCGTTGGTATTCTCGCCGATCTCTGTGGTCCAAAAATTCGTACTGGTAAATTTAAAAAAGGCGGTATTGAATTAAAAAATAATGAAACTGTTATCGTTACAACTCGTGATATTGAAGGTAAACCGGGTTTAATTCCTTCTCAATACGCTGCATTGGCAGATGATGTCGAACTGGGCGATCGTATTTTACTTGCTGATGGTACGCTTGAACTTGAAGTCGATAAAATTGATGGCACCGAAATCACCTGTACTGTTATTTATGGCGGCAAACTGGGCAACCATAAAGGGATTAATTTACCCGGTGTAAAAGTCTCTGCGCCATCTTTAACGGATAAAGATATAGCTGATGCAAAATTGGCTATAGAACTCGGTGTTGATTTTCTTGCACTCTCTTTTGTAAGAACAGCAGAAGACATTAACGATTTAAGAAGTTTAATGAATTCTCAAAATAGTAATGCACGCATTATTGCCAAGATTGAAAAACCGGAAGCATTGGATGCTGCTAGCTCTATACTCGATGCTGCAGATGGAATCATGGTTGCTCGTGGTGACCTGGGTGTTGAACTAAATCCTGAACAAGTCCCGGTTGCACAACATCAATTAATTGATCTGGCTCGTACAAAATTTAAACCGGTTATCGTTGCTACTCAGATGCTTGAGTCCATGATCGAAAATGCACGCCCTACTCGTGCTGAAGTTACTGATGTAGCTTATGCTGTCAATCTTGGAACGGATGCCATTATGTTATCCGGAGAAACTGCTGTCGGTGCATTTCCTGTTGATGCGGTTAGAATGATGGACAGAATAGCACGGCAAACGGAATCCTATCTTTGGTCAAATAATAAATATGGAGCAAAGATATCTGACAGTACATCAAAAACAGCAATACCTATCTGGGATGCAATGGCAAATTCGATGGCACAACTGGCACAGGATCTTAAAGTTCATGCCGTTGTTGTTATTTCTCAAAGCGGTATGTCTGCAGCAACTATGAGTTCGGCCAGACCGGCAGCCCCAGTCGTCGCAATAACGAACCAGCCTGATGTATGTCGAAAAATGGCAATGTTATGGAGTGTCATTCCTGTTCTTTCAGAAAATGCAGGAAAGACAAACCCGAATGAATTAGCGCGTCAGGTTATTACTGATGAAGGTATTGCCCATAACGGAGAAAAGGTATTATTAATTCGTGGCTTCCATAGTGAAGACGTCCTTAACATACCTTCTGTAACAGTACTGACTATTTAATAATCATCGTTGTCTATAAATAGGAAGTGCGTCATCCGCTGCAGCTTGATAACGAACAGAAAAATCGTTCAAACTATTTAAGGCATCTTCTATATCTTTATCTTCACGTACAGCGTAACTGTCAATACCACAACGATGCATATAGAATAATTGATCTCGCAATACATCACCTATAGCGCGTAAGTCACCTGTATAGTTATAACGATTCTTCAAAAGGCTCGCATGAGAATAAGATCGACCATCTTTAAAGGCTGGAAAATCCAGCGCAATAATTGAAAAATATTCCAGATCATCCACTAACGCTTCTGTTTCAATATCACCATCGATCCATACAGCATGTTCTGATTTTTTATTTAATAATTCGTCACGATTAGCCTGCCAATATGCAAGAGGAACAATAAGTTTGCCCTCAGGAACTGGCGCATCATTTTCTATTTCACGGATTAGTTGCCAATCATCATTGATGACTTCTTTATTCTTAATTACTTGCATAAACACTTTCCTTAAAAGGCTTGATACCAATACGACGATAAGTTTCCAGAAACGGTTCATCTTCCTGACGCTGTTCAACATAAACATCAAGAATCTTACCTATGACATTGGCAACTTCTTCTTTTGCAAAACCAGGACCTAAGCGATCGCCTAAACTCGCATCGTTTTCTGCGGAACCACCCAGTGTTAATTGGTAGAACTCTTCACCTTTTTTATCAACACCAAGAATTCCAATATGACCAACATGGTGATGTCCACACGCATTCATACAACCCGACATTTTTATTTTAATATCACCAATATCATGCAGATAATCGATATCATTAAACTTATTATTAATCTGTTTTGCTATCGGGATTGAGCCGGCATTTGCCAGGGCACAAAAATCCAGTCCTGGACAACAAATCATATCGGTTAGTAATCCAATATTCGGCGTTGCCAGATTTTGAGCATCCAGTTTTTCCCAAAGCGCAAACAGATCAGCTTGTTTAACATTGGGTAACACAACATTTTGATCATGAGTAGCAACAAGTTCACCATAACTATATTCATCAGCGAGATCTGCAATGTGATCCATTTGTTTATCCGTCACATCACCGGGAGGTATATCAGGTGCTTTTAGTGAAACGACAACCGCTTTATAGCCTGCCACTTTATGCGGGAATAAATTTCTTATTGCCCAATTTGAAAAGTCCTTGTTAGATTCTTTCGCAGATTCAAAACTGGTATCGTCTGCAGCAGATTGATCGTAATCAGGCGCAGTAAAAAAAGCTTTAACACGATCAATTTCTTTTTGATCGAGTTTCATTACACCATCTTTAATATGCAACCACTCTTCTTCAACTTGTCTGGCAAACTCTTCTTTACCGAGTTCGTTCACCAGTATTTTAATACGCGCCTTAAACATATTATCTCTGCGTCCGTAGCGATTATAAACTCGCAACACCGCTTCCAGATAAGAAAGCAAATCCTGTTTTTCCAGAAACGGTCTGATACAAGGACCTATAAACGGCGTGCGACCCAAGCCACCACCGACGATAACTTTAAAACCAATTTCACCGTTGTCGTTTTTAACCAGATATAAACCAATATCATGAACCTGTACCGCAACGCGATCATGTTCAGCACCAGACACGGCAATTTTAAATTTTCTAGGTAAGTACGAAAATTCAGGATGAAAAGTCGACCATTGGCGAATAATTTCACAATACGGTCTTGGATCTTCAAGCTCGTCTTCTGCAATACCGGCAAACTGATCTGACGTAGTGTTACGAATATCATTACCACTGGTTTGAATAGCATGCATCTCAACTGTGGCAAGATCTGCCAGAATATCCGGAACCGATTCTAGTGCTGGCCAATTATATTGAAGGTTTTGACGCGTACTGAAATGTGCATAGCTCTTATCATATTTTCTGGAAATATGAGCCAGCATTCTTAATTGTTTACTGGATAATAATCCATAAGGGATCGCGACTCGTAGCATAGGCGCATGACGCTGCACATAAAGACCATTCATTAAACGTAATGGTCTAAATTCTTCTTCGGTTAATTTTCCAGCAAGGAAGCGTTCCGTCTGGTCGCGAAATTGCGCGACTCGCTCGTTAACAATTGTCTGGTCGTAATTATCGTACTTGTACATTTTTTATTTTTAACTCTGGTATTTAACGGCTGCGAAAGATAACAGCTCATTCCGATGTGGGAAAGGAATGAATTTTACTATATTTATTCGACTTTGTTATTAAAAAAGCGTTTTATAGCAATATTAGCTTTATAGAATGTTCGATTTACAACAAATAGCTGAAAAGCATGATAAGAAAACACACAGATAAACCAATTCAGGAAAATTCCTGAATAAGAAAGATTCTGGCTCGTAGGATTAAACCAGATGATATTTTGCTAGTAAACTTCTACCCTTTCGTGTCAGATAACCTTCTTGATCAACAAAACCCTTACTTGTCGCTAACTTGTAAAGACTTTCTGGCTGGTGCTTTGGTAAATAAACCAGGCCATCCCCATAGCGATACTCAAGTGCCTTTGCGATATCTGACTCGATATCCTGCTCTAAATTTGATGCCGAAGCATTCAATACGTACTTCCTTCTTTTTGTTAGTGAATAAGTAATATTTAAAATTATTTTTCTTTTAAATATTAGCTATTTATATAGATTATATATTGTGATATGTCAAATAAATACGCTAAGTTATGGAGAAAATGTGAGCTACGTCATTAAGTTTATAAAAAAAATAAAGAAAAACAGCGGTTTAAAGCAAGTTTATGGAATATGTTCCTTAGCTAGATAGTCGTGCGTCCGCATCTCTTCGAGTCGACTAATTGTTCGCTTGAAAGCTTCGGCTAAACGTGTTCCTTTATAAAGTCCTTCTGGAACTGATTCAGCTGTAATAATCAATTTTACATGTCGATCATAAAATTCATCCACTAGGGTGATGAAACGTTTGACCATATCATTTTCGTGGTCATCCATGATTGGAATATTGGCAAGTAGAACGGTCTGATATTGTCGGGCTATTTCAATATAATCAGCCGCACCCCGTGGCCCGTCGCACAGTGCTTTGAAATCAAACCAAACGACACCGTCACCACATCGCACTGTTTGTATAGTGCGACCTTCTATATCCAGTATTTCTTCCTTGCTACCTTCATCAGGACAGACATGTACGAAATCATCTTCCAGCATGGTATTGGCACGTTTATCTAGCGGAGAATGATATATTTCCGCATGATCAAGAAACTGCAACCGATAATCAACACCGGAATCAACATTTACCACTTCAGTATATTGTTTGAGTAATGCAATTGCCGGTAGAAACCGCTCCCTTTGTAAACCACCTTGATATAACTGGTCAGGGTGCTGGTTAGATGTCGTGACAAGAATAACACCACGTTCAAATAAGGCTTCGAATAAGCCACCTAACAACATAGCATCGGTAATATCGGATACATGAAACTCGTCGAAACAAAGAATACGTGTTTCATCGGCTAATCGTTGCGCAATAATCTTCAACGGACTTTCTATATTACCAAGCGTTTTTAATTCTTTATGAATGTTTTGCATAAACCGGTGGAAATGAATTCTTATTTTATTTTCAAAAGGCAGGCAATCATAAAAACTGTCTACCAGATAAGTTTTACCACGACCGACACCGCCCCAAAAATACAAACCTTTTATTTCCTGTTTCTCTGTTTTGTTAAATATTGATTTAATTCGATTAACGAAACCATTTTGTTTTTGAGGCGGCTCAATCAATTTTTCAAATAATCTTTGCATATGCATCACGGCTATTTTTTGAGCCGGATCGGCGGTGAACTCTTCCTGTTGAAGGTCACTCGTATATTTATCTAAGGGCGTCTGCATATTCCGGGAACTTGGGTATAATGATTTGAATTTGTAATTTTTATTCCAATAATATCATGAGCTAAACATGCTGCCAGCATTAGTCATAGTAACACTATTAATTATTGTTTTTTTCCCGCAATTCTGGGTAAAGCGAGTCATAAAAAAATATGACCGGAATATTGAAGAATTACCGGGTACAGGTGGAGAATTGGCAAAACATCTGATTAATCGTTTTGAATTAAAAGACATTACCGTTGAACAAACAGAAAATGGCAACGATCACTACGATCCACAATCAAAAACAATTCGTCTTTCTGAAAGTAATCATGATGGAAAATCTTTGACTGCCATTACTATTGCTGCCCATGAGTTTGGCCATGCTCTACAACATCACACAAATTACAAACCGTTACTGTTAAGAACGAAGTTGGCAACGACAGCCGCCGCTGCTGAAAAGATTGCTTCGTTTATTTTAATCAGTCTGCCATTTGCTATGGTATTGGTAAAATTACCGTCTGTCGGCGCTGTTATGTTATTAGCCGGCTTAACCATTATGTGTTTGCCTGTTATTTTGCATCTGTTTACATTGCCGGTCGAGTTTGATGCCAGTTTCAATCGTGCTCTTCCCATATTAAGTGAGGGAAAATATATCCCTGAACAGGCCATGCCGATTGCCAGAAAAATTCTTACCGCTGCAGCACTAACCTATGTCTCGGCTTCACTGGCAAGTTTACTTAATTTTTATCGTTGGCTGAGTATTCTTCGCCGTTAGCGAAACAATATTATTTCAACTTTCAGGTAGTGATTTATTAACAATATCTGTTGATAGTTTCTTGTTCGTTTTCAGGTCGCCCAATTTACGAATTGCTTCCGCACGGGAAATTAAATTTCCTTTTCCATCGACTAAACGATTATGCGCTGTGTCATAGGCTGATTGCGCTTTTCCTATTTTGTCACCAACATCTTCCAGCGCTTCAACAAAACCGGCAAACTTGTCATACATGTCACCAGCACGTTTTGCGATTTCCTGTGCATTTTGATTTTGATATTCGTAACGCCACATATTTTGAATGACTTGTAAATTCATTGTTAAGGTAGAAGGACTGACTAAAAAGATACCCTTTGTGAATGCATCCTGAAATAATGAATCATCATTCTCAAATGCCAGCATTAATGCAGGTTCTATTGCTACAAACATTAACACCATATCCAGTGAGTTAACGCCGACTAATTCATCGTAACTCTTGCCTTTCAAGCCATTTACATGTGTTCTAACTGACGTTAAGTGTTCGTTGAGTGCCTGCTGTTTTTCCCGTTCATCTTCTGCAGCATAATATCTTTCATAAGCATTCAGGGATATTTTTGAATCAATTACAACATCTCGATTATTTGGTAAATGAACAACGACATCCGGATAAAATAATTTTCCTGATTCATCTCGATAGCTTCCCTGTACTTCATATTCACGTCCATTTTTTAAACCGGAATCTTCCAATACTCTTTCAAGTATAACTTCACCCCAATCACCACGTTTTTTACTGTCACCTTTTAGTGCTTTAGTCAGGTTTATCGCATCCTTACTCATTTGTTCATTTAATGATTTCAGGTTGGTTATTTCATGATACAAAGACAAACGATCTTTTGTTTCCTTATCGTAAACATCTTCAATTTTTTTTCGGAAATCTCCGAGTTGTTCCCTTAATGGATTGAGCACTTCACCAATATTACTTTTATTTTGTTCGGTAAACTTTTTACTTTTTTCTTCCAGAATTTTATTTGACAGGTTTTCAAATGCATCCATCATTTTTTTCTCAGCCTGCTCTAATAAAACCATTTTCTCCTGAGAAACTTTTCTTTCTTCATCAAGTCGAGTGCTTAACTCGGCAATCGTGACTTTATTATCTTCAATACTATTTTGCAGTTCCTGATTCTGTTTTTTACGTTCTCTTAACGCATCATTCAATTCATCAAGACGATAATCCTTATTTTCGGCACGTTCGTTTTCCACAGCCAACTGACGCTCAAGCTCGGTTATTTCATTTGTTAATTGCCTGTTTTTGCTTCGGTTAATCAGCCATAGAATGACAACGCCTGACAGAGCGGTAATGAGTATCGCCAATATGGTTTGTTCATTTAAAGTAATATCTATCACGCTATATAAAACCTTTTGTGTCCATGCTGGTTAATCGGATTGTTGATTGAAGATTACACCATCGATTATTGCTCCTGTATACCGGTATACAGTACATCCATGTGCATAATCGTACCTAATGAAAAATACAATATAAATGACTATCTCATCCAATCGAATATATTCAGTCAAATAAAAAATATTGCGTTGCATCATTCTATTAATTGATTATAATCAATAGAGTATAACTAATGAAAAGTGAGTTCACTTTTATTCGCTGATGAAACTAAAAGGCATCATTTTTGACGTAGACGGCACCATAGCGGATACCGAGGAAATTCATCGTCAGGCATTCAATAAAACTTTCAAGGAAAATGATGATATCGATTGGCACTGGCCAGAAGAAAAATACCGGGAAATACTTCTAATATCCGGAGGAAAAGAGCGTTTTAGAAAACACCTGAATGAAGATGAAACGCTAAAAAATAAAGTCGATGATCATGAAAGTTTTGTCCATGACTTACACAAGCGAAAATCCAAACATTATCGTGACCTGTTAAAAAGTGATGGTATTGAGTTTCGTCCCGGTGTAATCCGTTTAATTAATGAAGCTCGTGAAAAAGGAATACAAATCGGTGTTGCAACAAGTTCATCAATGGCCAATCTGAGGAGTCTATTTAAGAAAGTATTAGATATTGAACCAAACGAATTATTTAATTCAATTGTTACCAGCGATACCGTACAAGATAAAAAACCTTCACCAGCTGCTTACCAATGTGTACTCGCTGGCCTCGGATTAGATGCTAAAGACTGTGTTGCAATTGAAGACACACAAAATGGAAACATGGCGGCACTTGCTGCGGGTTTAAAAACGATCATTACCACACACGCATACACAGTCGATAATGACTTTGCCGGCGCTTCCATTGTTGCAGATAACCTCGGTGAACCTGATAAACCTTTATCACTATCCCAGGGGAACAGTTTTGGTAAAAATTACATCGATGTAGAATTACTAAATAACATAATATCTAATACTACAACCAATGATAGAGTTTCTAATATCATTTCGATTAAATAATCATTAATACCTAATCATGACTCTTTCTGAATTTCGCTATATTGTTGCAGTTGCAAAAGAACTACATTTTGGTCGTGCTGCTGAAAGATGTTTCGTCAGTCAACCTACGCTAAGTGTTGCTGTGAAAAAAATTGAAGAAGAATTAGGCGTTGCTTTATTCGAACGGCATCAACATGAAATTTCTGTTACACCGATAGGTGAAGCTATTATCAAACAAGCTGAGTTAATCTTAAATGAAACAAACAATTTAAAAGAAATTGCCAAACAAAATAAAGATGAATTAAAAGGCGAATTGAAACTTGGTGTTATTTACACCATAGGTCCCTATTTACTTCCAAGACTCATTCCCGTTGTTAGTAAGCAAGCACCGGAACTGACTTTAATAATAGAAGAAGATTTTACGCATAATTTATCAGTAAAATTAAAATCCGGTGAAATTGATATTGCGATTCTTTCAAACCCTTTTGAAGAATCAGGCATCTCGACTGAAATTCTTTATAAAGAAGCCTTTCAGGTTGCCTTACCAAAAGAACACCCGTTAACAAAAAAGAAAAAACTAAAAGCAGACGACCTGCTAAATGACACAATGCTACTACTGAAGGCAGGTAATTGCTTTCGCGACCAGATTGTTGAACTTTGTCCAAGCTGCATCAATCCATTAGGAGAAGATAAAAATATACAAAAAACGCTGGAAAGTAGTTCAATAGAAACCATTCGACAAATGGTTGCGGCCGGAGTCGGTATTACCATACTCCCCAGCTTGTCTATCGAGGCTCAACCTGGATTAAACAGCCTGCTTGAATACCGCCCGTTTAGTAATCCTGTTCCTTATCGTGAAGTGATTATCGCCTATCGAAAATCCTTTCCCAGAAAAAAGGCGATTGAACTTGTTAAAGAATCAATCGCCAGTTGTAAACTTGGATTCTAATTATTTTTTAAGAACAAGAAATGCCGCTGCATTTCCACGTATAATTCTAAATAGAAGTGAATCATTCTTTTTATCTACTGCAGATAAAAACTCTTTTAAACTTTTAACCGGATGTTTATTCACTGAAGTAATAATATCCATTGCTCTAAGACCGCTACGCCAGGCAAAACTGCCTCGTTGCACATCCAGTACCGCAATACCTTCAACTTTTCCAAAGTAAGGATTACCTTTTTCAATATCGCCTACGGTCACACCTTGCAGTAATTCATTCATCGCTCTTGGTGATGAACTTATTTGGGTATTTTCATCTACCGTGATAATAAAATCAGATTCTTTACCATCGCGTAATATTCTGAATTTTATCTTTTCACCAACAGGCAAAAGACCAACGCGATTTCTCAAATCAGCTGCATTTTTAACAGGTTTGCCATCAGTAGAAATAACAATATCTCCTGCTAGTAAACCGGCTTTATCTGCAGGAGAGCCGCTCAATACTTCGTTTATAATGGCACCATTTTGCCCTTTAAGACCGAAAGCCTCTGCCAGAGATGGGCTGAGATTCTGCATGCTTACGCCAAGAAAACCTCGCTTAACTTCACCTGTCTCAACAAGCTGTTCCATAATCTGCAAAGCAAGATTAATCGGGATCGCTAAACCAATACCAACATTACCTCCACCATTCGGAGCAATTATTGCTGTATTAATACCCGCTAATTGACCACGAAGATTAACCAGGGCGCCACCTGAATTTCCCGGATTAATCGATGCATCGGTTTGAATAAAGTCCTCATATCCTTCAATGCCTAACCCACTTCGACCCAAGGCACTAACGATACCCGATGTTACTGTTTGACCAAGTCCAAAAGGGTTACCAATCGCAACGACAAAATCACCGACTTTCAAACTATCCGAATCAGTTGTCTTTACTTCAGTTAAATTATCTGCCGGAATCTTGATTACAGCGACATCGGTTTCTGGATCAGTACCAACAACTTCTGCTTCCAAATGACGACCATCACGTAAGGTCACGAGTATCTGGTTAGCATTGGCAATAACATGATTATTTGTTAAAACCAGACCACGTTTTGCATCGACAATAACACCTGACCCCAAACTACTTGTTTTACGTTCCAATGGTTGATTAGGTACATTAAAAAACCGGCGAAAAAACGGATCGGCAAACAGCGGATTTTGTTGAATTTTTATACTGCCTTCGGTCGCTATATTGACCACACCGGGTGTGACGTTTTCCAGCATTGGGGCCAGACTGGGTAATTCTTTTCCATCGAGTTGAATGGGTAGCGCGGCATTAACTAGCGGTACAAAAAAAGAAAAAGAAATTAGAAAGCAACGGGTAAATAGTCTGGCTATTATTTTTTTCATGGAAATTCCGTGAGTTTTTATATTTGTTAATTAGTAAAGCATTGTTGTTAAAAAGTTCAAATGGCAAATAAAATAACACACAAGCAGAATTCTCTGCCTGTGTGTTTTAACTACTTTTATCTTTTCAGCTTTTTACTTCAATCTTACGAGGCTGAACTTTTTCATGCTTGGGCAAAATGACTTCTAACACTCCGTCTTTACCTTTTGCTTCAATACGTTCAGCATCTGCTGTATCCGGTAAGCTAAAGCGACGATAAAAAGTACCACTGACACGTTCAACACGTTTATAACCTTCTTTTTCATCGCGAACTTCTGATTCACGTTCACCCTTAATCGTCAGTATGCCATTATCCATCGTGATTTCGATGTCTTTAGGATCGACGCCAGGCAAATCTGCTGTGATCAAAAAACGATCTGCTTCTTCTTTAATATCAACTGCCGGACGCCAATGACTGGTGACAACGTTTGAAAAATCATTATCATTACTTGATAACGACTTATCGGAATAACCCAGTTGATTCAGCTGTTGATTAAACCTGTCTAACAAACCCCATGGTTCATAATTTGTTAAAGCCATTTTATCTACCTCCAAAATGAATTTTATTTAACTTAATAAAAAGATGGGGGTAGTCGAAACATTTTCAAGAGAAATTTAAAATTTTTTTGACCTGAATGGGAAAGATAAAAAAATTATATTTTATAAGCTGTTTTCGTCATGACCTTCGAAGTCAAGTTCATCAAACGCTTTATGCTTTTTGGTAAAATTTCTGCTCCAGCATGCTCAGCCGTCACTGCATGATGTAACTCATCCTCACGCATCTGCTCTAAAATAGCACGACTTCGATCATCCTGTTGTGGCAATTGTTTCAGGTGTGAATCTATGTGTCTTACTACCTGATGCTCAGTTTCCGCTAGAAATCCCAGATTCCATTTATCACCAAAACAGCCTGCTAAGACACCTATACCAAATGATCCTGCATACCAGACAGGTTCCAGATAACTGGTATGGTCACCCAATTCTTTTATCCGTGATTCACACCAGTCAAGATGATCTATCTCCTCATCAGCAGATTGCTGCATAGTTTTCTTGAGCTCCTCATCTCTGGCAGTTAAAGCCTGGGCTTTATAAAGAGCTTGCGCGGCAATTTCTCCAGCATGATTAACTCGCATCAAAGCAGATATGTGCTGCTTCTCATTTTCACTCAGCTCAGACTCAGGATAGTTATTTGCTGGATTTGGTCTTTTTACCCGCGCCACTGGTGATTCGGACAGGTTTCCGAGAATAGAATCCAGGATCATAATCCCATGGTCTAATGCAGTATATCGTCTTGATTTCATTATCTTTTTAGTTGTTTATACAGAATAACACTATATTAAAGTATATCGATGAAAAATCTCCATTGAATATGACTCAAATTTTAAACAATATCAGTAAGAATATCGCCCTGATAATGTTGACAGCCAAGGGGGCAATCCGTACTATTCCCCCTCTTTTTTAGCCGGGTAACCGGATTTTCAGGAATTTGTATGAAAACCTTTACTGCAACACCTTCTACAATAAAGCGCGATTGGTATATTATCGATGCCACAGGCAAGACGCTAGGGCGTTTAGCAACTGAAGTTGCACGTCGTCTGCGCGGCAAACATAAAGCTGAGTATACGCCTCACATGGACACGGGTGATTACATCGTTGTTATTAATGCTAAGGACATCCATGTCAGTGGTAATAAACGAACTGACAAAATGTACCACCACCATACCGGTTATCCAGGTGGTCTTAAATCAATTAACTTCGAAAAGTTACTTGCTAAGAAACCAGAACAAATTATCGAAAAAGCTGTGAAAGGCATGCTTCCCAAAGGCCCTCTGGGTCGTGATATGTATCGTAAGCTTAAAGTCTACGCCGATGCTCAGCATCAACATGCAGCACAACAACCTCAAGTACTGGAGATTTAGAGCATGGCGAACGAAACGTATTACAGCACCGGAAGACGTAAAAGCTCAGCAGCACGCGTATTTTTAAAACGCGGCAACGGCGAAATTATCATCAATAACAAAACACTGGATCAATACTTTGGTCGTGAAACAGGTCGTATGATCGTCCGCCAACCATTAGAAACATTAGAAATGCTCGACCAGTTTGATTTCAATATCACTGTTAAAGGCGGTGGCATTTCAGGTCAAGCCGGTGCAATACGCCATGGTATTACTCGTGCATTGATGGAATACGATGAAACGTTGCGTAAAACATTACGCGGAGCCGGTTTTGTTACTCGTGATGCGCGTGAAGTAGAGCGTAAGAAAGTCGGTCTGCATAAAGCACGTAAGCGTCCACAATACTCAAAACGTTAAGTTCAAAAGAACGTTTCAAAAGAGAGGGTTTTTTTACCCTCTTTTTTTTCGCCTGCATAAATGTACGACTCCACGGACGCAACGGATACGATGATAGGACGTAATCGGTAGATTCGAAGCGGTAGAAACCAAAAAGCAGGTAATCCAGGGAAAATTTTTCAAAAAGTTTGAAAAAAAACATGATGCCATGAGAAAATATTAAGTGCTTAATGGTTCGTTATAAATTCTCTTCAAACAAAGAGAAGCCAGTAAAATATTTTATTTCCGAAGATAAAAAAAAGAAAACAATCTAATATATTGAAGGTTAGTCATGAAAACATTTCTCTTCGTAGAAGAGAAAAATCACAAATTTGGGGGTTCGTCTAATGGTAGGACTGCGGACTCTGACTCCGTCAGTAGAGGTTCGAATCCTCTACCCCCAGCCAATTTTAAATTTTGAAAACTGAAATTCTGAAATCCTGAACGAGTGTTTGTATACCGCTAAGTCAAAGTTCGAACCTGTCCCAAGGAGCCAACTTATTATCTTATACTTAATGATGAACTAATGGACCAGTTACTTAATTTAGCAGACGATAGATTGATCAACGGATGCCTTTATTGTGGAGGTAAAGCAGAAACACGAGATCATGTTCCATCCCGAATTTTTCTTGAAGCTCCTTTTCCCGATAATTTGCCTGTAGTCGGCGCTTGTAAAAAATGTAATCAAGCCTTTTCTTTAGATGAGCAGTATCTTGTTTGTCTTTTAGAGTGTGTATTAGCTGGCACAACTGATCCTAAAATAATTAAAAATCCAAAAATAGCTAGAACCTTAGAACGATCTCCAGCGTTAAAAAATAGAATAGAAACAGCAAAATTTATTAACAAAGATAAAATATTTTTTAATATAGAAGAAGATCGAGTTAAAAATGTCATGCTCAAACTAGCAAAAGGGCATGCAGCGTTTGAATTAAGTCTGCCCTGTACTAATAAACCAGATTTTTATTGGTGTAATGCGTTAGAAAATCTAGATAAAGACATACGTGAAATATTTAATTCAGCACACATCCAACAGTTAATTGGGGAAATAGGCTCTAGAAATATGCAAAGAATGTTTGCTACTGAAATTTTATTACAATCAGATTCGGGTGACCAAAAAAGACAGCAACTGTTAGTTAATGACTGGATAGAAGTTCAGGAGGGTTACTATCGATATTTAGCAATTAGTGATGTTGGAGGAATAGTTATACGGATTGTTATATTCGAATATTTAGCTTGTGAAGTTGGATGGAAAGTAGAATGTTAACAATGGAGCTATAATACATTTCATTTTGAATTGATGTATTCGTTTATTCTATTCTGAACCCATGTAGGGAAAGGTATGTTCATATCTTGAAACTTTATACATTGACATAACCATGGATTTCCATTTTCTGTCAAAATATTAATAGATTTTACGCCTTCCATGATGGGTGAAAACTTAACATCATTTATATCACATTGACGTATCATGTTGTCTTTATCATTTAAAACACTTGTTTTAAATTCTTCAAGATCCTCCATTTCATCCTCAGGCAACATAATTGAAATTTCACCTTCTGGTAGATACCTAATTACAGGAGGCCAAGTATCTAAATCATTCCACCATAATGGAGGTATCGGTATTACATCATTTCTTGATGTTGATGGATGTAAATGCAATTCACAAATAGTCAAATCAACTATCTCTCGAAATTCAGTCAGCAACCAAACATGGTGATCCTTATCCCAAAATCCGCTCCAATTCATTATTTCTTCATTTTTATAAACTTCAGCAAAACAAACCCCTCCAGTATATAGAGTGGATTTTATACCCATACTGCTGAGAATAGATTGAATTGCATAAGACGATTGAAGACACTTCATTGAATAGTCCTTACCGTAACGCTCTCTGAGCGCTCTATCAACTACCGAAAATACAAACTGTTTGATGAATGAGGTGGTCTGACCTATCTTAAATGTTTTTTTGATTTGCTTATTAATATATCCTTGTTTTATCATATATATTATATACTTATATCAAGTTGATCGTCTTTCTCTATAAATGATATTGGCAAATGAGCAAACCTAAGAAAATATACGCTATTGATTTGTTTTGTGGAGTTGGGGGGCTGACATATGGACTCCAAAAAGCAGGTATTTCTGTTTTAGCAGGAATAGATATTGATTCAAATTGTGAGTATCCATATCAGTACAATAATAGAGTCAAATTCATTTGCAAAGATATTTGTAAAATCACAAAAAATGACATCAATGAAATATTTCCTTCAGATGGCTTAAAACTTTTGGCTGGTTGTGCTCCTTGTCAGCCATTTTCTACATATACACAGGGAAGAAATGATAATAAATGGAAACTTGTAAATGAGTTCAGTCGATTAGTTCAAGAAACAGAACCCGATTTTGTAACAATGGAAAATGTTCCATCTTTGATAAAACATAAGGCATTTCGTAGTTTAATTAAAATACTTGATAAATGTAATTATCAATACAATTACGAAATTGTCGACTGCACAACAATTGGTCTTGCTCAAACTCGGAAACGTTTGGTATTAATAGCCTCTAAACACTCTGATATTGAATTATTAAAACCATACAATAAGGAAGTTAAATCTCTATTTGACGTTATAGGTAAAATGGAAAAAATTAAAGCTGGGGAGCAAAGCAAAAACGACCCTTTACATACAGCTGCCAGCTTAACAAATATAAATTTAAAAAGAATTAAACAATCAAAACCTGGTGGCACATGGAGAGATTGGAACTCAAAAATAGTAACTAAATGCCATAAAAAACACACTGGCAAATTTTATAGTGGCGTATACGGTAGGCTAGAATGGAACAAACCGTCTAGTACTATAACAACACAATTTTTTGGTTATGGAAATGGTCGATTCGGTCATCCAGAACAAAATAGAGCTTTATCTATTCGTGAAGGTGCTTTAATTCAAGGCTTTCCCAAAAAATATAAATTTTTAGAAGGTAATTCATCTATAAAATTTACTCATTTAGGTCGATTAATTGGTAATGCAGTACCTCCAAAACTAGGACACATAATTGGAAATAGCATTGTAAAATCTCTAGATTACTAAATTTTTAGATGCCTATTTATCCCTCTAAAATTAGCAATGATAGTCCCTATTCAGAAAGATACGTTTTCGAATCATTCTCTCAATTACAATTACCTTGGTACATATTCCACTCTGTAGCTTGGCAAACAATTAGAAATGGAAGACAAGGAGACGGCGAAGCTGATTTCATCATAGTACACCCAGCACATGGAATCATTGTCTTAGAAGTCAAAGGAGGAGATGAGATAACAATAGAATATGGTGCATGGTTCTCTCATAATGAACATGGAAAGCACTCAATAAAAAATCCATTCGAACAAGCTAAAGACTCTAAATTTGCCTTAATAAAATTCTTAAAAGAAAAAATAGATATTAAAGATAAGTTTTATGTCAGTCACGCTGTTGTATTTCCTAAAATGACCATTGATGACAATATAAGCACTTATGGAGACAGAAAAATAATATTAGACAGAAATGACTTAAAAGACCCAGAAGAATCTTTAAAAAGGATTTTTAAACATTGGAACCAGTACAACAACATAACAAATGATCATCTTGACTGTATTATTGATACGTTGGCTCCAACAATCACAATAAAAAAACGTCTCATAGATAATATTTCGGAAGCTGAAGATAAAATAATAGAATTAACTAAATCTCAAATTAAAGCATTTAGGCAACTAAGGAGAATAAGAAAATGTATCGTATTAGGTAGTGCTGGCACAGGAAAATCTGTACTTGCTAAATATAAAGCAGTTGAGCTATCAAAAGAACATAATGTTTTACTAGTTTGTTATAATAAATTACTTGCAGAACATACAGCCAAAGAGTTAGGAAATAATTCTAATATTACTATATGCACTTATCATCACTTAATATTTAGTGAGGCTAATAAGGCAAAACTACCTATTCCAGATAGTATTTCGTCGTCGTGGTGGGAAAACGACTCTGCATCTCTGTTATTAGAAGCATCTGATATTAACAACACTTATTTTGATAGCATAATTATTGATGAAGGACAGGATTTTTCTTATGGCTGGATTGAGTCATTGGAACTTCTTTTTTCTGATAAAGAAAACTGTTTTTTTTATGTATTTATGGATTCTCATCAAGATATTTATTCACGAAATATAAATATAACTTCCTTTAAAGATTGGCCTAATGTTACATTAGATACTAATTGCAGAAATACAGATCAAATTGCAGATAAAGTTAATTCTATTTTTAAAGACAACTCATTTTCTCTAGGCATTGTTGGACCAGATCCTGTTTTTATAAGAGGCTACGGCAATAAAATGGACTGTGAATTAATTGAAAATTTATGCGAAGAACTTTTAATGGAAGAAGGAATTGATAGTAAAAAAATAACTATTCTATCTGATAATAATGAAAACATAAATTACTTAACTGGAAAGGCCATATGTAACACAATGTTTACTAATTTTGGTAAAAAAGGTATTACTGTAGAATCAATATCCAGATTTAAGGGTTTAGAATCTGAAATCATCATATTGAATATAACTAAAATAGAAGCTCAATTAATTGAGTTTCAACAAAAATGTTATGTTGGACTCAGTAGAGCAAGAAATGCTTTATTTTTAGTTACAACTGAAAAAATCGCATCTACTATTAATTTTGAGCAGAAATAAACGAAAAGTAACCTTTTTCATAAGCCAATACATCCCTGCTTAAATATTGATTAAAATATCTACAAGATGGTTCCCCAATATGTAAACATGCCATACATGCCCCGCCACTTTTTCTACAACCCGGATCAAGTGGACATCGATGTTCGCCATTGACTAAATCATTTAGTAAATTATCTAGCTCACTTTCGAATAAAGCTTGAAGACCACCTAATACGAAATCACCTCTTCCTACAGCATATACAAAAAATCCTAAATGACTGGGAACTAATAGCTCTGATAATGCGTTCTGATCAATACCTGAATAAACTGCAGAAAGTCTTATAACTTTATGAGCAAATGAATGAATTAGCTTTAATAATATAACCCCTGTATTAATCTCGCCAATATTTTCTCCTGGTTTTGGAAATCTAGTATTTTTTAATATCTCAACTCTTGCTTCTCTTGGGGTGTCATGTTCATTTAAATTTGAATTAAATAATTTTAACCATTTAAGTATTTTAATTGGATCAAGTTTAAATAATAGTGCTTCTGTCTCGACTATATCAGCATAAATATTATATTCGCCTTTTTTATTTTTAAACGGTACAAGCCTTGATTCACCCGGTTCTTGTTTACCTCTAGTATACCCATATGCTCCTGTTAAAACGGGAAATTTATCAATTAATTCCACACTATCTAATCCTGCCATTTTTAAAGCCAATGGATAATTTTTTTCGTACAAACTTTTTAGTTTATTATTATCTTTATAATCGTCTTTTAATTTATCTACTGTACATCTTGAGTCATAACAAGCTAATGCGATTGAAACAGCATCTGTTTCAGCATCTTCTAAAATTTCTTTAGGTAAGTTTAATTCCAAACTCTCATCATCAAATTTTTGTTGAGATTCAGCTGCTTTAATCATCGCATCAATTACTGATTCTTCTAAGCCCTGCTCTCTTAATTGACTGCGTAGTGATGACTTTGTACTCTTAACCTCTGCAACAGAATCTTCTTTCATTCCATTTATAACCCAATGGAGAGCTTTTGCTGCACCACCAGCACTACGTAACATTTTTATTTTCTCAAGGGATGGTGGATTGACGACGACAACTGATCTAGGAGTATAAACAGACGCAGCTCTATGCACATTAAAACTCAATTTTCCTTTTCCACACTGACATTCAATAAAACCAAAACCTTTTCTGATTAATTTTTCACATATGGGACATTCAAACTTTATTTCTGATGCTGAACTAGTCCCCGGCAGTATCACTCTAACTTGCTTATGTTCTTTACATTGAGGTATCCATGGACTTACTATCGCACCACATTCTGGGTGATACCCAACAAATGGCAATTGTCCTAGCTTTCCAGAATAACCACATTGACATCTGCTATCTGCATTTCTATGTATACGTTTACATTTTCTGCACATCCATGTCTGTGGGAACGGCTCAACATAAACCCCATTTTCCCTGTCTAATAAAAGTACTTTTAGAGGGAAGCCCCTTTCGAGATCCATGCAGTAACCACCATCATTATTAGTAAGTCTCCATGGAGTGGCAGCACGTTTTAAAGCATTTTTTACAGTAGAAATATCAATAGAAGATTCATTCTTCGGTTCTCTCCAATTTTTTACCTTCCAGACATTCTTATATAAATCTACAGTTTGCTGTGGAAGGTAACCAAATAATATTTGTGAAATACTTCTTTCTGCTCTCATTTAATTAATCCGCCTATTATCGGTGCATTTTCTTCAACATCTCTTAGTGAACGCATAGGTTGCCCTGTTGGAGATAATTCTGATGGGAATCTAAATGTACCGGTTGGATCATTTAAATTTCGAATAAATATATTATACCAATTTTTTATATCACTGATTAAACTTGCATCAATATTAATGTCTAACTCTAATGAATTAATTATTTTTTCAACTTCCTCTGATTCATCTAATTTTTCATCTAATACATATTTACGTAATTTTAGAACTGTTGTTAGATTATCTTCACTTTTTGGCTCGTGTATAAAAATTATTCTTGACAAAGCTAATGCTGCAATTGTTCGTTCTAATACTCGACGACTTCTTCTAGTTATTGGTATTGGCTCGACAAATCTATCGCCCTGTTCTATAAATTTATTGAATGATCTATAGATGCCTGCATCTCTCTCTCTTCCTATTTTATGCATTACAAAGACAAACCCAGGATATTTTCTTCCAACTCTAGCTGTACTCTGTATAAATTCTGATGTTGTTAATGGTACACCTAACATAATCATTATGTTCAATCTATCCAAGTCCACACCATGTGACATCATTGAAGATGCTGTAATGACATGCAACCTTTCGTAATAATCTATTTCCGGCTCCTCTATTCTCTTTAAAGTTGATATCACTTCATCAAATGCAGTTTGCCCTGTTAATGACGCAGTATTTAATTCTCCCTTAACTAAAATTTGAGTTTCTAATGATCTCATTGTTGCTTCTAAATCACGCAAAGTATTCCCATAGATTACATTAGTACCGTAAATATCAACTAATTTATCAACATCTTCTTGTGTTAATTCTAATATTCCTTCAATGTTTATTTTTTTATCTACAATTTCTCTAATTAGTATTTGTAATTTTGTAATAATTTTATCTACAGCGTACTCTAAAGTTACACCCCTTGGTGATATAGCAATATATTTCCTCATTACTTGAGACGAATCAGTACTCCAAAAACCTTCATCTATTTTCACTCCTTGTGTCGGGAATACTCTGGCTTCACGCTTATATAGAATATCTATATGCTTTTCATAACCAGCTAATGTAGCTGAAGAACCTAATATTTTTGCTCTAGTATTAGTTATCTCAAACTGAAGTGAATCTAACAATGATTCATAATGGGCATCTACAGCACCAAGACTGTCTTTAAGTAAATGTATTTCATCTTGCAATCTGAAAGACATACCATATAGATTTTCATCCATTGGCAACGGTTTTTTATCTGCTTTACAACCGGGAACTAAACATCCATTTGGAAATCGTGATCTTTTTGCATAGGTATGACCATGACCATTTGCCTCACAAAACCCATGTGGACTACCTATTATTCCTCTCATAGAACTCTGTAATCCAATTACAGCTGCTTTGTCTAATGTTCCAACTATAACCGTGGGTAAAAAGCGATATATTTCATCGTCAACAATATAAAATGGTAAGGCACCCTGTGATGGACATTCCGTATTTACACAGACATGCTCAAGCTTCCACAATATACGATTAAAATCCATTTTGATTGTATCTTTATGACAGAATGGACAATATTGCAGTAACTTATAATTATTAGGCATGTTTTCATCATCAGGGTCTGGTTGACCGTGTCTGGGTTCTACAGGAATACTATTTGGCGTAGCATTACTTCCTACATAAAAGCCTAATGAAAATTTAGCACCAGATATTTTATTTTCTTTTCTAATTATTTCTGCAGCAGCTAATGCATTTGCAAATCTTTGTGTTTGTTGCAGCGAAAGCATTCTTAATGGAAACCTGCTCCATGCAGTCACACCTGTAATTTTTCCTTTTAATCTATCAAAAAATGCAGCTGTAAGTATTAATCCAAGATATGTTTCAGTTTTACCGCCTCCTGTGGCAAACCAAACTATATCTACTAAGTTAGCCTCACTTTCCTTATCCACTAAGGAATTCAAATTAGCTAGTAAAAAACCTACTTGAAACGGTCGCCAAGAATTATAATTTGCACCTAGATTTAACATAGATTCATTCATTAACTTGAATGACTTCATTATTAATTCATTTTTCTGAAGCAAATCTATGCCATTTGATATTCGCTTAACCTCTTCCTCATATTCATGTGCTGCATTCTTGGCTTCTTCTAGCATAATATCGGACCAGCCATATTGACCCGCATATTCATGTAACTTATCGTCACTCCATTTTTTATCACCCCATTTTTTATATGCGCTTAATAGACTTTTACATTTCTCAAGTGGGGCTTCAGACAAGCCTTTAAAACTTAAATCAATATCTTTCAATGCATCATGTTGAAAATCAGGTCTATATTTATCTTGTATTGTTAAATCAGTTGTTTCTATATACTTATTCTTTACATATACACTACAATTAATTCCGTATGCTTCTATTCTTCTGTCATAACGAAATGAATCTGGCAATGCTTCTAAATAATAAGGTTTATGGGTAGCATTATTTATGGTCAATTTTGATTCATACAATATTCCATCCGAATTTGCATAAATCTCCGAATCTGAACAGTTAACAAAAGTTACTATTAATTCATCTGGCTCTCCCAATGTATTTCTATCAACTCTTATTTCGGCAGAGACATTCTCTAATCCTGTTTTTTCTTTAATCCCTTTGAGAATTTTTTCATTCCCAATTGAAATACTATTTTTATAACTAGGAATTTGTATCTCAAAATTAAATTTAAAAAGGTCTGTTTTTTTCCATATTTTCTCTTCATTTTTTATCCAAAGATGAAAACTGGCCTCTACATTTATTGACTTACTTATTTCATCTGATAGTAAAAAACGTACACCAATTGAACACGGCTCAAGTCTATCTCCACGGTCACCCAATCCCATTAATGCAACCCTCTCCTCTGGTGATATTTTCCCTAAATAAAATACACCGCTTGGATCATTTTCTAGTTGATCTAGATCTGCACCCTTTCCCGACACTTCTACTTCAGAAACTAGCCAATCAATAAACTTTAAACATTTTTCTTCACTAATCATCATCATATTCCATAAAGTGCTCAAGCAAGATTTCAAGCTCTTTTGATTTACTAGGCAATCTTAGTTGTTTTAATGCTTGCGCTTCTAGTTGTCTTATTCTTTCTCTAGTCACAGTGTAATCATTTCCAATTTGTTCTAATGTCTCAGACACTTCATCATCATTTAGTCCAAATCGTCTTTCTATAATATCTTTTTTTCTAGCTGGAAATTCAGAAAGAACCATATCAATTTTTTTTGTTATATTTTCCTCAATTACTAAATCTTCAGGATTTAAACAATTATCATCCCTTATAAAATCTACTATTTTTCCGTCATCAGGCTCATCACTTCTTATCGGTTGTTCAGTTGAAACGAATTTAGTATCAATAAGATCGCAAAGTAATCTAGTATGGTCTATGGAATACTCGGTATGATGAGCAATTTCATTCACTGTAGGTTCTCTACCATTATTTATTCTGTATAAGTAGGCTCTTGCTTTTCTAATTCGATGTAATGAAGTTGCAAGATGTACTGGCAACCTAATTGTTCTTCCCGTATTAGCAATAGCTCTAGTAATAGCTTGCCTAATCCACCAAGTTGCATACGTAGAGAATTTAAATCCCTTTCTATAGTCGTATTTTTCAGCAGCCCTTATTAACCCAAATATTCCTTCTTGTATTAAGTCTTCTAAACTTAGAAAGTTTAAAAAATTATATTTCTTGGCGACACTTATAACTAATCTAATATTTGATGTAATGAATTTATTCTTTGCTTTAATACCTTTCTCAATTATATGTTTATACCGATCAAAAAATTCATCATTAATTTCTTCATCTGACACACTGCCTATTAAATTAATATACTGCATATATGAATAACCAAGTTTGCGTTCTTCTTCAGCACTTAGTAATTCATGATATCCATACTTATCTAATATTTCTTCTTCTTTTACATCTTTTTTCTCTTCTTCATGCTCAAAATAATCATCATCTTCTTCTTGATTCTGAGTATCAGAAATTATGTTTTTTTCTATAAGTAAATCATATAACTCAAGAATTTCATTTCCGTTTAGTTCTTTTTTTACGACAAGCCTTTCTACTTGGCTAATATCAATACTGTTTCCTTGACGCTGAAAATCAGCCTCAATCATTTCGGCAACTTTCTCGACACGAGTTTTTACAATTTCATCCATAAAAGTACAGGAGGTTAAATGCGTCTTTTTCGTTCCTTTTCAGATTTAAATTTTTTATCAAAGTCCAATCCCGCTTATCCTGTCATATTATCATTGATGCCGAATATCATTAATACTGGTAATCCAATAAATAATGATTATTTCCCATCAAAAGATGGCTATTTGGTTCTAATTGAAAAAACCGATTGTTTCGAACCGCTCTTAGAGATTGGAATTCAATATAAATTGAATGAAATTCCATTTGAGGGAATCACTAAAATTGACGGATTTTTTCATGCCGTTTATGTCCCCAATAACCAATTTACGCTCAGTTTTCTCGTTCCTGACGAACCCTGGATTCCTGAAAACCTAAGAAAGTACCTCGAAGATCACATTGACGAATAAACACTGCGCACTAAGCAGTACCTTATATAGATACATACCTCATCCTCCTCTTAACCCCCAAAGGCCCATTAATATTTTTATTAGTGGGCTTTTCTTTTTACAGGAATGCAACATGAAAACGTTTAAAAAAAGATCGGATATAAATCAATTACCACATACCCATAATGCATTTTTTATTATTCAAAGATTGATAGATGTTTTGATCGTTGAATATGAATTACACGGAGTTAAACATAACCCTTCTGAAGATGGTTACATTATCCTTTTAGAAAAGGAAAGTGATCCATTAGAAGAAATCAGTTCCTACTGGCATCAACTGCAAGACATAGAATTCGATGGCATCAGTAGAATTAATGACCAGTATCTGTATGCGCCTTATATAGGCACCGATCAGTATGGTCTTGCTTTTGTTATTCCCACCGACATCCTACCTGAAGAAATGCACTCACTTATACATGACACAATCACATTTTAATACCAACACAACATGAGGATTAGTTATGACCATTAAAACTAAGACAGATAATCAACTTAAAATAATTAAATCAGGAAAATGTAAATCTTTAACAAACAAATCTACGATTGGATACGACATACTACGCGACCCTAAAAACTTATTGTTCGTTCAACTTATTTCAAACAGTGGTGGAGGATTCTATTCATCAGAACCAGTTTCTCTAGATGAAGTGATAAAAATACTCCAACAAGTCAAAGATAAAACGCAACTTACTGCAAAATACTTACATAAGTTGTTTAAAGGTCGTAGTAGCAACTCTGCAGGATTTTTAATGTGCGTTTTGAGAGACATGAAATTAGTCAAAAATGTTTCAGGAAAACAACGTCATTTTGAGCTTATGGAGTTCAAACCGATTTTGGAAGAGATGAAATCTTTGGCCTCTCCACGAGCGTCCACAAAAAAGCCGCAAATTTCAAAGAAAACTCGAAAGAAATCAACGAAGAAAGCACGAAGCAAGACTGGCTGAGACAAACGAACTCTGACTCCGCCAGTGCAGGTTCGAATCCTGCATCCCCAACCAATTTTAAAATTTATAAACTAAATTATTGGTTCAGTGATTATTAACCAGCAGGCCTCTATTCGAACCTGTCCAAGAAAATATACGAAATTTATTCTGGCCATCAATTTCTTTAACAAGAATACTAATTATTATTAATCACTTCTTCGAAATATGAGTTGATTCGTTCCTGAAGCTTATAAATACTCCTGATTGTGGCTTTATAGTATTTGCCTACCTATTTAAATTAACACCATAAAGTGACTCGTTAGTAACAGCATATTTATAGAAAATTCAAAAATCATCATTCTCAGGATCGACAATATTATTAAGTACGTACTGAATAGATACCTGTTTTAATCTTCTTACTCGTCCCGGTGATAACTGACCTGAAATAGATTCCAGTATTTTTGCAGCATTAGTATTTCCCTGTTTATATGATGCATAAAGCCATATATACGCGTTTTCAAAATCACGATTGCCCAAATCACCGGATTCATATATTGCTCCCAGATTTCTTTGTGCATCCGGGTTGCCCGCTTCTGCCGACTTTTTGTACCAGTGAAAAGCTTGTTTAATATCTCGATTCACACCTCTACCAAGATAATAATGGATACCTAAATAATTCTGAGCTATATCATTCCCTTCAACTGCTCTTTCTTTCCATAATCTAAATGATAGTTCGTAATCACCATCATCAAATGCCTTCTGCGGATCATTTTCATTACGACAGGCCGACAGAAAAACAAACAAGAATAAAATTATGATTGATAATTTTTTAAGCATTACATCACTCGTTCTGACTATTCGATGGTTACCGTATCGTTTTTTGCATTCGACAACTGTGATTTATATATCTTCAGACATATATTCACAATGTGAAAATGATCTCATTATGAGAATATCTTGTCTGTATCTATTGTTTTAATCCATCACAAATTTCGATTTTAGAAATATTATGATTAACTCTGGAAAAAACTATGTTCATAATAAATATTATTAACCAACACATAATCTCATTAATAAGTAATATTAAATAATTAAAATTATCTGCTTTAACTTGCCAGCTTTAAATATAATTTTGGCAATTTATAGGGCAACTCATTTGCATTTCTTACAAATGTATATGAAGACTTACCAAAGATATAAGGCAGGTAATCATTCGCTTTATCATCAATCGAAACACAGAAAGGATGAATTCCTTTTTTATTTGCCTCAATAATTGCCATCCGAGTGTCTTCAATACCATAACGACCTTCATAACGATCCAGATCATTTGGTTTTCCATCGGTTAGAATTAACAACAATTTGTGTTCATGTGTCTGGGTAGCAAGTTGCGCTGTCGCATACCGAATAGCAGCCCCGATGCGGGTATAATAACCAGGTCTCAGATCTGCAATACGACCTCTGATTATTGGGCTTAATGCTTCGTCAAAATGTTTTATCCAGGACAAACGAACATGATTACGTCGTTTGGAAGAAAAAGCGCTGATAGCAAAGCGATCACCAGTCAGACTTAAAGCTTCTGAAAATAAATATAAGCTATCCTGAATACAGTCAATAATTCGTGAATTGTCATCAATATAAGCATCCGTAGAGAAAGAAACATCTGCTAACAACAAACAACATAGGTCTCGAAGAGAACGATTCTGACGTCGATATAGATTCTCAGTACTATGACTGTGACCATTAGCTTGATCTGTTGTAAGTTGTACAAAAGCTTCCAAATCCAGTTCACTACCGTCATTTTGTGCTCTTTCCCAGACACGGCTAAGTAAAAGTTTTTCAAATTGCGCTTTGAGTTTTCGGGATTTGTAATAGAGGTGCTTAGGCAACTCAGTAGGCTTCACGTCTCTGGATACCATGGCTTGTACGGAACAATAATCTTTTTGCATGATTTGCTTTTTATAATCCCACTCGGGTTGTAATACTCCATCGCCCAAATAAACATTGTCTTCCTGTTCAGAAGGAAGATCGAGGTCAAATTTTAATCGTGAAGCAGTCGACTTGTTATCACGAGACAAAGTAATGACATCAAGGTCATCGACGACACGTTCAGCTTCATCATCGTCACCTTCATCAACGGGACGGTCAACACCGACATACTCAGACCAGCTAAATAAACTTTCCAGACGTGTAGCCAACAGGCCATCATCTCTTTTTGGCATGTTTTTATATTCACCTTTTCGTCCATCCTTCTTTTTTAGTTTCTTTTCTTTACTATTTGAAGAAAAAGTTTCTGAATCATCATCAGAGCTGAACGGATTTTTCGCATCTGAATTAATAGCCTGATATAACCAAAGCGGAACGAATTGTTTAACAGAACTATTAGTTGGCCAATGATGTTCTGAAAATGGACTTTTCAGTGCTGCCTCAATAATGTCATTACATTTTTTTTCCTGTTTATTTTTTGTTTTATGTTTTAACTGTTCTGTTAAATAAGCATTAACCAGTTTGTAATAACGGTGTTCAAGCCCGGGATAATCTATTAGTACATTACGAACGGCGTTTATATTTTGATTAAGCCAATCATCATTATTTATAAAGTCTGTATTGCTTGCTGCCAGTGCTGATAACCAATAAAACAAATCATTATTTAATGATTTTTCCGGATACACAGAAAGTCGTCCGGGCAGTCTTAAACAATCATGCTCGAGCGAAGCTACAGGAATGGCTTGATTCGTCCCGGCAATACGTTGTAATACCGTTCTCTCCTGACCAAGTTGACGGGGTATTGATGCATCAATTCTTAATGAGTTATTTCCACCTAATGCTCTAAACCAGATACCCAATTTTATTTTTATATCATCTAGCGAAACAGCCGCTTTAGGATAATGATTACGTGCTGCAAAGGTAATGAGTCCGTGCCAGTACTTTCCTACGGTTTCTTCCATAATTAAATCTTCCTTTTTGAAATAAAAGATAAGCCTGGATAGATATAAGCTTGCTGATTAATACCTTTAGCCAGTGAAAAAGCACCGAGCAAAGCCAGAATCGCGTGAATTGATAAAACATAAATAATCATGACCATCCAACTATACACCGAAGAAAGATCACCAATTATCATAATAATAATACTGATTCCGACGATGACCAGACCGGAAACAATACTGATATAGAAGTTTTGCTGTAATTGAACGCGTGCAGTTGTTTGTTCAATTTGTCTAAATTTAATGTACAAGATTGCCAGGATCAAAAATGACAGTCCTGGTAATAATAATAAATTTAATAAATATAATGCTGGAGCAAGAATAGATAATCGATTGGCCAGTTTGATGTTTTTATCTGTTGTAACCATGACGAAAATCAGGCAAAGATAGCATCTACTACATCCATCAATATTTTTGTCGTTTCCTGATCATCCGTCAAGGGTTCGATAATAGCAGCAAGACAGGCTTCTCTTACCGGAATTTTCTCTAATATCAATTCAGAGGCATAAACTAAAAGGCGTGTTGAAGGTGCTTCTTCCAAATCAATATCTTTCAGTTTACGTAATCCCGATGCTAAACGAACCAATTGACTAGCACATGTTTTATCAATTCCCGTTTCCTGCATGAGGATATTAACTTCAGTCTCAGTATCCGGATATTGAAATGTCGCCGCAACAAACCGTTGGCGAGTGGAAGGTTTCATTCCTTTAAGTAAATTCTGATAACCTGGATTGTAGGAAACAACTAACATAAACTCCGGCGGACATTGTAAAACTTCACCCGTACGTTCAACTGAAAGGGTACGTCGATCATCCGTCAATGGATGCAGCACAACAATTGTATCTTTTCGTGCTTCAACAACTTCATCCAGATAGCAAATTCCACCGTTACGAACAGCTTTAGTTAAAGGACCATCCTGCCAATAGGTAGAACCGCCTTCAATCAGATGCCGTCCAACAAGATCTGATGCTGTCAGGTCATCATGGCAGGCCACTGTATACAGTGGCCTGTTAAGTCGTGCTGCCATATGTTGCACCAAACGTGTTTTACCGCAACCGGTTGGCCCTTTAAGTAACATAGGCAGCTTACGTTGGTAGGCAGATTCGAATAACACAATCTCATTTCCCTGAACTTCATAATAGGGTAGCTCTAATGAGTGAGATATGTCATCTTTTACCTGCATATTCATTTATACTTCTACCACTTCGGGCGCATCTTTACCCTTAACAAAAAAACTGATGATGTATAAAATCAACCCAATCATAAAGATTAGACCTGCACCTTCACGCATCCAGTAAAAGATGGAGATTTTATCCTGGACAACCATGAATGGCAGCGCATCTTCAAAACGTTGCAACCAAATCTGTAGTATTCCAGCACCAGTCAGAAATAAAGTTATAAATACCATAGCAACACTCATAAACCAGAACGACCACATTTCGACAACTTGCGCTGAATGACTATTGGCTGGCCCGCGTCCTCTAAGAATGGGCATGGCATAAGAAATAATTGTTAACACAATCATCGCATATGCACCAAAGAAAGCCATGTGACCATGTGCAGCTGTAATTTGTGTACCATGTGTATAGTAGTTAACAGGAGCCAGTGTGTGTAAGAAGCCCCAGACACCAGCACCAATAAAAGAAAGTACTGCCGTGCCCATCGCCCATAAGGTTACTGCTTTATTTGGATGATTTCGTCGACGTTTATTGATCATCGTAAACGCAAAGATCGTCATTAAAAAGAATGGAATTGGTTCCAGTGCACCGAAAACTGACCCCAACCATTGCCAGTATCCCGGCGTACCGATCCAGAAATAATGGTGTCCTGTACCGATGATTCCTGTAATAAGTGCCATTGCGATAATGACATAAAGCCACTTATCGATAATTTCTCTATCGACACCCGTTGTTTTAATTAATACAAATGCAAGAATAGAACCTAGTATTAATTCCCAGACGCCTTCAACCCAGAGATGCACAACCCACCACCAGAAATATTTATCCAGAATTAAATTTTCAGGGTTATAAAAAGAAAACAAAAAGAATACTGCTAAACCAACCAGGCCGGTTACCAACACAACGCTGACAACAGTCTTCCTGCCTTTCAATACTGTCATGCCAATGTTATATAAAAACGAGAGCGCAACAAGTACGATTCCTATCTTGGTAATTGTGGGTTGCTCAAGAAACTCGCGCCCCATAGTGGGTAATAAATGATTACCGGTTACCTTTGCCAGGGTCGAATATGGCACTGATAAATATCCTATAACCGTTAGTCCGGCTGCAGCAAGAAATACCCAGAAAGTAATAATCGCTAACCTGGGGCTTTCAAGTTCACGCTCTGCTTCTTCAGGCACAAGAAAATAACTCGCACCCATAAAACCGAATAATATCCAGATAATCAGGGTATTGGTATGTACCATTCGAGCAACGTTGAAAGGTATTTCAGGAAACAAAAAGTCACCCATAACATATTGCATACCCATAATAAGGCCAAAAATAATTTGAACGACAAATAATGATAACGCGGCTATAAAATAAGGTTTTGCAACGGCTTGAGATTGATATTGCATGTTTACATCCTCTTAAATGTTCGAAAAAAATTAACCTTGAATATTCGGTGGCCAATTTTCAGTGTTAACTTCGCTGGTCCACTTCAGGAATTCAGCGATAGCATCCAATTCTTCTTCGGTTAAATTAAATTGCGGCATGCTACGTCGTCCTTCGATACCATCGACAGGTCTGGACTTTATAAAACCAATAATGGCTTCTTTGGAATTACCATAACGTTTGTAAACATTACCAAGTTCTGGAGCAAAATAAGCACCTTCACCAAGCAGGGAATGACAACCAATACAATTATTTTCCTCCCATATTAATTTTCCATGCGCAACCTGCTCAGTGATATTTTCCCTGTGATCGCGTTTCGGTAATTCTCGAATAGTATCGAAGGTTAAGCCTAGAAACAGCAGGATAAAGAAAACACTCCCACCGAAATAAATATTCCTGGCCATATTCTTGGTAAAAAATTCACTCATGGTTTCCTCCCGAGCTATACATAAGATTTAACATGTATATAATATACATGTTTAAAATATAGAAGAAAAGAGATAAATTGTCGAGAATCTATAATAATTACTTTCTGAATTTAGTAAGCAAAACTTATGCATCTGACTAGACATTCCGATTATTCCCTGCGAGTCCTTATATTTTTGGCGTTACGACCGGAAAAACGCGCAAACATTGCAGAAATATCTACAGTTTTTAACGTTTCACGTAATCATATGGTTAAAGTCGTGCATCAACTTTCGAAATTTGGCTATATAGAAACAACACGTGGACAAGGTGGAGGTATTGAACTCGCTAAATCAGCAACAGATATCCTTGTGGGTCAGGTTATCCGTCAAACTGAAAATAATCTTAAGGTCATTAATTGTCATAAACCTTTATGTCCAATAGTGCCAGCCTGTCTACTAAAAGGGGCATTGAATGAGGCGACAGAAGCATTTTTAAACGTGTTGGATTCTTACACTGTTGCTGATTTAGCCAAAAATAAGAACAAACTCAACAAATTGTTATCTTGATACGTTATAGCAATTTAATTAGTTCTATTTTTTTTAAACACAGAGATATCATAGATTGATAACGAATAACTGATTAAGAAAGTAACAAACGCCATCATCCACAACGCTCCTGATAAAAGTAAAAGTACTTTGTAACTTTCTACTAGAAGGCTTGCTGATAAACGTAATATTGTCGCGAAGAAAATTAATATAAAAGTAATGTTTGAAGTGATTTTTATAAAGTTGTTTTTGGTTCGTATCGATAGACGAGTCATTACGACTAATATCATAGTCGCTATTGTTCCAATATTTAATACATGCATAGCAGAACTATGATTAATCCAGTCAACATAATAGCTAAACGCTAAAATAAAATAACCCACTACTATCCAGGCGTAAGCCAAATGAACAATTAATAAAGAAAAACTTGATAATACCTTGAAAGTACGCCAGCCCCACATTCTGAGAAAATGAAATAAACTTGCAATTAATGCAGACAAATAAAGCCATACTGAACCTGGAAAGAAAACATCTATGAACGCTGTTATAACTGTTACTACTATTACGCCCATCTCGATAGTTCGTTTCGATTCAGGTAAATACTGACTTTTTACTGAACGTTGCCAACTCAATGTTAAACTGTAAATTAGACGCCCACCGATAATTGTGATCATTAGAATAATCATATGATTCAAAAACAGTAATGCAGACACTTTAATGTTCTCTGTTTTTCCAAAATGAAATAGTATATTTACAGCTGGAAACAAAAAAAGAATCGGAATAAGCAGTAGATATTCTTTCTTTGCTCCTATTATCAGATCTTTAATTACAAGCGATGCTATGATTAATGGAAATAGACTATCAAGAGTAAACAACGCGAATGCTGGCCATGAATAGTAAAAACAATTCATCACTAATCGACCGCTGAACCAGGCCAATAACAGAAAGCAGACAAAATACTTATTTGAACCAGCACGTGAAACTGTCGTCAATAAATAACCGGTGATTATTGCTGCAACAAAACCGTACAGCATTTCGTGAATATGCCATGAAATACTGTGATCTGATCTGGAATATCGAAGTACCTCCTGCATGGGTAATAACCATAAAAAAATAGCGACAACAGCATAAAAGGAACCAGCAAAGAAGAAGAGCCTGAATGCAGGTCGGAAAGGATCGATACTCATTATATTTTTAAATATTCTGAGCATCTTAAATAATTACTTATATTATGATAATGAATTAATTCTTAAATAAAATCGTAAGCAATATAACAGCATCATCTATCCCTTCCAGCGAATGTAGCTCGGATGGTTCCAGATATAATAATTCTCCATTATTCAATTCTTGCATTTTTCCCATTGCAGTGAACTTAATTTTACCCTGAATGCAATGTACAATTATTGGACCTGACACTTTATGATCAGGAATCAATTTTCCGGAGGGTATAACTAAACGTGCAATTTCCATATCTTCCGACTTCATCACCACTTTAGTCATATTTTTTTGAAGATCGTTGGCCCATGTGGCTAAATCAACAATTTCTCCTGGTTGTGCATGATGTGTAGCCATAACTATTTACCAAGATATTCAAACGTAAATAAAAATTCTTCTTTCTCTAATGGTTTATGACAGGAAACGCAATCAAGATTATTTTCTTTTATACTACCTTTAGCATCATAAATTGCATACCCCCAATTGCCGGTACGGTCTTCAGCAGAAAACTGGTCACCCCAATTACTGCGTTTTTCCATTACAGCTATTGCTGCCAATTTTGACTTTTTAAATAAACCATCAACACCTGCTACTGGCTTGCCAGCTTCATCAAGTTCAGGTTTATAAACTTCCATTACTACAACTGAGCCATCCGCCAACTCTCCATTTTTAATACTCTCAACAGCCTGTTTATTAGCATAGAAATCGGCAACCTGTTTGTTATTTGCACGATTTTGAGTATGGTAGAGTATATATGAACTTTTATAATCTTCAGGAAATGTTACGAAATCAGGCGTTCCACCTGCATAAACAAATACAGAAACCGAAATTAAAAATAATAATACAATAGAATTTCTCATTACCTTAACCTCCACATTAACTATAATTTACTTAAATAAAACTAATGAAATTATTAGCTTTAAATTATTAATCTGTCTCTTTGATATTCATATACTTGTAAATGAGAATAAGCATATCCTAACAAAGTGACAGATAATTTTTTTTCAACACCTCGTTTCAGCATTTCACCTAATATATGATTTGCTTCAGTCGCAGCACCTCCATTAATATCTCTTAACATAGAAGAGGTATAATCCGAATCAACATTGGCTAATAATTCAATATAATCATGCATCGTTGCATCATTCGGTCGATGTCCATATTCTGTTGCTATATCCACACACTCCTGAAACAGGCCTGTAATATAATCTTTACCACTTTCAGTTTGCATAATTTCACCAATATTGCCTCTGAATAAACAGGTAGCACCAGCAAGTGTTGTTAAAAAAATAAATTTCTCCCACATATCATGTTGAATATGTGTAGAGAGACTAAATTCCAGTTTAGTTTTAGAAATAATATTTTCCAGTATCCGTCCACATGTATTTTGTTCAGGGTGACGACAACCAAAAATAAAACGATGAAAATGATTTAGATGGTTAATCCGACCTTTAGTATCGAGTTCAACTGCCAGGTGAACCAACCCTCCCATTATTGCTTCACGACCAAAAAATTCATCCAGATACTGCAAATGACTCACACCATTCAATAAAGGTAATATACGTGTATCTTTATCGATTGCAGGTTTAATATCATTGACTGCATTAATCAATGCATACGCTTTGCAGGCAAGAATGACCAGATCAAAATCGCGGGTTAATTTATCTGAAGTAATAAACTTTGCTCTGCACTTTATGTTCCCTAACTCACTGTATACAATTAATCCATTATCTCGAATAAAATTCAGCCTCTCTCCTCTTAATAAAAATGTTACCTCTTCATCAGACTCGATTAAACGTGCTCCCAGATAACCACCTGCTGCACCTGCACCAAGAATTAATATTCGCATCGTTATACCGTAATAACCTCATCCATAGGGATATCATGAGTTTGCGGATAAATTGTAGCGAGTCGGGTAATATCCAGACCAATACCTATCGCATATGGACGATTTTTAAAACTAACAATCGTCCGATCGTAATAACCTCCTCCATAACCGAGTCGATAATTATCTCCATCAAATCCAACTAATGGCACTATCAATACCGATGGTTCAACAATATTTTGTTCAACTGGCGTAGGAATATTCCAGACACCGGGAATTAATTTTGTTTCAGGTGTCCAAAGACGAAACTCTAATGGTTTTCCACTATCCACTACTGCGGGTAATGCTGCAGACCATCCTTCGTCTAAATAGTCTTCAACAAAATTACGTAGATCAAATTCACCTTTAATCGGCCAATAAAAACCAATCATACCTTTATCTAGAGTTTCTAAAGTTTTCGCTAAGCATAATCCTAGTTTTTCCAATTTTATCTTTCGTTTCTTACTTCCAATTTTTATTCTGGAACGAATTAGCAATTCACGCTGAGATTGTCTCCATTGACGAATGGACTCCCAATCATTAGAAGAAGGAGAAGAATAATTTTCATGATTATTATCCATAAGCTTTATGCCACATCCTTGCTCTTTTTTGTTAAGGCAATATTAGCTACATGATTTATTAACATATCATTCAGATCTTCCTGTAATGCCAAATTATCAATATCAGTTAACATTCCTTTTATTTTTTTCACTACCCATGCTTGTCCCTTATTGAGATAATCGATCCTCTTTTTATAATCCTTGATATTAATAGCTTTCATATAGAACTCCCCTACTTTGTAGGATGGTTCATAACCTAAACGATATAACCAATTTGTTAGCATGTCACACCAACGAACTTCATCGTAATAAATTGACCTAAATATCTCTTTAAAGCTACTATTTTCTATATCTAACATTGAACGAAGTGTTACTCGTGCACCGGCATATTCAGCAGACAATAATTCTTCAAGAAAGATGATTGTTTTTTTATCAGAGCCTGACGATTCATTAATATCTTCAATTGAAGAAAAACAAGGGGAAGAATAAAGTTGTACATTATCACTTTGATAACCTTGTATACCGAACAATTCGGTTAATTTTATTTCTGCTTCACTCATCATCGAATTTAATCGACAGATTGCAGATTCAACTTTCTTAATCCGATATACTCCACAACCCGAATAGATGGCCATGGACTCTACATTTCCGGTTGTTGTTCTTAATGGTGAATCCGTACTATATAAGTAAACAGGATCATCATCATTTTTCCCTATAATTTCTTTTTTTGAATCAATTTGAAATTCTTCCGTACAGGTTGTATGAGTAACACTGTTAGGTAACACACGTGTTAATGCACCAAATGGCCAATTAATGTGAAAAAGGTTTGTTAATACTGTGTCATCTTGTTCAGTATTAACAATTCTCTGTTTATGAAAGTCATGAGCAAAAGATTCTTTTGTTGCCAGAAAAGCAGTACCTACAACAGCCCCACCCGCACCGGACACTAGTATTTCGGCAACATCATTACCATCAACAATCCCCCCTGCTGCCAATACCGGAACATCTGTAAGATGTAATATTTGAGGCAGTAATTCTCTTAATGGCAATATACCTCGAACATGACCACCTGCTTCTACGCCTTGTGCAATTAATAAATGCACACCTGCTGCTAATGCCTCTTTGGCATCTTTTATTGAACCTACCTGATGAACAACTAAAATACCTTCATCTTTTAATTGTTTTATTAAGTCTGGATAGACATCCCAAAATAAACAAACCGAGGCAACTTTTTCCTTAATACAAACCTCTATCTGACTATTTAGTAACTCGGGTTCCGTTGCGGCAGGTATTATATTTACACCAAACTCCCTGCTCGTATTAGATCGAACCTTGTGTATTTCTGATTTCATTAATTCAGGAGGTTCACGCACCATACCTAAAAAAGCATAGCCTCCTGCTTGTAATACGGCAGTGACCAGTTCAGAACGAGACACGCCTCCCATACCTGCCAGAACAATGGGGTATTTACAACCCAGGAGGTCACAAGCTGTCGTATGTAATTTTACTCCCGTACTATTTTTCATAACGTGTTCTCATCTTCTAACTTACGATCATGTTGAATCAGATAATCGGCTATCACCCTGGCATGGTTACAATAACGATCACGCGCTGCATAAAGCAAAGTTACGTTATCTTTCTTTATTAAACTATATAACCGAGCAACAATTTCCGTTTTTTTATCAAGCTCTTTCATATAGCTTTTACTAAAGACTTTCCATTTTTCCGGTTTATGATCAAACCAGAGTCGTAATTCATTGCTGGGTGCTATTTCTTTCATCCATAGTGTTATCTTTGCTTCACTTTTTTTAACACCACGCGGCCATAAACGATCTACCAGAACACGTATTCCATCTGCCTTATCGTAAGTATCGTATATTCGTTTTATTCTGATATTCATTAGATAAAATTATTACCAATGCCATAACTGTTCGTATTTCTCTAATAAAGAAGGAAGCTGATTTCGATCAATTAACTTGATGCCACCAATATTTTTTCTGTTAATTAACCCTCTACTTTTTAAATCTTCCTTAACAACATAAACTTCTACATCCTTATCAATAAGCTTTACGAGATCACCTTCTATATCTGTCGCTTGTGTTTGTACCCAATTACCAAATTGCAACATGGGTGGAGCTTGATCGACCAGAATATAATTGACGGCATTTCCACAGAGTAATACAGATATATCAGCATCAATACCTTTCATGGCATGTGTTAACCAGATAATTGTGTCGTCTTGTTCTTCCAAAGTTCCACGATAACCAGCTTCGATAATTTGTAATGCTCTCATTGTTTATCTTGTCCCTATTACGAGTGAATTATCAGAAGCTGATGCCAACTTCCAAAAATCTGCTGGCGATCCACGTCTTACTCCAGAAACTGTTTCATCAATACCCCTTTCATCAGCACATAACCCACAGTTCACCCATTCAATATGTCCATTGTTTTGCTTTGCGATATTGATTAATTCATTCACCCATTCTTTAGGTAAAGGATGATTTTCTTCTTCCAGAGTTGTACCGTGGACACCGTTTGCATGTCGTTTTTGCTTGTTAAACGGGAGGTGTACACCACCTTCATAGGCAAAAACATTGATGTTATAGCCACGAGATGCGGCAACATTTAGCAGCCTAAAGAAAGTGGTTGAACGTGCACTCTCAAAAGGGGGGTCCATAATTGCAAACGTTAATGTTGTTTTTTCATTCATCACTTTTTTATCCTTAATGCCAGATTGTTTTGGTACCTTTTGCAAGACTGTTAATAATATTTTCTATCGACGCCAGATTAATACCTTTCTTTAATTCTTTTTCCATTATTGATCTTTCTTTTGCTGAAAAGTCATCAACCTCTATATGAATACCTTGTCTTATCAATCCGGCAAATTTGCGATTGGCGGCAGATTTTCTTGCTGGCATAACACCGTTTTGAACAAGAAAAAGTGTTACTGCATGTCCATTGTTATTTAGGTTCACAGCAAGGCGATACAAATTTTCCGTTTCTCTACACTCGAATGGATCTCTTGATGAGATAAGCATGTATTGACTCAATGTCCTTCTCCATTACTATTGTTTTTAAAATCAACACCGCTGGTAACAGCTTTGACATAGCCTTCTCGAATGACAAAGTCGCCAAACGATTCATCAGGCAACCTATCATCAGCATAATGTTTAATAATTATTTCGAGTTCTTTTAAAATTTGTGCTTCGTTGATGTTCTCTTTAAACAACCGGTTCAAACGAGTTCCATTATGTGTACCTCCCAAATAAAGGTTATATTTCCCTAAAGCTCTGCCTGTTAAACCTATTTCTGAAATAAAGGGTCTGGAACAACCATTAGGACAGCCACTCATTCGAATAGTGATAGCCTCGTTTATCAAATTATGCGTTGTTAATATTGATTCAATCTTCGTTATTAAACCTGGCAAATAACGTTCACTCTCCGCCATTGCCAAGCCACAGGTTGGAAATGCCACACAGGCAATAGAATGCTGCCTGACACGACTTTGCTTTAATCCATTATTCAACTCATATTTATCTAAAATATTTTCAATCTGCTTTTTCTTTTTATTTTCAATGTTGGCAAGCATGATGTTTTGATTAGGCGTCAACCTGAACTCACCATGATGAATTGATACCAATTCATGTAAGCCTGACATTAAACCAAGGTTTTCTTTATCTTTAATACGTCCATTTTCTATAAACAAGGTAACATGATGTTGGTTATCTTTACCTTCCTGCCAACCAAGCTGATCACCATTTGTATAAAATTCCATCTGTCGTTGTTTCTCAAGTAAAAACCCTGTTCTTTGTTCCAACTCTTTCTTAAACCAATTCATACCTTTGTTATCTATTGTGTATTTAAAACGAGCTTGTGCTCGATCAACACGATCACCAAAGTCGCGCTGTATACAGATAGTTGCTTTAACAACATCAAAGATCTTGTCTTTACCGATATAACCGATCACATCGGCCAGTCTTGGATAAGTCGATGACACATTATCGGTATGCCCCATCCCGCCACCGACACAAATATTAAAACCGATGAGACGGTCATTCTCATGGATAGCAATAAAACCAAGATCCTGTGCATATATATCAATATCATTAACAGGTGGAACAACAATACCGATCTTGAATTTACGTGGAAGATAGGTCGGACCATACAGGGGTTCTTCATTTTCAAGTACCTCTGTTTTCTTATCAAACCAAACTTCCTGATAGGCACCGGTCTTTGGAATAAATCGATCACTTATTTGTCGTGCCAGGGTATACACTTCATTATGTAAGCCTGACTGACGAGGGTTAACCGCACACATCACACCACGTGTATCATCACCACAGGCAGCAACCGTATCCAAACCAACATTATGTAATGACTGGATGACTGCTTTCAGATTATGTTTTAAAACTTCATGTAACTGGAATGTTTGCCGTGTCGTGATACGCAGTGTCCCATTTGCATAATATTCGGCTATATTCATGAGCTGCAATAATTGTTTTGAACTACAGACACCTCCAGGCAACCTGACCCTCACCATAAACATGTATGCTGGCTCCAGTTTTTGATGTCGACGTTCATCACGAATATCACGATCATCCTGTTGATAGATACCATGAAACTTCATTAGCTTTGCATCTATTTCTGACACTGCACCGGTTATCGAGTCAAGTAAACTTTCAATAATTGAGCCTCGTAGATAATGACTCTCCTGCTTCATTAGCTCATCCGGATTTAATTTGTCTACTGGACAAGAAATATCCCTGCTGCGATCCAGGTTTATTTGTTTATCAATTGTTATCGTCATGACTTAGTAAACATCCTTTCGATATCGTTTTTGTTGTGTCAGTGTTTTCAAGTATTCACTCGCATTATCGGCACTCATTTTTCCCTCATTCTCAATAATGGTCAGCAAAGCTTGATTAACATCTTTTGCCATATATGTCGCATCACCACAGACATAAATAAAAGCACCTTCTTCCAGCCATTCAAAAACGGTTTTACCTTGTTCAATTATTCGATGTTGAACATAAATTTTTTCTTTTGCATCACGAGAAAAGGCAAGACTGATACGATCAAGATAACCAGTACGTAACCATTGTTGCCATTCGGTCTGGTATAGAAAGTCAGTACGAAAGTTTCGCTCGCCAAAAAACAACCAGGTGGGACTATTTTTTTTATTATCTGATTCAAGTTGATGTAGAAAAGCACGATAAGGTGCGATACCTGTACCGGCACCAATCATAATAACAGGGACATTCGAATCTTCAGGCAAACGAAAATGATGATTGCTTTGAATATAAACAGGTACAGTTTGACCTGGCTCCAACCTGGAGCATAGCCAGGAAGATGCCACACCGTAGCGCATACCATGATTTAATTCATACTCCAGTTTTGATACGGTAATATGGACTTCATCCAATGCCATATCCTGACATGAGGAAATGGAATATAGTCTTGGTTGAAGCTTTCTTAATCCATTTAAAAATTCCAACGGATCAATGCTGGTTACAGAGTATTTCTGAATCATATCTATAATATGATTTTTAGATGCATACTCAAATAATAATGCACGTCCTTGTGAGGGGAGAAACTCTTCTAAATCTTTTGCTTTACTCAAGTTATGCCATGTTTCAATAAAGCGAGGTGTCAATGTTGTTATGTCATAATCATACAACAAGCTGTTTCGTAGCGTTTTATTACTATCATTAATATACTCTTCACCTGTTAGATTTAACGCAGTTAATATTTGTTCAACGTTGCTACTTGCATTGACAGGGACAACACCTAGCGCATCACCCGGCTGATAACTTAAACCACTCTCTTCCAGTGAAAATTCAATATGAGAAATATGTTTTGTCGATCCATTCCCGGTAATTTTTATATTTTCAATAATTTCTGCTTCAAAAGGATACCGTTTATCAAATATTTGATTTGAAGCAACCTGAACAGGTTCATTCTGTTTCACAGAATGAATTATGTTTTGATTCATTGTTTCTTCTTTCGAGAATAGTTCTTTTAACTTTAGCTTTACATCTTCAAACCATTTCTCTGCTTCTTCCTCATAATCCACATCGCATTCGACTCTTTCTAAAATTGCTTTTGCACCAAGTGCATTAAATCGCTTATCAAGATACCGTGCTGCTCCACAAAAATGTTCATACGATGAATCACCAAGACCAAGAATGACATATTGCAAGTGGTCCAGTTTAGGTGCCTTACGCCCGTCCAGTTCTTCAAAAAATGTTTTTGCTGTTTCCGGTGGATCTCCATCACCATGTGTACTTGTTATTATCAGTACACATTTTTCTTTTTTCAGATTTTGAATTTTAAAGTCATTAATATCTACACACGAAACAACATAACCTTCTTCTTTTAATATCTCTGTTAATTTTTCTGCCAAATCATAAGAATTACCTGTTTCTGTTCCGTAAAGAATACGAATCTCTAACTTTTCAAAATCGTTGCTGTTACTAACACTTTCAAAATAGCTATCTTGATGTGTCGAATTTGATGTTGTCAGTTTGCTTTTCGCCCATCCAGCAAAATAGCCACTTATCCAGAGTGCTTCTTTTGGTGTTGTTTGCTCTGCCAACGCTTCTACCTGTTTGAGAATCTCATCAGATATAACAAATTTTGGCATTTTTATTACCGGTGTACCCACAATTATTTTCCTACTACGACTTTCAATAACTCACATTAATTCAGGGATTTAAGATGCTCATGGAAACGGCATTAACCCTGTTTTGATTTTGCTCAATTAACTTGAAGGCAAATTTTTTTGCCGCACAGTAAGGACAATTCCAATTAAAAGGCACGTCTTCCCAACATGTACCGGCAGGTATACCTTCTTTAGGTACACCCTTGGCCTCGTCATATATATAATCACAGAATTCACAAACCCATATATTCATATCTACCCTTCTAACCACAAATTCATCAAAATTGAGGTTCCGTACAATTAATTTAATAATGGTTGCTTGCTTTACATAAAGCTAATGAATAATATTTATATTTAAATTCATTTATTTTGATATTAAATAGGTATGTATGGATATCGAAGTCGCACGCACCTTTCTTGCTATCTCCTCAGCGGGTAGCTTTGTACGTGCCGCTGAGCAACTACATCTGACACAGACTGCGGTCACTGCCAGAATAAAATCGCTCGAAGAACAATTGGGACGAAGTCTTTTCGTACGCAACAAAGCCGGAGCGAAACTGACACCAGCCGGACAGGAATTTATTAAGTACGCGACTTCACTGGTACAGATATGGGAACGTGCAAGACAACAAGTGGCTCTGCCACCGGGACGACGAGCCATCGCGTCAGTCGGCGGCGAATTAAGTTTATGGAACCCATTATTATTAAACTGGCTAGTCTGCATTAGAAAACAATCACCTGATATCGCCATTCGTTCACAAGTAGATATCCCCGAACGATTACTGGATAAAGTTCAAACCGGCATTCTTGACGTCGCACTCATTTATGAACCGCAAAAACGTCCCGGTTTAAAAACCAGGTTATTAATGGAAGAAAAATTAATTGCAGTAAGTACTGACCGTGATTGTACTGAAGTGGGTAATGCGGGTTACATCTACATCGATTGGGGCCCACAGTTCAGTTCACACCATGATCATGCTTTCCCACATTTACGTGATACCGATATGCATGTGGGTCTCGGTCCACTGGCATTGAGATACATACTTACGATGGGAGGCAGTGGTTATTTTAGAGCACGTGCTGCAAAACCATATCTTGAAAGAGAACGATTATTTCGTGTCGCAGGCGCACCTGAACATACCTATTCCGTTTACCTGGTAATTTCAGATCACGCTGATGAAGAAGTTATAGATATCGTGTATGATTCTTTAAAAACAGCTGCATCAATAGAATATGAAGATTGGGCTTGAATTCCTTTATAGAATTAGTGAACAACAATATCACGTCAATTCAGAAAATAAATGGATGGAATAACTAAAATAAATCAAATAGTGGAAAACTTAACTTATAAAAAACACGTAAATAGCTTATCTATACCCGTCTGAAAGAACTTCGCATGTGCAGCTTAGAATCCTGCAGCCCAATCAATAAGAAATATATTTCGTCTAACTTTTTATATTCACATAATTATCACTTAAATCAGATAGTTATGATAATTCTCCATTATTCAAATCTCCAACTCAAAAATTATTGTTCTATAATTTTATAACTTGGTTAAGAGGGTGTATTCATTGCTCTTAATTTTTTCTTTCACATTTCGGTAATATGCTCTCATGCAATAATAATGATTGATGAAAAACAATAAAAAACTCAGATTTTTCAATCTCCATTACTTTAAATCCATTTTCTTCTTATCCGGTCTGGTATTAGCTCTTTTATTCTGGTTAATAGATCCATTCATTGATGCAGTATTTTTTGAGAAAGGCACTATTCATGAAGAATTCTTTAATCCTGGTGCTCATGAAGCTTTTATGCGTTTTTTTATTTCTATCGTCATAATTATTTATAGTTTTATTGGGAGTGTTTTATTAACCAAATCAAAAAAACTAAACACGGCTCTTGAAAGTAGCGAGCAACGATATCGCTCTTTAATAGAAGCGACAACTTCAATAATCTGGACTACTAATGAATACGGTGAATTTATTGTTCCTCAAACTTCCTGGGAAAACTTTACCGGACAACCATGGGAGGAACATCAAGGTTTCGGATGGACAAAGAAAATTCATCCCGATGATGTTGAACATGTAAAAAAAGCCTGGGGAAAAGCCTGTGAGGAAAAAATATTTTACGAAACATCGGGACGAGTATGGAATGCTGGTTTAAATGATTGGCGCGACTTTGAAGTTCGGGCAGTGCCTATTAATAATCCGGATGGTTCTCTACGAGAATGGGTAGGCATAATTACTGATATTACTGAACGTAAACGTTCAGAAGTAGCGCTAATAAATAGCGAACAGCGTTTTCGTCGTTATTTCGAACTCGGCTTGATGGGTATGGCAATCACTTCGCCGGATAAAGCCTGGCTTGAATTTAACGATACCCTTCCACAGATGTTCGATTACACAGAAGAAGAATTCAGAAACCTGAGCTGGGCAGAATTAACTTATCCAGATGATCTGGAATCCGAAGTTGAACAGTTTGAACGTGTATTAGCAGGAGAAATAGATGGCTACTCTATGGAAAAACGTTTCGTCCATAAAAGCGGTAAAGTTATATATGCAATAATTTCTGCTAATGCTATTCGTAATACAGAAGGATTCGTAGATTACTTCGTTGTAATTATTCATGACATCAGTGTATTGAAACGTACAGAAATTAAATTACGGTCGAGTGAAAATAAATATCGTACCCTTATCGAGTCGTCGCCATATTGCATTCATCAGATAGACATGGATGGATTGATTACCTCTATGAACCATTCAGGATTAAAGATGCTTAATTTAAAAGAAGAAAGTGAAATAATTGGAGTGCCTTATCTTGATAGCATCAATCCGGATGATAAAGAACGTGTCTCAAACTTAATGAATTATGCTTTTACTGGCGAAGCTCAAGAATTTGAATTTACGAGTATCGGAGGTCTCGATTTTCGCTCCAGCTTCGTCCCTATCTATAATGAAGATGAAAAGGTTGATCGTCTTTTAGGTATAACGCTTGATATAACTGAAAGAAAGATAGCTGAAAGACAACTTAATTTCCAGGCTTCGCATGATAGTTTAACCGGTCTCATTAATCGCCAGGAATTTGAACGACGCGCCGAACGTCTCTTATCAACAATAACTATTACAAAGGATGAGCATGCCTTGTGTTTTATGGATCTGGATCAATTTAAAGTCATAAACGATACCTGTGGACATATAGCCGGCGATGAAATGTTACGCCAGCTTAGTGCCATACTGGATTCTGTCGTTAGAAAACGAGACACATTGGCCCGTCTGGGTGGTGATGAATTTGGTGTCCTGATGGAACATTGTTCAATTGAAGATGCGCACCGAGTAGCTTCATCATTACAAAGCGCAATACAGGATTATCAATTTTTATGGGAAAAGCGAATATTCAAGGTAAGTGTAAGTATCGGTTTAGTCTCGATTAATGAAACAACTATCAGCTTCACCGAGTTATTAAAAGATGCTGATGCTGCTTGTTATCTATCTAAAGAAGCAGGGCGTAATCGCATACACATTTTTAATCCTGATGATCTGGAGGCAGTACAACGTCAGGGTGAAATGCAATGGGTAGAGGAAATTAATCGAGCTCTGGAAGAAGACCGGTTTTGTCTTTATATTCAAACAATTGAAGCTCTTGATGGTAGTTCCGAAAAGCACCATGAGTTCCTGATAAGAATGATCGATCATACAGGTAATACTGTTCCCCCGGGTGCTTTTTTGCCTGCAGCTGAACGTTATAATTTAATATCGAAAATTGACCGATGGGTTATCGTAAATGCGATAAGTTTGCTAAATAATAATTTTGAGTATATTAAAAACACTAACTCTTTTTCTATTAATCTCTCGGGGCAATCATTAACTGATCCAACAATATTAAATTTAATAACAACAACGATTGACGAATCAGGTATTGAAGGAAATAAATTATGCTTTGAAATTACAGAAACAGCAGCTATTTCAAACTTAAGTATGGCAATAAAATTTATAACAGCATTAAAATCTAAAGGTTGTAAATTTGCGTTAGATGACTTTGGTAGTGGCTTATCTTCATTTGGTTATTTAAAAAAACTACCCGTTGATTATCTTAAAATAGATGGCATGTTTGTTAAGGATATTGCCGATGATCCTATAGATCATGCTATGGTTAAATCAATTAATGAAATTGGTCATGTCATGGGAATGCATACCATTGCCGAATTTGTTGAAAACGATATCACGAAAGGGATGTTAAAAGAAATTGGCGTAGATTACGTTCAGGGCTACGGTGTTGATAAACCTCAGCCATTTGAAAAACTACTGACTAATCAATAGCACAATACCATATATATTATGTTATCCGGTGCCTTCAATCCCAGTATCAAGTGCCTGTTCTGAAACAGTATTCCCGCAAGCTAAAAGTTAGTATTACCAAGTCTATCAGTCTTTAATCACTCTCTAATTTCCAATATATGTTCTTCTTTGCATATTTTATTTTTTTATAAGATTTACTAATCTAGCATCTTTTTATTTAATATATTCAATATGTTGCATTATGCAACACAAAAGATTTGAAGCAGCATGAACTAGATTTGCCTGACATAAAATAAGCTTCTACTAGTCATGTTATGACTATGATTAACATAATGAAGCAGTTGCAAAAACATCCTGACTTGGTGTCAGACCCATCTCCTGATATTGCTATCTAAACAAGTACAAAGGACCTGGCAAGTAGAGTTATTAATATCAAGAGTACGCTGTGCATTTGATAATCGTGTTTTCAGTACTGATCATGAAACCATTGATTAATAGTTTATTAATAAAAAATTACTTACAAGAATGGTTAGCTACTTACCAAAACCATTCTGCATTAAATGTATAGAGTCATGCTAATAGTAAGAATACTTTTATCTGACTACGACCAATATATTTTTAGGAGGCAGTAAAAATGATTTATTCAGATCCAAATACTGAAGGTGCCGTCATTGATTTTAAACCCCAGTATGAAAACTTTATCGGAGGTGAGTGGATAGCGCCAGTTAAAGGTGAGTATTTTGAAAATATATCACCCGTTAATGGCAAAACATTCTGCAAGATCCCTCGTTCTACAGATGAAGATATCGAAAAAGCATTGGACGCAGCCCATACTGCTAAAGATGCATGGGCAAAAACTTCTGTAACTGTACGATCAAATATTTTACTTAAGGTTGCGGATGCCATTGAAGCCAATCTGGAAAAACTGGCCGTTGCAGAAACCTGGGATAATGGTAAAGCCGTTCGTGAAACACTGAATGCCGATGTTCCTTTATCTGCTGATCATTTTCGCTACTTTGCCGGATGTATAAGAGCGCAAGAAGGCGCACTTAGTGAAATCGATGAAAATACAGTTGCTTATCACTTTCATGAACCATTAGGTGTAGTCGGTCAGGTGATTCCCTGGAATTTCCCATTATTAATGGCAGCCTGGAAAATAGCACCGGCATTGGCGGCAGGAAACTGTATCGTAATGAAACCTGCTGAGCAGACACCCGTTTCGATACTGGTTCTGGCTGAAGTAATTAGTGACATCCTGCCAGCAGGCGTTCTGAATATCGTAAATGGTTTTGGAGCGGAAGCAGGTAAAGCATTGGGTACAAGTAAGCGTATAGCCAAGATCGCATTTACCGGTTCAACGCCTGTCGGTTCAATGATAATGAAATATGCAGCGGATAATGTTATTCCTTCAACTGTTGAATTAGGTGGTAAATCGCCAAATGTTTATTTCGAGGATGTACTCGATCAAGAACCTGAATTTGTTAGTAAAGCTGTCGAGGGTGCGGTACTCGCATTCTTCAACCAGGGTGAGGTCTGTACCTGTCCTTCTCGTCTGTTGATCCAGGAATCAATCTACGAAAAATTTATTGGACTCGTACTAGAAAGGATTGGCAATATCAAGCGAGGCAATCCACTCGATACTGATGTCATGGTTGGAGCTCAAGCCTCACAGGAACAATTCGACAAGATACTGGAATACATCAAGATAGGTCGTGACGAAGGAGCCGAAGTACTCGTTGGCGGCGAGCCTGAATCTCTTGATGGTGATCACTGTGAAGGTTTTTACATTAAGCCAACATTATTAAAAGGTAATAACAAGATGCGTGTTTTCCAGGAAGAAATCTTTGGTCCGGTTGTTGCCGTCACGACCTTTAGAGATGAGGCAGAAGCGCTGGATATTGCAAACGATACTGAATTTGGATTAGGTGCCGGAGTATGGACGCGCGATGCAAATCGTGCTTACCGAATGGGTCGCGGTATACAGGCAGGTCGTGTCTGGACCAATTGCTATCATCAATATCCTGCACATGCTGCATTTGGTGGTTATAAAAAATCTGGCGTCGGTCGTGAGAACCACAAGATGATGCTGGATCATTATCAACAAACTAAAAACATGTTGGTAAGTTACGATATTAACCCACTTGGATTCTTCTAACTAGTAATACAAAGGGAAAGGTCTTTTAATTGAAGACCTTTCCCTTTTCCAATTTAGAAATACGTTCAAGTCTTTAAAAAGAAGACTGATTTAGAGCAACTTATTCTTTTACAATTTTTAATGAAGGCGTCTTTCTATTATTCTCTTGCTGAAAGCCTTTATATTGTGACAACTGTAATGTCACCATATCCATTCTTTTTGTGTTAATTGAATCACTTATCACAGCAGTTATTATCTCTGCAAGACTGATGTCATTACCTGAATCAAGAAAGTGTTTATGATAGATGAGTGTTATTCTGGCCCAGGCTTGCGGATTAATAAGGCAAATAAATTCGTCTCGAAAATATTTTTTAGCATCTTTAAAACATGCATCAACCAAAAACATTGTGTCCTCAATCCGGGGAGCCAGCAACTTAAGATGGGCACAAGTACTTTCACGTAATTCTTCAATATTCATTAATTAAAGATTAGTAAGATATTCCATGAATGTCGATAAAATACTCAAAAACATCAAATTTAGTTTAATAAATATTACATTATAAAATTACCTGACTATTCTGTAGCAGGGCTTATAACTTTCTGCCGAAATTTTCATTCTTTTTTGCTCTACAAACGAACTCAATAATTTATCCATTGCACCCATGATATTTTCATCACCATGAATTTCAAACAACCCGTGTTCTTCAATCTCTCGCATTCCTTTGCTTTTAACATTACCTGCAACAATACCTGAAAAAGCACGACGCAAATTTGCAGCCAGAATATGTGGTTCCATATCCTGGTATAATTCAATAGAACGCATATTGTCGTGATTTGCAATAAATGGAAATTGAAATTCCCTTTTAATTTTTAATAACCAGTTGAAATAAAAGGCATCACCATGTTCTATACGAAATTCTTTTACTTCTGCAATTCCTTTTTTTACTTCTTTCGCAACAGAAACTGGATCATTAATAATAATTTTATATTTTTCCTGTGCAACAGAACCTAAGGTTGATATAACAAACTCATTAATCTGTTCAAAATAGTTTCTGGACGATTCAGGACCAACAAATATTAATGGAAACGGAATCTTTTCATTATCAGGATGCAATAATATTCCTAGTAAATATAAAATTTCTTCAGTAGTCCCCACGCCTCCCGGAAAAACAAGAACAGCATGTGCGCAACGAACAAATGCCTCAAGACGCTTTTCAATATCTGGCATAATCACCAGTTGATTCACCATCGGGTTAGGTGATTCTGCAGCAATAATACCGGGTTCTGTAATACCCAGGTAAATTCCATTACGGATTCGTTGTTTGGCATGCGCTACATTGGCTCCTTTCATCGGTGCTTTCATAGCACCGGGGCCACAACCGGTACAAATATCGAAACCGCGTAAACCCAGTTCGTAACCAACTTCCTTACAATATTCATATTCTTCTCTGACAATTGCATGACCACCCCAACAAACAACAAGATTTGGCTCAACTCCAGCCTGTAAAACGTCAGCATTACGTAAGATATGAAATACTGCATTACTAATACCTTCCGATGTCTCTAGTTCAACATTCGGGTTATCTCTTATCTCATCAAAAACATAAACTATATCCCGAAGCACAGCATAAAGATGTTCCTTAATACCACGTATAATTTTTCCATCAACAAAAGCTGTCGCAGGCGCACCGGTTAATTGCAGTTTTATACCGCGTTCAACCTGAAGAACACGGATATCAAATGAAGAATATTTTTCGAACAATTGTTTGCTGTCATCAATCGCTACCCCACTATTCAATACTGCTAAAGCACAATTTCTAAAAGTAGAGAACAAGCCGCTCTGACTGGTATCCAGTAACCGACTAACTTCAACTTTGGATAAGACATCCATGCCATTAACAGGTGAAATAACAACATCAACACTTTTTCCATTCATTAGACAAATCTCGTTTTTATATTTTTTAAGTATTACTTTTGAAAGTGATGATATGATATATAACTATTAAATATTATTCTTTAATTAAATATTGACCCTATGCAACATCTCTACATTATTTTTCTTTTAGCGATAATAACACCGGTAACAATACAAGCAGAACAGGATTATATGGATGACCGAATTTTTTATATACATACCGGTATTGATGAAACGGGAAGCTTCACATGGGGAAATTTTCTATCCTGTATTAGAACAGTTCGTTTTACAGGTGATAAGGGCCCGAGGGAATTAGATAGAAAAATATCGAGACTTGTTATAGCAGCAATTAACAATCAAACATGGGTTTTTTCAGTCAGGGAAGATGATAGTAAGGTAGAGCTCGAATCAATCACTATCGATACACATAAATATTACACACTAAAAGAAAAAAGGCATATATTTTTGAGAATCGTGGGTAATTGTCAACTTGAGAAAAAATAATCTGAAATTAAATCTCCTGCTATATTTAATATCTATACGAATTAAACTACTAATACTGATTTACTGTCCAAGCAATTTTTTAGCTCTGTATATTTTTCCTCATATTTATTCCAGAGTTCACTCTTGTTTAATTTTTCCTCAATCTGTTTATATTCTTTTTCCAAAGCGACTTTATTTTCATCAGACAATCCCTCTTCCGCCATAGGATAAAGAATATTATTTTCTTTCATAATGTGTTGCTGTAAAAGCTGACCGTAGTTTAATGCGTTTTCGCAAAAACTTTCTCGATTCGATGTCGCCACTGCTTCAGTCATGTTTTTCAAAAAAATTCTGCTTTGATCGTGTTCAGAAAACATAACAGGTAAAGGGTTACAATGTGATAGTACTCCGGGTGTCTGCAAATGTTTAAATAAAACATCTTCTTCTTTTGCATGATGATAGTTATCTGCAAATTTTTTGATAAAATCGATAAAGTCCTGTGCTTTCTCAAGCAACATATTACCTTCATCATTATTCTCATAACTAAATTTTATATACTGTTCCATCAGATCTATATATTTTAAAATAAGTTGATGTTCATTCATTAGTTCATCTGTTACTTGCATTTTGGCTGTTTCCTTTTCATTTTTTTAATCTGGTATAATCGTATTTTCAGTATTCTCGTTTATGTCTGAAACACGTATATTTAATACCTTAATAATCATGTGCGCATGAATATATATCTTTCTTAAATATTATAATTATCTATTCAGCAACTAAAATCGTATGGAATTATCGGCTGAAAACATGGAGCAATTCCTTGATCAAGATCAGATGATAACCATTATTTTTATTATATAATTTTACGAGAATTTAAATAATGAGAATAAAGTTATAGTTTTTGATCTATATCAAACAAATTAACTTTCGCTACATGTAATTTCACTCAGTTTCTTATATGTTGCAACCGCTTAATTTTCATAAAGAAAGACATATTAGTTTATCCTCACAATGAACGAACAAAAAAAGAAATGACAGATAAAAATTTGATTAATATCAAATAATTTATCGATAATGAAATTATGAAAATAATTATAAAAATTATCTGCTAATCCAGTTTTATAATACGCATATCGAAAAGTTACAGACATAAAGAAGAACAAACAAAATTATTAACAATAATCACAAAACCTTAGCAGACTACGTAAACACTTTTGGCTCGTCTATCAAACAACAATATGGCTCGCGTGTTCATAAGATTGCTATAGATGCGACATTTACCTGTCCCAATCGTGACGGTAGTAAAGGACGTGGTGGTTGTACCTTTTGCAATAATGCTTCTTTCAGTCCTAATGGACTTAAACCCAAGTCTATTTCATCTCAAGTTGAAGCGGGAAAAACGGTTATTAGAAAACGTACTGGTGCCCTGTCTTATATTGCTTATTTTCAAGCATATACAAATACCTATGCCAAGATAGATACACTGCGCACAAACTATGATCAGGCACTATCACACCAGAACGTAATAGGACTTTCTGTAGGTACTCGACCGGACTGTGTGCCTACACCCGTTCTCGAATTACTCGCCCAATATCAACAACAGGGATACGAAGTCTGGCTGGAGCTAGGGTTACAATCTAGCTTTGATGAAACACTTAAACGTGTTAATCGCGGGCATGATTACAAAGAATATTATGATGCGGTTGAAGCAGCGCATAATCATAATCTAAAAGTATGCACGCATCTTATGCTGGGCCTACCGGGCGAAGATAATTCACATGCGCTTATTACACTGGACCGTGTCTTATCACAGGGTATCGCAGGTCTTAAAATTCATCCCTTGCATATCGTAAAAGGTACTCATTTAGCAAATGAATGGCGCAGAGATGAATATATTCCTCTTGAATTTGATGATTACATAGAAACAGTGTGTGACATGATTGAATTAACACCTGTCAACGTAAGCTATCATCGTCTCACCGGTACGGCACCGGACAAAATTCTGCTCGCACCTTCCTGGTGTGCAAAAAAATGGCAAGTACTGAATGCAATAAAAAACAGGCTTGAACACAGAGGTACCTATCAAGGATTTTTTTATGAACCTGAAATTAACAACGTATGTACACAATAGATAATAAAATTGAACTCATCTGCCCTGCAGGAAATCTTCCAGCTTTACGTGCCGCTGTTGATAGCGGTGCCGATGCCGTTTATATCGGGTTTCGTGGTGGCAACAATGCACGAAATTTCCCTGGTTTAAACTTCAGTCCTGACGAAGCGAAACAGGGGATAGAATATGCCAGGAAAAATGGAGCTCGCGTTTTTTTGGCAATGAATACTTTTCCACAGCCTGAACAATGGCAATCTGCTATCGATTCAATTGATACAGCAGCAGAATTAGAAGTAGATGCCCTGATTCTTGCCGATCCTGGGCTGATGGATTACAGCAGGAAAACACATCCTGAACTGCGACTCCACCTTTCAGTACAAGGTTCTGCGACCAACCGCGATGCAATCTGTTTATATCATGAACAATTCAACATCCAACGTGTGGTACTACCTCGTGTACTTTCTCTGGCACAAGTTCGTCAGGTAATTAAAGAAGTCCCCGTCGAAGTTGAAGTATTTGGATTCGGTAGTCTTTGCGTTATGGTGGAAGGACGTTGTTCTCTTTCATCTTATGTGACGGGCGATTCACCAAATACTGCCGGAGTATGTTCCCCTGCACAGGCTGTACGCTGGAAAGAAACAGAAGAAGGCCGTCAATCATACCTGAATGATGTCCTTATTGAACGTTATAACAAAGATGAACCTGCGGGTTATCCAACACTCTGCAAAGGTCGCTTCTATGTTGAAGATAACCTCTATCATGCTATTGAAGAACCAACCAGCCTCAATCTTCTGGAATTATTACCTGACTTGATGAAGTGTGGTGTTAAAGCTATCAAGGTTGAAGGACGTCAACGCAGCAAAACTTACGTTGCACAAGTAACAAGCGTCTTGCGTCAGGCACTGGATGCCTGCTTTGAAAATCCGGAACTATATATTGCTGATAAGCAATGGATAACGCAGCTTAATAGTCTGGCTGAAGGGAGTTGTCATACTCTTGGTGCCTACCATAGGCCATGGCAATGAAGATCAGTATTGGTCCAATATCCTATTTCTGGGAAAGACAAAAGGTATTCGATTTCTATAAAAGCCTGGAAGAAACACCGGTTGATATTGTCTACCTTGGCGAAACGGTTTGTTCTAAACGGCGAGAGCTATCACTTGATGACTGGTTAGTGATAGCTGATCAACTCAGTAAGTCAGGAAAAGAAGTTATCCTGTCAACGTTGACTTTAATTGAAGCTGCATCGGAATTGTCATATCAAAACCGCATCGCATTAAATGAACGATACACGGTAGAAGCCAATGATATGGCAACAATACATAATCTGAATGCAAAACATTCATTCGTAATCGGCCCTCATATCAATACTTACAACAAAGCCACTCTTAAATTATTTAGTGAAATGGGTGGATGCCGCTGGGTTATACCGGTCGAATTAGGTAAGGAAACCATTAGCACAATATTACAGGAACGTACACCGGGTATGGAGACAGAAATATTTGCTTTTGGTAATCTGCCTCTGGCATTTTCAGCACGTTGTTATACCGCCCGTGCCCATAACAGACCCAAAGACAGCTGCGGTTTTATCTGCGTGGATTACCCCGATGGGCTCCCTATGTTCACTCAGGAAAAAGAACCTTTCCTGATATTGAATGGAATACAAACGCAATCTGTAGCAAAACAGAATCTGATTACCTTGCTTGATGAGATTAATGAACTGGGGATAGACATAATTCGCATCATGCCTCAAGCTGAAGGCACAATAGAAATCATTGATCTTTTTCACAAGGTTATGAATGGTGAAATACAACCGACAGTGGCACTGGAACAAATGGAAATATTTCATTCATTTGGTAAGTGTAATGGCTACTGGTTTGGTGATGAAGGAATGGTATGGATTGATAAAACCAATAAACAAAATAAATCTTTTGACTCTATTTTGGAATAGATGAGGCAGTTGTCCGATGATGATATTTATCTTTAAAACGCTGCGCTTTATTTACCAGACACTTTGCTATGTTTGCAACAGGTGGCAACAATACATTATCAAAATGCGCATCCCAGTCATATTCCAGCGAATCCATAATATTTTTAATGTGTACGCCGGTTTCAGTTTCTCCTTCGATACTCAAACTACGTCTGAAAAAAAGTGTATCCGGATCTTCTTTATTCGTTGCAAGTTGCCAGAAGTTGAAAGAATCTCCACTAATAGTGACATCAGACACATTATCAGGCGATGGTTTAATACGACCTTGCTGAATCAGAAAGTGAAAACAGGTCTGTGCATCTTTAATGTTTATGCAAATAGATTTACCTTCAAGTTCGGCAAGCCGTTTCTGCAACGACTGACCACGCAATAAATGATTAAGGCAAGTGGAAATGAGTCGCGTATGTATTTTATCCGGTATAACACGTAACGAAATTAAAAAAGGTTTTTGTGCGATATGCATTTATTAATACTTCTGTTGACTATGGAACTGGTCAACATATCAACTTTATCTACTTTTGAATTGATCTGTATCAATAAGAGAAAAAATCACTATGGTTTATAGCGATCTTCGGGAGTTTCTTCGTTATCTTGAAAGAAACGGTGACCTTAAACGTATCAGCCAGAAGATAGATACAAAGCTGGAAATGACAGAAATCTGCCAGCGAACTTTGCGTGAGAATGGTCCTGCTCTCTTATTTGAAAATCCAGCAGGGTTTAATACTCCCGTTATTGGAAATTTATTTGGAACTGTGCAGCGTGTTGCTGATGCAATAGGCAAAAAATCCATATCGGAATTGCGTCAGACAGGCGAAATCCTTGCATTTTTAAAAGAGCCAGGCTGGCCCGGTGAACTTAGACAAGCACTAAATACATTACCTTCATTCAAGAAATTATTACACGTTACTCCACGTATCATAAAAAATGCTCCTTGCCATGAAAATATTATTGAAGCCGATGATATTGACCTTGCCAATCTCCCTATACAAACATGTTGGCCTGGTGATGCTGGACCACTAATCACCTTTGGACTGGTCATTACCAAAGGCCCCTACAAAGATAGACAAAACATAGGTATTTACAGACAACAGGTGATAGCCAGAAATAAAGTCATCATGCGCTGGTTACCACATCGAGGTGGTGCCATTGATTTTCAGGAGTGGCAGGAAGCGAATCCTGGACAACGTTTTCCCCTGGCAGTTTCGATAGGAGCCGATCCGGCAACACTGCTTGCGGCAGTAACTCCAATACCTGACAGCCTGTCGGAGTATCAGTTTGCCGGACTTTTACGCGGTGCACGCAGTGAAGTCACTAATTGTCTTTTATCTTCTCTACAGGTTCCTGCAAATTCTGAATATGTACTGGAGGGATACATTAATCCGGAAGAAGAAGCTGAAGAAGGTCCTTTTGGTGATCACACAGGTTATTATAATAGTCGTGGAATGTTTCCTGTCTTTACTATTGAACGTATTACCCATCGTCATAGTCCTGTTTATCACACGACCTATATGGGTCGATCACCTTATGATGAACCCTCAGTTTTAGCGATGGCACTTAATGAAGTCTTTATCCCAATTTTACAAAAACAATTTCCGGAAATAGTCGATTTCTATTTACCACCGGAAGCCTGTTCATATCGTATTGCTGTCGTCAGTATAAGAAAACGTTATCCAGGTCATGCGCGCCGTATCATGTTTGGCGTCTGGTCATATCTCAGACAGTTTACTTATACCAAGTTCGTTATTGTCACTGATGAAGATATTAATGTACGTGACTGGAAAGAAGTTATCTGGGCAGTTTCTACCAGAGTCGATCCGGCACGCGACACTACCATTCAGGAAAACACACCAATCGATTATCTTGACTTTGCCAGTCCGGTTGCAGGACTTGGTTCGAAACTGGGTATTGATGCGACAAATAAATTACCGGCTGAAACCAATCGACAATGGGGGAAACGAATCGTGATGGATGATGACGTTGTAAAACGTGTTGATGCTTTATGGGAAAAGCTCTGGGATAAGTAATTCAGTTACCAGATCATATCGAAAAATTGTTTTCAAAATTTGGTTACTAATAACCAAATTGGTTCCTTAATTGGTTATTACTAACCAATCATTCTTTTTGTTAAGATTTAATCTAATAATTACTTATTAATTTAGTAATTAATACGAGTTAATTTAACTATTAATTTTTGATAAAAGTCATTTTTTGGAGCTCTTCTACGTATTAAGTTTGATCTAGATCAAACTTGTGTTCAATAAGATTTTAAAATCAAAACTCTGGTATATGCATTGCACTTTATACCTTGTCTGAACAGTTTGCTCAGGCAGAAGAACCAATTTTTATAAAAATTAGGAGGAGATTTACTATGCAATGGGTTGATCCAGCTTATTGTGACTTGCGTTTAGGTTTTGAAGTCACAGCATACGTTTACGTACGCTAATAAAAAACCTGTATTAAAAAAAGAGAGTGACTAGCCCCGATTAGTCACTCTCTTTTATTTGAATAACTAATTAATAAACGTCGTTTTATTTATGAGCGAAACAATAACCATAACAGCAGAGAATATTATCGAAATTAGTCCCATGTACTTATTTCGATGGGAAGAACCACAACAAGCCTACGTATTACTTTATCCAGAGGGCATTGTGAAAGTTAATGAAACCGGTGCTGAAATATTAAAACTCTGCGATGGAATCAATACAGTATCAGAAGTTATTACTAAGCTGAATGATAAATACTCAACTGATGTTACTGAAAGCATCAATAAATTTTTGGAGGTAGCCCATGCCAAAGGATGGGTCAGAATTAAGTCTTGATGGTTTAGGTATACCAATGTGGCTAACATTGGAGTTGACATATCGTTGTCCTCTTCATTGTCCATGGTGTAGTAATCCTCTGGATTTTGACAAATTTAAAAATGAATTAAGCACGGAAGATTGGAAACGTGTCTTGCGTGAAGGTCGTACTATGGGTGCATTGCAACTTGGATTTACCGGCGGCGAGCCCATGCTTCGTGATGATATAGAAGAACTCGTCGCATACTCGACTGAACTGGGTTATTACTCAAACCTCATTACATCTGGTGTTGGTTTAACACCTGAACGTTTAAAAACGATGAAAGATGGTGGTCTTAAGCAAATACAACTTAGCTTACAGTCCAGCGATCGTGAGTTGACTAACAAACTTGTCGGCGCTGATGTATATGACCAGAAACTTGCCGTTGCTTACGATATTAAGAAACAGGGATTCCCTATGGTATTGAATGTTCCTGTTTGTAAACAAAATATCGGATTAACCAGAAATATTCTGGAACTGGCAGAAGACATCGGCGTTGAATATATCGAGTTTGCCAATATCCAGTACTACAACTGGGCGCTATTGAATCGTTCTGAATTCCTCCCTTCAAGAGAAGAAATTGAAGCGGCTGAAGAAGTTGTTAAAGAATATAGAGATCGTCTTGGTAAAAAAATGGAGATCTATTTTGTTATTCCTGATTACTTTGATGACCGTCCCAAAGCCTGCATGAATGGCTGGGGTGCAATCCATTTAACAATCGGACCTGATGGTGCAGCTCTTCCCTGTCAGGAGTCTCGTGTCATCAAGGGGCTGGAATTCCCTAATGTGAAAGATCATTCACTTGACTGGATATGGAATGAATCACCTGTCTTTAATGAATTTCGCGGTGATAACTGGATGAAGGAACCTTGCAAGAGTTGTGATGAAAAGGAAACAGATCATGGTGGCTGTCGCTGTCAATCCTTTCTACTTACTGGTGATGCATCAAATACCGATCCGGTTTGTTCCAAATCTCCTCATCATAGCGTGATTGAATCCAGTTTGGCTGAAGCAGCATCTGAACACAGAGTAGAACGACCACTCGTCTTTCGTAGAAAAGGGGCGATTTCAACAGACTTTTTAGAAACGACAGAATGAAACTTCCACATGAGACATTAGAAACTTCAGTTCTTGCAGGGATCATCCTGACAATAGCATTGTTTGTGTTGGTTCGTGTATTAAGCTGAGGCAAAGATAATTAAAGATTGACTCTTCCTCACTGTGACACCGGAATATATGATAATTAACTTCCCATTTCATATTTCATATCATTCCGGTTGTCACCACTTATTCAAATTAAAAAATTAGGAACGATAAGATGACACTTGCATTGGTTTTAGATGTATTTGCCAGATATTTACATATATTTGGTATTTTAGTATGGATGGGACATAACTATGCTAATGTTATTCAAAATCCTGCTTTCAAACCGGCGCAACCTTCAAATAAAGAAACAATGTCTGCTGCAATGAAACGTGAACATGGTACGTTTCGTTATGCTTCCCTGGTTGTGCTTGTCACAGGTATCTATATGCTTTGGTTTAGAGGTATGCTTGTCGATGCACTGACTCTTTCAAATCACGCTATCGTTATCGGTGTCGGTGTCTGGCTTGGGATCATTATGGTACTCAATCTATGGTTTGTGCTATGGCCACACCAGAAGAAAGTATTGGGCTTCATCCCTGCTTCTGATGAAGAACGCATTCGTTGTTCACGTATTACTTTTCTTTCTTCTCGCTCAAATACAATCTTATCTATTGCAACATTATTTTTTATGGTTGCCGGTACACATGGGCTTTTTCTATTTGATTAGATCACGAGAAATCTGATGATTTATAATTTTGCTTCTGGTCCTTCCATGTTGCCAGAGATAGTACTGCAACGAGCTCAATCTGAAATGTTGAACTGGAATGGAACAGGACTTTCTGTAATGGAAATGCCATTTACTTGCGATGAGTTTCAAAGTATTGCAAAACAAGCAAAGACAAATCTTGCTTCATTGCTAGACCTGACAGAGAACTACCATATTCTGTTTATGCAAGGCGGAGCCTATGGACATTTTTCTTTATTAGCGATGAATCTTTTAGGGAAAAATAAACAGGCTGATTATGTCCAAACGGGACATTGGTCAAACAGGGCAACTAATGAAGCACGACGTTATGCGGATATTAATATCGTTGCCAGTTCTGAAGCTTCCGGTTTTGACCACGTACCCGAACAATCAAAATGGAATATTAATAACAAAGCTGCCTATTGCCATATTACCTCTAATGAAACAGCAGACGGTGTACAGTTTCACTGGACACCTGACACAGGCACGGTTCCATTAATCGCAGATGTTACTTCCGATTTTCTGACCCGAAAACTTGATGTTTCTCAATATGGAATGATATATGCCAGTGCACAAAAAAATGTAGGTGTCGCCGGTTTAACTATTGTTATTATTAGAGATGATTTACTTGATCAATATATGGATATAACACCAACCGTATTTAATTATAGTGAACAGGCACGAAATAATTCCAGGGTCAATACATTACCAACCTATAGTATTTATATAGCAGGACTAATATTTGAATGGTTGCTGAATCTGGGTGGCCTTTCTGCAATTGAGTACGTCAATAGACGAAAGGCTGAGACACTCTATACTGCCATAGATAATAACGATCTTTATCAATGTTCTGTTAATTCAGTTGACCGTTCTACCGTTAACATTTGTTTCAACTTATCTAATCCTGCCTTGGAAGAAACTTTCCTAAATGAAGCAAATGATCTGCAGTTAATAAATCTTAAAGGACATGGCGCTAAAGGAGGTATACGAGCCAGTCTATACAATGCTATGCCGCAATCAGGTGTTGATGCTTTGACAAGTTTCATGCAGGATTTTTCTATTAAACATGGATAAATCTTTAACTACTGATAATTCTATTCGGTCATTATCCCGAGTTAAGACTATGAATATTGATTTTCCCAATCCTGTTGGTCTGGCGGCAGGTTTTGATCGTGACGGAGAATTGTTAAGTAGTTTTATCCCGGCAGGATTCGGTTTTATAGAAATAGGTACTGTTAATGTTAATTCAACCTGTAATGAAGGTGAAAGTTTAAAAAAAATAATTAATAACATACAACATTCAAAGAGCAGTTCAGAAAACAAGACAGTGATTGGTGTCAGTCTGGGCAGTCTTAGAGATACTATAGATGACAATACTGTAGCTGATTACATTACAGGCATGGAACTATTCTGGAATTGTTCAGATTATCTGGTTATCAACTTAAGTAGACCAGGTAGCTCAATGCGGGACAAAAGTACTATTAATTCAGAGTTACATCTATTACTAAATAAAGTTAAGCAATCGCACTCCGAATTATGTACCAGGCATGGCACATACAGACCTGTCATCGTCAAAATAGCAATAGAATACAAAAAAAGTAGTCTGTCGCTACCAGAAACGTTAACAATAGCACTTGAGCTTCAGTTTGATGGATTATTGCTAGCATTTGAAAACTGGCCATCGTCTGATGATATTGTTACTGCATTAGGCAAAGTATTATTACTAACAAATAAACTGCCACTTATCGTTGTTGGTGGTATTAAAACAGCGAGTGATGTATCAAAAATATTAAGCGCAGGTGCAGTGCTGGTGCAATGTTATACATTATTTGTAGATAAAACACCGGAAGAAATAAATAAAACCATAGTTGATTTGTTATAACGAATCATCTTCAATTGATGTAATCTCGTCTTTCTTTATTTGTTCAAAGTCTTCATTATTATGACAAAATTTAAAATCTGATTTAAAACTTTTCTCTTTTAATAAAGTCTCTTCACATATTTTATTTGCTGAACATACACTACAGGTATGAGCGTGTTTTTCAATCTCTGTAATCGGCACTCTGGAGATGTATTGATTAATATCGATATCGCGTTTATCAAGCATTTTGATAATCGGTAAGTTATCCAGTCTTACTTTTAATTGTTGACGAAATCTTTCCCCTGTTTTTATATTTGTATTTATTCCAAGCGCTAACTTCAGGGAAAGTATTGCAAAAGCAAGAATGATTAGAGCAATAATTATTTTGCTATTAATATCCATGGTGTAACACTCATTACAGCTTTTAATAAAAATACATAATGTTTTTCAGGAGCTTTTATACTAATCAAATCACAGGGTTGTCTGGTAGAAATTTAAGAGCATTTTGAATCACCACAATTAAGACAGGTCATACAACCATCCATCATTATCGAGGCTTTGGTTAAACATTTTTTGCATAATTCAGCATTTTCCGGATAATCACTGGCGTCACCATCACCTGACAGTCGTTTTTCATTTTCTGCGCGTTTTTGTTCAAGAAATTTTTTCTGATGTTCATCCAAATCATTGTTTTTAAGCAGCCCGATCATGCATAAGTGACTTTCCAGTACATCACCAATTTCAGCTACCAGTGATGGCATGAATTTTCCACCTTTTTTAAAATAGCCGCCATGTGGGTCAAACACAGAACGTAATTCTTCAACCAGAAACGTGATATCACCGCCCTTTCGGAACACCGCTGAAACGATACGGGTTAGGGCGAGAATCCATTGATAATGGTCCATGTTCTTGGAATTAATAAACACTTCAAATGGTCTACGCAATTCATGATCGGTATCAGGATTCAGTATGACATCGTTAATCGTGACATATAAAGCATGCTCAGATAATGGCGTTGTAATCTTATAGGTTGAACCCTGGAGCATTGATGGCCGTTCCAGTTTCTCATGCATTTGCACAACATTATTACGGTCTTCTGCCCGCCTGTTTTTATGGTTTTCGGCTGTCAGTTTTTCCTCAGCACCTTCTTTAACAACCTCAAACTCGGTAATTTTACTGTCTATTTTAATTGCCATGATTTTCTCCGAATTAAAATTTTCCGTAATAACCTTCTTTTAAGGCATCATACAAATTAGCTGCTGTGTGAGTCTCGCCGTCATATTCAATCTCTTCATTTCCTTTGATCTCGATAACATCACCATTTTCCAACTTGAACTTATATTTCGTATTTTCCAGATCCTGTTCTTTTACTAACACCCCCTGAAATGCTTCAGGATTAAAACGAAACGTCGTACAGCCTTTTAAACCTTTTGTGTAGGCATAACGATAGATATCCTTGAACTCTTCATAATCATAATCAGTGGGTACATTAGCTGTTTTAGATATAGATGAATCAATCCATTTTTGTGCTGCAGCCTGAATATCAACATGCTGTTTCGGTGTAATATCATCACTGGTTATAAAATAATCAGGCAATAATTCTTCTGTTTGACTTGAACTTGGCGATGCATTCGGGTTTATTAATTCACGATAAGCCAGTAATTCATAGGAAAAGACATCGACTTTTTCCTTGGTCTTTTTTCCTTCACGTATAATATTTCGGGAATAATGATGTGCAAAACTGGGCTCAATACCATTGCTTGCATTATTTGCCAGCGATAAAGAAATCGTTCCCGTTGGCGCGATTGAACTATGGTGAGTAAAACGTGCGCCGACTTTTTCTAATTCATCAATCAATTCAGGATCAATTTCATTAATTTTTTGCATGTATCGACTGTAACGCGTATGCAGTGTTGAACCTTTAATCTGCTGACCAATTTCAAAGCCATCATTTTTCATTTCCGGTCTTAAGCGTAACATTTCTGCTGTCACTTCAAACATCTCATCCATTATTGGTGCCGGCCCCTTTTCTTTCGCCAGTTCAAGTGCGACTTGCCAACCTGTTATTGCCAGATTTTGACTGATCTCTTCTGTAAATTTTATAGAATCGGGGTCGCCGTACTTCATTCTTAACATGGTTAGTGTCGAACCAAGCCCAAGAAATCCCATACCGTGACGGCGTTTGCGATTTATTTCATCTCGTTGTTCTGACAAGGGTAAGCCATTAATTTCTATTACATTATCCAGCATGCGTGAGAAGACACGGACAACTTCATTAAATTTATCCCAATCAAACTCTGCCTTATCGCTAAAAGGATTTAAAACAAAATGGGTCAGATTAATGGAACCCAGTAAGCATGCTCCATAAGGGGGTAAAGGTTGTTCACCACACGGATTGGTCGCACGGACGTTTTCGCAAAACCAGTTATTATTAAACTCATTAACCCTGTCTATTAAGATAAAACCCGGTTCAGCATAATCATAGGTTGAAGCCATGATTGCATCCCACAATCGACGTGCCGGAATAGTTTTATGGATCCGGCATGCAACCAGACCTTCTTCATTTGAAATATAATTTTCTTTAACTGGCCAATCACTCCAGATATATTTTTCTTTATCGTCAAGGTCAAGCTCGTGTTCTTTTGTTTCTTTTTCCTGAACTGGAAATATGAGCTGCCACAAATCATCATTTTCAACCGCTTGCATAAATTTTGTTGAAATAAGCAGGGAAAGATTAAATTGTCTTAAACGACCGTCTTCTCGCTTGGCACGAATAAAATCAAGCACATCAGGATGACGTATATCAAATGTTGCCATTTGTGCACCGCGTCGACCACCGGCAGAAGAGACGGTAAAACACATCTTGTCGTAAATATCCATAAAAGACATGGGGCCCGAGGTATAAGCGCCTGCTCCGGCAACAAAGTCACCTCTTGGTCGCAATGTCGAAAACTCATAACCAATACCACAACCAGCCTTTAATGTCAGACCAGCCTGGCGTAATTTCTGAAGAATATCATCCATTGAATCCTGGACGGTTCCAGAGACAGTACAGTTTATTGTTGATGTATGGGGCTTATAATCGTTCGCTCCGGCATTGGAGATAATACGCCCCGCCGGAATCGCACCGTTTTGCAAAGCCCAGAGAAATTGCTCGTACCAGTGTTCACATTTTTCTTTATCTTGCTCGAGATCAGCCAAAGTTCGTGCAATTCGTTTGTAAGTATCATCTAGTGTTACATCAATCGCGGAACCATCTTTTTGTTTCAGACGGTATTTTTTATCCCAGATATCAAGGGATGCGGACTGATATGGTATGTTACTTTCAGATTCTGAAATTTGCGGTGATATTGAATTGATATTTTTCATCTAACTCGGCTTTAATATGAAGGTCAGTATATTTTCTGAAGAAAAATAGATACATGTGTCATTAAATAAGCGATGTAGTTACGTATTGAATTCAACATCAAGATCTCATTAATGAATATTATTATAATTATGTATCTATAGGAAGATAGAACTTTAAATTATTTAAATTAATATTTGTTTGATCCAAATCAAATTTAAATATTGAATAAATTAACCTGCCAATTTTACCAGACCTGAATTGACATTAATCAATTAAAATGGATTCTTAATTACAGGATGATCATAAGCTAATAAAAAACCAGTAATCCATTGTTCGTCTTAAAGAATAAAACCTGGGTGGCCCCTTTTCATCACAAAGCAGGTATATTTTTACCGCTATATCAATTTCCGGATTACCGACAACATGATCAATATCCAAAGCCTCACCACCTTTCTTCAAACAGCTGGTTGCGATTTTTTCCTGCACTTTAGCTCTATGATTTCTAATGTGGTCTATATCTGCAGTATTACTACAAAGACGTATGCCATCACAGGAACCACTAATCCATTGTTCAATATCGCCAACGGCAAGCAATTTAAGTCCTTCGAGCAAGGCATGATAAACCGTACCCTTTTTTGGTACGATTAAACCTTGTTCAGCGCCAAGGTTAGCTGAGAAAATCAATAATAAAATCAATGCTATATGGATTTTTTTAAGATAGTTCATTACTTAACAATAAAAGCACGATACGTGCCATTTATTGTTTATTATTGCTTATCGATTACATCGGAGATAAAAGATCGATTATCAATTAAAAACTGATTTTCGATTCAGACTTAACAAAGAAATTATAAAAGCGTGTGAGACGATTAATGGTGATATTGAAAAAGTAAATGATATAAATAGCAGTGCTATCAACATGATGCCAGGAATTAAAGATATGTATCAATCCCAAAACATCGATTTTAAAATAGTAAAATGTAATGAAAATATAAAATCTATTTTAAATACTTTCATCATGGACAGCAGTATTTTTATTTCATAATAAAAATCAGTACAAATTTATTTTTACACAAACATATTACCTTCGCCCACCATAACAGCAGGACCACCGACCCGAATTGAATTTTCTTTCGTTTCACTATTGTCCATTTCTATCGACAACACACTTTTACGTGTCGAATTCATGCCCCTATCTATAACAAAAGTATGTCTGCCTTTTGCCAGATTATCATGTGCACATAAATATCCGGTGAATGCCGGTATAGCTGATGCAATAGGTGGATCTTCGTGTACACCAATATCAGGCCCGACCAGCCTCGAATGAAAATTAGAAGTTGGTGTATCTGATTGAGTTGAAAATAATAACATATCTTTGGCCATACAAATTGGTGCAACAGATTGACTCCATGCTGCGTAATTGAATTTTGCCTTACGAACTGCATCAAATGTTCTAAGTGGAATAATCAAATATGGTTTATTATCTGATACCAACATGGTTTGATATTTAAGTTTTTCAACTTCTGATTCATCCAGACATAACATGTCCGCCAAATCATTTTCCATAGGCACATAATGATCAATAACAGGTTGAGACTTTATTTCAAACTGTATGAGTCCCGGTTTACCCTCTTTTTGTGAAATACTAACGTCAATCGCACCGACGTTTTCTTCAAAGACCACATCAGTATATTTATCTTCAAGTTTTATCTCGCCAATGCTTGCTAACACATGCGCACTTGCAATGATCGGAGGACCGGCAAAATCAATTTCTTCTGTAGGAGAATAAACAGAGATTTTTCTTGTTACGTTTTCTTTATCACTTTTCTTTATGAATACCGTGTCACTGAGATTTAACTCTCTTGCCAATAATTGCATTTGATCCTGCTTCAATTCATCGGCAAAAGGAAAGACGGCAATCTGTGCGCCATCAAATGTACTTTCAGTAAAAACATCGACGATATAATATTGTTGTTTCAATTTTTTATCCTGCCTTTAAATTATTTATATTTTTAAACTGTTTCAGTTTCATTTAACAAACACTTTAATTCCGGTTTGCAACTACCACAATTTGTTCCTGCCTTTAGATGTTTTCCAATCACATCAATATTGTCAGGTTTAAACTCATTGATAAATTCATTAATTGTATTTTTTCCAACATTAAAACATGAACAGACAATGGCTCCAGAGTTAGGTCGGTCAGGACCGGATGTCGCAACCACCAGTCTGGTTCGCTGTTCAATATCAACGGTTAATTCTGTAAACTGTTCGGACAACCATTCGCGTTCAGGCAGGTTTTCATAATCGTTTGTAATAAATATGCAACCCTGCATGCCTGATCTATCAAACCAGAAATAACGTGAAGATTCATTTAGTCCGTCCTTGTATTCAACCCATTCATAATCAACATCATCCTGAATTATTTTCTTAAACCAGTCTAGATCCCGAAGACTTTCATCAGAAAATTCATAGCGCCAATTATTTTGTTCCCGTAATTTTGACCAATAAGCTAGTTCATGTAATTTATATTCCCTACGACTCAACATAAATCCAAAACAATTATGCTCAATTGACTTTATTTTCACTGGTGTATGTTTAAATTCCGGTTGCCCCGAAAGTGGATCGACATGTGGATTAACTACGGCATCGACTCTTGCCTTGGCCGAGAATTGATCATTCCAGTGTAAGGGAATAAAGATTTCACCTTTGCGTTGACGTTCTGTTACATCGGCCCGCACCAGTACTTTTCCCCACTGACTCTCGATTTCGACCAGTTCGTTATCTTTAATATTAAATTGTTCTGCAGTGTTCGGGTGACACTGAACAAACGGTTCTTTGATATGTCGCGTTAGACGCTGTGACTTTCCGGTGCGTGTCATCGTGTGCCAGTGGTCCCGGATACGACCGGTGTTCAATATTAACGGATAGTCTTCTGTTAATAATTCAACCGGATTTCTTGGTTCAATTGGTATGAACTTCGCTTTTTTATCTTCTGTAAAAAACTGGCTATCAGTAAACAGGCGCTTTGTACCATCAGGATTTGCTTTATTAACCGGCCACTGAACAGGCTTTAAATTATCGTAATCTTCATTTTCAATATCAGCCAAACCACTAATATCAAAAGCACGTTCATCATTATTTTCAAATCCGGATAATGCTGCATGTTCCCGGAAAACATCAGCCTCATCATGAAATTTAAAACCTTCAGTAAACCCCATACGCTTCGCAACTTCAGAAATCATCCACCAGTCAGGTTTAGCATCGCCAGCTGCATTTAAAAATGATCGCTGTCTTGAAATTCGTCTTTCCGAGTTTGATACCGTTCCTGATTTTTCACCCCACCCCTGTGCCGGTAATAAAATATTGGCATAATGTGTTGTATCTGTATTTTTAATACAATCGGACACTACAACTAACTCACATTTTTCCAGAGCTGACTGAACAATATCTGCATTCGGAATACTGACAACCGGATTTGTTGCCATAATCCAGACCGCTTTCACTTTGCCTTCTTGAATACTGCTAAATAAATCAACCGCTTTTAATCCTGTTTTCTTTGCAATTACGGGAGAGTTCCAGAATCGTTGCACACGATTTGTTTCAATGTCAGAAAAACCCATATGCGCAGCCAGTGTTCCGGCCAGTCCACCTACTTCTCTTCCACCCATTGCATTAGGCTGACCTGTTATAGAAAACGCACCCATGCCTGGTTTACCAATTTTTGCCGAAGCCAGATGTGCATTAATAATACTATTTACCTTATCAGCTCCACTTGAAGACTGATTAATACCCATAGAAAAGAAACTGATTACTTTTTCAGTTTCAGAAAATAATTTATAAAAAGAAAGAACCGACTCTTCTTCGATATCACATAATCTGGCGACTGTTTTAATATCTGGTGATGTTTGCTTTGCCAGTTTTAACGTTTCATCAAACCCATTTGTATATTGTTCAATATAAGTTTTATCCAGATAATTATTTTCTGACAAAAAGTTTAATAAACCATTATAGAGAACAGCATCGGTACCGGGTTTAATCGCCAGATGTCCATCAGCACCATCACAGGATGTTGTACGACGTGGATCAACGACGATTATTTTTAAATCTCTTTCCTGTCTTATCTTTTCAATACGCTGAAATAACACCGGGTGACACCATGCGATATTTGAACCTATGAGAACGATCGCTTCAGCTTCTTCCAGATCTTCATAACATAAACCAACAGAATCACTACCAAATGCACGTTCGTGTCCGGCGACAGCAGACGACATACATAATCGGGAATTGGTATCAATATTTGCACTGCCAATAAACCCTTTCATCAGTTTATTTGCAACATAATAATCCTCTGTCAGTAGCTGACCAGAAACATAAAAAGCGACCGCGTCAGAACCATGTTTTTTTATAGTTTGGTTAAAACCTTCGGCAACCGCATTCAGAGCATCATCCATACTGCATTGTTTTTTATTAATACTCGCATGTAATAAACGGTGTTCCAGATCGACAGTTTCACCTAAGGCTGACCCTTTTGAACATAATCTGCCAAAGTTTGAAGGATGTTTTTTATCACCACTTATATTGACTTTGCCTCGACTGTTTGGTTTTGCAATAACGCCACAGCCGACACCGCAATAAGGACAGGTTGTTTTAACTTTGTCTGTTTTTTTTGTATCAGATAACAACATAATTATGCGGCAACAGAGGTGTTTTCAATATTAGTCTCAGGAATAAATTCAGAACCAAACATAATAAAACTTTTATAAGGTGTAATATCTTCTCCTGACTGGATTAACTCCTGGTACCATAAAGAACTGTTAATATCGCCATATAACAATGCACCAATAAGCTTGTCATTTTTAAAAACCAGCTTACGATAAACTCCTTTTTTATCATCAATCAGTTTTATTACTCTACATTCATCATCTTCTAAAAATTGACCAGCTGAAAACAAACTAACGCCGGTTACTTTTAAACCTGTTGCAGTGACCGATCCCGGATATTCAGCAGCTACATCACCACAAAGATATTTTGCACATATCTCTGCCTGCTCATACAAGGGGGCAACCAAACCATAAGTCATTCCACGGTGTTGTACACATTCACCCAAAGCATAAATTTCTGAGTCAGATGTTTGCAAATAATCATTGACAACAATCCCGCATTCGCAAACCAGTTCGGTAGATTGCGCTAAACTGATATTAGGTCGTATACCCACCGCGATTATGACTAAATCTGCAGAAAGAACAGTCCCATTATTTAATGTAATAGATTCAACTTGTTCATTACCATTAATAGACTCAGTGTTCGCTTCAGTCAGTACTGATATACCTTTATCTTCCAAAGAAGCTATTAATTTATCTGATGCTGTTTCATCAAGCTGATTTTCCATTAATACCGGACACAGATGCAGGACAGTAATATTCATACCTCTTGTCTTGAGACCATAAGCCGCTTCAAGCCCAAGTAAGCCTCCACCAATAACGACTGCATTCTTTTTTGTTTTGCATATATCGAGCATGGCATCAACATCCTCAATAGTGCGATAAGTATGAACTCCTTTAAGATTATGCCCTGGAATTGGTGGAACGAAAGGAATTGAACCTGTTGCGATAACTAATTTGTCATAATCATAAGTCTGACTATCACTGTCAGCTATCTGTTTTTTATTACGATCTATATCAACGATTGTTTTGCCGGATATAAACTTTATATTATTCTTTTCATACCATTCTTGACTGTGCGTTATTACATCTTCCAATGTTTGTTCACCAGACAATAACGGCGACAATAAAATACGGTTATATCCCCCATGCGACTCACTACCGAAGACAGTAATATCATATGGACATAATTCTTGTTCCTGAAGTTTTTCAAGAAAACGAACACCGGCCATACCATTGCCAATCAGGATCAGTTTTTCTGTTACTTTTTTCATAATTAAAAAACTATTCTGATATTTCTACCAATCCATCAATGATACGAACTTGATAAACCGGAATTGAAACAGAGTCATCTTCAAGACACTGTCCGTTACTTAAATTGAAATGTTGTTTATAAATAGGTGATGCGACCACAGGCTGCCCTTTTACATCACCGCATATACCACGGGACAAGACATTCGCATCACTAAACGGGTCATAATTATTTATGGCATAAATATCACCATTGTCTATTTTAAAAATCGCAACCTGGTGTTCGCCTAACAATGCACACACACCAACATTTTTAATCAAATCCCTCTCCTGACAAATACTTTGCCAGTTTGCATTTTCAACGGTTTTACTTGCTTCACTCATTTATAGATTCCTTAAACGTAGGCATTATGCTGAATAAAATTACGCAGACCGTGCATATTCTTTTTCTTCTTCTTTGCTAGCAGGTCTGATTTGGTCACGTTCCTGCACGAAGATCACTTTATTATCAGTCTTATCACTATTAATAAAATGCCTGAACTGTTTCATTTTTTGTTCATCTTCAATGGTTGTTTTCCATTCACATTGATAGGCATCAATAATAAGTTCCATTTCTTTTTCCAGCTCTTCTGCAATACCCAGACGATCATTAATAATCACGTCTTGTAAATATTCCAGACCACCTTCCATATTGTCCATCCAGGTTGACGTACGTTGTAACTTATCAGCGGTACGAATGTAGAACATATAAAACCGATCGATGTATTTGATTAATGTTTCATCATCAAGGTCAGAAGCGAACAAATCAGCATGGCGTGGTTTCATTCCACCATTACCACAGAGATAAAGATTCCATCCCTTTTCAGTTGCAATAACACCGACATCTTTACTTTGCGCCTCAGCACATTCACGCGTACAACCGGATACAGCCATTTTGACTTTATGTGGTGCACGCATACCTTTGTAACGATTTTCCAAATCAATTGCCATCTTGACACTATCCTGCACACCAAAACGACACCAGGTGCTACCAACACAGGACTTAACAGTACGTAATGCTTTGGCATAAGCATGACCGGATTCAAAGCCGGCATCGATTAATTCTTGCCAGATATGAGGTAACTGATCAATTCGTGCGCCGAATAAATCAATACGTTGCCCCCCCGTTATCTTGGTATACAAATTATATTTTTTTGCTACTTTACCTATGACTATTAGTTTTTCCGGTGTAATTTCACCGCCAGCAACGCGAGGGACAACTGAATATGTTCCGTTCTTTTGTGTATTGGCCAGGAAACGATCATTGGTATCAAGTAATGGTGTATGTTGATTCTTTAAAATATATTCATTCCAGCAAGAAGCCAGAATGGATGCCACAGTCGGTTTACAAATCTCACAACCGGTACCCGTACCATGCTTTTTTATTAGTTCATCAAACGTTTCAATTTTTTCTGTTCGGACAAGCATATATAAATCTTGCCGTGTGTATGGAAAGTGTTCACAAATATCAGTATTAACTTCTATACCACGTTTTGTTAATTCACTATTTAAAACCTGTCCAACCATGACAGAGCAGCCACCACAAGTGGTTCCCGCTTTGGTACAATCTTTTAATTCCCCAAGAGTTTGAAAACCACCATCAATTGCAGTAACAAGATCACCTTTACTGACATTATTACAGGAACATATTTGTGCCGTATCAGGTAAGGCATCCACTCCCAAACCAACCGGACCACTGCCATCACGATGCGGTAAAATTAAATCATCAGGGTGCTTTGGTAAATCGATTCCATTTAATGAATATTGTAATAGCGTATCGTAATCACTGGCATCACCAATCAAGACAGAACCTAATAATTTACTACCATCTTCGCTGACAACAATTTTCTTATAAACTTCATTCGCTTCATCTATATAAGAATAATTAATCGCGCCTTGTGATTTAGCATGCGCATCACCAATGCTGCATACATCAACGCCCATGAGTTTTAACCTGGTACTCATATCGGCACCGGTAAACGCAGCTTCTTTATTCATAAGATGATCGGCAACAACGGCTGCCATTTGATTACCCGGACCGACCAGGCCAAAAATTTGATTATTCCAGAGTGCGCATTCACCTATCGCATAAATATTTTCATCAGATGTCTGACATTGATTATTAATAGCAATACCACCACGTTGTCCTAATTCAAGATTACAGTTTCTTGCTAATTCATCACGCGGACGAATACCGGCAGAAAAAACAATCATGTCTGTTTCCAGGGATTCACCGTCAGAAAAAACCATTCTATGTTTATGGTTTTCCCCATCAGTAATTTCAGTTGTATTTTTTGAGGTATGAATTGATACGTCTAAAGCTTCAATCTTACGTTGAAGCATATCACCACCTGCTTCATCAATTTGCACAGCCATTAAACGAGGTGCAAACTCGACAACATGTGTCTCCAGTCCTAAACTTTTAACTGCATTGGCACATTCAAGACCTAATAAACCACCACCAACAACAACACCAACCTTGCCTCGTTTACCCGCATCGGTAATCGCTTCCAGATCTTCTATCGTTCTATATACAAGGCAATCTTCACGATCGTGCCCTGACACGGGTGGAACAAAAGGGTAAGAACCTGTTGCTAATACCAGTTTGTCATAATCGATAGTGAGACCTTTCGCGGAAATAACCTGTTTATTTTCACGATCAATTTTCTCTGCTTTATCACCGATGTGAATGGTAATGTTATTGCTTTCAAAAAAACCGTCTTCGACCATCGATAAATCTTCAGCTGTCTTCCCGGTAAAAAATTCAGAGAGGTGAACACGATCATAAGCAGGGCGAGGCTCTTCACAGAAGGTAATGATTTCAAATTCTTCATTAGCATTATTTTCTGCCATGATTTCCAGAAACTTCTGCCCAACCATTCCGTTACCAATAACGACAATTTTCTTCTTCATAATCTTTTATTCATTAATTTGATGAAACATAAAAAAAAAGGCGCATTGAGACTGTGAAGTCTCAAGCGCCTTTGCTCGAGTAATGATTACTATCGACATTTAGCTGATTACGACAATAATTATTTTAAACTGTCATTGCAGCATCTATGCCAGCAAGCTAACACATAGTTAAGTTATTGTTATTATTAGAAAAAGAATAATTAACCTTATGCTTAGTCATCTAAAATGCTTTATATAAGTGCAATAAACTAACTGTATTGCTCAAATTTGGTGCATACAAACTCAATTACACACAAAGAATGAAATTATTCTTATTAATTTCAATAACTTAATACTTTGGCATGAATACTGCGATATAGACAATAACGATTGGTTATTCCCCTCAATCATCAAACAACAAGCAAAGGCGCTTGAGACTTCACAGTCTCAATGCGTCTTTTTTTTTGTTTAAAACTTTTATTAATTTTTTGGGAGAAAAATATGTCTTACTTAGCACCTTCGGAGTTCGTTACTAAAATGGTAGACGCCGGAGAATCAAAAATATTTATGTCTACACGCGATACTTTAATTAGGGCCTACATGGCAGGTGCTATTCTGGCTCTGGCTGCCGTCTTTGCAATTTCAATTATCACGGCAACCGGCAATCTTCTTCTTGGTTCTATTTTGTTTCCAGTCGGCTTTTGTATGCTCTACCTCATGGGTTTCGATTTATTAACGGGTGTGTTTGTACTCTGCCCGCTTGCTCTACTCGATAAACGACCCGGCGTCACTGTAGGTGGTGTATTGCGAAACTGGGGTTTTGTATTTTTGGGTAACTTTGGCGGAGCCTTAACCGTGGCGATCATGATGTCCTTTATATTTACCTATGGATATAACACCGATGGCGGAGCTATTGCTGCAAAAGTAGCAAGTATTGGTGAAGCCCGGACCTTAGGTTACGCGGAATATGGTGTTGCTGGCTGGTTTACTATTTTTATTAGGGGCATGTTATGTAACTGGATGGTATCGATGGGTGTTGTTGGCGCAATGATCTCGACTAACGTTAGTGGCAAAGTTATCGCTATGTGGATGCCTATCTTCCTGTTCTTCTACATGACTTTCGAACACTCGGTAGTAAACATGTTCCTGTTTCCTTTTGCTCTGATTATGGGTGGTGATTTCTCTGTTATTGATTACTTCGTCTGGAATGAAATCCCAACGGCATTAGGTAATCTGGTTGGTGGTCTCGCTTTCACAGGCTTAACTCTATATAGCACGCACGTTAGAACGGCACCAAAACGCGCTATTTCATAATTAAGTATTACTAATGGGAGCCTCTTCCATGGAAGGTTGAAGCTTCTTCCTTACGAAACCTTATATTTAATCGGGAGGAGTTATGAACAAACAATCTATGACAGATAAAATTATCAGTACCAAAGTATCAAAAGGGCTTACCTGGGAAACCATCGGAAAAGATTTGGGTATGTCCCCAGTGTGGCTGGCGTCTGCTTGTCTGGGAATGAATAGCGCACCTGCAGAAAAAGCAAAAGCCATTGCTGATTACCTTGGTCTTGATGCAGATATCGCAACAGCACTTGAAGAATACCCAACGAAAGAATGGGATCAAGCTATACCAATGGATCCGTTAATCTATCGCCTCTATGAAGTGGTTGGTGTTTACGGTCCAACATTAAAAGAAGTCATTCAGGAAAAGTTTGGTGATGGCATTATGAGTGCGATAGATTTCTCAATGGAAGTAGACAAGATTGAAGACCCTAAAGGTGATCGTGTATTACTCACATTGAATGGTAAATTCCTGCCTTACAAAAGTTGGTAATTATCTTTAAGCTTTAGGTATCATTAATAGCACTAATATAATAAACAGAATAATGGCACTGTGGATAGTTAATAATGAAACAACAATTAAAAGTATCCATAGGCCAATATTCTGATAAAGGTCGTAAACAAACTAATCAAGACTTCCACGGTATTGTTATACCGCAAGAACCTCAACTCAGCTCAAAAGGTATTGCCGTCGCGTTAGCCGACGGTATTAGCAGTAGTGATATTGGCCACATTGCCAGTCAATCAGCTGTCACCGGTTTTCTCGAAGATTATTACTGTACCTCTGATGCATGGTCGGTAAAGAAATCGGCATTGCGTGTTTTGAATGCAACAAACTCATGGTTACATTCACAAACCCAACGCGGTCAGGGACGTTACGATAAAGATAAGGGTTGTGTATGCACATTGAGTACCATAGTCATTAAATCTACAACGGCTCATCTTTTTCATGTTGGTGACACACGTATTTATCGTTTGAACGATGACACACTGGAACAATTAACAACTGACCATCGCGTTATTATCTCTCCGGAAGAAAACTATCTTAGCCGAGCCCTCGGTATTAATCCTCAACTTGATGTTGATTATAAAAACCTGCAAATAACCACAGGGGATATTTTCTTATTATCAACTGATGGTGTTCATGAAGAAGTTGATGAAATTTTTATAATTGATGCTATCAATAAAGACAGCGATGACCTTGATATAGCTGCGAAAAAAATTGTAGAAAAAGCTTATGAAAATGGTAGTAAAGATAACCTTACCGTTCAGATTGTAAGAATTGATGAAATACCAAACCAGAATATTGGCGATATCTATCTAAGGCTATCTGAATTACCGCTACCACCTTTATTAGAACCCCGCATGAATTTTGATGGTTACAATATAGTTCGTGAAATCCATAGCAGTAGTCGCAGCCATGTTTATCTTGCAGAAGATGAAGAAACAAAAGAACAAGTCGTTATAAAAACACCATCCATTGACTTACAGGAAGACGAAGCATATCTGGAACGTTTTCTTATGGAAGAATGGATAGCAAAACGAATTAGCAGTGCACATGTATTAAAACCCTGTTCCCGTACACGTATACATAACTATGTCTATACCGTAACGGAATACATAGAAGGTCAAACATTAGCACAATGGATGCTTGATAACCCTAAGCCCAATATAGAATCAGTAAGAGAAATTGTAGAACAGATCGCAAAAGGACTAGGCGCCTTTCATCGTCTGGAAATGATTCACCAGGATTTAAGGCCGGAGAACATCATGATTGATAAAACCGGCACAGTAAAGATTATTGATTTTGGTTCAACACTGGTTGCAGGTATTACTGAAATTGATACTCCTATTCAACAGTTTCACATTCAAGGTACAGCACAATATACGGCACCTGAATATTTTCTTGGTGAATTGGGTTCAATATACTCTGATCAATTTTCTCTTGGCGTGATTACTTATCAAATGCTTTGTGGCAGACTACCTTATGGTGCGGAAGTCGCAAAAACAAAAACAAAAGTAGCACAAAGAAAATTAAACTATCAATCTGTATTGGATGAAGACCGTGAGATTCCAGCATGGGTTGATGATGCTATAAAGAAAGCAGTCCATCCTGATCCCTATAAACGCTACGAAGCGTTATCAGAATTTCTTTTCGATTTAAGAAAACCAAGTAGAGCTTTCCTAAACAAAACCCGCCCGCCTCTTATAGAACGTAACCCTGTTGCCTTCTGGCAAGGCGTATCAATGATACTGGCTGGAATTATTTTATACCTGTTATTATAGTAAATAGAAGGAGGAAGTCCCTTTCCTATTGCATCAAATTTATTATTATTGATGAATTTTGACTACGTTTAACTATCCACGATTGATCCTTTTAAACCAGCAATGGTATTTATTACTTCCTGTTGTTCATTATTCGGCACACTAAACTTATTCAGCGTAGCTTTTAAATGAGAAACGGTTAGTTTCCAATCATTTTCTGTTAACCCCATACCTTTATGAGTTTCAACCATAGGTTTACCAACGTACTTACATGGCCCCCCCGTTGCAGCACAAAGAAAATCAACCATCATCTGTCTAACGTGATGAAAACGAGAATCGGGAATGTGTTCCAGCACTCGACCAACTTGTTGATCAGCAGCCAAACGCCCCATCAAGTCATCTACTACGGCAGCTAAAGCATCATAACCTCCTAGCCGATTGTACAATGCTTGCTCTGCATTAACTGGTTGATAAGTGAATACAGTTGAAAATGCAATCAATAAAACTATTTTTTTATTTTATACATAAGTATATCTCCTCATCCCTTTGCTTATTAATAAACCATATCAAATGGACGGCTCCATTTGACATATAACAAGCAATAATCTTTTGCATCACAGGTTAATGCATGTTTTGGAGCATTACCTGGGAAACTAATGTAACCCATGCCACTTTTTACTTTATGTTTATCACCATTTTCACCGATGATTGTATAAGCACCTTTAATCCAGATATAAGTTTCGTCACTTGTATGAGTATGCATCGCAACTTTATAACCAGCGGGTGTTTTTATTACTACTTCACTACCGTCTTTAGAGAGATCTCCGCGAATAACAGCAATTTCTGCGCCCGGATCAAGGCCTTCGACTTCTAAAGGCGACCAGACAATTTTATCGAAATCGATAATAGTTTGGTCTGCACCTAAGGCTATTGGTTTCATGTTTGAACCAAGTTCATGGCTTACCGCACCTGTTGTAAATATGGTGAGTGCTGTAAAAATTAATATAGGTAATTTAATTATCTTCATACTATTACATCTCCAATTTAAAAAATCATAATGTGTATTGCATAAAAAAAGTTTCTATAAAGTTGGCTCTTTTTTTGTAACAGTACTTATATGGCAATTGATATGCCATATTGAATAATATATTTTTTTATAGGAAAAACAGATAGATATGACTTTCTTTGATAATTTTGCACTTAACTTTTTTTATGATATTTCATAAATTTATATTTTTTAATATTTATTATTTTCTGAATTAAATAAATTTTAAGCTATAACTATTATGATATTTAATATTTTATTTTGGATATTTTAGCTAATGACTAATATGAACTTTGAAAAAAATAAGCCCTATTCACTCGACATAAATACATTACCAATCATGTTATGCGTTACAAGTAAGATAGGAATAATCAAAAACTGTAATACATTGTTTCAAAGAAAGATGGGGGGCTCGACAGAAAGCATTATATCGACAGAGATAAATAACTATTTCACGCCATCAAAAAGACTTGATGTGTTTATACAAAATAGTAATCGACTGAATAATGGTCAGATAGAACTCCAGATGAATAGCAATACCTCACTAAAGTCTCGGTTAATAGCTAACACCGTAATAATAAATAAAAGTAAAAATGAATTTGATATTTTATGGGCAATTATTGATGTAACGAAATATCACCAAAATGTTAAAGAAAAAGAACACGCTCTAAAAGAGCTCGATAATTTGAATTCAAAACTAATGCTTGAAAGAAACTACCTAAGAGACGAACAACTACAAATACGAGATATCGGAGACATGGTCGGTGATAGTCCGGCATTATTACAAATGGTTGAACGAATAAAGTCTGTTGCCGATACTGATGCATCTGTACTTATAGTAGGTGAATCTGGATCTGGAAAAGAACTTGTTGCCAGATTAATTCATGAGAAAAGTAAACGTAAAGAAGCACCCTTAATTACTGTCAATTGTGCATCAATCCCTTCTGAATTATTTGAGAGTGAGTTTTTTGGCCATGTTAAAGGGGCTTTCTCTGGTGCAATTCAAGATAGAATTGGGCGATTTGAATTGGCAAATAAAGGCACCTTGTTTTTAGATGAAGTTGGTGAAATTCCCGTTGATCTTCAAAGTAAACTATTACGTTCGATTCAACAAAAGTCTTTTGAACGCGTCGGCGAAAACATAACGAGAGAGGTCGATGTTCGTATTATTGCTGCTACAAACCGTGATCTTGAAATTGAAGTAGAACAAGGTCGATTTAGAGAAGATTTGTATTATCGACTTAGCGTATTTCCTATAGCTGTACCTCCGTTAAGAAAACGTAAGGATGATATTGTTCCTCTTGCTCAATATTTTGTAGAGCAAGCAAAATCTGAATTCGGTAAACAAGTTGGTAGCTTTACAGAAGAACAACTAATTATGTTACAAGAATATGATTGGCCTGGAAATATCAGGGAATTGAAAAATGTAATTGAAAGAGCTGTAATCTTGTCAGATGGAAGCCTGAGAGTAGATCTTGCTTTACCGGAACAGGCACTTATTCAAATAGGAGGAGCAAGAGATATTCATAACACTGATAATATAACTATAATTTCTGATAAAACTTTAAAACAGATTGAAAGAAATAATATTATTAATGCATTGGAGAAAACAGATTGGCGTGTTTCTGGTGACCGTGGTGCTTGCAAATTACTTGAGATGAATTCATCCACGTTAAATTCAAAAATAAAATCATTAAAAATAACCAAACCTGATGCAAGCTCTCTATATTATAAAATTGGTGGCATCGAAAAAATAACGGCACTTATAAATGAGTTGCTGGCAAAACTACGATCAGATCCTCATTTAGGTCGACATTGGCATAATAGGGGCATAGATAGCATTAGAATGGAAAAAAAATATTTAATCGATTACATCTGCGAATTATGCGGTGGACCTTATAAATACACAGGTCGAAATATGCTTGAAGTACACGATGGCATGGGGATTACACCCAGAGATTGGTCAATTTTAGTTCAGTACTTTGTCACTGCATTGTCTAGTCATGGTCTGGACAAATCAATATCAGAAGAAATGTTAGAGCTAGTTGGAGATATAAAAAATCAAATCGTTATTGAATAGTTAAATCTTAATCAACCCCTGTTATTTACACGAGATATTTAAATATGCATTGGTGCCAGGATCAGGAAACATGTACTCTTTGTTACATCAACACTTCTAATTTGATTGACCACTTCCAATTAAGGCGTATATTTTTATCCAGCAAATTATTCATCTAGATAACTGCTACTTCACTAACCTCTTTCCCGGAAAAATAATCAATAACACAATCTCTTCCCTGTGCTTTAGCTAAATAAAGCGCTTCATCTGCAAATTTTATTAAATCAGCCGGACTATAATTTCCTTCATTAATTAATCTGGCATATCCAAGGCTAACGGTCACAAATTTGAAATCATCACTAACAATTGAAGTCTCATGAGGAATTTTTAACTCTCTGATACAATTACGTACTTTATTAGATATATAGGCAGCGTATTTTATACTGGCATCTACCAGTAAAATAATAAATTCCTCACCTCCATATCTGGCTACCAGATCGCCTGGCCTATTTGCTAAACCGGATGTTTTTAACATATGACCAATTGCTTTTAAACATTCATCACCTTTTTGATGACCGTAAGTGTCGTTATAATTTTTAAAACAGTCAATATCAAACATAATAATTGTTATCGATTTTTCATCTCTTACACAATGCTTCCATTCTTTATCTAGATGTAAATCAAAATATCTTCTATTGAATACATCTGTTAAACCGTCAATGGTAGACAAGGTTTCCAGTTCCTTATTGACTTTAACCAGATTATCCTTTGCACCTTGTAATTCTTTTGTTCTTTCAATAACACGTTGCTCAAGCAACGCATATGCTTTTTTCAATTTTCTTTCCGAATCTTTTTGCGATATTTGTATGAGTACAAACAAAATAATTGAAAGTAGTGCTGTTAAACATAAAACTATAATAATGATATTTTTTATTTCATGATAACTTTGCATTCCTTCTGAAAATACAATCTCGGTTGCCAGGCCAAACCCCAGTTCATCATCCCACAGCCAGGCACCCATTACATTTGCACCGCGGTAGTTACGATAATCATCTATATAAAAACTTGCATCACCCTCTATTGCTCTTTTTAATCTCGAACCTGATTCATTTTCCCCACTATCTGAAGCAATTTTAATATCGAAAAAACTTACTTTGTCTTTCGTATCATTGCCCGAATCATTAATATGAACTTCCGCAATATTGCTAAATCTGGTTTCAGTTATTAAAACTCCTGTTTTGTTAAAAGCATATGTTTCACCACTTACTCCTAATCTGCCTAAATTGGTAATACTTGAGAACTCTATTGATGGATCTATCTTGACTACGATAGCAGCAAAAGAAACACCGCGTTGGTTTAGAATTGGTGACACTATAAAATAATTATAGGTGTCACCGGAATCAGCCAGACTAATAAAAACTGATTCACCTTTAAAAACTCTATTAAAATCCTCTCTCGCCTGTGTCTGAAGAAAATTAATTTTTCCCACCTGCCCACCCTGGTTTGAGGCAACAGTTCTTCCATTTTTTGAAACTACGTAAAATTCGACATCTGAATTTACATTGATTTCAGAAGACAGATATTTTTTTAATTGACTAACTGTACTTACATATAGCGGTTTTATCCGTCCCTGATGTTCATAAATTAAATTTGATACCAGGTTAACAAGCTCAACATTTCTGGTCAGGTTAGTAACATCTGATTTACGTTGATCTATCCAGATATGAATCGTTTTATGATTTGAAATAAGTACAGTCTGTAACTTTTCTCTTACACTTTCTTTTGTGTATCCTTTTAATCTTTCCAAACCAAACTGAGCGAAACTAATAACAAATATAATAAATATACTTATTATTAACAGGCTAAATTTTACTGGTTTATTTGATAAGGCCATGATTTACTTACTATTCTTTAAAAAATAAAAATCGTATATCTTGTATTGATATCGGCAAATATTTCAAATACTTGAAAAGATGGATTAAATCAGTGGCTTACTAGAGGAATAATAAGGTCACTAATCTGACAATAGTTTTAACAGATAAATAATGATAAGAAACAGAATAAGACTCAAACCTTTCCAAAAGCTGACCGGATCCCGGTCTATTAAAGGTCGAGAATCTTCAAAAGACAATTTTGGATTAGGATGACGTAAGTCGTACAAAAACTCAGAAAGTTCTTCATAGCGTTCAGTCGGTTCAGGATGAGTTGCTTTTTTTAATGTTGCATTAACCCAATTGGGTATCGACTCAACATAGTCCGTAATCGGTATGTAATTCATACTTTCTTTTAAATTTTTTATTTTCCAGTTGGCTGGCATCTCTCCAAAAGGCAATTGACCGGATAACATTTCGTAACACATCACGGCAACAGAATAAATATCAGAACGATTTGAACCCGGTTGGTCATTGGCATATTCCGGTGCCGTATAATTTTTTGTACCAAGCAAATTGGTTTGCTCTACCGGTGTTGTAATTTCAGCAATACCGGCAACTTTTGTTGACCCAAAATCAATTAATTTAACTGTTCCGGATTGATCAATAATGATATTTTCCGGTTTTAGATCCTGATGAATCATTTCCAAACGGTGAAATGCCTGTATTCCTTTTCCTATCTGGTCAATGATCAAACGGACTTCTTCGAGATCCGGATTAGTATGATCATGCATCCACTGCCTTAAGGTTAAACCTTCTAAAAACTCCTCGATAATATAAAGGAAACGTCTTCTTCTGCTTGGTTCGTAAACTTTAACAACATGTTGATTCTCAATTCGACGACCGATCCATTCTTCACGAATAAAACGATCAATGTAAGCCGGATCATCTTCATAATTTACTGAAGGTGTTTTCATAATCAGGTTCAAACCGGTTTCTGTATCTTCAACAAGATATAATTGAGAACGGCTACTACAGCTGACTTCTCTTACTACCCGGTAACCATCAATAATCATTCCTTCAGATAATTCAGGAGCGAAAGGCAATTCCGTTAATTGTTGATAAATATCATTAGGGTCCTGACTCGGTAATTCATTTATCTCGAGTAACTGGCAACTTAAATTATCAGGACTTCCATTTGACTGGGCATAACGCCCAATTATTTCTGTGGCTTTATCAAGGTTATCCCGGTTCTCCAGAATCATATTTAGCAAATCTTCTTCACTAACATATTCATGAACACCATCCGTAGTAAGAACGTATAAATCACCAACTTCAACAGTATGTTTACTGTAATCAATTTCCAGATGCGTATCCGCACCCATTGCACGACTTAAGTAATTCTTCTCTTTCGATACCCAAGTTTTGTGATCAACCGTTAATTGTTTTAGATAACCTTCGCGAAGTTGATAGATTCGACTATCGCCCACATGAATAACATGGCAAGTAGTCGATTTAATGATTAATGCACTTAAGGTTGATACATGACCTTTGTGTCGGTTTCTTTCATTTTTACCCTGGTTATATAACCAGCTGTTTAATGCTGTTAATACCTGTTGAACTGATTTTTTAACTGACCATGTTTCCGGTGTACTGAAATAGTCGATTAGCAGTCCGTTAACACAGGCATAACTCGCTTCCTGACTATGCTCACTACTACTTATGCCGTCAGCAATCGCAATCGCAATACCTTTTGACTCACGTAATACATCATCCGGTATTTCAACAGCACAACTATCCTGATTAGTCGGTTTGCTACCCTTATCAGAAAATTGACCTACGCTAACTTTTAATTGAGATGCCATTTCTATTTATTGTATGTTTAAAAACCGGATATATTCTAGATATATCCGGTTTTAGAGTTTACTGTGCCTGTATTGATGTGTCACATATCAATGAACGTAAACTGAGTTTATGCCACTTCAATCATCTGTACAGTCCCGTCAGGCAACACTTCCGTCATCGTCCCTTTTGGTTCATCCAGAAACATCACTGCCAGTAATGTAAATATCGACGCAACGGCAATAACCAGAAAGAATGTCTGTGCTGAAACAAATGAAAAAATTGTTAGGAAACAAACGGCTCCCACATTTCCATAAGCACCAGCCATACCTGCAATCTGTCCGGTCAATCGACGTTGCACCAGAGGGACAACAGCAAATACTGCTCCTTCACCAGATTGTACAAAGAACGAACAGGACATCGTTACAATGACTGCAAGAGGAATCATCCAGTTAGAATTTATTTGACTCATTAAGAAATAACCAACTGCTAAACCGCACATCGCTATGATTAATGTCTTCTTTCTACCAAATTTATCACTAAACCAACCGCCTGTTGGTCGCGCAACCAGATTCATAAATGCATAACCCGATGCCAACATCCCTGCTGTAGCTTGTGAAATCTCAAAGGTATCAAGAAAAAACAAAGGTAACATTGATACAACAGCCAGTTCAGAACCAAAGGTCACCATGTAAGAAAGATCCAGTATAGCGACTTGCTTAAATTTATACTTATGTATTTCAGGCACCGATTCTTTAAAGATATGAGCATTGACCTGATATATCTTGTAGGTTTGGAAAGCATAAACAGCTATCAAACCAATATAAATAAATGTTGCTGCACTACTCGTTAATAATGCCAGCGTCGTTAACTTCCATGTCAATACTGCCAATGCAGCATACAGCGGAATATTCATTAATAAATAGAAAAAGAAATCGCCTTTACTGGTTACTTCGAGCCCACCTGTCTTGTTTGGCTTAAAATAGGTTGAACCTTCTGGCGTATCCGTCACTGTATTAAAATAAACAAAGGCATAAATAAATATCATGATACCCGTCGTTCCGATCGCATAACGCCAGCCATCATCGCCACCATAAAATAAAGCCAATGAAGGTAATGTTAATGCTGCTGCCGCAGAACCAAAGTTTCCCCAACCACCATAAATACCTTCAGCAAGACCCACTTGTTTTACCGGAAACCATTCACTAATCATGCGAATGCCAATCACAAAACCGGCACCAACAAAACCTAGCATAAAACGGGCAATCGCCAATGTTTCAAAACTCTCGGCAGTAGCAAAGAAAATACAGGCGAAACTTGAAAGTAATAATAATGATGAATAGACTTTTCGTGGTCCATAGTGATCGACCAACATTCCTATTATAATTCGCGCCGGAATAGTTAGCGCCACGTTTAATATAAGTATTATTTTTACCTGCTGCGTTGTTAAATCAAATGTTTCTCGAATCGATGCCATTAATGGTGCATGACTAAACCAGACAACAAATGTCAGAAAGAAAGCAAACCAGGTTAAATGCATAACCCTGTACTTACCTTTAAATGAAAAAAAATTAAATGATGCTTGTGTAGCACTCATTGATTTAACTCCTATATTTTCTATTTTAAATATCTTAAAAAAAACGCCCACCTACAGTCTCTATGGAGATGTAGGTGGACGCCATTGTCCGTCTATATTCGGTAAGCATTCTTAGCTACCGTAAAAATTCAAGCTGTCTTCATTAACTAAATCTTGAATGTGCAATATCTATAGATATTGCAACTAGCTTGCCACTATACATATCATGTTGTTTTTATTATATATTTTATGTTTTTTGATATTTTTATGCTTGATATAGTGCACCAATATAGCAAGCAAATATCAGCATAAATGTGCGAATGCACAATAAAGGAGCAGTTAAGATTGATTCAATTTTTTAAGTTCTTCTAAATCGACTTTCAAATTATGAACATCAAAGCCGGTCAAATAATCCAGACTTTTTTCCGAATCGAAAACCTGGCCATCAAAAAATGCATCGGCACCCATTTCAACGTTTTGTAATGACCATGCATCTTGATGTTGACCTTCTGTTTTATAATCAATCGTCGGGGAATTCATATTTAATTGCTGCGCAGCCTGTCGATAAATATCCGGACGATAGATTTCTTCGACTGTTTCTCTGATATTAACAACTTGATCAAATTGTCCCCATCGATACATTTGCGTCATGATCCAGATTGCATGTGAACGCCATGGATAATTTGCCAGGTAACGATGAAACACATTGTGATCCGGTATGGATATTATTTGTCCATTGGATTCATATTGATAATTATCTGCCATAGACATACCGATCACTTCTTCTGAAATTCCAATATATTTTTCTTTAGCCAGAATTTCGATCACAGCTACGCGATTTTTTGGCTGTTCAATCCAGGCAGCTGCTTCGAGTAAAGACATGATTAATGCAAAGTGCGTATCAGGATAATTTTCTGCCCATTCTCGAGTAACACCTAATACTTTTTCCGGTGAATAGTTCCAGATCTCATAACCGGTAATGAGTATCTTGCCAATATTTTCTTTAACCGCATAACTATTCCAGGGGCCACCAGCACAATAACCATCTATCTGCCCTTCTTGCAGATTCCTTACCATATATTGTGGAGGAATTACACGCAGGTTTACATCGTGGGCAGGATCAATACCGGCAGATGCCATCCAGTATTGAAGTTCATAATTATGACTGGAATAGGGATAAACCATTGCGAATGTTAATGGCGCTTTACCTGAATATTTATCTTCTTCAATCAATTGTTTCAAAGCCATTGCTGTGCGTTTTCGATCCCGTGCTATGTTTTCATCTATTGCGAGTAAACGTTCATATAGACCATTGGAAACTGTTATCGCATTACCATTTAAATTTATACTAAATGCAGTTACCATCGGCTTTTTAGTAAAGCCAAGACCTAATGTTGTCGCAATCGGTATACCTGCCAACATATGTGCACCATCCAGTGCACCTACACAAACCTTGTCTCGAATATTGGCCCATGAGGCTTCTTTTGAAAGCTCGACATTTAAACCGTATTTTTCAAACATGCCTTTTTCACTGGCGATAGCCAGAACACAGCAATCTGTTAATGGAATAAAACCCAGTTTCAAATTATTTTTTTCCGGCTTATTCATCAATATATACTCACTATTTTAATAGTTCAGCAGCAGCGATAATGCTGCGGGCAAGATCAACAAGTTTCATATTTCTGCTCATGGCAATTTTCTGCATTGATTTATGCGCAGTCTCTTCATCGTATTTTGATTGCTTCATTACGATACTTTTTGCACGCGCAATCAGCTTTCTTTCTTCCAGTGTATTTCTGGTTTTTTCCAGTTCATTCCTTATGGATTGATATTCTTTAAAACGTGCTATTGCTGTTTCAAGAATCGGCATAACGCGTTGCGGTTGAAGACCATCGACAATATAAGCGGTAACACCTGCTTTAACAGCTTTTTGAATTGTCTGGCTATCATCATCATTTGTAAACATCACCACCGGACGAGGGTGATCAGAATTAATACTTTGCATTTGCTCAAGCATATCCCGATCAGGAGAATCCATATCAACAATAATAATGTCGGGAAGATATCGATTTACCAGAACAGTTAAATCTTCACCGGCAGATGCACGCGCAATAATTTTATGACCAAGATTCGTTAATAGCTTTTCCATCGCCATAGAACGTTCAGGCAACTCATCAATCAGCATAATATTCAATTGTCGGATTTCTTTGATCATATAAAATAAATTAAAACTTTTTTGATATTGTATCAATATAAAGAAAAAACACGATTTATTTGCTATCGAATTTACTGTCAGCAAGATATGCTCTAAGCTGCAAAGTAACATCAAGCTTCGTTGTTAGTTCAAATGCTAATTAGAATAAATAATCGTTCAATATAGTGAATATTAAAATAAACAGGGATAATTAAATGCGAATAAAGAATAAAATTACATTAACTTTTCTTTTTATACTTCTTATCTTATCCAATGCTTGCGAACAAAATACAACAAATCAACTTGAGTCATCCAGAATAGCTTACGATGTAAATGTACATGAAAAACAATTTGGTGATTATATTATTCATATTAATGCTTTAACAACAGATCAATTACCAGCAGGGGTGGCACGAGCATATAATATATCTCGTAGTAAAAATCGGGCTATGCTTAATGTTTCAATTAGAAAGAAACACGCTGAAGAAGAAATACCTGTTACAGCTATAGTGAAAGTCATCGCGAAAAATCTAATTAGTCAGCAAAATAACGTAGAGATGAGAGAAATAAAAGAACCTGACTCAGTGGCAATCTACTATATTGGTGAATTACTTGTCAGTAATGAAGAAATAATAACATTTAAACTGGATATAATGCCTGAGGGTACTTCAAAACCATTTTTACTTTCGTATAGCCAACAGTTTTTCACTAAGTAAACACTATGATTCCTTTTGTTTCTGTTTTTGCTCCCGCTTCTGTTTTACCCGGCTCACTGCTGCTGCAATCGCATCCTGTTTCTTCTTCATTGCCAAATCATCATCAGCATTCTTATCAACTACTGTTGCACGTTTTTTAATTTTGTCTTGTTTTTGTTGTTCAATACGTGCCTGTTTTTTCAAATATCGTTGTTTATTTTGTTCAGCCTTCAATCGTTTACTACGTTTAGTTAAAATATCACTTTTTGCCTGTTTAAATTCATCCACTAAAGGAATATGACTCGGACAAACTGAAGAACAATTACCACATTCAACGCAAGCAAATAAATTATAGTCGTCTAATCGATCTTCATTAAACTCCTGGCTATACCAATGCAATTGAAGTGGTTGCAGTTTAACCGGACAGACTAATGCGCATTCATCACAACGAATACATGGGTATTCTTTTATATTAAATAATTGAGTTTCAGAACCGATAGTCATAAACATTTTGTCACTTTTATTAATAAATATGATTTGTTGAATTATATACTCATGCTCTGGTCAAGCTATTACAGAATATTCAATTACACGAAATTTAATAAAACTGAAAATTCACTAAACATACCAAACACCACTAGTATACATACAATCCATTGAATCCAGCACCATATGGATGACCAGGCCTATTCCGATATAGCGTAATGGATTGATAAAACAGAAACTGAAATAAATCATAACGGGAATTACTTCATGTAATGGATGAAAGCCGATACTACATCTATTTGGATCGTAGATTGGGTTGGCTAATATATGATCAATATCAACCAACATGGTCGATATCATAATCAGAAATACTATTTTCCACCTGGTTTTAAAGAATAGTAATACAACAAATAGCGGCACTATTAGATGAAGTGATAGATGTAAAATAATTATGCCCTTTCTTTCTATTCCTGTTTATTCTTATGTTTAAATTCAGCGTGCTTGAGAAAATATTTTGTTTGTTCAATGGTAATATTATTTTTCATAATAAATGGGTGTGCTGATTCTACGACCAGAAGGTCTTTCATTCCTTCCAGTTTTGCACTTTCAATAGAAACCTTACCATCGTCAACTCCCTCTATCATGCTGGATAAAACCAAATTGATTGATTTGTTTCCTGTTATGATTCCCAGTTCAAAATCTGGTTTACCCAGAGTATTTGGCAAGCTTTCATTACTGGTACTAAGCTGTAAACCGGCAGGACCATTAATGGCCCTAAATAACCATAAGCCCCCCAGCGTATCGACCACTTCGCTCCCCTTGTTTGGCGGACTCAGCATTACAACCCGACCTGTTTTAAAAGGTATTTTTTGAGTTGCTAAATAACGAACAATAATACCGCCCATGGAATGCGTAACAAAATGAACCGTTTTACTTTTTCCTTTTAAACACCTTTTTATTTCTGGCAAAACATATTTCGAAACCAGTTCTTCTATTGGATGTTTTGTTGAAGGATAAGAAATATTACAAGTGGCATAACCTTCTTCCTGCAAACTCTTTTCCATTTTCCTGAAAGATGAATCAGACCGAGCAAGCCCATGCAGTAAAACAACAAGGCTTCCTTCATTATTTGCATTAACATGAGGAGCAGGAACAACCATATAAAAAATAATGATTAATATTTTAAGGTTATTTTTTTTAGCCACGTATTTTTATCAGGGCAATTCTGTAAAAACCTGTTGTAATGGTTTTCTTACCGTTTGAGGAATATCAGCAGGATAACCATACCAGATCAATCCAACGATATTTTCCAGTTCTTGATTTATCCAGACCAGTTCATAAAAACGTTCATCAAAGGTAACTGGTCCTGTTGACCATTTTGTACCTATGCCCTGTTGCCAAAGAATGAGCATCAGGTTTTGAATAGCACAACAACAGGCAGCATAATCTTCCTGATAGCGGACTTCGTCATCTGACTTTTGACAGGTCACAACTATCCAGCCTGGAATTTCCATCCAGCGTTTATATTTATGTTCCGCTTTTTCAATACCTTTAGTTTCAATTAGCATTTCTTTATTTAATTGACAGACATCTGCCACCGTTTCTTTTCCCAACATGAAAAAATGCCACGGTTCGGTAAGATGATGGTTTGGTGCCCAACAGGCCGTAGCGATAGCTTCTTTTATGATTCTTTTATCTGGAATTTTGTCAGGTTCAAACACATGAATGGTACGACGAGAACTTATCAACTCTGCAATGTCCATCGTTTGATTGCTCATATTAACCTCGGTAGAAATATCATCTCTTCTAACAAACTATTCTAACTATTATTTTCTATAATTCTCTCATCAATCGAAAACCGATCATATAGCCCCGATTATTTTGTACCCAGGGAACTCTACTTGTCAGCGTGGGCGTATTATCAGACTGACCTCGAGGCAAAGCCCATGCACCACCTCGCACCATTCTGTGATTACAATCGCCAGTCGTTACAGCATGACCGTTTCTGTTTACACCTTTATAATTTTCATTAAAGCAATCCAGTGTTAATTCAAGGACATTCCCTAGAACATCGTAAAGACCGAACGCATTTGCATTAAAGTTAGCGGCTGGTGCTGTGTATGTATAGCCATCGGTACATTGAAAAAATGTTTTGTTATTTTTTTCATCATAATCCATCAGGTTTTCATACTGGCACTTTTCATCATAAACACTACCCCAGTAATTCTCGCCTTTTTTACCTGCGCGAGCAGCATATTCCCATTCGGCTTCAGAAGGCAGGCGATAATTATGACCTGTTTGTTTTGATAACCATCGTGCAGCTGCATTTGCATCATTCCAACTAATGCAGACAACTGGGTTATTATCGCTTTGCTGAAAGCCGGGATTCCTCCAATTCCGCTCAGGGTCAACTTTCCATTCTTTGTCCCAATAACCGCAACCTCCTTGCCATTCCGCTTCTGTTTGATACTCAGTCGCTTCTATGAAGTCTGAAAACTCACTCACGGTAATTTCTTTTATACTCATGGCAAATGGTTTTTCAATCTTTACTTTATGAATTGGATATTCACCAGTAAAAAATTCTCGAGCACGCCGTTTACTACCCATAAGAAATGAGCCTGCCGGGATAACGACCATTTCTGGCCCTTTACCACCATTTTCAAGCTCATCCCGAAATATTTTTCCCGCTCTGGTATCTTGTTGGTTTTTCTTTTTCTCAATTTTTTTCAAAATTAATTTCAATCTATCTGAACGTGGAGCAATTTCCAGTGCTTCACGAATATAGGCACTGGCCTGATCAAGCTCTCCATTATTAATCGCTTCTTTTACTTTATCTTCATAAGACTTCATGATCGATTGCAATTCCTTACGTGCATCACGATCTCGCGGATTTTGCCTTAGTCTGGACTGTAATATACCAATCTGTTTCTTATCTTCGGTAGAGAACAATGATGCCTCAACTTCTTTTTGTTGTGTTTGTTCAACATCGCTTGAATCAACTTTATCTGCAGCAATATCTTCTTTCAATATTTTTTCTATTGTTGGAATATCAGGATGATCCGGGCTAACCCGTTTAGCAAGATTGAGATATTGCAACGCCTTACTCATTTCCTTATTTTGTAAATTTTGTTCGACTAACTTCAAGTATTCCGTCGCAACATTAGTGAGTCCTGCTTCGGCATCAGCATTACCTTGATCCATGTTCAATACTTGATGATATTTTTCAAGAGCATTATTTCCAGGCGGTTTTGTTAAACGTAAAGCTTGAATATCTTTATCTGCTCTGGCTAACAGGTCTCTAATCTGTTCGTCTTTTGTGTCTTCAATTTCTGTTTCAGCAACAAATTCTTGCGGTACTGGTGTTTGCTCTTCAATAATTTTTTCTTCAGCTAACGATTCTGTTATTTGTTCGGCATCCTGTTCTTTTTGTTGTTCATCTTCACTCAATATTGCTAATACAAATAATATTCCAAAACCAATCAAGCCATATTTAACAATGCGCTTGAATAATGATGGTTTCTTCCTGTCTTGTTTATCATCATATTTATGTTCCAATACTTCAGTTTTTTCTGTTGCTGCTACTGTCGATTGACTTACATGATCAGTAGCAACGACTGTTTCAACTTCCGATTGACCAGCATAGGCAGTGCCATTTATTTCAGCTTGCCATTCAGAGATCGACTGCGGCCTATTTTCCGGCTTGAATGCTAATGCATGATCAATTGCAGATAATAATGAAGACGAGTAGCCTTCAGGTTTCATATCTGTCGTTGTTATTAATGCATCAAAATCGTTGTGTAATAAGCCTTCACTTCTTTCCATTGCTTCAGCGGGAGAACGGCCAATGATTGCACGATACATGGTTGCACCTAAACCATAAATATCGGTCCACGGACCTTGTTTATCGCTCTTGCTAACGTACTGTTCAAAAGGAGCAAAACCCGGCGATACCATTGTCGTCAAGGTTCGTGTTTGTTGCCCGAAAGATTGTCGTGCTGATCCAAAATCAAGCAAGACAGGGCTACCATCTTCTCGAATAAAAATATTGGCGGGTTTAATGTCACGATGTATAAAACCATTTTCATGCACCAGTTTTAAACCATCGAGTATTGGGTTAATGATGGCTTTTAGTTGATCTTCACTTAGCGTTTTTTTATTTTTTAGAAGTTCATCCATGCCTTTTCCATGTTCATATTCCATGACCATATAGGCGGTATTATTTTCGGGAAAAACTGTAAAGACACGAACGATGTTAGGATGTTTGAATTTGGCCAGGGTTTGCGCCTCACTCATGAATCGATCCAGTCCCCACTCAAATTGTTCACCATAATCGCCAGAGACAGGATGGACTGATGAACTTTGATCCCGAACGGCCATTTCAATTGGAAGAAATTCCTTTATTGCGACCAATTGATTCAAATTAGTATCTTCAGCCAGATAAGTAATTCCGAAGCCACCCTGGCCCAGGATTTTTTTGATTGTGTACCAGTGTAGTTTGTAGCCTGATGCAAGTGCGTTACGTGAACTATCCATAATCAATTACTTATAAATTGTAAGAGTAACTTCATTATAACCGTCTTCTGCTGTTGTTTTCGGCAAGCTGATTTAATTAGTAACAAGTATCAGTTTGAACAAAATAGTAAAACATCAGACCTTTTTGTCCAGGACAATAAATACTATGTTTTTCAATAATTTAAATTGATTTTAATCTCATTTTTCATAATTTTCAGTTAATTTACTAATTTTCAATCGATACATGTCCATATTTTGTCTAATCTGAACCTATGAAATTTTAGAGAGAAATATTATGTCTACGCCAAGCCAAATATTAGAAACTGTATTTAAGATTGGTGCAGTTTCGAAAATAACAAATATTCCTGTCGATACATTACGTATATGGGAAAGACGATACAGTGTGGTTGTTCCAGTTAGGTCAAAAAATGCTGATCGGCTTTATAAAACAGAGGATATTAATCGCCTCACTTTACTTAAAATGTTGGTCGACAGGGGACACTCTATCGGCACCATTGCGCACTTGAGTGATAACGAACTAAGTGAACGTTTGAGCGTACACGATACTAATACCACTCAAAAAAATAATCACTCCGTGAACTCAGCCAATGTTGTAATCGTTGGTGAGGTGCTATCGATACAGATTCAACATTCGCAAATTGATAACAACAGTTTTTCATTTACTGGTATTTACAGCAACGAGCATGAGTTTATTGAAAACAAAAAGGATCATGACATCGATATTCTTGTTGTTGAATATCCGGTAATTCATGAACAGGATATTGATAGAATAAATACACTATTTAAAGAATCAAATGCAAAACAACTCATACTAATTTATGGATTCACAAATAGTGCGGCAAAAAGAATACTGGATAAAAGTAATTTTAAATATATTCAGGCTCCGATTTCGATTGATAATCTTCAAAGAGAAATAATTGATTTAATAAAAGAACATAATATTAATCACGTTAAGGAAAACGAAGTAATACTGGAAGCTAAAGCACCAAAACGTACTTACAAAAGTAAACAATTAATCGACTTATCTACGGCATCATCAGTTATACAGTGTGAATGTCCTCAACACTTGTCCAGCATGATAATTAAACTTGTTCAGTTTGAGCAGTATAGTTACGAATGCATAGAGCGATATGAAAAAGATGCTGAATTACATTCGATACTGGGAAATATGGCTGGTCATGCCCGCTCAATTCTGGAACAGGCCTTATCAAAAATTGTAGACGCAGAAGGTATTTCATTAGAACAATAATGTTTTATATATTTAGAAAAAATATCTATTGGATACTGTTATTCTTTAGTCCCACGCTTTTTGCAAACAGTGATTTTGATCCATTTAAACCACATGGCAGGTTCATCAATTTGGGTTTGCAGGTTATGTATATTGATTGCCTTGGAAAAAAATCACCTACAGTTTTAATTGACGTTGGTCTTGGTGACGCTTCTGCAAACTGGCTTAAAATTGCCAGGGCTTTATCTAATGATGTCCGTGTCTGTTTATATGATCGAGCTGGTTATGGCTGGAGCGATCCTGGACCTGGTAGCAGAACAACAGCGCAAATAGTTCATGAATTGAATATGTTATTGGAATTTGCTGAAGAGACCGGTCCTTATGTTATTGTCGGTCATTCATTTGGTGGTTTTACCGCACGCTATTTTGCAGCGACATACCCGGATAAAACAGTGGGAGCTGTATTAATAGATTCTTCTCATCCGGATCAAATTTATCGATTATCTCCACTTGATCAGATTAAACAAAAACGTCCTTTGAAACTAACAAGAACAGAGCCTGCACCAGACTATATGAATGAAACAGAAAAACGCTGGTATTTTTTAAACTCAAGTCGTAAAGCCACGTTTGCACAGATGGAAGAATTGAGAAGTTTTAAAGAAAGTGCTTATCAGGTTAAACATTCCGGTCCTCTACCGGATATTCCTTTAGCTGTACTAAGCAGAGGTAAAAATCAATTACCGGAAATTAATGGCGTTTCTCTTGAAAAAGAGTGGCGCGACATGCAAAAGAGTCTGTTATCACTTAGTAAACAAAGTTGGCAAAGCATCATCAAAGAAAGTGGCCACAGAATATATCTGGATGCTCCTGATGAAATAATTAAAAATGTTTTAAAAGTTGTGTCCCATGCAAGAGAAAAATCAGATATTGATTCAACAATAAATTGATACTTATTTGCTAAAATTCTCTCGAATCATAGGCCCAATGTAATAGAGCCTGTCTTTGTTTTCGCCGGCAATTTAAATCATATTTTTCGCAATTCTTTTTAATCGCACCTTTATGTCGAACAATCGCTTTCCATCTTTTTATCTGACGTTTATCTTCTTCCAAGATTCGACGCCCCATATAATAACGACAATACCACTGGAACCAGCCACGTGGGTCAGCTTCATAAATCCAGCCTTTCCTTTGCCATTCACTTAAAGGCAAAGAGGCATCTATTCCAAAATAATTAAGTTCCGGATTTTTACCTTTAGCTGACAGTTTTGCTTTATTAAACCAGCTTTTCGGAAACTCATTATGACAATCGGTCATATACTTCCCGCCGAAGACACCTAATTCAAGCATTTCTTTTGGTGTCAATTCAGGTTTAAATTCACTATCGAAATTTTTCCCTGATGGTTCTTGCAGATAATAAATATAGCGTGACTGCATAGCATCATTAACAACAACTTTCTTTTTCATAGTAAACAACTACTCAACTGTATTAGTAATATTCTCGAAGAAGACAGGTTCTTACCCGACATACTAACGAAAAAAACAGAAAAACTCCTTTTAATCCATAAGCTTGCCCAGATCATTCAAGAACTCCAAGTACGCGCCGATATATAAACTGATATGTGACTGGAATTACAATATGAACGCACAATTACAACTAAAAGAAAAACGACGATTAAAACGTTTTTCCGCTCAACTAAAAGTTTACTCTCAGATTAATGATGAGTTAATCGGTTATTCAGAAAACCTTCACGTAGAAGGCATGATGATAGTCACAAAAAAACCAATACCAAAAGATCAGGAGATTGATATCTGGTTTGGCGTAGACAAAGAAGAAAAAAGATTAAATCGAATCTTTGTATCGGCGTATAAAGTCTGGGAAAGTTTTACAGATAATGATGAACGTTTTTATTACTCCGGTTTGCATTTTATCGCGCCATCGGGAGATACCTTGGATAAAATTCAGACTTTACTCTATAAGCTTGAAGACGAAAAAATACAATAATTAATTAATTCCTTTATTATCCTCTTCTGTTTTTGTATCTTTCTTATAATTTGTATCCTGACGTTTTAAATTAACAGCATGTTTTTGCTGGTAGATATCAAGCACCTTACCTGCATCCAGACCGGCACACATCATTGCGGAAACGAGGAAATGTAAAATATCGATTAATTCGACACGGATATTTTGCATATCAATTTCGTCTTTGCTCCACCACTTCCACAACAACTCTTCATCAAGCTCGATTAATTCTTCTTTCATCGCTTTTGAATAATTCACCAGCCATTCATTTGGTAAATCATTCACCATTAATTTATTTTCGGCAGCAGCAGCAATTATAGATTTCATATCAAGATCATTACCGGACTTATCTTTGAGTTTATTTTTTGCAAAGACGTAATCATTCAATTCTGTCTGCATTTCGAAAATTTTGTCTAGCATATTTAATCTCCGTGATAAGGCTCAGGTTTCATAACAATTATTTAATGCTAACTTACCATGAATATAGCCGATGACAAATCCTGTACCGTAAGGATGAATACTATATAATCCCGCATCCACTTGAATCCTGTTTAATTATGCCTTTAATCACTTTTGATGAAATATCTCTCGAATTCGGTGATCAGATGATCCTGAATAACGTCAGCATGGCGCTGGAACCGGGCGAGCGTGTCTGTTTGATTGGCCGTAATGGCGCAGGAAAATCAACCTTAATCAATATTATCAATGATAAGATTGAACCGGATTCTGGAGAAATCGTCAGGCAATCACATCTCAGGGTCAGCCAATTAGAACAGGCATTACCGGAAATTCGTGATATCAGTGTAAGAGATTATGTCGCCGAAGGTCTTAATCATTTACAACTTTTACTAAAAGAGTATGAAATTCTTTCACACAAGGATATTGAAAATAATCCTCACCTATTACGTGAAATAGAAGATCTACAACATCAAATTGAAGCTGAAGGTGGCTGGAACATTGATCAACGTGTTGAAACTATAATTTCTGAACTCAACTTACCAGCTGAATTAAAAATGGATCAATTATCTGGCGGCTGGCGTCGTCGAGTTGCATTAGGTAAAGCGTTGGTCAGTAATCCACAATTACTATTACTGGATGAACCAACCAATCATCTGGATTTAAGTACAATTGAATGGCTGGAAAATCGTTTTAAAAATTTTAATGGCGCCATACTTTTTATCACACACGATCGTGCTTTTTTACAAAAGCTTGCAACACGTATTATAGAACTGGATCGCGGCAAACTTTCCAGTTGGCCTGGCACTTACCACGATTATTTGATTAATAAAGAAAAAGCGTTAGAGGAAGAAGCAAAAACCAATGCCTTATTTGATAAAAAACTGAATGAAGAAGAAGTCTGGATAAGACAAGGGATAAAAGCAAGGCGTACACGTAATGAAGGGCGAGTACGTTCCCTGGAAGCCATGCGCAAAGAAGTGGCGAAAAGATTAAAACCACAAAACAAGGCACGTATCCATATCGAAGAAGCAGAACAATCCGGACGAAAAGTGATTGAAGCGCACAGGATTTGCCATAGTTACGGGGAACAACAGTTAATCGACAAACTATCTTTAAAAATCATGCGTGGAGATCGTATTGGATTGGTCGGTAATAATGGCGTTGGCAAGAGTACTTTATTAAAAATATTGTTAGGTGAAATCGAACCAAACTCGGGCACCGTAAAGATTGGAACAAACCTTGAGGTAGCCTACTTTGATCAATTGCGTCGAAATCTTGATCCGGAAAAAACCATTGCCCAGATTGTTGGAGAAGGCGGTGATTATATAAAAATTAATGGCAAGGATCGCCATGTCATTGGTTATCTACGTGGATTTCTATTTACTGCCAAACGAGCCATGACAAAAATAAAAGTTTTATCCGGTGGCGAAAAAAATCGCGTTATTCTTGCCAAGCTGCTAACAAAACCAAGCAATTTACTGGTGCTAGATGAACCGACCAATGATCTTGATGTTGAAACATTGGAAGTATTGGAAGAACGACTATCAGAATACAAGGGCACCTTAATTGTGGTGAGCCATGATCGCGAATTTGTAGATAATGTTGTCAGCAGTATTCTGGTATTTGAAGATTCCGGAGTCATTCAAAACTATGCTGGCGGTTTTAGCGATTGGGCACGACATGGGAAACACCTTGCCGAAATGGATAACCCTATCGCTAAAAAAGAAAATAGTAATATGGATAATAAAAATAAGAAACGAAGCGGCAACAAAAAACTCAGTTATAAATTGAAACTGGAACTGGATTCTTTACCTGACAAAATTGAAACACTCGAAAAAGAAATTGGCGAACTTGAAGCACAAACGAATGAAGATGACTTTTATTCAAAACCTTACGAAGAACAACAACCTGTATTAGACGAAATGAAAATGAAGCAGGATGAATTGGACGATGCGATTTACCGATGGGCAGAACTTGAAAACATGGAAAATGAATTACAATCATAATGCAGATAGATAAAAGATATTTATTTCATGGCTTCTTACCCGCCTTTGGTTCTGCTTGTTGCTTTGCTGTCATGGCAATGTGTATCAAGATTGCCTCTTCAGAACTGCCTGCACCACAATTAGTCTTCTTCCGCAGCTTAATCGGTTTATTAATAATAGTGCCTATTGTTTTACCAAAAGGTTTAACCTTTATAAAAACACCTGTATTACATATGCATATATTCCGAGGTTTCATCAGCGTCTGTGCCATGATTTGCTTTTTCTATGCCATAGGCCATGTCGGCTTATCTGAATCAACTTTATTAAACGCAACATCACCACTCTTCATCGGTTTAATGTCGATGCCGATATTAAAAGAAAAGGTTTCTGTTTCAACGGCAATAGCATTAATCATCGGTTTTATCGGTGTCGCATTAATATTAAAGCCCGGAACCGCACTGTTTACTCTAGCGGCATTGGTAGGTTTATGCTCCGGCTTATTTATCGCTTCAGCCAAAGTACTGGTTCGCTACATGGCAACGACCGAACCTGTACTACGGACAGTTTTTTATTTCAGCATCACCACAACATTATACTCAGGTGCACTAATGCTTTGGCTTTGGCAAACGCCAAACCTGTTTGACATATCAATCATGGTATTAGCTGGTATTTGTGCGACAGGCGGACAAACGTTACTAACCTATTCTTTTACACATAATGATGCAGTGACCGTTGCCCCGTTTACCTATGTCACCGTAGTCGTTGCAACTTTAATCGGTTGGATAGGCTGGGAAGAATTACCGGATATAGGTTCGAGTATTGGTACAATACTGATTATCAGTGCCTGTATATCTTTATCCTTTCAAGGCAAATTACCTAATCCGTGGAAATTAAAGAAACCAACTTAACGACCGTACTGCGCGTTACTTTTTTGCTACATCATATCTCTAGTACCTGTTAAACAGCATATCCATAAATCGTTGCTTGCTTTCTTTTGATGAGTCTCGATAAAAATTATATTTCACGTGTTGTTCTGGTCTGTTTAAATCCATTTCAATTCCCCAAAGTGGTATTGTACTGACAGGACTCATGGCATAACGTACATCACCCAATATATATTCCTTACCGGGATAAAAACTGACATAGTTATCTGAAAAATATTCAAACCGTTTTATATCCTGCGCCAGTAATGTATTCGTTCCCAATAGCGGCATGTCTCTTTCAAGATTAAAAAGACGGACTGAGTCACCTTCAAACAGTTTACCAGACCACCCTGCCCTTACCGCATCGATATAAAAGTTGCCATCAGCCAGATAGATTGAGCGCCAGAGAATATTATTGGCAATAGTTGGTTTCACCATTAATCGTTCAATAGTATGACCACGTTCTATTGCAACACCCTCAATAAATGATTCAGCACGCTGTAATTGTATCACTCCCAATAACAAATATAGCCCGGCCAGACTTAAACCTGTGCGTGCAGCTATTGGCTTTTCTGCTTTTAAACCAATAACCAGACAGACGACTAATATGCCGGTAAAAACCGGATCAATAATTGCGATAATATGCCAGGCGATCCTTTCATTAATTAAAGGCCATAAGTAATAGGTGCCATAACTGGTACAGGTATCAATAAAGCCACTGAACATGTATCCAGCCAGACAATAAAAATATAAATTTTTATTCGGTAGTCTTTTCCTAAAGCACGGCCACAGAATTAAAAACGCAATTAATGCACCAACAGGAATAAAAAATATTGAATGCGTAAAATGCCGGTGATATTCCAGTGTTAATAGTGGGTCACTGTTTGAGCGAATCAATACATCGGCATCCGCCAATAGGCCGGCAATAAAACCTACAACACTGGCTGAACGTATTTCCTTTTTTTTTGCGATCGACTGTGCCGTAACAGCACCGATAACACCCTGGGTTAAGATATCCATTTTATAATAATGAATGCATTGTTGATAAACAGGTTTGATAATAACCCGAACCAAACAAATTTAAATGGTTTAGTTCATGATACAAGCGATACAGACATATTCGCTGTTCTGCGCCATCCTCTAACGGCCAGACTTCGGCATAGGCTGCTTCACAGTGTGAATCGAAACCACCAAACATTCGCATCATGCCTATTTCTGCTTCTCGATGTCCATAATAGCTGGCAGGATCGAATATAACCGGTTCACCTTTCTCATTTGCAGCAGCATTACCTGACCATAAATCGCCATGCAATAACACAGCAGGTTCACTGATATTGCTAATTATAGAGTCAAGTTTGTTAATTAACTGTTCACCCGCTTTTAATAAAGGATCATCCTTATCTGTCTTGCTGGAAAACAGTTCTAATTGATAGCCTAATCGTTGTCCACGCCAGAATTCTAACCAATTGTCAGACCAGTTATTAATTTGCTTTGTTGTGCCAAGATAATTATTTTGCTCAAAGCCAAATTGTTCTTTTTTTGTGGCCAGCTGTAATTGTGCTAAACGTCTTCCCATTTGTACTTGCCAGTCGTTTGCTGGAAGGCCTTCTTTAAACACTTCCATGACAATAAAATCATCACCACACACTAGCGGTTTAGGGACATGAATGACTTTTGGTTCAGCTAATAATTGCAAGGAAGTAAATTCTGTTTTAAATAATCCGGGTAATAATTTTGACTGAGAATGTGTTTTAATAAAAAACTGTCGCTTGTCTTTTAAAGTCACGATTCGACTATCATTAATACAACCGCCATGTGCAACTTTACTATTTGCAAATTCTGATTGTTGATTGGTACTGTCTGAAATTGCGGCTTCAATACGAGACTGAAGAGTCATGACTTATTTATGATCTGAAATTTCAAGGCAATGGGACAATAGATTAGGACAAGCCTCTTCTATCATGTCCAGTACTTGTTCAAAGCCATCAAGCCCGCCGTAATAAGGATCAGGTACTGACGGCGCATTATCATTATTTTGCCCATCCAGAAATGAACCTAATAAACGTAGATGTTGTTTCTTGCCTCCTGCTAATAATTCCAGTTCATATAAATTGTCCTGATCCATAGCGATAATTAAATCGAATTTTTCTATATCCTCAGGAATTACTTTTCGTGCTATCGAGTTGAGTTGGTAATTTCGTTTTGCGGCAACTTCACGCATGCGAGCATCGGCGGGTTCGCCTTCGTGATAAGCAATAGTACCGGCAGAGTCTATATAAATATTATCAGCATGACCTTGAGCTTCGACATAATATTGAAACACACCTTCACCGGTCGGCGAACGACAGATATTTCCCATGCATACAAATAAAATGCTGACTTTGTTTTCTGAGTTCACTTATATCAGTCAACAATCGGTTGCACTAATATCCACGGCTTAATTACCGTAGCCCAGACAACAACATTGCTTTCATGCCAGGCACTGGCCTGTTCATCAGTAACATTGGCAACAAGTCCTTCTTTCGTCCATGTTTCAAATTGTTCCTTATTATCTACCGACAAGGCATGAGCGACTTTGATTAAATCCAGCGTATGTGAAACGTATATCGCCATTCCTTTTGCAAAAAATGGCATTAATTCAGTCCATTGCATTTTTGACGTTTCCCGATTTATTTTATCCAGAATCTCTTCTGGCGTACCTTCATTTAAATTTTCTTTCATATCAGTGACTTGGTTATATTTCATAAATATTATAGCGACATGCGAGATAATAAAGAATAACCGATTACTGCCGATAAACCTGTAAACCCAGAAAAGGAGAATCCTGTGCAGGAACGTCGACAAGATACTAGAGAGCAAGCAGACTGGTTGGCAGAGATTTATGCTGATGAGACTATTTATACTTCGCCTGTAAGAAACCTGTCTATGGGCGGTATTGAAATTATGCGGCCACCACTCTGGAAACCCAAAACTGACCACTTTTGCAAGATCAGCCTTAGCGATATGATTCCATCTCATTCATTGGATGTGAGAATGCAAATACGCTGGGTATCAGAAAAGGCAGTCGGTTTGAAATATCATGAACTTAAGATTAGTGATCGAATTAAACTTGTAAAGATTATCTCAGGCATCACTAACCAGATAAAAATGGAAAGGAATTATTTTGCAATGTAACAACAAATCATATTTATAATTCTAAATATGGGTATGGGGATAATTAAAAAAACTGTTTAAATAGTAAACAATAAACCTGAATAAAATGGACTAGACTTATAGATAAAACTTAATAAGTCGGATCAGTATATGATTAAAGGATTATTTTTTGATATCAGTGGTGTTTTGCTTGATGGACCTAATCCGATACCAAATGCTGTCAAGGCGCTTAATCTGGTTAAACAAAAGGAAATTCCTTTTCGGCTGTTAACCAATACTTCCCGACAAACCAGCGATATGCTGTTAAAGCAACTTAATGATTCAGGACTGGGAGTCGCTAAGGATACCATTTACACTGCACCACTGGCAGCTAAAGACTATATTCAAACTCATGGACTTCGACCTTATTGTCTTATACACCCAAACCTGATAGCTGAGTTTTCTGACCTCGATCAAAGCGATCCCAATGCTGTTGTCATTGGCGATGCCGCTGATGACTTTAATTACGAAACACTAAACAAGGCTTTTCGTCTTTGCATGGGTGGGTCGACATTAGTTGCTATTGGTCATAATAAGTATTTTAAAAAAACCGGTGAATTTTTCCTTGATGCTGGCCCGTTTGTGGAAGCAATAGAATATGCCTGTGATATTGAAGCAATCATTACCGGCAAACCTTCCAAAGATTTTTTCAAACAGGTATTAAACAGCATTGAACTTCAGGCCAACGAGGTTGCATTAATTGGCGATGATATTTACGGCGATATCAGCGGCGCTGAATCTGTTGGACTGGAATCACGTCTGGTACGAACGGGCAAATACCGTACCGGTGATGAGCAAAAAATTTCTCCGCCTGCGACGGTAGTTGATGATGTATTTCAAGCAGTAACAGATTTAATCACGTAAACTATTGAGCTTGATAAATAATTGCGAAAATATCGCACAGATAAATAAGGAAATACATGAACGATCCTAAAGAAACACAATCCCAGGCTGAAAATATTGTTATATCTCAGTCAGTTGCCATCCTGATCGACGGCAACAATATAGAACGCAGTATCCATAACGAAGCAAACGACACAAATACCATGCTTAACTTTGATGCATTAATTCCAAAGTTATTAGTTAATCGCGGTTTAAGTCGGCTTGTTTATTTTCGTGAAGGCAAACATATTTCCAATAAACTCCAGGAACGCCTGCATAATTTTTATCATGGTTCAGTTCGACCTTGCCATAAAAGTGCCGATATTCCACTTTCAATTTTTGCCATTCAGGTTGCTGACAAGGTTGATACTATTATTATCATGTCTGGTGATTCAGATTACATTGAATTGGTTCGTCACCTAAAATCAGAAGGCGTGCGCGTCGAGATAGCGGCTGTTCCCAGTACCACTTCCCGTTTTATTGTTGATGAAGTGGATTATTTTCACGAAATAACAAAAGAAGATTGGTTTACACTTCCAAGTAAAAAAACACAAAAACGTCGAAGTAAAAAAGAAGAAAAAACCAAATCTTAATCCCGGAATAAGTTGATCTATATCAAGATGCAAAAATGTCATATTTCTAGACTACAATTAAGATAATGATCTCTTGTGGAGTTTAAAGCCATGCTTACATTTGAAGACTGTATTGCCCTTTCTCACCTCTCTGAAGCAGAGGTTTCTGCAATCGCCGAACACGAACATATTCCGGAAATAACAGCAATTGAATATGGTGATAATTTGATACAGAGTCCGGGCGGCGAACGACAAATACAGCGCATCATCCTTAATGATATTGAACATTCAAAAGAGAAAGGAAATTTCAAACATGTTGAGGAACTTGAAACGGTTCTTAAGCACTTTGTTTTGAATCATCCTGAACTCCAGTCATTAAGTGAGTAATGTTAATCAGTTTACTGCCTGATTAAATTAGCACGATCAACTAAAATGGAGCATCAATGAAATCATCACTTGTATTACTTGCTGTCTTACTATTCATCGCGATATATATTAGCAACAATCAGGACAACAGCATCACGCAGGAAAAAAGTATCCCTGAGTCATCAGAGGATGATCAGTATTTGCTTCATGCTGAATCAAGTGAGCGTTTAGTTAACATAATGGAACAAATCTCTTCCGTTTCCAATTCACAAAATAACGAAAAAGAAAGCGGTTTCACAGAAGAAAATATTGTTGATTTAGTTGAAGCGGTTGAGGAATTACTTTTTTATGCTGAATTAATGTCGATAAAAGTACCCGCCAATAAACTTGAAGAAAGCAAAAGCGTGATTTTTAGTGCGATGGCTAACAAACTCTATGATGAAGCCTTAAATATTCAACAACTGACTAAAACGTATGATCTGGAAATCACTGACTATTCTCAAGAAAACCTGATTAATGAAGCGTTTAACCGATTAAGTCAAACTTGTTCAGCCTGCCACGAGTTGTTTCGCGATAATTAACCATATAGAAAAACTGCTTTACCGATTTCAATATTGAGACAGGTATTTTCTCGCTATTCTCACCATTTTTACCTTAAGAAATAATTGTTCGGGTCGATATGACTAATACCGTATAAGAATTATTAAAGGTAGGAATCACTATGACTCAACGCATACTCTATATCCTCGTTCCGGACACTAATATTAGCCCTTTTGACGTGACTTTAGCTGCAGATGCTGGATTTTCACAAATTTTACCCTTTACAGGTGTTGGACCTGATGATGTTGTGCCGTTGGTTCAAGACGCAATTTTCTGCCGTCCACCAAAACGTTTTAATGACACCGGCATCTTTCTGGGTGGACGCGATGTCCATTTAGCAACGGACATGTTTCAAAATGCTAAAAAAGCGATGGTAGGTCCATTTGAAGTTGGTGTTTTTGTTGATCCCAATGGCGCTTACACGACATCTGCAAGTATTGTCGCTTTAGTTGAACAAGCCGTATTAAAAAGTACCGGCGGAAGTCTGGAAGGACGACATGTTTCGGTTTTTGGTACCGGCCCGGTTGGTTTATCAGCAGCGGTACTTTCTGCCCAGCAAGGTGCCAGGACAACACTCTGTCAACTAACAGCGGATGATGATGAACATGTGGCAAAACGTTTCTGTGAACGATACAACGTCGATGTTGCATGGGCTAGCGCTCAAACTCATCATGAAAAAGCAGAGGTACTAAAAGAAACCGAGGTCGCTATCTGTGCGGCTAAAGCAGGAATTCGTATACTTGAAAAAGAAGAACTGGATTATGCAGAAAAACTACTGGTGGCAGCAGATACGAATGCTGTACCGCCAACAGGTATCGAGGGTGTTGAAGCTAACGATAAATTCAAACCCGTAGAAATGGCGAAAAGCACATTTTTGTCAATTGGTTCACTAGCGATAGGTAACCTTAAATACAAAACTCAATATGGCCTGTTTGTAAAAATGCAACAATCAGAAAAAGCAGCGCTACTTGATTTTAAGGAAGCATATCAGTTTGCTATATCTGAACTACGTAGCTCTGATGCGAAAAAAGACGCCGCTTAAATATGATATTTCGTGTGATTAATTCAACATTTTTGAATTAGTCACACGGATATTTTTCTACCAATATCTCACCGGCTGATATTTCAGCTGATTTATTCTGTAATTCTGGTCTCGACTTTAATCCGTTAACCACTTCCCTGGCTAATGTCTCAGTTTCTTTTCCATCAGGTAGGCAAACGCGAGGAATGGCTGAATCTTTTCCATGATGGCAATCGCATGGTGTGACATACCAGACACACATCATACCCATTGAACCATGAAACCCTGTTTTTAATGATGTTTTACATGCGCTTAATAAATCTGCACCAGACGGTACCGCCAGCACGCTTCTACCAAATAAAAGAAACAAGATAATCCAAATAAGCTTTTTCATCATGGTTTGTAGTTAAAAATAATCTAAATCAGATTTGAAATATTGATCCCTGACCGGCATAGTAGCACCTTCAACCTCAACAAACCTGATTATCCTGGCAGATTGTGTCTCAAAGCTGGCGTGAATGGGTCACTATTTAATATAGGAAAAACTAATGCAGTTAACAAAAGACAAAGTAGCAACGATAAATTACACCCTGAAAAACAAGGACGGCGAAGTGATGGACGAATCCAGCGATGGATCTTTTGCTTATTTACATGGCGCAAGGAATATTATTCCAGGTTTGGAAAACGCACTAGAAGGTAAAGAAGCCGGAGATAAAACCAATGTCGTCATTGAACCTAAAGACGCTTACGGCGAACGAAGCCTGGAACAAATACAACGCGTTCCATTAAGCATGTTTCCTGATGACGCGGAAATAAAAGAAGGAATGCAATTTGAAGCCGCTTCTCCCGAAGGCGCACCGGTTCTTGTTACCGTTACAGCAATAGATGGTGGTGAAGTCGTCGTTGATGGCAACCATCCAATGGCAGGTATAGAACTTCATTTTGATGTTGAACTTGTTGAAGTGCGAGATGCAAGTGAAGAAGAACTGGAACACGGCCACGTTCATGGACCGAATGGACATCATCATTAATGGAACTGGATGATTTTTTAAATAAATTAAAAAGCGAACCCGAATCTATCGAGTTCGCTGATACCATTTCAGTTATTGAAGGGGCTTATGATTACAAACCCGGTGCTTTTAAAAATGGTGAGGTGATTAATGAAGCGGGACAAAATGAAGGCTCATGTAAAATACTCGCCTTTGCCTATATAAATAATTTGACTGTAACAGAAACGTTAAACTGCTTTGGACATTATTACCGCGAGGATGTACTCGGTAACCCTGCGGGAGATGATCATCAAAATATACGCCAATTTATATTAGATGGTTTTGCAGGCGTTAAATTTGATGATTTGCCGTTACAATACAAATCTTAAAAGAAAAAGAAGCACGCAATCGATAAACCGAAGTAGATAATGATTATTGACCAATAATATTTCGGTTCATCTGCCCTTATTACCGTTCGACCTGATGCTTTATCTTTCGCATACACATTACCTTTAAATACACAGTAAACTGTATAAATAAATACCAGTACACCAATACCTTTGAAAGCACTCATCTTAATTACCTGCTCTATTTAAACAACCAAACCTGCAACATAGCCTGATGACCAGGCCCATTGAAAATTATAACCACCGAGATGCCCGGTCACATCCACTGCTTCGCCTATAAAATACAAACCTGACTGCGTCTTACACTCCATCGTTTTGGAAGACAAACTATCTGTATCAATACCACCCAGCGTTACTTCTGCTGTGCGGTATCCTTCCGTACCCGAAGGTTTTAATTCCCAACACGATAGAGTCAGGGCAATTTCTTTCAATACTTTATCCGGAATATCTGCAATCGATTTATCCCGCCAGTCTGGCCAGAATAATGTTTCCAGTTCCTGCACCAGTTTTTTTGCCAATAGTTGCGCAAATAAATTACGCAATAATAACTTTGGCCTGTCTTTTTTTGATTTATCAATTAATAACGCAAGATCATCGTCAGGAAATAGATTAATGAACATACTCTCACCTGACTTCCAGTAACTCGATAATTGCAAAGCTGCAGGCCCACTCAAGCCACGATGCGTAAAAAGAATATTTTCACGGAACTGTTTCTTATCCGTTGACAAAATGACTTCTTGCGACACACCGCTTAATCGTTCAAAAACCGTTTTATAGTGACCGCTAAACGTAAATGGAACCAGACCAGCACGTGTACTAATAACCGGGAGAATAAATTGCTTTGCTATTTTGTACGCGAAGTTGGTTGCGCCCATTTTTGGAATTGACAACCCACCCGTTGCAATCACCAGGCTTTGCGCTTCAAAATGATCCGGGTTTGTTTTGATCTTGAACCGGGTATTAGTCTCGTTATCTTCTGCCATACTAATAATAGCTGTCACTTCACAATTTGTATGAACCTGCACACCCGATTTCTCACATTCCTTTAATAACATTGCCAATATATCTTTAGCTGAGTTTTTACAAAACAATTGCCCATGATCTCGTTCTTCGTAAGCAATATCATGTTTTTCAACCAATGAAATAAAGTCCCATTGCGTATAACGACTTAAAGCTGATTTACAGAAGTGTGGATTACTTGAAAGAAAACAGTCGGGTTCAATATTCAGGTTAGTGAAATTACACCGCCCTCCACCGGACATCAGAATTTTCTTACCCACTTTATTGCTGCTATCCAGCACTATTACACTGCGACCACGTTGAGCTGCAGTAATGGCACACATTAAACCAGATGCGCCACCACCTATAACAAAGACATCGTAGTTCATATTTTAAAAAGCGTTTCTAATTAATCTTCTATAAATGAACAACAATAATCCGTAACTTCCAGAGCCCGTATATCAAATGATGATTGTCCGGGGACATTAAACTCATCACCATCCCCTACTTTTTTCCAATCATCGTTCTTATCCCAACGATATTCTGCCATCCCTTGTGTTATTAGCATATGTTCCGGTGCCTCAGTATTAAAATGATATTCACCGGGCAATAAGATACCGAGTGTTTTTTTAGAACCATCAGGAAAAATGATGGTTCGACTTGTCACTTTCCCATCAAAATAGATGTTTGCTTCAATTACAACAGATACGTCATCAAATGTACTCACGTCAATACTCCAAAAGGAAAATAAAAGAACCGCTATAATAGCGTATTATTTTGGAAAACATTAAATTCAAACATGGTCGATATAACAGAAATTGAATCCAGACTTGGTATTAATATCAAAGCCGCGATTCTTGAACCCATTCAGCATCCTGTTCTGGAAGAACGAGGCATTGAACTTCATATAAAACGTGATGATTTGTTACACCCTGTCATCTCCGGTAATAAATGGCGAAAGCTTAAATACACGCTACTATCCGCCATGAATAATAATCACCAACACCTGATCAGTATGGGAGGGACTTATTCAAATCATTTACATGCACTTGCTTATGTCGGAAATAAACTGAACATCAAAACAACCGGACTGATCCGTGGTGAACCACCTGAAAAAGAAAACCAGACATTGACGGATCTTGGAAAATGGGGGATGACACTGGAATTTGTCAGTCGCAGCGCATTTCGTGAACTCAGAAAACATCGCACACATAATGCAAAACTGGAAAAACAATACGGTGGATTCTGGATTCCGGAAGGTGGCGCAACACAAGACGCACTACGTGGTGTTGGTGAAATACTTGATGAAATTAATATCGACTTCGATACCTTAACTCTTGGCTGCGGAACGGGCACAACGCTGGCCGGACTGGCAAAAGTCCTCCCCGACAAAAAAAGAGTACTCGGCTTTTCCTCACTTAAAGGTGGCGGCTTTCTTGAAAAAGACGTAAAAAAACTAATAAAAAAGAATTCACTGACTAACTGGTCAATTAATTTTGATTATCACTTCGGAGGTTTTGCGAAAATAAGCGAAGAACTAATATCATTTATTAATGAATTTCAAACACACACCAATATTCCACTGGAACCAATTTATAATGGAAAAATGTTATTTGGATTATTTGATCTGGTTAAAAACGATCGCTTTAAAAAAGGACATAAATTAATTGCCATTCATACAGGCGGACTTCAGGGGAATCGACAATAGTTGAAAATTAAGAGTAACTGCTATCAGCCAATAGTGGAAATTTGACCATATAAAAACAATTAAAAATACTTCCTTTTAAATTAATTAATTTCTATGTTCAGGAGGAATATTAAATCTCTCTTGAGCACGGCGCTTAATTTCTTCTTCAAAGGCTTTTGACTCTTCAGAATTTGTTGGAAGGGGCAATTCAGAGCCGTCAGGCATTGTATACATCTTTGGTTTTTCTTTTGGCTTTAATATTGTTTGAAGTTTAGCGCGGCGCAACTCTCTTTGTTTTTGCTCTTCAGTCATACCTGCATCCCATTTTGGCGCATAGGTTGCTGGGTCAAGAGATTTGATCGAGTTTATACTTTTTATCTCAACTGACTCAATATTATCTTTTGCCTTAGCTGGCGGCTTGTCACCAAAATGTATTTTACCATTTTCATCTACCCACTTATAAACCTCAGCATAAGACACGTTAGAGATAAGTAATATTAGAACAAGGAATTGAATTACTTTTGACATAATTTTATTAAAAAATATCACTCTTAAAGGTTCAAATTCTCATTTACTTCTAATTTCTTGGTAGAACAAAGTGCCAATATACTGATCGATTGTTGCATCACCCCATAGGATATAAACGACTTTACCTTTAGTTGCGATAATTCTGCGAGAGCGTTTTTTGTCAACAATTAACCCTGCTATTTCTTTCGCAACACCCTCAGTCCTAGCGATAATAACATCAACACCAAAACGAGCATTCTTTCCATAACTGCTTAATGTGTTCGTGTAATACTCAACGCCAGCGACAGCTTCTGTTCTTTGTGTGTCTTTCATGTTTAAGCCATACCGCGTCAGTAGATTACGAACAACTTCCACATCTTCTGTATAAAAAGGATTAGAGATAACAATTTCAGAACTACCTTTAGTCTTTTTGATTAGATCAGTAATCCAATTCTTCACTTTAGTTGTGATAGATTTTTCAGAGTCTGGAATTTCAACAGGCAAAAAATGAGATAACTGTTGAGTATATTTCAACGTATATTCATTTATTACGCTTTCAGGCATTAAAAATGAAGTCATGACTGTTTGTTTCGTGTAGTCAGACAACTCACCAATATCATTAACCTTGTTTCTTATTTTTAGTTTACCAACAGCAGAACTTAATCCGTCGTCCTTCCATTTATTTGAAACTTTCTCAGCAAGATTTTCATATAATTCAGGCAAGTAATCCTTTGCTGCACCACCATAGCTTTCAAGCAGTTTCATCCAGCCTTTTTGTATTTTTCTATTCCCTTGTGTTTTCTCAACCAACCAAGGTAATAACACAACAGGCAGGGACTCCCATGTTGCCAAAGAGCGTGCTGCTGCATCACTTTCCTGTAAGTCTTCATTTTTAATAGCGTCTAACAACAGAGGCAACGTTACGTCAGCGTGTGATTCAGTTAAGCCGTAAACTAACGCACGCCTTAGTTTATTGTCTTCCTCTTTTTGATAGGCATCAATTAAGGCTTCAACCGCTACCGGGTTATTTGTAAAATCAGATCTTATTACACAATTAATTGCGTATTCTCTTATCTTTATCGGGTTATTAAACCTTTTGCGACCTCTTCCATCTAGTGGCTTTTCAAGCTCTTGCCCTTGATAGGTTAATTTTGGTAGAACAGCATCGATAAGCTTAGGTGCGATGCATATTGGGACAGCCTCCATTTTTTCTAGCGCATATACTTGTTTATACTTATCAATAATTTTAAAAGCGTTTAAAATATCTTTTGGTGTGTCTGATGACAGCATTACGTTCATCACATCAATAAGATCCGATTGCTTTATAATGCCTTCACCAGATATTAATAATCGTGTGTAGTGACCGGCTCGTGATATATCGTTGAGAAGTTCGGTATAAGCTTCCTTATCTTTATATAAGGTGTCGCTCTTTTTAAACCCGTTCGCTAGTGCTTCTTTGTAAAATGGTATATCAATTTTCGCAGACTCAATGATTTTTTTACACTCACTACATTCCTTAATGTTAGCTTTCGTTAACGCAATGAGATTAACCTTAGTATTACTCATGTTTGTGTTATTAAATATCGCATTCGTAATGTTTGCACGCTTCATATCCAACTTACTTAAGTTAGCATTAGTAAAGTTAGCCCCAGTGAAATCTCCTTTAATAGCGCCGCCATTAAACGAAGCGCCAGACAAATCTGCTTTAATAAAGGAAATATCACGGATATTGCCCATTTTAGGCAATCTTGCGCCGGATAAATTCGCTCCATCAAGAATTAATGTGCGAGTACGAACACCGGTAAAATCAGCATTGCTTAGGTTAGAACCTGACAAATCGAGCACCTTTGTCTCAATAGGTAAAAATCGATGATTAGCTAAATTCGCTTTATTGCAAACAGTTTCTTCTTGTCCTAAGTTGCAATCACCAACAGAATATTTAGAACCTAATAAGAAACCTGTTCTTTTAGGGTTGTTAACTAGATCAGCAAGCCCAGACTTTTTAACATCAAGATTGGTTGCGCCTGTCATATCAAAGGCTGACCAATGTGTCATTGGCTGTTCAAACATAAAGTTCTTCATGTTTGCTTTTCTAAATGTCACCCTATTCAAATTATCGCCCGACAATACAACGTCCGTTAAATTGGCTTCATCAAAAGTACACCCATTACAGCTTACATGTCGAAAGTTAGCCCCGGTTAAATCTGCATCGGTAAATGCTACATTATTCAATTTAGCACCCGAAAAGTCAGCTCCTTTTAAATTAGCACCAGAAAATGTACTGTTAGAATGAATTTCAGCGCCTGAAAAATTCGCGCCCTCAAGGTTTGCTTGCATAAACGATATTTGCAACATAAATAAACGACTGTAATCTGCACCTTTGAGAGATTGTTTCGCGCAGTTCGCCCCTTTTTTAGCGGGACATTTTAAATTACGTAATCTTGATGCTTCTACAGGATCAATTAAATCACTACGCGAGAGCTTCTTTGGGTTGGCAAGAAAAGCTGCGGCACCACTACTCTTACGACCTATTCCCCATTTTTTCTCAATATGCTCCCGCATTTCCTTCTCAGAATAATGTGTATTTTTATCGGCAAGCTTTAACCCTGATGTCGAACCAGTGCTTGGTGAAGGCTTAATCTTTCTTGGCGAAAATTTAATTTTCTTTTTTTCGACATATAACGTTTTTTTGTTAAGGATGCCTTGGAATGTCCAGTTACCAGGGTCGTCAATATTCAAATTTGGTGTTATTTTATTAACAAAGAAAATGGAATTACTATCAGATTTATGTTTTGTACTTTTATTAAAAATCAGTTCCCCTTTCGCATCGATTACACGTGCTTGAAAGTTATATTCTTTATTTGCTTCAGTACCGGTCAGTTTGACAAAAATAATAAAACTTCTTTGTTTGCTATTAATATTAATTTTATCCAACCGATCGACCGGCTCTTTTTCTTGAATAGCACTCGTCATGATAAACCGATAAGGAACTTTTGATTTTGTGACCGGCATACGAAACATATCCTTCCTGTAGGAAGGCGTTTTCTTTTTCGCTTGAAGAGACGGTTTTACTGTCTTAATTACGTTTAATTTTTTAGTATCAACTGTTGTCGTATTTGTATCGGCTGGCGGCTTATCACCAAAATGTGTTTTACCATTTTCATCAGTCCATTTAAAAACTTCGGCATGAGTAGAAAATGATATAACAATAAAAAACGAAACAATAAGACGTAAAAGTGTCATCATTATTTCAGTTCCTCTAATGGGGTGCTGACTATATTTGTCATGGTTCCAACGATTGCACTTGGTTCTTTTTTATTTTTAAAACAAGCATAGGCGTCTTTTTTGGTAAAAAGGTTTAATACGTGTGTAAGTCCTTTTTTTGTCGATCCTGCATAAATGGTATCGCGTGATGTCGTGTATCGCGTTTCTCGATTACTAGCATTTGTTTTAGGTCTACCAGAAAAGATAAAATGTTTTCCAGTCGCATTAAACGATGTTATTTTTTCAACGACTTCCGGCTCAATAACGGATGACCCTTTAAAGGTTTCAGAGTCGAGCTTTATTATCTCTCCTCTTTTAGAGACAACCAGAAGGGAGTTATCAGAAGCAATCAAATGCAACCAATGAAACTCTCTTCCATGTGATTTAAGTTTTTCACGGTGCGTTTGATCGAAATATAAAATACCTTGATCAATGGTGATGTTGAAGACGCGGATGGTATTCCCATACAACAAATACAAGCGATTATTTTTATCATTAACAACTGCTTTGCCGCCTGTAGATTTTATAACGTCACTCTGCACTTTGCCTGTTTCAATATCTATCACACTCAAATTACTGCCAAACAATAATAGGTAGCGAGACTTAAAGAGAACAGGATATGAACGCGGCTCAAACTCAGCACTGAACAACTGTTTCCCTGTATGAATATCCCAGAATCGCGCAGTATCTTTCCCGGATGTTGTTGCTAACACATTGCCGTTATCACTAATCCATGCAATTTCTACCTTATTAGCATGCGCTTGTATTCGTTTTATCTCAGAACCGGTATTAATATTGTTAATACTCACAAGACCACCAAGGAATCCAGCAGCAAATAACGAATGCTTCTGTGAGCACTCAATATCAGAGAGATAACTATTGAACTTTAAACGAACTTCAGCAGGCGTCCCTTCACTGACTTTTATCGGAGGTGATGTGAGGGCCTCATATAACTCTGTACTGTTTACGTTAAATTCATCTGCTGCCAATACATTGATTGAACAGGAAAGTGCAGCTAACAAAATTAATCTCAACATATGTAATTCCTTTTATGAGTTATTGTGTAAATACTTTAAATTATTTTTACTTATTAACTTCCCAATAAGTTGAATCAATTATTATGTCCGCTTCGGATCGTTAGCTGACAGTTTACTATAATTTATACCACTTTTCCTTTAAAGATAGATTGTTTAAATTCAAGTGAGGTTTTCCTTTATATAATTATTCAAGACCTTTAACCAATGACCTTTTTTATCTGATCGGACTATACAACTGTAATTTATCATCGGGCAAGGTTGTTCTAGCGGCCTGTAAGTCGTACCTTTAACACTGGTATCTTTCAACGATTCTGCAATTGTCGCTATTCCCTGCCCTGCTGCTACTAACCCAATTGCTGTTGATCTTGGTGCGGTCTCTATAATTGCTTTTGGGCTGAACCCTGCATTTTGGCAAGAAGAAATTATTTCATCATACATTTCAGGATTTGTGTGTCGTGGAAACAGAATCAATGTTTCATCTTTTAAGTCTTTTAGAGCAATTCTTTTTTTACGAGTTAAGTCATGATCTTCCGGTAAAATAATTCCCATCTTATCCGCCTTTATCGGAATTGTTTTTAACAACGGAAGTTTCGGCCTGAATAAAATAAATGCTGCATTGAGTTGCTCTTTTGTTACAGCCCGTATTAATTCATTCGATGTATCTTCTACAAATTTGAATTCGCAACTTTCCAGATTGTTTTGTAGTTCACGAATAATCGCTGGCAAGAAACTCGACATCGCCGCACTGGAGTATCCAATTTTAAGGATTGCTGACTGGCCCGTCGCTATCTTTTGAGTGTGCTGTGAAACTTCGTAGATTTGGTTGATTACATTTGGAAGCTTTTCATAAAGATATTTCCCTGCCTCAGTTAATTTAATTTTGCGCTTTTGTCGATCAAATAACTGACAATCCAGAGCTTCTTCCAGTTGAGCTATCTGTCGTGATAAGGCGGGCTGAGCGATATGCAATACTTCGGCTGCCTTTCTAAAACTTAGCTCTTCGGCAATTACAATAAATGACCGTAAATGGCGAAACTCAAACTTCAATTGATAACTATTTGGCATCATATGAGCTAAATACTATATTGGACTGATATCAGTTGTCCAATCATAATTCCTTTCAAACAAGAACATATCTTTTAATTAGACCTTAAGTACAATCAGGAGAAATAATAATGAAACAATCAACTAATGCGTTTAGCATCTGGCCAATAATGTGCCTGGCTCTAGCGCTAATCGTCAATTCAAATAACTTGTTCGCTGATAATAGTAGTGACAAACGCTCTGTCATTGAAACGCTTAATTCAAATTGGAATGAGGCATTTAATAGTGGCAAGCCTGAAGCTGTAAGTGCGCTTTATGATCAGAGTGCCGTTTTATCTCCGGGAAATGGAGAAGTGCTTGTTGGTAAAACAGCGATAGAAAATTTATTTCGCAGTTTTATAGACAATGGTGTTCATAATCACACGATTGAAATCATTGACACGCATTATGATGGTACTACCCTGTATGAAGTTTCAAAATGGAGCGCACAAGGATTGGAGGAAAACGGTAATAAGCCAGTGTTTGCTGGAATTTTAGTAAATATATTTCATGTTAACGATGAGGGTGAATGGAAGTCTCATTTGCATACATGGAATCTATCTAATAATACGGGAGAGTAACAATGCCATTAGTTAATATTTCAATTTTAAAAGGCAAGTCACCGGAATACATCAAAGCAGTTACCGATGGCATTAATTCAGCTGTTATAGAAACCATGGATTTTCCTGATGATGATCGTTATCAAATTGTTCATGAGCTTGATCCACACTGTTTACAGTTTCAAAGCAGAAATGAAGACAGGGTAATGATGCATTTAACAATGAGAGCGGGACGTTCGAATAAAGCAAAACAAGCATTCTATGCAAAAGCTGTTGAGAACCTTGCAAATGATCCGGGTATCGATCCGGCTAATGTTTTAATCACGATTGTTGAAAATCATGATATAGATTGGTCATTTCGTGATGGCGTTGCCCAGTTTGTAGTTTAAGGCTGATTAATAATGCCATGGATGGCATATTAGCTATTGAGAATCACGTATTATTTTGAGTAAAGCATCGCCATGTCGACTAACCAGCTTCTCACTGACTTTATCTATTTTTAAAAACTCTGATTTATTTTCAAATGAGCCTTTTGCCATTTCTATCATGGCATGATCAGCGAGTATCCATTTTCGGGGCCTATTTCGCTCCCGCGCCGTTATTTCCCGCCAGGCAGCAAGTTGTTTGACGATGATCTGTTGCTTACCCTTTAGCCTTTTTGCAGCAAATATTTTTTTCCACATCGTTGCCGGGTCGGGCTGATAGGTTTCCGGTTTCGCCAGCTTATTGATTTGCGCATTAAAATCATGCAGGTTTTCCACTTTATTTATTTTTTCTTTAAAGACATCATAAATTTTACCAAGATAGACGGCATCATCTACGGCATACCTTAATTGATCTTTTGATAACGGCCTTTTCTTCCAGTCTGTTCGTGCGTGTCCTTTATCAAGTTCTATCTCTAATACTTCCTTCACCAGGTTTCCGTAACCTATTCCTTGAGCATAACCAAATAATGGTGCAGCGATTTGAGTATCAAATAATGGCGTAGGAATAGAACCTTTAATATTAAATAATAATTCCAGATCCTGATGTGCAGAATGGAGAACCTTTATGATTGATTGCTGATATAGCAAATCATATAACGGTTCCATATTTTTAATAGCCAAAGGATCGATAACAGCATGCGTTATTCCATTGGAAATTTGCACCAGACACAATTCAGGATAATAAGTACTGACCCGCTCAAACTCGGTATCAACCGCTAGCCATGCAGCGTTACCTAGCTGATTACATAATTTTGATAATGATTCTTCATTATCGATTAGGGAAAAGCCTTCAGTCATATTCAAGTATATTTATTATTTATAGTGCGCCTGATTTTTGTAATACCGAATAAATTGATTCTGCCATAAAACGGTAACCCTCTTTATTTGGATGCACAGAATCAGATTTAAGCGTTTTCTCCGACAGCACATCTAAAATTAAATTTTCTATGAAAACAGTTTCCGTTGATTCAGCAATTTCTTTGTAAGTTTCAAACGTAGATAGAAATATTCCGGGTTTAGGTACTCCGAGCAAAATAACGGGGATATTTTTTTCTTTCGCCAACTGAATCATTTTCCGAATATTGGACTCCATTTTTTTTGTACTTTGATTGCGTAAAAGATCATTACCGCCATGACACAGAATTAACAGATCAGGTTCATATTCTTCTAATGCTTCTGACAAACGCTTTAAGCCAATAGAAGATACTTCACCTGACACACCCGCATTAATTACTTTTTTTCCTGATAGACTTGCTAACACGGAGGGGTAGCTTTCGTTTTCCTTGGCGCCTTTACCATGCGTCAGACTATCACCAAAAGCGAGGATAACAGCATCATTACCTAGTCTTGGTAATTCAGTTACAGAATCACCGCATGCAACGGACAATAAAAGTAGACAATTTAGTACTAAAAGCGGTAATTTCATAACAGGCTTCATAAGTTATTTTCTGTAAATCATTTACACTTCGAAGATCCAGACAATCCGAGTAATTATGTTTTTATTTAAACATAAAACTACAAATCAAGCACTTATAAAAATATTCTTAAAATTATTGTCAGAATTAACGTCGGTTTACTTAAGAAAATGAATATTTTTCCGATAATTTAACTATTATATAGGCTCTGTATCTGCTGAATGGCTCAAGATAAATAACTGAATGTTTTATATAAATAAGACAAGGGGACATTTACTATGGAAGCAAATCTTTTCAAGGAACTTAACTTACCATTAGACAGGGATATTTTTCTACGAAATTTGCTCCGCGAATTAAGTGGTACTCTGGAAGAAGTTATCGGTAAGGAAGAAGCCTCCGGTTTTATAAGTATTGTTGGGCAACATATCGGTGAATGGATAAACGATGAATATAAAAATACACTTAAAACAGACTCTTTAAGTTTTGAACAAATTTGCAATACGTTAGTCGATCTTAAACAACGAATTAATGGTGATTTTTATATCATTTCTGCGGATAAGGATAAAATAGTACTTGGTAACCGAAGTTGTCCTTTCGGCGATAAAGTAATAGACCGTTCTTCACTTTGTATGATGACGTCAAATGTATTTGGAACGATCACGGCAGAAAATAATGGCTACGCCAAAGTCGCTTTACACGAAACAATCGCAACAGGAAAACCGGAATGCCGAATTGTTGTGCATCTGACGAATAACGAAATTTCTGATGAAGATCAGGGAAGAGAATATTTTAAATCATAATAATTAACTTTTTCAGGGATTATGCAACCTTCAGATTTTCAAATTTTTGCAGACGCTTTACCGGAAGCACTAATCCTGCTTTCAGGCGATGGAAGCGTACTCTCTACAAATAAGTGTGCGAAGCGTTTTTTATCAAACCGTTTTAATAGTATTGAACAACTAAAATCGCTAAACGACCTTGTTAATAATGACCCTGAAGAAATAAAAAAATCACTTAGAGCCTGGTCACGAAGCCGAACACCTATCCCTGCTGTAATATCCTGGAAATCAGAGAAGGAATTTGTAGATTCAAACTGGCGTTGCCAGGCGTTTATGATTGAACCGGCTGTCAAAAATAATCCGGCACAATTAATAATCAGGTGTATCCCAGGCAGGGGGCAACTCAGTGAATTTACTCTCCTTAATGCTGAACTGGAAAAAACACAAAATACACTAAAAACATTATTAAATACTCGCGAAGCACTGGAAAAAGAACATGAACTGGCAACCGTCACTTTAAAATGTATCGGTGATGCTGTCATTACAACGGATAATATAGGCAATATTGAATCACTTAATCCTGTTGCCGAAGCATTAACAGGTTGGACCAATAAAGAGGCACTCGGCAAACCTTCCTGTGAAATATTTAATATCATTAGTGAAATCACACGCGAACCTTCGCCGGATCCTATTCAACGTTCATTAAAAGAAAACATTATAATCGAATTAGGTAATCATACGATTCTTATTTCAAAGGACGGTACAGAATATGTCATTGAAGATTCTGTCGCGCCTATTAGAAACAAGAATCATGAAATTATTGGTACAGTACTTGTGTTTCATGACGTTACTGCTAAAAGACTGGCACTCCGACAACTTGAATACCTTGCATTGCATGACACATTAACAGGTCTAAATAATAGACATTACTTTGAACAGGAACTATTTAAAGCCGTTGATCTGGCCAAACGTGGCACTTTAGTCTTTGCATTACTTTATATTGATCTGGATGAGTTCAAAGCTGTTAACGACACTGCCGGACATAGTGTTGGAGATAATTTGTTGACCGAAGTTTCCCAATTATTTTCTTCCCGACTTAGACGCGGAGATACATTAGCGAGATTGGGGGGAGATGAATTTGGCGTTCTCTTGCAGAATATAAATAAGGAGCAAATTGAAAAAACAGCTGAATCTTATAAACAGGCGTTAAATGATTTTCAATTTACATGGAAAGACAAGATGTTTGATATTAATTCCAGTATTGGCGTCACGATTATTGACAATAATATTAATACCGCTGCTGAAGCCTTACGACAAGCAGATGTCGCCTGCTATGTTGCAAAACAAAAAGGACGAAACCGTTTACATATATATGCTCCGAAGGATGACAGGAAAGCCATGCAGCTTGGAGAAGTGAGCCTGATTTCTAAATTAAACAATGCATTAAAAAACGACTCTTTTATTCTTTATTTTCAACCGATAATTGATTCTAAAAACATCAAAACAAATTATTTTGAAGTTCTTCTACGCTTAAAAGACGATGACAGTATCATTACTCCTAATATATTTATTCCTGTTGCAGAACGTTATGCAATCATGCCAAAAATTGATAAATGGGTTGTTGTACAGGTCATTAAACTACTCGAACAAAAACAATATGCTAATTGTAAATTTTCTATTAATCTTTCCGGGGCATCATTTGAAGACGAAGACATCATTACGTTTTTATCAAAAAAGATAAAAAATAATACAGCGCTTTCTGAGTCTATTAGCTTTGAAGTTACTGAAACAGCGGCAGTTACACATATAGAAGGTACTGCGGATTTTATGCATAGTTTACTTCCTTATGGTGTTAAATTTGCACTAGATGATTTTGGAACAGGCTTTAGTTCGTTTGCCTATTTAAAACACTTACCTGTCGATTTAATAAAAATTGATGGGGTATTTGTTAAGGATATTGCTCACGATCCAGCTGATCAGGCAATGGTAAGATCGATTAATAATATTGCTCATTCATTAAACAAAAAGACAATTGCTGAATACGTAGAAAATGAAGAAATTCTTGATATTCTAAAAGATATAGGCATTGATTATTTTCAGGGTTATCACCTTGGAAAACCTGACACACTGGATAAACACCTGGTATTTGAAGAAGTTAAACTAGCTTAATCAGTAAAATATTATTATTTTATTAACTACTTTTATTTAAATTTTTAAGCTATAGCAAGGCAGTTACGGCCATTCTGTTTTGCTTTATATAGTGCCTTATCTGCTGCCTTGAGTACGTCGTCTACTATAACGCGCTTTTCAATTGGCGCAGCAACACCGATACTGATTGTAACTGAAACTGTTTTGCCGGATCTTGCTTTACTCCTGCGACCGCGACGGCGTTTTGCTTCTTCAGTTGCTTTTGAACGATGTTTACTATCACGTAATTCCATTCGATAAGCTTCTATATCAGTACGCACTGCTTCCAGAAAAGGTTTACTGTATTCAATGTCCTTTCCTGAAAAAACAATACAAAATTCTTCACCACCATAACGATAGGCTGTACCACCACCTTTTACTGCATCAATATGTCTGGCAACCATCTTTAAAACATCATCACCTACATCATGACCATGCGTATCATTAAAGTTTTTAAAATGATCAACATCAGCCATTGCCAGAACATAACGTTTACCTAATCCCTTTAATCGCTCATTTAAAGCACGCCGACCAAGCAATCCGGTTAAATCATCCCTATAAGCCATGTCATGTGCACCGCGTAATAAACTGACAATCATACTGACACCGGCAAAGCTCAACATCACTACAGATATTCTTTGCAAGCTAAAATAAGCCAGCGTCACAAAACTAAATACGAGTGCCGATAACAATGCAGCAACGTATTCATCGTTGCTTTTACCTAAAAGGTAAATTCCTGTTACGAATACTAAAAGGCAAAATATAGTAACGTTTAGCGACAATAAGTAATTATCAAAAGGACGAACATGAAAGTAGTTATTGATATTTGTAACGATTGATACTTCCGGCAATATTTTAAAAACAAAGAACATAACAAGCAATAACAGTGGGACAATAGAAATTATTAATAGACCGTAGCGATTTCGCAGTCCTCTTTCGGGTAAAAAAAAGAAAAGAAACAGCATTAATGGCAGCAACAGACTAATGCTGGTATAGATAAATAGAGCGCGGGGCTCATTTAGTGACGTTTGCAACTCCGTCTGAATAAAAAAAAAGGTAATAATTAAAACCAGAGAAACCGCGAACAAACGTGCGCGATTATAATTGATACATAACAACATTGCGATGCCTAGCGTGACATACGGCGCCCAGTCTAATAATTGCTGATATACCGGACTTAAACTGGCTGCTGGTTCTCGGATATATACTGCTATAAATAATAAAACAGCAACAGGTAACAACCTGCGCAACAAAACCAGAAACATAAATGAACTTTCAGTATGAGTTAATCAATTCACTCTTCTGCTTTCATTTCCATAATGGTTCTATCGTGTTCTTCCAGTTTTTCTTTATGTTTAGCAATTTGCTTTTCATATATATCAAGCTCCTGCTTCAACGATGTATTTTCTTCTTCAAGTCTTGTGATCTCTGCTTTTGCTTCTTCCAGCTTCATATCTTCAGCGCTAACTGAGAAAGACAAACCTAGTGTAATAACAGAAGCTAATATGCAGGAAGATATTTTAGTATTAATATTTTTTTTCATAATCAAAATCCATAAACTCCAGTTCATTTAATTTTAACAAGACATCATTTAAAGCTGTTTCGGTGTAAACCTTTGCTGGCAATTTTCCCCAGATAGGTGCCGGCCAGGCTGCATCCGAATGATAACGCACAACGTGGTGTAAATGACACTGGGGAACGATATTTCCCAGTGCAGCGATGTTCATTTTATCACCATTAAAGGCTTTCATTAGAAATTCTGCCAAAAAAGAAGATTCACGCAATAATTGAGTCTGATCTTCATTGGATAATTGGAAAATTTCACTAATTCCTTCCCGATCCGGCACCAGTATAAACCAGGGAAAATTTGCATCACGCATCAATAATAGATGCGACAAAGGAAATCGGCCAAGAACGACACAATCGTCAAGTAATTGTGGATGAAGATCAGCCATTTTTTGAGGCCAATTCCTCATGACAATATCGGCAATGATACCTAACACCTTTTAAAATACGATTATGACGAATGCGTGTTAGCTCATGGGTACGGCAGCTACAATAATATTCAAAACGCCGATAAGTTCGACCTGGAAGGCCGCTTAAATCAAAATTACAGGTTACGCTGGCATCAGCATTAAACAGACTCATAATACTTTTCCATTCTTCGCCATGCGGTTGTGTCTTACGTATGCCATATAAAACATCAACAATATAATGTGCTACTTCATGTGGAACGGTGGTCGATATATTTTCAGAAAAATACCGGGCAAAGATATATGGATTATAACGTATCACCCGCCGGGATTTATTTACTTTATACATGCCCGCAGCCCTACCCTTTAAATCAAACATAACCGGAACAGGTCCAAACGAATGCCTTAATTCAACACTGGCCTGCTGGAGGCAGTCCTCTGTTGCAGAAATGATCTGTGTTTGCTGGTCTGATTCGAGAGGAATGATATTCAACATTGAACTAACTTTGCCACATCAAGCTTTAAGCGGCAAACTGTTACCGTATAAATCTTTTTCTGCTGCCAAAAATAGCTAAATATATGACGATCAGCCCAATTTATTAAAATATCAAAACTGGTACATCGATTGCATTTGTAGAGACACATAACTACAACATTGAATCTGGAAAAGTTAATTTGAGCTCATCAATTCCACAAACTGGTATCGCCGCGCTTATTAATGCAAGTAATAATAAGCCAGCAGCGGCTGAAACCACGACAAGTATTTTTGGTGAGGACGGTTTTACCTTTGGCGATATCATAGACATCGTTAATCCCCTGCAACACATACCCATTGTCAGTCATATTTATAGAAAAATCACCGGTGATACTATTGCGCCAGCAATGGAGATAGCTGGTGGTGCGCTATTTGGTGGTCCTATCGGTGCCATTGCATCTCTAGTCACGACGGCATACCAATCTTACTCTAAGGATAATTCTAATAGCACCGATCCCGATTCACCTTATGGATATAACGAAGCGACGGCGATTGCAAGCAATACACCTCAGCCATCATCAACACCAATCAATGCTGATGATTATTCGCTAACAGCTAAACAAAATTCAAACAAGGCAGAGGATGTTAAAGCATCAATCATGTCCGGTAGTTTTATACTTAATTCAGAAAATATCAGAAATCATTATTCAACAAATAGTACAGGCAATATTCATGCAAGTATAAACACATTAAAAGACAAACCTGTTTATCAACCTGCAGATGGTATTATTAATCTCGCTTATAAAAACACCAAAAGTTATACCGACATTGTGACATCGACAAACACCCGTGAAAAAACAATTGATATTGTAATTGGAGCAACATCCGGAGCGGGTTAGGGTTTTACATTTACAAATTTATTCTGAAATAAATTAACAATCAGTTTTTCCACTTCTACAATAAAGAATAAGCCAAATGATACGAGTAGGATATTTAACCAGCTTGACATAGCAATTGGCGCTGTTTTGAATAACTGTTGGCATAACGAAGTATAGGTGAAAAGCAGTTGAAAAATTATCACTGCCACAACACCAATCAAGATCACTTTATTACCAAACAATCCCTTGATACCGAGAACATTCTTTTTTAAATATCTCGTGTTAAAAATATAAAGTATTTCAAAAAAAACGATTGTATTAACTGCCACTGTCCTCGCTTCATTGGTACTGGCGCCTTGTGTTGTTTCATATATAAATAATCCATAGGTCCCTAATGCCATAACGACTGATACTAAAACAATACGCCACAATAAAGCTGGCTCAATAAGTGCAGAATCCGGAATGCGCGGAGGCACCTTCATCGTTCCTTCCTCAACTGGTTCAAAAGCAAGTGTGATAGCAAGTGCCACGGTTGTTATCATATTGATCCAGAGAATATGTAAAGGCAATACGGGTAATAAACCACCAACAATAATTGCCCAAATAATGATCAAACATTCTCCACCATTGGTTGGCAAAATGAACATGATTGTTTTTTTTAGGTTATTAAAAACAGTTCTGCCTTCTTCAACTGCATTGGCAATACTGGCAAAGTTATCATCAGTAATCACCATATCTGCAGCATCCTTGGAAACTTCGGTACCGGTAATACCCATCGCGATACCAATATCAGCTTGCTTTAATGCTGGCGCATCATTGACACCATCGCCAGTCATTGCCACAACTTCTCCCTGGTTTTGCAATGCTCTGACTAAACCCAGTTTGTGTTCGGGGGATACCCTGGCAAAAACATTAACCCTGTTAGCAACCTGCTGAAATTCGCTTTCACTTAATTGATCCAGTTCAACACCCGTAATAACTTCATCACCCAAATTCATTTTCTTTGCGACTGATTTAGCTGTCTGGGCATGATCACCGGTAATCATCTTGACATTGATCCCCGCTTCTTTACAGGCAACCAACGCTTCCAGTGCTTCCTGTCTGACCGGATCAAGCATTCCTGTCAGACCTAAAAAGATAAAACCACCTTGTTCTATATCAGAAAAACTTAATACTTCCTGCTGCTGTGAAACAGGTTTATAGGTAATAGCCAAAACCCGGGAACCATCAGAGGCTACTTCTCTGGCCCTGTCTATCCATTCCCGTTTTATTAATTCTCCCTGGTTCTCTCCTTCTAAAGAATCACATAATTCAATAATCCGCTCTGGCGCACCTTTTAAAAAAATATACCCGTTTCCAAAGTGGTCATGATTTAATGTTGCCATGTACTGCTGCTCAGATTCAAAAGGAATGCTGTCATCACGTGGATACTTTGTTTTTTCATCTTCATGACCAAGTAACGCTTTCCTTGCTGCCACCAGCAATGCAGCTTCAGTAGGATCACCTTCAATATGCCACTCATTATTTTTATGCTTTAGAGAGGCTTCATTACATAACAAACCTGCTCGTAATAAAAAAAGTAATGCGGGATAGTTTTCAATATCGATTTGTTCGTTATTGCAGGAAATAGTGCCTGTAGGTGCATAACCAATCCCATTAATAGTAAAATCACTTTCAGCATTTATTATACGGGTTACCGTCATTTCATTTCGCGTCAGGGTACCCGTTTTATCCGTACAGATAATGCGTGTACTACCCAGCGTTTCTACTGCCGGCAACTTTCTAATAATGGCATTCCTGTCCACCATGCGTGTCACACCAATAGCAAGTGTAATTGTCATAATGGCAGGCAAACCTTCAGGTATTGCTGAAACAGCAATAGCAACAGCAATCATAAAGACATCTATTGACGGCAGTTCCTGTACTAATGTTCCAAAAGCATAAACTGCAAGACAACCAATAATAATAATTATCGTCAATGTCTTACTAAATGACGCAAGTTGTCGTGTAAGTGGCGTTACAACATTTTCAATACTTTGTAACATCCCGGCGATCTTTCCCAATTCAGTGTTATCACCTGTTTCAGTAACAATACCAATACCTTGTCCCGAAGTAACAAACGTACCACTAAAAATCATATTGGTCTTATCAGCGATTTCAGCTTGCTCTTCAATCGCCTGGGTATGTTTACTGACAGGCAAAGATTCACCGGTTAATGTAGCTTCATCAATATGCAGATTTCGGGAATTAAATAGACGAAGATCCGCGGGAATACGATCCCCCGAACTTATCAATACAACATCACCAATTACCAGGTTCTCGGCAGGAATAGTGAATTGGCGACCTTCACGAATAATGGTAGCCTGTAAGGACAACATCTTTTTTAAAGAAGCTAATGCTGCTTCAGCCTTTGATTCCTGTAAATAACCTATGACTGCATTAATAATCACGACACCAATAATGACACTGGCATCAATCCATTCATTTAATGCAGCTGTAATTCCAGCAGCAGCAATTAAAATATAAATAAGAAAATTATGAAATTGAAGTAAAAAACGCTTAACTGGACTGGTACGTTTTTTTTCGGAAATTCGATTATAACCATTTTCAGACAACCTTCTTTTCGCTTCATCAACACCAAGCCCTTTTGAAGAAGAAGAAAGCTCTTCGAAAACAGTTTCAATATCTTTGTGATACCAGTCTGACATGATCATTTCCCAATAAATTAATTCATCATTTGTTAGCAGAACATTTTGATATAGACTACATCCAGTAAATTACAATGATTTGACCAGGATCAATTTAACATTTAACAACTTGAGTAACATCAATAACATGAAAAAATTAGCATTCTTATTCATTCTCTCTCTTGGCATTTGTCTAATACCATATGCTGAAACCACCGAGATAATTGAAGGAGATATTTTTAAACTTCATGTTATACAAAGCAAAAAAATTCAGGAAATAATGCAACGACTCAGTCTATCTCTTTACGAAGACGAATTGACGATGGAACAAATAAATGAATTATTTGATACTTCAACCGAATTGCTGATAGCCGCAAAAAACCTGAATCAGGCCTTACCCGGAATTGAGTTAACGGTGACAGAAAAAAATGTTTTTGAAAATGTCGCAAAACAATTACAAATTGAAGCGAACAACATGGGCTACATGGCACAGAATAATGATAAAGAAGGTTTGCAAATGACTTACCAGCGTTTACAGGAAACCTGCATTGCCTGTCACGAATTATTCAGATTTTAATTATTACTCCCTGCATGGCTTGATTGCACATTCATATCTCAGAGTGGCATTAACTTTACTCTGTAGATAATAACGAGCAAACTGACATATTCTTCCGCTTCAACCTCATGTTCCCTATGAATAGTCCTGCTTTTATAAAATCACATTATTGTTTCATTTAGCATAGCCTTATTTTAAACTCATCAGCATGACATCAACACTACCAGCTTCGCTATTATGGGTCTCAGAACCGATAGTAAAAACATTATTAGATTATTACGATTATCCTAATCCGCATAAACCTGGAGAAACGATTGAAGGTTATGACAAGACACATGCTTTAAGAACAGCGAAAATGTGTGCGGCAGTCGCCTATTATTTAGGACATAATGAAGATCGAGTTCGTCACTACCAGATCGCCTGTTTACTTCATGATCTGGGACGTGCTGGCCTGGATCATGAACTATTTGGAAAAATATGGACATGGGCACGCACACAAAACATTCCAACACGACCGGCAGAATGGCGCGCTGTTCATCCAGAAACGACTTATGGAAAAGAAACTGAAGCATTCTGGGAACAATATCAATCGCAACTGCAAGACTTAGGTGTACAAACTAATGCGTGGGCAAAGGAACAGGTAGAAATGCGCCTCGGCTATGCAAGACGTTTAAGTCGTATTATCAAAAACGTCATACCTGAGCTTGAAAAAAATGGTATCGACTGGTCAGCATGGATGGAGACTGTCACCTTATATTATTACTATCCGGAAAAACTGGCTGAAGAACCGGACTGGATACATGAGCTTGGAGAAATCCTCGTCGCGTGCGAACAGCTGGAAGCCTATAGTAATCGTACGCGCGGTAGCGATTATTATAATCGTGATAATGAAAGTTTTGCTGATGCCTTCAACTATCTCGATAGTTTAAAAGAAAAAGGACAACTTGGTTCAAAAGTACTTGATGCTGTTCGACATTTAACAGCAGAAGGAACATTTGACGCTATACTTGAAGAAGCCCGTAATAGAAAACTGTCTGAAAAAGACTTGAGTTTTCTAAGATCACTAAAATAATAATCAGTACTGAGGATAAACTATGTCAGTCGTCACAAAACTTTTTTCGGTGAACATGCAAGGTGACACAAAAATAGAAAATATTACTGAAAAATGTCAGAACTTGTTAAATGGTGCTGAACTTGATGCCGGCATCGTGACATTATTTATAAAACACACAACTGCATCAATCATGATCTTCGAAGACGAACCGGGTTTGCATGAAGACACTAAAAATATATGGAATCAGTTAATTCCAGCGGACCCTGAATGGCAACACAATACGCGCAATAAAGGTGAAGATAACGGGCACAGTCATTTACGCGGACAAATTCAGGGACAATCATTAACCATTCCCTTCATGAAACGAACATTAATGCTAGGACAATGGCAACAAATTGTGGTTATTGATTTCGATACTTGTGCCAGAACACGCGATATTGTGATGCAAATTATCGGGGAGTAGTTTAAAAACTTGCCTTGTAAGTAGTTGCTTCTAAATTAACTTTTTGAGAAACACACCATTTAACATAAACAGTTTTGGCCTGTTCTATACTCATAAACTCGGTACAACGAATATTACACATTATAGTGCCTAGATATACCTACTCAAATAGTAATTCTAAATATTTCCTAAAGATGATAATCAATACCCATAGATTCATGTAACACGCGAATTATTTCTATCTCTGTTTTTTTAATACGATAAAAGACAAGGTGTCTATTGATTTGATAGCGTCGATATTCCTCTACGAATAGAATTACAATCCATCCCTACTTCAGGATTAGCAAGCAAACGCATTATTCCAGTGTTTAATTGATCCAGATACTCATCTGCTAATGATTCACCCCATTCTGAAAATGAATAAAGCCAGATATCAATTAAATCATTTTCAGCACTTTGGGTTTTATTTATTTTTTTTAGCGGCGGCATTCCTTGCTTTTACTCTTCCTTTCCGTTTTATCGAATCAATATCCAGTTTACCTGCCGACCCGCTTTCTTCTCCTTCTATTAAAGCGACACGCAAAGCTTCCATTTTCAAGTCACGTTCTTCGAGTAGACGCAGTGAGTCTCGAACCAGTTCACTAGCTGAGCCGTATCGACCATTAGCTACCTTCTCTTTAATAAAGGATTCCCAATGTTTTCCTAGTGTTAAGCTTGTATTAGCCATAACTATCACTAATATTCATAAATAATATTATTTAATATTAGTAAAATGAACTGTTAAAAGCAATATGATTGTTTTTTATAATTAATAATTATGGCTCTATTTTTACTTCGCCATTAACATAAAACCAACGTCCATCTCTTCTGATAAAAGCAGACTTTTCATGTAGTACATTTAACAAACCATTATCAGTTTTATAATAAGCTTTGAACTCAACCCTGCCTTCATTTCCTTTTTGACTGCTATCTATAATTTCCAGCTTTATCCAATCATACGTTTTATCAGATAACGAGATAGCCGTAAGGCCTTCACAGGATTCCGGTGCCCAGGTTGCCAGCAAGTACTCACCCTGATTACCTGATGCATAGGCGGTATAGCGTGAACGCATTAATTGCTTTGGTGTTTTTGCTACTTTATTTCCTTTCAGAAAAGGTTCGCAACATTGTTTAAAATTTTTATTGCTATCGCAAAAACAGGGTTCAGTCATGTAAATTTAAAATTGATTATTCTTTAAATGGTTCTATGTGAATAAATGCATCGCGTACTTTAAATTGCTGTTCAATAATCGTTTCAATCTTGTCAGCAATACGATGTGATTCTTCTGTTGTTAATTTTGCGTTGACTGAAACAACAACATCAAGCGCGATATCAGATCCAATCCAGCGTGAACGTATACGCCCTACTTCTTTAACACCATCAACATTAAAAACAGCCCTTTTAATATCTTCAGGATCTATAGCATATTCATCAACTAATACGGGGAAAGCTGTTTTATATAAACTATATGAAAGATAAAAAACAAAACCGGCAACACCTAATGCACATAGGCGATCAAGTATTAAAAACCCCATACTTGATAATTGCCAGCCAATTATAACGATGATCGTTGTTAATACATCAGCAAAAGTATGCGCTGCATCTGCCAGCATAATGCTCGATTTTAATTTCTTCGCCCAATAACGTTGCCAGACCGCCAGACTAATATTAATTACGAGAACAATAACCATAACTATCAGTTCTATCTGTCCACTAACAATCTCTGTTACTTCTTTCGTCACCGCATTTCTGGCTATTTCAAAAGCAAGTACAGCAAGAAAAGTCGCTAATACAAATACGGCTAATGTTTCAAATTTTCTATGTCCGTAGGGGTGTTCACGATCAGCTGGCATAGCCGATAAACGCACGACTACCCAGGCAACAATATTGTTAGCCACGTCCGTTAATGAATGAATCGCATCAGCCAGAACTGCCATTGAACCGGTCGACAAACCAACAAATAATTTTGCCAGTAATACCAACAGATTTGCCGATCCTTCAATGAGGATCAATTTAAGAACTTTTTTGTCTCGTTCCGAAAACGTTAATATTTTTGTATCATTCGTCATATATAGTTCACAAATTAAATACTTTATTGAAGTATTTGAGCCGATCTTACAATATATTATTAATTAAAGGCGGCATAAATAACCGGTCACCAAGTAAAATTATATATATCATAATTATAGTATGGCCAAATCAAAAAACTCGTTCAAAAATATATACCATTTAATTCACTGGCAAAAAAATAAAAAACATATTGTTTAGACATCCATGATCTCCATGTTTAACAACGATTATAAATAAACCGGATTCCTGCCTTAACCAGTCTCGAGTGTTTTAATCGAAGGAGAGCGAATGACATGCATTTAAACTGTTTAAGAAACGATAGTATTTCCGAGATAAAATATTATAATTATGTTTTATTAGATATTTCTTTGATAAATTTAACTGCATCTGTTGTACTGTAACCATAGTGTCTTTTAATCAGGTGTGTTGCATCAAAGTGATCACCACGTGTAATACGATCTAGAATCATATCTTCCAGTTCTTTACCACTTAATCCATCTTTACTGGAATCGGTAACAATTTTTATTTCATCATCGATATTTGTTCGTTTTGATAATAATGCCAGAGTTTTTTTAATATTTGGTTTAATTTCATTCCAACGAACACGTAAAATATTATCATGGACTATCCTGACTGGATAATCATGATACTTTGCTGATGATTTACTTTTTTTCAGCGACTTGATTTCTTTTTCTCGACGTAGTCTTTCCTTAATATCATCGATTTCATACTTTGATGCTTTACGTTTACGTGCCTGAAATAATTCATGTCTTAATTCATCCAATGATGATCGTAGAGGTTTACGATTACTCTCTTCTTTAAGAGCATTTTTAATTATATCCAGTTCCTGATCTGACATTTTCATCTTGATATCAAGATGAGTAATAAACTCGGTTACTGTGCCATCACCCTTATCTTTATGAGATGTTTCTTTTGTTTTACGTACCCATTCAATATCGTGCCAGGATAAATCAAGAACAACATTATCAGTTTCAGGATAATTATAATTTTGAAATGACCGGAACTTAACCAGCACTCTTGTTGGATTTATACGCAACAACCAGTTTGAAGGTAACAAAGTTGATTTAAATCGTGACCAGGCAAGCCAGGCAATAACCCAGCACCAGAAAACAACCCAGATTACACCTATCGATAACCAGGCACTGGCTTCACCTTTAAAGTAGCTCCATGCATATGCAGCAGAAACACCAATTATTATTGCCAGAAAAATAATAAAAACAATAAAAGAACCGGTTCCCGAAGTGCGACATGTATACTCGTCCAGATCATGAGTTTCCACATCCAGAATACTAATCAATCTCATAGTACGTTAAACCTCATGCCCGTAAAAAAATGAAACTGAATATCAGTCTAAAAATCAAGTAAGAACTTATATCTTTAATAAGAATCACATATTAGGAATATATCCTTTTTAAACCTGGATTCAGGTTTAATTTGATTTTGATCAATATCTACACCTGATGCTATAAATATAGTATCAATAATATTTTAATAATCAAAAGATTAAGGAGTTTTTATGAATTATTTAAAAATAATCACTCAAGCTTTTTTATTTGTGCTGTTTAGTCAAACAGCCATAGCCGGTGATGATACGAGAAATTTCCAGGTCGAGGATGGTAATGTTGATCCTGAAACTTTTATTGGCTATACGACTTATCATAGTGTCTGTGTTAGTTGTCATGGTGTAGGTGCTGTCGGAACTGAAGTTGCACCGGACTTAACAACAGAAATGATGGATAGTTTAACTCTGGAACAATTTAGATTAAAAGTCATGCATCGAACTATCGTTAAATTTACGACAGATGACTGGTTGAATATGGAAGAGTCTATGTTCAACGAAATTGCGAAACAGGAGAGTCGGGACAAGGGCACATTGGAAACAATGCCTCGCTGGCAACACAACCCGTTGGTCATGAAAAATATAGATAATATCTATCGCTATTTACGTGCACGTGCAGCTAATGCTATTGGGCCGGACAAACCGGGTATACTAAAATAAATATAACTCACTCTTTCCTTTAAAAGTGAAGGGAAGAGTGAGTTTATCAATGTTTACTTCAATTATTTATAAATAGTTCTCATGATTGAGAATTAATAATCAAAAATAACAATAGCTTTACTTTTATATTCTGTTAATGTGCGCACCTGTATATTAATACAGCGCGTCATCTTTAGTTGTTGGTCCGACTAAGTGTATCCTGCAGACAACACTTATATAGTCTGATTACCCCTCCTTTTGAGAGTCAATTATCTGTATGCCGCATAATCGGTAACCATTTATTACCTAAAAATGCTTCGCTAGAGTATCTATAAAAACATAACTTTATCGAAGTAACTTAAAAATAAAACGTTCAGGAAAAAAACTATTTAATGAAATTTGAAACACTCGGATTATCCGAAGAATTGTTACGTGCTTTGCGTGACACTGGCTATACCAGTCCAACTCCAATTCAGGCACAAGCCATCCCGGCTATATTAAAAGGCTCTGACATTATGGCTGCTGCACAAACCGGTACAGGTAAAACGGCTGGTTTTACCTTACCGATATTACAACTTCTCAGTGACAAAGCAAAAATCAGAAACAATCGTGTTCGTGCTTTAGTACTCACACCGACCCGTGAACTCGCAGCACAGGTACAGGAAAGTGTTTTTACTTATGGTAAATATATGAACCTGCGTTCTGCTGTCGTTTTTGGCGGCGTGGGTATAAATCCACAAATGATGAAATTGCGTAAAGGTGTTGATGTACTGGTAGCGACACCCGGACGCTTACTGGATCTTTATAATCAAAATGCGGTTCGTTTTGATAATCTGGAAATACTGGTACTTGATGAAGCTGATCGAATGCTGGATATGGGTTTTATTCATGACATAAAAAAGATCATGGCATTGTTACCAAAAAAACGTCAAAACCTGATGTTTTCTGCTACATTTTCAAATGAAATCAGACAGCTTGCTAAAGGCATTATCAATAATCCAATCGAAGTTGATGTGGCACCACGTAACTCAACAGTCGAAAAAATTTCACAAACAGTTTACCCGGTCGATAAAGCAAGAAAAATAGAACTGCTAAGTCATTTAATAAAAGAAGGTGACTGGTATCAAGTACTGGTTTTTGCCAGAACTAAACATGGTTCAGACAAACTGGTCAGAAAACTATCACATAATAATATCAATGCCGCAGCAATACATGGCAACAAAAGCCAGTCGCAAAGAACAAAAGCGTTGGCAAATTTTAAACAGAATAAAATACAGGTATTAGTTGCAACGGATATTGCCTCCAGAGGCATTGATATTGATCAACTTTCTCACGTTGTTAATTTTGATTTACCCAATGTTTCAGAAGACTATGTGCATCGAATTGGTCGAACCGGCCGAGCTGGTGCCAGTGGTCATGCTATTTCATTAGTCTGTGCTGATGAGATAAAACAACTTCAAGACATAGAAAAATTAATAAAATTTAAAATAAAGCGTGAAGAAATTGAAGGATTCGAACCACAACACAATGTGCCGGAATCAATCAAAACAAAATCGAAAAGCAATAACGCCAATAAGAACAAGACAAATAATAAAAAAAGTTCATGGAAGGGCTCTAAAAAGAAAACTCGAAGCAACGATAGCCAGTCAAAGAATCAAAACAATAATACACCGGCCAGGCGAAGCAGACGTTCAGGCTCAAAAGCAAAAAGTGTTGTTTAATTAATAATTATCTAAGCAGCAATAACGGTCTTTTGGTATTGAATAGCATCTTGACGGTAAAACTACCTAGCAATAAATCATGTAACCGTGTGTGACTAAACGCACCCATGATTGTCATATCAATATTTTGCTTTACTTGATAGTCACAAAGTTCATGTTCAGCCTTACCTCGTAAACTGGCTGTAATAATTTCTATGCCACCGGCGTTACGTAACTTATCTGCTGCTTTTCCCAAAACAACATCAGCATTATCTTTATTACTAACACAGACTAAATGACAGACCAAACCTTTATATAAAGGACTATTGGCTACCATGTCGACTGCTTTTTCTGCTGCTTCGCCACCATCATAGGCAATCATGATTGTTTTCGGTGTTTTAAATTCTTCATAAGCAACAAGAATAGGAAGATGTAAGGAACGAATCATTGCTTCCAGTTTTGCACCAATTTGATCAGACTTATCTTCGTGTATTTTTCCACGTGCACCAATAACAAGAACACGAATTTCTCTTTCAAGTTCAACTAATGATTCTATTAAACTACCATGTTGCAAACTTGTTTGTGGATTTGATATCCCACCTTTTATCACACGTTCTTTTGCATTCTGTAAGATTTCCTTGCCTTGTTGAATGCGCAATTTACTTTTCCTGTATTCAAAATCGGTTATGTCTTCCAGTAAATGTTCTCGACTATCTACTCCCAGATTGCCAGACAAATCGCTTGTTGCAGCTGTTTCAGGATGATGGTCAATTGTATTAATAAGTTTTAAAGGTACATTAACACGTTGTGCTATCCACGCCGCATAATCACAAACAGCTTCACTTAATCCAGAACCGTCTATACATGCCAGTACCATTGGTTTTTCATTATTCATTAGTGACCACCCATAATTTTATCTATTTCTTCCGGCTTATCATGAACACCAAAGCGATCAATAATGGTTGAACTTGCTTCGTTTAAACCTGTTAATTCAACATCAGCACCTTCTCTTCGAAATTTAAGCACAACTTTATCTAATGCTGATACAGAAGTAATATCCCAGAAATGTGCGCGATGTAAATCGATCACTACTTTTTCTACGGCCTCTTTAAAATCGAAGGCGGCAATAAATTTATCAGATGAACTAAAAAAGATCTGGCCGACAACGCGATATGTTCGAATATCCTTATTCTCATCTTTTTCAGATTCAACATACATAAAATGGCTAATCTTGTTAGCAAAAAATAATGATGCCAGCAACACACCTACAAAAACACCCAACGCCAGATTATGCGTCCAGACAACAACAATCACAGTCATAATCATAACAATATTGGAAGACAGTGGATGCGATTTCAAATCACGAATTGAATTCCAGCTAAAAGTACCAATTGAAACCATGATCATGACTGCAACCAATGCGGCCATGGGAATTTGTTTTATCCAATCACCAAGAAATACAACCATAATCAAAAGAAAGACACCGGCAAGTAATGTTGATAAGCGACCGCGTCCGCCTGATTTTATATTGATCACAGATTGTCCAATCATGGCGCAACCTGCCATACCACCTAAAAGCCCGGCACCGATATTGGCAATGCCCTGCCCTTTACATTCACGATTCTTGTCACTGCTTGTATCAGTTAAATCGTCAACAATGGTTGCTGTCATCAAGGATTCCAGTAAACCAACCATTGCCAGCGGTAATGCATAAGGAAAAATGATTCGTAATGTTTCAAAAGTCAGCGGAACATCTGGCCAAAGAAATACAGGTAAGGTGTCCGGCAACTCCCCCATATCACCGATAGTTCGGATATCGAGTTGTAAATAAACAGCGATAATTGATAAGACAAGAATACAGATAAGCGGCGAGGGAACCGATTTTCCAATTACAGGAAGATAAGGAAATAAATAAATGATACCCAGACCCGCAGCTGTCATCGCATAGACATGCCAGGTGACATTGGTCAATTCAGGTATTTGCGCCATAAAAATTAATATAGCTAATGCATTAACAAATCCAGTCACTACGGAACGGGAAATGAAACGCATCAAGCTTCCGAGTTTCAGATAACCAGCAAGAACCTGAATAAGACCTGTTAATAAAGTCGTCATTAATAAGTACTGTAAACCGTGTTCTTTAACCAACGTCACCATTAATAAAGCCATGGCAGCAGTTGCAGCACTGATCATACCAGGTCGTCCGCCCATAATTGACGTGATGACAGCAATACAAAAAGAAGCATAAAGACCGATTTTAGGATCAACACCGGCAATAATAGAAAAAGCGATCGCCTCAGGAATCAAGGCCAACGCTACAACAAGACCAGACAAAATATCGCCGCGACAATTTCCCAGCCAATCCTGTTTTTTTGAAAGTAAAAGCATGTATGATTATTCTCCGTGGCCGGCCATTATAGTGTCTGTTTCAAATCTGGATAGGACTAAATACAACAATCTGTCAATTTTCGGAATAGTTTGCTACAACATTACCTGCATTAGCATGTTATGCTTATTACTGAATTTGATAGTTTCTGCCCAATCATTTAACTGGTGTTTTCATTTAAAAAATTATTATCTAACAAATTTTAATACCCGCATGCGTGGGAAAGACATGGTAGTAACTGGACATAAAAATATTTAATTTGATTTAATTGAGCTCATTTTGAAAAAAATTGCATTATTTGTAGACGTACAAAATATTTATTACACCACGCGTGATACCTATTCGCGCCAGTTTAATTATAAAAAACTATGGGAAACAATAAGCGCGGAGGGTGAAATCATTATTGCCAATGCTTATGCCACACATCGTAATGACGATAAACAAATAAAATTTCAGGATGCATTGAAACATATTGGTTTTACAGTAAAACTGAAACCCTTTATTCAACGTAGCGATGGTTCTGCCAAAGGCGATTGGGATGTTGGTATTACAATTGATGTCATGGATTCTGCAAAAGATGTTGATACGGTTATATTGTTATCCGGTGATGGCGACTTTGGCTTATTACTTGAAAAAGTAAAGAAAGATTACGATGTCAGCACTGAAGTCTATGGTGTCCCCGCGTTAACAGCAAAGAACCTGATTGAATCAGCAAATATCTTTCATCAGATTAATGAAGACTTTTTGCTTTAATAAACATGACCACAACAGATTTTTCATCACTCCCCTTAGCTGCTGAAGTTTTAGCAAATATTGCTTCATTAGATTATAAAGAGATGACGCCAATACAGGCACAAAGTCTACCTGCTATTCTTGAAGGTAAAGATATACTCGCACAAGCCAAAACCGGCAGTGGCAAGACGGCCGCCTTTGCAATCGGTTTATTAAATAAAATTGAAACCAGGCAATATAAAGTACAAGCATTAGTACTCTGTCCCACGCGTGAACTGGCAGATCAAGTCAGTACAGAAATTCGTCGGCTTGCACGCGCTATTCCCAATATCAAGCTGGTTACCTTATGTGGAGGTAAATCAATGTTACCGCAATTGGCCGCACTGGAACATCCTCCTCATATTATCGTTGGCACACCGGGACGAATTTTAAAACATATAGACAAAGAATCTTTAGTACTGATCAATTTAAATACACTGGTACTGGATGAAGCTGATCGTATGCTGGACATGGGGTTTTATGACGAGATTATAAACATCATCAATAAAACCCCAAAACAAAAACAAACCCTGCTATTCTCTGCGACCTATCCTGATCAGATATTATCTATCAGTAAAAAACTTCAAAATAATCCTGTTCAAGTTCGCGTGGAATCGATTCATGACGATAAAGAAATACAACAATTATTTTATGAAGTTGAAGCAGGAGGAAGAACCAAAGCCTTAAGCACTTTATTACACTATTACAAACCTGAATCGAGTATCGTTTTTTGTAATACCAAACAACAGTGCCAGGAATTGGTCGATGACTTATGGAAACAGGGTTTTCATGTATTAGCTATACATGGTGATCTTGAGCAAAGAGAGCGCGATCAGGTTATTGTGCAGTTTGCCAATAAAAGCAGTTCTATTTTAATTGCCACTGATGTTGCTGCACGTGGTATTGATATAAAAGAACTAAATGCCGTCATTAACTATGAATTATCACCTGATCCGGAAATACATATACATCGTATCGGTCGTACCGGTCGTGCCGGAAATCAGGGTTTGGCGTTAAGTTTATTTCTGGCTTCAGAAAAATTCAGAATTGAAGCTATAGAAAATTTCAAAAACGGTCCTGTACGCATAGACAAAATATCAAAACTAAAAATGGGTGACTATTCCAAACTGATCCCGCCAATGGTCACGCTTGGTATAAATGCTGGCCGAAAAGACAAAATGCGCGCTGGAGACATATTAGGTGCACTAACGGCAAGTAATTCGGTTAATGGTATACAAATTGGCAAGATAGATATCTTTGATAAGTATGCTTATGTTGCTGTTGAGCAATCGATTGCAAAGCAAGCCTTGAAAATATTATCGGAAGGTAAAATAAAAGGACGTAAATTTAAAATTCGTAGACTAAAATAACAAATCGTTATTCTTTTAACTGTTGTTTTATCATTGTTGCCGCCATTGCATAGCCACCGTCAGCACCATCAATGAAATGAAAATGACTGTCTGTTCGATTGTTTATCATGCAGGTTATCAAGGCAGAATCTGAAACATGTATGCCATAGACACATTCTCCTTTTTGATGTCGTTCCTCCAGATACCGTTCTAATTCATGTCTTTGTGTTTCGTTACCAGAAAGAACTTCTCTTAATATGCCATCAAATTTGCGGTAGTCCGCATTATTCACTGCTACGGTTTTGTATTGCCCCCAATTTATATTGCCCGTTTTTATTTTATATTCCATACATATTCGACCAAACAATACCTGTACTCGAATTTTTAAATTATATAAAAATATTTGAATAATATTTTTTCCATGAGTGCGTGTTCTCGCTTCATACTTTAATAACTCTCCTTTGAGTGTAGTTTTCATAGCATCAGGGTGAACAGGACGAGAACTCGATTCGTCACCATAAATTTTACTAATCTTATAAATCACCTCTGAATAAATTTTGTATTCCTGTTCCTGATTATCAGCGTTTACTTTAACAATAAGAGAAATGGTTTCCCCATGTTGGCTTGGTACATTATCCCAGCGGCATTCAAGACCAGTATAATCCGCTTCAATATTATCGTTACTTTCTATGCGGTATTCAGTTTCATTATTATCATCCTTAATCAGGTTTTCTGCATATTCAAGTCCAGTCCCGGCAAAAGCAGCTTGTGTATAAGTTTTAGAAACCTGGTGTTTACCCACAAGTACTTCATAACCGACTTTTCTAATTGCACTAATAGGTACAATACCGATACGTAATTGCAGATTAAATTGCATTTGTGCCATAGACTTTGTTGCAATAAGTGCATTGCGAACTGCAGGCAAAACATTATCAGGCACACATAAAGAACAACCATCACCACCAAAGATATAAGGGATAGATAATGGTTTAAGAACATTTAAAATAGAAGTGATCACAGAAACACCGGTAATATTAACTGCTTTATACTCGCCCTTATTAATGGCGACAGTCGAGTTCTTTACATCGGAAACAACGACGCTCCAGTCATCGGGTAATGGTACATAGTGAGATAAATCAGCAATTTCTGAAAATTCTTTTGTTGCTGTTAGATCAGCATAAAAATGTTCAGTTTTCATTCTTTAATATTTATTAATATAAAGTTATCTTTTCGCGTGTTAGTTTTACTAAATAGAGCTGATCCGGCACACGGTATGATCTTTTCCTGTAATTTCAAATGTCGTTTGTTCAGCTTGCCAACCTTCACCGGTATAGATATCAATATGAGTATTTTTTATCGCGCTGCCAACATCATCAGATACATATAACTGATGCCTCAATCTGTTAGGTAGACTGGGAATTTTCAATGTCGTTCCGGTCGGAATGATATTTTTATCAGTTGCTATCGAACCAGTACTTAAAGGTCGGCCAAGCGAGTTAAGTGGATAGTTACTTTTATGCCACTTATTTGAAAACCGGCCAAGATACCAACCCTCTTTTGTTTTGCCCCAACCTTCGATTTTTACTGCTTTAAGAAATGCAACCGAGTGAAGACTCTCACCCAATGCTTCAATATAAATTTGAATCTGCTCTGTTTGTGAATAATCCATCTCAACCGGGGTGAAATATCCGGTCACACGCCATTGCGAACTACATGTTTCATCATGCGTCGCGAAGGTAAAACGACTGGATAGAACAGTAAAAACGATCAATAAATAAACGACGAAATGTCGTTTTCTTCCCCCTAAAGACAAGGATACTCCCCCATAAACCAAGACTAATATGTGTTGAGTTGTAATTAGGACAATATGATACGTTTTTATGGTGAAAACATCTATATATTGTGTTTTTTAGAAAAATTAATACTAGATATAGTAAAAATAACAGAAAGGACTATTTCTCTATAAAAAATGGCTAAAAACTGCTAAATAAATTCATCAATATTGTCGCTAATAAGAGAAATAACAGGGACTAATTTCATTAATGACTCAAAACAACAATAAATCCATCGGACGATTTAACGTTGGCAAGCGTCTTGGCGAGGGAATGCAAGGCATGGTTTTTCTTGGCTGGGATCCGAGTCTTGAACGAAATGTTGCCTTGAAAGTGGTAACCCAGACAGATGGAAATAATGAACAATCTCAGGCTGTCATTAACGAAGCAAAAATTGCAGCAAAACTATCTCATCCAAATTTGATACCTATATATGAAGTAGGAATGTATGAATCTTTTCCTTTATTGGTATTTGAATACGTTGATGGCATAACACTTTCGCAATATCTAAAAGAGAAAGGGGCTCTTAATGAAGAGGATGCCTTGACCATCATGATTGACATCGTTAAAGGGCTAAAATGTGCACACGATGAAGACATTATGCATCTGGATTTATCTCCAAAAAATATAATGATCGATCAGGAAGGCAGAGCACGTATCATGGACTTTGGACTTGCGCGTGTAACGGTAACTGGTGATAACAAAAATATTGCCGGGACACCAAAATATATGTCACCGGAACATTTCTCTCACAAAAAATTAACACTTGCTACAGATATATTTTCCCTCGGCCTTATATTCTATGAAATGCTTACAGGGTCGCGTGCAATCCCGCACAAAGAACTTGACACCATCATAGATCATATTGCAATGGCAATAATTGATTGGGAAAAGCTTCACACATTAAATATTTCTCCGCAAATGATTGCGACCATACGCGATATGGTACAAAGGGAACCAGGCAAACGATATCAATCAGCCAGTGACCTGCTATCAAACTTAAATGACATTATTGAAATTCAGCGTAATGAGGAAAAAGGTTTATTGTCCCTTGAATTCTTATTACGTCGTTTAAATCGTAGTCCCGAGTTTCCGGCCTGTTCAACCAGTATCGCCGAGATTAACCGTTTGACTGAAGAATCATCTAATACAGACTTTAATAAATTAACTGCCGTTATTGCTCGTGATTATAGTTTGACTAATCGCATATTAAAAATTTCAAATTCGGTGATTTTTGATCGTGGTTCTGGTGGAGTTAAAACAATATCACAAGCCATTTCCAGACTTGGATTAAAATTAGTACGTATGATAAGTAATGGTTTATTGTTATTTAAACAAGCAGAAAACAAAGACAGTGATTTAAAAGATATTGTTACTGCCTCTTTCGTCGCAGGTCTTATTGCAAGACATATTACACTTTCGATAAAACGTTCTATCGCAGAAGAAGCTTTTATTTGTGCTTTATTTCATAATCTGGGAACGCATTTATTAGTATTTTACTTACCTGATGAATACGAAGACATTAAAGCATTAGTTGAAAATGGAGAAGAGCAGCAAAAAGCAGAACGAAAGATTTTATCAACAACGACTGCTTCTTTAGGTAAAGCCGTTGCCAAAAAATGGAATTTTCCTGAAGCATTAATTAATTGTATGGAACGCTTGCCACTCGATAAAAAAGAACCGATAAATAATAACGAAGATATACTACGGCATGCTGCAAATTTTGCGAATGAATTATGCCTGCTTGTTATGTCGAATAAATCAAATGACCATTTACATGTACAAATAGAATCTTTTATTGAAAAGTACCAAACTGTTTTTTCCGGTGACGCGACATCTTTAGCACTACTAACTACTGCCGCCGCTGAAAAGTTTTCTGATTTGGCTCCGGGTCTAGGTATCTCCTATGCCAACAGTAATTTTTGTAATCATCTTGCCAATTTTGCAGAAAGAATGAATATATCACCCAGTACAGAATTACTGGCTTCTTAAACATTATTATGACACGACTTTCATAATTCAGGATTTCAAGCTAAACACGAATTGAAAAGGTAAAATTAGTAATTTTAGGTGCTAATCTACTCGACCTGACCGTCACAAAGTCCTATAGTAGCCGACCTTTTAATCCCCCATTAAGACAATCAGGAAAAACCATGCTTTCTACAGCAAATATCACCATGCAATTTGGCTCCAAGCCGTTATTTGAAAATATTTCAGTTAAATTTGGCGATGGAAATCGCTACGGCCTGATTGGCGCCAATGGTTGCGGTAAATCAACATTCATGAAAATTCTGGACGGTAGTCTCGAACCGACTTCGGGCAACGTCTCAATCGATCAGAACGAACGTGTTGGTAAATTGCATCAGGATCAATTTGCTTTTGAACAATACACTGTTCTCGACACTGTCATTATGGGCCACAAGGAACTATGGGAAGTCAAACAGGAGCGCGATCGTATTTATTCCCTACCGGAAATGTCTGAAGAAGACGGTATGAAGGTTGCTCATTTGGAAACCGAGTTTGGTGAAATGGATGGCTATAGTGCTGAAAGTCGTGCCGGTGAATTATTATTGAGTGCCGGTATAGAAGAGGAATTACATACTGGCCCAATGAGTGAAGTTGCTCCAGGTTGGAAACTTCGTGTGTTATTAGCACAAGCCTTGTTTGCAGAGCCCGATATTTTATTACTGGACGAACCAACCAACAACCTCGACATCAATACTATTCGTTGGCTCGAAGGTGTACTTAATGAACGAAAAAGTACCATGGTGATTATTTCGCATGATCGACATTTCCTGAATGCAGTTTGTACCCATATTGCCGATATTGATTACGGTGAACTTCGTGTTTATCCGGGTCATTATGACGATTTCATGATTGCATCGACACAGGTACGTGAACGTCAACAATCAGAGAATGCAAAGAAGTCGGCACAAATTGCCGAACTAAAACATTTTGTTAGTCGCTTCTCTGCTAACGCATCGAAAGCAAAACAGGCTACGTCACGTGCACGACAGATTGAAAAAATAGAACTGGAGGATATAAAACCTTCAAGTCGTGTCAGTCCTTTCATCCGTTTTAATCAGGAAAAGAAATTACATCGCCTGGCTTTAACTCTGGAAGATTTAGGACATGGCTTTGATGATGAACCCTTATTTGAAAAAGGTAACATATTATTAGAAGCCGGTAGCCGTTTAGCCGTGATTGGTGAAAACGGTGTCGGTAAAACAACTTTCCTACGTTGTATTATTAATGATCTCGAAGCCAATCATGGGACTGTTCAGTGGTCTGAGAATGCAACGATTGGTTATTGCCCCCAAGACAGCACCGCTGATTTTGATAATGATTTAAGATTATTTGAATGGATGGATCAGTGGCGTAAATCAAAACATGATGATCAAGCTGTACGTGCAACATTGGGTCAAATGTTATTCTCGTCCGAAGACTTTGAAAAAAAAGTCAACGTCTGTTCTGGTGGCGAAAAGAATCGATTATTATTTGGCAAACTCATGATGCAGGAAACTAATGTCATGATTATGGACGAACCGACCAACCATTTAGATATGGAATCAATCGAAGCATTAAATCTGGCACTGGAAAATTATAATGGCACATTAATTTTTGTCAGCCATGATCGCGAATTCGTTTCTTCATTAGCAACACGCGTAATTGAAATTAAAAATCATAAAATTATCGATTATCAGGGCACATACGAAGAATACCTCGCCAGCCAACTGGAAGCTGATAAAAAAGCGGCTAACGCGAAATAAGAATAGTAAATATCATAAGGCTTTTGCCTCTATTCTTGTTAAGGTAAACCTATGAAACTACTTATCCGAAATCTTGCTCGTATAACGACAGAGGCTGAAATCCGCAGCCTATTTGAAACCTATGGCAAGGTTCAATCCTGTAATCTGGTAATGGATGAGAAATCGGGTCAATCGAAAGGTTTCGGTTTTATCGAAATGCCCAAACCCGGCGAAGCCAAAGCCGCAATAAAAAATCTTAACGGCAAAGAAATAGCTGAAACTAAAATTCGGGTAAAAAAAGCGGAAGCAAAGTCAGAATCTGATAAAAATGAAATCAGCAACAATGACAATAGCAAAGCCAATCGAACCATAAAAGAAACTGAAAAAACTTTTCAGGGATGGAAAAGTAAAGGCCATTAGGAATTATGACGCAGAAACAGGAAAATATTAGCCGTAGACAAGATCCTTTACATGGCATCACTTTAAAAATGATTGTCACCCAACTTGTCGAAAAATATGGCTGGGAAGAATTAGGCCGTCATATCACTATTAACTGTTTTACCAATGACCCGGATATTAGCTCCAGCCTGAAGTTCTTACGCAAAACAGACTGGGCAAGAAAGAAAGTCGAAACGCTTTATTTAAAAACGATTTCTGAACAACAGTAATCGTGGATATTATCTTTGAAGAACTGGATTTCCAGAGCACACCGCTAGGAGATATCAGTCTTAGAAAACGTACTGAACCAAGACTCGACGGCAAACTTCTTTACGAAGTTAAATTGAATGATGAGTTTTTAATGTCTAGTTTGTTTACCGAATCAGAAATTCAACTTTCAAAACTGGGGCTCGCTGCACTAAAACAAGGGCAATATAAAAACGATCTGGACATTATTGTTGGTGGTTTAGGTCTCGGTTATACCGCTGTTGCTGCGCTGGAAGACAACGCTATCAGATCACTTAAAGTCATTGAAGTGATGAAGCCAGTTATTGACTGGCATCAAAAAGAGTTGGTGCCACTCGGTAATATATTAAATTCTGACTCACGTTGCACACTGGTTAATGCTGATTTCTTTGCAGTCGCTACATCTGACAACAAGGGTTTTGATGAAACAAATAGACAAGTACATGCTGTACTATTAGATATTGACCATTCACCAACACATTGGTTAAACGAAGGAAATAGTTCATTTTATTCCGAACAAAATTTAAATAAATTATCGAATAAAATTTTACCCGGAGGAATCTTTGCGCTTTGGTCAAATGATCCACCTGATGAAGAATTTATGACGTTACTAAACAACGTATTTCACTCTTCAGAATCGCATATTGTCAGTTTCCCAAACTTGTATGCTGATAAAGAATCATCCTGCACTGTCTATGTCGCCTACAAGGATAATGAAAGTAAAATAGAGTCAAAAAAATAGTTCAAATACCAGCAAGAGTATACAATCATTAATTCTCGGCTCTAACGCACTCATATTGAACTGCCGCATCCGGATCTGTATTTGGCTCGCCACCGAAACAAATTGTTCCGCTTCCACTTAACATTCTTTCTTCACGATGCAATCGAACATAGTCATCACCTTGATGAATAAGTCCTGTACCATTTGTACTCATATCAGAAAGATGGAAACGACCATGTCGATAAAATATTTCACCATGATGTCGCGAAGTGTAGACACCATGTATCACCAGATCGTTATCATCACCACTACCAATGTGACAATGGGTTTTGTTATGATCCATTTCAAATTCCTGATCTTTATATCGAAGAATCAATGCACGATGTTCAAACCCACCGGTTATATCATGCTCGGAACCACCAACAACAACTGTTGCATCACTATCTTCGTCATCCCAGGGTAATGCATAAACATCGAATTCTCCGCTACCATCTTCAGCTTCGATACGATCAATAAATTTTGCAGTACATTTAATGATAGCCGGTAATTCATCTATGCTTTTTTGCGTCGTTAGAATTTCATCCCGCTTTGCCATACCGATTACTTGCTGCGCTAACAAAGGTGCTTCACCGATAATATCGTCGTCACGAAAAATTCCTGTGCCATAATGCCAACCGATTTTGATATGCACTTCACCAGATTGAAAACGTCCCATTTCACTCGCATCGCGCAATTCCTGATTCATCTGTATCGCAGCTTCAGCAGCTTTTTGTGGACGGTAAAATGAACACATAATTTCATCGCCAATCGTCTTTATTTTTTTCCCTTCATTCTGCTCAACGACATCAGAGAGAATTTCGATACAAGTGTGGATATCGGCGCAAGCTATTGTATCTCCAAACTTTTCATAAAGACGGGTACTGCCAGAAACATCAGCGTAAAGAACAACAATCCTCAACTGGGTATGACTCATAAATCCCCCTGCTACGTCATCTCAAAACTATCACCTCGAATCATAACGTGACACAGGAAATAAACTTTGTTCTCGATCAAAAACCAGTCGCTTTTTTGATACACAATAATATACGTGTATCTAACTATTTGTTTGTTGTTAGTACAGGGTAAAACCAGAAATATTTATCAATATTAAGTTAAAGGGATATAAAGCAGATCATTAAATTGACATTAATGAAATAAAAGCTATATCTTAACTGTAGCAACATTAAACATGGAGGCAGCTATGGCCATATGTCCAATAGCAAATTCAGTAGGTTGTGAACAATGCACTATCGTTAAGGTTTGTTTTCTGAAAAGCGTACTCGGTAATTACGATGACGAACGATCAGGGCAAGAGCCTGAAGAATCGAAACCGACTACGCCCGAACCATTTGACTGAAGCAGCGTTATTTATTCTGATACCACATAATAGCCTGATTTTCTTTTGCAGCTGCCTTTAACATTTCGACTAATGGAAATGCACGGCCAGACATGCTCACTTCGGTTTCTTCTTCGTCGTCTTCATTATCGGTTTTATTAAGTTCTTCGGGCGAATCAGCTTCCAGCGCTTTTTTTAAGTGTTCCAATGCTTGCGGAACATCTTTCGCCGCTATTGCACTCGGTATCGTACCACTATGTCCCATCATCTTGATCAGTGATTCAGCAATATCAGCAAACATCGTAACATCTGTATGTGCATTCGATTCAAATGTTATTAACATAATATTGTGGTCTCCTGTTATTAATTATTATTAAACTACGCAGCAATCATAGTAGCCAATTTATCTTCGATTACGTCGCATGACTTAGTTGTAATATCTTCAGCTAATTCACCAGCAACTAACTGCCTTATATTTTCGGGTAAGGCTGCGCATAATGCTTTAGTCACATCAGCTGGTGCTGCAATAATCAGGCGATTGAACAATCTTTTTTCATATTGTTCTGTCAGGAAATCTGCCTGCAACTGAATAAAATCAATCTTCCCAGCCTTGACAGAACCAGATACTGAAAATTCGGGTTTACTATTAACCATTTTATAGCAAAGTGCCGCTAAATCTTCATGCTTGTCTGCGTCTAATACTGACAGCTTCTTATTTTCGCCATTATTCACCATTATCTTGATATATCTACCGTCACATAAAACAGCCCATGTTGTTACATCACTCATTATATTGTGTACCTTATTTATTTATTTTTTTTCAATAGTTTAGGAGGTAATTCCAGTTTTAAAATTCTGTCAGTTAACAATTATAGTATAGCAGCAAGCAGACATTTCGGAAGTTACTCCAAATTAGCGGGTAGTATTGGAAAACATGAAACTTGAAGCCGATTTCTGCGAATGCGCAAAATCTAAACTGTACTTAAATGAAGATATTTCCGGGCTACTAAGCGACAAAATATTTGCTTACCATACTTTTATTTAATCTTTTTGTATAAGTGTAAAAGCGCCTCGAATATCACCGGTTTTAAAGCCTGTTGCCTTATCGTTTGGATAATATTCTGTCAACGTTGTCTTAACAGATTCAGACAATGCTTCGCCATGACAAGCCAGACATAATCCTTTGGTCGGGATCGCTTTCATATATCTAAAGCCTTTTTCTGTTTCTTCAAAATATTCAAGCGTCGCTATATCTTCGCCTTGCAGCTTCCGTTGTTCAAATTGTTGAAGAACAGCTTGTTCCCACGCATCCGCCTCGTTATTCGGGTTACGTATTTTTAATGAAGTGCGACCGATGCGTAATTTATGTTGTTCGGAAAGTTCGCCTGCTATTTGAGGCGCTTCAATATTACAAACCTTTATTGCCTTAACAGGACCGCCTTCTTCCAATGCTTGCTTTAGTTCCTTGACTAGTTTACCAGCAAACGTTTTGACTGTAGCTCTTGATTTGTTAACGCGCAGATCAACTTCTGTTGCTGTTTCAGATGATGCTGAAAAAGAAGTTAACAAACAGAACAACACACCATAAATTGGATAAACAGCAACGTTTCTTATGAAATTTTTAACCTGAGCTTTTTTCAAAAACATAATTTGAACTCCAAATCCTGCGCGATTACCAGATTAAATCATCGGGTATTTTATAATCCGCATATGGATCTTCATCGTTAACTGATTCGACAACATCTTCATTATTAATAACGCACTGGGCATCACGTTGTTCTATTTTCTCCGCAACAGCTTTAGGCACCAACTCATAGCCCTCTCCGAATCTGACAATAGACAATTTACCTGAACTAAGGTGTTTATGAATCAGCTCTGAAACAAACATACGTTTAACGACATTATCATCAGTAAAATTAAAAATAACCTCACCATCACAATCGTCAACCCGGTTTGTTTCGATCAACTGTATTATCTGTGCAGCGATTGCCTTGCGCTCGGTTTCTTCTTTCTTTTTGAGATTTATCTGTCGATCACGTTCTACTTTTTCCAATTGGGCTTTTTGCGCCAACAGCTTTGCTTCATCTAATGGATCAGTCGAACCTTTCTTCGACTTCTTCTTTTTATTTTTATATTGTTCCTGCCTGGCTTTATGCGCTTTGGTTTTATCAACCAGACCGGCCTTCTTCATTTGATCAATTAATGAATTACCCATGTTTATTCCAGTTTAAGATTTAATAAAACGAATAATCATAGGGTGACGATAGTCGATTCCACGAGACATTTGTACGGCACCAATAATAATAAAAATAAAATGGAACATCATAACAAAAAAAATTAACACCATACCTATAATAACAAACATCAGAATAAAACAGATAATGTAGTAAAGCGCCATGCTCAGTTGGAAATTAACCGATTCTCGCCCCATCCTGTCTACATATGGATCTTTATCCTTCCATATCTGCCATAAAATAACAGGAACAATAATACTTCCGAAAGGAATAATATAACCGGAGAAAGCAGACAGCTGAATAAACATCGCCTGCTGGTTAGCATCCAGACTACCTTGCCTCGTGCCACTTACAGCATTTGGTTGTGATATCTGCAATTGATTACTCTCTTTAGTTGCGTTTGTTACGACAAAGATAAATCCGATTAATGCCATAATAATACCGATAACAAGCATTGTAATACCAGCGACTACATACCAGATATTATCAATCATCCCTTCGTACAAATGTAATTCTAACGAGGGTGCAGTTGCTTCATAAGTCGAATCAGGACCAACTTCAATTTCAATATTAAGCTTACCATCGGCAGGAACCGTAAATTTATCAAAACGGGTCGTCGCAGTCAGCGTACCGCCTGTGCTGGTCGTATCTTCATTTCTTTTTGATAGCGAGCCCCCATTTTTCCAGGCTAAAGCAGCATTCTCTTTAATCAGGGTATTACCATTAACGTCACTAATACTGTAATTAACAGGAAATTTAAAACGGGCAATAAAGTCGTCAGAAAAATCATCCGGATCTTCTTGCACTGAATTAGTCATAACATGTGCTTCAATAGCAAGTCGTGCCAGAGATCCCGGAGTAGAATGAAAGGTTACCTGGTTAGCTGTCCCGACATCACCAAGAGAGTGACTTTGAGATGAGTCTACGACAGCTTCATAATAAAGAGCATAACCAAAAGGCGCACAACTGCCTAATAACAGAAGCATTCCAATAAGTAGCAAGACAATTGAAGTCGTTCGACCCATATCTATTAACCTAATGCGTTATTAAAAATTCAGCTAATCCTCTTTAGCAACAAAGTCGTTACATCGTTGCGTAAAATCTTTAACACTATTCGGGATCGGTACGCGTAAGGTTGCCAGTTTGACCAGCAATTCACCACCTTCTTTAATCAGGCGATACGCATCCAGAGAAAGGGGATAACCTGTATCACTTTTTTTAACGGCCAATTCAAGCATACAGTCTTCATAATTTTCTTTAGCCGCAATATAACGTGGCCAGACATCAAAGATAACCGGATCATTACGAATTGTTTCGCAGGCTTGCTTGGTTGTTTCGGAAAGCTCTGACAATTTAACTTTGATATTATCAAACTTCTTGAATTCGCAGATAACACGACGCGAGGCATCAGTAACCTGATCAATCTCTGACATGGCCTGTGCAATCTTGATATATCGCGTCTTGAAGAACTCTTCAATCGGCATAGTGAACACCTTGAACGGTTCACCCCATAGTTCGTCTATACCTTCACCACCATCGCCAAGTTTAATATTCTTACCAAGATCAAGTGCTTCCATGAAACAACGACCACATTCACGTAATAATTCATTACTGCTTTCAATCTTGACGCCGGCTTCTTCCAATTCCACAATTACCGTCAAAATATGGCGACCACGATTCAATAAAGAACCTGCCAGCATCGCTCCTTTCACCCGTTTTCTAGCCGGGTTGTCCTCGGCTTCATAAATAGCCCTGACCTGATCCAGACGATTACTCGGCGTATTGATACCGGGCTCAACATGATGAAAAACACGACGCGTTAACATGTCAATCATCACTTTCTTGTCAGCAAAACTATCCTTATTCAAATGATAACTACGGATCCAGTAACCGTCGTAAAACACGCATGGCTTACCATCGATCTCGCGCTCAGTGCCGTTTGGAGGAACTTCTTTCAAAACAGAACTCATTGATATCTCTCTCACGCTAAAAAAAAAGCGTGCTCATTGTAACGCTATTGTCACAATGTGCCAGACCTTTATAGTTAAAATCCATAATAAACAGACATCTGATATCGCTATTTAAAGCATTTAAACAGGTAATAAAAATCCTGCTTGCATACTTTTAAAAGGAAATAGAACGTTACTATCAATGATTAACCCTTGTTAACGCCGTTGCGGTACACAAACAAAATCTGAACGCATAGTTCGACAAGTACCGCGCATCGAGCCACGTGGCGTATTAACCGAACAGGAAGAGCCTTCACGTTTATTTTCACAGGCATTTAAGGCTTCCTGAGGTGGACCACCTGAAGGACCTCCCGGCGGTCCAGAACGTTGATTTTGTGATCTCCTATCGCCACCGCCAGGACCATTAGCACCCGGGCCTTTTTGAAAGGAACTATCACCACTTCCCTTCCAGCAACGTGGAATCATCGGAAAGCCATCAGTAATCACATAATAATATGTTCCTTCAGAATGTTCAGGCGTAACACCTGTACGACCATTACATTGATCCAGATCACCGAGACCATCGACATATTCATAATCCTTGCTGTAGGTACCATCATAAGTCCCACCTGGCCCGCCGGAACGACTACCCGATTTAACACGATAACTGGAACGTAGCTTTACGATCTCGCTATTCGGATCAGCAGCATCGCTATAACCATAATGACTATAAACAGGAAAACCATCGGCCGCATAACCAATCAAGACCGGCTTACTTTTATAATTTGAGCGATTTAATATCCCAAGCGGGAGACTGTGATAATGATAAGCGCCATTCGGTTGTACATGCGCATTACTACTATCAAGCCCCAGATTCAGACCGCCAGTCAGGGCTTCAATATTCCAGTCAGAAGAACGATCATTATTCCAGTATTCTGCTGTCGCCGGATCAAACGGCACACCATTGATTGCTACACCAAAAGCAGCATGACCAATTGACATTGGCGACGATCGTTTACGCGGTTTTAATGGCACACGGAAATTGTAATCCTGTGCTTTAATCGAATGCGGGTTGCCTGAATTCGGAAATCGTCCGGTTGCATGATCCGCCAGACCATCACTCTCGATATAACGATACCCTCCTTGCTCATCGATACGAATTGACGCCTTTGCTGTCACGCTACTGAAAAAATACTCAAGAAAAGTAATCGGTCTTTTTTCATCAGCCTGAATATCTTCTGTTCCATACTCACCATGAGCAAAGACATAAGTAGAAAGCAGACTGAAACAAAAAAGAATGTGCATTCGGTTTTTCATGGCTGTTAACATCCTGGCTAGAAAGCATTGTGTGCTTTTAAAGTAATGATAGATTATATATTGAGTCATAAAAAGTTATCACACTTCCAATATCAAGCCTGCCTGAAAATCCTTATTCAGTTCATACCCAACATATCCTCCAGGGTTACAAACAACTCTTGTTCCATTTATTTCATAATCATATGAATCATGAGTATGACCGTGAATCCACAGATCGACTCGTTCCTTACTTATCAAGTCATCCAAATGACTTGCATATGCCGGAGATGATAAGTTCTTTTTAAATCTTGCTGGAACTGATTTAGATGATGGCAGGTGATGCGTCACAACCACTGTTTCTCCATAAAATGGAATAGACAACATACCTTCCAGCCAGTCGCGACTTTGTTCATGTAATCTTATTGAATCATCAGGACTAAATCGCCTCCCAGTATTTTTAATCACTTCAAAATCAGCCATATTTTTCTTCGCATTTTGTACAGAAAAATATTGTTCTGTCAGTCCAAACAATAAAAAGTCCGTCCATAAAGTACAGCCTAGAAACCTGACATCTCCAATCTCAACAGCATCATTGTTTAATACATGAATATTCCCTGGAGCAGATTCTTTTATATTATTAACTATATCAATGTCATGATTATAAAATTCATGATTACCCAATACATAGATTACAGGTTGGCTTATTTCCTGATTTTCTATCCACTTTAAACCATCAATACCAACGCCGATATCTCCAGCAAAGACGACTGCATCAGCGTCGGTCTCCGCCACAAAGAACTCACCAAACTCAATATGTAAATCACTTAAAACCTGTATTCTCATTTAATCATCCTTGAAATATAAATGTTATTTACAAATCACTTACATTCAGGGAAGAGCAAGTAAAACCGCCATCTCTTTTGTCAGTTTTTTGATTTCTTCAGCATGAAAACTGTTGAGTACGTATTTCGCCGGGATTTTACTATCCTCTTCCATCTGCACTGCAATCGCTTCCAGATGTCCTGTTATTTCCAACAGTCGACGCCGGGTTGTCTTATCCATAGACGTAATTCCTTTTAATTATAACCAAACTAATACCGCAATATATTGCGTGGCATTTTCAGGCATCCTGCCATAAATTGCGGGTGCACTCAAGAGAAAATACGTAATGACTAAACAGATTAAATACGCTGCAGATTTCGAACGATTTGCACGTAAAGTCCAAAAGAACATAAAAAGATTACGCAAGGAAAAAGGATTATCCCAGGAAGATTTAATGGACTACGACATATCATTAAGAACTATTCAACGCATCGAACAGGAAAAAGAACCTGTTAACATTACTTTATTAACACTAAAAAGACTTTCAAAAGCCTTTAAAATAAAAACCAGCGATTTACTTGATGTCTAAGCTCTCAACGAGCACGAACCTGGCTACTTTCTCTAACTCTCGATTGTTTTAGTCCATTTTTAATATCAATAGAAACTGTTCATTAGCCTGTTTTTTAGTCTGCTATTTCGTCTTTTGACGGTTCCGGCTCCTCCACTATTGTGCCTACAATCGTATGTATCGACTCTTCCAGAACTGAAGCAGCATCACGTATCTGTAAAGCAATTTTACTGTAATCGTCTTTCGTCTGTTCAAATGTAGTATCTTGTAATAACAAATTTACAAGGCAATAAAGGCGGCCTATCTGGCCGGATGCGGCGGCACGTAAAGCACGTAATTCGGCACACTTAAGCTCAGCTTGCACCGATGTATTTTCAGTATAGTCATCAGTCTCTTCCGCAATGTAACTTTTTATGGCGCGTGAAGCATCAAAAAAAGGATAGACTGTATTTTCAGACACCACAGGTGATGTCATAGCATTAACTTCATTCATACCAAACTCCTTTATCATTATTATTAGTTTATCTGTTCTTAAATCTGTAAATCATTGCTAGACGCAAAGACTTCTCATGGGCTTCGCTTTGAAGCGGCCCATTTTCGTATCGATTTAATGTTGCACCACCCCAGCTTAAGATTTGACCTAATTCTTTCTGAGTTAAGCCATAATGTTTACGCCATTCTATTATCTCTGCTGGCTGCAACATGTCATGACGACAACGATATTTTTTATACGCAACTTCAAGTGCATCATAATCACGTGTATTTTCAAACGAGACACCACACTCAGTACACTTAAAGTACTCAACATCAACTTCAATATTTTCATTACGAACAGCAATAGATTCTTTTGTTTTAATTTCTAATACGTCAGTTTCTTTTTCGCAATTTGGACAAATGCGTTTCATAACTTCTATACCAGGATAACTCAGTGTTAACATATTTACTTCCTCTGCACTAAATCAACACCGCTGATCGTTGCTTCTTGTTTAAAATAAAAGAGAAAATTCTTTAACTTAAATGACAGCTGTTCTTGTCTGTTTATAACGGCATTAACCACCCAACTTCCATGCTAAGGTTTATTATACTTTCCGAATAATTTTTTATAATCCTTTCTAAAATTTGCAGGCTTATCATCAACGTATTCCCAGTAAGCAACAATCTCTCCGACCTTTCCCATTGTGATATGTCCGCTTTCATGCATTAATGACATTAACTCTAATGTTGTCATCGTTACGATATAAAAACTTTTTGCAAGCTCAAGCATATCCTGGTCGTCTGTTACAACAGGAATATTTTGAACATATCCTTGCGCCAAACACTTAATATCAATTTTAGAAACACCAAGTCCGTTGACAACTTTATAATTAACTAAATAATCAACGGTTAAATCAATATCTTTCTTTTCGGCTCTTGAAACGGAAATACGTTTCTTTCTATTATCAAAATATTCATCATCCTCAACCCAGCTAAACTTCTTTCTCAATAAAGAGTTTTTATCATATTCACCATCAAGTTCTTTTAAGACATAGAGGCAATAATTTTCATCACCGAAAATAACGTCTAGTAATGGATGGATACTTTTTGCTAACCTGAAATACGAATTACTATCTAAAAGTAATTTTTTCTGCGGCATTAAGATAACTCCGCATGCAATTCCTTGGCGTCGAGTAGCGGAGTATCAAGAATACATTGTATATAACCTGCAGACTTTCCGTTTTCTACCAGATACGTTTTCAAAGCATTAAAAAATGGGGTATTAAATCTATCTGTAACCGTTTCAATATAGTTTTCGGCACTTGGTAATCCACTATCAAACAGCGCTTCTTTTACAGTTTTAAAACCTCTATGCAAACGTGCATTGGCTTTATATAACTCATCACCTAATTCAAATGTCTCAAGATCATACTCTGTTGCATATTTATTCACTTCATACAAAACAGATATCATCGAGATAATATATTCTTCGGCATATTCCTGAATAATAGCAATACGAGATTTAATACTACGGGCTTTACTTAATTTTTTATGTGTTTCCTTTGCCACGCGTTCAGGAAAAAGTAACGCGCCTGCGAAACTGTCAGCAAAATCTTCAGCTTCATCACCTTCCAGTTCCGGTGAATACACATGCCCCAATTCATGTGCCATCCAGAATTTAAAGTCATGTACTTCTGTATCAATATTAATATAAACCCAGGTCGTCATCGATTTGGGTAAATAAATATGTAAGGCATTTTCATGACGATCTTTTTTACCCCACATCACAGGAACGAGAACTGCCTGTAATTTATTAAAGCGTTTAATCAAATGATCAAAATCAACTTCTTCCGTTTTATTTAAACCGATTTCTTTTCTGACCTTTGCAGCGACTTCCTGAATATAACCATACTCAACCACAGGATTCTTTAACGCTTGCGGTTGTACATACTCATCATAAGGTAAATAGGAAACCAACGGTTCCAATAGATAACCGATTTCCTTTGCCTTCTTGATATGCTTTTCAGTAGTTTTAGCGCTGCCTTTCTTGCGAAAAGCAATCTTCGGCTCAAACTTGTCGGGAACAGTTGATATCAGATCATCAAAAGCAAGGTTCAACGTTAAACCAAGTTTTAATAATTTATCAGGACGCGGAAATTTACTGCCTTTAAGCCACTGAGAAACGATTTCTCTTGATACGGACAGCTTTTTAGCGAGCGCAGTTCGGGATAGGCCTGCCTCATCCATGGCTTGCTTGATTGCTTCTATTCTAAGGGTTTTCTCCATAAGCGGGGCGTATTCTCTCCTACATTGTCAACTTTTGTCAACTTTTATATAAGGGTTTATCGGGTATTATCAAGGGAACTTTAGGAGTCATTTCTGTTAATAACACATTACTTGATTTTCACTGTAACGAGAGAAGATATCAGAGCAAGGTTAAAACTAACTTTAATATAGTGGAATATGAGAGTGACGGTGCCCAGTATATTCGGCAACATCCTACTGGGCGAGGAAGTGTTAAGCCATGATCCAAAAGGGTAATGCCCCTGCCTTATTAGATATAAGTTTAGTAAAAATTGATCGACACCGTGCCTCTTGATTTCACTTTTCATTTTCTGCAATTATTTAATGTAGTGAAGATTCAAGGCGCAACCATTTCAACAAGGCGCTGTGTGAATACAGTATCACCACTTGATGTGATCAGTAATTGTAGTTTCGCACGTGTCATTCCAACATACATCAACCTTACTTGGTCAACTAACTCCTCTGCAACAAAAGGAATCTTGTCTACACCAAACATGACGACCGTATTAAACTCCAGTCCCTTACTACTGTGAATGGTAAGTACAGTAACTGAAGGTTGCTTAGGATCGTAAGAAGCCTTTTTATTTTTACCTACCAAACACAGATTCGTAATCCTGACTTTATCCAAACGTTCAGATACCATTTTTGCCATGTTATTTCCGGGTACTAAAATTGCTATTTCATTTGCAGGGTGTCCTGTATCCAACCATTTATTCACACATCGTATAATATAATCCAGTTCTTCATTCTGTTGGTCAAACATTCTGAACACCGGTGCAGAACCTGAAGTACCTGCTGACTCAGGTGCGATAACTGGAATATGATCTTCATCCGATTCTTCTTCAGCTATAAATTCCCGGGAAAAATTATAGGCAAACTCTAATATCTCCCGTGTATTACGATAATTAAGTTTTAATACTGTAGTACGACCACGCGCTTTGATACCGACACTGGAAAGGCTGAAATCAAGTGAATGATTTTTCTTATAAATTGATTGCGCATCATCATAAAGCAATAACAGTGAATTAGTCTCAGGATCGACCATCTGTGTAATCAATTGTAACCACTCCGGTTCAAAATCATGTCCTTCATCAATAAGTACAGCACCATACTGAGCACGTGGAATGTGTTTTTTCTCTACACCTTTAATCACGGCCATTACCTGTCTTTCAAAATAAGGTGCGTCGCTTTTAGGTACATCACAATGATAGGTTTTAATCTGTTGTCCACACCAGTCATGAAAATGATAAACCTGAACCTTATGTTCTATTTTCTTTTCACTCGCATAATGTCGCAATCGTGCGGCTAATGAGACATTAAAACAAAGTACAAGAATAGGTTTACTCAATACTTCGGATAATTGTAAAGCACGAAAACCAAGAATCATTGTTTTACCTGAGCCCGCTACACCGTGTATGACTCGATGCCCTTCTCCTAAATTTCGGGCAAGTTGCTCCTGCTGCAAATCCATTACTTTTATTATGTCTGGAATAGTTGTAGTAGCTCCTGAATTACTTTCCTCCTCTTCAAGTTCAACTAAAAGGTCGCCTTGCATGCCTTCTATGCGAAGTTCGGGAAATAAATGCCAACGTATGCGTTCAATATCGGGCAAACTGAGTTTTTGTTTAAAAGTAAAATTGAACATTGCCCATAACTGCTCCTGGAAAGCTTCGGGTTCAATATTTTCCGGGATCTCGTCCTTACATAGCACCATATGATCAGGCAGTATTGACATTCCATCCGGAGTTAATGCTTTATTTAACTGAGTCTGATTAATATGGGTAAAGACAACGCCATAACCATAAGGAAACTTCAACTTACCTTTAAAATCACCACTTTGTGCAACCAGTTGATCATCTGAAGTTAACATATTGATCACTTGATAAGTGCACTGCCTAACCTGCTCAATAGGATTAGGCGAATTAACTAAGCCATTATTAGTTAATAACTCAACACGAGTCTTTGAAATCTTCTTGATATTCTCCAGCTTCCAGTCTTTCACTTCCAGAAACAACAAACCGCGCGCAGGATGTAAAATAATAAAATCAGGATAACGATTCTTGCGACCGACAGGTATGTCATACCAACACAGATAGTCATCATCCAACAAAGCTTCCAACCTTCTGGCTAAACGCTTCTCTCCAGAAGTCATCCGTGAAAGGCAAGTATTTAGATTGGGTATTAATTGAGCCATGATGAATAACTACTAAACCTTAAATCCATTTTTATTTTAAAATATTATTTATTGTTCTCTAATGCTTTATATTTAATATTTAGTTGTGGAAATAATTTTGAGATGTTATCCACCGCTTCAGTTGTTCGATTACCCCACTGATTTGAAAGTACATACGTTTTATTATCGAAATGGAAAAATTCTCCTTCATTTATAAAAAACCGTTTCGATCGTGGGATAGCACCACCAACATCTTCTTCCATTATTTTGTCATATGTTTGTTCTTCCGTAAGCGTTCCATCGAACACTTCAAATAATCTGTTTTTTCTCCATGAAATAGCATCAAGAACATCTTGAGGTTTCCCACCGTTATTCAGAACACAAGATATAACATGAAACATCATCCAGCGTTTACTCAATGCCTGAAATGCTTCACCATTAACTTCAACATCAAACTTGGTAAAGTCTCTGGAATTACTTCTCGCTTCTCTTTCTTTCTGTTTTTTCTCACGCAGCTGTACTTGAAAGTCAGCAGTCTCTGGCAAAGGTATTATTTTTTGGACATCTAATAAAACATCATCATTAAGCTTATATGGTTTTAACCGAAAACAGTTAATATCTAAATCTCTATCATTCAGCCATAAAACCGAAGCAGTTAATTCTTTAGAAAATTCTGCGGAAGCTAAAACTATTTTCACTTCCTGGCAAAACTCATCATCATTTGCCTCTTCCCAATCCAGAAAGTTTAATAATGATTCTTCAGCATTTAATTCTTCTTCATTTTTTTCTAAATATTTTTTATATATTTCTACGGCTCGCTTAAACGTCATCGTCGAAACCATGGCAGCATAACGAATAGCTTGTAATTCCATATGGCCACCATCTTCTGTTCGTTTAAGCTCAATTACGATAAGGTTTGCATCTTTATCAACGCCAAGCAGATCAATTCTTCTTCTAGCACCTTCAAATTCACCAAACTCCTCGGCAATAACTAATGTATTAGGAGAAATTATTTCAATTTGGTTTTTTAATAACCTTTGCAGATCGTTTCTTTCCATTATGCCTTCTACAGCGAAATTTGTTTCTGCTACTCGTTCTAGTTTATTTGTACCAATTTTAAATATCGCCATAACTTATTCCTTTATTTAAGCAACCCACTTCTTACCTTGACTTGCATAGTCAAAGATCATCTCATACAGATTGTCACATTTTTCTTTAAATATTTTTCGGCTGTAACTCTCCGGCAAACTTTCATCCAATACCCTAGCAACTTCTGACTGAACAGTTTGACGGGTTTGTTCATCTTTATACCAATCTTGCACCAGTACCTTAGGCTGTTCATCTAACAAGCGATGTAACAATGCTTTAGCAGCAAGTTTTACTTTCTGCTCTTCTTTTTTTGTCATTTTTTCTTTCTTCAATAAATCATAAATTTCCAATTCATCGTCACTTAGACCTTCTCTTACACTTCTTTCTTCTTCAGTGCGCAAACTTTCAGCAAATTTGAGAAGTTCATTAAAATAATCCTCATTTGATGTACCACCAGAATTATATCGATTTATAATATCCTGAAGTCTTTCTGAAAAATCTCGCCTTGTTTTATTTACATTCAACATCTGCTCAATTTTTTTCTCGACGAAAACTTTCAAGTCAGATATTTCGATATTTTTATATGTCGCTTTTTTGAAATCTTCTTTTAATTTATCAAAATCAATCTTACTTAGATCCCAGTTTTTTCCTTTTTTAATTATTTGATACTGAGGAGACTTGGTAGGATCGCGTAAACTCTTTTTATCATCGTCAACAACGATACTTTCATCTAACAACTCGCTAACTCTCACAGCAACTTTATCTATATCGGCTTGCTGAATGACACTATCTATCACACCTCGAAGATATTGAAATACTGCTACATCACGAACAACGGCTTGTCCGAGAATTTCCGGTTTACATGCTTCATATAATGAGGAAACTGTATTTTCATAAACATTAAATGTCTTACGCCACTCATCCCTACCTAACAATATATCTGCATATTCATTAAATTTTGAAACTTTACTAAAGATGTCTTCATTTCCCATTACCTCTTTTAAATCGATCCCACATTCTTCAGCGTAAGACATTCCTTCATTAATCGCTTTATCCAGTAATTCAAATAAAACTTCTTTTTCCTGAACGGGCGCTTTATCAGTACCTTCATCACCTAAACCATAATCTTTTAAGGCTTTCTTCATATTTCGAAAGACATTGTAGTAATCAATGATTTCGCCGTTCATCTTGGCTCTACCATTAATTAAATATGAAGTAACACGATTTGCACGTGCAATAGTCTGCATCAAGGTATGATCTTTTTGCGGCTTATCAAGATAGAGCGTTGAAACAGTCGGCGCATCAAAACCTGTCAACCACATGGCACAAACAAAAACTAGCTGTAATTCATGCTCAGGATCTTTAAAGTTGTATTCAACATCATGTCCGTGTTCATCAAGTTTTTCCATACGCACTCTATGCGGCTTAATATCCAATCCTTCTGCTTCAAATTTTTTATCTTCCTTAGCTTCTTCACTAACAATGACCGCCATCTCAACTGTATGCATGTAGTCAATAATCTTTTTCAGCCGTGCTTTTTCAAATTCATTGACCGTTTTCTTAATCTGTTTACGAAGTTTCTTTAATTCCTCTTTCCAATGATATTGAACTTTGTCATACATTTTCACAGCAGTGAACTTATCTACTGATATCACCATGCCTTTACCTAAATAACCTCGGCGTGGAAAATGATAAGCTATGTCTCTTGCAATCGTATCTAAACGGTCATCGCGTTTAATGACTTCCATTTCAGTGGCATATTTATTTTCTAACTTCTCCTGTTGGGCTTCATCAAGATTTTCACTTTCCAGAATTTCATAAAACTCCTCACTCAAATCTTCATTTTGATTAGATACCTCTGGAACGCGCTTTTGGTAAAACAACGGTACCGTTGCCCCATCATCCATAGATTGCTGGAAGTTATATTCACTAACATAATCACCAAACCATTCATTGGTCTTACGTTTTCTACCTAATAATGGCGTTCCGGTAAAAGCGAGAAACTGTGCATTAGTAAGACCCGCACGCATGTTTTCAGCAAGTGATTTATATTGAGTGCGATGTGCTTCATCAACAATAACGACAATATCATCACGATCAGACAATTCAGGATATTTCTTTCCCTTTGGCCAACGAAATTTATGGATTAAGCTAAAAATCAAACGTTTGTTTTTGCCAAGGTAATCGCGTAACTGCTCGCTATTCTTTGGTTGGGCTGCTTCTGCTTTTGTTACTGTTTCTGTATTCAAAAAATTACGATAAATCTGTCCATCCAGATCATCACGATCAGTGACAACAAGAAATGTAAAATGTCCACCTACCTTGCGTAATATCTTTCTGACATAAAAGATCATGGAAAAACTTTTACCAGAACCTTGCGTATGCCAAAAAACGCCTAACTTACCTTTTTTCTTTTCCCTCTCACCAAACACATCGAAGGCATTGTTCACGCCGAGAAACTGATGGTTTTGCGCAATAATTTTTTGTGTGTCTTTGTGATAGATAATAAAGTTTTCAATGTAATCTAATAAGTTTTTTTGATTGCAAAGACCATTGATAACAAACTCGACACTTGTACCCTCTTCTTCAATCTTATCTCGATTCACTTTTTCTTTTTCATTCTCGACTCGTAACCAATTAAAGAAAAATTCCCATTGAGAATTAAAACTGCCGACTTTCGTTTCTATAGCATTGGAAAGAATACAAAAGGCATTGGTATGAAATAGCTGAGGAATATCTTCTTGATAATTTGTTAAATTATCATCATAAGCAGACCTTAGTTTGACATTAGAGTTTTTAAGCTCAATAAAGACTAATGGAATGCCATTAATATAAAGTAAGATATCTGGACGCCGAAATCGACGCTCGCCTTTTATCCATAATTGAGAAACAGCAAGAAACTCATTTTCTTTAGTATTATTAAAATCAATTAATTTAACTCGATCTGATTCAGTTCTACCATTCTCATCTTCATATTCAACCGGTACACCATCACGAATCAATTCATCCAATTCTTTATTTGCAGCAATCGTCGACATTGAATGTCGTTTTGCCATAACTATTTCTATGGCTTCATCAATCGCTGATTCTGGTATGTAAGAGTTAAGCTTTAAAGCAGCAGTTTTTAAGCGATCGGAAAAGATAACATCACGTTTATCGCTTCGGTTGGAACCATCTTTTAAATCATCTTTATCTTGTGTAAAACAATCCAGAACATCAAAGCCATAGGAATGCTGCAAGCGCTGTAATATCGCTTGTTCAATATCGTCCTCTGATATGAAATTAGGCATTTAGCTTTTACTCTTTCATAGAAAACTTTTCAAACAACGGTTGATAATCTCCTGCATCAGCTTGTCTCAATGCAGCAATATATTCATCTCTATGTTTACCAGCATCTTGCAAGTTAACATCACCCCAATGGATGGGTTTATCATTCATTACTTTTGTTAAAACTACATCCGTCATAATACGCGAATGCCTACCATTCCCATTGGGAAATAAATGAATCTTTACTAAGCGATGATGAAACCTTAAACCAATCTCCTTGGCTGGATATGTTTCATTTTCTATCCAAAAACGAACATCATCTAAAAGACTCCTTAACTGTACTGATATCTGTTCCGGCGCAACTCCTATATTCTTTTCAGTTGCTCTATATGTTCCAGCCCACTCCCAAACTTCACCCAACATTTCTTTATGAAAACGTTTAATAAATGTATCCGATAATACATCCGGGTTTTTCTGTTTATTTAACCAGAGCAAGCCATCCTGAATATTAACTTGTTCAACTTGATCCAGTTCTCCACGAGTTTGAATATGTGGAAATTTTAATCCTGCTCGTTCATCCGGATCTAAAGGTGTCGCGCCACCTATTACTTCAATGAAGTCTTCGTCCATGATCTTATATCCTTTTAATCCTCCCAGAAATCCCGGGGCATATCATCAATAATCTGCTTCTTTAATCGTTGAATCTCTTTTTCATTTTCGGCTTTGCTTAATTGTTGAGACTCCAACATCATATGCACAGACGACTCTTCAACAATGCCTCGCGCAATTGTTTCTGCTTGCCGATCAATAATTTTTTCAATCGAATCATTCGGCACAATCGCATAAACAAAACGACAATGCATAGCTTCAGCCGTTTCTTGCATCTTTTTCAACGTAATACCGCCATCCAGTTCTGAACGTTCCAGATAAGATACCGTGCTTCGATGTCCGCCCAAGCGTTTACTCAACGCCGCACCAGACATGGCTAAAGCCGAGCGCACAGATTTAATCCAACCCTCTTTAGGCTGGGTAATATTGCTAAGACCCGCAGCCTGATTGATTAGCTTGCTATATTGTTCCCGCGTAATTTGTTTGTATTTCGTATTCATAGGTATAAGTATATTTATACATTAAAGACTATAATGTATAACTATATTTATACGCTTGTCAACACTTTGTATAATTATATTTATACATATTATGCGACTTCTTCCTCTTCCAGCATGCTCGGAGGAAACTGAATATCAAGGTCTTCAACTGAGAGTTTTCCTGAGATTAATCGAGGTAATAGCATATTTCGAGATTGCAAAAGCTTGCTGTTTGCTAAAGCAAGATTATCTTTTTCGTTTATTAAAGGTTTTACCAATTGGTCAAACTTTTCTCGTAATTCTTTAGGCGGCAAAACAATTGTTTGGTAATTTAAAAAACTCTCAAATTGATAATTACTAATGCCTGTTGATTGAACTTGATATATGCCGACAAGATCGCAGTCGTAATATAACTTCAAGTAATAACGCATAAAATATGGTGAAACTAAATCAAGATTAAAACGAATTTGTTTACAAAAACTTGCACACATTACATTTTCTTCAAAGTAATGATGGAGGTTTTCCGTAATGTGTAAATTTCGACCCAATAACTGATCTTTACTTCCGCCTGAGACCTCAAATATAAAATCATTAACTTTCAGTTTACGAGATTCCAAATTTGATGGCTTATGGTATCGATATACATCCCTCGATATAACTCCAGAGTTTAATCCTGGAATATCTGTTCCCCTAATAACATATGCACCTTCATTAAAAATGGAAGTTTGACTTTCTTCGCCCCATCCACCGCCTATGTAATAACTCACAATTTCTCGAAATGTTTTTTTATCCCATTCCTTTGGAATACCTTTTTCAAACTTTACCTTCTGAAAACCAGGAAAACGAAACCTTACAAACCATTCACGATAAATTTCCTCTGTCATATTTTCTAACAATGCAATACGTTTTTTGTTGTTTTGAATTAGATCGTCATAGGTTATGAGAATGGCAGCAATTTTTTCTTGTATATCTACAGTAGGAAACTCTGGAAGAGCAAGCTTCCTTATATCACTAACATTTAAATGACCTACAGTTGCACCATTTGAAAGAATATTTAAATAGGCATTCATTGCCTCTGAATTTAAAAGATAATTAAAATATTTTGGAAGTAGTCCAACATTTTTATTTCTTATTAAAACAGTTCTTTGCCCCAAACAGACTTTTTCACCTTTTTGAATAATAGCAACATTTCCAACAGGCGCTTCGCGAGCCATTATTAAATCATCTTCGAAAGGTTTTGCTCTTTTAGTCCATATATCATAAATTTTATCTGTAACACGTTTAACATTATCTAGTATTAATATTCCTTTACCTATATTTGGCGTCCTTATTAATGGAATACCTACTTCTTGAGTGGGGGCAGTTTTATGCTCACAATCAATTACAGTATAAAAATCATCAAGAATCTTGTTTTTATTTAATTTCATCATTCTTGTATAATTTTCATAATATTTTTTGATATTACATCTTCTAATTTAGCTGCTTCTTGATTTAATAATTCTAACTGAATATTTAGTCCGTAAATATCTCCTATAAACTCTTCTTCTGTTTTTCCATCTTCTTCGATTATAACTCCTACATACCGTCCAGGATTCAAAGAATAATCTTGTTCCTTAATCTCTTCTTGTGTTGCAAGCTTACACAGACCAATAACATCTTCATATTTTGCTTTAGGAAAGCGTTCCTGTAACCAATGAATATGTTTGTAATAAAGTTCTGATTTTTTAATTTCCTTATGTAAGTCTTCTAATGCAGATTTTAGATCTTTTGTTTTTTTGTCTGTGGTTACACGTTTATTATTTTTCTTGGCTTGTTCCGCTTTTTTCTTTTCGTGTTTACGTACTGTTTTATCAAGTTGCTTTAAGTCTTCATGCAATGTTTGAAAAAAAGGATCAAACGCCTGCCGTAATTTATGTTGCGCCGTGTTCTTTTTCGTAATGGACTTTTCTTTTTTATATTTACTCAGATAGGTTTTATACTTCGTTTGTAATTCATTTAACTCAGTCCATTGTTTCAGCATATCTTCTACGGCTGCTTTACCTGCAGCATCATCCAGTACCTCGATTATTTTATCTGACACCGGCTGTACATTGGCTCGGGTTTCATTCAGTTTTTGCATACCCTTGGCAAAATAATCATCAATCAGTTTAATAAACTTATGTTGTTCACCTTTGTGCAGATGGCTGATCATGCCTATGTTTAAAACCTGTTCTTCAGAAAACTCACGATGCGCTCGATCTATTTGCGTAAAGATATTTCGTGCATCAATAAACAATACTTTGTCATCCTGTTTGGCTTTATCGAAAAACCATAATGTTGCTGGTAACGTTACCGTATAAAACATATTGGAAGGCAAAGTTAACATGCCGTAAATCAAATTATTCTCGATTAAAGTCTGTCTAATATCCGCTTCAGAATGACGTGCATCAGAAGCAGAATTCGCCATAACTAATGCCGCACGACCACTGTCCGACATCTTTATACCACCTTGATCTTTTAACGAGGTCGCAAACAGATTGATCCAGAGATAGTTTGCATTAGGAACAGTTTCTTTCCCTTTTTCGCTTTTCTTTACTTTGGTCTTTTTTCTTGGAACACCGTATTCATTAAAACGCTTATCTTTTTCAACTGCTTTTAAACTAACATCATCGACATTAAAGGGAGGATTAGCGAGAACATAATCAAACTCACCATAACTACCATAGGGATCTTCGTAATACGTATTTGCTTGTTTAACTTCTCCACGCAATCCATTTACTGCCAGGTTCATCTTGGCGAGGTTTACTGTTTCTAATGTTTTTTCCTGACCATAAACAAAGATATCTGTATCTTTACCCAGCTCTTTACGATGTTCTTCAATAAAATGTGCGGATTGAACAAACATACCGCCGGAACCACAGGCCGGATCAAACACCGTGCCTCGATGCGGTTCGACAATCTCTACCATTAGTTTTACAACTGAAGTCGGCGTAAAGAACTCACCGCCTTTCTGACCTTCCGCCATTGCAAACTTACCGAGGAAGTATTCATAGATTTTACCGAACATATCGCCACTGGCATCTTCAGGAATATCGGCAAAGTTTCTTAATAGTTGTTTCGGAATATTTTTATCAGTGCGCGTCAATTTGAAATATTCATCTTTAGGCAAAACACCTTCCAGAGAAGTTTTGTATTCCTCAATTGATTCCATTGCCCGTTTAATTGCCTTGGCTATATCCTCTTCTTCAGGTAAATCCAGCAAATAGTCATAGCGGGAATGTTCTTCTAAATAGAAACCGCACTTTTCAATAGCGATATCTGATAGTTTCTTCTTACGTCGTGTTTTCTTCAGCTTTATATATTCAGCTTCGATTTCTTCCTGATACTGTCGATACTTATTGTCAGCAAACTTCAAGAAAATAAGCCCTAATACAGGAATAGAGTATTCCGTTGATTTTAGATCAGAATTAGCACGAAGATTATCCGCCGCCGCCCAAAGATCTTTTTCCAGTTTTTTTATATCTTTTTTAGTCACAGTTATTATTTATTATAATTATTAATTAGGTATTCTCTTTAGGCTTATAAGCCTTAGGTTTAACGTCATTTACCATGCGTTCAATTTGATGCGTTATTCTAGCAATTAATTGTTCAGATAACTCCTGACATCTTAATTTCGGAAATATTCTTTCTGGTGATTTGCCATTATAAACACAGGGCGATGCATTTGATTTTCTATCAATATACCAGCCTGATATTGATAAAGCGGATTCTACTTTAACTTCTTCTCCAACAGCAGAACTTAATTCTTTTGATAACCACACAGAGACATTCTTTACTTGATTGATGGGATCTGATTCTTTCCATGTCGGAAAATTTAACACTTCTCCATCATATATAACTCTGGCATTCTCCTTTCCTTCATTCGAGTTTTTCTTAGACCTTCCTTTTGTTTCAATAGCAAACACACCATTCTTCCCTACAACGACATGATCAATATTAAATTTTTTCCCGGGGACATCATGGTAAACTTTATATCCTACTGCCATAAGATTATTTAATTCCTAGCCTGTTGCTCGTTCCGCATCGTACCCTAGCCTTTTGTTTTCCCTATCCTTTAAGATAGACAATGATTTATTTCCGCAATAAATTGTCAATATAAACATTGCTAGTAAATTGATTACCAATCTACCAATCGTTTCAGGCATTCCACCAATATACGATTCGGAAAGATGTATAGAAACAAACAGCAAAGGAGTAACAAAAGTAATGACAAGCATGCCAAATAAATCGATGCTGAGTTCATCTATTTGATTTAAGAGACTTTCACCAGGCACTCTTAGAAGTTCTAATGTTAGTGGATTTTTCCTTTTATTTATTCTCTTCTGCCAGAAAAAAATGATACAAAATAAGAAAAAAAAACCTACAAATAGCATTGTAGTTGGCAAGACCATTCCCACTATTCTATCCATATCCCAAAGCCTCCCCGACCTCAGTTCCAGACTAATTTATAATTATTCCTATGGGTTTTACTTTGCCTGATTTGGGACTGATTTGAAAGCCGCGATAGCTATTCTGACTCAATATTACTCAAGCGAATTCAACAGTTTCTTTATTTCATTGCGGACTGAATCGATGGCGGCAACGATAGCGTCTGCTGATTTTTTTCTTCTATCATTGTGCTCCAGTGCGATGCCCAGATATTCTTATTATTCATCCATTATTTTAAAGTCACTCTTAATTATTCTAATTTATTTTCCTAAGTCTCTTTATTTGTTTTTCGACTTCTTTCCAAGGTAATCGTCTACCATCTTGTTTCGTATTGTCATAGGCAATATTTACTTCTTCGTAACTTATCAGCTTATTGATGAACAACTGGTCTACTAACCATAATGTTCCATTAACGGTAATACCTTCTACTTCAGCCGCCTCTTTTAATTTACTATCCCCGGTAAGTAATGGGCTGTTTTCCTGTTTCGCTAATACTAATGCCAGTAAATCATTATGACTGTTCTTGGGGTAAGTTACCCCTAATCGATCAGCTTCCTGAACATATTCTTCTTTGACTTCCAGTATTCTAAGGCCAAAGGTTGGTAAATCAGGGTGATGTTCGCTTAGCTCTTCTTCATAAAGAATGTTCGGAACAGCAAACTCCTCTGGCAATTGAATCATTAGCTGCGTTAACCCTCCAACATCAATATCTATAAAGATATTGGCATCACTGATGACGTACGACATTCGGAGACTCCATTTTCCGATACTGATGTAAATCAATGACAGACATCCCTAATAATTCGGCTGCTTTCGATTCTCCGATTATATCTTCTGCCAGCGCACGAAAAACCAGTTGCTCAAATTGTGATGTCTTCTCTTGCGGGTATTGTGGTTCGGGTTCTTTTTCCTTCCATCCATTTTTGTTAAACAAACCCCAAAGTTCACCAAATGTTTTTTTCGTTAGAATTCCAAGATTAAAAGCACGATAAGTCCAACCGCCCATGCTCAAACCCCAATCCTGTTTCAAGATATTAAGCTCTTGCGGTTCTAGCCAGGATCGTTTGTTTCCTAACAACGTAAACACCATCTCTTTAGGAGCAAGAAATGCGCCTGCAAAGCGGTGACACGCCATCTCTTCATCAATATTTTCTGATAGTCGACCTTTAAGAACTAAATGACCCAGCTCATGCGCTAAGGTAAAACGCTGTCGATCGCCCGGCCAATGTTTTCCGACAACAATAACGGGGGCATCATTCACTCGCGCGGTTAAACCATTAAAATTTTTATGTCCATCATAACGCGTTATAAAAACTTTGATTCCCTTTGATTCCAATACATCAACCAATTCAGGAATAGCACCTAAACCCAAATCCCATACATGACGTAGCTTTGTAGCTAGGTCTTCAATGTCATCATAATCATTAATTTTTGCGGGTAAGCCTTTCGGCAACTTAAACGGAACTGACCAAGGCACAGGCAGAAATTGTTCTAATTCGAACCAACGCTCAAGTTGTTCAAGCACATCAGCAAGCACTTTCTTTTCTTCTTTTAACGGTATTTTTTCGTGCTCACGATAATCAACCTCTTCCAATTCAACTTCAGTATGACGAAAGAAATATTCGGTACGCACACCAAGGGCTTTTGATAGCGCGAGCAAAACACCGGAAGAAGGCGTTGATTCTTCTCGTTCATATTTAGAAATAGCCATGGCTGTAATCCCTGCCATCTTTGCCAGTTCGCGCTGATTAAAACCAGCTGCTTCACGGGCTCGTTTAATCCGTTCTCCAATCATAAAATTCTCCGGTTTACAAAAATCTAAATATTTACTATAGTTTGTAAACTATAGACATCGACAACTATGATGTCAAACTTTAATTTATTTAATTATCAAGGAGTTAAGTATTATGGCGACAAATCCCCCAACTGGCGACGGACATCGAAATGGTGCTGTCCGACAACGTTCCCAAACCCTCAACCCACATAATAACCGCCGGACGAAACGGGATACAGACACTGGTCGGTTTATTGATCAAAAAGCAGATAAATCCACTATCAAAGGCGTTCGCAGGGAGCATTAATAATGTCTAATGGTGCAACACATATCGCAGCTTCGGGCTTAGGCGTTTTAGCTTTTACAGTAACACAAGAATATTTGGAGAATGGTGAAGTATCCTGGAAGCCACTTGCCTTAGCTGGATTAGCAGCAAAGACTGCAAAACTACCTGACATTCTTGAACCAGCATTACACCCTAACCATCGGCAGTTTTTTCATAGTCTTGGTTTTGCTGGTTTGGTTGGATACGGAATGTATGAATTATATAAATGGGAAACAGAGGATGATTTAGAAAAAGTTTTAAGGCTGGCAGGCTTAGCCATAGGTGGTTCGTATTTAATTCATTTATTTTGTGATTCAACAACACCGAAAGGATTGCCTGTTTTAGGAAATCTTTAGCTATTCTGACTCAATATTACTCAAGCGAATTTAACAGCTTCTTTATTTCATTGCGGACTGAATCGATGGCGGCAACGATAGCATCTGCGGATTTTTTTCTTCTATCATTGTGCTCCAGTGAGATGCCCAGATATTCTTTAATGCTTGCGATTCCTTTTCGAAAGACTTACCTGTTAAAACACTTAAGTCTCGTATCAAGCCTACCTTTACCCAGGCTTTTCTCGGACTCCCTTCTTTCGTATCGCCATCATATATTGCGATATAAATCAGTTGTTCTAATTCGGCGAGTTCGGTGAGCATCTCAAAACTGGCAACGCGGATAGTGTCATTCGTCTCCGAAACTTCCATTCGCCAGACGTTATAGGAAAACCCGATAAGGGCAAACATCACACCTAATACGGTCGTGATTTGATAGATCATTAGTTTTCGTTTTAGCTCAAGATCCATAATCCGTTTTACCCACTAGGCCGATGAATCCTGTTTGCCACCATAGAAGAATACATCTTGTTAGCACAACATCGCATATCGTGACCTCTTCTGTATTTTGATTTTGCCTGATAAGGAACAAGACTTAGCGCTTTTTTTTAAACATATTAAATGCAGCGGGTCATCGCATGATTATCTCAAAAATAAAATTTCAGAAATATAACAATTATGTTATATATTTATAAAATAACGTTTATGTTATATTTACAATTAATAACATAATTGTTATATTTTATGAAATCTGGATATTTTGAGAATACATATGATACCAATAACCTCCGCCAAAACACTTGGTAGTGCATTGAGAAAACGCAGAAAAAGTTTAGGACTGACACAAATAGAAGCGGGTCAAATATTTAATATCCCGCAAAAAACTGTTTCGCGCACCGAATCAGGCATAGCCAGTATGGATACTTTATTCAAGTATATGTCCGCGTTGGGTTTGGAGATGCACCTGGAACCCCGTGATAAATCCAACGCTAAGAAAGGACTCTGGTAATGGCTTCATTGTATGTCTATATGAATGGTTATGAAGTTGGCGAATACATTCAACATAAAAGTGGTGCGCAGGAATTTATTTACAGTGATTCATGGTTAGATCATGGAGATATAGCCATTCCATTATCTCTCTCAATACCACTTACTGAAAAGAAACATAAAGGAGATACCGTATACAACTATTTCGAAAACCTTTTACCTGATAGTAAAGATATCAGAAGACGCATACAGGCAAGACTTGGCGCGAAAACAGAAAAACCTTTCGATCTACTCTCTTTTATCGGCAAGGATTGTGTTGGCGCTATCCAACTTATGACCGAGCAAGTTGATGTTGATATAAAAAAAATTAGCGGTACACCTCTTAGCGAAAATGAAATTGCTGAAGAGTTAAAAAACTACGAGACATTGCCGCTTGGAATGTCGAAAGATAACGATTTCAGAATATCCCTTGCAGGCGCTCAGGAAAAAACCGCTTTACTTTGGCATAAGAAAAAATGGCAACGACCAACAGGCACTACGCCAACAACACATATCTTCAAATTACCTATTGGCAAGATTGAACACAGTGGTATTGATTTATCTGACAGTGTTGAAAACGAATGGCTTTGCATGGAAATACTTCGCGCATTTGGTTTGCCTGTCGCCAATGTTCGCATAGAAAAATTCAAAGATATTAAGGTGCTTGTTGTTGAACGTTTTGATCGCGAATTAGCTGAAGACAAAAGCTGGATTATCAGACTTCCACAAGAAGATATGTGTCAAGCTAATGCTATTTCTCCAGGATTAAAATATGAGAGTGATGGTGGTCCGGGAATTTCTACCATAATGGAATTATTAAAATCCTCAGTCCAACCTGAAGAAGATCGCAAACAATTTATGCACCGTGTATTTTTATTTTGGTTGTTAGGTGCAATTGACGGTCATGCTAAAAATTTCAGTATCTTTTTAAAGCAGGGAGGACGATTCTGTTTAACTCCTGTTTATCATGTGATTTCGGCTTATCCACTTGCTGTAAAACGACAAATTGAATTTCAAAATATGAAAATGGCAATGGCCTTACGTAGTAAGAATACACATTATGATTGGCATTACATGATGCCCAGAAATTGGTTTAATCAAAGTAAGAAAGTTGATTTTCCTGAAACCACTATGAAAGATATTATTGATGAATCTATTAGTGAAATTGATGGTGTTATTACTCAAGTTTCTTCTCGTCTACCTGATGACTTTCCCAAAAATATTTCTGATCCAATTTTTGAAAATATGAAAACAGCAGCAAGTAAATTCTAGAATACTTTCTACTAATACCCATTGATTTATATCCCATGTGTCACTATCTATTTAGTTATTACCAATATCATTTAACTATGTTGTTTCACATGAGGATTGTGGAATGGAATTTAAAGATTATTACAAGATTCTGGGTGTTGAACCGGAAGCGGAACTGAAGGCGATTAAAACCGCTTATCGGAGGCTGGCGCGTAAGTATCATCCGGATGTGAGCGAGGATAAGGATGCCGAGAAGAAGTTTAAGGATGTGGCGGAGGCTTATGCGGCGCTGAAAGATCCGGAGAAACGTGCGGAATATGATGAGTTGCGCAAATACGGTAGACAACATGGGCAGAGTTTTACGCCGCCGCCGGGTTGGCATTCGACTGCGTCGCATGATGGTGATTTTTCGGATTTCTTTGAATCGATCTTTGGTGCGGGTGGGCCTCGCGCTGGCGGGCCGCATGTGCATCGCGAAACGCATTTTAGTTTTCGTGGGCAGGATATCGAAACCGAGTTGCCTGTCTTTTTAGAAGAAACCTTGTCTGATGCCAGCAAAAAGATTTCATTTAGTTTGCCGCGTTATGATAGCGAAGGCCGACGCATTGCGGATGAGAAAAAAACCTTGAATGTGAAAGTTCCCAAGGGTGTGACCGAGGGCGAACGTATTCGTTTAAAGGGTCAGGGTGGTCCGGGTATTGGCAGTGGTGCCAATGGTGATTTGTATTTGCATATTCGTCTGGTGCCGCATCCTTTGTATGATGTCGAAGGACACAACCTGATTATTACGGTTCCGATTGCGCCGTGGGAAGCAATACTCGGTACCAAGGTTGAAGTACCGACGTTGTCTGGCAAAGTGAACCTGACTTTGCCGCCGAATAGCCAAACCGGAAAACGCTTACGCATCAAAGGCAAAGGCCTGCCGAGCAAAACAGGTATGGGTGATATGTATGCGATATTAAAAGTTGTGATACCGGAACAGACTGACGAGGAAACAAAACTACAATGGGAAAACTTATCGAAAAAAGCCGCGTTTAATCCACGTCGCGAATGGAGTAAGGCATGATAGAAACCAATATGACAGTTAAGTTCTCGCTTGAAGAAGTGTGTGACATTGCTCAGCTTCCAACTGAGGTATTGATTACGATTGTTGAGGAAGGTGTTATTGAGCCGAAGGGATCTGCACCGGAAGAATGGTGCTTCGATTGTTATATGCTTAATGTTGCCAAACGCGCTTCCCGTTTGCATCGTGATTTTGGTCTCGACTGGACCGGCATGCCCTTGTATCTCGATATGCTTGAGCAGTTGGAAAAACTACGTGAAGAAAATAAACGACTCAGACAACAGCTAGGACGGTTTTTACTGGATTAAAACTTTTTATGACTCAAGCGCGTTTAAACTGATTCCGGGTTCGATTGTTTTCTGCGATTTCGTAACTGAATTGGATTGAAGCAAGCTCACCTTTATCGAGCCAGATGCCGTTACAGGTCTCGCAGTAATCGATCATTGTTGGTCGGATTTTTCCGTATTTGGCTTTTTTCATGATGTCCTGACAATTGGGACAGCACCTTGGTACTTCCGGGCCCTTGCGGGGTTTCGGTGTATCCTTTGCTATTTCAATTTCACGTGAGTCTTTAATGATTTCGAGTTTTCTTCTGGTCAGGTAAACGCCTTTACAGCTCATGCACAGCTGTATTGCAACGCCTTCATAGAAAACGGTCTGCATATCTGTGTCACATCGTTTACAAAAAATACTCATAACAACGGCTCTGTTTCATTCGACTCATTGTAGTTGTATCGACCTGAAACAGTACGCCTTTAGAGAAGATTAAAAAATCTGGATTCCCGCCTCGGTCTCTGTTCCTAACTCGACTCTACCAACTACATCAATGCAGGCGACGCGGGAATGACAGTGGAGTAGTGCAACCGACTTTCCTGTAGGGATTAACTTTCTTTCTTTTTACCAAACAGCACTTTGAAAGCAATCATGAAGATGATTACGCCACCTATCATCATGCCGAATACCTTCAGGAAGAACATCATAATATCGTTTAATCCTTTTGATTCGCTCTTTGTTTGGCTAGTACTTTCAGTACTACTTGCTACTGGCTTCGATATTTCAGGCTCTGCAGGTACTTCGACAACTTTTTCTGGTTCTTTTTTTGCCGGTTTTGGCTCAGGCTTCGCTGCTTCTTTGGCTTTTTCTTCAACCTGTTTAGCTTTTTCCGCCACCGCTTTTTCTTCCATTGCTTTTGCAATGCGCGCTTGTTGTTGTTCTTTTAATTTTTGCGCCGCTTCCGCTTCATCCTTTTCTTGATTAGCTTTAGCCTGTGCTGCTTTTGCTGCAGCTTCCTGTTTTTTCCGGGCTTCTTCTACCGCCAGTTTTTCCTGCTCTGCTTTCTTTGCTGCTATTTTTGTTGCTTCCGCTTTCTTCGCTTCTTCTTTTTTTGCAGTCTGTTTTTGTTCTTTTATTGCTTTTGTTTTCGCTTCGATATCTGCCTTTATCGGCGCTAACCTTTCAGCCAGTATTTTTTCGACCTGTTTCGCATCGGGAACACTGCTTGCGTTTTTCTTTAGATCATAGGCATCTATTTTATTTGCTCTTGGGGATACGGCAATGTATACCCCTGTTGCGGGTAAACTAAAAATAGTAACCTGGTTATCGGCTCCCGTGCCTCTGTCTGACCAGACAATCGCGCTTGTTGTTATCTTGTCAGTTAAACTTTTATGCACGCAACGGTAGTTGGCTAAATCGGGTTTCGTATTATGAAATAGTTGAGAAACACTACCGATACATTTGTAATTATCATCCGGTGGTATTGCTTTCCAGAACGACCCGTCCTTTGCTGCGCCACTTCCGGAATCGTTCCAGACTTGTTTCCAGTCTTTAGGCGCGACTAATAATGGCGGCGTACCTTTTGGATTACTTGCTGCTTCGCTTACAGTTGTTGAGCAATGGTAATCGGACTTTCTTTTACCGGAAGCATGTCCGCCGATGATGTATTCATTATTCTTTGCCTTTGGAATAAAGAAGTAGCCGTCCAGATCTGCGCCCGAACCTGAATCATCCCAGCTTAAAGTTTGGTCACAATTTTGATTGGTTTCCAGACGATAGCTTAGTTCTGAAATAATTTGTGCACGCTCCTGTGCTTCGATGGCAGAGAAATCGGTCTCGGCCATAATATTGACGGACAGGATGCTAAACAGGATGTATATTAATGAATATTTTAACTTCATGATAAGTTATTCCTAATATTAATTAGTAATTGTGACTCTGATAATTTTTCAAAAAAAGCTTTCGCGCCTACTGTTGCTATCTACTACTAACCTATGCCGTTTCTTTTACTGACGCAATCACTTCTGCCCAGGTAAGATTGATGTCCAGTTTAAGTTCTTTAAGTTGATTTTCTTCAAGCTGTTCGTTCAGGTCGATTAACATCCCCTCTTCTTCGCGTTCTTCATGATGTTCAAGCAATCCTTTTAAGGTTTTTTCTTTGTCGAGCAAGGCGATGATATTTCGGCGTTTTTGCGATTCATCCAGTTCTTGTTCAGCTAACCATTCCAGATCCTGGGTAATATTGCCAAAGAGCTGTGTTATCTTTTCATGCTCTTTTTGATAAAGCGAGGCATCCCATTTCGTCCTTCGTTCGATTTTTGCAAACTCCGGCAACAAATAATTTTCTTCCAGTTGTATGTGTGCCGTCTGACAAACATGAAAATGTTCCAGCCAGGTCCCTGCTACATCGAACAAGCCCTGTAACAAGGCTTCTTGATGACGCGCAAAAAGTTCATGTAAATCGCTGTGCTGTTTTTGTATGATTTCAACTAGCATAATTTTAATGGTTTAATAGTTTTTCTGTGTGTTGTAATCCTGCCCGCAAGCCATACCATTGGGCGCTCCACATCAGGGAAAGGGCATCACTCCGGGAAAGTGGTAAATTATAGTACGTTTGTGCTCCAGTCCAGAAATTGACGTTGCTCATATCATGCGTCAGTTGTTGCATGACATATTGGCTCACGACATTTTCAATTGCCAGTGTTTCACCAATATCATTTAACACGCCATCCAGTGTCAGTAATACTTTTCGAAATAACATCATCGATGAAGAAAAGCGCACCCCGGTCAGCAAGACATTATCTGTCAGGGTTAACACTTCATTGATCCCCGGTAGTGAGTAGATTGAAAGCGCGCGTAAAAATTCTTTAATGTTTTGCATTAGTTTATCAATTTTGTCCGCGTTAAGGTCTTCCTGGGCAAGACTTTTTATGCTTTCCAACAACAGGCTTTCATCACGCAGGGAAACAGCCAGAAACAACAGGATTATTTTACTGCGTTCTTCCCGGTTCAAACGCCCGGTTAATGCCCAATCGAAAATAATCAGTTCACCTTCATCATTCACATAAAGATTACCTGCATGAGGATCGGCATGAAACAGACTTTTTTCCTCATGTTCAAATAGAGGTATCGCAATCAATGTTTCAATCATCTGTTTCGATAATTGTTTACCGTTTACCTCGCTTGTTTTATCCGTCACCTTGATGCCTTCTTCAAAACTCATCGCTGTTATGTTGCTGTTTGATAGCTCACGGATTAGATGAGGAGTACGCACTCCTGAGATTGAATCGTATCGTTGTTCTGCTTCATGAAGATTGGCTTGCTCCTGCAGTGTGTCGAGTTCCTGTTTTAATGTGACTGAAATATCAGCAAAAGTATCATGTAAATTAACGTCATTAAGGACATGATCCTTTTTTTCATCCAGATATGTTGCGAAGCCTTGTAACAATGTGATTTCTTCTTCGAAGTTTTCTTTTATATGTGGTTTGAGCACCTTGAAAACGCCTTGCTCATTTCGGCCTGTTTTGGCGTTGTACCAATGAAATCGCATCAGTGCACAAACACTGGCTTCGGAATGGATTTCTTCATCCAGTTCAATTTGGTGAGTAGCGAGTTTCTTTCCCAGCTCTTCTTCAATTTGCTGTTTAATCGTTTGCGCCGATATATCGCGAATATCGTTTTCAAGTTGCGTTAATAGCGCCCGCAGTTCAGGCGCAAGATTTCGATTACGAGCGATTGCTTGTCCGAGTTTTTGCAAGGTCGGCATTTGTTCGATAAATATCATCACGCGTTTTTCCAGTGCTGTTTCTTCAGCCAAGGAAACCTGTGCATAGAGTTTTGGTATCAGCCTTGTGACGGAAAGATGACTAGCAAAATAAACCAGCGCTTCATGGACAATATCACGCCATGCAGAATATTGTTCAGGAACAAGTTGTTCCACCGGTAAACGTTCAGCCAAAAGTTGGCCAATCTGGTTGCGTGAGTTTTCCCAGTCAATGTTCTCGACGATTTTTTTTAACGCTTGTTTATTATCAAGATCGATACCACCGTGCATAAACAGAGCAACCAGATCTTTTTCCTGCTTTCTACTAAAAACCTTTTGCAGTTCTTTGAGTATATTAAATGTGTTTGGCATAACGTTTGGGCTATTGAATTATTAACGTAGCATAACAGTATAACGTTCGCCATGTTCATCTACGACGTGAACTGATATTGAACTTCCTACAGGTACAACATCACTCCACATTTTGAAAATTTCACTTAAAGTATTATTACGAGATTCCATATCCTTATTTAACCAGACTTCTGTCGCAATCACTTCAATATTACCTTTGCCTTTATGGCTTGCTTTAGTGAAATAGATATCACCATTTTGTTTTTTAATCACTTCATTATGATCATTAAAACGCTGCATAAATACATCAAAACGCGTGGGTGAAGAGGTATTTTGTGTCTGTGATGCTTTACTCAATAATGATGAATGTATCCAGCCTGTATTTATATCGTCACGATGCAGCTCGACTTCAACCCAATTATTCTGGCGCTGAATTTCAGTAACTTTACGGTTCTCCTTAAGTTTGATTACTGACTCAGCCTTGTTTGACGGTCCAGACCGGACATTTACCAGACTTTCATTCACAACTAATATATCACCCGATAGCGCAATACTATTATCCGGGTAAGCAAGACAGAAAATAGCGATCAACATCATTAAACAGATAACTGGTTTTACTGTTTGTGAATTTCGAATCGGGCTTCTCATTTCCTGTCTTATATCTCAGAATGGCTTATTCATTTTAAATGATGCGGACGAGAGTATGAACTTTTATTATTCATGCTTATCTAGTCTATTAAATAACAATAAAGCGATCACCATGCGACTAATTCTGCTGTTATTACTTTCTATTTCTTTAGTTCAAGCTGGGGAACTGCCAATTAATATCGGTGGCACGGCTGAAAACTGGACCTTACAGACAAATCAACCAGAACCGTTGGATTATTATCAGGATAGTGAAGGTAAAGTATCTGTTATTATTTTTTGGGCGACATGGTGTCCCTATTGCGCCACTTTAATGCCACATATGGAAGTCATTTACCGTAAATATCGAAGCAAAGGTGTTAAATTTTACGCTGTTGATATTTATGAAGATGGCAAGATTGACCCGATAGAATATTTTGAAAACAGGAAATTTACCTACACCATGCTACAAAATGGTGATGAAGTAGCAAAACAATATGGTGTTAAAGGTACGCCAGGTGTCTATGTCGTCGATAAAGATAAAAAAGTTGTTTATAAACGCCCGGCTGGTGTTAATGATGTCATGGTAAAACAGAATGTTGACTTAAGAATCAAACAGACATTGGCTAAATAATAATTTTTTACCAACTTCCGGAGGCACCACCGCCACCAAAACTGCCACCGCCTCCGGAAAAGCCCCCACTGCTACTACTACCCCAGCTCCAACTACTATCATCGTCCGAGTTTGAACCATTTAGTCTTTTTAGACGATTTTGCCTGATTCCGAGAATACTGAAACTAACAAGAAAAAATGTAATAAAACTAAAGAAACCAATCAGAACCAGTTTTTCAAAATTTTCGTCCGCAGTTTTAACTGATTGGTAATCAATAATTTTATATTGACCTTTGGTAGCTTTTATTATTGCTATTGTTCCCCGTTCTATTCCGGATTTAAATTTTCCTTTTTTAAATTGAGGTACAATTTCACGGTTTATAATACTAGAACTAATCACATCCGTAAGCATACCTTCCAAACCATAACCCACTTCAATGCGCACTTTGCGTTCTTTCTTTGCAACAATAAGTAAAACACCATTATTTTTTTCTTTTTGACCTATTCCCCAATGCCGACCTAACCGAACACCGTATTCCTCAATACTGTATCTGTAACCCTCCCTTAAACTAGTCCCATTTAAATTTAGAGTTCTCCGGCATAAACTGCAATCAAAGGAGAACAATAAATGAAAAAATCACGCTATTCAGAAGCGCAGATCGTCAAAATATTAAAAGAA
>JABFGI010000003.1 GCA_013112535.1 Pseudomonadota bacterium
TACAAACAAATAATTTATTCAAGTCGGTTCTGAGGATAAATAACAAAGCCTCAACTTGAATAGTGGTTGTTTATGGAACTTGAACCGTTAATAATTGTGATTATCGCGTTTTCACACAGTCTGGGCCGATAGCAGACATAAATAGATAATTACTGAAAGCAGAATATATTAGGAAAAATATTATATTTAAACTATCTCAATTAGGCTTTAAATCTTTTTTCAGTGAGCAATTACTAGCTGAAGAAATAGATGTTTCTCATCCCGCCCGCATTTCGAAAATTTATCGTAGCCATTGTATTGTGTGGAGTAGCAATGGAATAATAGAATTTGATGTTGGTGTCTTTAGTGAACCCAAAAACATTGCTGTGGGAGATTGGATATTAATTCCGAATCAAGGAGAGAGACCATTGCGTAAATTAGATCGAGAAACTGTTCTTATACGCAAAGCCGCAGGTAAACGGACGAATGATCAAACCATCGCAGCGAATGTTGATACCTTATTTATCGTCATGTCTTGTGATCAGGATTTCAATGTGTCGCGTATTGAACGTTATATGGCATTAGCATTGGAAGCAAAGATAAATCCTGTTGTTGTGCTTACAAAGATTGACTTGGTTGATAATGCAGATCAATTTAAAAAAGAAGTTGAAGCATTACAAAATGATTTGCGTGTTGAATGTGTTAATGCAAAAGATAAATCAAGTTTAGAGTCGTTACGCACTTTAAGTACAGAAGGTCATACAATTGCTTTAGTTGGTTCCTCCGGCGTGGGTAAATCAACATTGATTAATAGCTTAACCGATGCTGAACAATTAACAGCCGAAGTCAGTGCCGAAGACGGGAAAGGACAACACACGACAACGTCACGTTCATTACATTTATTAAATGACGGTGGCATCTTAATCGATACACCGGGAATTAGAGAACTGCAGCTTAGCGATTGTGAAACTGGCATTGAAGATGCGTTTGAAGATGTGATGAAGTTCATGACGCAATGTAAATTTAATAACTGCCAACATGACACTGAAAAAGTGTGTGGTATCAAAGCGGCATTGGAATCAGGCGAGCTTGATCAGCGACGTTGGAAAAATTATCGGAAGCTTCAGGACGAACAAAAACTTCGTAACACACCGAAATACGAGAAAGGTCGATCAAGAAAATAATGCTCGCAAGTCATAAAATTTGTATAGATAAACAAAATGAAATTACTTAAATCCTTTATAAGGATTGTTTTATCGGTTTATTTTATCTTCGCTATTGTTCTTTTTGTTTTTCAGCGTAATTTTCTTTACTACCCAACAGCCAAAGTTATTCATGACCATGAAGTACAACAGTACGGAGTTGGTGAAAACGTATTAGATGTTGTTGTTCTGAATCAAGGAAATGAAAATGCGATCATATATTTCGGTGGAAACGCAGAATCAGTAGTCAATAATGCAAAAAGTTTTAGTCAGATATTTATAAATCATACAGTCTATCTGGTTAACTACCGGGGTTATGGCGGAAGTACAGGAAAGCCTACTGAGAAAAATCTCTATTCGGATGCACACTATCTTTATGATGTTTTTTCAAAACAACATAATCAAATATCTGTTATAGGCCGTAGCCTGGGAACGGGAGTTGCAACATTTTTGGCATCAACTCGGGCTATTTATAAAATGGTGCTTATCACGCCTTATGACAGTATTCAGAATATTGCTCAAAGTCGGTACCCGGTATATCCGATTTCATTAATGTTAAAAGATAAATTCGACTCAGCGAGTCGTATTAAAGATATTAGTGCGAGTACTTTAGTCATACTTGCTGAATATGACGCTGTTATTCCATTAAAAAATTCCCAACAATTGATTGAAAAATTTCCGGCATCACAAGTGCAAGTCGAAACAGTTAATGGTGATGGGCACAATAATCTTTCGGGTAATGCTCGATATTATTATTTATTACAGCAGTTTATGGGGCCATCCTGATACTTATTATTTTTATTAGTATTTTTTTCCTTGCAACTAAATCATCTCGCCATAAACTAGCCCCGAGAGTCGGCCAGGCAATCGCTGTTGAACATGATTCAATAGAGGAAAGTCCGGGCTCCACAGGGCGAGGTGCCAGATAACGTCTGGGCGGCGTGAGCCGATGGAAAGTGCCACAGAAAATATACCGCCTGTTTCGGCAGGTAAGGGTGAAATGGTGCGGTAAGAGCGCACCGCGCTGTTAGCAATAACAGTGGCAGGGTAAACCCCACCGGGAGCAAGACCAAATAGGGAAACGATGGTGCGGCCCGCACTGTTTCCGGGTAGGTTGCTTGAGGTGTATAGCGATATGCATCCCAGATGAATGATTGTCCACGACAGAACCCGGCTTATCGGCCGACTCTTTTTTATTTAGTGAACTGATCAGCGCTTGAGTTAATAATTTTAACTTCGCGTTGCGGGAAGGGAATTTCGATATCGTGTTCTTTAAATGCATCCCAGATCATTAATAACAGATCGGCTCCGACGCGATTTTTGCCATCATCAATTCCTTCCATCCAGAATTCGATCAGGATGTCGATACCAAAATCTCCAAAGCCGTCAATTTCAGCATCGGGTCGTTCTTCAATCGGGATTTTGGGTCCACTTAATACTTGCGGGTGACTGGCGACGACTTCTCTTAATAGATCAAATAACGCATGCAGGTCGGTTTTATAGGCAACTTGAAAGTTGATGGAGTAACGTTGTTTTTTATTTTTATGTGTCCAGTTAATGAAGTTGGTTGTGATAAAACGTTCGTTTGGCACCATGATATCTTTGCCATCAAATGTTTCCAGTGTGGTCGAACGCATTTTTAATTCACGAATAACACCGGTTTGACCATCTTCGAGTTCAATGTAATCACCAACGGTAATCGATTTATCCAGAAGAATAATAATGCCGGAGATAAAGTTAGAAGCGATGGCCTGTAAGCCAAAACCCAGCCCAACACCTAAGGCACCACCAAAGACGGCGAGCGCTGTCAGGTTTATTCCCATCGCCTGTAGCAATAAGATGAAAATGATGACAACCAGGGTAACCTGAAACAGTTTGGCAAAAACTTCGCGTGTCCCAATTTCAAGCCCATCAATATTGCGAATGATTTGCTGTCCGGCATTATTTGAAATGCGGCCGAGCCAGAATAAAATCATGCCAACAACAATGACACGGGCTAATGCATAAGCCGAGATTCGTATGTTGCCAACCTGCATATCAATTGTATCAAGATAGGCACTGACATCATCGAGCCAACCAAAGACCTGTAAGACAGCTATTGGTATAGCAATCCATTTAACCAGGTTTTTAATAAATTTATTGGGTATAAAACGCGTGATGATGGAATACAACATGAAGACAACAGCAAGACTTTGCGCAATACGAACAAGCCATGTTTGTTGTACGGTGTAGTCACTGAGTTCTACAGCAATACCCAGTGCAATAATATTGAATAAAGGAAAGAGAAAGACGCGTAATGAATAAATTTTCTTTCTTAAGCCGAATAGAATACCGGGTTTTGGTTTTTCTCGAAGTATTGGAGAATATTTTTTTAAAACGTAAGTCAGGCTAAGTGCTGTTATCACTGCGATTAAAATATAGCCACATTGAGCATAAAACTGCGGACTGGTTGACCAGACAATGATGTTATCGACAAATGTATTCAGGCTGGATTCCAGTGACTTCATATTCATGATAATTTTCCCTTTATGCTCAAAAGCACATACAGAAATAATCTGGTCGGTTGCTACTTTATGAGATTATGACAGAAAAAGGTTAAAAAAAAGAATAATTATGATACATGTCATAAAGCGGGTATCGTTCTAAACAATAAACACTTATTCTAATTTCAGAAATTATTTACAGAGGGTTAAGCATGAACTGGACAGTCTATTTGTCAGGTGAGATTCACACCGATTGGCGCGAACAAATTAAGAAAGGGACAGAAACTTTGGGTTTAGATATTACTTACACCTCAGCGGTGACCGATCATGATGCCAGTGATGCGGCCGGCGATCATTTAGGTAAAGATGACAATAATTTCTGGCGCGATCATAAGTCATCCAAGGTGAATAGTATTCGTACCAAAAACCTGATCGAAAAATGCGATATCGCTATCGTTCGATTTGGCGATAAGTATAAGCAGTGGAATGCAGCATTTGATGCCGGTTGTTGTGCGGCGTTGGGTAAACCCTATATCACCTTACATGATGAATCGATTATCCATCCATTAAAGGAAGTGGATGCGGCGGCCATGGCCTGGGCACAAACGCCAGAGCAGGTGGTAGAAACACTTAATTACGTTATTAATGCTAGTTAGGAAGTCTGATTATGGAAGACAAAGATTTAGGTGAAATTAACAATGTACAAGACGCAATAGATATTGTCAGTCAGGCATTTTCTGATGGCGAGTTTGGTAAGGCCTTACTTCTACTAAAACCGCTTGCTGACCAAGGTATTGCTGAGGCCATTGGCATGCTCGGTATCGCTTATCAAAGAGGAGCAGGTGTTGAGCTAGATGCTGAAAAAGCGATCGAACTATTAGAGAAAGCGGTCGATATGGGAGATGCTGTTGCGGCTTATAATCTGGGGCTTTTGTATCAAAATGGTATGCCGGGTGTCGATATCGATATGGCGGTTAGCCAACGCTATTTTCAGCTCGCAAACGAGATGGGCGCTAATTTTGAGTAAAAATGACGAAATTATTATATTTATTTCAAAAAAAAGACTTTCAACAACTTAACATGACAGTACTTAAAGTGATTTATTAGCTTATTAAGCAAAGATAATGAATAAAATAGACTTCTCAAAACAGTTAGCCAATATATGATAAGTTTATTTCACTTTTGTTAGCTAAGTTATTGTAAAAACAGACATAATTCATGAAAAAAAACACAAAATAGCCTTGACAGTGAAGCCTCGAAATCCCTATAGTTCACGAAGTGGGGAATTGTGGGTAAAAGTGGATTTTACCAGCAGAACGGGGATAACATTGTGTTTCGAGGCTTTAACAAAATCAGTATTGATAATAAGGGTCGTTTGGCGGTTCCCTCCCGCTATCGCGAGCTTATTTCTGTGCAAGCCGAAAACAGTCTTGTTATTACCTTAAACCCACTCGATCGCTCTCTCTGGTTATATCCCCTGCCGGAATGGGATGTGATTGAAGATAAATTGGCCTCTCTTTCTGATTTCGATAAACAAAGCCGACGAACCAAGCAGATGATGCGTGGTTATGCTTCGGACTGCCAGCTTGATACTCAAGGTCGTATCCTTATCCCCAAGGAATTGCGCGATTATTCTGAGCTCTCGAAACAAGCTGTCATCCTCGGACAAGGTAATAAATTCGAAATATGGAACGAAAAGGCCTGGGCGGCTCAACGTGATGAATGGCTGGAAACAGTCGGTGATGATTCGGTCCCCACACCTGAATCATTACAATCGCTGTCACTTTAACGTTGTTACGTTAGGTGATTCAACACATTGAGCTATGAACATAAACCGGTCTTATTGGACGAGGTAATTGAGGCACTTAAATTACGTGCAGATGGAGTTTACATTGATGCAACGTTTGGTCGAGGTGGACATAGTCGAGAAATACTTAAGCGACTTGGCCCGCAAGGCAAACTACACGCTTTCGATAAAGATCCCGACGCTATTAAGTCAGTCAGCACAGACCTTGTTCAAGATCAACGTTTCGAAATTTTCAAAGGTTCATTCACGATGTTGACGCAGCATGTTAAACAACATGATTTGCAGGGGCAGATTGCTGGCATTCTGTTTGATTTTGGTGTGTCTTCACCGCAACTTGATGATGCCGGGCGTGGTTTTAGTTTTCGTTTTGATGCGCCACTTGATATGCGCATGAATCCTGAAGAAGGTTTAAGCGTTGCAGAATGGTTAAACAAGGCTGATGAAGCTGATATTGCCAATGTCATTTATGAATACGGTGAAGAGCGGGCATCCAGACGAATAGCAAAAGCGATCATTAATGCGCGTATTGAATCTCCAATAGAGACAACAATACAACTTGCTGAGTTGGTTCGCCAGGCAGTGCCTTTCAAAAAAAGCCGACACAAAGTCAAAGAAATTCATCCGGCGACAAAAACGTTTCAGGCCTTACGTATTTTTATTAATCGTGAACTGGAAGATATTAAAGATGTGTTGCCGCAAGCTGTTGATGCGTTATGTCCGGGCGGACGACTTGCCGCAATTAGTTTTCACTCATTGGAAGATCGAATTGTGAAACGTTTTATTCGTGATGAATCTTCGCCAACAGAGTATCCAGCTGAATTACCGATCATGCCGGATGCCAGCAACATCAAGTTAAAACAAATTGGTAAAAAATTTAGGGCCAGTGAAAAAGAAGTTATTGAAAACCCTCGAGCACGTAGTGCTGTGTTACGTGTCGCGGAGCGTTGTTGATATGAAAATATTATTAAATTACGGACTTTATATCCTCATATTTTTATCGGCGTTGCATGTTGTGATCGCGCGCCATGACACGCGACGATTGTTTGTTGAACTACAGCAATTGGAACGGACGAATGATCAACTTAATGAAGAATGGGGGCGCTTACAACTAGAGCAAAGTACCTGGGCGATTAATGACAGAATTGAATCCTTAGCCAGAACAGAGTTAGACATGAAAATGCCGGAACAAAGTTCAGTGGTGTTATTAGCCAAATGAAATTACGCACAGTACAAGCACAATATCCAGTACGCCGTTGGCTGGTGTTAAGTTTTTTTCTTTGTGGCATGGCTGTGCTTGCATCACGCGCTGTTTATTTACAGTTGTTAAATAATGATTTTTTGAAAGAACATGGTGATGCTCGATCGATACGTGTGGTTGATATTCCATCACATCGAGGCGTGATTGTTGATCGCAATGGTGAACAACTGGCAATGAGTACACCGGTTGACTCCATATGGGTGACACCAAAGAAAGTGTTTGAAGATGTTGAACGTTTTCCTGAATTAGCAGCAGCGCTGGGTATGACAGTAAAAGATCTGCATGAAACTTTACGTGCCCGTATGAATCGAGATTTTATTTATTTAAAAAGGCACGCCACACCGGACTTGGTTAAAAAAGTACAGGCATTGGAAATAAGAGGTGTATCTACGCAACGCGAATACAAACGTTATTATCCTGCTGCCGAAGTGGCTTCACATATTATCGGCTTTACCAATGTTGATGATCAGGGGCAGGAAGGATTGGAATTGGCCTATGATGACTGGTTGAGTGGAAAAAACGGGAAGAAACGCGTTTTAAAAGATCGCTTGAATCGGATTGTTCAAAACATAGAAAGTATTGAGCCTTCAGAACCAGGGAAAGAACTTAGATTAAGTATTGATCGACGCGTCCAGTATTTAGCTTATCGTGAGCTGGCTGCGGCAGTTAAATATCATCGGGCAAAAAGTGGTTCTTTGGTTATGCTTGATGTGAGAACAGGTGAAGTTATGGCTATGGTTGGTCAACCTTCATATAACCCGAATAATCGCGAGACATTAAAGGGTAGTTTTTATCGTAACCGTGCGGTTACTGATGTGTTTGAACCCGGTTCTACGATGAAACCTTTTACCGTTGCCGCAGGTCTGGATTCCGGACTTTATAGTCCGCACACAGCAATAGAGACATCTCCCGGCTTTTATAAAGTCGGTGATCACACCATTCGTGACATGCGTAACTATGGCAATATTAATGTTTCTACTGTCATTACTAAATCGAGTAACGTTGGTGCCAGTAAAATAGCATTGTCGCTCGAGCCGGAAAAATTCTGGGATGTTTTGTCAAGAGTCGGTTTTGGTCAATCTACAGGCAGCGCCTTTCCTGGTGAGTCTTCTGGAAGTTTAAGTCCCTATAATGCATGGTCCGATGTTGAAATGGCGACCATGTCATTTGGTTATGGTTTGTCAGTTACACCTTTACAACTGGTGCATGCCTATTCGGTGCTGGCAAACGGTGGAGTGATGTTACCCATTTCATTTTTAAAAGTTGAAGGGTCTGTTTCGGGTAAGCGTGTATTACCGGAAAAAGTTACCAGACAAGTTAGAAAAATGATGGAGACCGTAGTATCTGATCAAGGTACAGGCAAGCGCGCTGCAATAAGAGGTTACCGGGTCCTGGGTAAAACTGGCACCGTTTATAAATATATTCGCGGTGGCTATTCTGATGATCGTTATCTTTCTGTCTTTGCCGGTATCGCGCCTGCCAGCCAACCTCGATATGCAATGGTCATTCTTATTGATGAGCCCAGAGGAGATCATCATTATGGTGGTGTCGTTGCCGCTCCTGTATTTTCCAGAGTGATGGAAGGTGCGTTTAGAATTTTGAATGTGCCACCTGATGATTTACCGGCGATCACGAGTCCGATTATGGCAAACCATCATAAGCCTGATCAAATACAAGGATTTGATTGATGATGACTGCTGAGAAAATGAATTTATCAAAATCCTTGTCCGAATTATTAAACGGGCTAGCAGGGGTTAATTCATCAATTAATGTGACTGGTGTTGCTATTGATAGCAGACAAGTGAAGCCGGGTGATCTATTTATGGCTTATCGCGGAACAGTTGTTAATGGTGTTGATTATATAGACGATGCTATTAATTCCGGTGCAAGCGTTATTGCCATTGATGAAAATGAAAACACTAATCAGCAATCAATAACTGTTCCTGTTGTAATGGTTCCTGATTTACGTAAACAGGCTGGCATTATTATTAGTCGCTTCTATGACAATCCATCGAAGCAGATGCAAATCATTGGCGTTACCGGTACTAATGGTAAAACCACCGTTTCATATATGATCGCACAGGTTCTAAGTTCGCTTGGAAAACAATCTGCGGTAATTGGGACGATAGGTAGTGGTCAATTAGGGAAAGTTGAATCTGCAAACATGACGACGCCTGATCCTGTCAAGTTACATTCCCTGTTTTCAAATTGGGTAAATGAAGTTGATTCTGTCGTCATGGAAGTGTCTTCTCATGCACTTGATCAAGGAAGAGTTATCGGTACTTTTTTTAATACGGCAATCTTTACCAATATAAGTCGAGACCATCTTGATTATCATAAAACGCTTGAAGAATATGCCAATGCAAAATTTCAATTGTTTAAATCGTCAGGCCTTAAACATGCCATTGTTAATATTGATGATGAATATGGTATTCAACTAATTAATCAGTTACCAGATACACTAAATATTATTGCTTATACTACTTCAGGAGTTGAGCCAGAAATAAACAGAAAAGATGTTTCTGTTGTTTCATGTAAAAAAATTATTACTGATCAACTTAAAACAACATTGACTATACAAAGTCCCTGGAACCCTTCTGGCGGCAATATAGTTATAGAAACGAAATTATTAGGCATATTTAATCAGGAAAACATACTGGCCGCATTTTCTGCTTTATGTGTTTCCGGTCTTTCTGCAGGAGATGTTGCCAGAGCCTTGTCAGGGTTTTCGGGTGTACCGGGACGCATGGAATATTTTTCCAGTGAGTCAAAACCTTTACTGGTTGTTGATTATGCACATACTCCTGATGCACTTGAAAAAGCATTGACGGCATTGCGCCCATACTGCGTTGGTAAATTATATTGTGTGTTTGGATGTGGTGGAGATCGTGATACAGGCAAGCGATCAGAAATGGGTGCGATTGCCGAATCGTTGGCCGATCAAATTTTATTAACGAATGATAATCCAAGAACAGAACCGGAAGAAAAGATCATCGCAAATATTCTCGAAGGCATTAAAGATAAATCCAGAGTCATTATTAAACATGATCGTTCTGATGCGATTATTAATACATATATAAATGCTAATGCAGATGATGTCATCTTAGTTGCTGGTAAAGGACATGAAACAACACAACAAATTGGCTCGACGCTTTTACCATTTAGTGATCGTGAATTGGCAAGACGCTTAACGGAAGGTGAAGCATGATCAGTATGTCACTTTCAAAAGCTGCTACAGCTATCAATGCCAGTTTTGTTGGTGATGATATTATTTTTTCCGGTTGTAGTACGGACAGCCGAACAATAACGCATGGAAATCTGTTTATTGCATTAACGGGTGAGAACTTTGATGGCCATGATTATGTGTCCATAGCTGAAGAGAATGGCGCATCTTCTGTAATGCTGGAAAAAGAAGTAAGCCATACAAAACCATTGTTGCAAGTGGAAGATACACGTAAAGCAATGGGACTACTCGCCAGAACATGGCGTGATGAATTATCAATTCCTTTAGTGGCGATAACCGGTAGCAATGGCAAAACCACAGTTAAAGAAATGGTAAGCAGTATCTTGTCTGAAGTATCTGAAGTACATGCTACGACAGGCAACCTGAATAATGAAATCGGTGTGCCATTAACCTTGTTTGGCCTTGATAAGAAACATCAATACGCTGTTATTGAAATGGGCGCGAATCATCCAGGTGAAATTGAATGGTTAAGTGCGATTGCCCGTCCAAATGTTGCAGTTATTACACAATGTGCACCATCTCATCTGGAAGGCTTTGGTAGTGTTGAAGGTGTTGCGAAAGCAAAGGCTGAAATTTATTCAGGTTTACAGTCTTCCGGTACTGCCATTATTAATGCAGATGATGAGTATGCTGAGTTTTGGAAAGAAGTTTGCCTTAAACAGGAACAACTAACTTTCGGCATGTCATCAGATGCAAATGTTAGAGCTGTGGGGATTGAAGTTTCCTCTCAAGATGCAACGGTAAGTTTCAGTTTAAAAATAAATAATAACGGTATTGATATACATCTGCCGTTGTCCGGTATTCATAATGTTATGAATGCGCTTGCAGCTGCAGCTTGTTGTTACAGTCTGGATGTTTCTCTTGAAACGATAAAGAGTGGTCTTGAGAAGATGGGACCTGTCAAAGGTCGGTTACAAGTTAAGAATGGTAAAAATAGCGCAAGAATTATTGATGATACTTACAATGCAAACCCACGTTCACTTGATGCAGCTTTAGATGTTCTCAGTGCTTATAACGGTCCACGTTATCTGGTGTTAGGCGATATGGGTGAACTCGGTAATTCTGCTATTGACCATCATGTTAAGGCTGGTCAATTAGCCAAAGACGCAAATATCGATGGTTTATATTCAATAGGTGAACTCAGCGTCAATGCAATGCAAAGTTATGGTGAAGGTGCTTTTCATTTTGATTCTTATGATGCACTGGAAAAAAGTTTACTTGAAGTCCTGGATGATAAAACAACAGTTCTGGTTAAAGGCTCACGTTTTATGAAAATGGAACAAGTAGTTAATGCGTTGATAGAGGAGAAGGAATAAATGTTACTTTGGCTAACAGAATACCTTTCTCAATTTGACAGTGGATTCAATGTCTTCGGTTATTTAACCTTACGTGTAATTCTGGGTGTATTAACTTCGTTGTTCATCTCATTTCTTTTTGGTCCTTATTTGATTCGACGTTTAACACATAAACAAATTGGTCAAAGTGTCAGGGATGATGGTCCCGAGACGCACCTTGTCAAAACAGGCACACCAACGATGGGTGGATTGTTAATACTTATTTCAATTATGTTTAGCACATTATGTTGGGCAGATATCACTAACCGTTATGTCCTGGTCGTTACCATCGTAACGTTACTATTCGGGATCATAGGTTTAATTGATGATTATAAAAAAGTCATTAATAACGATCCGAAAGGCTTAAGTGCAAAATATAAGTATGCGGGACAGTCTATTGTTGGAATAGGTGCAGCGATATATCTATATCAATCCGCAACGCTTCCTGTAGAGACTCAATTGATAGTTCCATTTGTTAAAGCTTTAGTTTTTGACATGGGCTGGTTATATGTGGTGCTGACATATTTCGTTATTGTAGGTTCAAGTAATGCGGTTAATTTAACTGACGGTCTGGACGGCTTGGCTATATTACCCACTGTGCTTGTAGCTGCAGCACTGGCAATTTTTGCCTACGCAACAGGCCATGTTCGTTTTGCCGAATACCTTGGTATTCCCTATGTTCCCGGTGTTGGAGAAGTCGCCATATTTTGTGGTGCGATAGCCGGAGCGGGTCTTGGTTTTCTCTGGTTTAACACGTATCCGGCGCAGGTCTTTATGGGAGACATTGGAGCTTTATCACTTGGCGCTGCATTGGGTGTTATTGCTGTTGTTGTAAGACAAGAGCTGGCGCTATTTATTATGGGCGGTGTTTTTGTTATGGAAACAGTGTCAGTCATATTGCAGGTTGGTTCTTATAAATTAACCGGTAAAAGGATTTTTAAAATGGCACCGTTGCATCACCACTATGAACTTAAAGGTTGGCCGGAACCACGTGTCATTGTTCGTTTCTGGATAGTGACCGTCATACTTGTCTTGATTGGTTTGGCAAGTTTAAAAATACGTTGAGGAATATTGCTTGTTTTGTATTGCCGAAAAGAGGGTGACGAAAAAGAACACGATGAACGAAACTGATTTGCATTTCGATGTCGCTGTCGTCGGTCTTGGTAAGACCGGGCTTTCGTGTGTCCGTTACTTAAGCAAACAGGGTTTAAACATTGCTGTCACAGATAGTCGTGACGAACCACCGGAATTAACAAACTTAAAAAGTGAGTTCGATTCTGTCCCCGTCTATCTTGGAGAAATTAGTTCTGAAGCATTGTTGGCATCGGATCAAATCATTTTAAGTCCTGGAGTTTCTCTTGAAAATAAAAGTGTTAAGCAGGTTATTGAAGCAGGCATTCCTGTTTTTGGTGACATTGAATTGTTTTGTCAGCAAGCGAAAGCACCAATCATTGCTATATCTGGCTCTAATGGGAAAAGTACGGTAACAACTCTGGTTGCAGAGATGACCCATAATGCCGGCTTGAAAACTTGTGTTGGTGGAAATTTAGGTACGCCGGCACTTGAGTTACTTGATGAACCTGTTCCGGATGTCTATGTGTTAGAGCTGTCCAGCTTTCAACTCGAAACGACTTTTTCTCTAAATGCGCATGCAAGCGTTGTTTTGAATGTATCTCCTGATCATATGGATCGTTATGAAACACTTAACGATTATATTAATGCCAAGAATAAAATTTATTATGGACAGGGCTTAATGGTGATTAACGGTGATGATGACATTGTTAAAGCGATGAATGAAGATTCAAGACGATGCATAACTTTTACTCTTTCCAAACCTGAAGGTAATAATTTTGGTGTCATTAAAGAAGGCGATGAAGCTTTCTTATGTCAGGGAAATGTAAAAATTATCAATCAAAAAGAACTGGCTATTAAAGGTGAGCATAATATTGCGAATGCCTTGGCGGCAATGGCGCTGGCAAGTTCGTTGAATGTTCCGTTTGAAATCATGGTTGATGTTCTGAAGAGCTTTAAAGGCCTGGAACATCGCTGCCAACTGGTTAAAACGATTAATAATGTGAGTTGGTATAACGATTCTAAAGCAACTAATGTTGGCGCATGCATCGCGTCAATTAAAGGATTATGTGAATTGGGATCTATTATTTTGATTGCCGGCGGCGATAGTAAAGGTGCAGATTTATCCAGTCTGACTCTTGCCGTTAAGCAACATGTTAAAAACGTTTTATTGATGGGTGTTGATGCTGATAAATTAGCAAAGACTATAGGTTCAGTCGTTGCCTGTGAATTTGTTCCTGATATGGATGCAGCTGTTAGTAAAGCGAATCAAATCGCAGCGCCAGGAGATCTTGTTTTGCTTGCACCTGCGTGTGCCAGTCTGGATATGTACAAGAATTATCAGGAACGTGGTGATATGTTTGTCAAAGCCGTAAACGCATTGGAGGCTTGTTGATGTCTGCAAGATATAAACAACAAGCGACTCTGGCTTCACACTACCATATTAAGAATAAATTAATTGCGGGCTATGACCTTTGGTTAATGGGTATTGCACTATCAATTGTTTTTATTGGTTTAGTGATGGTGGCTTCGGCGTCCATTTCAATCTCTGCCAAAGAGTTTGATGACCCGCTACATTATTTTTGGCGTCAGGGTCTTGCTGCAACGATAGGTTTGTCTCTTGCATTAATAACTTTAAAAGTACCCATGCGCTTATGGGAAACCGCGAGTATGACACTATTAATGCTGGCAATTTTCATGCTTGTGTTAATTTTGATCCCGGGTGTAGGTAAGGAAGTGAACGGTAGCATGCGCTGGATACAATTAGGCCCGTTTTCATTACAGGCATCCGAGCCGGTGAAGTTATGCATTATTGCCTACCTTGCAAGCTATCTTGTGCGACATAGAGAAACAGTGCAAACAGACTTTAAAGGATTTATCAGGCCTGTTGGTGTTTTAACATTTATCTCTGCACTGTTATTACTCGAACCGGATTTTGGTGCAAGTGTCGTTTTATTTGCTACCGCACTGGGAATGTTGTTTATGGCAGGTATTCCTCTTAGCCGTTTTTTCTCATGGGGTCTTGTTGCAATTAGTGCATTGGCTACTTTGGCTATTCTTTCTCCCTATCGTATGCAACGTTTGATGAGCTTTGTTGACCCGTGGAAAGACCCTTATGACAGTGGCTTTCAATTAACGCAGGCATTAATAGCATTTGGTCGCGGGGACTGGTTTGGTGTTGGCTTAGGTAGCAGTGTACAAAAATTATTCTACTTGCCGGAAGCGCATACAGATTTTGTTTTCTCTGTACTTGCAGAAGAACTTGGGCTTATCGGAACTATCACCATGATATTTCTATATTCTTTTATTGTCTGGCGTGCCTTTGTGATAGGACATATCGCTGAACGCATAGAAAAATATTTTGCTGCCTATTTTGCTTACGGTATTGGCTTGATAATTGGAATACAGGCTTACATCAATATGGGTGTGAATATGGGTGTTCTTCCAACAAAAGGATTAACGTTGCCGCTATTGAGTTACGGCGGCAATAGTTTAATCGTTTACTGTATGTTGCTAGGGATTTTATTACGTATTGAATACGAGAATCGTCAGGATGCTCGTAACACAATATCAAAAGTGGTGCCTGCCTATGCGTGATAAAAATATTTTAATTATGGCAGGAGGTACAGGTGGACATGTTTATCCTGCGTTGGCTGTTGCCGATAATTTAAAAGAGAAAGGGTTTAAGCTTTTCTGGTTAGGAACCAGTAAAGGTATGGAGGCCAAAGTTGTTCCAGATCACGGTTATCCATTATTAAAAATTAATGTTGCCGGCGTTAGAGGTAACGGAATACTACGTTTGTTATATACACCATTTATGCTTGTGATAGCTTTAGTCCAGGCATTGAAAATAATGATTAAAGTGCGTCCTGTCGCCGTTCTTGGTATGGGTGGTTTCGCCAGCGGCCCTGGTGGTGTTGCTGCATGGTTAATGCGCATACCGTTACTTATCCATGAGCAAAATGCGATCGCAGGTTTAACAAATCGCTTATTGGCTCCATTTTGTGTTTCTATTATGGCGGCATTTCCGGGTGCATTTAAAGATTCTAAAAAGTTAACCGTTACTGGAAATCCTGTACGCAATGATATTGTTGCTGTACCAAAACCTGAACAACGGTATGTAGAGAGAAATTTAAAACTATTAAAAGTTTTAGTACTGGGTGGAAGTCTTGGAGCGAGGAAGTTAAACGAAGTCATACCGAAAACTTTTTCTGTTTTGGGTGAGGAGTATCAGTTTGAAATAAAACACCAGTGTGGTGAACGCCATGTCACTGATACAGAAAGAGCTTATAAAGACCACGACGTTAATGTCGAAGTGATACCTTTCATCAATGATATGGCTGAAGTTTATAGTTGGGCTGATATTGTTATTTGTCGAGCTGGTGCGTTAACCATTGCTGAATTGGCGGCTGCAGGCATAGGTTCAATTTTGATTCCTTTCCCTTATGCAGTTGATGACCATCAGACAGAAAATGCAAAGTATCTTGCTAGTGTAGATGCTGCAATTTTAATTCAGGAAGCACAGTTGAATATTGAGAAACTGAAAGAAGTTTTGCTGAAGTTATATCAAGCTCCTGAACAGTTAATACAAATGGCAGTAAAAGCGCGTTCACTTGCAAAACCAACTGCGACTGAAGATGTGGCAAAAATATGTCTGGAGGCGATACATGCGTGATATGCAATCACATGCGATGGGTCGTGTTAAACATATTCACTTTGTTGGGATTGGTGGTGCCGGTATGGGCGGTATAGCTGAAGTGCTGAAAAATATTGGTTACGAAGTAACGGGTTCAGATATTAAAGAAAGTGCTATAACAAAAAGACTGGATTCTTTGGGTGTTTGTATCACTATTGGACATGCTGCTGAAAATATAGTCAACGCAGATGTTGTAGTGATTACCAGTGCTATAGATGAAGCGAATGAGGAATTATGCGCTGCACGAAATAATAGAGTGCCAGTCGTACGTCGAGCAGAAATGTTGGCGGAATTGATGCGATTTAGTCAGGGTATCGCTATAGCAGGAACACATGGTAAAACTACTACCACAAGTCTGGTCGCCAGTGTCCTGGCAGAAGGCGGGCTTGATCCAACTTATATTATTGGTGGTTTGCTTAATAGTTCAGGATCGCATGCGCGTCTGGGTACTGGAAAATATATAGTTGCTGAAGCAGATGAAAGTGATGCTTCGTTTTTACATCTATATCCGGTTATTTCAGTTATAACAAATATTGATGCTGATCACCTTGATACTTATGCAGGTGATTTTGCGAACTTGCGTCATAACTTTGTCGAGTTTTTACATCAATTACCTTTTTATGGTCTGGCTGTTTTGTGTATTGATGACGAAGGTGTTCGTAAGATTTTACCGGAAGTGACGAAGCCGGTTGTTACCTACGGAATGGATTTTGAAGCAGACTATAACGCTGAATTAATTAAACAGGAAAGCACAAAAACCTGGTTTAAAGTTTCGCATAAAGACAATAAAAACTGGTTAGAAGTCGAGCTTAATCTTCCGGGGAAACATAATTTATTAAATGCATTGGCTTCAATTGCTATTGCACATGAATTAGGCGTAAGTGATAAGGATATCGTCAGTGCTTTATCCCATTTTCAGGGTATATCCCGTCGCTGTCATGTGCGTGGTGATATTAAATTAAATAATATTAATGTCACATTGATTGATGACTATGCGCATCATCCAACTGAAATAGAAGCCATTTTTGATGCGATCAAAGCTGGTTGGCCTGAACGACGATTAGTCGTTGTTTATCAACCACACAGGTATACGCGGCTTAGAGACTTGTTTGAAGACTTCAGCCAGATTCTTGCAAGCGTGGATTGTTTGATAATTCTTAATGTTTACCCGGCAGGTGAAGAACCTATTGCCGGTGCAGACAGTCGTTCTCTTTGCCGTGCAATCAGATTAAGAGGACATGTTGATCCGATTTTCGTTGAAGACAAGGAAACTGTTCCTGAAGTTCTATCCAGTTTGTTAGAAGAAAACGATTTGTTATTGACTTTAGGAGCCGGTGATATTGGCGCTTTATCGAAACAGCTTTATTCAAGCTCGGTACATTGAGGGCTTGAATCTTGTTGAGTATAGAAAATGAAATGAAAAAGATGCAGGTGATTATTAATAACAATATGAATATTGATTTTGACAGAACATTGTTTCGCGGTGAATTGCGAGAGCAAGAACCTATGTCACGTCATACCTCATGGAAAACAGGTGGTAATGCAGATTATTTTTATATTGCTGCTGATAAAGACGATTTATCTGATTTTATGACTAGCCTGCCAGCTGATATGCCTGTTACCTGGGTCGGTTTGGGTAGTAATTTATTAGTTCGCGATAGCGGTATCTCCGGTGTTGTTATCTCTGTTGTTGGTGTGATCAATGAACTTGAACATATCAATGATATTGAATTGAAAATAGGTGCTGGCGTTACTTGCGCAAAAGCAGCACGTTTTGCAGCTAAACAAGGTTTAAAAGGAATTGAATTTCTGGCTTCTATCCCAGGTTCTATTGGTGGTGCTCTGGCAATGAATGCGGGGGCCTATGGCGGTGATACCTGGCGCTATGTAAAAAGTGTCGAAACAATAAACAGAAGTGGTGAGCTAAAGACTTATAACAGGGATCAATTTGATATTGGCTATAGAAGTGTTTCGCTTGCCGATGATGAATGGTTTGTTAACTGTACTTTGGCATTAGATGTATCAAGTAAAGAAGATATTGAAGAAAAAATTAAGCAGATGTTAAGCCAACGAGCAGAAGCTCAACCATTAGGACAGCATAGTTGCGGATCAGTATTTAGAAATCCGGAAAATGATTTTGCAGCAAGGTTAATTGAATCATGCGGATTAAAAGGTAAGCAACTTGGTGGGGCACTTGTTTCTGAAAAGCATGCAAACTTTATTATTAACACAGGCAATGCAACGTCCCTGGATATAGAGCGTTTAATCGAGTTGGTGCAATCAACAGTATTCGAAAAGTGTGCAGTCAAATTAATTCCAGAAGTCAGGGTTATTGGCAAAAAAAGGAGCGAGCAATAATGCTTCTACCTGAATATAAAGTATCTGACTTTGGCAAGGTTGCTGTGCTAATGGGTGGACAATCGGCTGAACGTGCTATCTCTCTGGAAAGTGGCCAGGCGGTACATGCTGCGCTTTGTAATGCCGGTGTCGATGCACATGCCGTCGATTTTAATAAAAATGAATTTCAATTATTAATGAACAGCGGTTTTGATCGGGTCTTCATTGCTTTACATGGTCGTGGTGGTGAAGACGGCACAATACAAGGTGCATTGGAAACAATTGGCTTACCGTATACCGGCAGTAATGTTTTGGCTTCAGCATTAGCAATGGACAAGATGCGTAGTAAAGCCATCTGGCAAGCTAAAAACTTGCCTACTCCAGGTGCTGTTGAATTAAGCGATCAGACAAACTGGGAGCAAGTGGCAGAAGAATTGAAATTGCCAATCATGGTTAAACCGGCAAGGGAAGGCTCAAGCGTTGGTGCAAGTAAGGTGATTCAGGTTGAAGAACTATCATCAGCGTGGGAACAGGCTAATCAATATGATAATCAGGTAATGGCAGAAAGTTGGGTTGAAGGCAGTGAATATACCATCCCTATTTTAGGCGATATGGTTTTGCCGATGATTAAGCTGGAAACTAAACGAGAGTTTTATGATTACCAGGCCAAATACGAAGATGATGATACAAAATATATTTGCCCTTGTGGTCTGGATGAAAATGTCGAAAAGACTTTAGGTGGTCTGGCAGTGCAAGCATGTAAAAGTCTCGGTGTAACTGGCTGGAGTCGAGTCGATCTAATGATCGATAAAGAAAACAAGCCCTGGTTAATAGAAGTTAATACTGTTCCCGGAATGACGAGTCATAGTCTGGTACCTATGGCAGCTAAACAAGCCGGGATTTCTTTTGAACAATTAGTCGTTGAAATATTGGCGACAAGCTTGGTTATGCCTGTTGATAAGGAATTTATAAACTAATGAGCATCGATATGGTAATTGACCCGGACAAACTGCAATTTAATAGTGTGGATAGAAGCCACGTTCGTGGTCCACGATATTTCGGTATTGCATTTGTATTAGCTTTTATCAGCTTGATAGTTTGGGCTGGAATGTATCTGTCGAATTCGGACACATTACCGATAAAACAAGTGCGTATAGAAGGAGATTTTACAAATCTGTCTCCAATTGATTTGCAATTACTGGTAACTGATAAAGTTCGCGGTGGTTTTTTTAATCTTGATGTAGATGCCGTAAGACTTGCTTTACTGGATGAACCCTGGGTGAAAGAAGTAACGGTAAAGCGGATATGGCCTGATGCACTACGAGTGATTGTTATTGAACAGATACCGGTTGTTCGTTGGAAAGAGTCGGGATTGTTAAATGCAGGCGCAGAATATTTTGCGCCGGAAGTGGCATCAATACCGAAAGATTTACCTCTGCTAGCAGGTCCTGCAGGAACGGAAGCAGTTTTATTAGAGCGTTTTAATATGATGCAGGAACGAATTCAATTCCTCGGTTTCAAGATTGCCTCATTAACCTTGAATGAAAGAAGAGCATGGTCTTTCCAACTTGAAAATGGCATCAAGGTGACATTAGGGCGGCGTGATTTTGAAGAACGGTTAAATCGATTTTTAACATTAATACCGACCACTATATCAGGTCGTATTACACAGGCAGACTCAATAGACATGCGTTATACAAACGGGTTTTCCATTCGATGGAAAAAATAACATAGACATTCAGCGCGTTGATAACAGGCGATAAAATATGGTTAAGAAAACAGATAAAAATCTCATCGTTGGTTTAGACATCGGTACATCCAAAGTGGTGGCAATTGTCGGTGAAGTTTCAGTAGATGATGAGATTGAAATAATTGGAATAGGCTCAAACCAGTCGCGCGGCCTTAAGAAAGGTGTCGTGGTTAATATTGAGTCCACTGTCCATTCAATTCAAAGAGCGATAGAAGAAGCCGAACTTATGGCGGGTTGCGAAATTCATTCTGTCTTCACTGGAATTGCCGGTAGTCATATCCGTAGTTTGAATTCGCATGGCATTGTTGCCATACGAGACAGTGAAGTGTCATATGGAGATGTTGATCGCGTTATTGATGCAGCGAAAGCGGTTGCCATACCTGCTGATCAAAAAATTCTACATATCCTTCCGCAAGAATTCGTTATTGATAACCAGGAGGGTGTTAAAGAACCGATTGGTATGTCTGGTGTAAGACTTGAGTCAAAGGTTCACATCGTTACAGGTGCCGTTAGCGCGGCTCAGAATATTGTCAAGTGCGTACGTCGATGTGGCCTGGAAGTCGACGATATTATTCTTGAACAGTTGGCTTCAAGTTACGCCGTATTAACGGAAGATGAGAAAGATCTTGGTGTTTGTATGATAGATATCGGTGGTGGTACGACTGATATTGCTGTTTTTACTGATGGCGCGATTCATCACACTGCTGTTATTCCTATAGCGGGGGATCAAGTCACTAATGATATTGCTGTTGCTCTGCGTACTCCAACGCAACATGCTGAAGATATCAAGGTTCAGTATGCTTGCGCACTAACGCAACTTGCTAATCACGATGAGAGTATCGAGGTCCCTGGTGTTGGTGATCGGCCTTCACGAAGATTGGCTCGTCAAACTTTAGCTGAAGTAGTGCAACCGAGATACGAAGAATTATTTAGCCTGGTACAAGCTGAATTAAGACGTAGTGGTTTCGAAAGTTTAATTGCTGCCGGTATTGTTTTAACTGGTGGTAGTTCAAAGATGGATGGCGTGATTGAACTGGCGGAAGAAATATTTCATATGCCGGTTCGTTTAGGTGTTCCGCAATATGTTTCAGGTTTATCAGATGTGGTTAAAAGTCCGATATATGCAACGGGTGTGGGTTTGTTAATTTTTGGTAAAAGACAGAATCAGGAAGGTATGACTCCGATTCATATTAATGATGGTGTGAAAGGTATTTTTGAAAGAATGAAGAGTTGGTTTCAGGGTAATTTTTAATGAATAAATTTTTAATAATTTGGGAGGTTACGACATGTTTGAATTAGTCGATGCAGCTAATCAGGCGGCTGTTATTAAAGTAATAGGCGTCGGTGGCGGAGGTGGCAATGCTGTACAGCATATGCTTAGTGGTAATATGGAAGGTGTAGAATTTATTTGTGCTAATACAGATTCACAAGCACTTAAAAATTCAGGCGCTAAAACTGTCTTGCAGTTAGGTAGTAACATGACCAAAGGTCTCGGTGCGGGTGCAGATCCGGAAGTGGGTCGCCAGGCAGCTCTTGAAGATCGGGATCGTTTAATGGATGTACTTGATGGTTCGGATATGGTCTTTATTACTGCCGGTATGGGTGGTGGTACCGGAACGGGTGCTGCGCCTATCGTTGCGCAAGTAGCAAAAGAAATGGGTATATTAACTGTTGCAGTTGTGACACGTCCTTTTGCCTTTGAAGGTAAAAAGCGAAGTGCAGTTGCTGAAGAAGGTATTATTGAATTAAGTCAGTTTGTTGATTCTTTAATTACGATACCTAATGAAAAATTACTTAGTGTGCTTGGTCGTGACGTTAGTTTATTGAATGCATTTAGTGCCGCTAATGATGTTCTACTTGGCGCAGTCCAGGGTATTGCTGAGTTAATTACCTGTCCTGGTTTGATTAACGTGGATTTTGCTGATGTTAGAACTGTGATGTCTGAAATGGGCATGGCGATGATGGGTTCAGGAAAAGCACAAGGTGAAGAGCGTGCAAAAATTGCTGCTGAAGCTGCTATATCCAGTCCTTTGTTGGAAGATGTAAATCTTTCTGGAGCCAGAGGTATTTTGGTTAATATTACTGCAGGCATGGATCTTTCTATTGGTGAATTTGATGAAGTTGGTACAACTATAAAAGAATTTGCTTCTGACAACGCAACGGTTGTAGTAGGAACCGTAATCGACCCTGAAATGTCCGGTGATATTCGTGTGACTATCGTGGCAACGGGTCTCGGAAATCTCAAAGAAGATGCATCTCGCATCAAATTGGTTCAAAATGACGATATAAATGTCGATTATAGGGATCTCGAGCGGCCAACGGTTATGCGAAATCAAGCGCCAGAGACAGAAGAAGACATGGTAAAGGGGGATGCGGATTACCTTGATATTCCTGCATTTTTAAGAAGACAAGCAGACTAGATCTGGATTTTACGTGATATAATCGGCGATGGAGTCTGATGACTCTGGCTAAAATTATATATTGACAGTAAAATTGCTTACAAAACAAAGGTATAAGAATATAAGCTCCTAAATAGGAGTAATTATGGATATTAATAATGATTAGGCAACGTACATTAAAAAATGTAATTCGGGCGACTGGGGTAGGCTTGCATACAGGTAAAAAGGTATTTTTAACCTTGAGACCAGCGGCTGTGAATTCAGGAATTACATTTCGACGTGTCGATCTTGACCCTGCTGTAGAAATACCTGCTAACCCTGAATACGTTGGCGAAACCAGTCTTTCAAGTACTTTAGTTAAGGACAATGTACGCATTTCGACTGTTGAACATCTATTGTCAGCTTTGGCAGGATTTGGAATAGATAATGCGTACATAGATTTGAGTGCAGATGAAGTTCCTATTATGGATGGCAGCGCTGGACCGTTTGTATTTTTAATACAATCTGCCGGTATTGAAGAGCAATCTGCGCCCAAGAAATTTTTACGGATCAAGGATAAGGTTCGTGTGGAAGATGATGGTAAATGGGCTATGTTTGAACCCTTTGATGGCTTTAAAGTGGGATTCACGATTGAATTTGATCACCCTGTTTTTAATGATAATAATTGTCATGCAGAAATTGATTTTTCTACCACTTCTTTTGTTAAAGAAGTTAGTCGAGCACGTACTTTTGGTTTCATGCGCGATGTTGAATTACTACGCGAAAAAAATCTGGTTTTAGGTGGAAGTCTGGATAATGCTGTCGTTGTCGATGATTACCGAATTCTTAATGAAGATGGTCTTCGATATGAAGATGAATGTGTGAAACACAAAATTCTTGATGCGATTGGTGACTTGTATTTATTAGGACACAGCTTAATTGGTGCGTTTAGTGGATATAAATCCGGGCATGCATTAAATAATGCACTTTTACGGACATTGTTAGCTAATGAAAAAGCCTGGGAATTGGTTAGTTTTGAAGATGGGCATGCAGCACCCATTTCGTTCATGCAGGCTATCCCGGCAGACTAAATTAGTGATGGTAATTTTTTGATAATTTTATAAAGCATTTACGTAGTTCAGGATCGTTACAATTATCAGCAACATCCTTAAGTATTTGAGCTGAATTTTGAGACAAAGTTATCGGTTTTTTGGCTTTGTTAGATGTAGGATTGGAAATATCGGGAATTAATTTTTTGACTTTAATTCTGACTGTTTTTACAGAAGTAAAATTTAGTTGCTTGTTTAAAGCACTAAGAATAGCTGGAATATTATAACGAAGGCGGGTAGCCCAGGTAGAAGAATTAACGAGTATTGTTACGGTATCAGTTTTTATATTCGCTAGTTCAAAATGATTGTGCAAAGATGGATCGAGGCATTTTTTTAATTTTTGATTTATTTCCTGGATAGAGTTGGCCTTATTACAAAGATCGGCAATAGAAGAATGCTTATCTTTTAATAATTTGCTGATGGGTAGGCTTTTAGTTTTTCTATCAGTGTTATGCATTAACGGTAATTATACAGGTTTTATTTGGCACAGCATAAATATGCAATTATTTTTAATATCAAAATTTAGGAAAAAAAGTCAAACTTTGACTTTAGGTCCTGTGGCTATATGCGTTTGTTTAATGCTGGGTATTATCGCAGGTTTATTGACCTTTCATGCAGGCAGTCTGCATGCGTTAAACTTGACACGTGGTTCCTTTAAAGATTTATACAGTCAAACTGCACCTCTGTGGAGCCAGGAGATTGATCATCAGCAATTAATGCTTGATCAGGCTCAAGAAAATGCTAAAAAAAATCTTGATGCATTAGCTGCAAGATTAAGCAAGTTACAATCTCATGTTATGCGTCTAGATGCACTTGGTGCGCGCCTGGCTGATATGGCGGAACTTAATGAAATAGAATTTGATATTAATTCAGCTCCGGGTTTAGGTGGACCAGAACCCGTTAATAACGGGACGATGGAAGTTAGCGACTTTATTGTTGAACTTGAAAAGTTAAATTCCAAAATAAAGGATCGTTCAGAAAAATTGACTGCAATGGAATCAATGTTGATAGACAGAACATTGCAAAAGCAGACTCTTCCTACTGGCAGCCCTACAACAGATGGTTGGGTGTCTTCGTTATTTGGTATGCGCGCTGATCCCATAACAGGAAAAATGGTTTTTCACGATGGTATTGATTATGCCGGTAAATCAGGCTCTCCTATACTTACAGTTGCATCAGGTATCGTTACCTGGTCTGGTGTCCGCTATGGCTATGGTAATATGGTCGAGATAAATCATGGTAATGGTTACCAGACACGTTATGCACACAATAAGAAAAATCTTGTTGTTGTCGGACAAAAAGTAGATCAAGGACAAATAATAGCTTTAATGGGATCGTCAGGAAGGTCAACTGGACCTCATGTTCATTTTGAAGTTGTTCAAAATGGAAAAACGGTTAATCCAAAAAAATATATTTCTCTGAAATAACGACCCCAACTATATTGCTTCGCCTCTCTGGAACTCATTTTACGTAACGTACGTAACATAATTTACGTAATAATTTTAATTTAAAGATATAAAGTATGATTACAGGATTAGTAAAAAAAATATTTGGTTCTCGAAATGATCGAGTTATCAAAAAATTAAACAAGACAGTAGCGCAAGTTAACTCCGTTGAAGAAGAGTTTAAGTCTTTAAATGACAGCGACTTTCCAGAAAAAACAAAACAGTTTAAAGAAAGAATTCAACAAGGAGAAAGTCTGGATAATATTTTGCCTGAGGCTTTTGCATTAGTAAGAGAAGCAGGCCTGCGAGTATTAAACATGCGCCACTTTGATGTGCAGTTAATCGGCGCAATGGTATTACATAATGGCAATATTGCTGAAATGCGGACAGGTGAGGGTAAAACACTGGTCGCTACATTAGCAGCATATTTGAATGCCCTGTCAGGTTCTGGTGTTCATGTCATTACAGTTAATGATTATCTGGCGAAACGTGATTCAGAATGGATGGGACAGATATATAATTTTCTTGGTTTAACGACAGGAGTAATTGTTAGTGGTCTATCTATAGAAGAAAGAAAAGCTGCTTATCAGTGCGATATTACTTATGGTACAAACAATGAATTTGGTTTTGATTATTTGCGTGACAACATGGCGTTCAGTAATGAAGGTCGCGTACAAAGAGGTTTAAACTTTGCCATAGTTGATGAAGTCGATTCGATTCTTATTGATGAAGCAAGAACGCCATTAGTTATTTCAGGGATGGTCGATGACAAGTCAGATTTATACATAACTATTAATGCATTAATTCCGAAGTTAGTTGTGCAAAAAATTGAAGATGGACCGGGTGATTTCACACTGGATGAAAAATCGAAGCAAGCATATTTTACCGAGGACGGCCATGATCACATTGAACAACTATTAAGAGAACAAAATGTTCTTAAAGAAGATCAGGCATTATATGATCCGGTTAATATCAGTATTCTTCATCATTTGAATGCCGCATTAAGAGCACATCACTTATTTAACAAAGACGTTGATTATATTGTTAAAGATGATGAAATTGTTATTGTTGATGAATTTACAGGTCGTACCATGCAAGGGCGCCGTTGGTCAGAAGGATTACACCAGGCAATTGAAGCGAAAGAAGGTGTAACGATACAAAATGAAAATCAGACTCTGGCATCAATAACGTATCAAAATTATTTTCGCCTGTATTCCAAACTATCAGGTATGACTGGTACTGCAGATACGGAAGCATTTGAGTTTCAATCAATATATGGCCTGGAAGTAGTTATAATCCCGACTAATATGTCGATGATTCGTGATGATCAAAGCGATATTATCTTTTTAACTGCGAAAGAAAAATACGCAGCTATGATAGAAGATATAAAAGACTGCCAGTCAAAAGGACAACCCGTATTAGTAGGTACCGCTTCTATCGAAGTGTCAGAGTATTTATCAAATTTACTTAATAAAGAAAATATAAAACATCAGGTATTGAATGCCAAATTTCATGAAAGAGAAGCAGAAATTATTGCACAGGCAGGCCAGACAGGTGCAATCACGATTGCAACTAATATGGCAGGCCGCGGTACTGATATTGTTTTAGGTGGTAATTATGAATCAGAAATTAAATCATTAAATGAACCTGATCAGAAACAAGTTGATAAAATTAATGAAGAATGGAAACAACGCCATCAACAAGTACTTGATAGCGGTGGTCTACACATTATTGGAACTGAACGTCATGAATCGCGCCGCATAGATAATCAACTTCGTGGCCGATCTGGTCGACAGGGCGATCCAGGTTCCAGTCGTTTCTATCTATCATTAGAAGATAATTTAATGCGTATTTTTGCGTCTGATCGTATATCTTCAATTATGCAGAAGCTTGGTATGGATGAAGGAGAAGCGATTGAATCTAAATTAGTGACCCGTGCAATTGAAAATGCGCAACGAAAAGTTGAAGCACATAATTTCGATATTCGTAAACATCTACTTGAATATGATGATGTTGCCAATGATCAGCGGAAAGTAATTTATGAACAAAGAAATGAGTTACTTGATGAGGAAGATGTTTCCGAACAAGTCAATGATATACGTTCTGAAGTTATTGAAGGGGTGATTGATAATTATATTCCCCGCGGCAGTATGGAAGAAATGTGGGATATCAGTGGTTTAACAGATGCATTTCAACATGAATTTGATTTGGTTGTTGATATTGATTCATGGCTTAAGCAGGATAAATCTCTACATGAAGAAGCACTTCGTGAAAAAATTCATGCAGCCATGGAAAAAGTTGTTAAAGATAAAGAAGAAATGATTACTTCTGAATTGATGCGACGTGTAGAAAAGCAAATTATGCTCGATGTGTTAGACAGGCATTGGAAAGAGCATCTTGTTAATATGGATCATCTGAGACAAGGTATACAGTTAAGAAGCTTTGCAGGTAAAAACCCAAAACAGGAATATAAGCGTGAAGCTTTTGAATTGTTTGTGCAAATGCTCGAAGCTATGAAACACGATGTTGTTGTTTTTCTATCAAGAGTTAATATCAGAACTGAACAAGACGTAGAATTGGCTGAAAACCAGGAACATGAACAAAACATGAACTTTAATCATGCTTCTGCGCCCAGTAGTCTGAACCCGGGTGTTCCGGAGCAAGCATCGCCGCCTGCGGAAAAACCTTATACACGTAGTAAACCAAAAGTTGGACGTAATGAACCATGCCCGTGTGGTTCAGGCAAAAAATTTAAGCAATGTCATGGAAGATTAAGTTAAAAAAAATGAACTTATTAATTTCTAACTTTATCAATTGAAATAAGTAATTTTTATGTCGGTTGGTCTGGAATTTCCTTCATCACTAGTCCCCATTAAAGGTGTTCGACTGGCATCTACATCTGCAAACATATACTCGAATAAAAGAAATGACCTTCTCTTAATAGAACTGGATAAAGGCACGGTTACTTCAGCTGTATTTACCAGGAATATATTCTGTGCAGCCCCGGTTAAAATTGCCAAAGAAAATGTTAATAATTTTAAACCACGCTACCTACTGATTAATTCAGGTAATGCAAATGCAGGTACTGGCGAGAAAGGTATTATCCATGCCAAAAGTACTTGTCAGTCATTAGCAACAATAACTGGATGTAAAATGTCACAAATTTTACCATTCTCGACAGGTGTAATAGGTGAAGATTTACCAGTAGAAAAAATTAATCAATCATTACCTGAATTAGTAAATAAATTATCTAATGATGCATGGTTAGAAGCAGCACAGGCGATTATGACAACTGATACAATTCCGAAAGCAATTTCAAGACAAGTAATTCTTAATGGAGTTGATATTAACCTTACTGGAATTGCGAAAGGTGCAGGTATGATAAAGCCAAATATGGCTACGATGTTATCCTTTATAGCAACTGATGCGAATATTAGTAAAGAAGCTCTTGATATAGCAATAGCAAATGCTGTCAATAAAAGTTTTAATAGAATTACAATTGATGGAGATACTTCTACAAATGATGCATGTGCTATTTTTGCTACAGGCAAAGCGAAAAATAATTTAATAGATAATTGCAATAGTGACGATTTTATTGAATTTGAAAGAGCAGTCATAAATATTTGTTGTGACCTTGCGCAAGCAATTGTCAGGGATGGTGAAGGTGCGACAAAATTTATTTCTATCGAAGTTAGTAAAGGCAAGGATCAAGATGAATGCCTAGGTGTAGCTTATAAAATAGCGGAGTCTCCTTTGGTAAAAACAGCGTTTACTGCTTCTGACCCAAACTGGGGTAGAATCCTTGCCGCAATTGGAAACTCGGGGATTAATGATTTAAATATCAATAATGTCAGTGTTTATCTAGATGATGTCTGTATTGTTGATAATGGAGAGCGCTCAAAAACTTATACAGAAGAGAGTGGTAAAAAAGTAATGGTTCAGGAAGAAATAAAGTTATCAGTTAATCTAAATAGAGGTGCTTGCAAAGAAGAAATATGGACAACCGATTTATCTCATGAATATATCACTATTAACGCAGAATACCGTACTTGAGTGAATACCCGAACACATGTTGCCGTTGGAGTCATATTTCATCCAGATAAAAATAAAGTTTTAATAACCAGGAGATCGGCCAATCAACATCTTGCTGGTTTATGGGAATTTCCAGGTGGGAAAGTTGAAAAAAATGAAAGTGTTGTTTCTGCTTTACATCGTGAATTACATGAAGAATTGGGGATAACGGTCAAAAGTACAAAGAAGTTAACAAGAGTGTCTTATGATTACCCGGACAAAAAAGTTTTACTGGATGTTTTTAAAGTGTATGAGTGGGATGGAAATCCAATTAGCAGGGAAAATCAGAAAATAGTCTGGTCAAATTTAAAACAACTGAATAATTATGCTTTTCCTGAAGCAAATAAACACATTATTCAAACACTATCATTAGGATCAATATATGTAATAAGCCCTCCATCCTGTAATGATACAAATAGATTCATTTCTGTACTTGATGAATGTTTTTCCACAGGTGTTAAAATTTTTCAATTAAGGTTATATCAGAAGTATGAACCTGAGTTTTCCCAAATAGTATCAAAAATAATCAGGTTAGCAGAAAAATATGATGCAAAAATAATACTTAATGGTCTTGCATCAGATGTAAGTGAATATAATGTTAATGGTATTCACTTGAATTCCAGAGAGCTTTTTAAGCATAGAACCAGACCTATTAGCGAAGAATATATCCTGGGAGCATCTTGTCATAATGAAAAAGAACTTATCCATGCTGAACAAATAAATGTAAATTACGCTTTCATTTCTCCTGTATGCAAAACAGCAAGTCATCCTGAAAAGGTAGCGATAGGCTGGGATAATTTCTGTGAAATGAGTAAAAAAGTTAATTTTCCAGTCTATGCTCTTGGTGGAATGAAACCATCAGAACTTGAATTAGCAAGAAAATATAACGCCTATGGTGTTGCGATGATAGGTGCTATCTGGGATTAGACACAGTAAGTGAAAGGGTAACTTTCGGTAGCACTTAATGCTTTTTTATAGTATCCGGTTCAAAACCATTATCTATCGACCTGGACTCTGTTATTGCATAGCTTTCATTAATCCATTGTCCCAGATCAATTAATCTACAGCGCTTCGAGCAAAAAGGTCGATACTGATTTGAACTATCAAGTTCAGACTCTTTTTCACATATCGGGCAAGATGCTACTTTATTCATAAAATGCAACAATGAAGTTCAAATTCAACATCGCTTGATGTTTGAGATGGTCTATTAATGGTAGACGTTTCTTCCATAAAACGAATTGTGAATCGATGTTTGCCTCCACTGATTTCAGGATAATAACGACTGGCTGAAGGCAAAATAACCCTTATCAGTTGGCAGGCAATATCTGATTCTATCGGTTTTTGGAAAAAACCGGATTCAGCTTTTTCTTTAACAGGGTTAGTACTATTTCTAATCATATCCAATGCTAAATGAGTCGATTTCTTAATAGGTTCTATGTCTTTGGACCAGTTCTCCAGGTCCTGTAGCTGTTTAACATTAGCCTGGTTTAGCCAGTAATGAAGTCTGGGTAAATCAAAGTTACATGTGCCACCTGGAATACTCGTGCGTTGTTTAAAACTAGTGACAAGTTCATCTTCCTTTAATGAGTTACCTGGCTGATAAGAGCTGCTTTTTAGCTCCAGGGATAATTCGCCAATATCGCTGTTTATTTGTCTAAGTCTTGTTTGGTCGACAGCAGGGTTATTTTCAAGAGCAGTTAACATTAATGAATGACGCTCCAATTCTTTAATTAACTCCGTTTTAAAATCAGAGCGACTAAGTAGATCATTGATTTCCAGAAGTGACTCCAGAATATTTCTATAATCCCATTTGCTTATAGATTCTTGTGAACGAAATGCAATAAGATCGAACAGGTGTTCTAAACGTAACAGGTTTCTCATCCTCTCGTTTAATGGTTGTTCGAATATTATTTTATTTTGCATGATATAGAAAAATTTTGACGATCAATTAATTATTCATTTTTTTCTTTATAATAGCTACTTAGTTCAAGGAATTTTTCGTGTAATTTAACAACTGAATTATTAAGCTCATTTATACCAAGCTTGTTCTCTATGACAAAATCAGCATATTTTAGTCGTTGCTTGCGACTAATCTGACTTTTTAATATTTTCTCGATATTCTTTTCGGATGTATTGTCTCGATGATGTGCTCTTTCGATCTGTATGGTTTCTGGGGCATCGACAACTAATATTTTATCAAAACGCTCCATTGCTCTGGTTTCTATTAGTAGTGGTATCACTATCAAGCAATATGGATAGTTTAGCCTGGAAACCTGATTTTCTATTTCCTGATAAATGACTGGATGTAAAATTTCTTCGAGCTTTTTTTTAGCACTATCATCATGAAAAATGATAGAGCGTAATTTTTGTCGATTAAGCGTTCCTGACTTTGTTAATAGTTCATTACCAAACTCATGAATAATTTCATTTAGGCAAGGTCGGTCAGGTTTGACAATATCTCTCGATATAATGTCCGAATCGATGATCGGAACGCCAAGTTGGTGAAACATTGATGATACAGTCGATTTTCCACTGCCTATTCCACCCGTTAATGCAATACGTAAAACAGCCGACATTTAAATAACAGCATTTAAATATGCAGACATTATGTCGGAACCCCACAGCATAGAAACCCAGCCTGCAATAGCGAGATAGGGGCCAAATGGTATGGCTGTTGATCTGTTGTGAGATTTAAATATCATTAATGTAATGCCAATTAAAGCTCCAACTAATGATGACATTATTATAATAAGAGGCAGAAACTGATAACCGAACCATGCACCTAATACAGCTAACAATTTAAAATCACCATGACCCATACCTTCTTTTCCGGTGATTAATTTAAATGTTATGTAGACGAACCAGAGTATTCCATAACCAAAAATGGCACCTAAAACACTTGATTTTAAGTCAGTGAAAATACTAAATTTATCCAGATTTAGGATTATACCAAGCCATAAAAAAGGTAGCGTAATATCATCAGGAAGCAATTGATGATCAAAATCAATCATAGTTAAAGCGATCAATGCCCATGTCAGGCATATAGCAAATAATGCTTGTAATGAAACACCAAAATTATATGCGACTACAGTAACAGTTATTGCACTTACTAGTTCTATCAGAGGATATCGAATAGATATTTTATTCTTGCATTTGCTACATTTTCCTTTCAGAAATAAATAGCTTATGACGGGTATATTTTCGATGGCCTTTAGTTGATGATTACAAGCAGGACAACGTGAGCGTGGCGTGACAAGGTTTAAACTTTTTCTGTCATTGTTATCTTCTGGTGCTTCAAGTTCAAGTAGTTCGCAACATTGTTCTTTCCAGTCACGCTCCATCATAATGGGCAGTCGGAAAATAACGACATTTAAAAAGCTACCGACAAGTAATCCCAGTATAAAGATAGTGCCGAGATAAAATACAAGGGAACTATTGAATAATTCGACGATTGCAGACACGTGTTTTCTCGGTAGATTAGCTAATGACTAAATACTACTGAATAAAAAAACTCTATAAACTACTCAGTAATTAAATTAAGGTTTATTTTACAACTTGTCCCATTTGGAAGATTGGTAGATACATACCAATAACGATGGTACCAATAACGCCGCCTAGAAACGCCATAATCAATGGTTCAAGCAAGCTTGTCAGTGCCTCAACTGCATCATCAACTTCCTGCTCATACCAATCAGCGACTTTACCCAGCATCGTATCTATAGCACCGGATTCTTCGCCAATAGCCACCATTTGTATGACCATATTTGGAAACAGATTTGTGTCTCGCATGGATGCTTGAAGCTGTGTACCTGTAGCAATTTCATCCTTCATTTTCATTGTGGCGTCGTAAAAAACGATGTTGCCGCAGGCGCCAGCTACAGAGGTCATCGCTTCAACCATGGGTGTTCCTGCAGCGAACATGGTTTCCAGAGTTCTTGCAAAACGAGCAATGGCTCCTTTTTCCATTACTTCTCCAAGAACAGGCATTTTTAATATTGCTCTATCTAAAAATTGTTGAACGGCGGTAGATCTCTTTTTTATTTCCATTGCGCCAAAAACTGCACCTCCCGCTACGCCAAAGATGGCCCACCACCAGGCGACAAAAATGTCTGAAGTGTCGACTAATAATTGAGTTAGCGCAGGTAAATCAGCACCAAAACTTGAAAATAACTCAGAAAATTGCGGAATAACAAAGATCATTAGAATGGAGACAACAACACCAGCCATTACTATTACGGCTGCAGGGTAAAAAAGAGCAGATTTAATTTTAGATTTTAATGCCTCGGTTTTTTCCATGTAAGTCGCAAGTTTATGCAGAATTGCTTCTAAAATACCGGCATGTTCACCAGCTTCAACCAAGTTGCAGTAAAGATCATTAAACTGTAATGGCCTTTTCTTAAGGGCGTCTGTCAGATTATTACCGGCTTCTACATCAGCTTTAATGCCCAAAACTAACTCTTGCATCCCGGCATTTTCATGGCCGCGACCAACAATTTCAAAAGCCTGAACTAATGGAACACCAGATGACATCATTGTAGCTAACTGACGGCTAAAGACTGTAATGTCCTTCGGAGTGATTTTGCTACTACCACCACCCAATAGAGGTTTTGACTTTTTCTTAACTTTAAGTGGATTAATGCCCTGGCGTCTTAGTGTCGCTTTAACCAAGGCCTCACTTTGTCCGCTCACTTCACCCTTAACTCGTTTGCCAGTTTTGTCCATGCCTTCCCAGGCATACATATCTGCTTTTTTTGCTTCAGCCATAATATTTACTCTACTGTTACTCGGTTAACTTCAGTTAAACTGGTAATACCATCTGCTGCTTTTTGTAAGCCCGAACGGCGGATATCCCATATTCCTTCAGATGCGGATTGGTCAGCCAATTGCACTGCATTAGCTCCCTCTATAATTAATCGCTTCATATCATCCGAAATAGGCATTACTTGATAGATACCTGCTCGCCCCTTATATCCCGGGTTATCATCAGTTATTTCGCCTGGTTCAAACAAACTGATACCCTTTTCAATCATGTCATCAGTGTATCCTTCATCTTTTAAGGCATCATCTGGCATTTCCAATGGCACACGATTATTTGGATTCAAGCGTCGCAATAGTCGTTGTGCTGTAATCAAATTAATGCTGGTCGCAACGGCAAATGCCTGGATGCCCATATCTTGTAATCGAGTCAAAGTTTGTGGGCCATCATTAGTATGCAAGGTAGACATAACCATGTGACCTGTCTGTGCTGCTTTAACTGCAATTGAAGCTGTGCCCAAATCACGCACCTCTCCAACCAGGATAATATCCGGATCTTGTCGTAGAAAAGCTTTTAAGGCTTTTTCAAATGTCATACCAGTTCGTTCATCTACCTGAACCTGATTAACTCCAGGTAAGTTAATTTCAACCGGATCTTCAGCTGTAGAAATATTAATATCTACCTGGTTTAATATATTGATTCCTGTGTATAGCGACACGGTTTTACCACTACCTGTTGGCCCAGTAACGAGAAACATGCCATAGGGTTTATGTAGGTTGCTAAGGAACATTTCTTTTTGATGATCTTCATAACCAAGCTGATCGATTTGTAATGCAGCAGCATCAGAATCGAGTATACGCATACAGCTTTTTTCGCCAAATAGAGTAGGGCAGGTGCTAACACGAAAATCGATAGATTTCGATTTCGAAAGCTTAAGTTTAATACGACCGTCTTGTGGAACACGTCGTTCTGACACATCCAGTCGAGACATCACCTTTATACGAGCAGCGATTTTCATACTAAGACTCATTGGTGGTTTAGCGACTTCCTGTAATACACCATCTATACGAAAACGTACGCGATATGATTTTTCGTATGGTTCAAAGTGTAAATCTGAAGCACCCTTCTTAATCGCGTCCAGTAAACATTTATTAACAAAACGTACAACGGGAGCATCGTCAACATCGGAGTCATCCTGTTCTTGAGGACCGTCTTCGGCGACTTCAAGATCATCAAGATCATCAAAATCCTCATCATCCATGTCTCCCAGACCACCATCGGCAGCTTCTATTGCTTTTTCAATAGTTTTAGCAAGTTTGTCTTCTTCGACAACAATGGCATCAGTACTTAGACTTGTGGCAAATTTAATTTCATCAAGTGCTTGAATATTAGTTGGATCTGAGACTGCGACAGCAAGTCGTTTGCCACGTTTAAAAATTGGGAGAGCATTGTGTTTTTTAATAAGGTCTTCTTTGACTAGTTTGATAACATCTGGATCAATTTCAAGAAGATCAATATCTACCAGTGGCGCGCCAAATTCCTGAGCTGCTGCTAATGCAATAGTACTACTGGGAACAAGTTTATTTTCAACGATCAGACTGACAAAAGGTTTCTTCTTCTTTATAGAATCTTGAAGCGTACTTTGAGCCTTTTCTTCATCAAGCAAGCCATCAAGTACAAGCTTTCGTGCTAGCCCACTAAGATTTATTTTTTTTGCTGGAGTCGACATTTCCGAATTTCTTGACCTGTTTTATCAAGTGTTTTCAGCTAGATATTAGAGTATATGAAACAAATAACCAACTGTTTTAATTAATAAATAGCTCAATAATTAGACGATAATTGCCAGATCCCGCCCAAAATACTATTTGTAATAGATGGTATAGGCTTATGCGGCGTCAGATTCCAGTTTAGAAAATAGTAACTTTCCTTCCGAAACACCCACTTTTATTATGGATCCTGGTTCATATTGACCCAGCAGAATTTTCTCAGCTATCGGTGTTTCAATCTTGTCCTGCACAGCACGTTTCAATGGTCTGGCTCCATATACGGGGTCAAAACCCGCTTTTCCGAGTTCATTAAGTGCGTCTGCATCCACGTTCAGGTCAATTTCCTGCGCCAGTAAACGATTTTGCAAGCGCTTAATCTGGATTTCTGCAATTGCCTGAATTTGTTCCTGTAGCAATGCATGGAAAACGACAACTTCATCGATTCTGTTCAGGAATTCAGGTCTGAAATGATTACTGACTTCATGCATTACGATTTCTTTCATGTTGTCATATTCAGAATCGGCAGACATCTCCTGTATCAGATTCGACCCCAGATTAGAGGTCATCACTATTACAGTATTGCGAAAATCGACGGTTCTACCATGACCATCCGTCAAACGCCCATCATCAAGCACCTGTAGCAAAATATTAAATACATCTGCGTGAGCTTTTTCTATTTCATCCAGTAAAATTAAACTATAGGGACGACGTCTGACTGCTTCAGTTAAATACCCGCCTTGTTCGTAGCCGACATAACCCGGAGGAGCTCCAATCAATCGAGAAACGGCATGTTTTTCCATGTATTCGGACATATCAATTCGGATCATGGCATCTTCGCTATCAAATAAAAATTCAGTCAGGCTTTTACATAATTCAGTTTTGCCGACACCGGTAGGACCAAGGAAAAGAAAACTGCCATTGGGTTTATCAGGGTCAGAAAGTCCCGCTCGTGATCGGCGAATCGCGTTAGAAACAGCGGTTATGGCTTGTTCTTGTCCGACAACACGGTTGTGCAATATATCTTCCATTGATAATAGTTTTTCGCGTTCGCCTTCCAGCATTTTGCTGACTGGTATCCCGGTCCAATTAGCGACAACTTCGGCAATTTCATTTTCAGTTACCTTATTTCGCAGTAACTTCATGTCTTGCATTTCTGCCTGTCCGGCCATGTCTAACTGTTTTTCAAGCTCGGGAATAACGCCATATTGCAGTTCTGACATCTGGTTTAGATCACCGGAACGTTTCGCGGCTTCAAAATCAAGTCTGGCCTGTTCCAGCTTTTCTTTAATATTATGTGTCCCTTGTAATGCGGCTTTTTCAGAAATCCAGATTTCTTCCAAATCTGTAAATTCACGTTCGATATTTTTAATATCAGCTTCAAGTAATTCCATTCGCTTTTTTGATGCATCGTCAGTTTCTTTCTTTAATGCTTCACGTTCAATTTTCATCTGGATTACACGTCGTTCAAGACGATCCATTGATTCAGGTTTTGAATCAATTTCTATACTGATACGGCTTGCTGATTCATCAATTAAGTCGATTGCCTTATCCGGTAATTGACGGTCAGTAATATATCGGTTTGATAGAGTTGCAGCGGCGACAATGGCTGGATCAGTTATTTGTACATTATGATGTACTTCGTAACGTTCTTTAAGACCACGAAGTATGGCAATAGTATCTTCAACAGTAGGTTCATTAACAAGAACCTTCTGAAAACGACGTTCCAATGCCGCATCTTTTTCAATGTTCTCACGATATTCGTTAAGGGTAGTCGCGCCAATACAGTGAAGTTCGCCTCTTGCCAAAGCAGGTTTAAGCATATTGCCCGCATCCATAGCACCTTCGGCTTTGCCTGCACCAACCATGGTATGGACTTCGTCGATAAATAAAATGATTTGTCCTTCTTGTTTAGACAGGTCATTCAATACTGCTTTTAAACGTTCTTCGAATTCACCACGGAATTTTGCACCTGCAATAAGCGCAGCCATATCTAACGATAATAACCGTTTATTTTTCAATGACTCTGGAACTTCACCATTGATAATACGTTGTGCCAGCCCTTCAACAATTGCTGTTTTACCAACTCCGGGTTCACCAATTAAAACAGGGTTATTTTTAGTGCGTCTTTGTAATACCTGGATAGTTCGTCGTATTTCTTCATCGCGACCTATGACTGGATCCAGTTTTCCACTTTCAGCACGGGCAGTAACATCTGTAGTAAATTTTTCCAACGCCTGTCGGTTTTCTTCAGCATTTGAATCACTGACTTTTTCTCCACCACGCAAGGCTTCAATGGCAGCATTTATTCTGTTTTTATCAGCGCCATTCTCTTTAAAAATTGACCCAAGTTTTCCTTTGTCTTCCAATACGGCAAGAGCAAAAAGCTCGCTGGCGATAAAATCATCATTACGATCTTGCGCCGCTTTATCCATGAGATTCAGAACACGATCTAAATCTTTACTGATGTGAATATCTCCCGCAGCACCACTGACGGTGGGTAGAGAGTTCAGTAAATTTATAATTTCGCTACCAAGTTTATTCAGGTTAATGCCCGAAGTGGAAAGTATATGAGGTAAAGTTCCACCTTCCTGATTTAGTAATGCATGTGCCAGATGAACCGGCTCTATATATTGATGATCACGGCCGACAGCAAGGCTTTGCGATTCGGCCAATGCCATTTGCAATTTTGATGTCAATTTATCCGGGCGCATGATTTATGTCCTGCTAATTAGTCATTCTTAAGAAGATAAATAGGGACAAAAAAATAATCTTCAAGTAGTTAAAGTTAAAAAATGAATCAGATTATTTTTAGTGAGAAAAATAAAACCACTACTTTTGTAAATTAATAGACACCTATGTCGATATATGATCGCACTATCTTTTTTATAGCGACAACATATGATGCTGTTCTGAAATCAGTGATTTTGTCGCTGGAATGATAGGCTTCTTTTAATTGTTGATAACTGTTACGCATAGTGTCATCAAGTCCTGAACGAACCAGATCAAGTTCGTCTGCGCCATAAATTAATTCTTTTTGCATCCATTCTTCAGATTGTTTCCCAGTTAATGATTCCAGGGCTTGAACCATTTTTGCGCCGCGCATTTCATCGTGACGTCTTTCCATACGACCAAAACGAATGTGTGCTAAATTACGCACCCATTCAAAATACGAAACGGTCACACCACCGGCATTCACATAGGCATCCGGTATGATCGTAACGCCACGATGCCGTAAAATATCGTCAGCTTCGAAAGTAACCGGGCCGTTAGCCGCTTCAAATATAACTTTAGCCTTTATATTTTCGGCATTTTTCTTTGTAATTTGTGCTTCCATAGCAGCAGGAATCAAAATATCACATTCTATTTCCAAACCTGATGCACCATCCTCTGAAAATTTGGCATCGGGAAAGCCCTTGATAGTGCCGTGTTCGTTAATATGTTGACGAACGTCTTCAACGCATATTCCATCATCGTTTATCAATACACCATCTCGTTCGATTATTGCGATAACTTTACAATCGTCTTCTTCGTCCAGGAGTGCAGCTGCGTAGTAACCAACATTTCCCAGACCCTGAACAACAATGCGCTTTCCTCCAAGTCCGGGTTTAAGTCCAGCTGCTTCAACATCATCTGCATGACGAAAGAATTCTCGAATTGCATAAACAACGCCTCTACCGGTAGCTTCGGTTCTTCCACGAATACCACCGTGCGCGACAGGTTTACCAGTAACACAACCGAGATAATTAATGTCTTCAGGGTGAAGATGTCTGTATGTGTCAGTTATCCAGGCCATCTCTCGTTCACCGGTACCCATATCCGGTGCGGGAACATTGGTTGCCGGGCTGAGAAATCCCTTACGAATGAGCTCTCTTGCAAAGCGACGCGTTATTCTTTGCATATCATCACGTGTATATTTTGAAGGTTCGATTAGTAAACCGCCTTTTGAACCTCCAAAGGGGACATCGACTATGGCGCATTTATATGTCATTAATGATGCTAATGCTTCAACCTCATCTTCATCTACTATCGAAGCAAAGCGAATACCGCCTTTAGATGGTAGACGATGATCGCTATGAACGGAACGCCAGCCGGTAAATACTTCAATTTTGCCATTGATTTCGACAGGAAAGCTGACTTTGATCGTAGAGTTACAGGTTTTAATTGCGGCGGCTATTCCTTGATCAATATCAAGTACTGACAATGCACGATCAACCATGAAGTTGACGCTTTCACTAAAACTGAGTGTTTTGTTATTGTGCCCCATTCCTGATTCTCCCTGACATTATTATTATGCTTATAAAAATAAAGCTTAGTCCAAAATTGAGACTATTCCATCCAAATCATTGAAGCCATCCGACCAGTTTCTCTGTCACGACGATAGGAATAGAACATGTCATCTAATTTGTACGTGCATAAACCACATTCATGAATCGAGCCAACTCTCTCTTTTTCCATAAGAATTCTGACAATTTGTACTAGATTTGCATACCAATGGTTACGGTTGGTTTGTTTGAAGGCCTTTTCCAGCATTTTTGAGTGACTTAAGCAGTTTTCATAGACTTCTGTGCCGACTTCATAGTATTTCTGGCTAATACAAGGACCAATCCAGGCAATCAGGTTTTCCGGTTCTGAAAACGCTTTCAGGCTGTTTTCAATAATGCCGCCACAGATACCACGCCAGCCAGCATGCACAGCGGCAATCTTTGTTCCTTCTTTATTGCAAAGTAAAATTGGAACGCAGTCTGCGGTCATAATGACACTTACCCTGTTTTTTTGGGTTGTAACACTGGCGTCTGCTTTCCTGTTTGCAGAGGGACGATCAATAGAGATTATTTTTGCACTATGTGTCTGTTCTAACCAGAATGGTTCTGAAGATAAATCTAGGTAATTAAATAGTATTTCGCGGTTACTTTTTACATCATCAGGGTTATCACCAACGTGGAGTGCAAGATTAAATTCATTATAAGGTGCTGTACTGTAACCACCTGTTCTGAGCGAAGTACCTGCGCGAATATGTTTTGGCGCTGGCCAATCGGCATCAAGCCAAATGTTATTTTTCTGCCTGGTCATATTTATTTAACCCTTCGATTAATACGATCATGTCTTCAGGTAGTTCAGCTGTAAATTTTATTTTTTGATCTGTTGAAGGGTGTGGAAGCTCCAGAGAGAAAGCATGCAAAGCCTGCCGTTTGAAATTGGTAATGATTTCACGCAGTAAAGAATCGACCCCTTTCCGGATAGATTTATTATGACCATAAACTGGATCACCGATGACAGGGTGTTTAATGTGAGACATGTGTACACGGATTTGATGAGTTCTACCCGTTTCCAGTTGAACATGCAGGTGAGTGTAATGTTGAAATTTTTTTATTACTTTATAATGCGTTGTAGCAACTTTACCAGAACTTGTCACAGCCATTTTGGTTCGATGTACAGGATGCCGACCCATTTTATTTTCAATAGAACCGCCGGCAATGATCTGACCACAAACAACAGTTTGATATTCACGCTTAATCACTCTTTCCTGTAGTCTCTTCACCAAAAAGGTATGAGATTCAAGCGTTCTGGCAACGACCATCACTCCAGTTGTATCCTTGTCGAGACGGTGAATAATTCCAGCGCGAGGTATTTCCTCCAGGGTATTATCAAAATTCAGCAGGGCATTGACCAAAGTATGATTCGGGTTTCCTGCCCCAGGGTGGACGACAAGGCCGACAGGCTTGTTGATAATAATGATGTCATTATCTTCATAAATTATATCAAGATTGATATTTTCGGCTTCGTATTTATCTATAGTTTGTAATTTTGTATCTATTGCAATGACGTCTCCAGAACTGACTTCGTCACGCTGTTTATAGTTAATATTATTGACACTGACATCGCCTGATTTTATCCATGATTGGATTCTTGAGCGTGAGTGTTCGGGGCACAGTGACGAAAGAGCCTGATCAAGACGTTTTCCAGCAAGCTCGTCGGGTACAGTGACTTGTAATTGAAATCTACTCATCTGTTTTGAAATTTTGCCCTTAAGATAGGATTAGGCTAACCTACAGTTTATGCGACATTTAATAACAATTTTACTGATTTTTATCATTACAGGCTGCTCTTATTTTGGTGATGAGAAAGAAGACGAAACCAAAGGTTGGGATGCCGATCATTTTTATGCTGAAGCGAATGCGGCTTTGGAGTCTGGAGAATATGAGCAAGCGGTTGAACTTTACCAGAAACTTGAAACCAGGTATCCGTTTGGCGTTCATGCACAACAGGCGTTATTGGATTTATCCTATGCCTATTACAAAAACGATGAACCTGAGGCATCTATTTCGGCGTGTAATCGTTTTATAAAACTTTATCCTCAAAATCGCCATGTTGACTATGCTTATTATTTGAAAGGCCTGGCTAATTTTAATAAAGGCAAAGGGTTCACCCAGCGTTATTTGCCAACAGATGAATCACAACGTGACCCCGGAGCTGCGCTAAATGCTTTTGAATCTTTTTCTGAATTAGTTAAACGCTATCCTGATAGTGTCTATGTTCAGGATGCTGAACAACGCATGCGTTATTTACGCAATATTCTTGCAAAGAATGAAGTTCATGTCGCAAATTATTACATGCGCCGTGGTGCATTTGTCGCTGCTGTAAACAGAGCCAGATTCGTCGTTGAAAACTACCCTCGCACACCATCAGTACCTGATGCCCTGGTGGTTTTGGCAAAAGCCTATCGCGTACTTGAAATGAATGACCTTTCGGATGATGCCTTACGCGTACTAGAATTAAATTATCCAAATCATCCTGGCGCCTATGATGCGAAGAATGTAAAGGTTAAATAGTTTTTTATTTTTCTATATATCCGGAAGTAATGGGATAACGGCGATCTCTGCCAAAAGCTCTTTCAGTTATTCTGACACCCGGCGCTGCCTGTCTTCTTTTGTATTCGTTTATATCCACTAATCGGATGATTTTATAAACTACATCAGCATCGTATCCATTCTTAATAATCTTTTCCGGTGGGATATCAAGTTCTATATATTGCTCGAGAACAGAGTCCAGAATATCGTAGTCAGGTAATGAATCCTGATCTATTTGATCATGACGCAGTTCTGCACTGGGTGCTCTGCTAATGACTCTTTCGGGAATAACTGGTTGTTTCGTATTACGCCATAATGCAAGTTTATAGACTAAGGTTTTCCATACGTCTTTGAGTGGCGCATAGCCGCCAGCCATATCACCATAGAGCGTGGCATAACCGACAGCCATCTCACTTTTATTTCCTGTGGTTAAAACCAGTTTGCCACTTTTGTTTGATGCAGCCATTAACAGAATGCCTCTGCAGCGAGCCTGTATGTTTTCTTCTGTAATGTCGCCAGGTAAGTCTTTGAAACGAGGTTTGAGAACGTCCAGAAAAGATTCAAATGGTTGTTCTATTGAAATGATTTCATAATTTACGCCTAGCCATTTTGCCTGCAGACAAGCATCTTCATTACTCATGTTTGCTGTATAACGTGAGGGCATGATTAATACTTCAACATTTTCAGCGCCTAAGGCATCAACAGCAACACTCAATGTTAATGCAGAATCAATTCCTCCAGATAAACCAATTAACGCACCACTAAATTTGTTCTTTCTTACATAGTCTCTAACACCCAGAACCAGAGCGTTATAAATATTTTCTTCTTCGGCTAAATCAGAATTGGATGAGGTTGTCTTTGTTTTTACTTTCGATTGTTGAATATCCAGATGAACATTAAATAAACCTTCTTCAAATTGAGGTGTATGAAAAACAATCTCTCCCTGGTTATTAACAACAAGTGAATTGCCATCAAAGACAAGTTCGTCCTGTCCGCCAACCAGATTGGTATAAACGACATACATGTTAGAATTTCGTGCGCGGTCAGAAATCATCTTTTCCCGTTCAATCAATTTATTTTTATGATAAGGAGAAGCATTAATATTAAACATTATTTTTGCGCCAGCAGATGCTGCATTCTGAATCGGTTCCGCAACCCATATATCTTCGCAAATACTCAAAGCAGCAATGGTTCCTTTTATTTCAAATAAACATGTCTCGCTTCCAGCAGTGAAATATCGTTTTTCATCAAATACACCGTAGTTAGGAAGATGTTGCTTGTAATATGTTTTAACAATCTTTCCTTCATTAATCAGGCTACATGCATTATAGAGTTTGTCATCCAGTTTTACTGGATAACCAATAATGACATGTATGTTCCTGGTCGCTGCTATGACTTGATCCAAAGCAGATAAAATATATTCATTAAAAGCAGGGCGTAGTAATAAGTCTTCAGGAGGATAAGAACTGATACTTAACTCAGGAAAGATAATGACATCAGCATTACCTTTTGACTCAATATCACTAATAGATTGAATGATCTTTTTTGTATTACCTTTTATATCTCCAACCGTGAGATTTAACTGGGCAAGATAAATATTTAATGAAGTGTCTGACATAATCTTAAAGAACGACAAAAAGTCTGAGCGAATATACCCATAAGTCGGGAGTTTACCAAGTAGAGACTAATATTGAACCTGATAATGAAATATTATCAGGTTCAATATTAAGGTTCAGGCGTGAAGGCTTAAGATAATCGTTCAGCAATCGCGCTGCCTAATTCTCCTGGCGAGCGTACGGTTTTAACGTTTGCAGCTTCAAGCGCAGCAAATTTATCATCAGCGGTTCCTTTGCCACCAGAGATAATCGCGCCTGCGTGACCCATGCGTTTTCCTGGAGGTGCAGTAACACCGGCAATATAACCAACAACAGGTTTAGTGACATTTTCCTTAATGAATTGTGCGGCTTCTTCTTCAGCTGTACCGCCAATTTCACCAACCATAATGATTCCTTTTGTGTCAGGGTCTGCTTCAAATAGTCCAAGGCAATCTATGAAGTTTATACCATGAATTGGATCGCCGCCGATACCAACACAAGTACTTTGTCCTAACCCGTTTTGTGTTGTTTGGTGTACTGCTTCATAAGTTAATGTTCCTGAGCGAGAAACAATACCAATCCCGCCAGCTTTATGAATACTACCGGGCATAATTCCTATTTTACATTGCTCTGGCGTAATCAGGCCTGGACAGTTTGGACCGATCAAACGTATATCAGGAAACTGTTCAAGATAGGCTCTGACTTTGACCATATCCAGAACAGGTATACCTTCCGTAATACAAACAATAATATTGATTCCAGCATCGGCTGCTTCAGTGATTGCTTCTGCAGCATAGGCTGCAGGAACCATGATCATGCTGGCATTGGCACCAGCGTTTTCAACAGCATCCCTGACAGTATCAAACACAGGTCTATCGAGATGTTTTTCTCCGCCTCTGCCAGGTGTGACGCCACCGACAATTTGTGTTCCGTATTCAATCGCCTGTTCTGCATGAAACGTACCCTGGCGGCCGGTATAACCCTGAACGATAACTTTTGTTTCTTTATTTATTAATATAGCCATTACTGTTTGCCTCCTGCAGCAGCAACTGCTTTTTCAGCAGCATCTGTTAAATCATCGGCAGTTACTATTGTTAATCCGCTTTCTGCTAATGCCGCTTTACCCTCAGTTACTTTTGTTCCTTCCAGTCTGACAACAACGGGAACTTCTACGCCAACTTCTTTTACAGCTTTAATAATACCTTCAGCTATAAGGTCACAACGAACAATACCGCCGAAAATATTAACCAGAATAGCTTTAACATTTTTATCAGAGGTAATCAGTTTGAAAGCTTCAGCCACTCTTTCTGCGGTGGCGCCTCCACCTACATCAAGAAAGTTAGCTGGCTCACCTCCATGTAATTTAATGATGTCCATGGTTGCCATTGCCAGTCCTGCGCCGTTAACCATGCAGGCAATATTTCCATCAAGGGTAACGTAATTAAGATCAAAGCGTTTTGCGATACTTTCCTTTTCATCTTCCTGACTTGGATCACGCCATTCTTCAAGATGAGGTTGTCTGAAAAGGGCATTATCATCAATGCCTATTTTGGCATCTAATGCCTGCAAGTCTCCTTCGTCACTAATTGTCAGGGGATTAATTTCAACAAGACTTAGATCCTTGTCGATGAATAATTTATACAGGTTTTTTAAAATAGAGGAGAGTTGTTTACGTTGTTTGTCATCAAGCTCAAGCGCGAAACCAATTCTTCGACTTTGGTGATCTTGTAAACCAAGTACAGGATCAACGGAAACACTGATAATTTTTTCAGGTTGAGTCGCCGCAACTTCCTCAATATCCATTCCGCCTTCTGTTGAAGCCATGATAGCAACGCGCCGACTGGCACGGTCAACGACTATACCGAGATATAATTCAGAGGCGATGCTTGATATTGTTGATATCAATACGCAGTTAACGGGCTGGCCTGTTGGAGCAGATTGTTTTGTAATAAGTTGGGAACCGAGTAAGGAACGTACGGTAGATTCGAGTTCTTCTATACTGTTTACCAGTTTAACACCGCCAGCTTTCCCTCTTCCGCCAGCATGGACTTGTGCTTTGACAACCCAGCCGTCTCCGCCTAAATCGGCAGCGTTGCGTACTGCTTCTTTAATAGAATGAGCGGGTTTTCCAGGTGGAACTGGAATACCATAGTCTTCAAATAGCTTTTTAGCCTGATATTCATGTAAGTTCATGTTATATCCTTATGGAGAAAAGTTGAATGTGTTAAGAAGTTTGTTTCTTTAAAAGTAGCAGATAAAGTATAGTCAATACATTTGATTTTTTAAATATTTAAACAGCGTTTAATTTATTTTAGTCGTATATATATATTTTGTTGTTGCTAAATGCATCAATATCTGGTGTTTTTAACGTACGTTGAGTTTTTTAGAAAATGAATAAATCAAATATGATGATTTCAAGGAAAACCAAAGCAGTTGACTGGCGTGCGTTAGAGTATTTTAATTACTATCGATTATTGCTCTCGGGCCTTTTTATCATCCTTGTGCATATCGGTCAGTTGCCGCAACCACTTGGAAGTCTGGATTCAGATTTTTTCTCGATAGTTAGTCACCTTTATTTCCTCGTGGCTCTGGTTTTCGGCTGGTTCATCCATCAGCAACTTCCGCAATTTAATATTCAAATAGTTCTGCATGTTCTTATTGATATTACTATGCTAAGTTTTTTGATGTATGCAAGTGATGGTTTGAGTAGTGGTTTTGGTTTACTACTTATAATAGTAGTTGCAGGCGGTAGTATTCTGCGTGAAGGAAAAGTGGCCATACTTTTCGCTGCAATTGCCGCTCTTTTTGTATTGGGTCATGAATTGTATCTCCAGTTTTTTCGATACTACGTTACTGTAAATTACACTCATGCAGGAATGCTTGGTGCGACTTTTTTTATTACTGCATTTATAGGAAATCTATTAGCTGCTCGAGTAAGGGAAACAGAAGCACTGGCTGAGCAACAAGCGATAGAAATAAATGAATTGGCGAAATTGAATGAACATATAGTTCAACGCATGCAATCAGGCATTATTGTTCTTGATAGCGACATGAATGTTTTGCTTATGAACGAATCTTCAAAACAGTTAATAGGGCTCCAGAAAGGCGATACAAACAAAGTCTTTTATTTTATAGATAATTACCTGAAGTCTTGTATAAATGACTGGCTAAACAATAATGGAAAACAGAATGTGATAATTCAATTACAGGAAGATGAAACTGAATTACAGGTGTCGTTTATCAAGTTAACGCTTGTTTCGAGTTTTCATATTCTTATTTTTCTTGAAAACATAGCAAGAATCAGACAGCGAGCCCAACATTTGAAGCTGGCATCACTAGGCAGACTGACTGCAAGTATTGCACATGAAGTAAGAAATCCATTAGGTGCGATCAATCACGCGGGCCAGCTATTGAAAGAGTCCGATACGATTAGCCAGGAAGACAAACGATTGACCGAAATTATTAATGATCATTCTTTACGTGTTAATAATATTATTGAGAATGTATTAAGTGTTAGTCGTAGAGAAAGAGCGACGGCTGAAATTTTTGAAATAATTCCATGGTTAAAAAAAATAATTAGTGAATTTGAATCAAGATATAATTTAAACAGCGGCGATATTGATTTAGAAATAAAGAAAAAAAATATTTCTGTTAGAATCGATCCATCGCAATTACATCAGGTTATATGGAATCTTTGTGAAAATGCGATGCGTTATAGTCAGGGTAAACCTATAATTACCTTGTCTTGCAATATAAGTGATGAAACACAACGGCCCTATATTGATATAATTGATTATGGTTCAGGAATTTCAGAGGAAATTAGAGAACACCTGTTTGAACCTTTTTTTACGACAGAGACGAAAGGTTCCGGTTTAGGGTTATATTTGGCTCGTGAACTCTGTGAAGCTAACCAGGCAAGTTTGAGTTTACATTCAACATCAAATAAAGGTACAACATTCAGATTAAGTTTTATGCATATTAATAAACAGTATGAGCTGATATAGAAATGTCTCAACTTGCGCTAATTATCGATGATGAACCAGATATTCGGGAGTTGTTGCAGATAACGCTTCAGCGAATGAAGATTGATTGCCATTGTGCTGAAAATCTTGCTATGGCCAGAACATTATTGAATCAATATAAATTTGATTTGTGTTTGACTGATATGAAGTTACCTGATGGTGATGGTGTTGAGTTTGTTAATGAAGTACAAACGGATTATCCGCATATCCCTATAGCAGTAATAACGGCACATGGAAGTATGGACAGTGCTATTCAGGCACTCAAATACGGCGCTTTTGATTTTTTAACGAAACCGATTGATTTAAATTCATTAAGAACAATAGTTCAAAATGCGATTAGTTCAGATCCTGATTCAAATGCGTCAATAGCAACGATTATTGGTGAGAGTGATTCATTTAAAGAATTACGTAAAACTATTAAGAAAGTTGCGCGTAGTCAGGCACCAATATATATCAGCGGTGAATCAGGTACGGGCAAGGAACTGGTCGCTAAAATGATCCACGATAGTGGGCCTCGAGCGGACAAACCATTTGTTCCGGTTAATTGCGGCGCCATTCCGCATGAGTTAATGGAAAGTGAATTTTTCGGTCATAAAAAAGGAAGTTTCACAGGTGCAGATTCAGATAAAGAAGGTTTATTTCTTGCGGCGGATGGAGGCACTTTATTTCTTGATGAAGTAGCTGATTTGCCATTACATCTTCAGGTTAAGTTATTACGTGCCATACAGGAAAAACGCATTCGGCCTGTAGGTGCGCAGGAAGAAATAGAAATTGACATACGGATATTATGCGCAACACATAAAGATCTTTCTGTCATGGTGAATCAGGAAAGCTTTCGTCAGGATCTGTATTATCGAATTAATGTTATTCAGATTCATGTGCCGGCTTTAAGAGAACATCTGGAAGATATTGCGTTATTGGTCGAACACATTCTTCAACAAGTATCGGACAAGTCGGGTGAAGAGAGAAAACATTTGTCTGAGGAAGCTTTAAATAAACTTCAGTCTTATAGTTTCCCTGGGAACGTTCGTGAACTTGAAAATATTCTGGAGCGGGCTCTGACGCTTGCAGAAAGCGAATTAATCATGCCAGAAGATTTATTGCTGAATAACAAAGAAGCAGAACATAAAAACGAATTTAAAGAAAATAACAGCTCTGCCTCTTTAACTCATCAGCTTGATGAAATCGAACGAAACGCGATTTTAGACGTACTTGAGCAGACTAAATGGAATCGAACTGCCGCTGCAAAAATATTGGGCTTAAGTTTGCGTGTTTTGCGATATAGGTTAGAAAAATATGGCCTTGATAAATAACTAATATCGTTTATTACCGTTTAGTTACAAACCTGCACCAGCTTGACACTGAGCAGCAGTTGCACCGCCAGCAGTTCCAGACGTTGCAGTATATGTTACAGTTGCGGAAGTGACTGTAGCGACAACAGTACAAGATCCTTCAGCATAGGTTACGGTTGCCGCCGCCGCGCTTTCAGAAACACTGGCTAAAGTGAGAGCGGCATCAGTAACAGCATTTAATTCCGTACAGCCTACACCGGTATCTACACAGACTTGAGATTGCGATACATAAGGGTTAATCCCTTTCATTGCTGCGCCACCGTGTGATTCAGCGACATATGCACGATATGATGGAATCGCCACTGCAGCAAGAATACCGATAATTGCAACAACGATCATAAGTTCGATCAAGGTAAAACCTTGTTGATATGTGTTTTTATACTTCATTGATCCGCTCCTTCTACTCTTCACAACTGTTTTTTTATTGTTCAGTGTAAACAGATTCAACGCTGTTGGTATTTCTAGCGTTTAACCCCCTATGGTTGTGAGTAGATGAGTATTTGATGTCCCTTTGTCAAAGCAAACGTCCTGATGTAATTGGCATTTAAAACATCTAAACACATACTTAATAATAATTTTTATTCTTATTTAAAAAGACCCGCATTTGCGGGTCTTTTTAGTAACACTTTTCTAAAGTCTAATTATAGACCTGCGCCAGCCTGACACTGAGCAGCGGTCGCACCACCACCACCACCGGTGGTTGCAGTAAAGGTTACAGCTGCTGCAGTAACTGTTGCGACAACCTGACAAGAACCTTCGTTATAGGTTACGGTTGCAGCAGCAGCGTTTTCAGAAACGCTAGCTAGGGTAACGTTAGCATCAGTGGTCGCATTTAATTCAGTACAACCAACACCGGTTTCTACACAAACTTGAGCTTGAGATACGAAAGGTCCAGCACCTTTCATTGCAGCACCACCATGTGATTCAGCAACATAGGCACGGTATGATGGAATTGCGACTGCCGCAAGAATACCGATAATCGCAACAACGATCATTAATTCGATCAGGGTAAAACCCTGTTCGCTTTTGCTATTCATTTTTTTCATTTGTTTCATTATTAGTTCTCCGTTATTTAAACTGATTACAAAAACTATAGTTTTTACCCCAGTTTGAGGTGATTACTGTTAAGCAGGCCTCATGCCAGTTCGGTAGAAATATCGATATATTAAAAATTATTAATTTATTCAATTAGTTATAGTTTTTTTGAAAAATAGTTTGATTAGTTTTTAATCTATATACGAAGACTACTGTTGTCAAAAAATGACAACTTTGTCATTTTTTTACTATAAATCTTATTAACTTAATCTAATTCAAATTGATTAGAGCGCAATTGTGAATTTGATAACATAAGTATTTATTGAATTATATTGTCAGTCATACATGATAGATTTATTTCTTGAGTTGAAAAATGATTTTAATCAAGAGTTATGTCGAATATAAACCAACTGAATATTTAAATAACATTGTAAATGCAATCAAAACGACACGAATTAAAGTTCTATCTGAATGAGATTCAATCTGAAAGATCAATACATCAATTAAACTCGTTGATGGATGTCGATGCATACTGCAAAAATCAACAAAGTTATCGTGTTCGTAGTCTTTATTTTGATTCGTATGATGATGAGTGCCTGTACGAAAAACAGTCAGGAAACTTATTAAGAAAAAAAATTAGATTACGTACCTACGATGGTGGTGGTAATGAACCTGTGAAATTTGAAATAAAACGAAAACAGGGGCAAATTGTAAAAAAAGACGTCGCTATAATTACCAAAGAAGAAGCTGAACAGGTATGTCTAGGTAATTTTTCAGTATTATTGAATAAAAATAATGCTGTCTTGAATGAAATTTACACTACTTTTGTTACTAAACTCTATAAACCTAAAGTGATCGTTGAATATAATCGGACTGCTTTTGTATTACCTGTCTCGAATATAAGAGTGACGTTAGATCAGGATCTAAGTTCGAATATTAATCACCTTGATCTGTTTTCACCTGTAAATAGTATGATGCCGGTGATTCTTGAAGGTAAACAAATACTGGAAATAAAGTACGATGATTTTTTTCCCGGCTATTTAAAGAAAGTATTATCATCACTTAGTTCGGAAAGAATGGCCATCAGCAAATACACGTTAGCCAGACGATTCCATAAAGTCCATAAATGGGAGGACAATTAATCATGGATCAAGTTACCTTTGCAGATGTACTGCAAAAAAGTTTCATTGCAATGTCAATGGGTAGTACAGACAGGATCACTACGTTAAATATTTTATTGAATATATCAATGTCGTTTTTGATTGGTATGTTTATATTTTATATTTATAAAAAAACCTATCAGGGTGTTTTATATCAACGCAGTTTTAATATTTCACTGGTCCTGGCAAGTACGGTGACATCCATGATTATTATGACTATCAGTGGCAACTTGATTCTTTCCCTGGGAATGGTTGGCGCATTGTCAATTGTTCGTTTCAGAACGCCCGTCAAGGATAGCATGGATTTAATCTTCTTATTTTGGGCAATAAGTGTTGGTATAGCTAATGGCGTCGGCTATTTTAATATCTCTATTGTAGGTTCGATCATGATCGCAATATTTATGTTGCTGTTGACTCGTTCCGGTAAAGGTGTAGCTGATACGTTTTTGTTGGTGCTTCAATTGTCTGATACATCAAAGGAAGAAAACATTCTTGGTGAAATTCAGAAACAAACCGACTTGTGTTCAATAAAATCAAAAACAGTTTCAGATACAGGGACAGAGATTACTTTAGAAGTAAAAGTAAAGCAGGGGCAAACTGAGTTCATGAACAGCCTGCAAGCAGATGCAGGTGTTGTTCGTGCTACTCTTGTTTCTTATGATCAGGATTTATCTTCAGTATAGAAGTCTAATCTTGTTTTCTATAGTAAAGAAACTGTGCTTCTCTAGCGTCTTTATAACGACGAGCACAGTTGCTGTCGCCGTAACAAATGGTACGGGTACAGATTATTGTATAAATCAGGGCTTCAAAAATACATACTATTTACTGGATTATAAAGATATCACTGCAGCCTCTGTTTTTTTTCAAGAAATCTCCTTGAAAAATACAAGCATGGAATCACGACTAGTGATTAAAAAAGGAACAAGAGCTAGAGGTATTACATATTTCGACGATAATAATCTGACATTACTAACAGCAAAAAAAGAGTTAATTCATGTAATAGATAATAATCTACCGGAATTTAGAGAGGATAAAGAACAAATCATTTTTTATGATCGAACCTTGCTAAATGAGAGTTCAAAAAGTTTTGTAGTAAAAAATTATAACAGGAAACTTACGCCTTTCGATAAACACCCTTTGTTTGGTCGAATAAAACGAAAAGAAAGGCCCGTGCTTATGGAATTGCTTTCAGGTATAGGTATAAGCAAATTACAGTCGATTTCAGGAGTTATAAATATTAACTCCGATGAAGAGGTTAAATTAATTACGCATTTTGCAATACCGTATGGTGCTTTCACGTTTAGTATATTCAATCTGGATGATTTTGGAGTGCCGAATACTTCTTTTTTATTAAAGTTTGAAATGTTTTCTAACGAGGACAACTCTCTTACAGTGTTCGAAAAAGAAAGTCTTAACAAGCTTTTTTGTCAGGTTAATAAGCAGTTTCAAATTTCTTTCCCACATGCCGAATCATCTCCATGGTTTGGCTATGCTGAATATCATAAATTAGCATCAGAGATTTTACCAAGTCGTACATTATTCCGAAAATACCCATTGCTTTTTTCTGTTGGGCAGATTGTTTGTCTGAGCTTTATCGGTTTTCTTTTTATTTATATTGTTTTAGGAAGATACTCAAGGCGAGACAATTTTCGTAAAGTTTCAAAATCTAAAGTTTATTTATGAGAGTTTATCGTCCCCGTCATTGTCCCTTCTGGCCTGTGTTTTTAGCATTATTATTACTGGCTGCTTTAAGTAGTTTTATTTTTGGCGGCGTTACCGAAATGATGAAGTATGAAAAGGCAACGACAACAGCGATCAGGTTTAACTATACGCTTGATAGTTTCCATCATTTTATTAATGAATATATAACACGACAATATCAAAAACTTACAGTAAAACCCTTACCCGAACAGACCAACTTACCTTCATTTTATTTATATACAGATGAGCGAGATTTAGAGTCATTAGAATCAAACTTACCTGCAAGTGGTAAAGTCGAATTTAAAAAAAGTCACATAAGAATAGATAAACCAAGTTTTTCAAGTGAAGCGGAATTTCGCTTTCGAGGAGGAATGGATTTACATTGGTTATATGAAAAAAAATCATTAAGAATAAAGTTGCCACAATTTAGTACCTATTTGAATGAGCGCCAGTTTAATTTGGTCAACCCATCAACAATTCATACAGTTACTGATTGGGTAACTTATGATATGTCGCGTTCGATAGGGCTATTGACGCCAGACTATTTTCCGGCACGTTTATTCATTAATAATGAAACAAACGGACTACACTTTTTTTTAAGTAAAGTAGATGAATCATTTTTGCGTAAGAACAATAGAATGCCTGGAAGTATTTATTCCGGAGATACTATCTATACGCCAAATCCTTTTGGTTTGGATGAGGGGATAGGTGAGAAAGTTTTTGCCCATAATGGGAGGCCCTCTTTATGGTTTGACGATAGATTATGGAAGAAAGATGCTTCAAGAAATATGGAATCAACTGAAAGTCGTGAAGATATAAAGTTATTCATTAAGTCTGTAAACGAACCAGATCCATTGGTTTTTATGGAAAAATTTGATACTTACTTTGATAAAAAACAATTCTATCGCTTTTGGGCATTAGATAAATTAGTTGGTAGTAACCATCATGATTTGTTTCATAATCACCGTATTTATTTTGACCCTTATTTAGGTAAATTTGAACCGATTGAGTGGGATGTTCGATTCTGGACAATTGCTAAATCACTTTCAGTCACTCCTTTTTTTAAACAAATTCTGTTAAACCCTGTATTGAGATATGAGCATGATCTTGTACTTTATGATCTTTGGAGAAAATTTAATGTCGATAATGTTAATGACATGATTGATGGGGCAGATAATAGTATAAAAAATGAATTAGCGGCGGATCCTTATCGACAACAGCCTGACGAATACCTTAAATTTGGTGGGTTTGGTAAAGCTTTGCCTTTTACTATGGATGAATATACGAATGCTATTAAATCGTTGAAAAAAATTTATAGCTTTAGATATGGACTTATCGAGCAAAGGTTAAATTTTAATACTTCCTATTTTCAAATTGAAAAAATAACTGAGAAAGAGAGCAGGGTTTCTATTGCATTGTCCGGAAATAGCCCCATTGAATTTAATCCATGGACGATTATTCCAAAGCCTATCCATAAAGATGTTAAGTTATTTCGTGTCTATAATAATAAGTTGTATCCTGTATTAGATAAAGAGCAATCGGATCGATTGTATCCGGGAATATCAATAATGGAAGGTTATAGATCTTCTAATGTATCAAATGGTATGGAAACAAGAGTAATGGAGTCATACAGACAATCGCCATTACATTATCAATATTTAATAAAAGGAGTAAACAGCTCCGACTTAATTGAAACTAAAAAACTGACGGGGACAAATTCAATTACTTCAAATGTAGTCGCAATCGAAAATGTAGAACAATTACCTGATGATGTAAGTACAGTCTCTTTACATCCCTGGGAATTATTAACACAGGAAGAGATTTCAACGAGAGAGATCGTGTTGTCGGGCGAAATAGAAGTTAATCAGGATCGCTCTTTCACAAAAGAACAAACAGTGAAGATATTACCCGGGACCGTGTTTAAACTGGCAAGAGCCAGTTCATTGTATTTTTATGGGAAAGTGATAGGAAAAGGAACAGAAACTTTACCGATTAAATTTGAACAAAAAGAACCAGGTCAGGCCTGGGGCAGTATCGTTATTCAGGGTAAAGAAGCTTCCGGTAGTATTTTGAGCTATATCAGCGTTAGTGGTGGATCTACAGCAAAACGTAACCTGATTGCCTATCCAGGCCAGTTGAATATTCACGATGTAAATTCTTTTCAACTAGATCATTGTTTTATTAGTAATAATTCTGTGGGCGATGATGCTTTGCATGTCGCCTACAGTAATGGCTCTATTGATTATTGTGAGTTCAATAATACAGCTTTTGATGCATTGGATATGGATATTGTTGATGTTTCAGTAACAAATTCTCATTTTTCAAATATTGGCAATGATGCAATTGATTTGATGAATTCAAAAGCAAATATTAGTTATGTTGATATTAATGGGACGGGTGATAAATGTATTTCAGTGGGCGAGGCAAGTGAAGTAAACGTTGAACATAGTCAACTTAAAGCATGTTCGATTGGAATAGCAGTTAAAGATCAATCAAAATTACACGTTGATGATATTGTATTTTCAGTTGAACAAGGAAACGCTATAGCACTTTATCGTAAGAACTCACGTTACAGTAATGGAGGTGAAGTATACGGAGAAAGGCTTTATGGAATTAATGAGCAGGATATAAACGTCGGTGATTATTCCGTAAATAATATTAAACAAAGTGCATATCACTCTTTTAAATAAATAAAATAGTAATTATGAAAATAAGAGACAATGTATAATTTCAAAGGTCTATGTATAAGTCATCTGGTATTAGCTTGTTCGGTAGCTATTTGTGCTGTGTTTGCAATATGGTTGAATTCGGATACAGAGGTCGAAGAGTATCGTGCTTTTATGCTTGTGTATGATAACTTTTTTTTTACAAATGAAAAAGAAGAAGCAAAAAAATTTCGTCATAAAAAATTAGCAGAATTAAAAGGCAATAAAATTGACAATATGTGGTTGCCTATTGTCGAAGTAGAAGAAGATGGTCCATACAAGATTCAATTATATATACGCATTTTGGCGGGTGACCCAGAAAAAGAGTTTACATATATACAATTAGCAGCCCTTATATATATAGTCTTTCCTGAAGAGTCTCAACGTCAGCAGAGAAATAAATTTTTTAAAGAAATACAGGAAATTGAAGGTATTCATTATCATTTATTAGAAAAATATAATTTGCTTGTAAGTCAATAAAGCCTCTCAAACAAAGTTCTATGATGAAATCTTCTGTAAAATAGCCTTCATTAATTTCGGATTCGCAGAAACAATATTTCCACTTTTCATAAAATCAACACCACCGGATATTTCGCTATTAATTCCTCCCGCTTCCTGTACGATTAATACGCCGGCCGCAATATCCCACGGTTTTAAACCATATTCCCAAAAACCATCGAATCGTCCACATGCCACGTAAGCTAAATCAAGCGATGCGACACCTAATCTTCTGATACCGGAAATACTGGGAAATAAGGATTTAAAGCTTTTTATGAAGTTATCGACTTCCGGGTTTTCTCCAAAGGGAAAACCAGTGGCAAGTAATGCGCCTTCAAGTGTTTTCTGAGGGCTAACACGAATCTTTTTATTATTCAGTTGCGCACCTTTCCCTTTTGATGCGGTAAATAATTCCTGTTTAACAGGGTCATAAATAACTGCCTGATCAAGACGTCCTCTGTATTCCAGGGCGATAGAAACGGCAAAATGTGGAATGCCATGTAAAAAATTTGTTGTGCCATCAAGGGGATCAATAATCCAGACATAATCGCTATCACCAGATTTACCTGACTCTTCTGCTAAAAAAGCGTGATCAGGATAAGCGTTCTTGATGGTTTCTATGATGATATGTTCAGCTTGTCTATCCACTTCAGTGACATAGTCATTTTTTCCTTTTATATCGACTGAAATATCACTGACACGATCCATTTCACGTACAATGGAATCGCCGGCAGCTCTGGCTGCGCGGATAGCAATATTGAGCATAGGGTGCATAGTGTTCTCCAGATAGTTAACAGGTTATTCTACGTTGTCAGTAGTCATGAGTGAAGTAATAACAAGAATGAAAAATATCTTTGAAAAAACGAGAATCGTGCTAATCGGGACAACACACCCAGGCAATATCGGTGCGGCGGCACGAGCAATGAAAACAATGTCGCAGGAAAAGTTATATCTTGTTAGTCCAAAAACCTTTCCATCAGCAGAAGCGACTGCGAGAGCAACCGGCGCTGATGATATTCTGGCAAGTGCTACAGTTTGTGCCAGTTTAAAAGAAGCTATTTCTGATTGTGATCTGGTTATTGGTACAAGTGCACGAACAAGAAGTCTGCCGTGGCCGATGCAGACTCCTCGCGAATGCGCGGAAACCGTGTCTGATAATAAATATAGCTCAGTCGCATTGGTTTTTGGACGAGAAAATTCGGGTTTAAGTAATGAAGAACTGGAATTGTGTAATCTTGTAATGCAAATACCCACGAATGCAGAATACAGTTCGCTTAATTTAGCGTCCGCCGTGCAAATTATTTGCTATGAATTATATCTTTTAGCAGGTTGTGAAATAAAAAATGAAACAGATGAAGATAATTCAGCATTAGTAAGTCAGGATAAAATAGAAATGTTTTATCAACACCTGGAAAAGTGTTTAATCGATATTGATTTTTATGATATTGATAACCCGCGTTTATTAATGCATAGAATGCGACGTTTGTTTAATCGCACGCAACTGGAAGAGAATGAATGCAATATACTGCGAGGTATATTATCCAAGGTTCAGGAAAAGATTAAGTAATGTTCATTACAAACAAAAAAAAATATTGAGTATTTGTTATGGAAAATGAATTATTTGACGAGATGTATAAAGTCGAATCTCGGCACTGGTGGTTTGTTGCAAGACGAAAAATTATTGGAAATGTAATAGAACAATTAAGACTTGAAAAGAATTCGTCTATTCTCGATGCAGGTTGTGGTAACGGTGATAATCTTGAAATGTTATCTAGATACGGTGACGTGATGGCTATGGAAAGAGAGGAAAATGCTTTGCAGAAAGCGCAGGCAAGGAATATTGGTAACGTATTTAAAGGAGAACTGCCAAGTCATATTCACGCAGATATTCAGAAAGATAAAGACTTAATAGTCTTACTGGACGTTTTAGAGCACATTGATGATGATGCCGGTAGTTTGGAAGCACTAGGGAATTATATGAACGATAACGGTAGTCTTGTTCTTACTGTGCCGGCATATCAGTTTTTATGGACTAGCCATGATGAACAGCATCATCATAAAAGAAGATATACGGTGACTCAGTTAAAAACACTCATTGAAAATAATGGCTGGAATGTTAGTTATATTTCGTATTTTAATACCTTATTGTTTCCATTAGCACTAATAGACAGAATAAAACAAAAGTGGTTTTCGTCAGGTGAAAATGAGGGATTAAAAATGCCTTCCACATGTATAAATGCTATTTTTGAAAAAATATTCAGTTTTGAATCAAGGTTTATTGGTAAAATTGCATTTCCTTTTGGTCTTTCAATAATTGCCGTTGCAAAGAAAACATAACATGGAAAGAAAAAAAACAAATAGCGAAAAAATATTGTCGGTAGTTGCGCCTGCTTATAATGAAGTGGATGGATTGGATGAGTTTTATTCCAGGCTGGTTGAGGCAGTAAAAGATCTGGAGCTTCAGCTGGAAATCATTTATGTCAATGATGGCAGCAAAGATGGCACGCTCGAAGTAATGAGTAAGCAACACAATAGCGATTCACGAATCACAATTATTGACTTAAGTAGAAACTTTGGCAAAGAGGTAGCGCTGACCGCAGGACTGGATCATGCAACAGGTGATGCTATTGTTGTAATAGATACCGATCTCCAGGATCCGCCTGAGTTGATTCCGGAATTAGTCAGAAAATGGACTGAAGGTTTTGATGTTGTTAATGCAAAAAGAATAAAACGTAAGGGTGAAACCGCATTTAAAAAAATCACTTCATTTGTGTACTATCGTTTTTTATATCAACTTAGTGATATAAAAATTCCAAAAGATACAGGTGATTTTCGTTTATTGAGTCGTAAAGCATTAAATGCATTACTGACATTACGCGAGAAACACCGATATATGAAAGGTTTGTTTGCCTGGGTAGGATATTCGCAAGCTGAAATTACATATGAGCGCGATGAACGTTATGCCGGCGAAACAAAATGGAATTTTTTAGGTTTACTGGATTTAGCGTTTGAGGGTCTTACTTCGTTCTCAGTGTTACCATTAAGACTTGCGTCATTACTGGGTTTCTTATCTGCATTCGCAGGTCTATTTTTTGCCATAATTATTATTTTAAAGAAAATAATGTTTGGAGATCCGGTAGCAGGTTATCCCTCGTTAGTGGTCTTGATAACATTTATAGGCGGAGTTCAATTATTGGCTTTGGGAATAATTGGTGAATATCTCGGTCGAGTATTCAATGAAACAAAGAACAGACCTCTTTATTTTGTAAAAGACATAAAACCTTCCGATTATTTAGCAGATAATAAAGATTAATTAAATAATTACTCTACTTTCAGAATTAACATCAGGAATAATTTTTCCTATCTCCCAAACCGTTTCATTCATGTCTTTAAGAAGCTTAATGGCTTCCTCCTTGTTTTCCCGGGAGATACAAACAACTATGCCCACACCACAGTTAAACGTTTTATGCATTTCATGTGCATCAATATTGCCCGTTTCCTTTAGCCATTTGAAGATTGGTGGGAGTTCCCAACTGTTTGCATCTAACTCTACGGATAAATTATCCGGAATAACACGCGGTATATTTTCGATTAAGCCACCACCGGTGATATGTGCAATTGCTTTTACCGGTACTTTATTGATTAAAGCCAGAATCTGTTTGACATAAATTCTTGTAGGTTCGATTAATAATTCGAGTAAGGTTTTTCCATCCAGTTTTTCGGATAAATCCTGATTCGTATCATCAATGATCTTCCTGACAAGAGAATAACCATTTGAATGGCAACCGCTGGAGCCAAGCGCAATAATGGCATCACCTTCAGCAACGCTTTCTCCGGTAATAATATTGTCTTTTTCGACAACACCGACACAAAATCCGGCCAGATCATATTCGCCAGCCTGATACATGCCGGGCATTTCCGCTGTTTCACCACCAATGAGGCTGCAACCGGATAAAGAACACCCTTTAGCAATACCATTAATTACCTTTTCAGCAATATCTACATCCAGACTGGAACAGGCAAAATAATCGAGAAAGAACAATGGGTCTGCGCCCTGAACTATCAAGTCGTTCACACACATCCCCACCAGATCAATACCTATGGAATCGTGCATGTTGTGATCAATGGCGAGTTTGATTTTAGTGCCAACGCCATCGGTACCCGAAACCAGTACCGGGTGTTTATAATTCAATGAACCGAGATCAAATAAAGCACCAAACCCACCAAGACCGCCCATAACACCATCTCTGTGGGTATTGCTAACAGATTTTTTCAATCGTTGAACCAGTTCATTGCCTTGTTCAATATCAACACCAGCATCTTTGTAGCTAAACTTCTTGTCTTTGGAATGGGTCATTATTTGATTCAATTGCGGTTTACAGAAGTGACGTATGGTATCGGTGTCGCCACCTAACCGCAATCCTTGACTTAAAGACAACTCTTGAATAGCTTGCATACTATGAAATTAAAAATATCACTATTTCTTTGTTTATTCGTATTTGCTACCCAGCCGGTTTATGCCATCAAGGTTTCCGGTCTTTACCAGGCGACAGCACCCGTGGCGGATGAATCAACCGCAAAACGAAATCCAGCTGTTAAACAGGCACTGATTCAGGTTTTAATCAAGCTGACAGGAGATAGAAATATCGCCAGAAGCAGTAGTATTAGTAACTTGATAGAACGTCCGGACCGGTTTGTTCAACAATTTCGATATCAGCAAGCACCTATTCAGGCTAATGAGCAAATTCCCTCGAAAGAATTATGGGTGCAATTTGATGAATCAGCATTAAATGGTGCACTTAGAAGTTACGGATTAGCAATCTGGGGAAAAGAGCGCCCATCCATACTTGTCTGGCTAGCTCATGAAAAAGATAAAAATCGTCAACTGGTCAGTTTTGAAGAAAGTCCGGAATATATCGATATGCTGGATCGTCATGCTGCCGCGCGGGGTGTGTCACTTTTATTTCCATTACTCGATCTGGAAGATACCTCGCGAATGAACGTTAGTGATGTTTGGGGCGGTTTTAAAGAACCAGTGTTAAATGCTTCAATTCGTTATCAATCAGATGTTGTCCTGACAGCGAGACTAATCCAGACATTGCCCACATTATGGGAATCGCAATGGTCTGTTTATATCAACGAACAGGAAATGTATTGGACGACACAGGGCGAATTGGCTGAGATTGCGTTAGAGGAGGGTATCAACGAGCTTGCCGATAGGCTTGCATCACAATATGTGAACACCGTTTCAACCGGTACAGAAGTACTGGAATTAATTGTCTCTAATATAAATAGTATTGACGGGTACGCTAAAACACTGGCTTATCTTGAATCATTACAAGCGATCAGTGATGTGAAGGTAACGCGAGTGACCGAAGATGAAGTTTCGTTTGAAGTTATTAGCCGCGGTGGTGAAACAGCACTTAATCAAACTATAGCACTAGGTAAAACACTGGAGCTGGTAAGTAATAACGAACAGTTGAATTATCGTTTATTAGGAAGATGAGTGTAAAAATTACAGATGCCCAGAAGTGGTTAATATTAGTCGGTATCATTGCGACCGGCTATTTGCTCTATTTATTAGCACCAATATTAACGCCTTTTTTACTCAGTGCTTTTCTTGCTTATATCGGCGATCCGGCAGTAGATCGTCTGGAAAATATCAAGTTTTCAAGAACGGTATCGGTCATTTTTGTTTTTTTCCTGATGTTAGTTATTGCTCTATCTTTTGTTTTGATTGTTTTTCCCTTAATAGAAGAACAGATAAGACGTTTACTCATGCGTTTGCCGGAAATGATCGACTGGATACAATCCGAGTTTATTCCATGGATAACGCAGCGGTTCGGTTTACAAGCGGACAGTATTAATCTGGATGGGATTAAACAATCATTAACCGGACACTGGCAAGCATTAGGAAATATTGCCGGAAAATTTTTGACCAAAATTTCTGCGTCAGGGCAACTCATATTGCTTTGGGTCAGTTATATTTTATTAGTACCGGTAGTGACGTTTTATCTGTTAAGAGACTGGGATGTTATTGTCACAAAAGTTAGAAAACTAATTCCAAGAAGATATGAGTTTGTTTCAGTTAAATTAGTGAAAGAATGTGATGCAGTACTGTCAGAGTTTTTCAGAGGACAGTTACTTGTTATGTTTGCCCAGGGTGTAATTTATAGCATTGGTTTATGGATAGTCGGTCTGGAATTTTCATTATTAATTGGTATGACCGCTGGTCTGGTCAGTTTTGTGCCATATCTTGGTGCGATTGTCGGAATAGTCGTTGCGACGATAGCAGCGTTTATGCAGTTTCATGACATTGCCCATATAGTTTATGTCTTAATCGTTTTTGGTATCGGCCAAACGCTGGAAGGCGTTGTGTTATCGCCATTATTAATCGGCGATCGTATAGGGTTACATCCTGTCGCCGTTATTTTTTCTGTTATGGCTGGTGCACAGCTATTCGGTTTTTTCGGAATGTTGATAGCACTGCCGGCAGCCGCAGTCATTGTTGTTCTGCTTAGACATTTCCATGATCAATACCTAAACAGTAATTTTTACACACCCTGATGCCAAGTGATTCTTTACCACATTCTCCCTCTCCACAAATCCCGTTTCAGTTTGGCGATTTTCAAAAAAATGATCTTGCATCATTTTTAGCTGGTGAGAATAAGGATTTATTAAAGCTGGTTAACCTGATTACCAGTAAAGAAAAAAACCATAGTCTTTATCTTTGGGGGGAATCAGGGACAGGCAAAAGCCATTTATTACAAGCTGCTTGTAAACAGGCTGCAGAAAACAAATTGCATGTTGCTTATATCCCCTTAAAGCAATTATCAGAACTCAGTGCTGAAATGCTACATGATCTGGGTGAACTGGATTTAGTTTGTGTTGATGATATTGAATATGTTGCCGGACAGATTGAATGGCAACAGGGGTTAACCTGGCTCTATAATGAACTACGCGATAACAATCATTCGATGATCATTAGTAGCAACAAGTCACCAACAAACATTAATCTTGAAGTTGAAGATCTAAAGTCAAGACTAGGCTGGGATCAGGCAGCACAAATTAAGTCACCAGGCGATGATGTAAAAATTCAAATACTAAAACAAAAAGCCAATGCACGATCATTTGAATTGAGTGATGACGTAATAGAATTTTTAATTCGTAGGGTTGAACGTGATATGGGATCCTTAATAGAAGTGCTTGATAAAATAGATCATGCATCGTTAGCAGCGAAACGAAAGATTACGATTCCATTTGTAAAAGAATTGATTAATACATGATAAAGTTTCTGTTTCAATTTAAAGCAGAAAATTCGGATAACCATATTTAACTTGCCTTAATTGTTGGTTAATTCATAACGCAGACAAAACCAATGAGTGATTTTGCTATGAAAAAATACCTGAAAAAACCCTACATCCTCCTTGTTTTTATTGGCCTTGGTATTTTTGTTGCAATTTTTATGGTTAAGGAAAGACTTGTTCCGGAACATATTGACGCTGAAATGCCCAGTAAGAGAGTAGATGTTATAGAAGCGAAGCTTATTCCTTTTAGAACCAGGGTTGTTGCTTTTGGAAATGTAGAACCAACAGTGACACTGAATACATTAGCTGAAGTTAGCGGCAAGATCAGTTATATGCATCCGGACCTAAATCAGGGTAATACAATTACTGCCGGTACTGTCGTTGTGCGAATTGATCCTGAAGATTACGAAGTAGTACTAAAACAAACAGCGGCAGATTTAGCGGGTAATCAATCCTCACTGAAACAACTCGAAGTAGAACAACAAACCACGAGACGTTCTTTACAATTGGCAAAAGAAAATCTGGAGGTGGGAGAAAAAGAGTTAGAACGTATTCGCACGATTTGGGATCGTAAATTAATCGCACGCTCGACACTGGATGCAGAAGAGCAGAAAGTTATACAGCTTCGACAACAAGTATCCGATTTGCAAGGACAGCTTAATACATACGCTAGTCGTAAAGAATCAATTTTAGCACAGACTACCCGTACCGAAGAACAAATGAGAGGCCAAAAGACGACACTTGGCCGTACAGAGATTATCTTGCCTTTTACTGCTCGCATAAGTGAAGTGTCTATCGAAAAAGATCAATTTGTTAGCATAGGATCAACCTTGTTTGAGGCTCAGGATATAAATGGTGTCGAGATAAATGCACAGTTACCCATTATGCATATGCGTTCGCTTGTCAGTCACCTGGAAGGTAAACCTTTTGACAGCCCGGCCATGGGCATTACTAAAGAAGTACTTGGTAGACTCAATCTTAAAGCGCGAGTAAAGCTGGTTGGCAATCTACCAGATGCAATCTGGGATGCCGAGGTTTTGCGTATCAGTGAATCTATTGATCCCATTCGTCGTACATTAGGTATTGTTGTTGGCGTAGACCGACCCTACGAGAAAGTGATACCCGGGCGCAGACCACCTTTACTAAAAGGCGCCTATACTGCGGTAGAATTTTTCGCCCCGATACGTGAAGCAATGGTGATTCCACGTAAAGCAATTCACCACGGACGAGTATATTCTGTCGGTGAAGATCAACGCTTGCAAATTAAACCTGTTGAAATACAGCAACAGCAAGGTGATCTCGCGGTTATTAGTAGCGGCCTGGCAGAAGGTGATCAGATTATTATTAGTGACTTGGTTCCTGTTATTGAAGGTATGCCACTATTGCCGATTGTGGCCACTGAATATGAGGCCGAACTTATTAATCGCGCCAGCGGAACAGAATAATCATGATTCGCTATTTTGCTAGTCACCAGACTGCGGCCAATATTTTAATGTTTGTTATCTTGTTGGCTGGCTTAATCGTATTACCGACACTCACCAAGGAAACCTTTCCTGAAGTTGATACTAATCAAGTTAAAGTTACAGTCGTCTATCCCGGTGCCAGTACCAATGAAGTAGAAGAAGGGATATGTAATCGTTTGGAAGACGCAACCGATGGCATTAGCTTTCTGGAAGAGCAACGATGCGAGGCACGCGATAATGTAGGCAGTATGACATTAGATATGCAGGAAGCAGGTGATCTACAGAAATTCCTGGAAGACGTTAATTCTGCGGTCGATGGCATCACAGATTTTCCGGATGATACTGAAGAACCTGTTGTTGAAGAATTGGGTCGAACCAAGCCTGTTGTCAGTGTTGCGATTAATTCAGACCTGGCACAACCTGAATTAAAAGCACTGGCCGAGTATTATCGAGATCGCATGTTGGCCTTACCTGAAATTCCGATTGTCACAGTCTCGGGTTTTTCTACTCATGAACTCAGCGTCTTAATTAAATCTGAAACCTTGCGGCAGTTTCAATTAAGTATTGAAGATATCGCTAACCGAATCAAAATTCAGTCCATGGATGTACCTGCCGGAACGATGGATGCCGATGAACGTTCTTATCAAATTCGATTCATCAATGAACGTCGAACGGTAGACGAACTTGCTGATCTGATAGTTCTGGAGAACGAAAACGGAGCACAAATACGTCTGGGTGAAATAGCGCGAATCATAAATGATTTTACTGACGAAGAGATGCGTACGGATCTCAATGGTAAACCTGCAGCAACGCTAAAGATCAGTAAAAACATTACCGACGATACCCTGACTATATTTAATGCGGTTAAGAAATTTGTTGAAAAAGAAAATGGTCGTTTACCAGAGTCAACCCGATTGGTCATTACTCAGGACACTGCATCAATCGTACAAGATCGACTTAGTTTATTACTAAAAAATGGATGGCAAGGTTTAATTCTTGCCACACTTTCCTTATTTCTGTTTTTTAACTGGCGTTATACCTTCTGGGTTGCTCTGGGTTTACCCATTTCGTTTATCGGCGGTTTGGTAATGATGAGTGTATTTGGTATCAGCGTTAATATGATATCGATGGTCGCCTTACTTATGGCGATTGGTATTCTGATGGATGATGCGATTGTCATATCCGAAAGTATTGAATCTGAATATCGTAAAGGGAAAAGTCCATTAGAGGCTGCAATCAACGGCATACATAAAGTCGCTCGCGGTGTATTTTCATCATTTACTACGTCAGCAATTTTGTTTGGAAGTTTGTTATTTTTAAAGGGTGATATGGGACAAATCATGGGTGTCTTGCCTGTGGTATTACTCAGCGTGCTCACCATTAGTCTGATAGAAGCCTTCCTGATTTTGCCGCATCATCTCAAGCATTCTCTTGAAGCACATCATGAACAAGGAAAATCAGAGTGGCGCAAACGTTTTGAAGCAGGCTTCGAACGTTTGCGTGATCGAATTGGTAGCCTCGGTGATATGGCGATCCATTTTCGTTATGCTGTTGTCGGTAGCACCATTGCGTTGTTTATTATTTCCTTTAGTTTAATTCCGTCAGGCTTTGTAAAATTTAAAGCTTTTCCCGATCTTGAAGGGAATATTCTAGATGCCCGGATTATCATGCCTCAGGGTACGCCTTTCTCTCGAACAGAAGAAGTCGTAGAAATATTGCTTGATAGTTTAGAAAAGTCTATCGCGCAACTGTCACCAGAGGATGAAGGAAAGTTAGTTAAAAATATCCAGGTTTCATATAGCAGCAATGCTGATGCGGGAGAGGAAGGCGGCCATCTGGCAACCATTAGTCTGGATTTGCTAGATGCTGAAACTCGTATTAACTCGCTCCATGATTTAAGACGCTTGTGGTTAGAAACAACCCCCGCTATTGCAGATGCAATTTCAATTCAATATAAGGAACCGTTTTTCGGCCCGGCAGGTCAAGCCATCTCTATACGTTTGCAAGGTCAGGATCTCCCTCAACTTTCAAAAGCGTCATGGGAACTACAAAACTGGTTGAATGGATACCCGGGAGTTTCAAATATTATGGATGATCTCAGACCGGGCAAACCACAATTCAGTATCGAACTTTATCCCGGAGCATTAAATTCAGGCATTGATGGACAACAAATCGCTCAACAACTACGCGCTGCGTATCAGGGTATTAAAGTCAGTGATATCTATCAAGGGCGTGAAGCTTATGAGATTAATGTCATGCTTGATAATGACCCACAAAATGCCTTGAGTGAATTTGAAAGTCTTCCCATTATATCCAAACAAGGAGACGTCATTCCTTTATCATCTATTGCTAAAATAAATGAAGTGCGTGAATTTTCTCGCGTGGTTCGAATCAATCATAAACGCACAGTTACCATCACTGGCGACATCGATAGTAAGGTGACTAATACCAATGATGTCATCAACGACACCAGAAAACGCTTCTTACCACGATTGCAAAAAGATTATCCCGGTCTGGTATTCAGTCTTGAAGGTGAGGTGAAAAATTCCAGGGAAACCAATTTATCAGTACTGAGTGGATTCATCGCAGGTATTGCTGGTGTGTTTTTACTATTGAGTCTGACCTTTCGGAATTATCTGGAGCCCATAGTGGTATTAATTAATATACCCTTGGCACTTATTGGTGTTATTTGGGGACACTTGCTAATGGGTCTGCCACTCACATTACCAAGTATGATTGGCTTTGTTTCATTAGCCGGTATTGTAGTGAACGATTCAATTCTATTAGTTGAATACGTAAAAATAGGTATTCGGGAAGGAATGACCTTACATGATGCCGCAGGCAAAGCAGTAAGAGATCGTTTCCGTGCAATATTTCTGACTTCTATAACAACTGTTGCCGGAATGTTTCCTTTATTATTAGAAACCAGCTTGCAAGCGCAGGTGTTAGTTCCTTTGGTTGTCAGTGTGGTCTTCGGCATGGTCACTTCAACTTTTCTTACATTGCTTGTGCTCCCTGCAAGTTATAGCATCATGGAAGATTTGGGTTTTGTTGAAGCGAAGGAAAACGAATAATTAGAAAAAATTTAAACATAGTGTTGTGTCTAAGTTGATTAATCAGTTTTTAATTTACGACTCACTTCTGCCAAACGTTTTCCAATGGCGATACACAATGTTTTTTCATCTTCTGTAACAGGAAGGTCATCATTATTGCCTGCGACATGGGTTGCGCCATAAGGTGTGCCACCACTCGTCGTTGTTGTTAAACCAGGTTCAGAATAGGGTATCCCTAGCATTAACATGCCGTGATGTAATAGTGGCATCATCATGGTTAGCAAGGTTGTTTCCTGTCCGCCATGCAAACTGGCAGTTGAACTAAAAACAGTTGCCGGTTTTCCTGATAAATTTCCTGATGCCCAGATATCCGAAGTAGAATCAATAAAATATTTCATTGGCGCTGCCATGTTGCCAAAGCGGGTAGGACTGCCTAATGCAAGTCCATCACAATTAATCAAATCTTCATGTGTCGCATACGGTGGGCCGGAATCAGGAATATCAGATTCTGTACTTTCACAGGTTGTAGAAATAGCAGGAACCGTACGTATAACTGCTTTGCAAGCAGAGACAGATTCAATACCATGCGCAATGTGTCGTGCCATCTCGGCAACACTGCCACCGCGACTGTAATAAAGAACAAGAATATTGGTCATGTCAGAGATACGCTATTAAAGAATATCGAGTACGGATTCCGGTGGACGGCCTATGCAGGCTTTATCATTCGCTAGCACGATGGGACGTTCAATCAGAATAGGGTTCGCAACCATGGCATTCAGAATGGCATCATCGTCATCGAGCTTTTCCTTAAGATTAAGTTCTTTAAATATTGCTTCTCCTTTTCGGAGTAGTGCCGAGGGTGCAATGCCTAATTGTTTTAATATTTTTGCCAGCGTTTTTTTATCAGGCGCTTGTTGTAAATATTCAATTATATCGAGTTCAACATCTTTCTCTTCAAGTATGGCCAATGTTTGTCTGGACTTGGAACAACGTGGATTATGATAAATAGTCGCTTTCATGACGTCCTCATTACTGTAATATTGGTAAAAATAGTATTAAATGATGATAAATAAAATAAAACCAGTTGACGAGCTGAAATGTCAGAAAACATTATTAATATAATAAAAAGGAACCTAATCTGGGCTTTCTATTTTTCCCGTTTTTTTCTACGTCACTTTTATTCTTTACGTGGTATGCAAACCGCATCATCACTTGCATATACAACCTTACTTTCTATTGTTCCTTTAATTACAGTCATGTTTGGGCTGTTTGGCAGTATTTCAGTCTTGAGTGATTTTTCTGAGGCAATACAAGATTTTGTTTTTTCCAATTTTGTTCCTGAATTTGGCTGGACCATACAAGGCTACCTTTCTGACTTTTCTGACAAGGCATCAAAATTAACGATTACCGGTATTACTGTTTTGGTGTTTATCGCAATCATGTTAATGGCGACGATTGATAACGCGTTTAATCGAATCTGGATGGTGAAAAAAAGACGTAACCCGATAGCCCGCTTACTGGTTTATTGGGCAGTGCTGACGATGGGACCTTTGTTAATTGGTTTTGGTTTGGCCTCAACATCTTATTTGCTTTCAATTCCTGCAGTTGCTGATGTTAATACAACATGGAATATAAAAGCTCGCATTCTTAGTAGTCTTCCTTTTTTGACAACATCAGTTGCTTTTTCGCTACTTTATATTCTGATTCCTAATTGTTTTGTTTCGAAGAAACACGCTTTCATTGGTGGCTTTATTTGCGCTGTCTTGTTTGAACTCGCTAAATATGGTTTTGGAATCTACGTTCGTGAAATGCCAAGTTATGAAAACATTTATGGTGCCGTTGCTATTATTCCTCTTTTCCTAATCTGGATTTATGTGTCATGGATGATCGTCCTGTTTGGTGCACATATTACTTTTTGTCTTTCTTCATTTCGTTTACAGGATGAAATTGAGCATCGTAGTAAAGGTGGCTGGACGTTTCTTGATGTCTTACGCGTTCTTGAATTTTTGTATGAGGCACAAAGAAAAGGTGAGACAGCTTCTATTGCCCAAATAAGAAAAACATCTGTTTTATTATCTCATTTTGAGATGAATGATTTACTCGAACATTTGAAAAGGATCAAATGGGTAAATCAAAGTTCAAATGGTGAATGGTTGTTAGCCAAAGATATGAAAGAAACCAGTCTTTATGATTTACACACCGTCTTGCCGGTACGCTTACCGATAACAGAAAAAGAGCTGGCAAAAGACAAGTTGTCGAATAAGTTAAAAACTTATTTGGAAAATCATCGTCAGCAAGTGGCCGAACATTTATCAATATCAATTCATGATTTTTTTAAAAAAGAAAACACGTGAGTTCTCAGGATTTATAACTAAATACTTCGTAAGAAATACTTGATTCAATCAGGGTGCCGGCGGTTATTATTTCTTTTTTACCATCGCGATTCAGTTCCAGTTCTCTATCAGCAATATAAAGTCCTTTTTCTACAATGAGTGATAATTCGTTTGGATTATTATTATGACCGACTAAAAAAGCAGGTCTGAATTCACGATCGGCTTTACTGCCACTACTTGCACGCAGTACAACAGGATTAGCAGTATCCGCTATTATTTGCAGACCAACTTTATGTATGGTCTTGCTAACCATTAACCAACGGGTAACGCCGATGATCCATGAGTTATCCTTTTCACCAATATTAATACCAACCAGATCGCCAACACGCATCGCTTTCTTTGGTTTTTCATCCCTGATGACAGCATAGCCGCCGGAACCCTGGTCAACAATGCGCCAGTCTTCCGATGCATAATGTGTTCCCGAAAGACTGGTTTTTGATTCGTCTGCTATATTTTCTGTAATATCTATTTCATCAGTTTCATTTTCTGTAGCAGTTTCATTTTGGAATGCATTACCATTATTTAAAAAGTAATAAATAGCCCTGACGCCAGATACAATACTTAACTTGCCCGACTTGGACTTTCTCGGGAAGTATCGTTTGGGAGGAAGCCCCCAGGCTTTTAACATATGTACAAGTAATGACTTCGCATAAAAGGGTGACAATACGATTGATTTATCTATCGGTTGTCCAATCTTGATTAAATCAATTTGTTTTTGAATCAGGTTTTCAAGAGGGGTTGTATCAAGTAAACGTGTTTTGTTATTGATATTCTTCTGATTAAATTTTTCATAGGCTATTGCCTTGTTATCAGCCGTTAAATCAAAAACAAAATATCCGGAACTATTTGATACAGTCTGCATAGGATGTATCTGTGTGTATTCTACCCAGCTATCAAGTTGTTCAAAGATCTCCCAGATTGCACCAAAAGGCAAATGATGCGGATCGACCAGTGAGGCCATCATAATTTTCTTATAAGTGTGATCGATGGTAGTGCTGGTATCCTTGTTATTTTCACCGGGAATAGAATAAATCTTTTTATGGCACTCAATTGACTCAGCAAAATCGTATATGAAGTTAAGCTGTTGCCAGACATTTTTCGGTATCGGTGCATATTCCAGAAAACTGAATATCAATGCATGTGACAGATAATTCATTGACATCAACATTGCATCAATCGGGGGTTTGGATTGTTTCCAAAGCGTCTTTTTATTCAATGCTGCATCGAAAGCCAGTTTGCAACCATAACTTAGAGAAACAGCGATCTGTTTCATTTGGCTTACCTGACTGCCCATTGCATCAATTGTTTGTAATGTATGTTGCGCACCGGCGTTAATTTGTGATGCGACATAATATTGATAAGGTCGGTTATAGAGCCTGATGAGTTCTAACCGGGTTGATGATTTGATATCCGCTTTATTAGTCGCAATCAGTGCTTCATTAAGTAATGCACTGGTTTTTTTGAAATCGATATAAGGTAGTGAATCAAGCCATTCTTCAATATAGATAGGCCGTGTTTCTATCTCGCTTCCTTTTGATGATTTTTTTAATGGTATTTGTTCCATAGTTTTTTCTTCTTAATTATTTTAGTTTTAAATCTATTGTTCTATCGGCAATATCTATTCCATGATCATAGTAATCTTTAAGAAATATTGTGATGAACTCCCCATACTTATGTTTAACAATGCAGGTTACGGACGACTAAAATAATTACACAGGTTTTCCCTAACCTTAAACAAAATCCTTATTTATCAAATGGATAAGTTGATTTTCAGAATAACTATCGCTATTTTATAAGACAGAAATTTATTGAATAGCTGATGGCTAGTGGTAATTATGTCTCAATTTAGAGACATCAGCAAATAATTTTAAGTTATTGATTGATATGAATAAATCTATAAATTGCTTTATCAGCGGCAGGGTTCAAGGTGTTTGTTACAGAATGTCGACCAGCCAGCAGGCAAAAATACTCGGTTTAACCGGCTGGGTTAGAAATCTGGCCGATGGCCGTGTTGAAGTCATGGCGTCAGGCGAATCAGCTTTAATTGAGCAATTTCGCCAATGGTTAGCTCAAGGACCGGAAATGGCCAAAGTGTTAAATGTAGAATGTCGGGATATTGACTATCAAGAGTTTCCTGATTTTTCGATCCGTTAATTAACTAACCTAATTTTTCCTTTATAAAGTTAATCGCAGAATCCAGAGCAATATTCCGGTTGTCTTTATCAGTACGGGCTTTGTATTCAATCTCAGCGGAATCCAAACCTTTTTCACTAAAGACAAAGCGATGAGGAATACCAATCAATTCCATGTCGGCAAACATCACGCCTGGGCGCTCTTTGCGGTCATCAAGAATAACATCAATCCCCGCTTCTTGAAGTTCTTCATAAAATTTCATTACTGCTTCGCGTAAACGAACGGATTTATGCATGTTGATAGGAACCAGTGCCAGTTGGAATGGTGCGATAGCCGCTGGCCAGATAATACCTTTGTCATCATTGTTCTGCTCTATGGCAGCAGCAATCACACGCGATACACCTATGCCATAACAACCCATGGTTAACGTTACAGATTTACCCTGTTCATCAAGACAGTTGGCTTTCATGCTGTCACTGTATTTAGTGCCGAGTTGAAAAATATGACCGACTTCTATACCGCGGGCAAATTCCAGTTTGCCGGAACTGTCTTCCGCCATATCTCCTTCGCAGACATTACGAATATCAACCGTTTCCGGTAAGGGTAAATCACGTTCCCAATTCACACCGATTAAATGTTTGCCATCATTATTTGCTCCGCAAACAAAGTCACTAACATTGCCGGCGCTATGATCAACGTAGACAGGTATAGAAAGATTCACTGGTCCGATGGAACCGATTTCACATCCGAGTGCTGATTCAATGTCCTTATTATCAGCAAACGTCAGCGGGCTCATTACACCATCAAGCTTCTCGGCTTTAATTTCATTTAACTCATGATCGCCTCTTAATACGAGAGCAATTAAACTTTCGTCTTCAGATTTCACAATCAAGGTTTTTAAACATTGATCGGTACTGATCTTTAAGAATTGGCTGACTTCTTCAATACTGTGTTGATTCGGTGTCTCCACCGTTTCCATTGTTTTAGCTGCTTCAGGACGTGTTTGTTCAGGTTTTATTGCAACCGCCTGTTCCATATTTGCGGCATATTCACCTTTGTCAGAAAAGACGATTAAATCTTCGCCCGAATCTGCCAGAACATGAAACTCGTGTGATTTACTACCACCGATGTTGCCTGAATCAGCAATCACTGCACGGAAGTTTAAACCGACTCGTGTAAAAATATTCGAATAGGTCTGATACATTTGTTCATATGTTTCCTGCAGTGATTCTTCGTTTAGATGAAATGAATACGCATCTTTCATCAGGAATTCACGCGCTCGCATGATGCCAAAACGGGGACGTACTTCATCCCTGAACTTGGTCTGGATCTGATAAAAATTAGCGGGTAACTGTTTGTAACTGCGTATTTCACGTCTGACCAGATCAGTAATGATTTCTTCATGTGTCGGACCAAAGCAAAACTCGCGTTCATGGCGATCACTAATTCTCAATAATTCAGGGCCGTATTGATCCCAACGACCGGATTCCTGCCACAGTTCAGCAGGTTGAATCGCGGACATCATAATTTCCTGAGCGCCGGCGCGATCCATCTCCTCTCTAACAATATTTTCCACTTTTCGTAAGACGCGAAGTCCTAACGGCAACCAGGTATAAATCCCTGAAGCGAGTTGTCGTACCATACCAGCACGCAACATCAGTTGATGGCTGGCGATTTCTGCGTCTGCGGGTGCTTCACGCAGGGTTGAGATGAGTAATTGTGATGTTTTCATAAAATGGATTGTGTAAGTCGTTCCTGTATGGCGCGATACTATAAACGACATTAATCAACAGAGTAAGTGGTCGTCGATGGTTTCCTCATATGAGTCGATTTTACGCGCTATTCAGCTCGATTTTGGCTATTCTCTTTAATATATCTGACATTGACTTGACCTGACTCGATAATCTCAGTAACTTCGCGCGTTTCGACTTAATTTTATAGATAATCTGGAAAGCGAGCAGTGGCTAAAAAGAAAGAAATATTACGGGGCGCAGAAATTTTCTGCCGAGCGCTGAAAGACGAGGGAATCAAACATTTATTTGGTTATCCCGGCGGCGCTGTTTTGCATATTTATGATGAGCTTTATAAGCAAGATGCAGTAGAGCATATCCTCGTGCGCCATGAACAAGGGGCTACCCATGCCGCTGATGGTTATGCGCGCGCAACAGGTAAACCGGGCGTTGTTCTGGTTACCTCTGGTCCAGGTGCGACAAATGCTGTAACCGGCATTGCCACGGCTTATCTGGATTCTATCCCACTTGTCGTTTTCACAGGTCAGGTTTCAACCCATATGATTGGCAATGATGCTTTTCAGGAAGTTGATTCGATTGGTATTACTCGCCCCTGCGTAAAACATAATTTTCTGGTTAAAGATGTTAAAGATCTGGCAACCACTATTAAAAAGGCATTTTATGTCGCAACCAGTGGACGACCGGGCCCAGTTGTTGTCGATATTCCAAAAGATGTCACAGCTGATTCCTGTGAATATGAATATCCAGACAAGGTAGATATTTCTTCTTATAAACCTGTTGTTAAAGGGCATCCGGGACAGATTAAAAGAGCAGCAGAATTAATTTTATCGGCAAAAAAACCGATGATTTATTCAGGTGGCGGCGTCATTCTGGGTGAAGCCAGCAAAGAACTAACCCAGTTTACCAAGTTACTCGGATATCCTATTACCAATACCCTGATGGGACTTGGCGCGTTTCCGGCAACCCATAAACAGTTTGTCGGCATGCTGGGTATGCACGGTACCTATGAAGCAAACATGGCGATGCATCATTGTGATGTCTTAATCGCTATTGGTGCCCGTTTTGATGATCGTGTTACCGGTGATTTGGAAAAATTCTGTCCTTACGCAAAGATTGTTCATATCGATGTTGATCCTTCATCAATTTCCAAGAACGTTCCGGTTGATATCCCAATCGTTGGTGATGTTAAACATGTACTTAAAGATTTATTAGCCATTTTAAAAAGTGATGGTGGGCAAAAGCCTGATGCAAAAGCACTGAAGGCCTGGTGGAAGCAAGTCGATGAATGGCGTGCACTGGATTGTTTGAAATTTGATAGAGATACAGAGGTTATCAAACCACAATACGTTGTTGAAAAATTGTGGGAGCTAACCAAAGGTGACGCTTTTGTTACCTCTGATGTTGGTCAACATCAAATGTGGGCTGCGCAGTTTTATAAATTTGATAAACCACGTCGGTGGATTAACTCAGGCGGTTTAGGCACCATGGGTTTTGGTGTGCCTGCTGCTATGGGTGTTAAGCTCGCTTATCCAGATGAAACAGTTGCTTGTATATCAGGTGAAGCGAGTCTGGTGATGTGTATTCAGGAATTATCAACTTGCTTACAGTACAATACGAATATAAAAATCCTGAGTTTGAATAACCGGTATATGGGTATGGTACGTCAATGGCAGGAATTTTTTTATTCCAGTCGTTATTCGCATTCATACATGGAAGCCTTGCCTGACTTTGTCAAAATGGCAGAAAGCTATGGTCATGTTGGTATGCGTATCGAAAAAAGCAGTGATGTAGAAGGTGCGCTTAAAGAAGCATTAGCACTTAAAGACAGAACCGTACTAATGGATTTCGTTACCGATCAAACTGAAAATGTTTATCCCATGATTGCTTCAGGTAAAGGGCATCATGAAATGCATTTATCATCAGATAAAGACAGAGAGTTAGCCTAATGCGTCACATACTTTCATTATTGATGGAAAATGAAGCGGGTGCATTATCACGCGTTGCCGGTTTGTTTTCTGCACGTGCGTTTAATATCGAATCATTAACCGTTGCGCCAACAGAAGATCCAAAAATTTCAAGAATGACTATAGTGACCAGTGGTTCGGATGCCATTATTGAGCAGATTATGAAGCAGGTTAATAAGCTGGTTGATGTGGTCAAGGTTGTTGATTTGAATGATACGCGTCATATCGAGCGCGAATTAATGTTGATTAAAGTTGCCGCGAAGAAAACTGATCGAGCTGAAATAAAACGCATGGTGGATGTTTTTCGTGGTCGCATTATCGACGTGACCGAGAATTCTTTCACAATCGAAATGACCGGTACTGGCGAAAAGCTGGATGCCTTTATACAAGCATTGGATGAACGTCTAATACTTGAAGTTGTCCGTTCCGGTGTTTCCGGTATTGCCCGCGGCGACAAAGCAATTCACTCTTAGTCCGCATGTTACACGAGCTGATGATTTCTCACTGGTTCTGTCACCTTATGCGTGTACATGCTCTCTTCATCAGAGCTAAGGCTATGATTGCGATCACGAGCACACGCATAATGCACCAGTCCGGCGTGATAATTTCACCCACTCGTGTAACATGCGGACAGATTTTTTAACAATACTATTTTTTATGAGAGTAAGTTTATGAATATTTATTATGACAAAGACGCAGACCTATCTTTAATTCAAGGCAAGCAAGTTGCCATTATCGGATATGGTTCTCAGGGACATGCACATGCAAATAACCTGAAAGATTCAGGTGTTAAAGTTTGTGTCGGTTTGCGCGAAGGCTCCTCATCTGCTGCAAAAGCATCTGCTGCCGGATTGGACGTGAAATCAATTGCTGATGCAGTCGCCAGTTCTGATGTCGTCATGATACTTGCTCCAGACGAGCATCAGGCAGAACTCTATAAAAATGAAATTGAACCAAACATCAAACAAGGTGCTGCATTGGCATTTGCGCATGGCTTTAATATTCATTTCCAACAAATCATGCCTCGTGCTGATCTTGATGTGATTATGATTGCGCCAAAAGGTCCAGGCCATCTGGTTCGTGCTACTTATACTGGCGGTGGTGGTGTACCTTCCTTGATTGCAATATTCCAGGATGCGTCTGGTCAAGCAAAAGAAATCTCTCTGTCTTATGCTTCTGCAAACGGCGGTGGTCGTGCCGGTATTATTGAAACTACATTTAAAGAAGAAACCGAAACCGATTTATTTGGTGAACAAGCTGTTCTTTGTGGTGGTATTACCGCACTGATTCAAGCAGGTTTTGAAACGCTGGTTGAAGCAGGTTATGCACCGGAAATGGCTTACTTTGAATGTTTGCATGAAACCAAGTTAATCGTTGATTTGATTTATGAAGGCGGTATCGCAAATATGCGTTATTCAATTTCTAACACGGCTGAATATGGTGACTTTACCCGCGGTCCACGCGTTGTCACTGAAGAATCTAAACGTGAAATGAAGAAGATTCTAAAAGAAATTCAGCAGGGCGAATTTGCACGTGAATTTATTCTGGAGAACCAGAGTGGAGCTGCTACGCTTAAAGCGAAACGTAGAATCAGCCGCGAACATGGTATAGAAGTTGTCGGTGAAAAACTGCGTTCAATGATGCCGTGGATTAAAGCAAACCAGTTAGTGGATCACGACAAGAATTAAGTCATACATATTCAAATAAACATTTAGTTTTTGTTCGACAAGACTGATTAGCTAAAGATGCCAAGTAACAGGTATCCTTTTATTGCTCAAGAAGCATGGCCATTTCTCCTTGTAGTACTTGGAATGGCTGTGCTGGCGCAATTTTTTCTTGGTTATATTGCTTTTGTTCTTTTACTGATTATCTTACTTCTTTTTGCCTACCTGTTTAGAGATCCATCCCGGGCCGTACCTTCAGAACCTTTAGCTGTCGTAAGTCCGATACATGGTGTCGTTACCTTGATTGAAGAAGCTGAGGATATACGATTACACGCCAAAACTATTCGGGTTCAGATCACGATGCGACTTTATGATATTTATTCATTACGATCACCGATGGAAGGCAAGGTCGTAGAGCAATGGTGTTCTGCACCTGATAAACATGAATCACACCGGCACATTGATTTACATATAAGATCAGATGAAGGTGACAACATTGTTACTGCTATTCGTTTGAGAGATATCGTTAGAAAATTCCATCTCTATATGTATTCCGGTGAACGAGTGGGTCAGGGACAACGTTGTGGTTATCTTTATTTCGGTGGTGTAGTCGATGTGTTTTTACCTCTTGAATCAAAAGTACGCGTTGAAGTTGGGCAATATGTACAATCAGGTAGTACTGTTCTGGCAAACTTAATTCACTCTGAAGCAGCCAGCGTAATTCAAACTAAAGAAAGCTAAACTTAGTTCATATACCCGTTTCATATCTTTCAGTAATCATCTTTCAAAGGTAAACTTCAGGATATGTTTACACTTTTTAAAAAGCCATAAAGGATTTTACGCGTGTCAAATCGACGACGAGGCATTTATTTATTACCGAACCTGTTTACAACTGGAGCGTTGTTTGCGGGTTTTTATTCTGTTATTGCTTCTATTAATCATCATTTTGAGTCGGCGGCCATTGCCATTTTTGTTGCGATGATTCTGGATGGTATGGATGGTCGTATTGCGCGTCTGACAAATACGCAAAGTGACTTTGGTGTGCAGTACGATAGTTTGTCCGATATGGTTTCTTTTGGCATAGCCCCGGCTTTGGTGATGTACCAGTGGGCCTTATCTGGTATGGGTAAGCTGGGCTGGTTAGCAGCATTTATATATACGGCTTGTGCTGCATTAAGATTGTCTCGATTTAATACTCAGGCAAACAGTCAGGATAAACGTTTTTTTCAAGGCTTACCGAGTCCACCTGCAGCAGCTGTTTTGGCCGGGATGATCTGGTGCGGCGAAGTATATGACTTAATTGGAGAAACGACTTCATTAGTGTTCTGTCTGCCAGTCACCGTGATTGTTGGTATCTTGATGGTCAGTAATGTTCGCTATCATAGTTTTAAGGAACTTGATTTAAAGGGTCGCGTACCTTTCATGACTATTCTGATTGTCGTTCTGGTTTTTGTGTTAATCGCAATGAAACCGCCGCTGGTTTTATTTGTGCTGGCTGTTGTTTTTGCTATTTCCGGCCCCGTATTGACCTTGTTGACGTTACGAAAACATAGAGAAGCCAGAAAAACATCTGAACCACCAAATACTTGAATTATATGTAAAACACGCTATATTCTTGGGCATGGCTATAAGAAATACATTTATCAATTCTATTAGATCTGGTTCTCAGTTAATCCAGTCAGCATCTGCTCGCCTGCACCTTCTCCTGCCCTAAGGGGCTAATAATCGTTTTACACAAAGAGTTTTTGGTTTCGCGTTTTAAAAAAAACGTTTGTTTCTTATTTGTATTGCTTTGCCTATCAACTTAGACTGAGCAACAGTTTCGGAGTAGAAAAAAATGCAGGATAAATTAATCATATTTGACACGACTTTGCGCGATGGTGAGCAAAGCCCCGGCGCCTCGATGACGAAGGATGAAAAGCTTCGTATTGCCAAGGCCCTGGAAAAAATGCGTGTCGACATTATAGAAGCGGGTTTTCCGATCGCCAGTGAAGGTGATTTTGATTCGGTCAAAGCCGTTGCTGAGTTAATCACCGACAGTACTGTTTGTGGATTAGCACGTGCACTGGATAAAGATATTGATCGCGCGGCTGAAGCATTAAAGCCAGCCAACTCATCACGTATTCATACTTTTCTTGCTACATCACCGATACACATGAAAGAAAAATTACGTATGGAACCGGATCAGGTTGTTGAGCAGGCAGTGCATGCCGTTAAGCGCGCAAGAAATTATACGGACAATGTTGAATTTTCGCCTGAAGATGCCGGACGTTCAGAATTTGATTTTTTGTGTCGTGTCATTGAGCAGGTTATCGATGCTGGTGCAACGACAATTAATATCCCGGACACGGTGGGTTATAACTTGCCGCTGTATTTCGGAGAATTGATTGGAAACTTAATCAAGAATATTCCTAATTCAGATAAAGCGATCTTTTCTGTTCATTGTCATAACGATCTGGGTTTAGCCGTGGGTAATTCCTTGTCGGCAGTCATGAACGGTGCACGTCAGGTTGAATGTACCATTAATGGATTAGGTGAACGCGCGGGTAATGCGGCGCTTGAAGAAGTCGTCATGACAGTGCGTACACGTCGCGATGTATTTACCTGTGATACACAACTAGATACGACTCAAATCATGAATTGCTCACGACTCGTTTCCAGTATTACCGGTTTTCCTGTTCAACCGAATAAAGCCATTGTTGGTGCCAATGCCTTTGCCCATGAATCCGGTATTCATCAGGATGGTGTATTAAAGAGTCGCGAGACCTATGAAATTATGCGCGCACAAGATGTGGGCTGGCATGCGAATAAAATGGTCCTGGGAAAACATTCCGGTCGTAATGCATTTCGTACTCGTTTGGAAGAATTAGGTGTGACTTTCGAAAAAGAAGAAGACTTGAATGAAGCTTTTTCCCGTTTTAAAGATCTCGCTGATAAAAAACATGAAATATTTGATGATGACTTACAGGTTTTGGTCAGTGATACGATTCAAGATAGCATGGATGAAAAGATAAAATTGATTTCGCTTAAAGCCAGTGTAGAAACTGGCGAAACACCGAAAGCAGAAGTAACTTTATCAATTGATGGTAAAGAACAACATGCGAATGCTGAAGGTGGTGGACCGGTTGATGCGACCTATAAAGCCATTGAAAGTATGGTGAACAGTGGTTGTAACTTACAACTCTATTCAGTCAATAACATCACTGATGGCACAGATTCGCAAGGTGAAGTGACGGTGCGCATGGATAAAGATGGACGAATCGTAAATGGTCTTGGATCAGATACCGATATCGTTATGGCTTCTGCGAAAGCTTACATTCACGCATTGAATAAAGTGCTAGCGCCTGCTGAACGAGCACATCCACAACTGTAGATAATTATTATGCAATCACACCAGCAACAATATCTAAAGGAGATGGGCATTGATGTCTGGATCGATCGAGAGTCAGAAGTCTTAAATGTTGCTGATGAGAGTAGTAATGTATCACAAGCTAAAGCTGAGCCGGTAAATGAACAAAATCAGAAACCGGCTCAATCTTCAATTGTTCTTCCGGAAGGACTTGCTGCTTTAAAAGAAGAAGTTTCTGTTTGTCAGAAATGTGAATTACATCAAACAAGAACACAAACGGTGTTTGGTGTCGGTAATCCGAATGCAGACTGGTTAATTATTGGTGAAGCACCGGGAGCGGATGAAGATAAACAGGGTGAGCCGTTTGTTGGTCGAGCTGGGCAATTACTAAATTCAATGCTACTGGCGATGGGTTTGCAAAGAGAACAAGTCTTTATCGCAAACATATTAAAATGTCGTCCGCCAAACAATCGCGATCCGCAACCGGAAGAAGTGGTAGCTTGCGAGTCTTATCTAAGACAACAGATTGAATTAATAAAACCTAAAGTTATTTTGGCGGTGGGACGAATCGCAGCACAAAATTTATTAAAGGTCGATACACCAATAGGAAAAATGCGTGGCAATCGTTATCAATATCCAGATAGTGAATTGCCAGTTATTGTAACCTATCATCCCGCTTATCTTTTACGTTCACCAAGAGAGAAACGTAAAGTGTGGGAAGATTTAAAAATAGCGATGAAGTTGTATAAAGAGATTGGTGCTTAAGGTATGAGTGCAGTAATCAAACAAGCCAATGTGCAGATCAGACCAATGCAGGAAGAAGATCTTGAGTTTGTCATCGATAATGAAATTAGCGCGTATGATTTTCCCTGGAGCAAAACAATTTTTCAGGATTGTTTACATGTTGGTTATTGTTGCTGGGTAGCAGAAAGAGAAGGCATGATTGTCGGTCATGGTGTCATGACTGTTGCTGCAGGCGAATCACATATTTTAAATATTTGTATACACCCCGAATATCAGGGGCAGGGTATAGGCAGAAATTTAATAACTCACTTGTTAGAGTTGGCATTAGATCATGATGTTAATATGACTTTTCTGGAAGTGCGTCCATCTAACTTTTCTGCAATCAAACTTTATCTTGATTTAGGATTTGATGAGATAGGCTCACGGCGTAATTATTATCCGGCAAAGATGGGAAGAGAAGATGCCCTAATATTTGCCAGAACGATATTGCGTGAAGAATAATGGATACTCACTACGCTGTTGTCATACCCGCGTAGGCGGGTATCCAGTAAGTTATTCTCCACTGGGTTCCCGTCTCGGTTTGGGCTCCTGCTTCGCTCTACCGACTACATCCCTGTAGTCGTTCACGGGAACGACATAAGAAGATTGAAAAAACATTGTCATACCCGCGCAGGCGGGTATCCAGTATAATCACAATCAAATGAACATTATTAATAAAAATTTACCCGACTTTCCAACACTCGAATCCTATGTTGGTAATACGCCGCTAGTAAGACTACAGCGTTTACCGGGTGAGTCCAGTAATACTATTCTTGCCAAGCTGGAAGGTAATAATCCTGCCGGTTCTGTAAAAGATCGTCCGGCAATGAGCATGATTAAACATGCTGAAGAGCGTGGTGATATTAAACCGGGTGATACTTTAATCGAAGCCACCAGTGGTAATACCGGTATAGCATTAGCCATGGCGGCAGCAATACGCGGTTATAAAATTATCTTAATTATGCCGGAAAGCATGAGTGTTGAACGTCGTGCAGTCATGAAAGCGTTTGGTGCTGAAATTGTTTTAACCTCAGCCGATGGCAGTATGGAAGAAGCGATTGATGTCTCTCGCGAAATGGAAAGCAAAGGGGAAGGTAAAGTGTTAGATCAATTTAGTAATCCCGATAATCCACGTGCGCATTATGAAGGTACCGGTCCGGAAATATGGCGCGATACCAATGGCAAGATAACTCACTTTGTCAGTGCTATGGGCACAACCGGAACCATAATGGGGACGTCACGATATTTAAAAGAACAGAATCCGGATATACAAATTGTTGGTGTACAACCAATAGAAGGCGCAAAGATTCCTGGCATACGTCGTTGGCCGGAAGCCTATTTACCAAAAATTTATGAACCACCTCGTGTCGATCGCATTATGGACATGACACAGGATCTGGCTGAACAAACAACATTAGAGCTTGGTGCGAAAGAAGGTATCTTTGCCGGCATCTCATCTGGTGGTGCAATGGCAGCAGCATTACAACTTTCTAAAGAAGTCGAGAATGCTGTGATAGTAACAATCGTTTGTGATAGGGGTGATCGGTATCTTTCAACGAATGTTTTTCCAGGCTAAGAGAACTTTGCACAACTACTGCACTCGGCTACTCTTAGTTAATAACGAACTAACAATACTTATAAAGATTCCTTGATTTAGGAGACTGAAAGTTGACAAAAATTTCTAACTTAATCATACAACGGTTCAAAGAATTGGAAGTTCAGATGCGAACTATACAAATGGTAGGTGGTCATAGTGATGATCATGCAAATCACGAGCAATTTTATGCTTGGGCAACGAGTGCTCTTAACGTCATTCAAGGAAGTTTTGGAACTGATTCACCTCACTACGTTCGATTCCAAAAAGAAATGTCATCAATCTCAAATAACCTAGTCTGGACAAATCATTTTAGCAGTATTTGCGGAATTTTTCTTGGCGCAAAGAGTGACATTGATGGTGGATATTTGTTTGATATAGAACGTTCTACGTCTGGTGAGCTGTTCGGCGATTTAGTAGAGACGGCTAAATCTGCCTTAGCTGAGGGCCATCATACTGTAGCTACTGTTCTTGCATGTGCTGCACTTGAAGACGCTTTAAAGCGTTATGCCATTTCTCAAGGCATACAGGTAGAAGGGCAAACAATGGAAAATGTTGTTAATGCACTCAAAAGTAAAGGGCTTGTATCAGGTGCGCAAAAGAGTCTTTTATCGGCTATGCCAAAGGTTCGTAATAATGCAATGCATGCCAATTGGGATAAATTGACACCTCAAGATGCAGGTAGTGTTATTGGATTCGTAGAGCAGTTCTTATTAACATACTTTTAAAAAAGATTAACCAATTGCTATAGCACTAAACAGTGCATGATTACTTAGTTCAACTGTAAATTTAACGATAACAAAATTTTAAATAATGAATATTCTCGTATTTGATATCGAAACCGTACCGGACATTGAGTCGGGTAAGAAGTTATATAACCTGGAAGGTTTGGAAGCGGATGATGCGGCTGAATTGATGTTTAGTCATCGTCGGCAGGAGACTGATGGCAAGTCTGATTTCTTACGACATTATTTGCATAAGATTGTTGCGATCTCTGTTGTCTTAAAAACAAAAGATAAATTGAGTGTTTGGTCTTTGGGTGATGTTGATGCGGATGAAAAAGAAATTATTCATCGTTTTTTTGAAGGTATTGAACGTTATACGCCAACGATTGTTTCCTGGAATGGCAGTGGTTTTGATTTACCGGTTTTACATTATCGTTCGTTATTACATAGCGTGGTGGCGCAACGTTATTGGGAAAACGGTGAAGACGATCAGAGTTTTAAATGGAATAATTATTTATCGCGTTTCCATAGTCGTCACACGGATTTAATGGATGTGATAGCAGGCTACATGCCTGGTACTAAAGCACCGCTGGATCAAATCGCCACCTTACTTGGTTTTCCCGGCAAGATGGGCATGAGTGGTGACAAGGTTTGGGATTGTTATCATGCTGGTGATGTTGAAGCGATACGTAATTATTGTGAAACTGATGTGTTAAATACCTATCTGGTTTATTTACGTTATGAATTAATTCGTGGTCGTTTAACTGAAAATCAATATCAGGATGAATGCAATCAGGTTCAGGAATTACTGAACGACGATAGCAAACCTCATTTCAAAGAATTTCTCGACGCCTGGCAGTCTGGTCAATAACTGGGGTTAAATCTATGGGCAGACGCCACCGTAAAAAAATCCCGCAAGGGCTTTTTAAAGCAACTATTGAATCTCTTTCCCATGAAGGGCGTGGTGTAACACACGTCGATGATAAAGTTGTTTTTGTCGACAATGCACTTCCTGGTGAGGAAGTAGAATTTAATTATGTCAGCACCCGTGCAAAGTTTTCTGAAGGTGTCACTGAAAATGTCATCAGTGCAAGTGATCAACGAATAGAACCGGGCTGTGAGTATTTTGGTTATTGTGGCGGTTGTAGTTTGCAACATATGAGTGCTGAAGCGCAGATAGAACATAAGCAAAGTGTGCTGCTGGAACAGTTTACGCATCTTGGTAATGTTACTCCTAAAGAAGTCATGCCACCGTTAACCGGCCCCGTGTTTGGTTACCGTCATAAAGCACGTTTAGGCGTGAAGTACGTTATTAAAAAAGAACGTGTGTTAGTTGGCTTTCGGGAAAAACGCAGTCCGTTTATTGCTGATATAAAACATTGCGAAGTAGTGCATCCTGATGTCGGTCATAAAATATCTGATTTACAGGCATTGATTGAAAATCTGTCGATTAAAGATCAGATCCCGCAAATCGAAGTGGCTGTCAGTGATAACGGTATAGCATTGGTTATGCGGCATCTCGCTGAGTTCACTGAAGATGATCTAGATCAGTTAAAATCTTTCGAACAAAAACATAATTTTAAGTTCTATTTACAACCCGGTGGTTATGAAACTGTTCATCGTCTTGATGAGTCAGATAAATCAGAATTATTTTATAGACTGGATGATCATGATCTGAATATTTATTTTCAGCCAATAGACTTTACGCAGATTAATGTTGAGATTAATCAGAAAATGATTAATTTGGCATTAGAATTACTCGATGTAAATGAAAACGATAACGTGCTGGATCTGTTTTGTGGAGTTGGTAATTTTACTTTGCCAATTGCTCGTAAAGCAAAGTCCGTTGTGGGTATTGAAGGTGATGAAGGTTTAGTACAAAGGGCAAAACATAATGCTGATATGAATAATATCGATAATGTAGAATTCTATGCAGCAGATCTTGCTGATTTTGATCAGGATTATGATTTCATGAAAAAATCGTATAACAAAATTCTATTAGATCCTGCACGTACTGGCGCAAAAGAGATAATCGCAGCACTCAATACAAAAAATGTCGAACGCATTGTTTACGTGTCATGTAATCCGGCAACATTAGCGCGTGATGCAGGGATATTAGTTAATGAGAAAAAATTCAAATTAAAGAAAGCGGGTGTCATGGATATGTTTCCGCATACGGCACACGTCGAGTCCATAGCCGTATTTACCAAATAATGAGAATTAAATATTTAATTTATTTAATTTTATTATTTTTAGTTAGTGGCTGTGCTGATTCAAATAGAAACAGTATTGCTTTTGGTTTAAATGCCGCTCCCGTAACACTCGATCCTCGTTTTGCAACCGATGCTGTCTCTTACCGTATAACTCGTTTGATATATAGAAGTCTGATTGATTTTGACGAACAGTTCCAGGTTAAACCGGATCTGGCGAGTTGGGAACAACTTGCGTTGGACCATTATCGCTTTACTTTAGGTGATGAAGGACGTGAGTTTCATAATGACTCGCGATTGACGGCATCGGATGTAAAAGCGACTTATGAATCTGTATTGAACCCTGAAACAGTTTCTCCACACCGTGCATCAATAGAAATGATTGAGTCCATGGAAGTGATTGATGAAGACACGCTTGATTTTAAATTATCTCGCCCCGATCCATTATTTCCCGGTCGTCTTGTTATTAGTATTCTTCCGGCAAAGTTAATATTAGAAGAGCATGATTTCAGTCGTGTACCTATCGGTAGCGGCGAAATGAAAATAGTAGAATGGAAGGATGATTCGCGCTTAAAATTAATCCGACTTAAAGATAATCAATTAATCGAATTTATAACCTTGAAAGATCCAACAGTAAGGGTTTTGAAGTTATTACGAGGTGAGATTGATCTTATTCAGGGTAATCTGTCACCGGAAGTAGTGACATGGTTGACTGAAAGAGAATCTGTTCGGGTAAATAAAAAACAAGGTGACACCTTTACTTACCTTGGTTTTAATCTTGAAGATGAAGTGACCGGTAATGAGCTGGTACGTCGCGCCATAGCTTATGCCATAGATCGTGATTCTATTATTAAATACGTCATGAGAAATGCAGCACGTAAAGCTGGCGCGATATTTCCTCCAAACCACTGGGCAGGTAATACTGAATTAACAGGTTATGAATACGATCCGGAAAAAGCGAAAACCTTATTAAAACAAGCGGGATACAGTATAGGGTCGCCTTTAAAGATTAGCTACAAAACGTCCAGTGATCCATTTCGTTTACGTCTCGCTACTATCATTCAGGACCAACTAAAAACAGTCGGTATTGATGTCGATATTCGTAGTTATGATTGGGGGACGTTTTATGGCGATATAAAAGCCGGACGTTTCCAGATGTACAGTTTATCCTGGGTGGGTTTAAAAATGCCGGATGTGTTTCGTTATGTGTTTCATAGCTTATCGATACCACCAAACGGTGCGAATCGCGGACGTTTTAACAATACAGAAGTTGATGCTTTGATTGAAAAAGCAGAATTGGAACCATCATTAATCAAACAAGCAGAATACTATCGCGAGTTACAACAAATATTATTTGATACTTTGCCCGCTATTCCTTTATGGTATGAAGATAATGTCGTTGCGATGCGAAATGAAATACAGGGATATACTTTAAGCACAGATGGCAATTTTGATTCGCTTAAATATACGGTTAAAAAATAATAATTAATATAAATACTCTTACAATGTCATACCCGCGTACGCCTACATGGATATGGGTGGTAGAGTCGAGTCTGGAACAGAGACCGAGGCAGGTATCTAGTAAGTCATTACTTTTGTAATGGTATCATTCATCGGGTTCCCGCCTGCGCAGGAACGACAAGTAAATTGAACAGTAATGAAATGAATATTCAAATATCAATTAAAGAACAAACTTTGACGTTGTTTGATGAAGACAAACAACTTAAGCAATACTCTATTTCTACGGCCAGGAATGGTCCTGGCGAATTAATGGATAGCGAATGTACGCCTTGTGGTAAACATATTATTGCTGAAAAGATAGGTGAGGGTGCTGCTGTAAACTCGGTATTTGTTGGCAGGGAGACAACCGGGGAAATTTACGATCCGGCTTTACGTAAACTCCATCCGAAACGTGACTGGATATTAACACGCATACTCTGGTTAAGCGGTACTGAAGAAGGCAAGAATAAAGGCCAGAAAGAAGGCAATAACGTCGATAGCTATGATCGCTATATTTATATTCATGGCTCCCCCGATGATGTTGATATGGGGCAGCCTGGCTCACGTGGCTGTGTACGAATGCGTAATGATGAAATGATTGAACTATTTAAAATAGTAGAAGTGGGAACAGAGGTTGTAATTAACTTATAAAGTTAAAACTTTTCAGGTTTTTCACCTAATGCTTCAAGGTCAGCCAGATCTTTGGCTCTACCGGTTGCTTTTTTATTCTTGATAAATTGTTCCCGACCGAGAAAATTGACGGGTACTCCACCGCAAGTTCCTTCTACTTTACCGGTAAATGCTTCTTCCCAGTCAACACCACTAATTGAAGTTATAATATCGATTCGTCCGGGAGGCATGCCAAGCTGAATAATTTGTCCAGGCTCCATAAAATCTTCTTTCGTTAATTTCAGACTACCAAAACCAAATTCCTGTAATGCATTTAAAATATGTTCTGCATTTTCTGAATCTGGTTTTACGTATAGATCAATGTCTCCGGTAAAACGGGGAGCACCATGATAGGCTAACGCATATCCGCCAGCGACAAGATAATTAATCTTGTGGGAGTTGAATAATTCTAGCCGTTCTTTGAAATCTGACAGGACTTCCATTAAATTCCTTTCTTAATTGGTCAACAGCAGCAATGCGCTCGGATGCAGAACGAGATAACCAGAATTCAAGGTTATCTTTTATTTCATCATACTCGTCTAAGCGATGAATTTTTACAATATGCTTTTCCATAGTGGGCTATTATAACACGCTCGATTTAATAGATTCATTAAATTGTTATTACTTAAATTATGAATGAAGAAAAAATACAAACTGCACATGAACGCATCGGCGGTGATGAAGGTTTAAAAAAACTGGTTACCCTGTTTTATGACAATATGGAAAGCTTAGCCGAGGCGAAACCGATTCGAGATTTACATGCAAAAGATTTAAAAAACGCTCGCGAGAAATTCTATATGTTTCTCAGTGGCTGGATGGGTGGTCCTGATCGTTATATCGCTGCGTTTGGTCATCCGCGCTTACGTGCCAGACATTTACCTTTCTCAATTGGAACAGAAGAACGTGATCAATGGTTAATGTGTATGAAAAAAGCGTTAGATGATTTAGATATTGACGTAATGTTTAAAGAACAGCTCATGTCATCATTTACTCTAACAGCAAATCACATGATGAATAAAGAACTAGACTAAACCAGCGACGCCTTCATCAGTTAAAGAAACCATTAATAATTTCTGTGATAATTTATTTATTCTTTTTTGATTTTTTTGATTTTGTTTTTCAAAGCATAAGCCTATCAGTCCAAAATCTTTCCAGACGACATAAGCATCTAGTGTAATCATTGTCGCTTCATCTTTTATAGTGATCTGACAGTTTTGTTTCGGCTGCATTTCAATTTCAGCGGGTTCAATAATTTGCATACCGTTGCCTGAAATATTACGCATCTTGGTATGAAATTCCTGATTTTCAATAAAAGTGATAACGTCAATATCAGTATATACACGATTATTATAACGGCGATCATCAGTATTCCGAGATTTTTTACGTCGATCTTTCATAACAATACCTACTATTATTATTTTAGTATGTATCTATTTAACGACTAAATTAACTATATACTTGAGTGTTATTTGAACAATTATCCAATTAATTTCGAAATTACGTTTATGGGTAGTATGGCATGATGAAAGCAATGAGATTACATGAAGCAGGAAAACCACTTTTGTACGAAGAGTGTCCTGTACCTGAATGTGGGACGGAACAAGTATTAATTAAAGTTTCAGTTTGTGCGGTCTGTCGTACTGATTTACATGTCTGTGATGGTGAATTGTTGAACCCTAAATTACCGTTAATTCCAGGCCATGAGATTGTTGGTCAAGTAGTTGCCTGCGGTGATAATGTCGAGGGAATTAAGGTGGGTGATCGCGTCGGTGTTCCCTGGCTCGGCTTTACCTGTGGCAAATGTGGGTATTGTCAGTCAGGTAATGAAAACCTGTGTGATGAAGCACGCTTTACCGGCTATGAAATCGATGGTGGTTATGCTGAATACACCGTGGCTCATCAACACTTTGTTTTTCCATTATCGAATACAATGTCTGATGTGGATGTTGCGCCGTTACTTTGTGCCGGCTTAATTGGTTATCGATCATATAAAATGACAGGTGAAGCAAAACGTTTAGGCATATATGGATTTGGTGCCGCCGCGCATATCATTGCCCAGATAGCTATTAAGCAAGGACGGGAAGTTTATGCGTTTACCAGCAAGAATGATAAAGAAGCACAAGACTTTGCCAGAGATCTTGGTGTTGTCTGGGCGGGTGGTTCTGATGAAGCATCTCCTGAATTACTTGATGCAGCTATTATTTATGCACCTGTTGGTGAGCTGGTGCCTCGAGCATTAGAATCGTTAGTTAAAGGCGGCATTGTTGTTTGTGCAGGAATACATATGAGTGATATTCCCTCTTTTCCTTATGACATACTCTGGGGTGAACGCACTATCAAGTCTGTCGCCAACCTGACGCGTAAAGATGGCGAAGAGTTTCTGTCCTTGATCGATAAAATACCAGTTGATATCAATGTGAATACATTTCCGCTAGAAGAGGCAAACCTGGCGTTAGACAAACTTCGTAAAGGTGAAATTCAGGGAGCAGCTGTTCTGGTTAACAGTTAATTCAGAAAGATGTACTGCTTTTCAATATATCCTGATAAATATTACAGGCATCTTCATCCGAAGACAGGCGTGATTTCCAGTCAGCAATACGTTTTTTTAATTTTTCCGCATTCTTCTTGTCTTCAGCCGCCGGAATTGCTTCTTCACTAATTCTGATGATTTCAGTAGCAGCGGTACGACAATCATCTGACGAGATCTTTATATCTTTCGCAGCAAACGAAAATGGGGATAGTGTCAGCAATAAAAGTAAAAAAATAATTTTTTTCATATTATTCTCTCAAAAAAAATGATTAAAGTTTGTATATATCTTGTAGCTTGAAGTCATTTAAACGTTGCGTCTCTTCACCACGAACAAATTTTAATAATTCATTGCGAGCGGTTTCTTTATCCAGGCCTTGTTCAATCAGGTAATCAAGCATCTTTCCAAATTGTTCTCGCCGTTTTAGCCCTTGCTCCGAGGTGTTTCTTCGGTTTCCAAAAATATCCATCAAGGTAGAGCCACAAGTACAGTTCCTGTAAGCCTCTACTATTGGATTATCATCATCATCAATTGATTCCATTAAACCACTTGATGAACTCGCTGTTCCTTTCGTTTCTAATAAAAATTGTTCAGCAGTTTTGAATTCTTTTCCACAATAAGAACACTTTTTGGGAAAAGCAGTGCTCGCAATAGCTTTTAATCCCTCTAATAATTCATCATTATTTTCCATAATAAAACGTATTTTTATAATTTATGGATTAAGCATAGTAAATTTTAACCAGGAAATAATCTTAAAATGAACTTTCTTATAAAATTTCTCCTGTTCAGTCTTTAATATCCGGTTCCATGAAACACCATTTCACGGAAGGAACCTGTTTTTTTATTTCCACTTCAAGTTCATTGAGCTGAGTAACAGCTTCTTCAATGCTCAATCCGGCTTTCATTTTCAGTTTAGCCGCCAGCAATACTTCGGCACCGAATTGCATCGTGACGGAATTAAGTAATTTTTCGATGCTGTCATCTTTATTAATAATTTTATCAATCAACTCTCGTAATTCCGGTTCAGCAGAACGCCCGACAATAAGTGACTTAATCCGCCAGCCGATAAAAACAGAAATACAAAGTAAGATAATACCAATGCATATTGAACCAAGCGCGTCATACATCGGGTTACCAGTGACAGCAGCAGTGGAAACAAAAATGAAGGCGATAATTAAACCCAGTGTGGCAGCAGAATCTTCTCCAAGAATAACAACCAATTCTGCATTGCGCGTGACTTTGAACCATTCAAAAAAAGTTTTTTCCTGTCTTATCGTTTTAACTACTTTCAGCGCACCATACAGAGCAGATGACTCCAGAACGATACCTAATCCAAGAACCAGTAATGCAATCCAGAGTTGATTAAGTTCGCCGGGTTCGTGAAGTTTATGCCATCCTTCATAGACAGAATAAAGGCCTCCCATGCTAAATAACATGATGGCGACGATGAAACTCCAGAAATAGGTGACTTTGCCATAACCAAGGGGATGTTTTACATCGGCTGGTTTCTCGGCTTGTTTTAATCCAATAAATAATAAAATCTGGTTGCCGCAGTCAGAGAAAGAATGAATGGCCTCAGCCATCATACTGCCAGATCCGGTATATAGTGCTGCTCCAGTCTTGGCTATTGCCAGTCCCAGGTTTGCCAAAAAGGCATAGAGAATCGCTTTTGTAGAGTCGCCATGTCCTGTACCTGCCATAAGTTGCCCCAAAATTTTTATTGTTATTGTCAACCGAATCATAACCCATGCGTTAGTAAGGGTGTAGAAAGATTATTTAAATGGAGAACAGTAATGTCAAAAATTAAAAATACCGGAAATATCAAGTTGTTAAGCAGCCTTATTTTAGGCGTAGTATTGAGTTTGCCAGCAATGGCTGATGATACGAATGCTGCAAACGAACGCCTGACACGGCAGGAGCGTATTGATCGCGCTGATGTTGATGGCGATGGTCGTTTATCCCGTGATGAACGTGAAGACATACGGGATCGTCGTGAAGATAGAGTAGACCGACGTGAGGATGTTCGTGACCGTCGTGAAGATATTGCAGATAGACGAGAAAACATTCGTGATCGTCGGGAAGATATTTGGGATGCAAATCATAACTATGCGCCCGGTACACCTGAAGCTCGTCGGGATCGAATAGAAGATATTCGAGACAAACGTGAAGATATAGCTGATCGTAGAGAAGATGTCCGAGATAGAAAAGAAGATGTCAGAGATCGTAGAGAAGATCTACGTGATCGAAGAGAGGATGTTCGAGATAGAAACGTTCAACGTCATCATCGAAAAGAACGTATTGCCGGTACAAGATAGCACTATAATTTAATAACATGGTCAGAGTTATTTATCTGGCCATGTTAAACAGGAGAACATGATGAATAATGAAATAACTAAAATTTTGGCAATAGCTGTAGCAATATTAAGTTTGAGTCTTAGCTCTTCAGCATTTTCAGAAGATGATGTGGATTGGAAAGCAAAGAGATCAGAAATGAAAGCTAAATATGATGTCGATGGTGACGGTAAGCTAAACGATGAGGAACGCCAGGCATTTAAAGAAGAATTCAGGAAAAAGATGAAAGAGCGTATGGACACCGATGGCGACGGTACTGTCAGCGAAGCTGAAAAAACCGCAGCAAAAGAAAGACGCAGAGCTAAGATGAAAGAACGTATGGATACTGATGGTGATGGTGAAATCAGTGATGCTGAAAAGGCAGTTGCGAAGGAAAAGCACAGGGAAAGAAAGATGAAGCGTATGGATACTGATGGTGATGGTGAAATCAGTGATGCTGAAAAACAGGTTGCAAAAGAAAAGCATCGTAAAAAAATGCTTAAACGATTTGATAGCGATGGTGATGGCGAGCTTAATGATAGTGAACGTGAAGCAGCTAAAGCAGCGAGAGAAAAATTCAAGGAACGTCGTGGTACAGGAAAAACTGAACGAGCAAATGTTGCCGATGGTGATTAATCATTCGATAATGATAGCGTCAGTGATGTTTTCTGTAGACTTGAAGATTCACGATGAAAGAATTTAACTCGGTAATAGAGACTAAAGGAAATAAATGCTGCAATCTCATCGTGATTTGGATGCCTTTCTCGCCAGTGTTGAAAAGCGCGCTTTTCGCATGGCCGAGATCGCAACGGGCAATAAGGATGATGCCCTGGATATTTTGCAAGATGCCATGTTTAAACTGGCTGAGAAATATGCTGATCGTAGTATTGAAGAATGGGGGCCCTTATTCACCACCATTCTACAAAGTCGTATCAGGGACTGGTATCGACGAAATCTGCTACGTAATAAATTTCGTGCCTGGTTTAGTAGTAAAGATGAAGAGGAAAATGATCCAGTACAGCAGGCAGAAGATAGAATGACAAGAACGCCTGAACAACTATTGCAATCGGATCGACGTATTGATGAACTGGATATGGCAATACATGCCTTGCCATTACGTCAACAACAGGCTTTTTTATTAAGGACATGGGAAGGGTATAGTGTTAAGGATGCAGCAAATATTATGAAATGTTCGGCTGGAAGCGTAAAAACACATTACTCTCGTGCAGTACATACCTTACGCGATAAACTGGATGATCATTGGGAATAAGTGTCGATAATGACTAAAGATAACGAAAACGAATTAAATGAAAGCATCAGGCAAAGTCTTGATGAAAGTGTCGATGCGCTTGATGCGAATACACTTTCAAAAATTCGTCAGATTCGTGCTCAAGCTATAGAAAAAGCCGATGCTCGCAAGAGTAAACATTGGCAGGGAGTAGTGGTTGGTGGTTTAGCGACAACTTGTGTCATGGTGCTCGCAGTTATGATGTTAATAAACTCTCCGGCTTCAATAGATCCTGTTCCGGGTAATGATTTAGAACTGATATCTTCATCCTCTGACGATCTCGAACTGTTTGAAGATCTGGAATTTTATGAATGGCTCGAACAAAATGATTTACAAAGCTAATGTATTGTTTTTTTTATTACTTTGTCCTGTGTCATCTTTACTTGCCGAACAACAGACAAATGAAAGTTTACCCTCGTTAGACTTTCTTGAATTTATTGGCGAGTGGGAAACTGAAGAAGGTGAGTGGCTTGATCCAATATTATTAGAGAATGAAGGGTTGGAAGAAATGATGACTGATACGAAGACGGAAAATGAAATCTAGATTAATAATAATACTTTTACTGGGTTTATTGTATTCGGCAAACCTGTTAGCTGAAGAAGGAATCGCGTGGAATTCATTATCAGGTGAAGAACAAACGCTATTAAATGATTTTAAAGATAATTGGAGTGAGTTACCTGCAAAACGTCAACAACGGTTAAAGAAAGGAGCCAGTCGTTGGGGGCAAATGTCAGATGAACAACGGGAAAAAGCAAAGCAACGTATGGAACGCTGGAAATCATTAGATGATGAGAAAAAGGAAAAAATTAAAGAACGCTTTGAAAGGTTTAATAGCCTGACGCCTGAGCAACAGGAAAATATTAGAAAGCGTCATGAATGGTTCAAGAATCAACCCGAAGAAAAACGTAAAGAGCTACGCCAACGTTTTCAAAATATGTCTCCTGAAGAGCAAGCCGAATTTCGTAAAAAAAGGCAGGCTAAGCGACAGAATATGAAAGAACGCATGCAAAATATGTCAGCGGAAGAACGGGAGGCATTCAGAGAAAAAATGAAAAACATGACACCTGAAGAACGCCGCCGTTTTTTTCAGCAAAAAAATACAGATCGAACAAGAACTACGGATAGTAAACGTGCAGGTCGAGTGACAGATAGCGTAAGAGATTGAGCCAGCAAGATTCGGATCGTAATCAGACTAATAATCTACTATTCTGCTTATGTTGAAAAACATAACTGGAAAATATAAACAAAAGCAATATGAGTGATTATGAACGCATAGCTGAAGCAATTAATTACATTACTTCGCATGTAAATAAACAACCTTCACTCGATGATGTTGCCAAACAATTAAACCTGAGCCCGTATCATTTTCAAAGACTATTTACGCGCTGGGCAGGTGTTTCACCGAAACGATTTTTACAAACTTTAACAGTGCGTCGTGCCAAAGTATTGTTAAAAGAATCCATGTCTTTGCTTGAGACAAGCAACGAGCTCGGGCTAAGTAGTACAGCTCGATTACATGATCACTTTGTTAAACTTGAAGCAATAACGCCCGGTGAATATAAAAGTGATGGAGCCGGTTTAAAAATAAATTATGGAGTTCATGAAACACCTTTTGGTTATGCCTTTATTGCTGTAACTGACCGTGGTGTTTGCCAGCTTTCTTTTATAGATGATAATAACGATTCCCGGCTAATTGTAGAACTGGAAAAAAAATGGTCTGCGGCAACAATGCGAGAATCAAAAAAAATAACGAAGCCTGTTATTAATTCAATTTTTTCAAAAGATAAAAAACAGCCATTATCGGTTTATATACAAGGCACCAATTTTCAAATCAATGTCTGGAAAGCATTGTTGGAAATACCACAGGGTAAGCTAACGACTTACGGACAATTAGCAAAGTTAATTGATAATCCAAAAGCATCCAGAGCAGTCGGTTCTGCAGTCGGTGCAAATCCCGTTGCTTTTCTAATTCCCTGTCATCGGGTAATAAGAGCGTCAGGCGTTATTGGTGAATACCGCTGGGGTAGCATACGCAAACGCAGCATGCTTTGTTATGAAACATTAGAATTATAATATTATCTCATTAATATAGAGTTAAGGTGTTTCTTGACGCGTATAGACTTTGCTTTACTCGATTTAATGGTTTTTTGATATGTTTTAATATCTTCCATTTCCAGCATTAAATTTTCCAGAACAACACCTGTTTGAAAAAGACTTTTTTGTGCATTAGTAATTGATTGATCTAGTATTTTGCTTCTGGATTTCAAAGCCTTCTTCTCCAGAGTAGATAGTTTATTTTTAGCTTTTTTATATCTGTCGCGTGTCACTGTTATTTTCTTCTGCACTTCTTTTCTTTTGCTATTTAGTAAAATATCCAGTTCTTTTACCTTTTTCCCATAATTGTTAACTGCATTTTGGATATTTTGTTCATATTCAACAAGTAATGTATTAATAGAAATCATAGTATAATCCTCAATCAATCATAGATTAGTTTATGAACCTAAAATAGATTCTTTCAAATCTATAGACACAGGCTCGGAACCAATGAATCCATCGATGACTGTTCGTATAAAACCGGCATCATGAATTTTTATAATTCTTTCTCCTTTAATGTTTATTATAGAACCTTTTTCCGGGCGAAAGTTTATCGCTAAAATATCGCCTTCATTCAGCATTGAATAATGCGCTACAAAAGTTTCAAACTGTTTTTCATTTAAAACCTTGCTGAAGAGTGTCACCCAATGTGATGGCGGATCATCTGGTAATAAACTCGTCAAAACTTTAATGCGTATTGCCAAAGGAAATTCCGATGCTGTTTCTACCAGTTTGTCCATGTCTTTGACATCGCTATAGAAGCCTATTTGATAGACATCAAGTAAAAATTCACGACGAATACCATCCCCCATCAAATCCAGTTCTTCATCTTTAAAATAGATAGATTCAGGAATTTCGTCAGAATCAGCAGCTACATATGTTGTTAGCGTATTCAACAATGCCAGAACAAATATAACTATGATATTGTTGGCCAGTTTTGGGACGGAAGCCGAACTAGCTATCTGCATTTTTCTCAATCACTTCTTTTCGATTTCTGGAATATTCTTCATAGCTTTCATTCGCGTGTTTTATGCAGTTATCGTACTCTGAATTTGGCGCAGTCTGGCATTCGTTCTGTTGATTCGATTGAATCATGCTGTGAATTTGCTTAGAGCTACACGCTTGTAGAGGAAGCACAGCGATAATTAAAAGCAATGAATTTAATCTTTCCATTATTCTGCCTTTCTGTTTTTACTCTTTGTTCGCTTTAACTATTTGCCTCGCGAACCGTTTTATCTGTGCATCGTATAGTGCGAGTTCGCCACCGGTTTTGATTGCCATTAATGCAATTCGTGCAAGCAACAATAGCAGCAACAAATCGACTACCCATGCAATGAAGTAGGAAATACGAAACCCGTCTTTATTCTCTTTTGCTTTTACCGCTATTTCTGTTTCTGCGCCATCTTCGTCTTCTCCTAGCAAACTGTCTCGAATTGGGACAATACTCTTATCAATATTGGAGCCGGCTTCAATCGCGGTTGCTATGCGTTCGATATTGGTTGGGTCTTTATATAGTGCCAAAGCTTCACTGAAGACTTGTATTGCTATCCACAAACCAATGAATAACAACATTAATCCGCACAGGCGAACGACAATACTGAAAATATCTTTACTGGTTTCGTTTAGTGATGACATAGCTGGTTGGCTTGTTTTAGCCTCTTCCTCATTATTATTATCAAATTTATACATAAATACCGCCTTCAAGCATCGTCAGTATATCCATAACTGTTATTATTATTGTAGCCTGATATTTTGAATACATGAACCAGGTCTGAAAATTAATGAAAAAAATAATACTGTGTTTTTAAATTATTTAATAAAACGTTTGTTTAGTGCGGCTTTCGTTCTGTTGGGCATAACAACACTTGTCTTTTTATTGATACATCTTGTACCGGGCGATCCGGTTGAAGTCATGCTGGGAGAAACAGCACGATCTGCAGACAGAGAAGCATTGCGCCAGGCTTTAGGACTGGATTTACCTGTATTACAGCAATGGTGGCAATATTTAATGGGGATTGCTCATTTCGATTTAGGTGAGTCATTGCATTCCAAACGTGCTGTAAGTCAGCTTTTAATCGAACGACTTCCAGCAACAGCAATTTTGAGTATTGCCAGTATGTTGATTGCAATAATTATTGCTTTACCTTTGGGAATAATGGCTGCTGTTTATAAAGATTCCATCTGGGATCGTCTGGCGATGATGACAGCAATGCTAGGCGTGTCTATTCCTAATTTTGTTATGGGTCCATTATTAATTTTAATTTTTGCCTTGTGGTTGGGTTGGTTTCCGGTTAGTGGCAAAGAAGGTTTTGCGTCATTAATTCTGCCTGCTTTAACTTTGGGCACTGCATTAGCTGCAATTCTTTCACGTATGGTACGAGCTTCAATGTTGGAGGTGTTACAGGAAGATTATATACGTGCAGCGCGTGCCAGAGGTTTAACCGAGTGTCATGTCCTGGGTTTGCATGCCTTACGTAATGCGGCATTACCGGTGATTACGATTCTGGGAATGCAGTTTGGTGCGTTACTAGCCGGTGCCGTTATTACGGAAACCATTTTTGCCTGGCCGGGAATTGGTCAATTAATGATCGAGTCAATTCAAAAACGGGATTATCCCATTGTGCAAGCGTGTGTGTTATTGATTAGTTTTACTTATGTGTTGGTTAATTTGTTGACAGATATCCTGTATACCACGCTTGATCCAAGAGTAAAGCTTGATTAATGAAAGCCTGTTACAACATTTCTATGTTTATATTATTAGCATGGTTAGTATTAGCCGTTTTTGCTCCGGTATTACCGCTACATCCTGATCAAATCTTTTTAGACAAAATATTGTTGTCTCCAGATTGGCAGCAATGGTTGGGTTATGATGATCTGGGTCGTTCGATCAGTGCACGTTTAATTATGGGCGCACGCACGTCTTTAACTGTTGCGATTATTGTGGTCGCCATTTCTTTTTTTCTGGGCACATTTTTAGGTTTAATGGGTGCATGGTTAGGCGGCTTTTGGGATAAATGTTTAATTATTATTGTTGATTTGTTCATTGCTTTCCCCGGAATATTGTTGGCAATTGCATTAGCAGGATTGCTGGGGCCGGGTTTAATAAACGCAGTCATTGCTCTGTCGATTGTCAGTTGGGTTGGCTTTGCGCGTTTGGCGCGAGTTCAAACATTAACGATAAAGAATCGTGATCATGTCAATGCGGCACAAGCACTAGGTACACCGAATTTTCTTATTGCGATAAAACATATTCTACCTTTAATTATGGCACCATTAATTATCGAAGCGACTTTCGCTTTTGCCGGTGTTGTCATTGCTGAAGCCGGTTTATCGTTTCTGGGTTTAGGGGTGCAACCACCAGATGCTTCGTGGGGCAGTATGATTCGTGATGGCACACGTTATATGTTAATTGCACCGCATATGGTATTAGCCCCGGGTTTTGCTATTCTGTCTTTGGTACTATGTATTAATTTATTAGGTGATACGTTGAGAGACAAAATGGATATCAGGGAACAACCAACAGCGTGAACATTCGTAAAATGTCATTAGGTCCTGTTATGTGTGACCTGCGCGGCTTGCAATTGGAAGATGATGAATGCGAGATGCTATGTCATCCGTATGTTGGTGGTGTTATTTTATTCACGCGTAATTTTGAATCGACCGAACAGATAGCTGAACTGACAAAATCGATTCATGAATTGCGTCAGCCGCGTTTGCTTATTGCCGTTGATCATGAAGGTGGACGTGTTCAACGATTTCGTGAAGGTTTCAGTCGTTTGCCAGCCTGTGCTTTATTTAGTGAATGCGGCACTATTAATCATGCAGAACCATTAGTTCAACAAGCCGGATGGTTAATGGCAGCAGAATTATTAGCAGTCGGTGTTGATCTAAGTTTTGCACCGGTACTCGATGTTGGTGGAACAATCAGTCAGGTAATTGGTGATCGCGCGTTTCATACCAGACCCGAAAATGTCTCTCGATTGGCTCGCGCTTATATGAAAGGCATGAAAGAAGCCGGTATGGCAGCAGTTGGTAAACACTTTCCTGGTCATGGTTCTGTCGTTGAAGATTCACATGTGGCAATTCCATACGATAAACGTTCCTTTGCCGATATTAAAATGCATGATTTGATTCCGTTTGAACGAATGATTCATGCGGGCTTACCTGCCTTAATGCCGGCACATGTCATTTATTCTGAAGTCGATAAGCATCCTGCCGGTTTTTCAGAATTCTGGTTAAAGAAAATATTAAGACAAGAACTGGAATTTCAAGGGACTATCTTTAGTGATGACTTGAGTATGGCAGGAGCAGAAATAATGGGCTCTTATCCTGAGCGTGCCGAAGCGGCGCTCAATGCCGGTTGTGATATGGTTTTAGCTTGCAATAATCAGCAAGGTGCGATTGAAATACTGGATAAAGCCAGTATCCCTGATAGTGTTGAATTACAATCGCGTTTGATAAGAATGCATGGTCATTTTGAAACTTCGTTGGCTGAATTAAAACAAACTGATTTATGGAAACAACGTTCTGATGTTATTACGCATATTGAAAGAGAACCGGAACTGGATTTAGGTGATGATGCAATTAATTAGAAAGATAACGTACATTTTATTATTGAACTTGTTTTCAATAACAGGTCTTCAAGCTAAAGATGTCCAGGAAAACCATGTCAGCTCTAAAGCGTTAATTTCATCACAATGCGAAGCTCTGGAGGAGTCAAATTCTCCAGTAGAAGAAGTCAAACATTCACAAGGCTTACTCTGGAAAGTCAGTAAAGAGGGAAATGAAAGCAATTATTTGTTTGGCACTATTCATGTTTCTGATACTGAAGTGACAACTTTACCTGAAGCTGTTGATAATGCTTTACTCAATTCCGAACGATTTGTAATGGAAGCCCTGCCAGATATGGAACAATTGATGTTGTTTTCACAGTCAATGTTTTTTAATGATGGGAACTTATTATCAAGTCTGGTAGATACGGCAATATATGAAAAAACAAAACAAATATTAGCATCATATCAATTGGGTTCTGAAGCTGTTTCAGTAATGAAACCCTGGGCAGCGTTCCTGATCATGAACTACCCGCCTGATAAAGGCGAACCTTTAGACATGGTATTATTATCAATTGCTCAGCAAAATGGTGCTGAAGTTGCAGGCCTGGAATCCTTAAAAGAGCAGGGTGATATCTTTAGTGATCTCAATATAGAAGAGCAGGTCAGATTATTAACCGATACGGTTTGCCATTATGATTTGGTTGAACAGGATTTCGAAGTAATGAAATCATTTTATTTGAAGCGTGATTTAGGTGGTTTATATAATTATGTACAACGGTATTCAGTCAGTGATAAACCGGTATATCAAAAATTAATGAAGAAATTAATTCAGGATCGAAATAATATAATGGTTAATCGTATGCAAACGATGCTCGAGAAAGGCAATTCGTTCATTGCTATCGGTGCTATGCATCTTGCTGGCAAAGAGGGTGTGTTGGCATTATTGGAAAAGCAGGGTTATAGCGTTTCGGCGGTATATTAAAAACGATCAAGAAATTTATTAAAGGGTAAGTTGATGGATTTTTCAGAATTATTGAAAACGATGGAGTCTTTTCTTAAACAGGAAAACTGGATAGTCCAGGTTTTTATCGTTGTCTTTTTAACGGCGTTTATTAACTGGATACAAAAACGAATTATAGCAAAACTGATTAACAGGTTAAAACGATCCTGGACCAATTGGGATCATGCTTTTTTCATTGCGGTAGAAAAGCCATTAACACTGTTAATTTGGATACTGGGTTTAACCTTTGCTGCCGATATTGTAAAGAAGCAAACTGATGCGGCTATTTTTGGCGCAATTGAACCGATTCGTGAAGTGGGTGTCATCGTTATTATCGTCTGGTTCCTGGTGCGTTTTATATCTAAAGCAGAGACCATCATCCTTAAAAAGAAAAAGAAGCAAGGTGAGGAGTTTGATGAAACAACTGCCGATGCGATTGCAAAACTATTGCGTGTCTCTGTCATTATTACTGGCTCATTGGTTATTTTACAAACGCTGGGTTACAGTATTTCCGGTGTATTAGCGTTTGGCGGTATCGGTGGTATTGCAATCGGTTTTGCTGCACGTGACTTACTAGCCAATTTCTTTGGTGGTCTGACCATTTACATGGATCGTCCGTTTGATGTCGGTGACTGGATACGATCGCCGGATAGAGAAATTGAAGGTTCGGTAGAAAAAATTGGTTGGCGTTTAACAACCATACGTACGTTTGATAAGCGACCGTTATATATTCCAAATTCTATCTTTACGACGATTGCTGTTGAAAATCCTGCGCGCATGACGAATCGGCGTATAAAAGAAACCATTGGTATTCGTTATGATGATGCAGGCAAAATGCGAGATATCATTGCTGATGTGAAAGAAATGTTGAAGCAGCATGAAGATATTGATACCAATCAGACACTAATTGTTAATTTTAATGAGTTTGCCGCGTCTTCACTTAACTTCTTTATTTATACATTCACTAAAACGGTGAACTGGATTGAGTTTCATGAAGTAAAACAAGACGTGATGTTGAAGATTATCGATATTATTGAAGCGCATGGTGCCGAGTGTGCTTTCCCAACATCAACCTTGCATATTCCGGAAGAGATCAAGGTTTCCAGGTAGTTTAGTTATAAATATTTTCTTCTGTGCATTGCCTTATGTGATATAGCTTGTAATCTACACAGATGGAACAGCAATTTACAAAAATGCATGGTATCGGCAACGATTTTGTTGTTTTCGATACTTTCTCAAAGCCACTGACATTGTCCCGGGAACAAATCAGGCATATAGCCGATCGCCAGTTCGGTATTGGTTGTGATCAGGTTTTGTTATTAGAGCCGCCGCAGGGGAATGATGCTGACGTTCGTTATCGTATTTTTAATGCAGACGGTGGTGAAGTGATGCAGTGTGGCAATGGTGCTCGATGTGCCGCTGTCTATTTAAAAGATAAAGGCCTTGTTACGAAAAGTGAGATCGTTGCCGAAACCGGTGCCGGTCAGTTAATTTTAAAAATTAATGAAGATGGCCGTGTCACCGTCAATATGGGTGTGCCTCAATTTGAACCTGCCGAGATCCCGATGCAAGCAGATGAGTATTCAGAGCAATATACTCTTATTCTTGGAGAAGAGGAGGTCACGTTTGGTGCCGTCTCGATGAGCAACCCGCATGCCGTTATTATTGTCGATAATGTTGATATAGCGCCGGTTGATATTATTGGCCCTGCTATGCAATCAAGTGAGTTATTTCCGGAGAGTGTTAATGTCGGTTTTATACAAATACTCAATAATGAAGCGTTTAAATTGCGTGTTTATGAACGTGGCTCGGGTGAAACGCTGGCTTGTGGCAGTGGCGCCTGCGCAGCGATGGTTATCGCTTGCCAGCAGGGGTACTTGGAAGGGACAATAGACGCAGAATTGCGCGGCGGTAATTTAAACATATGTTGGGCAGGAGAAGGAGAACCGGTCTTTATGACAGGGCCGGCGACAACCGTATTTGAGGGGAAAGTTAAACTATGAGTGTACAGGAAGAAAAAAACCTGGAATCAAACACTGTTACGGAAGATATGGTTTCCGATTATTTAAAAAATAATCTGGATTTTTTTGAAAAACGCCCGGATGTTCTTGCTGAAATAAATATTCCACATAATCATGGCAGTGCGGTTTCATTAGTCGAAAGACAGGTTGCTGTATTACGTGAACAAAACGAACAATCACGAAAACGATTACATGAATTAATCGAAATAGCTCGACAAAATGAAGAGCTTGCCAGACGTATGCATCAATTAGCACTAACCTTGATGGACGCGGATGATCCAAAAGATATATTTAATACCTTGTATGAAAATTTGAAGAAAAATTTTCGTGCTGATCGAGTTGTTGTTCGACTATTCGCAAATCCTGCATTCGTTGACAGTTTTCCTACAGATGAATTTGCCGGCAGAGAAATTACAGAACAATCTTTATTCAGAAGTATTATTGAAAAACGACTGCCATTAAGTGGACGCATGAAGCGTCAGCAACAGGTTTTTTTGTTTGGTGATGATGGTGATGAAATAGCTTCATCGGTAATGGTACCGTTGCATGGTGAAGGTTGGGGCGGAATTCTGTCTATCGGTAGTTTTGATGCTGAACGTTTTCAGGCAGGTATGGGTGTTGAATTGCTGGCGAATCTGGGTGAAGTGTTGAGTTTTATTCTTAAGCCCTGGGTAGAACAGTCCTAGACTTCTTTTATGCTGTCTTCCGAGACCTTATTACTGGAATCTTATGTAAAGACACTGCTCCATCTATCTGAACACACTCGTAAAGCCTACCAGCGCGATCTGGATCATATACAAAACTATTGTGATAAGCGTGACATTGCTAAATGGTCAAATCTCGATGGTCGACAGTTAAGAGGTTTTGTCGCAGAGCGCCACCGACAGGGGATTGGCGGCCGTTCATTACAACGTAATTTATCTGCAATACGATCGTTTTATCGATATCTTTTAAAAGAAGGAAAAGTTAAGAACAATCCTGCTGAAGGTATTATTGCGCCGAAAACGCCGCGTAAACTTCCAAAAGTATTAGATTCCGATCAAACTGCCCAGTTAGTTGAAATAAATGAAAATGACACGCTAGCTATTAGAGACAAAGCAATGCTGGAATTGATCTATTCTTCCGGATTACGTCTGGCGGAATTAATCAGTATGAATTTAAACAGTATTGATTTTAACGATCGCATTATCACCGTGACAGGTAAAGGTAATAAAACACGAAGTGTTCCAGTCGGCCAACATGCGATTAAAGCGATTAAGCGTTGGTTAAAAGAACGAAAAGCCATGACAAACGAATCAGAACAGGCTTTATTTATTAGTAGCCGGGGAAAACGCATCAGCCCCCGATCGGTTCAGGACCGTTTAAAGCAATGGGCGATTAAGCAAGGTTTACCCAATCATGTACACCCTCATATGTTAAGACATTCCTTTGCCAGCCATTTATTGGAATCCAGTGGTGATCTACGTGCCGTGCAGGAATTGCTCGGACATGCGGATATCAGTACCACGCAGGTCTATACGCATCTGGATTTTCAGCATTTGGCACAGGTTTACGACAAAACTCACCCCAGAGCACATCGTAAAAAGACATAAAACCTTAGCAAAAGTCAGCTTGAGATTTGGCAAAACGTCCATATATAAGTCAATTCCCAGCCGGTTTTACTTAAGTCTATTCGCTAGCTCAGGTACAATTCGCTTCCCTAAAAAGGAGAGAAATATTGGAACAATATAGAGGTACAACGATTTTATCTGTACGACGTGACGGTCATGTTGTTATTGGTGGTGACGGGCAGGTATCACTTGGAAATACTGTCATGAAAGGCAATGCGCGTAAGGTGCGGCGTTTATATGACGAGAAAATTATCGCTGGTTTTGCTGGTGGTACAGCAGATGCATTTACTTTATTTGAACGCTTTGAAGCTAAATTGCAAAAGCATCAAGGCAATTTGATGCGTGCTGCGGTTGAATTGGCAAAAGACTGGCGTACCGACAGGATGCTACGCAAACTCGAAGCCTTGCTATGCGTTGCTGACAAATCAACATCATTAATCATTTCCGGTAATGGCGATGTGATTGAGCCGGAAAATCATATTATGGCGATTGGTTCCGGTGGCGACTATGCAAAATCTGCTGCGCGCGCGTTATTGGAAAATACAGATTTAAGTGCACGTGAAATCGTTGAAAAAGGTTTGGGTATTGCTGCCGATATTTGTATTTATACCAACTCAAACCTGACCATAGAAGAACTATAGACAATACTAATAAACAAAAACGGAAGACATGACAGAATTAACTCCTCAGGCCATTGTTGCCGAACTTAATAAACATATTATCGGACAGGATTCAGCAAAACGAGCCGTAGCCATTGCGTTACGAAATCGTTGGCGCCGAGCTCAGGTTGATGAATCGATTCGTAATGAAATTACCCCAAAAAATATCTTAATGATTGGTCCAACCGGCGTGGGAAAAACAGAGATTGCACGACGCCTTGCCAAACTTGCACAAGCACCTTTTATTAAAATTGAAGCAACCAAATTTACCGAGGTCGGTTATGTTGGTCGTGATGTTGAATCTATTATTCGAGACCTTGCTGATATTGCAATCAAGCAAACGCGCGAAATTGAAATGGAAAAAGTACGCGATCAGGCAGACAAGGCGGCAATGGAAAGAGTGCTGGATATTCTGTTACCACCGGCGCGAATGATGGGTGAAGATGATCATGATGATTCATCGAGTATCAATTCAACCCGGGAAAAATTCAGACAAATGATCCTTGAAGGGAAATTTGATGATAAAGAAGTTGAAACAGAAATAAACTCGCCAGGTATTGGTGTAGAAATTATGGCGCCACCGGGCATGGAAGAAATGACCAGCCAGTTACAAGGCATGTTTCAAAACATAGGAAGCAGTAAAAAACAAACTCGCAAGCTGCCGGTGAAAGAGGCACTTAAATTACTTGCCGAAGAAGAAGCAGCAAAACTGGTTAATGAAGATGATCTAAAAGCGCGTGCCATTGAACATGTTGAACAACACGGTATCGTTTTTCTTGATGAACTGGATAAAGTGACGCGTCGATCAGAATCAAGTAACGGTCCTGATGTTTCCCGTGAAGGGGTGCAACGTGATTTATTACCTCTGGTTGAAGGTAGTACCGTTTCAACAAAATATGGCATGGTAAAAACAGATCATATTTTATTTATAGCTTCTGGAGCATTTCATCTGGCTAAACCTTCCGATCTGATTCCAGAGTTACAAGGTCGTTTGCCTATCAGAGTTGAATTAAATGCGTTGGTTGCTGATGACTTTATGCGCATATTGACAGAACCGGATGCGTCTTTAACTGAGCAATACACTGTATTACTTGAAACGGAAGGCGTAAACATTGAATTTACCGAAGATGGTATTCGCAGAATTGCAGAAATAGCATTTCAAGTGAATGATAATACCGAGAACATCGGTGCCAGACGTTTACATACAGTCATGGAACGGTTACTGGAAACATTGTCTTTCGAAGCTTCTGAAAAGCAGGGTGAGTCTATTGCTATCGATGCAAGCTATGTTAATGACCATTTAAATGAGTTGGTTGAAGACGAAGACTTAAGTAGATATATCCTGTAGTTTCATTCCTTCCTATTCTACGTTTCGTTCTATAAATTTCCGAAGACGAAGCGTAGAATGGTAAAAAAAACGATTTAACAACTATGTCAGAAAATACACCAAACCCGGTTGCCATTAATCTGCACCAAAAATCTCGAATACTCGAGGTTGAATTTGATGATGGCGAAAAATTTGAATTGTCATGTGAATACTTACGTGTGAATTCACCTTCGGCTGATGTTAAAGGACATGGACCTGGACAGGAAGTGTTACAAGTCGGCAAGGAAAATGTGAACATCACAAAAATAGAGCCCATGGGGAATTATGCTGTACGTCTTGTTTTCGATGACGGACATGAAACAGGTTTATATACCTGGCATTATTTATATGAACTCGGCATAGACCATGATAACAACTGGGTGGCTTATCTCGATGCACTAAAAAAAGCAGGGCATGTACGTAAAGCAAATGACTAGGAGACTGACCGGGAATAGAATGTCTACTGTGGGAAAACTGATTTTGGTTAGATTTTCCCCTGATTCTCGTTAAATAGAATGACTATTGACCTTCAAAAAATATTTAAGAAATACTCTTGAGTGCGCCTTAAATCATGAAAAAATCTAACTCAAAACAGGTTCCCCTCGCTACGACTTCTATTCCCGGTCAGTCTCCAGATTCAACAACACATTTTGGTTATGAACAAGTCCCGATAAAAGAGAAGGCAAGTCGCGTAGCTGATGTCTTTAGTTCGGTTGCATCCGAATACGATTTAATGAATGACGTAATGTCATTAGGAATACATCGCTTATGGAAACGAAAAGCAGTGCATCTTTGTGCAATCAGAAAAAACTTTCATGTTCTGGATCTGGCGGGCGGCACAGGCGATATTGCCCGACTCATTCATAAACAATTGGGCGATGATGGTCGTGTGACCCTCTGTGATATAAATGCCGAGATGTTAAAGGAAGGACGAAATCGCTTTATCGATAAAGGACTTTTTAAAGGGATCGATTATGTTCAGGGTAATGCCGAAGCTTTGCCTTTCGAGGATAATAGTTTTGACTGTATGACAATTGCATTTGGATTGCGTAATGTGACAGACAAAGATGCAGCCTTACGTTCCATGTATAGCAAACTTAAATATGGATCGCAGTTAATTATTCTGGAATTTTCAAAGATAGTGATTCCAGTGTTCGATAAAATTTATGATGAATATTCATTTAAACTGATACCGATGTTTGGCAAAGCGGTTGCTAACGATGAAGCAAGTTATCAATATCTGGTGGAGTCTATTCGAATGCATCCGGACCAAAAAACATTATCAAATATGATGGAAAACGCAGGCTTTGAAAAAGTACAGCACCATAATCTTTCCGGTGGCATTGTAGCGATTCATCGAGGTTATAAAATATGAATGCAGTTGTTGATAATAAAACACCAGAGTGGATTGGTCATGTTGAAAAATTGATCAATAAGGCATTGAGTCTGGATGAAGAAACATTAAATTTGTTAGGGGCATTGAAAGATAAGGTTATTGCTTTTGAATTCGTTAATACAAACCTGACTGTATTTTTATTACCTTCAACGACCGGATTGTCGATTCAGACTGGCTACGAAGACAAAGCGGATGTTTTAATAAAAGGGTCACCAGGTAACTTCATTAAGATGGTGGCATCATCTAAAAAGAAAAGTGGCAGCCTTCCAACAGATATGCAGATCACAGGTGATATAGGTCTGGCACAACAGTTTCAGGACATCATGCAGAATATTGAAATAGATTTGGAAGAACCGCTTTCAAAATGGGTTGGCGATAGTATGGCCTACCAGATTGGTAAGTTTATTCGTGGTACAACTCATTTTGCTGTAAATACAAGTAAAACATTAGCAACAGATATTAGTGAATATCTACGCTTCGAAATAAATATGTTGCCGGATGATTTGCTGATTGAAGAATTTAGCAAAGAGGTTGATGTGCTGAGAGAAGATATTGATCGTTTTGAACAAAGAGTTAACAAACTCGAAGCTCGACTAAAGGGTAATTAAAATGGAGCAATTTCTTCGCTTATTAGCTATTCAGCGAGCATTCATTAAGTATGGCCTTGATGAATATATTTTTTCTACGCCTTTATTCAAACCATTCCGGATTATTTTTCACCTCATGCCCTGGAACTGGTTTGGTCAAAGAAGACAAGGACCGATAGCACTCAGATTACGTTTGATGCTGGAAGAGCTTGGCCCTATTTATGTCAAACTTGGACAAATACTTTCAACGCGTCGTGACATTGTTCCCGAAGATATCGCTAATGAATTTGCCAAGTTGCAGGATGATGTCTTTCCGTTTTCTGGAAAAATTGCACGCAAAATAATTGAAGATGCCTACGAGTGTGAGTTAGATGAGGTGTTTCTGGAATTTGATGAAACGCCGTTGGCGTCGGCTTCAGTCGCTCAGGTTCACCGCGCTACTCTAAAAGACGGTCGTGATTTTATTGTTAAAGTCCTCCGCCCAGGTGTTGAAGCATTAATTCGTAAAGATTTAGGTTTATTGCAATTACTTGCCGAAAAAGCAGAGAAATATTATCCACAAGGAAAGGCATTGCGTTTTACCGGTGTTGTTAAAGAATTTGAAAAAACATTATTAAACGAACTGGATTTACAACGTGAAGCGGCTAATGCCTCGCAACTAAGGCGAAACTTTATTGATGAGGATCGTTACTTTGTACCAGAGATCAACTGGAAACTGACGCGTCGTAATGTATTGGCGATGGAACGTGTTACAGGAATATCTGTTCGCAATATTGATGCCTTAAAAGAAGCGGGTGTCGATTTAAAGTGGTTGGCAGAATACGGTGTAGAAGTCTTTTTTACGCAAGTATTTCGTGACAATTTTTTCCACGCAGATATGCATCCGGGAAATATTTTTGTAGGACCTGCAGATAAGAGTGAACCGGCAACAGTTAAAGTGATTGATTTCGGTATCATGTGCTCGTTAACTGAATTTGACCAGCATTACCTTGCTGATAATTTTATGGCATTTCTAAACCGCGATTATCATCGTGTTGCGGCCTTGCATATTGAATCCGGTTGGGTTCCAAGGGGAACACGCATGGATGAACTTGAATCTGCTATTCGTTCTGTATGCGAACCGCTACTGGTTCAACCCATGCATGAAATTTCATTTGGTGAATTACTTCAGCGTTTGTTCCAGATTGCGCGAAGCTTCCATGTTGAAATTATGCCGCAGCTAATCATGTTACAAAAAACGATTATTAATATTGAAGGCATTGGTCGACAACTTTATCCAGAACTGGATTTATGGAAGACCGCAAGACCTCAACTGGAACGCTGGATGGATGAACGTATCGGAGTGCGTGGTTTGTTAAAAGGCGCGAAGTTTAATATTCCTAAATTGATCGATCGCTTACCTGATCTGCCTAATAAATTAATTGATGTTGTTGACCAATTAAATGAAGGCAAGATCGAAATGGAAAACAAGTCTAAAGAGATTCATGAATTACGACAGGAAATGAAAGCGTATAACCAACGCACTGTTCTGGCAGTTGTTGGATCCGGTTTTCTGTTATCCGCATCGATTATTTATGCACTGGATAATACGAAGCATGGTGATTTTTTATCTGTACCAATTGTATCGTGGTTGCTCGGTTTCTCTGGAGTTTTGATGCTCTATCTATCCTGGCAAGAGAAGTGATCAATTTAAGCGTAATATAAAGTTATGGAAGGCTTGACAGAACTTGATGTTCTCAAAGATGTTGTAAATAGACTGGAAGAGGCTGGGTTGTTGTATATGCTGACAGGTTCAATGGCGATGAATTATTATGCTGAACCACGTATGACACGTGATATTGATATTATCATTGCATTGCAGGATACAGAACCATCGACTTTCATTAAATTATTTAAAGATGACTATTACGTATCATTTGATGCAGTGAATGACGCTATTCGTGAACTATCAATGTTTAATCTCATCCATCTGGAAAGCGTAGTGAAGGTAGATGTTATTGTTAAAAAAACTGAACAGTATAGACAGCTCGAATTCGATAGACGATGTCAGATTAATTTTGCCGGAATCAAACTTAATATTGTAAGTAAAGAAGATTTAATTTTATCCAAATTATGCTGGTCGAAAGAATCCAGGTCAGAGTTGCAATTCCGTGATATACATAATCTTTTAAACACAGGATATGATAAAGAATATTTACAAAAGTGGGCTAATGAATTAGATGTTATTGCGCTGTTGGAGAAATTAGAAGATGAATGACACTGCCCCCGAAATTGCCAGGCAAGTACATCAACGCTATATGGAAATGGATGGTCAGCAACGTCTTTTAATAGGAATGGAAATGTTTGAAACTGCACGCAAGATTGCAATTTCATCTTTCCCTGAAAATATAACAGAAGACGAGAAACGTCGTTTACTTTGCGAAAGATTTTATAAAGGGTTGTCTGAAAAAGCTTTTCCAAAAGAGAAGTAATTTTATCTTTGTCATTCCCGTGTACGTCTATATGGATGTAGGTGGTGATAGAGTCGAGTCTGGAACAGAGACCGAAACGGGAATCCAGTCTGTTTTAATTTCATTATTCTTTTTTAAATTAGCGGACTAATCTAGCTTCAACTTCATCTCTTTTTTCTTTTCCTTCAAGAGATTCAACCAGACTTAAGGCAAAATCCATTGCCGTTCCCGGGCCGCGTGAGGTGATGACTTTACCATCAATAACAACGGCTTCACCTGTGATATCAGTATTTTTGTTTGATTCAAGTATGGTAGGGTAACAGGTGGCTTTCTTGCCATTGAGTAAGCCTGCACTTGAAAGTACTTTCGGTGCGGCACAAATAGCGGCGGTAAACTTTTCACTATTGGCCATTTTAAGCAAAATATTTTTAATGCGTTCATCATTTTCAAGATGATCGGCACCCGGTAATCCGCCAGGCAATACAACCATGTCATAGTCATCTTTTAATGCGGTATCTAAATCAGTATCGGGAATGAGTACGGTTCTGCCACTTGCAGTGACGGGTTGTTTATCCAGTCCTGCTGTAACAACATTAATCTGTGCTCGTCTTAAGATGTCGATAATAGTGACAGCTTCGAGTTCTTCACATCCCTGCGCTAGTGGTACCAGTACGTTGTGCATATTTCTTTCCTGATGCGGATTTATGTAACAGTGTTTTTATACTAACGAGTTTAACGCCGTGTTGATCTACGTTTTGCAGTAGCTCTGATAAGACCTGTATGGTACTTGCATGTGGGTGACCAATGCCTAGTGCTGAGCCATTGCGTTTTGCGACTTTAATCAGTTCTTTAAATTGCGTACGAACATTTTTTGAGCCTTGTTTGTGATCAAGAAAAACATCGCGCGTTAAATAAGGCACATTGTTTTCTCTAGCCAGTCTTGCCGCAACACTGTTATCACTGGTCAGGCTGTCGACATAAAACTGTCCGTTGTTTTTTATGCTGTCCATTAACCATTGCATGTGTCCGGGATGTTGCGTTAACAGACTACCCATATGATTGTTGATGCCAATTAAATTCGGTACGGCACGGATATTAATATTCAGTGTTTTAAAAAATTCTTCTCTGGTCATATTGAGCGTCAAAGCACCTGGTCCCAGGAACTCATTTTTGTCCATGACCTCTGCCTGCATTGGCAAATGCAATAAAATATCTTTACCTTTTTTAAAAGCAATTTTTGACATTACTTCAGTATGGGGTCCATGGGGAAGAATTGCGTAAGCAACAGGACCGGGCAGGGCTAATGCGCGCGTATCTTCCTTGAATTTATAACCGATATCATCAATAAGAATAGAAATAGTCGGTTTACTTGATGATTCAGAGTGAACAGTTGTTGAAAATAAAACAGTGAACAGTATTAACAAATAAAAAAGTAATTTACTATTATCGTTAATTCTGTCCACAGTTGTTAACTCATCCTATTTTTTTCATTTGTATTGCAAGACCCTTTAATACATTTAATGCTTCGTATAGTTGATAGTCGGATTCTGCCAGAGAAGGTTTTTTATCTTTCTTTTTCTTCACTGGTTTTTCTGAACTTGTTTTATCTGTCTCACTATCATCCTTGTTACCATTATCCAAATGGCCACTTAAATCGGATTCTTTTATTCGTCTGGCGTCGTAACTCTCCTGACTATTAACCAGAATATTTTCAATAATGATATCCGGTTCTATACCTGATGCCTGGATTGAACGGCCTGATGGTGTGAAATAACGAGCCGTTGTTAATTTTAGTGCTGCGGAATCATTCATCGGCAAAATAGTTTGCACTGAGCCTTTACCAAAAGTACGTTCTCCCATAATGATGGCGCGTTCATGATCCTGTAGTGCTCCTGCGACAATTTCAGATGCCGAAGCTGAACCACCATTGACCAGTACAATAATCGGTGCATCTCTTAATACATCGGATGGTTTGGCATTAAAGCTTAATTTAGAATCTTGTATCCGACCTTCGGTATAAACGATCAATCCATTATCAAGAAATAAATCTGATACACCAACTGCTGCGTTAAGAATACCACCGGGGTTATTTCTTAGATCCAGAATTAGTCCACTTAAGCTGTTTTCGTTTTCTTCTTTTAGTTTTTCCAGTGCCTTACGCAAATCTTCTGCAGTATGCGTTTGGAAACTTGAAATACGGGCATAACCAAAACCGGGTTCCAGAATTTCGCTGCGGACACTTTGCGCTGTAATAATCGCGCGAGTAATAGTGATATCAATTGGTTTTTCTTCATCTTTTCTAATAATGCTTAATACGATGTCAGTGCCCGGTTTACCGCGCATAAGATCAACAGCATCATTCAGTGACATGCCTCTTATTGACTTCTCATCCAGTCGAATAATTAAATCACCCGCTTTTATTCCCGACTCTGCTGCTGGTGTGCCGTCTATCGGTGAAATGACCTTGACATAACCGTCTTCCATACCGACTTCAATGCCAAGCCCACCAAATTCACCAGAGGTACCTTCCTGTAGTTCTTTATAAGAGCTTTTATCCAGATAAGCAGAATGAGGATCGAGTCCTTCCAGCATGCCTCTTATTGCATTTTCAATCAGCTTTCTGTCATCAATGCCTTCAACATAATCACTTTTAACCTTTGCAAAAACTTCGGTGAAGGTACGTATTTCGTCCAGAGGCAGGGTATTGTCCTCAGTTTTTTCTTCAGTATTTGCCAGTACAAAATTGACTGAGAAAATCGATACCAGGACAGTAATTACCAGATTTTTCGTTTTATACATTCTCTACTCCATTCCAGGGGATGGTCGTATTTTATCGTTATAGTTAGACTAGTTTGTTCAAGCATACTCGTGCCAGACTATTCATGACAAGTCGCCAGTACTTAATTAGCACAATTATCCTTTACACCATCGTGATGGGTTTAAGGGTTCTGCCCCTTTCCTAATCTCAAAATAAAGGGCTGTATCGATTTGACCGCCACTATCTCCAACGGTTGCAATTTTCTCACCTGCAAGTACCCAATCGCCAGTATCTTTTAATAAATTCTGGTTATGTCCATAGAGGCTCATGTAACCATCACCATGATCAATAATGACTAATAAGCCAAGGTTACGAAACCAGTCGGCAAAGACGATTTTACCTGCGCTAATGGCTTCAACACTGGTTCCGGTTTCAGCATCGATTAAGACACCTTGCCATTTTAAATTGCCGCCTTTTTTACGAGCACCGAATTTTTTTAATAACCTGCCTTTAGCCGGCCAGCGTAAATTTCCTTTTAATGAACTGAACGGTGGCATGTCTTCGTACATTTCAATGGTAACGGCTTTTTCTTCTTTCAGTCCCTGAAATAATTTGCCAAGTTCACGTTCATTTTCCTGTAGTGTATGTAATTCAATGCCTTGTTCTTTTATGTCCTTATGTAAACGCGTGATGATATCGCGTCGTGTCGCGCGAAATTGATGAAAGTTTTGTAATTTACTTTCGTGCTCTTTTTTCAGTGACTCAAGTTTTGTTGTTTGTTCGATAATAGAGGACTGAATTTGATTAATATTATCCAGTGTCTGTTTAACCTGTCCGATACGTTCTGAACGTGCTCTGTTATGATAGTCATAATAAGCTAAAGCCCGTCCAACCAGGGCTGGATCTTCCTGATTTAGCATTAACTTAATATAGTCGTTACGCCCCATTTGATAGGCTGAGCGAATCTGATGTTTTAACTTTTCTTTTTCTTGCCCGAGAGCCGCTTCATGTTCCTGCTGTTCAAATTTGAGATCTTCCAGTTCAGCATGTTTTTTTGCAATATTAAGTTCAAAGTCATGCAGGCGTGTTAGTGTTTCTGCCGTCGTGATTTCATTTTCACGTAATTCTTTTTGCAGTTTTTCTGCTTCATCCTGTGCACCTTTAATTCGAGTTTCTACATCTTTTATGCGCGAACGAATATCTTTCAGTTCCGAAGCCTTGTCGGCATTAGACTGGCCTGCTGTTACATAAGAAATTAATAAAAGAGAAAGTAATAAGGGATAAAAAAAGTATGACACTTTTTTCAAGGGATTAAACAAGGATGAATTATTTTTCATCAACGCGGGTTGAATTGTCATCCGTTAATCTAAGTAGTGTCGTCCCCGTCATTTCTTCTGGTTGTTCTATTCCCATTATGCATAGTAATGTCGGTGAAATATCTGACAAAGAACCTGTACCGGGAAGGAATTCTGCTGGTCGGCCTATGTAAATCAACGGAACAAGATTGCTGGTATGGGCAGTGTGTGCCTGCGATTTAATTTTTTCTGTGGTGTAGGCTTTCAGTTGCTCTGCATTACCGTGATCGGCCGTAATAATAATTTCGCCACCAGCATTTTGCGCGCTTTCAATGACTTTACCGAGACATTTATCAATTGTTTCTATTGCCGAAACGGTGGCTTTGAAATCACCGGTGTGTCCAACCATATCTGCATTTGCGTAATTACAGATAATAGTATCGTATTTTTTACTCTCGATTGATTCGATTAAACGTTCGGTAATTCCTTCCGCACTCATTTCCGGTTTTTGATTATAAGTATCAACATGAGGTGAAGGTACCAGTATACGATCTTCTCCTTCAAACACACTTTCTTTGCCGCCATTAAAAAAGAATGTGACATGTGCGTATTTTTCTGTTTCAGCAATCCGTAATTGTTTTAAACCAAATTTTGATATGTATTCGCCAAATACGTTTTTCATTTTTACGGCGGGAAATGCGACAGGGAATTCATAGTTCGCTTTGTATGATGTCAGGCTGACAAAAGCTGCCAGTTTTGGAATCTGCTCTCTTTCAAACGCTTTAAACTCAGACTTGGTGAAAGCCCGGGCTAATTGACGAGCACGGTCGGCCCGGTAATTGGCGAAAATAACAACATCGTCATCTTCGACAGTTATTGCCTGCTCTCCATCCTTAATAATTGAGGTAGGACGAAGAAACTCGTCGGTTTCACCCCTGGAATAAGCCATATCAACGGCAATAAATGGATCGATAGATTGATAATCTGATTTTCCCTGACAGATAAGATCGTAGGCCAGTTTGGTCCTATCCCATTGTTTATTACGATCCATGGCAAAGTATCGTCCAATCAAGGAAGCAAAGCGGCCAATGCCCAGTTCTCTCATTTTGACTTGCGCTTTATGAATTGATTCCTCCGCACTTTTTGGTGGTGTATCGCGTCCGTCCAGGAAGGCATGTAGATATAGTTTTTTCACATTACATTTTGCGGCCAGTTCCATTAATGCAAAGATATGTTCTTCATGACTGTGAACGCCACCGGGAGATAATAAACCCAGTAAATGAACCGCTTTGTTATTTTCGGCAGCATTATTGAGTGCTTTATTCAGTGTTTCATTGTTATAAAAGCTGCCATCTTCAATGGCTCGGGTAATACGAGTGAATTCCTGGTCAACGACCCGCCCGGACCCAATGCTCATATGCCCCACTTCTGAATTACCCATTTGCGATGCAGGTAGCCCGACGTCTATGCCTGATGCACTTATCAGCGTGTGAGGATAGTTATTCCAGATTTTATCCCAGACGGGTTTATTGGCGGTATAGATAGCGTTATATTCGGTATTATCTGTATGTCCCCAACCATCGAGAACAATCAATATTGTTGGCCTATGTGTTACTTGCATTGGAAATTTCGATAATTGTGGTTTTTTTCAACAAAAAATGAAGTGATGACGACGACTGCAATTTTAATATGCAATATATATGGACAAATGGGCTTGCTAGTAATGAGTTAATAAGCCAAAAAACTCAGGTTTTAGTGTGCGCGAATATTAGCATGAAAGTCTGGCGCTATCTATTCTGATACTGTTTTCTGTCAAACTATTAGGTGATACGAATATTCCAATTGAATTGTTTTTTCACCCGACGATATAACGTATCATTCAGCCTACTAAAATATTGCCTAGAGAAGAGATTATTTAATGGAACGTTTCCCCGAATTTGTCGCCAATCACTTATTTTTATTTTCATTACTGGTTTCTATTTTGATGCTACTGATATGGAATTTTTATGGAGACGTTTTAAGTGGTGTCAAAATGCTATTGCCCGAAGAAGTTACCCGTTTAATTAACCGGGACGATGCACAGGTTATTGATATTCGCCCGCAAAATGATTTTGAAAACGGACATATTATTGATGCACTACATATCAACGTTGATGATTTGTCTAATCAAGTCGATAAGCTAAAAAAATATAAAGATAAGGGTCTTATTATTTGTTGTGCCAGCGGTGCAGTTTCAGTAAAAGAAGCACGTAAGCTGATTAATGAAGGGTTTGAAAAAGCATATTGTTTGAAAGGTGGCATGATGTCCTGGCAGCAAGCTAATCTACCATTAACCAAAGGTTCAAAATAAACACCATGGCTGAAGAAGAAAAATCACAGGAACAGGCTGAAGTACAGTTTTCAATTCAAAAGGTTTATGTAAAGGATATTTCCTTTGAAACGCCTAACTCGCCAGAAGTTTTTAAAATGGAATGGAAACCGACTGTCGATATGCATCTAACCAATGAGGCAACACCTTTAGGTGACAACCTGTTTGATGTCGTGTTATCTGTGACAATAACAGTGAAGCTTGAAGACAAAACGGCGTATTTGGTAGAAATTAATCAGGCCGGTGTATTTTTTATCAAAAATATTCCAGATGATGTCATGGAAAGAATGTTAGCGACAGCATGTCCCAATATATTGTTTCCGTTTGCGCGTGAAGCGGTTTCAGATATTGTGACTCGAGGTGGATTTCCTCAACTGTTGCTATCTCCGGTAAACTTTGATGCCTTGTATATTCAGCAGCAACAGGCAGAGCAACAGCCTGAATCAGGCACAACACACTAGATATTAAGGTGTATTACTTATGACAGCACGGTCAGTATTGGTACTAGGCGCTGGTTCATGGGGGTCAGCACTGGCTTTAGCCTTGGCACGTAACGGTCATGCTGTTTATCTTTGGGATATTGATTCAGAGTTAATTAAAAACCTGAAAAATGATAAATGTAATAAGCGATATATTCCTGACGTAACATTTCCCGATAATCTTTACCCTGTTGATGCTATAGAGCAAGTACCGACTGATATTAAACACGCGGTCAATGCGGTACCTTGTCATGGTTTGCGTAGCAGTTTGCAATTACTCAAATCATTTTCTGGTATCAGTGTTTGTCTGGCCTGCAAGGGGTTTGAACCCGGGACACAAAAATTAAATCATCAGGTCGTTGAAGAAGAACTTGTCGGGTGTTCCGTTGCGATACTTTCCGGGCCTTCATTTGCTAAAGAAGTTGCAGCAGGATTACCGACAGCGGTTACCATTGCCGGAACCGATACAGAATCAACACAGGTTTTTTCCGATTTGTTCCATAGTGATGTTTTCAGGATATACACACATGATGATCATGTTGGTGTTCAAATTGGTGGCGCGGTTAAAAATGTAATGGCCATTGCAGCGGGTATTGCGGATGGTTTAGGTTTTGGTGCGAACACACGTTCGGCCTTGATTACGCGAGGTCTGCATGAAATTATGCAACTCGGTCTGGCAATGGGAGCCAAGCAGGAAACGTTTATGGGCCTTGCAGGCCTGGGGGATCTTGTTTTGACATGCACTGATGATCAATCCCGAAATCGACGTCTTGGTTTATCCTTGGCGGAAGGTTTATCAATACAGGACGCCAGCGATAAAATCGGACAGGCGATAGAAGGATTGAAAACGGCAAGAGAAGTGTGTGAGCTGGCAAAAAAATATAAGATTGAAATGCCTATTACCGAACAGGTTAATAGCGTATTGCAATCAGAATGCTCGCCACGTGAAGCTGTCCAGAATTTACTGGCGAGAGAACCTAAAGCCGAAATGTAGTTAACGATTCCTTTTTTGCGTAGATAATTATAGTCACTATGCAGGACGCCGCTAAACAATATCTCAAGCAATACTGTAAAGATGCAGATAATGTTGCATTTGCTCAATTCTATCGATCTGAATCATCACGTCTTTGGCAATTCCTGAAGAACAGGGGTTGTGATGAAGATGCTGCCTATGATCTATTGTCAGAAACTTTCCTTAAATTTATACAAGTTGTTTGTAAAGATTTACGTGCACCGGTTTCATTGCTATATCGAATTTCGATTAATTTGCATATAGACAGTTTTCGTCGTAACAAGGTTTCACCAGTTGATCAGTTTAATATCGATATAGAACAACAACCCGATCAAAATACTGAATATCAAAATCAACAGGATTATGTTGAAAGCATTATAAAAAGTTTACCTCAAGATGAACAAAATCTGTTGTTCATGCGTTATAGGGTCGGGTTAACGCATAAAGAGATAGCTAATATGCTGGAATTACCGCAAGGCACGGTGCGCAGACAATGTGCAACAATCCTGAATAAATTAAAACAACAATGGCAGGAAGACGCGAATGACGCATAGGTTTTCATTGCCAACAGATGCTGAATTAGAGAAGCTGATCACGCAAGTCTATGAAAGCATGCCCAGCCCGGATCAATCTCGTCTATCATTAATAGAAAGTAAATTGTTACAGAAAGCGAGGAAAAATAAAGATCAAAATAATCTGAACAAAATACCATGGTGGATCGTTTTACTATTAGCAGGCGGGTTAGCAACTGCGGCATGGTGGGCAAGCGAAGCAGTATTCGATAAAGATGATGCGATAATGGAAGATGAAAAACATATTTTCAATGAGAAGCTTATTGATAATCAAACAAAATCAAATGAAACTGAATCAAGTATAGAAAATAATGAAAGCTATAAAGACAGGGATTCACCGGTTATATATCAACGAGAGAGTTTTTAGATTTGATTAATTTATGAAACAGCAATTCATCAATAAATACAAAATATTTTTGTTAGTTACACTATTAGTAAGCAGTCCTGTTGCTATGGCATTGAATTTTGCTGTTGATAATACGGGTGGTTTTTGTGTTGATCATAGCGCTTCTGGTGGCAATTTTGCGACTTTGGCTGCAGCCATGGCTGCGGCGAATGCTGCCGGTGCACCACATACCATAGATATTTGTCCCAGTGGCACAGCCTATGTTGCGCAGGCTGGCGCACTTGCTGCTGCAAACTATGCAGGATTAACAATACAGGGTACGACAGGTATCGCGGCAAATGTGACGGTGAATCCTACGGGCAACAATGAAACATTTGATGTTCGTCAACCTAATGTCACTATCCAGCATTTAAGCGTTAATAATCTAGGTAACACAAATGATGGTATTGAGATTCGTGGCAATAATGTCTCTATTCTAAATGTGGATATCCAAAACACAGGAAGAAACGGGGTGCTAGTCTTTACATCGACGAATGTAACTATTAGTAACGTTACCATTGCGACTACTGTTCGCGAAGGTATTTATGCAAATGCAGGTAGTACCAGTTTAACGATTAATAGTGCTGATGGAACAAAACCCGCTACGGCTATTAGCGCGACTAACAGGGAATGTATCGAAGTTGATGCAGCCAATGTTGATATTAACGATATAACGTTATCGAATTGTGGTCGGCAAGGATTACGTTTAGATGGTGCTAATGCCGCATTGGATAGTGCTGTGATTAACACAACCGGTAACGAGGGAATAATGTTAAACGGATTGGCACCATTATTAAACCAGGATAATCCGGCAAATACCATTTCAATTTCAAATACAGGTCAGGAAGGAATTCAAAGTACGAATAATGCCGATAATCTAATTATTGATAACCTGACAATTGATACAACTAACAGAGAATGTGCTGCTCATCAGGGTGATGGTGATGGCGTAACAATCACATTCGAAAATTACAATTTAAGTAATTGTGGCCGAGAAGGTTTATTTATGCGTAGTCCCAACCAATTGGCTGACAACATTACAGTAAACACTACGGGTAATAGCAGAGAGTGTATGGAGGTAGATGGTAATACTTCGACAGTCAGTAACCTTGATTTGGATAATTGTTCCGGTGTTGGTCTTCGTTTTGATGGGGCTAACGTCACTGTAACGACAGCTGACATTAATACAACAGGAACTTATGGTCTTTTGGTCAGTGGTAACGATGGAATAGTCAGTGATGTAGATATTAACAATGCGAATAACACTGGTATCCGTATTGAAAGCCAGCGAGCTGATCTTGATGACATTACTGTAATCAATACACGAGTACACGGTGTGCAAATAACACAGCATGATGCAGATATTACAAATCTAACGTTAACTAATATTGGTACCTATAACGGCGGTAATGGCGGTGCTGATGGTATTACAGTGACTAATCGTAGATTGAATCTGACTAATGTAACGATTAATGATGCACGGGATTTTGGTATTCATTTCAATACGGCGAATACTAATTTTGGTGGCGCAGTTAATTTTACCAATATTACTATTACCAATACGGGTGATGACGGTATTTATGTCAGGCAAAGTACAAATAACCTGGTAATGGATACGATTAATATCAGCAACTCGGCAGATCGAGGCATCACGCTAAGACAAACTCGAAGAGCCGTTCTTTCCAATATGATTATCGATAGCAATACTGGTGACGGTATCGTGATAGAACGTTCCCGTCAAAATGATATTTCCGGGAGCACAATAAGCAATAATAACAGAGGAATAATTTTATTAACCAATAATAACAATACAACAGATGAAGCGCGAAACAATGATATTTATTTTAACTATATTCTGAATAATGCAAGTTTCGGTTTGCGAATTTTCAATAACGGTACCGCTGATAACGATAATAACAATATTTATGAAAATTGTTTTAGTAATCCTGCCGGAGTAAATGCCAGAGATGATGAAACGATTGGTTCACCTGCAGCCAATAATTTTGATGATGGGACAAGAGGTAATTACTGGGATGACGATTCGGCGGGTACCGGTTTTTCCAATACCTGTGCTGATGGTGATAGCAACGGTATCTGTGATAATTTTTTTCCAATACCAAATGCGGGTAATAGTCGTGATGATTTTCCATTAGTAAATTGTGGTCTCGATAAGTTTGCAGAATATTTGATGGATGAATCGGCCTGGGGTGTCGTGAATGATAATGTTGGCAGTAATAATGGTACACAAGTTGGAAGTGCTACCAATGCTTATCCGGTTCCTTACCCTACCATACCGGTTCCGCCTGATAGTGCCTTGTCTGGCGACCCGGGCACATGTGGTACCGGTGCGTTTTTAGCAAATTTTGCTCAAGCAACAAGAGATGCCGTTGATACTACTCTCGATGTTGATTCAACCATCGGTAGTACCGGCTCAATTTCCTTTTGGTATACCAGTTTAACGGCATGGAATGATGGTAACGTGCGCATGTTATTTGATGCATCAAATGATCTGGGTGGTACTGGGCCGGATAAGCCTTTCTTTATGGCAAAATTGGGTAGTGGTGCGTTAGCATTTCGCGTTGAAGGAACAACAACGGCCATGGCGACTGCTTTTACCCCGGCTTTTACCTATGCTGCACTGACCTGGCACCATATTGCCGTGACCTGGGATTTTCCGAATGATCAAATAGAGATCTATGTCGATGGTACTTTACAGGCAACAGCGTCAGGAAGCGGCCCAGGATTGTCAGCTTCAATTGGAAATACTGATACGCTTTATATCGGTGATAATCGAACGACGAATATTGGTGGTGGTTACACCGGCAACTCTGCTGGTGGAGGTATAGATGAGTTCCGTGTCTACAAAAGAGTTATACCCTCAGTACTTGTTAATAGAGACAGGTCAGAGAGACATACATGTATTACTCCGCCCGATCATTACTCGATTACTCACAATAATGTTGGTGTAACTTGCGAGGCTTCAACAGTAACAATTACCGCACATGATACCGGTGATATACCAATCAATGTTCCCGGTGGAACTACTCTGACATTGAATGCGTACATTGATGGTACGACAACCAATACAGGTACATGGGACAGTGCAACTGGCGGTGGTTCGCTTGCCGGTAATCCAGGAAATCCTGTTACTTATACCTGGCCTACCGGTACTGAAGAAAACTCTTTTACTATCGAACTCAGGCAACTTACTCCGGAAACAATTGATATTGATTTGTTGGATAGTATTGGAACGACTGAGAAAGGTGATGGTGATAATAGTGATGCGGAAGATCCGGAAATTGAATTTCGTGATGCTGTTTTTCGTGTTGTTGATAGTTTAAATACACCCGTTTCAATAACAACAAAATTATCGGGTAAACAATCCAATACGGCTGGTATTAGTTTTCAGGATTTATATTTGCAGGCGATTGAAACAACTGATTCAACAGAATGTCAGGGTGTATTTGAGAGTGAGAATAATGTTTCAGTAGAAATGGCGTTTGAATGTGATGATCCGGCAAGCTGTGAAACGGTTGAAGTGGAAGTGGAAGACGATAGTTCTAGCTTGATAGCCATTGATGATAATCCGAATGGAACAGTAACCGTTTATCAGCCTGTTCAATTTGATTTTGATGCTGATTCAAAGACACCGCTACGTTTTGTTTATAACGATGCCGGGCAGATAACCTTACATGCCCGTTATGATATTGATTCTCCGAATATGGTTTATATGTCAGGAATGAGTAATTCTTTTACGGTTAAACCAGCTGGATTATGTGTAGAAAGTACAGATACTGATTCAGATTGTGTTAGTGCTGATGGGTCATGTACAAAATTCAAAAAAGCTGGCGATCTTGATGCTGAAAACTTTTTTAATCTGATTGTCAGGGGAGTGACCTGGCAGACTGATGTAGAAACCGATACTGATTTTTGTACTGGTAACATCACAACACCAAACTTTGAATTATCTGGCGTAGTATTAACTTCAAATTTAATTGCGCCTTCCCCGGGCGGTACCAATGCAGCATTGGGGGTGGGGTCGGTTGATATAATTGATGCAGATAAGGGGACTAATACTGAAGCGAATCAATCAGTGGATGAAGTCGGTGTATTCACGATTACAGCGACGCCTGCCGCATTAAGTTATTTTGGTGAAACGATAGCGGCTTCAACCAGTGCTAGTATTGGTCGTTTTTATCCTGATAGATTTAACGTTACGATGCTGAACAGTCCTGCTTTTGCTGATAGTTGTTCAGGTTTTACTTATCAAGACCAATCTTTCTACTATGGAACTGCGCCACTACTTGAAATAACAGCATTAAATAGTGATGGCAATACAACACTCAATTATGGTGGTGATTTCTGGAAACTTAGCGGGAGTACCTTACCTAGAAATTATGTTGATGGATCAGGTACGCCACCTGCAGCAACGTTTACTTCAACAACTGCTGGCAGTGTTACTTTAGCAGGAGAAACAGATTTTAATGGTATCGGGACATTAGCTCTGGATGCAGGAACAAGTGCTGATGAATTTATGTATCAAAAAGGGACGCCGGAAGCCGCTTTTGGTGCAGATGTAGATGTAACTTTTTTAGCGGCTGGATTTCAGGATACGGACCATACGGGGTTAAAACCGGTGTGTTATGACATTACTAATGATGGAACCTGTGATGATTTTACACATTTGATGATACAGGGAACGGAATTACGCTGGGGTAGAATGGTACTTGCTAATGGTTTTGGCTCTGAGTTATTGCCTGTCGAAGTACCACTCAGTGTTGAATATTTCGGTGCAGATGGGTTTGAAATTAATAGTTTAGATACCTGTACGACATACGATTCGGCAGACATGACTTTTAGTAATGCATCAGGTGTGAGCTTGGGAAATCTTGCTATAACAGGAAGTGGCACAATTGTGAATGGTGTTGATGATCCAGCTAATTCAGTTCTTGCGACCAGTACTGCGAGTGAAATTGGCAGTGCAGATATCACTATCGATCTGACTTCTCAGGATTGGTTACGCGATGACTGGGATGGAATAGATCAAGGGGCTGATTTATTAATTTATGACGATGATCCTGTTAGCCGCTTAACCTGGGGCATTTTTTCCGGTCCGGATGAGTTTATCTATATTCGTGAACCCTGGTAATTAGTTAGTGTTCACATTCATTAAAAAGATTATTTAACATTGTTTTTAATGATTCTTCTTCTTTCTAAATATTTGTCTAGTATTGTTTTTACCGCTTTTTATCTGAAATTTGGCCATTTTCGGTCCAAACTTAAAAAATATTGATATAACTAGTTTGCCTTTGTTAGGTATTGAAAATCACATAAAACTATTTGACATTAATAACTTAGGGTAACAAACTTAAGTATATTATTAGATTATAGGCGTAATCTCGTCGTTATTTTGAGACATAGTTTGATGTAATGATGATTGGCTAAAACTTCAATAAGGGTAATAAGTTGCTAGATTTTTTTAAAAAGAAACTTAGAAAAGAAGCAAGAGTCGCTGTCTGTTCCGATGACAACACGATTTCTATTGCCCGTGTACGTCGTGAAAAAGATTTACCTCCCAGCCTGGACGTTTGTGAAGTCCAGGAAATTCAGAATATTGCAATCAGGGATGCTGAGATTGCCCGCCTAACTAAAATATATGATCTGGACCAATATACCTGTCTGAGTTCCCTGGAGATTGGCGACTACAATTTATTATTGGTAGAGGCACCGGATGTTCAGCCTGAAGAACTACGTGCGGCAGTTCGATGGCGGGTTAAAGACCTGATCGATTTTCATATTGATGATGCAGTTGTTGATGTGTTTGAAGCGCCTTCCTACAAAGCGGCGGGTAATAATAAAATGATGTATGCCGTAGTCGCGCGTTCTGCTCGGGTGAAACAATTGATTGAACAACTTAATGCTGCGGGTCTTAATCTTGAAACTATCGATATACCTGAATTAGCACTAAGGAATGTTGCCGCAATGTTACCGGAAGATGTTGGCGGCGTTGCGCTTATTTATGTTGGTCAACATCAGGGTTTGATTACCATTACCAAACAATCCCAATTATATCTTTCTCGAACGATTAACACCGGTACAACTTCTTTGCCTGAGTCTGTATTAAGTGTCATGGATGATGAGTCATGTCAGCGTTGGTTAGATAATATTATTATCGAAGTACAACGTTCGTTGGACTTTTACGAAAGTCATTTTTCACAACCACAGGTATCATCGTTGGTGATGACTCCAGTTGGTAAAGAGATTCCGGGAATTACCGAATATTTATCCGAACAATTACAGCTTCCAGCGAGAATATTGGACGTGAATGAATTAATTGATGTTGATGAACCAATCTCTTCACTTGAACAATCTCGAAGTTTGTTAGCGATTGGAACAGCTTTACGTCAGGAAGCGGTGACTTTATGAACCAGCAAATCAATTTATACCAACCCATGTTTCGTAAGCAGAAAGTCATATTTTCTGCAATAACGATGTTGCAGGTTGGGCTTTTTTTTATAGTTGTTTTTGCAAGTCTATATGCATATCAAAGTAACCAATTAAAAACATATAAGAAACAACTGGCATCACTGGATACGGAATTAATGCAATTAGGCGGTCAGGTGAGTACGTTTAATGATCCAAAGAAAAAAACCAAAAGTAAGTTGTTAGAAAACGAAATTGCAAAATTAACTAAAGAGCTGGAACAGCGCGAGCGTATATCGCGCGTGCTATCAAGCCGGTCATTTGGCAATTCGTCCGGTTTTTCATCTTATCTTGAAGCATTTGCAAAAGGCCATGTTCAAGGAACCTGGCTGACCAGTGTAAAGATCAAACAAGGAGGCGCGTTATTGGGTCTGAAAGGGAAAACCCTGTCTTCAGAACTGGTTCCGATATATATCCAAAGATTGGCTGATGAGAAAAGTTTAGTCGGTTCATCATTTAATGTGATGGAACTGGCCAGAGTAGAAACTGACCTGGGCCAGTCAGAATTAAATTTTTCAATAAGTACAAACTAGAAAGATGGAACAGTTAAAAAACATTGCTGAAAAAATAAATAACCTTAGTTTGCGTGAAAGGGCGATGGTTTTTATCGGTGTTATTGCCGTCATTTTTACTTTGTGGGATTCATTTTTAATGACACCTTTGGAACTGGAGCAAAAAAATACAATCGCCAGCATAAATAATAAGAATGCTGAACGTATGGTTTTAATTGATCAGGTGCAGAATTCCATGAATCAGGAACAGGTCGATCCTGATGCTGAGAATGTCGTCAAGTTAAAAACATTGCGTTCAAAATTGATTAATGTTCAGGCTGATCTTGAGTCATCAACAGCAAATCTCGTGACGCCAAAAGATATGCCAAAGATTCTGGAAACAGTATTGCATAAGACGGGTGGTTTGACGCTGAATAATTTGCGTAGTCTAGGTGTGACGCCATTAGTTGCTAAAGATAAAGATGCAGAAAAAGCAAAGGAAGAAACGGTACAAAATGATAAATCAAAATTAACGGCTGAAAATATTGATAACGCCTATAAACACGGTTTGAGAATAGAGTTTAAAGGTGACTATTTGACTACTCTTGATTATTTAAAAAAACTTGAAGAACTTGAGTGGGGATTCTTCTGGGATGGGTTTGAACTCAATGTTGATGAGTATCCAGAGGCAAGGACATCAATTGAAATATTTACACTTAGTCTGCAACAGGAATGGATAGGCGTTTAATAAGCATGGTTAAAAGAATACATATAATTGTTTTAACGATACTTCCAGTATTTGTTATGGCAAATGCTGAATTATCTGATCCTACGCGACCGGCAACGTATTTCGAAGAGAGTATTGAGCCTATTTATGTTGAAGAATTTGATAGTGGAACCAAGGAAAAAATAAGTTGGAAGTTATCTGCAATTCGTATTTCTGATAATGACAGAACTGCAATTGTTAATGGCAAACTGGTAAGGGTTGGCGATGAAGTTGAGTCTGCAAAAGTGTTGGAAATTAATCCATTATCGGTACTAATTGATCATGAAGAACGAAAATTAATTGTCAGGCTATTCAATATTAAAGTTATTAAAGACTACAAGTCAGTAAAATGAATTTGAGATAAAGAAAATGAGAAAAATCAGATCACAAGTTAAATCCGGAATATTTTTAGTATTGTTTATATTAACAGGTTGTCAGGATCAGACAGTCAGACAGGATGTTGTTGATTCAGTGGAAGATGTAGTGAATGAATCAGTAAGTAATAATGCAAACCAGGATTCTTTACCTGATAGTGTTGCAAACTCACTTATTCCGACAATCAATCTTGATACGGCTAACGTACCTGAAATAAAAGATGAAGAACGGTTTGATATCTCCGTCAATGCTGTTGCTGCAGATCAATTTTTTCTAAGTCTGGTAGATGGTACAGATTATAATATGGTAATCCATCCTGAAGTTAGCGGCTCTGTTACGCTTAATTTGAGAAACGTTACCATTCCGGAAGTACTGGAAGCAGCACGGGATGTTTACGGCTTTGAATTTATAAGTACACAATATGGGTTTCAGGTTTTACCTGGACGATTACGCGCTCGTATTTATCAAATTAATTATTTAAATATTGAGCGTACTGGTAGTTCTCAAACTTCAGTGAGCTCAGGCTCGTTAACGGCAAGTAATACTGTTAATGAAGATGGAACGAGCACTTCTACAGGAGGTGCCGCAGGTACCGAAATAAGAACAGAACAGGCATTAACTTCGTTCTGGACTGAATTGCAGGAATCTGTAACAGCTATCGTGGGTGCAGGTGATGGACGAAGCGTTGTTGTAAATCCCCAGTCGGGTGTTGTTGTTGTTCGCGCACTGCCAAACGAATTGCGCGAAGTTGAAGCCTATTTGCAGGCAACACAATTAATTGTTCAACGACAGGTTATCCTTGAAGCAAAATTTATTGAAGTTAGTTTAAATGAAAAATATCAGTCAGGAATTAACTGGAGTTCTTTATTAACTCCGGGAAATAATTCATTTACCGCTTCTAATATTGGCGGCGGCACTGTTCTTGTCAATGAAGGAGGTGTTAGTGGGATTTCCGGAAATACGGGGAATCTTGACCCGGAAAATTTTTCAGCAATCTCTGGTGCTGCCGCGACGGCATTTGGTGGTGTATTTTCATTGGCTGTTAATTTAGGTGATTTTAATGCTTTTATAGAACTGTTGAAGACACAGGGTAATGTTCAGGTTCTGTCCAGTCCCCGAGTTGCTACGATGAATAATCAAAAAGCGGTAATAAAAGTCGGTAGTGACGAATATTTTGTGACAGATATTTCTACAAATAATGTTACAACAACAACGACAACAACAATTCAGCCGGACATAGAATTAACTCCGTTTTTTTCAGGTATTGCACTCGACGTAACACCACAAATCAGTCAGGAAGATGATGTCACTTTACATGTGCATCCGTCTATTAGTGAAGTCGTTGATCAACAAAAAACAGTAACCGTTGGAAATGTGACTCAGCAACTTCCTTTGGCACTAAGTACTGTTAGAGAGTCAGATAGTATTGTTCGTGCACGAAGTGGACAGGTCATTGTAATAGGTGGATTGATGCAGGAAACCACTAATGATCAGGACGCAAAGACTCCATTCCTAGGTGATTTACCCGGTATCGGTAGCTTGTTTAATCATAAAAAACAGGAATCAGTTAAAAGTGAACTGGTTATATTATTGAAACCAGTTGTGGTCAAAAGTTCTGATGAATGGAATGATGAATTGTTGAAAACACGGGGCAATGTTAAAGGTTTACGTGATGTGATGAATCAACCCCCACCGGAAAGTTTTCTGGATGATCTATTTGCAAAAGAAGGGACTTAATAAAAGACTCGAGAAAAAAATATGTATTTACAACATTTTAAATTAACTGAACTACCATTCAGTATTACTCCTGATACGAGTTTTTTTATGAACCGTGCCGGTTATCAGGATGCACTAAATGTGTTAACTATTGCCTTACGAAGTGGAGAAGGATTTGTAAAGGTAACCGGTGAAGTTGGTGTTGGGAAGACAATTCTGTGTCGAAAGTTGATGAAATCACTAAGTGATAAATTTGTCATCGCGTATATACATAACCCTTACATAAAACCGGAAAGTTTACTCTTTTCTATCGCAGATGCCTTAGCGGTGAAATATACCAGTGATATTTCCCAGCACCTTCTGATGAAATCGATTACGCGAGCCTTAATCAATGTTCATCGTAATGGTAAAAAAGTTCTCGTGTGTTTAGATGAAGTTCAGGCTATGCCTGTTCAAACACTGGAATCCTTGCGTCTGTTAACAAACCTTGAAACAGAAAAAAGGAAGTTAATACAAGTCGTTCTATTTGGGCAACCTGAACTTGATATGCTTTTAACACAACCTTCAGTAAGACAACTAAAGCAGCGTATTACGTTTTCATATCGGTTGTTACCTTTGAATAAAGTTGCCATGTATGCATACGTTCGACATCGTTTGCAGATAGCGGGATGTATTGAAAAACAGTTATTTACCAAACGTGCTTGTGAAGCTATTTATCGACATAGTAATGGTATTCCTCGCTTAATTAATATCCTCTGTCATAAAGCCTTAATTTGCGCCTATGGCGAAGGAAAGAAGAAGGTTAGTCACAAGCATGTCAATGTTGCTGCATTGGATATAGAACATACAAAAATCAAGAATCAATCATGGTTCGCATCATTAATGCCAAAATTTCCAAGATGGATATTCGGTTCGTTCGCTCTATTTGCTCTAATAACAGGTGCAAACTACGTACATAATTTATTAGGTATGTAACCTATGAGTTTAATTAATAAAATGTTAAATGATCTGGAAAAGCGAGATGCTTTTTTAAAGGAAAATCACGATCAGGTATTGGATGGACTTTACTCGGCCTATGATCTTGAGTTGACGAATAAAAAGAAGGCAAATAATGCTATTGTTTTTTTAATCTGCCTCATTTGTACGGTTGTTATATTAGTGTGCGCATTTGTTTATATTGAAAATTTAAATTCTAAATTAGCTAACAATAATGACATTAATATCGAAAAGAAATCTGATCTGGTTCAGATTGTAACTAAAACTAATATCGTTCCTGTAAATAATGATGAAGTTTCAGCTATAAAAAGAGCAGTAAAGCTGGACTACCCGTCACTAAGACTGGATGAGCAACTTGTTATAAAAAATGATCCGGAATTTTCATCTGATACGAAAATAAATCACATCGATTCAATTCAGTTTGAAAAAGATAGCTTTAGTATTAATCTACTGATAAAAATGCCGGATGAAATAGACTATCTGGTTTATGGCTTAAGTAATCCGAACAGGACCGTTATAGAAGTTGAAAATGTTGAGCTAGGCTTTCGATTGGAAGATTTGCAACCGATTGATCCTATAGTAGCAATTCGATATTCAATAAATGATGAGAGACGTTTTAAACTTGTACTTGAATCGACAGTACCTTTAACTATAAAGAAAAGTATTAGCAGTGAATCTGCCACTGATTATAATTTGGTTGTCATGATGGAATATGATTGGCAAAAAAATGAAACTATTCCCCGGGAAGACCTGGAACTGGCGGCCATTGTTGAACAACAGGTGGCGCTGGAAAATGAAAATGTGTTCAAAGGCGACATAATAAAAACACCTGTAAGTAGAAATTCAGATGCTTATGCTGAAAAATTATTTCAACAAGCCTATATACAATATAAACAGGGGAGTATTTCAGAAAGCCTGAAGAAATTGAATATGTCTCTTAACCAGGATGCAGGACATACTAAAGCGCGTTCAACATTGGCACTGATATTATCTGAAAAAGATCATTATGATCTAGCTTACAGTGTCTTAAACGAGGGGCTAATACAGTTTCCCGATAATGTTGAATGGATAAAGATGTATGCTCGATTATTATTGAATGAAGACAAACTTGTTGATGCGCGTTCTATGCTTGCAAAACAACAACCTGCATTAGCTTTAAATACTGAATATTACGCATTGCAGGCAGCAGTGTTACAAAAGTTAGGTGAATTTGAAGAAGCGGCCAGGATCTATCGAAATTTGTTACATGTTAATCCGCACAAAGGTATTTGGTGGATGGGGCTTGGAATTTCCCTTGAGTCATTAAAACGATATGATGATGCACTATATGCATATCAAAAAGCATCTGGAAATGCTTCTATAGTAAAAGACACGCGTCAATTTCTTATGCAACGCATTAATCGACTAAGCAACATTCTAGAAGATGAATCCACGTAAAAAAATTCGACTGGGTGATTTATTAGTAGATCATAAACTTATTTCACAGGCTCAACTCGAACAGGCACTATCTGAACAAAAAAAGAGCGGTCAAAAATTAGGTCGTGTGCTTATAAGTGATGGTTATCTCACCGAAGATCAAATGCTGGAAGCATTATCCGAACAACTTAAAATTCCGTTTGTTGATTTGGTACATTACAAATTTAATCCGGACATTATTAAGTTAATTCCTGAAATACAATCTCGCAGATTTCGTGCTGTTGCTTTAAGCGCAGATGAAAATGGCATACTTGTTGGCATGGCCGATCCGACAAATATTTTTGCCTATGATGAATTATCAAGAATACTTAAAAAAACTATCAGGCTTGCTGTCGTTAGAGAAATTGATTTACTAAAAACGATCGATACTGTCTATCGTAAGACAGATCAAATAAGCGGTTTTGCAGAGCAATTAAATGAAGAACTAAGCGAGAGTGACATTGACTTAGGCGCATTACTTGCTGATGCTGATGTCGCTGATGCACCTGTTGTTAAATTATTACAATCCTTATTCGAAGATGCAATTCAAATTAAAGCCTCGGATATTCATATAGAACCTGATGAAAAAGTGATACGAATTCGTCAACGCGTTGATGGTGTTCTTCAAGAGCATATTATGGATGAAATAAGAATTGCACCTGCGCTTGTACTTAGATTGAAATTAATGGCGGGTCTTGATATATCTGAAAAACGTTTACCTCAGGATGGACGATTTAGTTTAAAGATTAAAGATCATAATATTGATGTCCGTTTATCAACGATGCCTGTTCAATATGGTGAGTCGGTTGTAATGCGTCTTCTTGATCAAACAGGAGGCACATTAAGCATAGATACGATTGGTATGCCGAAAGTTTTATTGAAAAGATTTGAAACATTAATACAAAGACCTCACGGTATGATATTAGTGACGGGTCCAACCGGTAGCGGTAAAACGACAACCCTTTATGCTGCATTACAAACATTAAACGTACCTGAAAAGAAGATAATTACAGTTGAGGATCCAGTTGAATATAAACTGCCACGTATTAATCAGGTTCAAGTCCATACTGATATAGGACTAACATTCTCGACAGTATTACGTTCCGCATTACGACAAGACCCGGATATTGTCTTAATCGGTGAAATGCGAGATGAAGAAACTGCAGAGATTGCATTACGAGCTGCGATGACAGGCCATCTGGTGTTGTCCACTTTACATACAAATGATGCAGTAAGTACCGTGAACCGTTTATTAGATATGGGAATAAAGAGTTATTTGCTTGCGTCTGCTCTGCATGCGATTCTGGCACAACGTTTAGTAAGACGCGTTTGTGAAAGCTGTGCACAACTGGATGAACTGGATGATCAACAAAAAGCCTGGTTAAGTAGTCTGGTTAATGAGAAACAATTTAATGTGTCGTTTAAAAAAGGAATAGGTTGCGCACACTGTAATTATACCGGTTATCAGGGACGTATTGGTGTTTATGAATTGTTAGAACTTGATAAGAACCTTTCTGATATTTTAAGTCACGGTGATAGTGGACATTTTGTAAGAGAGGCAACCAACTCCAAATATTTCAGGCCATTAAATATGGTTGCATTACAGTATGCTGTTGAAGGAATAACAACAATGGATGAGGTGATAAGAATTTCTGCAGATATAGATAGTCTGGTAGATAAAGAAATAGTTTCAGCAACTGAAGAGGCTATCGTTTAATGCCTCTATTTTCTTACAAGGGAAGAAATGCTCGTGGCGTTTTGGTTAATGGTGAAATAGATGCTGGAACGATAGATTCTGTTGCTTCTCAATTATTTAATATTGGAATTACGCCCATTGATATTACGGAAAGAAAAGAAACTTCTTCCTCAGAAATATCGTTATCCAGTTATAAAAACAGAAAAGCGCCAACACTTGATGATCTGGTTTTATTCAGTAGACAAATGTATACCTTGATGAAATCAGGGGTGCCAATGCTCAAATCGATTTCCGGTTTAATTCAATCATCAAGAAATTTTAAACTAATTGCAGCACTTAAAGAAATGATGAGTTATCTTGAGTCGGGTCGTGATTTGTCTAGTTCCTTAGCCAGGCATCCCGGTATATTTTCTCCGTTGTATATTAGTATGGTGAAAGTAGGAGAAGAAACCGGACGTTTGGAAGAATCCTTTTTTCGTATATCTGAATATCTCGGCCGCGAAAAAGAAACTCGAGAACGGATTAAAGCAGCATTGCGTTATCCGACGTTTGTTATTGTTGCCATAGCAATTGCCATTGCAATTATTAATATATTTGTAATACCGGCATTTGCTGCCTTATTTGATAAATTCTCGGTAGAGTTACCCTGGCAAACACGATTTTTAATGGCGACTTCCGATTTTTTTGTTGAATGGTGGCCTGTGTTATTAGCTGGAATTATTGGAACCATAATAGCGGCCAAAACTTATGTCCAAACCGAGAATGGACGATATCAATGGGATCATTACAAATTAAAAATTCCTCTCGTTGGCGATATTATCTATCGTGCGACATTGGCCCGGTTTGCAAGATCCTTTGCTATGGGTTTGAAATCCGGTGTGCCCTTAATTCAGGCTATGACGGTTGTATCTCGATCTGTTGATAACGAATTTATCAGTGATAAAGTTCTGGAAATGAGAAACGGTATTGAACGTGGTGAGTCGTTAACGCGAACCGCAGGTTTAACTAGAATGTTTACGCCGCTAGTCATTCAAATGCTAGCTGTTGGTGAAGAAACAGGAAAAGTGGATGATATGATGGAAGAAGTTGCCGATTACTATGATCGCGAAGTGGATTACGATATTAAAAATTTGAGTTCTGCGATCGAACCTGTCCTGATAGTAGCAATTGGCGCTATGGTGCTAATTTTGGCATTGGGTGTATTTCTACCAATGTGGGATCTGGCAAAAATAGCGGGATAATGGTCAAAAGAAATGGAGTTAGCGCATAGATGGATAAATCGAAATCTATCAAAACTCGAGTTAATTGTTTCGATACTAATATTGTTTCTGTTCATCGGTTATTTCAGCCGCTATATGTTCGCTGTATTTGGTAAGGTGGAAAAGAGTATGGTAGACCGTACTGTAATTAGTATTAATACAGCCATAAATTACGAGGCTGCTTTTGCAGTTATGAGAAAAGATACGGATTCAATTAAAAAGTTGATGATTATGAATCCTATAGATTTAATGACAAACCAACTGACATTAGATGACGTCGACTTACTTGATTCATTATCATTAGATTTATCTAATGCTAAGTATCTAGCATCGGCACCAGCTAACTATAGCGGAACAGTTATTGATGACAGTGATCCATTATTAGAATCCGGGAAATGGTATTTTGATCAAGATGATCAGTTTCTATTTTATAAATTGAACAATAGTGAATTTTTTAGTAGTGATATTGATGGGCCTGCACGCATTCGATTCAAAATTAATCTAAAATATGAAGATGTAGACAGTGATAGCTCATTTAATCTATTAGTCGATAAATTTGATTCAATGCAATTGCAGAGTATCGACCATTATGAGTGGTCGTTCTAGCTTAAAATTCGAGGAACACTATGTCAGCGACAAATGAAATATATATCTGGGCGATGACTGCATTATTTGTGCTCGGAATACTACTTATCCCATTAGGCTTATCTTTTTTGTTTCTATCAGAAAAAATGATGCAGCTCGGGAGTAAACTAAATTGCTGGATTTCTACAGATCATTGGTTTGATGCTATAAATCGTCCTCGCTATCTGGAACGGATTATTTATAAACACCATTATGTATTTGGTGCGTTAGTCATGCTTTTCACTTCATTATGTGTCTATATGATGCTCTTTTATACTGATGTTTCTCAGGTTCTCAATAAAATTTCTTCAATGGCTAACACCGTTTTTGGTGAATGGTTACTGGAAACCTTTTATTACATGTTGATAGCGGCAAATGCAGTGGCTTTTGTTATTGGTTTCATAATTTTCATTAGGCCGAGTGCTTTAAAAAGCCTGGAAGCCAAGGCAAACCACTGGGTAGAAGCAGAAGAAAAACTGAATGTACTTAATAGCATTCGCGACCTCCCGGACTCAGTATTGCCAGGAAACCCACGTATTTTTGGCACGTTAATTTTAATCGGAGCTGTGTATATTATTGTTAATACGAAAGATATTGTAATGTAATTTATGATATTTAATTGATAACATACTGTTATTACTATGAAAATTATGCTATTTTTATAGAGTAATTTGAGTTTATATGTACTCACGATGGAATGTGACTATATCTCTCTATAAACAGGACGTGTCCAAAGGTTGCGACCAGCGGAATTTATGGTGAACTTAATAGGACTGCGGTCCTTGAATGTAGGAGTAACACGATGAAAAAACGAAACTCAGGTTTTACCTTGATCGAGCTGGTAGTAGTGATTGTCATACTCGGTATTTTAGCCGCTACTGCCGTTCCAAGATTTGCAAATTTGACTGATCAGGCCAATCTTGCAGTTGCAGAAGGTGTTTTAGGTGCCTTCTTTTCACAAGCGGTAATTTCGTTAGGTGAAAATAGTGGTACGGCGCAAAGTTTTGCGACTATTAGTGGTCTAGTAGAAAGAACTGGCGATGCAACTTCAGCTGTAATTGGAGGTAACTGTGCCGCCGCGAGCAATAACATTACAGTGACACTTAATGGACAAGTTGCTTCAGCGAATATTTCAAGTAATCTTTGTAGTGACTAAGTGATTAGTAATGATTTAAAGAGGGCCGCAAGACCCTCTTTTTTGTTCTTTCCTGTATTCTTCTTTGCTTTACTTACTTCTGTTTTAGCCAGTTATTTCAATTACTGGATCGGTATTAGTTTTTTATTGTTAATTTTATCTTTCGGTTTGTCTGAAAGATTTAGCTACTCATATTTATCTATTGCTGTAATTGCTTTTTCTGTCATTTTAATTGGAAACCTGTTTTTTATTGATAGTGCTTATACAGCGGAAGATTTCTATTATATTGGTTTTTTTGTTATCAGTTTTGCCGTGTTTAGCCAGCTAGCTATTTCACAAATAACATATGCATATAAGTTATTAGTGTATTTATTTTTATTATTGGCAATATGGGCATTTGTACAATACTACTCTGGTTATTATTATCTTATTAATTCTGGTTTACGCTCAAATACAATATTTGCAACTCCTAATTCTTTTGCAGCAGCGATCAATTTAATACTGTTTCCATTAATAGCATTTAATCTAAAAAATAAAAATAATTTTCCTGGTTATTTAGCGATGTTGATATTGTTTTACGCATTACTAACAACACAAAGTCGAGGAGGGTTCTTAAGCTTTCTTGTTGGTTATTGCTCTATGTATATTATTCTGTTTAAAAGGCGTGAAAAAATAAAACAGAATAATATAAAAGTATTGTTTGGATTAACCAGTATGGTATTAATATTTTTGACAAGTCATATATTAGATTGGCAAGGCAATAGAAAAGAAAAAGAATTTAATCTTTTCGAAATAAGTAGATTGCAGGATATATCTGAACACGCAAATGTGCGGTTAGTCTTATATGATGTTGCATGGCAAAGAATTAAGGAAAAACCATTTTTAGGTCATGGATATAACAACTTTCAATTTTATTGGTTAAAAGATCAAAAACCTCCGTTTTATAATAGCCACACAAATTTTGTACATAATGATTATCTTCAATTGTGGTTTGAAATCGGAGTTCTCGGCTTTCTGGGAATTACTTCTATTATTGTTACTTTTTATTATCGAATATGGAGATATTTTAAAAATATTAAACTGAGAAATATGTCTATTGCTCTGGCACTTGTTGGTGGACTCAGTGCCTATTTTGCACACGCAGTTGTTGATTTCGTTATGTATCCATGTTTTCTGGTATTAATGTTTGGCGCTTATTTAGGAACAGCAACGCGGGTATTATCAGAGACTGATAAAAACATCTGTTTAGTAACTAACTTTATAAAGAAAATTAGTGAACTTGAATGGAATAATCATTTTTGGCGTATATTTATAAGCATTTTTTTAATCATTAATTTTTCTCAGCCCTATATAGCAGAATTAACATTCGACTATGCAAAGAAAAATATGGAAAAGGGTAATGTAGAAATAGCATTAAAGTATTATGAATTAACTAGACGTTTTGCACCATATAATGCAGATTATTATGCAATTGAAGGAGAATATTTGCGTTTTGCTTTGGAACATAGCGAACAAGGCAGTAGAGAAATTGCTCATAGAGCTGATGAATTATTTGTCAATGGAATCAGTTCTAATCCATTTGACATCAGAAATATATTATCCAGAGCTATATTACATCGTGATTACGCTAAAATTTTGTCAGAACCAGTAAATAACGACATAATTCTGAAATGGTTTGAACAAGTCTTGTTCTGGAGGCCTAGCTTGTTTCTTGCTCAGACAGAATATATAAAAACATTAATTATATTTGGACAGACAACAAAGGCAAAAGAAAACCTAAATAAGTATATGAAAATAAATCCTGATGTAGATGAATTTGTTAACTTAAAAAAAGAACTGGGTTTTTAGTTTCGTTTTATATATCAAAGAACAAATGAAATTATATAACAATAAAATTAGATTGAATGGTTTTACCTTAATTGAGTTGGTTATTGTTATATTATTATTAGCTATATTAGCATCATATATTGCGCCAAGACTTGATTTGAGTATTTTTAAACAAACCGGATTTGAACAACTCGCTATGGCATCAATACGCTATGGCCAGAAGCAAGCTATAGGATCAGGTTGTGATGTTAATGTATCGATAAACCCGGCAAGTTGTACTGTCCAGTGGAATGGGACGCCTGCCGGCATAGGTTGTCTTGCAGCAACTACACCAATCACAAATCCTGCAACAGGACAAGCTAATTTTTGTGACCCTGATGATAGCACACCAAATAATTCAGCTGATTTACCAACTACAATCAGGTTCGATAACATTGGTCGTCCTGTTGCGATAGCTGGAGATCTAAATATTAATTTGGGTTCGACAATAATTATTGTTGAACCGGAAACAGGTTTCGCTCATGAGTAAATATTATCGTAAAACATCAGGGTTTAGTCTGATTGAATTAGTAGTGGCAATCGTTGTTTTATCTATTGGCACGACTGCTTTCATCACGTTGGTTATTAACACAACAAAAAACAGTATCGACCCACAAATTCGTGAACAGGGAAATGCTATTGCACGTGCCTATTTGGAAGAAATTATGCTAATGCAATTTTGTGATCCGGACTGGGATCCTGATTTTGATGTTGACGCTAATCCTTTAACTAATCCACAAAATTGCCCCGTTGATTGTAATGCAGCTACCTTAGGCGCGGGTAATGCATCAGCTTGTACAGATTGTGCTGCTTTAGGAACTGGTTGGGGTACTGAAGCTCGCGGTACCTACGATGATATTTGTGATTATGACGGCTTAAATGATATCGGGGCGATAGATCAAACAGGCTCAGCTATTGGTGGGTTAGAAAATTATACAGTCGACGTTACTATCAATGATAGTGGAGCTGTTGGTCTAAATGGATTAAGTGGGGATGATGGAGAAGTTGTAAGAATAGATGTAGATGTAACGCATTCAACAGGCGCAACAGTGAAGTTAAGTTCATATAAAACGAATTATTAACTTAGTATGAAACTTAAAAAAATAAATGGTTTTACCTTAATTGAATTGATTATTGTCATTTTATTAATAGGTATTTTATCCGGTATTTTATTTACAGTTTTGCGTGGCCCTATGCAGGCCTATATTGATGTTGAAAAAAGAACCCGTTTGGTTGATATTGCTGATACCGCATTACAAAGAATGACCAGAGAAATACGTCTGGCATTACCAAACAGTATTCGTATTACTGCGGGCACGACTATAGAGTTTTTGCGAACATTGGATGGCGGACGTTATCGAGCGAAACCGGCTGGAGGAGCAGGTGTTGGAATTTGTGGTGGGCCAGTAGCTCAAGATAGATTGAACTTTGCATTAGCAACGGATTGTTTTGAAGTAATGGGGACGTTAAATAATTTCGCATCTATCGTGACAGGTGCAACACAAGCTAACTGTATATCAAGTGCGGCTGATTGTTTAGTTATTTATAATACAGGACAGTTAAATGCAAATGCGTATGCTGCGGATAATCTTGCTGTTGTAACCGCAGCGGCTGCAAACTCTGTTTCGTTTGCCGGCGCGCCGCCATTTCCCTATAAGTCCCCTCGACAACGATTTTTTATAGTCGATACACCGGTAAGTTTTGTGTGTAATGGTGGGCAAATAACACGTTTCGATGATTATTCGATTGGAGGTGCTGTCGGGGCAGGTGATTTATTAATCAATCAGGTGACGGCCTGTGATTTTTCTTATGATCCAGGATCTGCATCAAGAGCGGGTTTGGTTACATTAAGTATTACAATCCAGGATACAACTTTGACTGGTGCCAGTGTGACTTTGCTACAACAAGTTCATGTGGATAATCAGCCATGAGACATAATCGATATTCGCAACGGGGTTTCAGTGCCATTATGGCAGTTGTGTTAGTGGTGCTACTTGCATTGATGGGTGGCTACATGGCAACACTGACTAGTGTAAGTTCAATTAATGCCACAGTATCCGCTGGAACAATGCAGGCCTGGTTTGCTGCACGAAGTGGTGTTGAGTGGGCAATACAGCAGGTAATTGGTGCAGGAGCATGTATAGCCTCACCAACAACATTTAATCTTAATGGTGGTGGTACAAATGGATATACTGTCGTTCTTACTTGTGTCCCGACAGCACATACTGAAGCGGGTGTAGGTGCTTATAATGTCTATGCAATAACTTCAAGGGCAAGCAAAGGCACCCCGGGTTCTCCTGCATATGTTGCCAGACAAATTAATATCTCTGTTACAGATGCGCCTTAATTATTTAAAGTTATGTTGTCGCCAGGCTTCATAAATAATAATACTCGCAGAATTAGACAGGTTTAAACTACGACTGTTTTCTATCATTGGGATTCTTAGTATCTTATCAGCGTTAAATTCATCCAATATGTTTTTGGGTAAACCGCGTGTCTCCGGGCCAAAGATAAAACTATCTCCATTGTTAAAAGTACTTTCTGAGTAAGTTTGAGTCCCTTTAGTTGATATCGCATAGAGTGAACCGTTTTTCTGTTTATTGATATAGTCCTGATAATTATCATAGTGATGTACGATTGATTGATCGATATAATCCAGACCAGCCCGGCGCAAACTTTTTTCATTCATATCAAACCCTAATGGATGAATTAGATGCAAGTTTGCACCTGTGTTTGCACAAAGGCGTATAATGTTGCCGGTATTCGGTGGGATTTCCGGTTCGTATAGAACAATATTAAACATAGATCAATTTTATATTTCTGGGAGACAATATCCAGTATGGTAACGACATCATTAAATGATAAAGACAAAAAAAGATTGCAAGTCGATTTTTGTGGACTCAAATTTAACACACCTTTGGTTTTACTATCAGGCTGTGTAGGATTTGGTGAAGAATATACGCGTATTAATGGATTCTCCAATACCGATGTCGGTGCAATCTGCTTGAAGGGCACTACTCTGGAACCTAGACTGGGTAATCCACCGCATCGTGTTACAGAAACCTATATGGGAATGATTAATGCGATAGGTCTACAGAATCCGGGTTCAAAAGTTGTGGTTGATGAATATCTTCCAAATCTTGATTTTACAGAGACACGTTTTATCGCAAATTTATCGGGTTCAACCGTGGAAGAGTATGAAGAAGTTACCCGAATATTTGATGACTCACCGATTGATGCAATGGAAATCAACATTTCCTGTCCCAATGTAAAAGAGGGTGGTGTGGCTTTTGGTAATGATCCGGATATGTCTGCAAGAGTCGTAGAAGCATGCCGCAGGGCTACAAAGAAACCGTTAATCACCAAACTTTCTCCGAACCAAACAGACATTGCTGAGAATGCCAGACGTTGTATAGAAGCCGGAACTGATGGTTTTGCTGTAATTAATACGCTAATGGGAATGGCGATAGACATCACGTCCCGTAAACCGATTATTGGTAATAATCAGGGCGGTTTATCTGGTCCCGCAATTAAACCTGTTGCATTACTAAAGGTGCATCAGGTTTATCAGGTTGCAAAGCAACACGATATTCCTGTTATCGGTCAAGGTGGCATAACGACAGTAGAAGATGCGATTGAATTTATTATTGCCGGTGCGACTACTGTAGGCATTGGTACAGCATTGTTTTATGAACCTTTAGTTTGTCCAAAAATAAATAAAGGAATAATTGATTATCTGGATAAATATAAGATAGATCATGTTTCCGATCTTGTTGGAACATTGCAGTTACATAGTTAGTTTTTTTTTAGTCGTTTAAGAAAAACACGCATTTCTTTAACTATCTGCATGTCTCCATTTCTTTCTGCTATTTCAATCCCGTTTTCATAGGCATTAATTGCTTCCGCTGCCTGTTGGTTTTCAGTTAAGGCTTTTGCATATAATTTCCATGCGGCAGAATAGTTTCGATTTAACTCAATCGCTTTTTCCAAATGAAAAATTGCCTGTTCAAAATTTTCAGTTTTAAAGTACTCATTGCCAAGGCTATACCTTAGTAAAGCGTTATCATTACCTGTTTCGAGTAATGATTTGAATGTTTCAATATTACTCATGGTGTTGGTTAAGGTTTTTGTGCAATTAACATGGCCTGATTCCTGAATCCTTTATCAATCTTTCCAATAGTGCTTTCTTCGCGATAGACTATTATTCTCCAGTCACTAAATGTTTTTAATAATTCATTTTCATTTAATAAAAAGTCAGGGTTTTTAGGGCCCGATTCATTTACTTTATCTTTGGTATACGTTTGATAAAAAATCAGTCCGCCAGGTCTGATTGAATTTTTAATGTGAACCATTAAATTACGATCGAGAAATCGACTCACAACAATCACATCGAATGTGTTTTTCTCTGGTGGTTGTTCAGAGATATCTTTAGTTACTGTGTGTATACTCAGATTCCTTTCACTTGCTTGAAGCGAAAGTTGTTCAAGAGCTGACGAAGAGATATCCCATGCTGTTGTCTCTAATCCATTTTCTGCAAGACAAAGTGCAATTGCACCACGCCCACAAGCTAAATCCAAAGCAGTACCTTGATCAGGCAATAAGTGTTGGTTCTGAGATATGACCTCAACTGCTTCAGGAAAGTTATCTAAGCAGGCGTTGTAACGTAAATTCCACTTGTCTTTAGTTTGATTATTCAAAGTCGTTCATCTTTCTAGCGTCGCCAGAACGTTGGTGTAATTAATACGAGTAAAGTGAATATTTCCAATCGACCTAATAACATGGCAAAACAAAGAATCCATTTAGCAACATCATTTATATTGCCATAATGCAGGCTCACTTTTCCAAGTCCAGGACCCAGGTTATTCATACAGGCTGCCAATGCTGAAAAGGCTGTTACCTGATCAAGTTCTGTTGCCATCAGTGCAAGTAATAAGAATGCAAATACTGCGATATAAGTTGCAAAGAAGCCCCAGACAGCCTCGATGATTCGTTCCGGGATCGGTTTATTACCTACCTTGATAATAAAAATGGCATTGGGATGGATAAGTCGTTTAATTTCACGTATGCCTTGTTTAAAAAGTAACAGGATTCGAATAATTTTTAATCCTCCACCGGTGGAACCGGCACAGGCACCAAAAAAACTACTAAACAGTAACAGTAATGGCATAAAGCCAGGCCAACTTTGATATTCTGCTGTGGTAAATCCGGTTGTTGTCGCTATAGATACGGTTTGAAAGATACTGTCTTCAATTGCTTTAAGAAAACTTTCATAGTCATTAACAATGAAATGATAAGTGGAAACAATCAGGCAGACTGAAGCTAGTATAGTTAGATAAGCACGGAGTTCTGCATCATACCAATACGATTTGACACTCATTTGTCGCCAGGACATAAAATGCAAACTAAAATTTATCCCGGCGATTATCATAAATAACACGGCGATAGCTTCTATTAAGGGACTTTGATAAAAACCCATACTGGCATCGTGTGTTGAAAAGCCACCAATGGATACAGTCGAAAAACTATGGCTGATAGCATCGAACAATGACATTCCTGCCAACCAATAAGCTATTGCGCAAAATATGGTAATACTGAGGTAGACATACCAAAGTGCCTTGGCTGTTTCAGTGATGCGAGGTGTTAGTTTTGAGTCTTTCACTGGACCAGGTGTTTCAGCACGATAGAGCTGCATGCCACCAATACCCAACATTGGCAGAATAGCGACGGCCAGAACAATGATACCCATGCCACCTAGCCACTGTAGTTCCTGCCGGTAAAAGAGAATTGATTTTGGTAAATGGTCAATGCCGATAATAATTGTGGCACCAGTTGTCGTCAGTCCCGAAATAGATTCAAAGATCGCATCAGTAACAGATAATTCAGGTGTATCAGAAAGTATTAAAGGTACGCTACCAGTAATACCCAGGCCTACCCAGAAAAGTACGACAACAACAAAGCCATCACGTAAGCGTAATTCATTTTTAATATTCCTGACCGGAAACCATAAGATTAATCCTATTGACAGAATAAGTGCAAATGCAGAAATAAAAGGAATAGTTTGCCCATCAGAACTGACTAGCGAAATCGCCAAAGGAGGAAACATTGTCAGGCTAAATAATGAAAGCAATATTCCTAATATGCGTTGAATGACGGCAAGTTGCATGTATATTTACTCTATAGAAAAGTGATTCCAACCTGAAATAAAGCTTCAACTTCGGCTACATATTTTTTATCGGATACAATGAGGATAATATGATCTTCAGCTTCAATAATAGTTTTTTTAGTTGCCATTAATACGTCATCGCCCCGAACTATTGCACCTATGGTTGTACTTGGTGGTAAATCAATATCCTTAATTGCCTTGCCAACAACCTTGGAAGACGATTCATTGCCGTGCGCAATAGCTTCAATAGCTTCTGCTGCACCTCTTCGTAAAGCATGAACAACAACAACATCGCCCTTACGAACATGAGCAAGTAGGCTTCCAATCGTTGCCTGTTGTGGAGAGATAGCAATATCAATCGTATTACTTTGTACCAGATCAACATAAGCGGCACGGTTAATTAAAGCCATTACCTTGCGTGCACCAAGTCGTTTGGCAAGCATGGAGGAAATAATATTGGCTTCATCAGCATTTGTCAGTGCACAGTAAACATCCGTTCTATCAATATCCTCTTCGATTAACAAGTCTTCATCCGCCGCATCACCATTTAAAACAACGGTATTTTTTAATGTTTCAGAAGCAAAACGTGCTTTGGCTGGATCGAGTTCCAGAAGTTTAACTTTATATCTACCTTCCAGAGATTCAGCCAGGCGCAAACCAATATTACCTCCACCGGCAATCATGATGCTCTTGTATGGTTTTTCATTATTACGAATAACTTGTAAAAGCTGTCGAATCGATTTCTGTGAACTAATAAAAAAGATTTCATCATCGGTTTCTACCATAGTATCACCGTTTGGAATAATGGCTTTTCCCTTTCTAAAAATAATGAATATTTTATATTCAATATCAGTTAGCAGGTTTCTTAATTCACGTAAAGAATTACCAGCCAATACACCATTGCGTGATGCTCTTAAGGCAACCATCTGTGCTTTACCATCGGCAAAATCAACAACCTGAAGTGCTCCAGGGTGAGATATTAATCGTTCAATATAATCTGTAACGAGCTGTTCCGGACTAATTAATACATCAACAGGAAGTGCTTCTTGCGCAAATAACGATGCATTATTTAGATACTCAATTTCCCTGATCCGAGCTATTTTGGTTGGTGTGTGAAATAAGGTATAGGCGACCTGACAGGCAACCATATTGACTTCATCACTGTTGGTTACAGCAAGAATCATGTCAGCATCTTTCGCACCGGCTTGTGCCAGTACCGATGGATGTGATGCGACACCAGTGATCGTTCTCAAATCATAACGTTCACTTATTAATTGAAGTATTGCCGGATTGTTATCGACTAATGTTATGTCGTTGTCTTCGTTAACCAGATTGGCGGCTACTGATGTACCGACTTGACCTGCACCCAGGATAATAATTTTCATTTTAGATCGATTCCCAGCGTTTTGAGTTTCCGGTAAAGATGTGTTCGTTCAATTCCAACTGTATTTGCCACTTTACTAACACTACCTTTTGCTTTTTTTAATTGATATTCAAGATACGCTTTTTCGAAACTCTCTCTTGCGTCACGTAATGGTAAATCAAAATCAAATCCTTCCATCGTTGAGCTGTTATCTTTTTTCTGGCTATTACCCAGACAGGATTCAACTTCGTCTATATTAATATTTTCATCTGTTCCTAAAATCAATAAACGTTGAACAATATTTTTTAATTCTCTCACGTTCCCGGGCCATTGATAACTTCTTAAACGATTTTGTGCGGCGACATCGAATTTTCGATAGGGTAATCCTTCTGTTTCAATAAAGTAATCGACATAATATTCTAGCATTGCTGGCACATCTTCATAATGATCACGAATTGGCGGAATGGAAATAGGTAATACATTTAACAGGTAATAAAGATCGTCTCGAAAACGATTTTCCTGAATTAGAGTTTCTATATCGAAACGTGTTGCGGCGATAATGCGCATATCCAGCTCAATTTGTTCGGAGCTGCCTATATGACTGTATCTCTTCGTTTCCAATACGTCATGTAAATGCGATTGCAGTGTTTTATCAAGTTCACTTATATCCTTAATATAAAGGACACCACCTTTTGCCTTGTCAAAATAACCTTCCTGAAACTGATTGTTTGTTTTCGATCCAAATAACTCTATTTCTGCATGATCTTTGGCTAATGCTGAAATACTTACCGTAATAAAGGGACCATCATTTCGTGGGCTTAATGAATGTAAGTAACGTGCAAATAATTCCTTATCCGTTCCTGACTCGCCATATATTAAAACGGGCGTATCATGTGCAGCAATACGTGCTATTTGCGACCTTAAATTTAAAATAACCTTGCTTTTTCCTATAGGTTCAAGTCTGGCAGATGTAGTATGACGTAATTGCAGGTTTTCCTGTTGTAATGACGTTGTTTCAAAAGCATGTTTAATAGTGAGTAATAATTTAGAAATGGACAGGGGCTTTTCTATAAAATCATAGGCACCATGACGTGTAGCTTCTACTGCCGTTTCAACGTTACCGTGGCCGGACATCATAATTATGGGCGATGTTATACCACCGTCTTCTTTCCATTCCTTCAATAAAGTAATGCCATCAATATCGGGCATCCAGATATCGAGCAGGATTAAATCTGGTTTAAATGATTCTACTTCCTGACGTGCTTTTGTTGCATTTTCAGCAACGTTAACGCTAAAGCCTTCATCTTCAAGAATTTCCTGAACCAGACTACGAATATCAGGTTCGTCATCAACAACGAGTATTTGTCGTTTGCTCATCAGATTATGTGTGCTTTTGTGTTTTATTGGATGAAATATTTATGGGTAATCTTATCACGGCACAAGCTCCTTTTTGTCCGTTGTTGTTCTCAAGCCAGACAGTCCCCATATGTTCGTCAATAATTTTTTTCACTATCGCCAATCCTAATCCGGTTCCTTTTTGTTTGCTTGTGATATAGGGTTCAAATACGTTATTTATAACAGATGGTTCAATTCCTGCTCCACTATCCATAACACGAATTTCGAGCATTTCAGTGTTATCAATATCAACCTTTTTTGCACTGATCTTAAGCAGATTATCTTCGCTTACAGAATTTGCATCAATAGCGTTTGTTAATAGATTATTGAATACTTGTCTTAATTTTTTTTCATCTCCTATTACTGCAGGAAGATCGGGTTCGATATCTATTTCGATTTTATTTTCACCATTAAGATTCGTGAATAAATCAACACCTTCCTGGATTAATCGCTCAATTTTAATTTCCTCAGGGTTATATTCGGGTGATCGAGCATAGTCTGAAAAATTGTTTACCATATCTTTCATGGTATCGACTTGTTGAATGATAGTATTTGTCATTCTATCCAGCATATCTGCATCGGCTGGATCCATTTTAGCCAGGTATTTATGTCTCAGGCGTTCAGCAGCCAGTTGAATAGGTGTTAACGGATTTTTTATTTCATGAGCTAAACGACGTGCCATTTCACTCCATGCGGCATCACGTTGGCCTTGTATTAATGCGGTGATTTCATCAAAAACAATGACATGCCCGCTGGTAGAGCCATCTGCTTCGGTTAATGTGGCTCCATTAATAATTATTATCTGACTTCCGGTCTTGTCAGAAAGTGTTATTTGTTCGCGCCAATCATCCTGACGTTCTTCTATATTGATAGAAATACATTCAAAAAAATCATTTAGATTAGAATAACCTTTAGCAAGAGATATAATATTTTTATGTTCAACATCTTCTGTTTCAAGTTGTAAGATTTGAGCAGCACTAATGTTGAGTTTTTCCAGATTGCTTTCTTTATCGAAAACCATAACGCCAGAAGAAAGTCTTGATAGCACTGTTTCAAGATAGGATCTTTGTGATTCGGCTTCGTGCTGGCTTTTACTTGCCGTATCCCGTGCCTGAGATATTTTATCAGTCATATCATTAAATGATGCGACAAGGAAACCTAATTCATCATTACTGGGTACGGGTAAACGAGTACTATAGTCGCCCTCGGCAATAGCACGGGTACCTTCAGCCAGATTCTTAACTGGTGCAGCTAATTTACGTGCAGAATAAAATGCGGCCCATACGGCACTAAAAATACTGAACAATAAGACCAGCGTTAATATTATGATAAAGCTTACTTTTAATTGTTCGCGTAGATAAGATAATTCCTTATATTCTATGTATGATGTTTGAACGCTATCAGCAAGATGATTCATACGTTCAGAGATCGGATATAAAGCCTGAACAATACGAATTTCTTTGTCGAGATTTGTAGTTGGTAAATTTGCAACTGCTCTGATTAGCAGGTTTTTATTTTTGATTACATCCAGTCCTATATAACTTTTGCTCTGAGATAATTGCAGCAAAATTGTGTCATTGGGTGTTTCGGGTACGAGGTCTTTTATATCATTAGAACTTGAAGCAATAATGGCTCCTTTCCTTGTAAGTAGTGTTAATTCATTTGCATTGATACGTTCTCTAAGTTGATCGATATCAAACGGTAATTCTGCATCGGAGGTCTCACTGAGTTCTTCAGCTACTTTTTCTGTTGTATTAAGTAGTTCACGCATTCTGACGTCTAATGCAAGCCGACTAAGTTCAAGTGAATCATCGAGAGCCTGTTCAACTCTTAGATCAAACCAGCTATCTATGCCACGGTGCAAGAAATCCAGTGAAAAAGAATAAACGATAAGGACGGGTGTTACCGAGAGCAGTGAAAAAATCATGACCATTCTAACCGTCATGCGAGAACCTATAACATGGTTTTTAAGTTGACGTATCAAACGTTTAAGATTGATTAGTATTAAACCAATAAGACTTATCAGTCCTAATGCATTAAATATCAATAACGCGGCATAATAACGGTCGAATAATTCCGGATTTTGTAGGGTCTTGCTCATCATCAACAATGATGCAAGCATGAAAAAAAACAGGCATGAACCTACAGTTAATATTAATGTGCTACCTTTTTTCATTTGATCACTTTCCATTCAAACCATTCACTGGACATGTCCCATTTTGATGAGAAATAGGCTTGAGGTCGTAACGGTGGTGGTAATGAACCAGTATCCAGATAAGTTTTAATTCGTGCAACATAATCATTGTCTTTCTGCAGAATATTTTGATCAAATAATTTCATTTTTGAGATTGTATTTATATGATTTAAAGCCGCATCAAGATTGTTATAAGAACTTCTTAACCCGGTATTGATATCTATGATTAAAAAATTATTGGTTAGTGGTTTATGTTCGAGTTTATAAATAATTTTATTTTCGCTAATTGTTCTGTCCCAAAGCCATTTTCGTTTTAAACGTAATTGAAATACGGTATGTATTTCCAGGGGGATACCATGAAGTAAAGCCTTGTTAGCTTCTTCTGTTAATTTAAAATCAAATAATGTATCCAGATAGTAAATAGACTCTTCTGTATAGGCATGTGTCGACTTTATATTTATAGTTTTAGCAAAAGACAAATTGCATATACATGACAATAAGATAATCAAACCTGCCGCTTTTAATAATTTATGTATCAGCATGAGATTAATTTTTTTCGAGACAAGCATAAAAAAAACCATCCATATTATCCTGTCCAGTTAATATTTGTCTGCCATAGCCTGTGTCTACACCCCATTTAGCTTTAATAGGCTTAAGATAACAATCCTTGTTATTAGCAATGAATTTTTTTATTTGATTTGAGTTTTCATCTTTCAGGATTGAACAGGTGACATACAATAGTAATCCACCTGTTTTTAATGTTGGCCATAATGTATTCAATAGGCTAGTTTGTAATTCCTGTATAGCGTTAACTTCTTCTTTAGTTCTAAGTATTTTTATGTCGGGGTGTCGTCGTATTACACCTGTTGCAGAACAAGGAACATCTAAAAGAATGCGATCAAATTGTGTCTTATCCCACCACTGTTCAATGTCATTGATATCTGAAGTTTTTATTATCGCACTTAAATCTAGGCGTTTAAGGGTTTCAGATAATTTAATAGTGCGATTTGGATCTTTCTCAATAGAAGTTAACGAATTTAGTTTTGCTTGAGTTTCAAGTATATGGGCACTTTTACCGCCAGGTGCAGCACAGGCATCCAGCACATTTTGCCCCGATTTTAAATCCAGCAGCTCAGCCGAAAGTTGCGCAGCAAGTTCCTGCACAGAAGCCTCTCCACTATTAAAACCGGGAAGTTGATCAACATCATTTGCTTTATCAAGTAGAATGCCGTTGCTTGAGTAAGGTGTAATCTTTCCTTCAATACCGGCCTCGTTTAATTTCTTTAAATAACTTTCACGATCCTGGCGTAGTTGATTTACACGAAGATACATAGGTGGTCGCTGGTTATTAGCTTCGAGAATATTTTGCCATTCATCTGGCCAATCCTTTTTCAGGAGTTCAATTAACCATTTGGGATGTGAGAACTTTGCTGTTTCATTAGCATTCGATGATGAATCTAGTTGTGCAGATTCTCTGATATATCGACGCAATATTGCATTTACCAGTCCTTTAGCCCAGACCATATTTATTTTTTTACAGGTATTCACTGTTTCAGATACAACGGCATGAGCAGGAATCCGCATAAAACGTAATTGATATAGACCAATCATGATTAAATATTTAAGGCTGCTATCTTTTTTCTTTATGCGTTTTTCCAGTAGCTGGTCCAGGATATGTTCTAGTTGTATATACCAGCGAAATGTTCCATAACTTATTTCCTGGATCAATGCTCTTTCTTTTCCGGCATTTTTAAACGAATCATTGTTATTTAATACTATCGATAGCGTCAGTTTTTCTTCTACACTCTGTTGAATAATCTGGCTTGCAATTAGACGTGATGACATAAAAGTGATTGTCTAGTTTGCCTGTCTTTTTTCTGTGAAAAAATCAGGGTGGCCGTTGAAAAACTCTTTTGCTGTCATCATACGTTTTCCGGCTAGTTGAAGTTTAGTAATAGCCAATACACCTTCACCGGTAACAATATCCAGACTTGATTTATTTTTGAGTACGGTTCCTGGTGTTAAATTTTCTGAATCACTTTTTATGTCGGCTTCCCATATTCTGAAATTGAGATCATTGATCTGTGTGTGTGTAACCGGAAATGGGTTAAATGCGCGTACCTTTCTTTCCAGTTCAATAGCCGATTTCGTCCAATCAATTTTTGCTTCCTGTTTTGAAATTTTATTGGCATAAGTTGATTTTGAATCATCCTGTTTAATTGGATTTAAATTGTTATTAGCAATCTTTGTTAAGAGTTGATTAATATTGTTAGCACCAATTTCAGCTAATCGATCATGTAACTGACCACCCGTGTCATTAGCATTAATTTCACAAGTGACTTGTTCTAAAATTGGCCCTGTATCAAGTCCCTGTTCCATTTGCATGAATGTTATTCCTGTATTTTTATCACCGGCTTCGATAGCTCTTTGAATGGGCGCTGCGCCACGCCAACGAGGTAGTAAAGAGGTATGTATATTTATGCAACCAAAATTTGGTTTGACTAATATTTCGGGTTTTATTAGTAAACCATAAGCTACGACTAGCATTAAATCACATCCATTCAAATATTCTGGTTTTAGATCACTTGATTTTTCAGGCTGCAGTACAGGAATATTTTTTTCTATTGCACAAAGTTTGACCTCACTTTGTTTTATTTTGCGACCTCTGCCTGCGGGACGATCTGGCTGGGTAAGTACAACCTCTACAGTATGTTCACCAGCGTCTATTAATGATTCAAGTATTTTGCATGCAAGTTCAGGTGTTCCGGCAAAAGCCAGTTTTAAATTGGGTTGACTCACAATGCTTTTGCATCCTGTCTTTCCAGTTTTTCAATTTTTTTCTTGAGGCGTTGACGTTTTAAAGGGGACAAATAATCAATAAACAGTTTTCCATTTAGATGGTCAATTTCATGTTGTACACAAACAGCTAATAAACCATCCGTCTCCATGTTAACTATCTCATTTTCAAGTGTTTTATAATTGAATTCGATTTTTTCAGCCCGTTCGACAGTGTCGAAATAATCCGGTACTGACAAACAGCCTTCTCGCATGGATTCTTTGCCTTCAAGTTTGGTGATTCTGGGATTAACAAGTACTAGTGGCCGGTTTTTTTCTTCGGACAGGTCAATAACGACAATTCTTTTAAGGATATTAACCTGGGTTGCTGCTAATCCAATTCCATTTTCCGCATACATAGTTTCCAGCATATTTTCTGCTATTTCTTTGATTTTCAGGTCAATATTATCAACTGGAAGCGCCTTATTACGCAGTCGATCATCCGGAAAATGCAAAACTTCGAGTATTGCCATGGCAATATTAACTCCAAAAATTATTATAACTACCTGATAGTATATAGGAAAATCATAATGTTGCAGTAAAACAACAATAAAATGCTTTAGCTACTAACATTTTGTTTTACTTTTTGCTAATCTACATTAAGGAACCCACGTAAGGTAATAGACATGTTGAATAAAATTCTAATTTCATGCGCGATTTTTTTACTGACAATCGGTGTAAAAGCGGATGAATTGACCATAAATCCCGATCATCCTGAAACGTACACGGTTGTTAAAGGTGATACTTTATGGGACATTTCCGCCCGTTTCCTAGAGCAACCATGGCGCTGGTCAGAAATCTGGAATGTGAATCCACAGATTGAAAATCCTCATTTAATTTATCCGGGTGACGTCGTTTCCTTGAGTTATCAGGATGGACAACCTGTATTAAGTGTTAATCGAGGAACGGGGCAGGTAGTTTCCGGACGTAACGTCAAGTTGTCTCCGACGGTACGTAGTTTTGATAATGTCGAGGCAATTCCAGCGATTCCAATAGATGCAATTCAACAATTCTTAAAAAGACCAGTCGTACTTGATGAAAACGAAATAGAACAGTGGCCTTACGTTGTATCAAGTTACGATGAGCATTTGATAGCGTCGACAGGAAATACAATATATGTACGCGGGATTGCTGAGGACTCTGATGCTGCTCAGTACTCTATCTTCAGAAAAGGTAATGCATATGTCAGTCCTAAAGAAAACGAAGATGGAGAAAATGAAATACTGGGTTATGAAGCGATATATATTGGTGATGCAACATTAACTAAAAAAGGTGATCCTGCAGCAGCGATAGTGACCGAAGTTGATCAAGAAATATTAATAGGTGATCGATTAGTTCCTCAGTCTGATGAAGATGTCAGTACCGAATTTTACCCTGGCCCAACAATCAGGGAAGTAGAAGGTAATATCCTGTCTGTTGTAGATGGTGTGTCCCAAATTGGCCAGTATCAGGTAGTTGTACTAAGTTTAGGTGAAGAACAAGGTTTAGAGGCTGGTAACGTATTAGGAATTTATCAAAGCGGTTATGTTGTACAGGATAAAATAGGACCAAATAGATCTCAAAGTGAGTCAGAAAAAGAAGCTGAAAGAGCTAAACAGTTAGAAGAAGCAGGTGGTCATGCCAGCAGGACTCTGGCCAGGATAGTCCACGATGTGGAAGATGGAATTGAGTGGTTAAATGAAACATTCCCAACCATTGCTAACCAACAAGCGAAGACTGAAGATGTCACCTTGCCAGAAGAATATGTTGGTGTAGTGATGGTCTTCAGAACCTTTAATAAAGTCAGTTATGCATTGGTCATGGAAACTCAAGGTCCTGTGCATGTGTCAGATACAGTTAGAAGTCTATAATATTAACCATAATTAATTTTTTATTTATTGCAAGGAAGCAATATAACCTGTCCTTGTAGACAAAGGGCAATAATAAGTTTCTTCACAATGATATGGATGTCATACAAAACTATAAAGATTGGTTGTCTCTAACTTTTGCCAAAGGTATTGGCTCAAGTATCTGTAATAGATTATTAATAGAATTCAATAATCCTCAAACAATTCTTGCCTGCGATTCTTCAAAACTGGTCCGTTTTGGTTTAAACGAAGTTTCAATTAAATCATTGCTAAATCCAGACGAAGAAAAAATTAATAAAATTCTGGATTGGTTAAATAAACCAAATCGCCATTTAATTACAATTCTGGACTCAGATTATCCTGAGTTATTGAAATCAATACACTCCGCACCGCCCATACTGTTTGCTATTGGACAACGTGAAGCACTTGGGTATATACATTTCGCTATTGTTGGAAGCAGGAATCCTACCACGGGTGGTAAACGGTTAGCGGAAGAATTTGCTGCGGAATTATCAAAAGCCGGGCTAACAGTTTGTAGCGGGCTGGCTTTAGGCATTGATTACCACAGCCATTTAGGCGCACTAAAAGTAAATTGTTCTACCGTGGCCGTTTTGGGAAATGGCCTGAACAGTGTTTATCCTGCGCGTCATAAAAAAATTGCCAGTCAAATTATAGAAGAGGGTTTGCTAATATCAGAATATCCACCAGATACAAAACCCAATCCAGGCAACTTTCCACAGCGTAATCGTATTATCAGTGGAATGAGTACGGGTGTATTGGTTGTTGAAGCAGCTAAAAAAAGCGGATCATTGATTACAGCAAACTATGCATTAGAGCAGGGTAGAGATGTTTTTGCGCTTCCCGGTTCAATTCATAATCCTTTAGCACGAGGTACGCATAGTTTGATTAAACAAGGTGCGAAGCTGGTTGAAACAGTAAATGATATTCTTGAAGAACTAGCGCCTGTCGCAAGTATCGTTTTAAATAAATCATCTTATATCGATTCAGATAAACAAGATTATGATAATTTGGAAGAAGATTATAAGTTATTGCTTGATAGTATGGGCTACGATTCAGTTTCGGTAGATAATCTGGTTATATTAACAGGATTGACGGCAGAAGCAGTTTCCTCCATGCTATTAATACTGGAACTTCAAGGAATGATTGAGTCTCAACAGGGTGGTAGATATTGTCGTTGTTCATAGAGATTGGCCATTAGAGATAATAATTAATGAAAGAATCTGTTTTAGATGTACTAATATACTTGTTTGATCATTACGTCGAAGAAGAATTCGAAATAACACCTGATCAGCAGGATTTAAAAACTCAATTAATTCAGGCCGGTTTTGCCGACAAACAGGTAGATAAGGCAATTGACTGGTTAGAAGGTTTAGCCATGCAAAAGGATAAACTGGATACCAATATCGTTCGTTCCATGTCGTTAAGACTGTTTAATGATGTTGAGAATGAAAAACTTGATGTTGAATGTAAAGGTTTTTTATTATTTCTAGAGCAATCGGGTGTGCTCGACTCGGAAGATCGCGAACTTGTCATTGACAGGGTCATGGCACTTGAGACTGATTTAATAGAATTGCAACAACTTAAATGGGTTGTATTGATGGTCTTGTTTAATAGGCCAGGGAAAGAAGCCGCGTTTGCCTGGATGGAAGATGTCGTTATGGATGAACTTAGTAGCGTTGTTCATTAGTCTGATATTCAGAGTTTGATATTTCCATCACATACTGGTTCTTATTTTTTATTTCATAATTTAGAAAGTGATATTGTTAATCTAATATGAGTAGTTCTGTTGTAGTTGTCGAATCTCCCGCTAAATGTAAAACACTTGAGCGTTATCTTGGTAAGGGATATAAGGTGTTGGCATCGTATGGTCATGTCCGTGACCTTTTGCCAAAAACCGGCGCCGTCGACCCTGAGAATAATTTCTTCATGAAGTATGAAGCGATTGATAGAAATACCAAACATGTCGAAGCGATAAAAAAAGCATTAAAGAAAGCAGATACTTTATATCTTGCGACTGACCCGGATCGTGAAGGCGAAGCGATTTCATGGCATTTATATGAGTTGTTGAAAGAAAAGAATTGCCTGAAAGACAAAAAAGTACAGAGAGTTGTTTTTCATGAAGTCACTAAAAGCGCGATACAGGAAGCAATTCAACATCCTAGAGAATTGGCTTCCGATTTAATTGATGCTCAACAGGCGCGTCGGGTACTAGATTATCTGGTCGGATTTAACTTGTCTCCTTTACTCTGGAAGAAGGTTCAACGAGGCCTATCAGCTGGGCGCGTCCAATCACCCGCATTGAGGATGATTGTTGAACGAGAAAAAGAAATTGAAGCATTTATTCCCAGAGAGTACTGGACCATTGAAGCCGATCTTGAACATAAGAATAGTCAGTTTCTTGGCAAATTAACCCAATTTGATAATGAAAAAGTAAAACAATTCAGTATTGAAAAAACAGAACATGCCGCCGATGTTAAAGCACAATTAGAAAAGGCTGCTGCTGGTGAGTTACTAATTGAGAAAGTCACCAAGAAACAACGTAAACGTCAACCAGCTGCGCCGTTTATTACTTCTACCATGCAACAGGAAGCTGTTCGAAAATTAGGCTTTACTGCACAACGTGCAATGAGAACTGCTCAGCAACTTTATGAAGGGATTGATGTGGGTGAAGGTGCGGTTGGTTTAATCACCTATATGCGTACCGACTCAGTAAACCTGGCAGAAGAAGCGATACAGGAAGTTCGCACTTTTATTGAGTCTCGATATGGTAAAGATTCGTTGCCGGACGAACCTAGAGTCTTTAAAACGAAATCCAAGAATGCTCAGGAAGCGCATGAAGCGATCCGCCCAACATCGTTTGCTCGAGTACCAAAAGAAATAAAAAGTAGCTTGACGCCAGATCAATTCAAGCTGTATGAGTTAATCTGGAAAAGAGCAATGGCTTGCCAAATGAAGCATGCAACAATTGATACCGTTGCCGTCGATATGTCATGCGGTGAAGGTAATTTATTCAGAGCAAATGGTTCTGCTATTGCTGATCCCGGTTTTATGGAAGTCTATCTTGAAGGTCAGGATGATGCTAAAGCTGATGATGACGAAAAAATGTTACCTCAGTTAGTAGAAGGTGAGAAAGTTAAGCTATTACAGATTCGCGATGAACAACATTTTACTGAACCACCACCGCGTTATTCAGAAGCAAGTTTGGTTAAATCATTGGAAGAGTATGGTATAGGTCGTCCTTCAACATACGCTAATATTATTTCTACCCTAAGAAACAGAGAGTATGTTGAAGTAGAAAACAAGCGTTTTCATCCGACGGACGTTGGGAAAATCGTAAATGGATTTCTGACGAATCACTTTAGTAGTTATGTTGATTATGAATTTACAGCAAAACTTGAAGATGATTTAGATGCGATTTCTCGTGGAGAAAAAGAGTGGGTTCCTCTATTAAAAGATTTCTGGACACCATTCATTAAGCAAGTTGAGCATATTGATGATAACGTTAGCCGTAGTGAAGTTGCTCAGGCTAGGGTTTTGGGTGTACATCCAAAATCAGGAAAAGAAGTATCTGTTCGTATAGGCCGTTTTGGTCCCTATGCTCAAGAGGGTACTAAAGACGATGAAGATAAACCCAAGTTTGCAGGTTTACGTCCTGGACAAAAATTGGACACAATTACTCTAGAAGAGGCTTTAGAGCTATTTAAATTACCTCGAATATTAGGTGAAACAGCAGAAGGAGAAGAAGTTGCCGCCAGTGTTGGTCGTTTTGGCCCTTATATTCGATATGCAAGTAAGTTTGTTTCATTACCTAAAGAAGAAGATCCTTATACTGTCACGCTTGAACGCGCACTTGAACTTGTTGCGGAAAAGAAAAAAGCAGATGCAGAAAAACAAATTAAAATATTTGAAAATGAGGGTATTTCTGTATTGAACGGTCGTTACGGCCCTTATGTGACAGACGGAAATAAGAATGCCAAGATTCCTAAGGACAAGGAACCTGCAAGTTTAACGCTTGAGGAATGTCAGGCCATGATAGAAGCTGCGCCTGTGTCACGTCGTGGTAAGAAAAAAACTAAAAAGAAGGCCAGTAAGAAAGTTGCTAAAAAAACAGAAAGCAAGAAAAAGGTGACTAAGAAAAAAACCAGCAAGAAGAAAACAACCAAGAAGAAAGTTGGTAAAAAGAAAACGACTAAAAAAACGACGTCCAGGAAAGCTGACTGATTCAGGCAGCATATAGAGTTTCCATAATTCAGATGAACTCATTACATTTGAAGCGAGCAATTCACCATTGCGAACAAGGTGGGGTTATTGCTTATCCAACAGAGGCTGTCTTTGGTCTTGGTTGTCTGCCGTTACTCGAGCAATCTGTAGACAGAATATTACAATTAAAACATCGTTCTATTGATAAGGGACTTATATTAGTTGCAGCAAATATTGAACAACTTGAAGTATATGTCGACTTTACTAAAGTTGAAGGTACTCAGGTCATTTTCGATAGTTGGCCCGGTCCTGTTACATGGTTGGTTCCTGCTGAACAAACAACCCCACTCTGGTTAACTGGAAAACACAAAACATTGGCTGTGAGAGTGAGTGCTCATCCCATTATTCGCGCTTTGTGTGAAAAACTGGGACCTATTGTTTCAACCAGTGCGAATCCGAGTTCTGCTGAGCCAGCGAAGACCAGTCATGAAGTTAGGAAATATTTTCAGACAGGGGTCGATTACGTGATTCCGGCTAATATTTCTAATAACTTAACACCAACTGAGATTCGAGATGCTCAAACTGGAAATATCGTTCGATCTAGCTAATTTTCATAAGGATCTTCTGTTGACAGCTGTATTTGATTATCACAGAATAGCCGGCTGAATTTTGGAGGGGTACTCAAGCGGTCAACGAGGGCAGACTGTAAATCTGTTGGCACAGCCTTCGTAGGTTCGAATCCTACCCCCTCCACCAAATAATTAATTGTATGGAGTTAAGTCTATCAACATTAGATTGATAGTTGGCGGGCGATAAGAACGAGGCGGGTGTAGTTCAATGGTAGAACCTCAGCCTTCCAAGCTGATGGTGTGGGTTCGATTCCCATCACCCGCTCCAAAAACATGGAACAAACATGGTGTATTCATTTAATAGTCATGTTTATTAAGTATTATGCTGTTATTTTTGTAACTGGTTGTTTTTATTGTGTTATCAGTTACGTGTAAAGGAGTTGCTAAAACGGGTTTTTGCTCATATAGCTCAGTCGGTAGAGCACTTCCTTGGTAAGGAAGAGGTCACCGGTTCAAATCCGGTTATGAGCTCCACATTTTGGATTTTTTATTAACTAAATTGTAACTATTCATTGAGGAGTGACTTTTCAATGTCCAAAGAAAAATTTGAACGCACAAAACCGCATGTGAATGTGGGCACAATCGGTCACGTTGACCATGGCAAGACGACGTTAACGGCGGCGATCACAAAGACCATGGCGGAAGCGAATGGCGGTGAATTCAAGGATTACGGCGATATCGATAATGCGCCGGAAGAACGCGAACGCGGTATCACGATTGCGACGGCGCACGTGGAGTATGAAAGTAACGACCGTCATTATGCGCACGTGGATTGTCCGGGACACGCGGATTATGTGAAAAACATGATTACCGGTGCGGCACAAATGGACGGCGCTATTCTGGTTTGTAGTGCAGCCGACGGCCCAATGCCACAAACCCGTGAGCATATCTTATTGTCACGCCAGGTGGGTGTGCCTTACATCGTGGTTTACCTTAACAAAGCCGATCAGGTTGACGATGCCGAATTACTGGAATTAGTTGAAATGGAAGTGCGAGAATTATTGGATTCCTATGACTTTCCGGGCGATGACACGCCGATTGTGACAGGCTCAGCCTTAAAAGCATTGGAAGGAGATACTTCGGACATTGGTATTCCGTCTATCCTGAAACTGGTTGCGGCAATGGATGAGTACTTTCCTTTACCAGAACGGCCAGTAGATCAACCTTTCCTATTACCGATTGAAGACGTGTTCAGTATTTCAGGACGCGGTACGGTGGTAACCGGCCGTGTTGAACGCGGTATTGTGAAGGTTGGTGAAGAAATTGAGATTGTGGGTATTAAAGACACACAAAAGACGACGTGTACCGGTGTTGAAATGTTCCGTAAGTTGTTAGACGAAGGTCAAGCGGGCGACAACGTGGGTGTGTTGTTACGTGGTACCAAGCGAGAAGAAGTCGAGCGTGGTCAAGTATTATGTAAACCAGGTTCGATTACGCCGCATACCCATTTTGAAACGGAAATTTACGTATTGAGTAAAGATGAAGGTGGCCGTCATACGCCGTTTTTCAACAACTACCGTCCGCAGTTCTACTTCCGAACGACTGACGTGACGGGAGCGATGGAATTACCTGAAGGAACAGAAATGGTGATGCCTGGCGATAACATCAAGGTAACGGTGAAGTTGATTGCACCGATTGCGATGGAAGAAGGCTTACGTTTTGCAATACGAGAAGGCGGCCGTACCGTAGGTGCGGGTGTTGTCTCTAAAATTATTGAGTAAATCTTAATAATTAATGTTTGTTTTAAAAAAAATAATAGGCAGATTATTTGAATAGTAAATAGGCCAGTAGCTCAATTGGCAGAGCGACGGTCTCCAAAACCGTAGGTTGGGGGTTCGATTCCCTCCTGGCCTGCCATTTAGAGAAATCTGGCCTTGGACTAAATACATAAAGACATGAATTCAACTGTAGAAACGACTGGTGGAAAACTGGATACATTCAAGCTTGGCTTGGCGCTATTAATATTAATTGCAGCCTTGGTTGGTTTTTATGTTTATGCTGAGCAAGATTTGTTATATCGAGTTATTGGTTTATTGTTAGCAGTCGGCATTAGTATTGCTGTAGCCTATCAAACCGAAAAGGGGCGAGAAGTTTGGGGTTACTTTCATGATGCTCAAATTGAAGTCCGCAAAGTTGTTTGGCCGACAAGAAAAGAAACGGTAAATACGACCTTGCTTGTTATAGGGATGGTAATTATCGTTGCCATTATATTGTGGTTACTAGATATGTTCCTTGGTTGGTCAATCGGCGCATTGATGGGGCATGGGTCTTAATATGGCGAAGCAATGGTATGTTGTTCACGCCTATTCCGGTTTTGAAAGCCAGGTCATGCGATCATTGATTGAACGTATTGAACGTAGTGGTCTCGATGATATGTTTGGTGAAATCCTCGTTCCAACTGAGGAAGTGGTTGAAATGCGTGATGGAAAGAAACGCAAAAGTGAACGTAAATTTTTCCCGGGCTATGTTCTGGTGAAAATGGAAATGAATGACGATACATGGCATTTGGTTAAGGAAGCACCAAAAGTATTAGGTTTTATTGGTGGAACCAGTGATCGACCAGCGCCAATATCAGACAAGGAAGCGGATGCGATATTGCAACGTGTTGAAGAAGGCGTTGATAAACCCAGACCGAAAATACTTTTCGAACCTGGTGAAGTTGTTCGAGTAAAAGAAGGGCCATTTACTGATTTTAATGGTGTTGTTGAAGAGGTGAATTACGAAAAAAGCCGTTTGCGAGTATCGGTTTTAATTTTTGGTCGTTCTACACCTGTTGAACTTGAATTCGGACAAGTAGAAAAAGAGTAAAAGATTTTTAGACTCGTTGATGTGATTTATTTGCATCGATAAATTTAACTATGGGGAGCCGCAAGGCGTTTGCACCCGAGGAGAAAGGCTGTGGCCAAAAAGATTGATAGCTATATCAAATTACAGGTGCCTGCGGGTCAGGCAAATCCAAGTCCACCTGTCGGACCTGCATTAGGTCAGCATGGTGTTAACATCATGGAGTTTTGTAAAGCGTTTAATGCGCAAACACAGAGTATTGAACCAGGTCTACCTGTACCAGTCATCATTACCGTCTACAACGATAAGAGTTTTACGTTTGTTAGTAAAACTACGCCTGCGTCAATTTTATTGAAAAAAGCTGCCGGTATTAAAAGTGGTAGCGGCACACCAAATACTAATAAAGTGGGTAAAGTAAGTCGTGCGCAATTAGAAGAAATTGCCAAGACTAAAGAGCCTGACTTAACCGCAGCTGATTTAGATGCTGCTGTTAGAACCATTGCTGGTACTGCTCGTAGTATGGGTATTGATACGGAAGGGGTGGTGTGATCATGGCAAAATTATCGAAACGAATTAAAGCGTATCAAGACAAAGTCGAGCCAGGTAAAGTTTATCTTGTCAAAGAAGCGTTGGATTTATTGAAAGAAGTGTCATCAGTCAAATTTGATGAGTCTGTTGAAGTGGCCGTTAATCTTGGTGTTGATGCTCGTAAATCAGACCAGCAGGTTCGTGGTTCAACTGTGTTACCTAAAGGTACAGGTAAAACTGTCAGAGTTGCTGTATTTGCTCAAGGCGAAAATGCAAAAATCGCTGAAGAAGCTGGTGCAGATGCGGTAGGTTTTGAAGACCTTGCTGAATCAATGAAAAAAGGTGATATCGATTACGGCGTAGTTATTGCGACACCTGATGCTATGCCGGTTGTTGGTAAACTAGGCCAAATTTTAGGTCCTCGTGGTTTGATGCCAAACCCTAAAGTAGGCACGGTAAGTAATGATGTAAAACAAGCTGTCGAAAACGCAAAAGGTGGACAGGTGCGTTATCGAACGGACAAGAACGGCATTATCCATTGTGTTATTGGAAAAGTATCATTTGATGCTGATTCATTGATCGAAAACTTACACATGCTTTTGGGTGATTTAAAAAAAGCTAAACCAAGTGCGGCTAAAGGAGTGTATCTGAAAAAGATAAGTCTTTCGACAACCATGGGACCGGGATTGTTAGTTGATCAGAGCAGTTTGGCTGATTGAATGAAAGCAGAATATTAATATGGAAAATAACGTTATTAGATTTATGTATAACTAATAACATATAAAAGACTTTGTGACTGGCGATGTTTTTTGCATTAGCCAGACGTCAAAGACCGTAGGTGAATTTCTCATGAGATTCTTAATCTTGCCTACGCAGACGGTGTAATCAATAAACAGGGAAACCTGTGTGGTCACCGTAAACCGGTTTGTTTTGAGTTAAATCATGACAAGCTATTTTAGTAAAAATAAGGTGCAAACCTTATTGAACTTAACAGGAGATGAAGAGTGAGTCTTAATCTAGATGCAAAGAAGGCAATTGTAGAAGAGATTGCCGGTGTTGCTGCGGAGGCTCCTTCTGCAATCGCGGCCGAATATATCGGTTTAACGGTGGCTGAAATGACTGAACTGCGTAACTCTGCGCGTGAGGCGGGCGTCTACTTGAAAGTAGTCCGTAACACGTTGGCGCGTAGAGCATTTGAAAATACACAATTCGAATGTATGCGTGATGAAATGGTCGGGCCATTAGTGTTGGCATTTTCCAGTGATGAACCGGGAAGTGCGGCACGTGTTGTTCGCAATTTTGCGAAGGACAATGACAAACTAGTAGTCAAGCTTGTAGCGTTGGATGGAAATCTTTTAGATCCGTCTGAACTTGGCAAGCTCGCTAGTATGCCATCGCTTGATGAAGCACGCGCTATGTTACTTGGATTGTTATCCGCTCCGCTTGGTAAATTTGTCAGAACTGTTGCTGAACCACCAGCTAAATTAGCTCGTGTTCTAGGCGCACAACGCGACAAACAACAAGCAGCATAAGTATCGAGCGGTATAACTTACAGTTTAGTTTTTAATTTTTGGAGAATTTTAAAATGGCAGTTTCAAAAGATGAAATTAAAGAAGCACTGGGTCAAATGCCTGTGCTTGAACTCGTTGATTTAATCAAAGAGTTAGAAGACGAATGGGGTGTATCTGCAGCAGCGCCAGTTGCTGTAGCGGCTGCTCCAGGTGCTGGCGGTGACGCTGGTGCTGCAGAAGAAAAGACCGAGTTTGACGTTGTTATGTCAAGCTTTGGAGATAACAAGGTTGCTGTAATTAAAGCAGTACGTGGTATCACTGGTCTTGGCTTGAAAGAGGCAAAAGAAATGGTTGAAGGTGCCCCTACAACTGTTAAAGAAGGTGCAAGCAAAGAAGAGTCTGAAGATATTAAAAAGCAGCTTGAAGAAGCTGGCGCATCAGTAGAAGTTAAATAACTTCAATTGCAGCGTTTAATAAGACAGCAAAATCCGCAGGTAACGATTGTTACCTGTGGTTTTTGTCGTGCTTATTGATATTGCCGTTTTGTTTAATTTAATTCGGTATCAGTTGAATATTCGTTAAGTCAGGATGTTCACTATATAACAAACACTATTATTGAGGAATTGTAATGGCCTATTCCTATACAGAAAAGAAACGTATCCGAAAGGATTTTGGAAAGCGCTCCAGTATTATGGAGATACCTTATCTGGTAGCGACTCAGATTGAGTCTTTTGCACGATTTATACAAGTAGACGCAAGTCCTGAAGAAAGAACTGATGTTGGGTTGCAGGCGGCATTTAAGTCTGTGTTTCCTATCGTTAGTTTCTCAGGCAATGCTGCGTTGGAATACGTTAGCTATAAACTTGGAACGCCGGTATTTGATGTTAAAGAATGCCAGCTTAGAGGATTGACGTATGCGTCCTCTTTGCGAGTTAAGGTTCGTCTTATTATTTATGATAAGGATGCTGGGCTTAACAACAAGGTTGTAAAAGATATTAAAGAACAGGAAGTGTACATGGGTGAAATGCCATTGATGACCCCTACCGGCACTTTTGTTATTAATGGTACTGAGCGAGTTATCGTTTCGCAAATGCATCGTTCTCCAGGCGTCTTTTTTGAACATGATAAAGGTAAAACACACTCGTCTGGTAAATTACTTTATTCAGCGCGGGTCATTCCTTATCGTGGCTCATGGCTCGACTTTGAATTCGACGCAAAGGATCTGGTTTATTGTCGTATTGATCGTCGTCGAAAAATACATGCCACCATTTTATTGCGAGCATTAGGTTATAGTACTGAAGAAATACTCGATATTTTCTTTGATACTGATTCATTCAAAGTAACCAGCAAGGGTATTACTCTGGATTTGGTTCCTGAGCGTTTGCGTGGTGAAACAGCATCGTTTGATATAAAAACGAAAAGCGGCAAAATTATTGTTGAAAAAGAACGCCGTATTACGGCGCGTCATATTCGTGAAATTGAAAAAGCAAGCTTAACTTCATTAATTGTTCCAGCTGAATTCCTGATTGGTAAAGTTGTTGCAAATGATATCGTTGATATTGTCGATGAAGAAACCGGTGAAATTTTATTTCCAGCAAATACAGAAATCACGGAAGAATTACTTGAAAAAATTACCGAGTATAAAGGCAAGAGTCTTGAGTTACAGACAATTTATACTAATGAATTGGATAGTGGTTCTTTCATTGCAGATACATTACGTGCAGATCCAAGTAATAACCAGTTAGAAGCACAAGTTGAAATCTATCGCATGATGCGACCTGGTGAACCACCGACAAAAGATGCGGCAGAAAACTTATTCAAGAACTTGTTTTTTAGTCCTGACCGTTACGACTTGTCAGCGGTTGGGCGAATGAAATTCAATCGTCGTGTCGGACGAAAAGAGGCAGAAGGTGAAGGTGTTCTTTCAAATGAAGACATTGTTGCCGTTATGCAAGTGTTACTGGACATTCGTAATGGTAAAGGTGTGGTTGATGATATCGATCACCTTGGTAATCGTCGTATTCGTAGTGTTGGTGAAATGGCGGAAAATCAATTTCGCGTAGGTCTTGTCCGAGTTGAACGTGCTGTTAAAGAACGTTTGAGTCTGGCCGAATCAGAAGGTTTGATGCCACAGGAGATTATCAATGCGAAACCGGTCTCTGCTGTTATAAAAGAATTTTTTGGTTCAAGTCAGTTATCACAGTTTATGGATCAAAATAATCCATTATCTGAAATTACGCATAAACGACGTATTTCTGCATTAGGTCCTGGTGGTTTGACACGTGAGCGTGCCGGCTTTGAAGTAAGAGACGTGCATCCAACACATTACGGTCGTGTTTGCCCAATTGAAACGCCGGAAGGGCCAAACATTGGTTTGATTAACTCGTTGGCGATTTATGCCAGAACTAATGAATACGGTTTTCTTGAAACGCCTTATCGTAAAGTTGTCGATGGTAAAGCGACGAATGAGATCGAATACTTATCAGCTATTGAAGAAGGTGATTTTGTTATCGCGCAAGCGAGTGCGACGTTAGATGCAAAAGGTAATCTAATTGATGAGCTGGTTTCTTGTCGGTTCCAGAATGAATTTACCATGTCTACGCCAGACAAGATCAATTATATGGACGTGTCGCCAAGACAGATTGTTTCTGTTGCTTCATCGTTAATTCCATTTTTGGAACATGATGATGCGAACCGTGCATTGATGGGATCCAATATGCAACGACAGGCTGTGCCAACACTAAGAGCGGATAAACCGTTAGTTGGAACAGGTATGGAAAGACGTGTGGCAATTGATTCGGGTGTTACAGTTGTCTCAGAGCGTGGTGGCGTTGTTGACTCCGTCGATGCAAGTCGAATCGTTATACGTGTTAATGATAATGAAGTAATTGCCGGTGAGCCAGGTGTTGATATTTATAACCTGACAAAATATACACGTTCTAATCAAAATACCTGCATTAACCAAAAACCATTGGTGAAGACAGGTGACAAGATTACCAAAGGTGATGTGCTCGCTGATGGTCCATCTACAGACATGGGTGAATTAGCATTAGGCCAGAACATGCTTGTCGCATTTATGCCCTGGAATGGATACAACTTTGAGGATTCGATCTTGTTATCCGAGAAGTTGGTTAAGGAAGATCGTTACACCACCATTCATATAGAAGAATTAACCTGTGTGGCTCGCGATACAAAATTAGGTTCGGAAGAAATTTCTTCTGATATACCTAATGTCAGTGAAAGCGCTTTAAATAAACTGGATGAATCCGGTGTTGTTTATATTGGTGCTGAAGTTAATGTGGGAGACATTCTGGTAGGTAAAGTGACGCCAAAAGGTGAAACACAACTTACGCCGGAAGAAAAACTGTTAAGAGCAATTTTTGGTGAAAAAGCATCTGATGTGAAAGATACGTCTTTACGCGTACCTTCAGGCATGAATGGTACTGTTATTGATGTACAGGTCTTTACTCGCGATGGTGTTGAGAAAGATGCGCGTGCATTGGAGATTGAAGAATCAGAATTGAACAGTGTTCGTAAAGATTTGAATGATCAACTTCGAATCATGGAAGCAGGCGTTTATCAACGAATTGAAAAGTTGTTAATCGGTAAAGTTGCTGCAGGCGGTCCTTCAGGATTGGGTAAAGGTGACAAGATTACCAAGGATTACCTGGAAGAAACGACTCGCGAAAAATGGTTCGAAATTCGTCTTGAAGATGATAAAGCAAACAAACAGTTAGAAGATGCAGCACAACAGTTTGAAGCATTGAAAGAAGACTTTGACCGACGTTTTGAAGAAAAGCGTGCCAAGATTACTTCTGGCGATGATTTGGCTCCAGGTGTTCTAAAAATGGTCAAGGTTTATCTTGCTGTTAAACGTCGTGTTCAATCAGGCGATAAAATGGCAGGTCGACATGGTAACAAAGGTGTTATTTCTACTATTGTTCCAGTCGAAGATATGCCGCATATGGAAGACGGCACACCCGTTGATGTTGTTTTAAATCCATTAGGTGTTCCCTCTCGAATGAACGTGGGGCAGATTCTGGAAACGCATTTAGGCTGGGCTGCGAAAGGTGTTGGTAACAAGATTGGCAAGATGCTTGAGCAGCAACAAGAAGTCCAGGCAGCTGAAATCAGACAACTTCTGGATAAAATTTACAACGCGAGTGGTAAAAAAGAAGATCTTGATTCATTTTCAGATGAAGAAATTATTGAGCTTGCTCATAACCTGAAAAATGGTGTGCCAATGGCAACGCCAGTTTTTGATGGTGCGACTGAAGAAGAAATCAAAGCAATGTTAAAAATTGCCGATCTTCCGGAAGATGGTCAAATGACATTATACGATGGCCGTACTGGTGATAAATTTGAACGTCGAGTCACCGTTGGTTACATGTACATGCTCAAGTTGAACCATCTTGTTGATGACAAAATGCATGCACGTTCAACCGGTCCATACAGTCTGGTTACGCAGCAACCATTGGGCGGTAAAGCACAATTTGGTGGACAGCGTTTTGGTGAAATGGAAGTGTGGGCACTTGAAGCTTATGGTGCTGCTTATACTCTGCAGGAAATGTTGACTGTTAAGTCGGATGATGTGAATGGTCGTACTAAGATGTATAAAAACATTGTGGACGGTGATCATCAGATGGAAGCGGGCATGCCTGAATCTTTTAATGTATTAGTTAAAGAAATTCGATCGCTTGGTATCGATATCGAACTTGATACCTAATAACTGAGCATATAAAAGAAATGAATATTAATGATTCAATTTTCGGACGTAAAGCCGAACAAATCTCCACAGGAGGCAAACCTTGAAAGACTTACTCAAGCTATTAAAGCAACAAGGACAAGTTGAAGAATTTGATGCTATTGCTATTGGCCTGGCATCACCTGAAAAAATTCGATCATGGTCTTTTGGAGAAGTTAAAAAACCTGAAACGATCAACTACCGTACGTTTAAACCGGAACGTGATGGTCTTTTCTGTGCCAAAATATTTGGTCCGGTTAAAGACTACGAATGTTTATGTGGTAAATATAAAAGATTAAAACATCGCGGCGTTGTTTGCGAAAAGTGTGGAGTTGAAGTTACGCTTTCAAAAGTAAGACGTGAACGCATGGGTCATATTGATTTAGCCAGTCCGGTTGCGCATATCTGGTTCTTGAAATCATTACCATCGAGAATGGGATTGATGCTGGATATGACCTTGCGTGAAATAGAACGTATTCTTTATTTCGAAGCATATGCGGTTATTGAACCGGGTATGACTGATTTAGAAAAGGGGCAAATGCTGACAGAAGAAAATTATCTCGAAGCGATTGAGCAATACGGTGATGAGTTTGAAGCGAAGATGGGTGCAGAAGCTATTCGTTCATTACTCAAGCAAATAGATCTCGATGAAGAAATTGCCGTACTAAGAGAAGAAATTCCGAATACAAATTCTGAAACAAAACTACGTAAATTAACCAAACGATTAAAGTTACTAGAGGCGTTTAAAAATTCTGGTAATAAACCTGAATGGATGGTGTTGTTAGTTCTTCCAGTGTTACCACCAGAACTACGTCCATTGGTGCCATTGGATGGTGGTCGTTTTGCTACTTCTGATCTTAATGATTTATATCGTCGCGTTATTAACAGAAATAATCGTTTAAAGCGATTATTAGATCTTAATGCGCCGGATATTATCGTGCGTAATGAAAAACGTATGTTACAGGAATCGGTTGATGCTTTGCTTGATAATGGTCGTCGCGGTCGTGCTATTACCGGAACCAATAAACTGCCATTAAAATCATTGGCAGATATGATTAAAGGGAAGCAGGGTCGTTTTCGTCAAAATCTGTTAGGTAAACGTGTCGATTATTCTGGTCGTTCAGTCATCGTAGTTGGGCCGACTTTACGTTTACATCAGTGTGGTATTCCTAAAAAGATGGCATTGGAATTATTCAAGCCATTCATTTTTAGCAAACTGGAAAGACGTGGTCTGGCGACAACAATTAAAGCTGCCAAAAAACTGGTTGAGCGAGAAGGTTCTGAAGTTTGGGACGTTCTAGAAGAAGTCATTCGTGAACATCCCATCATGCTTAACCGTGCACCTACATTACATAGATTAGGTATTCAGGCATTTGAGCCTGTACTGATAGAAGGTAAAGCAATTAATTTGCATCCATTAGTTTGTACTGCGTTTAATGCTGACTTTGACGGTGACCAAATGGCAGTACATGTACCATTGTCCATTGAAGCACAGCTTGAAGCGCGAACATTAATGATGTCGACTAATAATATTTTGTCACCTGCAAACGGTGAGCCTATTATTGTTCCGACGCAAGACGTGGTGCTCGGTCTTTATTATTTGACTCGCGAATCTGTCGAAGCAAATGGCACAGGTATGGCTTTCGCTAACGTTAATGAAGTTAACCGAGCTTATGAAAGTGGCGCTGTTGAGTTACACGCAAGAATCAAATGTCGTATACGCGAAGTAACACTTGATGAAAACGGTGAAAAACAGGTTACTTTAAAACGCTATGAAACGACTGCGGGTCGTGCATTACTTTCACGCATCTTGCCGGATGAAATTCCGTTTGATTTAATCGATAAAGTAATGACCAAGAAAACCATTTCTCAATTGGTTAATACTTGTTACAGAAGACTAGAATTAAAAGAGACGGTTATCTTCTCTGATCAGTTGATGTACACCGGTTTTAAATATTCAACTCGTGCCGGTGTGTCTATCGGTATTGAAGATATGGTTGTACCGGATGATAAAGAAGACATCATTGGTAAAGCGGAAGAGCAGGTTAAAAGTTTCCAGGAACAATATGCTTCAGGTTTAATTACCGACGGTGAACGTTATAACAAGGTTGTTGATATCTGGTCACGTACTAATGATCAGGTTGCGAAAGCAATGATGGATAAACTTGGTGTTGATATGAAAACCGATATTGAAGGTAAAGAAGTCGAAGAAGATTCCTTTAACTCAATTTATATGATGGCTGATTCAGGTGCTCGAGGTTCTGCAGCACAAATCAGACAATTAGCAGGTATGCGTGGTTTGATGGCGAAACCGGATGGTTCCATTATTGAAACGCCGATCACGGCCAACTTCCGTGAAGGTTTAGACGTACTTCAATACTTCATCTCGACACACGGTGCTCGTAAAGGTCTGGCTGATACCGCATTGAAAACAGCAAACTCAGGTTATCTGACTCGTCGTCTAGTTGATGTAGCACAGGATCTGGTTATTTCTGAAGAAGACTGTGGTACTGAAGAAGGTCTGGAAATGAGCCCTATCATTGAGGGTGGTGATGTTATTGAGCCTTTGAGAGAACTTGTACTAGGACGAGTGCTATTAAAAGACGCAGCAAATATGGATGGCGAAGTGATTGCCAAAGCAGGTACTTTACTTGATGAACACTGGGTTGACGTGCTTGATGAAAAAGGTGTTGATCAAGTCGTTGTTCGTTCAACCATTACCTGTGAAACCCGTTATGGTGCTTGTCGCCAGTGTTATGGTCGTGATTTAGGTCGTGGTCATCTGGTTAATATAGGTGAGTCAGTGGGTGTTATTGCGGCTCAGTCAATTGGTGAACCAGGTACCCAGTTGACCATGCGTACTTTCCATATTGGTGGTGCGGCTTCGCGTGCTGCGGCAGTTAGCAATATCGAAGTAAAGAACGGTGGCACAATTTATTTACAGAATGTGAAAACGCTGGAGCAGGAGAGCGGCAACAAAGTTGTGATCTCTCGTTCTGGTGAGATTCTGCTTCGTGATGAAACAGGTCGTGAACGTGAACATTACAAACTACCTTACGGTGCTGTTTTAACAGCGGGTGACGGTGATAAGGTTCAACCTGGTCAACAAATCGCATCATGGGATCCGCATACACACCCTGTTATCACAGAGGTAAAAGGTCGTGTTCAGTTCTCCGATATCGTAGATGGTGTCACTGTCACACGTCATACTGATGAAATTACTGGCTTAACTAATATCGTAGTGATGGATCCAAAGCAACGTGCATCCAGTGCGAAAGATTTGCGTCCTACAGTTAAGTTAGTTGATGAGAATGGTGACGAAGTCAAAATTCCAGGTACGGAACAAGTAGCTCATTACCTCTTACCAGCAAGAGCGCTTATTAATGTAACTGATGGTAAAGAAGTGAACATTGGTGAAGTCATAGCTCGTCTTCCGCAAGAATCTTCAAAAACTCGTGATATTACTGGTGGTTTACCAAGAGTTGCGGATTTATTTGAAGCACGTAAACCAAAAGAGCCTGCAGTTCTGGCAGAAATATCAGGTGTGATTAGTTTTGGTAAAGAAACCAAAGGTAAACAACGAATTGTGATTACCGGTCCAGGTGAAGACAATGTTTATGAAGAACTCATTCCAAAATGGCGACATGTCAGTGTGTTCGAGGGTGAGCATGTTGTTAAAGGTGAAAACATAGTTGATGGACCTCCTACACCACATGACATTTTAAGGCTCAAAGGTGTTCGTGCCTTATATGACTTCATTAGTAGTGAAATACAGGAAGTCTATCGTCTGCAGGGCGTGAAAATTAATGATAAGCATATTGAAGTTATCGTGCGTCAAATGTTGCGTAAGGCGGAAATTACTGATGCTGGTGATACTTCATTCCTGAAGGGTGAACAAATGGAGCGTTCCAGAGTTCTGGAAGAAAACGAACGCGTAGAAGCTGAAGGTAAAAAACCAGCTGAATGGGTGCCTATATTATTAGGTATTACCAAAGCGTCACTCTCAACCGAGTCGTTTATTTCAGCAGCATCATTCCAGGAAACAACGCGCGTCCTGACAGAAGCCAGTGTTTGTGGAAAACGTGATGATCTACGCGGATTAAAGGAAAATGTCATTGTGGGTCGTCTAATTCCTGCCGGAACTGGTTTGGCTTATCATGCAGAGCGTCGTGAACGTTTAGATGCCCGATCTGAGCCAGAATCAGCTCCGGAAAACGTGGAAATTGAAGAGGTAGAAATCCCACAAATCGATTCTGATTCCGAAGTGGTCGAAGGCTCGACAGGAACTTAAAAAATTAAGTGTGATCTTCCTTGACTGATCATCGCCAAGGACATAAAATCCCGCCTCTTTGACAGACTGGGTCGCTTTTCCCAGTCTGTCATTTTATTTATAAGTATTGGAAATTTCGGCGAATTTTGGAAAATTCGACGATAAATCAGATATGCCTCCAGGTTATTCCGAAGGAATTCTGCACCAGTCCGTACTGTTTAGTAGTTATGGTATTCATAAGTCGAATACAACAGTCCGGGTGGGTGAGGCAGTCTGCGCACTTAACAAATTGAAAAATAAGATAATTTTATGACAACAATCAATCAATTAGTCAGAAATCCGCGTAAGCGGCAACGTGCAAAGAGCAATGTGCCTGCACTGGAAGCCTGCCCTCAAAAACGAGGTGTATGTACGCGTGTGTATACCACCACGCCAAAGAAGCCGAACTCAGCATTACGTAAGGTTGCACGTGTTCGATTGACTAATGGTCAGGAAGTAACCACTTACATAGGTGGTGAAGGCCATAACTTGCAAGAACACTCTGTTATTTTAATCAGAGGTGGTCGTGTAAAAGATTTACCTGGTGTTCGATATCATACCGTTCGCGGTACCTTGGATACATCGGGTGTAGCGGATAGACGTCAAGGGCGCTCCAAATATGGCGCGAAAAAGCCTAAGTCTTAATTAATACATTATATAAAGAATAGATACAGGAATAGTTTGAATCATGTCCAGAAGACGCGTAGCTGAAAGAACTGAAATTCTGCCGGATCCGAAGTACGGGGATAAGGTATTGGCCAAATTCATCAATATTATTATGCGTAGTGGCAAGAAATCTATTGCTGAAAAAATTGTTTATGGTGCCCTGGATCAGATTGGAGAAAAAGGTAACCCTGAGCCGCTTGAAGTATTCAATAAAGCACTGGAAAACATTCGTCCTGTTGTAGAGGTGAAATCACGTCGTGTTGGTGGTGCTACTTATCAGATTCCAGTTGAAGTAAGAACGGATCGTAGCATTACATTGGCTATGCGCTGGATAGTAGACGCTTCTAAAAACAGAGGCGAAAAGAATATGGGGTTACGTTTGGCTGGTGAATTAATGGATGCATCTGAAAGTCGTGGTACTGCGATTAAGAAAAAAGAAGATACGCATCGTATGGCTGAAGCGAATAAAGCATTCTCGCATTACCGTTGGTAATAGAAGTTAATTAATTGAAAAAATGGCTCGCAGTACACCCATTGAGCGTTACCGGAATATCGGAATTATGGCTCATATTGATGCGGGTAAGACAACAACGACTGAACGTGTGTTGTTTTATACAGGGGTGTCTCACAAGATAGGTGAGGTTCATGATGGTGCTGCCACCATGGATTGGATGGAGCAAGAGCAGGAGAGAGGAATAACAATAACTTCTGCGGCGACGACTTGTTTTTGGAAAGGTACAGCATCACAGTTTGATGAGTACCGTATCAATATAATTGATACACCAGGACACGTTGATTTTACGATTGAAGTAGAACGTTCATTGCGTGTTTTAGATGGAGCATGCGCTGTATTTTGTGCGGTAGGTGGGGTTGAACCACAGTCAGAAACAGTTTGGCGGCAGGCAAATAAGTATTCTGTGCCACGCATGGCTTTCGTCAATAAGATGGATCGATCGGGAGCAGATTTTCTGCGAGTAGTTGAGCAGATTCGTAAGCGCTTAGGTAGCAACGCTGTGCCGATGCAGTTACCGATAGGCGCAGAAGAGAATTTTAAAGGCGTGATTGACCTGGTAAAGATGAAAGCGATTTACTGGGAAGAAGAAAATATGGGAATCAAGTTCGAAGAGCAAGATATTCCCGAAGCCTTGGTAGCTGAAGCGCAACAATGGCGCGAAGGTTTAGTTGAGCATGCAGCGGAAGCGAATGAAGCTTTAATGGATGCGTATCTTGAAACTGGTGAGTTGAGTCAAGAGCAAATAAAGCAAGGTATACGTTTGCAAACATTGAGGAATGAAGTGGTACCAGTATTTTGTGGCTCTGCTTTTAAGAACAAAGGTGTGCAAACAATGTTGGATGCGGTTATCGAGTATATGCCGTCTCCTATAGATGTTCCTGCAATAACAGGAATTCTAGATGATAAAAATGAGTCTGAAGGTGAAAGACATGCAGCAGATGATGATCCGTTTGCAGCATTGGCTTTTAAAATTGCAACAGACCCATTTGTAGGCACGCTAACTTTTTTCCGTGTCTATTCCGGAATATTGAAGTCTGGAGACTCAGTATTTAATCCGGTTAAAGAAAAAAAAGAACGCATTGGCCGTTTGTTACAAATGCATGCCAATAGTCGTGAAGATATTAATGAAGTCTGCGCTGGTGATATAGCTGCAGCAGTAGGTTTAAAAGATGTAACAACCGGTGACACACTTTGTGATGTCAAAAACGTGATTACGCTCGAGCGTATGGAGTTTCCTGAACCGGTAATTGCAGTGGCTGTAGAGCCAAAGACGAAGCCTGACCAGGAAAAAATGGGAATAGCTTTAAGTAAGTTGGCTCAAGAAGATCCTTCTTTTCGTGTGCATACCGATGAAGAATCTGGCCAAACCATTATTTCAGGAATGGGTGAGCTTCATCTGGATATTATTATTGATCGGATGAAGCGTGAGTTTAAAGTTGATGCCAATGTTGGTAAGCCACAGGTGGCTTATCGGGAAACGATTAGGGCAACACTTGATAAAGTGGAAGGAAAGTTTGTTCGTCAATCAGGTGGTCGCGGTCAATATGGACATGTTGTATTTAAGATTGAGCCTAGGAAAGCTGGCGAAGGATTTGAGTTTGTAAACGAAGTTGTCGGTGGTGCTGTGCCGAAAGAATATATTGCTGCTGTTGAGAAAGGCGTTGTAGAACAGATGGCAAACGGCATTATTGCGGGCTTTCCAGTAGTCGATGTGAAGGTCACTTTGTACGATGGTTCTTATCATGAGGTTGACTCTAACGAAATGGCGTTTAAAATCGCCGGCTCGATGGGGTTCAGGGAAGGCGCAAGCCAGGCAAAACCTGTTTTACTTGAGCCAATGATGAAAGTAGAAATTATTACCCCTGAAGAATATATGGGGACTGTAAATGGTGACTTGAACCGTCGCCGAGGTATTTTACAGGGCGCTGAAGAATCACCTTCAGGAAAGGTGATAAGAGCAGAAGTGCCGCTTAAAGAGATGTTTGGCTATGCGACAGATCTTCGGTCTGCTACTCAGGGTCGAGCGATATATACGATGGAGTTTGAAAAATATAGTGAAGTGCCAGCAAATATTGCTGAAAGTATTATTAGTAGAAACCAATAATTATTAATTGATAACAGATATTTTGAAGAGGTGATTAGCCGTGTCTAAGGAAAAATTTGAACGCACAAAACCGCATGTGAATGTGGGCACAATCGGTCACGTTGACCATGGCAAGACGACGTTAACGGCGGCGATCACAAAGACCATGGCGGAAGCGAATGGCGGTGAATTCAAGGATTACGGCGATATCGATAATGCGCCGGAAGAACGCGAACGCGGTATCACGATTGCGACGGCGCACGTGGAGTATGAAAGTAACGACCGTCATTATGCGCACGTGGATTGTCCGGGACACGCGGATTATGTGAAAAACATGATTACCGGTGCGGCACAAATGGACGGCGCTATTCTGGTTTGTAGTGCAGCCGACGGCCCAATGCCACAAACCCGTGAGCATATCTTATTGTCACGCCAGGTGGGTGTGCCTTACATCGTGGTTTACCTTAACAAAGCCGATCAGGTTGACGATGCCGAATTACTGGAATTAGTTGAAATGGAAGTGCGAGAATTATTGGATTCCTATGACTTTCCGGGCGATGACACGCCGATTGTGACAGGCTCAGCCTTAAAAGCATTGGAAGGAGATACTTCGGACATTGGTATTCCGTCTATCCTGAAACTGGTTGCGGCAATGGATGAGTACTTTCCTTTACCAGAACGGCCAGTAGATCAACCTTTCCTATTACCGATTGAAGACGTGTTCAGTATTTCAGGACGCGGTACGGTGGTAACCGGCCGTGTTGAACGCGGTATTGTGAAGGTTGGTGAAGAAATTGAGATTGTGGGTATTAAAGACACACAAAAGACGACGTGTACCGGTGTTGAAATGTTCCGTAAGTTGTTAGACGAAGGTCAAGCGGGCGACAACGTGGGTGTGTTGTTACGTGGTACCAAGCGAGAAGAAGTCGAGCGTGGTCAAGTATTATGTAAACCAGGTTCGATTACGCCGCATACCCATTTTGAAACGGAAATTTACGTATTGAGTAAAGATGAAGGTGGCCGTCATACGCCGTTTTTCAACAACTACCGTCCGCAGTTCTACTTCCGAACGACTGACGTGACGGGAGCGATGGAATTACCTGAAGGAACAGAAATGGTGATGCCTGGCGATAACATCAAGGTAACGGTGAAGTTGATTGCACCGATTGCGATGGAAGAAGGCTTACGTTTTGCAATACGAGAAGGCGGCCGTACCGTGGGTGCGGGTGTTGTCTCTAAAATTATTGAGTAATTAAATAAAATGGCTGAACAACAAGTAATTAGAATTCGCCTTAAGGCATTCGATCATCGTCTAATCGATCAATCTACGAAAGAGATTGTCGAGACAGCAAGACGTACAGGCGCTCAAATCAAAGGGCCTATACCTTTACCGACGAAAAAAGAACGCTTTACTGTTTTGATTTCACCGCATGTTAATAAAGATGCGCGTGATCAATACGAAATTCGTACTCATAAACGTTTAATGGATATCGTTAACCCGACTGATAAAACAGTTGATGCGTTAATGAAACTTGATCTGGCGGCGGGTGTCGACGTTCAGATTAAACTTCAATAAGAATAATTTGGTGGATTTAAAACAATGACGATTGGAATAATAGGTCGAAAACGAGGAATGACTCGAGTCTTCACTGAAGACGGCGCATCAGTGCCCGTGACCGTTGTAGAAGCGACCCCTAATCATATTACTGATGTAATAACGTCAGAAACGAAAGGTTACAACGCTGTGCAAGTTTCCTGGGGTTCAAAAAAATCATCATCGTTGACTAAGTCAGAAGCGGGTAACTACGCCAAAGCAAATATCGAAACAGGTGAAGGACTGGTTGAGCATAGAGTAACTAATGACGAACTTGAGCAGTTTACTGCAGGTTCTGAAATCAAGGTTGATATGTTTGAAGCTGGTCAAAAGGTTGATGTAACCGGTACCACTAACGGTAAAGGTTTTGCTGGTGCAATTAAACGACACAATTTCAGCCATCAACGTAATTCACACGGCAACTCTATATCTCACCGTGCGCCTGGTTCCATTGGTCAATGTCAAACTCCGGGTCGTGTTTTTAAAGGTAAGAAAATGGCTGGTCATTTGGGTAATGTTCAACGTACTACTCAAAACCTGGAAGTCGTTCGTGTTGATACCGAACGCAATTTATTATTGATTAAAGGTTCAGTGCCTGCGGTTAAAGGTGGCAAAGTATTAATTAAGCCATCAGTTAAGGCTAAATCAAAGAATTCAGCATAAGGTAAACACATGGAACTTAAAATTCAAACAGCAGGCAAGAAAAAAGCGGCTAGCATGACTGTTGCCGATAGTATTTTTTCTGCCGAATTTAATGAGCCATTGATACATCAGGTTTTAACCTCGTATCTGGCAGCAGCTCGTTCTGGTACCAAAGCGCAGAAAACACGTTCTGAAGTTCGTGGTGGTGGTAAAAAACCATGGCGTCAAAAAGGAACCGGTCGCGCACGTTCCGGTACTATCCGTAGTCCAATTTGGCGTGGCGGTGGTGTTACTTTTGCAGCCAAGTCACAGGATCACAGTAAAAAAGTAAATAAGAAAATGTATCGTGGTGCTATGCGTTCGATTCTTTCTGAACTTGTACGACAAGATCGATTTGTTTGTGTTGATGAGTTTGATGTTGCCGAATCAAAAACAAAAGCAGTAAAAGAGAAATTGCAAAGTCTTGGTCTTGAAGATGTATTGGTAGTAACTGATGAGTTAACTGAAAACCTTTACTTTGGAATCAGAAATCTTCCAAAAGCTGATGTAATAGATACAAATGAAATTGACCCTTATTCTCTGGTCGGTTTTGAAAAAGTATTAATGACTAAAGCTGCCGTTGAAAAAGTTGAGGCATGGTTATCATGAATCAGGAAAAATTAATGACCGTTTTACTTGAGCCACGCGTGACAGAAAAGTCAACGATGGTGGGCGAAACACATAACCAATATGTTTTTAAAGTTGCAAAGAGCGCAACCAAGCCTGAAATCAAAAAAGCAGTTGAGCTTATGTTTGATGGTGCTGAAGTTGAATCAGTACAGGTAGCAAACGTGAAAGGTAAATCGAAAATATTCGCACGTAGACAGGGTCAACGTGTTAACTGGAAGAAAGCCTATGTCAAACTGAAAGCTGGTTTTGACATTGATTTCATGGGGGCTTGATAGGTAACAAATTATGGCATTAGTTAATCCAAAACCAACATCGCCAGGCCGTCGTTCTATGGTCAAGGTTGTGAGTCCTGAGTTGTATAAAGGCAAACCTTATGAGCCATTGTTGGAAAAACAAAATAAATTTTCTGGTCGTAATAACAACGGTCGTATCACTATCCGTCATCGTGGTGGTGGTTCGAAACAACGTTATCGCATTATTGACTTCAAGCGAAACAAGGACGGTATTGCAGCTAAAGTTGAACGTATTGAATACGATCCAAACAGAACTTCTCATATTGCGTTGTTGCTTTATGCAGATGGTGAAAGACGTTACATCATTGCGCCTGCGAACGTAAAAGTGGGTGATGAAGTGATGTCAGGTATAGAAGCGGGTATTAAAACCGGTAACAGCATGCCTTTGAGAAATATGCCATTAGGTTCAACCGTGCATTGTATTGAGTTAAAACCCGGCAAAGGTGCACAAATGGCACGTAGTGCTGGCACCTCTGCGCAATTGGTTGCAAAAGAAGGGCAGCATGCAACCTTAAGATTGCGTTCCGGCGAAATGCGTAAAGTATTAGCTGATTGTCGTGCAACGATTGGTGAAGTTAGCAATGGTGAGCATCAATTGCGTTCATTAGGTAAAGCGGGTGCCAAACGCTGGCTTGGAATAAGACCTACGGTTCGTGGTGTCGCAATGAACCCCGTTGATCACCCACATGGTGGTGGTGAAGGTCGTACTTCCGGTGGTCGTCATCCTGTCAGTCCCTGGGGTACACCTACAAAAGGCTTTAAAACACGAAAGAATAAACGAACTGATAAATTAATCGTTCGTAAACGTAAATAATTAGAGAGGAATACACGTGCCACGTTCAGTAAAAAAAGGTCCGTTTATTGACCACCACCTTGTAACTAAGGTGCAAACAGCGAAGGAAAGTAACGATAAGCGTCCAATTAAAACCTGGTCTCGCCGATCTATGGTTATGCCTGAGATGGTTGGGTTAACCATTGCTGTACATAATGGCCGTGATCATATGCCGGTGTATATCTCTGAAAACATGGTTGGACATAAATTGGGTGAGTTTGTTTTAACTCGTACTTTTCGTGGCCACCTTGCAGATAGAAAATCTTAATTAGTAGACGAATAAATTATGGCAACTTCAGCAACTTTAAAATATACACATTTGTCACCGCAGAAAATGCGATTAGTGGCAGATCAGATTCGTGGCTTGCCAGTTGATCGCGCGATTAACTTACTTGCATTCAGTAACAAGAAAGGTGCAGACATCATTAAAAAAGTTCTCGAGTCTGCAATAGCAAATGCAGAGAATAATGATGGTGCTGATATCGATGAGTTAAAGATAAGTGCTATTCAGGTAAACCAGGGTCCAACAATGAAACGCTTGCGTCCACGTGCTCGTGGTCGTGCCGATAGAATCATAAAACGAACCAGTCATCTTACCGTGACGGTATCTGAAAACGGAGAGTAATTAATAGCATGGGTCAAAAAGTACATCCAACAGGCATACGCCTCGGCATTATTAAAGACTGGACCTCTACCTGGTATGCAGATAGTAGCGACTACGCTGACTTTCTACATGCAGATATCAAGGTTAGAGAATATGTTAAAAAGAAACTGGCCAATGCTTCCGTAAGCCGTGTTCAGATTGAAAGACCTGCGGGTAATGCGCGCGTCATTATTCATACTGCGCGTCCTGGTATTGTAATTGGCAAGAAAGGTGAAGATATTGAACGTCTTCGTTTTGAAGTTTCAGAAATGATGGGTGTCCCTGCACACGTTAGTGTCGAAGAAATTCGTAAACCTGAGCTGGATGCGTATCTTGTTGCTGAAAGTGTCGCACAACAAATTGAGCGTCGTATCATGTTTCGTCGTGCTATGAAACGTGCAGTAACCAATACCATGCGTCTTGGTGCACAAGGTATCAAGATCACTGTTGGTGGTCGCTTGAACGGTGCTGAAATTGCGCGTAGTGAATGGTATCGCGAAGGTCGTGTACCGCTTCATACCTTACGTGCTGATATTGATTATGGTACTGCTGAAGCAAGTACTACATATGGAATTATTGGAATAAAGGTCTGGATCTTCAAAGGTGAGGTTTTTGCTCACGATCAGAAGAAGCTGGAAGAAGAAACCCAAAAAGAAGAAGCTCAGGCGTAAGTTAAGAGCTAGTAAAAACAGGATTATATAAAGTGTTACAGCCTAAAAGAACAAAATTTAGAAAACAAAGTAAGCTACGCAATCGTGGTCTTGCGACAGTTGGTAATAAGGTCAGCTTTGGTGAGTTTGGTTTAAAAGCTGTAGGCCGTGGTCGTATTACAGCTCGTCAAATTGAAGCAGCACGACGTGCTTTAACACGTCATGTAAAACGTGGTGCGAAAATCTGGATACGTATTTTTCCTGATAAGCCGGTTACTAAAAAGCCTTTGGAAGTTCGTCAGGGTAAAGGTAAAGGTAATGTTGAATACTGGGTTGCCCAGATTCAACCGGGCAGGATGTTGTATGAGATGGAAGGCGTGCCAGAAGAATTAGCGCGCGAAGCGTTTGAATTGGCGGCAGCTAAGTTACCAATAAAAACTACTTTTGTAGCGAGGACAATATTGTAATGAAAACAGCAGAACTAAGAGAGAAGTCACCTGAAGAATTACAGACTCTGTTGTTGGAAGAGCTGCGTACGCAGTTTAACTTGCGCATGAGGAAAGGTACGGGTCAGTTAGACAAGCCCAGCGAAGTTAAAAAAACACGACGTAATATTGCACGAATTAACACGCTAATTAAAGAAAAAGAAACAGCATTAGGTAAAGACGCATGAGCACAGAAGAAACACAAGCAAAAACAGTAAGTGGTACTGTCGTTAGTAACAAAATGGATAAAACCATTTCTGTGCTGGTTGAACGTAAAGTAAAACATCCTTTGTATGGAAAGTTTATGCGTCGTTCGACCAAGATGATGGCTCATGATGAAGCTAATGAATGTAATGAAGGTGATGTAGTGGTTATTGAAGCAACACGTCCATTATCGAAGAACAAGACCTGGCGCTTACAGAAAGTTGTCAGTAAAGCTCAAGTTGTTTAATCGGGAGATAGAGCAGAAATGATTCAGATGCAAACAATACTTGATGCCGCAGACAACAGTGGTGCTCGTCGCGTCATGTGTATAAAGGTATTGGGTGGCTCCAAGCGACGCTATGCTAATGTCGGTGATGTCATTAAAGTTAGTGTTAAAGAAGCTATTCCACGCGGTAAAGTAAAAAAAGGTGACGTTTATAACGCTGTTGTTGTGCGTACTCGCAAAGGTGTCCGACGACAAGACGGTTCTTTAATTCGTTTTGATGGGAATGCGGCGGTATTGTTGAATGCGCAGTTACAACCTATTGGTACTCGAATTTTTGGTCCTGTTACCCGTGAGTTACGTGGAGAGCAATTCATGAAAATTGTTTCTCTGGCACCGGAGGTACTTTAACAATGAGTCGAATTAAAAAAGGTGACAAAGTTGTTGTCATTGCTGGCAAAGATAAAGGCAAGACAGGTGTTGTTTTATCTGTTGATAATGATATGGATAAAGTCTTTGTCGAAAATGTCAATATGATAAAGAAACATACCAAGGGTAACCCTCAGATGGGAACACCTGGCGGTATTATTGAGAAAGAAGCTGCAATTCATATATCTAATGTTGCTATATGGAATCCTGTGACTAATAAAGGTGATCGAGTGGGTTATCGAAATCTTAAAGATGGTCAGAAAGTACGTTTCTTCAAATCGAATAATGAAGTAGTGGATGTTTAAGGTTTAACTCATGGTCAGATTACAAGAGCATTATAAAAATACCGTATTCAAGCAATTAACCGAACAGTTCGGTTACAAATCAGCTATGCAGGTACCAAAGATTACCAAGATCACGCTTAACATGGGTCTAGGTGAAGCTGTTGCAGATAAAAAGGTCGTTGAGCATGCGCTTGAAGATATGACCAAGATTGCCGGACAAAAACCGATTGTCTGTAATGCAAGAAAATCAGTCGCGAACTTTAAAGTGAGGGAAGGCTGGCCTGTCGGTTGTAAGGTTACTTTGCGTCGTGAACGCATGTATGAATTTTTAGATCGATTAATTTCTATTGCAATTCCACGTATCAGGGACTTTCGTGGTTTGAATGCAAAGTCTTTTGATGGCCGTGGCAATTACAACATGGGTATTAAAGAACAAATTATTTTTCCTGAAATTGATTACGATAAAATCGACACGCTACGTGGTATGGATATAACGATTACCACTACTGCACGTACTGATGAAGAAGGCCGTGCATTATTGAAAGCATTTAATCTTCCATTAAGGTCTTGAGGTCTATTTAGAATGGCAAAAGCATGCATGGTAAATCGTGAAATCAAACGAAATCGTTTGGTTCAAAAGTTCGCGGTGAAAAGAGCAGAATTAAAAGCAGCAATTAAAAATACTTCTTTGAGTGAAGAAGAACGAACTGCTGCTCGTGAAAAGTTAAACAAAATGCCTCGGGATGCGAGTCCAGTTCGTATTCGTAACCGTTGTAATATTACAGGTCGTCCACATGGTTATTATCGAAAATTTGGATTAGGGCGAAACAAATTACGTGAAGCAGCTATGCGTGGCGATGTGCCAGGTTTGGTTAAAGCAAGCTGGTAATAGAGAGAGAATAGATTATGAGTATGTCAGACCCAATTGCAGATATGTTGACGCGAATTCGTAATTCACTGCAAAGAAACAAGTTCGATGTGAAGATGCCATCATCAAAGTTAAAAGTGGCGATCGCGAACATTATGAAAGAAGAAGGTTATATCACTGGTTTCAGTGTTGAAGAGCAGAATAAAAAGGCAACATTGACGATTGAGTTAAAGTATTTTGATGGTAAGCCTGTAATTGAGTCGATTGATCGCATTAGTCGTCCCAGTCTTCGTAGTTATAAATCAGTTGATGATTTGCCAAAAGTAATGGGTGGTTTAGGTGTAGCAATTATTTCTACAGCTAAAGGTGTCATGACAGATAAATCAGCACGTGAGCAAGGTATCGGTGGTGAAGTGCTTTGCTATGTTTCATAAATGAATTGGATTGAATAATGTCTAGAATAGCGAATAACCCGGTAACAATTCCAAGTGGTGTTGATGTTAACATCGCTGGTAGTTTGATTACGGTTAAAGGTAGCAAAGGTGAACTGTCTCATGATGTTCATCCTTTGGTTAAAGTCGAACAGGAAGATGGTGCATTAAAGACGAAAGCAAATAATGATAGCAAGTCTGCTAATGCGCTTTCCGGTACAACGCGTGCGTTGTTGCAAAATTTAATAACCGGTGTCAGTGATGGTTTTGAGCGAAAACTTGAAATTGTTGGCGTTGGTTATCGTGCTGCTGTATCAGGTAAGGTATTGAATTTAAGTTTGGGTTTTTCTCATCCTGTTGATTTCGCCATTCCTGAAGGGATTACTATTGAAACACCAAGTCAAACTGAAGTCGTTATAAAAGGTGCTGATAAACAACAGGTAGGTCAGGTCGCTGCGAATATTCGTGCATATCGCCCACCTGAGCCCTACAAAGGTAAAGGTGTTCGTTATTCGGATGAACGCATCATTCGTAAAGAAGCTAAAAAGGCTTAATTGATATGAGTAAAAAAACAGATAGATTACGTCGTGCCAGAAAAGCACGTGCCAGAATTAAGCAACAGGGTGCTAATCGTTTATGTGTGCATAAAACGTCACGTCATATGTATGCACAGATAATTGCGCCAAATGGTTCAGAAGTACTTGCGAGTGCTTCAAGTCTGGATAAAGACGTTAAAAGTCAGATTAAATACACAGGTAATGTAGAAGCTGCCGCAGCTGTAGGTAAAACATTAGCTGAGCGAGCGAAAAAAGCAGGCGTTGCTAACGTTGCATTTGATCGTTCAGGTTTTAAATATCATGGTCGCATTAAAGCGTTAGCTGATGCAGCTCGTGAACAAGGTATGGAATTCTAAAGGAAGATTTTTATGGCATTAGCAAACTCAATAACCGGTAACGAAGATCTTCAAGAAAAACTTGTCACGGTCAATCGTGTTGCCAAAGTGGTTAAAGGTGGTCGTCAATTTCGTTTTGGCGCAGTTACTGTAGTAGGTGACGGTAATGGTCGAGTCGGTCTAGGTTTAGGCAAGTCTCGAGAAGTTCCTTTAGCGATTCAGAAAGCAATGGAAGATGCGCGACGCAATATGATTTCTGTACCATTAAATGAAGGTACTCTTCAGTATCCAATCGTTGCAGAATTTGGTGCAGCCAAAGTTTATATGCAACCGGCATCTGAAGGTACCGGTATTATTGCCGGTGGTCCTATGCGAGCTGTATTTGAAGTTGTTGGTGTTCATAATGTATTGGCGAAATCAAATGGTTCAACCAATCCTATTAATGTTATCCGTGCAACCATCGAAGGTTTGAAGCAGATGTCTTCTCCAGAATACATTGCTGCCAAACGCGGTAAATCAATTGAAGAAGTGGTTAGTTAATTATGGCTAAGAGCTCAAATAAATTAAAAGTTACGTTGGTTAAGAGTACTAACCGACGTATCGAAAAACACAAAGCGTGTGTAATGGGTTTAGGTTTACGTCGTATTCGTCATAGTGTGACGTTGGATGATACCCCTGAAATTCGTGGCATGATAAATAAAGTAAGTTACTTGCTTGCTGTTGAAGAGGTATAACGATGCGTTTGAATACACTTAAGCCCCATCCTGATTCAACGTCAGATGCAAAACGACGAGGTCGTGGTATTGGTTCCGGTCTTGGTAAAACAGGTGGTCGTGGTCATAAAGGTCAAAAATCACGTGCCGGCGGTTACCACAAGGTAGGTTTTGAAGGTGGACAAATGCCGATTCAACGCCGTTTACCAAAAATCGGTTTTAGTTCGCGCATTGGTCGTGTTACAGATGAAATCAGGTTGAATGAACTAGCAAACCTTGATGTTGACGTCATCGATATTGAAGCACTTAAAGCAGCGCGTCTGATAAATAAAAGTGTATTGCGTGTAAAGGTCATCCTTTCCGGTAAATTGGAAAAAGCGGTGACTGTCAAAGGTCTGATGCTAACTAAAGGCGCTAAAGCTGCAATTGAAGCAGCTGGTGGAAAGATAGAGGCCTAAGGGAAATAATACATAATGTCCGTATCTAACCCAGCAATACCTGGAGGTGCTTCAGGACTTGGCCAATTAAAAGAATTGCGCCAACGTTTGGTGTTTTTGTTAGTAGCGTTATTCGTGTATCGAATTTCGTCACATATTCCAGTGCCTGGTATTAATCCGGTTGCTTTGGCTGATCTGTTTGAACAGCAAAAAGGTACGATTCTGGATATGTTTAATATGTTTTCAGGTGGTGCATTAAGTCGTTTTTCGGTCGTTGCCCTGGGTATTATGCCGTATATTTCGGCATCGATTATTATGCAACTGCTTTCGGTGGTTGAACCGAAATTAAAGCAGTTGAAAAAAGAAGGTGAAGCAGGTCGTAGAAAAATAACGCAATACACGCGTTATGGCACAGTGGTATTAGCAACGTTTCAGGCTTTTGGTGTTGCTGTTGCTTTGGAAGGTCAGCAGGCTTCAGGTCTGGCTGTTGTCATGGACCCAGGTGTCGGATTTAGAGTCGTTGCTATTAGCTCACTAGTAACAGGAACCATGTTTTTAATGTGGTTGGGTGAACAGATAACAGAGCGTGGGATTGGTAACGGTATCTCAATGATTATTTTTGCCGGTATTGTTGCAGGTTTGCCATCAGCGATTGGTGGAACGATTGAATTATCAAGAACCGGCGAAATGCATTTATTAGCTGTTTTTGGCTTGTTTGCATTAGCGATTGCGGTAACCGCATTTGTTGTATTTGTAGAGCGAGGTCAACGTCGTATTACGGTTAACTATGCAAAACGACAAGTTGGTCGAAAAATGTATGGTGGTCAGGCGAGTCATTTACCATTGAAGTTAAATATGGCGGGTGTTATTCCACCTATTTTTGCCTCAAGTTTGATTTTGTTTCCGGCTACGATAGCGGGTTGGTTTGGTCAAAATGAAGGTATGCGTTGGTTGCAGGATATCGCAACAACCTTGTCTCCAGGCCAGCCTATTTATGTATTGTGTTATGCAGCGGGGATTATTTTCTTCTGTTTCTTTTATACGGCGATGGTGTTTGATCCGCGTGAAACAGCAGATAACTTAAAAAAATCAGGTGCGTTTATCCCTGGTATGCGTCCAGGTGAACAAACAGCCAGTTACCTCGATAAGGTATTGACTAAACTGACTTTGGCAGGTGCAGTTTATATTACGTTTGTTTGCTTGTTACCTGAGTTTTTGATTTTGAAATTTAATGTGCCATTTTATTTTGGTGGTACCTCATTATTGATTATTGTTGTGGTTGTCATGGACTTTATGTCACAGATGCAGTCACATTTGATGTCCCATCAATATGAGGGGCTGATGAAAAAGGCCAACCTTAAAGGGCATGGTCGTCGCTAATTGATTAGCATTGAACATGCTGGAGAAAGAAGATGAAAGTTAGAGCATCAGTAAAAAAGATTTGTCGGAATTGCAGAATTATCCGACGTAATAGAGTTATCCGTGTTATCTGTTCTGATCCGCGCCATAAACAGCGTCAGGGATAGAAGCAGACACGATAGAAAATTATATTGGAGAGATTGAGTAATGGCTCGTATCGCAGGCGTTAACATACCAGACAACAAGCATTTAAATATTGCTTTGACCTATATCTATGGTATTGGGAATACTCGTGCACAGGGTATTTGTGATGCATTGAGTTTGGCAGGCACAACTAAAGTTAGTGAGTTATCTGAAGCCGATTTAGACAGAATTCGTTCTGAAATTACCAGATTTGATCTTGAAGGTGATTTACGTCGCGAAGTTTCAATGAATATTAAACGTTTGATGGATCTCGGTACCAACCGAGGCATACGTCATCGTCGTGGACTTCCTGTGAGAGGGCAACGTACCAAAACGAATGCCCGCACTCGTAAGGGTCCTAAAAAAATGATTAAAAAATAAACATATAACCAGGTTTTAAATATGGCCAAAACAGCAGCTAAAAGTCGCAAGCGTGTAAAGAAAACCGTCGTTGATGGTATTGCACATATACATGCTTCATTTAATAACACGATTATTACCATTACAGATCGTCAGGGTAATACGTTGTCATGGGCAACTTCCGGTGGAAGTGGTTTCCGTGGTTCACGCAAAAGCACCCCGTTTGCTGCACAGATAGCATCACAAAAAGCAGGTGAAGTTGCTAAAGAATTTGGTATGCAAAACCTTGAAGTATTTATTAAAGGCCCTGGGCCTGGTCGCGAATCAGCAGTTCGCGCACTTAATTCAATCGGATTTAAAATCACTAATATTACTGATGTCACCCCGATTCCACATAATGGGTGTCGCCCACCCAAGAAACGTCGGGTTTAATTCAGGAGCTTTAATATGGCACGTTATTTAGGACCAAAATGTAAACTTAGTCGTCGCGAAGGCACAGATTTATTTCTAAAAAGCCGCGCAAGACCACTAGAATCAAAATGTCAGATCGATAAGACGCCAGGACTACAAGGTACGCGTCCAGGTAGACTATCTGACTATGCTTTACAGTTACGTGAAAAACAAAAATTACGTCGTATTTATTGTGTATTAGAAAAACAGTTTCGTAAATATTATCAGGAAGCGGCACGTCGTAAGGGCGCAACCGGTGAAAACCTGTTACAGATTCTTGAATGCCGATTGGATAATGTCGTTTACCGTATGGGTTTTGGTTCTACTCGTAATGAAGCAAGACAGTTAGTCAGTCATAAATCAATTTTAGTTAATGGTAAGTCCGTTAATATACCTTCATACCAGGTTAAACCGAGTGACACGATTGCGATTCGTGAAAAAAGCAAAAAGCAATTACGTATTCAAAGTTCACTTGAACTTGCTGAACAATATGGTTTGCCAGACTGGGTAGATGTAAATACAAAAAACATGGAAGGTGTGTTCAAGTCGGTTCCAGAGAGAAGTGAATTGCCATCTGAAATCAATGAACAGCTTGTTGTCGAACTTTACTCCAAGTAATTAACGTAGAGGATTATCACGCATGTCATCAACATTTTATGAATTGTTAAAACCACGTCTGGTTGATGTAACGTCAGTCAGCAAAACTTCTGCGAAAATTACCATTGAGCCTTTAGATAGAGGTTTTGGTCATACTTTAGGTAACGCATTACGTCGTGTTTTATTATCGTCAATGCCAGGTTGTGCTGTCGTAGAAGCAGAAATCGAAGGTGTATTACATGAATACACCACCATTGAAGGCGTACAGGAAGACGTTACTGATGTGCTTTTAAATCTTAAGGGTCTGGCTATCATGATGCATGCCAAAGACGAAGCAATCTTGACCCTGAAGAAAAGTGGTCCAGGCGCCGTTTACGCCAGTGATATAACACTTGATCATGATGTTGAAATTGCAAACCCTGATCATGTCATTGCTAACCTGACCAAAGCAGGTGAATTGAACATCACCATGAAAGTGGTTCGTGGTCGTGGTTATAAACCGGTTATTATTGGTGGTACTGAAGAAGCGGAACAAACGATTGGTCAACTAAAGTTAGATGCTTCTTTTAGTCCTGTTACTCGTATCGCCTATGAAGTACAGAATGCACGTGTTGAACAGCGTACTAATCTGGATAAACTGGTTCTGGAAATTGAAACTAACGGTACGATTGACCCGGAAGATGCTGTTCGTGAAGCGGCAACGATTCTTCGTTCTCAATTCGCTGTATTTGTTGATTTGGAAGCAGAAGAAGCACAGGAAGCAAGTCAGAATAAAGAGCCAGAAGTAGATCCTATTTTGTTACGTCCGGTTGATGATCTTGAATTAACGGTACGTTCAGCAAATTGTTTAAAGGCAGAAAGTATTTATTACATTGGTGATTTAATTCAACGTACAGAAGTTGAGTTATTAAAAACACCAAACCTGGGTAAAAAGTCTTTGACTGAAATAAAAGATGTTCTTGCCTCACGCGGACTGTCTCTAGGCATGCGCCTTGAAAACTGGCCACCAGCTGGATTGCAAGAAAGAGAAACCCCTGTTTTATCAGCACCAACATCATTTTAAGAGAGAAGAATAATGCGTCATCGTAAAAGTGGACGACAACTGAATCGTAATAGCTCACATCGTACAGCGATGTTTCGAAATATGGCGGTATCACTAATGGATCATGAAATTATAAGAACGACTTTGCCAAAAGCAAAAGAGCTACGTCGTGTCGCTGAGCCATTAATTACTATGGCCAAAGTTGATAGCGTTGCTAAACGTCGTTTAGCATTCTCGCGTCTTCGTGATCGTGATGTTGTGACTAAATTATTTAATGAACTAGGCCCTCGTTATAAGGAACGCCCGGGTGGTTATGTGCGTATACTTAAATGCGGTGTTCGTACCGGTGATAAAGCACCTATGGCCTATGTTGAATTGGTCGATCGTCCTGAAACAGCAGAAACTGTTGAAGTAGAAGAACAAGCATAATAATTTTAATAATAAAGCTTGTAATATTTAAACCGGGTATTTACCCGGTTTTTCTTTTTTGAGGTAATGAAAGTGACAAAGCTTCCGCTCCTGCTCACGCACCTTACCTACGTCCTGTAGGTAACTCGTTCCTGACGTCGCTTAAAGCGCCTACTGTTGGTGTCTACCGCCTACATCCCTGTAGGCGAACTCGGTCATTTATATACCTTTACGCCTCGGTCGCTCTTCTGCATCCATGCAGTCACGACACATGAACTTCCTGTTCATCGTATTGAGAAAAAATATACTCCTCAAAAATCTCCGTAAAAAAACTATTCTTTAAATTCTCTATATAAGTGATTTGTCATTCCCGCGTGTTTTTGGCGGGAATCCAGTAAATAAATTAATTATCATATTGAATAGATTGACCTTTACTTAATTAAAACTAGACTATTCACATGATATTTCTTTTTACAGATTATGGTTTACAAGGGCCGTACATCGGGCAGGTTGAAACGGTGTTGCATCAAATGGTACCAAATGAAAAACTGATTCTTTTAATGGCGGATGCGCCGCGTAATAATCCTAAGGCAAGCGCTTATTTACTTTCCTCATTAGTCTCAAGAATTCCGGAAGGTTCAATTGTATTAAGTGTTGTCGACCCAGGTGTAGGTTCGGATGAAGACAAACCGGTAATGTTAAAAATAGACGGGCGTTGGTTTGTTGGAGCAGATAATGGATTGTTTGATCTCGTTGCAAGACGAGCAAAAGAGATAGAAGCATATGAAGTAACATGGAAGCCGGAAATCTTATCGAATAGTTTTCATGGACGTGATTTATATGCCCCTGTCTGTACAATGATTGCTAATGGATATGATGTGTCTTCGACTGCTTTTGAGTGGAAAGACATACATAAATGGCCGGATGACTTGAATGAAATTATTTATATTGATCATTTTGGAAACTGTATGACAGGTATCCGTGCAGAATCTTTGGATAAACAATTAGTATTACGTATCGACCATCAGGATATAGTTAATGCAGATACCTTTTCGGATGTAAAAGAAGGCAAAGCCTTATGGTATGAAAATTCAAATGGTCTGATAGAAATTGCCGTTAATCAGGGAACGGCTGAAGAAACTCTCCAATTAAAAATAGGCAGTCATATCCTTCTTTCCACCTAGTTGAAATATTACAATTCAGATTCAAATGTGACAATTGTATGAAAATTGTCTAGTCTTATTGCCATACTTCACAAAACTGTTCATACAACAGGAGTGGAAAATGGCAGAACTTATATTAAGTTTGATCGTTTGGATTGGCGCTAATAGTGAGTATGAAGTTGATTTTCCCCAACCTATCGTCGTTATGACTACTCAACACAATATGTGTCAGTTGTTTGGAATCGATGACATGTTCCGCTGTGATATCTCAGGTTTAAAAGGTTTTTATAATGAAGATATAACTATCTATCTAGGAACTGATTTTAATCAAGATGATCCGCACCATGTTTCAAGGTTACTCCACGAACTCGTCCATTACGTTCAATATAAAAATGGCAACGGTTATCTTTGTCGAGGTAATATGGAAGTCGAAGCTTATGACATACAGGATGCTTGGCGTGCTGATAAAGGATTGGAACCGATATTAGCTGATTTTAATCGGATTATGTTAGAGGCTAATTGTTCAGCATAGTTCTTTTATAAATTGATTTCGCCTTGTACGGCGAGGTACTTCTTTTCAAAAAGAAGTACCCAAGAAAACCTTCTCCTGATGCCTTGGTCTGCGACTTCCCGAATTATTTAATATCGATAACGCGTCGCGCATACATTCGTCCCTGAATGAATGCGCTAAAGTAGACGTCCTGTCTATTTTCCGCTATCAATCTTAAATAACTCGGCAAGGCATACGGAGATAAAAATCTATCTGCGGTATTAATTAAAATCTTGACGATTTTATTTTTTCACCATCAATAAAAAAATCGTTATTGATGAAATCAAGTTCAGCATCAGGAATATTGGATGAAACAAATTTAATTCCGTTTATATCGTGAATTAGATGTTTGGGAATATGCCTATCTATTGGTAAACATCCAATTTTCCATCCACCTTGAGAAGCAATATAAAATACGTTTTCTCCATTTTCTCCACGTTTATTATCGTATGTATCTTTTGTATTTTGTAAAAATATTGCAGGTGTAAATGTGGAATTCTCTTCAACTAACTTGTTATGTCGAATATATTCTTCAAGCATTTCTGTCAGTTCTCTTTCTGCGCTATTAGAAATGGTCAACATTTTATATCTAAATCCTCCATGGAACATTAGTTGAAATATAGATTAAATTTTCAGTTTTTTTCTAAGTAGTTCATTAACTTGTTTCGGGTTGGCTTTGCCTTGTGATTGTTTCATTATTTGTCCGACGAAGTAGCCGATGAGTTTTCCTTTTTTATCATCGGGTGCAGCTTGATATTGTGCAACTTGGTCTGGGCTGTTTGATATTACATCATCGACCAGTTTTTCAATTGCGCCGGTATCGGTAACTTGTTTTAAACCTTTGCTTTCTATGATTGAATCAGCATTGCCTTCGCCGTTCCACATGGCTTCGAAGACTTGTTTGGCTATCTTTCCAGAGATGGTGTCGTCTTTAATACGTTTAACCATTCCGCCTAACATTTCAGCGCTGACAGGACTTTCGGTAATGTCTTTGTTTTCTTTATTAAGTGATGCAGCGAGTTCACCGGTTATCCAGTTGCTACTGAGTTTAGCTTCGCCATCTGCTGCTTTGACACAGGTTTCAAAATAATCGGACATTTCTTTTTGAGCTGTTAATACACCACTGTCGTATTCAGATAATTTAAACTCATCGATGAAACGTTGTTTCTTAGCATCGGGTAGTTCGGGTAGTTGACCTCGAATCTGCTCAATAAAACTATTTTCAATTTCTACCGGTAATAGATCCGGATCGGGGAAGTATCTGTAATCGTTTGCTTCTTCCTTGCTACGCATGGAACGAGTTTCGTTTTTGTTTGGATCGTATAAACGGGTTTCCTGAATAACTTCGCCACCATCTTCAAGAATATCGATTTGTCTTTCGACTTCGATATTGATCGCTTGTTCGACAAAACGAAATGAATTGATATTTTTTAATTCTGCTCGTGTACCAAATTCTTCCTGACCTTTTGGTCGAACAGAGACATTGGCATCACAACGAAATGATCCTTCCTGCATATTGCCATCACAAATTTCCAGATAGCGAACAATGGAATGAATCTTTTTCATATAGGCAACGGCTTCTTTGGCATTACGCATATCCGGTTCAGAAACAATTTCCAGTAAAGGCGTACCGGCGCGATTAAGATCAATACCGGTGTAATCTCCAAATCCTTCATGCATGGATTTACCGGCATCTTCTTCAAGGTGTGCACGTGTGACCCCGATGCGTTTTGTTGTGCCATCTTCCAGTTGAATATCGATGTGTCCTGTGCTGACAATAGGTAACTCAAATTGACTGATTTGATAGCCTTTGGGTAAATCAGGATAGAAATAGTTCTTTCTGGCAAATACTGATTTCGGTGGAATTTCAGCTTCAATAGCCAGGCCAAATTTTACCGCCTTGGCGACCACTTCTTTATTAATTACTGGTAATACGCCCGGAAGTCCCAGATCAACAGCGCAGGCCTGTGTATTCGGTTCAGCACCGTAAGTTGTTGCTGCACCTGAGAAAATTTTACTTTTCGTGGCAAGTTGGGCGTGAATTTCAAGCCCGATGACTGTTTCCCATTCCATTATTCAAAACCCTCTGGAATCGCTTTGTGGTGATCTGTTGCTTGTTGGAATTGATGTGCAATATTCAGTAATCGAGATTCTTCAAAATAATTTCCAATCAGTTGTAGTCCAACTGGCAGATTATTATCAAAACCGGCAGGTACTGAGATGGCTGGTAGGCCTGCAAGATTAACCGAGACAGTATAGAGATCGGAAAGATACATACTGACAGGATCATCGATCATTTCATTTAATTTAAACGCAGTACCGGTTGCCGTTGGCCCGGCAATAACATCAACATCTTTAAATGCATTTTGAAAATCATCACGAATCAAATGTCTTATTTGTTGTGCTTTTAAATAATACGCATCGTAGTAACCGGCAGATAAAACATAAGCACCTATCATAATGCGGCGTTTAACTTCCTTACCAAAACCTTCACCACGACTTCGTGTATATAAGTCAGAAAGATCTTTTGGATCATCACAACGATAACCAAAACGTACGCCATCAAAACGTGAAAGATTTGACGAACACTCTGCAGGTGCGACAACATAATATGCAGGAATAGATAACTCTGTATTCGGTAATTCTATTTCTTTACAAGTTGCACCGAGTTTTTCTAATTCTTTAATACCGTCTTCAACAATCTTTGCGATGTTGCTATCAAGACCTTCACCAAAATATTCTTTGGGCAAACCTATCTTTAAACCTTCAATAGAATTGTTTAAATTTTTTGTATAGTCATCGACTTGTTGTTCTGCCGAAGTTGAATCACGTTCATCAAAACCGGCAATCACATTCATCATTAATGCCGCATCTTCTGCAGTTAATGCCATTGGCCCACCTTGATCAAGACTGGATGCAAAAGCAATCATGCCATAGCGGGAAACCCTGCCATACGTGGGTTTCAGGCCGGTTATACCGCATAGCGACGCTGGTTGTCGTATTGAACCACCGGTATCTGTACCGGTTGCTATAGGTGTAAGACGAGCTGCAACAGCACTGGCTGATCCACCGGATGAACCTCCAGGAACATAGTCTGTGTTCCATGGGTTTTTTACCGGGCCATAAAAACTGGTTTCATTAGATGAACCCATGGCAAACTCATCCATGTTGGTTTTACCTAACATAATAAAACCGGCCGCATTCATTTTTTCAACAACGGTTGCATCATAAGGTGCGATAAAGTTATCTAACATTTTTGAACCGCAAGATGTTTTTATACCATTGGTACAAAAAATATCTTTTTGCGCAACAGGTATCCCCGTTAACGCAGTGTGTTTGTTTTCGGCACGTTGTTGATCAGCAAGTTTTGCTTTTTTTATGGCTTCGTCTTCATTGATCGTAATAAAACAATTCAGAGAGTCATTAAATTTTTTACAACGTTCAAGGTATAAACGTGTTAACTCTTCACTGCTAATTTCTTTTGATTCAAGCGCGGCTGATAATTGTGCCAGAGTAGATTGGTGCATAATATATTTCTTAAAAACGTTTAGTAATAATTACTCAATCACTTTAGGAACGAGGTAACAACCTTCATCAGTGAGTGGTGCATGTTTTTGAAAGTGTTCTCTTTGATCTTTTTCCGTAATTTCATCTCCTCGTAAACGTGCAGGTAATTCCAACGGATGCGCAAGCGGAGAAATACCATCGGTATCGACCGAATTCATACGCTCAACCAGGTCAAGAATGTTGGATAATTCAACACTGTAATTGGGTATATCTTGCTCATCAATTGCTAATCTGGCTAACCAGGCAATTTTTTGCACTTCTGATTTATCGAGGGACATAACACGCCGTTTTTAATTAGTTGAAAAGTAGGAATTTATCACATTCCTTTGCTTGCCCAAAGCCTCGCCCGTTGTTAAAGTTACGTACTTATTGTTTAAGTCGATCTTGGCGCGATTTGAGATTGCTAAAGTACCATGAAAATTTGAGGATCCAGCGTAGATAGTGCTAACTAAATCCTTCCTATATAGCCGCCTGGCAAGACTATATCATAATGCTTATATTAACTAACTGGATTACTGAATGTTTAATAGATTAAGAGGTCTTTTTTCCAACGATTTATCCATTGATTTGGGTACTGCAAATACGCTGATTTATGTACGTGGCAAGGGCATCGTTTTAAATGAACCCTCAGTTGTTGCAATTCGCAAGGATGGCGACAAAATAAATGCAAAATCCATCAGAGCAGTCGGTACCGAAGCAAAAAGAATGCTGGGAAGAACGCCGGGCCATATTACGGCGATCCGCCCTTTAAAAGACGGTGTTATTGCTGATTTCACCATTACAGAGAAAATGCTGCAGTATTTCATCCGTCATGCGCATGGTTCTACTTTATTCAAGCCCAGTCCTCGTGTTTTAGTTTGTGTTCCTTGTGGATCTACCCAGGTAGAACGGCGTGCTATCAGGGAATCTGCCAGTGGTGCGGGTGCCAGAACGGTACATTTAATCGAAGAACCAATGGCCGCTGCAATTGGTGCCGGAATGCCGGTAAGTGACGCGCGTGGTTCAATGGTACTGGATATTGGTGGTGGTACGACCGAAGTTGCAGTGATTTCCTTGAACGGTATTGTCTATTCAGATTCGGTTCGAATTGGTGGTGATCGGTTTGATGAAGCAATAGTCAGTTATGTGCGACGTAATTACGGCAGCCTGATTGGTGATGCAACAGCTGAACGGGTTAAACATGAATTAGGTTGCGCTTATCCTGCCAATGAAATTAAAGAGATGGAAGTTCGCGGTCGTAACCTTGCTGAAGGTATTCCAAGGAGCTTTACTTTAAATAGTAATGAAATACTTGAAGCTTTACAGGAACCCTTAACTGGAATTGTCAGTGCCGTTAAAAATGCGTTGGAAAAAACGCCACCTGAATTGGGTTCTGATGTTGCTGAACGCGGATTGGTGTTAACTGGTGGTGGAGCCTTGTTACGAGATCTTGATCGATTATTAATGGAAGAAACCGGGCTGCCCGTTATTATCGCAGAAGATCCATTGACTTGTGTTGCTCGAGGCGGCGGACGCTATCTGGAAATGATAGATGAGTTTGGAACAGACATTCTTGCTGTGGAGTAATCCAAAGGGTAATCACTGAAAGCGGAGGTGACACATTAACACCCTGTTTCAAAGAAGTTCTTCGGTCAATGTCCGTTTTGCAGTATTTATTATTCTCTCGATTATCTTGATGGTCGTTGACCATCATCAAAGTCACTTAAAAATTATTCGATCTGCTTTATCTACACTAGTCTACCCATTGCAATATGTTGTCAATTTACCCATTCAAGCAACGGAGTGGGTTTCAGTTTCACTAGTCACTCATAATAAATTACTGAATGAAAATGATCGTTTAAAACGCGAACATTTATTATTGAGCTCAAAATTACAACGTTTTGAAATATTGGAAAGTGAAAATCGTCGTTTACGTGAATTACTGGAGTCATCTTTTCGTCTTAATGACAAGGTGCTTGTTGCTGAATTAATCGCTGTTGAATTACAGCCGTTTCGCCGACAAATTATCATTAACAAAGGACAACGTGAGGGTGCCTATGATGGACAACCTATCGTTGATGCTGCCGGGATTATGGGACAAATCATTCACGTTACTCCGTTTTCAAGCACCGTTTTGTTAGTCACTGATCCTAATCATGCTTTGCCTGTACAGGTTAATCGTAATGGTTTGCGTGCTATCGCTGTTGGTACAGGGCAAGAGGATAAACTGTTGCTCGAGAATCTGCCTAATAATTCCGATATACGTGTTGGTGATCTAATTATTTCATCGGGCCTTGGTCGACGTTTTCCTTCCGGTTACCCGGTTGGGCAAATTGAACAAATATCGCGAGATCCTGGCGAAGCTTTTGCGAAGGTTGTTATTAAACCCAGTGCACAATTAAGTAAGAGCCGGGAAGTATTAATGGTTTGGCCCTATGAAAATATTGAACAGGTAGAAAATGAACCTGAAGAGATGGCGGTAAAATGATCCCACTTGAACAACCAAAACAAGGCAAATGGCTAATCATCGTTAGTTTTATTATCGCTATTATGCTAACTGTTCTACCTTTGCCTGATTGGGCAGTCAATTGGCGACCGGCCTGGGTAGCACTTGTTTTGATTTATTGGTGTATGGCTGTGCCGGATCGTGTTGGCCTGGCAGTAGCCTGGTTTATGGGACTTATACTGGATGTTCAACAGGGAACTATACTTGGTCAAAATGCTTTAGGATTGGCACTAATTGCTTTTCTAACGATCAAGTCTTATCAACGTATGCGAGTTTACCCTCTTGCTCAACAGGCGGTATTGATTTGTTTTTACCTCTTGTTTTATGAATTACTCATGCTGCTAATAACAGGGTATTTAGGTACAGGTTCACGTGACTGGACTTACTGGATGCCGGCTTTTACAAGTATGTTGTTATGGCCATGGTTGTTTATTATATTGAGAGACTTACGTCGTAAGTACCATATATCCTGAGGAGAATCATAAGATATATGGTTAAGGAGATTACTCTTAAAGATAGTGAACATGAAACAGGTGTCATAGCGAAACGTGTCTATTTCGCCGGTTTCGTTATTCTCTTTTTAGTCATCATTATTATCTTAAGAGTATTCTACCTGACTGTTTTGCAACATGATCATTTTACGACCTTATCTAAATCGAACAGGGTTAAGATAACACCTATCCCACCGATCAGAGGATTAATTTACAGTCGTGAAGGTGTTGTTCTGGCAGAAAATAAACCAACGTTTAGTCTAGAAGTTATTCCAGAGCAAATTGATGATGTTGAAAATATAATTAAACAGTTAAAAGCAATAATTAGTATTGAAGATAAGGACATCGAACGATTTAAAAAAGCATTAAAGAAACAAAGGCGGTTTGAAAATGTTGCACTACGATACAACTTAAATGAAGAAGAAGTTGCTTTATTTGCAGTTAATCGTCACCGGTTTCCCGGTGTTGACGTTGTTGCTGGTTTAAACCGGTTTTATCCTCTGGGGGAAAAACTGGTACATACCATTGGTTATGTTGGTCGTATTGATGAAGATGATGTTAAACAACTTAATGCCTCGAATTACAGTGGTACGTCACATATCGGAAAACTGGGAATAGAAAAATCGTATGAATCATTACTTCATGGCGAAGTAGGCTATCAGCAGGTTGAAGTTAATGCTCAGGGTAGAGTTATCAGGGTTTTAAGTCGTACGCCACCCAAACCCGGGGAAAATCTTAATCTAACTATTGATTTATCATTACAACAAATTGCTATAGATGCTTTAAAAGATAAGCGCGGTGCTATTGTTGCAATGGATCCGGTTAATGGTGACATTTTAACGTTTGTCAGTTCACCAGGATATGATCCAAATAAATTTGTAAACGGTATCGATAGCAAATCTTATAAAGCATTATTATCGTCAAAAGATAAACCCTTAATTAATCGTGTTATTCGAGGTAAGTACCCTCCAGGTTCAACAATCAAACCATTTCTTGGGATGGTTGCACTCGATAGCGGTGTTAGGCAATTTCATGATGAGTCATGGTGTCCAGGTTGGTATTCATTAAAAGGACATGAGCATCGTTACCGTGACTGGAAAAAGCAGGGACATGGTCATACTGATTTGCATAAAGCAATAACGCAATCATGTGATGTTTATTTCTACATCCTTGCTTATGAGTTGGGAATTGATCGGATATTTGAAGGTCTATCTCAATTTGGCTTCGGGAAAGAAAGCGGTATTGATATCGACGGTGAAGCAAAAGGCTTGTTGCCTTCACAAGAATGGAAGCGAAAAGCATTGGGGCAAGCATGGTATCCCGGAGAAACATTGATTATGGGTATTGGTCAGGGCTATGCATTGAGTACGCCTTTGCAATTAGCCAAGGCGACTGCATCACTTGCAAATAGAGGTGATGTTGTCCGCCCACGATTAGTATCCAGTACAAGTAATTCAATTACGAGCGATATTATAACATTGCCGGTGATTCATGAAGATAAGGTTGCTATTAATGAAAAAGATCATTGGGATAATATTATTAAGTCAATGAGAGATGTTGTGCATGGTGCAGGTGGTACTGCATGGCGTAGCGGTTTAAATACGGAATACGAGTTTGCTGGCAAAACAGGTACAGCACAGGTGATTGGTATTGCCCAGGACAAGGAATACAAGAAAGAAGAAATTGCAGAAGAGTTTCAGGATCACGCATTATTTATTGCCTTTGCTCCGGTTGAGGCACCGCGTATCGCCGTTGCCATAATTGTTGAAAATGGTGGTGGAGGATCAAAAGCAGCTGCGCCCATTGCCAGAAAAATATTTGATGAATTTATGAAAAATGAAACTGACACTGAAACCAAAGGCTAACTAATGGAAGAACAAAGCCTGAGTCAACGATTGCATATCGATTTTCCGCTATTGTCAGGAATTATTATTCTATGTCTTATTGGGTTAGTTATCCTATACAGTGCTGGAGGACAGGATATTGATCTTGTCTATCGTCAAGCAATAAAATTATCGATTGCTCTGATCGGCATGATCATTGTTGCACAATTACCGCCAGCTGTACTCGAGCGTTGGTCGTTGTGGTTATTTATTTTTGGTGTTGTTCTGTTGTTACTGGTAATTTTTTTTGGTGATGTCGGGAAAGGTGCACAACGTTGGCTGGATTTAGGGATTTTTCGTTTTCAACCATCCGAGATAATGAAACTGACTGTACCGATGATGGTTGCTTCCTATCTTGCTGATAAATCATTACCACCAAAATTTTCGTGGGTCGTTATAGTTTGCATCCTGATTACTATTCCAGTTTTATTAATAGCAAAACAACCGGATTTAGGCACATCTTTACTGGTTGCTACAGCGGGATTTTCCGTGCTTTTTATTGCTGGTATTTCGTGGCGATTATTAATGTCCATGGGTATTTTGGCCGCAGCGGGCGCACCAATACTCTGGTATTTTATGCATGACTACCAGAAACAACGTGTTTTGACTTTACTCAACCCGGAACAAGATCCACTGGGTGCCGGCTATCACATAATACAATCAAAAATAGCGATAGGTTCCGGTGGCTTTTACGGTAAAGGCTGGCTAAATGGTACACAATCGCACCTTGAATTTCTTCCGGAACGGTCGACTGATTTTATTTTTGCTGTGTTCTGTGAAGAATTCGGAATGATAGGTGTATTGTTATTGTTATGTGTTTATCTGTTTATTATTTCTCGTGGATTATATATTGCGATTAATGCGCAAAATACCTATGGACGCTTGTTAGCTAGTGGTTTAACCCTGACATTTTTTGTATACATTTTTGTCAATATGGGCATGGTGACTGGGCAACTACCTGTTGTTGGTGTACCTTTACCCTTAATCAGTCATGGTGGTACTTCTATGGTAACATTAATGATAGGTTTCGGAATTTTAATGGCGATCCATACTCATAGACGTTTTCTTTCATTCTAAAAATTATGTATAAATTAAATTTATTATTTTCACTTTTTGTTTGCTTGAGCATTAATAGTGTTAATCAAAATGCTTTGGCCACGCCAACTAATAATGTGTCTGTCTCGCCTGATGAATTTATTGCCCAGATGGTTGAACGTCATGGTTTTGATAAAGCGAATTTATCAAAAATATTAAATCAAACGGTTATCTCACAAACTATTCTTGATGCGATATCTCGTCCAGCTGAAAAAAAATTAACCTGGTTTAAATATAGACAAATTTTTATTAAAGATAAAAGAATCAATCAAGGTGTGGAATTCATGCAGAACAATGAATCCAAACTTGCTGAAGCAGAAAAGAAATTTGGCGTGCCGGCTGAAATTATTACTGCAATAATTGGTGTTGAAACATTCTATGGTCGTATCGCCGGTAGTTATCGTGTAGTTGATGCGCTAAATACACTTGCATTTCATTATCCAAAACGAGCTGATTTCTTTCGTTCCGAATTTGAACAATTTTTGCTCCTTACACGCGAGCAAGGATTTGATCCCAATTCCTTAAAAGGGTCTTACGCCGGTGCGATGGGTATGCCGCAATTTATATCGAGTAGTTATCGTCATTATGCGATTGATTTTGATGGCGACGATGTGATTGATATCTGGAATAATCCGGATGATGCGATCGGAAGTGTGGCTAATTATTTTTATGAACATGGGTGGAGTAAGGGAAAGCCGGTAACAGTAAAAGTTAAAGTCGAGGGTAATGCTTATAAGCAAGCATTAAAACGTGGACTGGCACCTGACATCAATTCATCTGACATAAAAAAATTTGGTATTATTACTAATTCGATTTTTGAGGAAAATGAAAAGTTAAAGTTGTTTGAGTATGAACAGGAAAAAGATAATGAATACTGGTTAGCTCATAATAACTTTTACGTGATTACTCGTTATAATCACAGCCATTTATATGCAATGGCGGTATACCAGCTGGCCATGGAGATTAAAGAACGACTTAATAAAAACAAAGTGCTTGTTAAAAAATAAATTATGTTTCTTTCACTGAAGACACAAAAAAATCGGATCTGTATATTTGTTATTATTTGTTTGAGCCTGTCAGCTTGTGGCAGCGTAAAAATAATACCCTCATCAGGTGATGCTGCGCCGAAAAAGAAAATTGATGTTAGCAGGGTGCCAAACGCTGTTCCAAAAAATGAACCTAAAAGTAGATATGGCAATCCAAAGTCTTATGTTGTTTTTGATAAACGATATTATGTTATGGATAGCAGTGTCGGTTTTGTCGAAAAAGGAATCGCTTCATGGTATGGCACTAAATTTCATGGTAGACGCACTTCAAGTGGTGAAACCTATGATATGTATGCGATGACGGCCGCGCATAAAAATTTACCTTTACCGACTTATGTCAAGGTGACAAATCTTAACAATGGTAAGCATGTCATTGTTAAAGTAAATGATCGTGGCCCCTTCCATGAAAACCGGGTTATAGATCTATCTTATACTGCAGCGATTAAGCTTGATATAGTGAAAAATGGAACAGGTCTGGTTGAGGTTCGAGCCATTCAACCTGGTGAACCAATACAGACTGCTTCGAATGAAGCTACACCTGTAAAAACAGTTTCAAGTTATAATGACAAGCCTGGGTTTTTTATTCAGGTTGGCTCTTTTGGTCAACTTGCTAATGCAGAAAGTTTACGAAAAAAACTGGGCCCCTTGGGTGAAAGCTTGATTAAAATTAGTCAGGTTATTGTCGAAGGAAAAACGCTGTATCGAGTAAGAATAGGACCGCTAACGGATATTGATGTTTCTGACTCAATTACCACAAAATTGCAAAGCTACGGTGTATCTGAACATCGTATTGTCGTTAATTAATTTTTTATAAAGAATATGATGAGTAAATCTATTAACCTGTTATTTATATTTCTGTTGTTTACGTTTAACAGTCAATTTTTACATGCAGAGACTATGATTGTTCCTGCACCACCTAAAATCAAAGCTTCTTCTTATCTGGTCATGGATTTTAATAGTGGGAAATTACTTGTTGAAGAGAATAGTGAGCAAAGATTACCTCCAGCAAGTTTAACTAAAATGATGACGGTGTATGTTGTCTCCCATGAGTTGGCAAATGGAAAGATCTCGCTGGATGATGAAGTGTTAGTTAGTGAAAAAGCCTGGCGGACCCAGGGTTCAAGAATGTTCATTGAGGTTGGTAAAAAAGTTAGTCTCAATGATTTGTTACATGGAGTCATTATTCAGTCAGGTAATGATGCCAGTGTTGCATTAGCTGAATATGTTTCCGGTACAGAAGATGTTTTCGCTGATCTTATGAATAAGCATGCCGAACGATTGGGAATGAAAAATACAAATTTTGTCAATAGTACCGGTTTACCAGACGAAAACCATTACACAACGGCTGTCGATTTAGCCAGATTAGCGCGTGCGATGATTAATGATTTTCCGGAAGAATATGCATTATACAAAGTTAAGGAATATACATTTAATAATATTAAACAACATAATCGTAATAAATTATTATGGCGGGATCGTAATGTTGATGGAATAAAAACCGGACATACAGAAGAAGCAGGTTACTGTCTCGTTGCTTCATCATTGAAAGATGGAATGAGATTAATTTCTGTTGTCATGGGTACCGATGGTGTTAATGCACGTGCCAAAGCCAGTCAGGCATTATTAAATTATGGCTATCGTTTTTATGAAACACATAAGTTATACAGTGCTGGTGAGTTAATAACCGGTGTTAAAATATGGAAAGCAGATGTAGATAATCTAAATCTCGGTGTGGCGGACGACATCTTTGTTACAATACCACGCGGTCAATATGACAAACTGGAACCTGTGGTTGAAATTGATGATCAAGTTATTGCTCCGGTTTCTAAAGGTGAGCAAAAAGGCTTGTTAAATGTAATGTTAGCAAAAGATAATCTTGTTTCAGTGCCTTTACTAGCTTTAGAAACTGTTTCCGAAGGTAGTATTATTAATAAATTAAAAGATGAAGTTCGTCTTTTATTTAATTAATTTCAAGTATGAGCTCTGTTTACATAAACGGTAAATTTAAACCGCTTGCAGAAGCATCAATCAATGTGCTTGATCGTGGCTTTACATTTGGTGATGGTGTTTATGAAGTTATCCCCGTTTTCAATAGAAAAATTTTCCGCTTTGATGAACATCTCCAACGTTTGGATAATAGTTTAAAAGCTATCTATATGGATAACCCATTAAGTAAAAATGAATGGTCTGACATATTTAATCAGTTGATTGATAATTTCGAAGATAAAGATCAATCTATCTACCTGCAGATTACGCGAGGTGTTAGCGAACGTGATCATGATATTTCATTAGCAGATAAACCAACTATTTTTGCTATGAGTCGCCCCATAGTGAAAAAAGATTTATCGTCAGGAATAAAAGCGATTACCAGTGAAGATATTCGTTGGCAATATTGTGATATTAAAGCAATTACTTTATTACCCAGTGTATTGTTACGACATAGGGCAAAAGAACAAGGTGCAAAAGAAGCAATCCTGATCCGAAATGGATATGTAACAGAGGGAGCTGCGAGTAATGTATTTATGGTAGAAGGTAATACGGTTTATACACCACCAAAGAACAGACATGTTTTGCCAGGTATAACACGTGACCTTGTGGTTGAAATCCTGAAAAGGAATGATATCAATATAATTGAAAAAACTATTGAGCTTGAGCAATTACTTAAAGCAGATGAAATCTGGATTACTAGCTCTACCTGGGAAATTGTTCCGGTTGTTGAGTTAGATGGTAGGTCTGTAGGCGAGGGTAATACCGGATTAATGTGGGAGAAAGCAAATGATTTTTATCAAGAATACAAAAGGTCAATGTAACCAATATGGAAATCTATAAAGCTTTTACCATTGAAGCGGCGCACCGCTTACCTAATCTACCCGATGATCATAAATGCAGTCGTTTACACGGACATTCATTCAGAATTGAAATACATGTGTCCGGTGATGTTGATGAAACGACCGGATGGGTTGTGGATTTTGCGGAGATTAGTCAGGCATTCAAACCCTTATTTGAATGTCTGGATCATCATTATCTGAATGATATTGAAGGCCTGGAAAATCCAACCAGTGAGAATCTGGCTAAATGGGTGTGGCAAAAACTTGAACCCGGCTTGCCATTATTGAGCTCTATCGTTGTACAGGAAACTTGTACTGCCGGTTGTATTTATTCGGGTGATTAAACTAGTGTTTTATACCCGTACCTTTATTCAAAAGAATTAAAGCTATCGAAAACAAAACAACAGTAAATAAAACCAGTATTAAAAAGGCACTGCTAATATTAATGTCTGATTCGCCAAGCATGCCGTAGCGAAAGGCATTGACCATATATAAAATCGGATTTAATGCAGACACTGTTTGCCAAAATTCTGGCAGCATATCAATCGAATAAAACACACCACCTAAATAAATCAATGGTGTCAGTACAAACGTCGGTATGATCGAAATATCATCGAATTTTCTGGCAAAGATAGCGTTAATTAATCCCGCTAATGAAAATACAGTAGCGGTCATGAAGACTACGGCAACCGTTATAGGAAAGCTGTGTATTTTCAGATCTGTGAAAAAAAGTGCGACAACGGTAACAACAGCACCGACTAAAAATCCTCTGGCAAGGCCACCTGAAACGAAACCAATAAGAATGACAATATTGGGAATAGGGGCGACTAACATTTCTTCAATATGATGTTGAAATTTCGCCCCAAAAAAAGAAGAAACTACATTGGCATATGAATTATTAATAATCGACATCATAATAATCCCTGGTGCAATGAAATCTATATAACTAATGCCATTCATTGTGCCTATGCGCGATCCGATTAAGTTGCCGAATATAACAAAATACAACGTCATACTAATAGTTGGCGGCAGGATGGTTTGTATCCATATCCGTGTGAATCGGCTAATTTCTTTTCTTACTATGGTATAAAGGGCAATGAGCGTAGTCTGGTCAAGCATGTTATTTTGCTACCTGATTATTTTCTAATAAATCAAGAAACAATTTTTCCAGACGATTTGATTTATTCCTCATACTGCATACATTAATATTATGTGAAGAAAAAAGTTTAAAAAGATCGTTGATGTTTTTATCTCTTGCAACTTCAACTTCAATCGTTGTCTCATCAATCAATATCGCCGTAAAGCCATTTAAGCCTGGTAATACTTTAATCGGCTTAATTAGATCAAGAACAAACGTTTCTTTACTTAAATTAGATAAAAGTTGTTTCATCGATGTGTTTTCTATAATGCTACCTTGATCAATAATAGCGATGTTCTTACATAGCATTTCTGCCTCTTCCAGATAATGAGTTGTAAGCATAATGGTGACGCCCTGTTTATTTATATCGATCAGGAAATCCCACATCGATCGTCTTAACTCAACATCAACACCTGCTGTAGGTTCATCCAGAATTAACATTTTCGGTTCATGGACTAATGCCCTGGCGATCATCAGACGACGTTTCATGCCACCAGATAAATTTCGGGCAGGCTCCTTAGACTTCTCTATGAGTCCAAGTTGTTTTAAATATTTTTCAGCACGTTTTAGCGCGATACTTCGTTTGATTCCATAATAGCCACCTTGATTAACGACTATATCGAGCGGTGTTTCAAATTGTGAAAAATTGATTTCTTGTGGAACGATACCTATGCAGGCTTTCGCTGCCCGTTTATCGATATCAATATCGTGATCAAAAATTTTAACTGAACCAGAGGTCTTGTTTACCAGGCCACAAATAATTCCAATCGTCGTAGATTTACCGGCTCCATTTGGACCTAGTAATGCAAAAAAGTCACCTTTATTAATATTTAGTTCGACTTCTTTAAGTGCTACAAACTTATTTGGATAAACCTTGTTTAAATTTTTTATTTCTAATGCTGACATACTGAAAGAATAGAATAGGTAAACTCGATATGAAGGTTCATACCGAGTATTATAAATTGATTTGTCCCAATCTGGAACAGAGATTATTTTGTGGGTAGCTAGCCCTGAAGCTTTGAGATAGTTTCTTTTTGAGCTTCGCCCGTTTTGCTTAATGCCATGGCTAATACGCTGTCCCGTTTAAGTGCAAGTTTGAAATAATCTTTAGCAATTTTTATTAACCGGGTTTCGTTATCTGTCCGGACATAAGCATTTCTTTCACCGTCGCTGCCTTCAATTAATGCCTGTTCGCCGAAATAATCTCCGGGTTTAAGTCGCGCAAGAATATTGACTTTTCCACTTTCATCAATAATGAAGACTTCAACAACGCCATCCAGAATGACGTATAAATGTTCTCCATGCTCTGATTCTTTTATAATGAAATCGCCAGGGCCTACTGTTATTACTTCGGTCCAGTTCGGATAAGAGTCGAGTTCAATATCTGCAAGTGATTTAAAAAGCCGTAGGTTACGGAGTAAGTCGCGTACTTCTTGTTCCTCTTTTTTAAATTCAGGCACGGCGGTTACATCTTCCGATTCATCAATACCATCGATATGAAGTAACACGTGTTTTTTATCAATTCGGAAAAGTTTACTTGGATGGAATGCACGAACACTGGCGTTTCTTCTGCCTTCACTGCCAGGTAATAGAGACTGTTCGCCAAAAAAATCGCCTTCGCGTAATGTAGCAATGGTGATTTCACGTCCACCGCCGCCACCTTTTATCGAAACTTCAACGGTTCCTTCCAGAATAACATACATACAGTCGCCAATTTCTGCTTCGCGTATGATACCTTGCTTCATCCCATATTCTTCATAACCGTTATCCGGGGAATTGATTATTCCGTTTAATTCTTCATCACTAAGAGAAGAAAAAAGAGGTACTTTTCTAAGATAATCCGGTGTAATTTTGTCTGTCATTTTATTTCCTGAAAAAAAACTGATGTTTTTTAGATACGTCTTTACATAATTTTAACGTGTAACGTATGTTGAATATGACCTTAATATAAAAAAATAGTGCAATTTGATACATGATGAACCATTAAATCTGATACTCATATCACACGTTTTTAGAAAATCAGAATGTGAATAGAGAACCGTGTCACACTATTATATAAAGACTATTCAATTATTTATTTTCTTCATCAGATTCGTTTGAATCAATCGTTTCTTTTTTTGTAGTTTTTTTCTTTGATATCTTTTTTCGGGTAGATTTTTTGGTTTCACTGCCTGGCCAGGGACTGAATGGAAACGGTCGTTCTTCAGATTTAAACGTAATATAGAGCAAAATTTGCGATACGTATTTATTCAAGGAATCACTAAAGTCGAGTAGCTGCTCATTTAATTCAGTAGTAATGAGTTTCATTAGAAATTGAAAAATTACAACTAACCAGATCAGGGCGAAAAGAAAATAAAATATAACGCCGTAGATAAGAATAAACAGGCCTCGTGTCCAGACATCAATATTTTTAGCGTTTTCTTTTATATCCATAATTTATTCTCCCGATGTGAGTCTAGTAAGTAAATAGTTGACTTATTTTAGCCAAATTGCAATGACAAAATTTTAAAATTTATATGTGACTAAAATTTTCATAATTCTTCTGTTTTTCAGTAATATGGCAACTTTTGGCATGAACATCGCTTTATATGGGGATGTGCATGTGAATATACAAGCTTAATTATCTGTATTTTTGTGAATTTAGATATCAGGTTACAGCTTCAAAATATGATAATCTTCCGTTAGAAATGAGAGAAAAAGCCCGGAAATATGCAAGAAATTGAAGAAGATACAATTATGGAATTCCCATGTCAGTTTCCTATTAAAGCAATGGGAAAAGCTGAGGAGGGGTTTGATATTCTGGTAGTTGGAATTATCAGAAAGCATGTTGCTGATTTAACTGAAAATGCGGTGAAAAGCCGTCCCAGCAAAGAAGGAAAATTCGTGTCTGTAACAGTGACCGTCGTAGCTGAAAATAAGCAACAACTGGATAATATTTATATTGAACTAACAGCACATGAAAAGGTGTTGTGGGCGCTGTGAGCATTAAAGTCAAAGAGTTCGGTCGGCAGGGTTATGACAGTACTTATCAAGCCATGCGAGATTTTAATGAAAAGCGTGATGCCAGCACGGTGGATGAAATCTGGTTGATGGAACATTTTCCTGTTTATACTTTAGGTCTTTCAGATAAAACAGAACATCTTTTGAATACGGCTGATATACCGGTGATAAAAACAGACCGAGGAGGTCAAGTGACTTATCATGGCCCCGGTCAATTAATAGCCTATTTACTTATCAATTTAAAACGGCGACCTTATACTATAAAGAAACTGGTTTCATTAATAGAATCATCTGTTATTGAATATCTTCGTGATTTGGGATTGAATCCAGAACGAAAAGCAGGTGCGCCCGGTGTTTACATTAATGGTGAAAAAATTGCTGCTTTGGGGGTTCGTGTAAGAAAAGGCTGTACCTATCATGGGCTGGCATTAAATATCGACATGGATCTTAAACCTTTCGATGGTATTAATCCGTGTGGTTATCAGGGGCTGGTTTGCACACAGTTAGTGAATCACATAGAAAGTATTTCAGTTGCAGAAGTAAAAGAAAAATTTATCGCTTATTTAATTAAATATTTAGATCAGTCAGGCAATATTATGTCTGATGTAGCATAACAATAAGGAAAATCATGTATCAGGATAATATACATAAACAGCCAGAGCAGGATAAACGTGGCAAGCTAAAAACAAATAAAATTCCCATTAAAGTTGTTCCTGTTGAAGGTAAGCTTCCAAGAAAACCAGAGTGGATTAAAGCAAAAGCACCAACGGATAAAAAAGTATTAAATCTTAAAAAAGTAATCCGTGAGAATAAATTACACACAGTTTGCGAAGAAGCATCTTGTCCAAATCTGGGGGAATGCTTTAGTCATGGTACGGCAACGTTCATGATTATGGGTGATATTTGTACACGACGCTGTCCCTTTTGTGATGTGGCACATGGGAAACCTTTGGCACTTGATCCGGAAGAACCGGCGAATCTGGCAAAGGCTATCAAGAAAATGGATTTGCAATATGTCGTCATTACGTCAGTTGATCGCGATGATCAACTTGATAGAGGTGCCGGGCATTTTGTTGCTTGTATAGAAAAAGTAAGGGAAGTTAGCCCGACCACGCGTATAGAAATACTGGTGCCTGACTTTCGTTCCAAGATTGATATCGCGCTGGATATCTTAAAAAAAGCGCCACCTGATGTTTTTAATCATAATCTGGAATCAATACCGCGCTTGTATGAAAAAATAAGACCCGGTGCGAACTATGATGCTTCATTATCGTTGATTAAAAAATTTAAAGAACAAAATAATGCTGTTGCAACCAAGTCGGGTTTAATGTTGGGGCTTGGAGAAGAACTTGAAGAAGTTAAAGAAGTATTACACGATTTAAAAGATAATGGCTGCGACATGGTTACTATTGGCCAGTACTTACAACCCAGTCGTTATCACTTGCCAGTTGAACGTTTTGTTCATCCTGATGAGTTTGAAGAACTGAAACACTATGCCGAAAGCCTGGGTTTTATGAATGTTGCCAGTGCACCTATGGTTCGTTCTTCTTATCATGCAGATATACAAGCATCAGGAAAAAATATCAGCTAGTCTATGGGTGTGTCTTTTATTGCAATAGTTAAAACTATAATTTTACCACCGGCAATAAATTTTGCTTTCATTGGTGCAGGATTATTTTTTAAGCGGACGAAAGTATTCTCTCGTTTACTTTTATATGTTGGTTCATTTTCGTTAGTTCTTTTCTGCCTACCCATCTTTTCTAGTTTTTTATTGAAGAACCTGGAAAAATATCCTGCACTTAATCCTCCTGTAGTTGTTAATGATGAGAAGGCAATCGTAGTACTTTCAGGCGGCAGTTACGCTGATGCTAAAGAATTTGCTAAAGATACGGATGGTTCCATTACCTTGCAAAGAAATTATTACGCTTCATTTTTATACAATCAAACCGGATTACCTGTCTTGGTCACCGGAGGAGCTCTTCAGTTAGGAAACAATACAGAAGCCGCTGTAATGAAAGAGACACTGGAAAATAGTTTTAACGTAAACGTTAAATGGCAAGAAAATAAATCTAGAAATACTGCAGAAAATGCAATTTATTCTGTAGCTCTATTAAAAGATTCTAATATAGATTCAGTTTATTTAGTAACTCATGCCTGGCACATGCCACGGTCAGTAATGATGTTTGAGCAGCAGGGAATTTCGGTTACTCCTGCACCAACGGTTTTTACAAATGATAATGAGAAATTTGATCTACGCGACTATATCCCTTCTGCTTCAGCCTTATATCAAACACGTATAGCCATGCATGAATATATCGGGATTCTTTGGTATAAATTAAGATATAACTAATTTTCAACCTCAGTCAAAAAAAGCAGTGGATCTACAGTTATGTTGTTTAACATAACACTCCAATGAAGGTGTGCGCCAGTAACGCGTCCGGTTAATCCTACTTTGCCAATAATATCTCCCGCTTTTACTTTAGTGCCTTCTTCAATACTAATACTGTCCATATGACAATACATCGTGATCAAGCCCTGGCCATGGTCGAGAAATACAGTATTGCCATTAAAGAAGTATTCGCCAGTATTAATGACAGTGCCATCAGCAGGGGCAACAATAGGCGTGCCTTTCGCTGCGGCAATATCGAGTCCACTATGTGGCTTTCTTGGTTGTTTATTAAAAAAACGTCGTAGACCAAACGGGCTACTATACGGTCCTTCTGTTGGTTTAATAAACTTTAATGGAACGTTTTCGATATTGCTCCAATGCGACTTGGCTTTAGTAATTAATTCTTTCTCTTTAATGATTCGCGACATGTCCTTTTCATTCGGATTTACTTTACGTTTATCCTTAATGGTAATGTACTGCGTTTCATAATCTTTGTTTGCAACGTCAAATTTATAATTTGTTTCAATGCCATTGCTTCTTACATTTAAATTATGTGAACCCGCTTTTGCAGATAGAGGAATGCCAACGACTGCTTTCCAGTTATTTCTTTCTCCTACAATCATAACCTTGCGGTCATAAAATCGGGCTTCCGGTTTATCTTCTGTTTGTATTGAAATAATGGCGATGCCACCGGGCACGGTCGACTCTTTTGGAAGCTCTAGCGCATTTATTTTTAAGGACAAAAATAATAAAAAAAGACTGAGTGATAAATATAAAGAATTATTTTTCATGAATTGCGTCGACAGTCGAATCGATCTCTGCAGCAGCTAATCTGATTCGAAGTTTATCTCCAGAATTTAGATTTGATGAGTTAGTAATAATTTTACTGGTTTTTTGATCGGTAACGATAGCATAACCTCTTTCAAGCGTCGAAACAGGACTCACTGTTTTTAATAATTGTCCCAGATTAGATACTTCATCCTCTGCTTTCTCAAGTGTGCGATTAATTGAATATATAAATTGCTTCTGTAACACATTAACTTTCTCAAGTTGTCGCGCTATTGTTTGTGCTGGATTTAGATTATTCACTTTCCCGACAATTTCAGACAGCATAAATCTTTTAGTGGCTATTTGTTTTTCAGCATGGTGTTTCAGGCGCATTGAATATTCATCAGTTCGTTGAATCAATTCCATTAAACGTTGTTTTGGATGCGGAAGATGTTTTGATAATAATGTCACCTGATTTTGAAAATTATGAATGGTCTGTTTTTGCGAACGGATTAATTGTTCATTAATGTGTTTTAATTTTGTTAATATCTCGTCGCTGTCCGGGCTGATTAATTCTGCAGCAGCTGAAGGTGTTGCAGATCGTTGGTCAGCAACAAAGTCGGCAATTGTAAAATCAATCTCGTGACCGACGCCGCTAACAATCGGTGTTGTTATGTTGAATATCGTTCGTGCTACCACTTCTTCATTGAAAGCCCATAAGTCTTCTATTGAACCACCACCTCTTGCCAGAATGAGCACATCACATTCTTTACGCTGTTCAGCAAGTTTGATGGCCTTTGCTATTTCTTGCCCCGCACCGTCGCCCTGTACCATAGTCGGGTAAATAATGATATTTCCAGAAGGGTAGCGGCGATTTAAAATGCTGAGAATATCCCGAACAGCAGCACCCGTTGCCGAAGTAATTATTCCGATATTTTCAGGAAATCGCGGTAAGCGTTTTTTATGTTTTTCGTCAAATAAACCTTCATCAGAAAGCTTTTGTTTTAATGCTTCAAATGCAAGTTGTAACGCACCGGCACCGGCAGGTTCGAGCGATTGAATGATGAGTTGGAATTCTCCCCGACCTTCGTATAAACCAACATTGGCTCTGGCCATAACCTGCATACCATTTTCCGGCTCGAAGCGTAATCCTGACTGGCGGTTTTTGAACATAGCGCATCTGACCTGAGCGGCGTTATCTTTCAGGCTGAAGTAAAGGTGACCGGATGCCGGTTTAGCCAGATTTGAGACTTCCCCTTGTACCCAAACGGTCGGAAATACATCCTCCAAAACGGTCCGAACTTCGCGATTTAAACGACTTATGGTGTATATATCGTTAGCAGCAGGTGATTTATTGTTGGATAAGGTCATATTTGCTCATGTTAAGCGAAAAGAATTGCGAAACAAAGCACAAGACGGCTTGCCCTAACTCAAGTTCCGATTATACTGCGCGGTTAATTTAAATCTTAATGGTCCTATCATGATTATTGCAGAAGAAGCCCTGACCTTTGATGATGTTTTATTAGTTCCCGATTATTCGGATGTCCTTCCGCGGGATGTAACTTTACAAGCCCAACTAACACGAGAAATAAGTATGAATATCCCGCTTGTTTCTGCGGCGATGGATACCGTGACCGAATCAGGTTTAGCGATAGCTTTGGCCCAGGAGGGTGGTATCGGTATTATTCATAAGAATATGAGTCCTGAATTACAGGCTAAAAATGTACGTCGAGTAAAAAAATTCGAAACCGGTGTTATAAAAGAGCCTCATACCGTCGGCCCCTATACCAGTATTCAGGAAGTTATTGACCTGACTACAGAGAAAAACATCTCAGGTGTGCCGGTTGTCGAAGGTGAAAATCTGGTTGGCATTGTGACGAGTCGGGACTTACGTTTCGAAAAGAAACCAAATGATCCCGTCAGGAATATCATGACGCGTAAAGAAGATCTGGTTACTGTGCGGGAAAATGCAAGTAAAGACGAAATAAAAGAACTTTTACATGAACATCGTATTGAAAAGATTCTTGTAGTAAACGATAAGTTTCAACTTGCCGGTTTAATTACAGTAAAAGACATGCAAAAAGCGTCTGAGTATCCTAACTCCTGTCTGGATGAATCAGAACGTTTAAGAGTGGGTGCTGCTGTCGGTGTAGGTGAAGCATCTATGGAAAGAGTAGAACAATTAGTTGAATCGGGTGTTGATGTCATTGTCGTCGATACAGCACATGGTCACTCGAAAGGCGTGCTTGATATGGTCAAGTGGGTCAAGACCACATTCAAAGATACGCAAGTCATCGGCGGTAATATTGCCACTGCTGATGCAGCGTTAGCTTTGATTGATGCGGGAGTTGATGCGGTTAAAGTAGGTATTGGGCCAGGATCTATTTGTACTACCCGTGTGGTCAGTGGTGTTGGAATGCCTCAAATTTCTGCTGTCGCCAATATTGCTGCAGCACTAAAAAGTAAAGGGATTCCAATAATTTCTGATGGCGGTATTCGTTACTCGGGTGATGTTGCCAAGGCTTTGGCTGCAGGAGCAAGCAGTGTCATGATGGGCGGAATGTTTGCTGGTACCGAAGAAGCCCCTGGTGAAGTTGAACTCTATCAAGGTCGTTCTTATAAATCTTATCGCGGTATGGGATCATTAGGTGCAATGTCACAACAACATGGTTCTTCAGATCGCTATTTTCAGGAAAATGATGAAGTAGAAAAACTGGTGCCAGAAGGAATTGAAGGGCGAGTGCCTTATAAAGGACCGTTAAGCGCAATTATTCATCAAATTACAGGTGGTGTAAGAGCTGCAATGGGTTATACCGGTTGCGCAAGTTTGAAAGAGCTACGCGAAAAAGCGAAGTTTATTCGTCTGACCAATGCCGGTTTTAAAGAAAGTCACGTTCATGATGTGACTATTACAAAAGAACCGCCAAACTACCGAGCCTAAATTTGACACTCTCATATGAGAGTGTTCAATAAACTGGAATAAAGATAATTGAATGACAGCTAATATACATTCTGAACGTATCCTGATCCTTGATTTTGGATCGCAATATACTCAACTCATTGCTCGACGCGTTCGCGAAGCCGGCGTTTATAGTGAAATTCATGCCTTTGATATGGGTGATCAGGCCATTGAAGATTTTAAGCCTAATGCCATTATACTTTCCGGTGGACCGGAATCTGTTACTGAGCTGAATGGTGTTAGAGCATCCGAAATCGTTTTTAATATGGGCGTGCCGGTCTTGGGTATTTGTTACGGCATGCAAACCATGGCCGAACAATTGGGTGGTAAGGTCGTTAATTCAAATGTCAGGGAATTCGGTTATGCACAAATTCGTGCTCGTGGACATTCAAACCTATTAAAAGATATTCAGGATGAAGTAAACGATGAAGGGCATGGCTTATTAAATGTCTGGATGAGTCATGGTGATCGTGTTGATGCATTGCCCGACGGTTTTAAAGTCATTGCTTCGACGGCAAATGCGCCTATTGCTGGCATTGCTGATGAATCGCGGCAATTTTATGGACTGCAGTTTCATCCGGAAGTCACTCACACAACTCAAGGCCAAAATATACTTCAGCGTTTCTTACATGAGATAGCCGGTTGCCAATCACTGTGGACGACTGAGAATATTGTTGAAGATGCTATCGCTCAGGTAAAAGAACAGGTCGGTAATGACAAAGTATTATTGGCTTTATCCGGCGGTGTTGATTCTTCTGTCGTCGCTGCATTGTTACATGAAGCCATAGGTGATCAGTTAACCTGTGTCTTTGTTGATAATGGCTTGCTGCGTTTAAATGAAGGCGATCAGGTCATGGAAACCTTTGCCGAACATATGGGTATCAATGTGATTCGGGTTGATGCCGAACAGCGTTTTCTGGATAAATTAGGTGGCGTCGAAGATCCGGAAGTAAAACGTAAGATTATAGGTAATGAGTTCATTCATATCTTTGAAGAACACTCGAATGATTTTGAAGATATGAAATGGTTAGCTCAAGGCACGATCTATCCCGATGTGATTGAATCAGCCGGTGCTAAAAGTGGCAAAGCACATGTGATCAAATCGCATCATAATGTTGGTGGATTACCTGATACGATGAAGATGGAATTGGTTGAGCCTTTACGTGAACTGTTTAAAGATGAAGTTCGCAAGCTAGGCGTACAACTTGGTTTGCCAAAGGAAATGGTCTATCGACATCCTTTTCCTGGTCCTGGCTTGGGCGTAAGAATTTTAGGTGAAGTCAAAAAAGAATATGCCGATCTACTACGTCTTGCTGATCACATTTTTATAGAAGAACTACGTAAACATAATCTTTACGATGAAGTCAGTCAGGCCTTTACTGTTTTCCTGCCAGTTCGTTCTGTCGGTGTCATGGGTGATGCGCGTAAATATGATTATGTTGTTTCATTACGTGCCGTTGTTACAGTCGATTTCATGACAGCACACTGGGCGCATTTGCCTTATGATTTTCTTGGTCATGTATCCAGTCGTATTATTAATGAAGTCGATGGTATTTCTCGCGTGACTTACGATATTTCAGGGAAGCCACCAGCCACGATCGAGTGGGAATGAAAATGTTTGGAATTATAGATGAATCTTGATGGGAAGAATGTTTACTGTTAAGCAGTCACTAATTACAAATTACCATTAAGCCTTTACTTTTTACATAATTATTGTTTCATATGATTTACAGCGGTATGGGTAAATTGGAGTATTTCCCGAGAATATATCCGGGATTGTCGTTTTTATTTATCGCTTGATCGATATCTTAATTTTATGGAGGAAGAGATGAAGCACTTCAGTTGGTTTTTCATTTTCTTACTTTTTTTCACTGCGCCCGTAACTTACGCAGATGATGCCGAAAAACTTATGTCCAGAGCCATGCGCTATTTTGAGCCATTGCCGGAAACCATGCCTGAGTCAGAAGACGATACTCTTGAACGCATCGAACTGGGCAGAAAATTATTTAATGATAAACGTTTATCAATAAATGACAGTCAGTCATGCGCCACTTGCCATCGCTTAGAGAATGGGGCTGCGGGCGTTGATAATTTGTCGACTTCACCAGGCGCCAAGGGACAAGTAGGAAGCCGAAACAGCCCAACGGTTTTAAATGCAGGATTTCAGGGCTCCCAATTCTGGGATGGTCGTGCCGAAAATCTGGTGGAGCAAGCCAAGGGACCTATTTTAAACCCAATAGAGATGGGTATGTTCGATGAAAACTCGGTCGTAAACAAGATTAAAGGGATTGCTGAATATCGAGATGCTTTTCAAAAGGCATTTCCGCAGGCAAAGCAAGCCATAACTTACCAGAATATTGCAGAAGCCATTGCATCATTTGAACGCACCTTGATTACACCAAGTCGTTTTGATGATTTTCTAAATGGGGATACAAATGCTCTAAGCAAAATTGAACTACAGGGTTTAAAAAGCTTTATCAAGTTCGATTGCGTATCATGTCACGATGCTGTCATGGTTGGCGGGGAATTATTTGAACCACTTGGTAAGGAGAATCCTTATGACAACCAGTCTGACCAAGGCGTATATGAGATCACTGGGAAGGAAAAGGATCGGATGGTGTTCAAAGTTGCTCCTTTGCGTAACGTTGCTCTGACAGCGCCCTATTTTCATGATGGAAAAATTGAGACGCTTTCTGAAGCTGTTCGAAAGATGGGCTGGTTGCAACTGAATGAAAAACTCACCGACCAAGAGGTGAATAAAATTGTCAGTTTTCTTAAAGCGTTGACGGATAAATCCAGAGTTGAGAAATAAGGTTTATGACAGGAGCTGACAATTGTCACTAACAGTACCTGGGTAGGGAAAATTATGTCTTACCATGAAAAATGGATGCAACGTGCTTTTAAGTTAGCTGAAAAAGCAAAGTCTCAAGACGAAGTACCAGTTGGAGCAGTTATTGTTCTTGAAGATAAAATCATTGGTGAAGGATGGAATCAACCCATATCTGCAAACGATCCTGCAGCTCATGCTGAAATAATAGCATTACGAAATGCGGGCAATAATATCGGTAATTATCGTCTTCCTGATGCAACCATGTACGTGACACTTGAACCATGCGCTATGTGTGCCGGCGCAATTGTTCATGCGCGGTTGGCTAAACTCATTTATGCAACCGATGATCCTAAAACAGGTGCCTGTGGTAGTATTTTTAATTTATTGCAAACAGAAGAATTAAATCACAAGGTTGAAATAGAGAAAGGCATACTTGAAGAAGAATGTCGAACTTTAATACAGGATTTCTTTAAAGTAAAAAGGATTAAAAAATGAGTGATATCGCAAGTCAACAAGCTGAACAACTTGCTGAACTCTTTTTAAAAAGTTCTGCTAAGTTAGTAACAGCTGAATCCTGTACCGGTGGTGGCTTGGCTGAAATACTAACGCGCATACCCGGTAGCTCTGCCTGGTTTGAACGTGGCTATGTGACTTATTCAAATGAATCCAAAAATGAATTGTTAAATGTTCCAGTAAACACACTCGAACAATATGGTGCAGTCAGTGAAGAAACGGCAATAGCCATGGTGGAAGGTGCACTTGAAAACAGTCATGCAAATTATAGTGTCTCTATTACCGGTATTGCTGGTCCCGATGGTGGAACAGAAGATAAACCGGTTGGTACCGTTTGTTTTGGCTGGAGTAAGAGAAACGGAGTCGAAAGAACAACACACATTGTTTTTGAAGGTGATCGATTAAAAATTAGAGAGCAAGCTTGTATGTTAGCTATGCAGGGATTAATTGATCTGTTACAAAAAGATATCGATTAAGGTTTTGTTATATTCTGTAAGTTTAGAATTTAGCAAGTTGTCATTCCCGCTGTCGCGGGAGTCCGGTTGTTTATACTGGATACCTGCTCGTAGGCTGATATGACTAATGTGGAGAAATTAAATGGCACGACTCTTTTTTGCATTATGGCCAAATGACGAAGTTAGAAAAGAGTTACGTAAAGTCTCTAATTTATATAAAGATGAAAACATTCGTCTTACAAAAAACTCAAATCTACATATTACGCTCGAATTCCTGGGTGAAGTGTCTGAACAAGATCAGGCAGAATTAATACAGCAAACTAACAATATTATAAGTAAACCCTTTTCTTTTGAGCTAACCTCAATAGGTTACTGGCCCAAGCCTGGCATATTGTGGATAGCACCTGAAATTATTCCAGACGAATTACTGAATTTGGTAAAGCAAATTCAGACAATGGTTAAACAACAAGGTTTGAGAATTGATGAACGTCCCTATAAACCTCACGTTACCATTGCGAGAAAGGTAAAGTGGCACACTGTTACAAAAAAGAGTATTCATCTACCATGGATTGTAAGTAGTTTTGCTTTGATTGTTTCTAAGCCAGGAAATAGCGGAGTATATTATGAGCCAATAGAAGAATGGCCATTAGTATGAATAATGATCTGTTTTTGACTGCCATTTCAACAGGTCAATGCAACAATTTTTATTCACTTCTTAAATATCAACCTGAAACTATAATAAAAGCAGAATATTAAATTCATTAGTGAATTAATTTTTCTGAATTTTATATCACTGAAATTTAATATTCATTTTGTTAATATATACCGTTCATTCGAACAAAATACAGAAAAATGCAAAAAACCAGACATCGTATACAATTTCCCAAAACTGATGTAAACAATCTGAGTCAATCAGAAACATATTTTTATATTATTGAAACAAATGGTAATAAAATAAAGATCCGGTTTCATGATTATGACAGGATTTATAATATTCCAGGTCTCTATGAACAATTGTTCTATGATCGTCTGAAATGCACTTCACCAGTAAAAGTAACTGACATACTTAAGAAAGCCGTTGATCAATCAAATGAAGATTTCTCTAGCTTAAGAGTTTTAGACCTCGGCGCTGGCAATGGATTAGTTGGAGAAGAACTTAAAAAGTATGGTGTATCAAGATTAGTCGGGGTCGATATCATTCCTGAAGCTAAACAAGCAATGGAAAGAGACAGGCCTCAGTATTATGACGCGTATTATATTACCGATTTTTGTAATATAGATGTTGATACCCATGATGAATTTGACGGATGGTCACTGGACTGTCTTCTTACTGTAGCGGCTTTAGGTTTCGGTGATATTCCACCAAAGGCATTTATGAATGCATTTAACATAATCAACCAGAAAGGTTGGGTTGCATTTAATATAAAGGAATCATTTTTAGACGAAAAAGATCAAAGTGGTTTTTCCAGAATGATACGAGATCTTATTCTTTCAAAATACCTTGATATATATCACCTGGAGCGGTATCGACATCGTTTATCTATTGACGGAGAACCTCTCTATTATTTTGCAATAGCGGCCAAGAAAAATGCAGATATCCCCAGTGAAATTTTAGAAAAATATTTGGATGACGAGTAAGAATATTTTGAGTTTAATTTGAAATGGTGGTTATGGGTGGAATTGAATCACCGTTACCAAACATAAGAAGTGCCGTTTCGAAAGAAAATGGATACCTGTGCATGGATGTGAACGGAAATCAAAAGCATTTTATCTACTGTTAATTACAGCATTTTAAATCCAGGATGTCTTATATAAATTCGCGGGAATCTTGCTTTTAATTTTTTCATGTAACTCAGGTAACTTCGACCAATGAACTCCTTGTTTGTAATGGTGTGCGGTGTGATAACCGAGATTACCGGTGGTTAAGTTGAAAAAGGGATGTAAGTTATTTCTTGATGCCTCAAATTCATTGTCTGTATTAAGCCCTGAATGATGATCGTACGTGGCCCACGATGTCAGAACCAAACCGCTAATCATCGGTAATACGAATAAAAATAATCCTGCTGCCGGTTTATAAATCACTAATGTTGCAACAATGATAAAAGTGAGCGCACTATAGAATAAAAACTCTCTTTGTTTTTTCGGATGCGATTTGCCGACTTGATAACCACGATAGTAAGCGGTACCGGCAACATTCAGTGTGTATTCAAATTCTCCCATATTGTCCCCGTCTTTTCTTTTCCAGCGACTTTCATCTTTTGTTTGATCCAGAAAATTAAGATGATGACCAAGTACATGGTGTAACAACCATAGATTCGTTGTCACGCCGGTATGGAGTGCATAAAAGAATTCAAGTAAACGATTAAAGTATTTCGATCTAAAAGTAGGTGTGTGTTGGTGATGATGATTCCATGCACATATTTTCCCTTTAGGAATAATCATTAATACCCAATATAAAAATAAAATCCAGATGCTTTCGCATAAGCCGTACAAAGCAAAATCAAGCAGGGAAATCGACAGGATGATAGTGACAGGGATCCTGTCTTCGGGAAACTTGAACATGAGTGATTATATTTAATGAAGGGGAGCAATTAAGATGCCTTCCTGAAATGGCTTATATCTGCCCTGTTTTAGTTTTTTTTATTAATTATGGAAGTTTATCGAAATTGCTGTTGTCTAGTACAAGCGACAACTCTACTTAATATGTGACTCGCTCACAAGTTCAATCTATTTAACTAAAAGCCCAGGCAGCAAAGGGTTCAATTTCGTCTCGATTCAAAACAATCAATTGGTATTTATTCGGATTTAAATCATGGTTGGCAGTGGTGTCGACAGAAAGTTGCTGCAGCAGGTAGCCAATCAATGCACGTCGAACCTTAATGGTTATAACGCCCTCGTTACTTCCGTAATCAATTAACAGACTATCCTGTTTTTCCTTATCCAGTTTTGGGTGAGGTGTTAGCTGCACCGAGATTATTTCCGACCAGTCATCATCATACTGTGCACTGGATTCGGCATCCTCATCGAGACATTCAGCACTGACAAAACGTGACAGGACAAAGTCTCTGAAATCGAAGGTATCTTCGTTATAGGCGCGGACATGCCAACGGAAACCGGTATTGACCAGCGAGTGTGGTTCAATAATGCGTTTATTATCAGTTGCTTTATCAGAAAGTGAGCGGTAACTAACAAGAAGCTTCTTTTGGTTATGTATCGCTCGACTTATCTGGGAAAGCACCGTTTTATCAGGTAAACGATTGGGAAGAATCATGTTTTCGACAGGAATTCCAAATACTGAATCATCCGGATTTGGACCACCGATTACGGTTAAATTTGCTTCCAGCATCGGTAAAACGGTAGCAGGCGATAAATCGGCAAACACTTCCTTAAATTCAGAACTGGGTACAAAACCGAATACGGCGTGTTTATAGATCAAGTTCTCAGGTGCAATATCGCTGTAAAACTTTAAGTCTTTCGTGGCTGCCGCATCAGATATGGCAAACGCTCTGGCAACATCACTACGCGTCACTACGCCCGTATAATAAGCCCTTAGCTCGATGTATTGCAGGCGCTGTCGCGTTGCCCATTTAATTTCGTTCAACATGTTTTTGTATGAATCATATTCAAAGTCTTCACCTATCGTGCTGGATTATACAAAATCAGTACAAAGCCAGATAAAATATATTATATAGTAAAAAATACTAAGGTGATAAAAAGTATTGACATATAAAAATGTATTAAATATAGTCTCACCATAAATGTTGCTCGTTACGAGTGACATGACCTAAATAACTAATGATTTATAGAGGGGAGTACGGAAATGGCTAAAGCAAATCAGAATCAGGAAGAAGATAAGAAAAGAGCATTAACAATGGCGCTGAGCCAAATTGAGAAGCAGTTTGGTAAAGGTTCAGTGATGAAGATGGGGGATCAGTCGGTTGCGAAGATTCCAACCGTCAGCACCGGCTCATTAGGCCTTGATATCGCACTCGGTGCCGGTGGTTTACCTTATGGTCGTGTGGTTGAAATTTATGGGCCTGAATCTTCCGGTAAAACAACCTTAACTTTATCCGCCATTGCCGAAGCGCAAAAGCAGGGTAAGACTTGTGCGTTTATTGATGCGGAGCATGCGCTTGACCCGATATATGCTGAAAAGCTAGGCGTCAATATTGATGAGTTATTAGTGTCACAACCTGATACAGGTGAACAAGCACTCGAGATTTGTGACATGCTGGTTCGTAGTGGTGCGGTTGAACTAGTTGTTATTGACTCTGTTGCTGCGTTAGTTCCGAAAGCAGAAATTGAAGGAGAAATGGGTGATTCGCACATGGGGCTTGCTGCGCGCCTAATGTCGCAAGCACTAAGAAAACTCACCGGTAATATTAAACGGGCTAATTGTTGTGTGATTTTTATTAACCAGATCCGAATGAAGATTGGAGTCATGTTCGGTAGCCCTGAGACCACCACCGGTGGTAATGCTTTGAAGTTCTATTCATCTGTACGTTTGGATATCCGTCGAATAGGCGCGATTAAGAAAGGTGATGAAGTGGTGGGCAATGAAACGCGTGTGAAGGTGGTCAAAAACAAGATCGCGCCCCCATTCAAACAAGCTGAGTTTGAAATTCTATATGGCGAAGGTATTTCCCGGTTAGGCGAAGTTATCGATCTTGGTGTGAAACTGGAGTTAATAGATAAAGCCGGTGCCTGGTATAGCTACAAAGATGATCGCATTGGCCAAGGTAAGGAAAATGTGCGTAATTTCCTGAAAGATAATCCTGACATTGCCAATGAAATAGAAACGAATATTAGAGAGCAGTTGTTACCAAAAATTACTGTAGACGATATGGATCAATCTGAAGCAGAAGAAATACAGGAAGAGGCCGAGAAAGATGGAGTAATCGCCTGAGTACGGAACGCCAGGAAGTCCTGCAACGCGCATGTGACTTTCTGGCAAGACGCGAACATAGTCGCAAGGAACTGGCGCAAAAGCTATCTCGGCGTTGTTCCGATGTAGATCTGATAGAAAATATTCTTGATACGATCAGTAGTGAAGGCTTGCAAAGTGATGAGCGTTTCACAGAAAGTTTTGTGCACCACAGTCTTAATAAGGGACAAGGGCCAAATAAAATTCAACAAGAATTGCGTCAGCGAGGAATCGATTCTGTATTAATAGAGCAATACCTGGATGCAGACTCAATCGACTGGTTAAGCTTGGTAGAAGAAGTCAGGGTAAAAAAATACGGCGAAAAAGCCCCTGAAGATTACCAAAATAAGGCAAAACAATCGCGATTCCTATATAGTCGCGGTTTTACCAGTGAGCAAATAAGTCAGATATTATAATAATGAAAACCAGTAATGACATACGCCAGTCTTTTTTAGAATTTTTTCAGTCTAAAGGTCATCAAATTGTACCTAGCAGTTCACTCGTACCTTCAAACGATCCAACGTTATTATTTACCAATGCAGGGATGGTGCAATTTAAAGATCTGTTCCTGGGTCGTGAGAAACGCGATTATGTTCGTGCTACTTCATCGCAACGCTGTGTCCGTGCTGGTGGTAAACATAATGACTTGGAAAATGTCGGTTACACTGCGCGTCATCACACATTTTTTGAAATGCTGGGTAACTTTAGTTTTGGCGATTACTTTAAACGCGATGCAATCGCCTTTGCCTGGGAATACTTAACCGAAGTATTAAATATCCCGGAATCCAAATTATGGGTAACGGTGTTTGAAGATGATGATGAAGCGGCGGATATCTGGTTAAAAGAGATTGGTGTCTCTCCAGAACGATTCAGTCGTTGTGGTGCGGCAGATAATTTCTGGTCTATGGGTGATACAGGACCTTGTGGCCCATGTAGTGAAATTTTTTATGACCATGGCGAAGATATTCCCGGCGGTCCTCCAGGAAGCGAAGGCGCTGATCTTGATCGTTATATTGAAATATGGAATCTGGTTTTTACGCAATACGATCGTGATGCCAGCGGTACCTTAAAACCGATCCCACATCCTTCTGTTGATACCGGCATGGGACTCGAGCGTATTACGGCGGTTATGCAGGATGTGCATAACAATTATGAAATCGAATTGTTCGAAAAAATTATTCAGGAAATAAAAAAACGGGTGGGTAATGATGATATCGACCTGACTTCCAGTCGAGTTGTTGCAGATCATATTCGTTCCTGTTCTTTCCTGATTACTGATGGTGTAATTCCTTCGAATGAAGGAAGAGGTTATGTTTTACGCCGTATCATTCGTCGCGCTATACGTCATGGTAATAAATTGGGCTTTACCACACCCTTTTTTCATGAGCTGGTTGATGTGCTAGAACAATTAATGGGTGAGGCTTATCCGGAATTAACTAATGCCAAAGCACAGGTTGAAAACGTTTTATTGAAAGAAGAAGAACGTTTTGCTGAAACATTAGAGCAAGGTTTGAAAGTTCTGGATGACGTTGTCGAAAAAATTCAAGGTAATGTTATCGAAGGCGAAGATGTTTTTCGTTTATATGACACTTATGGTTTCCCTGTGGATCTTACTGCTGACATTGCACGTGAACGAAATCTTGAAATTGACATGGATGGCTTTAATAAAGCCATGGCCGAACAACGCAAACGGGCGCGTGCTGCAAGCAAGTTTGATGTTGGTGTTTCTGTTGAAACAGATGATAGTTTAGTCAGCGCCTTTACCGGCTATGATCGTTTAATACAGAAGACAACTATAATTGCGCTCTATCAGGATGGACGCAATGTAAAAACATTAAAGCAAGGTGATATTGGTGGGGTCATCTTGTTAGAGACGCCATTCTACGCACAGTCTGGTGGCCAGGTCGGTGATAAGGGTGAACTCTTTACCAATGATATTTTCTTTGAAGTTGAAGATACGAAAAAACAGGGGCAGTCACATATTCATCTTGGTGTGTTGCGTACCGGATCTTTAAAAGTGGGTGATGTTGTCCGGGCGTCGGTCGATCAAACACGACGCGCTGCGATTATGCGCAATCACTCAGCAACACATTTATTACACGCAGCGTTAAGAAAAATATTAGGTGATCATGTTGTACAAAAAGGATCATTAGTTGCGGATGATCGTTTGCGTTTTGACTTTTCCCATAATGAACCTGTTGCAAAAGAACAATTAGTTGAAATCGAACGTCTGGTAAATGCACAAATATTATCAAACACGGAAACACGTGTTCAGGTGATGTCTTTGGAAAAAGCAAAAGCATCGGGTGCGATGTCTTTGTTCGGTGAGAAGTATGAGGATACCGTTCGAGTTTTAAATATTGCTGATGATTTTTCCACAGAGCTTTGTGGCGGAACACATGTTGAACGTACAGGTGATATTGGCTTATTCAAAATTATTTCTGAATCAGGTACGGCGTCAGGTGTCAGGCGTATCGAAGCCGTTTCAGGTATGGGGGCATTAAACTGGATTGAAAACGCTGAAGATAAATTACATCGAATTTCAGAATTATTAAAAACTGATGTCGAAACTGTTGATTCCAAACTTTCCCAACAACTGGATAAAACCCGCAAACTGGAAAAAGAACTTGAGCAGCTGAAAGGCAAACTGGCAAGCAGTGCTGGTTCTAATATGCTCGATGAAGCACTGGAAATAGAAGACATTAAAGTCATTGCAAAATCACTGGAAGGTGCTGATCCAAAGACCTTGCGCGATACAGTCGATCAACTTAAAAATAAACTGGGCACGGCAGCGATCGTCCTGGCAACGGTGAATGACTCCAAAGTGAGTTTAATTGCCGGTGTGACCGAGGATAAAACTGATCAGATCAAAGCCGGTGATTTGGTTAATTTTGTTGCTCAGCAAATAGGTGGCAAAGGTGGTGGTCGTGCAGACATGGCACAAGCGGGTGGAAATAATCCATCAGAACTAGAAGGTGCCTTGCAAAAAGTGCCTGATTGGATTCGAGAGCAACTATCTGATTAATCTTATTTAATATTTAGTTTGTTGAAATAATTATTACTGTCTAATCAACAACTTTTGAAATTTATCAAGAATTAGTATTATTTAGTCGTCAAAAAACGACTAAAAAGCCTATAAATATAGCCATTTTAATTAAACTCTAGCTGTTTCTATCTCATCATCTTTCAGCTAGAATCCACCGCTTTTTAGTAAAGACAATGTAATGGCATTAATAGTCCAGAAATATGGTGGGACTTCCGTTGGCACAGTTGAACGAATTGAAGCCGTCGCCGACAAAGTAATCGAAACCAAAAAACAAGGTAATCAAGTCGTTGTCGTGGTTTCTGCGATGAGTGGAGAAACGGATCGTCTGTTGTCACTTGCAAAAGATATTACTTCTACACCGACGCCAAGAGAATTAGATGTCTTGTTATCGACTGGCGAGCAAACAACCATTGCTTTATTAAGTATGGCGTTGGAAGAAAAAGGCCATCCGGCTGTTTCGTATACTGGCGGACAGGTCCATATTCGTACGGATAATGAACATAATAAAGCGCGCATAGTCGATATAGAGGGAGCCAAAGTACATAAGCAACTAGCTGAAGGTAAAGTAGTTGTTATTGCCGGCTTTCAGGGCATTGATGAAGATGGAAATATTACGACTTTAGGTCGTGGTGGTTCGGACACCACCGCTGTGGCTATGGCAGCAGCACTAAAAGCTGATGAATGTCGCATATATACTGACGTAGATGGTGTATATACAGCCGATCCGCGTGTTGTTAGTGATGCGCAACGGTTGCCTCGTATTACTTATGAAGAAATGTTGGAAATGGCCAGCTTAGGTTCAAAAGTATTACAAATTCGTTCAGTAGAGTTTGCCAGAAAATATAATGTTAATTTACGTGTGTTATCCAGTTTTGAGGATGGCCCGGGCACGTTGATAACCGATGAGGATGAAAATATGGAAGCAGCATTGATATCAGGTATTGCTCATAATAAAGATGAGGCAAAGCTGACCATTGTTGGTGTTCCAGATATGCCTGGAATTGCTTCACAAATACTCGGACCGATAGCCGATGCTAATATCGAAGTCGATATGATTGTACAGAATGTCGGATTAGATAATAAAACTGACTTCACTTTCACGGTAAATCGTAATGATTATGAAAAAACGATGGCAATCCTCAAGAAGACGGCGGATGCCATTGGAGCGAAAGAAGTCTCAGGTGATAACAGGATTGTAAAAATTTCTGTAGTGGGGGTTGGTATGCGCTCACATGCGGGGATAGCCAATATTATGTTTAAGGCATTGGCTGATGAAGGTATAAATATTCAAATGATCTCAACATCAGAGATTAAGGTTTCTGTTGTTGTGGCCGAAAACTACTTAGAGCTTGGAGTTCGCACATTACATGCGGCTTTCGGCTTGGAAAATGGAGCTATGTCCAAATAGTTGTTTAGTCCGAATATGAAGTGTTAAAAATTTTTTATCTTTAAAGTAATGGAAAAAAGATAGGGAATTAAAGCAAAAAAAGAATTATGTATTAAGGACTATACTTAAAATATAAATTTAGGATATTAGTGAAACTTATGGAAGTTTTAGGAGAATTGAGATGTTGATATTAACTCGGCGGGTAGGTGAATCGTTGATGATCGGAGATAACGTTAACGTGACTGTATTGGGTATCCGAGGCAATCAGGTTCGCATTGGTGTTGATGCACCTAAAGATGTCGCTGTACATCGTGAAGAAATTTACGATCGCATACAGCAAGAAAAAACAGATGATGTTTCATCAGAATAAATTATAGAACTTAATAACTAGTATTTACCCTGAAACCTTGCAAGGGTATCCTATACGACCTGTAAATTCGGGGTCGAAAAAACACGTATAAATCAGGAAAGTCATCATTATATGGTGACTTTTCGCTGTGTGGATTTGCAAGAAGTAGAATAAGGACTTACAAAATAATTTGTGTAGTTGATCTGGAGAGGTGGCCGAGTGGCTGAAGGCGCTCCCCTGCTAAGGGAGTATATGGTTTATCCCGTATCGAGGGTTCGAATCCCTCTCTCTCCGCCATGTCAATAAATGGAATCACGTTTAGAAATATCCAATAATTTAAAAAGAATGATAATTCGGGCTTGCGGCCTGATAACTCACTCTTCATAATACGCGGCTTTCCAAACAACGCGCCCGTAGCTCAGCTGGATAGAGTACCTGGCTACGAACTAGGGGGTCGGAGGTTCGAATCCTTCCGGGCGCGCCATCTTTATAAATGAGTTAAAAGCCTTTTATATCAACTGTTTTAGCCATATTTAGAATTTGATTTTGAAATTCGTAAAAGCGTTTTTATAAGCCCAATGTGGACGTTTTGTGGACACCTTTTCCATGTTTAACCCTGTTTTTCAATATGGTTAGTGTAGGGCCATTTCCCCTTTTCGTTGTGTTGATTGCATTAGCTGACTTAATCAATGATTCGAGTTCTACCTCTGAATAGTGAGTAGTAATATCATCGTTGGTATGACCGAGAAGTATTTTTCTATCTTCATTAGATATACACGCAGAACGCAATCGACGCCCAAAGGTATGCTTTAGATCATGTACTCTCACGTTACAAAACATGCTATGTAATGGCCAAAACGCATCAATGAATCGTCTTACAGCTTCTCTCTTAACAACAACACGAATAGCATGATAATCAGATCGTTTTGATTTTGATGCAGGAGGTAATCCTTTCTTTTCACGCTCCTCGTTGTAGTCATCCGATGTATACACAACACTGTCATTGGTACCGTCTTTGTTTAAGCCTTTGACTGTAGCAATTACTTTTTGATCTATTCTATCAACGGTAACATCAAGCGATTGGTAATTACATTTTTTATCATTTTTTACTGCGATTATTGCAGCATCTATTCGTGCAGATTTCCACGCACTATTATTCATCTGACTTAATTTTTTCCCACGATAATGAAACACATAATGTTCATGTTGGTCACGCATTTTATTGATAATAGCTTTAGCGGTTTTATTTAAAACGATAAGTCTATCTTCTTTATTCTTGATAAAACCTTTGGGTAAAAGAAAAACAGACGTGTTAAGTTCTGGAACATCTATTTCATAATCCCAGCTTAAGTTGCACACTTCTTTATCACGCAGTCCTGTATTTACTTTAAAAAGTGCCATCGTTTGTAGATGATCTGGTAAGCAACTAAATAGCCACTTCTGTTCATCATTAGATAAGGGATATGGTTCTCTGGCATCATCGTTATCTTGCATTTCGAATGTGGGCGCTTTTTCTAACCATGTCTTCCCGTATTCATCGTGCCACTTATAAGCAGCTAAGTTTATTATTTGTCTGACGATGCCAAGTGATAGATTGATGGTTTTGTTTTTACAGCCAGCTTGTTTTCTATCTTTAACAAATTGTTCTAATGATTCATCGAATATTAATTTGAGTGGAAGATTACCGATGTAGGGATCAAGTAGCTTAAGATGATAAGCACTATCCTTTATGCGTGATTTATCTTGATTCTTTAAAAGGTACTTAGTGGCAGCTTCTCTAAATGTATAGTCTCGTCTGACACCAAAGAGAGATGCCTTTCGGCATTCCTCAAGTTTGAAAATTAAGACGTCTTGCGCTTTGTTGAAGTCGCTTTCGCCAGTGCTTTCTCGAATTCTACCGCCTGGCGCGTGTTTGTACCTTTTGTCGATATGCCAGATATCGCCGCGTTTGACGAGTCCGGACTGTTTTTGTGTTGATTTGCGTCCCATGTAGTTTCTCCTACTTCTTTTGGGGGACGCCCGTACTTATTTATAAAATCATCAATTAAACGATCAACTTCCTTTCTGTCGAAAGCGATTCCTTGTATACCAATAGGTACTTCAGTTAGTTTATTTCGAAACTCGTTATTAAATCGATTGCGATCCATACCTAAGTACATCGGCATGTCACGAAGACGTATTAATCGTGGTTGCATTGTAGTGGCGCCCTTTATTGTTTTTATTATTTGTGGCCATCATCAATAGATGTATATCTATGACGTAAAATCTATTATACGCTGATTCGCGTTCAAAGTCTAAAATAACTATATAAAACAATAGGTTATGTGTTTTGTGTATATAGAACACAGATGCGTATGAGGTATATGAACTATCTATGATTTATATGAATCAATAGTGAGTTGAAATTGTTTGAAGGACTATTCTTGGTCTTGAACGTATTCCATTAACTCGCCAGGCTGGCAATTGAAATATTTACAGAGAGTGTCGATTGTATCTGTAGTAGTTGAGTAAGTAGGTTGGTTTGCAATTCGACTGATGGTTTGCCGAGCTAAGTTAGTCGCTTCAACAACATCATTTATCGTTACTCTTTTCCCATCCTTAAAGGACTTCTCTTCGAGTAAGGCTTTAATCTTGAATCGTATCATAACCAACTTGCGTCATTTGTAATCTATAAAATTACTATTGTAACACTATAAGTGACAAAATGCTTGACGTAACCTTATAAGTTACGTATAATGCATTACAAGTTACATCTTCCAGTCTAAAAGTCATATCAGGAGTTGAACATGTCTATTAAATGCAAAAAATGCACTTCATTAGAAATTCATAATAAAAAAAGAAGCTTGTGTAAGAAGTGCTATTTCAGCTGGTATAACAAAACCCAACGTAATAAAGAGGATGAAAGAATTCGACTTGCCGAATATAAAAAGAATTATCCGGAAAAGGTCATGCTTGCCAACTTTAGAACTTCAGCTAAGAAACAAGGTATTTCAATAAATCTGACTAGCGAATGGATTAAAGAAAAGCTAGATAAAGGAGTATGTGAGGCATCAGGTCTTCCGATAGTTAAAAAACCATATTTAAAAGGTGATAGAGGTAGACGTACTTTCTATGCTGCTTCACTCGATAGAATCGACAACAGTTTAGGATATACGCAAGAAAACTGTCGTATCGTTTGTTGGGGTTATAACCTAATCAAAAATAATTATACAGATCGTGATGTAAATGCATTTGTAATTTCAATGATGCTCCAATTCATACACAAAGATACTCGGTTAGATTTGCTAAATATGTTACCCGAATATTGTTTGGAATTTTTGCCAACACAAAGTAAGCATTCAAAATTAATAAAAGAAGTTCAGGCTTCTGTATAACAGGAGATGATTATCAATGCATCGTCATGATTTAGATTGGTACCTTATCAGTAAAGTAAGTGAATCAAATGCTGATCTCGAAAACATAATAGTAATCTTAAACCTTGGTGCATCAATTGATGCAATTAATAGCGTCACTGAAGATACAGTACTAATGATTGCTATCGTTAAAGGTCATAAAGAGATAGCTAACTATATGTCGGAACGAATGAATTATATAGACACGCAAAATAAAGAAGGTAAAACAGCTCTAATGTATGCAGCTGAAAATAATTTTTCATATGTTGTTAAGAAGTTGTTAGAACGAGGCGTAGATTTATCGTTGAAGGATAAAGAAGGCAGATTAGCTGTTGATTATGCGATCACACCAAAAATAATAAAATTGTTTGAGGATGAAGAAGAGAAGAAAACTGTTGAAACTGCTGTGCCCGAAGAAAAATTTATACTATTTGATAAAGATGCATTAGAAAAAGAGATTGAAGAAGAAGAAAGTGAAAGGCGTGAGAAGAGTTTAAAACAGTTAAATAAGTCTGGGCATATAAGAGAGTTAATAGAAGTAAAGGATAATGCAATAAATGAAATACAATCATTGGATTTAAAGTTTCCAAACTTTACCAAAGCAATAGAGTTTTTTTCAAAGCAATTACACTTATGTAATTTAACAGATGAGCGTGTTGTTGAGTTAAAGCCATTGTTATTGGTTGGTACCGCCGGCATAGGAAAGACACAGTTCTGTAACGAGGTAGCTGCAGTACTTAACTTGAGCTTAAATATAATCCAATGCAATACAGTGACGGCTGGCTTTGTTTTAGGAGGAGGTAGTTCTCAATGGAGTGGGGCTCGTCCAGGTAAAATCCATACTATTTTACGAGACTGTAAAGAAGCCAATCCATTTATTCTATTAGACGAAATTGATAAAATGTCGGGTGATAGTCGGTATGACTGTTACGGCTCTCTATACTCTTTATTAGAAAAAAATACCGCAAAAATATTTGTTGATGAGCTACTTGAGTTTCCCATGGATTACTCTCACATCAATTGGATCGCGACAGCGAATGACATTCATTCTATACCAATAGCAATTAGGTCACGCTTTTCTATTCTTAATATGAGAGAACCGAATAAAGATGAGATAAAAATAATAACAGCATCGATATATCACAATATCTTAAAAGAGAATAAATGGGGGAAGCATTTCTCAAATAATTTAGATGATGGGCTGCTCTCGTTATTATCAGGAATTTCACCTAGGCAGATAAAGTCTGTCTTAATCAGTGCTTGTGGAAAAGCTGCAATGCAGAGAAATTGTGTCCAATATGAGCTTGGGTTTGATGACATTGATGTAAGTCTGGTAGACAAAATGCCTACTATCGGTTTTACAAATTAATAATCTATATAGATATGAAGTTTTGGATGTATTAATGTTAGTGTTCTGATGGAGTTATTATAATATTATAAGCTGCTTCGCAGCTGTTAATTGGACAAAACAGATAGACTCATTAATAAGTAATTTAACCTAGAAGAAACCTATTATGCCAACAGATTTATCGGATACTCTTGTAATTGGAATTTCTGCTACGGCTTTATTTGATTTGAGTGAAGCTGATAAAGTATTCAGAGATAAATATCACAAGGATAAAGATACTGCTATTGCAGAATATCGTGATTATATGTTGCAAAGAGAACAAGACTCATTAAACGATGGTACCGGTCTGCCTCTTGTTGATGCATTACTAAAACTTAATCAATACCATTCAAAAGATGAGGCACCACTTGTAGATGTGGTTGTAATGTCGAGAAACAGTCCAGAAACTGGTGTAAGAGTATTAAACAATATACGTCAAAGAGAGATAAATATAGCTAGACATGCTTTTACTGGAGGAGAATCTGTTGTTGATTATCTAGATGCGTATGATGTCGATTTATTTTTAACTACTAGCATTAAAGATGCTCAAAGAGTTATAGATGGAAAGACCTGTGCTGCTGCAATAGTTAAAGAGCCACCAAGCGATAAAGCAAAAATACCAGAAGGACAAGTCAGGCTAGCTTTTGATGGAGATGCTGTTATCTTTGATGAAAAAAGTGAGCTTGTATATAAGGCAGAAGGATTAGATGCCTTTATTGAAAAAGAAGATGCCGAACAAGATTTACCAATGGGAGAAGGTCCATACGCAGTTTTGTTAAAAAAACTATCTAGGTTGCAGGAGCGATTACCATTTAGTGTCGAATATTCACCTGTGAGAATTGCTATTGTTACAGCACGTAGTGCCCCGGCCGAGATGAGAGTTATTAACACACTAAGACATTGGGGTGTTTATGTTGATGAAGTCTTTTTTTTAGGTGGTTTAGATAAATCTAAGATATTGAAAGCATTTAAAGCACATATTTTCTTTGATGATCAGGATTTACATTTGGAAGCGGCATCAAGGGTGGTGCCTTCAGGAAAAGTACCGTATCAGTCAGACTCACTACTAAACAAGACAATCAAAAATAATATAGAACCTGAATAAGTGTACTTAGGTGATATTTATAGTTGATTCTGCCAGATATTGGGGAGTTGGGGGTACTGGCAGAACCAACTTAAGATACAGATGCATAATGTTAGTAAGAAGATATCGCTTCTGTAGTCTATGTATACATTTTACGTTATTTAGTAGTTCATAGAGTGAGCCTGTTATTTATAATGATTTAAAGTCGTTTGTAATCGTTTTTTGACAGACGTTCTAAGTGTTTTTGGTTCGAGTACTTCGATGTCTGGACCATATTTTAATATGTCCATGATAAGTTCGTGTTCATTACTATAGGGGAGTTCCAAAAAATAATAACCGTCTTTATCAGAATGGGACTTTTGGTCGGGATGCCATATTTCTCCTGAAACCCATCGAGCACGCTCGGGAGTGAAACGTAATTTTGCCTGTTGTGTCTTGGCACCTGAAAAGATGCCATAACCCGGTAAAAAATGTGCATCTAATCTTTTATCAGATACAGACTTTGCTTTGGTATTTAAAAGAGTGGCACTTTGAATAGTTTCTATTGAGAAGGTGCGTAAATCGTTACGTAAATGGCACCATGCATCAAGGTACCAATTATCACGATAGTGAATGATGCGTTGTGGTGAGATATCACGTTGTGTTACTTCATCTCGTTGTCGGCTGTATTGGGAAATCTGCAATCGTTTACGCGCTAATAAACCCTGGCAAATTTCCTCAAACATATCGAGACGATAGTGACGCGCTGCCATAGGCAAAATCCGAATACGATGTTGTATCTCTTCAACAGAATGATCACTACTATCTAGTAGTGCACGAATATGAGTTCGTAAGGGTTCGATATGCGGTGTTAAAAGACCAGGCTGTAAATCCTCAAGCATGTGTTCCATAATCAATAACGCATACACCTCTGAATCATTGAACCACATCCCAGGTAATTCATATGGATGTGCTCCCTCAGCTTCTTTATCGTACCGATAACCTCTTAATTCTGGATCCCAAATTATTGGAGCGTGTAAACGGTCACGCATATAATCAAGCTCTCGCTTGAATGTCGCCTTTGATATTTCCAATTCTTCAAGAAAGTCTTGAATAGGCACTGCTCGTCTTGCATTAAGCATTTGGTTAATGTGATTAATCCGTTCTGTATTACTCATTGAAGTACACCTTTCTATGCCATATGAAAAAAACATTTTAATTAAATAGTAGCTCATTATATGAGCTACTGATACGAGATAATGTTATCCAGAAAAATGGGGGGATTAATAATAACTTTATTAATTCTATTAAATTCATACTGTTATAAGCAGGTTGGTCATTAATTAAAATGATGAGCCTGAGGAGAAAAATGATGAAATGTGAAAAAACACACGATACACCAGGTCAGAACAAGGAGTTTAATATAATTGTTAATGGTCGCTCGAAGCAGTTTTCAAAGAAAAAGATTTCATTTATTGAGGTGGTTGAATTGGCATTTAACGTGACCGAAATCGATGAAAATACCTGTTACACCGTCGCTTACCGAAAAGGTGAAGGAAAGAAAAAAGAAGGCATTATGGTAGAAGGTGATGTTATACGCGTTAAAGAAGGAATGATATTTGATGTCACACAAACTGATAAATCATAGCGCGGATTTAAAAAAGTTACGTGACCAGGGATACGAGGTCGAGATAACTTCAGGTTATCTCATCGTATCACATGTACCTTATTTAAATTGCAAAAGAGAGATTAAATATGGAACCCTTGTTTCTGAGTTAACATTAGCAGGTGATAAGACAGCAAAACCTAAAGATCATATTATTCATTTTATTGGTGAATATCCATGTGATAAAAACGGTGTCGAAATTCCACAGATTAAAAATCAGTGCCAGACAAAGACCTTAGCTGAAGGAATTGTTATCAATTATTCATTTTCAAATAAACCGAAGAACGGTTATTCAGATTATTTTGAAAAAGTTGTTCGATATATAGAAATAATATCCGCGCCACCGCGTTCTATAGATCACACAATAACTGCTCAAACATACAAAGTTATCAAAGATAAAGAAGAATCAACCGTATTCAAATATATAGACTCTAATTCCAGTCGGGCTGATATTATTAAAGTAACGGAAAAGATCAAAGATCAAAAAATTGCCATTATAGGTTTAGGAGGATCAGGCGCTTACGTTTTAGATTTTATTGCAAAAACACCAATTGCAGAAATCCATCTATATGATGATGATAAATTTAATCAACACAACGCATTTAGATCGCCTGGCGCTGCAAGCATTAGTGATTTAGAAGACCAATTACTGAAAGTTGAATATTATGAAAATGTTTATTCAAACATGCATCGTAATATTATTACGCATGCCTATAAGATAGAAGAAAGTAATGTTGAAGAATTATTAGGGTTCGATTTTATTTTTATATGTATTGATAGCGGCATTGAAAAGAAACGTATTTTTGATGTTTTGATTAATGGAAGTATTCCCTTTGTCGATGTAGGTATGGGAATCGAAAATAATGATGACAAACTGACAGGGATGCTTCGAGTGACTGCTAGCAGTGAGCAAAAAAATGATCATGTAAATAATAAGATTATTTCATTCTCTGATAATGATAATGACGCAATATATAAAAAGAACATACAAATAGCCGAGTTAAATGCATTGAATGCTGCTTATGCAGTTATTAAATGGAAAAAACACTTTGGTTTTTTTGATGATCAAGAACACGAAAATCATAGTTTATATGTCATTGCTGGGAATAATGTAATTAATGAATTCCATAACACATAAATATGTTGAATATATACCGGCTACGCTTGATGAAGGTGTGGTGTATATATCGAAAAAGTATAAAACAATGGTCCACAAATGTTGTTGTGGATGTGGAAATGAAGTCGTTACGCCAATGGGAAAGACAGACTGGCAACTTACCGAAGAGACTGAGTCGATCTCTATATACCCATCAATCGGAAATTGGGGTTTTAAATGTAAGTCGCATTACTGGATTAATAAAAACAGGGTGCTATGGTCAGACCAATGGTCTGAAGATATGATAAAAGCTGGAAGACGAAGCGACAGACTTAAAAAAGAGGCGTACTATAAAAATGAAAGTGGTGATGCATACCCTGTTACTAATATTATTAGCCAATTATTACAAAGCTTAAAGAATTGGTGGAATAATTTATTTTAGATTACGAAGTAAAAACTTAAATCTCTAATTTTTGATATGGAATTAAAAGCAAGGAGGATTTCAAGATGATAACGGGTTCTATGCTCTATGACTTGGTTCAGTGTCCACATCGACCGACAATGGATATTCATGCTGATCCCAAAAAAAAGAATGAAATTAGTGCTTTTGTAAAACTACTCTGGGAAAAGGGTAACCTTCATGAAACAGCAATCATGGAAGGACTTACAATTCCATTTCTTGATTTATCTGGTCATGATGGTGAAACAAGAGAGAAGTTGACTGCAGACGCAATGTCGCGCGGAGAGACATTAATATTTGGTGGCCGAATATCCGCCGGTGACTTACTAGGAGATCCAGATCTTTTAAGAAAGGAAAACGATGGGTATATTGCAGGTGATATAAAATCTGGTGTAGGTCTAGAAGGTTCTTCTGAAGACTTACAAAAACCAAAAGTACATTATGGTGTTCAAGTCGCTTTATATACCGATATATTGGAGCAGAAGGGTATTTCACCAAGCCGTATAGCATTTATCTGGGATGTTAATGGTGATGAATTAATTTACGATTTAAACGCACCTTTAGGAAAGAGAAAAAAGGAATCCTTATGGGATGAATATCAGAGCGCGTTAAACTTAGCTCGACAGATCGCCGAAACAGCGAATACTACATTACCTGCGAATTCATCGGTTTGTAAATTATGCCATTGGTATTCCGCCTGCCAAGAAAACGTAAGAAGTACTGACGATTTGACTTTAATATCCGAACTTGGGCGTTCAAAACGAGATGTCATGATGGGACAAATATCTTCAGTTAATCAGCTGGCCGGATGTGACATCAATGATTTTTTTGACGGTAAAAAAACGGTGTTCCGTGGAATTGGTCAAGGCACGTTGGAAAAAATGAAGCTAAGAGCAGGTTTGCTTTGTCAAAAAGATGCTTCACCGGTGCAAACGGGCGATATAGTTATTCCAAACAGTGAAACAGAATTATTTTTTGATATTGAAGTCGATCCATTTAATGATATTTGTTATTTACATGGATTCACGATTCGTAAGAACCAGGATCCAGCAACAGAAGAATATATCGCATTCTTTTCTGATTCATTAAACCCTGATGAAGAAAAGAAAGTATTTTCTGAAGCTTATAAGTTCATTAAGGAATGTCAGCCTTGTGCGATGTATTACTATTCTAAATATGAACGGACAATATGGAGAAAGCTACAAGAAAAATATCCGGATGTATGTTCGGCAGATGATATTGAAGCCATTTTTGATCCATCATTTGCCATAGATCTTTATTATGATGTTGTAAAATCATCAACAGAATGGCCCACGAATGATTATTCACTTAAAACATTAGCGAAGTTTCTTGGTTTTAAATGGAGAGACACAGAGCCATCCGGTGCAGCCTCAATTGAATGGTTTAACCAATATTGTGAAACACAAGACCCTGCGATAAAAGAAAGAATCCTTGAATATAACGAAGATGACTGTCGTGCTACTGCAATCTTACTCGATGGTATCAAGGGGTTTATCAAGTAGAAGGAATATAAACATGAATGAAATTATTTGTCCAAATTGTAAAAAAATATTTAATGTCGATGAAGCCGGTTTTGCGGATATTATTAAACAAGTCCGTGATCATCAATTTGAAGAAGAACTAGAAAATCGATTAGCACTTGCAGAAAAAGAAAAAGATAGTGCAGTTAAACTGGCAGAAGCTAACATTAAAAACTCTTTACAAGACGAGCTAGCAAAAAAAGACAAAGAAATAATAGAGTTAAAAGTCTCAAGTAGCAGCGAACTCGCCGAAAAATTAGCAGGCAAAGAATTAGAAATCTCTGAAATGAAATCTAAAATAAAAAATTCAGAGACAGAGAAGAAATTAGAAGTGTCTGAAGCAGTTAAAATAATAGAGAAAGAACGTGACAAACTCGCAAGTGATTTGAGAATTAAAGAAACTGAAAAACAGTTGCTTGAAAAGTCGATTAAAGAACATTTCAGTAATCAACTCATTGTAAAAGATGAAACCATAAAAATGAAAGACGATGAAATTAGTCGTCTAAAAGACTTTAAGCAGAAACTTTCAACAAAAATGGTTGGTGAAACTTTGGAGCAACATTGTGAAGTTGAATTCAATAAGCTTCGAGCAACGGCCTTTCAGAATGCTCATTTTGAAAAAGACAATGATTCAAGTGGAGGAACAAAAGGAGATTTTGTTTACAAAGAAAATGATAATGAAGGAAATGAAATTATTTCATTAATGTTCGAAATGAAAAATGAAAATGATGAAACCGCTACTAAGAAAAAAAATGAAGATTTCTTTGCAAAACTTGATAAAGACCGTAAAGATAAAAAATGCGAATATGCGGTTTTAGTATCTCTTTTGGAACCAGAAAATGAACTCTACAATAATGGAATTATTGATGTCTCACACAAGTTTGAGAAAATGTATGTAATTCGTCCACAATTCTTTATACCAATAATTACACTTCTGCGTAATGCAGCAATGAACTCTTTGAAATACAAACAAGAGCTAAATTTGATGAGAAATCAAAATATTGATATTACTAATTTCGAAGATAAAATAACTTCGTTCAGAGAGGGTTTTGCAAAGAACTACGAATCAGCTTCTAATCATTTTGAAAAAGCAATAGATGAGATTGATAAGGTTATTGCGAGAATGCAAAAAGTGAAGCAAGAATTAACAACAAGTGAAAATCAGTTGCGCCTAGCAAATCAGAAAGCCGAAGGTTTGACGATTAAAAAACTGACTTACGGAAATCCTACGATGAAGGAAAAATTTAATAAAGCGGAAGATGTTGATTAATAAAAAACGACACTACAACGAAAAATATAAATAATTGCAAAACAAGTCGTCCAACTTGATCCGTTGGACTTTTGCTCAGAGAGGTATTAAATGAGGCAGCCGGATCTCGTATTTGAAGATGCGCCGAGGGGAATGGAATTTTTATATAGTCACAGCCGCCTAAATGTAGCAACAAGTCGCACAAGAGCGGCATGTATATTAATAACTAATCCAGTTTTATTTGAGCCGGAATGTAAAACACCAAGACAAATGCAATTAGCAAACGCATTATGTCGTTACCAAGAGCTTGCTAATACTATTATAGGAACTGACAAGTTAAACAAAGTCAATTCACAATGATGTGATGAAAACTTATAAACAAATAATCAGTTATAAACGGCTTCGAAATGAAACTGCATGGAAATTATTGGCTACTGATAACGCACCTATTACATTAGCATTATTAACCACACACTTGCTTGATAAAGAACGTCTTTTACCAAGTTCAATCTTACATGAACGTCTTAATCGCGAACTAGAACAACTACGAGTGCATGGTGAAGATTTACCACAGACGGCACAAAATTATATTAGTACATGGTTAAAATCTGGTTTTCTTGAGCGCTCTTATGAACCGCAAGCCAAGGAAGAAATGTACGAACTTAGCGCTGCTACAGTTCAGGCTATTCGATTTATTCAGGGCCTAACTGAAAAACGTACAGTAGCGACAGAAAGTCGTTTATCTTTAGTCATTCAGCAACTTGGAGCTTTAGCTGAACAAACTGAGCCAGACCCAGAATCTCGGATAAAAAATTTATTAAAAGAGCAGCAACGTATTGATGCAGAAATAGCAGCAATACGAGAAGGTAAGTTTGAAGTGTTAGCCGATGAACGTGCTTTGGAAAGGGCACGAGAACTTGTCGCGTTATCAGATGAACTCGCTAATGATTTCTCGCAGGTTCGTACTCGCTTCCAAGAACTCAACCGACAATTACGAGAGAGTATTGTTGAAAATGAAGGTAGTCGTGGAGATGTCCTTCAATCTGTGTTTGAAGGTGTAGATATTATATCTGAATCTGAAGAGGGACGTACATTCAGAGCTTTTTGGAGGTTGCTGACTGACCCAGAGCAAAGTATGGAATTGGAAGTTGCGCTTGAACAGATATTGTCACGGGATTTCTCAGAGAAGCTTGAGCGACGTGAGCGGCGGTTTTTATTACAACTGACACGAATATTATTAGAACGTGGAGAACATGTTCATGAAGTGTTACAACATTTTGCTCGTGGTTTAAAACAATTTGTACAAAGTCGAGAATATCAAGAACAGAGAAGAATAAATAAATTATTAAAATTAGCGCAACGCAATGCACTGGAAATTAAAAATGATATTAATTTGTTTAAAGAAGTGGGTTACACATTAACGCTATCCAGTAGTAAGGTAGCATCATTATCCCAATGGGCTTTACATGATCCTAGCCTTGATGAAGTAGACTCGGATATTCAACAAGCTGACGGTGCAGAAATATCTCTAGAGTCGATAGGTGAGTTAGTCGCTCAGTCTGAAATTGATTTTCGTAAACTTAAACAAAACATCTGTCATTTACTCGAACAACATCAACAAATATCAATTGCACAGGTATTGGATAATTATCCTGCTGAACAGGGTTTGGGTAGTATCATTGGCTATATGTCACTTGGTTCCAGGCACGGGGTTATATCAGAAGAACAAAAAGAAATTGTTGAATGGTCTGGTATGGATTCCCAATCTCGTAAAGCGACTATTCCTTGTATTTATTTTATGAGTGAGCGTAGCCATGAGTTCGGATGAAGAAATAATGGAAGAAGATACCAAAAGTGAATTATATCCCGGTGATGTGGGTAAGTTACCGGAAGATGTCAGGCGGGTACTCATACAATTACTATCAGGGCCATTAATCGATAGTAAACGACATAGCAACCTTTGGTCTGTGTTGTTACGTCATCAAGATGTAATACGTTCCAGATTATCAGAATTATTCCTTGAACTAATCATTGATCAGGAAATAGAGGTAGCATTCACTCGGCAAGCCGATACTGCTGAGCTTGATGCGCCAAAGCTATTACGACGAAGTCCACTTTCTTTTTTAGATACGGCATTGATACTTTATCTTCGACAATTATTAGCCGATGCTGACATGCAAGGTGAGCGTGCAGTTGTATCAAGTGTGGAAATGGTTGAGCAAATGAAACTGTATGAAAAAAGTCAAAGTACGGATCAGGCAGGTTTTGAAAAACGGATTAATGCTGCAATTGAAAAAGCCAGGAAAAATACCGTTCTCAACATTATTAAAGGTAGTGAAGATCGTTATGAAATATCACCAACACTAAAATTACTTTTTAATGCGGAAGAAATTTCTGCGTTAACAAAAATTTATGCAAGTTATAAGGATGAATCATCAAGGATGGCTACTTAATGAATACAAATATTACGCCGATAGATAGCGAATGGGTCATGCCATCCCCGCAGTATCGTATGCAGCGATTGCAAGTTTATAATTGGGGTACGTTTTCAAAACTCCATGATATTCCTATTGCTGTAGATGGTTTTCTGTTTGTCGGTCGCTCCGGTTCTGGTAAATCAACATTACTTGATGCCCTATCTGCGCTTATGGTTCCTCCTACATGGTTAAGTTTTAATGCTGCTGCCCGTGAAGGTGATAAGGGACGATATGACCGCAATCTGCCTTCCTATATTCGTGGAGCATGGGCTGATCAGGAAGATACAGGATCAGGTGAAATTGCGACTCAGTATTTAAGACCCACATCAACTTGGTCAGCATTAGCATTGGAATATGTTAATGACGATGGTTCAGTCATGAGCCTTATCCAAATATTTTGGTTGCGCGGTAGTTCTAACCAAACCAGAGACGTTAGACGCCATTTTATGATTGCTGAACGATCATTCGACATTTCATCAGAATTAAAAGAGTTTAATTTAGACCTTAGGAAGTTAAAAAGTCGCTTGGAAGATGTCTATCATTTTGAGAGTTTCAAACCCTATTGTGAACGGTTTAGACGGATGCTGGGTATAGAGTCAGAAATGGCGCTTAAGTTATTGCACAAGACTCAATCAGCTAAAAACTTGGGTGATTTAAATGATTTCCTACGTGATTTTATGCTGGATAAGCCGAAAACATTTGATGTTGCAGAACGCTTAACTCAAGAATTTTCTGAACTGGATGCGGCACATCAAGCAGTTGTTACAGCACGTAAACAAGTTGAAATATTAAAACCAGCGCGAACAAACTTTGAAAAATCACAAGAGATTGATAAGGAATTAAGTGATATTGATGCGTTGTTGGATGGTATAGATGTTTATCGTGACGAATATAAAGTTAAATTAATCGATAAAGAAATCGATAAACTGAAAATAGATGTGCAAGGGTTGGCTGGAGAGGAACAAAAACAAAGAGCCATTCTAAATAATTACAAAACAGAGTTGTTGCCGCTAGAAGATCAACATAGAGATTTAGGCGGGGGTCAAATAGAACAACTAGAAGAGAATAAACAGCAAAAAGAGCAAGAACGTGATCAACGACTTATTAAACATAATCAAGCAAGTGAGGCTTGTAAACAATTAGAGTGGACATTAGCTAACACACCTCAGCGACATGCAGAGTTGGTAGCAGACGCGAAAAATATTGTTGAATCATGGAAAGATATAAATGATCAAGCTGAACAAAGACGTGATGAGTTACGTGATAAGGAAAAAGAGATAGAAAAAGAATTCATCGAAGCGCGTAAAGAAATTACTGTAATGCAAACTCAGCCTTCTAACATTCCTTCATTTATGCTGGAGTTGCGCCAAACAATTACTGATGCGTTAGGCTTAGCTGAGTTAGATTTACCTTTTGCAGGTGAATTAATAGATGTAAAAGAGCACGAGCGAGAATGGCAAGGTGCGATAGAAAGAGTATTGCATGGTTTTGCACTTTCTATGTTAATCAGTGAACGACACTATGCTGCGTTTACGAAATATGTTGATGAAACCAATTTAAAGAAAAGACTTGTTTATTACAAAATCACCACAGATTACAGGCTAAACCAGAATAATATTCAACATAGTTCATTAATACATAAGTTGAATATTAAAGAAAACTCTTACTATGACTGGATAACTAATGAACTAAATCGTCGGTTTGATTATGCCTGTGTCGATAATCTTAATGATTTTCGTAGAACTGAACGAGCAATTACACGGCAAGGGCAAATTCGACATGGTAAATCAAGGCATGAAAAGGATGATCGTTCTGCTATTGATAATGAGCTTAATTGGGCATTGGGATTTAATAATCAGGAAAAATTAAAGCTGTATCAAGAACGAGCTCAACAATTGGCGACAGAAATCAGTCAAATTGATGAGGCACTTAAAAGCCTATCCAGTGAAAAAGAACAGCAACAAGAACAGTATAGTTCTGCGCATGTACTAGTCAATTTACAATGGCAAGATATAGATATGGCAAGCGTTATGGATCGTATCGGGCTATTGGAAAAACAATTAAAAGAATTACGTAGCGGCAATCGTGAGCTTCAAAATTTAAGTAATCAGATACAAGGGTTAAAACAGAAAATTAATGAAGTCGATGAATTATTGAGAACGATAGGTGCTAAAAGTTTAAAGATTGAGAACGATATTGAAATACATAAAGCTGATATAGAAGCCCTTAGGTTGCAGCTCACAGGAAGTTTTTTAACAGAAGAACAAAGACAGGGTCTTGATGAACGTTTAAAGAGCTTGAATAAAACACTTGATATAAAAAACATTGATTCAGAATTCACAGCTATTGAACGTAAATTAAACACTGAACGAACCATTCATGAAAAGGATCGTAATAAACTTATTAATGCCATAGAAAAATCGTATTCAGAATTCATCAGGGAGTGGCCGGTTGAGTCTGCAAATCTTGATGCGACTATGGAGTCCACATCTGAGTTCATACAACTCTTACAAAGATTAGAAACAGATGGCTTGCCGAATTTTGAAGGTCGATTCTATGAAATGCTCAAGAATCAAAGTACTGAAAATCTGGCAACACTCAATAAATATATCGTCGAAGCGCGTAAAGAAATTCGCGAACGTATGGAGTTAGTTAATGAAAGTTTAGCGAATGCTGATTTTAATCCTGGCACGCATTTACGTATTGAAGTAAATGACCGTCATTTGTCTCAGGTTAAGGAATTTAGAGAGCATATTAATAGTGTGCTTGAGTATGCATGGCAAATGGATAGAGAAGAGGCAGAATCACGTTTTAATATACTACGTAACATTGTAAATAAGCTTTCCAGTCAAGAGAATGAGGATCAACGTTGGCGAGCGTTAGTGCTTGATGTGCGACAGCATGTTGAATTTATTGGTCGTGAATCGGATAAAGACGGTAAAGAGCTGGAAATATATCGCTCCGGTGCAGGCAAGTCAGGTGGACAGAGAGAAAAACTGGCGACGACCTGTTTAGCGGCAGCTCTCCGTTATCAGTTAGGAGGGGTCGATGATGGTATTCCAATTTATGCCCCTGTTGTATTAGATGAAGCATTTGGTAAAGCCGATAATGAGTTTACTGAATTAGCGATGAAAATCTTCACTGCATTTCAATTCCAGATGATTGTGGCAACACCTTTAAAGTCAGTGATGACATTAGAACCTTTTATTGGTGGAGCTTGCTTTGTCGATATTGCTGATCGAAAACGTTCAGCGACGATGCAGATTGAGTATGACCAACAACAACATAAACTAAACCTACCGGAAAAAGCTCGTGGCGAAAACCTTTCTGCTGAAGCCTGAAGATTTAACGCAGCGCCTACGTCAACGCTATAAAAAGCAGAATAAGCAATGGCTGATTGGTAATACAAACTGGCCAATAAGCTTTCCTTTAGGAGTCCCTACAGAGAGTCAAGCATATGAATATTTAAATGATGTGCAGCAATGGCAAAATCTATGGATGAATTGGGATGGAGAAGGCGAAATTCAATGGGTTGAGCGTCATTGGTCAAAATTAGGCAAGCAAAAACTACCTGAAAAAATAGTTATTGATACTCCTATACAAATTACTCGTTGGGTTGGCGAGGAACAAAACTGGATTAAAGTAACACAACGTTATCAAAAGTTAATAAATGCATGGCCTAGCCTCACAACAATTCTGTCTAAATATTTTAAAGTTTTACAAGAATATGATGAGCTAGATTTCGATAGATTGTTTGCGGTGTTAGAGTGGTTAATAGAACATCCAAGTTCAAATCTATATATACGTCAGTTACCTATTGAAGGTATCCATACAAAATGGCTTATAAATAGAAAATCAATGATTGCAGAATTCATTAAAACCATAACAGAGTCCGATGATAGCAATTTTTATCAAATCGCGGGCTTAAGACAAGAGCCAACGATGATACGAATTCGATTGTTAGATGAACAATTACGAGATTGTGTTAGTGGGGTAGGTGATTTATCCATTTCATTAGACTATTTGAAGACATTAATTTTACCTGTTGAAAAAGTGTATATTGTAGAAAATTTACAGACAGGTTTAGCTTTCAATGATGTGCCAGGTTCTATTGTTATTATGGGACTTGGTTACTCAGTAGATATATTGCAGGAAGTTCAGTTGCTCCATGATTGCCCTATATACTATTGGGGAGATATAGATACAGATGGTTTCGCCATATTAAACCGACTAAGGAATTATTTCCCACAGGTGCAATCTCTTTTAATGGATGAATCAACATTTCTTGAACATGAAAAATTATGGGGTTCAGATGAAACTCCAAAGACATCAACTAATTTGCCAATGCTAACCAAGGCGGAGAAAAAACTTTATGATGATCTATGCAATAACCGATGGATGAAAAATTTAAGATTAGAACAAGAACATATTTCATGGCCTTACGCATTAGAAGTATTATCTTCCTTATAATTTATTATGGGGAGTAGTAATTTATTTAGCTTTCTTCAAAGACTTAATATCTGGAAATAATTCTCCCACTTCAACACCGAGCGCTATCGCAATTTGCATTGCAGTAAGCGTTGATATGTTGCGTTCACCCCTTTCTATCCCCCCCATGTAACTTCGGTCCAAACCAACTTCCGTAGCAAAGTTTTCTTGCGTGAAGCCAGCATCCTTTCTGAGTGCCCTTAGATGCTTGCCGAATAGAACGAGTTTGGGATCTTTTTCCATGACTAGACAATATGGCTAGAATGACTATAATTCCACGGACTATCAGTACCATTAATGAAAATTATTTAATTTTGGTATTGGTTTAACTTTTACTAAAGGAGATAGATAACGTGGGTAAAAAACAGGAGAGTATTGCAACGGTAACAGGAGAGATTGGTGAATTGGGGCCGCATGTAATTAAGGCAGATCACACGGCCTATGATTACATACGAATGGAGTCAGAAGGACAGGCAGTCATGATTAGAGATATACGAGTAAGTCAGACGATTGACTCTTATTTGCAGCCAGGATTGGATGTTACGATTTATGTACACGGCGGTGACAAACAGGGTAACAATGGATTAGTCGTAGGCGCAGAAATTGAAGGGAAGAAGATAGTTATTGATGATGATTTGAACGTGATGATTGAGGGCGTAAATAAGCATATGCGTCGGCTCTACATTTTCATGGGTATTAATTTATTACCGGTGCCTTTTGTGCCATTAATTTTGATTTTTGCCATCCCTGTTATGCTTGTAATATTTCTGCTTTTAGCAGTGTTTGCCATGCAAAAACGCAAGCTCAAATCTTTGCAGGAAGAAATTACAACTTTTTTAAATGGAGTAGAACAGCCGGCCTAATCTTATACTGATATGAAATATACAGTTGACTCATAAAAAGAAGTTCATACTTATTTTGAAGGAGCGTGTATTAAATTTTTAATAAATAATAGTTGTGTGATATGACAATAAAGAAGACTGAGATAGTCAATCAAAAAACAGACTACGACAAATCAATAGGTGTTTCTTTAACACATTATACGCTTGAAAAACTTGTCGCAAAAATAACTGCGGAAAATATTCACTCCGAAATTCAGACAGGGAAACCAAGAGGAACTGAAATTTGGTAGTGGTTAATATGTAGACTTGTTGAACAGTCACTCACGTGGCTTTTATTGAAGCAGAGAAAAAAACTACTCAAATATAATGTGTAGATACTATATAAAATGCATTTAATATAAGATTTAACTTATATCCATTATTTTTAGTTAACGTCCAAGCAAATTCATCAAATATGCTTAACAAGAGTGCGGGAATTTTTGCACAACTATGTTGCCTTTAACGCCGCTTTAGTCGTCTTTAAAGTCAACTTGGTTGCCACTTAATTTAAAACGCTAAAAATATTTTGCTGATGAGTTAAGCGGTCTTTTGAAGGGTTTATAATATTATATACCTTGTATCTATTATAATATTATAAAACTACAATATTTATAATACTTTAATATTAGAATATTTTAATAATTATAAGTTACACCAAATTAAAAATAATTTCGACAACTAAATAATTAACAAGTTCGCAAAAGGTGAGTGCGATTTTTTGATGGTTTTTATCTAGGTATTTGCGGGGATTATGAAAACAGTGTTTAGGTACTAATAAAATTAAAAGTAGTTAAATTTCTATACTTTTTGCAGTAAAAAAATCGATTATGAATTAATAACGTAAGATTTCGGTTTAAATTAATCAAATTTAGTTGTTATTATGATTGCCTTCTTGAAAAGAACCCTCAGATAATTCATAGTTAAAGCATGCGAATTCGAATGGCAAAGATATTATTGGTGTTGATGACCCTCTCCGGGATCATCATGCCGATCCATGCCTACGCTCATGAGTTGTCTGAATCAACAGAAAGTCATGCTCACGAGATGGATGTTCAGCATGAATCTGATAGTGATTCGGTCTCCTGTGACCACTGCTGTCATTTCTCTTCACACTCTTTGGGCCTCGTGCAAAAAATTTCTTTTGCTGCTAATCATCGAATCAATGAAGTTCTGAAATTTCAGGAACAAAACTATCTTTCCATTAAAGGGCCACCGCCTTACCAACCCCCAATAGCTTAATCTCTCACTACCATCAGGTAGTTCTTAAACAATAACGAATCTCTTTCAGCGTGTGCTGAGAGGGTATGTCTTTTGATTGACGAGATTTAACTATGGTTCTTAAAACTTATGTATTTACTGTTGCATGCTTTATTCATGTAACAGTCATGGCTGTTGATGATGAACTCTTATTGCCACCGACAATGGCACCGGAAGAATTTGATCAACCAATGGTTCAACCCACGGGTGAACTTTCGTTTCAGCAAGCAATTGTTCTGACGTTGAAACACAATCCGGAATTAGCGACGTATGCATGGACGATACGTTCTAAAGAAATAGATCAAATCGAAGCAGGGTTGTTACCGAATCCGGAAGCCGAAATTGAATTAGAAAATTTTGCGGGCTCTGGTGATATCGGTGCATTCAAATCAGCGGAAACCACTATTGCACTCAGCCAGGTTATTGAGCTGGGAGATAAACGGATGAAGCGTCGACAGCTTGCATCAACGGATCGTGATCTTGCTCGCTGGGACTATGAAGTTAAACGCGTTGATTTGTTATCACAAACTGCAGTTTTCTTTGCTGATGTTTTAGGCCAGCAAGAAAAACTCACAATAGCCAACGAGATAAATGAATTGGCTGATGAGATTTATCTAACGGTAAAGAAGCGCGTGGAAGCAGGGAAAGTTTCCCCACTTGAAGAGATTAAAGCAAGAGTAGAGCTTTCCAAGACACGCCTGAGTCAGATGAATGCCGAACGACAATTAGCCATATCAAAACAAAACCTGGTGTCAGGCTGGGGCGGAACAGAGGTTAGCTTCAATAGGGTATTGGGTGACTTCTACAATATACCTGCTTTGCCGGAGTTAGCTTTAATTGTCAGCAAACTTAACAATAACCCAGATATTGCACGATGGGCGACAGAAGTCAGTCGTCATCAAAATGCCATTAACCTCGCACAAGCAGATACCATTCCGGACATTTCTGTCAGTGCGGGTTTGCGTCATCTCAATGAGTCTGATGATGTCGCTGCGGTTGCCAGTATTTCTATTCCGTTATTTATTTTTAATAACAAGCAAACCGGTGTGCAACGATCAGAAGTTGGACTTAGTCGCGCATCAAAAGAACAAGCTGTGACTGAAACACGATTACGTTCTGCACTACTTATTGCTTATCAACGTTTAAATATCCTTCACCAGGAAGTGACAACACTAAAAAGTGAAATCCTGCCCGGAGCTGAAGAGGCATTTAACGCGTCAACAAAAATTTACCGTTTAGGCAAACTGGATTTATTAAGTTTATTAGATGCACAACGCACCTACTTTGAAACACGACAACAATATGTTGATGCCGTGACTGAGTATCACCGGGTTGTCGTCGCAATTGAGCGATTGATTGGATCATCGTTAGGTGATCGCACTGATTATATTGCTGAGGAGGCAATCAGATGAAATTTTTATGGAGTATCACTATCAGTATAGGTTTATTACTTAGCTTTAATACTTATGCGCAAGAAGAACATGATCATGAACATGATGAACCTTCTCATGCAGAGCAAGGTGAAGATGAACATGAAGAACATCTCGTGCTCTCAGAAAAGGAAATTGAAGAGTTTGAAATCAAATTAGATAAAGCAGGGAGCGGCAGTATTAAAGAAACTCTGACTCTACCAGGTGAAATTACACATGATCCGGATCATTTAATTCATATTGTTCCGCGTGTTTCCGGTATTACCAAACAAGTTTATAAAACGTTAGGTGATAATGTTAAGACAGGTGAATTATTAGCCACTTTATCCAGTAGGGAACTAGCTGAGATCAAGGCACAAACAGAAGCTGCAAAGAGTCGTTATGATTTAGCTATAAAGACGTATGAACGTGAGAAAAATTTAAAAAAGGAAGGCTTAACTTCCGATAGGGAATTTCAAGAAGCACAACAAGTTAAAGATAATGCTTATATTGAGTATAAGCTGGCTAAACAAAAATTACGTGCTATCGGTATCGAACAAGTTAACAATCAATGTAATGATGATTGTGATTTAACCTTGTATGAAATACGTTCGCCTGGTGATGGTGTGATTACTGAAAAGCATGTTGTTCAAGGAGAATTATTAAATAATGAGAGTCTACCGTTTGTCATAGCTAAGCTTGACCATGTTTGGGTCAATCTAACCGTTTATCAAAAAGATCTAGTAAAGATAAAGACTGGTCAGCAAGCCTTGGTAGTTTCGGGTTATGGTATTCCTGATATTGAAAGTGTTATTGAATATATCAGTCCAAAGGTCTCCGAAGAAACACGAAGTGCTACTGCGCGAATTGTTATAAATAACACAGATCAAAAATGGCGGCCGGGATTGTTCGTTTCGGTCGTTGTCACATTATCAGACTTTACCAGTGACATCGTTATTCCAAAAACAGCCATCGAGTCCATCGATAATCACCCCGTTGTCTTTATTAAAACTGAAGAAGGGTTTGAGCCACATTCTGTGAAACTGGGCCGCAGTGATACGACACATGTTGAAGTATTGGATGGCTTACATGAAGGCGAACAATACGTGACTAAAAATGCATTTGTATTAAAAGCACAAATGCAAAAGGCATCGTTTGGCGATGGCCATGGTCACTAGTTGAAAAACAAAAAGAGAATTCAAAACAATGATTGATAAATTAATCGACTTTAGTCTGCAAAACCGATTGCTGATGGTGTTGTTTGCCATCATGGTTATGATCGCCGGTTATCGTGCTTACACACAATTACCGATTGATGCCTTTCCTGATGTATCACCAAATCTGGTGCAAGTATTTACTGAAACGGAAGGACTAGCGCCGGAAGAAATCGAAATGTACGTCACCTATCCGGTGGAAGTGGCGATGACCGGACTGCCCGGTATTGATAATGTTCGCTCTGTTTCTAACTTTGGTTTGTCAGTCGTTAATGTCTACTTTGAAGATGACGTTGATATTTATTTTGCGCGTCAGTTAGTCAACGAACGTTTGCAGGAGGCAAGAGAACAAATTCCGGAAGGCTTTGGAGAACCCGTAATGGGGCCGATCTCTACCGGGATGGGGTTGATCCTGTTTTATTACCTTGAAGATACAACAGGTCAATACTCACTGATAGAACTACGCGAGATTCAGGACTGGATAGTCAAATTCAACTTACAAACCGTTCCGGGCGTCACTGAGATCTTAGGTATAGGTGGTTTTGAAAAACAATTTCATGTTGAAATTAATCCCGATGCCTTATTGCGCTATTCCGTTTCATTGCATGATGTGATCGAACGTATCCGTGCCAACAATCTAAATGTCGGCGCACAATTTATCGAAAAGAACTCTGAAGAATTTATAGTCCGTTCTGTTGGCTTGGCCAAAGGCATCGATGATTTAAATAATATCGTCATTAAAACGGTTGATGGCAGTCCTATCTTTCTGGGTGATTTGGCGGATATCAAAACGGGCGGTGCCATACGCAGAGGCTTACAAACCCGCAATGGTGTTGAGGAAGTGATCGCCGGTATGGTGATTAAACTGTTTGGCACCAACTCTTCAACAGTGATTGCCGATGTAGAAAAAAGATTAGGTGAGATTAATAAAATATTACCGGAAGGGATTCGTATCGTTCCTTATTATGAACAAAAGAGTTTAGTCGAGGCATGTGTTAAAACTGTAACGGATGCTTTAGTTCAAGGTGTTGTGTTGGTTGTTCTTATCCTTCTATTATTTTTGGGTGCACTACGGCCCAGTTTTGTCGTTGCGATATCAATTCCATTTTCAGTCTTCTTTGCTTTGATAGGGATGTACGTTCTCGATATTTCGGCAAACCTGATGTCGTTTGGTGGCTTAGCCATTGCGATCGGCATGATGGTCGATGGTGGTGTCGTCATGATTGAAAATGTTGATCGACTATTACGCAAAGCTGATTCCGAAGAAAGTGTCTTACATATCGTGGGGCGTGCCTGTCGTGAAGTAGGACGACCAATTGTCTTTGCGATTATCATTATCCTGATAGTGTTTCTTCCCTTATTTACCTTGCAAGGGGTTGAAGGAAAAACATTCGGACCATTGGCGTACACAATTGCATTAGCGATGACAGGGTCATTGTTATTTGCGATCTTTATCGCGCCTGTGCTTGCCTCATTTGTCATGAACAAGCCCAAACAGAAAGAAAATGAAAATGAGGATGATCAAGTCCTCATCGTTAAATGGTTACTTAAAATTTATACTCCACTGGTGCGCTTTTTTGTTCATAACCGAATCATTGCGTTAATAGTCGCGTTTGTATTAATTGTTGTTGGCGGTGCAATCTTTCCACAACTGGGTGCTGAGTTCACACCAAAGTTAAATGAAGGAACGATAGTCGTTCGTTTAACCATGGCACCGTCTATTTCATTAAACGAAAGTAAACGCAATACCATGTTGGTTGAAAAGCGTTTACAAGAAGTTCCTGAAATTACCAAGGTCGTTACACGTATCGGTCGTGGTGAAGTGGGCGCACATGCTGATCCCACTAACTCCGCCGAGATGTATGTCATCCTGAAACCAAATACGGAATGGCGTAAGCCTAAAGATCAATCTTTTATCGAAGAACAGATCAGAGAGAAAATTAAAAACATACCGGGTATTCAAGCTAACCTGACTCAACCAATTAAAATGACAGTTGATGAATTGTTGGAGGGTGTGAGAGCAGAACTTGCAATTAAAGTATTTGGTGATGATCTGAATATTTTAAAACAAAAGGCCGATGATATAGCAGCTGTAATACAAGAAGTAGAAGGTGCTGCGGATGTTCAAGTGGATCAAGTATCAGGTGTGCCACAACTTCGTATTCGTCCGGATAGACAAGCAATTGCCCGATACGGATTAAACTTGGAGGATGTACAAAATGTGATTAGTGCCGCTGTCGGTGGTGTTTCTGCCGGACAAATCTTTGAAGGGATACGTCGTTTCGATATTTTTGTTCGATACACACCAGATGCAAGAGCAACAAAAGACGATATTAGACAAATATTGATCGAAACACCCGATGGGGTAAAAGTTCCCCTTGAGCAGGTTGCATTGGTTGAAGAGTTGGTTGGCCAAAGACAAATCACACGCCAAAACAATCAACGTTTTATTACGGTACAAAGCAATGTTGTCGGTCGTGATATTGTGACCTTTGTTGAAGAAGCGCAACAACAAATTGATCAAAGTGTTGAGTTACCTCCTGGTTATCTGGTGACATGGGGTGGGCAGTATCGTTTGCAACAGGAAGCAAATAAGCGTTTAGCTATCGTTATCCCCGTTACGTTACTATTAATATTTATCATGCTTTATAGCAGTTTTAATTCATTTAAAAATGCAACATTGATCTTCTTCAATATTCCGTTGGCACTGGTAGGAGGAGTAGTCGCTTTATGGGTAAGCGGACAAAATCTTTCTGTACCGGCCTCTGTCGGGTTTATCTCACTCTTTGGTATCGCATTAATGAATGGCATTGTACTGGTAACATACTTTAATCAATTATTAGAGAAGGGAATGAGTATAGATGAAGTATCTATCCATGGAGCATGTCTTAGATTAAGACCTGTTTTGATGACAGCAATAACAACGATACTGGCAATGATTCCACTATTACTCTCTACAGGTACAGGTAGTGAAGTTCAACGTCCATTGGCGACGGTTGTAGTTGGTGGGATTGTAACATCTACCATATTAACCTTACTGGTTATACCGGCACTTTATAAATGGTTTGCGGTTAGAGTAGAGAGTAATTAAAGTTAAGAAAAACATTAGTAAAATATTATGAGTGCATCTCACACACATAACCATCATGCAAACATAGATGAAACGAATGGTGTTCAACGGTTAATCCTTGCGCTATTTGTAAACCTTGTGCTGACCGTCGTGCAAGTCATTGGTGGAATCATTTCGGGAAGTCTTGCACTAGTTGCTGATGCACTTCATAACTTTAGTGATGCTGCCGCGCTCTTAATCGCGCTTATTGCCAGGAAATGGGCAGAGAAACCTGCGGATGAAAACCGCACCTTTGGCTACAAGCGTGCTGAATTAATCGGGGCAATGATTAATTTAACTACCTTGATCTTGATTGGTATCTATCTACTGTTTGAGGCTGTCATGCGTGTTTTTGAACCTGAACCGATTGCGGGTTGGATTGTGGTTATCATTGCATGTGTTGCCCTGGTTGTAGATGTCATTACTGCAGTACTTACTTATGCTATGTCAAAAGACAGTTTCAATATTCGTGCAGCCTTTTTACATAATGTGGCAGATGCACTGAGTAGTGTCGCTGTCATTATCGCAGGCACACTTATCATTTTTTATGAATGGTACATCGTTGATACAATTTGTACTTTTCTAATTGCAGGCTATGTTCTTTTCCATGGTTATATCGAAATCAAATCAGTGATTAGGATTTTGATGCAAAGTGTACCGGCCGATATTGATATTAATGAAGTGACCAAGAGATTAGAGGAGATTGAAAATATAAAGGAAGTTCACCATTTGCATGTGTGGGAATTAAATGAACATGAACGATCACTCGAAGCGCATGTTGTGATTACTGAGTCAGGGCATCAGGATGCGGAAATCATCAAAGGCCAAATAAAAGATATCTTATATGAATCATTTCATATCTCGCATTCAACTATTGAATTTGAGTATGAAAGCCAGTCAGAAAATAATAACTGTTGTGATAATTCAATTATTACTCCTCATTGATAAATTGGAAACTAAGATGTTATGAGTGATTGCGGCTGTCATGATGATATAGATCCAAAGAACCAACGTAATCTCTTAATCATTGTATTAGTGATTAATGGGGTTATGTTTTTATTTGAATTTGCATTTGGTTTGTATGCTGAGTCAACGGGGTTACTCGCTGATTCACTCGATATGTTAGCGGATGCAATGGTATATGCATCGGCATTATACGTCATAGGTAAAACGGCAATGGCTAAAGCGAATTCAGCCATGTTGAGTGGCATGCTTCAAATGCTACTTGGATTCGGAATAATATTTGAAGTTATTCGACGCTTCTTATATGGCAGTGAACCAATTTCTACCGTTATGATTGTTATTTCATTATTCGCCTTAACCGCAAATGTTGTTTGTCTTGTATTACTGAATAAACATAAACAGGGTGAGGTACACATGCGTGCCACCTGGATCTTTTCGAAGAACGATGTGATTGCAAATTTAGGTGTCATTACTGCCGGAATATTGGTGGCGTATTTTGAATCAGCATTACCTGATTTAATCATTGGCGCAATAATTTCATCGGTTGTGCTATATGGGAGTTACCAAATTTTAAGAGAAGCAATGAGTTCTCGTTCATCAATTTAGGGTAAAAATATATATTTTATCGACCACACTTGACTCTATAGTTAACTTCAGGGTTTATACTTAACTCATCAATAACAGTAGAGGCATTATACCCATGTATTCCATAGGACAGATTGCCAAAAAATCCGGAATTAGCGTTGAAACAATTCGCTACTATGAAAAAGAAGGGTTACTTGAAAAGCCACAAAGAAAGGAAAGTGGTTATCGTCAGTATAACGGCGATGCGATAGATAGACTCTTTTTTATACAACAGGCGAAGGAGCTTGGATTCTCTTTAAAAGAGATAGGTGAATTACTGTCCATTAAATCTGATGCAAACACGGTATGCAGTGATGTTAAATATTTAGCTGAAGATAAATTAAGCGATATTGAAAATAAAATTAAAATGTTGCGGCGAATGGAAAAAAGTTTAAAGAAATTAGTTGATGCTTGTCCAGGTGAGGCACCTATTAGCGATTGTCCTATCCTCGATTCATTAGGGAAGAGGAGTACATAACGTGCCATTAGTAGAGTTCGTGTACGAGAAAGGCTGTCCAAATGTTAAGCCAACTCGTCAGTTGTTATTGCAAGCATTTTCAAAAATTAATATGAAACCTCATTGGCAGGAATGGGAGGTGAACGACTCATTATCTCCAGACTATGTCCGTCATTATGGTTCGCCAACAATCCTGGTTAACGGAATCGACATTGATGAATCAAAAGATTCAAATAATGCTAAGCAATGTCGATTATATGCACAATCTGATAAAGCATTTAGTGGTGTTCCACCTCTGGAGAAAATCATCAGTGCAATTCAAAAAGCAATAACGGAAGAGCGTGGTGTCAATCAAATTTCGGGGTCAAGTTTAAAAATAACAGCAATACCCGTCATGTTGCTCGCTTTATTGCCGAAGGTAGTTTGTCCATTTTGTTGGCCGTTGTATACCGGCATGTTAGGTGCGATAGGAGTAAATTTCATTAATTACACACCGTATCTATTTCCGTTGTTAACTTTGTTTTTAATATTAACCATTGCAGGTTTAGTAGTTGGTGCGAAGGGAAACAAACAATATAAGCCAGTTTATCTTGGCGTACTTTCTTCTATTTTTATTTTACTTGGAAAATCTTTGTTTGAAACGAATGTACTAATTTACTCAGGCATTGCTGGATTAATAGTGTCTGTTATATGGCAATCAAGAATCAAATCATCGGGTAATCGTGATTCCTGTTCTGCCTGTGAAGTTGAAACGAAATCGATTACCTAAGGAGATATAAAATGACTAAACGTAAAGTAGAAATATTCAGCGCAGGTTGCCCGGTTTGTCAGGAAACGATTGATTTAGTTAATGAGTTAGCCTGTCCATCCTGCGAGATAATTATTCACGATACACATGATGCTGATGTACAGTCTCGTATAAAAGAACTGGGGATAAAATCAGTGCCAGCTGTCGCTGTGAATGGCGTTTTGGCGGATTGTTGTCAGAGCAGGGGTGTAGATGCTGAAATGCTCAGAGTAGCTGGAATTGGTACACTTTTATAAAAATTATGTGAATTTTAGAGAATTTTGATGTCAAAGATTGATATTAATCAAAAATTTATCGATAGTTCACTTATATCTTTAATATGGAATGAACTATAATTTCTAGTATGTTGATACAACTTAAAAACAAACAACGCAAAAATGCGACATTAGCTTTGTCTGCCTTTATAGGTAGTTGGTTGTTGGTATTGTGTCAAACATGCTTTGCATCTGATGATGACATTAATAATCATCATGAGCCAGTAGCTGAAATAGCAACTTCTTGTCATACACCTGAAACTATTGAGTTAGAAGAAATTAATGTCGTAGATGATGAGCACTGTTTGGGAGTTTGTGATTGCGATGCTATGACAGTGACGTTCAGCTCAGACAAGAATTCTGAATTAAAAGATAAGACAAAATTTTCATCTGATTTATATAACTATGTATCAAGTGAGATAAATATTTCAACTAGAGCTCCTCCAAATTATCGGATCTCTGCAATTCCCGATAGGGCAATCCTCCTTCCTCTTCAGACTTACAACGTACTTCTGATTTAAACATACCATACCTTGTGTTCGCTGATTGATCGCGAGATCAATTGTCGTTTTTTTACTTGTGTTTGAGGTGTGTTATGTATTTTTACGGAATATTTAAAAAATTAAGTGTAATTGTTCTGATAGTTATACCCATCAGTACGATTGCTAATGAATTATCCCTGGCGGAAGCGGAACGGCTCGCATTAGATGCTGACTTTATTATCAAGCAATACAATACTCGTGCTGATAGTTTAAATGAAATTGCTATAGCTGAAGAACAATTACCTGATCCCAAAGCCAAGTTCGGCGTCATGAATATTCCCGTTGATGGTTTTAGTCGAACTCAGGAACCTATGACGCAACTTCAATTTGGCGTTCAACAGGCATTTCCAAGAGGTGACACACTTCATTACAAACGTCTACGAACTGAGGATATGGCTGATGTTGATAAGGCAAAGGCATTAGAGCAGGAAAAGAAAGTATTACGTTCATTGCGTAATAGTTATCTGAATTTGTTTCTGAATGTAAAAACAGAACTAATCCTTGAGCAAAACCGAACTTTATTCACACAATTGCTGGATATCACTCAACGTCAATATGCCGTTGGCAGGGATAACCAGCATGATGTTCTGCGTGCACAACTTGAGTTGGCTTTGGTAGATGATCGTATTGCTGAGATTGTTGGTGCAAAAGAAATTGCCTTGGCCGAATTAACTAAATGGATAGGTAATGACTATGCACAAAGACCGCTACCTGATTCGTTTCCAGAATTATCATCGTTTGTTAGTGAGGAGGAGATAGTTTCAAATTTAAATTTTCACCCAATGATTCTGATGGAAGATGCCGTTGTTAATGCTAAAGAAAAAAATATCAAAATAGCGGAAGAGCAATATAAACCCGGTTGGATGTTGGACCTGACCTATGGTCAGCGTTCTGGAAACAATCTTGATGGTAGTAGTCGAGATGATTTTGCCTCTGCCATGGTAATGGTGGACTTACCTTTGTTTACAGATAAACGACAGGATAAACGGTTATCTGCTAGTAAACTTGAACATCAAGCCTCTCAATTCGTTCGCACAGATCGTTTATTGGAACTTAAACGACAGGTTGAAAAAGAACATGCTAATTGGGTACGTCTTGGTAAACGGCTTGAATTATATGAAACACGAGCATTGGTTGATGCTGAACAGAATTCAGAATCAACATTAAAAGCATATCAAAACGATCTCACTGATTTTACAACTTTAATGCGTGCTCGATTAACTGAGTTAAATACACAATTAGATATGTTGAAGATTCGTGTTGATCGTGCCAAGTCACAAGCAAACTTACTGTATTACACAAGAGAAACACTATGAAAAAAATAATTCTAATAATCCTTTTGCTCATCATTGGGCTTTCTGGTGGTGTTTTATTTGAGAAGGAATTAAATGTTTCTCAAATAGTGTTCAACTCTAATATGGATATGAATTCGAATGAACATGCGGGTCATTCAAATTCGGAATCCAAAGAGAAAAAAATTATGTATTGGGTTGCACCAATGAATCCTACTTACCGTCGTGATGAACCGGGCAAATCACCTATGGGGATGGATCTAATTCCAGTTTACGAAGGTGAAGATGAGGGCATGGATGAAGATATGTCCATCGTTAAGATAAGTCCGGAGGTCGTTAATAATCTTGGAGTACGTTCAGCTAATGTAGAACGTGGTCCCTTATGGAAAAGAATTGGTACAGTTGGTTATATCGATTACGACGAAACACGTATCAATCATATTCATACAAGAACAGAAGGCTGGATAGAACGATTGCAAGTTCGTGCTGAAGGTGAAGAGGTTAAACGCGGACAACTTTTATTTGAACTCTATTCACCGCCATTAGTAAATGCTCAGGAAGAATACTTGCAAGCCTTAGCTAGTGGCAATCGATTATTAGCAGCAGCATCAAAAGAGAAACTTTCTGCCTTAGGCATATCGAAGTCACAAATAGATAGATTAGAGAAAGATAAAAAAATTACACAGAACATACGTTTTTATGCAACGCAATCAGGTGTATTAATCAATCTCGGAGTACGAGAAGGGATGTATATCAAACCTGAAACTCAAATTTTGAGTATCGCTAATCTTGATACGATTTGGTTGTTAGCTGAAGTATTTGAGCGACAAGCAGACTGGGTTGAGGTAGGTCAAAGTGCTGAAGCAAAATTGCCATCCATGCCGGGTGTCATCTGGAAAGGAACTGTTGAATATATCTATCCTGATCTTGATCCGGTGACTCGAACATTGCGGGTGCGTTTACGTTTTGATAATTCGAAAGAAAAGTTAAAACCGAATATGTATTCACATGTCACTATATTCACCGGAGAGAAGAAGGATGTCATCAGTATTCCACGAGGAGCATTAATTCGTGATGCTCATCAGGAACGCGTTATAAAAGCACTTGGAGAAGGTCGCTTTCAGGCACAGGACGTTGTTTCTGGTATCGAAAGTGGCGACATGATTGAAATTATTTCAGGTTTAAATGAAGACGACAAAATTGTTATCTCCTCACAATTTCTGATTGATTCTGAATCAAACCTCAAAGCAAGTTTAAATCGCATGCAAGCCGTTGAAGATGATATGAGTGAACATTCGATGGAACATGATGAAATGGAAAAGGAGTAAACCATGATTGAACAAATTATACGTTGGTCAATCAATAATCGATTTCTGATTATTCTTGTCACCACGATCGTTTTAATCAGCGGTGTGACTATCATAAAGCAGACACCAGTAGATGCGATACCTGATCTTTCTGATGTGCAAGTTATTATAAAAACGCCTTTCCCGGGACAAGCACCACAGGTTGTTGAAGATCAAGTCACTTATCCATTAACGACGGCCATGCTGTCAGTACCTTATGCCGTTACGGTTAGGGGGTATTCTTTTTTTGGTGATTCTTATGTTTATGTCATTTTTGAAGAAGGAACAGATCTCTACTGGGCACGATCGCGAGTACTTGAATACCTAAGTCAAGTTACCAGTCGTTTACCAACTGGTGCAAAGCCGGAACTAGGACCGGATGCAACAGGTGTCGGTTGGGTATATGAGTATGCATTAGTTGATCGCAAAGGAAATCATGATTTATCACAACTTCGTTCAATTCAAGATTGGTTTCTTAAATACGAATTACAAACCGTCCCAGGTGTAGCAGAGGTCGCTACCATCGGTGGTATGGTTAAACAATATCAAGTTGTTGTCGATCCTAATCAGTTACGTGCTTATGACATACCAATATCTAAGATTAGTAATGCCATAAAAAAAGCAAATCAAGAAGCGGGTGCATCCGTTATTGAAATGGCAGAAGCCGAGTATATGGTCAGGGTCACTGGTTATATCACTGGTTTGGAAGAACTGCGTAACATTCCCCTCGGTGTTAACGCTAGAGGTACACCCGTGTTACTTAAAGATGTCGCACAAGTTCGTGTTGGACCACAATTGCGACGTGGTATTGCAGAACTGAACGGTGAAGGTGAAGTTGTTGGTGGTGTTATCGTAATGCGTTGGGGAGAAAACGCTAAAAAAGTTATCGATTCAGTTAAAGATAAATTAAATGAACTACAACAAGGTTTACCAGATGGTGTAGAGATCGTTGAGACTTATGATCGTTCCGGTTTGATTGAACGAGCAATTAGCACATTAAAGGACGCATTACTTCAAGAATTGGTATTGGTAGCCCTTGTTTGTATCTTTTTCCTGCTACATTTTAGATCTGCTCTGGTTGTTATTGTTAGTCTGCCACTTGGAATATTAATGGCATTTATCATCATGAATGCTCAAGGGATTAATGCCAATATTATGTCTTTGGGAGGCATCGCTATTGCGATTGGTGTCATGGTCGATGCAGCCATTGTGATGATTGATAACGTTCATAAACATATTGAACGTAAAAGTGATGATAGCGACCATTGGAATGTTATTGTCACAGCAACAACAGAAGTGGGGCCGCCATTATTCTTTTCATTACTGATAACCGGACTGAGTGTATTACCTATTTTTACCTTGCAAGCACAAGAAGGCCGCATGTTTTCACCACTGGCTTTTACATGGGTTTACGCAATGTTATCGGCAACTATACTTGCTGTAACAGTAGTGCCTGTTTTGTTGGGTTATTTTATAAAAGGACGTGTTATCTCTTCAGAAAAAAATCCAGTCACACGCATTCTAATTGTCATCTATAAACCTATCATACAAACCGTACTTCGTTATCCTATATCGACAGTATTTACTGCTTTAATAATTATGGTTGTTGGGCTCTGGCCGTTTACACAATTAGGTAGTGAGTTTATGCCTGATTTGGATGAAGGTGATTTAATGTATATGCCGACAACATTACCTGCCATTTCCATTGGTAAAGCACAACAAATTCTACAGCAGACGGACAAATTAATTCGTACCGTACCTGAAGTTGAAAGTGTATTTGGAAAGATAGGTCGCGCAGAATCTGCTACTGATCCGGCACCGTTAACGATGATAGAAACACTCATTCGTTTTAAACCTCGTGATGAATGGCGTGAGGGTATGTCGGTTGAAAAGCTTAAAGCGGAATTCAATAGTTTGGTTAAGTTACCTGGCATTACCAATGCTTGGGTAATGCCAATTAAAACACGTATCGATATGTTAGCAACGGGGATCAAAACACCCGTTGGTATAAAAATAGCGGGTACTGATCTTAAAGTCATCGAAGATATTGGTCGCCAAATTGAAAAAGCACTTCAAGATGTTCCAGGTACAGCTTCGGTTTATGCGGAGCGTGTTGCAGGTGGTCGATATCTTACCGTTGATATTGATAGAATCAATGCCGCACGACTAGGACTGAATATCAGTGATATACAAAATATTGTGCGCACTGCAGTAGGTGGGATGAATGTTGCGGAAACCGTTGAGGGGCTAGAACGTTATCCGATCAATATTCGTTATCCACATGAACTTCGAGATTCCCTGGAACAAATACGTTTGTTACCCATAGTCACACCTTCAGGCGCAAGAATTCCATTGGGTGATGTTGCAACAGTTAATGTAACAGATGGGCCGCCAATGATTAAAAGTGAAAATGCACGTATCAATGGGTGGATCTTTGTTGATACCAAGGGACGCGATCTTGGCAGTTATGTAAATGATGCACGAGAACGTGTTTCGAAATCTGTAGACTTGCCCTCAGGTTACTCAATTACCTGGTCTGGTCAATACGAATATATGTTACGCGCAATGGAACGATTAAAGATTGTCGTGCCTATCACCTTCATCATTATATTTATGTTGCTTTATCTGAATTTCAGAAAATTAGGTGATGTCGTATTGATCATGGGGTTTTTGCCATTTGCATTAGGCGGTGGGGCATGGTTTCTATATTTATTAAATTACAATCTTTCTGTCGCTGTTGGGGTTGGCTTTATTGCACTGGCTGGAATCGCTGTTGAATCAGGTGTTGTCATGCTGGAGTTTCTTAATAAAGCAGTTGATAAATTCAAAACTTCAAAACAAAAAGTAACTAAAGAACATTTAATTGCCGATATCGCAGAGGCTGCATGTCAACGCGTTAGACCGATTATGATGACAACCTGTTCAACAATAGCTGGACTACTTCCTATTATGTTTATTAATGGTACGGGTTCAGAAGTCATGACGCGTGTTGTAGCGCCAATGATTGGAGGGATGATAAGCGCTACGTTGCTAACACTTATTGTTATTCCGTCAGTTTATTTTCTCTGGAAAAAACAGAGTGTGGTGTGAAAAAAAATAAATATCAATATTAAGGTTTATTTTTAACCCAAGTGCTTGACTTGGGAGCAAGACATAGGTTGTAGGATTAACTATATCAATTGAGAAAGGTGGTTTCTCATGATTACAGACAAGAAAGCTGAAAATACATTTTCTTTACAAGTTAAAGACATTGCTAAAGCTGCAAATGTTTCTACAGATGCTGTACGGTTTTATACAAAAAAGGGACTTTTAAAACCAATACGAAATAAGACCAATAATTATCAGATGTACAATCATGCGGATTTAGTACGTGTACGCTTTATTAGCAAAGCAAAAATATTAGGGTATACCTTAAATGAAATAAAACAAATAACCCATGCAAGTGAAAAGAGTGAAACTCCTTGTCCGTTGGTAAGAGATATCATTAAGAAAAGAATTCAAAAAAATAAAAAGCAATTTGATGAGGCAATGGCGTTACAAAAAAGAATGGAAAAGGCATTACGACAATGGGAAAACATGGATGATGCCATACCTATTGGTGATTCCATATGTCATTTAATAGAGAGTGTTACTTAATTTAGGAGGTGTATCATGGCTGCATTTTTAGGAGATATAGCATTTTTAATAGGTATATTGGTTATTGCATCTGGTTTATTAGTTTTACATAAAGCGAGTTCAGATCCAAAGCCAAAATTATTAATAATTGCCGGAAAGTTACTCGTAATAGCAGGCATATTAACAGCCCTATGTACAACATACTTTTACTTTAAATATCATCTTGCAGGCGAACTAGAACATCCTTATCCCATTCATAGTGCCATGATGAAAGATATGAAAAAAATGCATGGGCAACATATGGACAAGATGATGATGAATAGAGGTGGAATGCAAACTGATGTTTCATCAGTGATAGAAGACGATGAACATGGGACTCATCATCCTGATGAATAAAAGTTTGTCATGTGATTTTTGTGGCTTATATAAGGAATGGAGTCATGACTGAATCATGTTGTCACAATCATCAACATAAACCTGCAAAGGCTGCACAAAAAGGTGATGTATTTACCTGTCCCATGCATCCGGAGGTTCAACAGGATCATCCAGGTGATTGTCCGAAATGTGGTATGGCTCTTGAGCCGATGTCGCTCCCTATGTCTTTAAAGAAAACGCAATACACTTGTCCTATGCATCCTGAAGTTATTCGAGATGAACCCGGCGATTGTCCGAAATGCGGTATGGCTCTTGAGCTGATACAAACTGAAGCGGAAGAAGAAAATTACGAACTGGTCGATATGACGCGACGTTTTTGGGTCAGTGTATTTCTAGCATTTCCTGTCTTTGTCAGTGCGATGGGATCGGAATTCTGGCCGGAGTTTTTTTCACAAATTATTGAACCACGTCAACGTCAATGGTTTGAATTAATTCTTGCAACACCTGTTGTCTTATGGAGTGGTTGGCCTTTCTTTGTAAAGGGATGGGCATCAATCGTTACACGACATCTTAATATGTTTACCTTAATAGGTTTGGGTGTCGGTGTTGCCTGGACATACAGTATTATTGCTACGCTATTTCCTGAATTATTTCCAATTTCAGTTCGTAATGAAATGGGTGTTGTTCCTGTTTACTTTGAAGCTGCAGCCGTCATCACCGCACTAGTATTGTTAGGGCAAGTACTGGAACTTCGCGCGCGTAGTCAAACGAATGCGGCCATCAAAATGTTATTGGGTTTGGCACCAAAGACAGCAAGGTTGATAAAAGAAAATGGTTCTGAAGAAGATATTCCGATTGAACGTGTTCACATCGGTAATCATTTGCGTATTCGGCCAGGAGAAAAAATACCTGTTGATGGCAAGGTAATTGAAGGCAGTAGTTCAGTTGATGAGTCTATGGTTACCGGTGAACCAATTCCGATTAGTAAACATGCTGATGATAATCTAATCGGCGCAACTGTAAATGGTACCGGTAGTCTGGTTATGGAAGCACAACATGTTGGTAGTGATACCTTATTGGCACAGATTGTTCACATGGTTGCTGAAGCACAACGTAGTCGTGCACCAATTCAAAAAATGGTTGATGTTGTTTCGGGTTACTTTGTTCCAGCCGTCGTTTTCATAGCAATTGTAACGTTTGTAGTTTGGCTTCTTGTCGGACCTGAACCTCAACTTGCCCATGCTGTAATTAATGCAGTTGCGGTATTAATCATTGCCTGTCCTTGTGCATTAGGATTGGCAACACCAATGTCAATTATGGTGGGTACAGGTCGCGGTGCCTTACTTGGTGTATTGATAAAGAATGCAGAAGCACTGGAAGTGATGGAGAAAATTAATACGCTTGTTGTCGATAAGACCGGAACATTGACTGAAGGTAAACCAAAGTTAATTTCAGTCATTGCAGCAACAGGATTCAAAGATAAACAGGTATTACATTTAGGAGCGAGTCTGGAAAATAGCAGTGAGCACCCTCTAGCTCAGGCGATTGTAACCGGAGCAAAAGAAAAAAATATATCACTCAGCCCTGTCGATGAATTCAACTCGATTACTGGCAAAGGTGTTTTGGGTACAGTCGAAGATAAACAAGTTGCGATAGGCAACAAAAAACTTCTAGAAGAATTTAGGATTGATGCGGCTGATTTGATTGAACAGGCAGAAGCATTAAGACGCGATGGTCAAACGGCGATGTTTGTTGTTATTGATTATCAACCAGCTGGAATATTAAGTGTTGCCGATCCTATAAAAGACTCAACGCCCGAAGCCATTGAAGCATTACATAAAGACAATGTTGAAATTGTCATGTTAACCGGCGATAGCAAAACTACGGCAGAAGCGGTTGCTTCAAAATTAAATATCGATCAGGTGATTGCAGAAGTACTACCAGAACAAAAAGTAGAAGTCGTTAAACGCTTGCAATCTGAAGGACGAATAGTGGCTATGGCTGGTGATGGTATCAACGATGCTCCTGCATTGGCACAAGCTCAAGTGGGAATTGCTATGGGAACGGGTACTGATGTTGCTATGGAAAGTGCTGGTGTGACATTAGTGAAAGGAGATCTACGAGGTATTGCCCGTGCACGTCTATTGAGTCGTGCAACCATGCGCAATATTCGCCAAAATCTTTTCTTCGCATTTATCTATAACGCATCGGGTGTACCAATTGCAGCTGGAGTTTTATATCCAGTATTTGGATTACTGTTGTCTCCAATGATTGCTGCATTAGCAATGAGTTTTAGTTCTGTATCTGTGATTACTAATGCGTTAAGACTCAGGAGGGTTAATTTATAAAAGTAATTAATGAATTCATCAGCAAAGGTTGATTGAAGGGTGTTGTTTTTTAATCAAAACAAGGAGAAGAGATATGCGTAATTTAATATTTATTGTGTTTTTTATTTCATCAATATCCGTGAGTGCAGCTGACATGTCAGATGGACCTTTACAGTTAAAAGATGGTTCTACTCTGATAATTAGCGATGATGGCACTATGCGTATGAAGGATAAGGATGGTAACTCGATTAACATGAAGGATGGTGTTGAAATGGAACTGGAAGACGGAACATTGGTTATGATGAAAAACAAGAAAGTCTGGAGGCATGATCATAGAAAGCAAAAGGGAATGATAAGGAACGGTGTTGAAGTGGAATTGGATGATGGGTCGTCAATCATGATAAAAGATGAGAAAGTTTGGCGTCATGATCATAGAAAACATAAGGGCTTAAAGTAATTTAATTTTAAGATAGCAGAAATTGCAGTGTATTTTCTCTCACTGTAACTTCTGCCTTATTTATAATTTGCAATCAGGATAGTAATGAGGAAGCCGATATGAATGATCAAGACACACATTCGCAACAGGTTAAAAAACATAATTTTGTAATGTGGGTATTTATGAGCTTTATTGCTTATCTTTTAATCACTGAGCATTGGGCACATATCGTTCCATACTTGCCATATTTAATATTTTTACTTTGTCCGTTGATGCATTTTTTTATGCACGGAGGGCATGGACATGAGAATCATGGAGAGCATGGCTCTCAAGAAGACCATACTCATCACGAGGAGAAATAGTCATGGATCATGGAACTGCTTCTGCTTACGGGCTTTGGTCTTTGGTTATTATTAATTCAGCAATATTCATAATATTTGCGTTTAGTTTTACCAAGCCAAAAACAAAAAAAGATTGGCGTTCTTTGGGAATGTTTTCTGCCTTTATCGTTGCATTGTTTACTGAAATGTACGGTTTCCCATTAACAATATATTTATTGTCAGGTTGGTTAACACAAAATTATCCAAGCGTAGATTTTCTTTCGCATGAGAACGGACATCTATGGCATACCATTTTAGGGTTAGGCGGTAATGCACATTTCGATATTCTACATATACTCAGTAATGTTTTTATCATTCTCGGATTTTGGTTGCTTGCCTCATCCTGGAACGTACTCTACAAATCACAAAAAGAGGGGACATTAGCCAGTACGGGTACTTATTCCTATATAAGACATCCTCAATATCTTGCATTTATGATTATTATGTTTGGTTTTTTACTGCAATGGCCAACATTACCCACACTTGTTATGTTTCCTATTCTTGTTTACATCTATGTTCGTTTATCAAAACGTGAAGAGGAAGATGCAATAGCGATATTCGATAATCAATATAAAAGTTATATGCAGAAAACACCTGCATTTATTCCTAAATGGAATGATTTGATAGCTGAGGCATAAATAATAAGTAATCTGTAAAATTACTCTTAGTAGAGGTTTGCATGGATCACTCTCATCAAGATAGAACGACCAAGTATAAAGTAAACAGTCTTTCATTGACTGGTGCTGTGGCTATGGGTACGGGTGTCATGATAGGGGCGGGTATCTTTGCTTTAACGGGACAAATTGCACAGCTTGCAGGGACGTATTTCCCTCTAGTTTTTCTGGCAGCAGCAATTGTCACTGCCTTTAGTGCTTATTCATATGTGAAAATGTCAAATGCCTTTCCATCAGCAGGCGGGATAGCGATGTTTTTAGAGAAGGCTTATGGAAAAGGAACGGTTACTGCTGCCTGTGGCTTACTGATGTATTTTTCGATGGTGATCAATGAAAGTCTTGTAGCGCGTACGTTTGGTACATATGCATTACAGCTTTTCGATATTGAACAAAAAAATTGGTATGTCTCAGCGTTGGGGGTGGGGCTGTTAGCATTTGCCTTTATTGTCAATGTGTCAGGTAACAGACTTATCGGAACATTTTCACTGGTAATGGCGTTTGCAAAAATAGGCGGAATTATCGTCTTTGCAATAGCAGGACTATGGTTATCTGGGATATCTTTTGAAACGACTTCAGCTGAAGTAACAAGTTCATCAACAACAGGATTTATTGCAGCAATGGCTTTAGCAATATTGGCCTATAAAGGATTTACAACTATAACTAATAGTGGTTCAGAAATTGTTGATCCTCATCGCAATGTAGGTCGCGCGATTATTATTTCTATAGTTATCTGTGTTGTAATCTATTTTATGGTTGCTATGGCAGTTGCGAGCAATCTCAGCTTATCTGAAATCATACAGGCAAAGGATTTTGCGTTAGCACAAGCAGCGCGTCCTGCCTTTGGTGATTATGGACTTTGGTTTACCGTTATATTAGCAATCATTGCAACTGTTTCAGGTGTAATCGCAAGTGTTTTTGCTGTGTCTCGTATGCTTGCTATGTTAACAGATATGAAATTAGTGCCGCATAGTCATTTTGGTATGCCGGGGACGATCCAAAATCACACACTAGTTTATACAATTGTGATTGCCATGTGTTTAACTGTATTTTTCGATCTCAGTAGAATCGCATCTTTAGGTGCAATTTTTTATATCGTTATGGATATTGCCGTTCATTGGGGCGTATTTTTTTACTTGCGAAATGAAATAAAAGCTAATGCAATTGTGTTGATACTTGCAATTGTCTTTGATGTGATTGTGCTAGCAGCATTTCTCATTGTTAAAGCAAACTCAGATATATTGGTCATTTATGCAGCTGTAATAGGGATGCTGTTTATTTTTATAGGTGAAAGATTCTTTCTAAGCAAACCTAATGTTACTGAGTAATTTATCTAGGTATTTGTATGAAGATTTTCCAACATTAAATTCTTTAATGGATTGTTAAATGTAAAGAGATATGAAATTAAAAATTGAATTAACGATGTTAATTATCGGCTTAATAGGCTCGGGAATTTCTTATACATTAGTGAATTGGGGTAATACTTTTCCAATAGAACTAAATATGTTTTTCCAAAGTGGTAACTTAGGTGGTCAATTCATAGGGATATTTGCTCTTATTGGTTTGATTGGTTATTTTGTGATGTTCTACAATCTCTTCATTGGTCGAAGGCAGCTCTGGTGGGCAAGACTAATTGGCTATTTTATATTTGTATTTCTATTTTTATCTAATTCATTCAGGGTAGTCGTGTGAAATGCTTAACAAGTCAACGATGCTGCTGCGGATCATTAGTATTCTTAATAGATGCGATTTAAAAAGCTAAATTATATAAAACAATTACTAATTATTTTCTGCTCTTATTGTTAAAATCATTCTGAGTCCGATTGGAGCTATCAAAGTAGTAACTATGGCAACGATGACAATGCTTGAAAATAGATTGTCAATAATCGGGGATGAGCTTCCTTCATAGTCAAAAAGACCTGCACGGAGCGCTATTCCAGCAATAATCAATTCAACAGCGCCACGAGCACTCATGGCTGTGCCAACAGCCCATGCGTCTCTTCGAGCTATACCTAACATCATGGCGGGTATTGCTGCTCCAACGAGCTTGCCTAAAAAAGCGATACCAACAAGAGCACTTAAAAACAAAGGTACTTCTGTCACAGCAGTAAGATCCAATTCAAATCCAATTGATGCAAAAAATATTGGTGCAAGAAATCCAGTGGTAATAGCTGTCACTTTTTTATGTAAATCATCATAAACTTCTTGGTTAATGGTTTTCCGACCAAAAAATAAACCCGCAGCAAAAGCGCCAAGCATAAAGTGAAGTCCTAACAATTCAGCTACAACTGCGTATATCATTCCCATTACCAAGAGAAAGCTAAAATCCATTTCTTCAACACCCAAGCTATCTAAAAAGCGGGCAATAGGCGGCATTGCAAATTTACCGAAAATAAAAACAAAACCGAGAAAGAATAGTACCTGAACAAAAATCATGAACAGTTCATAACTGCCAGGTAAACTACCAGTGTTAAGAATAGCGGTTAACACGCTGAGTAGAATTAAACTCAGTAAATCATCAAACACGGCAGCGGAAACAATTAATTTTCCAATACGAGTTCTTAGCAACCCCATATCCATAAGCACTTTTATCGTGACGGGCACAGCAGTAATCGCTAAGGCGGTGCCAACGAACAGTGATTGTGCAAACCGTAAGTCGGTTTCTGGTAAGAAGAACCATGCTAAAGTAAAACCACCTGTCAGTGGGACAGCCATAGCACTGGTTGCAACTATCATAGATGTAAAACTAGACTCCACTAATTCTCGTGGCCGCATTTCTACACCACCTAGTAACATAATGAAAAAGATTCCGAGATCAGAGAGCGCCATAAAATGATGATTACTGGAAAGATCCAGTATTGGTATATCACTTCCTAACTCACCAATAATAATTCCAAGTGCCACACCAGCAACAATTTCACCAACAAGAACTGGTTGCTTTGCTTTTAATGCAATCGCTCCGCAGAGACGTGTTGCCACAAGCAAGATGAGAATAATCCAAAGTGTTTCCATGAGGTTAATTCACATGTTTTAAATGGATAATATATTCTTAATAATACAGATAGAGATAGGTTCCAACAAACAAGATGGCGTTTAATTTTGGCATTTTAAACCCATACTATGTCGCTTAATATAATAGATAGCATGAAACTATTAATGATTAAAATGTATCTAACAGAGTCAGGTATAATTTAATTATGACTTCCCATTTTCCGGAATTGTCTCTTCTGAATACTGTGGGCATTTTGTGCCATATAGTCATGCAAAGTGATGCATAGTAGTGCATTTTGCCAAATATGAAGCACTATAACGTATTGAAATATATAGCGTGATAAAAGGTCGAAAAATCTTACATACAAGAGCTTTGTCATTTTCCTGTATAGATAGAGATGCTTCCTCATCTAATTCGGCTAAATCAGGTGCTGTTTCAAGCCAGGTTCGATAGTTTAAAAGGTCGATGAGAGTCCCTTCGCATTTGATACACGTTCTTGCAGGTAACCCATGGTCTAATTTAGCAGGTTGTAATTTGTAGCCCTTACATACTGGACAGTCCATATAAATTCCTTTTCTAATTAAGTTGCTTTAGCCTATTTTCAATATAGAGAAAGTATTTGGCTTGGTGAGTAGATACTTAGCATATTTTAACAAAACTAGTCATAAAATCACTGTGCACATTTTGTGCTAAAAAGTACTGAAAAGTAGTGCATTGTTGTGCTTGTGCACTAAATATGATGTTCTTAAGTTGCTGAATATAATGAAGAAAAATGCTCTAGTTGCATTGTTTTGCCAGAAGGTTGGAGGGATTTATTAAAATTTTATCTTTAAGAACGTTTATAGTTATCATTATGACTTGTTCATGTCTTCCTATAAGGTAGTGCATAAAGGTCAGGTTCAAGGTGTTATTTATACATCTAATTATCCAGCCGGAAATATCAATGCTTTTATGCATCCTGAATTTAGCCTAATTAGAGATCTATACTTGAAAAGTCGAATTGAGTCCCCATATAAAGAAACTAATAAGGACAACAAATGTCTACGGAATATGGGTAAAAAATTGAAAATTGCCGAGAAAATTGAAAACAACAAGCTGATACCAGTTAAATTACTAATGCTGGTTACCTTGCTGTTAATAAGTCAGTTTTCTTTGGCTTTCAGTAACAATCATTCCAGATTAACCTTAGATACCCATTATATTGCCCTGGAAGTTGATGAATCTGAGAGTATTTTTATTGGTGTATTCACGCCAGATATACTTCATTCTATTTCAGAATTAGAACAACATAACATTTCTCAATCGGTAAAAACTAAATTAGTTATTGCCAATACAAACAACCTTTCTACACCTTACTCTATACGTGCCCCACCTTTCATCTCTTAACAATTTCGTAAGTTAAAACAATAACGATAGAAACCTGTGCTGAAGATTTATCTTCACATTATTCTATTAATTAATAGCACAAAAAAGTGCCATATATGTTCTATAACAAGGTGCATATATATTGTTAAAAACCAAAACATTCAAAAATGTTAGTTAACAATATCATTGAATTTGTAAGGAGATATTCATGTTAAATTCATATAAAGAGCTTGCAGTAAAAAATCTTACCGAGCATTGCAGTTTATTGAATCCGCAGCCTGAATTCGTAAACATCGATCTAAGTTCGGAAGCCAATACATTAATGGTCGATTTTACAAAAGTGAGAGCTACGACAGCAAGTGAGGCCATTAGTGTAATCGATGCACTTGAATTAATGCGAGCTAATCGTGTTCGCTTATTAATGATCTTTAATCATTACGGAGAATTTTCAGGTGTTATAACAGCGATGGATTTAATGGGAAGAAAACCGATGCTTTACGCAAACGAATCAGGAACCAGGTATGCTGATGTCCGGGTTAAAAATATCATGTTGCCTAAATCAAAACTGTGTGCCGTAACTAGAAAGGAAATTGAAAAGTCTAAAGTTGGGGATGTTGCGAAAACATTAAATTTGCTTCATCAACAGTATCTTCTTGTTGTTGATGATGAGGGTGATGAAATTCAGGTTTGTGGATTGTTTGCAGCATCAGATCTTAAACGTACATTGGGCATAACATTGGACATCCCATTTGCACATACATTTTCAGACCTGGAGAGGGTCATTAATGAAAATAAGGAGGTGATGTGAAACGAAAATTATTGGATAAATTAGTTCATTAAGTGTCAATGTGCCGGGGTTAATTCTGGAAGGTTAACTTCGGCACTGTACATCGAGACATTATATAAAATCACACATTTATAGTAATAGGTCTCATAAAAATCTGAATAATGAATCAGCAATAATAGAAAACTATTCGTTAATTTAGAAAAATAATATATGGGCTATAACTTTGACAAGATAATGCCATTGATATAGTCCATAATAATATTTCTTACATGATAACTTATTGGTAGTGAGCATGTTATTTACAGCTTTAATTGAAACAGTTAAAGATAGAACATTATTTTCTTCTTTTAGACAGAATATTTTATCAGGTGTAACTGTAGGTATCGTCGCTTTGCCATTATCAATGGGACTGGCTATAGCAAGTGGTGTTCCTCCTCAACATGGACTTTATACTGCTATTGTTGGCGGTATCGTGATAGCAATAACAGGTGGTTCCCGAGTAAATATTTCAGGCCCAACAGCGGCCTTTGTTGTCGTTTTGTTGCCGATTGTTTATCAATATGGGTTGGGAGGACTGCTAATAAGTGGTGTGCTTGCTGGAGTGATAATGATCGGTTTTGGTCTTTTCCGATTAGGGAAAATGATAGAGGTTATCCCTTACCCGGTAGTAATTGGATTTACATCGGGGATCGGAACTGTCATTGCAATATTGCAGTTAAAAGATTTGTTAGGACTGCAAATAGAACATGATGGGATTCATTTTATTGAGAAAGTCATGGCTATCATTGATGCTTTACCTAGTCTTCAGTGGCAGGAAATCATCATAGGAATTATCACATTTACTACTCTATTGATTTGGAAAAAACTGAAATCAAAAATTCCATCTTATTTCTCAGCATTAATTTTAGGCTCTTTCATAGCTGCGATATTTAATTCTTCTGAATTATTGCCTCAGGTTGAGACAATCTCATCGCGCTTTAGCTACGATATTAATGGTATTTTCGGACAGGGTATTCCTCCTGTACTACCACAGTTTGTTTTACCATGGGAACTTGCTGGTGGTGATGGAAAACCAATTGGTCTTTCATGGGAAATGATACATACATTATTAAGCGCTGCATTTTCAATTGCATTATTAGGTGCACTGGAATCATTACTTTGTGCCGTCGTTGCCGATGGTATGACTGGTTATAAACATAATCCTGATGGTGAATTAATAGGACAAGGCATAGGCAATATAGCTGTTGCATTTATGGGTGGTGTTCCAGCAACGGCTGCTATTGCTCGAACTGCGACCAATATCAGATCAGGTGGAAGTACGCCATTATCTGCTTTCACTCATAGCGTAGTTATTCTGTTAACAATAGTAGTATTTGCTAAATGGCTAGGTTATGTACCAATGGCGTCAATTGCAGCGGTATTATTGATGGTCGCATGGAATATGAGTGAGGCACATCATGCCATGAGAATTCTTACTAAAGCACCAACAGCCGACTCTGCTGTATTCGCCACCTGTTTTTTATTAACAGTCTTTATTGATATGCAAGTGGCCGTAGCCGCCGGACTCGCACTGGCATCAATGTTGTTTATGCGAAGAATGATAGAGCTAACGGAAGCATCAGTATTAGATCATAAAACACATACCCATGAATTAATAAATAATGAACAAGTTGTTGTTTATGATATTAATGGACCTTTGTTTTTTGGTGCAGCACATAAAGCGTTGAAAATATTATCTTCAGTTAATTCAAAAATACATACGGTAGTTTTGGATTTTGCAGACGTTTCCTTACTTGATACGACAGCAATGGTTAATCTTGAATCACTGGTTAATGATTTGGAAAATAAGAATGTTTCTATAATTCTTATTCATGTGAAACAGCGACTGATTGATAAGTTAAGTCGATTTGGAGTAATAGGGCCACATCAAAAATTAATAGTAAAGCAGGATATACAGGAAGCCATGAATGTTATTAATTCTATGGATTTAATAAATGATTAAAAAACAACAAGTAAATAATACTGAAACCGGAAGGATTTTCTATTGTTAGATTCCATATTAAGCCTTGTTCATGAAACAGTTCATACGGACAATATCGATGATGCGCTTAATAAAATAGTTAACTGGCTTAAATCAAATATAGATGTCGATGCCTGTTCTATCTATCTTAAACATAGAAATAGTCAACAATTAATATTAATGGCAACAGCTGGGTTGAATCCTGAAGCAATTGGTCACGTTAAATATAACCCCGGTGAAGGGTTAGTTGGCATGGTGGCGGAACGATGTGGAAAAGTTGTGTTGTACGAAGCCTCATCACATCCAGAATATATTCATTTCCCTATTACAGGAGAAGAGTCTTTCGATAGTTTCCTGGGTCTTCCATTGATGCATTATCGTCAAATGTTGGGCGTTATTGCAGTTCACAATAGAGCACATAGAGAATTTACTGATAAAGATATTGCCATTCTTATAACAGTAACGACTCAATTATCAAGTGCAATTTATGCTTCTCTAAGAAGCAGTTCAAAAGAAGTAAGTATTCAAAAAGATGATTTATCTACTTCAGTATATACAGCTGTATCAGGTGCGCGTGGACTAGTAAGTGGAGTAATGGTTCAACCAGATATTAATGCTGATTTGAATAGTGTCGAGGAAAAAGTAACTAGTGATACTGATACGCAGGAAGTGATTTTTATGCTCGCGGTAACTGAGGTGCAAAAAGAGATACGAATAAGTAGCGAAAATATGCGTGAGTACATTCCTGCGGAAGTTCAAGCTTTATTTGAAGTGTATAGTTTGCTATTAGCTGATGATAGTTTGTTAAGTGGCGTACTTGAGCGTATTCAATCCGGATTATTTGCATCTACTGCACTTAGATATACTATCGACGATCTTGTTGCTCATTTTAATACTCTCCGTAATCAATATATAAGTGCTCGTGCCGAAGATATCCGAGCAATTGGAAGTATGATATTGAACCGGCTGAATTCAGGTAGTGGTAGTCCAATTGATTATCCTGATAATTGTATATTAATTGGCGATGAAATTAATTTGACTCAAATCGCAAATGTACCTCGTAATAGTTTAAAAGGAATTATTTGCCGTAAAGGTTCAACAATGTCACATGCCGCAATTGTTGCTCATTCACTAGGTATTCCTGCTGTCATGGGTGTTCAAGATTTACCACTTGAAAACATGAATGGTCGTACTGCAATAGTTGATGGTTATATTGGCCGAATTCTTGTCGATCCTTCAGACGAAGTACATAAAGAATTTCAACGCTTAATTAAAGAAGAGGAATTACTATTTACAGAACTGGAAAATCTTCGTGATCTTCCAGCGGAAACACTTGATGGCAAATCAATTAAACTTAATACAAATATTGGTGTTTTATCCGAGATTGAATCTACTCGTGATGTAGGTGCAGACGGTGTCGGCTTATATCGTACTGAATTTTCGTTTATGTTGAGCGAATCTTTTCCAAGTGAAATTAAACAATATGAGAAATATCGGAAAGTACTTAAAGCTTATGCGCCACAACCAGTTGTCATGCGGTTATTGGATATTGGTGGGGATAAATCACTACCCTATTTTCTGATTGAAGAAGAAAATAGTTTTTTAGGATGGAGAGGAATTCGTATTTTATTAGATCATCCGGAAATCCTGATTACACAATTACGCGCCATGCTTCGAGCAAATATTAATTTAGGTAATCTAAAATTACTTTTGCCTATGGTTAGCCATATCAATGAGATAAATAGTTTTCGAAAATATTTTGATCTTGTTATCAATGAATTAATAGAAGAAGGACACGATATAGTAGTACCGAAATTAGGAATAATGATTGAAGTTCCAGCTGCAGCTATTCAGTTGAAAGCAATGGCTAAGTTGGTCGACTTTATGTCAATCGGTACAAATGATTTAACTCAGTACTTACTAGCTGTCGATAGAAATAATGCTCATGTGGCTTCACTTTATGATTTTCTTCACCCTGCTGTATTAAAACTAATTCAAAAAGTTGTTCAAGACGCTCGTGAAGTTGATATGCAAATAAGTGTTTGCGGTGAGATGGCAGGTGATCCCAGAACAGTAATTCCGTTGTTAGGTATGGGGCTTGATTCATTTAGTATGGCCGGCGCCAGTATTCCAGGTGTTAAATGGATAATTAGAAATTTTACGTATGAAAGAACGGTTGAAATATTAGAAGAAATTTTAGAGATGAATGAAGTCGAAGAAATAAAGGACTATCTTAATCAAATTTTAGAAGAAAAGGGACTTGGTGGACTGATTAGAGCGGGTAATTAGTTGTTTCATAGGCAAGGTAAAAATAGATGACTATCTTAGATCAATATATGGCATTAACTTTTCGTAGAACATGTACTGTATTGGAAATATGTTTCTTATTCATTTTATCTAAAATATAGTGTGGGCATTTTGTGCCAAAAAGTACTGCAAAGTGATGCATTGTAGTGCAAATGCCCACATTTTAGTTGTCGTAAGTTATTGAAATAGTGAGCGAAATAAGCCACTAGAAAACTACGAACTAGGGGGTCGGAGGTTCGAATCCTTCCGGGCGCGCCATCTTTATAAAGGTCCATACCGGGCACATGAGTAACAGTTTATACCGAAGACATAGGTAACAGTTTTGGTATAAAAGGATTGTCAGCCGGTTCAACGCGAGCGACATCCTCATCAAAATAGCCTAGCTCATAATCCAT
>JABFGI010000004.1 GCA_013112535.1 Pseudomonadota bacterium
TTCTTTTAATATTTTGACGATCTGCGCTTCTGAATAGCGTGATTTTTTCATTTATTGTTCTCCTTTGATTGCAGTTTATGCCGGAGAACTCTAAATTTAAATGGGACTAGTTTAAGGGAGGGTTACATCTGGCTACCATTAGCAATTTACCTGGCGAAGACTGAAGTGGTTGGTAACTTTGAAAAGTTAAAATCAATATATGGTGTTTATTTGATCTTACTACTAATGACAATCGCAATATCGCTGTTCTTTGATATCAGAGATACTGTACTTATTACTCTTGGATTGAAAGACCTTTTTATATAAAAAATTATTATCTTTCTATTACGTTAACTATAGGCTGATCTTTTTTCATCGCAGCAAGCACGACTTTATCAAACCGATCTGTTAGCTGAAGCGCTGCATAAGCTGCTTCACTGGCAATCTTCTCCAGTTCACTGTCATCAACCATATTTATTAAAGGTATAACTTTCGCTTCTCCAATATTTTTTAACGCCCCTTCATTTGATGATAATAAACGTGCTATATGAACTACTTCAATTTTATCTCCTTCATCTAAACCAGTAACCTTGCTTATTTGCTCAACGCGATGTGCTATTTCATCGTTTAACGGAAGACCGATCACCTTGGCGGATAAGATGGGAATTACGGTATCTGTACAAGGAGCTATAGCTGGCTCATGATCAGCAGGCGCTTTAACAAAATGACCTCGAGCACCATCTGCCTTAACAACCAATAAGTCAAAGTTACCAACATCTTTATATTTCTGAATAGATGTCGGACTGACTCCCGCACGTCGCCCAAATCGCTCTGAAGGTTTAGCAAATGCAATCCTTTTTGAAACATTGTCCTTTTTTATAGCATTAAATAATTCATTTTCATCGCCAATATAATTTGTCGCTTCTAACGTTTTTGGGAAATATTCTATATGCGCAGTTGCGGTAATACCGACACGTCCGGTATGCGCCTCGGCTAAATGAAACATGGTTGTCTTTTTACCACCTGCTCCAATACAACTTACTATGCCTTCATGCGCATTAAAAATTTCTAACAAATCAACAGTCATTTAAATCTTCCAGCCGTAAATTATTCTTCATATTATCTTACGTTAATACAATTATTAATTTGCAAGTTATTTCATAAATAACTACTTTTTATTCAGTCGTTTTCCCGGGTAACTGTTCAAGTAAATATTCAACCAGAAAACGTACTCTTGTAGGTAAGTGGTGACGATTCGGATAAATTATCCATGTTGCAACATCATCCACTTCAAAATCTTGCAGCACAACTTCAAGCTCACCTGATTGAATATAGTCTTTGACATAATATTCAGAAAACCTGACAAGACCATGACCTTCTCTTGCTGCAGCAACCAACACCCTGCCATTATTACTACGCCAGTTACCCCTGACTTTTACTTCCTGAATACGATCTGGATATTTAAATCGCCAGGCCATATCAGGAAACAACAAACAATTATGAGACCGTAAATCCTCAGGTTTTTTTGGTCGCCCGTGTTGATTCAAATAGCCTGGACTGGCGCATATCATGATGCGTCGTTTCTCGATCTTACGTGCCACTAATGAACTATCGGTTAAGGCGCTTGCACGTATCGCAATATCAAATCCTTCTTCAATAATATCGACCACTTGCATCGTTGCGTCCAATTGCACAGAAACATCAGGGTATTTTGTTACAAATCTTGCAACTGTAGGGGCAACATACCGCTCAGCATATTCACCTGCTGCTGTGATTTTTACCAGGCCTTTTGGCTTCTCTTGCAAGTCAGACATTTCAGAATCCAATGTTTCAAGTTGATCCAGAATTTCCCGACTTCGTTCATAATAGATCTTTCCCATTTCAGTCAAACGAACCGTTCGTGTTGTTCGATGTAAAAGACGAATTTCCAGACGTTTTTCAAGTTGCGTCACTTGTCGACTGATAAACGAAGTTGACACATTTAGCACTTTTGCAGCCGCAGTGAATCCACCACTTTCAACCACAGCAACAAATTCCCGGAGTCCTTCATTTTTAGTCATTATTGATATATAGCAATAATCTATTAACTAATATGGATATTAATCTTTTTATTTCAACAATGTAAGCTCATATTCAGTAAAAACTTAACTCTCAGGAGGAATCACATGATTAAGCTATATCGATATCCACTATCAGGCAATGCTCACCGTGTAGAGCTTTTTTTGTCCCTTTTAGGGCTTGAATATTCTCTGGTCGATGTTGATTTATTAAACGGCGAACAAAAGTCAGAATCTTTCTTAAAATTAAATCCATTCGGTCAGGTCCCGGTTCTGGACGATGATGGATTCATCATTTACGAATCCTCAGCGAGTTTGGTTTACCTAGCAAAAAAATATGATGACGGACATTGGTTACCTGAAGATGCTCAACATGCATCAATGATCCAGCAATGGTTGTCCATTGCAACAAGTCGAATTGCTGCTGGTCCGGCAACAGCAAGACTGATTACCCTTTTTGGTGCTAATCATGATGCAAATGAAGTCATCCAACGTAGCAATAATCTTTTACAGGTTATAAATAATCATCTTGAAAACCGTATTTTTTTAGTTGGCGACGGCCCAACCATTGCAGATGTAGCAGCCTATACCTATATCGCTCATGCACCGGAAGGTAATATTTCATTAACGCCCTATACAAATATTGTTGAATGGTTAAAACGTATTGAATCATTAAAAGGTTTTATTGGCATGCAAAAATCCAAAGTGGGCTTAGCTGCCTGATGAATATTAACAGTTACCTTCAAAGAATCTTTAAGGAAAAAGCCATGAGAGAATACACAAGTGATATCGCATTTACTGATACTGTAAAAAATATACAACAAGAAAAAGGCTCCCGAAGTATTTATGCCAATATGGAACAACGTGGTAGTTGGGAATATACGGCTAACTCTTTTCTAAAAGACTTTATCGCTGAACGTGATTCGTTTTACATGGCAACGGTTAATAGCGAAGGTTACCCGTATATTCAGCATCGTGGTGGTGCAAGGGGGTTTCTAAAAATTATTGATGAACGTACTTTAAGCTTTGCAGATTTTCGTGGAAACCGACAATACCTTTCCTATGGCAATCTGACAGATAATAATAAAATTTCTTTATTCTTGATGGATTACCCAAACAGAGTTCGAGTTAAAGTCTGGGGTACTGCTGAAGTTATAGAATCCAATCAGGAAACAATTGAAAAGTATTCTTTATCTACCGAAACAAAAAACATTGAACATATCTTCCTTATACATATAGAAGCATGGGATCGTAATTGTCCAAAGTTTATAACGCCTCGGTTTACAGAAGATGAGATCATTAAACATAACCTGAATTCAAAACCTGGTTGAAGATCAGTCGATGCGACCTCGACTATTGAATGCACGACTCGGTAACTTGCCTAACCACAGGTTAGGGAATTCTTTCCGTAAGTTGTTATAGTTTTCTGTATCGTAATTTATTCGATACATTTGAGCACGCTGATCAATCGCAGCGATATGATCTTCTTTATCGTCTTTAACAACATACCAGCGAGATTCATTTAAATCTATTCTTGTTGTAAATTCTTCGCCCGGTGCCAAAATAACGACATCTTTACTATCAGCTTTTATACCTTCGCATGCATTATTATTTGAGATTATAGAATTACTTGCTCTGCGTTCATCTGTCTTTAGCTGCAACATACATAGATTATCGGTATTTAAAATTGCTAATGGTTGTTCAGATGCATTCTTCAAACCTAAATTTAATATCGGACTAACAGGTGGATCATCTCTATTACGATTTCGATCAGCTTCCTGTCTTTCCTCTGTTAATTTCATGCTTATTGGGCTCCAACGAAAATCTTTAATCATTGCTGTTCCTGATTTGCTCACAGCAACCTTTATCTCCATTGGTCTTTGATAATCGTTACGTCCACCCCTCTCTTTTTCCAATTTCAAACCACTGTCTTGTTCTAAAAAGAATTTTTCAATGCCATATTTAACTCGTATAACTTCATTAACACTTTGATAACGACGTTGATTAGTACGGCCGGCAATAAAAATACCTGCTGATGGTTTTTCGCCTGTAAGATAATCAAAAGTATAGACACCATTAGCCGACTCTTTGAGTACGACATAAACTCTTTGACCTTTCTTTGATATAGAAACGGGTAAATTTCTTGTTCTTTCTATTGGTACTGTCAAGAACGTATAATCAAGACGAACATAGTCACCCCTGAAAATATCACGTGGATCGATTGGTGCAGTTCTGAGATAAACTTCTTTACCCGTGTGTAAGATATATTCACGCTGGGCTATCATTCCTGCTAGTGCTAGCAGTTGAAAAATTACTGCCGCAATTACCAGTTTCTTAATCATGTCCAGCCTCCACGATTTGTTTTTTCTGAGAGTTATAATAATGCCCTATGGCAAACAAACCGATGCCAAGCAAGATAAAAACGGCTGATCGTAATAACAGGCTATGAAACAAATCGGTAAAGCGGGAAAAAACCAGAATAGAAAACAGAACGCAACCGATCGTCGTTTTTATCCAATTAGTCTCTAGAGACCCCTCAACGATTAAAATTATGAAATGAGCTACCAGTGTTAAATTGACTAATATTGTAGCGACCCAGTTATAACTGTATTTATCTTCTACCGAGGGGTAGACAAACCCCAGATAAGAAACAATAGCCAATGAGATACAAACTAAAACTAACTCGGCCTTTCTCGTATTATTAAGCGACTGCCATGATGTTTTATATAAACTGGCTACCAACATAATAATCAATCCAATAAAAGGCAGACCGTAATAAAAAGATTCGACCAGGTTTTCAGGACTCGCAAAAAAGTAATGCCACTCATTAATTGAATATTTAAAACTTAAAATAAACATTAATATGTAATAAACAATCAGGCCATTAAAGCGAATAACTGAGGCACATTTTGCAATAGCGGTATTACGTAAATACGCACCACCAACTAAATAAAGGCAGGACAGGAAGAATAGCCCCTGAAAAAGCAACTTTCCATCCATATAGCCCATATTGAATCCATAACATGTCATAATAGCTGCACTTGCAAAAAACATAAGCACAACTGAACCGGCATTGATTGCGAACGGTAATATACCTGCTAATAAAATTAAAATAGATATATGGTTTGTCGTTTGATAGTCAAATACTTCAGCTCCAGCCCAAAAAGCAACCAGAACAGTAGCCATTAATGCCTGAATGATTGAGTCTCTTGCCCATGCTAACAACATAGCAGCAATCGCCATTAGAATAATGGCATTCGGATAGTAATCATCAATGTGATATATCTGTGCAATTAATATGATTGCTGCAGCAAATAACATTGTACCTAAAGCATGCAACGATTCAGAATAAGCATTGTTTATATTGTCTTTACACATACTAATAGCTGCAACATGTGAAATGGCAACAGAGGCAAGAATGACAACAAGCTTGATAAACCTGGACATATCTGCCCAGTTGTAAGCAAAGAATAAAATAATACCTAAAGCAAACACGATGCTCCCTGCAGTAGGAATAACCATGCTTGCCCAATTACGTTCTTTATCGACAGGGTAACGAAGTCGCAACGATTCAGCCTGATGCGCATTAATTAAATTATCTCCCAGCCATGAATCTAATTGCTTATGCAACCAATTGTGGTGACTATTCATAATTGTTATCCCGTAGTGAATAATATAATGCGACTACTTTTCAAAAAGAGGTTATCTGTCTACCTAAGGACAGATAACCATCATTGTTCATTATAGAATGATACCTGCCTATTTATAAAAACCTTTCATTATAATTAGCCGGATTTTTAATATCAGCATCTTTTATTGGTTTACTCTTCTGGCGAGTTGCACTTTGCCAGAGCTGCTCACCAGCCTGACCACTAATATTACCTATTTCACCCACAAACATTAATGGAATTGAAACTAAACCTGTAGCCGCTCTGATGCCGGCCACAGGGATTTGTACTATTACTTCAATCGGGTTACTGATTTCTTCAGGTTGAGGTATTGGCTCTGTTGCCATGACTGATATTGGACTTGAAACGATAAGAGCCAGTGCAATTGATTTAACTGTAATTAATTTCATAATTATTCCTCATTTATATTTAGCTGAATTAGCTGCGAAAGAAATTACATAGAAGAAAATAATATTAAAACTTATACAATGATTGTTTAAATATACTGTCATATCAGTATCAATAATTGATACTATTGATCATACTAATTTTATATTTACAAAATAATACAAGGAACATTGATGAACAGAGATCCTGATATTTTTCCAGATGATGTCAACGGAGATGCATTATGGGAAATGCAACAGAGCGGAGACGATTTATCCAAACCTAGAGAAATTGAATTTACAATTGTCTTTTCAGAAGAGGAAGAAGCGCTTAAGTTTGGTGAAACCCTACTAATTAATCGACAGAAAATTCTATTAGCTGATAATAATGAAAATAAAACTCACCCATTTGAAATAGTCGTCTATGTCTATATGGAAGCAACTTATGACGAAATAACCGGATATCAGGATTTATTAGAAATGCACGCGACAAAATTTAATGGTCGTGGCGATGGCTGGGGTTGTCTCGAACAGTGAGAAAAGTTGAAATCACAAAAGAACCGGTCGAGTTATATAAACTTCTAAAATTTGAAGGCATGGCAGCGAGCGGCGGAGAAGCTAAACACTTAATTTCCGAGGGCAATGTAATAGTAAACGGTATAATCGAAACCAGAAAGCGAAAAAAAATAGTTTCTGGTGATATATTGAACTAGATAATGAAAAACTTCATGTGCAATTTAAGGAATAAAAAAAACATAGCGGGCGCAACAAGCACCCGCAAAGAAGAGGAAGAGTTTAATGTGGAGGCTGAGGATGGATTCTCACCAACGTAAACGGCTTTGCACACCGTCGCAATACTCTGCCAATCAGCCATATATTCCATACATGGGGACAACTAAATACATTTCAATAACAATGTATAAATTAAATCACTATTTAACTTTTAAGCATTTGATATACTAAAACGATGAATCCTTCAGTACTCATTGCGGCGTTTCTATCATTTGCCAATAAACTGAAATTTAAGAATCTCTTCTTAATTGTTATTGCTTTATTTTTTACGGACTTAGTCATTCCTGATTTCATTCCCCTAATTGATGAAATTATTCTTGGTCTATTAGCTATCATTCTTGCTAACTGGAAAGATGAACGAAAAAAAGAACCTGAAGGAAATCTTATTGAAGGGGAAGTCATCGACGGGGATGATAAGGAACCTTAATTATGGATCTTCTTTATCAGCTACAAATGTTGTTACCTCTGGCAATTAAATGGGCTGAAGAACATAGCGAAAAAATTCAGAATGAAGGAACACCCTTAACAGCAGAAGAAATTAAACTTGCAAAACAAGTTGGTGTTACAAATCCGGAAAAAGTAAAAATACTTGAAGTTGCTGAAATTCCCATGCCGGAAAATGAAGAACTGAACGAAGCAGCAGTGCAAATAGGTTTTCTTAATGAAAGCATGACAGGTCTTACACTTGGTCACTCAATCTATATTTGCAATGGTCAGAATACAACTCGACTATTGTCACATGAATTACGACATGTCTATCAATACGAAACTTTTGGCTCAATATCCGAGTTTCTGATCGAATATTTGAAACAAATTGTATTCGTTGGCTATGAAAACTCTATACTTGAACAAGATGCCAGAAACCATGAAATTTTTATCTAAACTCAGGAAATAATATGCGTGATATTTTCAGGGTAAGGGTCAAAACGAAAGAGGGTGAAATTGAAATCGAAGGAAGCCAGCTTTTTGTTGATAAAAAAATGGAGCAGCTTCCTGAGTTAGTAAAAAAACTGGATCGTGTCCTTGCTGACAATGGAAGTAAAAATAAAGATGCTACTTCGCAAGTAGAATCGAACAAGGACAAAAAAACTACAATAAAGAAAAAACCGGTTTCTTCAAAGACAAGAACTGCTTCTGCTAACTTATCGGTTCCAAATAGCTTCAAACAATGGCTTGCAAAATTTCCTGATAAGATCAGGCAAGCCGACATATTATTAATCGCTTGCTATTTTATACAACACCGTTCGCCAGATAATATTTTCAAATGTTTTCTTGCTAAAAACACATTGGCAAAAGCTGGAATTGAACTGACAAATCTTGATTCATCAATTAATCGCTTAATAAATGAGCAACTTATTCTTGTCTCAAAAAAGGCAGGAAAGCTAACTTTATACAAAGTCTCAACAAAAGGACGAAACTCCCTAATAGACCTTATACAATAAGAAATAAAATTAACACACTCATAATTCAAAACATCGAATTCGAATTAGCAGTTTCTTTGGGGATGACTTGCAGAACGTCCCAGTGTTCAACAATTTTTCCTTTTTCATCTAATCGAAAGATATCTATCCCTGCCCAGTCACGATCTTTATCTGTTGGCCAAACTTGATGACAGTGTAATATAACAAACTCTTTTTCAGCAATAATACGTTTGAACGTTACATTCTTTCCGGGATATTCATTTGCCATACGTTCAAAATATTCTATAAATGCATCTTTACCGTTAGCAACATGTGGGTTATGTTGAATATATTCATCTCCTACATATCGCTCTATAGCCTCACGAGGTTTACATTGATTGAACATCAAGTCATAGAACGCAACAACATTATTTTTATTTTGTTCTATCTTTTTCATAGTGGAAACAATTATGTCTAACTAGCTTGCTGGGGGAACACCCTGTTACGCCCGAATTTTTTCGCTTCATACATATTGTCATCAGCACGTTTTAACCATTCATCATCAGACTCATCTATTAAATATTGTGCTGCTCCAATACTAATAGTCACTTTTTGATTTTCAAGCCACTCTTCATCTTCAACATGTTTACGAATTTCTTCTGCAATAAGAACAGCCTGTTTAAGTTCAGTATTTCTTAAAATAACGACAAACTCTTCACCACCAGCGCGAAAAACATAATCAATTTTACGTTGTCGTTTATGCAGTATATCAACAAAACTTTTTAAAACTTGATCACCTTTTTCATGTCCCAGGTTATCATTTATCCTTTTAAAATGATCAATATCCATTAACAATAAACATACAGGCCCTAATCCTCTATTCGATTCTTCAATAACGTTTTGAATACAAAGGTTCATATGTCGACGATTAAACGCATTTGTTAAAGGATCACGAATGATAAGTTCCTTCATTCGACTATAAAGCTTTGTTTGGGTGCCATTTAGAACATCATTGAAGTAACACAAAATAATCAATGTAACAGAAAAGCGGATGGCAAGGTCAAAGTCGAATAGATAGATGACATAAGGAATTAAAATAATCAAGCCGACTATAATTTTTATACGAGCGATGGAACGCTCCATAAGAAAATAGATTGTAAAAAAAACAGGATAAGACCAGTACAGGGAGCTTTCACCGATTACATTTATTCCCACTAGAAGTGTAATAAACATTAGTGCAAAAACAAACCAAAGAGAAATAAGCACTCGATTATTACTACGTATAGAAAATGAATTTATCATCGAAACTATAATGACTATATTCATAAGCATACTGAGCAAATATAGACCTTTGTGCAAATGAAGAAGACTAATCGGTAACATAGCTGGCAATGCCGCCCAGCCAAGAAGCATCAAATTTCGATTACGAAACGCCTGTAACATATTCTCGTCTGATTCGAAGGCGGCTGTAGATTTTTCTTTAACGTCCAAGGTTTTCATTTTTTGATCACCCGTTTGCCTTATCATTGGCTATTTGATCAGTCAGACGTCCATTTCTATATTCTCCAGCATTCATGATGTCACCTTTTTGCGACAAACACAAAATATATTATTAGATAAATATATAAACTAAACTACTACTCTAAATTACTAAAATAATTAGATAAAATATTCCTCTTTTTTAAATAACACTCAATTATTTTCGAACGCCCTCAATAGAAAGAATTAAATCCAGCTCTTTCGAGGCAGGCCCAAGATTCTTGAGAATGCCATAATCCGCTAAAGCAATGCGAGTTGTGCCTTCAAAGCCGACACGATATCCGCCCCAGGGATCATCACCTTCACCTATATATTTTACGGCGATGGTTATCGGTTTAGTTACTCCATGTAAAGTAAAGTTACCTTTTAACTCACCTGTCCCATCTTCATTCAACATAAACGATGTACTTACAAATTTAGACTGTGGAAATTTTTCTACATCAAGAAATTCATCACTACGTAAATGCTTGTCTCTTTCAGCATGATTCGAATCAACACTTTTAGTATTAATCGTTACTTCGATTTTTGAAGCATTCGGATTACTCTTGTCATAAGTAAATTCGCCATCAAAATCATTAAAGCGCCCCCATAACCAACTGTATCCAAGGTGTGCGATTTTGAATTGAATTGAAGCATGCATCCCTTTTTTATCGATAACATATTCATCAGCCATAATATTTGTTGAGACAATACTCAATGCTAATATTGCAACTTGAAAAACTTTCATTTATTCATCCCCTTCAGGTTTAACTGGTTTTAAGATACGAAGTAATGTCATATCCTTGTCAATAAAATGGTGTTTAAATGTAGCACAAACGTGTAGTAAAAACAGGAAAGCCATGATGTATGCGGCGATTTCATGAATTTCTCCAGCAATGTCTGCCTGTTGTTTACTAAAACTGATTATTGCTGGGACATCAATCAAACTAAAAAATTCAATCGCGGCACCCTTGGCAGTAGAAATAAGATAACCACTGATACAAATAACAAATAATAAAATATAGAACGAATAATGCGTGATTCTGGCTACTTTTATTTCCCATGACTTATAACTATCCAAAGGGGCAGGCCGAATAGTGTTTATTACCCATACGATACGAAAAAGCAATAAAGCGGAAACAAGCAGACCAAAACTTTTATGCCACCACGGCGCAGCATTATACCACTTGCTGTAATAATCCAGATCGACCATATATATACCCAAAATGAACAGTCCAACAATCAATACAGCCATAATCCAATGTATCAATATCGAGATAATTCCATAACTATTTTTTGTATTGGCAATATTCATAATTTTTAATATTACTCTGTAATTTATATGTATTTATGTCTTTTTTCTATATCTGATGATACTCACTATCGCAAGAATACTAACCAGTATAAGTGAAGGATAAATAAGTAATAAATCGACACGTATATTGCACTCACCAGAACAAAGTATACGTAGCATCATACCGGTTTCGTATATGGAATAGATTCCCCACAATACTACTGCAGTCAATACAGGCCAGCGTTTTAATTTAAGATAAAACCAGAAGAAAATAACTGAGGGAACCAAAGCCAGGTATGGCGCCATGATAAATATCATACCCATTGCCATTAAAGGTAATAATAATATATCCATATACACTTACTTTTTAATTTATGATTTATATTTGCTTGCGCTGGAATACCCAGTTGTTTCCACTAGATTCAGATTTGGAAAACTTGTAATTATCGATGTTGAATTTTTTTATATCATCAGGATCCTTTAATCGATTCTTTATAATATACGCACTCATCAGGCCGCGTGCTTTCTTGGCATAGAAGCTGATGATTTTATATTTTCCATTTTTAAAATCTTTGAACACTGGCGTAATAATTTCTGCATTAATATCTTCAGCCTGTAATGACTTAAAATATTCATTTGATGCCAGGTTAATTAAATATTTACTTTTACTTGCTTTCAGATCTTTATTGATTTGTTCTGTAATTTTTGTGCCCCAGAATTCATATAAGTCCTTACCTTGCTTGTTTTCAAATTTGGTACCCATTTCCAGCCGATAAGCTTGCATTAGATCCAATGGTTTTAATACACCATAAAGACCGGATAACATTCTTAAATGTTTTTGCGCAAATTTTAAATCCTGATTACTGAAAGTCTCTGCCTCAATACCGCTATATACATCACCTTTAAATGCCAACAACGCCTGTTTGGCATTATTCAAAGTAAAAGGTGTTTTCCACTCATTAAAGCGTAAAAAGTTTAACGTACCTAGCTTGTCACTAATCTTCATCAAGTCCGATACTTCAGCTGGACTAAGTTTTTTTAACTCCAGGATCAGCTTTCTTGACTCCTTCAAAAACTCTGGCTGGGTAAAGTCTTGAGTAACAGGTGGCGTTTCGAAATCAAGCGTTTTTGCAGGCGAAATGACCATTAACATTTGTATACAAACCTTATGTTGTGACTATTTCTAAATGTTAATACCCCTATTCAGAAAGTCAAAGTAAAGAAAATAATGCCAGCAATTGTTTTTAACTATCTACTTCTTCTGCAGGCCCTTCGGTTGTGGCTTTTATTCCAAGAAATAAATAAATCATGGTTAATATAAAATACATAAATCCGGCAAAGGGTAAATTAGTACCCGACATCCAAAGTAGAGTATTGATGATGATACTGGGCGTGACAGCGACAACAGATAAGCGCAATAACTGCGTATATTCCAGTTCTGCTTTACAGATAGAGACAAAAAGCAATCCGATAGCTGCATAAATTAACATTTGTATAATTCGATATAGATACGAACCAGCTAGTGCAAAAGGATACATAAATACAGCAAACCATGATTTAGTTGCTTCAACCCATGAAGAAATTAATGCTCGATCGATCACTACATCGCCAACTTCACTTAAATCGAATGAACGTGTTTCTATTTGATTTTTTTCGAAAATGACACTAGTTTTTGTTAATAGAATAACTGCATCAGTTTGTTCCAATGAATTAATAGTACCCTTGGTATCAATAACAGCAATGTGCTGACCAGTCTTTGGATCGTCAATATAATATGGCTGCATTTCTTTTATAGAAGCCTGACCGTCTATTATGGTTATTTCAGGAAACTGTGAAAGGAAGCCTGGGGCATTTTCATCAAGATAAGACTTATAAGAACTATCAAGAACAATAATAATGAGTAACCAACAAAATGCTAATAACAAAAATAAATACCCAAAACCAACACCCTCCTTATTATTAGCCATATCTCGATATACATCGGTTGCGAAGAAAGAAAGTGCAGGAATCTGAAGAAGTGAATATTTACTCATAATTAATGCCCATATCATTATTGAGATTTGATTTGAAATACTATTTTGCGACTATTATTGCATAGTATCTAGCGTTAATTAACTAAACATCAATTATCAGGAATATCGCTGTCATAAGCATAACGCCAGCTGCAACACTATTTACAGCTCTTTTTGCTTTTGTATTCTTAAATAGTATTCTTGATTTGTCTGCCATAAAGGCATAAATCAGTTTTGAACAACACAAGGCGATTACGGCCGTTGATAAAATAATGACAACGTCAGTAAATTTAATTATCGATAAGTCCAGAAATGCTGGCAAAAAACTGATATAGAATAAAATTGCTTTTGGATCACCTAAAGTGATCAATAAGCCACAGAAAAAACTGGCATGCCAGGTTGACTCCTCAATACGGTCAATTTCGACATCTTTGCTTTCTGTTTTTAACAGGATAAAACCAAAACAAACCAGGTAAAGAGCACCAAAATACTTTATGAAAATAAACATTTCATTTGTCACTACTGAAATAGCAGACAAGCCATAGACCGCGATTAAAATAAAAATTAAATCGCCGACAATAATACCTGCTATAACTATAACGCCATGTTTAATACCGGAAGTTATTGATCTTGTCGCAACGGCAATGGCACTTGCATCAGGAATAACTGCAAGCGAGACCATAGCAGCAAACATTGCTGTAATCGCAGTTATAGTCATGTTGATTTCCATTAATTATTTTATTTAAAGAACTGCTTCCATAGGTAAAAGCCGGAGGAAAAACAATTGAACCCGTTTAATAATTCCACCTTCCCTATTCGCATTAACTTTCTTTGCTTCCCAACTATTTTCCGGTTTAGCATCGTTTAAAATATTTGCTTCTACTGCGCTTGCCAACGCTTTATTTTTAACAATCACACCAACTTCAGTATTTAAATTCGCAGAACGAGGATCAAGATTGAAAGTGCCAACAAAAAGAGTCTCACTATCAACCACCATTGTTTTTGCGTGTATAGCAAAGACAGGTATGGTCTTATTTTTATATTCTTCGCGCTGAAATAATTTTTTTGCTATATCAGGATAAGGCTTATATTCAAAAATATTGAACCCTGTTTTAAGTAATTCTTTTTTCTGATTTTGATAACCGCTAAATGCCAACAAATTATCGGTGGAAGCGAGTGAATTAGTCACGACACGCACATCAACACCCTGTTTAATTAAACCTGAAAATATCTCCAAACCACCTTTTGGCATAACCAGATAGGGAGACTGGATCGTGATGCTTTTTTTTGCCTGCATAACTTCATTAAGCAAGTGTGCTGTAGATGCACCGCCACCTCCTAAACCGAATTCAGCTCTATTCTTTCCCGGTTTGTCACTAATAAAAACAACATCATCCCAAACAAGTTGAGGCCATAACCCCATAACTTTCACCGTCATATTTTCTAAAACCGACTTAATCTCAATAGAGTAATTTTCAGGATTGCCAGCATAATCATGTAAAGCATTCCTTGCATTATTTATTGTGGCTTTCGTTAAATCTTTTAATTCATTTGCTAACAGTTCTTCAACAGGTATTGATAGTTTACTTTGCCAGAACTCTTCAAAAACCTGAGACATATCAAACACACTTTGGCCAACTAGAATTACGTCACGATCTCGAAAATTATATTCGTGATCAAAATCATAATATTCAGCCGCCATATTACGCCCACCCGTAATTCCGACCCTGCCATCAAATAAGGCAATCTTATTGTGCAAGCGCTGATTACTTTTTCGAAAGCCTGTAAACAAATAAAAATAGCGTTTCCATTTTGATATACCGACAGAATGACGAGGATTGTATATTTTAATACTGATATTTGGGTGAGTTGCCAATGCTAATAAACTATCTTCATCAGCATCTATTAGAAAGTCATCAACAATGACTCGAACTTTAACACCTCGTTCTGCTGCACGTAATAACGCTTCACTTGCCAGTATGCCAACATTATCAGTACTCCAGATAAAATACTGAACATCAATTGTCGCTTCAGCTTTATCCGTTAACCAGGCTCGAGCAAGCAAAGACTCTCCTCCTTTCTCAAGCACATATAGACCTGATTCTCCTTCATGCTCGGCCATAATTGAATCGAATACGCTAATAACATTAGTATCGGTTTCAATTGCTTTCAAAGGAAATGAGAAACAAAGTATGAAAAGTAAAACTGCTTTATTAAACTGAATCAACATTAGCTAATAATATACCAAATTATTTAACGATATAGATCACTGCCTGATTTTTGTCATATTTGATCAGTTTATTACCCATTTTCATACCCAGAATTGCCTTGTTTATATGTTGTTATCGTAACTACATAAAACATCATCGGGGAATGACCATGAAATGGGACAACTTTAAGAATTCGAATACATTCCGGGTATTGTTTATCGGCTTCCTCATTCTATTGTTTCTTATCCCGATGAGTATGGTTGAATCAGTTATCTTTGAACGTAGTCACCTATATAGACAGGCAACAAACGAGATAACCAAGTCGTGGGGGAAAGCTCATTTAATGGTTGGACCGATACTAACTTTGCCCTATTCCATAACACACTCAAATTCCGGCTGGCCTATTGCATCACAGTACAAACACCACAAACCGGACAGTATGATAATTAATACAGATATCGAAACGCAAATACGCTATCGAGGCATATATGAAGTGCCTGTTTATACAACAACGATTCATGTTACTGGTATTTATAATTCTCTAATCGCTGGCAATGATTACGAAAAAAATAATTTACTAAATCTGGATGAAGGCATCATCCAAATACCAGTACAACAAAACCGTTCTATTAAAAAACCAATACAGTTAACCTGGAATGGAGAAGAAATACACTTAACTCCAGAGCGCGATGATGCAGCCAAAAACATTATTATCTTTACAGGAATACTTCCATCACATCTCTTGAACAACGATCAAGTTCATAAGTTTGAGTACGACATGGTATTGGCAGGTAGTGAATCATTTTCATTTATTTCACCATCTAAACATACAATTATAAATATTAACTCAAATTGGACATCGCCAGGTTTTTACGGAAGTTACTTACCATCAAAACGTGATATTACTGATGAAGGATTTAATGCCCGTTGGGAAATCAATGATCTTAACTTTGACATTAGTCATCAAGAAAATAGAAACATTTCTTTTTTATGGTTTAATAATGAACCTGAATTTGGAGTAAAGTTAATACAGCCGGTTGACACATATCAAACAGTTACTCGCGCAGCAAAATACGCTGTACTATTTATAAGCCTTACTTTTCTTGTTTACTTCTTTACCGAGTTGTTCGGCCGCGTTCAATTACACCCTATACAATACTTGTTTGTTGGCGTTGCCAATTGTGTTTTTTATTTATTACTACTCTCATTAGCTGAACATATAATTTTTTCTACTGCCTACTTCATTAGCTCTATTGCTTCGATAATTTTAATCTCTCTCTATAGCAAAAGCATTTTAAAAAGCTGTATAAAGGCGGGGATAGTCTTTTTAGTATTGTCAGGTCTTTATACTTATTTATTTGTTACGCTTAGATCTGAAGGTTTTGCTTTAATAATAGGCAGTTTTGGACTTTTCATTATTCTTGGCATCTCAATGTATCTCACTCGTAATATTGACTGGAATAAAATGGGAACTCAAAGTCAGGAAGCATAAATGTTCATTGCCCATATACCTGCCAGCTATCTTTGCGCATCAATACTCATAGAAAAATGGCAAATACATAAAAAAACAGGGCTCTCTAAAATTACGGTTATCAGCGTTGCACTAATGATGGGAATACTCCCTGATATTGATCTACTTTATTTCTATCTGTTTGATCACCGTCAACACCATCACCATACATATTGGACGCATATACCCTTTTTCTGGGGTCTTTTATTCGGTATTCCAACACTAATACTCTTCATAATAAATCAACAAAAATTATTCTGGCTAACAGTATTAATCGAAATAACTATTATTTTACATTTGATACTGGATACACATCTTGGCCGGATACAATGGTTTTACCCCTTTAGTAAACATGCTGTTTACCTTTTGGATATCTCCGCTGTTCACAAAAACTGGATTTTAAATTTCTTTTTACACTGGACTTTTTTACTTGAACTTTTAATTATATTCATCGCAACAAATAAACTATTCCGAAGGTGGAGCAAATTTTGCAAATAATTCTGCACCGGTCATATCGTTAGTTTTATCTGCGAAATTATAATACGAAGGTTTTTCATCAATAAAAACCTGGCTATCAAAAATCATCCCTTCTTTAACATCAAATAAACCGATAGGCACCATGTGTTGATTCCCTTCTTTTAACCTGTAGAACAAATGTGTTCCACATTTTTTACAAAACCCACGCTCGGCCCAATCAGATGAGGCAAAAACAGAAATATCATCCTTACCGGCAAATGAAACATTTTCACCACAATTAATCTCTATGAATGGTCCACCGCCCCAACGTCGACACATATTACAATGGCAAGCACCAATACTATTATTCAGGCTCTTTACGGTAATAGTCACGGAACCGCATAGACATTTTCCATTACCTTCAAAACACTCTGACATTTTACTCCTCCTTAATTCTTATCGTTTAACACTTATTCTCTAATCAGATTCTTTATCTTCAATGACTTCAATACCAGCAATTTACGAAACTCTAATTCATCTTTTGAATTTATATCGATATTATTTGCAAACAACCAAACATTGTCATTCGTAACAATATAGCCTACATACCATCCATATTGCTGTTTTGGGCTTGTTGCCCAACCGGTTTTAGCCCATAAGGAATACTCTGACGTTTCTTCTGCCAACATAATTTTATTCAACAAATAAATATTTCGGCTGGAGAAAGGCAGTTCTTCATTATATAACTTCCTTAAAAAATCAATTTGTTCTCTTACTGATATTGCTAAATCACCTTCTAACCAAAAAGTCGTTACTTCTTTACCGGTTTTCCTGTTTCCATAATCAAGTTCATTTAAATATTTAAGGTACTTTTCATTACCTACTTTCAATGCGAACTCTTGATAACACCAGACACAGGAAACAGAAAATACGGTCGCTAAAGTATGATCCTGATTCCATGGCTCGTAACTTCTTTCTTTACCATCCCATTTAATAATTTCCTTATCACCCTTTATCACACGTTCTTCCAGTGTAATTAATGTATTAGGAATTTTAAATGTAGAGGCAGGTAAATAACGTCGTTCCGCACGTTGATCATTGTGAACGTACTCGATATTGCTATCAAGTGAAGCAATAATTAATGCACCTTCAACTTTAAACTCATCAAATAATGCTGAAATATCACTATCATCGGCAACTACCATTAATGAGGTCATTAATAAAACAGTAGAAACCAAACACTTAAAGTTAATCACTATTTTTCAGGCTCTGACCAAACGGCAAATTCATTATCGCCTGGATCTGAAAAATGAAAACGACGTCCACCAGGAAAAGAATAGATAGGCTGTAAGATAGTGCCACCTGCTTCTTCGACTTTAGCTTGAGTCTGTTTTAAATCATTACTATAAAAAACGATAAGCGCACTACCGTTCTTTGCAGAAGAAGATAAATCAGCTCGAAAGAATCCGCCGTTTAAACCTTCATCCGAGAATGCAGTGTAGTCAGGGCCATAGTCGACAAAAGACCAGCCGAATGCTTTTGTAAAAAATACTTTCGTTGCTTCAATATCCCTTGCTGGAAATTCGACATAATTTATTTTTTCATGTTCGTTCATTCACTATCTCCATTTAATCAAGCATTCATTTACTATCTATAGCCGCTAACATTTCATCCAGCGTAGTCACATTAAATTCAAAGCCTGCGGCTAATAATTTTTCAGGTATCACTCGTTGCCCTTCGAGAAAAAGCTGTGAAAGCTCACCAAGCATTGTCTTAAGTACTAAAGCAGGAGCTTTTAAAAAAACGGGTCTGTTAAATTTAGCAGCGACTGATTTTGTGAACATTTCATTTGTTACGGGTTCTGGCGCCGTTGCATTAATTGCCCCTGACAGTATTTCCTCATTTAACAGGAATAGAATGATTCGAATTAAATCAGGCTTATATATCCATGACATCCATTGCTGACCACTACCCAAAATTGCACCCAAACCAAATTTTATCGGACGGGCCATCTGAACAAACGCGCCACCATCATTATCAAACACTAATCCTATTCTTAAGTTACAGACACGTGTGCCATAATTTTCAAACTGGTTTGCGGCATTTTCTCTTTGCTGGCAAAGTTCCGACTGGAATATGGCTTGCCCAGTTTCTTTTTCTGTAATTAACTCATCATGCCGAATACCGTAGAATCCAATTGCTGAAGCATTAATCAGACATTTTGGTTTATGTTTTAATTGTTCGCATAATGCTTTAATGGCATTCAGATCATTAATACGACTATCAATTAATAACTGTTTTCTTTTCTGCGTCCACAACCCGCCAACAACGGGTGCGCCAGCAAGACTGATTACAGCATCTATTTGTGTATTCGATTTTAGCTGTTCAAGATTCGTAAGAATTTCAATCTGTGTACCCAATATTTTTTCAGCTTTCTTATAGTGTCGGGATAATACAAACACATTTTTATCGTAATTAAGCAACTCTCGACAAAGGCTTTGGCCGATGAAACCGGTAGCACCAGTAACCAGTATATTCTTCAGATTCTGATTTTGTGACTGTTTTTCCATTCTGGATTCCGACAATATTGGACGGCTGTATACATATTACGATTTTATCACTAACACGGTATAGTAAGTCATAGTAAAAAATAATAATTTATCTCATGACTGAACGAACTCACCGAAATGCGCTAACTGCAGGCTATAAACTGCATTGGTATGAAATTAAGAGTGTGTTAGGTCAAGGTGGCTTTGGTATTACCTACCTGGCTCATGATTTAAATCTTGATAGAGCAGTAGCAATAAAAGAATATCTGCCGTCTGATTTTGCCGTTCGTGAAGGCGACCACTCTGTTCATCCCCACTCAGATCAAACCCAGCCACAATTTGAATGGGGGCTGGAACGTTTTATCTCTGAAGCCAGAACCTTATCAAAATTTGAGCACCCGAATATTGTCAGAATTTTTGCAGTCTTTGAAGAAAATAACACCGGTTATCTGGTTATGCCGTATGAAGAAGGCACGAGCCTCCAGAATGAGCTTAAGGGAAAAAAGACTCTCGATGAATCGACTTTGTTAAAAATAATCGAACCCATTCTTGATGGACTGGAACTGGTACATCAGCATGAATTCATTCATCGTGACATTAAACCCGATAATATCTTTATTCGCAAAGATGGCAGCCCGGTATTACTCGATTTTGGATCAGCAAGACAATCTGTTACCGGGCAGGTAAAAACATTAACTACACTTGTCTCTCCCGGTTATGCACCCTTTGAACAATATTACTCAAAAAGTGATGAACAAGGTCCCTGGACTGATATTTACGGACTCGGTGCAACACTTTACCGAGCAGTTGCCGGTCGTGCGCCATTAGATGCCGTTGATAGAAGTAAATCATTACTCGATGGAAGCCAGGATACCTTTATACCCGCCATAGAAATTGGCGCAGGGCATTATTCAGAATCATTTTTAAAAGCAGTTGATCATGCAATTTGTTTCAAACCTCTGGATCGTCCACAAACCATAGCTGATTGGCGACGAGAATTCGATTTTAATCAGGAAAATATCGCAACTCAAATATCGGGTCGTCGCGAACACGCAACGACACAACCAGGACAACGCCCAGTATCAAGGAAAAGCAATACATTAAAAATACTCACTCTCATTTTCTTGTTAATAACTATGATTGCTGCTGGTACTTTATATGTGAAATCACTATCCAGACAATTATTAACACAAGATACGGAAGTAACAACAACAAAAACTGATACCTCTATACAAGAAACGAACGTTATAAAACCAGTATTAGAAGAAACGCAGCAACTTGAAATTGAACGGGACAATAAGCTTGCGCAAGAAAAGTTATTAGCGGCACAGCAAGAACTTGAACAAGAAAGAAAACGATTAGAAGAAGAACGAAAACAAATTGAGACCGAACGTTTACGTCAGAAAGAAAAAGAAAAACAAGCGGAAATAGAAAAGCAAAAACAGCTAGAGGAAGAGAGACGTTTAGCTGAACAACGCCGAATTGAAGAAGAGGTTATAAAAAAACAAGCAGAAGAAAAACGTCTGGCTGAAGAAAAAAAACGTGAAGAAGAAAAACGCCTTGCTGAAGAGAAACGCATTGCACAAGAAAAGGAAGAACTGGCAGAACTAGAAAGGCAGAAACAACTTGAAGAACAAAAGAAACGTGAAGAAGAAAAACGACTCGCCGAAGAGAAACTTGAGCAGGAAGCAGCAGCTCGACAAAAAGAAATCGAAACACAAAATAAAATAGTTGCATCGCAAACAGAATTTAACAAGCGATATGCTGTTTCAAAAGACGCGTTAGGATTTGTTGATGATGTCACTGCCCAGGATTTGACACAAACCAGTACAAAGAAAATTAGTACTCGCGTTAATGCGTTGGTTGATAAATGGCAAAATAGCGGTGTTGCTATTAAACGGGGGCACACATATACGATATCAGCCACAGGGCAATGGAGTCTGGGACCACTATGTGCACCGACAGGTCCTACTGGAGAAGGCTTATATACCATCGCCTGTTGGGACCTTGGTTTTCAAATAGTTGCAAAACGGTCGCATGCCGCATTAATTGGCAAAATCGGCAAGGACAATCTGGCTTTTTATATCGGAACTGATTTCACTTTTACCGCAGATAAAAACGGCATACTATATTTCTGCAGCAATGATGCACCAGGGTTCTTCTTTGATAACGAAGGTTCTCTGGATGTTGTTATTTCCCTGCAAAATTAATACATTAAGGGAAGAAACCTGTTTCCTGTTCTAGTCTGACTGATTTCACCATAATACTTAACTTATACTGGAAAATAGAGACTCAAATTATATATACTTAACAGACAAACAAGTTTATTTACTTATAGACATAGACTAACGATATGTACTTAAGGGTATGTGGAGATGAATGTAAATCAAATAAAAACTAAAATCTTTATCCTGAAAGCAATCGATGTGATATTGGTTACATCCTTTTTAGTAACATGTCTTTATACTGCTTTATATGCAGAAAACAAAGGGTTCATGATTTTTTGCTGCTTCGTTGGTTTATTTTTAGTTAATGCGATTGGAAATATGACGAGTAAAAAAGTAGCCATCCTGCATGTACAGCTGGAAATGTTAGAACGTGATCTAAAGAGAGAAAAACAACGAACACTTTTAAATACACGCCATACAGTTAATAGAACAAAAACAACAGGCGCAACAAAGACGAATAATACTACTGGCAAGTAACTTTTCTCTTTGAATCATTAGTTTAAAAATCAAATGATAGGATTATAGAAACTCCAATGTCATTATGGAATATCAAACCGATCTTTTTGATTTAAATCAAAATTCGCTATTTAAGTTATTGCTACATTGAAATTTAATACAACCTAACAAAGGAATTTTTATGCTTTACCAAGTTAAAGGCGATATTCTACTAACCAAGGCACAGGCAATAGCACACGGCGTCGCACCGAACGATCCAATGAATCAGGGGCTTGCCATGTCATTACATAATCTTTACCCGTCTATGCACAAAGATTTTCATCATTGGTGCCATCAACAACATGGGAAACCTGGTGAAGCATGGATGTGGGGCGGGGCAAATGACGTGCGTGTCATAAATCTCCTCACTCAGGAAGGTGGTTACGAACATGGCTCAAGACCCGGTAAAGCAACCATTAAGAACGTCAAACACTGTTTGCGTCAATTAGTAAAAATGATTGAGAAAGAAGAAATCGAGTCACTGGCATTACCGAAGCTGGCGACCGGTGTCGGCGGATTGAACTGGGACGAGGTATGGCCTGTGATCGAAGAACGTCTCGGTTCATTGGATATTCCAGTCTATGTCTATTCAGAGTTTCATGCTGACATGCAGGCGAAAGAGCCCTGATTAAAAATGATTTCCGGAGTGAATTAAAACTCCGGTAATTTTTCTACGTTATAATGACGTTTTGATTCTATAATCGAAGTCATTATGACGACCGTACAAACAATACCGTTAATCAATCTGGCCTATACTTTTATCCCGGTCATCATTGTTATCGGTATTCTTATTAAATGGTCCTTGAATGCCAGCAATGCAATTTATGCTATTGCCCGCATGCTGGCTCAGTTGTTGATTATCGGTTATTTCCTGGTTTATATTTTTGAATCACAAAACGCCTTGATCATAGTTTTGATACTGGCCATCATGGTATTTGCATCAAGCTGGATAGCTTTGGGATCCTTAAAAGATAAACGTCGTCTGCTAATCAAACAGGCCTTTTGCTCTATCTTGCTTGGTGGTGGCGTTACATTATTACTAGTTACCCAGGCGGTACTGATACTCGATCCATGGTATCAACCACAGTTCATGGTTCCATTAGCAGGAATGATCTTTGCAAGCGCCATGAATAGCATTAGCCTTGCGGTAGAAAGACTTAATGCAGAACTGGGAAGAAATATTTCTTATGATGAAGCGAGAAACATTGCATTTCATGCCTCCCTGATTCCGATTATCAACTCCCTGTTTGCTGTCGGGCTTGTTACCTTGCCAGGGATGATGACCGGACAAATACTTTCCGGCGTCTCCCCGCTTATAGCTATCCGCTATCAGATCGTGGTCATGTGTATGTTATTCGGTGCATCAGGAATAACAACTGCCTGCTTCCTGATATGGGTTAAACCACTATTCGAAAAAAACGATACGTTTTAGCTATGGAATTTTAGACTACCTATGTATTTTGACTACACTACATATAAAAAATTTAATTAATATTAACAGAGGCTAAAAATATGAGTAACAAAGAAATGATTGAAGCAACAATTCAATATTATATTGATGGAGCAATCTCTGGCAAAGGCGATGACATGAAGCCTGCGTTTCACGAAGACGCAACCATCTTTGGTTATATTGGCGAAGATTTATTTGCTGGCCCGATACAAAAACTTTTTGATTGGAACGATGAGAACGGAGCAGCAACTGAACTCCAGGCAAAAATAGCTAATATAGATATCGAAGGTACCGTTGCAACTGTTCGACTGGAACTTGATAACTGGACAGGACATAAATTTACCGACATGTTTACATTGCTAAATACTGATGGGAAATGGAAAGTAATGAATAAAGTATTTCATCTCCATGGATAAATTAAATATTTTTAATTAACTATTTATCCTGAGATATTCGGCTATACAATCTAGCTGCTTCACATCAGAAATAATCGGCGTAAGATTACGATATTCACTACACACCTGTCAGTCTTTGTGCTGCATGATTAAAGGAGGCAATCATGATTGATACTAATAAACTCACTATTATCTTTGTTCACGGCCTCGCGTCCAAGCCTGCTGCAATAGATTTACACCGCTTATGGAAAAAAGCATTTATCGAGAATATTCGTATAGATTCAAAAACACTCGCCAGCAAACTGGAAGTCAAACCAGAGATATTTCAGTCAGCCTATTGGGCGAATGCGATTCCTGATCATATAGAAGACACGGAAGACTATGTTACCGACTTGAATAAAGCCGTTAATAAAGTCATCGGCATACGTCGCAGATTGAAAAACCAATTACACATTAAAAAAGGTGGGTTAGTCACAGCTAACGCAAAGAAATTCGGTTTATCCATTGTTAATACTCTTAGTAGCGCATTAACCATTAAAGACAACGTCATTGAAGAATTCATGCGTGAAGTCCGTCTTTATCGAAACGATCAATTCATTGCTGAACAAATACGACAACCACTGGAAGGCATTCTTACAGAGGCATGGGACAAAAAACACAAAGTCGTATTAATAAGCCATTCAATGGGCACGTTTATTTCTTACGATGTACTATGGAAATTTTCGCATCGAAGCGAAGACAAATATACAAAATACAGAAATAACAAAGTAGATTACTTTATCACTATGGGCAGTCCGCTCGGCGATGAAAAACTCAGAGATTTCATGTTGATAGAACGATGGAAAAAATCATCCGAATCTGAACACGAAGATGAACAAAACCGACTCTATCCATTAAATATTAAACAATGGCACAATTTCTCTGCCTATGGTGACGTCGTCTGTCACGACTCAACACTGGAAGATGACTTCTTTAAAGGCATGAAAGAGCACGTCAAACCCTATAGAGCGAATGATCTAAAAGATTACACAAAACTCTATAATCCCTTTGAAAATATAGATGGCAAGAAGAACCCTCACAAAAGTTACGGTTATCTGGTCCAACCAAAGCTGAGTGAGAAATTTAAGGAGTTTATGAATTAATTTATTGCAATTTAACTCATGAAAATCAAGTCGTTAACTGTTATTTTTTTATATTAAAGCTATTTCGATTTTAGCCGATAATTCGTTACTGAATTAAAATTTGGTGCGATCATGGGATTACATAAATTGCATAAGCAACAAGTAGTGGATCCGTCATCCATCCTTTCTAACTTGCATAACCAATCCAACCTGACTGAAAAACTACAATGCCTGCTGGAGTTCATCAAGCAACGGCATTGTTTTATCAACCGTATTGCGGTAGCACGATATGATGAAACCACAGATATAATTAAGACCTATACACATGCAACTGAAGGTAAAAACCCAATACCACTTTATCAAACCAGATTGTCAGAATCTAAATCATTAACAGAAATTATGGAGCAACGTAAACCGCGTATCCTGAATAACATGAATCCATTGCGTTCTTTAAAATCCGAACACTCAAAAAAAGTAACCGAGCTTGGATTTCAGTCCAGTTATACAGTCCCTATGTTTCAAGGAGATCAGTTTCTGGGCTTCGTTTTTTTTAATTCATCAATATTCAATGCAATGAAACAAAATGTCGTGACTGATCTAACAGTTATCGCGCATCTAATAAATGTCCTTATTGTTAATGAACTAAGTTTTATCAAGACCACGAAATGCTTAACTCAATCCGTCGCAACACTCGCTAACTACCGAGATTTGGAAACAGGACAACATTTGATTCGTGTCTCTCATTTTTCTCGCATTATTGCACGCAATCTGGCCAAAGAAGCTGGTTTAAGCGACGAGTATGTCGAACTAATCTTTACCTTTGCCCCTTTACATGACATTGGAAAAATTGCCGTAGCAGATGCCGTCTTATGTAAATGCGGTAAATTGACCGATGAAGAATTTATCATGATGCAAAGCCACACTACACAAGGTCGAGAAATGATTGAGAAACTGCAAAACAATCTCGAGCTTTTATCGCCACAAAGCTGTGAAATATTAAAAAACATTATTTATTCTCATCATGAGAAATGGGATGGAACAGGCTACCCGGATAAAATAAGTGGTGATGCAATACCATTAGAAGCACGAATCACTTCAGTAGCCGATGTGTTTGACGCTTTAACCAGCAAACGTATTTACAAAGATCCATGGCCAGTTGATAAAGCAATAGACTATCTAATGGAGAAGCGCGGTAGCCAGTTTGATGCAAACTGTGTTCTTAAATTTCTGGAAAACCGGGATGAAATAGAATCCATTATTGATAAGTTTCATGAAACTTATGAGCCAGGTATAACTATCTAATCACGTTCAAACCGTATTAACTCGGTAACCTGTCTCGCATTGTATTTTTCAGGCACACTGATTTCATTACGACTGCGTTTTACAAGACCAATCCCTTTTGCATACCATTCTGTTTGCTTAATGAGAATTTGATCAATACCGCGCGTCCTTTCTATTACTGCAACTGAAGCACTACTATCAATACGCATGGTTTTTTTGAATACACCGGCAGGCACGCTAATGATCTCGTCAAAACTAACAATTTTACTATCCAGAAAAATTTTCTCGCCCTGAGAGATAAATGATTCGCCACCTGAAAATGATTCATGCCGACTATCAAGTAATTCAATTTTTGTCTCTCTCATCCAGCTTGTATTTAAATCAAAAGGCTTTTTTAAAAAGATCGAACCATTTTGTTCCATTTTTGATGAACGCTGTATCCCTGTTTCGGCTTGACTGTAATACAACGTCTCGCTATTCGCATAGCGATGAGGGTAATAATAAACATTACCGGACTTTATACTCGATAACTGGGCAATAATTGATTTGCCTTTATTCAGATTATTACCCAACTCTTTTGTATACTGATATTCCCATTTCATTTGTTCTCCCAAAGGGAAATAGTCATCGCTTGGCTGACTGCACCCAACGAGTAAAATAAATAAAATGGAAAAAAATGATTTCATGTTTGCGTGGAAACTAAATCGATAAATATAGGCATAAAATTTGCGAATAGCAAAATATTAATAAACTCTCATTTCACACTTGCCATAATCAGCGTAATATTAGAGATAAACCAATGTCTAAATTTAAATAATAAATATCGGATTAAATAATGCAAAAACCTTATCTATTACACATGATCACGCCTGAGAAAAATCTCAGCGCATTTGATGTCAACATGGCATTCGACGCTGGCTGGACAGCCATGCCTTATCTGGATGTTAAATTAGAGGAAGTGGCTGGTATCATTCAAGACACGGTTTTCTCACGCACAGCGCAAGGTCTAAAGCGCACCGGTATATTCATCGGTGGCAGAGATATGCATCTGGCGATGGATATGTTTCATGCAGCAGTAAAGGCTATGGTGCCTCCTTTTGAAATTTCTGTCCTGACTGATCCTAGTGGCGCATTTACAACAGCGGCCGCAATGGTTGCTGCTGTAGCAAAACAGTTAAAAGCTAAAAATGGCGAAGAACTAACTGGCCAAAAAATTATAGTTATCGGCGGAACAGGCCCGGTAGGCGCATCTGCTGCGGTACTGGCTGCAAAACTGGGCGCTGAAGTCACGGTACTCGGGCGAGCAGTAGATAAAGCTAATCATGTCGCAGAACTTTGTAATACACGATACGGCACCGTCGTTGAAGGCATTCACGGTGATGCGGCTGATCATATTGATGATTTGCTTCTTGAAACCGATGTTATTTTTGCCACAGCTAAAGCCGGGATTCAGGTACTCAGCGAAGAACAAATCGCCTCTGCAAAAAAACTCAAAGTCGCTGCCGATTTAAATGCCGTACCGCCTGCCGGTATTGCAGGACTTAATCTACATGATAATGGTGAACCACTTGCAGCCAGTACAAGTGGTGCCGTAGGCATCGGTCCTCTCGCTATTGGCGATATCAAATATCAAACACAGCAGAAACTATTAGTGCAAATGTACAGCACTGGCGAACCACTCGACCTACATTTCGAACATGCTTTTGAAGTGGCAATGAAGAAAGTATAACGACACAATCATTAATAAGGGCAATCAGACCTCGTTAATTTAACAAGTCGAATGAAACAAGCCGCCGACGGCGACATCTTCATCAGTTAACTTATTGTAAAGCGTTGACGCTTCTTTAGTCTCCAGAATATGAAAAGCAATCCCGTCGTCTTCTAATAGTTGTTTTGTTTCCTGACAAGTTTGTAATGCTAAAAACATACCACGCGACAAAACTAATTCTTCCGCACCACGATCAAGCAGTTCCTTGATATCAACAATCTGAATACCGGGAACATGATGCGTATTCGTTTCACTCCAGTCCCACTCACGACCCCCACCCGGCCAAAGCTTGAAATCCTTACCCAAGCCAATAGATTCAATCTCCATCTTTCCCCAGGAGATGTTATCGATACGTGGTGACTGTTTAGCTGAAAGCGTCATAGCTAAAGTATAGCTTCTGTCTACTTGCTCATGATTTGAAAAGGCTCAAATATTCTTAATCCTTTATAAATTATTAAACAAAAGGCAATTAATTTTGTTCAATATTAAGTTATACTAATCGGACAATAAATATTATTTATTTTCCCTAAATATATGTTTTATAGACAAAAATTATTAATGGCTCTACTTGAAATATTCGGAGGCCATCTACCTAGTAAAGATTTACAGAAGTATCTTTTTCTCTATACGAAACTCTGTGAAAAAGAGAAAAGCTACGATTTTGTGCCTTATAAATATGGATGTTTCTCATTTCAGTCATATAAGGATAAAAGTAAATTGATTGAATTAGGTCATTTAAAAGATGAGCAAGACTGGGAGATTCGTGATGCACGTAAAAAATACAGTAAATTATTGAAAAATGGTGAACCTAAAAAAATAAAATTATTTAACGAACGATATAAGCACCTTAAAGGTAGAAAGCTTATTCATCACATTTATAAAAATTATCCCTATTATGCTATTAACAGCTTACTTGCTAAAAATATATTGAATGATTTAGAACTAAATAATGTTAGAGCAGAAAAAATAAATATTAAGGCTCCTATCTTAGCAACAATTGGATATGAGGGAATATCATTTGAAGAATACCTAAATAAACTAATTAGAAATGACATTAAATTACTTGTTGATGTCAGACGTAACCCTATTAGTAGAAAATATGGATTTTCGAAAAAAACATTATCTTCCTCATTAGAAAGTCTAAATATAAAATATATTCATATGCCAGAACTTGGTATTGATTCTACACAGAGAAAATCATTAGTAACCATCTCTGATTATAAAAAATTATTTAAACAATACAGAAAAGATATAGCTTTAAATAACAACGCAACATCAGAACTCCACAGTTTATTCAATACATATAAGAGAATAGCATTAACCTGCTTTGAGCATGATCATAATATGTGTCATAGAGGAACTCTTGCAAATTTTGTACAAAATAAATTCGATAAAATACCAATAGAGCATATATAACAAAATGCCAATAGAAAGGATTCTAATTACAGTTAAAACATACCCCACGATTTCATCACGCTACGATGAGTTAGTCTGTACTGCAGGCTTAAGAGAAGATGGATCATGGATTCGTATTTTTCCAGTTCAGTATAGACAAATCGAAGACTACGAAAAAAAGTACAAAAAATGGGAATGGATTGACATAAATATTGAGAAAAATACTTCTGATCATCGTGTTGAAAGTTTCAGACCACTTGATCAAGATTCGATATCTGTTATTAATAGTGTTGGAACTGAACAGAATTGGTATATAAGAAAACAAATAGTATTAGAAAATGGTAGTGTTTATCATGACCTTGACGAAATTATTTCACTCAATAAGAAAGGTATTCTCTCGTTAGCAACATTTAAACCTTCTAGAATATTGGGCTTTGATATAGAAGAAGATGATAGAGAATGGGACCCCGAAAAATTAAAAATTATTGAATTAAAGGCAAAACAAGGAGACCTATTTTCAGATTCTCCAAATCTATTTAAAGTTGCAAAAAAATTACCTTATAAATTTTCGTATAGATTTGAAGATTCAAAAGGAAAGCCTTCAAAATTAATGATTGAGGACTGGGAAATAGGCCAACTATATTGGAATAATCTGAAAAAATATAATGATGAGTCTATTGCAAAACAAAAAGTAAAAGAAAAATACTTCGATGAATTTTTATCTAAAAATGATTTATATTTATTTCTAGGTACGACAAAAGAGTGGGATAAAAGAGGCACAAACCCATTCATAATAATTGGTGTGTTCTACCCACCAATTGAAATACAAAACTCTTTATTTTAAAACCTCTCAGGTTGATGCAATACAAGGCAAAAAGCCGATTTAATAACCGGAGCTTATATGTAATAAGTGAGGATTTTAAATCGGCTTTATAACGCAGTAGTGCGCTAGCTGAAAGTTTTTAAACTGGTGCAGGGAGATCGGTGCTACCCATTAGATATTCATCCACTGCTGCCGCTGCACTTCTACCCTCTGCAATCGCCCATACGATTAAACTTTGTCCGTGTTGCATATCGCCTGCTGCGAAAACACCGTCTACATTCGTCATCCATTTGTTTTGGATCACATTAGTGCGTCCATCTAGTTCGATTCCCATTTGTTCTACCAGACCTTCTTTTTCCGCGCCGGTGAAACCCATAGCGAGGAAAACAAAATCGGCTTTTAGTATCTGGCTGCTGCCTTCGACTTCCTTGAAGGAAATGCGTCCGTCTTCTTTTTGCATTTCGACAGTCACTAATTCGATTTCTTTTAAGTTACTGGCATCGTCACCAATGAAACGTTTGGTTTGTACCGAGTATACTCGTTCGCCACCTTCTTCGTGCGCTGATGCGGTACGGAAGATAAACGGCCATTGTGGCCATGGGTTATCTTCGGCACGACTTTCTGGTGGCTTCGGCATAATCTCTAATGAGGTCACTGACGCTGCACCTTGTCTGTGCGCAGTACCAATACAGTCTGCACCGGTATCACCGCCACCGATAACGATAACGTGTTTACCTTTGGCGTTGATGTGTTCTTCTTCGGAAATGGTATCACCCAAACAAAGTTTGTTTGCTTGAGGCAAGTATTCCATCGCCTGATAGACACCTTTAAATTCGCGACCATCAATTGGTAAGTCACGACGCGCACTGGCACCACCGCAAAGAATTAACGCATCAAATTCTGTCTTTAGCTCATTGGCATCAATATCAATACCGATATGACTATTTGGCTTGAAGGTGACACCTTCAGCTTCCATTTGTTCCATGCGACGATCAATACGGTGTTTTTCCATTTTAAATTCGGGGATGCCATAACGCATTAAACCACCGATACGATCTGAACGTTCGAAAACAGTGACATCATGACCGGCGCGTGCAAGCTGTTGCGCAGCTGCCAGGCCCGAAGGACCGGAACCGATAATGCCGACTTTCTTGCCGGTTTTCTTTTCCGGAACTTGCGGTTTGATCCAGCCGTTTTCCCAGGCTTTATCAATAATAGATAATTCAACCGCTTTAATGCTGACCGGATCTTCGTTAATACCCAATACACATGAACCTTCGCAAGGTGCAGGACATAAGGTACCGGTAAACTCCGGAAAATTATTGGTCGCATGCAGGCGTTCGATCGCATCTGCCCATTGGTCGTGATAAACCAGATCGTTCCAGTCTGGAATCAGGTTACCTAAAGGACAACCCTGATGACAAAATGGAATACCGCAATCCATACAACGTGCGGCTTGTTTCTTTAATGGCTCAACTGGCCATGGCTCCATGACCTGTTTCCAGTCTTTCTTTCGTTCTTCTACTGGACGATACGGTGTCTTCTCTCTCTCGTACTCCATGAATCCTGTAGGCTTACCCATGTGCGGCCTCCATCACTGCTTCTTCTTCTGTTAGTCCTTTCTCTTTGCCGCGTTTGATGGCATTCAGGACGAGCTTGTAGTCTGTTGGCATTACCTTTACAAACTTGCTTTGGTACGTATCCCAGTTTTCTAATATTTTCTCTGCGACAGTACTTTGTGTGTATTGAACATGCTTTGTTAACAACCCTTTTACCAGGTCAACATCTTCATCTTCTACGATTGATTCGAGTTCGACCATTTCTTTATTACAACGGATATCGAAATCATTATCTTCATCAAGTACGTAAGCAATACCACCGGACATACCAGCGCCAAAGTTACGGCCTGTTTTACCGATAATAACAACGCGACCGCCAGTCATGTATTCACAACCATGGTCGCCCACACCTTCTACAACGGCATGCACACCACTATTACGAACACAAAAACGTTCGCCAGCAATACCGCGAAGATAGGCTTCGCCTTCGGTTGCGCCATAAAGTAAGACATTACCGACCAGAATATTTTCTTCCGGGACAAAGGTGGAATGACGTGGTGGATAGACAATGATCTTACCGCCGGATAAGCCTTTACCAAGATAGTCATTGGCATCACCTTCCAACGTTAAGGTCACGCCTTTCGGGATAAACGCACCAAAACTCATACCGGCAGATCCATTGAAATGAATATTCACGGTATCTTCCGGTAATCCTGTGCTGCCATAACGTGTGGTGATGTTATAACCGAGTATCGTACCAACGGTTCGATTCGTATTCACCACTGGCAAAATAATATCGACAGGTGTTTTGTTTTCTAATGCGTCTTTACATAATGGCACAATGGTTGTGACATCAAGCGATTTATCCAGACTGTGGTCTTGTTCCTTAACACAATAGATTTCATCTCCTGGTTTTGGTTCTGCTTTATACAGTATTTTACTGAAATCGAGACCATCTGCTTTCCAGTGATCAACAGCTTTCTTCACATCCAGTTTGTCAACCTGTCCTACCATTTCATCAACAGTTCTAAATCCAAGTTCGGCCATATATTCGCGCACTTCTTCTGCAATGTACTTAAAAAAGTTTTCAACAAATTCTGGTTGTCCGGTAAATTTTTTCGTTAATTCAGGATTTTGTGTTGCCACACCAACTGGGCAGGTATTCAAGTGACAGGCGCGCATCATGACACAACCCATAACGACTAACGGTGCTGTAGCAAAACCGAATTCTTCTGCACCGAGTAATGCAGCAACAACGACATCACGTCCGGTTTTTAACTGACCGTCCGTTTGCACTACGATACGATCACGCAGTCCATTTTGAATCAAGACTTGCTGCGTTTCTGCCAGACCTAATTCCCATGGTAAGCCCGCATGTTTTAACGAACTCATAGGCGACGCACCGGTACCTCCGTCGTAACCTGAAATTAATACCACATCGGAATGTGCTTTGGCCACACCAGCAGCAACCGTTCCCACACCCACTTCGGCCACCAGCTTCACGTGGATACGTGCTTTTGGATTGGCGTTCTTTAAATCGTGAATCAATTGTGCCAAATCTTCAATTGAATAAATATCATGATGCGGTGGTGGTGAAATCAATCCAACCCACGGCGTTGAATGACGTACTTCGGCAATCCACGGATAGACTTTTGAACCCGGTAATTGACCGCCTTCACCAGGCTTGGCCCCTTGTGCCATCTTAATCTGGATATCATCAGCATTGGCAAGATATTCACTGGTGACACCAAAACGACCTGAAGCAACCTGTTTGATCGAGCTTCTTCTTAAGTCACCATTCTCATCCGGCGTAAAACGATCCGGATGTTCGCCACCTTCACCGGTATTTGATTTACCACCAATACGGTTCATGGCTATGGCTAATGTTTCGTGTGCTTCTTTACTAATCGAACCGTAAGACATTGCACCGGTTGAAAAACGTTTCATGATGTTTTCAATCGGCTCGACTTCTTCTAGCGGAATTGGATTTTTTGCTGTATCAAATTCAAACAAACCTCTTAAGGTTGCGAGGTGTTCACTCTGGTTATCAACCGCTGAAGTATATTCTTTAAAAATGTCATACTGGCCGGTACGTGTGGCATGTTGCAATTTAAATACGGTATCCGGATTAAACAAATGATATTCACCATCACGTCGCCATTTATATTCACCGCCCCAATCGAGGTCCGGTTTTTTAACCGCACGATCCGGGAAAGCATTATGATGGCGCATGCTGGCTTCTTTCGCGACAACGTCCAGGCCAATACCACCAATACGCGATGCGGTTGAAGTGAAGTATTTATTAACGAATTCTTTATTAAGACCAATCGCTTCAAAGATTTGTGCGCCACGATAAGACTGTACAGTTGAGATACCCATCTTCGCCATAATCTTGACCAGGCCTTTATTAACTGCCTTGATAAAGTTACTGACAGCTTTTTGATGTTCCATCTTAGGTAAATAGCCTTTAGCGATTAAATCACTTAATGACTCAAACGCAAGATACGGATTAACGCAACCGACACCATAACCCAATAGCACTGCGATATGATGGATTTCGCGCGGCTCGCCTGATTCCAGTACCAGACTGATCTTTGCACGCGTGCCATTTTTGATTAAGTAATTATGTAAGCCGGATACAGCTAATAACGCCGGAATCGGTGCATTATCTTTATCGATATCACGGTCTGAAAGAATAAGATAAGTAATACCATCAGCAATCGCTTTATCTGCTTCGGCACAAACTCTTTCCAATCCTTCTTCAATACCTTTACCGTCTTCGCCAACATGATAGGTGATTGAAATAACTGTTGATTGAAAACCAGGCATGTCCATATCACGAATACGGGCCAGTTCTTCATTCGTAATTACTGGTGAGTTTAATTTAATTTGTCGACAATGTTCAGGACCCGGTTCTAACGGGTTTGATTCTTTACCTATTGTTGAACCAACCTGTGTTACCAGTTCTTCGCGAATGCCATCCAACGGAGGGTTGGTGACTTGCGCGAATAGTTGCTTGAAATAATCATACAACAAACGTGAACGATCAGATAAAACTGCCAATGCAGCATCGGTCCCCATTGAACCTGTAGGTTCCATACCCTTTTTTGCCATCGGTGCCATCAGGGTTTTTAAATCTTCATGCGTATAGCCGAAAGCCTGTTGTCTTTGTAATAATGTGTCCGTATCGGTACCGTGAACCTGTTTTGGTTCAGGTAAATTTCCGATTGGGATTAAATTCTCTTTTAACCATTCTTTGTATGGATTAGCTTCAACGAATTCTTTTTTCAATTCGTCATCACCGATGATACGGCCTTGTTCCATATCAACCATTAATATACGTCCAGGATGCAAACGTTCTTTAATCTTGACGTTTTCTGGTGGAACTTCTAGCACGCCCACTTCCGAAGCCATGATGATGACATCATCATGAGTTACATAATAACGAGAAGGACGTAGACCATTACGATCAAGTACTGCACCGATAATAGTGCCGTCGGTAAATGAGATTGATGCAGGACCATCCCAGGGCTCCATTAAACATGCATGGTATTCATAAAACGCTTTACGATCTTCGTCCATGGTTTCATGACCAGACCACGCTTCCGGTATCATCATCAAGGCAGCGTGTTGTAATGGGCGACCTGTCATGTGCAGGAATTCCATAACATTATCAAAGGTGGCTGAGTCGCTACCACCTTCGATTACAATTGGATAAAGCTTTTCTAAATCATCACCAAACAGTTCCGACTTACATAAAGCCTGACGTGCATGCATCCAGTTTGCATTACCACGTGCGGTATTAATTTCACCATTGTGCGCTACATAGCGGAAAGGATGCGCTAAACGCCATTCAGGAAAGGTGTTGGTTGAGAAACGTTGATGTACCAATGCTAATGCTGATTCAACATCGGGATCACCAAGTTCCGGGAACATTGGTTCGATTTGATCGCCGGTTAACATACCTTTATAGACAAAGGTACGGTATGACAATGACGGGATATAAAATAAATTCTGTTCGGACAAGTCTGAATTCCAGACCTTGTTTTCTATACGCTTACGAATCACATAAAGCTTGCGATCAAATGCAGCTGCATCGATTGATTCATTCTTTGCTATAAAAATTTGTTTAAAACTCGGTTCATCTTTTACTGCTGAGGGACCAAGTAATGAATCGTCAGTTGGGACTTCACGCCAACCTAAAAAGGTCTGGCCTTCTTCTGCAATGATCTTTTCGAATTCTTCCTGACAATATTTTGATTGTTCGGGATCTTTTGGCAAGAACACCATGCCTGCGCCGTAGCTATCTGTGTCAGGCAGTTCGATACCGATTTCAGCACAAACGCGTTTTAGAAACTTGTGTGGTTTTTGAATTAAAATACCAACACCATCACCGGTATTTTCTTCGCAACCACAGGCACCACGATGAATTAAGTTTTTAAGAATGGTAATTGCGTTGTCGACAATTGCATGCGATTTCTTACCTTTCATGTGTGCGACAAAACCGAGACCACAGGAATCGTGTTCTGTTTGTGGATCGTATAAACCTCGTTGTTCTGAAGGCTGCTTCATGGTGGCTTCACTCTTTAAAGTTTTTAGTTTGAATTATTTATTATGATTGTGCAGCGCACAAATCGCAATATTTTGCGTCGGGATAGTGTTCTTAGGGGATCACTTCCAGAAAATCCTGATTACCGTTATTAATTACGGTTTACTTCCTGTTCCTTTTCCATAACCCGATGAAAAAGGGCTAGAGATTATAATAAAGCAAGCTATTTATGTCACGGTGCAACATAGAATATTAGTGAAAAAGCAACATTTTTTCACGTCAGTGAGAATAGAGGTTTTTTGAGTAAATTACCGACATTTAGACCCATATTTGCAGAATTTAAGCGATATATGTTAGCGAATAGACTTCAAAGCCAGCTTATTTTAATAAGTCTTTTATACTTTCTACGGTTCGAGGCCATGGAGCCATCAATTTTGCTTTTGTCGGCAACTCAGCTATTGCGGCCACTGCCTGATCACGATCTTCATATAGACCATATACCAGAACATGCCATTCTTTGCCTTTATTCGAGGCGGTAAACGGGATAATTTTGGAATCGTTATCTTTGAAGTTTCGTATATATACTTCGATTGTTTCTCGTTCGTAAGCACCAATAAGTTGTAACACATATTTTTTTGAATCTTGCTTGATTAACCATTGAATATCTCTTTTTACCGGTTCTGATATTGGTTCAGACTTAGTAGGTTCAGGTTTTGACTCAACTCTGGGTTTGGGCTTCTTTTCTGGCTCCGGTTCTGGGACAAGCTCTGTTTTCAGCTCAGGCTCAGGAATAGTTTCAATGATTTCTTCAGCTTCTTCTTTTGTATTAATAATAGGAACGACAGACTCCACGACATTATCTATTGGTATTTCCTCTGCCTCTTCTTTGACTGTTTGCAAATCTGAATCTTGAGCCACAAGATGTCCCTCTGAGCTATAAACGCTCACACCTGATTTATCCTTTAAGTCTTTTGCAATTTCAGGAATGACTGGCGGTGATAATTCTTCAATTGTAACTGGTTCCGGTTCGAGCTCTTTTGGCACTTCTATTTCGACAACATCATCCGGTTTGCTTTCGGGTTCATCAAGCTTTGGCAAATCAAGTTTAATTGTTTGTTTAACTTCTTTTTTTCCTGCTTCCTCTAATAGCGTTGCTATACCAATAGATAAAAACATTAATAGCAACGTAACTGAAATAATTAACTTGTTCTTGATTAATATCGCCTTAATTTTATTCGATGATTCATTTTTGACGTTTTCTGTTTTATCTTTTGCCGGATCATCCAGATATTGTTCGCATAAGGCATTTACTCTTCCTGGTAAACCGTGTGAAATACGATGAATCTGTTTAATTGTTTTTTCATCAAACAGGTTTAAGTCTGTTGAATCACTTGCTGGATAATTATTACGTATGTATTGTTCTGTTTGCTTTTCTGACAAACCTGGCATTTCGATAATATGCAGACTATCTGAATCCTCTTTATTAATTCCTGATTCTTCCAACTGTTCTAAAAATGAAGGTTCACAGAACAAACAAATATGAAGCACAGAGTTTTGATTTGACTCTTTCAATAATGAGAAAAGCTGAGTTATGAGATTTTCATTTAACAAATCAACATTATCGATAAGCAAGGCTGGAATTTGCTGCTTATTCTGACAACGAGTCAACCATTGGTTTAATTCAGTTTGACTGTACTGCGATTCCTGTAATTCATCATGCTGATCGCCATCAATGATGGCTTTAATAATATCATTGATATTAGTAAGAGCAGTAACGGTTAGATTTCTTATGATTAAATTTGATTCATCCTGAGAACAAAGTTCATTAAAAAAAGTTGTTTTACCTGAGTCCAGTTCTCCTTTGACAACGACAAGCTTATTACTGTATTCAAGCAAATGTAAAATAAGCTCACTTCGGTGTGTTAATTCCGGAGTAACAAAAAAGTTTATTTGATTTGTCCCTGTCATGGTTTTATCTGACTATTAAATCGTTAACCTTCTATCCTTTATAGTTTCTGATTCTTTCATATTCTGAAAATGCAAACCTGTCTGTCATGCCTGCTACGTAGTCAGCTATTAATCTGGCTACTTTAAGCTTATCCTCTTTTCCGGCATTTAATTTTATTTCCTTTTGTATTTCATTAGTTAATAAGTCTGGCTTATCTATATAAGCATTAAAAAGAAAATCGATAGTTTCTTTTGCCTTTTCCGCCATACTATTTACACGCTCATGTCGATACAGATTATCCATTAAATACTTCTTCAATTTCTTATGCATCGATTCCGTTTTTTCACTCATTCTAATAAGTGACTTACCACACTTTCTTACATCATCGATATTATCCGGTTTTACAGTATCGATTAAGGCTTTACTGGTTTCAATTAGGTCGCTGACAACAGCATTAATCATTCTTCTAATAATCTCATGTCGTAATTGACTATCATCCAGTTCCTGCCATTTACTTTTTACATTTTCGTACTGGATATTTACAATCTCGCATTCGCGCAATGCTTCTATATTCAACAATCCGGCTCTTAAACCATCATCTATATCATGATTGTTATACGCTATCTCATCAGCAATGTTGGCTATCTGGGCTTCCAGACCTGGTTTTTCATTTTTAAGAAATCGTTCACCGATATCGTCAAGCTTTAGCGCATTATTTTTAGAGCAGTGTTTTAATATGCCTTCTCTGGTCTCAAATGTTAAATTTAACCCTGGGAATATAGCGTAACGTTGCTCCAATATGTCTACTATTCTTAAGGACTGGAGATTATGTTCAAATCCACCAAAATTTTGCATACATGCATTTAATGCATCCTGCCCGGCATGTCCAAATGGTGTATGCCCCAGATCATGCGCAAGACATATTGCTTCAGTTAAATCTTCATTAACGTTTAATGCGCGTGCAATAGTTCGGCCAATTTGTGCTACTTCAATTGAATGTGTCAGGCGTGTACGGAACATATCGCCTTCGTGATTTACAAAAACCTGAGTTTTATATTCAAGACGCCTGAAAGCCGAGGAATGGATAACACGATCACGGTCACGTTGATATTCGTTACGATACTCAGAACCATCGTCCTTATACACTCTGCCTCTCGAGTCTTCGGAGTGCGCTGCGTAAATCGCTAACTCATTTGACACTATTACCCTCTCAATTTAGAAAGTGATTAATCGTTTCCTTTAATGCCTGCTCGGTATAGTCAGAAGTAATTATTGCTTCACCAATATCATTTAATAAAATCAGGTATAACACGCCATCTCGAGATTTTTTATCAACCTTCATATTCTCAAGCATTTGTTCCAGATTTACATCGTTATGAATTCGTATAGGTAAATTTGTCCTTTCCAATATAGAACGGATTCTATCTACTTTTTCCTGTTCTAATAATCCTAACCGCATGGAAAGATCTGCAGCCATTAACATGCCACAACCCACAGCTTCACCATGTAACCATTCTTTATAATTCAGTGCCGTTTCTATTGCGTGTCCAAATGTATGCCCAAGATTTAATATCGCCCTGATTCCAGATTCTCTTTCATCTTCCGCAACTACTTCGGCTTTATTGATACATGAACGTTCAATGGTATATTCCATAGCATCATTATCACGTTTCATAATTGATTCAATATTATTATCAAGCCAATCATAAAATTCTTTATCTCTTATGATTCCGTATTTAATAACTTCTGCAAGGCCTGCTGAAAATTCTCTATCAGGTAATGTCGATAAGGTTTCTGTATCTGCTATAACAGCGACTGGCTGATGAAAGGCACCTATCATATTTTTACCTAATGCATGATTAACTGCCGTTTTGCCACCGACAGAAGAATCAACTTGCGCCAGAAGCGTAGTAGGAACCTGAATAAACCTGACCCCCCTTTGGTAACATGCCGCAACGAATCCGGTTAAATCACCAATTACACCACCACCCAAAGAAATCAAGATACAAGTACGACTGTATTTTTTCTCCATAAGTCGGCTTATAACCTGATTAAAACTATCCAGCGATTTATACATTTCTCCATCAGGCAATATCAGTGTATCGTAATCAACATTACCTAATTTTTTTTCAAGTGCCTCTAGATACAAAGGGGCAACGATGTCATTTGTCACGATTAACACCTGGTTACTGGCCAAATGCTTATCAAACAAGAGTTGATCAGACAATAATGATTTCCCTATATAAATAGGATAACTTCGTTCAGCCAAATCAACTTCTATTGTTTTCATTTTATTTGATTAATTCTATTATTCTTTGTGTTATTTGTTTTATGCTTAGTTCTTGCGTGTCTATTATTTCATTTGCAAGGGAGATATAAACGTGCTCTCTCTCTTCCAGTATTTTTTTTATTTTACTTAATCTATCATCCGTCTGGAGTAAAGGGCGTCGCTTATCACCTGTTGTCCTGCTAAATAATTTTTCAGCCGTCGATTTCAGATAAATAATAATACCGTTATCTGCGAGCATTTTCCTGTTATCCGGCTCCATAACAGCACCGCCACCGGTAGATAATACTATATTTTTTAACGAGACTAATTCTGAAAGCACTTGAGTCTCACGCTTCCGAAATCCTTCCTCACCTTCCAACTCAAATATTAATGGAATATCAGCCCCGGTATGCTGTTCAATCTCATAATCAGAATCATAAAATTGTTTTGATAATTTTTTCGCTAATTGCTTTCCGATAGTCGTTTTCCCGGCACCCATCGGACCAATTAAAATGATGTTATTAGATTCAAGCACAGTAACTTAATGATACTTTTTTGATTAGAAATAGAATAGCTTAAGTCTTTAAAAATTTCTGACATATAAATAAAAAAGGGATGTGACCCAATGGGCACATCCCTTAAATACTATAACGATTTTATTATTGTTAGATGGTAAGACTATCTTTTAGAATCTTAGGCGTAATGAAAATTAACAGTTCGCTCTTTTCCTTGTTGATATCCGTTCGTTTAAATAAAAATCCAACATAAGGCAAATCCCCAAAAAATGGAGTTCTATCAATTGCCTTTCTATCTGTTGAAGAATACACACCACCCAGAACAACCGTTTCACCATTTTCAACCAAGACTTGTGTCGTTACATTACGTGTATTTATTGCTGGTACGCCTAGTACCGTAGTCGCACTGACGGTATCTTGATTTACCTGCAAGTCCATGATGATGCGATCATCTGGAGTAATCTGAGGAGTCACACGCAAACTCAGAACAGCGTCCTTAAATGAAACAGTTGTCGCACCACTTGATGAGGCTTCCTGATATGGAATCTCGACACCTGATTCAATCACAGCTTCATGCTGATTTGCTGTAATTACTCTTGGACTAGCAATATCTTCGCCTCGACCTTCGGCAATCAGCGCAGATAACTCTAACTGTAATAAGTAAGAACCTACTTTACCGACTGCCAATGCTAATGCTGAAGCATCAGTAGGCACTGCTGGTAAATCAACTATGTAGTTTTCCAGGTCTGATGTGTTAAACGTTGTGTTAGTACCGTAATTTACATTACCACCTTGGCCGCCACCAATAACAAAACCAGGATCTCCAGAATCGGCTATATTATTATTTTTACTATAACCGAATCTTACACCTATATCTTTGGCGAACGTTTCGTCGGCATTAACAATTCGTGATTCAATCAATACTTGTCTAACCGGCACATCAAGCTCTGTAATCAAACCTCTAACTGCTTCCAGACTACTCGCAACATCCTGAATAATGAGTATATTTGTTCTTTCATCAATAGATACATTACCACGACCAGATAGCAGGTTATTTTCTTCCTGTTGAATCAGTGCCATTAAATCAGCTGCATCAGCGTAATTTACCTGAACAAACTCAGTAATTAATGGTGCCAACTCTTCAACTTGGCGACTCGCTTCAAGTTCAAGTCTTTCACGTGCAGTTATCTCTTCCGATGGTGCAACCATGATTACATTGCCGCTTTTTCTCATCGCTAAACCACGAGATTTTAAAATTATATCTAAAGCCTGATCCCAGGGAACATTCTTCAATCGCAGTGTCACATTACCCGTTACTGAATCACTAGTGACCATATTTAATCCGGTAAAGTCTGCAATTAACTGCAAGATAGCTCTAACTTCAATATTCTGAAAATTCAAAGACAGACGTTCTCCGGTATAGCCGAACTTGTCTTTCTTCAGTTCTTCTTTTTCTTCTTTGGTTAATTCCTTAAACTCAATGACGTATTGATCTTCAGACTGATAAGCCAAATGCTCATAGTTCTCAGATATTGCACTTACAGTCATTTTTACATTGTTTCCTGCAGCTACCGTATCTATTTCTTTTACAGGTGTTGCAAAGTCTATAACATCCAGCTTTCTATCAAGATTAGTCGGCAAGTATGCATCAAGGAAATTAATAACAACTTTACCACCTTCAACTCCCATATCTATTGGAATAGATGGATCAGATAATTCGACAATGATTCTTCCCTCACCATTATCTCCTCTACGAAAATCAATATTTTCTATGCTGCCTGATGATGCACTGGATGACGACGAACCAGTTGAAACACTAGAAACAGACGATGCAGAAACACCACTCTCCAAACTTATAAGAACAGTATTATCATTTACATCAATATCGTATGAAACTGCACGGGTTAAATTAATAACGACGCGTGTGCGACCCGCTGCTTCAACCGCACTGAAACTGTTTGCCATACCCATCTGTATGGTTCGGGATTTTTCAGCTAAATTCAACGATGTGTCCGGGAAATCAACAGCGATTCTAGCTGGGTTATCAATAGTAAAATTCAAAGGCTCAGAAGTTAATGCTTCAGATAAAGTCAATTTAACCTGAACTCGTTCCCCAGGTAATGATGCAAAACTGACATCATCCAATGAGATAGCATAAAGCGATGTAGCAACTAAACTTAACGCTAAGCATGATATAAATCGTATTAAATTTTCTATTTTAGTTTTCATGGTTCTATAACCTTTGAAATAATGTTTAATTCTTTTAATGGTAATCATAATAAATACCCCGAAATCAGATTACTCTTCTAACAAAGCAAGTGCTGCTTCCCGTTCTTCCCATCTTCCTTCACTATCTTGAACAATTTCTCTAAGCTCAACTTTATCTTCGTGAATATTGATAATCTTCCCTATATTTAAACCCATATAGTTACCTACTTTTACACGATGAACGATGCCATTAGGATCCAGAATAATTCCCCAATTATTATTTTCGTTATCGATAGTTCCAACCATACGCAGGCTATCAAGTTCAAACTGTTCAAGTTCTTCGCGATTTCTATTTCTAATTTCACGAGCCATCTCTTCAGTTAGCCCATCATCAACTGATTTTTCATCATCTATTTCAGGCGCTTTAATTATATAAAATAATTTAAACGGATTACGTCCACCTACACTCGAAGACTCATAGCTATAGGCTTCATATGGTTTAATTTCTGGCAATGGCTCAATCAGACCACCTGGTCTGGACATAATGTTTTCGACCTTAACTTCAAGATCGCTAATATCTCTTGAAACACAGGCTGATAGAGTCAAAACAACTGACAAAGCGACAATTGCCCTGATAAATTTCACTAGTCGATTATCATTTATCATTTTTTCTTCGCCTTTTTATTCTTCTTACCTTTTTTTGATGTGACCTCTTCCTCTTCTTCCTCAGTGCCTTCATCAAGAGCACGATATGTTTTAGCGATGGCTTCCATTTGCAACACAGGTTCATCACCACCATCTTTAGCAGACAATGGCTTAATATTTATGTCATGTGTTGTAACAATTCTCGGCAATGCTGCTATACCACTAACAAACTCACCAAACTGATGGTAGTTACCTACTACAGAAAGGCTGATTGGTAATTCTGCATAGAATTCTTTTGGTGTCTCACCTTTTGGTTGAAATAATTTAAATTCAAGACCGGAAGCCAAACCCGTTTGAGAAATATCAATCAATAAACCGGCAACTTCTGTTTGGTTAGGCAACTGCTTAACCATATCACCGAAAGATTGTTCCATTTCTTTCATCTGTTCTTTGAGTGCTTCAAGATTGGCAGCTTTCTTTTGTTTTGTATCCAAAACTACCATCTGCTCTTCTTCTTCTTTCTCTAAACCAGCTAATTCTTCACGTTGCCCAACCACATCGAGTTTCCATGCAGCGAATAATATACCGGCAAAAACCAAAGCGAAGACCAGGGCTTTAACAGGAGCAGGCCATACCCCGGGATTGTTCGGATCGAGATTATTCAGGTCATCTATAAAACTCATTCCTCTTCATCCCCCTCAGCTTTTGGAATCCTTTGTGCAAAAGTCAGCGTAAAACTGTTAACAGCCTTATCTCCGCCAACTTCCGATTCCTGAATAACTTTCAGATCAGGCTTCTGCAACCACTCAGATTTTTCGAGATTTCGCATAAATGATGAAACACGCGCATTAGATTGAGCCAAACCTTCAATCGTAATTGATGCATCTTTTTGTTTAATACTCGTAACCGATAAACCTTCAGGCAAATTAGTTACCAGTTCATCAAACAATCTAACAATTAGTGGTCTGTTACCCTGTAATTGCTCAATCGCACGCATACGTGACAACAAACTCTCTTTCTCTTTTTCCAATTCTTTTATTTCTTCTATCTTTGCATCAAGGATTGTAATTTTTTCCCCAATATACTTAAGCCGTGAATTCTCAACTTCAATTAATTGAACATGGTAATAATGAAATGCACCCCAGACCGCAGCAGCTAACAAAGCAACAATTGCAAGTAGCGTCATAAATTCTTGTTGCAACTCTTTACGTTTTTCTTCACGCCATGGAAGTAAGTTAATTCTAGACATTAACCTTCTCCCCTTAATGCGAGACCACAAGCAATCATCATTGCAGGAGCGTCGTTTGTAAGATTATTTGTTTGAATTTTCGAAGCAACAGCCATATTGGCAAATGGGTTAGCAACCATTGTATTAATACCCAATTTAGATTCAACCAACTCAGCAATACCTGGAATTGACGAACACCCGCCAGCTAAAACCAGAGCATCAAGATCACTTATTTGACTCGAAGCATAAAAAAACTGGAGAGCTCGACCGATTTGTGATGCCATATTTTCCTTAAATGGCTCTAATACTTCAGGTTCGTAATTATCCGGTAAACCGCCTTGTCTTTTCGCCAAACCAGCTTCTTCATAAGACAAGCCATAGCGACGTTGAATATCTTCGGTTAGTTGAGCACCGCCAAATGATTCTTCACGAGAATATAAGGTTTTCATATTTTCCAGAACGCTAAACGTAGTAATTGCGGAACCAACATCGGCAACAGCTATTGCATCTTTTGATACACCAGCTGGAAAATCTTTGCTCATTAGATCTATCGTATTTTCAAGTGCAAACGCTTCGATATCGACAACTTTTGCAGTTAAACCACCAAGCTCTATAGAAGCAACAACGTTATCAACAATTTCACTTCGTGATGCAGCAAGCAAAACATCTACTCTGTCTGCGCCTTCTTGTGATTCGCTGATAACTTCAAAATCCATAGCGACTTCTTCCAAAGGGAAAGGTATATATTGATCTGCTTCAATTTGAATCTGACTTTCCATCTCATCGTCAGTTAATCCTGAAGGCATGCTGATTACTTTAGTGATAACAGAAGAACCGGCGACACATACAGCAGCATTCTTGGTACGTGTACCTGCCTTCTTAACGGCTCGGGCAACCGCCTCGCCGACAGCCTCAATATCGTTTATAGTCTTATCTGAGACTGAATTAGGTGGAAGTGCCTCAACTGCGTAACTTTCTACACGATATTTACTACCGCTACGGCTAAGTTCAAGTAACTTTATTGCAGTTGCACTTATATCAACACCTAATATAGGGGCAGACTTTTTCTTAAACGAAAACACTATTTTTTCCTTTTGAAGTCATGAGTTATGCGCCATATGTAAAAAGAACATTAACTTACTTTGGCTACTATAGCCAAGTGAAATTTAAAAAACAATCAGTTTTTAGAGTTTTTTAACGTAATGCCTTAAGTTTTACATTTTTGTTAAAAAATAGAACATATAGAGTAATTGGGATACTATCTACACAAGATGTTGCGCTTTTTCTTTAATTTTTTCCTATCAATCATGGTTTTGGGCATTATTACTATTGTAATTGTGTCCTGGTATGTGGTGCCTGGGCTGCCAGATATAAACACATTGAAAGATGTCAGAATGCAAGTCCCTTTGCGTGTTTATAGCTCTGAATTATCTCTGATTGCCGAATTTGGTGAAAAGCGTCGCACACCAATCGAAATAGAAAACGTGCAACCTAGATTAATCGAAGCATTTTTATCTGCTGAAGATGATCGTTTTTATGTCCACCCCGGCGTTGACTGGCAAGGTATTGCAAGAGCTGTTTATTCATTAGCCAAGACCGGCTCAAAAAAACAGGGCGGCAGCACAATCACCATGCAAGTCGCCAGAAATTTTTTTCTTAGCCGGGAAAAAACTTATCTCAGAAAATTAAACGAAATTTTTCTTTCATTTAAAATCGAGCGAGAACTTAGTAAAGATGAGATTCTGGAACTCTATCTTAATAAAATTTATTTAGGTCAAAGAGCTTATGGCGTTGCAGCAGCGGCTCAGGTCTATTATGGAACAGACATTAATTCATTGAACCTGGCCCAGATTGCCATGATCGCCGGCCTGCCTAAAGCACCTTCTACAACAAACCCGATTAGTAACCCAAAAAGAGCATTAATCCGAAGAAACTATGTTTTACAGCGAATGCTATCGCTTTCATTTATTACTGAAGATGAATATAAGGAAGCTTTAGAATCCTCTATATCAGCATCCTTGCACACGACTTCAATTGATCTTGAAGCACCCTATATAGCAGAAATGGTCAGAAGTGAGTTGATTGAAAAGCAAGGTGATGCTGCTTATAGCAGTGGTTTAATCGTAACAACAACAATACTTGATAAGAATCAAATTGCTGCGAATCAGGCATTAAGAAAGGCATTACTTGATTATGATGCACGACATGGTTATCGCGGAGCAGAACACCACATTGATGACATTGTGACCAAAAGCGATGAGGACGTAGCTGTACTGTTAGAAAGCTTCCCTACATTAGGCAATCTCTACCCGGGATTAGTCACACATGTTAATGAAAAATCGATTAGCGTCACTGTATCAGGCATTGGTCAAATAGAAATCAACTGGGAAGGTCTGCAATGGGCAAGAAAATATATCAGTGAAAATCGAAAAGGAAGTAAGCCAAAAATAGCCGGAGAAATTGTAGAAGCCGGGGACATAATCCGTTTGATTGAAACTGAAACGGGTGATTGGGCACTTTCACAATTACCAGAAGTGGAAGGAGGTTTAATATCTCTTTCACCAAATGATGGTTCAATACTGGCATTAGTTGGTGGCTTTGATTTTTATAAAAATAAATTTAATCGTATCACCCAGGCACGAAGACAGCCTGGCTCAGGTTTTAAGCCTTTAATATATTCTGCAGCAATCGAAGCAGGTAAAACAGCTGCAACATTAATTAACGATGCACCAATTGTGTTTGATGATCCGGGGGTTGAAGATGAATGGCGACCGGAAAACTATAGCCATAAAAGTTATGGTCCAACCCGATTACGAGTCGCATTGACTCATTCGCGCAATCTGGTATCCATACGATTATTACACGCGATTGGTGTACCTTTTGCGCTTGAGCATATTAAAAAGTTTGGCTTTGACATAGAACAATTACCACATAATCTTTCTTTATCCCTTGGTAGTGCAGAAATAACACCTTGGCAACAAGCACGAGCTTATAGTGTCTTTGCCAATAGTGGTTACCTGATTAATCCTTACTTTATTAATGAAATTAAAACTTATGGTGATGAAGTTATCTTCAAAGCAACGCCATTAACGGTATGTCATGAATGTGAAGATGACGAGCAAGACATTAAAATAAAAGAATCAATAGAAAATGAAGAAGAACAAATAGAAAGTAATATTGAAATTACAAATCCGATTATTGAAGAAACAACAGATAGCGAAACATTCAACGCCCCGCGTGTACTTAGTGCTCAAAATGCATGGATTATTAATTCAATGTTAAGAGATGTGATAAAACATGGTACTGGACGAAGAGCCTTACAATTGAATCGAACAGATCTTTCTGGAAAAACCGGCACAACTAATGATCAACATGATGCCTGGTTTTCAGGATTTAATTCAAATATCGTAACAATAAGTTGGGTAGGCTTTGATAAGTTTCAACCATTAGGCAGCCGCGAAACAGGTGGGCGAGCCGCGTTACCAATGTGGATTGATTACATGCGGGTAGCACTTGACGGGATGCCTGATTCCATAATGAAAAGACCAAAAGGCCTGGTGAATGTTCGCATCGATCCAGCCACTGGAGAACTGTCTAACGCAAATAATCCGGATGCTATATTTGAGGTATTCAGACTAGAGAATACACCAAAAACAACATCTACAACAAAACAACCTGATGTTTTTCTGCAAGATTCAGAAACGCGCTCTATACCTGAACAATTATTTTAAATATAAATAACACATATATTTTTTTATAGATGACTAAAAAAAAATGTATTTTACGTGTTGCCATAGCGTCGCCTTTACGACGTCTGTTTGACTACCTGCCATCTGACTCGTCTGATATTGAAAGTCTTCATCCAGGCATGCGCGTCTCTGTGCCTTTTGGACGTAGAAAAGATGTTACCGGAATCATAGTCTCAATAACAAATGAAAGTGACTTCCCTCAACACAAATTAAAAAAAATTAATTATACAATAGATACGCAAGCATTACTGAAGGTTAAACATCTGGATTTTCTGGTCTGGGCAAGCAACTATTACCACTATGCTGTTGGAGAAGTGATTTTTAGTGCCTTACCATCATGGTTAAGAAAGAATAATGAATTAGAAGAATTTAAAGAAAGTGTTTGGCGTTTAACAGAAAAAGGTGTTGCCACTGACCCAAACATTATTAAACGGGCGCCTAAACAAGCACAAATTTTTAATTTTATTCAACAAAGTAAAGTAGCCGTTAACGAATCTGAATTAAATAGTGTTTACCCTAAATCAAAGCAATCCCTGTTGGCACTAGAAAAAAAAGGATTAATCAAAAAAGAATATCGAGACTCACCTGACAAATTAATCAGCATAAATAAAAGCCCTTTCACACTAAACAAAGCGCAAAAAACAGCAATTAAAACTATTCTCGATTCAATAGACTGCGCTTCGACTTTTTTACTTGATGGTCTAACCGGTAGTGGCAAGACCGAAGTATATATGTCTATTATGGAACCGGTAATAAAAGCAAACAAACAATGTCTGATTTTATTGCCAGAAATCGGTTTAACGCCTCAACAAATACAACGTTTTAAAGATCGGTTTGAAGTTGACATTGCAATTCAGCATTCTGGACTAAGTGACTCGGAACGAACTAAATATTGGCAAGATGCCAAGTCAGGAAAAGCAAAAATTATATTGGGTACACGTTCTGCAATATGGACTCCACTTGCAAATCCTGGACTTTATATTATTGATGAAGAACACGATCTTTCTTATAAGCAACAGGATACATTTCGTTATTCAGCCAGAGATATGCTCATTATCCGTGCATCACGTGACAAGGTTCCGGCTGTATTAGGTTCTGCAACACCTTCATTGGAAACTTTACATAATGCAAAGAAAGAACGTTTTACACATTTAATATTGCCTGCCAGAGCGGGCGAAGCAAAACCGCCCAGGCATCGACTATTAGATGTTCGTGGCAAAAAAATGTATGGGCCAATATCGCAATTGCTTGTAGATGAAATCAGCGAACATTTAAATAATAAAAATCAGGTATTACTTTTTTTAAATCGCAGGGGTTATGCCGCACATTTGTATTGTCATCATTGTGGCTGGAAAGTCGAATGTGAACGTTGTGAACTTCCATATACCTACCACAAATCTAAAAACTTACTTGTTTGTCATCATTGCGATTCCCAAAAAAGAAGCATTAAAGTCTGCGCTGAATGTGGAGAAGAATTATTGTTGTTAGGTCATGGAACAGAACGTATTGAAGAAGTTCTGACCGAGTTATTTCCAAAAGCAACAATTTCAAGAATTGATCGTGATACAACACGTAAGAAAAATGCAATGAATGATTATCTTGAAAAAATTCATTCTGGTGAAATTGATATTTTAGTCGGTACGCAAATGTTAGCTAAAGGACATCATTTTCCCAACGTTACACTTACCGGTATTGTTGATGCAGATCGGGGACTGTTCTCTACCGACTTTCGCGCCAGCGAAAGACTTGCGCAACTTTTTATGCAGGTCAGTGGTCGAACCGGAAGAGGATCAAAAGCTGGAACCGTTGTTGTACAAACACATAATCCTGAACACCCCTTATTTAGACAATTAATAGAACATGGTTATAACAATTTTTCAGAATCGCTTTTACAGGAACGTAAATATTCATCATTGCCACCTTATGCACACATGGCTTTCCTGAGAGCTGAAGCGCATAATGCCAACGATGCAAAACGTTTTATAAATGACGCTATGAAACAATTATCATTTCTGACAGAAAATGCATTACAACTGTTTGGCCCTATCCCTGCGATAATTGAAAAACGTAGTGGTCGTTATCGTTATCAATTAATACTTCAGTCTTCAAGTAGAAAAACCTTACATTCTTATTTGGACACCTGGCTGGATTACCTTGACAATATGAAGACCGGTAAAAAAGTGCGTTGGTCTCTGGATATTGACCCGCAAGATATGGCATAGAGGATTGTTATGAAAATATTCAGGTTAGGTACATTAGTTATTTTATCATGCTTATGTTTTTTTGTTCTGGCATCTGAAGGTGATTTAGAAGTAGCGATTAGTAATGACCTGGATTTTGTTGATGTTAAACATAAGGGAAAGCCTGTCAGAATCCTGAGAAATCAATCATCCGAAAACACGGTCAATCCGGATTTCGCTAAAACATCAAGAAAATGTCCTCCCTTTTGTATTCAACCAGGCAAACTTGCAAAAGGAGTTGAAACCGTTGGTGAACTGGAGATGCTGGAGTATTTAAAACGTTCCTCAAACGGTGATGAATCCATTCTTGTCATAGATTCACGTACTGAAGACTGGGTTAAAAAAGGCACAATACCCGGGTCAATAAATCTTCCATGGACATTATTAAAAGCGGAAGCTGGTGCTGATCCATTTCAAATTGCTGATATTCTGGAAAATAAATTTGGCGCTATCAATATTGAAAATCTATGGGACTTTTCAAATGCAAAAACCCTGGTACTTTTCTGTAATGGTATGTGGTGTGGCCAGTCTCCTTCTAATATAAAAACATTGCTCCGCTACGGTTATCCACCACAGAAATTGAAATGGTATCGTGGTGGCATGCAAAACTGGGAAAACCTGGGATTAACGGTTGTTAAATAAACGGTTCTATGCCTTCTACTTAGCAGGCAAAGCAACTAGAATGTGCCACTTTTTTAATCAGTCAGTAAAAGGTTGCCAGTGAAGAAACAAGTCCAGGAGCTTATAGCCCAGTCTTTAAAAAGTCTCGAATCAAAAGAGATATTACCAACTACAGAACAAATCAACATAACTGTAGAGAACAGCCGCGACTCGGCGCATGGTGACTTTGCTACCAATATCGCAATGGTACTGGCAAAAGTGGCTAAAACTAACCCGCGTCAGTTAGCTCAAAATATCATCGAATATTTACCAGAGTCGGATATTTTAGAAAAGACCGAGATTGCCGGTCCTGGCTTCATCAATTTTTTTCTAAAACAAAACACACATCAGTCTGTCATTATCGATATTTTAGATAAAGGTGATAACTACGGAGATTCTAATATTGGTAACAACACACCGACTTTAGTTGAATTCGTCTCTGCAAATCCAACTGGCCCTTTACATATTGGCCACGGTCGAGGTGCGGCTTACGGAGCAGTAGTCGCCAACCTTCTGAAAAAAGCAGGATACGATGTCAGCTGCGAATACTATGTTAATGATGCTGGTCGACAAATGGATATTCTTGCAGTCAGTGTTTGGTTACGTTATTTGCAACATTGCGGGCAGGATATTTCTTTCCCTGAAAATGGATACAAGGGTGATTATATTAATGACATTGCCATTGCCCTGCATTTGGAACATGCCGATAAATTTGTAACTGTTCCTGAAAAATTATTATCTCTGTATAACGAAGAAGATGCAGAATTAAAAATTGATATGTTAATCAAGTATTGTACTGAAGAACTGGGTAAAGAAAATTATCGACTTGTATTTGATGCTGGTTTAAATCACATACTTGAAACAATTAAAACAGATCTGGTTAACTTTGGCGTTAAATTTGATACCTGGTTTTCTGAACGATCTCTGGTTGATGACGACATTGTTACTACATGCATCACCAAACTAATTGAAAACGACTGGGTCTATGAAAAAGACGGCGCGCAATGGTTTCGTTCCAGCAAGCTAGGTGATGAAAAAGATCGTGTTTTGATTAGAGAAAATGGACAAGCGACTTACTTTGCGTCAGACATTGCCTATCATTTATCTAAAGTAGAACGTGGGTTTGAAAAGATTATTGATATCTGGGGCGCAGATCATCACGGTTATATTGCCAGGGTAAAAGCGTCGATGCAGGCACTCGGACTTGCGCCTGAAAAACTGGAGATATTGCTTGTACAGTTTGCAACACTTTATCGTGGTAAAGAAAGATTACAAATGTCCACGCGTTCCGGAGAGTTCATTACGCTAGAGGAATTGCAAAATGAAGTAGGAAAAGATGCAACGCGTTTTTTTTACATCATGCGAAAAAGCGAGCAACATCTGGACTTTGATATGGAACTGGCTAAATCACAATCAAATGATAATCCTGTTTATTATATACAGTATGCACATGCACGAATTTGCAGTGTCTTTCGACAAATACCTGAAAAAGGATACACTTATAAACAAGAAGAAGCCTTAAAAGACTTATCAGTACTTACTGAACCACAGGAAATCAAATTACTTTCGGTACTTGCCAGATACCCCGAGGTAATAGAAAATGCTGCTCAGGCATATGAACCTCATCAGCTGGTGTATTACCTTAAAGATCTGGCAAATGATTTTCATAGCTATTACAACACCAGTCAGTTTTTAATTGATAATAATGAAATAAGAAATGCACGACTTGTTCTGATAGTCGCAATTAAACAAGTAATTAAAAATACTTTGTCTCTAATAGGCGTAAGTTCTCCAGAGGAAATGTAATGCCAAGAGATTATAAAAATATAAAAAAGAAACCAGCTGTACCGATAAAAAATCGGTTTAGCAATGTGCTTTCTTTTATTACTGGCTTATCAATTGGTTTGTCCGTCGCTGTCATTGTCTATTTTTATGAACATAATGCGACCATAGAAACCACGAACCCGTTATTAGTTACAGAGTCATCGGCTGAAAAGGTTGCCGAGAAAAATGACGAAAGTATTGCGCAACTACCCGAGCCACAATTCGATTTCTATAAAATATTACCAAGTAAAGAAGTTAATATTTCTGAATGGGAATCCGTTGAAGAAGAAGACGTCACGGCAAATGATAAAAAAAATCAGGAACCGGTTATGTTTGTTTTACAGGTAGGATCGTTTAAACAATTTGAGTCTGCTGATGAAATAAAAGCTAAACTGGCTTTAATGGGAGTTACAGCAGACATTCAACGCGTCGTCATTAATGGTCAGGATGTAAGGCATCGTGTTCGTGTAGGTCCGTACAAAAATACTGATAAATTACAACAGGCTCGTGATCGATTATTAGCGAACGATTTAGACTTCATGTTGTTAAAACTAAAAATGGAAGATATCTAGACGGTCAATTTCAACTATGCCAGCCTCTCCTGAAAAAATTGGTAAATATCGAATTATTGAAGAAGTCGGCAAAGGCAGTATGGGAACCGTCTATTCAGCTTATGATTCCTTTGCTGACAAAAAAGTGGCCATCAAACTGGCACATCCTCAATACGTAAGCGAAAAAGAAACTGGCGAACGCTTCAAAAAACTTTTCTTTAACGAAGCTCAGGCGGCAGGCGTATTACATCATCCCAGTATCTTAAACATATTCGATGCTGATGTTGATGGAGATAATTGCTATCTCGTTATGGAATATATTCATAATGCTAAAACGCTTGATCCCTATTGCAAACCTGATTCACTTTTACCTGTTCGTGAAGTAGTCGGCATTATCTACAAAATTGCCAAAGCTCTCGACTACGCGCACCGTCAGGGAATTATTCATCGTGATATTAAACCCCATAATATTCTGCAAACAGATACGTTAGACATTAAAATTGCTGATTTCAGTATAGCCATGATCATTCGTGAAGACTTTTTGGAAACTCAATTTCACGGTTTTCTGGGTTCACCACTATATATGTCTCCTGAACAAATCAATGAATGGCAAATATCAACCAATACCGATATTTTTTCACTCGGTATTGTTATGTATGAAATGTTAACCGGTCATCATCCCTTTAAAGCCGATAATCTAAGTGCTATAAGTAAAAAAATAAGTTCCGAAAAACCTGCACCATTAAGTCAATTTCGAAATGACGTCCCGGAAGGACTCGAATATGCCTTGAATCGCATGTTGAAAAAGAAACCGGACAAACGCTACAACATGGGACTGGATTTGGCTGCAGATCTGGCATTAATTTTTGAAGATCTGGATAAAGTCGATAATCAGGACGCTTTACGAGAAAAATTTGAGACCATAGAAAATCTGGGCTTCTTCAAAGGTTTTACAGATGCTGATATATGGGAACTAATCCGCGCCTGCGATTGGCATAAATACCCGAAAAATACTCATGTAATTAAGGAAGGAGAAGAAGATCACTCCTTCTATATCGTTCTATCAGGTCTTGTTACCGTTGAGAAAAATGGTCAACAAATTGATTCTTTACAAGAAGGGGATTGTTTTGGAGAAATGGGCTACTTATCTAAAGCAAAGCGATCTGCCTCTGTGATAGCAAAAACCGATGTTTCTTTAATACAGGTTAATGCATCAACACTGGATCGAGCAGCAGAGGATACACAGCTTCGGTTTCTTAAAGTTTTTGTGAAGACTCTAATCGGACGTCTTGCAGAGACAACCTCTATACTCACTAAACGTTGAGTTCGTACAAAAAATACTCAATATAAAAGCGTGTCTGTAACAGGTGACAAATTAGGTGTGGTTCGTACAGGTTTTTAGTGTACTATTTACACTGGAAATATAAGCTAAACCAATGATAATACTGGAAATAAGAACATTAGTTCTGCTTAAACGCATTTACAATAAATGGATGTAAATAATAAAAATCAATAACTTAGTGAAACTATCTAAGTTTAGTTATAATATTAAGGAAGAGAAACGGACAGAGTTTCAATATGAGTGATTCCAAGCAAACAGTGATTGTAGTCGATGATAATGCGACCGTTCGTAAACTATTTGAGCGCAGCACTGAAAATCTCGCACTTGATTTAATCACTTATGACTCAGCTCACTCGGCAATGAATTACCTGACAGAAAATAAACCGGATTTATTATTTCTCGACATTATCATGCCTGACAAGGATGGACTCACCTTCTTACAGGAATTAAGGAAATTACCATTACACAGGGACACACCCGTTATAATGATTACCTCAAAAGACTATGCACAGGATCGAACTGTCGCAAATGAACTCGGAGCATTAGAATTTATCACCAAACCGATGCCAATGAGAGCAATAACAGATATAATCCTCAAACATATTAATAACGATAATCCATACTAGACAGTTTATAAATAACGCATGGCAAAATCCTATCTCCGTTTTTGGGGTGTACGAGGATCGTATGCCTCTCCGTTCCCGACTCATTTAAAAGTTGGCGGAAATACATCGTGCGTTGAAATCACTGTAGACGGCCATACTGTAATCTGTGATGCTGGTACCGGCATTATTCCTCTGGGGAATAAACTTGTCGCAGATAATACGGTCAAGGATATTCTAATCGTTTTGACCCACTATCACTGGGATCATATCTGTGGACTACCGTTTTTTGTTCCAGCATTTATTCCAGACTGGAACATTAATTTTTTTGGCCCAGGTGAATCTATTCAGGAAATAAAACAAAATCTCGATTCACAAATGCAGGCGCCTTACTTTCCGGTTGGAACAGAAACGTGGATGGCCAAGGTTAATTATATTGAACCCAGAGAAACAAACATCAGTCGTGGCCCTATTGATATTACTTATTATGGTGTCCATCATCCTGGCGTTACTTACGGCTATAAAATTAAAGCGAACAATAAAACGATAATTTACGTCTCTGATAATGAATGTCAGTTCCTGGATAAATCAATCAAGCAGAAAATGACTGAATTCAGTGAAGAAGAACAGGAAATGTTCGAAGCGATGAATCGTGAAGAATATGAATATGAATTACAATCAATTCAAGATGCAGATATATTGATTCATGACGCACAATATACCCCGGACGACTATGAATCCAAGCGCGGGTGGGGGCATTCCTGTTATGTTGATGTTGTGAATTACGCAATAGATGCCGGTGTTAAAGAACTCTATCTATATCATCATGATCCTTACAATGATGACGATGCAATCTATCTGATTTACGAAAAATGCCTGGAAATTATCCAAAAACGAAATGCCTCTCTAAGATGCCATATCGCACGAGAAGGACTGGAGATACCGCTCGATTAATAAACCTTAATCGTACAGCCTGTTTTATCATCACTATAATTAATGAACATTTTACTCAACGGCGATCAACATTCAATTCGGCAAAATAGTACTATCAAAGATCTGGTCACAAATTTGCAGTTAGAAGGTAAATACGCCATCGAAATCAATCAGAATATTATCCCCCGAAGTGAATACCTGAAAACAGAACTGCGTGCCGGCGATAAAATCGAAATCGTACAGGCCATTGGTGGTGGATAGTTTCAATATTTAGAATCAAATAAATTATGTCTCAATTAAATACAGATCATTTATCAATCGCTGGTGTTAATTATACTTCCCGACTTATGGTTGGCACGGGAAAGTATAAAGATTTCGAAGAAACAAAAAATGCGATAGAAACAAGTGGTGCAGAAATTGTTACCGTGGCAATACGTCGGGTCAATATCGGTCAGAACAAAGACGAACCTAATTTACTGGAAGTGATAACGCCTGATAAATATACCGTCTTGCCCAATACGGCTGGTTGTTACGATGCCGAATCAGCGGTTAGAACCTGTAAATTAGCCAGGGAATTACTGGACGGACATGATCTGGTCAAACTTGAAGTACTGGGTGATGAAAAAACACTTTTCCCTGACATTCCGCAAACACTGGAAGCGGCAAAGCAACTGGTCGATGACAATTTTAAAGTGATGGTCTACACCACTGATGATCCTATTATGGCCAAACGATTTGAAGAACTGGGATGTGTAGCCGTAATGCCTCTTGCTGCACCTATAGGTTCCGGTTTAGGTATTCGAAACCCTTACAATATCCGTACGATTATTGAGAATGCATCGGTACCGATAATTGTTGATGCAGGAGTTGGCACCGCATCAGATGCAGCTATTGCTATGGAACTCGGTTGTGACGGCGTTTTAATGAATACAGCAATAGCTGAAGCTAAAAATCCTGTATTAATGGCAAGCGCTATGAATAAAGCAATTCAAGCTGGTAGAGAAGCTTATCTGGCCGGCCGAATGCCCAGACGAGCGTACGCCAGTGCTTCATCTCCTCTAAATGGTCAATTTTTTTAGATTCCTGCATCATTTCCTTGAACGACAAGCAACTAAAAAAAAGAAGTATTCGTAGTTTTGTAAAACGTGATAGTCGACTAACTAAATCCCAACAACAGGCACTGGATAATTACTGGGATAAGCACGGAATAAACTTCAGTTCAGATTTAATTAACTTCGAAACACTGTTTAATCGACATGCACCCGTTATTATGGATATCGGGGTTGGAACTGGCGACACCACATTTTTCCACGCTCAAAACCATCCGGAAAATAATTATCTAGCCATTGAAGTCCATAAACCGGGCATTGGCCGTTTATTAAATTCAATCGAATCAAAACATTTAAACAATATTAAAATTATTAATCACGATGTTATTGATGTCTTAACAGAACAAATCCCTAACCATTCCTTAAGTCAGGTATTCATTTTTTTTCCCGACCCCTGGCCAAAGAAAAGACACCATAAACGTCGATTAATAAACAATAAATTAATTGAATTACTCAAGAAAAGAATAGCCCAAAATGGTCGATTGCATATTGCGACAGACTGGGAAAATTATGCAGATCAAATTCAGGCGTTGTGCGATGGAGATCAGGAATTACTCAATTTAAATAGCAATGATCATTCATCACCTCGACCAAACTGGCGCATAAAAACCCGTTATGAAACACGCGGCATTAGACTGGAGCATCAAGTATGGGATTTTTGTTATGCCTTAAATAATTCTGTTAAAAATTAATATCCTCAAACGAACTTATTGCATTAAACTCTTCCGGATCCTGTTCCTCATTTTGACTATCTGGTTTTGAAATAGTTAAAAGATTCTCTATACCAAACGTCCTCGCAGCTCTTAATACGGTCAGATTATCATCAATCAATAATGTTTGATCTAATTCAAACGGATTTTCTAATTGAAACTTTTGCCAAAAAGCCTGATCTTCCTTTGCATGTCCAATCGTGTGAGAACTGATAATTTTATCAAAATAATTATCTATCCCTGTTTTATCGACTTTCATTTTTATTAAATTCTCATGCGCGTTAGTCACCATAATGACACGATAGTTTGTATCAGCACGGAGCTTTTCTAGAAAGGATTCTGCATAAGGCCGGTACTGTATTAAATGCTCAACATCGGCTTTTAATTGAAGCACATCAAACTTAAGTCTGTCGGTCCAGAAATCCAGGCAATACCATGAAAGTGTACCGGCCTCTTCGGAATACCAGTCTTTTAATTGTGCCTTGGCAACATCAGCACCCATATTATGCATCTTGCCCCAATGCACAGGCAGGTATTCTTGCCAGAAGTAATTATCAAAATGCAAATCGAGCAACGTACCATCCATATCTAAAAGTATGGTTTTAATAGATTTCCAATTAATGCTGTCTTTCATGTTAATTAAAGATAGGTAGAATAGATGACGTAAAACGTAAGGATAACAAAGCATACAGAATGAATGAAATTAAACATGAAGATTTGAAACCGCTAGCAGATGATGTTAGACAGATAGCCAGTCTGGCGGGAGATAAAATACTGGAAATCTATAAAACTGATTTTTCAGTCGAACAAAAAGAAGATAAATCACCACTCACTGCGGCAGATATGGCTGCACATAATACAATTTGTCAGGCATTGAACAAATTAACACCTGATATACCCATATTGTCAGAAGAGTCTTCCGATATCAGTTTTGACGAACGGCATAGCTGGAACCAGTACTGGTTAGTCGACCCATTAGATGGTACGAGAGAGTTTATAAAGCGTAATGGCGAGTTCTCCGTTAACATAGCTCTCATTGAAGCACACCAGTCAATTTTGGGCGTCATTCATATCCCTGTTACAAAAATATGTTACAGCGCTTCCTTGAATAATGGTGCCTATAAACATGAACCCGATAAAAATGCGATAAGAATTAACGCCAGGAAAACAGATCCAGATAATATTATTATTGCTGGCAGCCGCTCTCATGGTAATGCACAACAACGAAGCTTTATAGACAATATTAATGATCCTGAAGTTCTTGCTGTTGGAAGTTCTTTAAAATTTTGTCTTGTTGCTGAAGGTGCAGCAGACATCTATCCACGTTTTGGTCCAACTTCAGAGTGGGATTCGGCGGCAGCACAATGTATAGTTGAAGAAGCAGGCGGCATCGTTGTCGATACAAAATTTAAAACACTTAAATACAATACCAAAGAATCATTACTCAACCCTTCGTTTCTGGTTATTTCTGATAACAGTTATGACTGGGCTCAGTATTTAACGAATTAAATACCGTTAACTAATAACTTTGCGAGTGAACAACTCTATAGATAAATCTATATTATCATTATTACTATTATTTTCAGAAAGCGAATCTATTAATAACAACAGCACCAATTGTAACTAGCAGGAAACCCATGCTTAGAAATGTGTTTAATGATTATATTCATAACTAATTTAAACATCCGGGAATAGCACCTTAACTATTCCCGGATAATGCATACTCACTATTACTGAAAATTAGTCCTTTAATTATCTCTAATAAACATATCATCCTGATTTTACTAATTATCCATTCAAACATCCTGTCCTGTCATACCTGCTCATTTTTATTGTTGCACATCCATGATGTACTAAAATAAACATGTATCACAACTATTTTCATTAATCATAATGCATCAGTCATCATATCGACTTATAACTAATGAGCTTTAATGTCAGTCTTGGAAATATGACAGGAATTTTTCATATTTTCCGAGCTGGCTTAATAGCACTGGTTACTGATTGCGCTCCAAAAACAGCATTTTCTAACAAATGAGCTACTAATTTTTTTTCCAGAACTGAACGTCCGTTGTCTTCCATATTAAAATCTGGCATTAATAATTTACCCGCATTATAAAGTTCAGAAAGCCGCAAACTTATTTTATTGAAATCTAAATCCTGTATTTCACTAAACCTTGCTGAATTTTTATTATTCTCTATTAAATCTACAATCTGAGGTGAAACAATCAGGTAATCTATATCCTCTATTCCCAAGGGGTGAGATAAAAAAGGATATTTAAAAACAATTCCCGGTTCGGCTGTTGCCATCATGGCAGCCTTTTTTTCATTTAAAGCACGATTAAATATTTCACTTCGAAAAATAACAATACAGGAATCAGGCTTTTTCTCCCATAACTTTGAAATTGAATAGGCATCAGATAAGTCCTGTGAAAGCAATAAAACATTCAATTCTTTCTCAAAATGATTACCGCTATCATTAGAAGGATAATGCCAAAACTGATCTTCAAGTAACGCATCAAATAATCCCGAACTCATCCCCCGAAACAAATATCCCTCGCTCTCATATTGTAAAGCTAAAAAGGCATAACGCTGGTCGATCATGCGATTAATAGGTTCTGCCCAACCATGGTCATTTTCAGCTAATGTAATAGATAATGAATGAGCATTATTTTGATAGGCAGTCTGGCTGCTTTCATTTTTGTTCATAGTAAATTTTTAAATAATGATTATGTGCTATATTTTATAACTTCTAACTTTTATCCAGTTATTAGCTTATGTGGAAAATAATTTTAATAGTCATCGCTATTGTTATATACAGTTGGCAAAGCAATGATGCAATTTCCATAGATTCTAATGTTGGCGATACGTTTTCTGTTGAATACGATTCCAGTTTATCAATTAAAAAACCACCTATACAAAATAAAATTAACAATTCAAAAATATCTTTTCAGCTTGATGACTACAAGGTGACGCCACTGGCTAACTTCCAGCTAATTGCTAAAGTCCTTTCTGAAAAATATTATCGAAGGGGTCGTGAGGCGGAACTTTCACCTGTTGACCTGGCTTTAGGTTGGGGTCCAATGTCAAAACAGGAAAACCTGAACGCACTCACTATAACACAATCAGGGCGATGGTACCGATGGCGTACCGATAACTTTCCAATACCAAGAAGAGAGATTGAAACTAATAGCGCAAATATGCATTTTATCCCTGCTAACGACATTGTTAAGAAGAAATTAAAATCGATAGAAAAGGGAGATACCATTAAATTGAAAGGCTATCTTGTCCAGGTAGTTGGCGAAGATGGCTGGCGTTGGAACAGTTCAATGACTCGTGAAGACACTGGCAATCATGCCTGTGAGCTAATTCTACTTGAAGATATAAAGAAGCTTTAATAACTAGAACTTGTAATGTAACTATTCAGGTTTAAATTCAGGAGGAATTTGTTCTGCCCACTGAATAGCATAAGATGAATCTTTCTTTTTAATAGCCTGTTCCAGCATTTCTTCATTTACGACTCCATTTATGCGAAGGACTAATATACCTTCAGGATTATAAAAAAATGTTAATGGAATCATGTTAACCGGCTTGCCAATCACCTCACTTGCAAGCTCTGCATCAACCATAAGTAGGGGATAGTTGATAAAATAATCCAGGGCAAAATTAGCCAGATAATCTTTATCGGGGAAACCAAAACTTGGCCAATCCAATGTCAAACCGATAACAATCGCATCTTTATTATGGTGACCTTCGTGAAAAACAGTGAGATCAAATAATTCATTACGACAATACGGGCAAGCAGTCGCCCATATATTTACGACAACCCATTTGCCCTTACCGATATATTCATCCAGAGAATGTTGATTACCATCCAGATCTTCTAAAATAATATTATGGGCTTCAGAAAAAGCTGTTTGAGAAAAAGACAATAATATTAAACTACAGACAAAAATACGTATCGATTTAAACATCATTTTATTATTTAAAAGACAACATATAAAAACTTATACGCTCATTTAACCTCAGGCTAATAGTTAAATTATACGGATAAAATAGACAAACAAGAAACTGACACGAAAAAGAATACACTTCTAAAGCATTAGAATAATGGTGGCCAGGGACAGAATCGAACTGCCGACACGAGGATTTTCAGTCCTCTGCTCTACCGACTGAGCTACCTGGCCATTATTGGTGTTGGACAAAAAAGACGCGTATTAAACCGGTATAGTCGTACCACGTCAAGTTTGATGTTATTTCTCTGGCTCTACGAATTCTTTAGGTGCTTCAGAGCCGCCCCCAAAGAAAAACTTCTCCATCTCTTCCTCAAGGAATTTGCGGGCTTTCGGCTCGATAGGGGTTAATCGATACTCATTAATTAACATTGTCTGGTGACCCAGCCACATTTGCCAGGCTTCTTTGGAAACCTGCTCATAGACACGCTTTCCGAGTTCCCCCGGATACGTTAATGTCGCTAATCCTTCAGCTTCTTTATCAAGTTTGACACAATGTACTGTACGACTCATTTAATCACCATCATATTGTTATTTAACTCTTGCAACATGGACACAACCGGGGCAGGAAATCCCAAATTAGAATCCTGACCCGGATTAATCCATGTCGATAATCCATCTTCACATACCATACTATCCTGCCCTGCCAGTTTGATATGAACAGGCTTAATCATCAAATTAAAATGACTAAATGTATGTTTAAAGTGTTTGTATTCAGTCTGCTGTTTAATATTTAAACCATACTGTTTTTTTATTTCGCTGGCTATTGAATCATCTAATGAAAATTCAGGAAAGCACCAAAGACCACCCCAGATTCCTGATGGAGGGCGTTGTTGTAATAACACCTCGCCTTTTACATTTTCTATAATAGCAAATACTGTTTCTTTATTCGGCCGTGTTTTCTTTGGTTTCGAACCGGGAAAATCATGCTGCCTTTCAGATTTTCTGGCATAGCAGGATCTGGTTAATGGACAAACATGACAATCTGGATTTCGACGAACACAAATTGTTGCGCCAAGATCCATAATTGCTTGTGTGTAGTCCCTGACCGATTCAGTTGGCATATGCTGCTCAGCATATGTCCAGAGTTCTTGTTCGACTTTTTTCTGTCCCGGCCAGCCTTCGATTCCATGATAACGACTCAACACCCGTTTCACATTCCCATCCAGTATAGGTTGTCGTTGTTCACAAGCCAGTGACAATATTGCACCTGCGGTTGAACGCCCTATACCCGGAAGAGCCATTACTTTATCCAAAGAGGCGGGAAAGATGCCCTGATATTTTTCAACAATAATATTTGATGCTTTATGAAGATTCCTTGCTCTGGCGTAATAACCCAAACCAGTCCAATGGTGTAAGACATTGTCGAGATTCGCTTTGGCTAGCGATTCAACATCAGGAAACGTTTCCATAAAGCGCTCGAAGTAAGGAATGACAGTAACAACCTGGGTCTGCTGCAACATAATTTCAGACACCCATACACAATAAGGTGTTTGTTCTACTTGCCATGGAAGGTCATGTCGACCATGTTTTTTAAACCAGGCAAGTAAGCGATCAGAAAATTGTCTACTCACTACAATGTCAAACTATTGTTAGAATATTTTATCAAAAACGTCTTTAATCACTTTTTGTTTAATATCCTGTACAGGTTCCTGGGGAACGACTTCTTGTTCTCCTCCCGGTTCAGTAGTAGTACCGGAGCTTTTCTTTTTTACACCAATTTCTTCAAAAAGCTTATCCACGACTGCTTTCTTAACAATAGTCGCAGCAATGGCCTCAATATCCGGCTTACAATTTTTATCTGCTATTTTTCCTTTACATTTTATCGGTACTTCATGACCACCAATGTTATAGGTTTTTTCTCCTTGCTTTACACGAGTTGGATCTGCTTTAGCTATTAAAACATATTTCCATGTTTCATCATTAAGGTTTAACAACATCCCTTTTCCTGTCACGCTATAACCCGAACCTAACATCAACATGTCATTATTATCGATAATGCCATTATGGATATTTAAAGTTGCCGTTAATTTATCAAACTCTGTTTTTTCACCTGCATCCGGTGTACCAAAGTTTTTATTTTCAATCATAATTTCAACCTGATGCAGAACGCTTTTTACATCGACACCAATTAATGTGCCTTTTTCAAATAAGATATCACCCTTACCTGACAAAGTATTTCGTAATGTATTTATGTCAGCACCACTTGAAGATACATCCAGAGTAATATTTGCTGTTCCTTTAGCATTGGCCGATCCGACAACGTCTGTTAATAAGGGTTCAGCTTCAACACCTCGAAGCTTCGTATTCATTGTTAGTTTCGGCAATTTGCCAGTCGCATCAAGATGTATATCGCCTGCGTAAGATCCTTTATAAAGCTTTGCCGTAGCCGGTGCTAATTTAATATCGCCTTTGTCAGCACGAATACTCAACTCCATATCCGATAGTTTTGCATTTGAGATAGTCAATTGCCCCATTACAAAATCACCTTTAATCTTTATCGCCCGTAATGTTTCAACTGGTAATCCTGTCGCTGCACCAACAGCAGCCGCTTCTGGCGTAACTGCTTTAGTTTCTGTGTCTGGCGGCAAATATCGATCAGCATTTAATTTATCAACACCCAGGCCGAACTCAATATCTAATGGTGATATTTGTTTAATATTAATATCACCCTGTAACTTTGTTTCGTCGAGCTCCGCTTTAAGATCTTTTAGAGATAAGCTGCTTGTTGTCCCGGAAAAAGAACTCGCTACCGCAAAACGCTTTAAAACATTTGCGTCTGCCGTTTCAGGTACTTCTTTATTTAAAGATTTCATGAATTGCCGTAAATCAAATGGTGCGAGCGCAATTTGACCTGAGATAGCTGGAGCCGTTTTAAATTTTGAAGCATTGATACTGCCTTTTACATCAAGACCTAAACCCTTTACTTGTAAACCACTTAGATTAAAGGTTTCTTTATCAAGATTTATTTCTGAATCGGCATGGATGGTTAACCTGGCTGGCGAATTAGGAATTTGTTTTCCAGAAAAGACACCTTCGAATGAAAAGGGTTTCAGGTTAAGTTTACTGGTATTACCATTAATACCCGTATTGACACTGATTGATTTTAATACTTGCGCAACATCTGCCTGACCCATGGCCGTTAATAATGGCTTTGGGTTTTCACTACTTACAACAATTTTACCGTTCATACTGCCATTACTTTTCTGGATATTATCACCTTTCAAATTACCATTAACTTTAAAACCAAAGGCATTAACATTAAGCGATGGTAAATTAATTTTTCCTGATCCAATATCAGCATCAAACTTCGTATCGATATCAAATGCTTTCTGTTCTATTTTGCCGAGATCGTTTGCTAGCTGACTATCTCCTTCTTGCAAGCTTGTAGCGATCTGCAATAACAAAGGTAAATTAGGCCCTTTTGCTTTTAATTCGCCACTAATCGCAGGTGAATCAGAATTTATTTTTCTGGCTTTTAAATTTCCATTTGCTGTCATTCCCAATGCGTTAATTGACAAGGCTGGTATTGAAACGCTATTTGTTTTCGAATCCGTATCAAAGCGAGTATCAATAGCGAATGATTTTGATACTGATGAAAGTTGTTTTGATAACGCATCAGTATCTTTCTTTGAAGCGCCTTTTAATTGAGCCATTATCGAAATCAATAATGGTAAATTATCGCCGCTGGCTTTAAGCACACCATTGATCGCCGGTGTGTCTGAATTAATTTGTTTACCACTGATTTTTCCGGAGGCATCCATCCCTAATGCTTTAATGGACAGGCTCGGGATGTCAATGACCCCACTTTTTAAATCAACGTCAAAATCCGTTTGCACATCAAACGGTTTGGACGCAGAAGCAAGCTCTGAAGACAATGATTTTAAATCCTGGCTGGCTTCGCCCATAAACTGCGAAGCAATTTTTATCAACGCAGGAAGATCAGCTCCATTAGCTTTAATTTTACCTTTAGCAGCAGGAGTTTCTGAACCAATATTACGTGCATATATTTCTGCATTAATCCTGTTACCCAATAAACTAATATCGAGTTTACTTATATCAATATCATTTCTATTGGTATCGGCATTAAATGACGTACTGATATCAAACTTCTTATCCGACATTTTTGCTAATTGACTCGCTAACGGTTCTACTTCAACTATTTTTAATAGTGCAGCCAGGTCTTTACCGTTAATGGCAACCTCACCTGACACTTCAGGTTTTCCAGAAAGAATTTTTGCTGATTTAATTTGACCTATAAGCTGCGTATCGAAAGCAGTTAAATCAAGTGAATTAATACTGGCTGTCTCTTCATCAAGATTAATATTAATCTCTGAACTTAGCTTAACTAATGCCTGTCCACCCGGAATTTCTTTGCCCTTAACATTAGCTTCTAACAACATTGGTTTTAATAATAAAACATCGCCACTGTCTTCATAGGCAACTGTACCGTTAAACTGAATCGCCGCTGACAACGCTGGTTTGGAAGCAGAAGCATTTAATACAGCGGAAAGAGTAATTGGCTCGCCATACTTCAATTCACCAGTACTGATCTTTGCATCGGTAATTTTGTATTCAAGGCCCTGCTGTTTATCATTCCAATATATATTGGCTTCTTGTATATCAATGCCACCCAACACTAATGCGGCTAAGGGCATGGGTTGATTATCTTTCGTAGCTGTATCTTCCGCTTTAATCAAGTCATCCCAGTTACTGACACCTTTTTCGTTTCTGGCCAGATTCACTGTTGCACCATGCAAAACCAATGTATCCATTTCCAGTTCTTTTCTAAGTAACGGCAACAGTTTTACGCGTGCTTTTATCGTTTTTGTTTGCAAGAAGGGCTTATCACCAAAACCCTTCGCATTACTCACCGTAATACCTTCAACATCCAATCCTAACCAGGGGTAATAACTAAGATTAATATCACCATCAATACGAATATCACGGCCAGTTTCTTCTTTTAATTTTTCAGCAATCGATCCCTTATAATCATTAGGATTAATATAAATCAGGGTTATGACTATGGCTGCAATGACCAAAGCAATCATTAGACCTATGCCAAAAAATAATTTAAATAAAAATTTCATTACTATGTTATCCGTATCATTCGTTAACTAATTTATTAAGTCGCTCAATCGCTAACTTAACCTGTTCCGGCGCAGTGCCGCCGATATGATTTCTTGCTGCGACTGATCCTTCCAGCTCAAGTACAGAAAACACATCTTCCTTTATGGCATCACTAAACTGTTGAAGTTCAGGCAAAGTTAATTCCGATAAGGTTTTTTCATGCTGAATGGCAAATTGAACCGTTTTACCGACTATTTCATGTGCATCTCTAAAAGCGAGCCCATTTACAACCAGGTAGTCCGCCAGATCCGTCGCTGTGGCAAAACCTTCAGCTGCTGCCTGATACATTGCTTCTCTGTTTACGGTAATCGTCGGTATTAGACCTGCATAGGCAATCAGGCACATTTTTACAGTATCAATAGCATCGAACAGGCTTTCTTTATCCTCCTGATTATCGCGGTTATATGCCAACGGTTGCCCTTTCATCAACGTTAGTAATGACATCAAATCACCATAGACACGACCTGTTTTACCCCTGACTAACTCAGGAATATCAGGATTTTTCTTTTGTGGCATGATAGAAGAACCTGTACACCAGGCATCCCCCATATCGATAAATCCATTTGCCTGCGAAATCCAGAGTATCAATTCCTCGGAAAACCTGGATAAATGCATCATGATTAAACTCGCTGAGGCAGAAAACTCGATGGCAAAATCTCTGTCGCTGACAGAATCAAGCGAGTTTTGGGTCACACCATCAAAACCCAGTTGCTCAGCAACATACTCTCTATCGATGGGATAAGTTGTCCCCGCGAGAGCAGCCGCACCTAATGGCAATAGATTAAGTCTTTTTCGACAATCCTGAAGTCGAGACCTATCTCGCAATAACATTTCAGCCCAGGCCATAATATGATGACCAAATGTCACTGGTTGTGCCGATTGCATATGGGTAAAACCGGGCATAATCGTGTCATATTGCTCTTTAGCGAGTTTTATCAGGGCATTAAGCGCCTCATTCAATTTTTCGCATATTTGATCAATTTCTTCTCGTAAATACAGTCGAATATCGGTTGCAACCTGATCATTTCTCGATCTGCCGGTATGTAATTTCTTACCCACATCTCCAATATGTTCTACCAATGCCGTCTCAATATTCATATGCACATCTTCCAGCTCAGTCAACCATTGGAACTGACCAGAACTTATATCATTCTCAATCTTCTCCAGTCCTTGAATAATTTGCTTACTTTCCTTTTCAGAAATAACACTCACCTTTGCTAACATGCGGACGTGAGCTATTGAGCCCATGATGTCATAATGCGCCAAACGCTGATCATAGGAGACTGATTCTGTGAATATTTCAACGAATTTATCGGTAGGAGCCGAAAATCTCCCACCCCAGGGTTTTTCTGTATTATTTGAAGTCATGACTCAATGATTTTATCTATATTTCAACAGCCGATAGTATAAGCGATTTTCAGATGTCAAAGTTAGACAATCAAGATAAAAGCAGTTTCCTACCTGATTTTTGTAGTGTAGAGGTTCTGTTTATCGTTGTGCTAAGTGCCGAATTATTAGCCATCATTTTATCATTGGCACTACCAATCTATTCTCGCGATATATTGTTTGATCTGGCAATGAATTCCCTGTTTGTCCAATGGATTTCGCTTAGCTGTGTCGGCTTACTCTGTATTCTGAGAAATTATTTTGCCACTCTTTCAGAAAAACGGGCAGCGACCCTTTGTTACTTAATTATATTGTTAGTCGCATTCATTATTTCGGAACTGGCCTGGTGGTCACTGTATGTTTATCCAAACACCATGACACCCGTAGAAAATTTTCACGCTTTATTCCTGTTACGTTCAATCGGTATTTCAGCCATTGTCGGTGCAATCGTCTTGCGTTACCTTTATGTACAACATCAATGGCGAAAAAATATTGAAGCAATGGCGACTTCTCGTTACCAGGCCTTACAATCCAGAATACGACCTCATTTTTTGTTCAATTGCATGAATACCATTGCCAGTTTGACACGCAAATCACCGGAATTGGCAGAGCAGTCCGTTGAAGATTTAGCTGATCTGTTTCGTGCCAGCTTATTAGAACCAACCGAACTCTATAAAATTTCTGAAGAATGGAAATTATGCCAACACTATCTCCGTATAGAAAAACATCGTTTAGGTGATCGATTACAGCTTAAGTGGAATATTGAAACTTTGCCGGAAGATGCCCTGGTTCCACCACTGAGTCTTCAACCCCTGCTTGAAAATGCCATTTATCATGGCATTGAACGTCTACCCGAAGGCGGGACGATTGAAATAAAAGGAACCATTAACGGTGATAGTTATCGTTTAACGTTCACTAATCCCGTGCCACCGGCTAACATTGAAGATACTCATAAAGGAAACAAACATGCACAGGAAAATATTCGTCTACGGCTGGATACGATCTTTGGCCAAGAGAGTAATTTAACTTTTAACCAAACTGACGAGCATTATATTGTCGAACTGACTCTTCCTTACAAACGTTATGAAAATACTAATCGTTGATGATGAAGCATTAGCACGAGAAAGATTGCACGATCTGGTTATCGAATTATTTCCCAACGCGGTAACGGTTGAAGCAATAAACGGACTTGATGCATTGGATAAAATTACTGAGCATACTCCGGAAATAGTATTACTGGATATTCGTATGCCAGGCATGGACGGACTCGAAGTCGCCAATCATGTATTACTTATGGAAACTCCACCCGCTATTGTTTTTACAACCGCTTATCAGGATCATGCGTTGAGTGCCTTTGATGCAAATGCAGTTGATTATTTACTTAAGCCTATTCGAAAAGAGCGGCTAAAAACAGCAATAGACCGTGCCGCTGTAATGAACCAGACTAAACTGGCCTCTCTCAATAATGCAGAAAATATTTCATCACAACGCACTCATCTTAGCGCCATGATTCAGGGTAACATCCAGTTAATTGCTATAGAAAATATTTATTATCTTAAAGCTGATAATAAGTATGTCACTGCTGCCTGGCCTGGGGGGGAACTCCTGCTTGATGAATCTCTTGTCTCTCTCGAAGCCGAGTTTTCAGACCAGTTTATACGTATTCATCGAAATGCATTAGTTGCCATTAATCATATTGAAGCTTTAAAGAAGCCGTCAGATGGACAACATACTGTTAAATTATCTGATATGCCTGTTGAGTTGGCTGTGAGTCGACGACACCTTCAGGAAGTAAAAAAAGTTTTTAAGTAGCACTGGCAATTTCGCGGGCAGCAGCAAGCAATGCTAACCGGGCGATAACACCATACGTATAAAAACGATTCTGACGACAATCTGCATCCTGTACCGGATCAGGTGAAATACAACAATCATCGAATGCTAATGGTTCAAAACGCATGCCTGGTGCATTCAGATTCTGGCTAGCTGAGCGTTTTCCGTGCACACGATAAAAACCGCCAACGACTTGATGATCCAGCATATAAACAACCGGTTCGGCCACAGTATTTTCATCACCCCAGGTTTCATGCGTATAGACGCCTTCCTGAATAATGACTTTACTTACTTTTTGTCCTTCTTTTGTCGTTGCCATTTTTGTCCTTTCTTTTCGATTCAATTCGGTAATTTCATCAGCACTACGTATTGTCATCACACCCATGCCATAAGTACCGGCATCGGCTTTGACCATAACAAATGGTTCACACTCGACTTCATGTTCATCGTATTTTGTTTTTATTGCGCTCAATAAAGATTCGACATTTTTTGATAGACAATCAACGCCTTCACGTTTCATAAAATCGACTTCACCACAATTTCGAAACATTGGATCAATAAGCCAGGGGTCAATATCAATTAAAGCAGCAAACTCCTGTGCTACTCGTTGATAAAAAGTAAAGTGACCGGATTTCAATCGTGCCGACCAACCCAGACTCATAGGCGGAGTGATAACCTGTTCAATATTGTCTAGTATTTCCGGTTTACCTGTTGAGAGATCATTATTGAGTAAAATAAGATCCGGATTGAAGTCACCGACAACAATACGATCTTGATCTCGTTGTATTGTTTCCAGTAAAACAGATCGTGAAGACTTCAAATCAACCTGCATGGGACTATCAATATCCGGCATCAAGCTACCAATACGTGTTTCAAAGCCTGCTTTTTCTATCATCGATTGCAAACTGGCTATATTCTCCAGGTAAAATAAATTACGCGTATGGTTTTCAGGAATAATTAAAATTTTATCAACTGGTTGATTAATATGTTCCACTCCCATTTGTATAGCCTGGATACACAATGCTTCGAAAGCTGGATTCAGGTTATTAAATCCGGCAGGAAACAGATTTGTATCAATCGGGGCAATTTTATAACCCGCGTTGCGTAAATCGACAGAAGCGTAAAATGGTGCTTTCGTTTCTCGCCATGCGTTTCTAAACCAGGTCTCAATTGCAGCCTGGTTATCGAGCATTAAGCGCTCCAGATTCTGGAAAGGCCCGGTTAGAGCCGTAGTAAGATGAGGCACTGTTGCTATTTCATTCATATGCTAAGAATATACTGGTTATGACTTTATAGTAGAAGTTTATTACATATAAGACTGAATAGTCTTAATTCAAGTCACCCCAGAGCTGTTGAGCATTGCTTAACGCACTCACAACGGCAGTTTCGGCCCTCAATATTCTCGGTCCCAGACTGACAGGCATTGCCCCTGCTTCTATTGCTTCATCCACTTCAGTCTCACTAAAACCACCTTCGGGACCAATTATTAAGGTGAGTTGATTATTAATCGGCGTAATTGCAGGCATTGATTGTTGGCAACCTGGTTGTAAAATTAAACGCGTTTTTGTCTTATCCATAACTAAACACTTACTAAATGAAACCGGTAGCTGCAGTTGAGCTAATCTGTTTCTACCGCATTGTTCTGTTGCGCTAATAATAATATTTTGCCAATGCATCATTTTATTATTCAGGCGGTCATCTCTTAACTTCACATTACTAAATTCGGACATAACCGGAATAACGCTATTGACACCAAGTTCAACTGCTTTTTGAATGGAATAATCCATTTGTTGACCGCGAGCGACAGCCAGACATAAAGTGATCTTCAATGATGATTCGTTATCAACCTGATGCAATTCTTTGATTTCAACTTCGGCATTCTTTTTCGTCAACGCAATTATTGTTGCATCGAATTCATTTCCGCTATCGTTAAATAATTTTACTGCATCACCAACATGCATTCTAAGCACATGAGTAAGGTGATGAACCTTGTCTCGTGGTATAGAAACAGACTCACCGGCTGATAACGGTATATCAATAAAAAGACGTGGAATTCTCATGAACTATTTTACTCATGCTCATTTAATGTTGTCGGTTTCTGCGTATGATAATACACTTTATCGATAATCATTATTATACGAGCAACATGATTAATAATATAAAAACCTATTTTGAAGATTTATTTCAGAATAAAGAAGAGCAAACACAACAAAAACATACTGTCGAATTGGCGAGCACTGCATTAATGATTGAAATCAGCCTGGCGGATGACCACATACATGAAGAGGAACGACATGTAATTAATAATCTGTTGAAAGATCGTTTTAACTTGAATGAAAGTGAACTCGATGAATTAGTCGAGTTGGCAGAGAAAGAAGTCGATCATGCTGTTTCATTATATGAATTTACTCGACTTCTGAATGAAACCTTATCAATGCCGGATAAAATTGGCATTATTGAAAACTTATGGCATGTCGCATATGCTGACTCTAATCTGGATAAGTATGAAGAATACTACATCAGAAAGGTAGCTGATTTACTCTATATTTCCCACGCAGACTTTATCCAATCTAAATTAAAAGCTGCTGAATAAACAGACTTTACATTTTCGGTTCAAGCATTAATTGGATTAACTGATCTTCCAGTTCAATACGTGTTGCAAGTTCTTCACCTAATACAGATACATCTTGAGGGAAGTGTTCAAGCTCCCTGTTCTCATTATCCGGGTTATATTTTTCTTCAAAGGCTAATGCAATTTGAGTGGACTGTTCTATACGAGGATAAACTTCCATCGCCAGGTCTGAAATAGCTTTACGACGCTCCCTGCCTTCAGAAATACGGTCGTACAAACCAAAATGCCCAGCAGCGATATAATCAACCAAAACCTGTACAAACTCTTCTAAATCAGTTACTAAGCGCTCTGATTCTTTATGAGAACTGTCTGATGAAACTTCCAGTAGCAGTGTTAATAACTGATTCCTTTCTTTAAGCATGTGTTGAATCAGTTCCTGACTACCACCACGCCTCTCCTGAACTTCACTTAGCTGCTCTTTCATTCAATATCCGCCTATGCCTATTAAGAATTAGATCCATTTTTGCATCATTATTATTATGGCTGCCAGAATCATGCCACCACTCTATTAATGACATAATGCCACGACTAACACGCCCGTCAACCGCTACATTTAACAAAAATAGCAATTATGCTATCTGTCTGTAAATCCACTATATTTTTTAAATTCTGTATCGGATAAACTGCCTGAGATGTTGACAAAAACCGAGTATCGCCATAAAACAGTTCTCCATAAATATAATACCTGATCAAAAAAAATTAAAATCAATAACATGGAAATACCAGGTTATAGAATAGACAAAGAAATTGGCAAGGGAGGGATGGCAACCGTTTACCTTGCCGTTCAGGAATCCCTTGAACGTTCTGTCGTCCTGAAAATACTGGATAGAGTTCAACGTTCTGCTTCTGAAGAAATGACCCAGCGTTTTGTCGATGAAGGTCGCATCGTTGCATCACTGCATCACCCAAATATCGTTACTATATTTGATATCGGTCTGGCTGGTGAAGATTTATACATTTCTATGGAATATGTGCAAGGCGGCGATTTAAAAAAACGTATGGAATCACATGTCCCGGCAAAAGTTGCACTGGATATTATTTCAAAGATCGGTTCAGCGCTGGATAGCGCACATGCACATAACGTCATTCATCGAGATGTCAAACCGGCAAATATACTTTTTCGGCAAGACGGCACTCCTTTGCTTACTGATTTCGGTATAGCCAAACAAACAGACTTTGATAAAGACCTGACTTCAACGGGTATATTTTTAGGCAGTCCTAACTATGTCAGTCCGGAACAGGCTGACGGTAAAACGGTTGATGGTCGATCTGATATATACAGCCTTGGCTGCATTCTTTATGAAATGTTAACCGGCTACAAACCTTATCATTCAGACTCTGTCATCGATATTGTCATACAGCATAAAACCTCACCCGTCCCAAAACTCCCCGAAAAATTTGAAATTTATCAATCCTTATTAAACAGGATGATGGCCAAGAATCTGGATGAGCGATTTGCAAATGCTCAAGAGATGCTTAAAAGCCTGGAAAAACTACAAGCTTTAGATGATAGCGGAAGTAATGAATTGACGCCTGATTTTGATATTACAGGCCATACACCAAAAGAAGATAAAACCAAAAAGACAATGAAAAAATCGAACATTGTCTTGATTTCGTTATTAATTCTCTCAGCAATATTCTTTTTTGGATTGCAGTTTGTTGAAATAAGACTAAAAAGTTCGGAAGCACGAATTGATAAAGCTACGACAGCCAGTGCATTACCAACAACCATGATTAGCACAACTAGTAATATTGCACAGCAAACTTTAGAAACCGTAAATAATAAACCAATAACAGAAGAAAATGAAAACCCACCTGTGTCTGAAGAATCAGATATTGTTGAAAAACCGGCAGAACCAGCCGCACCCGCTTCTGAACAGGTTACACGCGCATTAGCATGGTTGGGCAAGCAAAGTCTCGATGAATTTAAATTAACTTATCCTCCCAAAGATAACGCTTACTATTACTTTTCAAGGTTATTAGAACTGGAACCTGATAATCGAGCTGCTTATGAAGGAATATTGGCCATTGCCGAACGTTATGTGATTCTGGCGGAGCGGTCACTTGCGAATAACGAACTTGAAAAAACACGAACCTATATTGAAATAGGATTACAAATTGACCCTGGAAATGAAGCACTACTTTCTTTACAAAACTTGTTAAGCAACCAAAAAACAGGTTTCTGGCAAACACTAAAATCTTTTTTCTAGGAAAATGATTGCACAATACTTTTTATTCAAGTGCTTGTTTAGCGCTTTCAGTCTGCGCTGCTTCCCAATCAGCAATTATTGCGCGTAGTTCATCCATATCTTTTCCTGTTGCTTCTTCGTCTTTATTTTCTTCTGTTTTATCATCTGGAAATAATGCATCGGTAATGAGTTCAACAACCGATTCTCGCTGATTGATATTTTCGTTATCTAATTCTTCATCAGTATCAGCACTTTTCTTTTTGAATTGTTGTTTCATTTCCTGCGCTTTTGCCATTTTTTCCTTGGCTTTCTGCCGATCTTCTTCTCCGAGAACAAACGCCTCCTGTCGCATGCGTTGACGTATTTCTTCATCAACTTCGACAGCTGTATCATCTATTAATCGGCCGTTATCGAATACAAAAACTCTGGGGCCTCCAGTAGCACTTCTATACCAGGCTGGAGGCTTACCGGATAACTGTGTCGTTTCCACACCCGGTTCCACCCATTGATACATTCGAGCTTCAACAACGACCGTTGTTAAGGAAAAAGCTAATATCAAAATAATTCGCATAATTTCTGAACCAGAGTTATTTGTTAATTATATGTTAAATATAGGCTAAACGTATTTTTATACAATATTAAAGATGTTCCTGTTAGTTGATTTTAGTACCAGATATGAGATTTAGTCATCAACACCAATACATTTTAAATAGGCATATTCCAGACTCTCCGCATGAAACTGTTCACAACATTCGTATGGGGAACCGTTAAAACATATTTCACCATTGTGAAGAATAACAATACGATCGCAAATACTCTCAACATCAGCTAATAAATGCGTACTAAAAAAAAGCGTTTTTCCTGTTTCCTTCAAACTGTTCAGATGTCGTTTCAAATATGCGCGTGCTTTCGGATCAAGCCCACTCATAGGCTCATCAAATAATAGCATTGGTCTTTGGCTTAAAAAACATGATGCCAAACCCAGTTTTTGTGCCATGCCTTTTGAGTACTGCCGAACAGATTTTTTTAATGCGGAAAGTTCCAGATCCAGAACTTTAAAAATTTCTTCTATATCAGCTTGTTCTAATTCAACCTGGTTCAACTCAGCCATATAGGATAAAAAATCTTTTCCGGTTAAGTAATAAGGTGGTAAAAACTTTTCCGGAAGAAACGATAAGGATTGTCGTGATGATGTTTCTCTATGTGATTGACCAAAAATTTCAATCTCGCCGGTTTTGGTTGAAATAAAATCAAGCACCGATTTTATTAAGGTCGTTTTACCGGCACCATTTATTCCTACTAAACCAATATACTCGCCTTGTTCAACCGATAAATTAATATCCGTCAATACGGCGTGTTTCCCATAGTGTTGGTTTAGTTGTTTAATATTAAGTGCTAATTCAGCCATTTGTTATATTTTTGTTTTACCAGAATATCGCTATTACTAAACATCCATAAACTTACATTACATCCTTTACATAAAAATGCCCGCAATTGCGGGCATTTTTATTAACATCCAGGAGTCAGGTTTTAGTAAACAAAAACCTGTGGACAATCTTGAAAATCATCAAAAATATCGTAGATATCTGTGGCTACGCCAGTACCTGCCGCGTTACCTGCGGTAACAACGGCTGCTCCCGTGGTACAACCCGCAACTTGAGACACGAACTCGATTGCATCAAATGTAGTTCCGCCACCCGCAGCGGTAGCAGGAGTCGTCATACGTAATACACCAGTATTTGGTAAACCATCATCAATTTTAACATCTAGTTCCCGAGCAATATTAACGGGTACATTACGTCCCATATGTAAATTTAAACGTATTGAAGCAGTTCCGGTATAACCGGCATTGCGTGTCAATACCAATGGACCGTTAAACGCATTAAAAGGACCAACCTGATTTGCGGCATAAGCTGCTTCAGAAGCCGGGACTGCGGTAGCAGGTGTAAATCCACCACCAAGAAATTGAGACCGTGCTAATTGCTCCCATACTGCTGCCGCTTCTTCCAACGTATTATCAAGTTGACCATTACCATCTGTTGCTGATGCAGCAGCAGGTAAATTTACAGTCACACCGAGTGCCTGTGTAGCATTTGTTGAAGGAAAATCGCCGGGAACCTGGCGATAACGATCGATAAAACCATAATAAGCCGCCTGTATACCGGAGTTTTGATCTGCCAGGTTTCGCACGCGAGCACTATTAATTAGTTCCTGACCTTTTAAGATACCACCCAATAACAAGCCAATAATGACCAATACGATGGCTATCTCGACTAATGTAAAACCTTTTTGATTATTGATTTTCATTTTTCTATTTCTCCGTAAACGAACTTTTTGCTAGTGTTAAATATATTAAGGCATGGATCATGCCAAACCATTAACTAATTGATTATTAATAGAATAATATAATATTGTTAAAGTTAATTATTAAAAACGTGATGACTTATCAACATTACTGTCGAGATATCGACAATTCAAGTCTAGACGGTTCTACAATAGTCATGACCAATATGATAACTTGGTATAAAAATCGCTCGATATAATAAAAACTTGAATTTATCGCAATATTTATAACATCTCTGTCCATCAAGAATGCTCAAAATATCAAAAATTAGCATAATAAAAATATCGATTATCTTTTTCGTATTCATTATTTTTCTTTGTGGTGCGACGGGTCTAATTGAAATCACAATTAGTCAAAACCCTATATTCAGTATTAATAGTAAATTATTTAATGCATCCGGTAATTATAATCTGGCATTAAACACTATAATCCTTAGTAATGAATTTACCTTATTATTGTTTTCAGGTTTATTGCTTACCGTTGCTTTACCGATACTTTCACCTTTAAAAGCCTTCCTGTTAACCGGTGTATTACTTTCGTTGACGGTTGTTATAGCCTCCTACAAAACTAACGTTGGCTTGATACCCCTGGAATATTGTTTTTTAACCATACTGGTTATTTATATTGTTAATGTATTAATCAGTTACGTGATTGAAATACATTCCAAACAAAAACTGATGGAATCATTCGGTCAATACATTCCTCCTCATCTGGTCAATGAACTTAGCCGATTACCGAAGGAACTTTCTCTGGAAGGTGAATCGAGAACACTCACGGTTTTCTTTTGTGATTTATTACATTTCACCAGTATTTCTGAGGAACTAAATCCTAAACAGTTAAATAGATTGCTTAATGAGTATTTCACTGTCATGACAGAGATATTATTCAAACATGAAGGAACCATCGATAAATATATTGGTGATGCCATTATGGCTTTCTGGAATGCACCAACAGAACAGATAGCACATGCGCAACGTTCTGTTGAAGCAGCACTGGAAATGGATCTGGCTATAAAAGAACTTGCTAAAACGTTTATTAATCGTGGTTGGCCGGGGCCTATGATGGGTATTGGTATTAATACAGGTAGAGCAAATGTCGGTAATATGGGTTCTAAATACCGCATGACTTATACGGCTATTGGCGATGCTGTTAATCTTGCATCCCGAATTGAATCTCTTACCAGAACGTATAACGTTCCCATTATTATCAGCGAACATACACACAGACAATTAAAAGGAATAAGTTGCAGAGAACTTGATACAGTACAGGTTCGTGGCAAAAAACATTTAACACGAATTTTTCAACCATTAGGATATGAAGAAGAAGTGGGAGGCAGGCTAAAAGAAAAATTAATTTTACATGCTGAAGCGATAGAGCTTTATCATGATAAGAAATACAAAAACGCAAGTCGTCTTTTTAAAGAACTTTATAAACTGGATAGAACAGATAGCTATTATAAAGTAATGCTAAAAAAGATAATTGATAAACAAAATAACTTTTAGTTATTAATGCTCAACCTGGCGCTGTTTAATTTCTTCGAGTCGCTGACCAAGAAACTGTCTTTGATGCGGGTCATCCAGTTCTCCACTTTCAAGTAAACCACCGATCAGTACCATCGCACTTTCCAGTTCGCCCATGTCTTCCAGGATAAATATTTCCATTTGCTTTGCCCAATGCGGAATATTGGCCCGTTTCGCATATTGACGAATAAGTTGCGCACAACGAAGCGCTAAATCCACATCTTTAATTCTATGTTTGGCGATGTATACCGCATGAGTCATCAATGGCCAGCGTTCATCCGGTTTTTCAATAAACTTTTGACTAACATAATCAATCATTTTTCTTTGTTTCCCAACATCTGATACTTCAGCATAAAATCGAACGCCTGCTAACAAGGGATACTGGGTTTTATCATCCAGTTTCAATATTAAATCAAGCCAATCGATCACTCGATCATAATTTAAATCCTTTAACGGGATACTGATGCCAGGTTGATTATCAAATGCTTGTAACCATAGCATTAGTAATTTCGCTGCTGTTATCGAATCATCAAGACTTATCAATTTGACTAAAGAAGGTTGAGGAGCTGAAGGTAAATCCTGTTGCTTAACAGTAAGTTTGGTAAAAGAGAAATGCCATAAACATTGAAAAGCTAAACTTAACAATAATAGAAACCAGATACTTTTAGGTACAAAAGAAAGATCTCGCGTTTGTTTTACAAAAAGCTTCATTATTAATTTTTATAATTCTTTCCGGTATAAATCAAACAAGGCAACACACGATAAAAACAAAACATAGATTAACGTTTGACCTAAAACAACAAGTATGTCGGTATTTATATTAGCGGAGGTATAGACAAGCCAGTCAGTTTGGGTAAATTTGTAGATATCCGGTGTAATATAAGCAATCATATCTAACAATTTATTTATAAACTGGTAACTAATTGAGCTCGAGGCAACAATTGGAGAGTCACTGATTAATCGAATTGCTTCCATTGATCTGGAAAGGATATAAAACGCTATTACAACACTAAATGAGATGGTAATACTGTTAAATGAAAATAAGCACAGTAAACTCAATGAAATAATTATTAATAGCTCGCAAAATAATGATAATGACCAAACTAGTGTCACTACAGCTGGCACATAAAATAATAAACAACATGTGCACATTATCGCTATCAAAAATGCAACTACCGAAAAACCGGTAAATTTGCCAAAATAATACGATGAACGCGGTACCGGATGCGAAAGAATCAACTCAAAACCTTTATCATTGAATTCACGAATCATACTGGTTATGACAAACAATCCCATCGTAAAAACAGAAAACAGGCGCAAGGCAGATGCAAGAATAGCTGACTGCATTTGCACGCCTTCGGCAATGGCCAGCTCGCCAATGAACAGCGACAAGAAAAACAGAACAACAACACCAGTAAAAATAAAGATTAGAAACTTATCTCGAATTGCTTCCCAAATTGAATATTTGGCTATTGTCAGTAATAGATTATGATTCATAGTTTTCAAAATTCTCAAAAATTAAGACTGAATACATTTATCTCGGTTAGAATACCAAAAAGATTAACATCATAAGCTTATTTATGACCACATTTGTAAATAAATTAATTCATAAAAAAGAACTTTTTATTCTTGCCATGATGCTGGAAATGCTGCATCTCGCTATCTGGGTTGATTTTGGCAGCATTGTCTCACGCTCGTTTATGTTAAGTCATCTTGGTCTTTTCCTGTTATGGCAACCTGTCTGGCGAGGTGATGAAAAACTTAGTATTGAAAACACGTTTCTTTTTATCGTTTTTACTCTTGCCTTAACCCTCCTGTTAAATCTGTGGTTACTGTTTGCCTGGTTGATTTTATTGATTGGTTTTATTGGCGGCAGCGTCACATTAGATAAGAACGAAAGAAATCTGTATGTCTTTGCGCTGAGCTTTGTGGTGCTGGAACTACTCTTCGCCTGTGTACCTGAATTAGCAAATGTAAAAATTGAACAAAAACAAATCTTTTATCTATTGCTTCCGATATTACCAATATTTATACTTTTTTTCCCGGGTAATAAACCAGGCCATCAGATTCAAATGGTCGACTTTATTCATTCCATAACAGCGTCCATGCTAACCAGTTTAGTCTCATTAGGCAGCTTATTAATCATGTTCATTAATGAAACATCCTATTTCACAGCATTAACTCAAACGTCTATTGCTATAGGTAGTTTTATTATATGTATAAGCTGGTTAATTTCATCACAATCACGTTTTAATAATGTAACACAACTTTGGTCCAGCTTTATGCTCAATATAGGTACTCCTCTTGAGCAATGGTTAAGTGAATTATCTCGTTTTTCTGAAAAACAAAATGAACCGGAAGAGTTTTTGGAAATTGCAGTTAATGAATTACTGACCTTATCGTGGATAAGCGGAATACGTTGGGCAAGCATGGACTCAAAAGGAGAGATCGGAGAAATCACCAGGCACAACACCCGGTTTATAACTAATAACCTGAGTATTGATATATATACCAATAATATGATGGGTGGCGCTTTATATGTTCACTGTAACTTACTCGTACAATTAGTTGAAAATTTTTATGTGGCCAAACTTCGAGAAAAAACATTAACTCAGCAAACTCATTTAAAAGCTATATATGAAACCGGCGCCCGGATAACACATGATATAAAAAATTTACTACAGTCACTTCAAGCTATCACCAGTATTATCAGTCATGATTCCAGCGGTTCCAGTTTTGAAGTGTCACAGCAAGTCTTGAGAAAACAATTACCAAACCTCACGCAACGATTACAATTGGCACTAGATAAACTACAAACTCCTCAAGATCATAATATTGAAGAGATTTATCTTAAAGACTGGTTATCTGATGTTAAAAAAAGAAATTCACATAACAATATAACTTATCAGGAACAAGTAAATGGCGACCCTACTATTCCAGTCGATTTGTTTGATAGCGTCATTGATAATTTACTTGAAAACATCCAGACCAAACAGATAAATGAGCCTGATATTGAAGTCACTATATCTGTAATTTGCAATGAAGATATTATTTGCGTCATGGTATGTGATTCAGGCAGCATGATCCCTGATAATATATCCAGAGAATTGCTAACTAATGTTATAAACTCTGATAATGGTTTAGGAGTCGGTTTATATCAGGCAAGTAAATACGCCGAGAAATTTGACTATGATCTAAAATTAGTAAGCAATCAACATGGAAGAGTATGTTTTGAATTAATGTCTAATCATAAATCTGATTAAGGCAATACTTCTGCTTTAACCATTCTATTCATAAGTACACTGGGAGAAACCCACATTACAATATCATCAAATTGACAAAGAGTGGTCGCCTCATTGGTATCATCAACACAGCCTGCAGCACCTTCAGTAAATCCTCGCGAATAAAAAATTGCATCCGTATTAGCATCATCATTTTCAGCTTCATCGGTTCCCGCTGTCGTCGCAGTTAAGGTTACACCGTTAACGGATGTTGCACCCAAACCATTTTTCCCGTGGGAAACAATGACTGCAGGTACAACAGTAGCAGCATTATATTGAAACTTTGATTCTAGAATGGCACCTGTGGAGGTGTCATCACCTCTTGTCCTTATCGTAATATCACCGCTCTGACATAAATCCAGTTCGCCATCAGCAGCACAAGTACCTGTATCAATCGTCGTAAAACCAGGTGTTGTAACATGATATTTAAATCGATTTCCCCAAATATCACCCTGGTTATTCAGACCTAAGGTTTGCCAGGGCAACCAACCGTCACCTGTGCCGACCGTACATGCACCTGAAGCCACCGGATCAGAAGTACCGTCTCCATCGGTATCCGGGCATGGTAATCGGCCATTAATTACAGCGAATCCGTACAGTGATTCAATGATGTCGTCCATTGTATCTATGGTCTGTTGTCGTTCCTGTGACTCTATCTGCGTACCGACCGGCCCTAATAACCCGACCATGAGTAAACTAATTATAAACAAGACAACGGAAAGTTCGATCAGGGTAAATGCTTTTTGAAATTGAATGTTCATATTCATGTATTAAACCTATGGTGAAGTTGCAAGAATAAGAACTTGATCATTGTAATCATCTGCTCCAGTTTCTTCTTGAAACATATCATCCTGATCGCAGTTATCAGATTCAAAGTATTCATTCATTGTACCATTCGTTCTAATTTGCGTTGTTGAAGCTTGAGCCGCGCAATTACTATCAAGTATTTTATTCGTTTCAGATCCGGCAAGCATTACTAGCGCTCGAACAGTACCAAGCGGTGTCTGCGTCTCAATATTAAGTGGCGTTTCCGGTTGCACATAATTCAGTGTTAAACAGTTTGCTGCTGCTGCACAATTAACAACAGCGCCCGGGGCATCACCTGGACTTACAGCAACATAAACTAACTTATGCCAGTCATTATTAGTGACCCAGGCAGGAATATCACTATTTGTCACGCTTAAACCAAAATCGATATTACTCACTAACAAATTTCCACTACTTAAATTAGTCGGCGTAAATGTAGCCGTTCCCACGTTAGTGACTTCATCTTCCTGGTAATCATTGATTGTAATCAAGGCTTCACCTCCATTACCGGAAAAATTAACAGCAGCCGAAACCGTACTGCAATCAGCGTTATACCCCAGACAAACGTCTCTTACACGTTCTTCCGAAGCTGCTCTTGCTCCCTGATTACCCGAAAACTTTGCACGAAGTGTATGTTCTCGTGAATAAACATAATCATAAAAAACTGTATAGGCAGCACCAACCCAAAAGTCCTGGAAAGAACCACCGTATAAAGTAGCACCTATTCGGGTATTCGTAAGAAATACAATTTCACCAAAAGCACCGACATCATTTTCAACTATATCGCCTAACTCAATCCCGTCATCAACAAAAGATGCACTTGAATCATCAAGGTAGGCTATACCACCAGATTCAAACTCTGCATCAACTCTTGCTGTTTGTGTATTGGCAGCTGGCATAACTCGATAATATTCGCCATTATCAAAGTCAGGGTCAGTAGCAGAAGTATAATTGTCTGTAGTCAATTGCGTTTCGCTGGAAACACTTTCTACAACGAACTGTCTTGGTTGATAGATTTGATAACTATCACCTGGTCTGAATATAATGGGTTCGGTTCCTTCGCCAACATAACTTTTTGCTTCAAGTATATCTGTTCCTATAGTTTCTGAAATTACACCCTGAATCTTTCCCTCGCCTAAATCCCCTTCTAATGTATTATTTTGAATTACATAACTATATCGTTCATAGATACTGAAATCTGCGCTGGCATCATATAGCCGGGGATCACCATTAATAGTGTATGTATCCCCAACTTCAAAACTATTATCAGTCCCACCCGTTAAAGATGAAACTGTGATTTGATTCGCCAACACAGAAGTAATCGTACCGCTCGAATTGTCTGTTGTATTAAGAATAGTAGCGCCGATAGAGATATTTACGTTGATAAAATTATTATTGGTGTCCTCAAGTGTCAGACTGTTAGCATCAGTATCAGCCGTTGCAGTTCCACTTTTACCTGCATCGACCGTTCCTGTAATAACCGATGTTTCGTCATCGTAATTCTGCGCAATATCACCACGTTTAACATTATCTGTATTAAATTCAGCTGAACTATCTGTAATGATATCTGTATCGCTACCTGACGAAAGGTTTCCGGAAATGTTTACAAAATCTTTATAACTGGCAAAGCAATCAACAAAATTTGCACTAAGCCAAATACAAGTGCCGACAGAGTCATCAAATGATTCCGAACCTGCCGCAGCATAAGTGTCGATATAGTTTTGTAAAATTGATGAGTTTGTTACGACAATATCAAGCGCATTTGCCGTTGTAGTCCAGTCAAAATTTAATTCTGATTTAAATGGTTCAGCTATTTCGCTTAAACCTAAATGTCCCTGACGTGCATTAGAATCGCTGTTAAATCTTGGCATTGCATAATAATCGTTTTGTGCAAACGTATTATCTGTCCCGAAGAGTAATTCCGATACTGTCAAACGTGTCGCTGCTACACTGGAGATTCTTCCATATGAATCATCGGTTACGTTTCTAATTAAATCTCCGACCTGAATTCCCATAACCGTAAAATCAACACTGGTATCTTCCAATGTAAGACCATTAGCATCTGTATCAGCCGTTGCTCTACCCATGCTTGTTCTAATTTGATAACTATCACCAACATTAAATGTATTAACGCCACCGGTCAGTGTTTTAACCGTTAATTGAGTCGACGAGACCTCTTCAATTATACCGCTAGAACCTCCTGTAATATTTTCAACTATGTCTCCAACTCGCACATTGAGTTTACTAAAGTCCTTGCTTGAATCATTTAGTACCAGATTAGCACTGCCTGCTGTCGCCGTACCTGTAAATGCTGTCGCCGCAGCTGTAACGTCTATAAAATATCCGTCATTATTATCAAAGTCATTATCCGTACCAAAATTTAAACCGCCACCGATCGTTATTTCTGTCGCTGTAACATTAGTAACGGTACCATAGGAACCATCTGTTAAATTCCAGACAACATCACCATTAGCAACACCCCATTGTAAAAAATTAGCTGATGAATCCGTTAAAGGCTCAGCAGCACTCCCTGATTGATCATCAATGCCATCATGAGTATTTATAAGTCGCTTTTCGTTAGTTTTTGGATCACTAAAAGATGATAACCAGGGATAAGCACCATAAGTGGCAAAATAATTTGACAGAGTTTGATTAACTTCACCCAAAACACGTTTCTCAACCTGCTCCATTAATTCCTGGCGTGTGATATAGACTAATCTGTCATTAATATTGCCCAGATTGGAAACAACAAAATCAGTATCAAAATCTGAATTATCGGCTTCAAGATAATTGTTTATTTCCAATGCAATATTCGTTTCACTCGGATCTCTGTTTTGATTATTTATTGGCTCTAGCGGCGCTATAATAATTGCAACAACATCATCGATATCAGCAACATCGATATCTCCATCAGCATCGATATCAATTCTAAGTTGCCCTTCTGTTTCGCTATTTAATGGTTCCAGCTTTGGGTTGTTTCGATAATTATCAGATAAAACATACCATAGATGTTGCCCACTACTGTCTTTCAATTCATTTGACTTTAAAGTTACCCAGGGAAATCTGCCTATAGTGGTATTGCCTCCTGACGAACAAGCACCGCCTCCAGGAGAACCTGTTCCAACTATCCCGTTGTTATCCCGATCCGGGCATGGCAAATAACCGGGGCCAAAATTTGAATTTATTCTATCCGGGTATGTAACGGCATAACTGATTAAAGCCTGCTTTGCTTCGGCTAATACCCTGCTGGTATCTTGCGCTCTTATATATGGTTTTGTTGCCGCATTTAACTTCCTGACTAATGTATAGGATGCGGCAGTGACAAGGATCAACATAAAAATCAACAGCGCTGCTCCTTGCTGTGATTTGTATTTAACTGTAGAACCCAAGGTTACACCCTTATCAATCGTTGCCAGAATCTACTGTATCAACAATATTTTTTTCTATCGGTTCAGGAGTAAATGCTTCACCAACTCTTAGTTCAACATGCGTACTATCATCAGGCATGATAATAGTGACCTGATCTGACTTTATTTTATTATCTGGCACCTGGATAAATTGTGACTCCAGATCACCTTCAAAAGTATTACTGTCATTGACCCATGCCGTACTTTTACCGTCACTTCTATGAACAAGTCCTTTCAAAGTAACGGCATCACGAATTACTATTTCCTTTTTATATACTATTGGTTCATCAATTATTTGAACTTTTTTGATTTCAACTTTTTTTGGCACTTCTTTTATGAGCCTTATTTTTTCCAGTTTTTGTCTTTCAACAGCTGATGTATAAAGCCGCCCCAAACTATCAGCAAAAGCCGAATTTATCAGCAAGCAACTACTGACAAGTAAAATGAAATTGTATTTATTAGATATTTTCATGAGATTTCTATCCTCTGACCACCCGCTAGATCGATAGTAATCCAATATAATAAGCAGGAAGCAGTAATATTTGCATTATCTTTTACATACTGAATTTCTTTACCATTCTGGTTAAATGAACATTCGGTTAATGTATAAATCCCTTCTGCAGTGTTATTTATATATTCAATTAATTTAAATAAGTCACCTTCATGTAACAGCCCCAGAGTAAGCTCCATGCTGCTACGATAAAGTGTATAACCACTGTAGTTTATATTGTATTCAGGAATATGTTCTTCTTGAGAATTGATGGAATACGTAAGCGAAGGCAACTCAACCTTTTCTCCTGCTTGACGTAAAGCTTCTATCCAGTTCAACCTTTTTTCCTGACCGATAATCCCTCTATTATATAAGTTTACGAATTTCGGATAAAAATCGCGCAATACCATTTCTTCCTGATCGACATCAAGATAACGTCGACTGATAGACTGAAAAAGGTTCTTGTTGTTATTGTATTCTTTTTCTAAATCACTATTAAAATAGTAACTGCCACCTACCAGCACACTTGAAAAAACCAGACAGATACAGAAGACAACAAGTGGTCCTTTCAGAATACTCCAGTCTAAATCACTTTTCTTTTCCATTAATTAACTCCAATCACTGCACGCAAGGTAAACAAGGCTGCTTTTCCTGTTGATTGAGCATTTCCCTGTAACGTCGCTTTTGAACTTATGTCTAGAGGAAAGGATTCAATGCTGACCGAATAGGTCGAATCAAAGTTACGAAGCGTTTTAGCAAATGCATTAACCATTGCAATTGCATCGCGGTAATTGCCATCAAAGGGCTCAATATGAGCACTAAGATTAGAAATCTGGTAATACTTCACTTGATTATTCTCGTCCACTATAACTGTCGGTATTTCATTGACATTTTCCTTTGCTGCAGCACCTTTGTTAGGATCAAGACTAAAACTCCAGTCAAGTTCATCCAGTTTAATTTTAGGATATTGCTCCAAGCCCTTACCCAAAAAGCTTAACATTTCATAAGGTGTCGCTTTATATTCTTCTAATGCAGCTACGGCTTCAACAGCTACCTTAATTTGTGCTGGTTCAACCGGTGTTTTGGGTAATCGTTCTCTCGCCAGATCGTATCGTACTTGATAAAAGTCTGCTTTATTCTTAAAAGACTCGCTTTCCTGTTTATATGTCAGACCACCCATAAAATTTAAACTGCTATATATCAAGCTAAAAAACAATAACATTATGGTAGCAGCATTCATGGCATAGCGAATATTACGCATTTTCAAGTAACGCATCTCTTTGGCAGATGCATAACAGTTTTTAACCTGAGTCTTTAATAAGTGAGACATTAATAACTGATCACTGAAAGGAACTGTTTGCACAGCACCTTCCTGAATAGTTGTGAGAAGTTTACCCACATCATAATAATGTCGTTTCACCATCGGGATCGTAATTGATCTTTTCTCTAACTCATCTAACGTTGATTTGTCAGCGATAATGTAAACATCCAGAGCGGTATCGTTCGGTATTAAACGAAGACTATTTAAATATCGCTGAATTTTTTCGACTTCAGATTCAATCCTTGGAGCATATGATTCTGTGCCGTAACGCGGTAATTTCGAAAGTCGACTAATCTTTAACTCTTTCTTTTGAAAAAAAGTTTGCCTTAATCCACTGATACTTTGCATAGTCACAAAAAGCGCGTGGTCCGAAATATCCGGTAACGTTTTAATATATGATTGAAGCAACAAAGGAACGGAAAGAACACCTTTCAACGGCACTTTATATTTATCCAGTAATTCTACCCATGGTTTAACTATTTCCTGCCTGGTCAACGCAATGAATAGTAATCGATCATCTCTACGTCCTTCTTCTTCGCGGCCCTGACTCAGAACATGGATATAATCAGTATCCCGGAATAAACGTGATTGCTTTCGCTCTATTAATGCCGATCTGTCTGAGCCAAAAACATGGGGGATTGTATCTTGTCGAAATTCTTCTTCGATGACATCTACTAAAAGTGTCATTGGCGTATTATCAGATTCTTTCAAGTATCGCTCAAAATTATCCCGACCTGCATCATCAATATCAAACAGATAAGAACTGCCTAACTCACCTTTATTCCAGTGATAGACGGAAACTTTATCGGCACTAATAAACAGTGCACGTCTGTTAAAAAAATCAGATTTTGACTTTTGTAATGAGATCATAAATTGGCCCTAAAACCGAAAACATAACCCAGGCAATAATGGAACCTAATACAATAGTCATGGCTGGTTCAATCATCGACTGCAATCGTTCAATAGATTCTTTTACATCCCTGGTATAAAAATAACTAATATTAGACAAGGCTGTTTCCAAAGCACCCGTACTCTCGCCTACACGAATCATCCGTAATACTAATGGAGGAAACATTCCTACCTTATCAAAACTATCACTCAAGGTTGTACCGTCAGAAATTTGTTGTCCAACCTCATGCATCGCTTTCTGAATAAATTTATTTCCGGCAATCTCTTCACCTGTTCTAATACATTCGATAATTGTAATACCGGATGAATACATAATGGCAAAGAAACTGCAAAGACGCGTCAGTATAATTTTTTTTAAAATAGGACCAATGACCGGTATTCTTAGTTTCAACTCATCATATTTTAAATGAAATGCAGGACTTGTTTTAATTCCGATAACGATACCCAGCCAGATAAAAACCGGTATTAACAATAAAACATACCAATAATTAACAAATATATTCGAGACAACAATAAGAGCTTTCGTATGCATGGGTAATTCCTGCCCCATCGTTCTGACAAAACGTAATAATTCAGGAACCAGATACGTCATTAAAAAAAAGACCACTCCTCCGACAACGGTTCCAACAAAAGCGGGGTAGGTTAATAATTTTTTAGTCAGCGCCGCTTGTTCATCTTGCCACTTAAGACTTGCACCGAGCTCTTCGAACACCTTACTAATTTCACCGGATTGCTCACCTGCCCTGACCAAATTGGTAAAGATTTTTCCAAATACATTTTCAAATTCTGACATTGCCTCTGCCAAAGTCTTGCCGCCTTCAATCGCTTCGATCATCGCATTTGTGACTTCCGCCATTCTTGGGTTATCACTGCTATCCCTTAAATCCTGTAGGCTTTCAAGAACTGGAACTCCTGCACGTGAGGTTTGTTCAAAATGAAAACAAAATGTAATCAAATCGCGTCTTTTTATCCCTGCACCGGAAACACTTTTAGCACTGGACGTAACTTCTTTGTAATTAATTAAATCAAGACTTAACTTGTTAAGCCGCATCTCCAAATCAGCAATATTTGCTGCATCAACCTGACCATTATGTATGCGGCCACGTTCATCGATTGCTTTATACTGATACGCTTCCATAAATTATTTCGATTTTAATCTCGCAGTTAAGTCAACGACTCTGGACATTTCTTCAATACTGGTCGATCCATCCAGCACTCGACCGGCACCAACATCCGCCAATGTTCTAAAACCTTTAGACAGTGCCATTCTTAATAAATCCCGTTGTGTTCCTTTGCGTGCGATTAATTCATCAATATCTGAATCCAGGTGTAAAACTTCCTGAAGTGCGATTCGTCCTTTATAACCCTGATTCTCACAGATACTACAACCTTTGTGTTTATAAATTTCTTTTTGTTTATCTGTTACTTTTAAACCTAATAAACCACGTTCCAAATCACCGAGCGCATAAGGTTCTTTACAAGATTGACACAAACTTCGAATCAATCTCTGCGCAATAATACCGATAATATTACCGGCAATAATGTCCGGCTTCACACCTATATCGAGTAATCGCGGGATTGATCCTAAAGCAGAATTTGTATGCAATGTTGAAAACACCTGATGACCTGTCATGGCAGCACGAAATGCCATACTAGCTGTATCTTCATCACGAATTTCACCAACAAGAATAATATCCGGATCCTGACGCATCAAAGAGCGAATACCACTGGCAAAATCAAGCCTGGAAGTTTCGCTTACCGATGTTTGCCTTACCATTGTTGTCGGATATTCAACCGGGTCTTCCAGGGTCATAATATTGACCAACTCGGTATTAAGATAATTCAAAATTGAATACAGGGTTGTTGTCTTACCACTACCGGTTGGTCCCGTAACAAGAATGATACCTTCCGGTCTCGCCACCATTAACTTAAGTGTGTTCTGTGCATCTTCTTTCAAACCAAGTGCTTCAAAAGAAACGATACCTTTTTGTCGATCCAATACTCGCAGTACGATATTTTCTCCATGTACTGTTGGCAATGTCGAAACACGAAAATCGATTGGACGCCCTGACAACGATAATGAAATGCGACCATCTTGTGGCGCTCTTGTTTCGGCAATGTCCATCCCTGACATTACTTTTACGCGCACAGCAATCGCTGACCAGTAATTTTTGTGTAAACTACGAACCTGTCGCAAAACACCATCTATACGATATCGAAAACGCAAGAAACCTTCTTCAGGTTCAAAATGAATGTCCGAGGCATTACGTTTTACTGCATCAGCCAGTAAAGCATTAACTAATCGTACAACTGGCTGACTATATTCAGCCGATTCAGCGTCTAGACTTTGGTAATCAATTTCACCCGTTTCTATTTCATGCAAGATTCCATCAACCGAAAGTTCAAAACCATAGAACTGGTCGATTGCTTTCTCGATTTCGGCTTCGCCAGCCAGTACCGGAATGACTTCTGCATTGCCACCGAGATGAGTATTAATTTGATCAAGTGCAACAACATTAAACGTATCAGCCATTGCAAGAGTTAATACTCGACGCTGACTATCGTAAGTTAACGGCAGTACACGTAACCGTCTCGCCATCTCCTTAGGAATCATGTGAACGGCTTCACCATCAGCAACCGCAGTATGCAGGTCAATACTCTCTTGCCCGATAACGCCGCCGATAACATCACGAATAATAGCTTCTGTAGCAAAACCAAGACGAACAAGAATTTTACCCAGGTGTTCCTTACTGCGTTTCTGTTCAGTTAATGCAATATTAATCTGGTCAAGTGTAGTAACACCCTTGTTGACCAGAATCTCACCTAGTCGATAATGTTTTTTATGAGAACCTGTCACAATCTGCTTTTAATTAATTTTGATAATGCGAGAATTCGGTTGTTTACCGGAACAGGATCAAACCCGACGGTTGAATTTTGCGATAATTCAATTGCAGATTTGTAATAATCCAGTGCTGTTTCGGCTTGCCCCATTTGATCAAGACTGATTGCCAGATTGAGCACATAGTCCGGGTTAGTTGTATCCAGTCGGTAAGCATCAAAAAAGGCTTGTTGTGCATTAACCCATCTTTTTTGTTTTGCATAAACATTACCGAGTAAGAAATACAGATAAGGCACACTATCGTCTCTTTGAATTAACAGCTTGATTGCACTTTCATCCTTAACGGGATCCGCATTGTTAGATAAGCCAATCAATGAGCTCATGGCTAGAGTATCAAGAGGATTCAATTCCAGTAAGTGAACATAATGAGAATAAGCGCTCTTTCTATCCTGTTGGTTAATTGCAATAGCACCAAGACCCAGATGAGCATCACGATTATCATGATCACTTTTTAACACATCTTCATAAATTGATTTGGCAGCATCGTAATGACCATCCTGATAAGCTTTGAATGCCTGATTAATCATCACATTTTCTTGCATCATTTTTTTACTTTTACTTATATTAATTAATGATGCATCAATTTGAGTAACTACTTCAGGAGAAGCTACAGGACTTGTTTCTTTTATATCAGCATGATCAGTTTCTGTTATATCATCTGTAGCTGTTTCACCCGTTGAAACAAGTTTATTTGTTTTTACTTCATTCGGTTCGACTGGCTCAATTGTTTCTACAACAGGCACCTCTTGTTCAGCTTGCACCTCTGACTGGACAACAGCAGCCTGACTATCATCAACTTCCTTCGCTTGAAGTACAGTTGTTGACTCAGCTAGTTCAACTTGATGTTCTTCAATAACTGGCTCAACAATTGTTTCGTTAATAATCTCCGGTTTTTGCGGCGGCTCAATTACTGGCGTGATTATCGGTGTTTCAATGCCACTGGATTCAATTCCACGAGCAATGATTGGTGAGGGTAAATTTCTGGCGACTGGTGTAATAGTAAAATAGTAGAAAATTGAAAATGACCCTATGGCCAAAATAGCCAGAACAATAAAGACTCCCCATTTAAAAGAACTATTCTTTCTGGATGATCTGCCGGCAGAAAAAACCGTTTTTGCGGCGACTGGAGTCGGTTGATATTGCCCACCACCAAGATCTTTTGCAAGCTGGTCGGCAGGGACACCCGGTAATGTTTCTTCATAAATATCCGTCTCCGGTTCTTCTTCAAACACAACACCATGAAATGTATCATCGAATGGTGCCGAGGCATTTTCAGTACTTAACCCTTCTATTACTGTTGTATCGTTAAGATCGATTTCTTTTTGTGTATCCTCAAAATTTTCTTGTGGACTTACATCTTCAGCAACCGTATTTTCCAGCGTTAGTCCTTCTGAAAAGGATTCAGTTTCATCTACTGTAGGAATCTCTACTTGACTATTATTGTTTTCATCAACTGATTCTTCTTCTGCTTCATCATCTCTTTCTGAAAGAGACAATGGTTCAAGTGAAAACCGGGAAGTATCTAAATAAGGATCGCTTACATTGTTTACCTCTTCAGGTTTTTGTTCACTGTCTTCTACAATTTCATTCTCGCCTGATGCTCCACGCGCTTCTATCTCGACTTCCTGAAGTCGCTTTGCAGCCTGTTTTTTTTCTTCTTCTGCCTTTTTCAAGGCATCCATCAGGAGACTCACAGAGCGTTTTCTCCTTGCCCTGTTTTCTTATCTGATGATCGATAATCATTAGATAAATACTTTCTGTATTGTTGTAAATCATCATCAATACTTGGGCTTGATATGATTGTTGGTTTTATAAATATAACCAATTCTGATTTTGTGTATTCAGCAGAAGCTGTTTTAAAAAGATTACCAAATAAATCCAATTTTTTTGCTCCAGGAAGACCAGCATCATTATCTTTATTTTCATCAGTCATCAAACCACCCAGAACACCAACCTGTCCATCTGTCATTCTTAAAACGGATTCCATTTCCCTGACTGCAATTTGTGGAACCGGATTTGGTAAAGCCAGATTGGGATTTGGATCATTTACATTGCCGGTAAACCTTGAAATCGTGGGTCTAACAACTAATGTTATGCTGCCACTCGAATCAATCTGCGGTGTTACAGTCATTACAATACCAACCGGTACAGTTTTTGCCGTAGTATCAACTGTTGTTGTGACCACGCCCTGCGTCGAGGTTGTATCCGTTTCAACTTCAAAATAGACTCGGTTCTCCACCACCTTCAACAAAGCAGTTTGATTATTAAGCGCCATAATTTGTGGACTCGAGAGTATTTTTGTATCCCCAAATTCATCTAATAAAGTAATAGTGGCATCAATATTATCATTTCTACCATCACTCTCGTCGTTACGAATTACAAATGAACTCGCTGCAGCGGTAGCAAATGCAGGGATACCGGCTGCAGTTACTGAAGCAATGTTAAAAGCGCCTGTACTTAATATATTCCAGTCAATACCAGCCTGATATCTTTCATTTAGTGTAACCTCAGCAATCGTTATTTGAATCAGAACCTGACGTTTCGCGCTGACAAGAACCTGATCAATAAATGACTGTATTTTTTCATGTTGAGAAGCAGTAGCTTTTACTGACAGAATACCTGACTCAGGATTAGGTATGACACTGTCTGTTATAAATGCTTTATCGCCATATTCGTTCCACTTTTCATGCCCTAAAATTGCCTGAACTGCCGACACAAGATTTTCCCAAAAATAATGATTCGAAATTGTAGATACATCAGTGGTCGAAGTATTCCCCCCTCCAGAAGATGACTCAGTATCACCACCACTTGCAGAGGAAATTTGAGTTGATACAGAACTTGTACTTGATGTCTCTCTTGACAGGTTTACGTAATCGATATCATACGTACGAAAAAATGGCATATCCTTTGAAATGACCAGATTATTCCCATCTTGCTCATAACGTATATCAACCTGACTTGAAATACGTTTTAATATCTGGGGCAAGGTTTGTTCAACCGCATTGATTGTTACGACGCCTTCGATATCAGGATGTATATCAACGTTAACTTTGGCATCTCGTGCCAGAGCAAATAGTAATTCCTTTACTGGCACTTCGTTGACAACAACTGTATAGCGTTCTGGCGGTTCGACTGGCACAGGCTCTGGCAGAACAGGCACTTGCTCAACAAGTTCCGGTATGTCTGAATCTATTGTTGAAGGTGATTCTTCAACGTTTATATGTCCAGAAGATGACTCAAATGGTTTAGGTTCTATTTCGGCACAGCCAAAGATGAACATTATCACTGCAAAAAGAATGATATTTTTAATCATTATCAACATTGCCCCCAAAATTTTAGCATTTGTATTTTATAGTTCATTACATTACTCATATTTAAAATTGCCAAATTACAGTTTTTTATCATCTTTCAATGGCCGATAAATAATTGTGCTACAGAGCTTACAAGTAAGTTCGCCTGCCACAGTATTATGGTTTATTGCTGTCTCTGATGGCAATTTTGTCAACTGATTTAACAAGGCCAAATCATCTTCACCATGCTCTTTTAGTGTTTTCATCAAATCCTGTATGACAAGTAAACCGCTTTCTTTTAACGTGTCTTCAGACTGTTCAATTTCAGAAGCAAAGCTGGTTTGCTCTTCCGGATAGAAAAATACATTTTGTTCTAAAGATTGCCATTGTACTGCTTTCAGATCAGCAGGATCTGGTCTGGCAATAAATACTTTTTCTTCCACTTCAGTTTCGATTATTGGCATTTCCTCACTATCGGAAATAATAGTATCTCCAATATTGTCTTCATTTTCGCGAACTTCCTTTACTAGCATCAAGGAAGTATTTACCGATTTGCTAATACCGGTATTATCAACAGATGCCGTTGGACTATTTTTCTCTATAGCTCTGGAATTATTAAAAATAGGCGTTAATAATTTAGACTCAGTCAATGCAACGATTAACAGCGCAAGAACTAATACAGAAAGACTTATCAAACCCCATCGCAAGTAAGGAATTTGGCGTGAGTCAACAAACTCCGTTTCCTGTGCGGCAAGCTTTACATGCTTGACTGAAACAGTATTTGCATTATCCGCATAACAGGCTAGTAAAGCCTTATCTGCCAAAATATTGATTCGTCGTAATAAGCCTTTTGAATATTTTGAAATAGTTTTGATTGTTTTTTCATTAAACAACTCTACTGATCGGTACCCACATGAACGTAGACGTGAGTTGATATAATCCTTCACTTCATCAGGCTTAAATGGTGACAAATAAAAACTATATGTAATTCTTTCTTTCAACTGCCTGATTTCCGGTTTGGAAATCATGACATCTAATTCAGGCTGACCGAAAATAACAATTTGTAATAATTTATTTTGCGCGGTTTCCAGATTACTGAGCAAGCGAATTTCTTCCAGTGTCGCGATCGGCATGCTTTGCGCTTCTTCAACAAAGACAACAATCTGCTTGTTTTCTGCATGTCGTTCGAGCAAATAATTCTGTAATGAATTCATTACCTTTAAACGACTGTCATCCGGTCTGACTTTTAAATTAAGCTCAAATGCAATAGCGTGCAGAATATTATCGGGCGATAAGCTTGGATTCGCTAAATAAACGATTTCTACATTTTCCGGTAACTCTTTTTCCAACATTCGACATAATGTTGTTTTACCGCTACCGACTTCTCCGACTAACTTGACTATACCTTCGCCACTGACGATGGCATACATCAGTGCATCCAGAATTGCACCGCGATCTCCGCCAGGAAAAAATAAACTCGTATCAGGAGTTATTTTGAAGGGCGGTTGATTTAGGCCAAAATAATCGTAATACATCGCTATTTACCGTTTTCTCATTCCGCGTTTGAATCAATATTCAAACGTTGTAACCTACTATAAAGTGTAGTCCTATTTACACCTAACATGCGCGCTGCTTTACTTAAATTACCATTACATTTTGTTAAAGCATGATTGATGTATTTTTTTTCCCATTCTGAAATTTTGTCATCCAGATGAAAATTTCTATCATTTAATTCTTGTGCAATAAATTCTTCTTCATTACTAGCATCATTTGCCTGAGGATTAAAATCGCTTTCTAATTCTTCCCGTAAATTTTCTACAGAGACTGTCTTGCCTGAATATTTTGCAGAAAGACGAATTGTGATATTTCTTAACTCTCTAATATTGCCTGGAAAACTGTATTGCTCAATTGCAGCTTTTGCATCGTCGGATAATTCAAATTGCGGATTTCCAGCTGCATACAATGCTCTAAAATGCTCCATCAATATCAACACATCATGCTCACGTTCTTTTAATTCGGGAACATGTATCGTCAAGACACAAAGGCGATGATATAAATCCTGACGAAAACATCCAATGCGAACCTCTTCTTTCAAATCACGATTTGTCGCAGCAACAATTCTTGCTTTAGACAATCGTGCCCTGGTTTCGCCGATTCGATAAAATTCACCATTCTCCAAAACTCGTAACAGTTTTGACTGTAACGCTAATGGTAATTCACCGATTTCATCCAGAAACAAGGTGCCCTCACCTGCCTCTTCAAAAAAACCCACACGTTCAGCTGCTGCACCAGTAAAAGCACCTTTTGTATGTCCAAATAACTGCGCTTCTAATAGTTCCGGTGTAAATGCAGCACAGTTGATTGTCAGAAAAGGCTGGTTAGAACGATTACTTGATTTATGTAACTCTTCAGCTACTAACTCTTTTCCTGTACCAGACTCACCTTCAATCAGTACCGGAAAAGGAGTGTCTGCAAACTGTTGAATCAAATCGCGCAATGTATTTAATGCAGTACTTTCACCCAGTATTTTAGTCTCGTTTAATACGAGTTCTTTCTCGGTGAACTCAGCCTGCAACATCGTCATTTGATAATCCAGCCTGGATTTCAATAAGGACATATCACAAGGCTTGGGAATGAAATCGACAGCGCCCAGTGTCAACGCATGATGAATATTTTCATTTTCATTTTGACCGGATAAAACAAGAATCTTGAAACTATCATTCAACGACATTAATTCCTCAATCAACTTGAATCCTTCTTCCGGTGAATGCGGCTTCGGGGGTAAACCAAGATCAACCAGGGCAAGCGAGGGTTTAATCGATAAATCCTGTAATAATGATTTAACCTGCTTACGTGATTCAGCCGTAATCAAATCAAAATCTTTTTGTAAAACGATAGATAGTGCATCGACGATAATAGGATCATCATCAACAAATAATAATAAGGGCTTTTCCGCACTTACAGACATATCTAATTTTTGAGCATTCTGTGACAAAGCATTGATTCCTAAATACTTTCACATACAAACATACAGTCTTACTGACATGACAGCAAGAACAATTAACTAATTATAGGAAGAGAAAGTAAGGAAAAAACGAGATGAAACACTCAGGCAAGAATTTGCCTGAGCAATTTAGTCATTAACTCTTTGATCTATACCAAGATTTTTCCAAATAGCCGTACTTGCTACGGATTGATTCATTGTATAAAAATGTAAACCTGGCGCTCCGTTAGTGAGTAGTTGCTCACATAATTCTGTAGTGACATCAACACCAAACTCACGAATGGAAACGCGATCATCACCAAATTCCTGAAGACGTTTAAGTATCCAACGAGGTATTTCTGCACCACAAGCTTCTGAAAAACGTTGTAATTGTGTACAGCTAACAATGGGCATAATCCCGGCTACAATTGGGATATCCAAACCGATCTTTTCACAACTATCTATAAATCGATAATAAGCAAAAGGATTATAAAAATACTGTGTAATGGCACCATTTGCACCGGCATCGATTTTCTTTTTAAAATTTTCTATATCGGCGCGTGGATTTGGCGCTTGCGGATGAAATTCCGGATAAGCAGCTACTTCGATATGAAAATGATCGCCTGTTTCTTTCCTTATAAACTCAATCAATTCATTTGCGTAACGAAAATGACCATAGCCAACTGAACCTGACGGAAGGTCACCTCTAAGTGCAACAATTCGCGTTATGCCACTTTCTATGTACTTATCCAGTATTGCCTTGATGTCATTACTTTCACTACCAATACAGGAAATATGCGGGGCCGCAATAATTCCCGTCTTATTGTGAATATCCACCACTGTTTCAAATGTCATATCACGCGTACTGCCACCGGCACCAAACGTTACTGAAAAGAAATCCGGGTTCAATTTGGCCAATTCAGCTTGTGTCGTTTGTAATTTACCTATCGCTTCTGGCGTTTTTGGCGGATAAAACTCAAAACTGAATGTCGGCGTGTATTGTTTTTGTGATTCCATTATAAAAACCTGTTAAAGATGTGAAGAGTGAAGCGTGATGAAAATAAACATTCAATTTATCTTTTCACGCTTCACAATATTATGTAGACCTTTTAATATCTGTAGTGCTCTGGCTTATAAGGGCCATCGACCGTTACGTTAATATAGGCCGCCTGTGCTTCAGTTAAAGTTGTTAACCTGGCGCCAATTCTTTCAAGGTGTAAGCGGGCTACTTTTTCATCCAGATGTTTAGGCAAGACATAAACGTCTTTTCCATAATTATCACCTTTTGTATAGAGCTCGATTTGCGCCAGAACCTGATTAGTAAAAGAATTAGACATTACAAAACTGGGATGACCGGTTGCACAACCAAGGTTAACCAAACGACCTTTAGCTAAAAGAATAATGCGTTTGCCATCAGGGAAAATCACATGATCAACTTGTGGTTTAATTTCTTCCCACTCGTATTTTTCCAGACTGGCGACATCAATCTCGTTGTCAAAATGACCAATATTAGAAACGATAGCCTGATCTTTCATCTTCGCCATATGGTCATGTTGAATCACATTAAAGTTACCGGTTGTTGTAACAAAGATATCAACCTGATCACAAACCTCATCCATTTTGACCACGCGATACCCTTCCATTGACGCTTGTAGCGCACAAATCGGATCAATTTCAGTCACCCATACAGTTGCACCAAGTCCACGTAATGATTGCGCACAGCCTTTACCGACATCGCCGTAACCTAATACCAGCGCGACTTTACCAGCAATCATCACATCGGTTGCTCGCTTGATACCGTCAACCAATGATTCACGACAACCATAAAGATTATCGAATTTTGATTTGGTAACCGAATCATTCACATTTATCGCAGGGAAAGGTAATTCGCCTTTCTTTTGCATTTGATAAAGACGTTGAACACCGGTTGTCGTTTCTTCAGTAACGCCTTGTATACACGCTAAGGTACGTGAGTAGAAAGTTGCGTCTTCAGCCAGTCTCTTTTTAATAGAAGCGAACAAAAATGTTTCTTCTTCTGAACCCGGATTATCCAAAACAGAAATATCTTTTTCTGCTTTACTACCGAGGATTAAAAGCATGGTCGCGTCACCACCGTCATCAAGAATCATATTTGGTGTACCACCATCAGACCAGGTCATAATGCGGTGTGTATAATCCCAGTACTCTTCCAGAGTTTCACCTTTATAAGCGAATACGGGAATAGATTGATCTGCAATTGCAGCAGCAGCGTGATCCTGAGTCGAAAAAATATTACATGACACCCAACGTACTTCCGCACCTAAGGCACGTAAAGTTTCAATGAGTACTGCTGTTTGTATCGTCATGTGTAAAGAACCGGCTATACGCGCACCTTTTAACGGCTGTTCGCTTTTATATTCTTCGCGGATAGTCATTAAACCCGGCATTTCGGTTTCGGCGATACGAATTTCCTTATGGCCCCATTCGGCCAAAGAAATGTCTGCTACGTGATAATCAGATGAGAGTGAAGTTTCAGCTACGCTCATGATGTTCTCCTATTAACATAATAAGCGAGCGCCGTTGTTCATTTTCCGTGTTTGTTCCAAGCCTAGCGGATATCTACTTCTATCCGTCGCAACGCTCCTCAGAACTACGGTTGTAATTAAGCGCGGGAGTATAACATGCCGTTCATTACAGATCATACAAGGTATAATACTACCCGCTTCAAGGTTCAAAGCTGTTAGCGTAAATATTTAATAAAACTTTAGGAAAATCAGATCGATTATGCGTTCCGTAAAACGTCTGCTCTATCTGTTCTTTCCCAGGGTAAATCAATATCGCTACGACCAAAATGACCGTATGCAGCAGTTTGTCTATAAATTGGCTGTAAAAGTTCCAGCATATTAATAATGCCTTTCGGTCTGAGATCAAAATGTTCACGTATTAATTCGACTAATTTTGCTTCTTCAATTTTACCGGTACCGAATGTTTCTACGCTGATGGAAGTCGGCTCAGCCACACCAATCGCATATGAAACTTGTATTTCACAACGATCAGCCAGACCCGCTGCGACAATATTCTTGGCGACATAACGTGCAGCATAAGCAGCTGACCGATCAACCTTGGATGGATCTTTACCTGAAAATGCACCGCCACCATGACGAGCCATACCACCATAAGTATCAACAATAATTTTACGACCCGTTAAACCACAGTCACCAACCGGACCACCAATAACAAAACGTCCGGTAGGATTTACCAGATAACGGGTTTTATCAGTAATCATATTTTCAGGAAGAACCGGCTTAATAATCTCTTCAATAACCGCTTCTTCCAAATCTTTGTGCTCAATTTCAGGATTATGCTGAGTAGATAAAACAACTGTATCGACTGAAGTTGGCTTGCCATCTTCGTAAACTACTGTGACTTGCGACTTTGCATCAGGTCTTAGCCAGGGCAAAACACCTTTTTTTCGAACTTCTGCCTGTCTTTTCACCAGAAGATGGGAATAAGTAATGGGAAAAGGCATCAATACATCAGTCTCATTACAGGCATAACCAAACATCAAACCCTGATCACCCGCTCCCTGGTTTAAATCCAGGCCTTCACCTTCATTGACACCTTGAGCAATGTCTGGTGACTGTTTATCAATGGAAACCAATACAGCACAAGATTCCCAGTCGAAGCCCATATCAGAGTGATTGTAACCAATTTCCTTAATGGTCTGACGTGCAATTTCCTGCATATCAACATAAGTTGATGTTGTAATCTCACCTGAAAGTACAACCATGCCGGTGTTAACCATCGTCTCGCAAGCAATGCGTGCTTTCGTATCATCTTTAAAAATTGCATCAACAACTGCATCGGAAATCTGATCCGCTACTTTGTCAGGATGTCCTTCAGAAACAGACTCTGAAGTAAATAAATAATTGTCAGCCATTTAATCTTCCATTGTTTAGAATTTGAACGGCGCGCATTCTATCCTTAATCGAACCATATCGCACGGAAATATGACGTTGTTCTATAAAACACGATAGAATTTATCCAAATAACAATTTAAGCACAGGTAACTTAAACTATGGTTTTGATGGAAACCCCGGTTTGTAATTTTGGTGAAAAAGCGATCGACTTCAAACTTACCGGTATAGATGAAAAAGAATGGTCTCTGTCTGATTGCGTAGGCGAAAAGGGTTTATTGGTCATGTTTATCTGTAACCACTGCCCTTATGTGAAATCAATACAAACCAGATTGGTCGCGGACACTTTAAAACTGATGGACACCGGTATTAATAGTGTCGCCATCATGTCAAATGATCCAGCCGATTATCCTGAAGATTCATTCGAAAACATGCAAAAAATCGCACGAGAATTCAATTACCCATTTCCCTATCTAATTGATAATACTCAAGAAGTTGCCAGGGCTTACGGTGCAATATGTACGCCTGACTTCTTTGGCTACAACGCAACATTAGAACTTCAATACCGTGGTCGCCTCGATGCCAGTGGCATGAAACAGACAGACAAAAAACTGAAACGTGACTTACTTGAAGCCATGCTTGAAGTTGCCACATCAGGACGAGGCCCAAAAGATCAAATACCCAGTATGGGTTGTTCGATTAAATGGCGAGTATAAGAAGCATAAACGCAATATTTTGATATATCAACGCGGTAAATCAGGCAAAAAAATCATTACTCACGACAATCCAGCAACTGCGCTCACATTCATCACACTCATTTTCACCTCAATTTAAGTTGAGATGACATTATCCCGGCACCTCTCTTTACTTCAGACAATTATGGGCAGATTGTCATTTTTTAAATTTATCTGCGTCATTCTGACTTATTTAGCGAGCGAAGCATTTGAGAATAACAACCGCAGCTTTCAAACTATTACTATTAAAGTAAATATTGAAAGCAGGGAGTTATTGAAATCAATTTAAAACTTCAACTGCCGTTTTCGTTGTGTAAAGTTTTAATAATCAATTCTAAAGGTCAAACTAAATCTGTCTTCATCAAAGTTATCTCTTACCAGACGTTTGCTGTATTCCAGATTTCCGCTAATGCCAGATTTTTCAAAATATCGAATACCTGCTGTCATTAAAATATCATTTTTGTCATTAGAAGGTGCAGGAGCAGTGGCTGTTGTAATGTTTTGGAGAGAAAAATCATTTTGATAGGCAAGATTAATGAAAGGCTCAAAATTACCATAGCTGTAAGCTACATCACCAGCAATACTTATCGTCCCTACCTTGGTTCTGGATTGAGCCACTACGGTAGTATCGCTTTCGGTATAACTGTCAATATTGCTTTTGGCGAATAGAGCACCGACTCTCGCTCCCAATATCCAGTTATTGACGACCTTTAGTGCATTCAGGTTCAAAGAGCCAAACCATCTATCGGCATTGGGTGAACTGAAAATGCGAGTTGCAGCAGCAGTCCGATACTGATCATATTGGACGTTGGAATAACCAATATTAAAATCAAGACTGAGGGTGTCAGTTAATACCGTTCCGAAGTAAGGTGCAAAAGTAAAGCTGTCCGTATCCTGATTACCAGTATTGAAAGTTGTATCGATATCGCTGTTATCATAGCCAAAAGCGATACCAAAGACGGTGCTTTCCCAATACAGAAAATCAATGCCACCCAAAAAGCCATGTGTACTGCCATCAAAAGCAGTCGTGCTTAAATCATTATCAAAATCGGAATAGGAATAGTTTCCCCATACGCCATAAGGAACGCTGAATATATCTCCGGCGTTTAAACCGGTCGTTCCTTCCATATTGTATGTTTGTGTTCCGGCCAGTAAGCCCGCTCCAGCAAGTGCGCTGGAAATGTGCCCATTAATACTGGATGCTGTATTTTGTATTTGCGTGTTGAATAAAAGAAAGTCTGTAGCGGTACTACCTGGAGTAGAGTCTGAAACCTGATTTTCATTACTAGTGGCGAAAGCGTTTGTAGTAGTGAAAACACCTAATAATAAAGTTCCTGTTTTAATTAAATCGCTGACTTTTATTGCTGTTGATTTTTTTTTCATGAAATACCTGATTCCTGTGATGTTGAATATAAAACTAAATCTTTTAGTCCTATGAAAAAATTACATTATTCCAATTTTATTCTTGGCATTTTGCCCGAAGCTTACTAGCCATTCAAGATAATTGCTCTGCTGCCTCCATTTTGTAAATAGTTATTTTACCTATTGCAATATGCTCATTCTTCTGAACTTTTCATTATAAGATTCAATGGTTTATTTAAAAAAACTATTTATAATTTAGATAATAAACAATCCGCATATCTCTCTTTTCTTTATATTGGTTGAGTTCTTCAGTGGAGCAGGGGGTATTTTATTTTTAGTTTTTGCCGAGTCAAAATATGGAAAGACTGGTAATTAATTTTTAGTTTTCCTATTAATTCCAGAGGAACAATGATTAGACTAAAATAAAGAATGCGACTAAAAAGACACATTTAGAAAAAGCGAACGCTAGACAAGTCAAACAGCATCGGGCAAAGCACGCGTTTCAGGAAGGCGCTTTTATAGTGTGTGATAATACGTTTTTTGCCTGCAAATGCTTTAGTATCTTGTCAATGCCGGAACAAGATAAGCCATGGTTTTACCAGTACCTGTACCTGCTTCGCAAACCAGACTATTACCTTCTTTAAATGGCGTCCAGGATTTTATGCGCCATGTCTTCCTGCTCTGGACGATGACGATAACCTTCAGTTAATTTCGCCAATACGCCATCATCAGAAAAGACTTCTGCAACTGTTTTCATGAAATATTTTAAAGATAAAGTGATCTGTCCCGAACGCGAACACGCTATTACTTACAATCAAGTAAACTGTCCCCGGAATTCCTCCAGCATGGGTTGTTCGATAAAATGGAAAAATAACAGCTAGATCTTGCTCAAAACGAACAGGTAAGCGACAATACGCGGCTCAGATATTCTGGTAAATATCTATCTGTATCGCCGCATTTAAGCGGATTTTAAGCTCTGCACAATGACCATCATGAATCATGATGAAACACAACAGGCTTCGTTGCAGCACTAATATAACACTAAATTTTCTATCGGATGATGGCAATAAGCCAGACCGACATATTGGGGGAAACTATGCTTACAAGGCATGAACTAGCCAATGCGATTCGTGCATTAAGTATGGATGCAGTACAACAAGCAAACTCGGGACACCCAGGTGCACCGATGGGAATGGCGGATATCGCCGAAGTATTATGGAATGATTTTCTAAAACACAATCCTGCTAACCCGAACTGGGATAATCGTGATCGTTTCGTCATGTCAAATGGTCATGGTTCTATGCTGGTTTATTCTTTACTGCACTTGTCTGGTTATGATTTACCGATAGAAGAATTAAAAAGTTTCCGCCAGTTACATTCAAAAACACCTGGCCATCCCGAATATGGTTATGCGCCCGGGGTAGAAACAACAACGGGACCGCTTGGACAGGGACTCGCCAACGCAGTTGGTATGGCCCTGGCAGAATCAATCCTGGCTGCAAAATTTAATAAGGATAGTTTGGATATTGTTAATCACCACACTTATGTTTCTGTCGGTGACGGTTGCTTAATGGAAGGCATTTCTCATGAAGCTTGCTCTTTTGCAGGGACAATGGGGCTAGGAAAATTAGTTGCTATATACGATGACAACAAAATTTCGATTGATGGCGATGTATCCGGTTGGTTTACTGAAGATATACCTAAGCGATTTGAATCATACGGTTGGCATGTCATTCCTGATGTTGATGGACACGATCCTGACGCCATAAAAAAAGCATTAACTGAAGCAAAAGCAAATGAGAAGCAACCTACCATCATCTGTTGCAAAACAATTATTGGTTGGGGTTCACCGAATAAAGAAGGAAAAGAATCCTGTCATGGTGCGCCGTTAGGTGATGATGAAATAAAACTGACTCGTGAAAAATTGGGCTGGACTCATGATGCTTTTGTTATACCTGATGAACACTATGCTGCCTGGGATGCGAAAGAAAAAGGCAAAGAACTGGAAACAGTATGGAATGAAAAATTTTCTGCCTACGAATCAGCACACCCCGAATTAGCTGCAGAATACAAACGCCGCATGGCCGGTAAACTTCCGGATAACTGGGACAGTATTGCAAAAGATTATATCGATGCATGTAATAACAAAGGCGATACTATTGCTTCACGTAAAGCATCACAAAATGCTATCGAAGCATTCGCAAGTCAATTACCTGAAATGCTGGGCGGTTCCGCAGATTTAACCGGTTCAAACTTAACAAACTGGTCAGGTTCAGTCGTCATTAATAGCATCAACAAAAACGGCAATTATATCTCATACGGTGTTCGTGAATTTGCCATGTCTGCCATAGATAATGGCGTTGCTCTACATGGAGGTTTCATTCCCTATTCAGGAACATTTTTAATGTTTTCTGAATACGCCAGAAATGCATTACGCATGGCAGCATTAATGAAAGTCCAGAATATTTTTGTCTACACCCATGATTCCATTGGTCTGGGCGAGGACGGTCCGACACATCAGGGCGTTGAACAGGCAGCAACACTACGTTTAATGCCTAATATGTCATTGTGGCGCCCCTGTGATGCGGTAGAATCAGCTGTTGCCTGGCAAGCAGCCATCGAGCGACGAGATGGACCAACAAGCCTGTTATTTTCTCGTCAGAATCTAGCGCATATAGATAGAGATGACACGCAGCTAAAGAATATACAACGCGGTGGTTATAGTTTACTTCATGGTTCAGAACAACCTGACGCCGTTATTATTGCTACGGGTTCTGAAGTTGAAATAGCAATGAATGTTGCTAAACAGTTAAATTCAGAAGGCAAAAATATTCGCGTTGTATCAATGCCAAGTACTGATGTATTTGATCAACAGGATGATGATTATAAAGAAACCGTTTTACCCGACGCTTGTCGTAAGCGTATCGCTATAGAAGCGGGCGTTACAGATTACTGGCGCAAATATATCGGTCTGGATGGAAAAGCACTGGGTGTAGACACCTTTGGAGAATCAGCGCCGGCAAAAACATTATTTGAACATTTCGGGTTAACCGAAACTAATCTAAAACAAACCGTTAATGATTTATTAACCTGAACGACATACAAAAATATTATATTAAGCAGAGTGGAGCAAAAGAATGACAATTAAAGTAGGTATCAATGGTTATGGACGTATTGGTCGCAACATTTTACGTGCAGTATATGAATCAGGACGTAATGATGAAATCGAGATCGTCGCAATTAATGATTTAGGTGATGCAAATACCAATGCCCACCTTACTCAGTATGATACCGCTCATGGAAAATTTCCGGGTTCTGTTTCAGTCGAAGGCGAGAACATGATAGTAAATGGTAACAAGGTACGCGTTCTTTCCGAACGTGATCCTGCTAACTTGCCCTGGAAAGAGTTAGGTGTCGATGTCGTTCATGAATCCACCGGTTTTTTTGCAAGTAAGGCAAAGGCCAGTGCTCATCTTAGTGGCGGCGCAAAAAAAGTTATTATTTCTGCACCAGGTGGCAATGATGTTGATGCAACTGTTGTTTATGGTGTTAACCATGATGTTCTCAAGTCTACTGACACAGTTATATCAAATGCGTCATGCACAACTAACTGTCTGGCACCTGTTGCTAAAGTCATTCATGAAAATATAGGTATGGTTGCCGGCGTTATGACAACAGTCCATGCCTACACCAATGACCAGGTTTTAACAGATGTTTATCATTCTGATTTACGTCGTGCACGTTCTGCAACCATGTCGATGATTCCTACCAAGACTGGTGCTGCTGCTGCAGTTGGTCTGGTATTACCTGAATTAAATGGGAAGCTTGACGGTTTTTCTGTTCGCGTGCCTACGATTAATGTTTCAATGGTTGATTTAAGTTTTACCGCAGCGAGAGACACAACTATAGAAGAAATTAATTCCTTAATGAAAGAAGCCGCTGAAGGACCGCTTAAAGGTGTGCTTGCCTATAACGAAGCGCCGTTGGTTTCTATTGACTTCAATCATGATCCGGCTTCTTCAACCTTTGATGCCTCTTTAACCAAGGTTCTTGAAGGTAAACTTGTTAAAGTTATTGCATGGTATGACAACGAATGGGGGTTTTCTAACCGTATGTTGGACACGACTGTTGCTTTGATGAACGCTAAATAAACACATGTCGATACTAGTTAAAATTGCTGATCTGGATTTATCGGGTAAAACAGTACTTATCCGGGAAGATTACAACGTTCCGATAAAAGACGGTGTTGTAACAAGCGATGTGCGTATTCAAGCGACCTTACCAACATTGGAACAAGTGCTCGAAGCCGGTGCCAAGATTATTCTTGTATCACATTTAGGTCGTCCCGTAGCAGGAGAATATAATGAAACGTTTTCTCTTGCTCCCGTTGCAAAATCGTTGAGTGAATTTCTTGGCATGGATGTCCCGTTAATAAAAGACTGGGTTGATGGTATCGACATGACAAACCATCAAGTTGTACTTTGTGAAAACGCACGCTTTGAAAAAGGCGAAACCAGCAACGATGAAGATCTCGCCCGTAAAATGGCACAACTTTGTCAGGTTTATATAAACGATGCCTTTGCCACAGCGCATCGCGCACAGGCATCGACCCATGGTGTGGCCAAATACGCCGCTGTCTCTGCAGCAGGGCCATTACTTATTGAAGAATTAAAGTCATTGTCGAAAGCACTCCGTGAACCGGAAAAACCTGTCATTGCAATTGTTGGCGGATCTAAAGTTTCCAGCAAACTTACTATTCTTGAAACACTTTCAGAAAAAGTCGATCAACTTATTGTGGGTGGCGGCATTGCCAATACATTTTTAAAAGCTGCTGGTTATGAAGTGGGCAAATCACTTTACGAAGAAGATTTGGTTGAAGTTGCCAGTAAACTTATGAAACAGGCAGAAGAGAATGGTTGTAAAATCCCTCTGCCTGTAGATGTTATTTGCGGCAAAGAATTTGACGAGAGCACACAGGCTGTAACCAAGTTAGTAAGTGATGTAGAAGCAGATGATATGATCATGGACGTTGGTCCGCAAACTTCCAAACTACTAAATGAATTAATCGGTCAAGCAAAGACCATTGTCTGGAATGGTCCTCTTGGTGTTTTTGAATTCGATCAATTCAGTCAGGGAACTGAAAGCCTGGCAAATGCCATTGCAAAAAGTAACGCCTATTCTATAGCAGGCGGTGGCGACACCATTGCAGCGATATCAAAATTCAAAATTGAAAATGAAGTTTCGTATATCTCAACTGGCGGAGGTGCTTTTCTTGAATTTCTTGAAGGTAAAAAACTACCCGCCATCGAGATTCTGGAAGAAGCGGCTCGTGCATGGGAAGCAATGGAAAAAGCCAGAGAACTATAAAATACAATATACGGATAAACATTAACTAAATGAGAAGAACCAAAATTATTGCCACGCTGGGACCCGCAACAGATGAGCCCGGCATGTTGGAAAAATTAATTAACGCTGGCGTTGATGTGTTTCGATTAAATTATTCACATCAAACACATGCCGAGCATGAAAGACGAATGAAAGAAATTCGTAAACTATCATATCAACATAAACATGCCGTTGCTGTCATTGCCGACTTACAAGGCCCTAAAATTCGAATCGAACAATTCAAAGATGGAAATATTAATTTACGTGAAGGTGCCAATTTTAAAATTAATACTGAACTTGCTACAGAAGACGGCGATGAAACTCAGGTTGGTGTAACTTATAAAGAACTCGCTAAAGATGTAAAAGCTGATGACAAATTATTAATTGATGACGGCAAAGTTGTTTTACACGTTAATTCAGTTAAAGGTCCTATTATAGATTGTATAGTTATTAATGGTGGTGAATTAAGTAATAACAAAGGCATTAATCTTCAGGGCGGAGGTTTATCTGCAAGCGCGGTTACTGAAAAAGATATTGATGACATGAAACATGCTGCAGAGATCAAGGTTGATTTTATTGCTATATCTTTTCCAAGAGACGGCAATGATGTGAAAAAAGCGCGAGACATGATGAAAGAACATAACTGTTCCGCACAATTAATTTCCAAAATTGAACGCGCTGAAGCTTTAAATCATATCGAGGAAATTATTGAAGGTTCTGATGCTATTATGATTGCCCGAGGCGATCTTGGTGTAGAAATTGGTGATGCGGCATTACCACCGGTACAAAAAAGTTTAATAAAAATGGCACGAGACATGGATCGTGCTGTCATTACAGCAACACAAATGATGGAATCCATGATTGAACATAAAATCCCAACACGAGCAGAAGTGTTTGATGTTGCCAATGCAGTTATTGATGGCACAGATGCCGTCATGTTATCTGGTGAAACCAGTATTGGTCATTACCCGGATAAAGTAGTTGAAGCGATGTCGCGTGTTTGTGAAGAAGCTGAAAAACAACGTAGCGTCCGTATTTCAGATCATCGAATCAATCAGCGTTTTGAAACCATCTCGGAAGCCGTAGCCATGTCGAGCATGTATGCTGCAAATCATATTGGTGCGAAAGCAATTTGTGCATTAACGGAAACAGGTGGCACTTGCTTGTGGATGTCGCGCATTAGTTCCGGCTTACCAATTTTTGCTTTTACCCGAAATACATCTACTCGTAGACGCGTCGGTTTATATCGTGGCGTCTATCCAATGAAATTCGATATCACGCATACTGATCCTTTGGAAGCAAATAAACAGATGATTAATCAATTAATTGAATTTGGTGCCGTAGAAGATGGAGATATTGTCATTATCACCAAAGGCGATCTACGTGGTAAACGTGGCGGGACAAACAACATGAAAATTATTCAGGTCGGTCAGGCACTGGAACATACTCTTTAAAACAACCAGCAATTATTTTTAAAACTAATAGCGTTAACGAGGCAAATAAAATGAGCGCAGCAGAACTCGAAGCAACAGCAAAAGCAATGGTAGAAAATGGCAAAGGTATTCTTGCTATAGATGAAAGTACTCCTACAATAGGCAAACGATTCGATACAATTAATCTTGAATCTACTGAAGAAAACCGTAGAGCTTATCGTGATTTATTAATTACTAACCCTGGCGGCAACGAATACATCAGTGGCATGATTCTTTTTGATGAGACAATACGTCAATCAACCAGTGATGGCGTTCCTTTTGCGAAGGCACTGATCGATCAAGGCATAATGCCCGGAATCAAGGTCGATACTGGAGCTAAAGAATTTGCACTACATCCAAATGAAAAAATTACCGAAGGTCTTGATGGTTTGCGCGACCGTCTGGCAGAATATAAATCTCTCGGCGCAAAGTTTGCCAAGTGGCGCGCCGTTATCACTATTGGCAACAACATCCCGACGCAAGCATGTATTGACGCAAATGCTCATGCACTTGCACGATACGCAGGACTTTGTCAGGAAGCAGGTATTGTCCCTATGGTTGAGCCAGAAGTGTTGATGGATGCCGACAACACAATCGATACCTGTTATGACGTTACTGAAAAAACGCTATCGGCACTATTTGCAGCACTCAAGAGTCAAGACATTAGTATTGAACATACCATCTTGAAAATTAATATGGTTATCTCAGGCAAACAATGTTCAACGCAAGCCGATGTTCAGGAAGTTGCAGATAAAACCGTTAAATGCCTGCTTGACAATGTACCCGCAGAACTTCCCGGTATTGTTTTCCTTTCTGGTGGACAAAGCGATGAGTTGGCAACTGCACATCTTAATGCCATGAATGCCAGCAACCCTGACCTGCCCTGGCCATTAAGCTTTTCTTACGGACGTGCATTACAAGCGCCTTGCCTTAAAGCATGGGGCGGTAAAGCAGAGAATGTTGAGGCCGCTCAGAAAGCATTATTACACCGTTCTAAATGTAATAGCCTGGCCTGTAAAGGTGAATACAATGCCGACATGGAAAATGTCGCTTAATTAGTTTCATTAATTATGACAGACACTCAACTTACCATAGAGGCAAGTGTCGCCTATCAGGCTTTTCAGGAAATGCATGAAAGTAAACAAACCTATTTTACTTTCCTGCAAGAAATAGATGTTAAATATAAAGACGGTGGTGAAGCAAGTAAAGACGAAACCGGGGAGCTGGCAAAGCTCCTCGCAGAACATAGTAAAAAAGTAGCCGCTTTTAATATCGCCATGTCAGCCGTTGAAGATTTTGAAGCACGAGCCGCATTGATAAAACTGATGTCTTAAAAAATTACTGGCTCTGCTCTTCCAGTGCTTTACGTGTGTTTTCAACTGATTCCGTTAGCATGCCTTCAACTTCTTTAGCCTTGTCAATCGTATCAGTTTGCCCTTTCCAGACATGATCTTTTTTAGCTTCCGCAAAACTATTACTATCATCTGAACATGCGGTAAATATTAAACTTGAAATTAACAACAAAAATACTTTAAAAACGTTTTTCATTCTATACCTCTCTGACTTTAGCGACCTTATTTACTACTTATAGCTAAATCTTTAACAGGAATAAATTTTTCACCCTGTTTACCTAACAGGCTACCTGTATCGATATCAAAATACCAACCATGTATAAACAATTTTCCTTCATCATAACGATCTTTAATCCATGGAAATGTCATGAGATTATATAATGATGTTTCTATAGATGCTTTTTCACAAAGCGCACATTGTTCCGAAAACTCCTTATCGCCGTGTTCCAGTAAAATTTTATTTCTTGCCGAACGGGCAATCTCCATCCATGGATCAATAAATACGTATTTATGATCCAGGTGATCGCCTTCCATTAAGCTTTTAATACCACCACATTGACTGTGCCCAAAAACAATGATGTGCTTTACCTCAAGATGCTTTACCGCGAATTCCATCGCGGCACTGGTGCCGTGTAATTTATCATCCGGCTCATTAATAGGAACAAGGTTAGCAACATTACGAATAACAAAAATATCTCCGGGAACAGTATCCATAACCTGTGCTGGATGAACACGTGAATCACAACATGAAATCACCAGAAACTTTGGTGACTGTCCTTGTTCAAATAAACTCTCATAAACATCCGGTTGTTCTTCAAAATATTTTCTATGGAACCGTTGATAACCATCAATTAATTTTTTTATTTCTTGCATAATATTTAAATTTTAATATTTATAAAATTAGTTTGTCGCGTGCTTCTTCATATTTTGCCGCCGTGTTGCTAATTACTTCTTCCGGTAACTTTGGTCCAGGTGCGGTTTTATCCCAATCCAGTGTTTCCAGATAATCTCTAATATATTGTTTATCAAAACTCGGGGGGCTACTGCCAACTTTATAAGAGTTAACTGGCCAAAAACGCGAGGAGTCGGGTGTTAAAACTTCATCAATTAAGACCAGTTGATCATTTTCATCCAGGCCAAACTCAAATTTTGTATCTGCAATTATAATATCTTTCGTCAAGGCATACTCAACGGCCTGCGTATATATTTTTAAACTAATATCACGTACCTGTTCTGCCAGATCCTGGCCAATTAATTTAACCGTATCTTCAAAATTGATATTCTCATCATGATCGCCGACATCCGCTTTCGTCGCTGGAGTAAATATAGGTTCGGGTAATTTTTCTGCTTGCTGCAAACCTGCAGGTAATTTTATCCCGCATACCGACCCTGTTACCTGATAATCTTTCCATCCAGAACCAATTAAATAGCCACGAATCACTGCTTCAATTGGTAATGGCTTTAATTTACGTACTACATTAGCGCGCCCTTGCAACGCATCAAGCTCTTCTGTTTCCTTAATCACATCTTTAACAGGAATAGTAGTAAGGTGATTTGGAATAATATTTTGACAACGATTAAACCAGAAATTGGAAACTTCCGTCAAAACCCGTCCTTTACCAGGTATCGGATCAGGCAATATAACATCAAAAGCAGAGAGTCGATCACTGGTCACGATCAACATATGTTGGTCATCAATGCTGTATATATCCCGTACCTTGCCATTGCTGATTAATGGTAAACTTTTGATGTTAGATCGATAGAGGGTATCTGATTTGGATTGCATAATATTATAGAAATTTACTAAATTGTATAAAGCATTATTGTCCCATACTCACCAGATTTCATCTAATACCTGAATTAAAAATAAAGTTAAAACCGATTAATATAAGCTATTGAATTAGTTGATAAGTTTTGCCAATAAACTAACCAACAACCGTCATGTGTATAATCGGGAATTATTATATATTTAAATAATCAGGCAAATTTTAAGACATTTTAAATATTGAGACTTCTGCTATCTAGTATTAAAAATCAGCTCTAATCGTTAAGCTAATTCTATCTTCATTAAAATCGTCTCTTAAAAAACGTTTGCTGTATTCGATATTCCCGGTAATTCCATTTTTATTAAAATAGCGAACTCCCGTCATCATCAAAATATCATCATTATCATTAGAAGGTTGTGGTCCAGTTGTCACCGAAATTTCTCTTAATGCAAAATCATTTTGATAAGACAAACTAACAAAAGGTTCATAGTTCTTAAAACTATAAGCAACATCACCTGCAAGACTGAGAGTACCGACTTTAGTACGACTATTTGCGACAACAGTTCCATCACTTTCTGTAAACGAATCCAGAGTGCTACTTGCATATGAAGCACCAACACGTGTACCGATGATCCAGTTATCATAAAAAGTTATTCCATTTAAATTGAATGCGCCAAACATTCGATCTGAGTTCGGCGAACTGGTAATTCGAGTTGTTCCCGTTGTTAATATACGAAATTGATCATATTCAACTTTCGAATAACCCACAGTAAAATCAACGCTCAGGCTATCTGTTAATAATGCGCCAAAATAGGGTGCAATTGTGTAGGTATCCGTTTCCTGGTTACCTCTATTAAATGTTGTATCGATATCACCTTTATCATAACCAAAGGCAATTCCCAATATCGTATTTTCCCAAAAACCAAAATCAATCCCACCGAGGAATCCGTGACTGGCGCCATCAAAAGCGGTACTACTGAGATCATTTTCATAAGCAGTATAGGAATAACTACCCCAGACACCATATGGAATTGCGACATCATCACCGGCATTTAAACCTGTTGCACCTTTGATTTTGAATTGATTATCACCAAGTACAAACGGCCCACCAAAAAATAAACCACTCAATGCAGCGGAAACATGGCTACTAACCCCAAAAATCGTACCCTGTATTTGAGTATTAAATAAAGCAGCATCTGTGACTGTACTACCAGGGGTAACAGCTGGTGCAATTACTGTTGCCGATGTAAGTTGAATAGATCCGCTACCATTAAAAATACAGCCGTCTCCGCCAACATTAGCCCCTGTAAATGTAAATGTGATTGTATTATTAACAAGCGTAGCAGCGATATTTACTGTATCAACATCCGGACCAGGCGGATCAGCAACGGTAAAATTCAGGCTTGTCTGACTCGTGAAAATACCTGTGCCAGTCATAGTAGTGACAGAACCATCAGATTCAGTGCTTGTTAAAGACACATTAAAACTGCTGCCACTTTGCCCACTGAAGATTACCGAAACCTGGTCGGTAAAAGGACCATCGAGAGTACCAGGAGTACACGAGCTATCCGTTCCCGAGACTGAACCAACCCATGTTCCTGAAGTAATATCAGGATAAGTTGCATGCACCACTGGACTGGTTACCAAAAAAATTAAAAACAACAAAAACCAGTGATTAGGCTTAAACACATGCATATTCATCATCTCCGATATATTCAGTTCGATTGAACCTGTTAAAAAAATAAAATTCTATATCCAATGCAGATAACGAATGGCTTCCAAACCTGACTAGTTGTTTTAAAATTATGTAATTATGATAAAACTTCTATTATATAGAGCCATTATTATATTCTGAATCCAGAATAAAAGTCTTCAATAAATTTAGTTGCCGTAACGAATTACCAGATAAATTCCTTACGACATCAATAAGACGCGTGATATAGCAATCAATCAAACACGATAGTCCTTCAATACAACGAGCAAAATATATCTGGACTATGTATAAGTTATATAATTATCTGTTTTTTTGTTTTGCCCATGAATCGCGTAAAGTTACCGTGCGATTGAATATAGGCTTTCCATTAAAGTTATCTTTACTATCAACATTAAAATAGCCTGTCCGTTCAAACTGAAAACACTCTTCCGTTTTTGCATCAACCAATGAAGGTTCAAGGCAAGCTGAATCACACGTTGATATTGACTCAGGGTTAATAAAACTTTTCCAGTCTTTTTCATGTTTCTTACTATCAGGTTTCGGATCATTGAATAACCGATCATACAAACGTACTTGGGTTTTTAAGGCATGCTCGGCAGAAACCCAATGTATAGTTCCCTTAACCTTGCGTCCATCAGGCGCATTACCACCTTTCGTTTCCGGATCATAAGTGCAACGTAACTCTATAACTTCACCAGCATCATTTTTAATTATTTCATTACAGGTTATAAAATAAGCATAACGTAAACGGACTTCTCGGCCTGGCCCTAAACGAAAGAATTTTTTTGGAGGATCTTCCATAAAATCATCCTGTTCGATATAGATCTCTTTTGAAAAAGGTAAAGAACGTTGTCCCATATCCGGGTTATTCGGATGATAAGGGGCATCAAGATACTCTACTTCACCTTCCGGGAAATTCTCTATTACGACTTTTAAAGGGTTTAATACCGCAAGAACACGTCGTGTACGTTTATCCAGATCTTCCCTGACACAGTTTTCCAGTACACCAACATCAATAATGGTATCCGTTTTTGTAAGTCCAATTCGGTTACAAAAATCGCGAATCGATTCTGGTGTATATCCTCTCCGTCGCATACCCACTATCGTTGGCATACGTGGATCATCCCATCCCAAAACCAGACCTTCAGTCACCAGTTCATTTAATTTACGTTTACTGGTTACCGTATAATTCAAATTTAAACGTGCAAACTCAATTTGCTGAGGATGACATTTGACCGGTAATTGTTCCAGAAACCAGTCATACAAAGGACGATGATCTTCAAATTCCAATGTACATAAAGAATGCGTAATACCTTCCAATGCATCAGAAATACAATGCGTGTAATCATACATTGGATAAACACACCACTCGTCACCTGTTTTATGATGAATGACTTTACGAATACGATAGATAGCCGGATCACGCATATTCATGTTGGGTGAAGCCATATCGATTTTGGCACGCAGTATTCTTTCACCAGGTACGAATTCACCAGCACGCATACGTTTAAATAAGTCCAGATTTTCTTCAACACTGCGATCACGATGTGGACTTGGCTTACCCGGTTCAGTTAATGTCCCACGCAGTGCCCGCATTTCATCGTAGCTAAGATCGTCGACATAAGCCTTGCTATCTTTTATTAATATGACGGCATACTCATATAGCTGTTCAAAATAATCAGAGGCATAAAATAAACGGTCAGCCCAATCAAATCCCAGCCATTTAACATCGGCCTGGATTGAATCGGTATATTCAACATCTTCTTTTTCCGGGTTTGTATCGTCAAAACGAAGATTACAGAGTCCCCCCTCATAATCTTCTGCTAAACCAAAGTTTAAACAGATCGACTTCGCGTGACCGATATGAAGGTAACCGTTTGGTTCTGGTGGAAACCGTGTATGAACTCGACCATCATTCTTATTATTCTTTAAATCATCATTAATAATGTTGCGAATAAAGTTGCTCGGTTCCAGCTTTGAATTTTCAGACATGAACTATCCTAAAGTAAAACAGATTAAGTTGTTGTTATCGAGATTAATTATTTTGAACGTTTGCAAACTTTGGCAAATCACCATTCAGGCCCATCGCTCGTTTCATAATGAGGTGTTTAGCAATCGGCAAACTATCGACCATATCCAGTCCAAAGTTGCGCAGCCATTGTACAGATTGTGTCTGATTTTCAAAGAGATGTTTGAAACCATCCATTAAATACATCACGTTATGATTCTCGCCTTTACGCCAACGTTCGTAACGGCGTAAGACCTGCAAGCGTCCGGGATCTCGTTCACGACTTACTGAATCAATAACTACTTCCGCCAGGGCTGCTGCATCCAGTAAACCCAGATTAGCGCCTAAACCTGCCAGAGGATGAACGGTATGCGCACTATCACCTATTAAAGCCAATCTTGGTTGAACATAATGTTCAGCTTGTGCACGACTTAATGGAAAGACTATACGCTCGCTACTCTCTTTAATTTCACCTAATTCATTAGCAAAAGCGTCCGCCAGTTCAAAATGAAACGTGGACTTATCAATTTCTTTCAGTTGCCGGGCATGATTCGGACTCGTTGACCAGACTATTGCAGATTGATACGGATCGATCATAGGCAAAAATGCCAGAGGGCCACGTTTTAAGAAACGCTGTCTTGCTATTTCTTTATGTGGATATTCAGTTGTTACGACACATGCCAAAGCAGATTGCTTGTAATCATGTTTTTGATAATGAATATTAGCCAGCGATCTTATTTTTGAATTGCTACCATCTGCAGCAACCACGAGTTTTGATCTAAACTGCAAACCATCTTCAGTTTCCAGCAGCATCGATGTTTTTTCATTTTTAATGAATGCTGCAGAAGCCGACCAGATACAACGAACATTTTCCATATCCAGTAACCTTTCCTGTAACGCATCAATAATAACCTGATGAGAAATAATATACCCCATGGTTGGTTGACATATGGAGGCACTATCAAAATTAATTTCACCCAGGCCATTTTCATCCCAGACATGCATCTTGCGAAAACAGGCAATATCGTTTTCATTTAGACGACGCCATGCACCTGCTTTCTTTAATATATGTTCAGAAGCACGCGTAATTGCAAAAACGCGCGCATCGACTTTTTTTAATGAGTTGACCTGTCTGACACCGGCATCAAGCAAAATAACTTTTAACCCTGCCTGTCCTAATAAGCAGGCAAAACTGCCGCCAATAATTCCACCGCCAACAACCACAACATCAGCATCAAAATTATCTTTTTTAATTGTCATAGTGACTGCCCTCTAACAAAACGAGGTTGTAATCCGGCCAGCCCCATACTTCTTTCAGTAAATGATCTTTTTAAATCCGGCAACATATCAATGAGTAACATCGCAACGTTCCTTGCTGAACTTAATAAGGGTTTGTCATTATAAAAACAATGCGCAAGCCTGTTAGTAAATTGCATGACGTATTGTTGGTCGTCCCGACGTAATTTTATGTAATCTTCCAGAATACCAATATCATCTATTGTCCGACCCTTCTCAATTCCATCAATAATACATTCAGCTAAACCGGCAACATCACGTAAACCCAAATTAAAACCTTGTGCTGTATTTGGATGAATTGTATGCACAGCATTGCCTAATAAAACCAGTTGGTCCTGATATTGTTCAATTGCCTCTATAAAACGAAGCGGATAAGAACGACGCTGACCAACTTGCTCAATTTTACCCAGACGTCGACCAAACTCTGCTTCGATTGCATCAATATACTGTTCATCCGGCATATTTAAATAATATTCAGCATTTTTACCCTCAACAGTAAATACCAGTACAGAACGATTTTTGTCTATGGGTAACAATGCAACCGGACCATGTGGAGTGAAACGTTCAAAAGCCGTCGAGTTATTTGGCTTTTGTGTCGTAATATTTGAAACAATGACTGTCTGTTTATAATCATGTTCTTTCGTATTAATGCCTGCAAGACGACGAACTAATGAATAACTTCCATCAGCACCAACTAATAAACCGGCACAAATTTTTTCTATATCACCTGAATGTGATATTTCCAGGATCATTCCTGAATCAGTTCGTTGAAAATGTTTTAACTCTGCCGGGCAAATTAAGTTAACGTTTTCAAAGCTGGACATCTGTTTATGTATCGCAAGCCCCAAAGAACGGGCAATAACTACATTGCCGAGTTCTGAAAAGCCTGATTCAACTGCATCTAAATGCGTAAAACCAAAACGCCCCTGTTCGGAAACATGTATTTTTTTGATGGGTGTAACATAAGCCTGAACTTGCGACCAGATATTAATCTGTTCAAGAATACGTTTTGTAGAAGGTGATAAGGTAAGTCCTCTATCATCATAACTGGGTTGTTGATCATTAGTTAAAGTAACGGATTCAATAATAGCAATGCGTAAACCTGAAGGCGCCAGAGCACAGGCCAGACTTGCGCCGACCATCCCTGCACCGATAATAACAACATCATAATCATGCGGCATGTTTCATCAACGCCTCTATTTCATCTATTGTTTTTGGTGCGTCTTTACTTAAGACGTCATAACCATTTTTAGTCACCAAAACATCATCTTCAATACGTATACCGATATTCCACCATTTTTTCGGTAAGCCTTTTGTACCAGCAGGCATGTAAAGTCCTGGCTCAATAGTCAGCACCATACCCGGTTCAAGCATGCGCCATTCATTATCCACTTTATAATCACCGACATCATGTACATCCATTCCGATCCAATGTCCGGTACGATGCATAAAATATTTTGTATAAACTTGATCCTTGATTAATTCGTCAATATCACCTTTCAATATTCCTAACTCAACCATACCCTCAGTTAAAACCCTGACAGCAGTATCATGTGGATCATTCCAGTGATTGCCTGGCTGCACTTGTTCTATCGCTGCCAGTTGTGCCTTTAACACTAATTCATAAGCCTGGCGTTGCGCAGTAGAAAATTTACCATTAGCAGGAAAGGTTCGTGTTATATCACTGGCATAACCGTGATACTCGGAACCCGCATCAATTAATAGCAAGTCGTCTTCGTCAATCTGATCCCGGTTTTCGGTGTAATGCAAAATACAACCATTTGCCCCTGAACCAACTATAGAAGGATATGCCGCTGCGTAAGCACCGTGCATCATAAATTCATGTACTAACTCGGCTTCAAGCTGGTATTCATGCAGACCCGGTTTGCAATAAGTCATCACACGTTTATGTGCACCCGCAGATATCTTCGCTGCCTGACGCATTAATTTAATTTCATGCCGACTTTTATACAGTCGCATATCATGCAAGAAATGATTAAGCGAGATAAACTCATCTGGCGCAACAACACCGGTTCTTACCTTATCGCGTATCTGATTAACCCAGCCTAATACTCTATGATCAAAATTTTGATCATGCCCCATATTATAAAAAATACGATCATGTCCTTCGATCAGACCCGGTACAATGTCATCCATGTCTTCAATAGGAAAAGCATCATCCGCACCATAGATTTCCAAGGCACCGTTCAGTCCGGCACGACGACCATGCCAGGTTTCCATTTCCTCATCGCTATCACGACAAAATAATATATATTCACCATCAGCACGATCCGGTATTAAAACAGCCACTGCTTCCGGTTCCGGATATGCCGTTAAATAAAAAAAATCACTGTCGGGTCGAAACGGAAATTCAACATCACGATTACGAATATAAACCGATGATGTAGGTATGATGGCAATACTGTCCGAACCAATCATATCCATCAGCTTCTTCCTGCGTGCCTGACATTCTTTTTTATTTATCACTCAAGATCCTCATAGTATTAATGTAAAACTTCGGGTCTTTCTTCATTAATATCAACCTGATGCCATTCCTGATGCAACATAATTGCACCAACTCGTATGTACTCGATAACTTCAAAAAACGCAGCTTCAGACTCTTCACCTTCTTCAACAGATGTTTCCATACGTGAAATCGAAATAACATCCTTTATAAATTCATCACATTCTTCCTGTAAATGTGGTTTTTCTCCCAGACCACCAATACCCAGACCACTGACAAAACCTGCACACCACTCAGCCAGAGCGCTAGAACGGACACTGATTATCGCAGCATCTTCCGGCAGGAGTAATTCAAAAGAAATATCTTCTGACAAAATTTCTGCTTTTACCTGATTTGCCAGTTGTTCAAGAATGGCCAAACAATCACTCACATCAACAACATCATCAACTCCAGCTAATAAATGCTCCTGCCAGGACGTTGTATCAAGCCTATTACTGGCGCAAAATTGACCACAAAGAAAGCCATGGCACTCTGAAGCCCGCATTCCGGCGTGTATAGCGCCTAATTCGACATTTACTTCATCATAATCAATTTTCATCGCTATTCCTTAATCAGGGGGCTAATAAATAGTTGTTTTTGGGGCACAATAATAACAGGAAGCGGCGCCTAGCATCTTCTATTTGTGATCACCTGTTGACCAGTTAATTCAGGCACTTTATATTGATGATTATATGATAAATCAACTATAACGCTGATTCATTTTGTAACCAGCATCGGGACACTATCATGAACGATAATAATAACGAAAATACCGACCTCGGAGCACTCGAATCGAGAGTTGATGAATTAATTAGCACGGTCAACCAGCTAAAAAGCGAAAATTCCGCACTCCGAAATCAACAAGATAGTCTGGTTAATGAGCGTGCCATCCTGATCGAGAAAACTGAGCAGGCAAGAACCCGAATCGAATCAATGATTTCTCGTTTACGAGCAATGGAAACGCGTGCATGAGTAAAGATACCGATCCTGTAAAAGTCACTATCCTTGAAAAAGAATATTTGATTGCCTGTGAAGAAAGCGAAAAAGAACCACTTCGTAATTCTGCAGATTTTCTTAACCAAAAAATGAATGAGATGAAAAAAAGCGGAGGCGTTATCGGATCTGAACGCATTGCTGTCATGACGGCATTAAATATTACAAATGAATTACTCGCTTACAAAAAAGAAAATCAGGACTATACTTCATCTATAGACAGTACCCTGAAGCGATTACAAAGCAAGATTAATGATGCCTTGGTAAGGGATACACAAATGGATATGGACGACATTGATATAGACAATCCCATATCGCAAGGCGGCTAGATTTATAAAGCTTGGGTATCTTCTGTGATGCACGTTATCTACTCGTGGTAACTTGAGCCGATAAGATATATCGCAGGGAATCTGAAAGTAGTGTTGTTGAGCATGTCCGTCCACGCGGAAAGCCTGATACGCTATCTAAGGTACCCACTTGAACTTCTGGTTCAAGTTCAATGTATGAGACGACATTACGGTTGATACCCCCTACTTCTTTCTATATTAATATTCTTTTTAACTTTGTATCCCGCCTTTATGGCGTCTTATTTTTCTTTAAAGAAAAGTAAGCAAAAGAACCCTTCCCTAATGTCATGGCCTACGGCTCCCTTCGTAAGTAATCAGTTGCTACGGGATTAACGCCTGCCACACCGGCCGAGGGGCGAGGCCCCGAATATCCAACGCGCTTGCGTGTGATGGTGCTGGCATTTGTTATGCGTAGTTACTAACCCATTGTGAATATTTATTGGCGGAAAGTAGCATGACATTGCACGCAATAACCTAATGTTGTTTTTAAGGCACGAAGTGATTTAGTTGTATCTTTGGTTTTCAATGCTTGACCCAGAGAATCACCGCTTTCATGAAACGCCAACCCTAATGCAGTGAAGTCTTCATTATTGAACATATTACACATCTTTCTCATTTCTTCAGTCAATCCCAACTTTGAATGGGCTATTTCAGAAGCCTTCTCGAACTCTTCCTCTGCTAGAAAACTTGTAATAGCCTGTACTGCCTTTAAATGAGACCTCATGTTTGATAATTGATGTTGCTTCATTTCTGGTGAGAGGCCAAGAGATATCCTTCCGTCGTTTATTGAATGCTTCATGTGATGATGTATCATTTCTTCCGCTGAACTCTTTTTTTCTTCGGCATAAGAAAACATAGCTATTCCAGCAAAGAACAATATCACTGATAATTTTGATACTTGTTTAATGATGATAAATCCTCCTGTTTAATTTACTTAGCTTAACGACTAAACGCAGCCGCCGCTATTAGCGGACGACTGGAGTTTCTTGATTAGAAGTCGATTGTTATAACGCACTTTTTTCATGCGACCTGTTTTCATAATGACACCTCTTAGTTAGGTTAAGGTGTCCACTTTATTGATCGAAGATTGACGTCGGGTTGAGATATTTGTTATAGGAATTTGTATTCATATTCAGTAGCTACTTGTTGAGGACTGTGTTCTTCTTTGATCCTTTCAATAAGGTGTTCTTTATCTACGATGGTATTTATGTTGTTTTTTTCATAACTAATATAATAGGTTTCAATGTCTTTAATGCCTTCTTTCTCTGCTACAAAGCCTTCTGCATTCATAAATAATACATGACTATCATTTTCTTCATCTTCGCCCACGTAAATATAGGTTTTGTTAGTAGGTATGCTTAGTTCTTTATCAAAAAAAGCAACATGAAAATATGTTTCTCCTTTTCTAAGTTCGATAACATCTTTCATTTTTTTAAATCCCTATAACAGTATGTTATATGGAATCGGGTTAGCATGTTAAACATGGATTCTATATAGTATTGATAAAGTGGAAATAACAAATTGTATTTTTTCAATTCCTTATCTCCTTTCTTCCCTTGTAGAACATATTAAGATTATCACAACAATTAATTATCAACGAGGATTTGCTTTTCTTCCCGTGGTGCTTTGCCGAGGAGGGGAGCCTTCAGGCCAAAGCATCAGGGAAAAGACTTTTTGCTTACTTTTTCGTCTGAAAAAGTGAATCGCCATTAAAGGCGAAACCAAAGTTAAAAATAGCTATTAACTCAAAAATTTCTGATAAGCAGGATTATTCGTTTCTTTCCAGTATGTAATACCCAGTCCATCAACAAACTTTTGAAACTCATCGCGCTCTTCTTCTTTGACCTGAAACCCCATTAGTACGCGACCATAGGCAGCACCATGATTTCGATAATGAAACAAGCTGATGTTCCAACGTTCGTTCATTTCGTTTAGAAAATGCAATAACGCACCAGATCGTTCCGGAAATTCGAAACGGTAGATAACTTCATTTTCGGCTTGTGGAGCATGTCCACCAACCATGTAACGGATATGCATCTTGGCGACAGTATCGTTACTTAAGTCAGTTACGTCATAACCTTTTTCAAGAAGATGACTCATTAATGCATCTTTTTCCGAAATACCTTTTTTAAGTTGTACACCGACGAACACACAGGCATCTTCATTATCTGCATAACGATAATTAAATTCTGTGATTAAACGAGGTCCAAGATCGTGACAAAGATGACGAAAACTTCCCGGTCGTTCCGGAATACCGATAACCAGTAACGCTTCACGATGTTCACCCAATGCAGAAAGTTCAGCAATATGCCGCAGGCGATCGAAATTAACATTTGCACCACTGAATATGGCAATTAATTCCTTATCGTTTATATTTTCTCGTGCAACATATTGTTTTAAGCCAGCTAGTGCTAACGCGCCTGCCGGTTCAGGAATTGATCGCGTATCTTCGAAAATATCTTTTACTGCGGCACAAATATCATCGATTGTAACGAGTAATACTTCATCCACTAATTCTTTTGCAATACGATAGTTTTCTTCACCAACTTGTATCACAGCAGCGCCATCAGCAAAAATGCCTATCTGATCCAGTACAACACGATCATTGGCTTCGAAAGCATGATGCATACTTGGCGCCTCATCATGTTCAACACCGATAATTTTTATTTCCGGATGATGTTCCTTTACATAGGCCGCAATACCTGCAATTAAACCACCACCACCGACAGGAACAAAAATAACATCTGGTTTGCCCGGGTGTTGTTCTAACAATTCAACACCGACGGTTGCCTGTCCGGCTATCACCAAAGGATGATCAAATGGCGGGATGTAGTACATACCCGTTTCTTTTGACAATTTGTAAGCATGATCTTTCGCTTCATCATAGGTATTGCCATGTAAAACCACTTCAGCATTCATACGCTTAACAGAGCTCACCTTGATATCAGGCGTCGTCTTGGGCATCACTATCACAGCCTTCAGAGCCAGCCCTTGTGCAGCCAAAGCCACACCTTGCGCGTGATTACCGGCAGAAGCAGTGATAACACCACTTTTGCGTTCTTCCTCAGACAGGGAAGCAATCATATTGTAAGCACCACGCAGTTTATAGGAGAAAACCGGTTGCTGGTCTTCACGTTTTAACCAGATGTTATTACTGAGTCGTTGTGATAATTGCGGTGCATGATCCAAATCCGTACGTTTTGCGACGGTATAGATTCGTTTACCCGCTTCATCAATTAATTTTTTGTATTCTTCAAACATTGGCATAAGATAACATTTAACTTTAAATCAAACTATTTATTAAGCGGAGCTTGTTATGTCACAAGATGACAGAAAAAAAGACGTTGCCAAAGCAGCAATCGATTATATTGAAGATAACACGATCGTCGGTGTTGGAACGGGCAGTACAGTTAATTTCTTCATCGAAGAACTTGGAAAAATAAAAGAACGTATTGCAGGAGCTGTTTCAAGTTCTGTAGCGAGCGAAAAGTTACTAAAACAGCATAACATTCCTGTGCTTCCTCTGAATGATGTAACAGAAATCCCGGTTTATGTAGACGGTGCGGATGAAGCAACCCGGGAACGACATTTAATCAAAGGCGGTGGTGGTGCGCTAACACGGGAAAAAATTGTGGCGGCAGCAAGCAAGCAGTTCGTTTGTATTGTAGATGACAGTAAAATGGTTCCTTTTCTGGGTAAATTTCCATTACCTGTTGAGGTCATTCCCATGGCGCAGAATTATGTCGCCAGACAGATTACGAAACTTGGCGGACAACCCGAATTACGCGAAGGTTTCATCACGGATAATGGCAATATTATTCTCGATGTACACAATATGAAAATTGAAAATCCGATTGAACTGGAACGACAACTTAATGAGATAGTTGGTGTCGTGACCAATGGCCTCTTTGCACAACGACCTGCTGATATTCTACTTATTGCCAGTCCGGATAGAATTCAACGTATTTAGTTGTAGAAACAACCTCTTAAGCATCTTAAATCCTGACAATTTAGCCTGTTATTCGGCTTTTTATGCACATATTCATCTATTGATTTTCTCCTCGTTTTATAGAAAAGCCTAAAGAATTCGGCAAATTTAGCCGATTTAATGAAAGACAACGGTAATTTAGCGACAGGGTTCTAAAAATATAGAACATTAAACACCTACTGATACTCGGTACTCAATGTTCAATCTTATCCTGATGCCAATACATGGACATAATTTAAGATGAGCGAAACATGAATATTTACAGAAAAAGTCTTTGCGCAAAAGTATCTTATTATTCGACACTATGCTTAATAGTAGCTTTTACAGCGTGTCTTTTAGTTGCTCATAACAATGATAACTCATCTTTTATAGCTACTGCATTCATGATTGGCAGTATTTTTACCATCACTATTGCTGCAATTTATTTAATTATTGAACAATTAATTAGTACCCCACTAAAGAAACTGACCAATTCATTCCACATGATAAATAGCTCTTCATATAACGGCGATATTCTACCTACAAATAAAGAAAATGAGATTGGCGAGTTGGCTACCGCATTCAGCCATGTACTCGGTAGAGCTAGTGAAAAAACAAATGAAATGGCAGAAGAAATTATACAACGGAATAAGATTCAAAAAGAGCTGGAAAAAAGTGAGGTTCAATTTCAGCAAATGGCTGAACATATTGAAGAAGTATTATGGTTGTGCTCGGCAGATGGTATGGAGATGTATTATGTCAGTCCTGCCTATGAAAAAATTTATGGACGAAGTGTCAAAGATTTTTATAAAGATCCACATGTCTGGCTTAATGACATCCATGAAAATGATCGTGCAGGAGTCATCAAGAATTTTGCAGAAAATGGCATTAAAGGAAAAAGTTTCGTTTCCACTTTTCGTATTAAACGTCCTGATGGTGAAGAACGAATTGTTTGTGATACCGGTTTTCCTATTTTTGATCAGGAAGGCAAGCTCTATCGTATTGCCGGTACGGTTAGAGATATTACCGAGCAAAAGAAAACAGAGGAACGAATACAGGGATTGCAACGCCGATATGAATATATATTGCATTCAGCCGGGGAAGGTATTATCGGTCTTGATATGGATGGAAATACGGCTTTTATGAATCCTGCCGCTTGCGAAATGCTGGGTTGGGAAAAAGAAATAATGGTTGGGAAAAACCTGCATGAATCGGCACATCATAGTACTGCTAATGGTTCAAAATATGACCATGATGATTGCCCTATACATAAATCATTCAACGATGGCGAAATTCATAAATCAGAAGACGAAGTATTCTGGAGAAAAGACGGAACGAATTTCCCGGTTGAATATATCAGCACACCTATTCGCGATGTAAATAATAAAATTGCTGGGGCCGTTGTTGTATTTCGAGATATTTCCAGAAGAAAACAAATGGAAACCGAACTACAAATGGCACAAAAGCTGGAAGCCGTCGGCCAACTCGCTGCAGGCATTGCTCATGAGATCAACACACCGGCCCAGTATGTTGGCGACAATATCCGTTTTATTCATGAAGGCTTTAATGATCTGGCAGAACTCTTAAAACAGTTTAATGCGCTATTAACCTCTATTAGTAACAACAACGTTAACGAAGCTCAAATCAAACACATCAACGAGAAAGTTGAAGCCGCCGACCTTGACTATTTGCTGGAAGAACTGCCATTAGCCATCACACAATCACAGGATGGCATCACCAGCATTTCTAATATTGTCCGTGCCATGAAAGAGTTTTCTCATCCAGGCAGTAATGATAAAGATTTAACCGATATTAATCATATTATCGAAAACACAATAACCGTCACCAAGAACGAGTGGAAGTATGTTGCCGAGATTAAGCTTGACCTTGATGAGAATCTTCCATCGGTTCCCTGCTATGCACAGAACATCGGCCAGGTTTTTATGAACCTGATTGTGAATGCATCTCACGCCATTGCTGATGTTGTTGATAGTGCTAAAAATGAAATGGGGACGATTTCTATTTCAACCTGCAAAGTCGATGAAGAGCTTGAAATCAAAATAAGCGATACCGGTAAAGGAATTCCTGAAGAAATCAGGGAAAAAATATTCGATCCTTTTTTTACCACCAAAGATGTTGGCAAGGGAACCGGACAAGGTCTGGCTATCGCACGCTCCGCTATTATTGACAAACATAGTGGCACGATTAAGTGTCTTAGTGAAAGTGGCAAGGGCACGACGTTTGTTATTCACCTGCCATTGATAGACCCAAACAAGAAAATTACTGAGGATGCTGCATGAATAAAATAATGTTTGTTGATGACGATCAAAATATTCTGCAAGGTATCAACAGAATGTTACGACCAATGCGTAAGGAATGGGCTTTGAGCTTCGCCAACAGTGGTAGCGAAGCACTGGATCTTTTAAAAGATGGGCTATTTGACGCTATTGTTTCGGACACACGTATGCCCGGTATGAATGGCGTTGAACTATTAAATGAGGTTCGTGAGCTTTATCCTAATGTAATTCGTATTGGCTTATCCGGTTATGCAGATGAAGAGCTTGCATTAGAAAGCACAAAAACAACACACCAGCAATTAACCAAACCTTGTGAAGCTGAAACACTGAAAAGTACGATTAATAAAGCATTACAAATACGATCGCAAGTTAGAAACGAAGCGCTTAATCATTTTATCACGAAGACAGAATCATTGCCGCCATTGCCTAAACTCTATTCGGAAATAACTGATGTAATGCAAAACAAAAATGGTTCTTTATCTGATGTTGCAAAAATCATTTCAAAAGACATTGCAATGACTGCCAAGATCCTGCAATTGGTTAATTCCGCCTTTTTCGGTTTGGCACGAAATGTAGAATCAACAGATGAAGCCGTAATGTACCTTGGATATGATGTTATTCGCGGCCTGGTATTAACGATCAAACTATTTTCTGATCTGTCTTCAGCAGACCAATCAGGAATTGACCTTGATGAATTATGGACACGCAGCTTTTCAATCGCCGGTATTGCAAAGGACATTGCAAAACTTGCAGGTCTTGATAATAAATCACAGGACTATGCTCATATGTCTGGCATGTTACATGATGTTGGCATCCTGGTCATGGCCATGAACATGCCTGATGAATACAGCGAAGTGATTAAAATAAAACTGGAAGAGAAAACCAACGCTTCTATTATAGAAGAACGATTATTTGGCTGTACTCATGCAGAAGTAGGTGGCACGTTATTGGGGATATGGGGTTTGCCCGATCCTATTGTAGATGCAGTTACAAATCATCACACTCCATCACACTCTTCTTCCAAGGATATTTCACCTGTCACGGCAGTACATTTTGCAAATATTTATTATTGGCAGAACGTACAAAATGATTACCCGGTTCCTGTTGATTCTAACTACATAGAGTCGCATGGTCTTAACGAATCATTTAATAAGTGGCAACAAAATATTAAAGAAACTCATTTTATGGATGAAGCAAATTGAAAAACGAAGAAAAAATTCTAATTATTGATGATGAGATCAATGTCCTTCGAGCTATAAAACGGCAACTTCGAGGAAAGTTTAATATTGATACAGCGAATGGAGGAGAAGAAGCATTAGCCTTAATCAATGCAACTGATTCTGCTTATGCTGTTGTTGTATCCGACATGAATATGCCAGGCATTAGCGGTCTCGAATTATTGGAATATTTCAAGATCCAGTCGCCCAATATGATCCGTATTATGTTAACCGGGAATGCTGATCAGGAAACAGCACAAAATGCTGTTAATCAGGGAGAAGTTTTCCGTTTTTTAACTAAACCCTGCTCATCAGAGAAATTAACCGAGGTAATTGAGTTAGCACTTGAATGTTATCGCGACCGGGAAAGAAGCAAGGAAAAGCTGAGAAGCATGAGGCAACATGTCGATACCCTTTCCGGAGAGTTAAATTTTACCAGAAACTCAGACTCGATTACATCATTGCCCAATCATAGTAGCTTCGAAACATTTCTAAAAGACAGTTTCAATGATGCAAGAAACACAAACACAGAACATTCACTCTGTTATATAGATATTGATCAATTTAATGTTATTAATGATGTTTGTGGTCGTGATGCGGGTGACGAGTTATTACTCATCATTGCTGAGACTATTCGTAAAGAAATTTCACATAATCATATGCTGGCACGAATAGGAGGTGACGAGTTTGGTTTATTATTACTTGAATCAAATAAAAACCATGCATTAACAACAGCACAAAACATTAAGAAGTCTATCGATAATCTTCAGTTTATCTGGGATACAAAAAGATACAGTATAAGTATAAGCTGCGGTATTGCCTCTAATAGAGACACTAACAGTGCTGAAGAACTTTTCAAACTTGCCAGCTCAGCCTGTTCTTATGCAAAATCAAAAGGACGCAACTGTATCTATTCCTACTCTTGCGACGACGTCGGTCTACTTCAACATAATGAGGAACTTAGCTGGGTAAATCGCATTAACGAAGCACTTGACGAGAATAGATTTCAATTATTTTTCCAACCTATCGTTCCGACAAATAAAAATAATACACACTATCACTATGAAATATTAATTCGCATGATAGATGAATCAGGCGGATTAGTTATGCCGGGCGATTTTTTGCCAACAGTAGAAAAGTATAATTTTGCCAGACGACTGGATCGTTGGGTAATAAGTAATGTGTTCTGTTGGCTAAGCGGTAATCCGGAACACGTTAAAAACCTGGAATTATGCAGCATCAATCTATCCGGTAATACTATTACAGATCCTGATATAACCTCGTTCATCCTGCAGCATTTTGTTGATTACGATATTCCTCCCGAAAAGATCAGTTTTGAAATAACGGAAACGGCGGCTATCAGCAACTTTGAAGTTGCTATGGAATTTATTTTAAGTTTGAAAAAACTTGGCTGTTGTTTTGCTTTGGATGATTTTGGTAGCGGACTTTCTTCTTTTGCTTACCTGAAAAAATTACCGGTGGATTATTTGAAGATAGACGGACAGTTTGTCAAAGACATGGTGGACGATCCGATTGATCATGAAATTGTTAAATCAATTAATAGTATTGGCCATACCATGAATATGAATATTATTGCTGAATATGTAGAAAATGAAAAAATATTTTCATCATTAAAATTACTGGGCGTCGATTTCGCTCAGGGTTACGGTTTAGGCAAACCAACACCGCTTGAACAATTTGAAGAAATTGACATACCTAAAGTTGCAGACATAGCACATGGAGGTTAGATAAAATGACTGATCGAATTCTATTTGTAGACGATGAAATAAATATTATCCAGGCATATCGCCGGACTCTTAGAAATAAATTTAATATTCAAGGCGTATCCAATGGCGACGACGCACTGGAACTGTTAAGGACGGGGGATTATGCCGTCATTATTTCTGATATGCAGATGCCGGGAATGAATGGTATTGAGTTCCTTGCAGCAGCAAAAGAATTAAAACCGGATATTGTGCGCGTTATGCTTACCGGTAATGCCGATTTACAAACAGCAGTTGATGCTGTTAACAAAGGCGACATTTTCAGGTTTCATAATAAACCTTGCCATGCTGACATTCTGGAAAAGACCATTTCTGATGGACTTAGACAGTACCGGTTGGTTACGGCGGAGAAAGAACTGCTTGAAGGAACATTAACCGGCAGCATTCAGGTATTAACTGAGTTACTTTCACTTATAAATCCTGAAGCATTCGGCCGGATTTCACATATCAAAAACTATGTCCACTCAATAGCAAAAGAATTGGAAGTGCAGGAATCAGATATATGGAAATTTGATACTGTCTCATCACTGGCTTTGATTGGTTGTATCATTTTGCCTGACGAATCGACACAAAAAATTTCCCGTGGTGAAAAACTGAATGAAGAAGAACAGCAAATATTTGATATGCACCCATTTGTCGGTTCCGATTTAATTAATAAAATTCCCAGAATGAATGAAATTGCAGACGGAATTAAATACCAGGAAAAATTATTTAACGGTCAAGGTGTACCAATAGATGATGTTAGAGGTAAAGACATCCCACTCGATGCTCGAATATTAAAAGTCGTACTGGATTTTGACAGACAGCTCTCATCAGGAAAAACAAGCACTGAAGCCATTAACGTTATGCTTGGACAATCCAGTCATTACGATCCCGATGTACTTGCTACCTTTCAACAGTGCCTGTTGAATGAAAACCATACTGTTGAAATAGTTAAGGTTGAAAACCTGACTGAAGGAATGTTTCTCACTGAAGACCTGTTTACCAGAGATGGCCAGCTCGTCATCTGCAAAGGCCAGGAAACGACGCCTTCTGTTTGTACAAAATTAAAAGCACTCTGTAGTAATAAAGCTATACTCGATTCTATCGAAGTACTAAACAAAAATAGTCGTGATGATGAAAAACTAAATGGCACCAGTGAAGAAAAAATAGCTGTCACATCCTGAAAAAGTACTTTTATAACAATAATTTGAGACATTTGTCGCTAATTTAATACATAATTGTTGGCTTATTAGTTACAATTTAGCTTAGAATATACGTCAGAATAAAAAGTCTTGTTATATATAGGAAATAAATAGATGCTCTTTTACATAGTCTACATCCTGTCGGTCATCGTACTCGTATTACATTTCACCGGCTTTCTTGCCCGTAGAAACATGGATTGGGTTGTTCTCGTTGCGGCTGTCGCTATTTTTGCCGTTAATATTCTCGATTTTCTCAAGATAATTTAAAAATAAATCATATTTACTCCAGTCATCAATGATTGGACTGCTACAACGAGTTACACAAGCGTCTGTCTTTATTAACAGTGAGCTTGTCGCGTCTATAGACACAGGTCTGCTAGTACTGATTGGAATTGAAAAGCACGACTCAGAGAAAAATGCCGAACGTTTATTTAAAAAGCTGATCGCTTATCGTGTCTTTGCTGATAACGATGACAAAATGAATTTAAGTCTACGGGACATCAAGGGAGATTTATTACTTGTGCCCCAATTCACTTTACCTGCTGATACACAGAAAGGTTTGCGGCCCGGTTTTTCTAATGCCGCTTCTCCCGAATCCGGTAAAAAATTATTCAACTATTTTACCAACTATGCGCGTGAACATTACTCAACGGTCAAAACCGGAGTGTTTGGCGCAGACATGCAGGTTAGCCTGGTAAATAATGGACCGGTTACTTTTTGGTTACAGCAATAATATTCAGGACATTAGAACAAATGCGATAATAATTGATATCACCACTATACCTGCGCCTACTATCCGCTGCTTTCCTTCCAGCATATTCTTTTTAAATCGCGCCTTATAAAAATAATTTAGCGAAATAAATATTACCATTGCTGCAATGGTGCTAAGAAAACCGACTAATTCATTTCTCAAACTGTTAACCAGTCCTGAGGTTTCAGAAAGACATCGTAAAGTTTAGCCTCAGCCGAACCTGGTTCGGGTCGATAATCATATTCCCAACGAACCAGCGGCGGTAAGGACATTAATATAGATTCGGTTCGTCCACCAGATTGTAAACCAAACAAAGTCCCGCGATCATAAACCAGATTAAATTCAACGTAACGTCCACGTCGATAAAGCTGGAAATTTCGTTCACGCTCTCCGTATTCTACATCTTTGCGTTTCTCAACGATTGGCAGATAGGCTTTTAAAAAATGATCACCAATACTTTGCATGAAGCTAAAGCAAGACTCAAAACCACCTTCATTCAAATCATCGTAAAATAATCCTCCGATGCCACGCGGTTCCTGTCGATGTTTTAAGTAAAAATAATCGTCACACCATTTTTTATATTTGGCATAGCTGTCATCACCAAAACCTTCACATGCTGCTTTGGCAGTTTCGTGCCAATGGCGCGCATCTTCTTTAAAGCCGTAATACGGCGTTAAATCAAAACCACCGCCAAACCACCAAATCGGATCCTCTCCCTCTTTCTCAGCGACAAAAAAACGAACATTCATATGTGTCGTTGGCACATACGGATTTAGAGGGTGAACAACCAATGAATTACCTAATGCCTGAAACGATCGACCTGCTAATTCCGGTCGACTGGCTGTCGCTGACGCAGGTAATGTATCACCAAAAACATGAGAAAAGTTAACTCCACCCTGCTCAAAGATATTGCCGCCATTCATAACCCGTGTACGTCCACCGCCTCCGCCTTCACGCTGCCATTCATCTTCTCGAAGCACTAAATTATCATCCATTTGCAGCATTGCATCGGAAATTTGGCTCTGTAAGCCCAATAAGTATTGTTTGATCCTGTCAATATCGATCATTTTTACTCCCATTGTGGGTAATTCGTTGGTAATCACGCGACTTAAGGTTATCCTATCACGCTTAATTTTTCAGGTAACAAAGATAATGAGTAATCGTAGTGCAACAATAAAACGTGACACCAAAGAAACACAAATTGAGGTTTCTGTAAATCTTGATGGCAGCGGTAAAGCTGAGCTGGATATTGGTGTTCCGTTTCTGGAACATATGCTTGATCAAATTGCCCGTCATGGAATGTTCGATCTGACAATTAAAGCCAACGGCGATCTGGAAATTGATGCACACCATACGGTTGAAGATGTAGGTATAACTTTAGGTCAGGCTTTTACCGAAGCCCTGGGCGATAAAAAAGGCATTCGTCGATATGCACATGCCTATGTGCCACTTGATGAGGCCTTGTCACGCGTCGTTATCGATTGTTCCGGTCGCCCCGGTCTTGAATACAATGCAAATTATCCACGGGCTCGGGTTGGCGATTTCGATGTCGATTTAATATTTGAATTCTTTCAGGGGTTTATTAATCACGCAATGATGTCGCTACACATAGATAGCATCCGTGGTCGTAATTCACACCATATTGCCGAGACTATCTTCAAGGCTTTTGGTCGTGCACTTCGTGTTGCAGTGGAACAAGATCCACGTATGGAAGGTATTTTACCCTCTACCAAAGGCGCCTTATAAGTTATCCACTAGAAATTTATTATGTCTAAAGTCGTCGTTCTCGATTATGGCAGTAGTAATTTACGCTCTGTTGCCAAAGCACTTGAAACTGTTGCTGATAGTAACCAGTCAATCATTGTCAGTAATGATGCTAAAACTATTCTTGCGGCCGATAAAGTTGTCTTCCCCGGACAAGGAGCAATTGGCCAGGCTATGTCACATCTAAGCGAGCAGCAACTGGATAATGTCATACGTGAATGTATTCTAAACAAACCATTTCTTGGTATTTGTCTTGGACTACAAATGCTTATGGATCATAGTGATGAAGATGGTGGCGTAAAAGGTTTGGGGATATTACCCGGCAATGTTGTTCGATTTGAAAATAACATAAAAGACAAAGAAGGTAACACTTACAAAATACCATCTATGGGCTGGAATCAGGTTTATCAAACCAGGCCGCATCCATTATGGCAAGGTATCGAAGACGGTAGCCGTTTTTACTTTGTTCACAGTTATTATGTAAAGCCAGAACTGGAGTCTGATATTGCCGCCAGTACAGATTATATTTGTCGTTATACTTCTGCTGCCGCTCGAAATAATTTATTTTCTGTGCAATTTCATCCCGAGAAGAGCCAGCATGCTGGCCTGACTTTATTAAAGAATTTTATTAACTGGCAGGTTTAGCTTTACGCGATCGTTTCTGCGTTGCTTTAGCACGTTTTCTTTTTTCTGCACCGGTTTTCCTTTGTTTCTTCTTCTTCGGTTTAGTCGCTGCTTCGCTCTTTTCACCAAGGCGTGTTATTTTTAATTGTTGATTCGCGACCCAGACTTTCTTTAAGTCCCGAAATAATTCCCTTGGCATACCAATCGGTAAGTCAACCGTAGAATATGAATCATGAATCGTTACGTTTTTGATATATCGACTATCAACACCCGCTTCATTGGCAATCGCACCTACAATATTATTAACCTTTACTTCATGATCATTACCAACTTCAATACGAAACCGTTCCATATCTCTATCGGGCCTTGATTCTCTGGGTCTTCTTTCTTTATCGCTATTGCGCGCCGATCTTTCTTTTGTGCGTGGATTTTCTTTATTTCTTGAACGTTCCTTTTTGCGCGAACGATCATTGGTCTCTTGTTTCATCGGTTTAACGAAAAAAGGTTCGGTTCCTTGTGCAATCTTTGCTAATGCAGCGGCAACCTCAATAGCTGAACGTCCTGTTTCGGTTTGATATTCTTCAATGATGGAATTAAATAGTTCAACATCCTGTTTTTCCAAAGTATCGGTAATCTTCTGTTTGAAACGTTGAACACGATCCTGATTAATTGTTTCCGCTGTTGGCATGTGCATGCGTTCAATTTTTTTACCTGTAACCCTTTCAATCATGCTCAACAATCTTTGTTCACGATTGGTGACAAATAAAATAGCTTCACCCTCACGCCCGGCTCGTCCAGTCCGGCCAATACGATGCGTATATGCTTCCGGATCACTGGGAATATCATAATTGATAACATGACTGATACGCTCAACATCAAGACCACGCGCAGCAACATCGGTTGCAATCAACATATCCAGCTTGCCTGCCTTCAGTTTTTGAATAGTTTGTTCACGTATCTTTTGTGTTAAATCTCCATTCAATGCAGTACTGGCATAACCACGCGCAGCCAGTTTTTCTGATAACTCAATGGTTTCAACCTTGGTGCGCACAAAAATGATAATCGCATTAAAGGTCATGCTTTCCAGAATAGTGGTTAATGCTTCAAGTTTTTGTCTACCGTTAACTATCATGTAACGTTGACGAATTGTATCTGCCGTAATGTTCTTGGTTTTAATCGTGATCTGCTCAGGATCATTTAAATAGTTTTTGGAAATTTTGCGTATTTCTGCCGGCATGGTTGCGGAAAACAGGGCAATCTGTCTTTTTGCCGGTAATTGTTCGAGCACCCATTCAACATCATCAATAAAGCCCATACGCAACATTTCATCGGCTTCGTCCAGAACCAGACAGGTTAACTTATCCAGTTTTAATGTACCGCGACGCATATGATCCATAACGCGCCCCGGCGTTCCGACAACAACATGTACACCACGTTTTAATTGACGTAACTGCACACCGTATTCCTGACCACCATAAATAGGTAAAACATGAAAACCTTTCATAAACCCGGCATATTGTTGAAACGCTTCCGACACCTGAATAGCCAGCTCACGGGTCGGAGCTAATACCAGTACTTGTGGTGTATTCACCTTAAGATCTATTTTTGAAAGAAGTGGCAAAGCAAATGCTGCCGTTTTACCAGTACCTGTCTGAGCCTGACCAATTACATCCTGACCCTTTAACACATGAGGTATTATCTCGGCCTGAATCGGGGAAGGCGTTTCGTAACCTACTTTTTTGACTGCTTTCATTACATTCGCAGAAAGCGACAAATCGTCGAAAGTCAGCTCGGGGGAATCAGAATTACTCATGCGGGTACCTATAAATATGGAGAAGATTGTTCAGCTTGAGACCAGTTTTAAGAGTATAACCGAATACTGGCAGACAAGAGGCGGGTGAGTATACGGACTTACTGGCCTGATACAAGCCAATAATCAGCCAAATTCAGGATATGGATGCCTTATGCGGGAATATGACGGAAGTAGGTTCCGTGGGTCGATAAATCAGTTAATTCCAGTTTTTGGTCATTATGATTAGCAATGACCAAATGTACGCGAGAGATTTCATGCAGTTCACTACTGAATTTTACAGAACACGCATGCCCTCTTCCTACCTTGTTTATACCAATATTTATCAGGCATTCTGTACCATTACTATCAATAAATTTAATATCCTCACCAACTAATAATTCACACTTATATTTTGCTAATATAAATTCGATTCTGTCGCCCTGTTTAACATCCAGTATAACTGACTTACCTTTTGGCAATTTTGTCATGCCCGATTTGGAATCTATAAGAGTGGATTCAACTTCATTATTTATCTCAAACGCACCTGTTTTTGCTGTAGCAAGACTTATACTTTGTTTATTAGCATCCTGCTTTTCCAGCTCGGCCTGAATCAATTTAATCATCTCCAACCGGTTGGATAAATACCGTAAATAAGTTTTTAACGCGACTTGCTTGTATTTACATGATTCAAAAGAGTCGTCACTATTCAACCCTATAATAATATCGCGCCAACCATTGTCTTTCGAAAAGATAGATGAGTCGATTGACTTTAAACGCATTGTAATACCGTCAGACGTTTCAGGAGATTTGCTCATCATATGGGCAAGTTTATCTTCAGCAACTGCTATTGCTTCAGCTTCCTGTTGTAAATCATGGACTGATGATTTTATGGCACTGGTGATCTTATCTAAAGGGATTGCCGTTCGCGCTTCAAGTGCAAACTCAAAGTCTTCCACCGAGTTAAACATAACAGCTTTGTCATGAATTGTTATTTCGATAGGATGTGTAAAAAATCGTTGTAACATCAGTTTTCAAAATGTTGTGTATATTGAAGAGATTCTAGCACTTATAAACTGTAATAAAATGTGCCTTGGTTCACAGATTATTGATAATCTTTAAATTTGATAATTGGCAAATTTAAAGATTAACTTTTGAAAACCAGCCTTTTGTTTTTTTACAAAACATAACTAACCCAAGCATTAGTGGCACTTCGATCAAAACACCAACGACCGTAGCAAGTGCCGCACCTGAAGATAAACCAAACAACATAACCGCAGTTGCAATAGCTACTTCAAAATGATTCGATGCACCGATCATTGCCGTTGGCGCTGCATTTTCATATGAAAAATTCATCCAGCGGGCAAGACCATAAGTCATAGCGAAAATAAAAACTGTCTGGATAAATAATGGAATAGCAATCCATAGAATCGTTAATGGGTTAGCTATAATGACATCTCCCTTAAAAGAGAAAAGTAAGACCAGTGTTAATAACAATGCTGTAATGGTAACTGGCGTCAACAAGTGTAAAAACTTATCTTCAAACCAGGCTTGCCCCTTGTTCGCAATGATCCATTTTCTCGAAAAGAAACCTGCTACCAAAGGTAGCGCGACATAAATACTGATTGATAAAAGTAATGCCTGCCAGGGCACAGGTAATTTACCAACACCTAGTAAGAAACCTCCTATGACACCAAACAAAACCAGCATGACTAAAGAATTAATCGCCACCATCACTAATGTATGGCCATCATTGCCTTTAGCCAAGTAACCCCATACCAGGACCATCGCAGTACATGGCGCAATACCTAATAGAATACAGCCCGCTAAATAACTTCGCCAAAGTGGAACGGCTAGCATCTTGACGCCATCCTGAATAACCACAGTACCCGAGCCGTATTCAGCACCAACCGGCAGTTCCAGACCAAACGGCATTTTCACATAATCTATTGCTTCGACACCTATTAATTCTTTAAACAGAATACCGAGAAAGACATAGGCAATGAGATACATGGTAAATGGTTTAATCGCCCAGTTAACAAATAAAGTTAAGCCAACCGGTTTAATACTTTTACCTGCTTTTACCACTTCAGCAAAATCAATTTTCACCATGATCGGGTACATCATGAAGAATAAACAGATGGCGATTGGAATGGATACAATGGGCGCGCCATTAACATTAATACTCATGCCATCAAGCGTCCTGGCAAACTCAGGCGCAAATTGTCCTAATAGAATTCCAATAATGATGCATAGTCCAACCCAAAGTGTCAGGTAACGTTCAAACAGTCCCATGCCATGTTTCTTTTCAGTCATGATTTATTCCTTAATATGAATGCTAAATTCTCTTTTATACACAGATACGATTATCTGGACGGTTGGCCATACTTTTTAATTTCTTCATATCTGCTTTGTATTGTTTTTCTTTCTGACTTCCCCTCAAAGTGGCTTGCAATAATTCCTTTGCCCATTCAGGTAATTTAGGATTAATACTGTAATAAATCCATTGCCCGGCACGTCTGTCGACAACAACCTGCATATCCCTCAATGAAGCCAGGTGGCGGGATATTTTTGGCTGACTCAGATCCAGGGCATACGTTAATTCACAAACACATAACTCGCCTTCCTGTATTAGCAACATCAAACTACGTAAACGAGTTTGATCGGATAATGATTTTAATAAAATCTCAGGTGTCATAATCTTGTAATAATATACGTATATACATATATATGCTTAAACGCATATATTATGCGTGAACTACTTATTAAGGTAAAGGCATGTCTGGGAAAAATATAAATGTACTTTTTTTATGTACCGGTAACTCTGCCCGCAGCATTATGGCTGAGGCGTTATTACAGCGCTGGGGATTAAATCGATTCAATTCTTTCAGTGCTGGTAGTATTCCGAAAGGGAGAGTGAATCCATTTGCTATAGAGTTACTACAAAAAAATAACTTTAAAACAGATTCGTTCAGAAGTAAAAATTGGGATGAGTTTGCTAAAGATGATGCGCCAAAACTGGATTTTGTTTTTACTGTTTGTGATAACGCCGCAAACGAAGTCTGTCCTGTGTGGCCAGGACAACCAATGTCTGCACATTGGGGAATTGAAGACCCTGACAAACCCGAATTAAGTGATGATGAGCAACGTAAGCTATTTCAAAAAGCTTACTGGGAACTCGATCATCGAATGAAAATATTTACAAGTTTACCGTTGGATAAACTTGATAAATTATCATTACAGAAAAAGCTTGAGGAGATTGGTCATACTCTGCCGGAACAGCTTTAAATTAATTATTTCCATTTTTACAGGAGAAACAACGTTATTTAGTATCGACAGGTTCTTTAATTAACCATATAAATAGAAGTAGAACTATCAACATAGCAAGCAGTAATATATGAAACTTGTTATCGACAAATACAGCTGATATTGAAAAGGTAAGAATAATCAAGAAAGAGGCTTTGTACTTAATATGGCGTGACAAGGTTTTATTATCTTCCCATTGTTTTAAGACCGGGCCAAACCAAATATTATTTAATAACATTTGATGAAACCTGGGAGAGCTTTTTGAAAAAAATATTAAAGCAACAATCAAGAATGGCGTCGTAGGGAGTACCGGCAATATGACACCAACAATTCCTATAACTACAAATAGCCATCCAAAAATTATAAATAAATGATTTTGTAAAACTTTTCTCATGCTGAAAGTATTCTATTCCGGCTTCTTCCCGATAATAAATGCTACTCTGCCATTATCAGGGCACCACTGATAATCGATACTAAACCCATGACTAGAAATACTTTCGATTAATTCTTCTGATGTAAAAACAGTTAGCCAGGGCAATCCGATATATTTTATACAAGGTGCAATATATTTAAATAAACCTGTCGTATTACCAACACAAACTGTGCTGCTTACAAAGAAACCGCCGGGTTTTAATAGTTTATAAACCCTGGCTATTACTGCTTCCTTATCTTTAAGCAAATGCAGAATACTGTGACCCATTACTACATCATAGGATTCGTTCTTTATGCTAATAGCCTCGATAGTATTCTGTTCAAAGGTAATATTGCTGATGTTATTTTGTCCAAGTTTGGCTTTTACGATGTCAATCATCTTTGCAGAGAAATCGATTGCACGAATATGTTTTACAAAAGGCGCATGGATGATTGCTGTTGAACCTGTACCACAACCGAATTCCAATACCTCCATATCAGGCTTAAAGTATTCCTGCGTTACTTTGAGTTTCTTTTGATATGCCGCTTCATCGGTAATGGCTTGTTTTGAATAACGACTGGCTATGATGTTCCAAAATTTAGGTGAAGGCTCCATAAAAAAACAATCGTTTTTATTGCTCTCTACTAACTGCTCGATAACCTATATCTTTCCTATAGAACATTCCTTCATAGATAATCTTGTTTAACGCTTCATAAGCTGTTTTCTGTGCCTGTGTTACTGAATCACCTAAACCAGTTACACATAGCACTCGTCCGCCAGCAGTAACAATATCGTTACTATTATTTGCAGTGCCGGCATGGAATACTTTTACGTTTTCTGAAAAGTCAGAATCTAACCCATTAATCACATCACCTTTGCTTGCACTTTCCGGATAACCGGCAGAAGCAGTTACAACGCCTAAAGCTGCACGCTCATCCCACTCAATATTACATTGTTCCAATGTTTTATTTGTTGCTGCAAGACAGAGTGAAACAAGATTGCTTTTTAAACGCATCATGATTGGCTGTGTTTCCGGATCACCGAAACGACAATTAAACTCTAATACTTTAGGCGTACCGTCTTTTGTTATCATCACACCCGCATAGAGAAAGCCGGTATAGGTTCTGTCTTCACTCGCCATACCTATAATAGTGGGCATAATAACTTCATTCATTATGCGATCATGCATGGCTGCATCAACAACCGGTGCCGGAGAGTAAGCACCCATGCCTCCGGTGTTCGGTCCTTTGTCACCCTCATCTCGTGCTTTGTGATCTTGCGAACTCGCCAATGGTAAAACATGCTCTCCATCTGACATGACTATGAAACTGGCTTCTTCGCCCTGCATAAATTCTTCAACAACAACACGATGCCCGGCTTCACCAAATTTGTTTCCCGCCAACATATCATTAATAGCATTAATAGCTTCATTTTCAGTCAATGCAATCACAACTCCTTTACCCGCCGCTAAACCATCCGCTTTAATAACGATAGGAATAGTTTTTGATTTTACATATTCAATGGCAGGAGAAACTTCAGTAAAGACTTCATATTCAGCCGTTGGAATATTATGACGTTTTAAAAAGTCTTTACTGAATGATTTGGAACCTTCAAGAATCGCGCCCGCTTTGGTTGGGCCAAAACAAGCCAGGTCAGCCTGCTGGAACTCATCAACAATACCTGCTACTAATGGTGCTTCGGGTCCAATGATAGTCAGATCAATGTTTTCTTTTTCCGCAAAGGCTTTTAATGCAGGAATGTCTTCAGCACCTATAGCAACATTCTCTAATTTATCTTCTGTTGCCGTTCCCGCATTACCCGGTGCAACATAAACAAGTTCAACCTGATCAGACTGCGCTGCTTTCCATGCCAAAGCATGTTCACGACCACCACCACCAACAACTAATACTTTCATATATAACTCTTATTATTACTAATTGACTGACAGAATATTTTTAAGCTTTCAGATTTGCGTGCAGACGAGGCGCGACGCTTTCGAGAAGCAGAGTTTACTATAGTAAATGAGCATCGCAGAAAGTGGAAGCAACGAAGTATCCGCGTAAATCTGATGCTTAAAATCAGTGGAGAAAGTGGCGGATACCAGTATACACCATCGCAATGTCATGCTCATCTGCTGCAGCAATCACTTCTTCATCGCGCATCGAACCACCGGGTTGAATAACAGCACTTATGCCAACTTCGGCTGCTGAATCAAGTCCATCTCTAAAAGGGAAGAACGCATCGGATGCCATGACAGAACCGGTTACCTCAAGATTTTCATCTGCGGCTTTAATCGCAGCAATACGCGCACTATAAACGCGACTCATTTGACCTGCACCAATACCTATTGTTTGTTTATTCTTAACGTAGATTATGGCATTTGATTTCACATACTTCACAACATGCCATGCAAAAACCAGATCATTTATTTCCTGTTCAGTGGGAACTCGTTTGGTTACAACTTTTAAATCATCTTTGCTAATCATGCCCCGATCATTATCCTGGACCAACAAACCGCCACTAACTCGTTTCATATTAAGCTGTTGTATTGTTCCCTGACGATGACCTGCTTCCAGTAAACGCACACCCTTTTTACTGGCGATTATTTCAATACATTCCGGTGCAATGCCTGGCGCAATAATCACTTCAACGAATTGACGTTCAACAATGGCTTTTGCGGTTTCTACATCAAGCTCTTTGTTGAACGCAATGATGCCACCGAAAGCAGAAGTAGGATCGGTTGCATAAGCTCTGTTGTAAGCTTCATAAACACTACTGCCTACGGCTACGCCGCAAGGATTGGCATGCTTGACAATGACACAGGCCGTTTCTTCAAAAGATAATACGCACTCCAATGCTGCATCGGTGTCATTAATATTATTATAGGAAAGTTCTTTTCCCTGAATCTGTTTGGCACTGGCCAAGGTACCGGCGGGTGGATTGGGTTCAACATAAAACGCTGCGGTTTGATGCGGGTTTTCACCGTAACGTAATTCCTGCTGTTTTTTAAATTGCGTCGAATAAGTTAATGGAAAATCTACGGGTTCTTTTTTGTCGTTCATCGCACCAAGGTAATTTGAAACATTGGCATCGTAATTTGCAGTATGCGCAAATACTTTTTGTGCCAATCGAAATCGCGTTTCGTCACTTACACTTTGATTATTTTCTTTTAACTCTTTTAGGACAGTATCGTAATCTTCTGTATCAACGACGACCGTAACTGAAGCATGGTTCTTGGCAGAAGAACGTAACATCGCCGGGCCACCAATATCGATATTTTCAATGGCTTCTTCAAATGTACAATCCGGTTTACTTACAGTTTGTTCGAATGGATAAAGGTTAACGACAACCAGATCGATTTCATCGATACCATGTTCTTGCATAACGTCATTATCAGTGCCACGTCGCCCCAAAAGACCACCATGAATTTTCGGATGCAGGGTTTTAACTCGACCATCCATCATTTCAGGAAAACCGGTATAATCGGATACTTCAATAACATCGATATTATTGTCAGCTAATAATCTTGCTGTACCACCAGTGGAGAGAATCTCTATACCCAACCCGCTTATTTCCTTACAAAATTCAACAATTCCTTCTTTATCTGAAACACTTACTAACGCACGTTTTACTGTTACCATTAATTTATCCTTAATCTAGACCATATTTTTTTAGTCGGTTACGTAATGTGACACGATTTAAACCGAGCATTTGTGCTGCATGAGTAATGTTGCCATTTGTGTGTTTCATAACAACATCGAAAAAAGGTTTTTCTACTTCTTCCAGGAATAAAGAATGAAGATTATTGACCTGATGTCCATCGAGATCTTCAAAATAGGTTTCCATCGCTCTTTTAACGCTATCAGCCAGACACCTTTCAGCAGATTCACCGCGATCTGAAGCAGTCTGTTTTCTTATTTTTGTTTTCATCATGCCGCTATAGCCTGTTGCTCATTAAAGAATTGTTTTAACGCGGATAATTGATCATTCGCTGAGTCAATTCGATTAATGACTTTACGAAATTCACCGGCATTGTTTTGCTGTTTGCAATACCAACTAATGTGTTTACGAGCAATACGTAAGCCCTGATGTTCACCATAAAAATGGTGCAGGTTTGTCACATGCTTAACTAAAGTATTACAAATTTCATTAGCATCAGGCGAAGCGAGTTTTCCGCCTGTCTTCAAATAATGATTTATTTCACGAAAAATCCATGGATTTCCCTGTGCGGCTCTTCCTATCATAATTCCATCTACGTTATATGTGTTTAAAATTTCTGCGGCTACTTCGGGTGTATTTATATCACCGTTTGCAATAATGGGAATTCCCACTTTTGCTTTTATTTCTCCTGCAGTTTCGTGTTCTGCTGAACCGGTAAATGCACATGCGCGCGTTCTGCCGTGAACGGTCAATGCTTGAATTCCCGCTGATTCAGCAATTTGCGCTATTTTCACAGCATTGCGATTCTCTTTATCCCAGCCTGTCCTGATTTTTAATGTGACCGGAACCTCCACCGAATTCACAACTGATTCCAGAATATCTGCAACCAATTTTTCGTCTTTTAACAGAGCTGAACCTGCCAGTAGATTGCATACTTTTTTAGCCGGGCAGCCCATGTTGATATCAATGATTTGTGCGCCGAGATCGACATTGAACCTTGCCGCTATAGCCATTTGACCAGGATCAGCACCAGCAATCTGTACGGCTCTAGGTTCTGCTTCACCATCAAGCTTTAAACGAAGCTGTGTTTTCCGGCTTTTAAATAGAGCCGGATTTGATGTCACCATTTCTGATATGACCAGACCAGCACCCAGCTCACGACAAAGCAACCTGAATGGTTGATCAGTCACGCCAGCCATTGGTGCAAGCACCAGATTATTTTTAAGAATATGGGACCCTATAAACATGAAACCGCTTCGTTAGAATGGTTGGAACTCAGTTTTAAAGCTTATAATAACGGACTGCTTTTACATGTAAAGCAGCTTATTTTTAACCAGAGAAATCAGTCACTTTAGCGATAATAATCTAGAGAAAACGAAATTCGAAACTTACTGCACCTGAAGTAGGACCACTTACTTCAAGCACAAAGTATACCGGTGAATCAACTGGCATCCCTTTATCAATATCAATACTGCTATCCAGATAATCATCAGGGACAAACACACGATGCCCTAACAAAGATCCAGAAGTATCAAACAAGGTAAGTTGTACACGTGGATAGGGTTGTCGAACAGGTAGTTCATTTTTCATCGAAGCGTTTACTAGCAGGGTATCCTGATAATCCGGATGTAAACGTACATCCCGGTTAACTAATTTAATTGCGCCTGTATCCTGCTGACGAATCAACTGGCAATCAAATTCATTACATATTTGTTTCACATACGTTAAATATTCCGGGTATTTCAATAAAATCTGATCTCGATTAAACCAGGCGAGTTGCATTACGATGGCTATAAGCGCCACAATACTGACTGTTGTCCAGAATAAAGGCAGTAACCAGCGCCAACGACTTTTATCTTTGCTCTCTTCTGGTAAAAGTTCATCGGATTCATGGAAACTATAGTGTTCTTCTATAGCTGATTCCCTGGTTGATTCAACCGCTTTTTGCGCTGTTGCTTCACTTTTTACTCTGGTTTTAATTTCCTCGACGGAAGGTCGGATACCAATTTCACTAATTGCAGTATCCAGTTCCTGTTCTGTATCTGTTTTACTATTTGTAACTGTAACTACTTGCTCTGGCGTTACCGGATTTTGGTCAACACTTTCCGGAATATCAAACTGAGGTTCTTCATCTGCAGATTCTATGGCAAGTTGTTCGTTGAGAATTTTTTCGTTAGACAATGGCTCATCATACAAACGTTCCGTTGCATTAAACTGTTCATGACAAAAACCACAGCGAACCTGCCCTGATGCAGCTGCAAGGTGCTCTGCATAAATTTGAAACTGTCTCGTGCAACCAGGACAAACTGTATACATTATTTCTTAATTCCATGAAGACGTGTCCATTCTTCATTAAAAACAGGTTCATCCATATTAAAACAAGATGCGTATGCTTCCAAACATTCATCCGCCTGAACATGGAGTAAACCAGATAATACAATATCGCTTTTCGGTTTTGTTATCGCTGAAAACGTTTCAACGAGCCCTTTCAACGGATTCATTAATATATTGGCCACTAAAACATCAGCAACAGGAAGAGAAACATTATCAACATGATTAATAACGATCTTTTCAGATAAATTATTTCGTTCTATATTTTCCCGTGCGGCTTGCAAAGCCTGTTCATCAATATCTACAGCATGCACCTTTTTCGCGCCCAGCAAAGCAGCGACCATCGCCAGAATACCGGAACCGCAACCATAATCGATCACAACTTTATCAGTAATATCGTTCCCGGCTAACCATTCAATACATAATGACGTTGTTGGATGCGTACCGGTACCAAAAGCCAGACCGGGATCGAGTATCAGTGTAGGTAAATTATTTTCTGGCGTTTCACACCAACTTGGACAAATACAAACGCGGTCAGAAAAAATGAGTGGCTGGTGTGCGGCTTTAAACTCACTAACCCAGTCTTTATCTTTTATTAATTCAATTTTGTGACTATAAATATTGTCAGCACCGATGCGATCTCGCAAGCAAACCAGAATAATATCAAGGTCGGAATCAGGATGAAGTAAAGCAATTAACTTTGTTTTGTCCCAGAGTTTTTTGGTTTCTCCTTCCGCATCAAAAACAGGATCATCACTTGATGCCGTTAAGGTAACCGAAACCGCACCAAACTGTTCGAGTAGATCGGATAGCTCTTCAGCTTGAGCTTGATGTGTTTCAAGTTCAAGTTGAAGCCAGCTCATTACTTTATTCCTAACTTAGCCTCCAGGTAATGAATATCAGTACCGCCCGCTTCAAACGCGGTATCCTGAACAAGTTCCTGATGCAGTGGAATATTGGTTTTAATACCGTCAATTACGATTTCAGATAAAGCCATCGACAAACGGGTTAAAGCCAACTCTCTTGTTTCAGCATGGGCAATCAATTTACCAATCATCGAATCATAATGCGGTGGCACTTTATACCCCTGATAAACATGCGTATCGACACGAATACCAAATCCACCTGGCGGATGATAATGCTCTATTGTTCCCGGTGAAGGCATAAAGGTTTCCGGATCTTCTGCATTAATTCGACATTCAATCGCATGACCTCTAATTTGTATATCTTCCTGTTTATAACTTAATGGCAAACCACTGGCGATGCGCAACTGTTCTTTAACAATATCAACACCGGTGATCATTTCAGTAACAGGGTGTTCAACCTGAACACGGGTATTCATTTCAATGAAATAAAACTCACCATCTTCATATAAAAATTCAAACGTACCTGCTCCGCGATAATTAATAGCTTTACATGCTTCTACACAACGTTCACCTATCCTTTTTCTGGTTTCTTCAGTAAGCCCGGGTGCAGGTGCTTCTTCAATAACCTTTTGATGACGTCGTTGCATTGAACAATCGCGTTCACCTAAATAAATAACATTGCCATGTTCATCAGCGAGCACCTGTATCTCAATATGGCGAGGGTGCTCCAGAAATTTTTCCATATAGATCATGTCATTGCCAAATGTAGCAGCGGCTTCAGAACGGGTTAGCGCAATAGACTTGAGTAAGTTTGCTTCGCTATGTACAACACGCATGCCACGACCACCGCCACCGCCAGAGGCTTTAATAATGATGGGATAACCAATCCGTTTTGCTGTTTTCTTTAGTGTTTCAGGATCTTCTCCCAGCGGCCCGTCTGAACCTGGCACACAGGGAATACCTGCTTTTTTCATCGCATTAATCGCTGAAACTTTATCGCCCATTAGACGAATCGTTTCTGCTTTAGGTCCGATAAAAACAAAACCGCTTTGCTCAACTCGCTCGGCAAAATCTGCATTCTCGGAGAGAAAACCATAACCGGGATGAATCGCTACAGCATCAGTCACTTCAGCAGCAGAGATAACCGCAGGAATATTTAAATAACTTTCTGTTGATGGAGCTGGACCAATACAAACAGATTCATCAGAAAGAAAAACATGTTTCAAATCTTTATCCGGTTCGGAATAGGCAGCAACTGTTTTAATACCCAGTTCTCTGCATGCCCGCAAAACGCGAAGAGCGATTTCTCCCCGGTTTGCAATAACAACTTTATCTAACATTAATAAATGTACTCTATGAATTCAGTTAATAATCAGGGATATCTTGTGTGATAAGACTTCAGGACTTTTCCAGGATAAACAATGGTTGACCATATTCAACAGCGTCGCCATTCTCAACCAGTACTCGTAGTAATTTTCCATCAGTATCAGCTTCGATCTGGTTCATAATTTTCATTGCTTCAATAATACAAATCACATCCCCTGCTTTTACTGCCTGGCCCTTACTAACAAAAACAGGTTCTTCAGGAGAAGGAGAGGTATAAAAAATACCGACCATCGGCGAAGTAATAACATGTCCTTCACTGGAATAGTCATTACCTGAAACGCTCTCTGTTGCAGACGATTGAATACCGACAGGCACTGCCTGAGCAACAGGCACAGCTTGAGGAACATTGACCGCTGCTTGTGCTGCGGTAATTGTAGATCCTCGACTAATACGTACCGATTCCTCACCTTCGTGAATTTCGATTTCAGCAATACCTGATTCTTCGAGTAATTCGATTAATTTTTTTACTTTTCTTATATCCATAACTCTTTTCTATTTTTTAAAATATTGTTCAGCGCCTAATAACGCAAGTTCATAACCATAAGCACCCAGACCACTGATAACAGCAACAGCAATATCAGACAGGTAAGAATGTTTTCGGAATTCTTCTCTGGAAAATACATTTGAAAGATGTACTTCAATGAAAGGTAATTGTGTCCCTAATATTGCATCGCGCAAGGCAATACTGGTATGTGTGAATGCGCCGGGGTTAAATAAAATAAAATCAACTGATGATTTCTTTGCCGCATGAATCTGGTCTATTAACTCATGCTCCGCATTACTTTGAAAAGAGGCTAGTTCATGACCACGTTCTTTTGCTATATCAACAAGTCTGGCATCTATCTCGGCAAGTGTTGTTGAACCATAAACTTCTGGCTCACGTTCACCTAATAAGTTTAAATTAGGACCGTTAAGTACTAGAAATTTCAATATATTCCCCTAAATTCAATGGTTTTTAAATAACCATCAATAACACGTTATTATAGTTTTCAGCGATTTTCGACGCCGTTTTATGGATGTTAGCAGTATTTTATAGAAAATACGACAAGGTATTTTAGGATGGTTTTGTCTTAAAGAAGCTCCTGGATAACTATTTCTGCTTCGGTTTTTGACAATGGGCCACGTCGTGTAAAGCTAATAATGCCATTTCGGTCTACGATTACAGTATATGGCAAAGCGCCAATATCATTCCCTAATTGCTTTGCGGCTTTCATCACATCATTGGCACCAACCAGGGCGGGATAATTGACGTTAAACTCGTTGAGAAAATCCCGAATTTCATCTGCTTCCTGTAAGGCAACACCGATAAATTGCAAACCATAACTCGAATATTGCTCTTGTAATTCAACAAATGCCGGTATTTCTTCACGACAAGGCGTGCACCAAGTTGCCCAAAAATTAATGGCTAGCACCTTGCCTTGCCAATCAGATAAATTGCGTTGCACGCCATCAACATCAAGCAAACTAAAATTTATGACTTTAGTACCAATGACTTCTTCAGGTGCAATTGGATTCTTAACGGCAACAACTTCTTTTGCTTCTTTATCTTTTTTTATAAATTGCTGAAATTGATAACCACCTACGGCAGAAACCAGCGCAAGAACAACGATTATTATTATTAATTGCCACCGTTTCATAACGATACTGCCTGCATAACATGCTCTACAAACTCATCTGCTTTAACAAAGCCTACCAGGCGATGTGATTTTATTTCTACAGCGTCTTTATTAAAGAATAAAACAGCAGGAGGACCAAATAACTCAAAATGTTTTAAAAAAGCTTTATCTTCATCGCTATTTTTCGTTACATCTATTTTTAACAGGGTAACCGGCTGTAATGTATTTTGTACTGCAGGATCTGAAAAAGTATAAGCTTCCATTTCATGACAGACCACACACCAGTCTGCATAAAAATCCAGCATGACATTTTTGCCTTCAGATTTTGCCTGACTTAATTCTGATTCAAGTTCATCAAGATTAGAAATCATTTTAAACGGCAGTGTTTCTGTACTGGTGACACTACCCTGTTTATTGAACGGTTTTAAAACAGTTCCGGCTCCGTGTGTCGATGCAACAACAAGGGTGATACCATAAACCAGTGCAACAATGCCTAATCCTTTCCATAAGCGTTGCCAATTTGTAGTAACAGGTTCAATTTTATCCAATGCACCCATAAAAATAGCTGCTGTCACAAACAAACATGCCCAAAGAATTAAAATTATTGATGCTGGCAATATCCTTTCCAGAAACCAGATAGCAACACCTAACATTATGATACCGAAAACATGTTTGATGTTATCCATCCATAGTCCGGCACGTGGTAATAATTCACCTGAAGTTGCGCCCACGATTAATAAGGGAATACCAAAACCAAGCCCCATGGCAAACAAGGCAAAACCACCTAACAAAGCATCACCTGTTTGACTGATATAAAGCAACGCACCGGCTAACGGCGGCGCAACACAGGGGCCTACGATAATAGCGGACAACACACCCATGACGAACGCCCCTTTATACGTGCCATGATGCGACTCGTTATGGTTTGAAGACAATCTACTTTGCCAGCTTGCAGGCAAATGTAATTCATAAAAACCAAACATGGATAAAGCAAGCAAAACAAATACGCCGCTGAAAAAACTTAATACCCAGGCATTCTGTGATGCGGCTTGCAAATTAAGACTAAAGAGGCCGGCAATAATACCTAATATCGAATAAGTTAACGCCATCGCAAGAACATAACTAACAGAAAGCATGAATGCTCTTGTCCGCGTTATATGTTGTCCTTCACCAACAAGGATACCGGACAGAATAGGGATCATCGGAAAGACGCATGGTGTTAATGCCAGGAGAAAACCAAAACCAAAAAATGAAAGTATATTAAGAAATAAACTTTTATCTTTTAATTCTTGAGTAATCTCATCCTGCTCAGAAACTGAACGAGTTTGAGAAGACGTTTGACCAGGAATAATTTCGACTGGCAAGGATTCAAAGTTGGCGGGGACAGAAACCGTTAGTGTTTTTTTAATCGGCGGATAACAAACTGAGTCTTCCTTGCAGCCCTGATAGGCAACATTAAGATCGAACTCTTTTAAAATTGCATCAGTAAGCTGGAACGGAATCGATACATTATTCTCTCCGTAATAAACTTCAACAAGACCAAAAGCGGGATCCTGTTTTGACTTACCTTTGGGAAATTCAAACCTGCCTAGTGTTAAATTCGGGTTAGCTGAATCAGTCGAAAATTTGTTCTTATATAGATAGTAACCCGGCTTAATTTCCCAGTTTAGAACAAGCTGCTTATCAGCATTGATATCGGCAATAACGCGAAAAGCAACATCCGGGTCAAGTATCTCATTTTCGATAGTCGAACTTTTGAACGAAAAGAGATCGCTTAATTTATTTCCTAGCTCGCCAGCATTCGCCAGAAAAGAGAAGAATAAAAAAGAAAGAAAGAAAATACTGCGTGCTACATTCATCATTTATTTGGTATTTTTGCTAATCCAGTCCAGGTAGCCGGCAAGGCCTGTCTCTATAGGGACAGCGATAATTTCCGGAAGTTCGTATGGGTGTATTTTTTTGATTCGTTTTTCCAATGCTGCATAATTATTTAATGTCGACTTAATAACCAGCATGTGTTCATTTGCACTATCAACCTTACCAACCCAGCTGAAGAAAGACTGTACGCCGGGAACAATGTTGACACAGGCTGCCAATTTTTCCGTCACCAGTTCCTGGGCTACTTTTTTAGACGAAATAGAACCGGGACAGGTAGTTATTACCAAAATATAGTTTACATCATTACTCATAAATCTTGTTTTTATAGCCAGCTTGGGTTGTATATTAGTATTTTGCCCATACATCAATAATAATGCCACCTTAGCACAGCAAAATAATCTCCGAGGTTAAATCTTTTGTTTAGAATACTGTTTCTGCTTTTTCTTATTATTCCACTTATTGAGATTGCAATCCTGATACAAATTGGCCAGATTTTTGGTATTGGTTATACCATAGCACTGGTGATTGGTACTGCTGCATTAGGTGCGGCACTGTTTCGTCAGCAAGGTTTATCAACCCTGGCTAAAGTCCAGATGAGCATGGATGAAGGTAACTTGCCTGCGACAGAACTTATAGAAGGTTTGATGTTATTAATCGCTGGTGCATTATTATTAACACCTGGTTTTTTTACAGATGTATTTGGCTTTCTTGTTTTAATTCCGCCATTACGTAATAAAATTGCGCAGAGCTTACTAATCAACTTCATACAATCTCATATTAATGCCCACCACCATAAACCCGACTCAGGCCGCATCATCGATGCCGAACATTGGGAATCCGATTCCGAGTAGAATCTTGTGAATACCGAACAACGTTCGAACCTGATCTCCAGGTTATCAGACATCATTAATGATGATCGTGTCGAACGCCTGCAAGAAGTACTAAACCAACGTACGCGTTATCTCACCATCGTACTCGATGATATATATCAACCACAAAATTCGAGCGCCATAATGCGCACCAGTGAGTGCATTGGAATACAAACTATTAACATCATAGAAGATCGCAATGAACACAAAACAAATCGCGATGTCGTTAAAGGTTCATCAAAATGGATTGATCTCAATCTTTACGAATGCGAAGACGGACGAATCGAATGCATTAAAAATCTGAAACAACAAAATTATAAAATTGCTGCTATGACATTAAATCAGGAAAGCATTCCGCTTGAAGAATTACCCGTTAACGAAAAACTTGCACTCTGTTTCGGCAGCGAAGATACCGGCCTGCATAGAGCACAGGAACATAAAGCTGACTACAAGGTACAAATACCGATCACCGGTTTCACCCAAAGCTATAATGTCTCAGTGAGTGCTGGCATTAGTCTTTATTACTTAATAAACAAAATAAAAGAAACAAATCAAAACTGGCAACTTACAAAAGATGAAAAAGAAAAATTACTGATAGAATGGTTAAGCAAATCAACACCAACCGGAAGAATATTACTGGATAAATACAAAACAGAATCCGAATAGAACTATTCCTTATCAGAACATTTCGGACATACCTCAAACACAACATTTTCAGGCGGTTCAACAAATAATACGGTATCTAAAACCCAGTCCCCGGTTTCTAAAATTTTAACGCTCTTGCAAAGCTGACACATCCTTATATTCCCGTCACCATCAAGATACTGTGGGCTACTATTATACATTTCGAACAATCCTTATTATATAGTTAAACCTTTAACAGCTATAGTTAATGGGTGTCGGGCGATAATAACCGCACTAGCACGGCGAGATTATTCCCCTAGGGTTTTTTATTCACTCCCGCCCGACATAAACTTAAGCGATAGCGCTTTAGTCGAAAATATCGCATACATGAATGAACGTATATCACACTGCAACAATCTTGACGATCAAGCGCCTCGATACACAAATCAACTTCTTAAATATGAATTACGGCTTTTTAGGCCGTTGGCTAGTGAGGTTTATTAGACCATTTGATAGTGCGGCTTATTAGACCGGCTAAGATGCATACGATAAAAGTCTAGTGTACGGCTGAGTTATTTGCAATCCGAAACTGGAATATAGAAAAAAACTTGCTAATCTTGTTAATGGGGGATGAGACTTTACCTTTAATCAAGGAGAGCATTGTGTCAATTAAATTTGGCCGAACTTCATCGTCATTAATTATCATCCTTGGGATTTATTCCGTATGTTGTGTTGCTGCAGATGAAGTCTCTCTCTTCGAACTTTCACTGGAAGAACTTAGCAATATAAGTGTAACGACTGTATCTCGAGTTCAAGAAGGTCGCGACCATGCAGCAGGGACGATACACGTTATCACTCAAGAAATGATTAAGGAGCGTGGTTATCGCAGCCTTAAAGATGCCTTGCAAGTTGTCCCCGGCTTTACCGTATTCATGAATGAATTGATGTTTACCGCGGGTATTCGTGGCTTAAATGGTAACGATAATGAAAAAATTACCTTACTAATTAATGGTCGGGAAAGTAATGGTGTCAATGAACCAAATTTTTTAAATGGTCCAATTAATCTTGATAGTGTCGAACGGGTTGAAATCATTGTCGGCCCATCTTCCTTATTTCAACAGGCGAATACGCTGGCTGCGACGGTCAACGTCATTACCAGAAAGACACAAGGTATTGAAGCAATCATAGCGTCGGGCAATGATCAACCCTATGCTGCGACGCTGATGGGCGGAAAAGAATGGTCTGCCAATCGTTATGTCAGTGCTTCTGTAAGCTATGAGCAAAAAGAAGGTTTTGATGCCTGGGATCAGGATAATCGTTCAGTACTGGCAGACACAACGGTAACAGGAAAATTAGAACCGAGTGTTTTTGCTCTATTCGAGGGGCGCATGGATAATTGGTGGGGACAAATTGTAGTTCATGAGTCTGAAAGCGGCGCTGACTTACAACTGAATGGTTCCGGTCGTAGAAATGACTCCTTCCTCAAAGATAAGATGTACAAGTTAGACCTGGAACATACCTACGACTATTCACCATCAATTACGACTAAAACACGATTTGGTATTGCTTATAAACAACAGGATCGTTTAAACAAGAATGGATTTCCACCTGATGGCGGTCTGGAACAGCGTATCAGTCAGGTAGACTACACTGCCGAATTTGGTCTGGAATACGATGGAATTAACGATCACTTTATTCAAGCTGGCATTCAATTCACCGTTGAAGATAATTTCGATAGCTTTTTCACTATTAATCAAACACAAACAACGCTGATTGATAAAGATACTCATGCACTTGGTGTGTATTTTTCTGACACCTGGCAATATAACGATAAGTTAAAGTTAATCGCAGGCATTCGTGCTGATGATAATACTATTGTTGATGAACGCATATATTGGGGTGGTCGTTTCGCTGCAATTTATGATATTTCAGATAAATGGATTAGCAAGGCAATGATTAATAGAGCGATTCGCATGCCATCGCCTCTTGCTGCATTAAATCAGGTATGGGGTACGAATAACCCGTCACCTCCCACCTTTGCAAACACCTCACCAACTGCACAAAAACCTGAAAAACTGACGACTTTTGAATGGCAAAATATTTATTATTTTAATAAAACACGTGCATCGGTAACCCTGTATTACCAGGAACTGGAAGATTTCATTACCTGGGTCGCACCCCACACCAACGCAGGGGATTATTCCGGCTTTGGACTAGAGTTTGATGTGGTTCATGACTTCAACAAGGATTTATCAATGTGGTTTACAGGTTCCTATATTGACTCTGAATTCAATTCTTTTTTTAATATTGACTCTGATCCAACAATTATTGGCAATGAACATGTACAAGTGAACACAGATGGTGAAATTGTTGGTGCACCCATCATCACAGCAAACCTGGGTATTGATTATCAATTTAATAATAATATAAATTTTAGTGGGCAAGCCCGATATTTCACCAGTCAAACCGCTTTTTCACTTAATAAAGCCAGCTTCGAAGAACTGGATGATCGTATTTATCTGGATGCAGCTTTAACTTATGAAGACTTTATTGTTGATGGTGTTGACCTCAGATTCTCAGGCCATAATGTTTTAAACAACAAGAGTAAAGTCGCAACCCAATGGTCAAAAACTCAATATGAACCGCGCGGTGCAACATACCTTATAACACTGTTTAGCCACTTTTAATAAAAGAGTCTGTATATCAATGTAAATTCGGAGTGTGGCTGACAATTACAAATAAATAGAGAATAGCCATTCGTAAAATCATGATCTCTCCCTTATAATCGCGGCCCTGTAGCACCGAGGAAGTAGTGCAGCATGTGACTAACCAACGAGTAATAATACGGAATGGCAATAGAAAAAATATTAATTAGAGGCATAACCAAAGAGGGCAACAAATTTCGTCCCAGTGACTGGGCCGAACGTCTGTATTACGCATTGGCAACGCATGGGCCAACAGGTCGACTTATATTCAACCCACTGGTCAATATCAAGCAAGGTGAAAAACACAAGTGTTTTGTGGTTAAACCCGAGCTAAAAGAAAGAGATCCGATGACTTACGATTTTCTTGTTGATTTCGCTACGGGTAACAATCTGGAAATAACTGATCAGGATAATAACCCAATCAAACTGTAGTTTTACCGGGCAGCAGATTCTGCTTCTTCTCCCGGCCAATCCTTGATATAGCGTTTCATTATTTCATTTTGAAAAGTCGTTTCATCCAGAGAAGCAAAAATAATGTCGCCGATAGATAAGACGCCAACAACCTTGTTGGAATCAACAACCGGCATATGACGAATACGGTTCCTGGTCATACGAGACATTACTTCATCGATAGTCTCATCGGGCGTTGCTGTCAGAACTTTTTTAATCATAACATCGCCAATACAAATAGATTGCCATGAATCAGCATTCAAGGAAACATTATGAAGAAAATCACGTTCCGTAATAATACCCGCTAAAGAGCCATCATCGTGTAAAACCAGTAATGAACCAATACTTCGACCAAGCATTTCTTTCACCATATCTTTCAGTGTTCCATCTGCCGGAATGCTGTATACGTCGCTGCCTTTTTTTTCAAGTATTGATTTAATTTTCATAACGTTACCGCTCTATTTATTACTGATGTACCGATGATTATTTGAGTATACCGAATGTTTTCGAAGCAAGCTAAAAATTAAAGGTTTTTTGCCTGTTTAATCACTTCGTACGCTTTTCTAATTTCGTGAGTTTGCTCTGCGGCCAGTTTCATCATCTCTTCCGGCAACCCTTTTGCAACTAATTTATCCGGATGATGTTGGCTCAATAATCGACGATAGGCTTTTTTAATGTCGCTCGCACTGGCCGATTCTTTAATATCGAGTATAGCATAGGCCTGCTTTAATGAAGGCGATCCATCATTACGACCAGTTGATGAACTACCGTGCATACCGCCAATCATTGCACAGAGATGCTCGAATTCATGTTGTGAAATATTTAATAGCTGACAGATGTTTAAAAGAACTTTACGTTCCGACGGTTCCATCACACCATCAGCATATGCAGCCATGATCTGTATTTCGATAAACATACGTAACAGATTTGGCCGGTAACCTATTTCCTGCCGGAACTGTCTGACGATGTCATTAATTGGGAATGATGTTTTCTTACCTTCGTTAAATAAATCGATTGATGCTTTACGTTGAGCATCATCCAGTTCCATTTGCTGCATCACTTTTCTGGCAAGTGATATTTCATCTTCTGTTACTTGTCCGTCAGCTTTACATACATGCCCCATAACCGAAAAGGTTGCTGTATAGAATATGGTTTGTGCACGTTCCTGCCTGCCAAACCCGGATTGACCGGTAGTTTGTCCGCTTGTATAGGTGACACCTTTATCAAAGTTATGACCTAATGCGACGCCTATCAGGGCACCAATCGGGCCACCGAACATCATTCCAAAAGTACCACCCAGTATTTTTCCCCACCAACCCATTATTTCACCTTAATAAAATTGTAATAAAATTATTGAGCTACAAATTTAAATATTCAGGTTAAACTAACCTGATTCTTAACTATTCGTTATAATGCGCAAAAATTATAAATAACACTACACTATTCTTAACAGGACATATCATGGCTTCAAGTAAGAAGAATAAAAATAGTAATAAAAAACCCTCTGGACCAACCATGGCCTATCTGGCAGATCGCCATGTTTGCTATGAAGATTCCGTACAATGCGTAGAGTCTGAAATTGACTTTGTTGATACAACTTACAGGAAACTTCGTAAACGTAACGCCACATCACTTAGAGAAGATTTTTGTGGAACAACTAATACTTCCTGTGAGTGGATAAAACGTCGCAAGACTAATACAGCAATCAGCATTGACCTCGATGAGGAAGTTTTGGCATGGGGTCAAAAAAATAAAATAGCGAAACTTAGCCCTGATCAAGCAAAACGTATAAACGTTATTAACGATAATGTTATCACCGTAAAAACAAAGCCGGTTGATATTGTTCTGGCAATGAATTTCAGTTATTGGTTATTAATTGAACGTAACCTTACTATCGAGTATTTCAAAAGTATTTATACTGCTTTAGTTGATGATGGTATATTTTTTCTGGATGCATATGGTGGCTACGAGGCCTATCAGGAATTAAAAGAAAAAACCAAATATAAGAATTTCACCTATATTTGGGATCAATATCGATATAACCCGATCACAGGGATCGCCAAGAACCACATCCACTTTAAATTTAAAGATGGTTCAAAGTTAATGAATGCATTTACTTATGAATGGCGTGTCTGGACGATGCCTGAAATTCTGGAGATGTTAACTGAAGCCGGTTTTAAACCAACAGTCTATTGGGAACAAGCTGATGAAGATGGTGAGGGCAACGGCGTGTTTATTCCTGAAACAGAAGGTGATGCTGATGCCGGCTGGATAGCCTACGTGGTAGCTGAAAAGTAATATTTACATGATGTAATATATGTCGTGGGTGCATGGATGCACAAGGACGACTGCCCATATTAAAGTTCTTTTGGCTTAATAAATTCAATTAACTTTCCCTTATCTATGTAAGGATCAAACTGGTTATCGGGATATTCAAATATTACCAGGTTAGCAGTTGTCATACTTCTGTATTCAGATCCTGATTTACTCGACAGAAACCCAATCAATTGTTCCAGACCTGGATTATGCGCTACTAGCATTAAACTATTAATATCATTCTTATGTAATTGGATTTCTTCGATCAATGTATCCAAATCCGCGAGATAAAGCTCTTTCTCATAGATTATCATTTCAGAGTTTAAGCTGCTTAGTTGTTCTACGACTAGCCTTGTTGTTTGTCTTGCGCGTTCTGCTGGTGAAGAGATAATTTTTTCAGGTATAAAGTCATTCTCTTTCATCCATTGACCAATGCGAACAGCGCTCTTCTTACCTCTTTGATTAATTGGCCGATCGAAATCTTTTGTGTCTGAACCAGACCAATCAGATTTTGCATGCCGCATGATGTAAAGTTGAAATGTCATAATAAAAATATATTCTTTTTGTTAAATTATGCTACATTTCATGCAATTATGTCGTGCATAATATTTCATTTAATCATTTTCTAATTTATCAGGCATACTCAAGTCTTGTCAGATCCTAATAAAACTTTTGCAGCTGTCGATTTAGGTTCAAACAGCTTTCATATGGTTGTTGCTAATGTAGTCGATGGCCGTGCACTTATCGTTGATCGAATAAAGGAAATGGTAAGACTTGCCGGCGGTCTGAATGAAAATAGAGAGTTAACTGGCGAGGCGATGGACATCGCACTACAGTGCCTGGAAAAATTTGGACAACGAATTAAAACAATCCCCGCTTCAAATATTCGCGCTGTAGGTACAAATACCTTGCGTCAGGCCAGAAATGGTGTGGAATTTCTCACTCGCGCTAATGCTGCTTTAAGACATAATATTGAAATCATATCTGGTCGTGAAGAAGCACGGTTAGTTTATCTTGGCGTTGCCAATACGATTTTTAACGATGAAGACAAACGTCTAGTTGTAGATATTGGTGGCGGCAGTACAGAACTGATAATTGGTAAAGGATTCGAAGCTGATATCACAGAGAGTCTCTTTATGGGTTGTGTGAGTATCAGTAATCAATTTTTTAAGGATGGTGAAATAACAGCAAAACGTTATCGTAAAGCCCGAATTTGTGCCTTACAAGAACTGGAAAGTATACAGGGCTTTTACAAAAGTCAGGGTTGGGATAAAGCCATTGGCACATCGGGAACAATACGCGCGATTCTTGATGTCATTATAAGTCAAGGCTGGAATGAAGCCAGTATAACACCTGACGCTTTATCTAAATTAAAAAAAGCCCTTATATCTATCGGCAATATAAACAAAATAGAATTTGAAGGTCTGCCTGCAAATCGTATCCCTGTTTTTGTTGGCGGAGTTATAGTTTTGTCAGCCGTCTTTGAAGCACTTGAAATTGAGTCGATGGAGTATTCAGATGGCGCGCTACGAGAAGGATTATTGTATGACCAGATTGGTCGTCAACATGATATTGATGTACGTGACAAAACAGTAGATCGTTTAATGAATCGTTACAGTGTTGATACTAATCATGCTGAACGAGTTGAAAAAATAACCAAACATTTATTTAAATACATCAAGTCTGAGTGGCAACTGGATAAACATGAAGACTTAAAAATGATTCGATGGGCAGCTCGTATGCATGAGATTGGTCTGGCGATTGCGCATAGTCAATATCATAAACACGGTGCTTACTTGTTAAGTAACTCCGATATGCCCGGCTTCTCTCGACAAGAACAGACATTATTAAGTATTCTGGTGCGTTTGCATCGACGAAAAATTGCACTCGAAATTTTTGAGCCGGTGACTGAAGATATAAAGAATAAACTGATAAAATTAGTCATCATCCTGCGCCTGGCTATTGTTTTAAACCGCAGCCGCAACACCATTAAAACACCGGAAGTTGATCTTGAAATCAACGGAAATAAGATTGTATTAAAATTTCAGGACGGCTGGCTTACTGATCACCCATTGACTGAAGCAGATCTTGAAACCGAAGCCAATTATCTATCCGTCACAGACTACAAACTAAAATATAGCTAGTACCTGTTCAAATTTAATCTTTACCACAACTATAAGGTGAAACGTAAACGATCCTATCGACAGTAATGTTCCAGTAATACCTGTTGTGCCGCTTTCGGTTTTGCATTTCCAGCTTTAGCACGTCGATAACTTCCATCTGACTGTAAAATCCATGCCTGTGAATTATCAGATAGATAATTTAATAAACCTAATTTAATAATCTGATCGCGCGGACGTTTTTCTTCAATCGGAAAGCAGGCTTCTACTCGATGAAACAGATTGCGCTGCATCCAGTCGGCACTGGCACAATAGAGGCTTGGCGTACCATTATTGTAAAAATAGAAAATTCGGGTGTGCTCAAGAAAACGTCCAATAATAGAACGAACGTGAATGTTTTCTGATATGCCTTTAACACCCGGACGCAAACAGCATATTCCACGAATAATTAAATCTACTTTCACGCCGGCCATAGATGCGCGGTATAAAGCGCGAATTATTTCAGGTTCAACTAACGCATTCATCTTGGCAATAACACGTGCTTCTTTACCTGATTTAGCGTTATTTATTTCTTGCTCTATGAAATCAAGAATGGCTTTATGCAAGGTAAAAGGAGACTGCAATAACTTTTTTAATTTTGTCGCCCGGCCTAAACCGGTCATTTGATGAAACAGCTTATTAACATCTGCTCCCACAGCCTGATCAGCAGTTAATAACCCATAATCAGTATAAAGCCTTGCCGTCCGTGTATGATAATTCCCTGTTCCAAGATGGACATAACGTCGTAAAGCACGGCCTTCCCGTCTAACTACCATGATCATTTTTGCATGGGTTTTATAACCAACGACTCCATAAACTACATGTGCACCCGCTTCTTGCAGATCATTTGCTAATTCTATGTTTGCTTCTTCATCAAAGCGCGCTAACAATTCAATAACGACCGTCACTTCTTTACCCGCACGTGCAGCATCCTTTAATGCCTGAACAATTGCAGAATCGCTACCTGTTCGATATAAAGTTTGTTTAATAGATAATACGGCCGGATCGTTTGCAGCTTGCCTTAAAAAATCAACAACTGGTGCAAATGATTGAAACGGGTGTAACAGTAAAATATCTCCATTATGTAATGTATCGAAGATACTCGTCATTTTTAGTAATCGCGGAGGTACATCTGGTGTAAAGCCAGGATAAACCAAGTCAGGTCGGTCAACCAGATCATGAATTTGCAATAAACGATTTAAATTAACCGGGCCATTGACCTTATACAAGGCATCATCGGTTAATTTGAATTGATCCAGTAAAAAGTTACTGATCACTTCAGGACAGTTATCGGCAACTTCCAGTCGCACTGCATCATTATAACGGCGCGAAGGTAATTCACCTTCCAGTGCGCGTAACAAATCATCCACTTCTTCATCATCAACAAACAAATCACTATTCCGGGTAACACGAAACTGATAACAACCTTTTACTTTCATACCCGGGAACAACTCACCGACATGCGCATGTAAAACCGATGACAGTAAAATAAAATCCTGTGTCTTGGGAGAATGTTCTTTTGGCACTTCGATTACGCGAGGTAATGAACGTGGCGCTTGTACAATAGCGTAGCCACTTTCTCGGCCAAAGGCATCTTTACCTTCAAGTGTGACAATAAAATACAGGTTCTTGTTTAATACACGAGGGAATGGATGAGAAGGATCCAGTCCTATAGGGCTAAGAATAGGAATTAATTCGCGATTAAAGTAACTTTTTATCCAACGTGATAATTTTGGTTTCCATTGTGCGCGCCGCAAAATCCGGATTTTTTCATTGGCTAATTCAGGAATAAGCACATCATTAAGCATTTTATATTGCTCATCTACCAACTCATGAGCAACTTCACTTATTCTTTTTAACACTTCAACAGGCGTAAGATTATCCTCGCCTGTTTGTACGGAACCATATTTAACTTGCTGATTTAAACCAGCGACACGAATTTCGAAAAACTCATCAAGATTTGTACTTGCTATACAGATAAAACGTAAGCGTTCTAATAAAGGCGTATTTTTATCTTTTGCCTGCTCAAGAACACGGCGATTAAACTCTAGCAAGCTTAATTCACGATTAATATAGAGTTCTGGTGACTTTAAATTTAACTCGTCCATAAAACCTTGTTTTTATTATTAATACTTACTTATAACTCTAGTAGACGAAAGAGTCTATAACTTGATGTAAATCAATATTATGTAAGAAAATCATGTATTAACAGGGGTTACTTCAACTCTAAATAATTCACGCTATACAAAAAGACTATTTAAAGCATACAATTGCGCATCATTATATATTAGCTGTTTTATATGACATCTTTATGAAGAATATTCCCAGATTAGACTTTTAATGGCTCAATCGAACTATTTTTCCCGTATTTTTGGCAGCTCGCCTGTCACCCCTTTACAAAAACACATCGATATCGTTGTTCTATGCGTTGAACAATTAATACCTTACTTTGAATTCGTAATAAGCAATGACTGGGAACAAGCGAACGAAACGCAAACAAAGCTGGTCCAGCTTGAGAATGAGGCTGATGAAATCAAAAATATATTACGCTTGAATATACCATCCAGCCTGTTTATGCCTATCGATCGTAGAGACGTACTGGAAGTTCTGGATCTGCAAGATCATATTGCTAATAAGGCCAAGGATATTTCCGGTTTAACTCTGGGAAGAAAAATGTCACTGCCTGAAAGCATTAGTCATGCTTATATGGAATTTCTAAAACGATGTATTGACGCAACAAGACAGGCACAAGTTGCTATCAATGAACTGGATGAGTTGGTCGTAACCGGTTTTCGTGGCGACGAAGCAACTCGTGTTAAAAAGATGATTGAAGAATTACATACAATAGAAGATGAAACGGATGAAATTCAGATCACATTACGAGCTGAACTTTATAAGATAGAAAAAGAACTATCACCTATTGATGTGATGTTCCTATATAAAATCATTGAGTGGACCGGAGATCTTGCTGATTCAGCACAAAGTACCGGCAATCGCTTGCAGTTAATGCTAGCTAAATAATAAAGTAATAAAAATTCTATGGAACACACAACAATATTTCTTATATTGGCGGGCTGCTTTGGTCTGTTTATGGCTTGGGGTATAGGCGCAAATGATGTTGCAAACGCAATGGCGACATCTGTTGGCTCCAAAGCACTCACACTAAAGCATGCTGTTATTATCGCGGCAATATTTGAATTTTGCGGTGCTTTCCTCGCAGGTGGGCAAGTTACTTCGACTATACGTAAAGGTATCATCGATTCTGATTTGCTTTCCGGTTCTCCCGAATTACTTATCTATGGCATGCTTGCCGCCTTACTGGCTGCAGGCATCTGGTTACTGGTTGCAACAAAGTATGGTCTGCCAGTATCAACCACTCATTCTATAGTAGGCGCAATTGTTGGCTTTGCTGCTGTAGGTATCGGTATAGAAGCAGTTAAATGGGGCAAAGTCGGTTCCATCGCAGCGAGTTGGGTGGTATCGCCCGTTATTGCCGGAGCATTTTCGTATGCGCTGTTTCGCAGTGTGCAAAAACTGATACTCGATACAGCTAATCCAATGAAAAATTCGAAGCGCTTTGTTCCCTATTATATCTTTATGACCGGCACAATGATTTCACTGGTTACCATGTTCAAAGGTTTGAAACATATTGGTCTGGATTTATCAAAAGTGGAATGTTATGGGATTAGTATTTTTATTGGCCTTATTTGTGCCGTTATCGGTAAATTTTTAATTCGGAAAATTTCATTTAGTGAAGAAAGAAATATAGATAATCATTTTCATGATGTTGAACGTGTGTTCGGTGTGCTCATGGTTTTTACTGCCTGCGCTATGGCGTTTGCCCATGGTTCGAACGATGTTGCTAATGCTGTCGGTCCTGTCGCAGCTATTGTTAGTGTTGTATCAAGTGACGGTGAAATTGCCCAAAAATCCATGATGCCAATATGGATATTATTACTCGGTGCTGTTGGTATTGTCACTGGACTGGTAATGTATGGACACAAGGTTATTGCCACAGTAGGTTCCGGTATTACCGATCTAACACCCAGTCGTGGTTTTTGTTGTAACCTTGCTGCATCAACAACGGTCGTACTTGCTTCTGGCACAGGCTTGCCCATATCAACGACTCACACACTTGTTGGTGCCGTATTAGGCGTTGGTTTTGCTCGAGGTATATCCGCGCTGAATTTACGAATGATAGGTTCAATCTTTATGTCGTGGATTATCACCTTACCAGCAGGTGCGATACTGGCGATAATTTTTTTCTATGCCTTATCAGCGATATTTGGATAAGTAGAAAACGGGTATAACTTTCGATCGGAAACGGACCTTATCTACCGGCAAGAATGTCTTCCATTTGTTCAATACTGAAATGTCGAACATCTTTACCTTCAACCAGGTAAATAATATTTTCACAGATATTCCGCGCATGATCGCCGATACGTTCTAATGCTCTGGCAGTCCACATTGCATCCAGTGTGCCGCTAATATTTCTTGCATCTTCCATCATGTAAGTAACGAGTTGCCTTAAAATCGCGCTATATTGATCATCGGATTCCGGTTCCTTGCCAGCAACGGCAACGGCTTGTTTTGAGTCCATTCTTGCAAAGGCATCAAGTGCATCATGTAACATATTACTAACCAGGTTACCCATCGCATTAATACCAATGTAATACGCTTTCGGGCCATGTTTCTCTGTTAACTCTATTGCCATTCTGGCTACTTTTTCTGCTTCATCACCAACACGTTCCAGGTCAGTAATCGTTTTGGTGATGGCCATTACCAAACGTAAATCACTGGCAGCAGGTTGTCTTCTTGCAAGAATTTTTGTGCACTCCTGATCAATAGTCACTTCATAAGTATTAACCTGCACTTCGGTTTCTATGACTAATTCAGCAAGATCAGTTTCACTTTCAATCAGTGATCGGAGCGCATTATTAAGTTGCTGTTCGACAAGACCACCCATCTCAAGCACCTTGCCACGTACATTCTCAAGTTCATCATCAAACTGTTTCGAAATATGTTGAGGGCCATAACTCATTTGTTGTTCTCCAATAAAACCTGATTAACCGTAACGTCCAGTAATGTAATCCTCTGTCATTTTTTCACTCGGATTTGTAAACAAGGTACTTGTATCATTGAACTCTACCATCTCACCCATGTACAAGTATGCCGTATAGTCTGACACACGTGCAGCCTGTTGCATGTTATGTGTCACTATGACAATGGTAAATCTATCTTTTAATTCATAAATTAATTCTTCAATTTTTAACGTAGAAATCGGATCCAGTGCTGAAGCGGGTTCATCCAAAAGAATCACTTCGGGTTCAATCGCAATCGCCCGCGCTATGACGAGACGCTGTTGTTGACCACCAGACAAACCCATTGCTAAATCATCAAGCCGATCTTTAACCTCATCCCAAAGTGCCGCTCCTTTTAATGATTTTTCTACAACTGCATCAATTGTACGTCGATCACTTATGCCCTGAATACGTAAACCATAGGCCACGTTTTCATAAATGGATTTTGGAAACGGATTGGGTTTTTGAAACACCATGCCAACACGACGACGCAAATCAGCCACATTGACATTCTTATCAAAAATATCTTTTCCATCTAGCGAAATGTCGCCATCCGTTTTAATGCCATCAATCAAATCATTCATACGATTAAAGCAACGTAATAAAGTAGACTTACCGCAACCACTCGGACCAATAAATGCCGTAACCTTCTTTTCGGGTATTTGCAAATTGATATTCTTGAGCGCCTGTTTTTCACTATAAAACAAATTGAAATTATTCACTTCGATACAGATTTTTTCATCTGCCAGATTCGATACGCCATCATGCTTGACAATACTTGACATATCGATTGAATGAGTCGGCGTTGTTACACTTGATTCGCTCACTGGATCTTCCTCAAAAAATTCAACTTTTTCATTAAGATTGTTCTGCCGCACGGTATTTCTCCCTAAGATTATTACGAATCCGTATAGCTGTCAGGTTTAATATGATAATTAATAGAACTAATAGTAATGCTGTGGCATACACGAGGGGTCGCGCTGCCTCAACATTCGGACTTTGAAAGCCAACATCATAAATATGAAAACCCAAATGCATGAATTTTCTATCCAGATGAAGAAAAGGTGCATTTCCATCCAGGCCTAATGAAGGCGCCAACTTAACAACACCAACCAACATTAATGGTGCAACTTCACCTGCGGCTCTGGCAACCGCCAGAATCAGACCGGTCATCATGGCAGAAGCTGTCATGGGTAAAACTGTACGGAACATTGTTTCAGCTTTGGTTGCGCCCAACGCTAAACTACCTTCGCGAATTGCTCGTGGTACACGTGACAGACCTTCTTCTGTCGCAACAATAACAACAGGCACCGTTAATATAGCCAGAGTTAATGAAGCCCAGAGCAAACCTGGCGTACCAAAGGTAGGTGCGGGTAATGATTCGGGGAAAAAGATTTCGTCAATAGACCCGCCCAGAAAGTAAACAAAAAAACCAAGGCCAAACACACCATAAACAACGGAAGGTACACCAGCAAGATTATTAACCGCGATTCGAATCAAACGGGTGACCGGACCTTGAGTTGCGTATTCACGAAGGTAAACAGCGGCAATGACACCAAAGGGCGTAACTAATACCGCCATAATCATCACCATTAAGACCGTACCAAATATAGCGGGGAAAATTCCACCCTCTGTATTTGCTTCACGTGGATCGTCAGATAAAAATTCCCAAAATTTCTCTACATAGAAAAAACATTTATCAAGCAAATTCATCGCGTTTGGTCGATAGGCTCGAACAACTTTTGAAAACCCGACCGTGATCTCTTTACCATTCGCAGTTTTAGCTGAAAAACTGGACCGGTTTAATTCACCATATAATTCTTCCAGTTCTGTCGTGTAACTATTGTATTCAAGCTGCAATGCTTCACGCTGCTTGATTAATTTAGCAATATTTTCCGGCGTATCTTTTTCTTTTAATTCCAGTCCCCGCTGTTTTAGACGGAGACGTTCCATCTTATAGTTAACCGCACCGATTAAATCTTTTTCTATGTGACGTATCTCATCAAATATCCTGTTATTATTTTCTATTGCTTGCTGGAAACTATTCCAGGACTCATCATTGTAACTTAACTTCTGGCCATCTATTTCAAGCCCGCTAAGATAACCATAAAAATTACCCCACTCACGACGCTCAACAATCATCGCATCGTCCGGATAAGTTCTATTTTTTATACCTGCATTTAGTATCCAACGAAAATCCAGACCAGAGACATCTCTATTACCTGTCTTGATTAAATCTCGCGTAATGCTTTCACCGGCATAATCAGGATTGCCTGCGCGAGAACGGGATACGGTTTCTTCATCGACAATCTCACCCATAAGCCGAACAGCTTCGCCATTAGGTTCCACGTAATAATCAAAAACAGCAACATCCGCGGGCCAGAAATGACCTAAACCACGGACGGCAATCAAAGCAATTAAACCGGCAACCATGATCACCGAAACAGAAACTGCACCGGCATTTAACCAGACGAATGGTGTTCCTGAATCAAACCATTTTTTTATTTTAACTTTCATTTTAAAGTGAACTGTATTTTGTACGTAACCGCTGTCTGACAACTTCAGCGATAGTGTTAAAAAAGAATGTGATAGCAAAAAGAACCAGGGCACCTAAAAACAGAATACGATAATGTGTGCTGTTTACTTCTGTTTCAGGCATCTCGACTGCAATGTTTGCTGACATGGCACGAAAGCCTTCAAAGATACTCATATCCATAATTGCAGTATTACCGGTTGCCATAACAACAATCATCGTTTCACCAACAGCGCGACCCAGGCCAATCATGATTGCAGAAAAAATACCGGGACTCGCTGTTAGCAAGACAACACGTGTCATGGTCTGCCAAGGTGTGGCGCCTAATGCCAGGGAACCGGTTGTCAGGTGTTTAGGCACACTGTAAACGGCATCTTCACTGATAGAAAAAATGGTAGGGATAACTGCAAAGCCCATTGCAAAACCTACAACAAGTGAATTACGTTGATCATAGGTTATACCCATTTCAGTACTTAACCATAACGGTAAGTTGCCGCCAAAAAATAAATTCTCGATAGGTTGACTAACGCCAATGGAAAAAGTAACAGAAAGAATAATAACCGGCATTAATAGAGCGGCTTCCCAGCCTTCAGGCACCTTATGCTTAATATGATCAGGCACAAATTCCCAAACTGCCGCAGCCAGGATAATACTTAGTGGCACAAAGATGATTAATACAAACATGCCAGGCAAATGTGTTTCAACGAATGGTGCTAACCAAAGACCAGCAAGAAAACCCAAAATAACTGTTGGTAAAGCTTCCATAATTTCAATGGTAGGTTTAACAACCTGCCGCATTTTCGGTGCCATAAAGTAAGCGGTATACATTGCACCAAATATCGCAAGAGGAATAGCAAACAACATAGCATAAAATGCTGCTTTAAATGTACCGTAGGCTAATGGTGTTAAACTAAATTTTGGCTCAAAGTCACTACTTGCTGAAGATGACTGCCAAATATATTCAGGCTTATCACGACTTTCATACCAGACTTTGCCCCAAATTGACTGGAAAGAAATTTCCGGGTGTTCATTATCGATATGATAGAACTGTAATTGACCTTCATCATTTTCAACCAATGCTGCATTCGCTCTTGGCGACAATATAATCGTATTTAAGGCATGATCATCTATCTGCTTGAGTAATACCGTTCGATGTGCCGTAGTATGGTAAATACCCATCTCGCCATTTTCATCAATGGCAACAAAACCTTTGCGGGCAAATTCAGGTGCAATCGCTGTTATAGGCGCGTTTTGTTTATTAAACGATCTTATTTTTTGTAAAGTGTAATTATTCTCATCATCTCTGACCGGAAACCACTGTGCAATCTGGCCGGTAGAATCACCAACAAGTATTGATATACCTCCAGCCAGAAATTCCAATGCAGTAATATACGTATCATCCTCTACTGCTTTTACTTTTTGCACCAAACGAGGCTCTGTTTTATCACTGATATCATAATAATAAATATTACCGAGTTTATCGGCGATATAGAGTTCTCGTTGTTCAACATCTATTTTTAGATCGACAATTTCTTCTGTATCAATTGATAACAGAGTGTCTTCACGTGTAATTTCTACTTCATCACTTAAAAAGGATTCTTCTTTAACAAAATTTATTAAATTTATTTGTGCTTGCGAATCATGTGCAGCAATCGTCGCCTGCTCTTCATCATATTGAACACTGAGTTGTTTTATGGGATCGCCAGCCTGATTAACCTGAATAGCTTGATCACCAAATGGAAAATCGATGCCGGGAGTAATTAAACGAATATCATCCGGAAACGTTACCGTATAATTATGTTGAAAAAATATGACCGAACCATTCGACAAACCAAGAGCAACCATTCGTTGAGTTTGATCGCCGGTTGAAACAGTTGTAATCGAGACATCCGGAAGAATATTTAAATCTATTGTTTTTCGTATTTCACCATTTTTAGTGGAAAAGAAAACAGCATGCCCCTGATCATTGATTCGTAACGCAACTTCACGCTGCTCTTCCATGGCATAGATCAATGTTTTGTCGTTGGAATTATCTGTACCCGGAATAGAATACGTTGCAACCGATTCAATATGAGCAGACTTGAACATGGGTATCACAACATAGAGCAAATAAAAGGCAATCAGCACAATTGCGATAATGACGCCAATCCCGCCAAATGCCATCAAATAACGTGTAGCAACATCTTTAATGTGCCGCCATTTACGAAATTTACTGGCTGATTTGGAATTAAAATCAGGCAATGCGACATCGGCTGTATTTTCATTTGTATTCATGCCCGCCATTCTAGAATCGCTTTATGACATTTTTGTTACAACGGCGGGATATTGTTGTGAAATATGGGTTTGAGAGAATATTACAAGCTAAAGTAGATTATTAAGAGTTGACTCCTTTCAGCCATGAGAAGACGCGCAAAATTAAGTATGAGTTAGCAAAGTAACTGTTATAAATGCCTCTTCCTTGAGGCTATCAAATTTTACAAATTTCGAATTTGCTTTATCTCTTCAGCATCAATACCCAAAGACTCAAGAAATAATTGATGTTCGTTAGGCTCCATTTCTTCAAACTTTTGATGCCATTTAGTCATACCTGCTCCATTAAACCCTGCAGCTTGCATTATTTCTACCCAACGTTCTTTAGTTACCATATTTTCCTCCAACAATTTAGGTTCCTGCAGTAAAGCAATAATTGCTTTCTGCTGTTTCTCAAGAAGATTTATCTCTTTTCCTAATTCATTAAGATGGTCTCTTAATATCTGAAATTGAGACATTCCTTCCTTAGGATCTAATAGGCTCCTTATGCTTGCGACGGGTATTCCATAAGAACGGTACGAAACAATCGCTTCTAATCGTTCTATCTCGGTATCACCATACCACCTGTATCCATTAGCTGAGCGCGAGGCAGGCATTAATAATGCTTTCACGCTCGTAGTACAAAATAGTTGCTCTGGAAACACCAGATTTCCTGGCGAGTTGAGTTACCGTAAACATAAAGTCACCAATTACCAATCGAGAAACAATGATGAACCCTAATCTTGTAGACGGGTCAATAAAAAATTTATTAGTTTAAATTAGAAGAAGCTGTCTATCACAACAAGAAGTTATTTTATTTTTTTTGAGTAGAAGCTATGGCTCGTTAGCAGAAATTTTCATACGGACATATTCAGATATGTTGCTCCTGCGACTCAATATGTCCGTGGTCAACGTTTATCCTGAACAACATCGTTTGAGTGCTCCTGCATTTTCGATGAAGTTACATTCCTTTAAAAAAAAAGCCCCACAAAAGTGGGGCTTGTTTTACAGACATTTAGCAAAGAGGGGTTTTACTTAAACATCATATATTTTCTGACCTACTTAAGCTTGGCGAGTTCAGCTTCAGCTACTTTTGCTGGTAGCGGGATATAGCCATCTTTTACTACAACTAGCTGACCCGTTTTGGAAAGAACCATTTTCATGAATTCAGTTTCTAATGGCGGAAGTGCTTTATTAGGTTGTTTGTTGACATAAACATACAGGAAACGGCCTAACGGATATTTTCCTGCTGATGCATTTTCAGGTGTTGCAGCAATATATTCGCCCCCTTCTTTTTTGGTTAGAGGCACTGCCTTAACACCTGAGGTTTTATAACCAATACCTGAATACCCTAAACCATTCAGTGATTTGGTAATACCTTGAACAACTGATGCTGACCCAGGCTGTTCATTGACGCTGTCTTTGTAGTCACCTTTACATAATGCTTTCTTTTTAAAGTAACCGTAGGTTCCAGACACTGAGTTACGACCGTAAAGTTGTACCGGACGGCTGGCCCAATCACCGGTCAAACCAAGTTGACCCCAAGATGTAATATCATTGGCATAACCACATTTACGTGTTGCCGAGAACATCGCATCAACTTGTGGAATAGAAAGACCTTCGATTGGGTTGTCTTTATTGACATAAACAGCCAATGCATCAATCGCTACAGCGATAGGAGTAGGTTTGTATCCAAATTTACTTTCAAAAGCCTGCACTTCTTTGTCTTTCATTTTTCGGCTCATTGGACCGAAGTTTGACGTGCCTTCGCTTAATGCGGGTGGCGCAGTAGATGAACCGGCCGCTTGAATTTGAACATTAACATTCGGATAAAGTCGTTTAAATTCTTCAGCCCAGAACGTCATCAGGTTAGCCAGGGTATCAGAACCGACACTACTGATATTACCTGAAACGCCACTAGCCTTAGCATAATCAGGTATGCCTGCATCAACCTTGTCTTCAGCGATTACCGGCATTGAGATAGAGAGTGCAATTAATATTGCGGAAATTCTCTTATTAAAAGTCATTTTGATTTATCTCCTTGAGATATGAAACGGAAACTGTTTTAAAAAGTCGAGTAATTATCGGGAGATCAAATGACACTATAATTAAAAGAATGTGACAGTTTGATGACAAGCAGGAAAGAGTAAAAAATATTTCAAGCTGTTAATACAGCACTACCATTATTTTCTATTTCAACAACAAGTGATGCCGGCAGATCACAACGAAACAGGCTGCCTTTACCCATTTCACTTTCAATATGCAATTCTCCTTCATGTCGTGCTAGAGCATGTTTAACAATGGCCAAGCCCAATCCCGTACCACCTTTTTCTCTTGAACGTCCTTTATCGATTCGATAAAACCGCTCCGTTAACCGGGGTATATGTTCTGCAGCAATACCGAGTCCATTATCACGCACACTAAAATGAGCGCCCTCTTCGTCCTTATGCCACTTAATATCAATATTGCCGTTTTCCGGTGTATATTGGACGGCATTAAAAACGAGATTCGAAAAGACACTATAAATCTCTCTTTGATTTGCCTTCAGATATAAACTGGATTCAGCATCAAGCGTAATTTTATGTCCCATGAATCCACTTAAAGATTTTGCTTCATCGACTATCGCTAACAACATATCCGGTATAGGTATTGTCTCTTTAGCACTTTGCCCTGAATCAGCTTCCAGACCTGAAAGTTGCATAAGATCTTCAATCAGATTTTGCATGCGCAGCGTTTGCGATCGCATTTGTTGTATATGATGCACCCACTGCTCCGGACATTCTTTATCATCAACGAAACCTTCAAGATAACCGGAAATAACAGTAAGCGGTGTACGTAATTCATGTGAAGCATTGGCAATAAAATCTCTACGCATCTGATTAATACGAGAGATAGCCGTAATATCTCTCGCAACCAGTAATTTTTGTGTATTACCATATGGCGAGATTCGAATTTCCAACACCAGTTTATTATTGACAGGAGAAGCAATCTGCAATCCTTTTTGTAACTCTTCCTCGTTTGAATTTAAGTAGCGTATTAATTTTGGATAACGTGCGAGATTAGAAAGTCTCAAACCACTATCCTTAGGCCAATGTATACCAAGATATTCCTGTGCCTTTTCATTGGCCCACTCAATCTCACTTTGCTCTCCCAATACAATAACTGCATCTGGCAGGGCTCGCGCTGCTTTTTGAAAGCGTTTTAAAAAGCCGGAGAGTTTCTTTTTTCGAGACTTATTTCTTTTCTTTAGATAATCGATTTCCCGACATATTTCATCGACCAGGCCTGATTGTGAAGGACCGTTTGTTTCACTTCTTTTTTGTAACCAAACCAGAATATCCGAAAACATTTTGTATTGCCACCAGGTCGATAACAACAAACCGATAACAATACACTGGAAAAAATAACCTGTAACAGCCCCGATTAGGACACTTAAAAATAAAACACTGATAAATCGCCAGAAATCGTACTTCATTTTAGCGCACCTCCGAAAATGCACTTTTTCCACGATAGCTGCGTCAACTTCGTGCTCGAATCCTCATGTATTAAACATACACTCCGGTTCTGCGCGCGAAGTTTCCTCGCTCTCATGGAAAAATTACTATTTTCGCAGGTACACTGCATAGAAAAGCTTTTAATGAATTAACGCGTAGAGAAACGATATCCAACACTACGCACTGTCTGAATGAACTTATCAAATCCAAAGGGTTCAAGCGTTTTTCTAAGTCGACGAATGTGAACATCAACCGTACGTTCTTCAACGTAAACATTTTCACCCCAAACCTGATCGAGTAACTGAGAACGACTATACACCCGTTCCGGATGCCCAATAAAGAAGTGTAGCAGTTTAAATTCGGTTGGGCTGATATCGATATCCTGCCCATCTGCCGAGACACGATAAGTTTCAGGGTTAAATAATAAGCCTTCTACCTCTATTACACCGGAATCACTGTTTCCAGAATATCGTCTCAATACAGCTCTAACTCTAGCCACCAGCTCCTTTGTCGAAAACGGCTTGGTAATATAATCATCGGCACCGGTATCTAATGCTCGCACTTTATCTTCTTCCGCACCTTTGGCTGTTAGCATGATAATAGGTAGATCTCGAGTTTCCGGCATGCTGCGTAACCGACGCGCATAATCAATACCACTCATGCCCGGTAACATCCAGTCTAGTAAAACCAGATTCGGTTTTTCCGATTCTATCGTCGTTCTTGCCTGCTCAACGTCAGCCGCTTCCTCGCATTCGAAGCCTTCTTTCATCAACGCATAACCCAACATATCCCGTATGGCTTCTTCATCTTCGACAATCAATATTTTGTCTTTCATAAGATTTTGATCTGTATCAAACATATTGCGTATTAGAAGCCATTAATATTACAACTTGATGACAGAAAAGACTCAACAAGTTTACAAATCGTCGATTATTTCACTATCTCATAAACTACTTCAGGTTTTGTAATCCTGTTGTCTTATTTCCTTAACCGTTTTGTCATGTAAGTTTCATTTAGCTGCAATAGATATTCCCTATCTTTACTCCACCAAATTAGGGGGAGGCTCTCAGCTAATTTTAGAGCTCATCACTTTAACGATTAATTTAATCCACTTGTAAGGAGAAACATTGTGTTTAAGAAGACACATCTAAGAAGCTTGCTAGGCTCGATCTTGATCGGTGCTATGGCAGCAATATCAACCCCGGCAATGGCGACTAACGAAGCTATGCTGGATTTACTAAAAATATTAAAAGATAAAGGCAGTATTTCTGCACAAGAGTATGAGTTACTTGCCAATGCAGCAAAAGCTGACGGGGAAAAAGTCGAAGGCACAATCAACGAAATGAAAGCCGACGTTGATAAGAAAACGAAGAATATGCCTAAAATTACAACAAAAGGTAAATTCAAAGTTGCTTCACAAGATGGCGACTGGGAATTCCAGCCTATTGGTCGTATCTTCTGGGATTACATCGCAAATGATAATGACGGCGGTGCTATAGGTACTTATGGTGACAGTGGTTTTGAATTACGTCGTGCACGTTTAGGTATGCAGGGTAAATACAAACCTATTTCATGGAAAGCGGAAATGGACTTTGCTGATCAAACCGGTCTTAGCTGGAAAGATGTATGGGTTGCCTACAATGGTAAAATGGATCACGGTAAATGGTGGGTAAAACTGGGCCAGGCGCATACTGCTTTTGGTCATGCCACTATTAGCAGTAGTAAATACATGCCTTTGGTACGTCGTCCATTATTTGCTGACGGACCACAACATTCTCGCCGTGTTGGTATTTCTGCTTATACCGAAGGAAAACGCTGGTTTGCACATACCAGCTATCAACTTCCAGGTCTAAATGATGACAACGTTGCCGGCGCTACCGAAGACCGTACAACTTTGGCTTTTCGTTTAGGTGGCACACCTTTTAAGAAAGACAAAAAACATCTTTTACATATCGGCGGTTCATTCATGCATGAAGAACTAAATGGTGACCGTTTCAATAATATTGATAACAACCTGGTTTCACACTTAGGTGACGGTGATCAACTGGAATGGGATAACGCTGAAGGCACTGTTGTAGAAGTTGATCAAGTAGATGCTTTTGGTGCTGAAGCTATCGGTGTTTGGGGTCCATTACACGGTGTATTTGAATACGTGGCATGGGATGTACAAACCAAATCTGCCGGAAGTTATGACCTTGATGCCTTCGCATTTGATGTTGGTTACTTCTTTACCGGTGAATCAATGAAATACAAAACCAAAGGTCAGTTTAGTGGCATCACTCCTAAAAAATCTGTCACTAAAGGTGGCTGGGGTGCATGGCAACTTGCAGCTCGCTACGAACAAATGGATTTAAGAGACGGTAACCGTGATGGTGGTGAAGCTGAAGTATTTACAGTTGGCCTTAACTGGCATCCAACGAGCAATACTCGTGTGATGGCAGACTATGCTACCACTCTCGATATTAAGTGCGGTGGTGTAGCTGGCGCCAGTACAACCTGTGATGGCGCAACTGGTACAGAACCTTCTGCGTTCACATTGCGTGCAATGATGTACTATTAAGTTTAAATACTTAATTCTTCTAGAGATGAAAACCCCGCTTCGGCGGGGTTTTTTATTTTTACAATTAGTTAGCCTCCTGCATTGTCCTCACTTTCGTTGTCCATAACATTTGATTTCTGCAGGAAAACATGTGTACGAAACAATATTAATCAAAGCTTAAATTCATATTAAAAATATCCTGTTCATCACAAATACTGATAAGCTTTATCATTATTTTGAAATCTATTTTTTTGAACGTTAACATGCACTTTTGTTTTGCGCTTTAAAAGAACAGATTTTACCTGGAGAGATATTAATGTTAAATAAATTTTTTGCGATCGTGCTTATCAGTTTTTATTCTTTAGCTTCATTTGCCGAATCTACAGAGATATGTGAAAACTATGGTCCACAAGCACCAAGGGATTTGGATAATAGCAAGGGACTAAATAAGCTAAATTTCTCTCTTGCCCCGGACTACAAGGAAATGAATTTATGCAATATTCATTTTCATAAACATGCAGAACATAAAGCAAAAGACTTTTCTATTTATGCTGGTGAAGGCAAAGAAGGCATTGGTGGCGGTTATAAATGCAATATTAGTGAAAAGCTGACAAATAAAGAGTTAACAGATCCTGGCAAACCCGTTTGCAAAAATATTAAACCGGGAGACACCATTGAAGTTCATTGGGTACATTCATCCTGCCCGGTAAAACCAGGAAGTGAATTAGGTTCTTGCCTGGCTGACAACTGTAAAAATCCGGATTTACGTGTAGAAACACAGGTTTTTACTGTTGTTAATGATCCGGATGCTTTGGACTTTAACAATTTTGATTACGATGGAAACATTGTCAATGGATACCACCAGGCAAAAGCGCTTCCGCAAAATACCGGTAACCCGGTTAAGTACACCGGCTCGACAACAGGTCATAGCTATAACAATAAGAAATGTTCTCCATTACAGGTTTCCTGGAGCGTGCGACCGCAATGTGCAAAAATTGACATCAATAGTTTAGGCAAATGGTGCGAGAATAACGAATTCAAAGAAATTAAGGCACACGGTGTTAGAAAACTTGTCATCGATCCTGAGTTACTCTCCGAGATTAAATAGACTAGTCAGTAACATCCTAACTATTTTCAAGTAGGTTCAAATTACTCAATTCAGAGGATTGTTAACTTAATTAGCCCTCGGTAATATGAAGTTGTTGTTATTATTTTTCATCAATTATTATAAGGAGATTAAATTATGAAATTAATAAATGCACTTGTTCTAACGTTACTTCTGGCATTACCCATCATTGGTTTTAGCGCGGAATCAATCAATATAAACACCGCTAACAAGGAAACTCTGATGTCTGTTATCAAGGGTGTTGGCGAAACCAAAGCTGAAGCAATCATCGCTTACCGCAAAGAAAACGGCGATTTCAAATCTGTAGATGAATTAGTTAATGTTAAAGGCATTGGTCAGGGCACAATTGATAAACATAAAGAACAGCTCTCTGTTTCGGATTAACACTTTCCATTCTCTCTCTATTAAGGCCTACTTATTCAAAGTAGGTCTTAATAATTTCTGAACATTTATTAATAAATACGCACTATTTGAAATGCCTTGCGTATATCTATTAGATATACTAATGTATATTTATTAGATATATACTTATTAATGATAGGTAATCAAAAAATGGCTAAATCCGCTCCAATTAATATGCGCGTAGAACCTGAGCAACAAGCATTGCTAACAAAAGCAGCATCGTTACTTAATATGGATAGGACTGCATTCATATTAAATGTGGCATGTCGCGAAGCAGAAAATGTTTTGTTGGATCGAAGACTTTTCCAATTAGATCCCAAGGCCTACACTTCTTTTGAAAAAGCACTAGACAAACCAATACCCGATAACTCTAAACTTAAGGCTTTATTATCTGAGGCACCGCCTTGGGAATAATTTCTTGTCCAGCAGCCCTGCAAGAAAGCCATCAATCTCATGAATTTGATTGCGAAAGTAATTCTCTTAATGAGTGGTTAGCTAAACGAGCTATTAAAAATCAAGATAGTGGAGCAAGCAGAACCTTTGTCATTTGTTCACAAAACAAGGTTATCGGCTACTACACTCTGGCAAGCGGTAGTGTTGAGCGCCTGAGTTCACCGAAATCAATTTCGCGAAACATGCCTGAATCAATACCGGTTACGGTTTTAGGTCGTTTAGCAATTGACAAACAGTTTCAACAACAACGTCTTGGCTCCGCATTATTAAAAGATGCGATCCAAAGAACCACTTTAATAGCCAAAGATGTTGGTGTTCGTGCTTTACTCGTTCATGCTTTAGATGATCAGGCGAAAGCATTTTATTTACAATACGGTTTTATTGAATCACCAATTGATTCTTTGACTCTTTTCTTATCTTGTAAACAATTTAGGCCTCTAGTTTAAACGAATGTAACCTTTGCTTTATTTGATAAAGCCGCTTTGGCTTTTCCTATTCTACACGCTACTGTATGCTTGCTGCATTTTATTAATCAGTACAATTGAGCAACATGGAAAACGAATATAATCCAGGACAAATTGAGTCCGATGTACAAAAGAAATGGGAAGATAACAACGCTTTCCATGTGACAGAAGATCCGAATAAAGAAAAGTTTTACTGCCTGTCAATGTTCCCTTATCCCAGTGGTAAATTACACATGGGACACGTCAGAAATTACGCCATTGGTGATGTCATTAGCCGTTACCAACGCATGCAGGGCAAGAATGTTTTACAACCTATGGGCTGGGATGCATTTGGTTTACCTGCTGAGGGTGCGGCAATTAAAAACAATGTACCGCCAGCTAAATGGACTTACGAAAATATTGATTACATGCGCGGTCAGTTAAAACGCCTTGGTTTTGCCTACGACTGGGATCGTGAGTTGGCTACCTGTAGTCCGGACTATTACCGATGGGAACAATGGTTTTTTACCCAGCTTTATGAAAAAGGCCTGGTTTATAAAAAAACATCTGTTGTGAACTGGGATCCGGTTGATCAAACCGTATTAGCGAACGAACAGGTTATAGATGGAAAGGGTTGGCGATCAGGCGCAACGGTTGAAAGACGCGAGATTCCACAGTGGTTTTTAAGAATTACTGACTATGCTGACGAGTTACTGGACGATCTGGAAAAACTACCCGGCTGGCCTGATGCGGTTCGCACCATGCAAGCAAACTGGATTGGCCGTTCTGAAGGTGTTGAAGTAGATTTTAAAGTTGAAGAGTCTGATGAGATTTTACGAATCTATACGACTCGACCTGACACCATCATGGGCATCACTTATATGGCCGTCGCAGCAGAACATCCTTTAGCAAAAGCTGCATCAGAAAATAATACAAACCTGCGTACCTTCATTGATGAATGTAAAAGTGGTGGTACGACTGAAGTGGAAATGGAAACCATGGAAAAGAAAGGTATGCCGCTTGATATTAATGTACGGCACCCGATTAGTGGTGAACTGATTCCTTTATGGGTTTCGAATTTTGTCTTGATGGGTTACGGCACTGGTGCCGTAATGTCTGTTCCCGGACACGACCAGCGTGATTGGGAGTTTGCACACAAATACAACATCCCTGTAAAACAAGTTATATCTCCTGCTGATGGTAGCGAACATGATTTAACTGAATCAGCTTATACAGAGAAAGGCGTATTAAAGAACTCCGCACAGTTTGATGGCATAACATCAAAAGAAGCCTTTGATGCTATTGCAGATTTTGTCGAAGAAAATAACTGCGGTAATCGAAAAGTTAATTATCGTTTAAGAGACTGGGGTATTTCTCGTCAACGTTATTGGGGTTGCCCGATTCCGATCATTAATTCAAAAGAGGGTGAAGCACATGCAGTACCGGCTGATCAGTTACCTGTCATTTTGCCGGAAGATATCGAATTTGAAGGGATCAGTTCACCTATAAAATCCATGCCGGAATTTATCAATGTTGATGCTCCTGATGGCAGTGGTCCAGCTGAAAGAGAAACCGACACATTTGATACGTTCTTTGAATCATCCTGGTACTTTGCCCGTTATTGTTGCCCCGATAACGAAGAAGCCATGCTGGATGAACGTGCTAATTACTGGCTGCCTGTTGATCAATATGTTGGTGGTATTGAACACGCTATCTTGCATTTACTCTATGCGCGTTTTTTCCATAAACTAATGCGTGATCTCGGATTACTAAAGAGTGACGAACCGTTTACCAATCTGCTGACCCAGGGTATGGTCTTAAAAGACGGTTCAAAAATGTCTAAATCAAAAGGCAATACCGTTGATCCCCAGGCTTTAATTGATCAATACGGTGCTGATACCGTACGTTTATTCATGATGTTCGCCTCGCCACCGGAACAAAGTCTGGAGTGGTCGGATGCTGGCGTGGATGGTGCCTCGCGCTTCTTAAAACGTTTATGGAAACTGGCCAGCACACATATTAATGAAGGCAAAGCACCAACACTGGATTTGTCTTCGTTGACGGCTGAGCAAAAAGAATTACGTCGAAAAATTCATCTAACCATCGATAAGGTGAATGATGATATCGGTCGACGTTATACCTTTAATACGGCTATTGCTGCAGTGATGGAAATGATGAATGCCCTATCTAAAGCAGATAACAAAGCTGATAACGACCATGCCATTATGCGTGAAGGCATTGAAACAGCGACGCTTTTACTCGCGCCTATCGTGCCGCATATCACCGATGCACTATGGATTGCGTTGGGGCACGATGAAGACCTTATAAATGCGGCCTGGCCAAAATCTGATCCTGAAGCATTGGAGCAAAGCGAAATCGATATGATGATACAGGTTAATGGCAAGCTTCGAGGTAAAATGTCAGTCGAAAAAAATGCAGAGCAAAAACAAATTGAAGCACTGGCTGTTGAAGACGAAAACATCAAACGTCATATTGAAGGCAAAACCATCAGAAAAATCATTGTTATACCCGGACGTTTAGTGAACATCGTCGTGTCATAGGGTAAAATAGCCAAAAATAACTAATAACCCGCACGAGGATTCCTAAATGAAAATGCGCCTATTACTGATATGCCTGTTATTACTAACAAGCGCGTGCGGATTTCATCTGCGTGGTTCCCAACTGACAACATTTGATGTTGCTAATATCTATATCCATACGGCAGGCGCTCCGAAACTTACTACAGAAGTAAAGTCTCAATTAGCAGGAGCCGGTGTTATGCTGGCAGATTCACCACAAAGTGCCTCTTATGTCGTTACTCTAAAAGAAGAACATTTTGAGAAATCCGTACTCAGTGTTAATGCCGCCACTGGTAAAGTTGAAGAGTATCAGATCCTTTATCTGGCAAGGATGGATGCAAGCCATACTAACGGAAAAACCATTGTTGAAGATGATCCCGTTAGATCATCACGCGATTTAACTTTTGATGAGAATGCCGTTTTAGGTAAATTCTCGGAAGAGGAATTGCTACAGGAAGACATTGTACGTCGTGCTGCCAGTCAGGTTCTTCGTCGTTTACAGGCATTGTTAACCGCTAATAAATAATGCGCTTACGCCCTGATCAACTTAATAGTCATTTACAACGCTCAAATTTAGCACCGATTTACTTTGTCAGTGGTGACGAGCCTTTACAAAAACTTGAATGTATTGACCAGATACGAATGACAGCGCGTTCGCAAGGTTACGATGAACGCCTTGTGTTTAATGTTGATAAATCTTTTGACTGGAACTCCATTAATGATGCATCAGCTAATTTATCGCTATTCTCCAGTCGACGTATTATTGAATTACGCCTGACTTCACCAAAGCCTGGCAAAGAAGGCGGCAAAGTCCTATTCGAATATACAGAACAATTAAATGAGGATAATTTACTCATTATAAGTTCAGACAAACTCGATAAAAGTGCACAAAGTAATAAATGGGTAAAAGCGATAGAAAAAACAGGTGCATTGATCCAGGTCTGGCCAGTTAACCCGGCACAACTTCCGGGCTGGATACAGAACCGACTACAAACTAAACAAAAACGTATTACGCTTGATGCTGCTAAATTAATAGCTTTGCGCGTAGAAGGAAATCTGCTTGCTGCACAACAGGAAATTGACAAGCTTATTCTGTTAATTGATAAAAACGATATTGATACAGAAGATGTTATTTCTGCAGTTGCCGACAGCTCCCGCTATGATGTCTTTGATTTAATCGAAAGCGCTTTTCTTGGTAATGCAGATCGCACTCTACATATGCTGCAAGGCTTAAAAAATGAAGGTACTGAACCGATGGCTTTATTCGGCGCATGGATGTGGGAGTTCAGGCGTTTATGTTCCATAGCCCACCAACGCGATGCCGGCGCGAACCTTGAAGGGTTATTCAAGTCTTATCGGATATGGGACCAAAAGAAACGACCGATGAATGCTGTACTGCAAAGACATTCAAGCGACTCATTTGATCAACTGTTAAAATTTTGCGCGACAATAGACAGAACATTAAAAAGCAGTTGCCGGGATCAAGCCTGGGATCAATTTAATACATTATTATTAGCAATAGCTGGCATCAAAACGACTAATTTACAAATAACATAAAAAAATATTAAAAGGGTTTTAATGGATATTAAAAAATATATGTCAGACGTAGGTAAACTTGCCAGAGCATCGGCGGGTTTAATGGCACGCGCAACCACTGCACAAAAAAATGAGGCACTGGAAGCCATTGCAGAAAACCTTATAAAACACCGTAAAGCGCTGGCAAAAGCAAACGAAGAAGATTTAAAAGCAGCAAAAGAAAAGAATCTGGAATCGGCTCTGGTTGACAGGCTGGAACTGACTGATGCTCGTATTGATTCGATGGTTGAAGGTTTAAGTCAAATCGCCAGCTTAAGTGATCCTATCGGCACTATTAATGATCTGGCCATGCGCCCCAGCGGCATTCAAGTCGGCACCATGCGTGTGCCATTAGGTGTTGTTGGCATTATCTATGAGTCCAGGCCTAATGTGACGGCTGATGCTGCGGCACTATGTATCAAGTCTGGTAACGCGACGATCCTTCGCGGTGGTTCAGAGGCCTTGAATTCAAATCAGGCCATTGCTAAATGCATCAACATTGGCATGGTTGAAGCTGATTTACCACAAGAAGCTGTGCAGGTTATTTCAACACCTGACCGTGCTGCTGTCGGTGAATTACTTGCTATGCCTGAGTACGTTGATGTCATCGTACCAAGAGGCGGAAAAGGTCTGATTGAACGCATCAGTAATGAAGCGCGGATGCCTGTTATTAAACATCTTGATGGCATATGTCATGTCTATATCGATAACGATGCTGATATCGATAAAGCAGTCAAGATTGCATTTAATGCAAAAACCCAGCGTTATGGCACCTGCAATACGATGGAATGTTTGTTAATTGCAAAATCGGTTGCAAAAGAAGTATTGGATAAACTTGCACCTTTATATAAAGAAGCTGGCGTTGAAATTCGTGGTTGTAAAGAATCTGCCAGATTAATTGATGGTATTAAACCAGCAACTGAAGAAGATTATGCCACAGAATATCTTGCGCCAATTATGTCATTGAAAATTGTTGCGGGTGTTGATGAAGCCATGCAGCACATTAACCAATACAGTTCTCAACATACCGACTCCATTGTCACAGAGAACTACACGACCTCACGTCGCTTTTTACGTGAAGTCGATTCAAGTTCAGTCATGGTCAATGCATCAACCCGTTTTGCTGATGGCTTTGAATACGGCCTTGGGGCCGAGATAGGTATAAGCACCGATAAATTTCATGCGCGCGGTCCTGTCGGACTGGAAGGGTTAACTTCAAAAAAATACATTGTATTGGGAGATGGGCATATACGCACTTAATCAATTTAATTTGATTATTATGCATCTTCTTACCATACTTGGTTTAATGTTAGTTACTTTTGTAAAATGAGGTTGATTGGCATCCTTGGTGGAACCTTCGACCCAATTCATGATGGGCACCTTCGACTTGCACTTGAAGCACAGGAACAGCTTAGCCTTGAACAAGTGCGACTAGTTCCAGTCAATATTCCTCCACACCGGGAAACCCCGGTTGCTTCTGCAGTTCACAGACAACGTATGATCGAACTTGCTATTAACGAACAACCTTATCTTTTTATTGATTGTCGTGAACTGGAAAGTAAAAAGACGTCATACAGTATCAATACACTTAAATCTTTACGACAAGAGTATACTGATGATTCACTTTGTTTAATTCTCGGTCATGATGCGTTTAATAAAATTGATAGCTGGAAAGATTGGCAGACACTATTAGAATACGCGCACATTATCGTTGCAAACAGACCGAATGAATCATCAACTAATGTTTCAAACGAATTACAAACATGGACAGAAGAACACCAAATCAAAAACCAGATTAATCTAAAAACAGAACCCGCTGGCGCTATTTACTTTATAAATATTCCAATGCTGGATATATCATCAAGCATGATTCGACAGCGTTACATGGAGAGCAGGCCTGTCAACGATTTGTTACCAACAACCATTCAAACATATATAAAAGATAATAACCTATACCTGGATACTGCATGAATACAAAAGAACTTATTGATATTACTCTACAAGCCCTGGATGACGTCAAAGCAATTGATGTTGTTGTTTTTGAAGTAAGCAAACTTACCAGCATTTCCGATTACATGATTATCGCTAGCGGCAAATCAAAACGACAAGTTGCTGCATTAGCCGATAAAGTTATTGAAGCTGCTAAACAACATGGCATTAAACCTTTAGGTATAGAAGGTAAAACTGAAGGTGAATGGGTGTTAGTCGACCTGGGCGATATCATTGTTCATATCATGTATCCGGAAACACGAGAATACTACCAACTGGAAAAACTCTGGAGTTCAGCAGATGACAGAAAGGCAGCACAGGCTGAAAGTTAATGCAGATAGATTTAATCGCCGTTGGCAAACGTATGCCCACATGGATAGAGTCCGGCTTTAAGGAATATGCAAAGCGATTACCAAAAAGTATTAATTTTAAATTAATCGAAATCAATCCAGCCATACGCAGTAAAAACAACAGTGCAGATAATTACAAACAAAAAGAAGAAGAAAATATTAAGGCTACACTTTCACCAGACAGTTTAATTATTGCATTGGATGAACACGGGAAATCAGTCAACAGTCAATCACTGGCAAACCAATTGCAAATCTGGAACGATGAAAACCGGCATATAAGTTTAATCATTGGCGGAGCTGATGGATTAAGTGAAACTATAAAAAATAAAGCAAATCAATTATGGTCACTATCTGAAATGACTTTACCTCATGGCTTGGCAAGAGTGATGATTGTTGAACAAATTTACCGTGCCTGGACAATAACGCAGAATCATCCTTATCACCGTGAATAAGCTGCAATAATATTTAATTTATAAATACAGATAAAATTACTGTTATAAAATTTGTAACTTATCTCAGCAAATGTGGCCCGACATCATCTATCGATCGGCAACCAGTTTGGCCTAAAACCCGATCTATTTCTGTTGTTAAAATAGAAAGTGCATGATTAACACCAGCTTCACCACCAGCAGCTAATCCGTACAAGGTGGGTCTTCCAATCATTACCGCATCGGCACCCATTGCAATTGCCTTTATGATATCTGTTCCTCTTCGAAAACCGTTATCAACCAGTACCGTTAGCTTACTACCAACAGACTCAATAATTTCAGGTAATACTTCTATCGGTGCAACGGCACTATCAAGTTGTCGGCCACCATGATTGGATACAACAATGCCATCGCAGCCTAGATGCAAAGCATGCTTTGCATCAGCCGCATTTAATATACCTTTTATAATTAATTTACGTGGCCAAATATCACGTAACCACTTCACATCTTCCCAGGAAATTTTTGCATCGAATAATTTTGGTACGAATGCAATACCACCTTGAGCAGTTCTTGCTTCGGGCGGCATGCGATCAAAAATGTTTTCAAATTTAGGAATACCATCAGGCACTAATATATTGAATATCCACCGCGGATGCCTGGCAACATCAAGCATGTTTCTAAAATCAAGTTTTGCAGGTTCTCGATAATTACGTTGGTCCCACTCGCGTTGACCGAAAACATTGGCGTCTGATGTAAAGACCAAGGCATCATAACCAGCTTTATCAGCACGTTGAATGATATTCCTTGTCAACTCACGATCGGTCATAACATAAAGTTGCATCCATAATTTACCACCAGATTCCTTTGCGACCTCTTCCAGGCTTACATTCGATAAGGTGCTCAAGCTAAACGGGATACCAAGCCTGGCAGCTGCACGAGCCAGAGCCACATCTCCACGCTTTGACAACATACCGTTGAGCCCGGTCGGCGCGATAACTAATGGTGAATTTATTTCCTGACCAAACAAACTTGTACGCTGATGTCTTGAAGAAGTATCAATCAGGGTATTAGGTACCAGTTTAATCTCATCTAAAGCCCTGCTATTCCATTGCAGTGTTCTTTCAGATTCTGACCCACCTTCAACATATTCAAAAGAAAAGTTAGGCACAGTTTTTTTAGCCACTCTTCTCAATTCTTCAATAGAAAGAGTTCGTTGATAAGACTTGCCCGAATAATATTTACGTTTAAGTGTCATAAATTGTATTTATTCCATAAATAATAGCTTTAAGCTAAGACCGCTTTATACGAACAACATTCATTACTTCAAGATCAAAACCACTCACGTTTTCAACAGTTCGATAATACGTTAAATTAATCCGCGCGCCTTTAAGGTTTCTATATTCTGTTTTGCGTTTAAATCGAAATGGCACATCATAACCTTCAATTGTAATGGTATTAATAATCCATTCTGAATTTTTTTCATTACGTTGCACATGCGACGCGACTTTTTGCATTTCCATATGAATCAGCTCTCGATGGGTTTCGAGTAATTTTTTTACTGGTGACCTCATGCGGCATAAGATGGAATTTTATCAAGTTTTTTTCCAAGCTGGCGATGCACTTCTTCGACATCGTAGTCTGACTGTAATCCCATCCAGAATGATTCTGATACATTAAAATACTTTGCTAATCGAACTGCAGTATCTGCTGTCACAGATCGTTTACCATGTATTATTTCATTTATGCGTCTTGGCGGAACACCAATGTCACGCGCGATGCGATTCTGGCTAATCTCCATCGGCAGTAAAAATTCTTCCAGTAAAATTTCACCGGGATGTATATTTGGTAGTTTCTTCATTTCAATAAACCTGTTTAATGATAATCAACAATCTCAACATTTAAAGCATTACTATTTTCCCAAATAAAACAGATTCGCCATTGATTATTAATACGAATACTATGTTGCCCTGTTCTATTTCCTTTTAACTTCTCAAGTCGATTTGCAGGAGGAACACGCAAATCATTTAGTGTCGCTGCGTTGTTTAACATCCTTAGTTTTCTACGAGCTACAGACTGTATGGAATGTGGTAATTTCGATGTTACTTGACCATTCCAAATCAATTCCGTTTGTTCGCATTTAAAATTCCTTATCATTAGACCAAGCATAACGCGTTGCGTTATATAACGCAAGACGTTATGGCGTTATTTCCCTTGCTCGCTCTATAGAACTTAAGCCATAATTCGCCTCTTTTTTCATTCACAATAAATAAAAAATCATGTGGTTCAAAAACCTTCGTATTTACCGACTTACTAAAGACATTGATATTTCCCCTGAATCGCTTGAAGAATCGCTAGCTGAGCAAACTTTCAGTCCTTGCGCCAATATGGACTTTTCTAAATATGGCTGGGTACCGCCTTTGGGCAAGAATAGTAATTTATATACACATAGTGCTGGCGGTTACGTCATGATTTGTGCGCGTAAGCAGGAAAAGATTTTACCTCCGGCTGCGGTTAATGAAGTGGTTGAAGAAAAGGTGCTTGATTTTGAACAGGAACAAACTCGTCCTATTTATCGTAAAGAAAAGCGCACCATTAAAGAAGATGTCATTCATTCCTTATTACCACGCGCATTAACACGTTCTTATCTGGTTTATGCTTATTTTGATCCTAAACATAAAATGTTAATAATTGATTCGGCCAGTTCGAATAAAGCAGAAGAGTTTATGGATCATCTTCGTGCGACTTTAGGCAGTTTGCCTGTTGTGCCATTGAAATGTCATGGTGATGCAGCAAATATTATGACACATTGGTTACAGGATACGGCACCGAAAACATTTGAACTTGATAATGAATGTGAATTACAAAATCCTCGTGAAAGTAAAAATATTGTACGATGTAAAAATCAGGAACTGGAAAGCACAGAAATTTTAAGTCATTTAAAAGCGGGCAAACGGGCAACTCAACTTGCTTTGATTTGGCGTGATGCGATTCGTTTTGTATTATCTGATGATTTCGTTATTAAGCGTTTACGCTTTGAAGAAATTATTCAAGAGCAGGCCGAGGGCGAAGCAGACGACAGGGCAACACAATTTGATCAGGACTTTGCCGTTATGGTTCTACAGATACATGAATTCATCAAAGAGTTACTTGAAGAATTCGGTGGTATAGAAAAAGATTAAAAGATGAAAGTTGCTCTCGCTTCAAGATCGCCTCGTCGTCGTGAATTACTGGAACAAATTGGTATTGCGTATGAAGTCATCAATATTGATATCGATGAAAGCTGGAATCAAATGGAAATGCCGGAAGATTATGTCTGCCGCATTGCTATAGAAAAAGCGCGTGCTGGCAAAGCACAACTTAATAATGATCTTCCAGTACTGGCTGCTGATACGGCTGTTGTCCTTGATGGTCGTATTTTAGGAAAAGCAGAAAACAGGAATGATGCTATTGCTATGCTGGAAAAATTATCAGGCAAGACTCATGAAGTTCTCTCGGCTGTCACTGTAATCAACTCTAGGGAACGAACCAAAGTCAATACTAGCAAGGTTACATTCAAGTCATTAAAAAAAGAAGAGATTGAGCATTATTGTGATACCGAAGAGCCAATCGGTAAAGCTGGCGGTTATGCCATACAAGGCAAAGCGGCAATTTTTATTGAGCGTTTGGAAGGCAGTTATAGTGGCGTTATGGGTTTGCCGCTTTTTGAAACACAGCAATTATTAAATCCAAAATAATTCTTTAAACGCTTTTTCAAAACTAATAAATTAAAGGATGGAACGGACGCAATAACCATAATAATGTTCCACAATGTAATAATAAATTGTTGACCAATCCGGTTTACCGGCTTCATCCGTTGGCCACCATAACTTTCGATTTCGCCAATGATTATGAAAATGTTCAGCACATAGTTCCATCACATCATTTGATAACGTATTCTTAATTCCTTTTTCAAGTTCTAATTTAAAGTAATCATCAAGTACAAGAGGATAAGCCTCCAGCAAAGCAGGTTTGTTCTCTTCTTCCAGGGTGGAACGGTCAAGTTTTAATGCAAAATCATCACCTAATTCCACTATCCGTTCAGCATGTTGTTCACCTTCAAGCATTGCTTCTGCTCGCTTACAACTCTCTACTTTTCCATCAACACATTGTCGTTGATGATATTCTCGTAAAGATTCAGCTGCAGCCGGTAGACAAACAAATAAAATGATTAAAATCAAAAAGGGTCGTCGAAAATTCATATAATAACCATCGTTTTGAGAGATAATCTCGTAGATTACAAAGAAAACCCGACTTTGCCTAAAAGAATTACTCGTGTATCCGAAAATAGACTGCTTTCTAGCGTCTCGACTTTACAGAAAGTCTGGATGTCGGTATAAAAATACCCGGGGAGCCTATTCATAATAATTATAACTCAGCTCAAATCTAAATAGTCGTAAATTTAAGAGGACTCATTAAATGATCTCAGATGCTTTTATACCCATTGGTTTGGGTTTGTTCGGCCTTTTTGCCGCTTTTCTCGTTTTTGTCAGTATTAAAAAATCGCCTGCAGGCGAAGGTAAATTAAAAGAAATTTCCGATGCGATTCATCTAGGCGCTATGGTCTTTATGAACAGCGAATACAAACGCCTGGCCATATTCTGTGTTGTTTGTATTACCGCAATTGCTGTATCCGATTTGGGCATGAATACTGCTCTGGCGTTTCTGTTGGGTGCTGTCTGTTCCGGCTCTGCTGGTTATTGGGGCATGTACACCGCAACTCATGCAAATGTTCGTACCGCTGTTGCAGCAAATACCAAAGGTGCTGCTGAAGCACTAAACGTTGCCTTCTTCGGCGGTTCTATCATGGGATTAACCGTTGCAGCGATGGGCTTATTCGGTATTGGTATCCTCTATTATTTCTTCGCGGGTGATATTCATACAATTCATGCCATTGAAGGTTTTGCGATGGGCGCCTCTTCTGTTGCGCTATTCTCTCGTGTTGGTGGTGGTATTTTTACCAAGAGTGCCGACGTTGGTGCAGACCTTGTAGGTAAAATTGAAGCGGGCATTCCTGAAGATGATCCACGTAACCCCGGTGTAATAGCGGATAACGTAGGTGACAATGTCGGTGACGTTGCCGGTATGGGTTCTGACATTTTTGAATCTTATTGTGGCTCTATGATTGCTACCATTGCTTTGGCAGCAACAATGACAGCTGCGACCGTTTCTGAACTAGCGCCAAATGGTGACACAAGCACTTTGACCTTTATGCCTTTAGCATTAGCGTCGGTTGGTTTAATTTGTTCAATGGTTGGCATTTACTCAGTAAAATTATTCTCTGCTAAAAGTCCAGAAACAGCATTAAGAATTGGAACCATGGGTTCATCAATAATCTTTATCATTGCTGCCTATGTTCTGGTCCAACAATTAGGTGCTGCAGTTAATGTTTGGGTTGCCGTTCTTTCTGGCGCAGCCGGCGGTATTATCATCGGTCTTGTTACCGAATATTACACGGGAGGGGCACCTGTCAGAAAAATTGCTAAAGATGGAGAAACCGGTCCTGCGACGGTAATGATTAGTGGCCTCGCAACAGGCATGGAATCTGTTGCTATTCCTGTACTGACTATCTGCGCCATCATCTTTACCGCGAGTCACTTTGCTGGCCTTTATGGTGTTGGTATTGCTGCTGTAGGTATGCTAAGTACGGTTGGTATTACCATGGCAATCGATGCGTATGGTCCGGTTGCAGATAACGCCGGTGGTATTGCAGAAATGGCAGAACTAGGTAAAGAGACACGCGAAATTACCGATTCACTTGATGAAGTCGGTAATACCACCGCAGCTATTGGTAAAGGCTTTGCTATCGGCGCTGCAGCTTTAGCAGCATTAGCATTAATCAGTGCGTACATTGAAAAAATCTCGGTTGGCAATCCAGACTTTATCTTAAAAATTAACGATCCCATCGTGCTTTGCGGTATGTTTCTGGGTGGTGTATTTCCGTTTATAGTCAGTGCGATGACCATGAGAGCGGTTGGTGATGCAGCTTTCGATATGATTAAGGAAATTCGCCGTCAATTTAAGGAAATACCTGGTTTGATGGAAGGTACGGGAAAGCCTGATACGGCACGCTGTGTTGATATTGCTACCCGTGCGGCATTAAAACGTATGATAGCGCCAGGTTCACTTGCGGTACTCGCACCTGTTGTTGTTGGTTTCGGTCTTGGACCAGAAGCGCTGGGCGGCATGTTAGGTGGCGCATTAATCTGCTGCGTTATGATGGCATTAATGATGGCGAATGCTGGCGGTGCCTGGGATAATGCCAAGAAACATGTTGAGAAAGGCAACTTTGGTGGCAAAGGAACTGACGTTCATGCAGCAGTAGTAGTGGGTGATACCGTAGGTGATCCATTAAAAGATACTTCTGGGCCTTCAATGAATATTCTAATTAATGTCATGGCGATTGTTAGTTTGGTCATCGCCCCATTATTAGTTTAGTCATTATTATGTAGTTAATAAAAAAGGCCTCTATCGAGGCCTTTTTTATTTGTATCTATTATCTTATATACATAGTCCAGACTTATGACAGATAACACAGGTTTTCCACCAATTGTGAATCAGGAGGCAACGATCCTTATACTTGGTTCTATGCCCGGACAAAAGTCACTTGAAAAACAGCAATATTACGCCCATCCACGTAATAGTTTTTGGCCGATCATTTATCAGTTATTTAATGTTGATAAAAAATTAAACTACGAACAGTGCAAAAAATTATTATTGAGTAATAATATTGCATTATGGGATGTATTAAGAAGTTGTTATAGAGCAGGTAGTCTGGATTCAAATATTGATCATTCAAGCATTGAGACTAATGATTTCAAATCATTCTTTATAAAATATCCTGGAATAAAACATGTTTTCTTTAATGGCGCAAAAGCAGAACTGCTTTTTAAAAATGAAGTTTTAAAGTACATGATTAATTCTGACGGTTTAAGTTGTCACAAACTCCCTTCTACCAGTCCGGCACATGCATCGATGTCTTATGAAGAAAAACTGAAAAAATGGAAATTAATAAAAAATGTAGATTCAACTACTGGTTAGCTTTTAACGCTTTCTGCTCTTTCCAATTGAACCAGTTTCTAGATATCAACGAATTCATCAAACGGTCAATTGATTGCATGATCAATAAATTATATAAACCGTGACATTTACCGCTCAAGGTTTGACTGGCACAGCGTAGTGAAACTGAACAAGCAGCTTCGTCATAAACAACATGATGCCAATATCCACTGGGAATATATAAGGTATCTCCTGCTTCTATTTGTACTTTATATCCTTTTGCATTTTTCAAACCGGGATATTTTTTGAAATCAGGGCTTTCTACATTAACGTAACTTCTACACGTAAATGGATATCGATGAAGATTTTTAAATTCTTCATAAGGAAACAAATATACTGTTTTTTTACCGCTTATTGTTGTATGGAAAACATGCGACATATCGATATCAAAATGCATTTGCGTTACCGAACCTTTACATCCAAAAAACATAAAGACAAAGCTTTTTGATATGTTATTAATTAAATCTGGAAATTTAATATCATTAACCAGTTCCGGTATCTCTGATTTTATATTGTACAAAAACATGCGTAAGTCTTGAGTCGTTGACATAACCAGATCAACATATTCACCAAGCGAGATCATTTTTGATTCAGACATGTAATTCTTTCCAGCGCTAACAAAGCTGGCGTCATACACTTTTACTTGTTTGTCGCCATATTGTCCTTTAAAAAATTCCGGCGTCCACTTCCCAAATGCCGGCCATGATTTCGTCTGGTCCTGAATAACAAGCGGTTTTAAAGGCTTGAAATAGGAATCATGGAATTGCTTCTGATTAATAGCTGAAACAGTATCTACAGCTAATAGTTCAATCGAATTATTGTTATTATCTGGCAAGGAACTCACTATAAGTATTAAGAATTTCCGATCGTTCCCAATGCAGGAAATGTCCTGCACCAGGAATCATTCTATATTCACAATCAGGAATCTTTGTAGACGCTTTTGCTATATCGTCCTGATCTAAAATAGCATCATATTCACCACTTAAAATAAGTGTCGATGCCGTAATCTTACCCAACTCTATATATTCTTCTATATCAGAGGCCTGTTCAACAAATTCACAATGTTCATAAAAACTGACAAATTGATCCCGACTCATATCTTTGAACTGATCAATCATCTGTTTTTTCTGAGAATCAGGAATATGTTGCCCGAATCTTTCGATCATCAATGGTGCGATTTCTTCAGTTTTATTTCCATTAAATAAATTTTGACCTGCCTTGATTATTTCAATGACTTCTTTGCTTGGCTTGGCACCAAAACTTCCAAGAATCATCTTATCAACCAGTTCAGGATAACGTGCCGCAATTGCAGCAGAAATAATCGTGCCCCAGGATGCTGCGGCTAAAATGACGGTACCATTACGATTTGTTTCATTAATAATGCTATGTAATACATCTACTTGTTCATCAAAACTAATCCCTAATGAACCGGATAAAATAGAAGCGCGTCCCTGGCCAGGCATATCAAATAAAACAACGGAATAATCAGAAACAAAATGGCTGACGAAAGAGCGCCAGGCTGCCATAGTCTGTTTTGCGCCGCTTATACAGACAATCGTTTTTTTTGCTTCACCGTATATACGGTATGGGATAAGAAATCGCCCGAGAGCTAATTCGCCTTTAATAATTTTCATGTAATATATTTTCTTTATGTAACTCTTTGATTATCTTGACAGGATGGTCACTATCAGGAGATGAAAAGATTTATAATCTATCATTTCGATAAATTATAAAGAAATTTTCCTGAATTATTCAGGAACTGGTTAACAGTTCTTTTATAAGCATTTTCCGATCAACAACAGAATAATCGCCAAACCAGATTGACCATAATGTTCTGGCAAAGTTCTCATCCTTAATAGAACTAATCTCTTTACCTTTGAAAAGAGAAAGCATTGTACCATCAGGCAGCCAACGAAGGACAAATTCATCATTTTCTTCTACATCTTCATAAATCGCATGCATGAATGTCTCGATTTGCGGCATCATTTCTGTGTATTCTCGTTCATTCGTATTCAATTTGAGACCGGAAATTAATGATTCCTGAATTTGTTTTGCCTTAAGCGATCGTAAAAACACCATTGAAATTTGCCTGGTACTGGATTGATGCAATATTGCTTTATAAATCTCTTCTTCCTTAAAGGAACTATCCGGCTTTTTTTCAACATAATGCGTCATCGAATAAATCTTTAGGAAGAATTTCTTACGAATGGTCAAACCTGTACGAGTTAAATTAAATTTTTCATTTTTATATTCAACAACGATATTTTCAGGAAGAATGTTTGATTCTTCATTTAAATCAGCTGACAGCACCGAAGGCAGGCAAAGAAAAGAAAGCAGAATGATTTTTACAATTATTAACTTCATTTATATTTCTACCTTACTCTGAATTTTATTTTACACCAACACATTGTAAGTATAATAAACGAAACGAAATGACGTTCTAAAAAGTGAAGAAAGAAATTCAATAAAACCAAATAATATGATTTTGAAAATATTATTTATTTTTTGAATTACCCACCATATCTGCCAAACGTTGGCCGAGAACATAACTGATATTGAAATTTAATTTAGCAACAATATTCGGGAAAAATATCAGATCCTTCTGCATACGTTCATAATTAAAACGCAATGTCGAAACATCTTCTGTTGCAATAACATCGGCTGTTCTTTCTGTTTCACGAATATAGCCAATTTCACCAAAAATTTGTCCCGGTTTTAATATTGCCAGTGAACGGGACTCGCCATTATCCTTTCTAACAACTTCTACTTCTCCGGAAAGTATCAGGTACATATCACGTCCCACTGTATCCTGCTCAACTAAAAGAGCACCTTTTTTAAACTCATGTAATTCTGAAATTAATATTGCCTTTCGTCGTTGATAGTCAGTCATGTTTTGCAATAATGGACTGCTATCCAGTACTTCACGATCAATGGACATTGCCAGTATTTGATAAAGGCCAACCAGCCGAATACGGGCCATAATGATTGGTGTAATCAAAAGATTAGCAAAAATAGAAAATAGCATCGTTGCTGCGGCTAAAGCACCAAACTGGGCAACAATAGTAAAGTTTGAAAAAATTAAAACGCCAAAACCAAATGCAAGCGAAAGACTGGAAACGATAAGCGGCGTCGCTTCTTCACGGACAGCAATATTAACTGCACCAACATAATCCGAACTGCGACGACAAAGTTCATTGTAACGTGCCAGCAAATGAATCGTTCCATCTATAGCAATACCGATTGCAATTACTGCTACCATTGCTGTTCCCGGATTTAGAGGTATCTCGAGTAAACCCATAATACCAAACATCAATGTAATCGGAATAATCGCTGGAATTAACGCGATAAATCCACCTTTAAACGAAGTAAACATTGCAGACATAATCAGGAAAATTAATGTCAGCAAAATCACCAACGCTTTAACCTGAGCGATCATTAAAGTTTCAGCAGCATGGTTAACCATCAGGTTCTCACTGACAATATAGGACTTCATATTCGGTCCAGTTACCGTCTTCATAACTTCTTCAAGTTCACGAATATATTTGTTCAACGAATGTGAATCAGTTACGTTATGACGAACAACAATATTGGCGCGGCTGTAATCATGACTAACATAACTATCCAGATCACTACGATGAAAAAACATTAAATACTGCGCAACCAGTTTTCTGGTTTCCGGCAAGGAGCCTTCAGTTCCAATATTACGAAACTCACGGTTTATAAACTTTAAATGATCAGCTAAAGAGATACTGCGATCATAAACACCCTGTTTATCCAGAAAGTTCTGTATATCTGATAATTTTTTAATATTTTTCGGATGTTGAAATGCTTTTTCCTGCTTGGACTCAAGCGTAATAAAAAATATTTTTACCCCGGCCAGATCCTCATGAATACGTTTTACATCATGTATGAGCGGGCGATCACTCTGAAAATAGGAAAGCGGGTCATTAGTGACATAAAGCTTGGAAGCATGAAAAATGAAAAACACACACAATGCGGCAGTTATAACCAGTGTCAATATAGGGAAATGATCCTGGGAATGCCTAAACAGTCGCACCAGTCGGTTTGGTAATGTACTGGTTTCTTTATCTTTAACAAGACTGGTGTTTTTATCTGAGCCAAATAAAAACAGCATTAAAGGCAGCACCAAAACGGTTATAATGCCATTAGCCAACATGGCGAAAGTTGCTGCAATTGAAAAATGTTGTATTAAACCAATATTACTAAAAAGGTTGCTGGCAAAACCTAATGCCGTCGTTGATACGGTTAACACTAAAGGTAAGCCAATATGCCTGGCCATATATTTAAGCGCTTCATACTTACTGGATTCTTTATCAGCATTCTCGTCTAATCCTCGTAAAAATGCTGCCATTAAGTGTGTATCTTCAGTCGAACCGATGACAATGATTAAAGAAGGAATCATTGCGCTTAAAATATTTAATGGTATGCCTAGCCAGCCCAACATACCAAAAGTCCAGATAATTGTTATTAACGATGTAACCAAAGGCACTATCGCCGATAACCAGGAACGCATAAATAAAAGAATGGATATAACTAAAATAACGGCTGACAACGGGCCCAGTATAGTAAAATCTTCATACAGACTTTGTTTTAACTCCGCATTAATTCTCGGAGGACCAACTTGAGTGATATATTCAAACTCTGATTTTTGAATATTTAATTGTTCTTGTAATGCCTGGTAAATGAGTCGGCTAAAATTATTATGATCATCATTATCTTCAACAGAAACAATCATCGCTGTAACATTGCCATCATTCGAAAAGAAATTACCGATATATAACGGGTTTGACAACGCACTTTGTTTCGCACTTAATGCATCTTCTATTGTCTTTGGTGCTGCACGAAGAACCGGCCGGGAAATAATTTTTCCATCAACACCATGCACTGTATGTAAACTAAATAAACCATCTACACGGGTAACACCATCAAGTTTTTCAATCGCCAGATGCAGTTGTTCAAGTCGTGTTAATTTTTCCGGCGTCCATAGATCTTTATCCTTGATATAGACAATAGTTTTATTATCTGTACCAAATTCACCCATCACTTTCTGATAGATCTGCCGTGCAGGATCTTCGGAAGGAATTAAACTATCGATACTTGTATCAACCTGAAGACGCTGCATGCCTATAGCGGCAAATATTGTAATGAACAGTAAAAATACCGTTACAGGAATGCGATGTTTGTAACCCAGCATACATGCTTGCACTATCATTATATCGATTCCTCAATCATTTCATCCGAGACTTCCTCTAAAGATTCCACCTCGTTTATGACTGCATCTGATTCCTCAAGCGTCTCAATATAAGGATAGTTTTCATACAACCACTCAGCAGTAAATACTTCTTCTGGCACATAGTCATGAGAAAAAACACGACGTGAAATTTTGATCAAAGATTGATGTTCCTGACGCTTATCTTCCATTAATATCATGTTGGCACGCCACATATCGCCATCAACCGCTTTTAGATCATGATGACTTTGAATACGCGTTATACGACCCTGTTTATCAAAGTGATGTGTTAGTGTTATGTATAAATTATCCTGACGAATAAAATGTCGCCGCAAAATTTGTTGCTCTAATTCATCATCTTCGTTATAGACATCCAGTACAAAATATTTAATGCCATCAACATCTCTATCATCACGGCGCGCATAATAATGATCTGATAACATTTCTCCGGTTAGATTTTCTACGGAAAAATCAGTACCTAAAAAACTATCATTGCTACCTTCGCCGGCACTTTCTATTAATCGCTCACCTAAAGCCGGCAAATAGATATACTTGCTTGTTTGTCCATCAGGATCTCGATTAGCTAATAATGCAACACCCTTAACTTCACGGGGATAATCAAATAACAATAAAAATTTAACTGAACCGTCTTCTTCTACTCTTGAAAAACGTCTGGCTTTACGAGTATCCCTGTCTCCCTGCCGGTCCAGCATAACCATAGACTGCTCTTCATAGATATAGGGAAACTGCTGATGTCGCTTTTGAACTTCTTCCATAATTTCAACACCACTGGTTTCACTATTAATGCTGGCCATACTTTCTTCTACGGACAGACAAGCCGCTAACAGGATTAACAAGGCAATTTGATGTTGTTGTAAAGATAGATTCATCATTAATTATTTTTAATTGTTTTCCTGGGCAACAATAGTCTCGGCAATTTGTTCACTAAGCTCACCGAATAGTTGGCGCATAACAGAGATCATCTGATCATAATTATCTTTTTCAATAACTTGATCGCTATCTAACTCAGCACCAAAAACACCTAAAGATTCAGGTTGAGAAGCCTTTGAAAGTTGCCAGCGTGCAATTAACTTAACTTTGTTATCAATATCCTGCTCAAATTGTTCAATATGAATCTGCACTCGATAATCTGGACGAGAAGATGAACGGTTTAAAGGTGTACCAACATCAATTGTTGACAGTAATATCGATAAATTTCTTGCCATACTTCGTAGTAAGTTCTTGCGTAAGTTCTCTCCCCATTGATTATCATCTGAAAACTCAAGTCGACTTTCACTACTACGTGATGCAATTTGAAAGCGTTCCAGATACTGTGGAATCTGTAAATCAATAACTTCTATACTTAACGGCCTGACTGCTTTAATCGATGCGCCAGTGTATTCAACTGGATCCACCAGATAGTAACGTGTCGGGATAGTCGCGCCACCACCCATGCACGCACTCAATAAACTTGTCACAGATAATATGATTAATAACTTTAAATTCGACATACTCATTATTCTCCTTTGGCTTTCTTTTCCTTACCAAAAATCAAAGCCTGCGGATTGCGTTCCAGTGTTTCAACCAATGAGCGAATTGAACGTGCTGTTTCTTCCAGTTCGCCCGTTAATTTAATTAAGTTATATTGCGCCGGTGAATTAGGCTCTAATATATTATTAGTTTTATCTAGCGTAACTGTCAGGCTTTCCAATGCAATGTGACCGGCATTTATCGCTTCCTGTATATTCGAAGCATCAACTTTTTGCATAATGTTTTTGAAGTTACTCATAGCAACCTGCATATCTTCGACTGCCTGCGGAATACCCGGAATGGTGATTAATGCATTCGCATTCTTGATCGTTGAATCAGCGCTTCTTACAGTATCAAGTATTACCGCGGTGACTTCCTCAATATCAATCGCATTAAGCTTGGCTAATAAATTTTCGGCAGAGGCAGTTATTGCACCAAAATTTGCTGTTGCCAAAGTTGGCAACTCTGGAAAGCTTGTTTCTTCACCACTAATATTAATCGGTGTATCCGGATGCATATCTAATTCGACATACAGTTGACTGGTTAACAGGCTACCAGTTTGTAAACGGGCTCTAAGTCCACGTTCAACTAATTTATCCAGTGTTTCATAACTTGAACTCCCTTCTTCATTGCCGCGCTCAATAATTCTCTGCAGTTCTATTTCAATCAAGACCGGAATACGGAAGGTAGTGTCTTCATTATCAAATTCCAGTCGAACATCCACTACGGACCCGACTTTAATGCCCTTAAACTCTACCGGTGCGCCGATATTCAAACCACGTACAGAGCTATTAAAAAACATCATGAATTTAAGTTTACGGGTATAAGCGTTCTCCTGAATAGATTCAAAACTGTCGTGTAATGTAAAAACCAGATTATCAATATCCGTCGAAACCTGCTCCAGTGTCTCAGGTGTATCAAACGCAATTCCACCAAAAATTATTGAACGGAGAGACTCTGTTTGAACTTTAAAACCGTCAGCACTCATGGAAACATTAACACCGCTAACATTCCAGAAATTGGTATTGCCTCGAACTAGTTGATCAAAAGGATCTTTAATAAAAGCATGAACATAAACACTCTTGCGATCATTACCCAATTCATGACCTAAAACTTCACCGGCAAGAAGACCCTGATAATAAATCGGCGATCCGACATCAATCGAACCAAGTTTCTGTGTTATTAAAACAATCTCAACACCTTCTTCATCTGCGTTAACAACGGGTTGTTTTTCCAAGCCAACAAAATGTCGTTGTTCAGCTCCAGGCCCCGGCTCAATTTCTATATAGGCACCCGATATTAATGTGCTTAAGCCAGAAGCACCCTGTAAACTTAGTTGTGGCTTGACTACCCAGAAACGGGTACTTCGGCGCAAAAACTTTTCCGAACCCTTATTAAATTCCGCAGTTAAAATAACGTTAGAAAAATCGTCACTAAATTTAATCTGTTCGACTGTACCAATATCAACATTCTTGTATTTAATTCTGGTCTTGCCTACTTCAATGCCTTCTGCTGTCTTGAAGCTGATACTGACCTGAGGGCCTTGATCAGAAAGGGTTTTAACAATTAGCCAGCCACCCACTAATAAAGTAACGAGAGGAATTATCCAGACTACGGATGGTCCGGATCGTTTACTAACTTTTGGGCTTGAGATTTCCATTTCCTGAATATTATTGTTCTTTTTCTCTAACATTATCCCAAATCAGGCGCGAATCAAAACTTTGCGCAGCAAACATTGTTATGACAACAGCTCCTGCAAAGAAAATTGCACCAATTCCGGGTCGAATTGTAGACAGGGCATCCAGACTGACTAATGCCGATAATAAACCGACCAGAAAAATATCAACCATAGACCAGGCACCTACCACCTCTGTCACACGATACAATAAGGTACGATCACGCGGTCGCCAGAGTGATTTTTTTTGTACACTGATTAATAAAAAACTAAGAATCATGAGTTTCATCGCTGGCACAACAATACTGGCAACAAAAACTATCATCGCCAAACCCCACATGCCGGATTCGATTAAATGCAGCACACCGCTCAGGATCGTATTTGGCTCACCTTGTCCAAAACGTATGACGGTCATAACCGGATAGATATTCGCGGGAATTAACAAAACAATGGCAGTAAGTAACAATGCCCAGGTCGTTTCTACACTGTTATTAATTCTATGATGCAGGGGAGAATGACATCGAACACAATGTTGATGATCATCAGTTTCAAGATCAAGAAAACCACAAGTGTGACAATTTAATATTTTATTATTTTTTGCTTCATCATTGTCCAAATCCAACGAAGTATGACCTGTTGTTAACCATAATTCGTGCGGATTAAAGCTGGCTCTCGCGGCTGTATAAACAACCAGCAATAAAGCCAATGCAACTAAAGCTGGGCCAAAAATCACATTAGCCAGATCCTGTAATTTAACAATACCAATCAGCACACCCAACATAAACACACCAATCAGGCTCCATGGCAACAGGGCATTAACAAGACGATAAACCTGTCCCATACGAGGCGGCACTTTTCCTAAACATGCTGGAATCAATAAATAAAGCATGCCGACAATCACTATCAAGGGAAACAAAATACTGGTTAGAAAAATAAGCACTCCAAGCTCGCCCATGCCCAGTTCATACATTGCCCAACCACTGGAAAACAGAATATTCTCGACCACGCGGCCGCCAAGTTCTAACGATAAAAAAGGAAAAGTATTGGCAATAACAAAAAGAATCAGTGCTGTAATATAGAGAGCCAGACTACGGGTTAAAGAATCAGGGACATGGCGATAAAGCAGATTGCCGCAATGCAAACAATTCGCCTTCGCGCCAGCAGGAATCTGTTCATAATAATGCAGGTGATCGCACTCATGACAGGCGATGACTTCCCCAATTAAACTATCAGCCATTTTTTATTCCGAATTTAATAATTCTTATTATTGGTAATTCTGTCTTACGCAACATCCTTTGTGCATAAGAATTAACAATTATAGCTGATTACGAAATTTATTTTCCCGGAATGTCGTAAATTAACGAATTTTCCAGAAACAAATGAACTATAAAACCTGATAAAAAAATCAGATTTTTAATAAATTATTTTTTAAGTATATTTTCTGAAAGCTGTAATGCTTGCAGACGCGTTTTTGTAATGTGATTTTCGGGTAATAGTTTATCAACACCGATACTACGTATTACTTTTTCAACTGATTCACTCATGCCACACAGAATAACTGAATCATTATCTTCTTTTGCCTGAGTCACCGCTTCTTCAACCGCAAATGAGGCGCTACTGTCAATAAATGTGACATCACTAAAATCGATAATCAAAACATCCTGTTCGCGATTGTTCGTTAGTAATTGCACGATATCTTTGGTGGAGCCAAAACTCATTGGGCCTTCGATATGGAATAAGACGACATGACCATTGGCATGGTCAAATAACGATGCTTCTTCTTCTGTTAACGCATGCCAGTCACCCGCACCGCCAACAATCTTCATGCTTGCTGCTTGCGTATTCGCCATTCGCTTAACAAATAACATGCTTGCCATAATTGTTCCCACCGCAACAGCGGTAACAAGGTCAACTAATACTGTAAGCGTTAATGTTGTTAACATGATCAACACACCGGAGCGAGGAACACGATGTAGTCGACGGACGTACTTCCAGTCAATGATGTCATACCCCACTTTGAGCAAAATACCGGCAAGCACTGCATGCGGAATATGTTCTGCTAAACCACCTAATCCTAAAACCATCAATAACAAAACAACAGCATGCAAGGCACCTGAAATCGGCGTGCGACCACCGGCGCGTACATTAACTACCGTACGCATGGTTGCACCGGCACCGGGAATAGCACCGAACAAACCTGCAATAATATTTCCGATACCCTGACCGACTAATTCACGATCAGATTTATGATGTGTACGCGTAACACTATCCGCGATCAGCGAGGTTAATAAAGAATCAATAGCGCCAAGAAAAGCGAGGATCAGAGAGTATTTAATAATGGCAGCAAATTCATCAACAGAAAAAATGGGTAATTGCATACTTGGCAAACCCGTTGGAATCTCACCAATCACATTTGCCTCATTAAAAAAGAACACGCCAAATATCGTGCCAACGATTAATGCTAATAAAGGCCCGGGAATATAACGACTGATTTGTTTTGGAAGAAAACAAACAATAACCAGAGCAATAATGCCCAGGCTCGAAGCGTGTATTTGCATTTGTTCGATTAAGCCCGGTAGAGCCAGAACGGAATGCAAAACACCTTTTACTGATTCAGCACCAACAAGCGGAGCAAGCTGTAAAATAATAATGATACAACCGATACCACTCATAAAACCGGATATAACAGGATAAGGAACCAAATTAATGAAACGGCCAAACTTCAACATACCAAAGAGTATTTGAAAAACACCGCCCAACATAACAACGGTAAAAGCCATTGTCGGATTTCCCGAGAAATGCATGATTATCCCGGTCATTACTACTGTCATTGGACCTGTTGGACCAGAAACCTGCGACGGCGTACCACCGAAAACAGCGGCAAAAAAACCAACCAGGATAGCGCCATACATTCCTGCCAATGGACCAGCGCCCGACGCTACACCGAATGCGAGAGCCAAAGGTAACGCAACAACGGCAGCGGTTAAGCCGCCATAAATATCACCGCGTAAATTATCAAGGGAAAAACCGTGTATGAAGCGAGTCATTATTATAATTATTTTTATAGATCAAAGTATGCAAAGACTACACAATATTATTGATTATTAAAAATACCGGTTTATTTTTTCCAGCATAGTATCAATATTCAAATAGTCTGTTTCAATTCTAAGCTGTTGATTTTCTACATCGAGCAACAGCCCCGGAAAACGATTTAAACCTAATTGACGAGTCTGCTTTATTTCCAGCTTTAGTGCCTTATCCGTTTCGTTTGACTGAATATCTTCTGTAAATTTATCTTTATCCAGACCAATTTCGACAGCTAATTCACACAGAGTTGAAACATCAGAAGGATTACGAGCCTGAAGATAATACGCTTGTTGTATCGCCCATATCATTTCAAGATCATATTCTTCACCCTGCTTTCTCGCGGCAACTACTGCCCGGCACGCGGGATAAGTACTTCTTCGCGGCTTACAGTCTTTCCAAAAGTCATAATTAAATTTTGTTTCCGGTACTTGCTCCTCAATCCTGCGCCAATTAGCTAGTACATAGGTACACATTTCATCCTGCATCGGTTCATCATTATCCGCAGCTAAACCACCCAACAAAAGAATAATTTCAAGCTGATTCGGTAACCCTGCTATTAATGTTTCGAAAACCGGCCTGAATGCGTAACACCAACTGCACATTGGATCATAGGCATAGTACAGTTTGCTCATAGCAGGAAATTAAATATCAAACTTAGTATTTAAAATCTTTGCCACCGGGTTATTTTTTAAAGTTACATATTTCGGCAAACCCTTTTCATACGGGGGATAATCTTCACCTTCGATCAATGGCGTAAGATAACGACGACAAGCTTCGGTAATACCAAACCCATCTTCGGTAATAAATTCCTTAGGCATCATTTTTTCAACATTGGCTACATCTTCCAGTTTTGCTTTACCAATCTCCCAGACATAAGGTTCATCTGATTTTCTGTCTATCGTTGGCATGACTGCATTTTCTCCAGCCAAGGCCATTTCAACAGCGGCTTTGCCTAATTCATAGGCCTGTTCAACATCAGTTTTTGACGCAATATGTCTTGCTGCGCGTTGCAGATAATCAGCAACTGCCCAGTGATACTTATGACCCAAAGCCTCCTTCACCATATTGGCTACTACGGGTGCAGCACCACCAAGCTGAGCATGACCAAACGCATCGCGCGTGCCCTGTTCAGCAAGGAATTTTCCATCCGGCCAATGCGCACCTTCGGAAACAACAATGGAGCAATAATCATACTTATCAATTTTCTCTTTGACCTTGTTAATAAATGCGTCCTGATTAAATTCGACTTCAGGAAAAAGGATAACAACTGGAATATCATTATCTGCATCAGCTGCCAGACCACCTGCCGCCGCGATCCAGCCGGCATGACGCCCCATCACTTCTAACACGAATACTTTGGTTGAAGTCTTTGCCATAGAGCACACATCGTATGAGGCTTCACGAGTAGATATCGCAATATATTTTGCGACTGAACCGAAACCGGGACACACATCAGTGATCGGCAAATCATTATCAACTGTTTTCGGCACATGAATCGCCTGAATTGGAAATCCCATTTTTTCTGAAATCTGGGAGATTTTATGACAAGTATCAGCCGAATCGCCGCCCCCGTTATAAAAGAAATAAGCAATATCATGTGCTTTGAATACTTCAATCAATCGTTCATATTCAGCTTTGCTTTCTTCCAGACCTTTTAATTTGTAGCGGCACGAACCAAAAGCACCAGATGGTGTATGCCTGAGCGCAGCAATATCGGCATCTGATTCCATACTAGTATCAATGAAATCTTCTGTTAATGCGCCAATAATACCGTTACGCCCCGCATAGACATTCGCAATTTTATCTTTATGTTTCCTTGCTGTTTCGATCAGGCCACAGGCACTGGCATTGATGACTGCTGTTACCCCTCCAGATTGTGCATAAAACGCGTTTTTGGCCGCTGCCATAACCACTGACTCCTATAAATATGAATTAATTATGAAACTGAACCGGAATAAGCCGGGTCATATATATTGTTATGTTAAACTGCGCATGATAAAACAAACGAGAGATAATATGTTGCTATAGAATGCAACGCCATTTTAAATTAATGCAATTTCCCATAAAAACAAGACTGACTCACTTCAAAAGATTCGTTCTTTTTCTTGTCCTGCTACCAATTCTAACATTTGCAGCAGGCAATGCTGATTTGCCTGATTTTGGAGATTCAGCCGGTAGTGTTATATCACCCGAATTTGAACGACGTTTAGGCAAACTATTTCTAAACCAGGTTCGTCATGTAGAAAAGGTGGAGGATGACCCTGAAGTTGAATCTTATATTCAATCTATAGGCTACCAACTCGCATCCCACAGCGATAACGCTGAACAGTCTTTTACCTTTTTTGTCGTTGATAATCCTGCAATTAATGCATTTGCCGGCCCTGGAGGCGTAATAGGTATTAATAGCGGCGTTATTTTGAACTCATCAAATGAAAGTGAATTGGCTGCAGTAATGGCACATGAAATTGCGCACGTTACCCAACGACATCTCGCTCGCATGTTTGAACAGCAAAACTTACTCAGCGTACCAACTGCTGCTGCAATGGTAGGCGCAATCCTGCTGGCCGTGGTAAATCCCGAAGCGGGCGCAGCTGCTCTGACAGGTGTATCAGGACTCAGCGCTCAAAACCAGATCAGCTTTACTCGCGCTAATGAAGAGGAAGCGGATCGTGTTGGCATGCAAACATTAGTTCGGGCAAATTTTAATCCACGCGGTATGCCCGCATTTTTTGAAACACTACAACGAGTTTCTCGTTACTCGCAAAGTGCGGCACCTGAATTTCTACGCTCACACCCATTGACCACTTCACGTATATCAGATTCAATCTCTCGTGCTGAGGAGTATCCTAAAAAAACATACACCAACACACAATCATATGAACTTATCAAACATAAACTATTAGTTGGTTCATTTAAAACGCCTAAAGAAGCAACCAACCACTTGCGTGCCGTACTTAATAGACATGAAGGCTCAGCAAAAGACAAACTCCCTGTACGCTATGGTCTGGCCTATGCCTATATTGGTGACAGTGATTATGAACGTGCAGAACAACAGATTGATTACTTGCTTAAAGATGACCCCGATAATATTGCCTATCTTTTGTTAGCGGCAAAATCTAAAACACAACAATCAGATTACAATTCTGCGTTCACTATTTTTGAAAAATCATATGGATTATTCCCTGATTACAAACCTGTTGTAAAAGCATACTGTCGCGCCTTACTTGATGTTAAGAAAGCGAAAGAAGCACGTGACATCTTAAAAAATTATGAACGTCATTATGAACACGATCTAACTACATATTCATTGTTAGGCCAGGCCGAAGCCATGCTTGGTAATGAGATTGAAACAGCTTTTATACAAGCTGAATATTATTTTCTTGCAGCCAATACCAAACTGGCGGTTGATAAGCTCAAATTTATTAAACAGCAATACAAACTGGATTACTATCAGGAACAACGTGCAACTGCACGTCTGGCAGAATTAGAGTATGAACTAGAACTGGAAGAGAACCTTAATTTATAACCATGTTACGTAGAGATATTCTCAAACAACTAGGATATGGTTCATTAATATTATCCGGTTTACTCAAACCGCTCTCTGCGTTAGCTAAATGGAACCAGGCAGCTTTTGATGCGACTGATTATGACAGCGCAATTAATCGCTACTTTCCGGATCAGCAGATTATTGAATCAGATCTGATCACTATCAACGTTCACCCGGTTATAGAAAATGGTGCTGTCGTTCCGGTAAAAATTAAAACGGATTTAGCTGAACCTGAATCTATTACTATCTTTGTTGACAAGAATCCGACACCTTTAATTGCCAACTTTGATCTTTTCCCAGGTTGTCTGGGTGTTGTTTCAACACGCATCAAAATGGAAAAGCCTTCGGACATTATTGCAGTTGTTAAATCAAACAATAAACTTTACATAACTAAAACATTTGTTGAAGTTCATGAAGGCGGCTGTGGATAATGGCTTCAACTATCAGGGTAAAAACAAAAACAAGAGATAATATCACAACAGTTCGCGCTATTATTCGCCATCCGATGGAAACGGGTTTCAGAGTTGATGAAACGTCAGGCGAACTTATCCCGGCACATTTTATTAAACTCGTTACTGTTAAACATAATGATAAAACTGTAATGTCCTGTGACTGGAGTCGTGCTGTTTCAAAAAACCCCTATCTTTCATTCATGTTTCAAGGCGCAAAGACAGGAGATAAACTGGAATTAAGCTGGCTGGACACTCAAGACAAAACTGATACCGTTGAAACATTAATAGAATAACCCGTATTACAATCTCATGCGTGCCATTATTGTATTTTCATTATTCATCGCACTCGCCTTTATTGTTGGTGCCGTGCTTGCCTATCCGCTAAAACTGCTACTCGATCCTGCACTGGCACTTGCCTTCCGTAAATATTTGACATACGCAACATTAATTAGCGGCTTGATTATCAGTGGCATTTATTTACAGCTATACAATTTACTATCGTTTAAAGCATTTGGATATAATGGAAATATTAGTGGTTTTATAAAAGGCTTACTAAACGGATTTGTTTACGGCCTAACAATAATGCTTCTGATTGAAGTTATATTATTTCTACTTGGCATACATGAAATAGATACGACACGAAGTTATTCCTTCGCATCACTTTCTATATTGCTTTGCAAAGCCATTGTTATGGGCCTGTTAATTGCTGTTATTGAAGAATCAATATTTCGTGGCGCTTTGTTCACCGGACTCTATAAACAAACTGGCGCAGTAATCGCGACGTTCTTTTCAAGCCTGGTATATGCAACCGTACACTTTATTCGATACAGAGATCTTCCCGCTGATACAGATATAGGCTGGTTTACTGGTTTAACAATGATGCCCGAAGCGTTTCGTCGTTTTTACGAATGGTCGATTGTTGACTATTTCCTGACGTTATTTATTTTTGGTGTATTACTTGCCTTATTACGCCTGAAACATAAAAGCATCGCTGCCTGCATAGGTGTTCATGCCGGCATTGTAATGTTGATTAAGCTATCTGATTATGTGACTAACAGAACTCATAGCAGCAGTTATGACTATCTTGTTAGTCAATACAACTCAACTTTTGGCTGGATCAGCTTTATTGTTATCTTTTTATTTACCTTGTTCTACTTCGTAAAGTTACAAAAAAAATAAATTTAATCATTCACACTCTACGCGAAAGCAATGATTATTACTTGATTACATCTGGATGAAACAACAATTCTCCATTAACTTTAAAATTACGTATTAAAGCTTGTCCTTCTTTACCACGAATAAATTCTGAGTATTTTCTAGCCAGATCAATTTTTGTATGTGGGTGCTTTGCCGGATTTACCATAATCACATGATAAGGATTGAACAGTTCCGGATCATTTTCAAACAACACTCCCAACTTCATTTTATCCTTGTAAGCCAGATAAGTACCCCTGTCAGTTAGTGTATAAGCTTCTTTATCATCTGCTATTCTCAAGACAACGCCCATGCCCTGACCGACAGCAAGATACCAATCCCCTGAAGGCTTAGTACCTGTTTTTTCCCACAGTTTCTTTTCTTTTTTATGCGTACCTGAATCATCGCCACGTGAAATAAAAATATGCTTTTTATCTAGAAGTTGTGACATCGCTTCATTAGCGCTTTTCGCACTTTTTAAAGCAGCAGGGTCACCTTCAGGTCCAACGATAACGAAATCATTATGCATAACCGGTTCACGTTCGATACCAAACCCTTCATCTACAAATTTCTTTTCTGCGCCTGGTGCATGAACAAAAATAAAATCGACATCGCCATTCTTGCCAAGTCGAATCGCTTTACCCGTTCCTACAGAAATAACATCCAGTTTAACGTTATATTTTGTTTCGAATGGTGGATTCAATACCGCTAATAATCCGGAATTATCGGTGCTGGTAGTTGTTGCCATTTTTAAACGTTCTACTTCTGCAAACGACTGAAAAGACAACATTAACAATAGAATTAAAAAACTTAATGGTAAAAATTTCTTCATAGTACTTTCCTCATAAAAAATTATTATAGGCCTTAGCACAAGCAGGGCTTTTGTTTTCTGGCTAGGCAAAATCGTACGGAAAGAGGGAGCTTATAAATAATAAGTAACCGATTGAGTACGATTTTAACGACGCCAGAGGACAAAACACAATTGTGCTATGGGCTATCTAGAATTCAACCTGAGCACGCATCTGAAAAGCCTCAGGTTCATCACCATCACCGGCACCGCCATTCACATCTAACACGTTAATGTAGTTTGCACTTAGTCGAATATTATTTGTCGCAAACCAGTTGAGACCCAGACTAAAATTTTGTGCATCGCCACCTGTAATATCAGCATCATTTAAATCAACACTGCTAAAACGCATGGCTAATTGCCATGCACCGATACCACCTTTGCCAACAACAGATTTGGGTTTGATTCTTCCATACGATCCTTTATTACCACTATAGTTACGCATGTCATCAGTAAAGAACCAGCTACCTTCAACGTAATAACCGGAAAAAACCAGATCAGAAAGCGTGCTTGAATCACGATCAATATCAACATAGTAATATTCGCTTTGTAACGAGAAAGGACCATTAGTGTATGCCGCCTCAGCAACTGTCCGTAGATTAGTATCAGCATTAAATGAGCCCGTGCTCACTTCCCTGACATTCGTCACATGTGATTCAGGTCGATCACTAAAAGAGAGACTATCGATAGAGCCACTATCACGATATGAAAATGAAGCGCCTAAATGCAAATGTTGATTATTATTTAAAATGGGCGCATAGGTTGCGCGACCACCTAGCGCAAAACCTTCATCTTCATCGCCACTGGCACCATCAATACCTTCACCAAATATGCCTGCATTCAAACTCCAGTTTTTTTCACTACGCCCAACACCAGCGCCAATTGCTCGTCCCGGTGTAAACAAATGCGGTAAACCACGTTCAGTAAAAGTGATATATTTAGAGCTAGTCATGTTCTGTAAGCTAAAAGGCTGCTTGAAGTGACCTACTTTTATATCCCAGGGTAAATCGGTGTATTGAATATAGGCATCGGCAATACCGCTGCTACCCGTGTTTACTAAATCGTATTGCAGCTTATACTTCCAGGCATCCCATAAATTGCCTTGTACGAATAAACGTGCCCGACGCATTTCCGTTCCATCATTTTGTCGTCGTAAATCTTCTGAGTAAGTAGCCGCATCTGCCTGAATTCGACCACCAACACGCATACTAAATTGACCATCACCTGACGTTACTTCAAACTTGTCTTTCATGTTGATTTTCGGTTGATCTTTTGTCGCAAGCCTTACCTCTTCATGAACTATTTTTTCTACCTCTTCTTTTGCAATAGCAGGGCTCTTTGTAGTATCACCTTGCTCGGCAACCTTAAGTACTAAATCAGTGATTTCGCTGCTAATCGTACCGTTTGCCTCCAGCGCTTTTAATAGCTCCGCTAATGCCTCGTTAGTTCCTGCTTGAACAACTGGCGCGGATAAAAACGTTATTAACCCAAAAAAAATAGATATAAATCCTGTTTTTTTCATACTAAACTAACCCTCTTTTAATTAAATATGCATTAACTTACATATATATTATTAATATCGATTATATTAGTGTTTATTCAATATAATGAAATATGATTTATTTTACATATTATGAAGCTGGGATTTGACATTCGTTGGTTAGTTTCTGATTCGGAACAAGAATTGGATAAACGCCTGTTACAATTGTTAACACATATGAATCCAAATGGTTCCTTGCAAGCTGCCGCCACGGACATTGGTATTTCTTATCGTACCGCCTGGGAGATTATTCGTTATTGGAATGAGGCTTTTCATACGCCCCTTTGTGTACTGGAAAGAGGAAAAGGCACAAGTCTGACGCCTCTAGGTCAAAAATTAATTCAGACAAAACATGCTATAGAAACAGGTTATGCTGAAGCATTAAAACTTACGGCAGATGATCTTAATAATGAAATAGACGGGTTAATTGGCAAAAGTATTAATAAGAATAAACTCAATACATACGCCAGTAATGATCTGGCTATCCATATTTTTCAAGAGCTATGCGAAGCAAAGCAAAACCTGGATATAGACTTTATTGCACGCGGCAGCCTTGATGCCTTGAAACAGTTACATACTAATCAATACAATATTGCCGGTTTTCATTTTCCTGATGGTGAGCTGGCTAAATTGCTTGCTCCCGAATACAGGCAATTGCTTGATGATAAAAAACATTTATTTATAAATCTTGCAACAAGACAGCAGGGCTTAATGTTTAAACCATCCCAACAAGGTCGCATCAAAAGCATCGATGGATTAACGCGTCGTTCTATAAAGTTCATCAATCGACAACGCGGTTCTGGCACGCGTGCAATTTTTGATCAACTGCTTAAATTAAATAATATAAATAGAAAAGAAATCAACGGTTACAAAAAAGAGGAATTTACACATACCGCTGTAGCTGCAATGATTTCCAGTGGACATGCTGATGTCGCGTTTGGATTAAAAGCAGCAGCCAGTCAATTTAAACTTTCATTCTTGCCATTAGTTACTGAAACCTATGTTATCGCAATGAATAAATCATTGCCTGAAGAAGTTAAAAAGAATATCAGGCTGTTGATTAAAGCTGAAAAACTGAAAACCAAAATAAACAAACTTCCCGGTTATGACGCATCACTAACGGGGAAAATTATTCACGCAGAAAAGTTACTATCCCCCGTTCTTTAAGAAAAAAGATAACTCCAGGTGTCCTTCCTGATACATAGGTAACAGTTTATTCCAGAGACATAGGTTACACAATTGCGCATTTGGGAGAGACCAAATGCCCTGGAAAGAGCGTAACCTGATGGATGAACGTATTAAATTTGTAGCTC
>JABFGI010000005.1 GCA_013112535.1 Pseudomonadota bacterium
GCAATACTGTCATCAATAAGCTGGAGACGATATTTTAATTTGGCAGCAGTGTAATTTAAGTCTCTATTATTAACCGCTTTGAATTTACTGCCATCAATGGCAATTAAACTATCCGTAAATAAATCCAGCTTACGACAAAGCAAAACAAACTCTCTGCAAATACGCGTGATACCTTGGGTATTATCCCTACGAAAGTCCGCTATCGTTTTGAAGTCCGGTGCAAGGCGACCGAGTAACCACATCAATTCCACATTACGCCCGGCTTCGCGTTCGAGTCTTCGAGAAGATTGGATACGATTGAAGTAGCCGTAGATAAATAACTTTAACATCATCGCCGGATGATAAGCAGGTCGACCTGTATCAGCGGGTTCGATAGTAATCCCCATTGTGTCTAAATTGAGTTCATCAACAAAGATATCGATTACTCTGACAGGATTCTCTTCGCTAATGTATTCGTCTAGGGCTTCGGGAAACAAGGTGGCTTGGGTTCGGCTTTCGCCTTCAATGAATCGTTTCATTGTATGCACCAGTAGTTGGAATGACGTATTATACCAGCTTATACGTTTTCACACAGTCTGGGCCGAATTATGATTGATGCTAACAACAATCGAAAGCGGAAAAAGTCTCCCTTAATATATAGTTATATTTCATAGAACCATGAACAGGTCGATTTTATATAATGATTTTTGTCCAAACTGCGGATTAGAACATTCTGGCAGGCCTAGATACTCGCTTATATTATTCGGCGCGTATTCTTCTTGGAATTGCCCACATTGTGGTGCTTTAATCAGGTTTAACTACTTATTGTTATTAGTGAACTCAGCTGTAGGGTTAGTATCTGTAGTTTCTGCGATTTCACTATTGGTGAATTTTACAAATATAATGTCGTATACCGCTGGCTTCATAGTTTTGGCAATATTAATTTTAGTCGGCATTCTATTTCCTTTCTTTGCAACTCCAAGAAAATTATTAGGAGAAGTAAAATGAAATATAACAACGTCAACTTCCGCTTATGGCCGAAATAAGAATAAAAATAATATCCACCAAAAGCGGACGTTATATATAAGAGTGTAAGTCTTTCCATCCAGGATCAGGAGCAAAGCGCTTTCCATATTGCTTTTCAAGTTGTTCCAGTTCCTGATGTGTTTCTGTGATACCTCTATCTTCAACATAATGCATGGGGCCACCGCGAAACGGCGCGAAGCCGGTGCCAAAAATCATGCCGGCATCTATCAGGGCTGACTCATCGACTATACCTTCTCGTAAACAGGCAACGCATTCGTTTAATAAACGTAATACCATTCTGTCCTGTACTTCCTGTTCGGTTAATGTTGAGACATTATTGCCCTTATCTTCTACAGGTTTTCCTTTTTTATAAGTGTAAAAACCTTTGCCTGATTTTACGCCAAAATGTCCGGCTTCAATCATTTCTGATAAGACATCAGGCATATGCATATCTAATTCATCAGAAAGTATCTTTGCGACTGAATGGCAAATATCAAGACCAACTGCATCGGCTAATCGTATTGGCCCCATCGGCATTCCAAAATTGGTAGCGGTTTTATCAATAAATGTTGCGGGAATGCCTTCTTCTAGCAAGGCAACCGCTTCTAATAAATAAGGCAACAATATACGATTGACTAAAAATCCCGGTGAACTTTTTGCCGGCAAAGGTAGACGATCAATAGCGCGAGTAAAGCTCATTCCTTTCTGCAGTTGCTTCTGATCTGTTATATCTGATCTCAAGACTTCAACTAACTGCATTTTTGCAACCGGATTAAAAAAATGCAGTCCTATTAATCGTGACGGCTCATCAAGATGTACAGCAAGACTTTCTAATGGAATACTCGACGTATTTGTTGCCAGTATGGCATTCTTTTTTAAACGTGGTTCAAACTCTTTATAGAGAGCAACCTTGGCATCGAGGTTTTCTATTATTGCCTCGATAATCACATCGGCATGTTCAACACCATATCCTTTATGATCCGGTATTAATCGATCTACTGCAGCTTGTTGCTCATATTTACTTTTTAATCGACGCTTAAAAAGTTTATTTGCACGTTTTATTGCAGGACCGATATATTTTGGCTCTCTATCCTGTAATGTCACACGCATTCCCTTTAATGCACACCAGGCAGCTATATCTCCACCCATGACTCCTGCACCAACAACATGAACATGTTTTGCTTCAAATGCATTTTTTTTATCCGCACCTAATCCTTTTAATTTTTCCTGCAAGGTAAACACTCTTACCAATCGTTTAGCAGTGGGATGCATAAATAAACGAGCAATTGAATCAGCTTCACCTTTCATCATTGCCGCATCATCACCACCTTTATGAGCCCATAAATCAATCAATGCAAAAGGCGCAGGGTAGTGTTGTTGGCTTGCTTTTTTAGCTGTTTGTTTTCTTATCATTTTTGCTAACAAGGGTCGAAGCAAAGATGTATTTGCCAGAGAAGCAAACAGGCCTTTATGTTTAAATTCTGGTTTGTTTTTGATTAACTTAACAGCGGCTGTTTTTATATGTCTTCGCGGTACCACTTCATCAACAATACCAAGGCGTTTCGCTTTTCGTGCATCGAGGTTACGACCGGTTAACATCAACGGCATTGCAGATAACACACCAATAAGGCGAATTAATCTGACGCTACCACCAAAGCCGGGATGAATACCTAATAACACTTCCGGCAATCCAATACGTACCGGTTCATCTTCGCATGCAATTCTATAATCACACGCTAATGACAATTCCAGTCCGCCGCCTAAACAAAAACCATGAATTAAGGCCACTGTAGGTACAGCGAGCACTTCAATTCGATTAAACATGGATTGACCTGTAGCAACCAGTTCTTTTACCTGAACTTCTGTATCGATACGGGTAAATGCATTTACATCTGCACCAGCTATAAAACCGGATTCTTTAGATGATAAAAACACCAGTCCCGATGGCGGTTCTTTAATAATGTCGTCCAGAGCCGCATCAAGATCGACAAACATTTCTGCTGATAATACGTTGGCACTGCTATCTGCTTGATTAAACGTTAACCAGGCTATGCCATCTGCATCACGCTCAACATAAATATGTCGATATTCCTGTCGTTGCAAATTTTTTCTCTTACCCACCATCGATATTCTCCAACAACATGGCGCCACCCTGTCCACCACCAATACAAAGGGAGGCAATACCTCTTTTTGTATTTGTCCTTTGCAAGGTCTTTAATAAATGGAACACAATACGAGCACCACTGGCACCAACCGGATGACCTAAACTAATACCACCACCATCGATATTGAGACATTCCGGGTCAATTTCACCGATAGCATTACTTCGATTTAATTCTGTTTTACAGAAATCTTTATCTGTCATTGCCCGCACACAAGCCAGAACCTGTGCTGCAAAGGCTTCGTTAATTTCCCAATAATTTATATCAGTCAGTGCCAGTTTGTTTTTTGACATCAATGCAGAAGTTGCATAGACAGGACCAAGACCCATATGTGAAGGAGATAATCCAGACCAGGCACAATCAATAATCTGCCCTAATGGTTGCAATTGATATTGTTTTACGGCTTCTTCACTGGCTAGCAACGACCAGGCCGCACCATCACTCACTTGTGCACTATTACCTGCTGTAACTAAACCATGTGAACGATCGAAGACGGGTTTGAGTTTAGCTAATGATTCAACATTACTATCAGATCGTACGCCATCGTCGTAATCATAGGGTTGTCCTTCATCATCGTAAATAACTTCTATTTCATCCAGTCTGCCTTCAACCTGTGCGGCAGCTAATCGCTGATGACTTCTAACAGCAAAGGTATCCATATCATCACGGCTAATATCAAATTGACTGGCCAGAATTTCTGCTGTCTTTCCCATCGATAAGCCCACAACAGGATCAGTTAAACCTAATAACAAGGCAATAACCGGTTTAAGATGTCCTGGCCGTAAACTGGCTAGAGCAGAAAGTTTTTTTGTCAGACTTCTGGCTCGATTTAAATCACTTAAGAAATTAACCATTTGATGATTCAACATAACCGGTGCATGACTCATGGCTTCAACACCGCCAGCAAGTATCAAGTCTGAATAACCACCAGCGATGTGTCGAAAAGCGGTATCAATAGCTTGCATGCCAGATCCGCAGTTACGCTGAACGGTCCATGCAGGAACCTGATCACCACAACCCAGGCGAAGTGAAACAACGCGGGCAATGTTAGCTTCATTGGCCGCTGGCATAACACAACCAAGAATAACTTCATCAAGTTGATCTGCTTCAAAAGATTGTCGCAACATTAATGGTTGTGCCGACTTTAATGCCAGATCTGCAGCAGCAAAATGACCCGTGTGGCCGCTTGCACGCAAAAAAGGTGTACGTGCACCATCGACTATATAGACCGGACGTTTTATATCAGCTTTCCTTTTCGTCATTTATTAAACTCCTGCATATTCTTCCGGCGCAAAATGATCTACCTGCACCACTTTCATTCTTGCTTCTATAGCATTCCGTATCATCTCTGCTTCATCAGTGTTAACTATATCGGCAGCAAGCGCGCTATCAATATCATCATTTTGTAAAAGACCTTTACGTCTGGCCTGTTTTATTTTTTCCTCTGCTGTTTCGCTGCTTACTGCAAGATTAAAGGCCTTGTTGAGTTCGTATAAGGCATCGTTTTCGTTATCAGGAAAATAAATTCCTTCTATTAATCTGTCGCGAACAACTCCAGGCTTAAGAACAAGCTGTGAAAGTTGATGGTCTAGTTTATCTGAGGGTTTGTGATAACAATGACCTAAAGGGAAACAAACAATTTTTAAAATTGCACCTGCCCATAACGGAAGATTATTTGCTAAAGCAAATAAGGCTTCCTGTGCATTGTATGCACAGTAACTGATTGCCCATTCAAGAACGGGTTGTTCTTCCTCAGGGCATTCATTATTTTCAAAATGAGCAATGGCTGACGTACCCAGGTATAAATAACTTAAGGCATCACCCAATCTTGCAGAAATACGTTCGCGTCGTTTTAATTGACCACCAACCAGGCTCAATACCAGCTCAGTTGAAAAAGCCAGTGCCGCTGATAACCGTGACATCGTTCTTTTTGCATTATTCCCTTTTGCAAGATATCCGTTTGTTAATCCAAGTAAGAATGCTCGTGCTGTATTCCCTGTAACATGAGCAACATGTCGAGCCAGAGTTTGATCAAACTGATCCAGCCCTTCTTTTCCTTGCTGAACTGATTTCATTTCATCCATAAGAAAGGGATGACATCGCATAGCGCCTTGCCCAAAGATAATCATGTTTCTGGTCAATATGTTTGCACCTTCAACGGTTATTGAAATGGGTAAAGCCTGATAGATACGCATTAAATAATTAGTTGGGCCAAGCATAATCCCTTTACCACCATGCACATCCATTGCGTCATTAATAATTTCACGCATCATTTCAGTAAGATGATATTTAACTATCGCCGTTGCCACGGAAGGACGGATATGTTGATCAAGCATCGCTAATGTTAACTGCCGTGATGCTTCCATTAAGTAAGTTTTCCCTACCATGCGCGCGATAACTTCTTCAACGCCTTCAAACCGGGCAATAGGATTACGGAACTGTTGTCTAATTCTTGCGTAAGCAGCTGTTGTATGACAGGCAAGTTTTGCAGCGGAAACACTTAATGCGGGTAAAGATATACCGCGTCCTTCTGACAGACATTCAACCAACATGCGCCACCCTTTACCGGCATAGTCAGTCCCGCCGATAACCCAATCCATAGGAATAAAAACATCTTTGCCCCAGTTAGGTCCGTTTTGGAATGGGTTGGCACCGGGCATATGCCGTCGACCAATATTAACGCCGTTGGTATCGGTTGGAATTAACGCGAGGGTAATACCGATATCTTCTGTTTCACCCAACAGATGGTCTGGATCGTATAATTTAAATGCCAGCCCCAGTAATGTAGCAACCGGTCCTAAGGTAATATAACGCTTCGACCAGTTAAGCCGGATACCAAGAACATCGTCTTCACCATTAAATGGTTGACGACACACTACACCATTATCAATCATTCCGGCAGCATCACTGCCTGCCTCTGGTGCGGTTAATGCGAAACAGGGAATATCTTCGCCACTAACCAGTCGGGGAAGATAATGTAATTTTTGTTCTTCTGTACCATATTCAAGCAATAACTGACCCGGCCCCAGAGAATTTGGCACCATTACTGTTACAGCAACAGTAATACTTCGGCTTGCCAGTTTTATAACAACAGCTGAATGTCCTTGTGCTGAAAAACCAAGACCACCATGTTCTTTAGGAATAATCATGCAGAAAAATTTTTTATGACGAATGTAGTCCCATATTTCTTCAGGCAGATCATGTAACTGATGAGTAATTTGCCAGTCATCTATCATGCGGCATAACTCTTCTACCGGACCATTTAGAAAAACTTTTTCTTCTTCTGAAAGATGAGGCTGATACTGTTTCAGTTTTTCCCAGTCAGGCTGGCCGCTAAACAATTCTGCTTCCCAGCCTATACCTCCAGCCTCCAATGCTTCCTGTTCAGTTGAAGACATCGTTGGCAGCTGTTTCTTCATCCAGTTAAATACAGGCTTGACCAGGAATGCCCTTCTAAACTTATCATTCTTTAATATAACGACAACAAAACCAACAAGCAGCCAACTAGCAAGTAAAACAGGATAGGCAATACGCGTGACAACTGTCACGGCAAACATTGCCAGTATTAAACATGTTGACCATAGCGTGCTATTGGCATTGACGTAGGCCAGGATCAAACATGCTATCAATAGCAATAATCCAGCATAGACTAACTCGCCCATTTTTGATCCTCCATCTTGTAATTTGTTTGACTGACCGGTTTAGCAATGCCACTCGATAACTGTTTTATATAATCAATTATTCGTTTATGTGTATTACCAATATTTTCATATAAGATGCCATGACGATTTGATTCAACTTCAATATATGTAACATTGGTGTTGATAAGCTTATCCAGTAATATTGATGAACTATCTGCTGTAACGACAGGGTCAGCAGTAGATTGCATTAGTAGACAAGGGCAATGAATACTTTTCAGTTGATGCATAAGAACATAATTCATACGCACTAACTCATATAAAGCTCGCACAGGAATATGCCGATAGTTAACTCGCGCGTGTTCAGGGTTATTAACTCTATAACGCATGACACCTCCAAAAGCCGGTGCCCATCGAGCAAGTCGTGATATACCATGTAACAAAGGTACAAAAATCATGCTTTTATTTTTAAACTTTACTGGCGGATTAATTATCACAGCACCAGCAAGTTTTGGCGGATGTTCAGAGGCAAAGATTAACGATAATGCACCCCCGGTTGAAAAACCGACCAGACATATTTTTTCGACATGCGCTGATAATATTTCATATCCGCGCCGTAACGCTCGTAACCAGTCTTCCCAACAGCGTTCACTCAAATCGACAGGGGAAGTTCCATGGCCAGGGAGTTGAACATCATATATCGGATAACCTTCGGCAACGAGCTTATCTGACAATGGTTTCATCTCTGCCGGCGAAGCAAGGAAACCGTGTACCAGTACGACACCAATATTATGGCGATGATCTATTGGAACATCTAAAACAGGTCGGCCACTTTCTGTCGCCGTTTCGTGTTTATTTATGTTATCAAAACGGGACTTGTTAAAGTAATGGTGATCCCAGTCATAACGTCGTAACTCATCATCATAGCGATAATGCGCAAGCTCAATGTCTGTTATGGTTTCATATTGTTTTATGGCCTGATTAACAGCATCGACTGCGCCGCTTACCGGCGCCATTTCGTTAGCATAAACCTGAATAGTGTTTTCTATACGAATCGTATCAATTTCAAAAGTTTCTTTTAAATGATCAAGCAGTAACAAATGGCCTTGATGAAATTTAATCAAGCCTTTCTGACAGGCAACATCCAGAAGTTGTTTCAATGCTTTTTTATTACCAATTGCCAGATCGGCATAAACCTGGGGATTTCTTAAACTCCGATGTAAATTAACATCCGGATGTTGCTGGATATTTTTAACTGAAAGATACACAAGCAGATAAAACTTTTTTGCAACGATCTCATTTATATTTTTTTTCAGAAGATTTAATAAAATCGTTGAAGTAAGGTGACTTAGATTAACTGTAGCTTCTTTGTAAATACCTTCCATGTATCTGTCGCGAACCTTTTCACTGCTATAACGGATGTACATCCTGATTATTTTTTCCAGCCACGGCTTTTCCAGACCCTTAAGCGTAAAGAAATCCTCAACTGTATTTAAATGCCTGGCCAGATATTTCATTATTTTTCTTTCCCACCAGGGGCGACATGCTGATAAACAAATTGGTTTACCCAATCGCATATCCATATCCGTATTTTTTAGTAAAAGGTTGGTTTCAATAATTAATTCTTCTTTCGCCTTCTGGCTTAATTCAGACTTCAATAACCCCGCACCCTTATGTAAAAAATTGTCACCGGAGTTAAGCGGGTAGAACGTAATGTTTCCAGGGATGATTCTTGTTGTTCTTTTTGCAGAAAATAATAAACGCTCCCTGTTTTTCAGACCGAGCATGTCTACCCATGAATCAATCCGTTCCCAATCCCCGGATTTCTCTGCCATACGAACAGCTAATTTAAATGAATCAACAGCATTGGCTAATACTGCTGCACCGGCATGATGTTTTCTGTATGCGTTAGTCTTCCTGGAATAAATGCTTAACTTGCCTTTATCATTAAGAACACGCCTGTTTTTAATCATGCCTCCTTCGGGATAAATAATGACTTTACGACCACGGATAATTTCAGCAACCAATGTAGGTAATAGTTCTTCATGGTCATTAGGAATAACGCCAACACGCCCCAGATATTTTCTAAAAGCTTCGTTACCTTTAAATATTGTCTTGGTAGCAATACACCGGCAAAAAGCACCGGTTTCCTGGTAAATTAAGTAATGAGGCAAGAACGTCTCAATGCGGGCAAAGTGATTGAATAGAAAGATCTCACCCTGAGCCAGAAGCGCCGGATCACCGTGAAGCTTGATATTTATACCAAGTACTTTTCTAACCCGACTAAAAAGCCTGACTGTTCGTTCATAGCTTGGCGGATGCAGTTGATATTCTTCATCCATAATAGAAATCACCTATAACATTTCAACAGAATAAGGATTAAGCTGACTATCCAAAATAATCTGAAACGATTTCCTGTATTAAAGTATAGGTAATAACGCAAGTAACGTGCCGTTTTTATTACTCAACGAAACGATTTTAGATAATTCAGGTATATTTCCTGACTAGAAGATAACCAGCTGTCAAAGAAAATATCAGTGATGTTCTATGTCAGGAAACTACATTGATTTCAGCAAACCTTCTTTAAAGTTTCTGTATTCAGGCTGCCAGCCTGTTCGTTCTATTGTTAATTTGTTGTCACAACGTCGACCAATACCACGTGTTTGATCATCGATATGAAAATCAGGTAGCGGTTTTTCCAGTGTCTCAGCGACAAAAGAATAATAGTCTTTGCGTTTAATTGGAGCACCATCACAACCTAACTCAATTATTTCAGGATCATCCATTTCACCAACGCGTTTTACCAACGTTGCCGCATCATCAACATGAATCAAATTTAGCCAACCATCAGGATCACCGTTAATCGTATCGCCCTGCATTATTGTTTTGCGTCCGATAATACGATCAGGGCCATAAAGACCTGCTAATTGGACAATGAAAGCATCTTCATTGCTCTCTAACCAGGCTTGCTCGATGTAATATTGCCGCTTCGCTCTGTCGCTATCTATCTCAACGTCACTATCTGAATCAACTACGCGATCCGTATTACCATAAACAACCGTTGATGAAATCAAAATACATCGCGTGGTATTGAGAGAACTAATTCTATGAACAAAGCTGGGAAACAAGGTCAGGTCAATCTGACTTGGCGGCACCATACAATATATGGTTAATGCTTTTTCTTCGGACAAGACATCCAGATTATTCCAGGTACTTTCATCATTAATATCGAGTACCAGGGAATTTATGTCAGATGATTCAGTTCGATTAGTAAACCTGCAATTTTGATCGCCACACAAAGCCAGCAGCCGCTTACCTAAATAACCGCAACCGATAATAAGACTGGAACGAACAGATTTCATAAACTTTATTTCGACTACCAAACAATAAAATTAAATTACGACATTGTGAATAACAAGAATTGGCGCGATTCCTGTATACTAAATAAACCAATGGATTGGTCGATAAACACATTATGGAGGTGAATGAACATTGTCAAATACAATAAAATATCTGGTTCGCGTTGAGAACCTGATTACTCTACCGGACATCTATCTCGCAGTTAAAGAAATTGTAGAAGATCCTGATGCGAGCTTGATTGAACTCGCAAATGTTATTTCTTATGATCCGGCAATTTCAGCAAAAGTGTTAAAAGTTGCAAATAGTTCTTTTTACGGACAAATATCAGAAATAGATACCATCAATCGTGCTGTTTCTTTACTTGGCACAAAAACCGTTCACGATACGGTACTGGCAATTTCTGTTTCGAATTCCTTCAAGTCTATTTCCGAACTGGATTACGATGTCTCTACCTTTTGGCAGAATTCGATAATGCGTGCTGTGGTGGCAAAATGTTGCGCGAAAGAGATGAAAATCCCTGAACCTGACAGATTATTTACTCTAGGTTTATTGTCAGATATCGGTCACATGATAATGAGCATTTGTACTCCGAAATTGATGAAACAAGTTCTGCAACAACATCGAAAAACGGGTTACCCACTCTATCTTTATGAGCGTTCCAGCTTTAATTTTGACGCTGGCGAACTTGGCGCAGATTTGCTTGAAAGCTGGGCTATTCCAAATAACATCGTTTCGGGTATTCGTTATCAAAACTGCCCCGAATTTGCGGATGAATATAAGCAGGAAGCAGCCATTATTTATTGTGCTGGCCGCTTACACCCTGATGAAAGAGAATTTCCAAATATGCTTGATTTTGAAGTACTTAAACAGTTAAGCATGGGCTACCTGGACTTTGACCATATCCGAACGGAGGCTGGCTCACTTTATGATGAGGCTCTATCTCTATTTCCAACATCGCAATTAAAAGAAGCAGTCTAACTTATTGATATTTCTATTGTTTCCATAAATAAGGACAATCGAGTTATACTTGCGCCCTTGAAAATAATAATTACACCGGACATTCGGGACAAATTACTATCCATGGGGAAGAGCTATGAGTAAAGAACAAGATAAAATATTTTTCAGAAATTTTTCACTGGCACTGGGTTTCATTGCCGTCATGATGGTGGCATTTTTTGTTGTCGCAAACTTTGCTGGATCGGATGATGAAGCTGAAGCAAAAATGCGTGCCGGGGAAGTTTCTGATGTAACCGCACCAGTTGGTCAAGTTAGAGCTGTTGGTGAAGAACCTGAAGAAGAAATGACCACAGCCGTTGCTACAACCGATGCGGATGCTGGTGGCGAAGCAAGTGGTGATGTAGGAGAAACAGTATATGGCAGTCTCTGTGTAAACTGTCATGGAATTGCTGCTATGGCAGCGATGATTCCACAAACAGGCGATGCCGCAGCCTGGGAACCGCGTATTGCAAAAGGAATTGAGGCTTTATATAACAACGCAATTAATGGTTTTACCGGTGACATGGGTATGATGCCTGCCAGAGGCAGTAACCCGACTTTATCTGATGATGAAGTGAAAGCAGCTGTTGATTACATGGTTAAGCAAGTTCAGTAAACGAATCTTGTATTGATAAAAAAAAGGAGCCTTAGGCTCCTTTTTTTATGTCATTAATCATACTCAGTGTCATTCCAGCAAACACTTTGTCATCCCCGTGAAGACGGGGATCCAGTAGTGATGACAAAGATATCAAACTTAATATGATGCTTAATATACAAACACTAGATTCCCGCCTGCGCGGGAATGACAACGAGAGTCTAATATTCACTCCAATCTCAAACTCTTCTGATAAGCTTCTTCAGATAATTCATCCCATGCATGATAACGATTTCTAAAATCTTCATACGCATCGTAAACGCGTTTAAAAGCCGGACTTGCCGCCGCTTCTTCATCCAGCGTTTCTTTGGTTAAACGTTTAAACTCTTTTAAAACTTCTTCAGGAAATTCAAGAATCTCAACATTCTTTTTTGTTCTTAATTCAGTTAATGCTGCCTGATTATGAAATTCCATTTGTGCATAAATCCATTCACTGGTTGCCGCCGCAGCAACTTTAACAATCTCTTGTAAATCGTTTGGTAATGTTTGCCAATTTTCATCATTAATCATTAATTCAAAAGCCGTGCCCGGTTCATGCCAGCCCGGATAATAATAATATTTCGCCGCACGGTTTAAACCCAGACGCATATCATGAAACGGCGCGACCCACTCTGTCGCATCTAATGTGCCGCGTTCGAGTGCCGTATAAATTTCACCGCCAGCCATTAACACCGGATTACCACCGGCTTTCTTAAACACCTTACCGCCCAAACCGGGTATACGCATGCGTAAACCTTTAACATCATCCAATGAATTAATTTGTTTATTAAACCAGCCACCCATTTGCACACCGGTATTGCCCATTGGAAAGGTGGTTAAACCAAACGGTTTATAAATCTCCTGCCACAGTTCCAACCCACCACCGTTATACAACCAGGCATTCATGCCTTTGGCGGTCATACCAAATGGAACGGTAGAAAAGAATTGTGCTTCCGGTACTTTGCCTGCCCAGTAATACGCCGAACCATGCCCCATCTCGGCAATACCTTGCGATACCGCATCAAACACTTGTAAGGCAGGGACTAACTCACCACCGGCATAAACACGAACATCCAGGCGACCATTACTCATTGCACGTACATCATCGGCAAACTTAATCGCGCCTTCCTGAAAGATCGGAAAGTTCGCCGGCCATGTTGTTACCATTTTCCATTTGTAAATCTTTGAAAGATCAGCACCCGCATCACTCGCCGTATTCGATTCAGTCCCACTACCACACGCAGTAATAAAGATACTGATCAATAAATAAAAAAAGATGTTTCGTTTATTCATAATTTTGCCTTTAATAATTATAACTTATCAGACTTAAATTTAATTCTTCTATACATTGAATGGAATGCGTAAATACCTACTCCAAAAAACATAATTATAAATATCATTGTTAATTCATTCAGCACAATATTTACAACTTCTATTTCTATAAAAATATTTGCCATCGATAGACATAATAGAACTAAACCTAGGACAAAAGGAAACCATTCTGGTGGCATAGGCTTACTTATTGGCAATTCATTTAATAAAAAGAAAAAACTTACTGCTCCACATAACTGAACACCCATCATCATAAATATAATAAGCTGTATACGCGGATATGGAATTAATAGTTCGATTATTATAACGAGTATAAAAATACTGAGTGCTATTGTAACTTTAGTTTTATTTTTCACTTCTTTAACTAAGCAGGTTGTAAATTAGCATACTGCGCTACCAGCCACTTACTCCCCGCCTGTTCAAAATTAACCTGTATGCGCATATGATTACCACTACCTTCCAGATTTAATACGGTTCCTTCACCAAACTTAACGTGTCTTACGCGTTGGCCTAATGCCAGTTCACCATCTTCACCTGTTGGTCTGTCATTACTTCTGCTAAATAATGATTCCGTTACACTGCCACCCAAACGTATATCATTTAACAACTCTGAAGGTATTTCATCAATAAAACGTGACGGTTGTGGATAATAATCCGATCCATGCAAACGTCGATGTTGAGTATAGGTTAACGTTAAGACTTTTTTCGCGCGTGTTATGCCAACATAACAAAGCCGGCGTTCTTCTTCTAATTGTATAATATCTTCGCTGCTACGCTGATGTGGAAACAGACCTTCTTCCATACCGACTAAGTACACATCAGGAAACTCCAGACCTTTCGCAGAGTGTAGTGTCATTAAGTGTACACAATCAGAACTGTCACCGGCTTGTGTTTCACCGGACTCTAATGCTGCATGTGACAAGAATGCAGAGAGTGCATCCATCTCCGCCAGTTCTTCATCATCACCAATTTCAAATTCGCCAGATGCTGTGACGAGTTCTTCCAGGTTTTCAATTCGTGCTAAACCTTTTTCGCCTTTTTCTTTTTTAAAGTGATCAATTAAGCCACTCAACTTAATCACCTGATCAACATGTTCATCCAGTGTCGCTTCTGATTCGGCTTGTTTCATTCTTTGGATTAACTTTATAAAGTTTTCCAAAGCATTTAATGCACGCGCACTCATTAATTTATGTTCAACAATGTGGTGTGCGGCTTTCCACATTGAACAATTATCTCTTCTTGCAGTAACACGAAGCTCATCTACTGTTCTGTTACCAATACCGCGCGTCGGTGTATTCACAATTCGTTCAAACGAAGCGTCATCTTCCGTAAAACGTGCAAGGCGTACATAGGCGAGGGCATCTTTAATTTCAGCCCGTTCATAGAATCGCATTCCACCATAAACGCGATAGGGGATACGCGCCTGCATTAACGCTTCTTCAAGTACACGTGACTGGGCACTGGTTCGATATAAGATAGCGTAATCGGTATAAGGCTTACCTTGTTCCGGTGCCTGCTTTATTCGATCGATAACATAACGCGCTTCATCGGTTTCATTATACGCCATGTAAACACCGATGTGATCGCCATCTTCGCCATCGGTCCACAGATCTTTACCTAAACGCGCATTGTTGTTCGCAATTAATTTATTCGCTGCTTTAAGAATAGTCGCCGTTGAGCGATAGTTTTGTTCCAGTTTTAATAAACGTGCATCTTTAAAATCTTTTTCAAACGCCTGCATGTTTTCAACACGCGCACCGCGCCAACTGTAAATCGAATTATGTGTTACAACACCATTAGCAATAAAATTATGTGTACGTTCTATGTTCAAGTCGTACACTTTTGTATCAACATCACTGACAGATATTTTTTGTACAATATCAAATTCGCCAGAATCATTTACCATGACCATGCCCGGACGTATAAATGCAGCTTTGATAAAAGGTAAAGAACGGTTCAGTATGTGTCCGTTAAGAATATATTTAGCACCTAAGGCATCTTTAATACGCTTGGCAATTACCATTAACTCACCAAAATCAGCTCGTACCGTTTCAAAGCGCCAGCTATTACTGCCTTTCCTGGCTAAACGCACATTGCAATCCAGTGACTCCAGAATTTCTTTTCCTTCATTATCATTACCAATAATTGATATACGATGCATCGGGTTTGTACCACGCCGATCAGCACAAAGTGTAATAACAATATTTCGTCGATTTGAATCTCTGGATTGCGGCAAGTGATGCGGAAACTTTTTGTCCAGACCCGCATCATTCAAAAGTGAAAGCGCTGCCTTTTCAGTATCGATCGTTTTAAATACCTGCTTGATATATTTTATATCGTGTACCAGACCATTTTTAGCTTTACCCTTTCTCGGAACAAATGGCAAGGTAGGTAAACCGTATTGCAACGAGGTCAGTGTTTCATCAAGCCTCGCATCATTTTCACTGGCGTGAGTACGAATAATCCACAGTGCATCAGCGCGTTCATGCAAGGCACGCTGTTTAAAACCCAAAACAGGTTTGATCTGACCATTGGTATAAACCTGTGACGTACCAATCCGATAGCCGACACCTTCTTTATACATGAGATAAAGAAAATATTGTTGTGGCGTTTCGCCAAGAACATAACCGGCAAAGTGCGTATGTTCAGGTGTACTTTGAATCATGTTGCCTGATTTCAAATGAATCGAAACCATTTGTCCGACACGTGAACGTTCAAACTGATCGATAACTTTCGCTGCGCGAAAATCACCCGCGCCAAAACTGGACATTACTGTCTCACCAACATTCACATCCTGAATTTTCTTTTCCTTACCATCAGACATTTTTACCAGCGTATCTTTTGCCAGACATTGATCATCGTCACCGACAGCAAACAAGGTACTGTTCTCTCCTGCTAATAATCTTAACCAACCGTATTGTAATGAGTTGGTATCCTGGAACTCATCAACGAGGACATGTTTGAAACGATGCTGGTAATGTTCGCGTATTGCGCCTTGATCGCGAAACAGTTCGTAAGTCCTTAATAACAGTTCGGCAAAATCAACCAGGCCGGATCGTTCGCACGCTTCCTGATAGGTTTTATAAATTTTGATCATCTGTCCGGTAGTTTCATCACCATGATCATCAATATTTTGCGGTCTTAAACCTTCGTCTTTACGTGCGTTAATAAACCATTGTGCTTCTCGCGGTTTAAAATTTGATTCATCCAGTTCCATTGAACGAATAACACGACGTATCGTACGATATTGATCTTCACTGTCTAATATCTGAAAACTTTCCGGCAAATTCGCTTCCTGCCAATGCGCACGTAATAAACGATGTGCGAGACTATGAAACGTGCCAACCCACATGCCCTGAGTAGGCTGATCCAGAAGCCGCTCTATTCGGGCACGCATTTCAGCAGCGGCTTTATTGGTAAAGGTGACCGCCATTATGCTGTATGAACTGGCCTGACCGGTTTCGATATACCAGGCGATACGATGGACCAGAACACGGGTTTTACCACTACCAGCACCGGCAAGAATCAGTAAATTACCGGGTTCAGCACCAACCGCTTCGCGTTGGTCTGCATTGAGAGAATCTAATATGTAGGAAATATCCATGGGCGGATTGTACGCACATTTGGATACATCTAAAAATACACGATTAAATTCTGACTGAACTGACATGGATGCTAGAATGTCTACTTAATAAATATAATATTGAATATGGAAGCCATGAGCACAAATACAGAATTATTAGATAATCGAGATGAACTGACGCGTATTATCGATTCCGTTCTAACACAGGCAAAAGAATTGGGCGCAAGCGCTGCGGAAGCAGAAGTGGGTGTCGGCTCAGGTTTATCGGCCAATGTTCGCAAAGGCGAAATCGATAAACTTGAATACGAGCGTGATAAAGCACTTAGTATTACCGTATTTATCGACGGCCAAAAAGGAAATTCCAGTACGTCTGATTTTAGTGACAACGCCATCAAACAGTCGGTACAGGCCGCTATTGGTATTGCCAGATATGCCAGCCGTGACGAATTTGCCGGCCTGGTTGAACCTGAACTCATGGCCACGGAGTTTCCTGATCTGGACTTATATCATCCCTGGGATATTTCACCGGAGGCTGCCATCGAATTAGCCATTAATTGTGAGCAATTGGCATTCGACGCTGATAAGCGTATTTCAAACTCAGATGGATCTGTCGTTAGCACGTATTCCGGCTTAAACCTTTATGGCAATACGCATAATTTTATTAATGGCTGGAACTGGTCTAACCATACGATTGATTGCACTGTTATTGCCGAAGACAGTAATGGTATGCAACGCGATGGCTGGTATAGCAAAACGCGCGATTATCATGACTTGCAATCGGCTAAAGAGATTAGTCAGGAAGCAGCGAGAAGAACCGTCGCTAAACTCGGTTCACGTAAATTAAAAACCTGTCAGGCACCGGTTATTTTTGAAGCACCTGTTGCTTCGGGTCTTTTTTCCGCATTCATTACAGCTATTTCTGGCGGCAGCTTATATCGTCGCGCCAGTTTTTTGCTTGATAAAAAAGGGGAGCAGGTTTTTGCTGATCATATCAATATCAGTGAGCAACCTTATATTAAGAAAGCTTTAGGCAGTGCACCATTTGATAACGATGGCGTTGCAACCAGAGAACACGACATTATTAAAGACGGTGTCTTGCAAGAATACGTTTTAAGTGGTTATTCAGCACGCAAACTGGGTTTACAAACAACGGCTAATGCAGGAGGCGTACACAACCTTGTAATTGAACCGGGAAAAGAGTCTTTAGATGAACTGGTTAAGAAAATGGGCAACGGATTATTAATCACTGACATGATTGGTTTTGGAGTAAATCAAATTACGGGAGATTATTCACGCGGTGCTTCCGGTTTCTGGGTAGAAAACGGTGAACTTGCCTATCCTGTCGAAGAGATTACCGTCGCGGGAAACCTGATCGATATGTATAAGAATATTATCAGTATTGCTAGTGATGTAGACCCTCGCGGTAATGTTTTAACCGGATCAGTCTTGATGGATACCATGACGATTGCAGGGGAATAAGTGTCATCATGAACATGAGTGAGACAGTGCCAACAATTGATACCAGCAACATTACTAAAGCAATTGATGTCATAAGTCAGATCATACTGGGTAAAGAAAATTCCATTCGACTTGCGATTGCCTGCTTAATAGCGAGAGGCCATTTATTAATTGAAGACACACCGGGTGTTGGTAAAACAACATTGTCACATACCCTGGCTAAAGCACTCGGTCTGGATTACCAACGCATACAGTTTACCAGTGACCTGTTGCCGGCAGACATTCTTGGAGTTTCTGTTTATAACCGGGACACGAGCAAGTTTGATTTTCATCAAGGCCCTGTCTTTACTAACGTCATTCTTGCTGACGAAATTAATCGTGCAACACCAAGAACCCAAAGTGCATTGCTTGAAGCCATGGCCGAATATCAAGTGACTGTTGAAGGCGAAACGCGTGACTTGCCCAAACCATTTTTTGTTATCGCAACACAAAACCCGTCGAATCAAATAGGCACATTTCCATTACCAGAATCGCAACTGGATCGTTTTTTAATGCGAATTGAATTAGGTTACCCGGATAACATTGCGGAACGTGAATTGTTAAAAGGCAAAAATCGAAAAGATTTACTGGAAGAAGTTCAGGCCGTGTTAACAGCTGAAGAACTGATTAAATTGCAAAAACAACTGGACTCTGTCCATGTTTCTGATGCCTTGCTTGACTATGTACAAAGCTTGATGGAATTTAGTCGAAGTTCCGGTAACTATATCCATGGGCTATCGCCGCGTGCCGGTATTGCAATATTAAGCGCCGCTAAAGCGTGGGCACTGATAAGCTCACATCAACACGTTCTACCCGAAGATGTGCAAATGGTATTACCGAGTGTTATTGGTCATCGTCTAAATTTTCTTTATGACGTGACTGATAAACAAGCATTACAACCCGCAGAACATTTGATTCGAAACGTTCCAATTCCCTGATATTTTTTGAGTAAGCCTGATGTCAACGAGGATCGTATTAGAAAGACTTCCAGCTGATCCTTCCGGCAATATTGAATATCAGGCAGAGCAACTCAAACGTCACCGCGTTTATATATTTCCTACTATTCAGGGCTGGATCTACAGCATGATGTTAATCGTCATGTTATTAGGCGCAATTAATTACAACAACAGTATGGCCTATATGCTTTGTTTTTTACTCACCAGTCTTGGACTGGTTTGTATGTTACACACCTATCGCAACTTAAGTGGCTTGATTATTTCTTCTTCCAGACCTAAATCAGTTTTTGCAGGACAACCGGCTTTATTCCCGATACAACTTGATAATCGTTTAGGGCTGGAAAAATTTTCATTATATTTAGAACAGCAAGCAACCAGAAAAAAATGGTTTCGAAAAAAAGAAACCGCAGAATTAGTTTCAGTGGGTATTAATAGTGGCCAAAAAAATACGAGTTATTATCCTGTCGAGTCTCATCGCCGCGGCGTATTAAACTGTAAACGTCTAAAGATTTCGACCACCTTCCCGCTCGGTTTATTTGTTGCCTGGTCTTATTTTGAACCCGAATATGATTGCCTTATCTATCCTGTACCTGAAGGACAAAAACAATTACCAGTTTACACGTCAAATGATGACGATACCGAATACGGCACACAAGCAGGTACTGATGATTTTGCCGGTTTCAGAAAATATAGAGCGGGCGATCCGATTCATTCAATTGCATGGAAAGCATACGCAAAAGAACAAGGTTTAATAGTTAAACAATTCAGTGGTAAAGGCTCAAAGACATTAATGCTTAATTGGGAATCTGTTTCTCACATTAATAATATTGAAGCTCGTCTATCTCAATTATGTTACTGGATATTGAACGCTGAAAAAGCATCAATACATTATGCGCTGGAAATACCTGGTGTCAGCATAGAAGCCAGTCATGGCAATCAACACAAAGAAATTTGTTTAAATGCTTTGGCACGATACGGGAATTAGGCATGGACAAACAGGAACTCAATTTTAATAAAATTCTGTGGCTGGCATTTGGCGTTGCCTTGGCCAGTTTCCCTCACTGGCAACGTCTATCATTCTGGATACCTGTATCACATATGAGTCTGTTAGTTGCACGACTCTATATTCCTTATCAATGGCCGACATTCTGGTCACAAAAAAAGGGCACGATAAATATCATTCGTTTATTGCTCATGGTTGCTGGCGTCGCTGGCGTATATATCAGTTATGGTAGTCTTTCCGGACGCGGTGTCGGTGTAGCGCTTCTGGTTTTATTAGCCGGGTTTAAGATATTCGAAAGTAATTCCAAACGGGATTTTTATATCAGTACCTACCTTGGTTACTTTTTGATTATTACAAACTTCTTTTATAGCCAGACTATTCCAACTGCGGCATACATGATGTTTGTTATGACGATCATGACTGCCGGCTTGATAAGTTTTAATGATTCTGAACAACAACTCACCATTCTCCAACGTTTTAAACTTTCATCCAGCTTGCTAGTTCAGGCTATTCCGATATTACTGGTTTTGTTTCTATTCTTCCCGCGTGTCAATGGTCCTTTATGGGGTCTGCCAAAAGATGCCTATACCGGAGTAACAGGAATTGATGATCATATTTCACCGGGTACGATTAGTAATCTCGTTCAATCGAATGAAGTTGCGTTTCGCGTTAAATTCAAGGACAAAATTCCGGAACAAGCAAAGCTATATTGGCGAGGGCCAATACTCTGGGAAACCGATGGACATGAATGGAAAACGGGTGATGAGACAACACGACAAGACGTCTCTAAAATTGAATTCGCAGGCGAACCAGTTCATTACGATGTCACCATTGAACCTAGTAATAAGAAATGGCTATTCGGTTTGGAAATGGTATCGAAGTTGCCAGATGAAACCTATTTTACTCACGATTTTCAATTGAAAACGCATAAACCGATTCATACACGGAAAGCCTTTTCACTCACTTCTTACAGTTCTTATCGATTGAACAATGAAAAAAATCCTGATTTGGAAAGAGCCCTGATTCTACCTGATTTCTACCATCCTCAAACCCGTGAGTTTGCGTCAAAATTACGTAACGATTTTAATGATCCTTCTTTAATAGTTAACGCAGCGCTCGACTGGTTAAAACGAGAAAACTTTATTTATACATTATCACCACCGCTATCAACCCTGGATTCGGTTGATGAGTTTTTATTTAAGACAAAGCAGGGGTTTTGTGAACATTTCGCTTCTGCCTTTACTGTTCTAATGCGTGCAGCAGGTATTCCATCGCGTATTGTTATTGGCTATCAGGGAGGCGAAGTGAATCCGCTTGGTAACTATTTAATTGTCAGGCAACGAGATGCACATGCCTGGACGGAAGTATGGCTGGAAGGACGTGGCTGGGTACGTATTGATCCTACCTCTATTGCTTCACCGATCAGGGTTCAGGAAGGAATAAACAATGCGATGCCAGATGCGCTTATTAATATTCCATTGGGTCTGGATAAAGATACAACTGCGTATCGACTCTGGCAAAGTATGCGTAATACTGTTGATATGGTTAATTACCAATGGGCTCAGTGGGTATTAGGTTATGGACCGGATCGTCAAGTAATGTTTATGCAATCTCTGGGCTTCGATTTTATAGAATGGAAAGAGTTAACTTTTTATCTTTTTCTTTTACTTGGCATTATAGTTGCTGCAATTGCTGTAGTTATTTTTAAGAAAACGCCAAAAACAACTGAGCCATCTAGAAAATATTATGATATCTTTTGCAAGAAAATGGCTAAGACCGGTTTGCCAAGAAAAGCTTACGAAGGACCTGTTGATTTTGCTCGGCGTAGTTCAGTGGCAAGACAAGATCTGAAAAAAGATATAGAAAGAATAACAAACTTATATGTACTCATTCGTTACTGTTCTGATAACAATAAAATATTACAGCTTAAGGCGGCCATAAAATCATTCAGTCCAAGCAAAGAAATTCAGAATTAGATTTAGATCAGTCTATGACTGATTCTTTAGAAAAATTAGCTGAAATAAAGGTTAGCGAACAGGAATTATTTAACGATGTTAATTTCAGTTCTATCAAACCATTGTTGTCTGATTGCGCGACCCGAAATTTAGCCAAAAATGAAATGCTGATTGAAACGGGTGATACGAACAATAATGTTTACTTAATATTATCCGGTTCATTTAATGTTCATCTATCACCAGACAATTCTGAACCGGTTGCCATACTAAAACCGGGGCAAAGCATTGGCGAAATATCTATTATTGATCACCAGCCTGCATCTGCCTATGTTTCTGCTGCTGAAGATTCTCGCGTGCTTATTATTGATGAAGAGGTTATGTGGTCTTTAATTGGTAGTTCACATGCAATTGCTAATAACCTGCTCGTCGTATTATCGCAACGCTTGCGTCATGGTAATTCAGTCATAAACAAGATCAAGGGCTTGCTTAAAGAATACGAGCATAATGCTACTGTTGATGCACTTACTGGTCTTTATAATAGACGTTGGCTGGATAGCACTATGGCGCGCGTCATGCATCGTTGTCATAAAGACAATGAAGTCTTATGCGTAATGATGATCGATATTGATCGTTTTAAAAATTACAATGACAGCTATGGTCATCTTGCCGGCGATATTGCCTTGCGGACTGTCTCGGAAACAATTAAACAACATTTGCGACCTGAAGATATGGTGGCACGTTTTGGTGGAGAAGAATTGTTTGCGTTATTACCAGGCATGGACATCAATGGAACATTAACTATTGCTGAACGTTTACGAATAGCTATCAAACAGACACAAATCACTAATGCCGACGACGAAACTTTACCCTGTGTCACTGTATCAATTGGCATTGCACAAATGTTCGACCACGATGATCCCAATAAATTAATCGAAGCAGCAGATCGAGTTATGTATACGGCAAAGCATACGGGCCGTGATAAAGTTTGCGGCTAAATTTATTCTCGAAACTGTACTTGATGTAATTTAGCGTAATGCTGATTAAGTTTTAACAACTCTTCATGTTTTCCTTGTTCAATGATCTTTCCTTTATCCATCACAACAATTCGATCTGCATTTTCTATCGTTGATAATCTATGCGCAATAATTAAACAGCTACGTCCTTTTTTTACATTTTCCAGAGCTGACTGAATATGCCGTTCAGAACGTGTATCGAGTGATGATGTAGCTTCATCAAGAATTAACAAAGGCGCATCTTTTAATAATGCTCTTGCTATTGCCAGACGTTGTCGTTGTCCACCGGATAAACGCGTACCATCTTCACCAATAAGCGTTGACATTTTTTCCGGCAACTCATTAATAAATTCTGTTGCGCAGGCCGCCTCGGCTGCCGCCCAAACGGCTTCATCAGAAACATCTTTTAACTCACCATAAGCAATATTGTTTCTTATCGTATCGTTGAACAACACAACATCCTGACTGACATAAGCGATGTTATTTCGCAATGATAGCAATGATAATTCATTGATATCGATATCATCATAAAAAATTGATCCTGACTGTGCTTCATAGAAACGAGGCAATAAATTTGCCAGTGTCGTTTTACCGCTACCAGACTCCCCTACCAGAGCAATGACTTCTCCTGGCGAAATATTAATTGAAACATTACTTAATGCTTTTGAATCAGTTTCAGGATAAGAATAAGATACATTACGAAACTCGACTTTACCTTGAGCCTTGTTTAATTCTTTATCGCCCGGTTGATGTTCAATTTCGGTATCCAGTAATTTAAAAACACTCTCACAAGCAGCAAGACCTTTTTGCACATGTTCATTAACGCCCGCCAGACGTTTTAATGGTCCGGTTATCATTGCTATTGCAGCAAAAAAAGAAACAAAGTCTCCAACAAGCAGTGTACCTGAGGCTGCTTGCCTGGTAGCGACGTAAATAATTACAGCGATAAGAACGGCCACGATCATTTGAATTGCCGGACCTGTAGCAACTGACGCCATCACAAATTTCATGGCAAAACGGCGATGTAAATTAATCGTATTAAAAAAACGTTGTTTCTCGACTTCCTGTCCACCATAAAGTTTAATCACCTTTTGCGCATCGAAACACTCAGCAAGAACATGATGCAGATCGCCCATCGTATCCTGAACCTTACGACTCATTTTTCGAATTCGTCGTTTAATAATGGTAACAATAATGCCAATAACCGGTGCAGCAAATAAACAGATTAAGGCCAGTTTCCAGTTGATATAAAACATCCAGGCAAGTAACCCAAAAACTGACAAGGAATCACGCACCAGTGTTGAGATTGCATTAGCTGAAGCTTCTTTTAACTGCGTCACATCATAAGTAAAACGGGACATCAAACTACCGGAGCGATTCTGATCGAAAAAATGTGCGGGAAAATCAATCATTCGCTCAAACATGGCCTGGCGTAAATCCATAACTACTTTATTTGCCACCCAGTTTAATGACAAATTACTGACATAGGCGGCAGCACCACGTATTGCAAACAGTCCAACAAAAAGAAATGGCATCAAAGCGATTGTTTTTGGATCTTTATCAATAAATGCGCCATTCAATAATGGCTGCATTAATGCCGGGATGGCCGGATCCGTCCCGGCCAGAATTACCATGCAGACTATGGAGAGCAAAAATACCCGCCAATAGGGGACGACGTGACCAAGTAGCCTGCGATATAACCCTAAATCTGTACCAATTGACGACCCCAAACTGTGCTCCCTTGTATATCAACTTGTTTTTTAGCTTATAATGCCTTTCGAATACAGGATTGTACAATGCATAACACATTGATAATAAATGATTTTTAAATAAAAATAAGCTGCGAACGAGTATAATAAAAGACTTATGTCCGTTAAACATCCAATAATTGCGGTAACAGGTTCTTCAGGTGCCGGCACCAGTATTGCCAAGAGCGCATTTGAATACATGTTTAAAAAGAACGGTGTCAAAGCCGCCATCATCGAAGGCGATTGTTTTCATCGCTATGATCGCGCTGAAATGGACGAACGTAGTGCTGAGGCAGAAACAAAAGGAGAAAACCTGACTCATTTTGGGCCCGAAGGAAATTTGTTCGAAGAGCTGGAATCAGTCTTCAAGGAATACGGAGAAAAAGGAACAGGTAAACGTCGTTTTTATGTTCACGACGAAAAAGAAGCCTCTCAACATGGTATGCCTCCCGGCAGCATTACAGAATGGGAACCGATAGAAGAAGATACGGATGTTCTTTTTTACGAAGGTCTACATGGTGGCGTCGTTACGGACACTGTTAACGTCGCGCAACATGTTGACCTGTTAATCGGCGTTACACCGATTATTAATCTGGAGTGGATGCAAAAAATCCATCGAGATCGATCTATCCGTGGCTATTCTGCGGCGGATGCGACCAAGCTGATTATGGATCGCATGTATGATTATATGCATTACATAACACCACAGTTCTCCCGGACCGATATTAACTTCCAGCGTGTGCCCACTATTGATACCGCTAACCCGTTCGAATCAGACTATGTACCCAATAATGACGAAAGTTTTTGTGTCATTCATATCCGTGATCAGGATCGAATTGAGGTCGATTTTCGTTACCTTCTGGAAATGCTGGAGGGGTCGATGATGTCGAGTCCCGAGACGATCGTCGTTCCGGCAGGCAAAAAAGTTTTCGCTATGCAATTGATTTTGACACCATTTTTACGCAAATTAATTGCGCAAAAGGATGCTTAACAGCCTTAAAACTATTAATATCAACAACACAATGCGCACAATACTAGTTTTAAATCCCAAAGGCGGAAGCGGAAAAAGTACCGTTGCGACGAATATCGCCAGCTATTTTGCCACTCAGGGCAGAAATGTAACGCTTGCTGATTGTGATCCACAAGGCTCAAGTCAAGATTGGCTAGCAGCAAGATCTGGTTCAAGAAACTCTATAAATGGCGCAATTCTAAAAAACCACAGTTTGGAAATTCCAAAAGGAACGGATGTTCTGGTATTGGACACGCCTGCTGGCGTATCTGATAAACGATTAAGTAAATTTCTGAGTCAGGCACAGACCATGGTGATGCCTGTTCTTGCTTCGCCAATTGATATGCGCGCAGCAGAACGATTTCTTCATGAATTATTTTCATTAAAAGGAACGGTTAATAATAAAATAAAGATTGCGACAGTTGCTAATCGTGTGCGCGAAGATACCCTGGCCGCCGCAAAACTTGAATATTATTTAAATCATATAAAATTACCGAATGGAAAAAAATTACCTTTTATGACTATGCTTCGTCAAAGCCAGAATTATATTCGCGCAGCAGAAAGTGGACTGGGGATTTTTGAACTGGCGCCATCAAAAACATATTATGATCGGGAGCAATGGGCTCCCTTACTTCGTTGGTTAAATAGCAATAAAAGCCTGCCGAAAAAATAATTCTACTTTAAATACAGAAACACGTTTGTGAGACAATCATCTCACTTATTTAATAGCCATATGTCATTCAAAGCCGAACTTACAGAACAAAATACCAGCTTTACTATTGAAGACGATGAAACGGTACTCGAAGCCGCTTTACGTCAAGATCACAATTTACCTTATGGTTGTCGTAATGGTGCCTGCGGATCATGCAAAGCAAAGATTGTTAGCGGAGATATTAATTACGCCAATGGTTTTCCTGATGGCATTTCAGAAAACGAACATCAGCAAGGCTATGCTTTACTTTGTCAGGCGACCACAAACAGCGACCTTGTCATAGAGTCACAAATCGTTGAATCAGCTGAAGACATCAAACTCAGGCAATTCCCTTGCCGGGTTACTACATGTGAAAAGTTGAATGATGATGTCATTCGTTTAATTCTTGAATTACCGAAAACAGAACGTTTACAATTTCTGGCAGGGCAATACATTGATATTTTAATGAAAGACGGTAAGCGCCGCTCATTTTCTCTTGCTAACCCGCCACATGTAGATCAAAAGCTGGAACTCCATATTAGATATTATGAAGGCGGACTTTTTTCAGAATATGCTTTTAAAGATTTAAAAGATAAAGCCATATTACGAATCGAAGGACCTTTGGGGCAATTTACGTTACAGGAATCTGACAGACCTATCATTATGATCGCAGGCGGAACCGGTTTCGCGCCGGTTAAAAGTCTGATCGAACATGCATTGGAGAAAAAAGATTATCGGCCAATCTATTTTTACTGGGGCGCAAGAACAGAAACCGATCTATATTTCGATGACATTGTTAAACAATGGACCTGTGATTATGAGCACATTAAATATATCCCTGTGTTATCTGAAATAAATGCATTAAACAACTGGGAAGGCAAGACAGGTTTTGTTCATGAGGCTGTACTGGAAGATAATGCAGACTTATCCGCTTATGATATTTATGCTTGTGGCCCACCACCGATGATTAATGCAGTGGTAAAATCATTTCCTGAAGCCGGCTTGAATAGAGAGCGTCTCTTCTCAGACTCATTTGAATTTGCAGCCAACTAATCATTCACTCCGGTTGCCAGTGCCAGACCTTTCTCATAACACATAGCAGCTTCTTTAGTATTGCCTTCGTGTTCGTGTAGTTTTGCAAATTCATAATAGGCCTCAGGAATTGCCTGAACATCAATACTTTCCTGAAGGTAATCTCTGGCTTTACCCCATAATTCATTTCGTATGCATATTCGACCTAACGATAATAACAAAACAGCATCACGTGCATGATTTTGAAGCCAGGACTCAGCTACTACTAATTGTTTATTCGTATCACTCCCAATAACCAGTCCATATAAACGCACAAGCATATTATCCCACTGTTTCTTCAATGCGTTGCGTAACAACAACTCACAATCCGCAGTATCATCAAAATTAAGTCGCTCAGTTATATAGACTTCTATTAAATAAAAATGCTGCTGTAATTTACGCGGAATACCTGACCAGACAGTATTGAGCTTTTCTTTACTACCGGTGTTTCCTGCATCTTTTAATAAACCGGCATAAGCATCCAACTGTTTTGCCTGAATCTGTTCTCGCGAATAAAGGCTGGTTTTTTCAATGGCGGGAATTAATTTTAAGACAGATTGCCAGTCACTAAGATCCGTATAGGTATTTAACAATAATTGTTTCACCTGAATTTGGCCAGGCTGCTTATGTTGCAGGTGTTTTAATGTAGCTAATGCCTGTTCTGTCTGGTCCTGACTCAGCTGTAATTCAGCTTGTGTAATTCCAACCGCGATATCTGCATCAGGATTATGGTGATAAGCGAGACGCAAATATTCATCGCGTCTTTCAACTGAATGAGATTCTTGCGCTGCTCGTGCGGCATAAAGATAATTTACATGCGGCGCACGACTATATGGTGCAGCCTTGCAGAAAGCATTTTCTGCCTTTTTCCACCGACCTTCGGTCATATGAATCAGGCCTTGTGTTAAATACTTTTCAGCTCGCCTCTGGTTTCGATGTAAACGCCATTTTTTTATTTCTTTTGGCATCGTAAAGAAACGGACTAGACTTCGAACAATGAAATAACAGCTTATAAAACTTAAAAATATAATAATGACAAACAGAGTTGCACTGGTTTGAATTTTCCAGCCGGAAATCGTCATCATGACATAACCCGTATCGGATCCTGCAATAGAACCAATCGCAACAGCTAGCAATAATGCTAGTAAACTTAGGAGTAAAAACCTCATTGTTGAAGTATTAGCTCTTCACTGTTTTCATTATTACTTTCATCCTGTATGCGACTTAATGCACGTACTGATTCAAGTGAAGAACTAATATCCAGTTCAGGAAAGTCCAGATCAATCTTTTTCATACTGGATAATGAGTCATGAATATTACGAACATCTGCATCAGCTAAATCAAAATAATTATCCAGCCAGCTTTGCAATTGATTTATTGAGGCACGTAGATTTTCTGTGTCACGATTGAACACGGCAAACCGCGCATTGGCTAATTCAAGTTTTAAATTTGCTTTAAGAAAATAAACTTCATCTGGTAACAAACGTGCTTTACCAACATCCTTATCTCTTGTTATTACAATCAGGCTTTTTAATTCCTTGAAGACCATTGCAAAAAAATGCCTGATACCTTCAGACTGTTCTTCATTCTTCTTTTCAACTACAAGCTGTTCTTCAATGACAACATTTTCTTTCAGAGACAAATTATCAACACGATTAATTAAATCAGATAAAAACAGTGCCATACCACTTAAGTCCGCCTGATTTAACGATCGAAGCTCATTCATGTCGGCAATCAACTGTTCTCGTACTTTTATTACTGCAGGATCTGTAAGACCGTTTAGTCTTGCGTCTGCTGCTTCCATTGCCGACAAGGCTGTAGAAACATTATGATCAAGCTGAAGATTGTAACTGGCAATAATCAGCAAATGCTCGATCTCTGCCAAAGCATAATCTTCATTAATATGGATTTGTTGTTCTACTTGTTGCGATAGTGAATGCGAAAGAACGTCCTGTCTTGACTCAAGCTCGTCGAGCTTTTTCTGTACACTGGTAAACCTTGATAAAACATCTTCAATACGATCTTTTGTTTTCTGATTAATGTTTGCAGCAGCCGTATTGTTTTCTGCAATGTCGCTTTCAATCCTGTTTAATCGATTATTGATAAAAACAGATATTGCAGCAACAATGACTATAAGAATTATGGCGAAAATGATTATAGATTTACTGCCTGACTTTTTGTCGTTTGCAGCATCATCCTTTTTATCAGCAACTATTTCTTTTTTGATATTCTCTTGCTGAATTTTTTCAGTCACTGGTTTTCCATCTTTTTCTTCACTCATGTCTGTGTATCTCCGACAAGTTCTAATAGTGCAGACAATAGACCTTGATCACTTTTCTCTTTTGCGACTTTAATATCTGAAACGAAACCCAACTCTTTTGCCAAATCAGCATTTCGAACAGACATTGTGACCAATGGTGTACTTAACAATTTTCTTTGATACTGACCAACTGTCAGTTTTAACAAATTTTCAAGCCCTTCATTACTGCTGACTATAACTGCGTCAGGACTCTTATTTTGCCATATTTCGTGACATTCCTGAATATCATATTCAGGCATACCACGTTGATAAACTTCAGCATATTTAACCGTTGCGCCACGTTTTTTTAAATTATCTGCTAATAACTCACGTCCACCAACACCCCGAACGATCAATACTTTTTTATTAAGAACTAATTCGCTTTGTAGCTCGGGTAACAACAATAAACTCTCGCTATCTGCTTTAGCACCGGCATGCTGTACTGTGTTCATATTCACCTCAGATAAGGCGGCCGCAGTACCAGAGCCGATAGCGAATAATCGTATTGCGCTTGATAACTCCGGTTGCAAATAATGTTCAAATACCACCTTTACAGCATTACGACTAACAAATATAACAAAGTCATATTGTTTGATATTTGCAAAACAATCTGAAAGTATCTTTGAATTCAAAATAGGTTGAATTTCAATTGTCGGAAAAAGAATTGCTTCTCCTTCCGCATGTGAAATAAAGTCGCACAACTGATCTGCCTGATGTCGAGGTCGAGTGACTAATATTCGTTTATTTTTTAAACTTGCTGACACAATAATCGTTAGTGCAGAAGCTCTTCTAAAATTTTATCACCACCTCGTTCCAGTAATGCCTCTGCTAAAGTAATACCAATATTATCTATGTCTGCAATATTGCCTTTTTGTTCCGCTTTAATGACTTCACTACCATCGACTCTTGCAATTAAACCCGTCAAATTGATTTCATCACCCGCAATGGTTGCTTGTCCGGCTATAGGTAATTGACAACCACCAAACAAACGCCGACTAAATGCGCGTTCCGTTTGCACACAGACGGATGTATCCTGATGATTCAAAGGCGCAATTAATTCATGCACGACATCATCACCGGCTCGACATTCAATCCCGACCGCACCCTGGCCAATTGCAGGCAACAAAATAGAAGGCGGAATTAATTGTGTAATACGTTCACTCATGCCGAGTCGAATAATTCCTGCTGCTGCCAGCATAATGGCATCGTATTCTCCTGCATCAAGCTTGCCTAAACGCGTACCAACATTGCCACGTAAATCTTTTAATTCTATTCCTGGATGTAACGCCTTAACTTGCGACTGACGACGAAGACTTGAAGTACCCATTACCGCATTTTCAGGTAGATCTTCAATCTTGTCATACGTATTCGAGATGAACACATCTCTTGTATCTTCACGTTCCATAATGACCGGTAATACCAGTTTTTCAGGCAAATCAATTGTTACATCTTTCATAGAATGTACAGCTATATCAGCTTTGCCTTCTAATAAAGCTTGTTCCAACTCCTTAATAAAGAGCCCTTTTCCACCAACAGCAATTAATGGTGCATCAAGAAAACGATCGCCTTCTGTTTGCATCTTCACTAGTTCAACTGATAAATCAGAATGGGCCTCCAGGAGGCATTTTTTAACATGTTCTGCCTGCCATAATGCAAGCGGACTTTTACGAGTCGCTATTTTTAGTGTTTTCACGGTATATTTTTTAATTTAAACAATATGTTATCAATGACGATGGTGTTTATTATTATACACATTGGGTATTATTCAGAGAATTATTTATAGATATCAAGGAACCTGATGAAACTCGGAATAGTGATGGATCCCATTAGCGGGATCAATACGAAAAAAGACAGTTCATTTGCCATGCTACTGGCTGCACAAAAGCGCGGCTGGGAGCTGGTTTATATGGAAATGCAGGATATCTATATTAACGATGATATCCCAATGGCGAATATGCGTGGTCTGAAAGTCGAGGACAATGCAGATCGATGGTTTGCTTTATCAAACAGTCAAACCGAAGAGCTTGCGAAGCTGGATATTATTTTAATGCGTAAGGATCCGCCTTTCGATCTTGAATATATCTATGCGACTTACATACTCGAACATGCTGAACGCCTGGGATCACTGGTTGTAAACAGTCCGGCAGCTCTTAGAAACGCAAATGAAAAAATGTTTATTACTCATTTTGCAAATTGCATAGCCCCGACCCAGGTCAGTCGCAACATGGATATACTGCTCGATTTTATCAAGCAACATGGAGACACGATTATAAAACCACTTGATGGTATGGCCGGGCATAGCATTTATCGCGTCAATGAAACTGATCATAACTGTAAAGTCATTCTGGAAACGATGACCAAAGAAGGTACCGCTTATGTTATGGCACAAAAATTTGTACCGGAAGTTTCTGCCGGAGATAAACGAATATTATTAATCGATGGCGAGCCCATTCCTTATGCATTGGCAAGAATACCTGCCGTAGGCGAAGTCAGAGGCAATCTGGCCAGGGGTGGGTCGGGGCAGGGAGTAGAATTAACAGATCGAGATCGATGGATATGCGAACAGGTCGGACCACGTTTGCGTGAGATGGGCTTGTTTTTTGTCGGTCTTGACGTGATTGGTGACTATTTAACAGAAATCAATGTCACCAGCCCAACTTGTATTCGCGAATTAGATAGCCTGTATAATATCGACATTGCCGATAAATTGATGGATGCTTTGCAAAAACACAGGCAAAAAACATAAACTGTGAATTATTTTTTACTCACTGGTAAACAAATTTAAACGTGGCAACCGTACAAGCTGCTAAACCCATTATTACTCCGCTGGATCGTTTTGGCCTGACATTAAGTCTCGCCATATTGTGTCATGCACTGCTTATTTTAGGCGTTACTTTTGCAAAAGAAGATCGTTCACGTGCACGCTTCAATACAATGGAAATTGTCCTGGTCCAACAAAAAAGTCCCGAACCTGAAGAAGCAAAAATGCTGGCACAGGCTAGCCTTGAAGGCGGAGGCAATGTTGACGAACAGGTTAATCCTTCAGCACCAATGCCAGCACCATTCCCGGATGAAAAACCGGAAATAACCATGCCGCAGCCTGCCGAACAGGAACCACCACAACCGCCGGAAACGGCAACAACGGAAGCTGTCATTGCCGAACCGTCTCCGGTGAAAAAAGAACTGGTCGAGACATTAACGGTTGAAGAACCGGAAAGTAAAACGCCAAAAGTTGAAAAAATTGAAACGCCAAGTAAAGAAAAGAAAATTGCTGAAACAACGGAAACAGAATCAAGAAAAAAAATAACCACGCCGGAAAAAGAAAAGAAACGCATTAAAGAAACAATAAGAAAACCAAAAATACCGACTGCAACTGAACTATTAACAAATAGTTTTAAAATTGCTTCATTAAGTGCCGAAATCAGGCGCAAGATGGAAGCAAAGGCAGAACGGCCCAGACGAAAATTTATATCCGCCAGCACCAAGGAATATAACTACGCTGCTTACATGGAAGCCTGGCGCTCTAAAGTAGAACGTGTTGGCAATCTAAATTATCCTGAAAAAGCACGAAAACAGGGGCTTTCAGGAAGTCTGGTGCTGGATGTAGCACTAAGGCCCGATGGGTCAATTGATGAAATCACTATTCGTCGATCATCTGGCGAGAAACTGCTTGATGATGCTGCCGTTCGTATTGTTCAATTATCTGCTCCATTCTCGCCATTCCCGCAACATATCAGGGACGAAACCGATATTTTACATATCATGCGTACCTGGCAATTTCTCAATAACAGGGGCTTTAAATAATCATTTATAAAATGATAAGCCTGCACTTGTGAAAATACATAATCCGGCTAGTATTTATATATAAGAATTAAAAAGAGGATATTACTCATGGCAAACGAAGGTTATCACGAACCCATCGAAGAACTTACTGATGAAACAAGGGATATGCACAGAGCGATAATTTCGCTAATGGAAGAACTTGAAGCGGTGGACTGGTATAACCAGAGAGTCGATGCATGTAAAGATAATGAACTAAAAGCCATTCTTGCTCACAATAGAGATGAAGAAAAAGAGCATGCAGCAATGGTTCTGGAATGGATTCGTAGAAAAGATGCTTCTTTTGACAAAGAACTTAAAGATTATTTATTTACTGACAAACCTATTGCCCACGAATAACAAACGTAATCCTTTAATGAGCAATAGCAGGAAACAACTTGAATAAAGTTAAAATCTTTTATGTATTTTTATTAGCGGCATCAGTAATCTTTCTTGCCTCTTGTAGTTCAGAACTATCAATACATGGTCTTTGGCAAGATACTAATGCAGCAGGAACTATTGAATTTAAAACGAATGGAGAAGTCATTATCATTGATAATATGTCTGCGACTGTAACGGGAACATTTGAAATTAACAAGAATGATTCCATCACATTTGAACTAACGGCTACAGATATTATGAGTGATTCAATTCAACCAACTGAAAAAAGAACTGTGACAGCAAAAATAGTCGAGTTTAATGACAATAAACTACAACTTAACTTTAACGGAGAAAAGATAGAACACTATAAACGACTTCGTTAATCAACAGATTTTAATTTATACTTTAAGGTATGCAACAAACAGATCTTACAAATCAATTTTTGATTTCGATGCCGAGTCTCAAAGATCCCAACTTTGAGAAAACTGTTACTTATGTCTGCGTTCACAATGAAGAAGGCGCGATGGGCATCATCATTAACAAGCCTTTGGACATTGGCCTCGGTGAGATTTTCGTTCAGATGGATATTTCTGTCGAGAACTCTGAAGCAAACAGCAAAAAAGTCTATCAGGGTGGTCCCGTACATATCGATCATGGTTTTATATTGCATCAGGGCAACAAGGAGTGGAACTCATCAATCATCGTTTCACCCGAACTTTGTGTCACTACTTCAAAAGATATTCTCGAAGCAATTGCAGAAGGCAAAGGCCCTGACGAGGCACTGGTCGCATTAGGTTATGCCGGTTGGTCTGCAGGACAACTAGAACAGGAGTTAATGGATAACGCCTGGTTAACGGGCCCGGCTGATGCAGATATCATCTTTAACTCGAACTCGGATCAATGCTGGGAATCTGCTGCAAATCATATCGGCGTAGATATCGATAAATTATCTGCCGATATTGGTCACGCGTGAGTATAAAAACCTTACTTTGTTTTGATTACGGAAAAAAACGAATAGGTACGGCCGTTGGTCAAACAATCACCACCACTGCTACCGCTCTTGAAATAATCAACACCATTAATAACAAACCCGACTGGGACAGTATTACACGACTGATAAACGAATGGAGTCCGGATCAGCTTATCGTCGGTATGCCATTCCAGCTCGACGGTTCACGTCAGGAAATGACAGACGTCGCCGAACGCTTTTCCAGACAACTCGAAGGCCGCTACAATATTCCGGTAGAGATGATTGAGGAGCAACTCTCATCTTATGAGGCCAGACGCGAATTAAAATCAACTTACAATCTCGATGCTGTTGCTGCCAGACTTATTCTTGAAACATGGCTGAGCGAGAATTATTGATATCTGAGATCAAATAGGGAAAACTAGCATCATGTCTAATGAAATAAATATAAATGTGCTTGTTGGGGAAATGGCTGAAGCCATTCAAGTCCATTGTACTGACAGAGGCTACGACAAGCCTTTAATGATCGGAATAAAGCGTGGTGGTGCCTGGGTGGCAAAAGAATTACATCAATCGCTTAAACTATCTGATCCATTAGGCGAGTTAAATATTGCCTTCTACCGTGATGACTTTAGCACGCTGGGATTACATCCTGAAGTTAGCCCGAGTAACTTGCCTTACGATGTGAGTGACCAACACATCATTTTGGTGGATGATGTGTTATATACGGGTCGCACCATTCGTGCTGCAATGAATGAAATTTTCGATTATGGTCGCCCCGCCAGTATCACTTTGGCGGTTTTGATTGACCGTTGTGAAAGAGATTTACCAATTCAGGCTGATATCATTGGAAAAACTATTACGCTGAATGAGGGAGAACATGTTAAACTCCTTGGCCCAGAGCCCCTGACATTGTCTTTCACGGGTACTGAAAAATAAACTTAATGACTGGAAATAGTATTCAACTCGACAAAAACGGCAATCTTAAGCATTTTCTTTCTACAGAAGGTCTTAGCCAATCATTACTCCAGAAAATTCTTGATCATGCCGAATCCTTTGCCAGTGTTGGCGAAAGACATGTAAAAAAAGTCCCTTTATTACGCGGTAAAACCATTGCCAATTTATTCTTCGAACCCAGCACACGAACACGCACAACATTTGAATTAGCAGCAAAACGACTTTCTGCCGATATACTTAATCTGAATATTTCAACTTCAGCCACCAGTAAAGGCGAAACGTTGAGCGACACCCTGCATACTCTGGAAGCGATGCATTGCGATATGTTTGTCGTGCGCCATGCAAACAGCGGCGCCGCACATTACATTGCGACACAGGTTGCGCCACATATCAGTGTTATTAATGCCGGAGACGGACGCCACGCACATCCAACTCAAGCAATGCTGGACATGTTTACCATTCGCAGACATAAGAAAGATTTCACAAAATTAAAAGTTGCCATTGTTGGTGACATATTGCATTCAAGAGTCGCACGCTCGGAAATTCATGCGTTAAATACACTCGGCGTACTGGAAACACGCATTATTGCTCCTCATACATTAATACCAAAAGGTGTTGAAGAACTGGGCGTTCATGTTTATCACGATATGGATGCTGGTCTTGAAGGTGTTGATATTGTCATGATGTTAAGACTTCAAAAAGAACGCATGCGTGGCGCATTATTACCAAGCGAACAGGAATTTTTTCAGCGCTATGGCTTGACCAGCGAAAGACTGGCAATAGCCAAACCCGATGCGATTGTTATGCATCCTGGTCCTATTAATCGTGGTGTTGAAATTGACTCCAGTGTCGCTGATAGCGAGCGTTCAGTAATTTTACAGCAAGTCAGTCATGGTATCGCTGTACGCATGGCTATCATGGCCATGACCATGGGGCGCAGTGCAGATGATATTGGTGAGACTGAATGATGCGCATTCATATTAAAGAAGGACACTTGATTGACCCGGCAAATAAACTGGATGCCAAACAGGACTTGTATATTGCTGATGGAAAAATTGTCGGTATAAAAAAGAAACCGCAAGGTTTTGAAAGCGATGTTCAAATTGATGCCAAAGACAAACTTGTATTACCAGGACTCATTGATCTGTGTGCAAGATTACGTGAGCCCGGCTTTGAGCATAAGGGAACCATTCTGACTGAGAGTCTCGCTGCAAGTAGTAGTGGCATCACATCAATATGTTGTCCACCTGATACCGATCCAATTATTGATACTCCCGCTGTTGTTGAATTTATTAATCAACGTTCGCGCGATGCAGGCCTAACCAACATCTATCCTTTAGGCGCGCTGACACAGGGCTTAAAAAGTGAACAACTCTCGGAAATGTACCTGTTGAAACAGGCAGGTTGTATTGGCGTCAGCAATGCACTTAGTCCAATTGATAATGCTGAAGTATTAAGACGTTCTTTTGAATATGCACACAGCTGCGAATTAACTGTATTCTTATATGCAGAAGATAAAGCATTAAAAAATAATGGCACTGCACATGAAGGTGCTATCAGTACACGACTTGGCTTACCGGCTATTCCAGAAAGCGCCGAAACAGTTGCAATAAGCAGAGCGTTATTATTAGCTGAACAAACAGGTGTTCGACTGCATTTTTGCAGACTTTCCTCTGCACGCAGTGTAAGCCTGATTAAAGCAGCACAGGAACAAGGTTTACCGATTACGGCAGATGTTGCCATTTGTAATCTTCATCTGACTGATATGGATATAGCCGATTACAATAGTGATTGTCATCTACAACCACCACTGCGTAGTGAACGTGACCGTGCCGGGCTCATTACTGGAATAAATGACGGAGCAATAACGGCAGTATGCTCCGATCACCAACCGCACGATGTTGACGCAAAAGCAGCGCCGTTTAGTTTGACTGAACCTGGCGCATCAACTATTGAACTTTTATTACCTTTAATGATGCACCTGGTTAATCGAAAAGAATTAAAACGGGAAAAAGCCATTTCATTATTGACCTCACAGCCGGCCAATATACTTAATATTGATAAAGGATCTCTAGAAACAGGTAAGGATGCCGACATTTGTATCTTTGACACGGAAGCAGATAACAGTGTTAATAAAACAAACTTACTCAGTGCTGGTAAAAACACACCGTTTCTTAACTGGGAACTGCAAGGTGCCGTGACACACACATTACTCAATGGCAAAGTTGTTTTCGATAGAAGCAAACCTGATTAAGTATAAATAAAAAGTAGTTTAAGGATTTTTCATGGCTCATCCCGCAACACGTAATACATTATATGTCGAACAGGCAAAACTTCTGGCGCAAGATGCATACGAAGACGGTCAGTATCATATGCGTTTACAAGCACCCGAAACGGCAGCGCATGCCAAACCTGGACATTTTATTCACATGCAATGCGATCCTTCTTTAGCAATGCGACGACCGATGTCTATTATGCGTAGTGATCCAAAAACGAAAACGATAGATGTACTTTATAAAGTACATGGACAAGGAACTGATCTGTTATCAAAACGACAGGTTGGCGATAAAATTGATTTGATTGGCCCAATAGGACAATCATTTAAAATGGACACTTATAAAAAACGACCATTATTAATTGGTGGCGGTGTAGGCATACCACCTATGGTTTTTCTTGCCGAGCATATCAAGAAAACAACAAAGGGATTAAGCCCGTTAGTCATCATGGGTTCGGAAATTCCTTTCCCGTTCAAAAGTCGCCCTTCACAAATCATGCTGAATGAAATGCCAGCGGATGTCATTGCCAGCATGCCTTTACTCGATGATTGGGGAATTCCCTCACGCTTAACCAGCTTACAAGACTATGCGGGATGTTTTAATGGTTACGTTACAGATCTGGCGCGTTACTGGTTAGATAATCTGGACGATGATGAACGACAGGAAGTTGAAATTTTCAGCTGTGGTCCCACACCAATGCTTAAGGCTGTAGCCCAATTGGCTAAAGAATACGATTTACCCTGCCAGGTATCGCTTGAAGAATACATGGCCTGTGCCGTAGGTGGCTGTGCGGGTTGTACCGTATTAATTGAAACGGACAATGGCCCGGCAATGAAACGTGTTTGCGTTGATGGCCCAGTGTTTGAAGCAGAAACGGTTATTCAATTCCAGACTTAAGGTCATGTCAGAAAAATCAAGTATCGTCACGAGCAACCAGATTGGTGTTCATAAAGATCTTGAAAGCAAAATAAAAAAGCATCTTGCCAACCCTTTCAGAAAACCTTATAGACCTTTTAGTGCTGAAATATTCTATAAAGCGAATGAGATAATAAACAATCTAAAGCTGCCTATCATACTTGATTCGGGTTGTGGCACAGGCGAAAGCAGTTATATTTTATCTCAGCAACACCCTGATGCATTAGTCATTGGAATAGATAAATCAGAAAAACGACTGGAAAAATTTATATCAGATGATAATTTTTATGATAAAGATAATTTAATCTTAATAAGAGCCGACGTAATTGATATCTGGCGAATGATAAAACAATCAAACTGGAATATTCATAAACACTATCTGCTTTACCCCAATCCCTGGCCCAAAAAAGATCAACTAAAACGCCGCTGGCATGGACACCCTGTTTTTCCGGAAATGTTAGGTCTATGCGATTGCATTGAATTGCGAACCAATTGGCGAATCTATGCAGAAGAATTTCTTGTTGCTTTAAGGATGATTACCAGTAAAGAAGTTTTATTAAGTAGTATAGAAATTAATCAATTCATAAGTCCTTTTGAGAAAAAGTATTATGAAAGCGGGCATGAGTTGTATCGAGTAACAACCGCATAGTGTCATTCCCATGTAGATGGGAATCCAGTCAAACAATAATCACCTTCATTCTTCTTAATTTCATATTTCGTCTGATAACGCATCGTGCACAGGGTCATTATTAATCCAATGGACTAAAACGGACGTCCTCAATTATATATCCTGATTTGTTCTACCTCCTGCATCCATGCAGTCCTGTCCGTTTTCCCCTATCAATATCACCTAACCCGGCAAAACAACACATACATAAAAGTGTCATATATTACAAATAACGCATCGATCTCTAACTAATTGATATCGCTTTAATAAACACTACTTTTTAAAAGATGTAAATACTATGGGACACTTAGAGTTTATATATTGAAAACAGCAAAGTGGACACCCTTGATAAAGAGGCAATATAATTCATTTATTACTTATCTCATTGAAACAAGGAGCGTTTCCCAGTGTTACCAATTAAAATATATAGTCTATTACCGGACACCCTGTTCCATAACGCTTAGTTATGTGATAAAGATAATTACTCCGAAAGGTAATTGATTATGAAAATCCACCCTAATAGTTCATGGTCAAAAGACGAGATATTTAATTATCTTGATCAAGCTACTACCCCGATAAGAATTTCTTGCACTGATGACGATGGCTATCCTGTCATTTGTTCGCTTTGGTTTATCCATCAAGATGGCGTTTTATGGGCTGCATCACACCGAAACTCTTATATTATAAAAGCACTTAAAAACAACCCTAAGACTGGTTTTGAAGTGGCCACGAATGAATATCCTTATCATGGAGTAAGGGGCAAGGCGGATATCACTCTTTTGGAAGATAGTTCTGTAAATATTCTAGAAAAAGTAATCACCAAATATTTACAGGGTAGTAATAAAAAATTGTCAAACTGGCTCTTGAGCAGAAAAAAGGATGAATACGCTATAAGAATATGCCCCATCTCAATAAATGCATGGGATTTTTCTAAAAGAATGGTGCGAGATTAATGAGCAATCCTATTCTCAGGCATCACATAACAAGGCGCTCAAGCGGGGCAAAGTGCTTTGCACTTCGCCCCTTAGCTGAGAGTTATAAGGATTGAAGTATGCAAGTAACTCTTTTATGGGCGGCCACTTTTACGAGCTTTGTGACCTTTGCGATCCATACGTTTGTTGGCGGGCGGAGAGTCGCGAAACCTTTTCTAAAAGATAGAAGCTTGCCCCTTGCTTCAAAATGGTTAAATTATTATTGTTGGCATATTACAACTGTTTATACGTTTTCAATGGGTTTCGCGTACGCATTTGTTGCTTTGAATCCGGACAGGCCAGATTTGGTTGTTTTTCTAAGTGTTTTAAACTGTGCCTTAGCGATACTCAGTGTAGCCGTTGCATTAAAAGGAAACATAAATCCGTTTAGGTTTCCATCCACATCATTGTTTGCCAGTGTTTCTCTGTTTGGCGTATTAAGTTTGTTTGTGAGTTAGCTATGTACCTGTATTAATGTGTTACCGATGTGAGTGTATCGTACCGTGGCCTTTTCTTCGTTAGTTCTTTTTGGCCACGCAAAAAGAAGTAGCTCGCCATCAGGCGAAACCTTACTTAAATATAAACTTAATTCTCCAAGATCATTTACATATAAATCGTAGCAACCTATATTTAATACTTCGTTAAAGAATATTCATACAAGGAAAAACAATGGCGAGTGGTTGGGCTCCTGAAGGAGCCGTACAAGAACAAATCGATGCGAGTATTAAAGACGCGATTAAACAGGCGCGCAGCGAAATGCCTGTTGGTGAAAGCCTGACGCATTGTGAAGAATGCGAGGAAACCATTCCTGAGGCTCGCCGTGAAGCCATTGCCGGCGTGCGTTTATGTGTGAATTGCCAGGCTGAGCGCGATAAAAACAAGGAGGTTTTTACTGGCTTTAATCGGCGAGGCAGCAAGGATAGCCAGTTAAGGTAAGGCTTTCCTCATTTTAGCTATTTCTTCTTCATAGATATTATTTATCGACCTGATAGTTATTTTTAATAGCCTCTATAGTTTCAAACTATACATAAAATTCCGTTTTCTGCGATAATACGCCCATTAAGATTAAGAACCGTAAAGTAGAAAAATAGTATCGCTTTATCTGTATAAACAACATCTATAATAATTTCACAAAGGAGACACATCATGGCTGTATTAGTAGGTCGCGAGGCACCTGATTTTACTGCACCGGCTGTATTGGCCGACGGCACTATCGTTGACGAATTTAATTTATCAAAAGAAATCAAAGGTAAGAATGCGGTTATTTTCTTTTACCCACTGGATTTCACTTTTGTATGTCCTTCTGAATTAATCGCGTTCAGTAAACGAGTCGGTGAATTTGAATCTCGCAATACCCAGGTTATTGGTGTTTCTATTGATTCACATTTCACTCATAACGCATGGCGTAATACGCCTGTAAACGATGGCGGCATTGGCGCAGTGGGTTATCCTCTGATTGCTGATATGACTCATAGCATTTGTAAAGATTATGATGTTGAAACGCCTGACGGTGCTGTTGCTTTCCGTGGCTCATTCTTAATTGACACCAACGGTGTTGTTAGGCATCAAGTTGTTAATGATCTGCCTTTAGGTCGTAACGTTGATGAAATGATTCGTATGGTTGATGCCTTATTATTCCACGAAGAACATGGTGAAGTTTGTCCTGCTGGCTGGAACAAAGGTGATGAAGGCATGCAAGCTAACCCTGATGGTGTTGCGGCTTATCTTTCTAAGAACGAAGATAAACTGTAAACATCTCTCAGTTGTGTATTAAAAAAGCCCGGATTGACCGGGCTTTTTTTATTTCTTATGTTAAATATTAATTATCTAAATTGGATTTAAAACCTCATTCTTTAACTTTAGCCTGAGTATTATGTAACCAACGATACCTGAAAGTATCGATCCCAGGATAATACCTAATCTCTCATCAAAAAATAGATCAACCCCTGTCTCTTCAAACGCTAATGATCCGATAAACAAACTCATGGTAAATCCAATACCACATAATGCCGCTGTCCCGTAAAGACTCCACCAATCCATACCTTTCGGCATATTGGTTATTTTAAGTTTTATAAATAGCCAACAGAGGCCAAATATACCAACCTGTTTACCAACAAATAATCCAAGCGCAATTCCAATAGGCACATCGTGAAACATTTCTTTTATACCGACACCACTCAAACTAATACCGGCATTGGCAAAAGCAAATACAGGCAACACAAAAAATGCCACTACTGTATGTAAATCATGTTCCATGCTTTTTAACGGTGATATATCCGGATTCTCTTTTGAACGAATGGGGATAAACATCGCCAGGATAACGCCGGCTAACGTAGCATGTATGCCGGACTTTAAGGCTGCTGCCCACATTATTAAACCTACTAATATATAAGGGCTCTCGGATATAACATTACGTTTATTCAATATTGTTAATACCACAATACATAACGCAACAATGATTAAGGCAGACATTGAAATTTTAGACGTGTAAAAAAATGCAATAATCAAAATAGCACCGATATCATCAAAGATGGCTACCGATGTTAAAAAAACTTTTATCGAAACAGGCACCCGCGAACCGAGTAAGGATAAAACACCTAAAGCAAATGCAATATCCGTTGCCGCTGGTATTGCCCAGCCTTGTAACGCTACAGGATCATCATAATTGAAATAAACATAGATTAATGCCGGAACCAACATGCCACCAATTGCTCCGACTCCCGGGAGAATAATGTTTCGTTTATCAGAAAGTTCGCCCTCGATTACTTCTCGTTTTAATTCAAGGCCAACTAAAAAAAAGAACACAGCCATTAACCCGTCGTTAATCCAAAGCAATAATGGCTTGGCAATCTCAAAATTACCTATTCTTATTTCAACGGGTGTTGATAGTAGTAAATCGTAATAATGGATCAGGGGTGTATTTGCAAAAATAACTGCAAGTACGGCCGAGAACATTAAAAAGATCCCTCCGGCTGATTCCATTTTGAAGAACGAGGCAACAAAAGATTCTGACTGGTTATGCATAATTTATATTCTGTAATGAAAATATAATTTAAATTAATTTAATACAGCATCATAAATAAAAAGCCTCCCGTTTGGGAGGCTTTAATTTAAAATAAAGTTTAAAATTAAATACTAAATGTTTTTTGTAAGGCATTAGCCTCACCAACCACCATTTTTTCTATCTCCTGCATTGGCATCACCCACAGATAGTTTTTGATAGTTTGGCTCAATGATGTCACTACCGATACCTATATGCAGCAACTCGGGTACTTTTACAAAAATACCATGTTCTTCACGATATTCGATTATGTCATTAGCTTGTGTTTCTGATAGCCCACTAATTCCTTTTAGCAACTCGTCTTTTGTTGCAGTATTAAGATTCACCTGGTTTGCTAAAACAGGTAATGAAAGACTCGCAAGTATCAAACCAAGTCCGGTATTTTTTACTATGTTCATAATTAACCTCCATCAGGTTGTTTGTATTAAAGCGTATTTACTTGTTCCAGTTACTATGATGGAGCGACTCGGGAAAAGTTTATATTTGTTTTATTAATAATTCTTATATATATTATTCGTATTGCTTATTACTGAGATTAACAGGATGAATGATATTGATATTGGTTTATTAAGAACATTTATGATTCTTGCTGATACACAAAGTTTTACGCAAACAGCCAAGCGCGTATACCGTTCTCAATCCGCAGTAAGTATGCAGATTGCAAAACTTGAAGAATTACTAGATTGCACTTTGTTTATCAGAGATAAACGTAATGTAAAGTTAACTGTTGATGGTGAAAGATTGCGTCATCATGCAAGCCAGATTGTCTCGCTTTCAGATAATTTAATGAATCAATTTATAAAAGACGAAGTCGTTGGCAATATAAATTTTGCATCGCCTGAAGATTTCGCTACTCATTATTTACCGGATATTCTTGCTGACTTTGTTAAGTCTCATCCTCGTATTACCTTGAATGTAAATTGTGATTTGACTTTAACGTTGCTAAAGGAATTTAAGGAAGATAAGTACGATTTAATTGTCATAAAGCAAGAACCCGGCCGCATTTATAAAGACGCAAAACCCTTAACACGTGAAGAACTGGTATGGGTTGGCCATAATCCTGATATACAGGAAATTACTTTTACAAAAACAAAAAAAAATTGTCAGAAAAAATACGGCTACTTTCCACTGGTTTTATCACCCGCACCCTGTGTATACAGACAGGGCGCTCTGGAAGCTTTGGATAAGGCAGGCGTACCATGGAAAATTGTTTATACCAGCCCCAGTTTCGCTGGTGCAATCGCAGCAGTTAAAGCTGGACTTGGCTTTACAGTTTTTCCCAGAGAAATGGTGTCGAAGAATTTAACAGTATATGAAAGTTCGCGCGGCTGGCCAAAATTAAAAAGCGCGGAAATTTGTTTGCTAGCAAAACCGAATACGACGCCAGCAATCGAATCTTTAATCGATTATATAATTGAAAGAATTTCGATTATTAAAACAATGTAATAAAAGAGGTAACGTTAATTCGTTGATTAAGAGATTATTTTAAACTATTAGTAATTTATTTTTTGAAATTTAACTCGTAAGTTATTCCATCTTCACTTTTTCCTGTTTTACCTCTTTGTGACGAAAAATATAAACGGCTTCCATCTGGAGAAAAAGCGGGCCCGGTAATTTCTGATTTGTCCTGATCATAAATTTGCACCAACACATGCGGTTGATGATTATGATCCAGCGCAATGATTTGCATATTGCCGCCATCTTCAGCTATTAATAGTTCGCCTGACGGTGATATTTCAATATTATCAACTCCTGTTAACAAGGGTTGATTATAATCCGCCGCGTCATAGACTTTTGATATTAAGCCTGTAGCAATATGATACTGCCATACAACATTATCTTTTTTAGTTGTGAATGAAATTTTACCATCGTGATAAACAATGCCTTCGCCTCCTTTGAAACGCACAGCTTTATCAACCTGATAACGTGTCGGTTTTGTTTTACCTGAAGGATCTTCTATCTTTCTCCATGACAATACATTTTTGTTTGCCACAGCAACTTCAAGAATGCCTTGCGACAAATCACCTTTATTATCTGGTTTGAAACGATATAAACATCCATCTTTAACGTCTTCAGTCATATAGCAATAGTGAGACTTTGGATCGACAGCTACTGCTTCATGATTAAATGAGCCCATTGCCGCTCTCACTATCGCTTCTTTTTTTCCTCCCGGATCACATTCATAGACTTGTCCTTGATTACCGTTTTCTTCACAAGACAGCCAGCTATTCCATGGTGTTTTGCCACCAGCACAATTACGCGATGTATTTTTTAAGATTGAATATGAATCGACTATGTTTCCTTTACTATCAAAATATATAGCACCGACACCGCCACCTTTATTTTCAACCTCACTATTTGATACATATATCCAGCCATTTCCACCAGTTGAAAAACAGGCACCGCCATCGGGAGCACTATGCCAAAGAAATGATTGTTTACTGATAACTGGCTTACTTGACTGGGCAACTATTCGAATAGAACTTCCTGTCGGTATTTCAATATTATGAGCTTTATCAAGATAAAGCTTTTTAGTTAGTTCCGCTGGATCACATAAACCTAGCCGTGGCATTGCCAGACTTCCTATGCCAAGCATAGCGTATTGAATAAATTGACGGCGGGAGGTAGCTGAATTCATGCCGCTAAGTTTATATGATTTTTCTGATGTTTTTTATGACAAGGATTTAATAATCCGGACTATACATGTGGTCACGAATATTTTGTTCCAGATTTTTGGGTCGTTTTGCTTTTGTAATACCCGTTTTGTAGGCATTTTCCGCGACTGCAAGTGCAATATTATAAGAAACCTCGCGAATATTACTAAGTGGCGGATAAATCATTCCTTTGTCCAAATCATTTTGGCTAACTTGATCGGCTAATGTTCGTGCCGCAACAAAAAACATATCTTCTGTAATGCTTAAAGATTCACTAACAATAGTACCTAAACCGATTCCAGGAAAGATATAAACATTATTTCCCTGACCTGGTGTATAGATCTCACCGTTATATTCAACTGGCGGGAAAGGGCTGCCACTGGCAAAAATAACTTTACCATTACTCCATTCATATGCTTCCATAGCCGTACATTCTGCACGCGACGTAGGATTGGATAAGGCAAATATTGTTGGACGTTTGTTTGCATTCGACATTGCTTCTATAACACTACGATTAAAAGTATTTGGTGCGCCGGTAGCGCCGATTAGCACTTGCGGCCTTATTTCTTTAATCGCGTCAACAAATCCCAGAGGTTCATGTTCATGCATATAAGGCTCGTTGTGTGGCAATAGATTTTTTCGGTCTTTTACAAGCAAACCTTCAATATCAACAAACCATAAACGTTTTCTTGCTTCGTTTTCTGATAACCCCTCTCGCTGTAAAGCGTGACACAATAAATCAGCAATGCCTGTTGCTGCTGATCCCGCACCCAGAAACATGATCCTCATATCTTTAAAGTTTAAACCCGAAATTCGAGTACTGGCGTAGACTCCAGCCAAAGCAACTCCGGCTGTACCTTGTATATCATCATTAAAACAGAGTTGTTTATGTCGATATTTATTTAACAAGGCATAGGCATTGGGTGTCAGAAAATCTTCAAATTGTATTAATGCTTTAGGAAAAACTTCATCAACTGCCTGCATGAATTCATCGACCAATTCATAGTAAGCATCTCCTGTTAACCTTGTTTGCGTCAAACCCAGATAAAAAGGATCGTGAAGATACTCAACATTATTAGTACCAACATCCAGCATAATAGGTAAGCATTGTTGCGGCGGAATACCGGCACAGGAAACATACAAAGCCAACTTGCCTATCGGGATACCGATGCCGTTCGCTCCCAGATCACCCAGTCCTAATATACGTTCGCCATCTGTCACTACAATAACCTTGATATCTTTATATGGCCAGTTTTCCAATACTCCTTTAATTTCACCTTTGTCTTCAGCAGTAATATACATACCACGAGGCCGACGGAACATGTGTGCATATTCTTTACAAGCCTGGCCAACTGTTGGTGTATAGATTAAAGGCATCACTTCTTCGATATGATCAATAACCAGTTTATAAAATAACCGTTCATTTCTTGCCTGTAATGCTGTCAGGAAAATATATTTATCAATATCATCTTTCTTTCGTCGCAAATTTTTGATTGTTCTTTCTGCCTGAATTTCAGGAGAAACAATTCTTGGCGGAAGAAGCCCGCGCAACTTGTGGTATTCACGTTCTTCTTTGGTAAATGCAGTACCTTTATTGGTCGAAGCGCTGTTAAGCGCCAAAAATCCTGTTAAAGGCTTTTTCTTATTCATAAGAAATTATGAATAACTTACATTTCAGGAAAATTTTCAGCATGCTTTTCTATCCATTCCTTTGCCGCTTCTTCACTGTCCAGCTGGCGCCCTTCTTCATGCAGTACCTCATTGCGATAATGTTCAATATGACAGATTTGTTCAATCATACGCAGCAAAAACAATTTATCTTTACTAACGATAAATTCGACACCGACTTCATACAAGTTATGATTTGGTTTGCACCAGACTGCTACGCCACTAATTTCGAATGAAGGATCAATGCACGCGATAGTCATCTTTACCGAACTGCCTTTATCTACAGGTTCGGAACAAAGACAACTAACACCACCAAAACTGACATTGTTCAACGTATTTGTCCCAGGGTTTATATCGCCACCTTGCTGTACTAATTGAACAGGGATGCTGGATGGATGACGAATAAACTCTCTCATTTATTTCTCCAATTATCCTTAATACGTATATCGGCAATAATTTCACATTATTAAATAAAAAAAGGCCATAAATGGCCTTTTAATTAAACAATAGTATTCGCAAACGGCAATTACAAGTTTCCCTAATAATGATATCTCACAATTAATCCAGTACAGTCGTTTTAGTTATAGTTAAGAGTGGTTAATTAACCAAAGCTAATCTTATTTTCCAGGTTGGTTCTTGAATCCGCATTATTTAATGCTTCTTCCAGTTCTATACGACCTTCTTTATATAAGTTAAACAGTGCTGCATCAAAAGTTTGCATGCCTCTTTGACCACTCTCTGCCATTGCAACTTTAAGTTCATCAATATCACCTTTAAGAATCAACTCCTGTATATGCGGTGTATTAATTAAAATCTCGATTGCTGCACAACGTTTACCATCAACAGCTAAGACCAATCGTTGCGAAATAACAGCTCGAATGTTCAAAGATAAATCCATAAATAACTGCTTATGCATATCTTGAGGAAACATATTAATCACACGTTCCATTGCCTGGTTAGCATTGTTCGCATGTAATGTCGAAATCGCGAGGTGACCCGTATTAGCTAATTCAAGCGCCGCTTCCATGGTTTCACGATCTCGAATTTCACCAATCAAAATAACATCGGGCGCTTCACGTAATGATGCTTTTAGAGCGTTTGCATAAGAATGAGTATCGACACCGACTTCGCGCTGATTAACAATGGCTTTAAGATTCGGATGACTAAATTCGACGGGATCTTCAATCGTTAAAATATGTCCTGCCATATTCTCATTTCGATGATTAATCATTGCCGCCAATGTTGTCGATTTACCGGAACCTGTTGCACCAACCATTAAAATAAGGCCGCGCTTATTCATGATTAACTCTTCTAATATGTCGGGAACACCAAGCTGACTAACTGTTGGAATTTCATTTGGAATGCGGCGTAGTACCATACCAATATCACCACGCTGACGAAACACATTAACTCGAAAGCGAGCTTTATCTTCCAATGCAATAGCAAAATCACATTCCATTCTTTCTTCGAACTCTGAGATCTGTTTATCATTCATAATGCCATAGGCTGCGGCTTTGGTGAGTTCGCTTGTTAATACGGTCTTACCGACCGAACTTGCCTTACCTTCCATTTTTATTTTGACTGGCGAATTGACCGTCAGAAAAATATCAGACGCATCTTTTTCAACCATGAGTTTGAGATAAGGTGTGATATCCATACTTATAAAATACCGTTTATTATTTCTTTAATTTAATTTTTCAAGTGAAGAAATGACTGATTAGCGCATCATTCCGGATTCTTCTTCAGATTCTTCAAGGCTAAGATGATCCAAACCACCCAAGGCATCTTTTCCTTTTGCTTCCTTGCCTTCAAGTTTGATACGTAATCGTAATTCGTTCATTGAGTCAGCAGAACGTAAGGCATCTTCCAGCGTAATCTTATCCGCTTCGTACAAATCAAATAATGCCTGATCAAAGGTTTTCATGCCTAATTCATTTGACTTGGCCATGATTGCCTTAATTTCATGCACCTCACCTTTCAGAATCAAATCTGATATCAAGGGTGAATTTAAAAGAATTTCAATAGCCGCAGCACGGCCTTTTCCATCAACCGTTTTTAACAAGCGCTGCGAAATAACTGCCTTAAGATTTAGAGATAAATCCATTAACAATTGCATTTTACGTTCTTCGGGGAAGAAGTTAATAATACGATCCAGTGCCTGATTAGAACTGTTTGCGTGCAAGGTTGCCATTGCCAGGTGTCCCGTTTCTGCAAAGGCGATACCAAACTCCATGGTTTCCCTGTCACGAATTTCACCAAGTAAAATAACATCCGGTGCCTGACGCAATGTATTCTTTAATGCAATTTCCCAGTCATCACAATCAACGCCAACTTCACGCTGCATAATCACGCAATTTTTATGAGGGTGAACATACTCAATTGGATCTTCAATCGTAATAATATGACCATAGGTATTAGCATTTCGATAATCGATCATGGCGGCTAAGGACGTTGATTTACCAGAACCTGTACCACCCACCATAATAACCAAACCGTTCTTGGTCATAACAACGTCTTTTAATACTTCAGGTAAACCTAATTTATCGAGATTCGGGACATCAGTTTCGATGACACGCAAAACCAGACCACAAAAACTTTGTTGAATATACGCATTGGCACGGAAGCGACCAATGCCCACTGGGGCAACAGCAAAATTACATTCTTTTGTTGCTTCATATTCTTTAAGTTGCTTATCGTTCATAACCGCATAAGCAAGTGCTTTAGTATTATCTGGAGTGAGTTCAGTTTTTGAAACTGGCGTCATCTTGCCATGTATTTTCATCGCTGGCGGGAAACCAACAGTGATGAATAAATCGGAAGCGCCTTTCTCAATCATAAGTTTGAGAAGATCACGCATAAATTTTATCGCCTGTTCTCTTTCCATCTAACCCTCTCCCCGTTCAGGAATTAGTATCCAGCAAATCCTAGAAGTTATCTTTGTTTGCTGCTTTTGACATTGCCTCTTGACGCGTCACCTTATTCTTCTGCACTAGTTGTTGCAGATCTTGATCCAATGTTTTCATACCAAACTGTTGACCGGTTTGAATTGCTGAATACATTTGTGCAATTTTATTTTCACGAATCAGGTTACGAATAGCCGGCGTACCAATCATAATTTCGTGAGCAGCGATTCGGCCACCGCCTTGTTTCTTTAACAGGGTCTGTGAAATAACAGCTTTCAATGATTCCGACAACATCGCACGTACCATATCTTTTTCTTCAGCCGGGAATACGTCAACAACACGGTCAATGGTTTTTGCAGCAGAACTGGTATGTAATGTACCGAAAACCAGGTGACCTGTTTCTGCTGCTGATAACGCCAAACGAATGGTTTCCAAATCCCGCATTTCGCCGACAAGAATAACATCAGGATCTTCTCGAAGCGCTGAACGCAATGCTTCGTTAAATCCAAGCGTGTCTCGGTGGACCTCACGCTGGTTGATCAAACATTTTTTACTTTTGTGTACAAATTCGATCGGATCTTCAACAGTAAGTATGTGTCCATACTCACTGTCATTTTTATGATTCACCATCGCTGCCAGTGTTGTAGATTTACCTGAACCGGTAGGCCCGGTAACCAGAACTACGCCACGAGGATAATCAGAAATCTCTTCAAATATTTTCGGTGCACCAAGTTGTTCAAGAGACAGAATTTCAGAAGGAATGGTTCGAAATACAGCGCCGGCACCGCGATTTTGGTTAAATGCATTGACACGAAAACGTGCCAAGCCTGGAATTTCAAAGGAAAAGTCACATTCCAGAAATTCTTCATAATCCTTTCGTTGTTTATCGTTCATGATGTCATACACCATGTCATGAACATCTTTATGATCCATAGTTGGGACGTTAATCCGGCGCATATCACCGTCAACACGTATCATTGGTGGCTCACCTGCAGATAGATGCAAATCCGAACTACCATTTTTAACACCGAAGGCTAAAAGTTCACCAATATCCATTTATCTCTCCCACTTAGGTAATGACATAGTTAACTATGCATGTTGCAATATTATTCTATTTTTTTTCTTGCAAAGCGGGCAGACTCGATAAACCGTAAATTTCGTTCATTCTGCCGCGCATATTGTTGTTAATATTACTGATATTTTAAATTATAGACTACCCTAATAGCTCATTTTATGAAAATCACAGCTAATCTGGACCAAATCCACAATGAGATAAGCTCCGCTGAGAAGCAATTTCAGCGTAAGCAAGGCTCTGTTTGCCTATTAGCGGTTAGTAAAACACGTACAGTTGACGAAATAATGACTGCTTTTAATTCTGGTCAACGTCATTTTGGTGAAAATTATTGTCAGGAAGCCGTTGAAAAAATAGATGCCTTGAAACAACCAGACATTGTCTGGCATTTCATCGGCCCGGTTCAGTCAAATAAGACCAGTTTGATTGCACGATATTTTGATTGGGTACATACCGTTGATCGAATCAAAATTGCCCGGAGACTGGAAGAAAGCCGCCCCGAGAATGCTGCGCCGCTTAATATATGCATCCAGATTAACATCAGTGGCGAAGAGAGCAAATCAGGCATAGCCATCGATGAAACTGAAAGCTTCATTAACGAACTGGAACAATTTAAACGACTTAAGGTGCGTGGTTTAATGGCCTTACCGGCACCTACCGACAACTTTGATAAACAAAGAGCAGCATTTTCGCAACTAAATAATAAGTTACGTAGGCTAAATAAGGCAAACCCTGATCTGGATACATTATCCATAGGAACAAGCCAGGATATGCACGCAGCTATTGCTGAAGGCGCAACTATCGTACGTATCGGTACTGCCATTTTTGGTCCACGTAATTACGTGAAGCAATAAGCAGTAAAGAACCAAAAATAATGACATGCTAGAAATATTTAGATTTACCCTTGAATAGAGAGAGGTATGCCCTGATATTTTGTTTATAGACCGTTATACTTTTCAATTTAAATACTTCATTAACTAAATATGGAAAATTCTACAATTGCGTTTATTGGTTGCGGCAATATGTCCCGTAGTTTGATTGGCGGGCTCATTGCTAATGGCGTTAAACAGGAAAAACTGATTGCTACTGACATGGATAGCGAACAACGTGATGCCATTGCCAAACAATTTAACATTGCAACAATGGCAGATAATAATGAAGCTGTAGATAAAGCTGATGTCATACTGATCGCCGTCAAACCACAAGTCATGCATAGCGTAATTAATGAAATTGCCGACTCAGTCAAAGACACTTCTAAACTAATTATCTCTATTGCAGCCGGTGTAAGACTGGAATCAATATCAGGGTGGTTGGGTAATACTGCTGCCGTCGTTAGAGTCATGCCTAACACGCCTGCATTAATACAGGCTGGCGCTGCTGCCTTATATGCTAATGAACATACTTCTGAAACACAGAAGAATATTGCTGAAGCAATGATGCGTTCTGTTGGATCAGCAATCTGGCTAGATAGCGAAGAACAAATGGATGCAGTAACAGCATTATCGGGTAGTGGTCCTGCCTATTTTTTCTACTTCATGGAAGCAATGGAAAAAGCAGCAATAGACATGGGCTTAAGCGAGGAACACGCAAGGTTATTAACAATAGAAACCGCCGTCGGGGCATCGAAAATGGCGCTATTGTCATCATACGATCCGGCAGAATTACGACAGCAAGTCACTTCGCCTGGAGGTACAACAGAGCAGGCGATAAACTCGCTGACACAAGGCAAACTTGACGAGCTTGTTCAAAACGCAATGGAAGCAGCAAAGCAACGTTCCATTGAACTATCAAAAGAATTCGGGAAATAAAATATGGGTGGTGGTTACTTTACACAAGCGGGTGTTTTTTTAATCGAGATTGTTTTCGGCCTTTATATTCTCGCTGTTTTACTCCGTTTCTTATTAGCCAGAGTTCGCGCTGATTTTTATAACCCACTCTCTCAATTTATCGTTAAGATAACCAACCCGGCGATTAAACCATTGCGACGATTAATTCCCGGGTATTATGGAATCGATTGGCCATCAATAATATTGTTATTACTTGTACAAGCTATAGAAATCATTTTAATTTCGTGGATTACCAGAAATTATATCCCTGCGCCTATGGGTTTATTCGTATTAACCTTTGCTTACTTATTAAAAGAAATTATCTATGTTTATCTGTTTATTATCATTATTCAGGTTGTTATTAGCTGGGTGAACCCCGGTGCATACAACCCGGCAACGGTTATTATGTATCAGCTCAGCGAGCCCATATTAAAACCCGCACGCCGGTTATTGCCACCAGCGGGTGGCTTCGATTTTTCACCGTTGGTTGTGCTTATCCTTTTACAATTATCAATTATACTTCTAGTCTCCCCCATAATGGATTTAGGTTTAAGACTTTCAGTATAAACAATGTCTTTCTATGACTGGCAAGACAAAAACTTGCTGCTGAAGCTCCACGTACAACCCCGCGCAAAAGAAAATAGTATCGTTGGTATTTATAACGATAATTTAAAACTGAAAATCAAATCACCACCGGTTGAAAACAAAGCAAATAAAGAAATCGCTTCTTATCTTGCTAAAGAATTTAGTGTTACAAAAAGTAATGTTGAATTAATAAGCGGGCAATTGAATAGAGATAAAAAGTTTTTGGTTAAGGGAGTGAATGTTTTGCCGGAGTGGTTTAAAGATCTGACAGAGTAAATTTGATGCTTTTCAACTTCGTTAAAGATTTGTTTCGCTTGATAGCGAGTCACTTCTTTTTGCGTGGCCAAAAAGAACTAACGAAGAAAAAGGCCACCCGAAATGTCATGGCCTACGGCTTCCTTCGGAAGTGAGTAATAACAAGGGTCGCGCATAGGATTCGTCCATGAACCAATCCGCTCAATTGTGCATCCCTGCACAATTGCCCCTCGTTATTACTCACTTCCTCAGCATGACAAAACGGGAATTAAACATCTCAATGTGGACACTTTCGATAATAAATAACTATAATCGCTACATCACATATCTTATTGATACATGGAGGTTTCAATGAAACTATCTTTAAATAAATATAACTACATATCGATTAAATTATCCTTGATGAATATAAGTTAGAATTCTTTATGGAAACAACTTACGTAAATTCTTCGCCTTTTATTTTGGCAGGTGTTTTTATGTTTTTCATATTCATGCTTCATGTAATTACTTCTGCTTGGCTATTTGGTCAAAAATTGTTTTTAACTACAATAATATCAGGCTGCTTATCTATAATTTTAATATTTGGTCTAGGTAGTGGTGATATTACTTTCATTTTTGCTTCAATTTATGGTTCTCTATTTATAGTTTATGCATTTGGCATGAAATACGTTATGAATAGCAAATTTTTTGATATTGAAAATCAATCACACCAAAAATTAAAAGAATTCATTTCCTCTAAAGAGGAAGTAAGTTTATTTGATGGCTTTTTATTAAAACTAGGTCCTATTTTAGTTTATAGTATTTGGTTGTATGCATTTTATTATATAGCTATCAGATTAATCCCGTGATGCTTTGCCGAGGAGGCGGGGTGTTATCGGGGCAATTGTGCATGGACGCACAATTGAGCGCATTCATTCATGGACGAATGTATGCGCGACCCGAATAACAGCACGCCGACGAAGTACCTCGCCGCTGCGGGCGAAACCAATTTCGAGAAAAACGAATATTTATAATTTGACTGGATTCCCGCCTGCGCGGGAATGACGGAAGAGTTATATCTTTAAATCATACTCCGTGATCAACGGCGCATGATCTGAAAATCGTTCTTCTTTATAAATCTCCACCGATTTAATCTTATCCTTCAAACCGGGAGTAACAATCTGATAATCAATCCGCCACCCGACATTCTTTGCCCATGCCTGTCCGCGGTTTGACCACCATGTATATTGATCCGACTCCTGGTTAACGACACGGAATGAATCAACCATACCGATTTCATCAAGCAACTGATCCATCCATGCGCGTTCTTCAGGCAAAAAGCCGGAGTTTTTTTGATTGGATTTCCAGTTTTTTAAATCGATCTCTTTATGCGCAATATTCCAGTCACCACAAATAATAAATTCGCGTCTTTGTCTTCGCATTTTTTTTAATATGGGAGTGAAACGATCCAGAAAATCATATTTTATTAACTGCCTTTCTTCTTTTGATGATCCGGAAGGAAGGTATAAAGACACGATACTCAATTTGCCGAAGTCCGCCTGTAGGTAACGGCCTTCGTCGTCAGCCACTTCCCATCCCAAAGAATCAATGATTTTGTCCGGTTTTTTCTTACAATATATTGCTGTACCGCTATAACCTTTTTTCAGGGCATCATTATAAAAAGCGTGATATCCACTGGGCTGTAGTATTTCTTCGATTAACTGATCAACCTGTGCTTTCGTTTCCTGAATACAGAAAACATCCGCTTTTTGCTTTTGTATCCAGTCAAAAAACCCTTTACGATGCGCAGCTCGAATACCGTTCACATTTACACTGACTACTTTCACTACGAACCCTACCCCCGATTAATTTTGATCTGTATCATACACGACTACACGGTAGTAGTCGGTAGAGCAACACAAGGACGATGAACATGGCGCATGATATATAACAATAAAAACTTTCAGGAAGCTTAATGGAAAAATATCAAAAAGAATTTATTGAATTTGCAATTGAAAAACAGGTGTTATGTTTTGGCGAATTTAAATTGAAATCCGGTCGTATCAGTCCTTATTTTTTTAATAGCGGTCTATTCAATGACGGCAACAGTCTGGCCCAACTAGGTAAATATTATGCCCAGGCCGTTAAACACTCCAGTCTTGAATTCGACATGATATATGGACCTGCTTATAAAGGTATACCACTAGCTTCAACTATGGCAATTGCTTTTCAGCAAGATCATCAATCCAATTATCCTTTTTGCTTCAATAGAAAAGAAATTAAGGATCATGGAGAAGGCGGGATTACCTTTGGTGCAGAAATTAACGGCCGTGTTTTAATCATTGATGATGTTATTTCGGCAGGAACATCAATCCGTGAATCTATGGAGATCATTACAGCAAAAGGTGGTGAAACAGTCGGCGCCGTTGTTGCTGTTGATCGACAGGAGCGGGGATTGGGTGACCAGTCTGCGATTCAGGAAGTGGAACAAGTTCATAATATCAAGGTCATAAGTATTATCAGTCTGGAACACATCGTGGCTTATTTGGCTGATCATGGTGAAATGCAAGAGCATCTTGATGCAATAACTGCTTATGAAAGCCAATATGGCGCTGTAAAAACATGATCTGATATATCAGGCGTACTATACTAACAAGCATAAAAAATACATTGATAACACGGTCAGGAGACATGTTGTGAAAAAATCATTTTTTAGTACTTTTATTATTATCTTAACTTTGAGTGGCTTAACTTTATCTGGCTCTGTTCAGGCAAGAATGAAATGCTGGACAAATAATGAAGGCGTGAAAGAGTGTGGAAATGCAGTCCCACCTGAATATGCACAAAAAGGTCATGAGGAACTAGGTAAAAGTGGTGTCGTAAGGGAAGAAACCGAACGAGCAAAAACAGACAAAGAGCTTGATGAGCAAAAGCGTCTGGATGCGATTAAGGCTGAAGAAGAACGTATAGCCGCCGAACAAAAGAAAAAAGATGATGTACTTCTACAAACCTTTAGTTCTGTTGAAGACATAGAAAGAGCACGAGATGAACGCTTAACATCACTGGATGCAGCAATAAAATTGACTCAGGCTCGAAATGAAAAAATAGAATACGATCTTGATAAACGTATTCAAAATGCTGCTGCAGCTGAAAGAGCGGGAAAAGCACCTTCAGAATCACTGCTTGATGCGATTGAATCATTAAAAAGACAATTAAAGAATAACGATTCTTTTATTGAAGCAAAACGTGCTGAACAGGAAGTAATCAAGGAAGCGCATGCAAAAGACATTGCGCATTTCAAAAAACTTAAAGGAATAAAGTAATTTGATTATCTAAATAGGCCGGCCCGCATAGCAACCCACTGATCATCCCAATGTTCAGTGGGTTTTTTTGTGAAAGAACTTCGAACGTACTGGGACAACTTTCCTTCGACATAGGTTAGCATTTGATTTGCAGCAGCCTCCATATTACTAATCGCTCTTGGGCCATCACCAAGATTTGCCTCTCGTAATATTTGTTTTAACTGCGTTTCCAGTCGATCAAAAAACTGCATGACTCGAACATGCAAACGTTCATTTTCGCCTAATAAAGCATCACCAATTAATATTCGGGTTATACCCGGGTTCTTTTCAGAAAAACCCAGCATTAATTGAATAATTTTTTCGCACCGGACTGTAGCATCTGTTTCATTGCTGACAATTTTATTAATTAAACCAAAAACAGTTTCTTCAGCAAAATCGATCAGTGCTTCAAACATCTTCGCTTTGCTCGCAAAATGCCTGTATAAGGCCGCTTCTGAAACGCCAACAGCACTGGCTAAACTTGCCGTTGTAATTCGCAACCCTGGATTAGTTTCCAGCTCACTTGCCAGTACTTCCAGAATTTGTTGCCGTCTATTTAATTTAGGATTAGTTGTCATAAAATTTTTCTTATTTAATTTAGTGTACTCTTACGTCCGTGAATTAACGTACCTACTCCCATATCAGTCAGAATCTCCAGTAAAACAGCATGTTCAACACGGCCATCAATGATATGTGCAGTATGCACACCTGAATGAACCGCATCCAGAGCCGAACGAATTTTGGGTAACATTCCACCATGTATTACACCTTTATCGATTAACTCATCAACCTCTTTAGCAGACAGTCCGGTTAATATATTTTCATCTGCATCAAGTAAACCCGCAGTATTAGTTAGCATTATTAATTTTTCTGCATTCAATACTTCTGCAATTTTTCCGGCAACAAGATCCGCGTTGATATTGTATGACTGACCAGACTCATCAACACCGATTGGCGCAATAACAGGAATAAAATCTCCCTGTATCAACATATCAACAACAGCAGTATCAATACTATCAACCTCTCCTACATGACCAATATCAATAATCTCGGGGGCTTCAAGCTCGGGGCTGTTTCGTTTTATTTCCAGTTTCCTGGCCCTGATCAAATCACCATCCTTACCGCTTAAACCAACAGCATTACCGCCATGACGATTGATCAAGGTAACAATTTCCTTGTTGACCAGTCCGCCCAAAACCATTTCAACGATATCCATGGTTTCATTATCGGTAACTCGCATGCCTTCTATAAACCGTGATTCTTTACCCAGCCTGTCAAGTAATTCGCCAATTTGTGGGCCGCCACCATGTACAACAACGGGATTCATTCCAACCAATTTCATCAAAACGACATCCCGGGCAAAACCCGATTTAAGACGATCATCAGACATGGCATTGCCGCCATATTTTATAACTATGGTTTTACCGCTGAACTTTTTTATATAAGGCAGCGCTTCTGTTAAAACTTCAGCAATATAAGCCGGTTTTTTATCTAATTCTGACATTTCTATTTATTGCGTTGATCGGAATACTGAAACTCTCATGACTTTAATAAAAACAATAAGTTCTAAAAAGGTATTTCAGCATCAGGAATAACCAGCTGTATAGCTGCACGAAATTCGGATTTAATGCGTTCAAGCACAGCTTCGCTTTCTCCTTCAAATCTTAAAATGATGTACGGTGATGTATTAGAAGGTCGAGCCAGGCCCCAACCATCACTGTATTCAATACGCACACCATCAATATCGATTATTTCTGCATCAGACACAGCTATTTTTTCTGCCAGCTCTTCCATGAAGCCGCCATGCTGATCTTCCTCTAACGGCAATCGTAGTTCAGGAGTTGAAACACCCTCAGGTAATTCGGCAAACAATTCTGTTGGTTTTGTTTTGGCATTTGTAAAAATTTCAACTAAACGTGCAGCTGTATAGAGAGCATCATCAAACCCATACCAACGTTCTTTAAAAAAGATATGCCCACTCATTTCACCTGCTAGTGGAGCATCAACTTCTTTCATTTTGTTCTTGATAAAAGAATGCCCTGTTTTCCACATTAATGGATTGCCGCCATTAGTTTCTATAATTGATTTTAAATAGCGACTACATTTAACATCAAAAATAATATTTGCACCCTGATTACGCGAGAGCACATCTTTTGCTAATAACATCAATTGTCGATCTGGCCAAATAATATTGCCTTCAGCATCAACCACACCCAGACGATCACCATCTCCGTCAAATGCAAAACCAATATCAGCACCTTCCGCTTTCACTCTATCGATAAGCTCCTGCATGTTTTCTGGCTGACTCGGATCAGGATGATGATTAGGGAAAGTTCCATCAATATCGCAATACATTTCAATAATGTCGTGACCGATAGCATTGAGTAACTGAGGAGCAAGCGTACCTGCAACACCATTTGCACAGTCAACAACTATCTTTAATGAAGAACCCAGAGCAACAGGAATATCTTCTGAAATTCGTCGAACATAATCTGCAGAAATATCAGCGTGACGAAGATCGCCTTGGCCGGTGGCAAATTCTCCTGATGTCGCACGAGTTTGAATCTCTTTAATATCATCACCGCTTAATGTTTTACCGGCGAGCATGATTTTAAGACCATTATACTCAGGCGCATTGTGACTTCCGGTTATCATGATGCCACTACCGGTTTCAAGATGATGTGTCGCAAAATACAATACCGGAGTCGGCACCGTACCAATATCAATGACGTCGCGACCTGTTTCACGCAAACCTTTTATTAAGGATTCGCCCAACATTGGACTGGAAAGACGACCATCACGAGCAACAACAATACCTTGCTGACCCTGCTCATGTGCCATGGTGCCGATGGCTTTTGCTATTTGAAAAACAGCTTCTACTGTTAAACTCGTATCAACTACACCACGGATGTCGTACGCACGAAAGATAACCGGATCAATTTTTATTTGTTCTTCTTTAGCTACATTCTTTTCTTCTGTTGTTGCTTCTTCAATTGGTTCGGTCACCGCTTCCGAATCAACCACAGGTGGAGGAGTTGCGATCATAGTGACGTCATCGCCCGTCATACCTTGTGAAACAGGTTTCAAATTAGCAGTAATTCTTTCGCCTTTTGGTAAGTGCGGGATCATGTGCTCAACACCAGGATGTGCACCTTCAGCAATAGCACGAACAGCACCTTGATAATCTAATGAGTCATCATCTGAACCAGTGTCAGAAGAAGAGTCTTTCTTTTTTATCAAAACAAAACCTGCACCGGCAACGACCAATAACAGAACAATTGCGACAGGGATGAGTGGTAACCCCGATGAAGACTCATTGTTCGCAACATCAGTTGCATCACCAGACCAGTAAGCAATGTTCCAACGCGTATCATTAACGCTGACCGTTGTGGCTTCACCGTGTTTAAATTGTTCATTGCCCAATTTTGTCAAGATAAGTGTTTTACCAGCACCTCTTTGTGCTAACTCAGCATAAGCATCGTTTACAGTGACTTCGCTTGCGATACTATCGAAAAAACTGACGTCCAGACTCAAATGTAACAAGCCAGTTAATTCAAAAGCATTATTCAAGACACGTTCGATAACAACGATATGCTGATTTGGCGTACCAAATAAATGAACTTCAGAATTTACCTGACTAGTCATTTCTGCTTTTTTCAGCATATCTATTGATGCGTAACTGAGCGGCGGCACAGAAGCACTATCAGCTTCATAAGCATCTGGTTTTAAATAACGAAGTTTTAATGCATTTTTGAACTGAGCTTGTTTCTCTTCAGCAGCAGCTGCTAACGCTGCGTCATCGGCACCATCCTGAAACAGGGCAATGGTTTGTCGTTCTTTTGCTAATGTAGAAAGTTGACTTTTTACCTGATCGAATTTTGCCTGTACTTGCCCGGCAATATTACGTGCCATCGTTTCTTTAGCTTCACGCTCAGCTTTGGCTGCATCGGATGACATCTTTGAATAAAGCGCCCAACCGCCACCAACAATGACAACAAGCACCAAAATGACGACACTGATAGTAACTGCTTTTCTAACTGCCCTTCGACTGAATCGACGATTAGTAACTGGCCCATCAACCATTAACATTCTCCCCTATATCCTGAGACACGCCAGTATGGCCAAAACCACCTTCACCTCTTATTGTCTCAGTGAATGAATCTACGAATTCAAAGTTCGCTTGTACAACTGGAACGACAACCATTTGTGCGATTCTATCTCCCGGATTTATCGTGTATGACTCATTACTTCTATTCCAGCAAGAAACAAAAATTTCTCCCTGATAATCCGAATCAATTAAACCGGTTAAATTTCCCAACACAATACCATGTTTATGTCCAAGACCGGAACGCGGTAATAACACAGCAGCATAATTATGGTCAGCAATATGTATTGCAAAACCAGCGGGTATTAATGATGTCTCGCCCGGATTAAGAATTAACGGTCCATTAACACAAGCACAAAGATCCAGGCCAGCAGAACCTTCAGTAGCATATTTTGGTAATGGAAATTCTTTCCCCAAACGCTCATCAATGAGTTTTATTTGTATTTTTTGCATTATATTGATCGGCAATAAGATTAATAAGATTTCTCGCCAATCTTGTTTTTGGCGCTTGTTGTAATTGTTTTTGTCCTGTTTTCCAATAAACGGTCAGTGCATTTGTATCAGCATCAAAACCCTGTTCATCTCCAACCTGATTTGCTGCAATCATATCCAGTTTTTTGGCATGTAATTTCGATTGCGCATTTGCTTCAAGATTTTCTGTTTCAGCAGCAAAGCCAACAGAAAAAGGCGCATTCTGCATAGCGCTAACATCCGACAGAATATCAGGATTCTTCTTCAGCTTTAACTGTAATGAATCATCTGATTTTTTTATTTTTTGCCGGGCAATGCTTTCCAGACTGTAATCAGCGACAGCAGCGGCAGATATAAAAATATCCGCATTACATATTTGTTGCATTACGGCACTGTGCATTTCAACTGCAGAATTAACTTTTGTTACATTAATTCTTTCCGGCTCGGATAAATTTACCGGACCTGATACGAGAGAAACTTGCGCACCAGCTTCCATTGCTGCCAAAGCAACAGCATAACCCATTTTTCCGGAGCTGCGATTACTGATGTAACGTACGGGATCAATCGCTTCACGAGTCGGCCCTGCCGTTACTAATACTCGGGAACCGGTAAGAATATTTGTTTCAAATGATTTCGCTGTTAATAAGGCAATTTCTTCCGCTTCCAGCATACGGCCCGGGCCATTTTCACCACATGCCTGTTCGCCTTCCGCCGGACCAAGAATACCTAAACCGCGATTTTTTAATTTTTCCAGATTTTCCTGCGTCACCGAATTTAACCACATCTGCTGATTCATGGCTGGCGCTAACATCAGTGGCACATCGGTTGCCAGACATAAGGTGCTTAATAGATCATCAGCAACACCATTAGCAATTTTGGCCATGACATTAGCACTGGTCGGTGCGATCAAAACTAAATCTGCCCACCTGGCCAGCTCGATATGCCCCATTGCTGACTCTGCTTCCAGATCCAGAAGCTCCGTGTGTACTGGTTTACCTGATAAAGCCTGAAAAGTGAGAGGCGTTACAAACTCCATAGCACCATGAGTCATAACAACCCGGACATCCGCACCGTGGTTTCGTAGCAAACGTAGTAATACGGCTGATTTATAAGCCGCGATACCGCCTGTCACACCTAATAAAATTCGTTTTCCAGCTAATTGATACATATATGTTTGATTTTACCTTATTATTGACTCAAGTAACGTACATATTAAGCATGTACTTACATACATTTAAAAGTAACGTTAACAAGGAGAGTTACTATGCCAATTTCCAACTGGCCGGCCCAGGAAAGGCCCAGAGAAAAACTGTTAGAAAAAGGGTCTGCCGCCTTATCAGACGCTGAAATACTGGCAATTTTCCTAAGAACCGGACGTAAAGGAGCATCTGCTTTAGATCTTGCACGGGAGCTACTGGATAAATTTCAGGGACTTCGCCAGCTTATCGATAGTGATCAAACGCAATTTTGCGAGACGAAAGGCCTCGGAATGGTCAAATATGCTCAAATCCAGGCTGCTATTGAACTTGGTCGTCGATATTTACAATCTGAACTCCAGATTGGAGATGCCTTTACCAGTCCCACACAGACTCGCGAATTCCTGACCTTGAAGCTTCGCGCCTATCCTTATGAGGTGTTTGCCTGTCTGTATCTGGACAATCGCCATCGATTAATCAGTTTTGATGAGCTATTCAGGGGCACCATTGATAGCGCTCAGGTTCATGCCCGGGAAGTGGTTCGAGCAGCGCTAAAGCATAATGCTGCTGCGGTTATTTTTTCGCATAATCACCCTTCTGGCATTGCAGAACCGAGTCAATCTGATGTCAATTTGACGCAGGAATTAAAAAAGGCCTTGCAACTGGTCGATATCAGAGTGCTGGATCATCTGGTAATTGGTAGTGGCGAGGCGACATCACTGGCTGAACGCGGCCTATTATAAGACAGACAATCATGGTAATAGGCTTGGATCCGCGCTCTAATCCATGTACAATCCGCGCTCTTTTTTATTGTGAATCACGAGAAGAACTATGTCGCAAGTATGTGAAGTAACGGGCAAACGCCCAATGGTGGGAAATAATGTTTCTCACGCAAACAACAAAACGAAGCGTCGTTTTATACCAAATCTACAATCCAGAAGATTCTGGGTCGAGAGCGAAAGCCGTTGGGTCAGATTACGTATTAGCAAAAAAGGCTTACGTATTATTGACAAAAATGGCATTGAAAATGTCCTCGCAGACATCAAAGCTCGCAAAAAAGCCAACTAGGGTAAAATACTATGCGCGATAAAATTAAACTCGTTTCATCAGAAGGTAACGGTCATTTCTACACGACGACCAAGAACAAACGTACCATGCCGGACAAAATGGAAATCAAGAAATATGATCCCGTTGCCCGAAAGCATGTCATCTACAAAGAAGCCAAAATCAAATAACAAAAACCCGCATAAAGCGGGTTTTTTTATTTTAGATTATAAAACCTGTAAACAACTTAACATGGAATTTTTTATTATTTAGTTACTTCCAGTTATTTTCCCACTACCTTGTTGATTTGCTGCCAGCTCACCTGTAAAAGCATTAACATGAACATTTCTAACAACCACTACATTATTACTAAATTTGACTTCAATTTTTAACTCGATTTTCTCTAATCCAACTGGCAACACACCACTAATCAACTTGCCTTCATCATTAACATTTAACCAATCAGGCAATAAATCACCATTTAACAGATTAACCTTAATATCAATCACAGATAAATCAAGATCACTATTAAGAACAGAATCTACCTTCAAAAAAATTGTCGAATCACGTAATAATGATTTAATAATTAATTGATCTTTTATTTCAGAATCAGAATCACCTACTCGCAGTGGAAATAAACTGGAAACAGGGTTTTGATCTTCAACATTTAATTCTGCGAGTCTAAATTTTATAGTAAAAGCTTCAACGCTTTCATTATCAAAAGGGTCAAGCTCGTCTGAAAGCAAATCGTTAACTCTATTACTAGTATCAAGTTCACCATTGCTTGTTTCAGCAACAGCATCAAGCACAGCGCCATTAACACCTAAACTTTCTGAAATATTATTTGTAACACCTTGTATCGATACATCAACATCATCCTTATAAAAATCTATATTTAAAACTCCATCAGTTCCATCTAGATCAAGAGTGTCATCAACCGGGTTAACAACTATCGTCACCGTATCAATATCTACTAACGGTGTAGCCGTAGCATCCATTGAAAATACCGTAAGCTGATCTGTTCCATTATAATTTGTATTTCCCTGATAACTTAAAGAGCTTAACGTTGCATTAATATCTGTTTCATTGCCACTAATCGTCAATGAAGCGCTGCCATTTGTTCCAGAACTAATAAAAGCTGTACCGCTTAAGGTTACATTCAAAACACCATTCAATACTGTTAACTTTGCAGAAGCTATATTCCCATTCGGATCAGTGACACTAATCTGGTTAACACCTGTAAATAATAATACCGTATCTTCATCTACATTTTGTGTGCCGGGAACTGTATTAACAGGTGCATTAACACTTTCCCGATACGCCACTTCACTCGTGTCACCAAACTCATTTAACAAGTCCGTTGACGGATTACTGATGCTGCCATCCGGATCAACATAACTCGGACCGGTCGTGATCGCGCCGGCTTCGGCACTGTCCAGCGCCGTGTCACCATCACTGTCGGTGTCACGGTAATCCGCTAACCCATCACCGTCCGTGTTCACCGGCGCCGTGAACGTCCCGCCAAAGTCCTGCGTCGTGCCGTCATTGCTATCAAACAGATCAATCACACCGTCGCCGTCCGCATCGTTGTCGCGCACATCACCGTCATTGGTCACATAACCAACCGTCGCCCGCGCTTCCACCGTGTCCGCAATCGTGTCGCCGTCGCTGTCTAAATCCAGAAAGTCTTTCACCCCGTCACTGTCGGTATCAATCACCGTCGTGCCTTTCGACGCCGCCGCACTCGTGTCGCCCGTGTCCGCATCGAAGATGTCTAACAAACCATCCCCATCAACGTCGGCATTGCCCACCCCGAGCACCGCTTCCGCTTCGGCAAGGGAGATAGTCCCGTCATTGTTCGTGTCGTAACCTGTCACCGTTGAGCTCGCGCCGCTTTCCACCAGGTCACTAATCCCGTCGTTGTCACTGTCTAAATCAATCCGGTTCTCAACGCCGTCACTGTCCGCATCGTTCGCCCCCGATAACGGGTTAATCGCAAAATCACCCACCTCGTACGTCGCGTAACTCGGATGACCATTGAACGCGTTATCAATGTAGTAATCTTTACCCGCCGTTATCGCCACCGTCCGGAACGTCGTGCCATTGTGCTGGTAACGCAAACTCGTCCCGTCCACTTCAATCGAGAACGTGTCGTTCGCCGCAAAGGTGCCGAAGTAACCCTTGTTCGCCCCGTTCTCATACACCCGTATCGTGTTACCGTTAATATAAATCGCGTGGTCGATGTCGTTGTAACTCGCCGTACTGTTCGTCCCCGCTTCATTCAACCCCACCATAAACGCTTTGCTGCTCGTCGTGTTCACCGTAAAACTCACTTCGTACTTGTCGGTGTAACCTAAGCTTGAGATGTTATCGGAATGAACCGAGCCACTGCTCCAGCCGTTCGTCCCCGTGTACGCGTACGTTAACGTGTCGCCACTACTCGTCACGTTCGACCCGCCGGCCGCCGTCCAACTTGTAATCGACGGCGAGATCGGCTCATCCACATCCAGGATGCCGTCGTTGTCATCATCCAAATCCGCCCCATCCACCACGCCGTCACCGTCCGTGTCGACAAGTACGTATTCCCAAGCTGCTTGCGTTGCTTCATCAAAAGCGACAGCCGTTTCAATCTCACCTTGTTTTAGTTCTAAATCCCAATCACCACCAAGGCTTTCGTGACCGGTTAAATCATCTGATGCAGCAACGTCCGCACCAGTTGCATCAGCAAATGCTTTTGTTGCGACTTTACCCAACTCACCTTCGGCAAAATTACAGCCATAAATTAAGATATCTGCATTTTCGTTTAGTGAAAAAGAAATAGATTGCAATCCATCAGCATGTTTACTTTGCATGGATTCTTGCGTAAGCGTGGCATTACCGAGAATAAGTTTGCCACTGTCACCATGAGAAACGATGTGAATTGCATCTATATCGGTTCGACCTTCCAGAATATCAGCGACTTGCTCTAGCCCATCAGTATTGCTGTTAATAAATACTAGCTCTGCGCTCGAACTGATACTTGAAATTAGCTTGGTATAATCTTCAACGCTTTTATCTACAAAAATTATTTCATTTCGGTCAGTTGAAAGAGTTAGATCATTTAATGCCGTGATGAGGTCCTCAGACTGTTCATCTTCTTGATTGACGGCCTGAGCATGTAAGTTTTCGGGAAGCAGGGCTTGTTCGGCCTGCTGCTCTGCGACATTTTCAACTGCCACTTCTGCGCCGGTTTCAACACCAGCGGCATCAAACATGATGCGCGGCTCCAGTGCTTGCAATGAATCAGTAATGCTTAATTTTTGCGGACCATAGCTATCATGCGCACCACCATAAAAAAGTTTGGAGCGATTCTGTTTTAAATGTTGAAATCTCTTTTTAATAAAACTTAGCATTTGGTCTTTTTTTAGCCATCATGCTCTTATAAAGCGCAATATCTATACCTAAGTGTCTAATTTAACAATATTTTATCGTGCAACGTGAGGTACAACACACTTTTTTGTTAGAACAAAATTCGAAATACGGGAAAATGTTAATATTTTTCCCTATTTTTAACATAAAAGGTCCTTTAATAAACAAAACCAAGTCTAAAACAGTCATTTTAGTCTCATTTTTGAGACGCTTAAATCGCCTTTTTCAACCTTTTATTTCGAGATAATTTATTTTCTTTTGTATGTATTAATTCGGTATTTAATAAGAAACTTAAATACACACTTAAAAACATATGAATCAATAGTCTTAAAATAAACTTAATAAATTTGTGATTCCTTTTTAAAAAATAAAGAAGCTTGCATCTTATGAAGTAATCACAATAATAACTCCGCAATGGAAAACGAAATTTTAATATCAGTTCAGGAGCTTTCACGCCTCTATGGTGACCAACATGCCATAGAAAATGTCAGTTTTAACGTGCATCGCGGAGAAATCCTTGGTTTCCTCGGACCCAACGGTGCAGGCAAGTCCACCACCATGCAAATCATCTGTGGCGTTCTCGCAGCAAATCATGGTTCTGTAAGCATCGCCGGGTATGACATTAATGAAAGTCCTCAACAGGCAAAGGAACATATTGGATTTCTACCTGAACAACCCCCTTTATATGATGATCTGACAGTTGATGAATATTTAATCTATGCTGGAAAATTACGCGGCATAGAAAAAGACGCGATTGCTGAAGCCGTTGAGTTAAGTAAAGAACGATGTGGACTTGAAAATAGTGGCTCCAGGCTAATACAAAACCTGTCTAAAGGTTATAAACAGCGAGTTGGTATAGCCCAGGCAATTATTCACTCGCCTGCCGTCATTATTCTTGATGAACCGACATCAGGGCTCGATCCTATACAGATACGGGAAATTAGAGAATTGATGCTTGAGCTGTCTGAAGATCATAGCGTCATACTGTCAACGCATATACTTTCAGAAGTACAAAGTTTATGTGATCGCGTCATGATCATTAATCAGGGTCAGATTGTTTTAGATAAAACGATGGAACAATTGCAAAATGATTCAGACAAAACCGATCACATCGAAATTGCCTTACACAATCCTCCCGCATTAGAAGAGTTACTTAATATAGAAGGTGTTGCTTCAGCAGAAAGCAATCACAAAGATATATTACGTATTAATTTTATTCCTGATACAGATGCAACCGAGGCAATAGTTGAAAAGGCCGCAACTGAAAAATGGGGATTGTATAAATTAAACCCGCGTGATTCATCACTTGAATCAATATTCATGCAATTGACATACGGCGATGGTACGCCGCCAGCAGAAGAGCAAACAGATAATGAATAATGTTTTTTTAATTGCCGGCAATGAATTACGTCGTTTATTTAAATCGCCTCTAGCCTGGGTCATTCTGGCGACGGTTCAATTTCTTGTAGCCATATTCTTTTATCTTTTATTATCACAATACATGCAACCTGCCTCAGCCGGAACAGGATTAACTGAAGTTGTGGTCTCTGGCATGTATCAAATATCAGGCGTAGTGATATTAATGGTTTCTCCCTTGCTTACCATGCGTTTAATAACTGAAGAACGTCGCCTTGGCACAATCAAACTATTATATTCCTCGCCAATATCTATTACTGAATTGGTAGCCGGTAAATATCTGGCCATGTCTGTTTTTTATATATTAATACTGGCGATGATCAGTTTAATGCCAGCATCATTATTATTTGGCACACAACTCGATCTCGGGCAAATTGCTTCAGGACTGATCGGGTTGATATTGTTAACGTCATCGTTTGCTGCGATAGGCTTATTTATCTCTTCAATGACCAAGCAGGCATCCACTGCAGCAATAAGTACATTCGGTGTTTTATTTTTATTATGGATTATAAATATTGCCGGAACCAACGCTTCGGAAACGACCGCCGCAATATTTTCCTACTTATCATTACTTAAACACTATACCAATTTGTTAAATGGCGTATTCAATTCAACAGACGTATTGTTTTACATTTTTGTCAGCCTGTTTTTTATTCTACTTACAATCTGGCGACTGGATGCGGAGCGAACTCATGGGTAACTTGATATGTTCGTAACGGCAAAAACCCGATTGCAGTCACGCTTAAATAGTATCGTTATGGTTATTTTATTAACGATTGTACTTGGGTTATTTGCCTGGCTTAGTCAAAAACATTCAATTGAATATGACTGGACTGCTAATGGTAGACACACATTAACAGAAGCAAGTCGTGATTTATTAAACCAGATGCCAGATACAATCGAAGTAACATCCTATGCACGTGAAAATTCACTATTACGTGATGCGATTAAAAAGTTCATTGGAAAATATCAACGCCATAAAGAGGATATTGTTTTACGTTTTGTTAATCCGGATGCGGTACCTGACGAAGTCCGTAATCTTGGCATCAGTGTTGATGGCGAAATAATTGTGCGCTATCAAAACCGTAGCGAACATGTTACATCGGATCAAGAGCAGGTATTTACCAATGCCCTGCAACGTCTGGCACGTAATCAGGAAAGATGGGTGGCTTTTGTTGAAGGTCATGGTGAACGTAATGCTTTTAACGAAGCGAATCACGATTTAAGTGAATGGGTTAAACAACTTTTTAATCAGGGCTATAAAGTACAACCGATAAATTTAGGTGAAACCCAGGCGATTCCTGATAACACCAGTATTCTGATCATTGCCGGACCAAGAATAGACTACTTACCGGGAGAGCTTGAGCTGATCATTAATTACGTTAATGCAGGTGGCAATCTATTATGGTTACAGGATCCTGGTTCACTGCATAAACTTGATTCATTAGCAGATCAGTTATCGATACAATTTTATCCCGGTGCTGTCATCGATTATGCCGGTCAACTGATCGGTATTAATGACCCTACCATTTCATTAGTCACAGGCAGTCTGTATGCGCCGCATGCAGTAACAGAAAATTTTGAATTCACAACATTATTTCCAATGGCTGGCGCCATAGAAATACTGGAATCTGATAAATGGATAGGTAAGCCCATACTTACCACTGGCGATCATACCTGGAATGAAACAGGTAAGCTTGAAGGCGCAGTTGAATTTAACAAAGGCGAAGATACTCAGGGCCCATTAATTCTTGGCTTGAGCCTTGAACGTGAAATAGAAGTAGAAGAAGAAAATGAGATTGTAACCAAACAGCAACGTATTATTGTCACTGCCGATGGCGACTTTCTATCAAATACCTACCTGGCCAATAGTGGCAATAACGAATTGGGAACACGCATGATTAACTGGTTAAGCAGTGATGACGAGTTTATTTCAATTCCACCCAAGGTTGCCAGCGACACGCAACTTAATATTTCACCAACGGTATTAGGCATTATCGGTATCGGCTTTTTGTTTTTATTACCTGCTGGTCTGGTCGCGTTTGGCATCATGACTGGACTACGTAGAAAGAAACAATAACGTGGACAAACGAATCTGGATCAATATTGGCCTGCTTGGCTTAATCACTTTACTCTCTGTTTATCTACTTAATAGTGGCGAAGAAATGCCACAACAAATATCACGCCTGTCAGATATCAACCAGAACGATATTGTTCAAATCAAAGTATTAAGAAAAGATTTGGATGATTTTGAGTTTAATAAACAAATAGCGGACTGGCACATGAGTTCTCCACAACAATATCGGGCTAGTAGTGCGCGTATTAACGCGATGTTGAATATACTCAATACAGAATCGTTTGCACAATTAGACATTAACGATGTTGAGATTGAACGACTGGGATTTGCTGATCCAATAGTGATCATGAAATTAAATGAACATGAATTTATATTTGGTAATACTGATGCTATTGATCAGCGTCGCTATGTTCTATTTGATGGAAAAGTTCACTTAACCAACGATTCCCTATATCAACAATTAATGACTAACGCGGCATTCTTTGCAGATCCAAAGCTCTTGCCTGAAAACTTCAAAATTGATTCAATTCAATTTCCAGAACATAAAATTGAGTTAGTAGATGGTCAATGGCTCATTAAACCTTTGTTAGATATCAGTTCGGATAAATTAAAAGAAATTATCTTCAATTGGAAAAATGCGACGGCAATATCAGCAAGCAAGTATGATCCATCAGAATCAGCGTCAATCATAAGTTTATCAACAGACAATAATGAATCTATTCAGTTTGTAATCGTTTCAACCGAGCCGCATTTAATTCTCGGTCGCAAAGATCTTGGCATTCAATATCACATGGGTAGTGATGTTGCTGGACAGCTATTACTACAACAAAATAAAACTCCCGACGACGATGCCCCGGTAATGTTGCTTAATTAAAATAGTCGCAACCTGACTGCACCGAACCAATAAACATTAACGATGCCAGAACTACCTGAAGTAGAAACAACAAAAAAGGGCATAGCGCCTTATGTTGTTGGCGAAACGGTAAAAGACATTATCATTCGCGAACGCAATCTACGATGGCCTGTCCCTCATACTTTAAAAAGATCACTAAAACATCATCTGATTCGTAAACTCAAACGTCGTGCTAAATATTTACTGTTTTATACTGATAGCGGCTGCATGATTTTGCATCTTGGAATGTCTGGCAATTTAAGAGTGCTGGATAGCACCGTTCCGCATGAAAAACATGATCATGTTGATATCATTTTTGAATCGGGGCACTTATTACGTTTTCGTGATCCAAGAAAGTTTGGTTCACTACTCTGGACTAATGAGGATCCACTAGAACATAAGTTGATTAATCATCTTGGACCCGAACCACTGTCTGATGAGTTTAATACGGAATACTTATATGCTCGTTCACGTAAACGCACTCAAGCAATTAAAACTTTTATAATGGACAGTCGAATTGTCGTTGGCGTTGGCAACATCTATGCAAGCGAAGCCTTATTTCGTGCAGGCATAAAACCCTCTTTGCAAGCAGGAAAAATATCCAACGCGTGCTATGCAAAATTAGTGAATAAAATTAAAACAGTTTTATCAGAAGCAATAGAGAAAGGCGGAACAACATTACGAGACTTTTATAACGGGGAGGGCAAACCCGGTTACTTCAGTCAGGAACTCAATGTATACAATCGTGAAGATGAGCCCTGTAACAAATGTAATAAAAAAATAAAAATGATTCGGCTCGGACAACGCTCAACATTTTATTGCTCTTATTGTCAAAAATAAAATGAGCAGCGTGACATAAAACGCAGGGATCAAATTACAGGGCTTTGTTAACGCTCAATACAACCAGCGCGCGGGCTTTTTCGCGCGTCGCTTTGGAGTGATTGGTTATATCATTTATAAATATCTATCAATATCAAGTGAACCATGAAACACACCTAATATATCAATTCGATTATTTAAAATGACATAAGTAATACGATAATGTCCATAAAGAAGTATTCGTACATCTTCTTTTTCAGGTGCTTCGTATTTATGTCCTAATTCGGGATGGTCTTTTAAAATCTGCGCCTTATTATAAATTCCATCTATAACTTGCTCTGCGGCAGTGGGATTATCTAGAGCAATGTATTCGTATATATCCTTTAACCAAAGTTCAGCTTCATAGGTCCATCTTATTTCCGCCATGTTTTAATTCGATGCTCCATTTCTTCGTTAGAAATCGTCCTGTTTTCTCTAGAATCTTCAAGGCCCTTCTTAACCATCCGAGCAAAAGCGACTTCACGGAGAATTTCTTCATACGAAGAGTCTTCAGGAAGAGAATTAATTAGTTGTTTTATATGATCTTTTGCTACTGACATAATTTTCACCACTAAATTTAATATTCAATGATTCTATTTTTACACAGTTTCACAGAAATGAGCATGTTTTTCTAATGAGTATAACGATTAAACTGAACCGCGTCGCCAATAAGGCTGCCGCGAAGCGCCACCTTATCTTACCGGTGTCGGGTCGAGTGCCTTGTTAAGCGGCAACTTGCTCGAATGAGAAATGGGGGATGTCAGCTCGCTCGGAAGCGTGCTCAACAGTGATAGCACAAATATTTCCATTTTGATCCAGATCGAGCAGTGTGTTTTCGTCTAAATCCCGAGTTTCTTCAACTTTAGCCGGGCGAAATTCTATGAACAGAGTGTCCGTTTCCTCGAAGTATTTGATTTTCATAGAGTAAATCCTCGATCAAAAAATGCATTATGTACGGTTTTACCGTCAGGTAAAAGTATAACTCTTAAATACTTCCCGTCCATTGCTTCTATTGCAGCCCAGCGACGAATTCTCCCATCCGCCTGAATATGTTCCTTAACTGGATTATCTATAACAAATTGGATCCAGTCATCGGTGATTATTTCGCGATCAGGTCTGGAACGCATATGTAGAAAGTATTGAGTAAATTTCAATTTAATTCCTTTTAAGTTTTATTGACGCTTAACGTTTTAACTCAGCGCGCTTTTTGCGGTCGCACTTAATTGACTTGTTATCTCTTTTTACTGCTCAGTTTTTCTAAATCCCAGTACGGATTGATACGGTTTTCTTTTGTGTTTTTTAGCATATCAGTAAATTCATTTTTTAAATCAGCATCTGACACACCTGACGCAATATTTTGCACAGTATCAATAGTGAAAGCTAGACTGTGTGCTAATGGAATTAATGTATTTACATCATCCTGATTAGAAAGATCGAAGGTTTTAAGTGACCACCTTTCTATATTATTACATTTATCAATTGGCATTGGTTCATATTGATGATACTGCTGATCAGCTAATTCATGGAAACATTGGATTAGTTCGTTTTTATCAATATCTTTATCTTCATATGCTTGCATAACTTGATCAAACAAACTGTTTACAACATCTTGTGTTTCATAAGTGCGCAAATTTTGGATTTCTGTAATCATGTTTTTATATGGAGATAACGCCGGGCTCAACTGCGTAGCAACCTGGCGCTTTTTGTGCGGGTTTTGCACAAAAAGTGACGTGTTGCGGAGTCAGATTGCAGCCCCTTGTTCTGTGTGGATCTAATTAGTAGCACTGCCATGCTAGCGCCCATTCATTTTCTTTTCCTTTGGCTGTGCCTTTGCCAAAATAACCAACTCCATTATCGCCCCACATCCAGTTTCCCTTTTCGGTTGTGTCGATTTGGAACACATATTCAGGGTTGGCATCATGTTTATTCCAGGGTGCCCAAAATATTTCTGCTTGGATTAAAGTAGGCCAGCCGCCAAATTTGAATCCATTTATGTTGTCGAAGAGATCATAGTATTCATCATCAATCTCTTCGGGGCACTCAACTGGAACATCTTCCCAGCAAGGATAATCTTCCTCAACCACTCTAGATTTCATTGGAAATGGTTTGATATAACTTTCTGAATCTTCTTGATTAAGTGGCACAAGGTTAGAGACCTTCTTATAGGCTCGAATTTCCCAATTGTTCCCACTTGGCGTATCGATTGGTAATTCTTTTGGGCCAATGAAGACAGTAATAAATTCGATATCTTCTAAGCCTTCAGGTTTAAATGGGAAGTCCGTCAAGTTTATTTGAGCTAGAGCATGCATAGGCTCTCCATCTTGCATTGGCCATTTTTCTCCTGGCTCGCAGAATGAAACTTTCCCGAACCAAGAAATAAGTGGATCTTCTGGTGGACGAAAACCTCCAATATCAAGCACTACAGCTTTACGTCTAATTTTTTTTCTGAATTCTTCGATTAATTCATCCATGCTCGATTCTCGTTACCACAGAACGATCAAGCTGTGCGGTGCAAACGAAGCGCAGCGTAGTTTGCATCCGAACGAGCGCCTTGTTAGGCACTGCTTGACATGAAGGTGCTGAGATCAATTACTTTTCCTCCAAACTCACTTATAACATCTTGAAGATCTTTGTCATTTGTAACTAATATCTGATTATTAACTATTGCTGTTTCTGCGATTAGAGCATCTTGGGTGTTGTTTTTCTTTTTCTTATTTAATTCCCCAAGTCGCTTCAGTATTGGTTGATATAAGTTATTTTCTGACCCCCATTTTGCATTACCCCATTCAGAAACATCCCATACAGCTGATTCTGTAGCTATTGCTTCCTTATCTACCTCATGAAATGTTTGTAGTAATTGATTTCTTCTTTCTTCTCTTTTAGTTGACTGTATTTCATTTAGTTGGATGTGAGTTACATAAAGAGAGGCATTTGTTATTGAAGTTATATCAATTTCCTGATCTAGAATTTCATTAAATATATTTGTATCAAACATATAGTGATTCATTGTTGTCTTGTTGTGTTTAATCATTAAGTTTCTTTGCATTGCCCACAAATGAAGATGTTGTGTCTGACAATAAAGGAGCTATGGTTTTTGTGCCAACCCTGGTCTTTGTATATAACATTTTCATGTTTGCACGATCCAATTGATAGACTTCAAACATCTCATTACCTTGATCGTTTCCTCCGTAACCAGCTAAAGTTGATTTCCCAAATTTCACGAATTGAATGTCCGTTCCAGAAACCGTGCCGCTTTTTAGTCCAAAACAAACAACAATTTTGTTAGTTAGGCCATTTGTTTCGAACTTGTAACTATTGTCTGCAAATGCGGAATATCCACGCAGATTAGATACTACCCAACATTCGTCTCCAATATCGGCGATGGAATATTGTGATGCAAGGCAAGATGAAATTACTATCAGTGATACAAGAATCTTGTTCATTTCGAGTCCTTAGTTTTGTTGTGCCTAATAACTAAACTGTGCGACCGCGTTAGCGGTTCGCATCGAGTGATTAGTTAAGCTTGCGTGCCCCGATAGTATCGTTAGCCACGTTATCACTTTACTTGTCGTAAGGTGCTGCAAAATATTACGCAGCAAATTGAATCTACCCTGAAGCGAAAAGTTGTTGTCTGTAAAAGCGATGCTTTTCGTGCAACCTCGTTGCGCTTCAGATATAACAGATTTTTTTAATTCGCGCGTCACCTTATTTGAGGATTTTATAGTGTGACTATAAGTTAATGTTGTCCTTTCCATTTCTTTATATAAACACGTCAAGTTTAACTAGGGGTTATAGGACGCTTTGTCTGATAATGTATTATATATTCTAAAAGCGGACTTCATGAAAAACCTCCTTGTTTCAATGTGATAAGTAATAAATGAATTATATTGCCTCTTTATCAAGGGTGTCCACTTTGCTGTTTTTATTATCACTTTCTCATTTGTCCTATAAGTATTATCACTATTTAAAAGTGTCGTTTAATTTATTATTATCAATGACTTATAATTTTATATAATATTTGTGTTATCAGACACATGGACAAATCATTGATTCAGGGAGATTGCAATGGATAGCAATAAGAAACCAAAACTTTTAGAGCAAGTTAAACAAAAAATCCGTTTTTTACATTATTCAAAACATACAGAAAGAACATATATACATTGGATAAGACGCTTCATCCTTTTTCACAATAAGCGTCATCCTAAAGACATGGGCGGCGAAGAATTAGCCCGCTTTTTAAATTATCTAGTCAATAAAGAAAATGTAGCGGCCTCTACACAGAATCAGGCTTTGGCAGCGATTATTTTTTTGTATAAACAAATTCTTGATACTGATGTTGGTGAAATTCCTGAATTTCAGTATGCACGCAAACCCAAACGCCTTCCGGTTGTATTAACTCAGAATGAAGTTAAACGTGTGTTTGAATTTTTGAATGAACCGCATAAAACCATGGTGGGTTTGATGTATGGTGCGGGATTAAGATTAAATGAATGTCTTGAGTTAAGAATGCTGGATGTTGATATTGAACGACGTGAAATTATAGTAAGACGAGGCAAAGGTAATAAAGATAGAAGAACCTTATTGCCTGATTTTGTTATTCCAGGTTTTAAGCTTGCTATTGATAAAGCACAACAGTTTCATGAAATTGATCAAGCAAATGGAATTACTCATGTACATATGCCAGATGCATTAGCAAGAAAATATCCGAACGCAGGTAAGCAACTTAAGTGGCAGTATGTATTTGCATCACATAAAACGTCTGTTGATCCAATCACTAAAAATATCGGACGACACCATATTCATACAAAATCGGTATCACGTGCTATTAGTAATGCTGTTAGAAAAGCGAACATCATGAAACATGTCACGGCACATGTCTTTCGACATTCCTTTGCTACTCATCTTTTAGAAAATGGTTACGACATACGAACTGTGCAGGAATTGATGGGTCACAGTAATGTCAACACAACGATGATCTACACTCATGTTCTCAATAAAGGAGGGCATGGTGTTAAAAGCCCTCTCGATAACTTGTAAGGAATTATTTTGAGAGATGAATAACTTCTGCTGTACCTTCACCGCGCGGATCGCTGGCAGCAAAGCTTATATTTTTATCTTTCCAAACCATAATCGCCTGCATGTTACCGTACTGCCGGTTCTTCTCGTTTAGTTTATGGCCTTTGCTTTTTAAGGCTTCTTGCTCGCTTAATGTTAAGCCGCCTTGTTCAAATAATATTTCGTCCGGAAGGTATTGATGATGATAGCGTGACACACTGACCCATGACTCTGGCAGTTGTCCATCGGCAAAGTCCAGTACACCTAATAACACCATACTAATGATTCGGCTACCGCCAGGCGTACCCAGTATACCTATACGATCTTTGGTCTCGACAAAGGTCGGCGTCATACTGGATAAAGGTCGTTTTCCGGGCGCAATAGCATTGGCATGATCGCCGACTAATCCGTATGCATTCGCGGTTAAGGGCTTAACAGAAAAATCATCCATTTCGTTATTTAATAATACGCCCGTTCCCTCGGCAACAAAACCTGAACCAAATGGCAGGTTGATACTTAATGTTGCTGAAACGCGATTGCCTTCAGCATCGATAACTGAAAAATGTGTTGTGTCATTACCAATATTAGGATTAGTAACAATATCGCTTAACTCGCTACTGGGTGTTGCTTTATTGACATCAATCGTTAACGCCATTCCTTCGGTATAGTTTTTATCTAACAAACGATCGATAGGTACATCAATAAAATCCATATCACCTAAATAGGCCGCACGATCTCGATAGGCTCGGCGCATAGCTTCTACAACAATATGTTTGCGCGTTATTGAATCAACTTTTTTTAAATCAAAGTGTTCAAGAATATTTAACGCCTGCCCCATAACAACACCGCCCGAAGAAGGCAAGGTCGCTGACGTTACTTTTATTCCATTATAATTTGTAACAATCGGTTCACGTTCAACAAGATTGTAATTTGCCAAATCTTCCAGTTCCCAAATACCGCCATTCTTATTAACACTATCAACCATTTTTCTGGCTAACGCGCCTTTATAAAAGCCATCTCGTCCGTGATCAGCAATAAGTCTCAATGTGTTAGCTAAATCCGTCTGTATAATAAGATGTCCTTTGGCTGGCACATCGTTGTCTTTAAGAAACAGCGATGCTGCTTCAGGGTAATGAATAAGAACCTTTTTTCTAAAGCCAATTAATTTTTGATAACGCTCAGTTACATGAAAGCCATCTGTCGCTTGTTTTATCGCCGGAGCTAAAACGTCTTTTAATGATAAACGACCGTATTTTTTTACAAGATGTTCAATACCTGCGGGCACACCCGGAATCCCGGCGGCCATTGGGCCATTTAACGATAAGCCTTTAATAACATTACCTGACTTATCAAGGTACATATCTTTATGACCACGCATCGGTGTTTTTTCGCGACCATCTATCATGATTTGTTTTTCATCAGAGGCACGATGAATTAACCAGAACGCACCGCCACCAATACCTGAACTATAAGGCTCAACCACGGCAAGCGACGCAGTAATCGCAGCGGCGGCATCAAAGGCATTGCCTCCCTGTTTTAAAATATCGACACCGGCTTTAGTCGCTAACGGGTGTGCTGTTGCAACAGCAGCTTGATTAGTTGAACCAGCACCTAGATCAGCAAAGGCAGAAAAAGAACTTAAAAGGAAGACGAACGAAAATAGATATCTCATTACTATTTAATTATTATTTATTATTGATGTTTTTCTTTTAAAGCAGAAACGACAGCCTCATGAACGAACTCGCTCACATCACCATTAAAGGAAGAAATTTCTCGCACCAGGCTTGAAGAGATAAAACTCAACTTTTCTGCCGGTGTTAAAAAAACAGTTTCAATGCTGGATAATAACTGGCGATTCATTCCTGCCATTTGAAACTCATAATCGAAATCAGATACGGCGCGAATACCCCGTATAATGACTTTCGCTTTTTTATCTTTAGCAAGGTCAGTAACTAAAGAATTGAATGAAACAACTTCAACGTTTTTAATTTCTGATAAAACATGATTAGCAAGCTCAACACGTTCATTAACTGTAAACAACGTATTTTTAGTTTCACTATCTGCAACAGCAACGATAACTTTTTCAAACATACTCGCGGCGCGTTCAGCAATATCAGCATGACCGTTTGTAACAGGATCAAATGTGCCGGGATAAACTGCAGTAACCATTATGTCTCCTTACTCTGCTCAATTAACATAAATTGTACCTGACCTGCTTTTTTTTGTTTCCTGATATGCCAGCCATCAGGCAGTATTAAATTTTTCTCGGATTCAATATAAACCAATCCACCAGGTTTCAACAATGATTCTTCGACAATTAACGCACAACATTCCTCAATAAGACCCTGTTTGAAAGGCGGGTCGAGAAAAATAATATCAAAGGCTTCCACATCTTGTCGAAGCCAACTCATGGCATCAGCAAGCTGAATCGACTGATTTTCGCTTTTTAATGTCCGTGCATGGTGCTGCAACAAATCGACTATTTTCGGATTGGAATCAACCAGGATCACTTCAGCAGCATCACGAGACAAGGCTTCAAACCCTAGCGCGCCACTGCCGGCAAACAAGTCCAGGCAACGCGCACCTGCAACATCCTGCTGTATCCAGTTAAATAATGTTTCGCGTACGCGATCCGGCGTCGGCCGCAAACCGGACAAGTCTAAAACATCGAGTTTTCTGCCGCGCCATTTCCCGGCAATAATGCGAACTTTGCCAGACGCGGCCACAAAAACTATTGTCCTTCTTTCTTTTCTTCTGATGAACCAACCATCACCGTAACAAAATTTTCCGGCGTCAAGCGGCGTTTAAACGCATCTTTAATCTGCTCAACCGTCACTGCGTCAACATTGGCATTAAACGTTTCCAGATAATCAAGCGGCAATTTGTAATAAGCAATCGCAACAACGTAATTAAGAATCTTGCTATTACTGTCTATTCGCAATGGATAACCGCCAGTAATATTTTTCTTCGAAGCTATTAATTCCTCTTCCAGTGGGCCACTCTCGATATAGTGGTTAATGTTATCAATTAAAACTGAAAGCGCTTCATCAACCTGATCCGAGCGCGTTTGCAAGGAGGCAAGAAAAGGCCCTTTAAAACGCATGGGAGAAAAATAACTGTAAGCACTATAAGACAGGCCCCGTTTTTCACGAATTTCTTCAAACAAACGCGACACCATACCGCCGCCGCCCAAGACATGATTACCGACATAAAGCGGAAAGTAATCCGGATCACCGCGTTTTAATCCGGGTTGGCCAACAAGAATATGAGTTTGCGCAGAAGGATGTTCAATAAAAATTGAATCTGCCTTTTCTAAACGCTTAACTTCTTCTAAAGGTTCTGCTTTCTTGCCTTGTGCAAGCCCAGACGTTATATCTTCAGCAATTTGTTCTGCTTGTTTTCGATCTACTGCTCCGACAATTGCAACCAACGCATTGCTGGCAACATAATACTGTTTATAAAAATCAATAATCTGATTACGCTTAATCGCTTTAATCGATTCTTCTGTGCCATCGTTCGGACTGGCATAAGGATGCGATTGATATATAGAACTCATAAAAGCATCCTGGGCCAGGGCAGCAGGCGATTGTTGTTTTGCTTTTAATCCAATCAAGGTACGTGCGCGCCGTCTTTCCAATGCATCTTTTGGAAAGTCAGGCTTTGATACAACACGCTTTAGATTCTCCAGCGCTTTTGATAACAGGGTTTCATCGGTTAACGATCTTAATGAAACAGAGGCAGAATCATAACCGGCATCTGATCCATAAATCGCTCCAAGCGATTCAAATCCACTACTGATCGCATCAGCATCAAGACCCTCAGCTCCCTGACTTAACAAACCATTTGTTAAAGCCGCCAAACCGGGTAAAGCACCATTTCGACTACCGCCAGCATCAAAAACAATTTCCATATCAACCATTGGCAACTCGGGCGCATGTACATAATAAACGTCTATGCCTTTACTGGTTTTCCATGTTTCTATTTTTGGTGACGCATGTGCTGACCAACTGACAGTTAACAACAACGAGATATAAAGAAACAAAGTGCGTCTAAAAATAGTAATTTTTTTGTAAGTGCGAGGAGCTTTCGCGCGCAAAACCGGAGTGTATAAATAATACATGAGGATTTGAGCACGGAAGCGACGAAGTAATTGCAAAAAAAGTGCATTTTTAGATGGGCTTTTAGCGACCATGACCGAACCCTCCTGTTGGAGCGCGTTTAGGCGCCTTATCCATCGGTAACGGATCTAGTTCCGCTATGGTCAATCGATCATCCACTAAATATTTTTTTGCCACTTCCATAACTTGTTCAGCTGTTATTGAATTTACTCGTTCAACATATTTATCAGCCAGCTTCCATGACAACCCTATTGTTTCCAATATACCTATAGTCATTGCCTGATAAAAAACAGAGTCCTTTTCATAGACATCACTGGAAACCACTTGTGCTTTTACACGTTGTAACTCTTGTTCACTAACAGGATGAGTTTGTACATCCAGAACCTCTTTACGGAAGGCGACTTCCAGATCGTGAATACTTTTATCTTTCGCCGGTGTGCCGGAAAACATAAATAAATTTTCCAGTCGAGAAGCCATCCGATAACCGGCATCAGCAGAAGAAGCAACTTCGTTACCTCGAACCATGCGGCTGGCTAAACGTGCGCTATTACCTCCATCAATAATACCTGCTAATACTTCCAGTGCATACGGTTCCCAGTTCCAGTTATCACCCTCTTCGCTACCGGACTCTATAACCGGTGTTTTATAGGACATCATTAAATAAGGTAACTCAGCAGGGCGTTTTACTTTCACGCGCTTGGCACCGACTTGCTCGACTTCATCTAATGCTTTCATCGTAATGGGTTCGCCAGCAGGCAATGGTCCAAAATATTGTTTGGCTAAGGCATACACTTCATCAGGAACAACATCACCAACCACAACCAGCGTTGCGTTATTTGGCGCATACCACTTTTGATACCAGGCACTTAAATCTTCTATGGTCATATTATCCAGATCCTGCATCCAGCCAATCACAGGAAAACGATAGGGACTGGTTTGATAGGCCGTGGCATTACTGACTTCATAGACATAGGACTGCGGGTTATCTTCAGTACGCAAACGTCGTTCTTCTTTAACAACTTCGATTTCTTTCAGAAACTCTTCTTTTGGTAAAATTAAATTGCGCATACGATCAGCTTCCAGCTCAAAACTGATTTTCAAACGTGATTTTTCCAGCGTTTGAAAATAAGCCGTATAGTCTGAACCGGTAAAGGCATTATCGCGACCGCCGTTCTCTGAAATAATGCGGGAAAACTGACCGGGAGCATATTTTTGTGTGCCCTTAAACATCATATGTTCCAACGCATGTGACACCCCGGTAATACCATCATGTTCGTAACTGCTACCTACCTTGTACCAAACCTGTGAGACGACGACAGGAGCACGATGATCTTCTTTAACCAGAATTTTAAGTCCATTATCGAGTTGGTATTCATGAACTTTTGCTGTCGCTAGCCCCGGCATAATTAAAACCAGGGCCAACAATGTTACTTTTAATGTCGGCCTTTTATTTTTCATTTTAATTTTCTATATATGAGAGTTAAATTCTGTGAAGTTAGAGCGCATTTCTCTTTATGAGTTCGCTACTAGTTATACTCATGATACTCGGAAATGCGGAATTTAGAGTGCATCTGTTTTTATTCAGAGCAAGACACGACGACGCGCATGGCCACTCCCTGAAAGGAGGAGTAACGACGCTCTGGATGAAAACAGGTGTGCTATAAAACTGCATTTCCGAGTATCATGAGTATAGTGGTAGGATACCGTAAGTTTCATAGCATATTAAATATTTAAAACTACGTGTTTGGTTTCAAGAAAAAAAGCGCCGAAAAAGAGTCCGAGAAAGAACCTGAAAGAGCCAGCCTTTCCGATCGCCTACAGCGTACTCGCAGCGGCCTATTCGGCGGTCTTTTTAGTCGAAATAAGACTGTAATTGACAATACTACCCTCGAAGAACTCGAAGATCGCCTGATAATGGCAGATATCGGCACTAAAACAACAGATCAGGTCATCACGCTTTTAAAAGCGGAATCGAAGAAAAACGCCGAAATTAACCCGCTTGAACTGCTAAAACAAGTCATGTTACCCGTGCTACAACCGGTGGAACAGCCGTTAACGATTCCTGAGTTGGATAAAAAGCCCTATTTAATTTTAGTAATAGGTGTTAATGGCGTCGGTAAAACCACGACGATAGGCAAATTAGCCAAACGTTTTCAAAATGAAGGTAAAAAAGTCATGCTCGCGGCGGGCGATACCTTCAGAGCAGCGGCTATTGAACAATTACAGGTTTGGGGTGAGCGAAATAAGATTAACGTCGTTGCTCAAACGCATGGTTCCGATTCAGGAGCGGTTATATTCGACGCACTCGAATCTGCTCGAGCCAATAATATCGATGTCCTGATCGCCGATACTGCCGGTAGATTACATAATAAAGATAACCTGATGGAGGAAATGAAAAAGATCCATCGTATCGGCAACAAGTTTGATCCGGACTTAGAAAAAGAAGTGTTATTAGTACTGGATGCTGGCACCGGACAAAATGCCCTGGTTCAGGCCAAGCAATTTAATGAAAGTATTGGCATCAGTGGTATTGTACTCACCAAACTTGATGGCACAGCAAAAGGCGGCATTGTTTTTTCTCTTGCAGATGAATTAAATATTCCTGTCCGCTTTATTGGTGTTGGTGAACAGGTCGATGATTTACGTCCGTTTAATGCATCTGAATTTATCGATGCTTTATTGGTAAATGAAACATGATCCGATTTACAAACGTCAATATGACTTACCCCGATGGCAACGAAGCCTTACGTAATATCAATTTACATGTGGCACAGGGAGCGATGGTTTATATCACGGGTCGTTCCGGAGCGGGTAAAAGTACATTACTACGCTTAATCGCATTAATTGATCGTCATTCGCGCGGACAAATTATTATTAATGGTCAAAATCTTGATCGCGTTCGTAATCGACGCATTCCTTTATTTAGAAGACATATTGGTTTTATGTTTCAGGATCATCGCCTGCTTCATGACCGAACTGTATTTGATAACGTCGCTTTACCATTAGTGATTGCCGGATATCGTCACCAGGAAATACGTAAACGCGTACAAGCAGCGTTAGACAAAGTAAGCCTGCTACCGAAAATAAATAGTTACCCGATGTCATTATCCGGCGGTGAACAACAACGTGTCGGTGTGGCTCGTGCCGTGGTCCATCGCCCGGCGATATTACTGGCAGATGAACCAACCGGGAATCTGGATCCGGCTTTATCATGGGATACGATGAAACTATTTGAACAGTTTAACCAGGTTGGCGTTACTGTGCTGATTGCCAGTCATGATTTGGACATGATTAAACGATTACAAAAACGCATCATCACTTTGAAACAAGGTCGCATACTGACGCATGCCGGCACACCAATAGAAGAAAATGTAAAAACTGATGAAGCCAGTTAATAAGAAAAAAAATACGCGGCCTGACAAAAGTTTCAAAAGCGAATTGAAACGTCGCTTTGATATGTTGCTATTGCAACATATGCAGGCTTTCATTTTCAGCTTAGGCCAGTATCTTAAATACCCGTTAAGTAATGTGTTAACAACAGCAGTGATTGGCATTTCACTCGCGTTGCCTGCCAGCTTTTATTTATTACTCGATAACGTGCGTTTTGTTTCTTCAAGTTGGGATGGTTCCTTACAGGTAACGTTATTTTTAAAAACCGATATTGATAACGAACAGGCACTAAGCTTTGCAAGCAAGTTAAAAGAAAATAATAAAATTAATGAAGCCATCTTAATCAAGCGCGAAGATGCGCTGGCAGAATATCAAAAACTGTCCGGCTTTGCTGATGCGTTGAATGCGCTTGATGAAAACCCGTTACCAAACGTTATATTAGTCAAACCCGCTGTCAATGGAACGAGCGAAACGGATACTGAAAGTTTGGTAAACGAACTCGAAGCGTTGCCGGAAGTAGATAGTGCGCAATATGATAGTAAATGGATCCAGCGTTTAATTTATCTGCTCGATATTGTTAATCGACTCATTATTATACTTTCGACACTGTTGGCTATCGGTGTGTTACTCATTGTCGGCAATACCATTCGATTATCCATTTACAATCGTCGCGCCGAAATAGAAATCACCAAACTCTTCGGCGGCACAGACAGTTTTATCCAACGTCCCTTTCTCTACAGTGGCCTCTGGTATGGCGCTTTCGGTGGCATTATCGCCTGGGTATTAATCACTGTTTCCATGCAAATGTTACGTGGGCCAGTAAAACAACTGGCAAACCTCTACGCCAGTGACTTTCAATTGATTGGTCTTGGTTTTATTAACAGCGTGCTTCTAATCGCGATCGGTATAGCATTGGGTTTAGTCGGCTCCTGGATTTCGGTAAAACGTCACCTGAAAGCAATTGATCCAGTTTAGGATCTGCAAACAGCTTATTTTAAAATCCTTTGCTGTTGTAAAATTTTTCTGCTTCATAGCTTGCTCCAGATCTGCATCGTGACTTAGTTCGTCCTTTTCAACTGCTTTGGCTATAACAGAACTACTTGAGGTAATCGTTACTATAAATAAAGAACTAACGTTGTTTGTTTGCTTAATTAATTAGAATGGACCATCAAAGGAATAGGTAAGGATAAGACGGAGCTGGTCTTTATCATTTGCCGAGTTTTTATCTTCAATGTCTGCGTAAATACCTTCCAGCGTTAAGCGATTGTTCCAAGTATAAGCAATATAAAGATTGTTTTCCTGAACTTCATAGACACTATCATTACTCGCACCAAAATTACTGTAAACAGCACCAAGCACCAAATCATCCAGAGGCGTAATTTCAATTCCTATTGTTGATGAACGAGCATCATTACCGGTAACGGCATCAAGCGTTTGATCTTCCATCGACGTAAAGAAAGGGCCGCCACCCAAGCTTGCTAATGCACCAGAACTACCGTGGTTACGGTTATGAGCTGCGCTTAACGTAACTATCTTATAGGTGAGTGCAGCACTAATACCCCAGGTATCAGCATCAATATTACCTAACTTCTTACTACCAATTTCACGTCCCATGTCATATTGCAATCCAACTTCATATGAAATGTCATTATTATAATCAGCACCATAAACCAGTTCGGCATAGAAGATATTTTCGATATCTTCAATAACATAATCCCATGCCTGTATTGATAAACCATCATCCTCATAACTACCCCAAACAACATAAGCACTGCCATTGTTTGCGCCCAGTGCTTTACCGACATCGATAAAGTCTGATTGATCAGCGCCGTTTTCCCAACCGGACATTTGTCTTACAAATGCAGCACCAAAATTGAACTGTTCATTGTAGGCATAATTTAATTGGTAAGCTTCGAAACGATTAGGAATGATGCGTAGGTCATCACTGTCCATATGTGGACTATCAAAAATCTGTCGACCAAGATGAGCTTCGACATTTCCAAAACTTGCATTCAACATCGCTTCCGCCAACATGACGTAGCTATTTTTGTTTGCATCGAAAAAATCACCATGCACTTTTGCATTGTTACTATCATTAATACCGGGATCGATAGATGTACCTAAACCGACTCGGACATCAATATTGTCTGTAATTGAAACACCGCAATCAAATTCACCACCCATTGCAAATGAAGATTCATCAGACGTGTTTTCTTCATCTGTTTCGATAAAACCGGTTCGCGCATAACCGCCACAATATTTAGAGTCTGCCTGCTCTTCTTCAGCAAAGACCGGATTAACCATCAGTAATGAAGGGATAAGCAATGTAAAAATAGTTTTTGAAGCTTTCATATTTCCCCAAGATGAAAGTAATTTATTAATTATTGAATGGAATATTACATAAATGAGAATAATTAACAATTAATAATGATTATTATTTACTAATGAAGCATAATTTATGTGTTTGTATTTAAAGCTTAATTAACTCTACACAGGACACATATCCCAAGCTTTATGATTGAAACCTTTCGAAAAATTAGCACTCTATTATTTGGAGTGCTAAACTCTGGCTAACAAAAGCCGGTTTAATCGAAATTTTAGGAAGGGGATTATGAATCAGCTAACTAATCTACAATTCGCATTACCGACAGGCTCAATTGAGAGCTATATCTCGTCGGTCAATCAAGTGCCTATCCTGTCATTGGAAGAAGAACAGGTTCTGGCTCGCCGTTTCCGTGATGAAGAAGATATCGAAGCAGCACGTGCATTAGTCATGTCGCATCTTCGCTTTGTTGTGAAAATTGCTCGCGGATATAACGGTTATGGCTTATCCCAAGCGGACTTGATTCAGGAAGGTAATGTCGGACTCATGAAAGCGGTCAAACGTTTTGATCCGGATGTGGGTGTGCGACTGGTATCTTTCGCCGTACATTGGGTACGCGCAGAAATGCATGAGTTTATTCTTAAGAACTGGCGCATTGTTAAAATCGCGACCACCAAAGCGCAACGTAAATTATTCTTTAACATTCGTTCATCTAAAAAACGTCTTGGCTGGTTGAGTCAAAATGAAGTCAATGATGTTGCTGAAACCCTGGGCGTTAAACCCAGTGAAGTCGTTGAAATGGAAAAACGCATGAGCAACTACGATGCGTCTTTCGATGGTGCTGCGAATGATAATGATGATGATGAAACCGTTTATGCTCCAGCACACTATGTCGAAAATAAAAGTGCGGGCCCTGAAGAGTTAATCGAAACAGCACAACTAGATGAAGAAAGTCATAACTCTTTACATAAAGCGATCGCAATACTGGATGATCGCAGCAAAGACATTATTGCCAAACGCTGGTTAGCAGAAGAGAAAGCAACACTACACGAACTCGCTGCCGAACACAGCGTCTCCGCAGAACGCATACGACAGATTGAAAATAACGCAATGAAAAAATTGCGGGACGCAATCACGGCGTAATCTCTAATTAATCTTGATACAGGGACGAATCAAGTATGACAAATCAAAAATATATTAATGGCTCCTTTGGAGCCATTTTATAATTTAGAGAACACCTAGCTACGAACGAGAAGGAAAGAAGTTCAAACCCTCCAGATTGCTTTATAATAAATAGTTTAAACGGTAGTGCTTACTAACATTACATCTTTAATAGAACTTTGTCTTATAAATAAACACTAAAATAACAAGTAATATATTACTTGATCTATAGACGCAACGCGCCTATATTATTATCACTACTTATCTCTAGGGGGTATCATTAAATTGATATCAGCCTTGAGACGAAAAGACCGCCTTCTTGGCGGTTTTTTCATTTATAAGGGACTATTTATTTTAATGAAAACGATTGCTTATATTGATGGGTATAATCTTTACTATGGAATACTTAGAAGTAATGGTTTTAAATGGATCGATATTTATTCTCTCTTAGAAATCATTTGTAAAATTCAAAACCCGAAATCAGAGCTTTTAAAAGTTAAATATTTTACGGCTCCCGTTAAATCAAATTTTGCAACACATGGTAATGATTCAAACAAATCACAACAAACTTATCATAATGCTTTAAAAGAAATACATGGTGATAATATAGAAATAATAAAAGGCTACCATACTATTGATAGAGCAACTCCTCCTCTGTATAAAAATCCAATTGATCTAAACGATAGAACAGAAGTATGGAAGTTTGAGGAAAAACAAACAGATGTAAACATTGCAATGAATATGTATAGAGATGCAATTCGTGAAGAATATGGGCAACAAGTATTAGTTTCTAGTGACTCTGATCTTGAAGCAGCTTTGAAGTTTATAAAAGAAGATAAACCAGAAATAACCATTGGTTTAGTAATGCCTAAACCTAAACTCACAGATGATAGAAAGGCAAGACCGATTACTGCATATTTAGATAATCATTCTCATTGGACTAGAGATCATATTTTAGATGAAGAATGTCTAAAATCTTTATTACCAGACAAAATACCAACGAAAAAGAAACCTATAGTTAAACCACACTATTGGTAAATTATTTAATAGACTTTACAAAATTTAGCTTACGTCTATAAACTCTTTCTAAAATTAAAATAGATAGAAAACAAACTATATAAGATAATTTATGAACCTAAATGTTACTGTCACAAAAGAAGATTTCTTGCTTTTTAATAAAGTAGCTAGCAAAAAAATATATAGCGTAAGAAACTTATCAAACTATTATCATGTTACTAATATTATACATTGGGTGTTTTTTGGTTTAGGAGTTGCGGCGCTTCTCCATTTTTATGAAGATTTTCGCTATTCTGATTTAATTCAACTTAATCTAGCTTTAATTTTTCTCGGTATTTGGTTTGTATTTGGTCTTGTTAAAAACAACTGGCTATATAAAGCATACCTTGATCGAATGGTAGATGATGATAAAACTACTATCGGTAACTTTACATTTATCTTTAATCAAAATGGTGTTATTGAAAAATCCGAGTTTCATGAAACCACATATTATTGGAACTGTATTTCTGACATCGTTTTAGAAAGCAATCTGCTAATATTATTTAGTGAAACAGGTAAAGGCATGTTAATTCCCATTAAAGAGATTTCTAATGAAGAAAAAGACAAATTAGCATCAATATTATTACTTCATAAAAACTATAAACTATAAAATTAAAAATATGAGCGCATTTTTAATAAGATATTCCTATGAAAAATAAAACACTATGAAAAAACTTATCACACTATTATTTCTAACAATTATTTCAACTTCCGTTCTTGCCGAAGGGAAATACATTACTTACGAAGTTAACGGTCAAAGCTATGAAGGTTATTACACTTCGCCTGCTGACAATGCACCTTTAGTCTTACTGATTCATGACTGGGATGGTTTGACGGATTATGAAGTGAAGCGTTCTGAAATGTTATCCGAACAAGGTTATGCCGTTTTTGCTGCTGATTTATTTGGCGCGGGTATACGGCCAACTGAAGTAAAGGATAAACGACAACACACTGGCGAACTGTATAAAGACCGCAAGAAAATGCGGGCGTTAATGACTGGCGCACTGAAAGCAGCAAAATCACAAGGTGCAAACATTGATAATACTATCGCTGTGGGTTATTGCTTTGGAGGCGCGGCTATACTTGAACTGGCACGCGCAGGCGCAGACTTAAAAGGCTTTGCAACTTTTCATGGTGGATTGAGTACACCACCAGGCCAGGATTATTCAAATACAAAAGCGCCCGTGATCGTTTTTCATGGTACGGCAGATACGGCTATCACGATGAATGACTTTGCCAAACTGGCTGATGAACTCGAAGCTGCCAAGGTACCACATGAAATGATTAGCTACGGTGGCGCACCGCATGCGTTTACTGTATTCGGGAGCGATCGATACAGAGAATAGGCCGACAAACAATCATGGCAGCGACTGTTAAATTTTCTTAACGAGACGTTTTAAATTTCGGGGTCGTTCTTGAATTGTGTCGCGATGTTTTCTTTCTTCCGTGATTTGCGTGATAAAATTTACACCATGACTGAAACCATCATTGAAAGAAATACTAAATCAGACTGAACAGAGAGAGCCAATGGTTTATTACATTGTTAAAATTGCCATTACAACGATATTGATAGTACTGATATCCGAAATATCAAAGCGCAGTTCATTCGTTGGAGCCGTATTGGCTTCGGTGCCTTTGGTCTCCGTGTTGGCGATGATGTGGCTATACATCGATACCAAAAGTGTTGAGAAAGTTTCGGCATTATCAACCAGTGTTTTCTGGCTGGTCATCCCATCACTGGCATTATTTGTTTCCCTGCCATTGTTTTTAAAGCAAGGACTAAATTTTTACTTCAGCATGACCAGTTCAATCTTTATTACGATAGTGTGTTACTGGTTAATGGTTCAGGCTCTGGGACACTACAACATCAAATTGTAGTGTAATATTTACATCCTGTAGATGTTCAATATATAAAATCTGGATTATATTGATTAGTGACTTCCGGCGCCCGGATTTATCCTTCCTGGCGCGCCATAACTTATCAGCACTTTATTTCAGTACTTTTTTATTGATTACTTTTTATATAATCGAGCAGATCATTATCATCAAGAACACGTTGAATTGCAGTACTTAAAATATCATTGATCATTTCTTCATTCTTTTCTTCAGAGGGTGATTTTAAAACTTCTTTCTTACGATTTGCCTTATACGTCTTGGTATAATTTCCCCCGGCTCTTGTTACTGTGACAAGAATTTCAGTACTAACTTCAACCTCACTGATTCTATTTTCTCCAAAACCTTGATATGTGAGTTTATTAATAGCAACGTCTAACTGCATAGCTGCAGATGAGTCAACCTTGTAATTTGCTTTATTAAAGGATGAAACTAATTTTTCATGAATCTTTTTAGTGATATCACCTTTCGTTTTAATGACAGAGGTCTCTTTATAAACTCCACCTCGTGTTCCCATGATTGGGCTATCTCTTCTATCGGAAACAACAAGTGCAAAAGTGATGTCACTTGATGGTGGCGCGCTTTTGGCATCGGAAAGCGAAGGATCAATCTTTACGACCTGAGGGCTTAAACCACAAGCTGTCAGGAATAAACTGACAAATATAATAGCGATAAGATTTTTCATTGTTTACTCCAGTATTAATAATGGATATACAGCTAACAGGGTAATTATATTTTTCATTGATTCATCATAATATCATTTGAATTTGGTTGCTCTATGTTGGGAGTAAGAGTTAGAGAAACGAGATACCTCTCGTTTACTATTAAGTAGAATAATACATGGTTATTTGTGTAGTTCTTCTTTTCTTTTAAAATACATAATATTCTGAATAGTACGATAGTCTTATTATTAGGTATATCTCTAGATATGTAAAAAGTAACTATTTCAAACGTCTCAAGCGGTGTAGGATCTTGAAACAAGAATCAAAGAGTTCAGAGTCTTTTAAATTAGTTTGATTATTAAGGAGAATAACAAATGATTAGAATTCGAATATTCCTGTTTTTATTATTCATAATAAGCCTGACTTCATGTAATAAAAATTCCAGTTTATCTATCGACCCGGCGCTTGAAGGGGAATGGATGAGTTCGAGTAATAATAGACTTAGACATGTATTTAATAGTGACTCTACTTATTTCGTTGGGGCTGTTGGCACACCTTACTATTTGGAAAACAATGGTAATACACTCAATATTAATAATATTACTTATTACACGCGACAATCAGGAAATCCTGCTTCTATAGTGGGTCATTGGCGAGACGACCCTAATGGTGAAGAAGCCTACTACAGATCTGATGGTCGTTACATGGCATTATTTGATAATGATCCGTTTGTCTATTATGGCACATACAGTGTAGCTCAAGGTTTGTTCACTAATTATGAATATCGCAATCTTTATGAAACTAATGGAAACCAGCTGATATTTCATTATTTAAATTCAAACACTCAAGTTGCTATAACCTATTCAATAGTCTCTAACGTATTAACGATGGGTGGAGAGTCATATACAAAAGTACCTTAAACCTGCATCTGAAACCCGAAGCGCGCATAGGTAATACTGAAAAAGCAATGTTACAACTCCTTATTCAGTTTTAATTCCTGTTTAATTACAGGCTTACTCCGGAACGCTTTTATTAAGCTGGATTGGTTCTACCCGTTTACCTTTACGAACCTTGATATTCAGAATTTCTACACCGATAGAAAAGGCCATTGCAAAGTAGATGTAGCCTTTTGGTACATGTACATCAAAACCTTCTACCATTAGCGTTACACCGATTAACAATAGAAATGACAATGCCAGTATTTTAAATGTCGGGTGCGTATCGATAAATTCACCTATCGGTTTTGCGGCAAACATCATGACGATAACGGAGATAACAATCGCAATAACCATAATCGAGACATGGTCGACCAGTCCGACAGCGGTAATTACCGAGTCCAGTGAAAAGACAACGTCCAGAACTGCAATTTGTACTAACACCATCATAAAAGTAGAGGACGAAACACTGGTTGTATTGCCTTCCACTATTTCCAGGCTATTGTGAATTTCATGTGTGGATTTAACTAACAGGAATAATCCGCCAATGATCAGGATAATATCCCGACCAGAGATGGCCTGTTCGAATACGGTAAATAGTGGATTTATCAAGCCCATGATCCATACCAGGCTAAATAACAACGCCAGTCTGGTTAACATTGCGAACGCCAGACCAAGACGTCTTGCTTTGTTTCTTTGTTGTTCCGGTAAACGCCCAACCAGAATCGAGATAAACACAATGTTGTCGATACCAAGCACGATTTCCAGTGCAATTAATGTCAGGAGTGCCGCTATATATTCCGGATTTGTTATTAACTCAAACATGCTTGCCACTCCTGATTAATTTTTAATAGTTAAAATTGTTTCATGTTTCTTGATTAGAGAGTATACAATTATTGTATATTTTAACTTTACCTGTAGTTTCATCAGCAAATGACTTCATTAAACATGAAAAAGATTTTTGATAAGACCGTCGACATTGTCTTCGGTGTTATTTTACTGTTCATTACGCTTGGTTTGATCATTGGCACTGTTCAATTGTTCGTCTCGGTTTGGAGCTTGTTTTTTTCAACTGGTATTACGGGACAGTATGTCAGCATAATTACGGATGTCCTTACACTTTATGTGCTGGTTGAATTATCACGCTCATTAGTTGAATACTTTAATTCAGGGAAATTCAGGCTGACCTATATTGTTGACGCGGCTATTGTCTTCGTCATCAGGGAAATTTTGATCGGACTATTTAAGCATCAGCTAGAACCTGATGCGCTTTATGCCATAACATTTTTATTATTGGTATTAGGTGCACTACGTATTAGTTCGATATTGGTTCATCAACGCGAAAAAACACTGGAACATTAATAAGTCAATGTTAGAAAACTATTTCAACAGCTTTATAAACTGGTTTTTACAGTACGAGTTAAATGTCTTATTAACTACGATCATTATTATTATTTATTTTATTTTTAGACGTATCGTCAATCCTAAAATAGAAGAATATATCGATCGCGATCATCTAAAAAATGAAACTCTGAAAAGCGCCTTATTCAGCGTTAGTATTTTCTCATGGCTAATTACTTTGTCATTTATATTATTTATCTGGGGATTTAATTTTAAATCACTGCTGGCATTATCAACCGGACTACTTGCTGTAACCGGTGTCGCATTATTTGCTAATTGGTCGATTCTTAGTAACGTGACTGCCTTTTTTATATTACTGGTCCATAAATCATACAAACGAGGTAACTTTATTCGCGTCATTGATTTAGATAATTATATTGAAGGCTATATTGCTGAAATCGGTTTGTTTAACACGAAGTTAATAACCGTTGATCGTGAAACGATTGTCTTTCCGAATAACCTGTTAATCGCCAAGCCTAGCATTATTAATGCTAAAACAAGATATAACAAGGTTGGCAAAACCGAAGATTTTAAATCGTTAAATCCCGAGAAAAACATACCTTCTTAGTTCACTGATCAAACTGTCTGACAAGATTAGGTCTTGGATCCTGAATTATTAAATTAAAGCAACCAACGATCTTTCAATTACATTAACTTGATCCCTGTTATATATGGATGTGCAAAGATCAGTGCTGCATAAAGGACGAAACCACCTGTTACTGTAATGACATCACTTTTCATTGGTACGGCTTCCGGTTTTTTCCATACGCCTTCTCGTTTATTAATCATAATTATTTCCAGTATTGCCCAGATGCCTAATGCCGTGAACAGAATGACGGATCGGTTATCTTCATTGGCAAACATATGACCAATGCTCCATAGCACCAAGCCTGTTAGTTGCGGATGTCTCAGAACACGCTTGATGTTGGTTTTTCTTTTTGCAGCTACAAACAGAATGAACGTTAATAAAACCAGGATAAATGTAATGTATCTACCCCATGCAGCAGGGATATAGATATCTTCCGGTGATATGCTCTGCCAGCCGATTACAATAAGTACCATTGATAAAAGGATTAATATTGCAAACAACCCTTTGTATGGCATAAGGCCAATCTTTTCTACAATCGTCGCCCGGGTGTTTTTACAGATGCTCGGAAATAAATGGATAACGACCCAGAGCATTAGACCTGTGACTAAAAGCGACATTATATTTCTCCCGGTTGTTTGACTTATGAATAATCTCAGTTTTGTTACTTAAAGCCAATATCATTTCACAATAAACAGCATAAGCATATTGAATCCACTATTTAATCCATGCTACAAAGTGTTATCAATCAATTTCAACTTATAACATGTCTAAAGCTAAACTTAAGTGGTTAAAAATTACCTTCCTTTTTTACTGTCTGTTTGGCCTGATGTTCACCACTATTACGGGCTACGCTACTTATATAACCCTGTCGAAGCTTAGCGATTCACCTCATTACGACAGCTTCGATAAAATTAATTACAGTTATGCTGATGACAACACTTTAGTAATTTGTGTTAGCGGCGTTATGGCAGGCAATGTTTTAAAACAGGATTATCAGCTCTCTGTTCCACTAGACAAACTCACTAGATATAAACACAAGAAAGGAGATCTATCCAAACTGGAAAACTATTATCTGGATCGACAGTTTATTTCTCGGCAATGTATCAACAGTGACAATAAAATAATTCCCGAACATATTGAAACACCAGTAGTTAATATTCCTGATGCTTTGAAAGAACTAAACCTGCAGTTACAAGATAATCGTGTTTATGAAGTCACGAAACATTGGGGTAGTGTTAATAATAAAACGATGGAGACCAAAGGTAAGCGAATTTTTTATACGGTACCAGTAACTGAAAATGGTCCTGATGTTGTTGAAATTAAAACAAAACAGTTTCATGGCAAAGGCAGTAAGACCTGGTTTCTGGTATTACCGCTTGCCGTTATTGTCGATACACTTAGTTTTCCGATACAAATAGCTATGTGGATTAATTATGCAAGCGCGCACTAATTTCCTGACTTACTCTTTTCTCGACTGAGTCAACTGGCGTGGGAGCAGGGCACTGCACCATTGCAGAGATGGCTTTAATGGGTGTTCATTATTAATGAAGCAATCTGGCTGCTAAATATAATTAGCGCCTACTGTTTCCGGGCGGAGCATCCACTGGATCCGCCAATGTTCTTCCTTGTCTTGTTGAAGACAAACAACACTTCCCTGTTTGTAAGCAACAATTGCTGAATCCTCATTGCCTGTTATCAAGTATGAAACCATTTTCTCCATAAAAGGTAAGTGGCCGACGAGCATCGTATCACTTTTGAATTGATGAACCTTGATAGAAAAATCCTGAATTGAATCATTAGGCTTAATACCATCGATAACATCTTCTTCTCCACTTATCAGTAGTGCATCGGCAAATATTTCCGCTGTCTGGTGCGCCCGCATTTTGCCGCTATGTAAAACACTATTAACAGTTATCCCGGACGCTCTCAGGAATTCCGATACTTGCCTGACATCTTCCTCACCTTCCGGACTCAGGGGGCAGCCGGGATCAATCTCCTTTGATAAAGATTTGCCATGTTGAACCAGATATAGTTTCATGTTTTCAAGTATAGAATGATCGTTATCAAATTTTCAGTAATACCCTTAATATTGCTCAACAACTTCTCTACATAATCATTTTAATTGCGCCGTTAAACCAGCATAATCTACATTATCAGTATCAGGTACTCATACGAACTAAGGGATATAACATGGCTAATAATAATAGTTTTACTATCACACACGAATTCCATGCACCTGTCGAAAGTGTTTTCGAAGCATGGACGAGTACGGAACAACTTAAGCAATGGTTTGCGCCTGGTAATTTTTCCGTTATTTTTACCAAAGCTGATATCAAGGCAGGAGGCGAGAGCCATTATTGCATTGCTTCAGAACATGGGCTTAAAGTCTGGTACAAACTGTTTTACAAGGACTTTATTGCGCCAGCAAAGCTTTCTTTTACACAGGTCTATTCCAATGAAAACGGTGGCATTGAACCACATCCAATGATTAAGAATTTCCCTGTCGAAATATTCACTACGGTAATGCTTGATGAAAAGGAAGGTAAAACAACAGTTAACCTCACCTGGGAGCCAATGAATGCCAACGCTGAACAGGTTACCTGCTTTATTGATGAAACTTTTGAACTAAGCCAGGAGTGGGGCGGCATGTTTGCACAACTTGAGGCCTTTCTTGCCAACAGTTGATTATTGATAAAGCGCGACTCATTACTATTTTCTCTCTACAGCCACGTCTATTTCTTTTCTTTCTACAATGATGTTGTCCCTGTATGCATCAGGATGAAGCGGCATCATTATCTTTATTCCAGCACGTTCGCCCCTTTGCGCCGCATCATAAATTACAACATCCTTTTTATTAACAAGACGACCTTTAAACATCATTGATCCGTCCGGAAGAACATAAAGAATATCTTTTTCCTTTTGCTCAACTTGAGCAACAGGTTTTTTATTTACTGCACAGGCAACAGTTATCAGGCTAATCAAAAAAAGAAAGGCTACTCGCATCAACATATGATTTCCTTTTAATTGAATCTATATAATAAGTATAGTGCCTCAATAAGTTCGCTACTTATAAATATCGGAAATACACCACACTTTCTATACATGATTTAATTTCTCAATATTAGAACTAACATCCTGATTCATACTCTACTAATATGTCCGTAAACCTGATAATTAGTATCATAAGAACCACAGCAAAATTGAGGAAAATAATGATTAAGCTATATGGTATTCCGCCTTCGTTTCCGGTGATCCGGGTACAACTGTGTCTGAATGCAATGGAACTCGAGTATAAATTTGTCCAGATGAACCCGCTCACAGGGGAAACCCAGTCCGAGGAATATTTAAAATTGTCACCTTCAGGCAAGATACCGGCCCTTGAAGACGATGGGTTTGCTTTATTTGAGAGTAACGCCATCATGAAATATCTTTGTCGAAAGCATAAATCCGGGTTTTATCCCACGGATATAACTGCTCAGGCAAATGTAGATAAGTGGCTGGACTTTACAACAATTCATCTTGGTAATGGTGTTGCTAAGGTTTTGTTTAACAAAATTCTGGCTGGCATGCTTGATGCTGAAGTTGATGAGCAATCTTTAAAAGACGGCTATGCTTTTATAGAACGCTTCCTTGGCGTTATTGATAAGCAATTGGGTGTATCGACTTTCGTTGCCAGTAATTCTATGACCATTGCTGACTTTTGTTTATTAGGTACGATCGATCCTGCTGAAGTCATTGACGTTGATATAACGCAATACCCAAATATTGACGCCTGGCGCAAGAAATTAATGCAGGAACCTTTCTACAAAAAAGTGCATGACTCTTATGGGGAAACATTGGAAAAAGCTATAGCACAAATGTCTTAGCGTGAAATTTAAATACCGGAGTAATAATTTATTACTCCGGTAATACACCCGTTATTTTTTTAGCTTGGTCATTTTTGAGCCTTCCAGCGTCAGGTTATACATCAATCCTTTATTACTGAATACAAAACCGACGATAGGATCTTTTATATTCTCACTATTAATGTCTTTCCCGGCACCTAACTCAATCAGGGCGACAGAGCCATCAACACCCGCTTCCCAACCATCACTGTTACGAAATTTGGTTAATGCATCTTTGGTCATAAAAAGTAGCATGACCGTTTTAAACTGGGCACCAAACTGAAACCCGATTGATGCAGCTGCAGTATTATAATAATCGACCGTTTTGCCTTTTATTAATAAAGCACCTTCACCATATTCACCGCCGATTCCTACACCTGCTTTGACCACATCAGGAAAAACAAGAACACCTTCCGCTTTGGCCAAAAACTTTTCAGCACCAGCTACTTCTACTTTGAATTTTTTTATCGCGGCTTCAACTTCTATATCAATTTCTACCGCTGAAGCGGCATAAGTATTTATCGAAAAAACAGAAATCGTTAACAGCATGATTAATTTGCTGAATATATTAATTTTATATTTAGGCATTTCAAATACTCCCTGACGGTCGGTTTAATTCAGTACAAATCAATAATATATTACGCAAAATGAAATAAACATACCTTAATTCGGTGCTTTTGCGAACTTGTCGGTATTTTTCTATTGATTAAACATGTTTTTTATCTAATAAACATTATTTTTAAGCCACATCGCTTAGCGACAGTTGATACAATCAGATGTACTTTTGTTCGTCTTTTGTCATATGGAAAAGAAAAAACAGAAGAGCAAATGCCAAAAACAATAGAAACAAAAAACTGAGGAAGCTTCTTATTATCCTATGCCGGGCAGTGAAGACTTTAATGAATATTTTAAAGCTCGCAGGTTCTTTAGAACCCACGACTTATTACGCTATCTTTTGAAGCTTTGAGTATGATGTTGGAACTTGATCGATCATGGAAAAGTTTATTTAAACCGGGAGAAGCAACGGAGTATTTTAACTTACCTGTACCATTAGCAATACAGGCAGGCACGAACAACTTTAATCTTTCTAACGCCTGGTGGCTGGCAGAAATATCTCGACTTATTTATCACCCTGATTTTTATAATGATAAAAATATTAAACTTGCACCCTTTGAATACGAAGTAATTACCTATATTGAAGTAAAGAGCACTTCAACACATGTTGCAGTATTAAAAGTCATTCAGGCAACCCCTTGTCTCGTTGTTGTTTTTAGAGGCACTGATGAAATTGATGACTGGAACATTAATGCACATGCTTATCAATCGTCATTCAATAACAGAGGAAAGGTACATAGTGGCTTTAAAAAAGCCTACCTGAGTATCAGAAAGGAATTATTTAAGTATTTAAAATCTAATACTTTACCTGTATTTATTACAGGCCATAGTCTTGGCGCAGCATTAGCAACGCTAGCTACATCCGAACTTTTTGAAAATGAACAGTTTGACTCATGTTATACCTTTGGATCGCCACGTACGGGAAACCCGGATTTTGTTAATACAATAAAGTGTCAACAAATCTATCGAGTCGTTAATAATTACGATGTAGTTACTACCGTACCTGTCGATTTTGCACAGATAAAATACGTTCATGTCGGACTTACCTGTTTAATTGATAAAATGGGCGTCTTACTTGAGGGAATGAGCCAGGAGGAAGTGTACACATATCAAAAAAACAGTTTAGAAGGACTGAAAGATTACGCTATTTCGAAGTTATTTAACGATAATTTAAAATCAGTTAAAAATGACCTGCCCTCTTTTCTTTCAGATCACTCGCCGATAAATTATGTCTTGAGCCTGCAGAACCTGTTAAAAAAACAACCGGGGGAATAATCTTGTATTTTTTGATCTAGATTAAATTTTTCACATAATTAACAAATATTATTGTTTATACAGAATTTTAGCTTCCATCACATTTATACGACGTATTGATATGAAAAATAATAAAGCTGAAGATAAGTTGTTAAAAATGCAAGATTCTGTATTAAACACCATTAAGTCATCACGCCAGCATTTACTATCAGAAAATAACTCAAAAGAATATATTCATAATATCCGTGTTGATATAAAGCATTTACGCGCATGGTTAAGACTAACGAAAAGAAAATCAGGTGGACTTGACTGGAAGAAGATAGACCGACGTTTGTCTGACTGCGCCAAAGAACTTGGCTCTATACGTGATAATCAAGTTATGATTACAACGCTTGATTTTTTATACAGCAACTCCAAAACAAAAGAAGATCAGGCTGCCATTATTTTTATTAAAAACCAACTGGCTTGCAATCCAACAAAACCTAAAAACATACCTGAAAAACTTAAAAACGAACTTTTAACATTATTAAAAGATTTTGAAGAAAAATATACTGATATCAAATCAATTTCTGAATTAAAAGCCGGATTTAAATATTCAATTAATAAATGTGAATTTTTAGCAAGAAATGTTTTTTTAAATACATCCAGCAACAAAGACATACATAAGCTCAGAAAATGGATAAAAAACTTGTATTACCAGACTGAATATATCAGCAAGGCTTTCCACGTTAGTAAAAAACTAAGAACTAGAATGCATAAGCTCGGCAATATGCTGGGTAACGTCCATGATTTAATAATTATAAAAGACCGTCTGGACTCATTAGAAGAAAATTACTTTATAAATGTCGCATGCAGTTTAATAGATGAGAATATTGCTTTAATTGTTAAAAGCTCAGCACCCGTTTACAAAAAGCTATTTAATTCACCGAGGTTAAAATCAATTTTTTAACTTATATCCCGTTTTAAATATCCAGTAAACTATAGTTAAACAGAGCAACATAAAAAACAGGATCATGCCTAGACTCACAAAAATATTTACATCAGCAATGCCGTAAAAACTCCAGCGAAAACCGCTGATTAAATATACAACGGGATTAAACAAGGTTATCTTTTGCCATAGCGGTGGCAACATGCTGATTGAATAGAAACTGCCTCCCAGAAAAGTTAAGGGAGTAACGATCATCATCGGAACAACCTGTAGTTTTTCAAAACTGTCTGCCCAAACACCGAGAATGAAACCAAATAAACTAAATGTTAAAGCGGTTAATATTAAAAAACATAACATATAGACAGGATGATCCACTTCATAGTTAACAAATAACTTTGCCGTTAATAAAATCAGCAAGCCTAATGCAACTGACTTACTTGCAGCAGCGCCTACATAACCGATCAAAATTTCAATATATGACACTGGCGCTGAAAGAACTTCGTATATTGTACCGGTGAACTTCGGCATATATATTCCAAATGACGCATTTGAAATGCTTTCATTCAATAGCGACAACATTATTAAACCGGGAATAATAAAAGCACCATAACTAACACCCTCGATTTCGCCCATACGAGAACCTATCGCGGCACCAAACACAACAAAATAGAGAGAAGTAGATAAAACAGGCGAGGCAATACTTTGCATTAAAGTACGTAATGTCCGTGCCATTTCTAATTTATATATCGCTTTAATCGCGTAAAAATTCATTTGTTTTCTCTTACTAAACTAACAAAGATTTCTTCAAGAGAACTTTCCTTTGTATTTAAATCCTTATAATCAATTTTAGATTCATTTAATTGACGCAGCAGCGTAACAATACCCGTGTCCTCTTTTTGTGCATCAAAGGTATAAACTAACTGATAACCTTCTGCCGTTAATTCGAGCGCATAATTTGTAAATTCGGGAGGAATAGCTATTAAAGGGTTATGCAAATGCAGGGTCAGTTGTTTTTTACCCAGCTTTTTCATTAATTCATCTTTATTCTCGACGATTACTATTTCACCTTTATTAATCACTCCAATACGATCAGCTATTTCTTCAGCTTCTTCTATGTAATGCGTTGTCAGAATAATAGTCGTGCCTTCATTACGTAACGCTCTCACCATTTCCCACATACCCTGACGCAACTCAACATCAACACCTGCAGTAGGTTCATCAAGAAACAATATTGAGGGTTCATGCGACAAGGCTTTTGCTATCATAACCCGTCGTTTCATGCCGCCTGACAAAGTCATAATTTTTGAATCTTTTTTATCCCACAAGGACAGGTTGCGCAGTATTTTTTCTATATAGTCCGGATTTGGAGCTTTACCAAAGATGCCTCGACTAAATGTAACCGTACTCCAGACACTTTCAAACATATCGGTTGCCAGCTCTTGAGGAACCAGTCCGATTTTTGTTCGTGCGGCACGAAACTCTGAAATAATATTATGACCATCAGCAACAACGTTACCTGCAGTCGGATTAACGATGCCACATATCGTACTGATTAATGTCGTTTTACCCGCGCCGTTTGGGCCTAACAGAGCAAATATTTCTCCTTTATATATCTCAAGGTCGACATCTTTTAAAGCTTGGAAACCTGAATCATAGGTTTTATTTAACTTTTTGATTGAAATTATGGTCTGCATTTGTACTTTAGCTTGAAAATAAATTTGCTGAATATTTAGGGGGCATAATAAATCTATTAGTAATACTGACAAGCAATCAATCGCTTTATACGTTTAAACGCGTTAAAGTTAGTTTCCTGCGTAGCGATTCAGCTTCCACAGACATCTGCGCATATTACACACATTTAGAGGTGTTATGTCTACTTTGCGCTTTCAATATCAAACTTATGAGTTTGATGATGTCGATATTCATGTCCGAACTTTACGCGACAAACAAGAATTTTACGATAACAAAAATGCAGCCGAAAAACTGGGTATATCTTCTGCGCAATGGTCATTGTTTGGTGTCGTTTGGCCCTCAAGTGAAGTTCTTGCACATTTTATGTCTGATTTTGATATCAAGGATAAACGCATTCTGGAAATTGGCTGTGGCATAGGTCTAACGAGCTTATTACTTAACCAGCGCAACGCGGACATTACAGCAACCGACTATCACCCTGAAGCAGAAGCTTTTCTTTTAAAAAACACAACACTTAATGAAGATACATCTATACCTTTTATACGTACAGGTTGGGCAGATAAACTCAGTAAGCTTGGTAAGTTTGATCTTATAATTGGAAGCGATATTTTATACGAACAGGAGCACACTGACTTATTGTCTCAGTTCATTAACCAACACGCAAAAACACAATGTGAAATTATTATTGTCGATCCGGGTCGCGGCCGACATGCAAATTTTAGCAAAAAAATGGTAAAGCTTGGCTACGCACATAGCCAGGCTAAACCGGAACACTCAGACTATCTTGATATAGAATTTAAAGGACAGATCCTTCAATATAGACGTTAACTATTTTTCATTAATAAGCTTCTGTACTTCTTCCAGTCTTTTATCGCGACCGCAACCATAACGATAGTAACGATAACGAACAGGATTCTTTATATAGTAATCCTGATGATACTCTTCAGCTGCATAAAATTGTTTAGCTGGTAAAATCTCTGTCACAATTTTTGCCTTTCCTTTTAATTTATTCTGTAAATCAACTTTACTAGACTTTGCCTGTTCTATTTCTTTTTCATTATTGGTAAAAATAGCGGCACGATATTGTGGGCCTTTATCACAGAATTGGCCGCCTGCATCAAAAGGATCGATATTTTTCCAGAATACTTCTAGTAATTTTTCGTATTGTACTTTGGCAGCATCATATTCAACCTGCAAAGCTTCATAATGACCCGTTTTTCCGGTTGAGGTTTGTTTATAGGTCGGGTTATCTGTATGCCCACCGGTATAACCGGAAGTTGTTCGAATTACCCCGTCAATCTTATCAAACGGTTTTTCCATACACCAAAAGCAACCGCCAGCAAAAACAGCCGTTTTATTTTCTGCATAAACATTAAACTGAATACTGCAAAACAAAATAGCGACTAATAAACGAGACATTATCAACCTCTTAAATCTGGCAGCGCCTTGTTGGCAGGAATAAACTTTAAAGCCAGACCATTATTACAATAACGAAGACCTGTTGGCTCAGGTCCATCTTCGAACACGTGTCCCTGATGCCCCATACAACGGATACAGTGATACTCTGTTCGAGGCCAAACCAGTTTCAAGTCAAGCTTGGTTTCAATACGCCCTTTTATTGGCTGGTAAAAACTAGGCCAGCCTGTACCGCTATCGTATTTTGTTTCGAATTCAAATAAGGGTAAATAACATGCTGCACATATAAATGTGCCGTCTACTTTAACATTATTTAGTGAGCTGGAATCAGGTCGCTCTGTACCTTCTTCAAACAAGATATGAAATGCCTGTTTTGAAATGAGATTTTTCCATTCATTATGAGGCTTATCTAATGGCGCCAGATCCAGTGACTTATTAATCGGATGAGCCATAATAACTTTTGACCCTGCCATCAAAAACACGCCAGCAAGTGCACTTGTATGAAATATAAACTGTCTACGTTGCATGGTTTTCTCCTGAAGTACTAGTAAAGACCCAGGATTAATACTTCAGTTCCGTAATGCAGTTTATTAAATCAGTCTAAATAACGCTGGCTATTAATGGAATGTAATGATCAATTAACAAGAAGGCGAACATAAACATTAAATATATTAATGAATATGAAAACGTTTGCATGGCCAGGCGATCCGCATGGTCATATTGCATACGTATAGCGTAATAAAGAAAACCTGCGCCCAGTATGACAGCCCCAGCCAGATAAAACAGGCCTGACATACCAACCAGATAGGGTAAAAGGGAAACTAAAAACATAATGATGGTATAAAGCAGTATATGTAAGCGCGTGAATTCAACACCATGCGTTACTGGCAACATTGGCATATCAACCTTGGCATAATCTTCCCGTCGATAAATAGCCAGTGCCCAAAAGTGGGGCGGCGTCCAGGCAAAAATAATCAGAAATAATAATAATGAATTTGGATCCAGCGTTCCGGTTACCGCCGTCCAGCCTAATACTGGCGGCGCAGCACCAGCAGCACCACCAATAACGATATTTTGCGGGGTCGCACGTTTCAAATACATGGTGTAAATAAAAGCATAGCCAATTAGTGAAGCAGCCGTTAATCCCGCCGTTAATGGATTAACCAGAAAAGCCAGAATGCCCATAGATACGGTACCGAGGAACCAGGCAAAAATAATCGCATTTAGTACGCTGACTTTGCCTTCTGGCAAAGGCCTCTTTTTCGTTCTTGCCATAACGGTATCGATTCGATAATCAACTACGTGGTTAATCGCTGCAGCCGAAGAAGCAGCTAAACCGATACCTATAGTAGCGAATATCAGGATATCCCAGGGCACCATTGCCGGCGTCGCCAGAAACATACCGACGATAGCGGTGAAAACGATAAGCGACACCACTTTTGGCTTACATAACTCAAAATAGTCTCGCCATGTAACACTGGTCGCTTCACTAACAGTTTGGTCTTTCACAGAAATTCAGGCTCCTGAGCGTTTATCTGGTAAACAATGATGCAACATCGTCACCAAGGAAAGCAATAATAGCGCAGCTACCCCATTGTGCGCCACCGCAACTGGTAACGGAATGGACAGCATGACATTCGCTATTCCAAGAGAAACCTGGGCAACAAGCAATATCAGCGCAAAAATGCCTGTTAATTTAAGCTGACTAATTCCGGAACGGATGGCTTGAATGGCAACGATGAAAATAATGAAAAAAGTAATAATTGCTCCTATTCGGTGAGACATATGTATTGCTGTTCTCGCGGCACCAAGCAAAACACCACCTTCATAATCGACACCGAGTCCACGCCAAAGGATAAACCCTTCCTTGAAATCCATATTAGGCCACCATACACCCTGACAGGTCGGAAAATCAGGGCAGGCAAGCGCTGCATAATTAGAACTGGTCCAGCCTCCCAATGAAATCTGTAAAGCCAGCACGGCTATTGCTGTAACAACTAAAGGCAATAACTTTCTATTCCCGACGCTAACAAAAATTCCATACTGCGACTGTTGACGCAAAATCATCCAGCATAATAAAGAAAGAATTGTTAAGCCGCCGATAAGATGCGCCATAACAATTACCGGTTTTAGTAATAACGTCACCGTCCACATGCCTAGCATACCTTGAAAGATAACCAGAACTAATAATGCTGAAGCAAACAGCCTTACACCTGAGAGAGATGACTTGGCCCATGTCATAACTGCCATAATAAGAATTAAAAAACCTAAGCTACTTGCAGCATAACGATGTACCATTTCTTTCCAGGCTTTGGCCTGTTCCAGTGGTCGAACCAAAAGATTTTCATTTCCGGCGTCGACCTGTTCAGGAACTATTAACTTTCCATAACAGCCCGGCCAGTCTGGACAACCAAGACCAGCATCAGATAAACGCGTATAGGCACCAACGACAATGACAATAAATGCCAGAATCATGGCAATTCGTGCAAGATTTAAAATTGATTTACTCATTTGTATTACTCATTTTTAATAATTTTGCTCAACCAATGCGGGAGCCTCGCAATAATTTTTTCAGATCTTTATAAATGTCTCTTGGGTTCGCATTGGATTTATAACTCATCATTAGATTACCCAGCGGGTCAATAATATATATGCGATTTGCTTCTAATGGAGAATCCGAGTCATTTAACCTAAATTTATTTAACAAATCCTTGATGTTGATCATGTCTTTATCAATAATTTGTTGGCCCTTGAAGTCAACCAATAGCTCTTTCACATCATAGGCTGAATGCCCCGCCAGCAATAACACTCTTTGTACGCGCAAGGAATGTTTATCCATGGCAATATGTATCTGACGCATTCGGTATACATTGTCCATGCAAACTTTATCACATATGTCTGTAACGTAAGTTATATTCCATTTGCCATATAAACTATCATTCCTGTTGTCGTTAAATGGATCAATTAGAGCAAGATCATCCAGAGGACGAGGAGGCTCAATAAGCTTGCCTTTGTTTGACGTTCCTCTTATTTCCAGAAAGTCTGTGTAATTAAACACAGCCCACGACAGAACCAAAGGCCCAACAAATAATGCAACAACAAGAATAATCGTTAACCTGTTATTCTTTTTAATTTCTTCATTCATTTGTTTTACCTTGTATTTTCTTAATATTTAAAACCAGATAAATAATTAATAGTACGACTGCAAATGTAAACCATTGAAAAGCATAACCGTAATTTTTATTTTCTCCTGAACCAGGTAAGCGCCAATTTCTTGTGTAACCGTGTTCTGATTCTGGTTCTAGCCTGATTATGTAAGGCAATAATTTTTCTTTTGTTAAATCTTCAATTTCTTCCAGACTGATTCTTTGCACACGATATATATTTTCTTCCATCTTTTCCGGCGGCGTTTCCTGAAGCAACAATCCTGTATTTGGCGCTTCTTTTAAAACACCAATAATTTTTACGATACTATCAGTAAGAACCAGATCGGGAGCTACTGTTCGGTCTGCATCTGCCAGTAACCAGCCTCTATTAACCAAAACAATATTATTGCTTCGATCCAGTTTAAAGGGGGTATAAACAAAATAGCCAGCGTGAGTATCTTCTACCTGATTGTCTAATAATATCTGATACTGATCGAGAAACTTACCCTTCGCTTCGGTTTTTCTCCAGATTACAGCTTCTTTATTCAACTTATGATTTTTTTCTAAATTTAAGTCCATTGCTTCAGAAGACTGTCTATTCTGAAATTCTGCATATAATATTTTTTTTTGTTCGGCGCGATCCAGTTGCCATAAACCAAGATAAACGAACAAACAAATAAGCACCAACGCTATCAAGCTCGTCAGTATTTTAGGGCTAAAACACCAGTTCCCAATTATTAATTTCATTGAAGTAATGTTTGCAGATTATTCTGTTAGAATGGGTTATTTTCTGTCGATACTATAATAATGGCTACACTGCTTTTTAAAATATACATCGCAATCTTGTTTCTTTCGATAGGCGTTTCATTGTTAGCGGGCGGTTTTTTTCTGGTTAAAGATGATTCCAAATCAAACCGCCTGGTTACTTCGCTGACTTTTAGAATTACTATCTCTATTTTATTGTTTGTTTCTCTATTCGTAGGGTTCAGGTTCGGCTGGATTCAACCTCACAGCGCAGGATTTTAGTTTGTTTACATATCATAAAACTTTTTTATTGCCCTAACTAAAAAAGGCGCTGCAACGGCAGCGCCTCCATTTGCTGATTTTTATTTAACTATATCCAGTAAACAAAAACATATAAACCCAACCAGACCACGTCAACAAAGTGCCAGTACCAGGCAACGCCTTCAAAGGCAAAGTGATCTTTTGATGAAAAGTGACCTTTCATTGACCTGAACAAAATAACCAGAATCATGGTTGCACCCATGGTCACATGAAAACCATGAAAACCGGTCAACATAAAAAAAGTAGAACCATAAACACCAGATTTCATTGTCAGATCCAGCTCGTGATACGCATGAGCATACTCACCAATCTGGAAATAGACGAAAACAAAGCCTAATAGAACCGTTGCCGCCAGCCACCAACACAATGGAGCACGATGATCTTTCTTCAAAGCATGATGTGCGAGCGTAATCGTTACACCACTAGATAAAAGAAGAATGGTATTAACTAGCGGGACATCAAATGCAGGGATAACATCCTTAATCGCTATATAACTTGATTCTACATTCGCTAAAGACATATCAGGTGTTGTTAATAGTGGCCAAACGGCATCAAAATCAGGCCATAAGAACATATGCGTTACAAAACCAGCACCTTCCCCGCCTAACCATGGCACTGAGAAGACTCTTATATAGAATAGGGCGCCAAAGAATGCAGCAAAAAACATAACTTCAGAAAAAATAAACCAGCTCATACCCCAGCGAAAACTGATGTCCACTTGCTTGTTGTAATTTCCGCCCATGCTTTCCTTAATTACATCGGCAAACCAACCAAAAAACATATAGCAAACTGCGAGTATGCCCAGAGCTAAAACATAAGGTCCGGAGCTATAACCATTTAAGAACATGCTGCCACCGATAAAGGTGGTGAATAAGGACAACGTGCCAACGATCGGCCAGCGACTTGGTTCCGGGATAAAATATGTGTCATGAGAGTTAGACATAACTATTCCTCTTAATATTTATTATTTTACTAAACTAAATTTTAGTCTTAACTGCTTTTGTGTCAGATATCGCTACATCTGCATTATCAGGCACTTGAAAAAACCGGTATGACAAAGTCATTATTAAAATATCTTCAGGCAATTGTGAGCCGACCACAAACCGAACAATCATTTCTTTACGTTCACCTGCCTCCAGACGTTGTTCTGTAAAACAGAAACATTCCGTTTTATCAAAAAACTTTGACGCAATTGGTGGCGCAACACTAGGCACGGCTTTCCCTATCACCGGCTTATCTGACCTGTTCTCAACAACAAATACTGCTTCAGCCATTTCGCCAGGATGTACTTTCATGTTGAATTCTGCTGCCTTAAACGCCCATGGCAATGCAGAATCAACATTTGTATCAAACTCAACAGTTACTAAACGCTCGGCATCTACTTGATCTGCTTCAGCTTCCGACTGGGAAATAACGCCAGTTCGGCCACCGATACCCGTTGCTTCACATACAACCTCATAAATTGGCACCAGAGCAAAACCAAAACCAAACATTGCTACTGCGAATAACGCTAATTTTTTTGCTGTTCGTGTCGGATCTTTTGCCATAGCTACCAGTACATCAAAATGATGCCCGCATAAAAACCTGCTGCGACTAGCCCTAAAATAATGACTAGCCGCATGTTTTTAGCTGCTAATTCCTTTTCCGCCGGCGTTTTATCATCATTGCTCATTATCAAACTGTGCTTTACCTATGAATGCGCTGTCGCATCCGTAACTACAGGAGGCGTCGTAAAACTATGAAATGGTGGGGGTGAAGGCAGGGTAAATTCCAGACCATGCGCACTTTCCCAAACTTGATCCGTCGCCTTTTCGCCGTCACCGCGAGCACACTTAATAACAACCCAAACCAGTATCAATTGACTCAGTCCAAATACGAAACCGCCAATACTGATAATTGCATTCCAATCAGCAAATTGAGTGCTGTAATCAGGAATACGTCGAGGCATGCCTGCCAAACCAATGAAATGCATCGGGAAGAACAGGACATTAACCGAAATGGTTGATAGCCAGAAATGTAATTTACCTAACTTCTCGTCATACATAACACCTGTCCACTTAGGCAACCAATAGTAAACACCGGCTATAACACCATAAATAATGCCCGGTACGATTACGTAATGGAAATGCGCCACAATGAAATAAGTATCATGATACTGAAAGTCAACAGGAGTGATTCCCATCATTAATCCAGAGAAACCGCCGATTGAAAACATGAATAGAACACCGATTGAAAACAACATTGGCGTTTCAAATGTCATCGAACCTTTCCACATGGTTGCCGTCCAGTTGAAGATCTTCACACCAGTAGGTACAGCAATCGCCATCGTTGCATACATGAAGAACAATTCACCGGTCAATGGCATGCCTACTGCAAACATGTGGTGCGCCCAGACAAAGAAAGACAGGAACGCAATAGATGCTGTCGCATATACCATGGAGGCATAACCAAACAACGGCTTACGGGCAAAGGTTGGAATAATCTGTGAGATAATACCGAAAGAAGGCAATACCAGAATATAAACTTCAGGATGACCAAAGAACCAGAAAACATGCTGGAACAATAAGGGGTCGCCACCGCCTGCAGCATCAAAGAATGCGGTACCGAAGAATTTATCTGTTAACAGCATCGTCACTGCTCCAGCCAATACCGGCATAGAAGCAATCAGCAAGAACGCCGTAATAATCCAGGTCCAGACAAACAAAGGAAGTCTCATGAATGTCATACCAGGTGCTCGCATATTAAAGACTGTCGCAATAATATTGATCGCACCCATAATTGAAGAAATGCCCAAAAAGTGAACAGCAAAAATCAAAAACGGAAAACCATCGCCTAATTGCAAGACCAACGGCGGATACATGGTCCACCCGCCTGCTGGCGCACCTCCTGGCATAAAGAAGGTCGACAATAAAAGTGTAAATGCAAATGGCAGAATCCAGAAGCTCATATTATTCATACGAGGCATCGCCATGTCAGGCGCACCAATCATGATGGGAATCATCCAGTTAGCCAGACCTACGCCTGCCGGCATCAAAGCGCCGAAAATCATAACTAGCGCATGGACAGTTGTCATGGAATTGAAAAATTGCGGGTCAACAAACTGCATCCCTGGCTGAAATAACTCAGCTCGAATGACTAGAGCCATGGCTCCACCTACAAAGAACATGAATAAAGAGAAAACCAGGTACATGGTTCCAATGTCTTTGTGGTTTGTTGAAAACAACCAACGGCCTATACCAGTTGGCTTGTGATCGTGGTCGTGATGATCGTCGTGGACAGCTGCGTCGTTCATGTATCTATCCTCTATTTACTTAATTCTAATAATTAATATGTATATTGTTATTTTCGTGCTGCTTTTACATCAGATGGCTGAACCATATCTCCGGTATCATTACCCCACGCATTTCGCTCGTAAGTAATGACTGCAGCAAGGTCGGCATCATTTAATTGCTGCCCAAACGCCTGCATCATTGGATTATTTTTGCTTCCGTTTACTACTATATCCACGTGATTGGCTACGTCTCCCGTCGCTATTGCACTTCCAGCCAGAGCAGGGAAAGCAGCTCCGCCTTCGCCGTTAGGCATATGACAGGCCGCACAATTAGTTCCATAGACCGTTTTACCTTTTTCCATTAGCTCTGCCATAGTCATGTCTTTGCCAGAGGATGCAGCTGCTTGTTCAGCTTTCTTTTCAGCTACCCAGGTCACGTAATCTTCTTTCGATACTGCATGGACAACTATCGGCATAAAACCATGATCTTTACCGCATAGCTCAGTACATTTGCCTCTATAGACTCCTGGCTCTTCAATATAGGTCCAGTTATCGTTGATGTAGCCGGGAATTGCGTCTCGCTTCCAGCCTAGATCGGGAACCCACCATGAGTGAATAACATCAGCAGCGGTAGTCAAAATTCGAATTTTAGTATCAACAGGAAGGACTATTGGGTTGTCGACATTTTTGAGGTAGTTTTCGATTGTGCTTGGGTCGATTCCTGAATTAAGTTGTCTGGCTTCATTATCTGCTGCTGCGAGCGAGCTAAAAAAGCTGATGTCTTCATCCAGATAATCATATTTCCACTTCCATTGATAACCCGTAACTTTCAAGGTCATTTCAGCATCGCCCGTCTGTTCCATAAAAACCAATGTTTTAGTCGCTGGGATAGCCATGCCTACTAGAATCAGGATGGGAATAATGGTCCAGGTAATTTCAGCGAATGTACTATGATGAAACTGGGCAGGAACCGCCCCTTTAGACTTCCTATGGTGAAAAATCGACCATGTCATAACTGCAAACACCGCTATGCCTATCACCGTCACAATATAGAAAATGGTCATGTGTAGATCGTATACTTTCTGACTGGTAGGCGTGACACCCTCCGTCAAATTGAGCGGATACTCTGCTAATACAACTCCACTCACAAAAAATAATGAAACTGCTATTAGACCAAGCACAGTTCGTTTTAATTTATCGACTGACATACAGCATTCCTCAGCATTGATGGTTTTTTGTAATGTTTTTAAATTTATTCTAATTCTTATTCGAGGCTATCTTACTGTGGATCTTCGTTATTCCCCCATACACGACTCCACTTCATCACCCTTAGATAGGTGAAGCAATAAGTTTATCTCATTAACTTTTGCAGATTTTAAGACATAAATATTGCAAAGCAGGATCAACCGACCTCTCTTGGTGCGACAATATGCCTCAGATTAGGTGTTGTTTGCAACCTTCTTGATCTCGATCAATACTTTTTATTAAATTTTATTTAATAGAATTAAAACGGGAAGGCAGAAGAAAAGCTGATGTTTTTTGCTACTTTCATTGGTTGAAAATTATCAATATATTGAATATCTGCAATTTGAGGACAGGCTAGAGCAGCATTAAGCGTCTTAATTGTTTCATCGGCACAGAGATATTCTCGATCTAAGTGATTACTCACCCATCCTAAAAGCTTTAATCCATCGGCTTTTATTGCTTCAGCTGTTAAAATTGCATGATTAATACAGCCCAACCTAAGGCCGACAACCAGAATTACAGGCAGATTAAGTTCGCGAACCATATCAGCAATGCTCGATTTATCAGAAACGGGAACACGCCAACCACCTACACCTTCTACAACAATGAATTTGTAATCTGAGGTCAGTTTTTTATAGCAAGCAATAATTTTAGCCAGATCTATAGTCTCGCCTTTTTCTTTAGCAGCAATGTGTGGAGAAACAGGCATTTCATATACAACCGGATTTATCAGTTCATAATTGGCCGCATCACCAGAGTGCCGCATAATTAAGTCAGCATCCTCGTTCATTAGTTTGCCGTTTTTTAATGATGCCCCGGATGCAATTGGCTTCATTCCTGAGACAGCATGCCCCTGATTTTTTAATGCCTCGATTAAGGAAATAGTAAAACAAGTCTTTCCCACACCTGTATCTGTTCCTGCAATAAAAACACCTTGTGTCATCTTAGCTTGACTTTCTTCTTTTCAGATCCCGTTTCAAATCTTCTAATGAAACACTTTGGGTATTCGTCTCTCCTTTAACTTTATTTCTGTCAGGCTTCCATGCATGACCGTATATCACTTCGTAAGTGGCTGGGAACTTATTCTTTTGGCTTTTTGCGCGAAAGGTATCGTAATGTTCAATCATATTTTCAAATCGCTGCTTTCCGGTTAATGTTTTTCTGCGACCGCGATTAACGTTGTGTGCGCCAATATTTTTTAATTCTCGCAACAATTGTTTACAGTCGTCATACATCAAAATGATTTGTTCAACATTCAATACGGGCGCATCCATCCCGTTTCTAATTAATGCATCCCCTATATCGTGCATGTCCACGAAAGCATTTACATGTATGCCATCATCGGCTTGCTGCCAGCTTGCACGTAATTCCTTTAATGTATCTGGCCCGAAACTGGTAAAAAGAAATACGCCTTTCGGTTTTAGTACGCGCTTGATTTCTGCAAATACATTATCCGGATCATTGCACCATTGCAGCATAAGATTACTAAACACCAAATCTATACTATTATCGGGCAAAGGTATTTTATTTGCATCCGCACAGAGAAAACGCTGCTTTGATAAAAACCGAACTGTTTTCTTACGTGCTCTCTTTAACATTTCTTCAGACAGATCAGTTTGATATATTTGTGCCTTTTTAAATTGATGTTTCAGTAGGCTAGCCCCATAACCAGTACCCGAACCCAGGTCCAAAATTGATAAGGGTTTCACATTAATATGTTCAAACGACTCCATCAGACGTTCAACTACTGTTTGTTGTAATAAAGAATACAGATCATAATTCTTTGCGGCCTTATTAAATGAGTGACGCACATGGTTAGCATCAACCAGATGGTTTTTATCAACTGAATTTTGCATTTGTAAATTTTTTTATTATTTTCGATGTTTCTTCCTGCTTGCTTATAAATGGTGCATGACCACAATCAGGAATCACGTTACATTCAATATACGAACTTAATGCCTTAATTTCGTCTTCCAGCCTCGGATTAATTAATGAATCATTTTTCCCTAATATAAATTGCATCGGTATATTTAATTCTTGCAATAAATATCTTTGATCTGTTTCCTGCATAAGTTCCAACCAGGAAGAAAGAATCGCCTTGTTTTTTTCATTGGCTAAATTATTACGAATAATTTTATTTGTTTTTTTCACCGACTCATCGCCAGAAGCAATTAATCCGGAAAAATATTCAAGCGCACTCTTTGTGTCATTTGCCAACCTTGTTTTAAGGTTGGCAAAACCTTTTTTATCAATCACGTTTCCCCAGGCTTTCTTATTTATAAAACATGGCGTGCTGGCGATAAAAACAATAGCTTTTATCTTTTTTGTTAAACTTGCCAGCCTTGTAGCGACCAGGCCACCCATTGACCAGGCGATAATAATGGTATCTGACTTAATGCTTTTGTTTATATCTGCAACCAGTGATTCATAACCACCTTCACTATCGCTTCGTGCTAAATCATACAGACAAGGTGCTGATATATTTTTAAAATCACTTAATGATTCAGCAAAGTCTTGCCATACCGTATTTGAAGAACCCCAGCCATGTAATAACAGACAGTCCATAATTTCTATACAATACTATTTGCCTTGTTGATCTCGTATACAAGCGTCTTAATCTGTTCTTCAGTATGCGTTGCTGTAATGCTTATTCTTAAACGAGAAGTATCTTTTGGAACTGTAGGCGGTCTTATCGCCATAACTAATATTTTCTTTTTATAAAGCGCCTTACTTAGAGCCAACGCTTTATTGGGTTCGCCAACAATTAGAGGCTGTATATGGGAGAAAGACTCACTTGAATTCAAGCCGTATTCTTTTATTAAACCTCTATACTGAACGATTAAGTTTTTGATGTTTTTACGTAAGTTGTTACCTTCTTTTATTAGATCTATAGCTTTAATCATCGTTGCTGCTATTGCTGGTAATAACGCTGTCGTATAAATATAAGTTCTTGCTTTTTGAATAAACATTTCTACATGCAATTTACTCCCGGAAACAAATGCGCCAGCAGCACCAAACGATTTCCCAAACGTACCTACAAGCAGCGGCACTTGCTGCTGATTTAAATTAAGCTCTTCTAACAAACCTGCGCCCGTTTCTCCCAGCACACCAATACCATGTGCATCATCAACAATTAATATTGCGTTATATGTTTTACATAAATGACTCATCTCAATTAAACGGGCGCAATCGCCACCCATACTAAAAACACCATCCGTCATTATTATTAATTCTTGATGCTTATATTTTTCCATTAATGTTTTTAAATGTTCGATATCGTTATGACGGTATCGAACCAGCCTGCCTCTTGACAATAAGGCTGCATCAATTAATGACGCATGGTTCAATTTATCTTGAAGCACCACGGTTTTTGAATTTATTAACGCGGATGCAATTGCCAGATTTGCTTGATAGCCTGTCGGGAAAACCAGAGCTGCATCTCTGTTTAAAAACTGCGCGAGTTTTCCTTCCAGGGTTTTGTGTGGTGATAGATGCCCTGTTAGTAACTGTGAAGATCCGGCGCCGATACCGTATTTACTAACGGCATCTATCAGACATGCTTTTAAATTTTCATTATTAGCAAAACCTAAATAATCGTTGCTACTGAAATTTATAAACGTTTCATGCTCTATTTTTATCAAGGGGCCTTGTGCAGAATTCATAACTTGCCTTTGTCTAAACAAGCCATCTTTTTTTCTCTGATCGATTTCTTGCTGCAAACCCACTTTGTCAGAACTCATTAATGTTGTGATGACTCTAGCCCCAGACGTTCGAACAATAATTTATCTTGTTTTAATTGCGGATTGTCGGTGGTCAATAGATTTTCACCATAAAAAATAGAGTTTGCACCGGCAAGAAAACAAAGCGCCTGCATTTCATCAGACATTTCATTTCTTCCTGCTGATAATCGAACATAAGAAGCCGGCATCATAATACGGGCGGCGGCTATAATCCGCACAAAGTCAATAGCATCTGGTTTATCACGATTATTAAGCGGAGTTCCTTCAACTTGAACCAGCATATTAATAGGTACGCTTTGCGGTTGATTCGGCATGTTCGCCAGGGTTAACAATAATCCAGCACGATCATTTTCATCTTCACCCATGCCGATGATGCCGCCACTACAAACATTTATGTCGGCCTCTCTTACATGCTTAAGTGTATCAAGTCGTTCTTGATAATCTCGTGTGGTGATAATTTTTGAATAATATTCCGGTGAACAGTCAAGATTATGATTATAGTAATCTAGGCCCGCTGATTTTAGCTCTTTCGCCTGCTCTATTGATAACATTCCTAGTGTTACACAGGTTTCCATGCCTGTCTTTTTTATGGCCTCAACCATTGCCATAACTTGTTCCAGATCTTTTTGTTTAGGTTGGCGCCAGGCGGCACCCATACAAAAGCGGGTTGCACCGTTGTCTTTTGCTGCCATTGCCTGATCTAGGACGTCTTTCAAATTTATTAATTTTTCTGCCTCTACGCCTGTATCATAGTGGGCACTTTGTGGGCAATAAGCACAGTCTTCAGGACAACCGCCTGTTTTAATGTTCATTAACGTACTCAACTGAACATAATTAGCAGGAAAATTATCTCTGTGAACCTTTTGTGCAGTAAAAAGTAAATCATTAAATGGCTGGCTCAACAGTGAAACTGTCTCGTCTTTCGTCCAGTCGGTTTTAATATTCGTTTTTTTATTAATCTGCATAAAATTATTCCTGATATTCAATCACTCTTGAGTATGTCAAAATTATAAACGGCATTACTTGTAAACTTTTTAAATATTCTAAGGTTAACAGAAAGACATGGATGTCAAAAAATTATTTACATCTGGCTCTTGCTTTTTTTGTCAGCTAAAAACCAACGATGCCTGGTGCAAAGACTGCGAAAAGGATTTTATTCGTAACGCGTCACGTTGTCCTTGCTGCGGCCAAAAAAACGCTGAGAAGCATTTATGTGGAGCCTGTCTTAATAAAAAAACCTTTATTACTACTACTGAAGTAGTATTTAGTTACGACTATCCGGCTAATGAATTAATAAAAGCATTTAAGTTTAATAATCGGCACGAGCTCTCCGCTGTTTTTGCTGAACGCCTGGCAAATAAATTGAAGAAAAAAACGGAAATGTTGCCGTCAGTCCTCATTCCTGTGCCGCTACACAAAAAAAGACAAATGATACGCGGCTACAATCAATCCCTTGAGATAGCACGACATTTAGGAAAACACCTTGGAATAGAAATCAATCCTTCATTATGCAGCAGAATAAAAAACACCGATCCGCAAAGCACGTTACCTGTGAAAACACGAAGGAAAAATGTACAGGGCGCATTCGCTATTAACACGCAACGGATACCAAAACATATTGCAATTATCGACGACGTTATTACGACTGGCTCAACCATTAACGAGCTCGCCAGGCTTTTGAAAAATGCCGGGTGTCAACGAATTGATGTTTGGGCTATAGCCCGTGCCTGAAATTGCCTATGTATCGAGGTTTTCTACAACCAGGGCATTGCGCTCTATAAATTCTCTTCTAGGCTCAACCTGATCACCCATCAACGTCGTGAAAACTTCATCTGCACCAATAACATCTTCAATCTGGACCTGTAATAAACTACGAGTAGTAGCATCCATTGTTGTTTCCCAAAGCTGTTCCGGGTTCATTTCACCGAGCCCTTTGTAACGCTGAATAGACAAACCTTGTTCAGCTTCTTTCATTAACCAATCAAACGCTTCTTTACATGAAGTGATTACTTGCTTTCGCTCATTTCTTTGTACATAGGCGTCTTCGTCTAAAATTAAAGCCTGTTCTAAAGCACTAAGCTTTTTATAGTTTTCTGAGGAAAAGAACTCGGGCATAAAAACATTGCTCGATTCAATGCCGTGAACTGTCAACATTATCTTAGCGCCAAAGAAATCATCACTGGCAGGAAACAGCTCGAAACTATATTTCGTTACATTGGCATCATCACTATTTAATAAGCCGGTTAATTCACCAAACCAGTTTTTCACCACAACCTCATCCGCACAGTCTGCTTCTGTAATAACAGGCATATAACGAATCGCATTAATGATGGTCGGATGATACCGCTTGCATAAACGCCCGCATGCGCGGTTCATTGATATATAAAGATTAACCATTTCTTTTAAAGGCTCGTTCTCAACAGGAGGTCTTCCGCCACCAGGGTATAAACCACTATTTTCTAGCGCTAATTCCAACAAATAAGTTTCTCGATCAACATCATCTTTGAGATAACGCTCTTGTTTGCCTTTTTTAACTTTATACAACGGGGGTTGTGCAATATAGACATGGCCCCGCTCAACCAACTCAAACATTTGACGATAAAAAAACGTCAGCAACAACGTTCTAATGTGTGCGCCGTCTACATCTGCATCTGTCATGATAATAATGCGGTGATATCTTAGTTTTTCCGGATCGAATTCTTCTTTACCAATACCACAGCCTAAAGCTGTGATTAAAGTACCAACTTCAACTGAAGACAGCATTTTATCGAAACGGGCTTTTTCAACATTTAAAATCTTACCTTTCAGCGGCAAGATAGCCTGGTTTTTACGATCTCGGCCTTGCTTGGCTGATCCCCCGGCAGAATCACCCTCCACCAGAAATAGTTCTGACAAGGCAGGATCTTTTTCCTGGCAATCTGCCAACTTACCGGGCAAGCCGGCAACATCCAAAGCTGATTTTCTCCGGGTTAATTCTCTTGCTTTTCGTGCTGCTTCCCGTGCTCTGGCCGCATCTATTACTTTTTCTGTGATTGCTTTTGCTTCTGCTGGCTTTTCCAACAAAAATTCCTGAATTTTTTCTGCTACACAGGACTCCACCACCGACTTCACTTCACTGGAAACCAGCTTGTCTTTTGTCTGAGAGGAAAACTTGGGATCCGGCAGCTTTATAGATAACACGGCAGTGATGCCTTCTCTTACATCGTCGCCACTGACAGCTACCTTTGCTTTAGCCGCCGCGCCTTGTTTATCCATAAACTGATTAAAACTCCTGGTTAGAGCGGCTCTAAAACCTGAAAGATGCGCACCACCATCTTTTTGCGGAATATTATTGGTAAAACAGAATATATTTTCCTGGTAAGAATCGTTCCATTGCAAGGCCAGCTCAACACCGACATTTTCTCTATCAGTTTTAATATCAATAACGGTTTCATGCAGAGGGGTTTTGTTTTTATTTAAATGTTTAACAAAAGAACTAATGCCTCCCTCATATTCAAAAACATCCGTTTTACCACTTCTTTCATCAATAAGCTCTATACGAATGCCCGAGTTCAGGAAAGACAGTTCGCGCAAACGTTTAGCTAAAATATCATAATGAAACTCAATATGATTAAAGGTAGCAACGCTAGGTAAAAAAGTAACTTCTGTGCCGGTTTTATCTGAGGCCTCACCTTTTTCCAACGGGGAAACAGCATTACCATTCTCATAACTTTGATGATGCACAAAACCTTCTCTATAAATCGTTAATTCGAGTTTGTCTGATAACGCATTAACAACCGAAACACCAACACCGTGTAAACCGCCAGAAACTTTGTAGGAATTATCATCAAACTTGCCGCCTGCGTGTAACGTCGTCATAATCACTTCTGCGGCAGACAAACCCTCCTCTTCATGAATTCCCACAGGGATTCCTCTGCCATTATCAGAAACACTGACGGATTCACCGGAATGAATCGTCACTTTAATTTGGTCACAATGTCCGGCCAGGGCTTCATCGATACTATTATCAACAACTTCAAACACCATATGGTGCAAACCGGTACCATCATCTGTATCACCTATATACATACCAGGGCGCTTTCTTACAGCCTCTAGGCCTTTTAAAACCTTAATTTGCGAGGAACCGTAATCGTTTTCTTCTGACATATTTTTCTCTCTTAAATAAGTAAACTTATTCTATCATTTTTTCTACTTTTCCGTGTTTCACGTGAAACACAGCATTATTACTTTTTTCTGCTTCGAACCAGGACGGTTTTGTTAATGAAGAGACAAATGTTTGTACGTTGTTCGACATCAATAAGTCAAACATCTTTTTACTGGAGGTCTCATCCAGTTCTGCATCTAAATCATCAACCAATATCATGGCATCGATATTTGATTTTTTTAATATTTCTATTTGTGAAGATATTAAAGCTGCGCCGAATAATTTTGTTTGTCCACGGGATAAATGTTTCGCTACATTAAAATCATCATAACTAAAAGAAATATCCGTTCGATGTGGTCCTAAACCGGTATATCCTTTTTTTACATCATTATTTCTATTTTCAGAAAACAATGAAACTAAATCCTGGTTTTCGTAAGCCTGATTTAAATACTCAACCATTCCAGCAGAAGATAAAACCTGTGGTAAATACTGCTTATTTAAAATTTGGTTTAGGGAAGAAATATACCTCTTTCGCATAGAGTCTATCTTTATTGCTTCTTCTGCCATTAGTTTTTCCCAACCAGCCAACTCAGAAGCATCAATAGAACGCTCTGTTTTTAATAGTGTATTACGATGACGAAGCGCTCGATGATAACTTTTCCAGACAGAAATATAATCTTGTTCCACGTGAAACAATGACCAATCTAACCAATGGCGGCGATCTTTAGGGGTGCCAGTAAATAATATATGGTGATCGGGTGTTAATACATAAACAGGAAGTCGTTTTGCTTGTTCAGAAGCTGTTTGTATTACCTCGCCGTTATATTTAATCGCTGTTATGCCTCGTCCTTTTTCAATGCCAACAGAAAAGCTTTTTCCCTGATTTAAGCCTTTGGCAAAAACTGATAATTTTTGTTCTCCCCGAGTGACAACATCATTTATACGCTTGCTGCGAAATGATTTAATTCGGGATAAAAGATATACGCATTCAAGTATAGAGGTTTTCCCGCTTGCATTCGGACCATAGAAAAAATTAAGCCTGGCTGCAGGCTCTATACTAAATTCACCTAAATTCCTGACCGATACCGCCTTCAGCTGATCAATACAGAGCATTTCCTAAAGACGCATGGGCATAACGACGTACTGGCAATTAGAGTCATCCTCTGGCAACACCAAACAACTACTGTTGGCATCTAAAACACTTAATTTTACTTTGTCACTCTTAATTATGGTCAGAGTATCCAGCAGGTAAGAAACATTAAACCCAATTTCCAGTTCACTTCCTTCGTATTGCACCCCAAGTTCTTCTTCTGCTTCTTCCTGCTCCGGATTATGAGCTAACGCTCGTAGACTATCAGGACTAAGAATTATTCTGACTCCACGATATTTTTCGTTCGATAATATAGATGCTCGGGTCAGACTATTTTTTAATTCTTCTCTATCTGCCAACACCGGTGTCTCACTTAACTCAGGAATAACACGTTTATAATCAGGAAAACGACCATCGATTAATTTGCTGGTAAAACAAGAATTAATATTTTTAATTCTTATATGATTTGCACTTATCTGGATTTCAATTTCGCTTTCATCCTGAAGTAATCGTGTTAGCTCAATTATACCTTTTCTTGGAACAATGATTTGAATTGACTCGTCAACAACCGCTTTAATATCTGTTTCATCTAACGCCAAACGGTGACCGTCTGTTGCTACTGCTCTTAATTTATCTGATGTTATTTCCAATAAAAGACCATTAAGATAATAACGAACATCCTGTTGCGCCATCGCAAACTGGGTATTACTTAGTAATTGATCCAGAATTCTTTGTTTTATATTAAATGTTGTTATTGTTTCAGTTATATCAATAACAGGATATTCAGGAGCAGGTAACGTTGCTAAAGTAAAACGGCTTCTACCCGATTTTATCAACACCCGATCATTTTTTACTTCAAATTGCAGATTTGATTCTTGAGGTAATGCTCTGCATATATCCAATAATTTTCGCGCAGGTAATGTTAATTCGCCAGACTGTTCTAAAGGCACTTCTATCTTAACAATAAGTTCAACTTCCATATCTGTAGCAGTGACAGATAAAGAGCCTGGTTCCAGACTAAACAATAGATTAGAAAGTATAGGAAGTGTTTGCCTTCGATCAACAACACCACTAACTGTCTGTAATACAGGTAACAGCACATCTCTATCTATATTAAATTTCATATATATACCTATTATTATTACTATTAGCTATTAAAAAATCTGTTTATATCTTTATTTTATTATAACAATCAATTACTTACAGATTTATATCTTTGTTTATTATTTATGTTTAATTTATTTTAAAGTTGTTAATAAATTGTGAACTTAAATAATAAAAAATCTATTACATACTTTTACACAAGTTTTTATCAACTTGTTAGAATGTTTGTAATATTTACATAATCCTCTTCTATACGTTGTTCTGTTTTTCTTAATTCTTTTATTTTTCTGCAAGCATGTAACACAGTTGTATGATCTCGCCCACCGAAAGCATCGCCTATTTCTGGCAAGCTATGGTTAGTTAATTCTTTTGAAATTGCCATAGCGACTTGCCTTGGTCTTGCAATAGAGCGATTTCTTCTTTTAGAAAGTAAATCAGCAACTCTAATTTTGTAATATTCTGCTGTAATTTTTTGTATATTTTCTATAGTAACCTGTTTGTCTTGAATTATAAGCAAGTCACGTAATGCATTTTTAGTAAAATCGAGTGTAATTGTTTTTCCGGTAAGATTTGCGTTCGCAATCACTCTGTTTAGTGCGCCTTCCAGTTCCCGAACGTTAGACCTGAATCGTTTTGCAATAAAAAATGAAACATCATCTGGAAGTTCTTTATGTGCCTGTTTTGCTTTTTTCTTAATAATAGCAACACGGGTTTCCAGTTCCGGTGGTTCAATCGCAACGGTTAATCCCCAACCAAAACGAGATTTTAATCGTTCCTCCAGGCCGTTAACCTCTTTTGGGTAACGATCACAGGTAAGGATAATTTGATGCTCGCCTTCAAGTAATGCATTAAATGTATGAAAAAACTCTTCCTGCGATCGCTCTTTTTTGGCGAAAAACTGAATATCATCAATTAGTAATGCATCCAGGTTTCGATAATGTCGTTTGAATTCATTAATTGCATTATGTTGCAAGGCTCTAACCATGTCCGCAACAAACCTTTCTGAGTGAAGATAAGCAACATTTGCCGATGGCTTTTTTTCCAGTATGGCGGCACCAACTGCATGCATTAGATGTGTTTTACCTAAACCGACACCACCATAGATAAATAACGGGTTGTATGCATTTCCTGGATTTTCAGCAACTTGCATGGAAGCTGCCCTTGCTAATTGATTGGAATTACCTTGTACGAAAGAATCGAAGGTAAAAGAAGTGTTTAAATTACTCGAGTGTTTAACCTGAGAAGTTGGTTGTCTGGTGTTTATTGGTTCGTTAGAAACTGATTCAGCAGATTTGTCGTTCGTACTTTTGATATTGCTTTTGCTGCCAATCTCAAGATTTAAAGAGACTTGCTTATTATTATTTGAGTCGCCTAGAATTTCTTCCATTCTAGGAAAATACTTTTCGCTAACCCAGTCAAGAACAAACCGATTAGGCGCTAACAGGCGAACGGATCCTTCCTGTTCTATGGCGTGTAATGGGCGTATCCATGTATTAAATTGTTGAGGCGACAGTTCGCCCTCAAGTCGCTCCAGGCAACGTTTCCATGGGGTTGTTCCCACTCTATATCCTCGTAGAAATTAAATCAGATGAGATAGAGAGAGTTTATACCTGATCATAAAAGTTATCCACAACCATAATTAAACTTATTTTTGATAGTATTAATTGACATAATTATCGTAGCAACAGTAATATGTGCGCCCTTTTAAACAGCTAGACACAGAAAATCTAAGGCATTGCATATGAAACAGACTTATCAACCAAGTAAATTAAAGCGAAAAAGAAACCACGGTTTTCGTGCTCGTATGCAAACGCGTTCAGGAAGAGCAATCATAAAAGCACGCCGGAACAAAGGAAGAAAGAGACTTTCCGCCTAGAGAGAGCATAAATAATGCCTTCTTCCGGGAAGCGTTTCCGAGATAATAATAGATTAAAGCGACCGGACGAATTTAAACAAGTTTTTTCTTCAAAGCACCGATCCAGCGATAATTCTTTTTTATTTCTAGCAAGTCGTAATAATTATGATTGGCCACGCCTGGGTCTCGCGGTTCCCAAAAAACATATCAACAGTGCAGTTGAGAGAAACCGGCTGAAACGTATAATCAGGGAAAGTTTTCGATTAAATAAAAAAAAATTAAAAGGAAACGATATAGTTGTTGTTGTCAGAAACAAGCTGGATGTTAATAAGAAAAACATAGCGCTCATTCTTGCTAAACACTGGGATAAAGTTATTTAATGAAAACGGTTTTAGTTAAATTCATTCGTTTATATCAACGCTATATTAGTGTTTTTATGGCGCCATGTTGTCGTTTTTATCCTACCTGTTCTCAATACACAATAGAGGCAATTTCAGAGCATGGCGCTTTGAAAGGCGCTTTTCTTGGTGGTCGACGAATTTGTCGTTGTCATCCTTTTCATGAAGGCGGCTTCGATCCTGTTCCGCATAAATCAATAGAGTCTTAAAACTAATGGAAACAACACGGTTTATTTTATTAATAGCCCTGGGTTTAGTGCTGACCATGATCTGGCAAGCATGGCAGGAAGACTATCCTTCTAAACCGATCCAGATGACAGACGCTGCTACACCGATTGAGCGTTCTGAAACGGAAGATAGTAGTTTGCCGGTGTTACAAACAGAAAAATTAAATACTATTGAACCGGCAATTATAGAAAATGTAATTGAAGAAACTAAAGGCAAGATAGTACGCGTTAAAACAGATGTGCTGGATTTCGAAATTAATACTGTTGGTGGAACGGTTCAGCGTGCAGCATTACTGGATTATTCTGTTACTAAAGAAGATCAAACCAACAAGATTGTTTTGCTAGAGAATAATGAAGAGGGGTTTTACTTAATACAAGGAGGTTTATTAAGTAAAAATTATCCCGTTAACCATAAAACCCTTTTCAAGACAAACAATGTTAGTTACAACCTTTCTGATAATGAAAGTATAAAAGTACCGTTCTATTGGGAATCGGAAGATGGTCTAAAAATCATCAAGACATTTACTTTTTACAAAGGCCAGTATGTTGTCGATGTCACTTATGAAGTACAGAATAATTTAACGGTTGAGTGGAATGGCAGTGCTTATGCCCAGATAAACCGAACAGAACCGACTGAAAAAGGTTCCCGTTTTATCTATACCTATACCGGCGCTGTTCTATCAACACCAGAAAAACGCTATGAAAAAATAGACTTCGGTGATATCGAAGATGACAAGCTATCTGTTGATGTTGCAGATGGCTGGGTTGCTATGCTGCAACATTACTTTTTTACGGCATTAATTCCTGGCTCAAAAGAAGAAACGTATCGTTACTATACTTTAAATCCAAACCAAAGCAGTTATGTTATTGGTGCAATTACGTCTTCAAAAATTATACCCGCTGGTTCCAGTGATGAATTTAGTCATCGCTTTTATGCCGGGCCCAAACTTCAAAAAGAGTTGCCTCAATATGCTGATGGTCTTGAGTTAACGGTAGATTACGGCATTTTCTGGTTTCTTGCTGAGCCGGTATTTTGGCTTTTAGATCATATTCATGATCTTGTTAAGAATTGGGGCTGGTCGATTGTATTAGTTACTCTTGTTTTAAAGTTACTCTTTTTTAAACTTTCTGCAGCCGGTTATCGTTCCATGGCTAATATGCGTAAAGTTCAGCCAAGACTGTTATCTCTCAGAGATCGTTATAAAGACGATCGGCAACAGCTGAATCAAGCAATGATGGCACTTTATAAAGAGGAAAAGATTAATCCATTGGGAGGATGCTTTCCGATTTTGATTCAAATACCGGTTTTTATTTCCTTGTATTGGGTGTTGTTAGAAAGTGTTGAATTAAGGCAGGCCGATTTTATTTTGTGGATAAACGACCTGTCTGTTGCCGACCCATATTTTGTCTTGCCGTTGTTGATGGGCGTTACCATGTTTGTCCAACAAAAATTAAATCCTGCGCCGATGGATCCGGTTCAGGCAAAAGTAATGTCTGTGTTACCGGTTGTCTTCACCGTGTTTTTTGCTTTTTTCCCGGCTGGTCTGGTTTTATATTGGGTTGTTAATAATACGCTTTCAATAGCTCAACAATGGGTAATTACTCGTAACATCGAACAAGCAGGCTCTTCTACTTAAGTAATTCGCCCATGCTTGTTTGGGCGAGCGGTTAACGCGATGCCAGAGAACAACGACACAATTGTTGCGGTAGCTACTCCTTTAGGAAGGGGGGGTATTGGCGTTGTTCGAGTTTCTGGCAAGAAAAGTAAGGCAATATATATAGCGTTAACCGGTCAGGTTCCGATTCCCCGCCAAGCACAATACGTATCATTTAAGTCTTCACAGCAGATTATCGACAAAGGCATTGCTCTTTATTTTGAAGCGCCCGCATCTTATTCCGGCGAAGAGGTGATTGAGTGCCATGTCCATGGAAGTCGTGTTTTATTGGAAATGCTGGTCGATGAAATAGTTTCTTTAGGTGCTCGCATAGCTAATCCTGGTGAGTTTACCGAAAGAGCCTTTTTAAACGGCAAGATAGATTTGGTTCAGGCTGAAGCCGTTGCCGATCTTATAGACTGTAATTCAAAAAAAGCTGCTCGAAGCGCATTGCAATCACTCGACGGCGTTTTTTCCAGCAAAGTAAAACAGTTAAGAGAGGAAGTCTTTACAGCCAGGTCATTGATTGAAGCTGCGTTGGATTTTCCAGATGAAGAGGACGTGGATATTGATATTCACCCAGCCATTGAAAAAATAGAAAAGTGTTTGACTGAACTAACTATCATTCTAAGAAATGCCGAAGCAGGCCGAATTCTTGACCATAATCCAACCGTGGTCATTGCCGGGCTACCTAATGCCGGGAAATCATGTTTGATAAATTTTTTGTGCGGGTATGATTCTGCTATTGTTTCAGCCGAAGCAGGGACAACTCGAGATATTATTCGAGAAAAGGTTTTGCTGGGTGATTTTGCTGTTACTTTAATTGATACAGCAGGGTTACGTGAAACAAACAATGCTATTGAAAAGGAAGGCGTGGATAGATCATATAAAGCGCTTTCGGTTGCTGATATTGTTTTGTATGTCGTTGATAATAGCCTTAATGAAAAAGCAGGGGCTGAAATTCCAGATAAACATATATCAGCAGGCGCTAAAAAAATTATAGTAAGAAATAAAATCGATCTTTGTAAGAACAACGCTTTTAAAAACACTGATAATGAGGTTTTTGTTTCAGTAAAAACAGGTGCAGGCATGGGAAATCTGCTTGAGAAAATAAGTGCTGTCCTTGATATAACCGATAATGATGAAGACATTATTTTTGCGAGACAAAGACATATTGATGCATTAAATTCAGTAAAAGATAATTTGAAACAAGTGTTAATTGCTGAAGAGAAGGGCCTAGGTCTGGAAGTACTGGCAGAATCAATGAGACTGGCTTTATCGGGTTTTGATGAAATAACTGGCAGGACCACAACCGACGATGTGTTAGGAAAGGTTTTTTCTCAGTTTTGTATAGGCAAGTAATTAAGTTGAAGGAGTCGTTGTGAGTATAAAAATAGAGCTATCAGTGGGAGAGTTATTGGATAAAATAACAATCCTTCAAATTAAATCTGAAAGAATTAATGATGCAGCTAAACTGGAAAATATTAATAAAGAACTAACGGTATTGCAGTCATTATGGGATGGCTCGCCGTACTCACGAAACGATCTTGATAAAAATATAAGCGAATTAAAGGCTGTTAATGAGTCCTTGTGGGATATAGAAGACAAGATAAGAGACAAAGAATCAGAACAGGTGTTTGATAAAGAGTTTGTTGATTTGGCCAGATCAGTTTATTTTACTAATGATGAACGAGCAGAAATTAAAAAAATTATTAACATGAAAACTGGCTCCGAACTAATCGAAGAAAAATCGTACAGTGATTATTCGGTAAACAGCAAGTAAACCAGTTTAGTTAATGAGTGTTAATAAAATATTATTTATTGGATTAAGCTCTGTCGGTGATGTCGTTATGACTACCCCGGTTTTAAAATCTTTGCAGGACAAATTTCCAGAAGCCATGTTTGATATCGTCGTTGATAAACGAGGTACAGGCCTGTATAAAAACTATCCGCGGCTTGATAAACTTTATTTAAAAGATAAAGATCTTCCATTAAGAGGTGTTCCAGCCCTGTTGTTGCAACTTTGGAAGAATCGTTATGATTTAATCGTTGATGTAAGAACAGACGGCCTGGCTTACTTATTACGTGCGAAAAAAAGATACACGAAATGGTTTGCTAAAAGCTATGGTCCACATGCTGTTGAGGATTTAATGGGCGTGATCGCCAGACTGCATGGTAACAACCCAATTCCAGACACAAGTGTTTGGCCTTCTGATGTTGATAGAGAATATGCAGAAAAAGTAATATCGCAATTTGATAATAAAAATAAGTTGTTGGCTATTTCAATAGGCGATAATCGTAAACCTGAAAAAACCTGGCCTATTGAAAAATTTATTGAGCTACTTAACAAACACCATGATGATTTTTCCGGTGTTATTTTTTTGGGAAATAGTTTTGAAGCCGAAGAAACATTGGACGTAGCAAGAAAAATAAATATTAACAACATTAATACAGTTGGCAACAGTTTGTTAGAAGCAGCAGCGTTAATTGAAAAAGCCTGTTTATATATAGGCCCTGACTCTGGTCTGGGGCATATTGCAGGTGCTGTAGACACGCCAACCATCAGTTTTTTTAGTTTGATGAAGCCTGAGCGTTATCGGCCCTGGGGAAAAAAGGCTATATGTATTTCCGGTTCAGAAAATGACGCTCGCAATATTCCCGTTGAAGAAGTAAGCGCTGCTATTAGGAGAACGATAGATGAATGAGGTTTTGCGTTTACTTGATCGAGTCTTAAAAAAGCAGGGCTACTCAATAAAGAAACATCCACAATATAATTTATTACCTTTAAAAAAGTTTGAAAGTCTGGCAGATCAAAAGCTTGTTTATGAATCATTAAATTCAAGCCCAAATAAAAACCCGGCTAAATTAAACAAATTACACATTTGTTTACGTACTTGTATTAATGATAAGCGAGCAAAAGGAAAGCGCAGTGAACTTACCGGCGTTAGCCTCGAAGAACACCTGCTAACTTGTATTTATTCGCTTTTTTTGTCCGTCAATGATGCTTTGAAAAATAACATTGAAGTAAGTCTTACTATTTTTGATGATCGATCAGAGCCGCTTGTTATAGAAAAAATTAAAACACTAGCTAAACAATTAAATTGCAAGTGGAGCCTGGTTACTACAGAAAAGACCGGGCAGGGTGAGTCGTTACTTCAGCACTTTTCTTACGCAAAAGACAAAGACTCATTGTTTTATTTTTGTGAAGATGATTATCTTCATGAGAAAACTGCAATTTTTGAAATGGCTGATTTTTATAAAAAAGTATATGAACAAACCGGCTCTCATTTGCTGATTCACCCACAAGAGCATGAGTTGATTTACAGTCAGTATAATTATCCTTCGTATATTTTGTTAGGAGAAAAAAGGCGCTGGCGGAGCATGAGTAATGCAACGCATACGTTTTTTATACATTCCCGTGCCGTGAAAGAATATTGGGAATATTTCGAAAATACAAAATTTGTTGGCATTAAAGAAAAACGACACCTGGGTTCTGAAAAGAAGACGACAGATCTTCTATTCAGGCATATTCCCGGTTTTTCACCTATTCCTGCTGTAGCGATACACTTTCAAACAAAAGAATGTCTTCCCCCTTTCTTTGACTGGAAAAATCTATGGCAAAAAATTAAACACTTAAAAAATACACGGGAAGACTAGATTATTCTGATAATAGCTCATTAATCCTTGAATATACTTCGTTAGGCAGGATGTTACTCATGCAAATATTATCCGCACATTCTGTTTTTAAACAAAAACTACAATGAACAACTTTTTCTATAACTATTGAGTTTTTATTAACGGGAAACCATTTGTTAGACAAGTCGCGAGTAGAAAAAAGCGAAATAAGTTTTGCGTTTGTTGAGGCACATAAGTGCATAGCCCCAGTATCCAGACTAATTGCAATTTTTATTCTTTCGAAAATATAACGTAGTTCCGGTATGGTCAATTTACCGCATAAATTAACTACGTTTGTAGTTTTTGATTTAATGTATTCAGCATCTTGTTTTTCGTCATCTCCACCGATTAACAGGATTTTCTGTTTTTCACCTATAAGTTTTGCCAATGATATCCAATGATTCAGAGGCCATTTTTTTGGCTGGAGTTTGCCACCTATTAAAAAAACAATGGGTAAATTATCTGAGTTTAATTGATTTATCTCTGGTTCATCTGGCGCCTGACTATTCAGCGGGTAAGCAATATCACCATAAAGTCCATTTTCGTTTAGCGTTTTAATAAAGCGCCGGGTTTCTGTATTTATATGTCCATATTTCTTTTGAAGTCGCATGAATGATTTTATTCTGCCTTTGTCCCAGCCGAATGCATATTTTATATCTAGATAAAAACGCACCAGTAACATATTTCTAATAGATTTATAGACGCCAATATTTTGTGGTATCTGGATAAACAGGTCGTAATTCTGCTCTCTTAACTTTTTAATCGTTTCTTTTCTTTGATGCTTTTTTATATTAAACAGATTATTAATCAGTTTTTTATCAAGACCAATATCCTTGAAAGAAATGCCAGTATTGTTTATGGATAACAAGTCTATTTGTGCATCAGGAAAGTTTTGTCTAATGATGTTTATTGCTGGAATGGCAACAATAGAATCACCAAATGCTCCGTCGCGATTGATTAAAATTTTTTCAACTTTAGTTGCTTTTTTAAAAAGAAATCTAGCAGCATTATTAATTACACTGTTCCTGTAGAGTATGATCAGGTTTACGTAAAACAGCGCCAGTTTTTCGTAAAAACTCATAGTAGTTGATTTGCCTTGAGTTTATTTAATACCGTATCAACGGAGATATTTGCTATATCTTGCGGTATAAACTGATGATCGTTTTGTGCAATTTGATCGTTTGGTGTTATTACATTATCAAGTTGACCCAGGGCATGAGTCCTGCGGGCATAGGTTGGTCCAAACAAACCGAACACCGGTATTTGTGCGCAAGACAGAATATGCATGGGAGCGGAGTCATTTGTCACGGCAAACCTTGCTTTTTTTCCTAGTTCAACCAGACCAAGAATACTAAAAGCTGATGTTGCATTAATTCCTGTCTTTGCGCTTAATTCGATATTTAATTCTTTATCGTCATCTCCCCCGATCCAGATAACATTGAAATTGTCTTTTATAGCCAATGCAAGCTCTAAAAAATAGGGCCACCTCTTTTCAGGATGCAAGGGGCTTGAGCCTGCATGTAAGAGCACGTAAGGTTTTTCAAACAAGGCGTGATCATTTAACCAGCCAGATACTTCTTCAGCTGTATCTTCTGGAACAGGCAAGAATGGCAGTGGTTCCGCTTTTTCGATATTAGCGCTTTCTAATATTTGGTTTAGACGATCAAATGAATGACATTCGCCAATGTATTTAGTCTTCGGGTGTACATGATATGGGAAGCGCGGGTGATTGCCGGCTCGAAAAGGACTGCCTGATAATGCACAGTAAAGAGTTGTTCTATCATTAGATTGCAAATCGTAAATTCGATCAAACTGTTGTTTTCTTATCCATAGAATAGATTTTATTTTGTTTGATAAGGTTTTTCGATCGAAGGAACAAAGTGTTAAGCTTTTAAAATTTGAAAAAAGACATTCAAACTGAGAGCTTGTTAGTAAGTATACCTGATCCTTATGATGATGTTTTGATATTTGATTGATTATCGAAGTCGATGTAATGGTGTCTCCTAACGCACCTAACTTAATAATTAATATTTTCATTAATGGATTAGCAGGACATTAATCATTTAGTTTAACTTTAGCAAAGTATAAAGAAAGAAGCAGCCAAATCATGCTTGACCAAATAGAACCATAAAAAGCCATGTGTGCGTTAAGAGGAAAAAGCGCTACTAACACAGGCAGAAAAAATGGAAGCTCATCTAATATTTTTTTTCTAATTAGTAGCCTATGAATTAATAAATATAATGCAAGCATGTAACCTAATAGACCAATAATCCCCGTTTCCGCCATGATTTCAAGAGTAAGCAAGTGCGGGTGAGTTTGGTTTACCCAATAATTATCTGGTGAAGCATATTGTTGGTAAGTATGCCGAAATCCTCTTGGACCTATTCCATTTATAGGGTTAGCCTTAAATGTTGAATAAGCGGTTTCCCATAATTGAAGACGCATTCCCATAGCGTGATCAATGGCATCATAATCAAAACTAAACAATCCTTGAGTTGCTTTTAGGCGATTGTTAGTGGGTTTATGAAATAAAGCTGTTGAACCTAGTATAATACTAAGCACGAGTGATATAGAGCCAATTAATATTAATATCTGTTTTTTATTGTTTGCACTCAGATAAAGGTAAACTAAAAAACCCATAGAAGATAAAGCAAGCATTATCCAGGCAGCACGCCTACCACTGACAAGAATAACAAGGAAAAGGGGGACTAATAACAACAACGACCATTTTTGTTCAAGAGCAATTCGGTGTACAGTGATAAAATAAAAAACCGAAAGAATGGAACAAATATGAGCAATAGTGTTTCGGGGATAAAACATTCCTGTTAAACCTAGATACTTATCATACGGATAACCAAAAATATCTTGCCCTAAAACGAGCTGAAGGGATGCGTCTATACACCAAAATGTTACGATTAAAAATATTGAAATAATTACGAACTTAATTCTTTTCTTGTTATAAGAAAGCTCCTGAATAATAAATATACCGGCAAATAAAAATCTGAGATAAGGAAAAACAGTATGAGCAGAGTGCTTTTGATTTGCAGCATCAGGAAAAGAAAGAAATAAAGGTATCCATAGGCATAGGAATATAATAAAAAAAGACTTTAATGTTTCGTCTTGCCAAATGACTTTTGGTGAAGTGACTGTTCTATAAAGACCAATTACTGCCATTACGCTAATTGGATAGTTATATAGTGATTTGCTGACAAAACCTATAACAGTTAATGATATCAATATACAAGGCCAGTATTCTTTTAGCCAGATATAAAATGTTGTTATTTTGTTATGTATAGAACTATTTGTAGTCATAAGAATTAATTTTATCGATAACGTTCTACAATTATATTTAAAAGCCCGCATAAATAGCCTATTGCACTAGCCAGTTTAATTATGCTTTTTTCCAGTTTTGAGTTGTTTAATGTTAATAAAAAAATTATTGCGGAAACTAAGGCGCTAAATATTTTGCCAATAATTTTTATAATAAAATGAAACCATACAGAAAAAGTATTGTTATTCGTTTTATATTGAAGAACATTATTTATGGCGCCAGTAAAGTGCCTGAAAAAAAGATATTTTTTCGTCCTTCTTTCTTCCGGGATCGTTTCGTAAATAATAGCTTCGGCTGACCAAACATGGACATTCCCAAGGGAGTAAGACCGATCAAAAAAATGAAAGTCCTCGCCCCCGGTAAAATTATAGGCTGTATTGAAACAGAGGTTGTTATCGGTTGCCAGTTTGCTTCTAAATAAAACATTCCCTGCTGCCACATGTCGAGGCGTATCTCCTGTATTAAGTTTAGAGTTATTTGGCATTTTATTTATAGGCTGGTTAGAAAAAACAGGTACAACGGGACCAGCAACAACGTCGGCGTTATATTTCTTTGAGGTTTGCATATGCTGCATTAACCAGTCTGAATGAGGGAACTCATCATCATCAATAAACCCTATAAAATCAGCATGGTGATTTAAAGATTCTTTTAGCAAGCGATTTCTTGCTGAAGAGATACCTCTATTTGGTTCTACATAATAATATGATTCAAACTCAATATTTTTTGTTGCTTTTTTGAAACTTGCTCTACCTGATTTTTCACTATCATTATCGACGACTATTATTAAAGGTATGCAGTATCCGGGAATAGTTATCTGTCCGATTGCGGAAAGGCAATTATTCAATAATTCGGGACGTTTAAAAGTCGCAACACAAACAGCAATAATTTTTTTTTCTTCAGCCATTAATAGTTTTTTAAGAAAATGAATTGTAGCATGAGATAGTTTTGTCCAACATATTATTTAAGCTAAAAGCTACCTGATTTTTTACTTCAGGCATGGAGCTATGAAACTTTTTTATAAGCGAATTAACATCATCCGTATCTAATGGTGTTGCTCTTCCTTCAGGAAACATTTTAGCAAGGATTTCTTTTGCTCCGCCGTGGTCATAAGCAATTACTGGCACACCAAGACTTAATGCTTCAAGTGCTGTTCTACCAAAAGCCTCTGGTGTTATAGCCAAGGATAAAACTATGTCTGAACTTGAGATGATTTCTTTCATGTCATTTCGTTGACCAAGAAACGTAAAATAATCATTCATGCCATTTGTATCAATAATAGATTTTAGCTCATTCAGGTATTTGTCTTTCCCAGGATCCGTTCCGCCGGCAAAGATGCCATGCACATTAAGTCCGTCATTCTTTGCTTTGATTATGATATCAATAAAGTCATTATGTCCTTTCCAGCGAGTAATTCTTCCGGGCAAGGTAATAATAAACTTATCAGACAAGTTCGGGTGATCTCTTTTCCATTTTGACAGCCACTCACCTGAAGCATTAAAGCCATATGGAAACTTTTCTTTGCTTATGCCGCGATGAATAGTTTCAATTTTATTTTCATTAACATCAGGATAGTTTTTCAGTATATAGTTTTTTATATATTCGGAAACAGCGATGATTCGTTCACCTGATACCATGATTTTACTATAACGATTAACGGTATAAGGGCCATGTACTGTAGTTATAAATCTGGGGCGATTTTCCGGGTCAAGTTTTTTCCAGGCAAGATAAGCTAACCATGCGGGCAAACGAGAACGCGCATGGATAATATTAATTTGTTGCTCTTTAAATAATTGTCGTAATCTTGGTATTAATCTAATTGCAGTGAATAATGATTTTTTTCCGACCGGTAAATTGATATGTTCGCTGCCTTCAGCGATAAGCTGGGGCACCATTTGCCCGGTTCCTGAAACAACAATTGATCGGTGTCCTCTACGCACAAGTTCAGCAGCAACCTCGAGCGTTCCTCTTTCAACGCCGCCGCAATCAAGCTCTGGCAATATTTGTAAGATAGTTGGTTTCAAAAAAGTCTCGTGAATAGCTTGAATAAAGACAGCACTGATGATCAATATTGTCCCTATAATAACTTAATATCTGAAGGCTTACGATGCTATAGAAAGTAATTGATGCAGCAATATTCCCAGAAAGTGTCGTCGCAATTACAGTCTTTGTGCAAGGAAGATAAGCCCCGGTTTTTTGTGTTTGTAAAATTTGACTATTTTAAAGCCATAACGATTAAAAAGTATGTGGGCCGTTTTTTGAGTGAAATGTTGTACATGTATAGGCGGGCACATCATAGACCAATCTATTATATTTTCGGGTACTTTCGGGTGTCCCAGATCAGGAGTCGTGATATAGGCATAACCGCCTTTTTTAACCAGGCGCGCCAGTGTTTTCATATAAAGATTAATGTCGCTGACATGCTCAATTACTTCTGAGGAATAGACAAAATCATAGTTATCATCGGTCTTGAGTAATTGAATAAAATCCATACACGCATAATTAGCACGCTTGAAACGCATGCTGGCATAGGCTACGGCATTCTCGCTGATATCAATGCCGCTGGAAGATTTAGCCACGTAGCTTAATGCATGAGCAACAAAGCCTCCGCCGCAACCGAAATCCAGAGTTTTTTTACCAAAAGCATAAGGTAGAAAACGCGGTAGTTTAATAAAAGCGCGTCTCATGCGGGAGCCAGACTTGCTGTAAGCTGGTTCTGCTGCTTCTTCGTCATCCGTGTATTGTTCGTTTAGTTCTTCCTGATTCGGCATTGGGTTCAGAAAAACAAAGTCACATTCTTTGCACTGGTTAAACGGGTATCCGTTTTTTGTTACGAAGTAATGTGTTTCCGGGTTATTGCATACCGGGCAGGCAACGCTGGTCGAATCGCTGTTACTCAAGCAAGTATGCCTCGAGCCTGTAATAATGATGCGCAGCGATCAGCTTCGTTAAATTTAGTAGATGCTGGTATAAGATATTTTGTGTTTTTCCACATTTCAAAAGAGCTAAGTTGTTTCTCATTAATCAGTCGGTTTATTGCGTCTGATATCTTATTGTTGTTGTTTTGTTCCACATCAAGAATGCCGACAGCTGCTCCAGAAGAAAGTGATTCGTATATCATTGAGACACTGTCTTTACTTACCCATATATTGCCAGTCTTGAAAATAATTTCACGAATTGTTCTGCTGCTCGTATTTTTATAATTCAGTATCGTTATATTCGCTAAATTTGAAACTCCAGACAATGCCGTATCAGGCGTACGTGGCGAGTCAGCAACGGTCCATTTAATGTCAGGACAATCATTAATAATCTGTGTAATTTGCTTAAGTATTGATTTGTTATTCCAGCGATAGTGTTTTGAAGGTCCGCCTATCAGTATTAGGCCCGTGTTAGCGGATTTGTTTTCGTTAAATTGCACCGGGTTTATTGCGCCGCTAGTTGTTATTACATTTTCTTTTTCAGTGGTTTGATCGTGTTCAGGAATTATACAGGTGTTAAAAAAAGACAAAGGTAAGCTGGGTTTCATTAATACAATCGTTTTGCCGCCCCGGGCGCGTTTTGCGCATAACATGGGTAAATGTGTGCTGTGTCCTGCGCCAATGATAATATTTGGGTCAGGCAAGTTATTGCCTAAAGGAAATTGTTTTAAAAAGAAATTTTTAAAATAAGTGAGTGACGGTTGAATTGGAAGATCGATACATTCGCTGGCTTTTAATCTGTTTATGGCTTTACATAGTCCGATGCTTTGGGAATCATGGCCTGCTTTTCCGTCAGTAATACGCCAAATATAAAAAGCCATGTGAAATTCGTGTCAGCTTATTCCTCAAGAATAAATTCAGTGCCACAATATGGGCATTTGCTTTTGCCAGACTCTTCAATTGGCAGAAATACTTTTGGATGCTGATTCCAAAGACTCATTTCAGGTAAAGGGCAATGCAAAGGCAACTGCTCTTTTTTTATATGAAAAACAGGTTCCTTGCTTGTCGACGTTTCTGCCATGTTTTGTCCAGAGTTACTCATAATCAACGCTCCTAAATATAACTTAACCAGTCATCGTATTGATTAAGCTTTCCTTCTACGCAATCAAAATACAACTTCTGCAATTTCTCTGTAATCGGTCCGCGTTTGCCCTCACCAATTTGACGGTTATCAAGTTCGCGGATAGGCGTTACTTCTGCTGCCGTACCGGTAAAGAATGCTTCGTCAGCGACGTATATTTCATCGCGCGTTAAGCGTTTTTCTTTAACAATAATATTGTTTTCGTCGGCAAACTGCATAATGGTTTCACGGGTGATACCTTCAAGCGCCGAGGTCAGATCCGGTGTAAATATAACACCATCGCGAACAATAAAAATATTCTCGCCGCTACCTTCAGCAACATAACCTTCGTTATCAAGTAATAATGCTTCGTCATAACCATCTGTAAGTGCCTCCTGCAAAGCAAGCATCGAGTTCATGTAGTTGCCATTCGCCTTGGCTTTACACATGGTGATATTTACATGATGGCGGGTATATGACGAGGTTTTGATACGAATACCTTTTTCCAGTCCCTCGTTGCCCAGGTAAGAACCCCAAGCCCAGGCAGCAATCATGACGTGAACTTTCAAATTGTCTGCTCTCAGGCCCATTCCTTCAGAACCATAAAAACACATCGGACGAATATAGGCGGTTTCAAGATCATTGTTTTTAACTGTATCCAGACATGCCTTGTTAATGGCTTCTTTTTCATAAGGCATTGGCATATTTAAAATATGAGCTGATCTGAATAAACGATCTGTATGTTCATTTAGACGAAAAATTGCGGTGCCCTCGGCTGTTTTATAGGCGCGAACACCTTCAAAAACACCCATGCCATAATGCAGCGTGTGTGTCAGTACGTGGGTTTTAGCCTCTCTCCAGGGAACAAATTCACCATCAAGCCAAATAACGCCGTCACGATCATCCATACTCATACTGTTTTCATACCGATATTCTTAAAATTAAAGCCGCTAATGGTAATGCGCCCGCTGCATGCAATCAATAAAACTTTGAAAATTATCAACTTAGTATTCATTACAGAGATGAATTATGCTGTAAATGTGACAATTTATTATTAGTTTGAATGCAGGTGACAAGATATGATTAAAGAAGTTGTGCCAGAAGAAGCCTATGAAATTCTGAAAAATGAGAAAAATGCCGTACTAGTCGATGTTCGAAGCACAATGGAATATGACTATGTTGGCCATCCGCTAAATGCGATCCATGTCGCGTTAAAAGAGCCGCCGGATTGGGAAACAAGGCAAAATTATACAGAAAATGTCCGTTTGGCATTACAGAAACAATTTCCTGAAATGGACGGGTTTATGGATGTTCCACTGCTTATGCTGTGTCGAAGCGGCGCCAGATCTGCAATTGCAGGTGAAATGCTAATCAATGAAGGTTTCACAAACGTATATAATGTGCTTGAGGGTTTCGAAGGAGACAAGGATGAACATGGACATAGGAGCACTATTAGTGGATGGCGTTTCCATGGCTTGCCCTGGGAACAGTCATAGCGTTTTTCTGTATTTAAACAATCCGGGAAAGTTTAAATAGTGAGATCATTGCTGGAACTTTTTGCAAATATTATAGCGGGCACCCGCGCTGCGCTTTTTATGCCGGTTCATCTATGGCTCTTTAAAAGTAATTATATTCAAATCTGTTTTTTATTTATCGTTTCTTTGAGCCTGTCTTTTGTTTACGATTATTTTGATACTGCCCCGGATAATTATTTCAATCCTTATGGTCTTAGTTATCAGGCGCTGCTTTATCTTTCATTTTTTTTCAGTTTAAGTTTGATCGCAGCGATTAATAAAAGAGCAAACGATCTTGGTAAGTTAATCGTTCTCTTTTTATCTGTCGTTCCTGTAATCTGGCTGGGTTCCGTATGTTTGTTAGCGCTATCAAAACAACAAATTTATATTGATTCTTATCAGGCAAACTGGACTGTTTTTATTTTATATTCTTTTTGGTATCTGTTAGTTGTTGGGCGTCTATTAAAACGATTTTTTTATCTGCAATATTTGCCGACGCTAACGTATGTGTGCGTATATGCATTGTTTAATTTTTCTCCACTGTTTTTATTGCCCACCGAGCCGCTCTGGTATCCGCAACAAACAACAATTAAAAATGTATCAGCGGCGCCTAATATTAATATTGAATCTGTCTATTATTCACAAAACACCTTGCTGGAAAGATCTGTCGATAATTTAATTGAAGGAAAAACGGGTGTTGCTGATTTATTTTTTATCGGTTTTGCTGGCGATGCCGATGAAGATGTTTTCATGAATGAAACCAGATCCGCCCAATCTATATTTGATGATTACTTTAATGCGTTCGGGCGCTCTCTGGTCTTAATTAACAATGAAGATACTGTTACTAACGTACCATTGGCAAATGGACACAATCTAAAAAGCAGTATTAAAAAAATAGCAAACCTGATGAATATTGATGAAGACATCCTGGTTTTGTTTTTAACTTCTCATGGTTCAGAAGATCATTTTCTTTCTGCGAATTTCCCGTCGTTCAATTTAAATAACCTTAATGCTGAAACAATTAATTCAGCATTAAACGGGGCGGGCATTAAATGGCGCGTTATAATTATTTCTGCCTGTTATTCTGGCGGTTTTATAAGGCCTCTGGCCGATCCCTATACGCTGGTAATTACGGCGGCAAACGCCAAACAAAATTCATTTGGTTGTGGTCATGATGGTCAATACACTTATTTTGGTGAAGCTTATCTGGAAAACGGCTTGAAGCAAACCCGATCTTTTGTTCGGGCATTTGATGTGGCAAGAACAATTATTGCAGAAAGAGAAACCAGTGAGGGCTTTGAAAGTTCCGAACCTCAAATAATGATGGGTTCAGAGATTGAAAAAAAATTAATGGAATATGAAAAAAAACTTGAGACAAAAGCAACTAACAATTGGGCAGTAACAGCCAGTGATTAAAAGGTTCAGTTTTCTTCTTGCAGGGTTTCTTTCTTCTTGCTGTAGATTTTCCCCAGAATAAGGCCGCTTTCAAAAAGTAACCATATCGGTACGGCCAATAAGATCTGGGAAATCACATCCGGAGGCGTTAATAACATGCCTGCAAAAAAGGCTGTCAGGATAATATAAGGTCGATTAGCTTCCAGCTTTGTTGGGCTAGCAAAACCAGAGCGAATTAATAAAAAAGTGGCAACGGGAATTTCGAACGATACGCCAAAAGCAAAAAAAAGTTTAATTATAAAATTAAGATAATCATTTATGTCCGTCATGATTTGTATGCCTTCCGGTGCGGTTTTGGTTAGAAAAGCGAATAGCACCGGAAAGACGATGTAATAGGCGAACAATATTCCCGCATAAAAAAGTAACGTGCTGCTTACCAGTAAAGGCAATACCAGTTTTTTTTCATTTGTATAAAGTCCCGGTGTAATAAATGACCAGGCTTGAAAAAGAATGTAAGGCACAGAGAAAAAGATAGCGCAGAAGACGGTTAATTTAAATGGCGCAAAAAATGGCGAGATAACTTCCGTCGCGATCATGCTGCTACCCTGCGGCAGCTTGGCTATTAAAGGCGTAGCGACAAAACCATAAATATCATTGGCGAACGGAAGTAAAAACAGTAACAGGACTAAAATACATGTAACTGATCTTAAAATGCAGGTGCGTAATTCAATCAGGTGAGCAATTAACGGTTGTTCACTATCGGTCTTTGTCGCGGTCATCGAATTAAACGCTTACTTGGTAGAATCTTTTTCGCTTTCACGATTAATTTGTTCCTGAATCAATTTATCCGGTGCCTGATTCATCAGATTTTCAACTTGATGAATGCTTTCGTTTAGATCGTTTAATTGATCCAGTTTAAGTTCTTTTTCAACTTCTCTTTTGGCATTTTGAATAAAGTGACGCACTTTCCTGATGAATCGACCGGCATCATGAGCAAACTTTGGTAATCGCTCGGGGCCAATAATGATCAATGCTACCAGCGCTATAATGACCAGTTCCCAGAATCCAATGTCGAACATATTTAAAAACTAGCTTTTAGTAGATTCTTCGTTTGATGACTCAACCTTGCCTTCTATTACTTCGCCCTGAGGCTGACTTTTGTTTGAATCAGTTAGTTCTTCTTTATCTTCTTTGTCTGATACCGCGCTGCGGAAGCTTTTTAATGCGCTACCTAAATCGCCACCCATGTTTCGCAATTTCTTGGTGCCAAACAATAGTGCGACAATGAGTAAGATAATGAGTAATTCGGAGACGCCAAAACCCATACTTATTTCTCCTGATGTTTATTTAATAAGATAGTTGAACCGATTTTGTTACAGCAAGCAAGCTTGTTATGTGAACCGCTTTTTTATTTTTTGCGATTTGCTTTTTCTTCAAGTCCGGATAACCCAAAACGACCCTCGAGCTCTTGTAGTACATCATTTGAGTCTAGCCCATGATATTTTAATAGCACAAGGGTATGAAACCATAAGTCTGCAATTTCATGAATTATATCAGCACTTTTGCCAGATTTAGACGCAATTACCGTCTCAGTAGCTTCTTCGCCTACTTTTTTAAGAATGCTGTCGATGCCATCATTGAATAATTTCGCTGTGTAAGAGTCATCCGGGCTTGCTTGTTTGCGTTGTTCCAGGATTTCATCGAGCGAATTCAGGATGTCTTGTTTCATTTTTTATAGATATCTTCAGGTTTTTTTAATACGTTTTCTTTAGTTTGCCAGTTTTCATTTTCAAGCGTCATAAAAAAACAATGATGTCTGCCAGTATGACAAGCAATGCCACCTTCCTGCTTAACAGTAATCAAAAGAGTGTCGAAATCACAGTCTAACTGTATTGATTCAATAAGTTGAAAATGACCTGACGATTCACCTTTGACCCAAAGCGACTGGCGCGAACGGGACCAGTAGGTTGCTTTTCCATTCTTATTACTAAGCTCAAGCGCTTCTTTGTTCATCCAGGCATGCATTAGTATCTGGCGAGAACCGGTTTCCTGAACAATGACCGGCACCAGTCCGTCTTTATTCCATTTTATTTTATCCAGCCAGTTGCTCATAGTTATGATTATTGGCGAACTTCAATATTTTGTTTGACCATGCATTCTTTTGCCTCGGCAACCGTGTGTTCGCCAAAATGAAAAATACTGGCAGCTAAAACAGCATCGGCCTTTCCATAGAGCACCCCATCAGCCAAATGTTGCAAATTACCAACGCCACCAGAGGCGATAATTGGAATATTCACCGCCTCACTAACAGCTCGAGTCAGATCGATATCAAAACCGTCTCTGGTGCCGTCCCGGTCCATACTGGTTAATAATATTTCGCCAGCACCGTATTCCGCCATTTTTTGTGCCCATTCAATGACGTCAAGGCCGGTTTTGTTACGACCGCCGTGAGTAAACACTTCCCATTTTTTTTCGCCATCAAATTCAACTTGTTTTGCGTCGATGGCAACAACGATACATTGTGAGCCAAATTGTTCGGCGGCGCGACGAACAAATTCAGGATCTTTTACAGCGGCAGTATTAATACTGATTTTATCTGCGCCTGCTTTCAGCATACGCTGAATATCATCAATAGTTCGTATTCCGCCGCCGACGGTGAGAGGAATAAATACCTGACTCGCAACTTCTTCTACAACATGAACCATGGTGTCACGATCATCACTGCTGGCAGTAATATCAAGAAAGGTGATCTCGTCTGCGCCCTGTTTATCATAGCGATTAGCTACTTCAACCGGATCGCCAGCATCACGAATATCAACAAATTGAATACCCTTAACTACCCTCCCGTTATCAACATCAAGGCAAGGTATGATGCGTTTGGCAAGGCCCATTAATGATCCCTGTTTAATAGGTACAAACTTCGTCTGCCAGTTTTTGCGCTTCGGCAAGATCCAGTGTGCCCTCATAAATTGCGCGCCCTGTGATGGCGCCAAAAATACCTTCCTCACCTGCTTCACATAAAGCGCGTATATCTTCAAGATTAGTAATGCCGCCAGAAGCAATAACCGGAATAGTAATGTTTTTGCAGATATCAACCGTAGCTTCAACATTAACACTGTTCATCATGCCATCACGACCAATATCAGTGAAGATGATTGCCGCAACACCATCTTCCTCAAATCGGTGCGCCATATCATTTGCATCGTGATGAGATAATTTTGACCAGCCGTCTGTTGCCAGTTTTCCGTTCTTGGCATCGAGACCAACGATAATGTGCCCGGGAAATTCAAGGCAAACATCAGAAACAAAATGCGGTGTTGTTACGGCACGCGTTCCGATAATGACGAATGAAACACCGATATCAAGATAGGTTTGAATAACATCTTCATCGCGAATACCGCCGCCTACTTGTATGGGTACATCAGGAAATGCTTTGGCAATGTCATGAATAACATCCGCATTACTTGGTGTGCCATTTACTGCGCCATCTAAATCGACAATGTGAATTCTTCTGGCTCCTGCATTGACCCATTTTTCTGCCATTACGACGGGGTCATTAGAATAAACAGTTTCTTGATCCATTTGCCCTTGTTTCAGGCGAACGCATTTGCCATTTTTTATATCAATTGCTGGAATTATTAACATGATTTTTTTGCTCGAAGAATATCGATATGTAGTTAGAAGCGGTTTTTAGTTTGTTATTTGAATAAAATTAACTCTTTCCATGATTTTAACACAAGATATGTAATGTCCTAATTGAAATTATAGGATGAAAACTAATACAAAATAAAGACATTCATTCCACTAATTAGTGTGCTTCGTCCCAATTACTGCCATGACCGATATCAACGACTAGCGGTACTTTAAGTTTGCCATTCTCCGTCATGCGGTGGTCAATTTCCTTAATAAAGCCTTCTAATTTGGCTGTTGCTACTTCAAAAACGAGTTCATCATGTACTTGCATGATCATTTTTGCATCAAATTTTGATTCATGCAGCCAATTGTCGATATTAATCATAGCCAGTTTAATAATATCTGCTGCCGTTCCCTGCATTGGTGCATTGATAGCCGTGCGTTCTGCGTACTGTCGTCGAGCTGCATTGCGTGCATTGATTTCAGGTAAATATAAACGTCGGTGATAAACTGTTTCGACATAACCGTCCTGTTTTGCTTTTTCGCGCGTATCGTCCATAAAGGATTTAACGCTGGGATAACGGTTAAAATACAGGTCAATGTACTCCTTTGCTTCGCTACGACCGATACCTAGTTGTTTCGCCAAACCAAAGGCAGACATGCCATAAATTAATCCAAAATTAATCGCTTTTGCTGCACGCCGCTGATCATTTGTCACGTCATCAATGGCGGTAGCAAAAACTTCTGCTGCCGTTGTTCTGTGAATATCCAGTCCTTTATCAAATGCGTCAAGCAAACTTTTGTCGCCGGAAAGATGAGCCATGATACGTAATTCAATCTGAGAATAATCTGCCGCGACCATGGTGTAGCCTTTCGGCGGAACAAAGGCCAGGCGTATTTTTCTTCCTTCCGGTGTACGAATGGGAATGTTTTGCAGATTAGGGTTCGACGAGGATAGCCGCCCGGTGGCTGTCACTGCCTGATGATACGAAGTATGAACACGGCCTGTTTCTGGATTAATCATCTGTGGCAGCTTTTCTGTATAGGTTGATCGAAGCTTGTTAACACTACGGTGTTCCAGAATTAATTTAGGTAATTTATATTCCTCAGCTAATTCCTGTAAAACAGATTCAGCGGTGGATGGTTGGCCTTTTGGTGTTTTAGACAACACGGGCAAATTCATTTTTTCATAGAGAATGGTCTGTATCTGTTTGGGTGAACCAATGTTAAATGTCTCGCCGGCAAGATCGTGGGCTTCCATTTCAATTTCCTGCATACGGCTTTGTAATTCATGACTCTGTTGTAGCAACATATCTGAATCGATAATAACGCCGTTCTGTTCAATGCTTGCAAGCACTGGCAATAAAGGCATTTCAATCGTTTTATAAACTTGCTGTAGTGTTTTGTGCTTTTTTAGGCTTGATGACAAAACTCGATGTAGCTTTAAAACAATCTCGGCATCTTCTGCTGCGTATGGCGTTGCTTCTTCTATGCTAACTTGATTGAATGGAATTTGTTTAGCCCCCTTCCCGGCAACATCTTCATAATGAATAGTTTCGATGTCTAGATAACTATGTGCCAGTGTATCCATATCATGGCGACCGGAAGTACTGTTAACGACATAAGATTCAAGCATGGTGTCGTGTTCGATACCACGTAGTTTAATGTCGTGGTTAGCAAAGACCTCCAGATCATATTTTAAATTTTGACCAATCTTTTTTTTGTTTTCATCTTCAATAATCGGCTTAAGTTTCTCTAACGTTTCATTTAAAGGAAGTTGTTCCGGTACGCCGGCATAGTCATGTTGTAACGGAATATAAGCGGCACTGTTTTCTGTTACAGCAAACGAAATTCCGACAATTCTAGCCCTCATATAATCAAGACTGGTTGTTTCTGTATCGATAGAAACTAGATCAGCTTTTTCCAGTTTATCAATCCATTTATCCAGTTGTTCATGGTTTAAAATAGTTTCGTATTCTGGATCAGTAGCTGTTTCAGTTTCGGTAGTGTTATTCGGCTCTATTTCTGCGTCTTCTAATTCATCATCTTCGATATTGTCATCAGTATCATCGTCCAACTGAGATAACCACGTGCGAAAATTCCAGTAGCTGTATATTTTTTTGAGAGACTTGTTATCAGGTTCACTAATAACGAGATCTTCAGGTGATAAATCAAGTTCAACATCATATTTAAGAGTGACCAACTCTCTGCTTAACGGTAATTGTGGTAGAAACTCACGCAGGTTATCGCCCACCTTACCTTTTATTTCACCAGCTCTGGCAATAATGTTATCCAAAGAGCCATACTCATTAATCCACTTTACGGCAGTTTTGGGTCCGACTTTTGGCACGCCCGGCACATTATCCGAGGTGTCACCCATTAACGTCAGGTAATCAATGATTTTTTCAGGCGACACACCGTATTTCTCCAATACACCATCCGGATCAAGGTACGTATTGCTCATGGTGTTTATCAGGTGGATACGATCGGTCACCATTTGTGCCAGGTCTTTATCGCCGGTCGATACAATGGTCTTGATATTTTTACTTGCTGCTTGTCTGGACAAGGTTGCAATCACATCATCCGCTTCAACACCATCGATCATGATCAAAGGAATACCCAATGCACGTATCAAATCATGTAAAGGCTGTATTTGTGGCACCAAATCATCCGGCATCGGTGGACGGTTTGCTTTGTACTCTTTATACAAATCATTACGAAACGTTTTACCTTTAGCATCAAAAACAACCGCAAAATAATCCGGTCCACCTTCGGTCAGGTGTTTCTGGATCATATTAATAACGCCGTAAATTGCGCCGGAAGGCTCGCCTTTGCTATTGGTTAAGTCACGTATCGCATGATAGGCGCGGAACAGATAATACGATCCGTCAACCAGCACCATTGTCTGTTCAGTCATAGAAAATATTTTTGCAGTAATAATGAATATTCGATGGTCAAATTATGACAGCTTAAAGAAAAAATCTCAGGCTTTTGAAGAATCAATAGCATAGTTCTCATATAATATGTCGTTCATTAAAGATCATGTCTGGTATTGAGGTTGATCTGCTTCATCTAAACAGACTGAGGTGGTAAAGTACAAATAATAACAATGGCTCAATAAGAGCTAAAGGATAGGACAGCATGAAGAGGCTTTTAATTACATTAGGACTGCTTTTCGTATCAAGCGCGTTAATAGCAGGCAATACCAATCCGGGAGGATTAGAGCCCGCTCCTGAGCCGCCAGATTTGCCCGATCCTATTGAAAGCGGCGAAAATATAGAACCAGTTGTCACTATTAAACGTGATGGTGATGCAGTTATTGAAGAATATAGTGTTAATGGCAATGTCTATATGGTTAAAGTAACGCCTGCCATCGGACCAGTTTATTATCTGGTCGATAACAATGGTGATGGTGAGTTTAATGTCAGAAGACACGAACTCGATCAGGTTGTTGTTCCGCAATGGATTTTATTTCGCTGGTAAAATATCAAAAATAAACCTTTTCGCTATGTCGACGTACTCCGTATTCACTTATGGTACGTTACAAGTGCCAGTCGTAATGCACGCCGTTACCGGCAAAGAACTAAAGCCTGTTGCTGCTACCTTAGTCGGTTATCAATGCTTTAAATTCAGAGAAAAAACGTTTCCCGGCATTATTAAAAATTCAACATGCACTATTGATGGCATGCTTTATCGAAATATTGATCAACAAACATTAGAGCGGATCGATCAATTTGAAGATGTTGCCTATGAGCGATGTATGCTTGATGTTCAGGTTGGTGATAAAACAGAACAGGCTTTTGTTTATGTGACAAGAGATGAATATCGGAAGTGGTTAAGTGATGAAGAGTGGGATTTGGTGGAATTTGAAAGGGAGCATTTGGAGAAGTATTTAAAAAGGATTGCTGGTCTTTAAATCAGATTGCGTCATCAGACGAAATAGAATCAATTGAAGAGTAAATTACTTAAAAGAGAAGCGTTTTCTTAAACAACAAGAAAGATCGTTGCTAATCCCAAAAACGTCATAAAACCGACAACATCGGTTACCGTTGTTAGTATTACGCCACCGGCGATTGCCGGATCGATGCCGTAACGTTTCAGGATCATCGGTATGGTCGCGCCGGCGAACGCGGCGATGATGAGGTTGATGATCATTGAGGCGCCAATAATTAAACCTAGAAAAGTATTATCGAACCAGAGCACAACAATGCCAGCGACAATTGCTGCCCAAAGTATGCCATTGAGTATGCCGACAGTAAGTTCTTTTATAATGAGTGGTTTAATGTTGGCTTTTACAATTTGTCCCAATGCAATACCGCGTATGGCGATCGTTAGTGTTTGGCTGCCTGCGATTCCGCCCATGCCGGCAACAACAGGCATGAGTACCGCGAGCGCGACGAGTTCTTGAATGGTGTCTTCAAAACGGCCAATAACCCATGCAGCAAGAAATGCGGTTACCAGATTGATGCCTAGCCAAACCGCGCGTCGTTTTGTGCTGGTGAATACAGGCGCAAACATATCGTCATCGCCAAGTCCGGCCATGCTTCTAAATGCTTGCTCAGCTTCCTGTTGTATAACATCGACAACGTCATCAACGGTTATACGGCCAAGCAGCAGGCCATCGTCATCAACGACCGCTGCGGAAACCAGATCACGTTGTTCGAATAATTTGGCAACTTCGGTTTTGGGCGTGCTGGCAGAAAGATAGGATTCTTCTTCCATCCATTCGCCTACAGAGGTTTCTGCTCCTCGAACCAGTAATTCGGTTAATGGCAATACACCAAGGTAGTGATTATCTCGATCAACAACCATCAAATTATCGGTTTTGTTTGGTATTTGACCCAGCATGCGCAAATAACGAGCAACTGCATCAAGTGAAACGTCGGCGCGAACAGAAACAATATCGATGTTCATCAGGCCGCCAGCAGTGTCTTCCGGGTAGGTTAATACCGATGCTAGACGTTGCCGGTTTTGTTCATCCATAGAAAGAAGAACGGTATCTGCAACTTCTTCAGGGAGATCTTGGAGGATGTCGGCAATATCATCTGCATCCAGACCCTTTGTTGCGTCAGCAACTTCAGCGGGATGCATAGCTTCAAGAAACTCCGTACGAACAGCATCTTGCATGTGCGATAGGACGTCGCCTTCAAGCTCTGTGTCAACGAGTTTCCAGACTTCTTCGCGCTCACGACCTGGTCGGCTTTCGATAACATCGGCAATTTCAGATGGGTGTAGTACAGCAATCGCATCACGAGCAAGTTCAAGATCGTCTTGATCAAGTGCGTCATGTAATGATTCGACAGCAGTCGGCTCGCTTTCTTGTTGTGTAGTTTTTTCGTCCATCATTAATACCAGGTTATTAATGAGAGTCTAACAGTGCTTTCAGCGCAAAGCTAAAGTTGAATTAAACTGAAATAATTGTGTTGGGTTAAGCTGTTTCGGGTTGTAGTTCTTGTAACAGTACCTTTATCTCGGCACCGCTTGTCGCGTTTAATATTTTTTTTGTTAAATCACACAATGAACCGATATCTGTATCATTAATGATTTTCTTTATTTCAAGTAAATTGGCGGGGTGAACACTAAATTCTCTTAAACCCAGGCCTAGCAATAATTGTGTATGTTCTATTTCTCCCGCCATTTCACCACACATGGCGACAGGTATGTTCGCTTTCTTTCCAGCCTTGATTGTCGCTTGTATCAAACGTAGTACAGCAGGATGTAAAGGATCATATAAATAGTTGACCTCATCATTAACCCGGTCGATGGCCATGGTGTATTGAATTAAATCGTTTGTGCCTATAGAAAGAAAATCCAGTTTTTTGGCAAAAATATCTGCGCAGACAGCAGCAGCAGGAACTTCAATCATGCCGCCTATTTCGATATCTGTATCATAGTCTATTTCTTCAGCATCAAGCCCTGCTTTTAAATCGTCGATCATTTGCAGCACTTGTTGCATTTCTTGCACATTCGTTAGCATCGGTATCATGATCCTGACTGGACCAAATGCCGATGCTCTTAGTATGGCTCTTAATTGTGGGCTGAATAATTCAGGTTCTTTTAAACATAACCTGATAGCACGTAACCCTAGCGCGGGGTTGGACATAACCGGACCAGCTTGTTTTCCTGCGCCATCAACCTGTTTGTCAGCACCTAAATCAAGAGTGCGAATCGTTAATGGCAAGCCACGTAAAGCTTTAAGTACTGACAAATATGTTTCAAAGTGTTCTTCTTCGTCAGGCGGTGTTTCACGGTTCATATAAAGAAACTCGGTTCTATATAAACCAACTCCTTTTGCTCCTACATTCCGAACGGTTTCAAAATCTTTTGGTAATTCAATGTTAGCCATAAGCTCAACTGAAATACCATCTATTGATTCTGCAGGAGCATTTTTAAGTTTGCCCAGAGAAGAGTAATAACGCTTTACTTCTTTTTGCTTTCTTTCATAGAAAGCCTGGGTTTTTTTATCAGGGTTTATTAATACGGTACCACTGGTGCCATCAATAATGGCAAGATCATTGTTTTGTATAAAACGTTGAGCGTTGTGCAAGCCTATAATGGCCGGTATCCCAAGGCTGCGGGCAAGAATAGCAGTATGTGATGTTGGCCCACCAAATTCTGTTGCAAACGCTGCGATGCCATAATGTTGCATAAGCACAGTATCTGCGGGTGTAAGATCGTCAGCAATAATGACCTTCTTTTTCAAGTGATCATCAGGCACTTCATGTAATAATGGTTTCTGTTTTAACAGAATACGTAAAATCCGGTTAACAACATGATCAACATCATCTCGCCGTGTGCTTAAATAGGCATCTGCCATTTCATCAAAGACATTGACCAAAGCATCTCGTTGTAATTTAAGTGCCCACTCTGCATTACAAAGTCGTTCTTTAATAATTCGTTTAGGTTCTTCAGTTAATGCATTGTCTTCCAGCATTAATAAGTGGGTATCAATGAATGCCGAAATATCGACCGATGTAGATGTCGGGATATGATCCCGTATTGCCCGTAGTTGTTGACGTGCATTTGCTATTGCATCATTAAGTCGTGTGGTTTCGTTTTCAAGTTGAGAGTTACGAATTTTATATTCACGAACATCAAGTTGATCATGCTGGATAATGTGTACTTGCCCTATAGCAATACCACGGGAAACACTGACGCCTTGAAGCGAGATAGTCACTCGTCTTCTCCAAATTTGTCGTTGATTAATTCTTCCAGTGCTACCATGGCTGCATCTTCATCGGGGCCAACCGTTTTTATTTCTATGGTTGAGCCTTTACCTGCAGCTAACATCATTATGCCCATAATGCTTTTGCCGCTGACTTCTTTGTGTCCGACATGAATATTTATGTCGCATTGAAAGCCGGATGCAACCTTAACGAACTTGGCAGCAGCACGTGCATGTAAGCCCAGCTTATTAATAATAGTGATTTCTTTATAATTCATTATTTTCACCGAAAGAAATAGTGATGCCATCAATTCCGCCGCTATATGCTTTGTCTGTCATATCAGACAGACTTAAATCTGGATAATTAAACAGGCGAATTAACATGGACAGATTTAATCCGGTGATAATATTTACCCTGGCTTGTTTGGCCAAACGATATGCTATGTTACTGGGCGTGGATCCTATTAAATCGGTTAATACCAGAATACCATCGCCGTCATCTATTTCTTCACACATTGACTTTGCAATCTTAAATAAATCGTCAGGATCACATTCACGACTTGCAGGGAGCTGCCTTATCTTTAAAGGGCTGTTCACAATCATATGATTCGCCGTCTCCAGCAAGGTCTCGCCTATGCCATCGTGCGAAATGATTAATATGCCTACGCTCATAGTTATAAATCCCGATGTCTAATGATAACTTGCTTATCCATGTTGTTAAATTGTTTTGCAAGTTGTTCAGCGATAAATACAGAACGATGATGTCCGCCAGTACAACCAAAAGCAATACTTAAATAACTTCGATTATCAGCTTCGAATTGAGGGATCCAGTGTTTGAGAAAATGCTCCAGATCTTCCAGCATCTGTCTGGCGCTATTCTGCTTTAATAAAAAATCAATAACAGGTACGTCCTTTCCAGAATATTTACGTAAATCTTTGTTCCAGTAAGGGTTGGGCAGGCATCTGAGATCAAAGACAAAGTCAGCGTCTTTTGGTATTCCATTTTTGTATCCAAAAGACATAAATTGAAGTGATAGTCTTGCCTTTTTTCTTTCATCAACACGCTTACGGACAATATCGCGTAACTCATGTAATTGCATATGACTGGTATCTATACTCAGGTCAGCAGCTTCTGCCAGTGCGCCAATAATATTGCGTTCCTGCTTTATTGCATCGCTTAATGAAATATCATCTGATGAAAGCGGGTGTTTTCTGCGTGTTTCGCTAAAACGCTTGGTTAGTACATCATCTTCTGCTTCTATAAAAATTAATTCAGCCGGTATGTCTTTATTGTTTAATGATGCAATTGTTTCAGGAATAAACGAAAAGTCATCGAGGCTGTTACGGGCATCAATGCCGATAGCGATATGTTTGGCGAGGTTATTATTCTTATCTGAAAATTGCTTTATAAGTGTATTGAGTAAACTGATAGGCAGGTTATCAATTGTATAATATGAAAGATCTTCCAGCATGTTTAGAACAACCGTTTTGCCAGCGCCGGACAGACCGCTAACAATAATAAGTCGACGTTCTTGCTCTTTCATTTATTCTTCGCCTGACTCCATCAGTCTTTTTTGTCTTCGGGCAAATACTTCCGATGCATTATAACCACTGCTACGCAAAATATTATTACGCGCAGCGCATTCCAGCATAATAGCAAGGTTGCGTCCCGGTGCTACTGGTAAAGTGATTTGAGGAACATCAAGATCAAGTACGGTACGAGTGTTATAACTGCCTTCAAGTCGGTCCAGAGTTAGCAGATCATTTGTATCCATAGGTTCCAGTTGCACTATTAGCTTAAGGTATTTATTTTTTTTAATTGCGCTATCGCCAAACAACTCACGTACATTGATAATACCTAGACCCCTGACTTCAAGAAAATCCTGCAATGTTTTTGGACAGGTGCCATTGATAATGTCCGGGGTTATTTTGGAAAAAAGTGGTGCGTCATCAGCTATTAATCGATGACCACGTGATATTAATTCAAGCGCCAGTTCACTTTTACCTATTCCGCTAGGTCCGGTAATTAATACACCAATCGCCATGACTTCCATGAAAACGCCATGTAAGGTCAGTATGTCGGCAAACAGGTTTGTTAAAAAGTAATGTAAAATATTTGCCAGTTTGCTGCCATTCTCAGGTGTAGAGAATAAAGGAACGTTATACGCATTACATTTTCGTTTAAGTAATGCAGGAACTTCACAGCCATCGGTGATAATGATACAAACGGGATTGCTCTGAAATAATTGTGTTACGGCATCCTGCATGGAAGTATCTCTTAATCCTTCGAGATACTTCATTTCTGTTTTGCCAATAACCTGTATCTGGTGAGGATGGATCAGGTTCAGGTGGCCAACAAGTGAATGATTGTTTGGCGACTCGGGCGTTGCTTGCTCTTCATCACAAACGCTTGCCTGTTTTCCTCCCTGCTGACCGGCTGTCCATTTAAGCTTCAGTTTGTCGTGATGAATATTGTAAAGGTCTTCTATGCTTAACTGGTTGGTGAGTCCGGTCATGGGATCAGCCTGTTAAAATAGCGTAAATTCTTTCTGATGAGTTGGTTCGCCTGAGTTTTCTCAGAGTCGCTGTGTCACTGAACATTTCTGCAAGCGTTGCTAATGTCTGCAGGTGTTCTTCAGTAGAGTCTTCAGGTACGATTAAAGCGAAAAGCAAATCGACCGGTGCATTATCAACAGCATCATAATCAATAGGGGTATCAAGCTGAATAAAAGCAGCGAGCGTGCTTTTTCCATTCTTTAATCGCCCATGGGGTATAGCAATACCGTTGCCCAACCCGGTACTCCCCAGTCGTTCTCTGGCAATAAGACAATCAAAAACTTCTGTTTGTGAAATTGAGCTGTCTGAATCAGCGATTGTTTTTGCCAGAGTATCTAATGCATCTTTTTTACTATGACAATCCATGTCAGGTAATACACATTCCGGTGATAAAATATCTGAAATATTCATATCTATAACATGTTAGTGAAAACAAAAGAGCCTATTCCGGGCCCTGATCTTTAAAACCACTTTCTCCTCGACGATGATCGGTTAATTTTTCTTTATGTTTTTTTAATTGTCGATCAAGTTTGTCAATTAAACCGTCTATGGCGGCATACATATCTTCCTGTTCGTCATCTGCGAATAGATTGCCACGATTAACATGCACCGTAGCTTCTGCTTTTTGCCGTTCTTTTTCTACACTTAAAATAACATGAGTATTATTTATGTGTTCAAAGTGTCGTTCCAGTCGTTGAAATTTACTTTCCACATAATCTTTTAATGAGTCGGTTATATCGACATGCCTTCCGGTTACATCAAGTTGCATAATACCCCCTATAAATTTTTGTAAATATTTAAGCTAGTCTTTTTCGTTCGTTTGAAGGCGGAATCGCCATTGCTTCCCTGTATTTTGCTACAGTTCTACGAGCAACATTAATTCCCTGTTCTTCCAGTATGGCTGCAATCTTACTATCGCTTAGTGGTTTGTCCGGCGTTTCGGCGCTTACCAGTTTTTTAATCAAGGCACGAATAGCTGTTGATGAACAGGCGCCACCGTAACTTGTGCTAACATGACTGGAGAAGAAATATTTAAGTTCAAAAATGCCACGCGGTGTGTGCATGTACTTGCGTGTTGTCACACGTGAAATAGTTGATTCGTGCATACCAAGTGTTTCCGCAACATCATGTAAGACCAGCGGTTTCATGGCTTCTTCGCCATAATCCAGAAACGCACGTTGTCGTTCTACAATACATGTTGTTACCCGTAATAGTGTTTCACTTCGGCTACGCAAACTTTTTATAAACCAGCGAGCTTCCTGTAAGTGTGATTTAAGCGAATTGTTGTCATCACTATTATCTGCACGACGAATCATGTTTGCATAGGTCGAATTAATTTTTAGATTAGGAATAGAGTCTGTGTTTAGTTCAACTTTCCACACACCCTTGACTTTTTTGACATAAACATCTGGCACAACATATTCGGTTCGTGCTTCACTTACCTGATTGCCAGGTCTGGGATTCATGGACTGAATTAAATTAACAACTTCGGTCAATTCTCCTTTGTCCAGTTTCATTTTACGCATGAGCTGGTTGTAATCATGGCCGGCAAGTAAATCGAGATAATTATTTACCAGTTTTTTAGCCTCTTCCAGACGGTGTACATCTATATCACACTGGTTTAATTGAAGCGTAAGACATTCTTTAATATCTCTTGAAGCGACACCAATTGGATCCATAGATTGAATCATTCTTAATACGGCTTCAACTTCCTCAACACCAACTTCAGCTTCTTCCAGATCATTGTCATCTATGGCCGCCAGAATATCTTCTACAGACTCGGTTAAATAACCATCATCATCAAGAGAATCAATAATGGTCATGGCTATAACCTTGTCTGTATCTGACGTAGGCGTCAGGTTAAGTTGCCATTCCAGATGTTCGCGTAGTGTCTTTTCTTTTGAGTCCTGGTTTTCAAAACCATCGTAGCTACCAACAGAGCTGGCTTTTGAGTAACTTCCGGTATTGTCGAATACATCTTCCCAGCCACTATCAACAGGAAGTTCATCCGGCAAGGTGTCCTGGTTCATTTCAGTAACTTGATCAGACTTTTCTTCAGTTTCTTTTTTTAATTTGGTTTCTTCATTTTTGCCGGGGTTGTCTTCAGAAGAGTTTTGTCCTTCGTCAGCTTCCAGCATCATATTGGACTCAAGTGCATCCTGAACCTCTGCTTGTAACTCGACGCTTGATAACTGCAACAGGCGAATCGCCTGTTGCAGTTGAGGTGTCATTGTTAAACTCTGACCGATTTTTAACTGTAATGATGCTTTCATATTATTAAGTGTAACTCAAAATTCTTATGTTTGGAGCAAGCTCAAAAACTAATAAATCTAGAGTGTAAATTCATCCCCCAAATAAACATCTCTTACTTGTTCATTATTTAATATTTGTTCAGTAGTTCCTTCGGCAAGAATCTTGCCATCATGCACCACATAGGCGCGATCACAGATTCCCAGCGTCTCCCGAACATTATGATCAGTAATTAATACACCGATGCCGTGATCGCAAAGGCGATGGATTAATCGTTGTATGTCATTAATTGAAATAGGATCAATACCCGCGAAAGGCTCATCCAGTAACAAAAACCGCGGCTCTGAAGCTAATGCTCTGGCAATTTCCAGTCGTCGTCGTTCACCACCGGAAAGGCTCATGCCCAGGTTCTCTCTCAGGTGAGCGATATGAAACTCCTGTAATAAAAGCTCCAGTCTTTGTTTTGCTTTATCGGGGTTGTCTGGCAAACGTGTTTCCAGTATCGCCATAATATTTTCTTCAACAGTCAATTTCCTGAACACTGATGCTTCTTGAGGCAAATAACCCAAACCAAGGTGTGATCGTTCATCCATTGTCAATCGGCTAATTTCGCGGTTATCCAGGTGTATGGTCCCGTTGTCTGAAGGAACAAGGCCGACAATCATATAAAAACTGGTAGTTTTGCCCGCACCATTTGCACCAAGCAAACCGATTGTTTCACCACTTTGAACAGACAAACTGACGTCCGAAACAACTTTTCGTGATCGATAAGATTTAGAAAGATGACGTATTGATAAAATACTCATAGATATATCTGAATCTGAAACAGATTAGCGAACAACACTAATAAGCCGTTTATAAGGCCACCTTGACTTTAATTGAATACACTATTCGATTCCTTATTGTTCTTTTTTCTTTTTAATAATTATTTTAACACGACCATCTTTTTTCTTATCAGCTTTACCGTTGTTACTTGTGCTCGTTGTTTTGGTCGAGCCTTTTGCGATTACCTTGCTTAACACCGTATCATATTCTATACGTTTACCGCTCATACGCGAACCGTTCGGCTTTGTTACCAATGCTTTTTCCTTAAGGATAATGTAATCCTTTAAAGCATAATACTCCATTTGTAATGCTTCGGCCTCATCATATGTTTTGCTGTCGTCCGGTAGTTGTCGATAGGTTGCTGGTGTGCCTTGCATAATGACCAGTTCCATATCGCCGTTATCAGCAAAGTGTACCGTCATGGTATGACCGGTCATGCGAATACTTCCCTGAACGACAATAACATCACCCCGATAAATAGTGACGCCATTCAGATCATCCATTTCAGCTGAGTCAGCTTGAATTTCAATATCTTTCTGTTTATCCGTCGATAAGGCAGATGCAGTATTCATCATCATGACAAGGATGAAACCTGAGATGATTTTAAGGCGCTTTAGATGATTCACTTGATTCAATCGTTGTTTTAACATTACTTAAAAACTCCAGTCGTTGTTCTTGCAGATAAGCCCGCATTCCGATAGACGTAGTGGTTGATTTTTTACTGATTAATGTTGTCGCGTTATCGGTTTCAGCATATTTTTGATCAACCAGAACGCGAGCATCTTCGGCCAATAATTCAAGTTTTAGTGAACCATCATCATCATTTTGATGTAGGTAAACATTTCCGTCTAAAAGAATGACATCATTATTTGATGTTACCCAGCCTTTATCAGATCTGACATTAATAGGTTGTTTTTCCGCACGAAAAATTTTCAGTATTGGTTCGTGTAATTCTGATGTGTTGTCATCAGGATAATGAGCCATATAAGCTGCATACAAACGATTCTTGGGCGTGCCATCTTGATTCATGGTTAATGTGGTGAAGTTTTCCATATAATAATCAGGATAATGAGCCAGTTTGCTTAATTCTGTTAAATCGTCTTCAGTTAGTTTGTCCAAAGCCCAGTAAGTGAATCCGGCAATAATGACCAGTATAAGTGCCAGCTGCCATCTACCCGTGAACATAATCGATTTCTGGCATTAAATCAGGAAAGGTAGGTTTTGATCCGGTCGTCAAAATTACCTTGCGCTTTCATAATTAATTCACAGACCTCTCTAACCGCACCCTGTCCCCCGCAATCCTGCGTTATCCAGTCTGCATGTTCCTTTACTTCGGGTCTTGCGTCTGCCACTGCAATAGGTAAACCGACTTTTATCATGGCGGGCAAGTCAATAACATCATCGCCAACATAAGCAACCTGTTCGCGTTGCAGATCCAGTTCATCAATCAGTTTCATTAATCGGGCGCCTTTGTCTTTTTCCCCCTGAAAGACGTATTTGATTCCAAGGGAAGACATACGTTCAGCAACAATTTTAGAAGAACGCGCGGTAATAACAGCAATGTTGCAACCCGATTCCAGTAGCATAACCAGCCCGTGTCCGTCTCTAACATGAAATGCTTTATATTCATTGCCACTTTCACCAAGAATAAGTCGGCCGTCCGTTAAAACGCCGTCAACATCAAATACAGCAAGTTTGATGCTGGCTGCTTTTTCTATTAATGCTTTTTTATCCACTAAACAACTCGAGCCCGTAACAAGTCATGCATATTCAATATGCCGGTTAATTTATTGTCGTCATCAACAACGACCAGTGCGTTAATACTATGTGATTCCATTAATGCCAGTGCCGAAGCTGCCAGTGAATCGGGGCTAATGCTTTTGCCATTTTTTGTCATGACATCTTTAACCTGGCAGGTCTTGACGTCAATATTCGAATCAAGTGCGCGACGTAAATCACCATCCGTAAAAATACCTAAAATATTTTCATCATTATCAACGATTGTTGTTATTCCCAAACCTTTTTGCGACATTTCAATCAGCGCTTCACTGAGTAAAGCATTTTCCGAAACTTTCGGTATACCATCACCAGTATGCATAATTTCACTAACGTGCAATAGCAATCGTCGCCCTAATGTGCCACCTGGGTGAGATAAAGCAAAGTCGTCTTCACTAAATCCTCGGGCTTCTAACAAGGCGATCGCAATAGCATCGCCCATGGCTAATGTTGCTGTTGTGCTTGCGGTTGGTGCCAGGTTAAGCGGACAAGCTTCTTTGGCCACGCTAACATCAATATTAACGGTTGCAGCTTTCGCCAGAGTTGAGTCTGGTTTGCCTGTAAGTGAAATTGTTGGCGTGTTTAATCTTTTAATAACCGGCAACAAAGCAACAACTTCATCTGTTTCCCCGGAATTAGATAAGACCATGACAATATCTTTACTTGTGATCATGCCGGAATCACCGTGGCTGGCTTCGCCGGGATGAACAAAAAAAGCAGGCGTACCGGTGCTGGCTAATGTCGCTGCGATTTTTTTTCCAATATGACCGGATTTGCCCATGCCAATAACAATGACGCGTCCATTGCACTGCAAAATAGCATTGCATGCCGTAACAAATTTTTCGTCAATACGATCTACTAATGCTGCAATTGCAGATTGCTCTGTTTCAATTACTGCTCTAGCCAGTGTCTTAAGTTTGTCGGGGTTCGTTTTATTCATTTCAGGATATTAAGTGTTCACTATATTTTGTGAAAACAGTACGTATTGATAGCTTATAAAACATAGCAACAGTACCGTGCCTTCAGGTCGCGTAAGTTTACCCTTGCTCGAGGCAAATATCATAACACCAAGCAACAGGCTTAAGGCGATCATGGTCGGAAAATCGCGATTTAATACATCGCGGGCAAAATAATCCGGATTAATTAAGGCAGGAATGCCTAATACGGCGAACATGTTAAACATATTTGAGCCGATAACATTGCCCACAGCGATGTCGGCTTCATTTTTTTTCAAACTCATTATCGATGCTGCAAGCTCAGGTAAGCTGGTACCAATCGCGACGATGGTTAAGCCAATGACAAGATCCGGAACGCCAAAATATTCCGCAATAAAAACGGCTCCACGAACAAGCATCTCAGCGCCAAGTAATAACAGCGCAAAACCAATTAAAAGTTTTATTATGGCCTTGCCCAATGAATCGGGCTTCCCGGCTTCATCAGAAAATTCATGAATAAATTCACTAACCAGCGGATCACTGGCGGAACTTTGTTTTGCTATCCATACGAGCCAGCTAACTGAAACGAGAAGAGAGACAAGCAGTATGCCTCCATCCATGCGACTTAAATGACCATCTATCATTAATGCCAAACCAATAAAAAGTGATGCGCACATTATTCCGTATTCTTTTTTTATGGTTTTTGATGCTATGGTAATAGGAAATACCAGTATACTTAAACCAAGAACCAGTCCGACATTGGTAATATTCGAGCCGAGTGCGTTACCAATGGCTATAGCCGTTTTGCCTTGCCACGCAGAGATAGAACCAACAATGATTTCAGGCGCAGAAGTGGCAAAACCAACTATGGTTAAACCGATAATTAGCGGCGGCATGCCTAGTTGACGGGCAATATTTGCAGCGCCTTCAACAAAAATATCAGCCCCGTATATAAGTAAAGCGAAGCCAAAAAGTACGAGTAAACAAGAAACCAGCATTTGCCAGCTATTCTCCCTAAAAATAATTAATCGGATGATGCCAGAATATGCAGGTTCTGAGAAATTAATCGTCCAACAGGTTTTTACCTGAATACGAAAAAATCATAGACTGTCATTGGTTAAATTACTTTATAAAATTTCATGTCCCAACGTTCTGAATTATTAACACATTGGTTGAGCGAAGTGCTTAATACAAGTGATTTTCGATTAAAGCCTGCGTCGGAAGATGCGAGTTTTCGATCCTATCATCGCCTTTTTTTACAGGAAAAAACCTATATCGTAATGGATGCACCGCCTCCACAAGAGGACTGTACGCCTTTTGTGCAAGTAACAAATACGCTGCTTGCCTGTGATATTAATGTGCCGATGATTCATCATATGAATTTACAGCAGGGATTTTTGTTACTGGATGATTTTGGTAATGATCTTTATCTGGATAAGCTTAGTTCTTTCTCGGTTAAACAGCTTTATTCTGATGCAATCCATGCGTTGGTTCGTATGCAATCATCAGCCGAAGTCGAAAAATTACCCGTTTATGATGACTCTTTATTGCGACGTGAAATGCAGTTATTCACTGAGTGGTTATTGAAAAAGCACCTGAATATTGAATTGAGTAATGAACAAAATAAGTCTATGGATTTATTATCTGATTTACTGGTGGGAAACGCGCTGGAACAGCCGCAAAGCTTTGTGCACAGGGATTTCCATTCAAGAAATTTGATGGTTACAAAATTAAAAAACCCGGGTGTAATTGATTATCAGGATGCGGTTTATGGCCCTGTTAGCTATGACTTGGTTTCTTTATTAAAAGACTGTTATATCGAGTGGCCCAGAAAAGAGATTGATGTATGGCTTGAATTTTATCTTGATTTACTCGAGCAAAATGGAACTGAAATAGATCGCAATAAGTTCAGGCGTTGGTTTGATTTAATGGGCGTACAACGACATTTGAAAGCCAGTGGTATTTTCGCGCGCTTGTCACATCGTGATGGTAAACACGGGTTTTTAAATGATATTCCACGCACACTCTCCTATATTGTCGCTTTAAAGGCGGATTACGAGGAATTGTTGCCATTGTGTTCAATAATCGAAGAATCCGTTTTACCTGAATTCAAGGTGTTTGTTTAATGCGAGCTATGATTCTAGCCGCTGGGCGAGGCGAACGAATGCGCCCTTTAACGGATGTTATGCCGAAGCCACTGTTGGAAGTTGCTGGCAAAGCCTTGATCGTTTATCAGATTGAAGCACTGGAAGCTGCCGGAGTAAAAGAAGTCGTAATAAATACGGGCCATCTTGGAGAGCAGATCCAGTATGAGCTAGGTACAGGTTCTTCTTTAGGTGTTGATATTTATTATTCAGATGAAGGTGAAAATATTTTAGAAACGGCAGGTGGAATTATTCAGGCTTTACCATTACTGGGAGAGGATCCGTTTATTGTCACTAATGGCGATATTTTCACTGATTTTGATTATCGATCATTACCGAGTGAACCTGATTATGATGGACACCTCGTATTAGTTGATAACCCGCCACACAATCCTCAAGGTGATTTTACTTTTGAAAATGGTCGTATTATTGAGCAAGGTAGTAAAAAATTAACTTACAGTGGTATCGCCGTTTTCTATCCACATTTCTTTGAAAATTGTAATCCAGGCAGAGCTCCTCTTGCGCCCTTATTACATCGTTCAATAAAGAATGGAGGATTAGGCGGCCAGCATTTCATAGGCTCATGGAATGATATTGGCACACCTGCCCGCCTCAAAGAGGTCAATGACAACATAGTAAAAAAAGGGTGTAAGCACTAACATTCAATTTCAGGCTTGATTTTTATAGCTTGAATTTTCGGTAATAATTCCTGTCTAATTGTTGCGACGCAACATAAAGCGTGATACGGTTCACATTCTGATAAAACTGTTTTCTACATATTGTGGCTCTAAGTATTTTTAACACTATATATAGAATAAGTATCGTTAAAAGGGTATGATTCGCGCCAATTTCAGCGGTTTTGTCGTTAATTTAATACATTCCGGTTTGAATTAAATGAAAAATATTTGCTTTCATAAATTTGGCTTAAGTTTAAAAGTCCTGCTTCTCGCTTTTACTGCGTCGATGTCTGTTCAGGCGAATGAAGTAAACATCGATCTTGATTTTTGTCAGGTGCCAAGTGATGAATATACGCAAATCGACATCTCTAAAATAAATTCTTCTCTAAAAAATATTCATGATCTTCGAGCCATTAATGAACGAGGCATGTTGCGCGTTCTTCTGCAGAAGAAAAATAACGCCTGCATTATTAGTCAAACGGAACGGCAACTGATTGAAGAATTTGCCAATATCAATGATCTGGACCTGTATTGGATCTATGTTGAAAACAAATGGGAATTGATGCCCGAATTAGTAAAAGGGAATGGTGATATTATTGCCGGACAAGATCAGTCCTTGTCTGCCAGTATTCAAGGTGAAATTGACTTTAGTCTTTCATGGGCCAATGCATCGTTCAAATTTATTGAGCGATCAGATAATAGCCGAATCACCAGCACCGATGATCTGGCCGGTCGCCAGGTTGCTGTTTATAAATCTTCTCCAGTCTGGAATATGTTACTTGAGTTAAGTGAATCTCAAGCCGGCATGGTCTTGGACGAAATTCCAGCTTCAGTTTCATATTTAGAAGTAATGGAACGTGTAAAATCTGGCGAATATGATCTTGCTGTTGCCGATAGCCTGTTTCTTGATACCTACTTACCAAAGAATTCAGAACTTCAAGCTAACTTCAGTCTGACTAACAGTAGAAACATGGCATGGGCAGTAAGAGCGGGCGACAAGGAATTACATAAAACCTTGAACCAGTATTTGAATCAACAGTATCTGACGCATGATGTCGCAACAACCTATTTTGATGATCTTTCGTCAATAAAAGAAAGAGGTATTTTACGGGTTATAACAACAGCAAACCCGTCGCATTATTATTTGCAAAAAGGTAAGTTGCTCGGTTTTGAATATGAGTTGTTAAAACAATTTGCTTCACAAAATAGGTTGCGAGTGGATGTTGTCTTGGCCAAATCCAAAGAAGAAATGTTTAAGTTACTTAAAGAGGGAAAAGGTGATGTTATTGCAGCATCATTGCCCAGTAGTTTAATCAACAAGGAAAACGCTGTTCAATTTACAGTGCCTTATCAATATGCCAGTCCGGTAATTGTCAGTCGTGATACTGATGAACAGATCATTGATCTCCGGGACTTGAGTGGAAGAAGAATAACATTATCAGATGACAGCCCTTATTGGGACTACATGCAACGCCTTAAGCAGCAAGGCATGGATTTTGAGCTAGTTAAAGCAAATGCAGGCGTAAACATGGAAAGTACTTTGTATATGGTTGCATTAGGTATGTACGACCTGTCTGTTGTTGGTAATCATCAAATAAAATCAGCTTATACCAGCGGTATAGGATTAAAGGCGCAGTTCGTCTTGACTGAGCCACTTGCACATCGTTGGGCCGTTAGAGATGAAAGCCAGCAATTAAGTTATGCATTGAATGTGTTTATTGAAAAAGAATATCGTAGTGAAAAATATAATGTCCTTTATGCAAAATATTTTAAAAAGCAGAATACTAATAACAGATTGACAGAGGTTACTTCTATATCGCCTTATGATGAATTAACCCGGCTTTATGCGAATGAGTATGGGTTTGACTGGCGCCTTATTATCGCTCAAATGTTTCAGGAGAGTCGGTTTAACCCTAAAGCCGCATCATATGCCGGGGCACAAGGATTAATGCAGTTAATCCCGGCTACAGCAAAACTAATGGGTGTTAGTGACGCTGATAATGCTGAAAGTAGTATTAATGCCGGTATCCGTTATCTGGATTATTTAAGAGGCAAATTCGAAGAGAATTTGCAATTAGAAGACCGGATCTGGTTTACGCTAGCCTCATACAATGCTGGTTATGGTCGTGTTAAACGTGCGCGCATATTGGCTGAAGAAATGGGGCTGGATAAAGATAAATGGTTTGATAATGTTGAAGTAGCAATGATGGGATCAGGAAAAACCTACATGAAAGATGGTGTCCAGGTTGAATATTGTCGATGTGGTCAGGCCGTTGTCTATGTTCGTGAGATTCGTACACGTTATTTTAATTACATCCGTTTAATGAATACCCAGAAGGTTGCCAGTCTTGCCTCTGATAGCAGGACGCAATTCCTCAGTTCTATAAATTAGTCTAGGCACAAATTAATAAAGAGATACCAATCAAGGTCGGAGACAATAAAGTTACGGCTACATTTGCCGCAAGATAATGTTCACGGCTTCCCACTTCACCCCGATATCGTACCGCACCAGTTAAAGCATAAAACGCCAACGGCATTGGCAACAAGGCAATAAGGCCGGGGACTGGAAGTATGCCGGCGATGACAGAGGCTATTAATGTAACTATGCTTAATACTACAAATAAAGCATAAAAGATGTTGCCGACTTTCGTGCCGCAGGTAATTAATAAATGTTTACGCCCCGCTTTTTTATCTGCTTCAATATCAGGGTATTGGTTAAGCAATAATAAATTATTAACCAGGAAAAACGGGATGAGACAGACTATCCACAATGATGTTGTATATTTACCTGTCAGAACAAAGTACGTTCCTGCAACGATAAAAAAACCAAAGCCAGTTCCCGGAGCAATTAAACAGAGAAACGGGCTTCTGTTTATCCATTTCGTATAAGTTACTATCAGTAACAGTCCGCTAACTCCTATAGGTATAATTTGCCAACCATATTTTTGTAAAAAGAATAAACCTATTGTTGTCGTTATAATTAACGCTGTTATTCCTGCAATAAGAATTGTTTTAGCTGCCTGCGGATTATCTGGCAACGAGCCACTACCGCCACTAAACCTTGTCTTAATGGTTTTTAGATCCAGACCGCTTTTAAAATCAGAATATTCATTAAGCAAATTCACACTAATATGTGCCAATAATGCTCCTGTTAAAGACAAGGCGAGTAAATAATTATTTGTTTCAATTTGATTATGTACGGTAATACTCCAGCCTAAAAAAACACAGACCGGGGTCAATAGCAAAAAAGAAGGTCTTGATGATCTGACAATAGCTACAAGTCTAGATTGGCTGCTATCCATGTTTTGCCGTTAACAGATTATTAATTTGACAATAATCTTATTAAACTTTGAGCGTGATTCGCAGCGATAATACCGCGTTCGGTAAGGTAGCCCCCATCAACATGATCAGTTAATCCTTTATCAAAAAGTCGTTTAGCTGCAGCAACCGTTTCCTTTGAAGCCTGATGTGCATGAATCTTGATGCCTGTTGACATCGATTCGAGATCAAATTGATTTAATAATTTAATCTCTTCCATTATTTCATTTATATTTATCATATACGCTCCTGAATATTGTTTATTTATAGTAAGTCGGGTCAGCAATTTTTGCAGTTTCAAACCCTTCTTTTCTGAAACGACAGGAGTCACAAACGCCACAGGCTTTGCCTTTTTCATCTGCTTGATAACACGATACGGTTAATCCGTAATCCACATCTAGTGAAATTCCTTTTTGTATTATCTCGGCTTTGCTTAATTCGATAAGAGGCGTGTGTATTTTAAACGATGCCCCTTCAACACCGGCTTTAGTTGCCAATGTCGCCAGTTGTTCATAGGCTTTAATGTATTCAGGTCTGCAATCGGGGTAGCCGGAATAATCAACAGCATTGACGCCAATAAAGATATCATTCGCATCAATAACTTCTGCCCATGCTAAAGCGTAAGATAAAAAAATGGTGTTTCGTGCCGGGACATAGGTAATTGGAATACCTTCTGAAGACACTTCCGGTACATCAATGTTCGAATCGGTTAATGCGGAGCCACCAATCTGTCCCATATCCAGGTTGATAACTTTATGATCTAACACGTTATATGTCGCTGCTATTTTTTTAGCCGCATTTATTTCACTGATGTGGCGTTGTCCATAATTAAAACTTAAAGCATAGCAATCAAAGCCCAGATCTTTTGCGATTGCCAATGTCGTGGTTGAATCCAGACCACCTGATACGAGAACGATTGCTTTATTATAGTTAGTCACAATTACTTATAGTTTATTTAATCAAAATTTGTTGAGAGTTAGAGGTTTTTTCTCAATTTACTTCCCGGGCACATTGCCCCACAAATATTTATGCAGTTGAAGTTGCATTCGAACATTCAATTTGTCTTCCAGGATCCAGTTGGCTAATTGTGTCGAATTTTGTAATTCATGCGCGGGTGAAAAAAGAACTTCACAATAATCAGTCAAATTTAATTCATTAATCTTTTGTTTTGCCCATTCATAGTCTGCTTGATCACAGATGACAAACTTTAGCTGATCATCTTTGTTTAAATATTTAAAGTTTTCAAAATTGTTTTTACTTTCCTCCCCTGAAGCAGGCGTTTTGATGTCCACAATTTTCATCACTCGTTCATCAACATCAGCAATGTCAATGGCGCCACTGGTCTCCAATGAAACCTGAAAGCCTTCATCACATAATCTCGATAACAATTCATGACAGGTTCGTTGGGCCAGAGGCTCTCCACCCGTAACCGTTACGTGCCTTGTTCGATATTGGCTAATGTCATGAATAATATTATCAATAGACATTTTCTCGCCATCATGAAAAGCATAAGCGGTATCACAGTAGTGACAACGTAAAGGACATCCGGTTAAACGAATAAAAATAGTTGGCAAACCGACCTTGGTTGATTCGCCTTGCAGGGAAAAAAAGATTTCATTAATACGTAACTCTGTCGACGCTGGCTTTTGTGTCGAAGAGTCAGGTTGAGCGTGCGGTTCCATTTCAGGTATTTGATTCTTTTTCAGAACCTATTTTTCTTAAACGTTCGTCGGCAAGTCTGGCTGCGGTTGTTCCAGGATATTGGGATTTAACTTTCTTAAGCGTTTTTTCAGCATCAGCAGCGTTACCCAATTCAGCATAACTATAACCAATCTTTAATAAGGCATGAGATACTTTTTTACTGTCGGGAAATGTATTGAGTAATGTCTGGTATTCATTGATGGCCAGATCGTACTTTTGCATAACGTAATTAGCTTCACCAATCCAATACTGTGCATTATCAGAAAATGGAGAATTCGGGTAGTCAATTAAAAATGCTTTAAACGCAGCAAGCGCCTGATCGTATTGTGATTCTTTAAGTAGCTTAAAGGCTTTTTGATAGACCGCTTCTGCTTTTGCGGGGTCAGCCGGTTCTTTTGCTTCGCTGTCAGGCTCAGCTGAAGTTGTATTTGTTTTTGCTGTTGTATTTTCGGTTTCTGTAATGCTTTCCTGGGTTGTTTCAGGCTCTGCTACAGTTGATGTAGCATCAATGCTCGTTGTTGATTTATTCGATTCAATACGTTGCAAACGATTGTCTACATCGGTATATAAATCACGTTGCCTTTGTTTTAATTGCTCAATGGTATGTGTTTGAACCTCTATCTGGCCACGTAATGTACTGACTTCTGTTTTTAGCGATTCCAGTAATTCCAGCATATCAAGCAAGGCGCTGTTATTGATTGCTTTTTCGACTTTTGCAAGGCGAGCATTCAGATCCTGTGTTATTGGTTCAAAAACAGGGGCCTCGCTTTCAGTGGTTTTCGTGTCTCCTGCCAGTGCTATATTAAAGATAAAAAAGCTTGTTAGAAAAATAAAAAGTCGCATACATATAAAACCGTTAATAATTAATAAAGAATTTCAACACGCCGATTCTGTTGCCATGCCGCCTCATCATGTCCCTCAATCGCAGGGCGTTCTTCGCCATAACTGACTAACCTGATTTGGCCGGATGACGCACCAAGAATCAACATTTGTTGTTTCACAGCCAATGCTCGACTCTCACCCAGAGCCAGATTGTATTCACGTGACCCGCGTTCATCAGCATGTCCTTCTAATGTAATCGTCGTTGAAGGGTTCTGGCTAAGATAAGCCGCATGTGCTTCAATTGTTGAACGGTATTCCGAGCTGATTTCGTTACTGTTATATTCGAAATAAATGATGCGAACTGATAAAGGACTTTGCGGATCATCAAGAGCATATATTGAAGTAGAGCCATCATCTGTACCATAAGTCTGGGCGCCGCTGTCTTCCGTTGTTTCAGTGCTGGCGGAACTGGTACTCAGGTCTTCAACAGTAACCGGTTCTTCCTCCTTAACTTGGGCACTTTCACAGCCAAAAAGCAGGCCAGCTAAACTTAATACAAGTAATAGACGGATAGACATAGTTTTTCTCCTTATCAGCATCTAAATTGGCTAATTAATTAAACAGCATAACATTCAAAAGCCAGCCTTATAAAGCGGCTTATTTTAAAAAAGGACCCCATGCAGGTTCACGTACATCACCCTGTTGCAAGCCAAGGCGTTGATGAACCTGTCCATCAGTCGAAACAGCCGCAAGTTGCCCGCCACGAACACCGGTGGTGGCATAAATAATCATGCCGCCATTGGGTGCAAAACTGGGTGATTCATCCAAGCGTGCATCAGTTAATACATTAATACTGCTGTTTCTTAAATTGAGTAAACCAATACGATAAGAGCCGCCATCTAAACGATGAACTAATGTAATAAACTTTCCATCCGGTGAATATTCAGCTCGTGCATTGTATTTACCTTCAAAAGTAATTCGTTTGGCTTCACCGCCAGTGGCACTTATTTCATAGATTTGTGGGCCGCCACTTCTATCCGATGTAAATGCAATTTTTTGTCCACTGGGAGACCAATTCGGTTCGGTATCAATACCGCCATGACGCGTAAGTCGTCGTAGTGATTTATCGCCAAGATTCATAATATAGATTTCAGTATTACCATCTTTAGATAAAGTCATCGCCAGACGAGTGCCGTCCGGTGACCAATCGGGTGAGCTGTTGATGCCGGCAAATCCGGCAACGCGTTCTCTTTGACCGGTTAAAATATTTTGAACATAAATAGCAGAATTTTTTCCTTCAAAAGAAACATAGGCGATCATCTTGCCATCAGGTGACCAGGAAGGAGACAGTATTGGTTCCGGTGATTCCAGTAATACCTGTGCATTATGACCATCTGCATCAGCTATTTGTAATGCATGGACTTTTTTACCTTTCTGTTTATTGACCGTGATATAAGCCACACGAGTATCAAATGCGCCGGGTATACCGGTCAGTTTTTCGAAAATGATGTCACTAATTTGATGTGCAGCCCGGCGAAGTAAATCGGGCTTGGCTGGAATACGGAAACCAGCGATTTGTTTGCCGCGATAAATATCAATTAAGCGAAAACTGACATCATAATCTCCATTATCTGTCAGGCTAAGTTTACCGATAAGAATATTTTCCATACCCAGTTTGCGCCAGTCACCAAAGTTAATAGCATCATATTCACTGGGCCGTTGCGGTAAATCCTGCTCATCCATTACATCAAAGCGGCCACTACGTTGCAGGTCCTCACTAATAATTGAAGTTAAGTCGATTGGCGCAACGCTACTGGCCTGTGACCAGCCAAAAGGAACGATGGCGATTGGTAAGGATTGTTCTATGCCCTGTGTAATTTTAATATCTAGCACAGCGTGTGTTTGTGTCGTTAAAAACAAACAACTAATAATTAATAATCTAAAAAAGAGTTTCATGTGATGTTCTATCCTGATCGTTATCTTATGGCTCAAATGTGAATCTTATATTACGCATCTTTTCAAACAGTCTCGTTTCGTCCGGTACAGGTAATGGCGAAGATTTATATACAGCATCCTCAGCTCGTTTATCAAATAAATCATTGCCGCTCGATTTTACTATCGTTGCTTCGACTACTTTACCTCCTTCAATCATTCTGATCAGGATGATACAAGATAATCCCTCTTCTAAACCGAGTCGGTTAAATTTATTTTCGATCGATCTGGCTATCATTAGCTGATATTTCTGTATTTCTGATAAATCATGTTGTTCTTGTGACGCTCTTTGTTCTGCTTCAAGTTCTTCCTGTAATGCCTTTTCGCGCGCTTTTCGTTCGGCTTCTTCCTTCGCTTTACGTTTTTTCTCTTCTTCCTTTTTCCTTTTTTCTTCCTCTAGTTGTTTCTGTTCAGCTTCTTTCTTTTTACGATCTTCTTCCTGTTTTTTCTTCTCGGCATCACGCTTTTTCTTTTCTTCAGCTTCTTTTTTCTTTTTCTCTTCTACGAGTTTTTTCTTCTTCTCAAGTTCCTTTTTTTCGTTTTCCAGTTTTTTCAGGCGTAACTTTTCTTCTTTCAGCTTTTTCTGTTCGAGCTTTTTTTTCTTTTTAATGTCATTTAGTTTCTTTTTTTCGTTTTCCAGCTTCTTTTTAATTTCAGCTTCTTTTTTATCCAGTTCTTTTTTTCGTTTTATGTCTTCAGCTTTTTTCGCCTCTTCTTTTTCCTTTAAACGTTTAAGCTCTTTCTCAACCTGATTTTTATCAATAGCTGCCGCTTTAACAATATTCACCATTGGCTTTGGTGGTGGCGTTGGTCTGGAAGAAAAATTAAAACTGAATACAAGCACGACACCTATTACAAGGTGTAGAGCAAGGGATAACGAGAATGACCGGGAAGTCAGGGACCAATTTTCGCGCATAGATTATTTTTCGGGAGGATCGGTCATCATGCCGACAGAAGGTGCACCGGCGCGTTGAAGTAAAGACATCGCCTGCACCACCTGTCCATAAGGAACATTGGCATCACCACCTATAAGAACAGGTATGCCTGGTTGATATTTTAGTAAGGCGCTAACGCGATTAACCAGTACTTCCGCTGATACCGGTTTATCCTGATTATCGCCATAGTTGATAAAAAAGTTTCCGTCTTTATCGATATTAACAATGACCGGTTCTTTTTCATTTGGCGGCAGCGGTTCAGAATCAGTTTGTGGTAAATCAACTTTAATGCCCTGGCTTAATAGCGGTGCTGTTACCATAAATATAATAAGCAAAACCAGCATCACATCAATGTATGGTACGACATTGATTTCAGACATCGGACGTTTTTTAATTCGTTGTCGCATTCTATATAGTAATTACGCTTTATTTTATGAGTGAGCGTGTCGATGCAAGATAGAAGAAAATTCTTCCATAAAGTTATCGTAACGGTTGATCAATCTTTCTACATCATAGGAATAGCGGTTATAAGCGACAACTGCAGGAATTGCAGCAAATAAACCCATTGCCGTTGCAACCAAAGCTTCACTAATACCCGGAGCAACCATCGCAATCGTCGCTTGTTGTACAGTGCCCAATGCTCGAAAGCTGTTCATGATGCCCCAGACTGTTCCGAATAAACCGACATAAGGACTGGTAGAACCGACCGTTGCCAGAAAAGACAGATTGGTTTCGAGATAATCCATTTCCTTGTTCATGGCGATACGCATGGAACGTTGCGCGCCATCAAGTACGGCTTCAGCGTCTATCTTTTCCTGTTTGTTTAAACGAACAAATTCTTTAAAACCGGCTTCAAATATTTTTTCCATACCGCTCGGTTGATGATGGCTGCTGGAAATATTTGTATATAAAGGACTGAGATCTTCAACTGACCAGAATTGATCTTCAAAGTCTTCAGCATCATTTTTCGCTTGTTTCAGAATGATTCTTTTCTTAATAATCATTGTCCACGAGATGACAGATGCTGTGATCAGAATCAGCATCACAAGCTGTACCACTAAACTGGCATTTAATATGAGATCAATAATTGAATGATCAGTGCTCATAAACTTGGCTTCCTTTATTTAATTCTGATAATAATGCTTCAGGCATTGGCGCTGCTTTCAATGTTGTTGCGTTTAAACAGGCAACTTTAACTTCAGCCTGAGTCAATAATTCATCTTTATTATTTTTAATAAACTGTTGAAATGTGATGCTGGCACCACGATGATTTAATAATGTTGAAGTGACGGTAAGCAAATCATCAAGTCGTCCGGGTCTTTTATAATCAATGGTTACGTTCTTCACAGCGAATATTAATCCATATTCATTAATTAGCTGTTCATGTTCAAAACCAACACTACGCAACCATTCAGTACGAGCACGTTCCATGTATTTTAAATAATTTGCGTAGAAAACAACGCCACCGGCATCGGTATCTTCATAGTAGACTCGCACTTGCCATTTAAATTCTGCGCTCATTTAAAATAGACTTTTATATCACTCTGTAGTGTCGTTAAACAAATCATTTTCTGTCATTAGATCTTTAGGAACATCCAGACCAAAATGTAACCAGGCTGTCTTTGTTGCAATTCGGCCTCTTGATGTGCGCATTAAAAAACCCTGTTGGATTAAATAAGGTTCGAGTACATCTTCTATGGTGTCGCGTTCTTCACTAATAGCGGCAGCAAGACTGTCGACACCTACCGGGCCGCCATCAAATTTTTGTAATATGGCGAGCAATAGTTTGCGATCCATCATATCAAAGCCATGCGCATCAACATTTAGCATATCCAGTGCCCGTGACGAGATATCACCGGTAATTACACCATCACCTTTTACCTGGGCATAATCACGCACACGCCGCAATAAACGGTTAGCAATTCGCGGGGTACCACGAGAACGGGCGGCAATTTCACCCGCACCTTTGGCTTCAATCTTGACGTCGAGAATATTAGCTGAACGGATCACAATTTCGCCGAGTTCTTCCGGTGAATAAAACTCAAGTCGTTGCACAATGCCAAAGCGATCACGCAAGGGAGAGGTAAGTAATCCGGCACGTGTTGTTGCCCCAACCAGGGTAAATGGCGGTACATCAAGCTTGATAGCTCTTGCTGCCGGTCCTTCGCCGATCATAATATCGATTTGATAATCTTCCATTGCCGGATACAGGACTTCTTCAACGACAGCGCCGAGCCGGTGTATCTCATCTATAAACAAGACGTCATGTGGTTCAAGATTAGTCAATAAGGCGGCCAGATCGCCGGGGCGTTCCAGTACCGGACCAGACGTTTGTCGCATATTAACGCCCATTTCATTGGCAATAATGTGTGCCAGCGTTGTTTTGCCTAAACCGGGAGGGCCAAAGATTAATACATGATCCAATGATTCAGCGCGTTGACGTGCTGCACCGATAAAAATGTCCATTTGCTCATGCACAGAGGTCTGGCCAAGGTAATCCTGCAAACGTTTTGGACGCAGGGCATTATCAGCAACATCATCTTCGGCTGAATTTTGGGGTGAAATGACTTCGTTTGGTTCGACCATGTTGGGTGCCTATTTTCCCTGTAAACGTATGAATAAGCTAGTCGGGTTTATGATTTCTATTCAATAACAAAAAAGTGGCAATGTTGTGATTAGAAAATGGAAAACTACTGATTATTAACTAAATTAAAAAGTCAAAATGCCTAACAGTTATATTTAACTACACAATATTGTCTTACACAGCATCTTATTTTTCAAAAAAGTAACTTTCAATTAATTAGCAAATGGCGCATTTATCAGAATAAGGGCAAATATTGCATCTATACTAATTATTAACTGTCCTTCAGCGGACTCCTGAAATACATTTATAGGAGGACTTGCCATGAAATTACAACGACACTACTTAATTAGCGATAGCCTGGACGATTTAGAGACCTTTGAAAAACAATTGGAATCATCAGGCATTACCACCCCACAGATACATGTGCTCAGCCTGCACGATACTGAAATTGCACATCATGATCATATTAATTATGTTCAATCTTTTTTAAAAAAAGATGTCGTACATTCAACTGAGCTGGGTGCTTTTGTAGGTCTATGTGTTGCTATTCTGTCTCTTGTTGTCGCCGATACGATGGGATGGACTAATACGGCAGCAGGCTGGACGCCTTTTATTTTCCTGGCAATCATACTGTTAGGTTTTTGTACCTGGGAAGGGGGCTTGATTGGTATGGAAAGACCAAATCACAACTTTGCACGATTTTCAGAAGCCCTGAAGAATGACCGGCATATATTGTTTATCGATCTCGAACCGAGTCAGGAAACTATATTGAAACGGTTTGTCCTGTTGCACCCACAAGTCGAATTAGCCGGGACAGGATCGGCAACGCCCAACTGGTTAATTGTGCTTGAAAATAGAATACCGAGGTTCTTTAAGCACACGTTTCCGTAGCGCTTGTAGCAATTTGTGTCAGATGACTACACTTGTTAGTACTATGACTCACAGGGAATTTTGAAGTCTATATGATAGTGCTCATCATGACGAACCCATGAACGTTTTTTTGAAAATTCAATATTATTAAGCAAGTACTCGGCATACTTTGTTTTAAACAAATTGGGCTGAAGCTCTGGGTCAAAAATTACACGCCAAAGATCATAACCTCTGCGTTTTGTCTCTTTATGCAATGAAACAATATGAGCAGCCATTGCCTCAAAATCTATTTGATATTGCTTATATTTATTGTTTTGGCCAAATTCAATATTGTAACCAAATTTATTTAAAGAGTTTGTTGGCAAATGAACAGACTTACCATTCTCGTTTACTACTGGCACCATGAAATCTACGGACAGACCATTTCTATGGGTTTTATGAGGTTTAAATTGCCCTCCTTCTTTAAAACCAGTTTCAGCGTACTTAAAAACTTTTTCAGGTTGTTCTATTTCAAGATTTTTGTAAGATGTCACTATAATATTGCGCACTGCAGAGTGTGCGTATGTTCTACCTGCGATTCTGCCTATAGAACTGTAGCCCTCAAAGTTACTGCCACTCGAAGGTAATTTTATTCCATTCTTTAAGCTTCCATTGGAAGTAGTTCCGTAACATGTGCTTTCATTGCTCATCACAGATAGGGGCAATATAATCAATATTAATATTAAATACTTCATCTTCTCGCTGAGTGCTAACAGATTGTTTATAAGGAAGTGATCCTTATAAACATTATTAATTGGTAGCCCGATTAATTTTTAGGGTTATTTGTGATGAAGGAGTAAGCGCTTGAATCTTAATTGATTTATCCATTCTATTGGTTTCCTTACTTCTGTTATACGGAATGCTTCCATATAATTATTTCAAATACAATCAGAGACTAAATTTAAACTCTTATTTCTTTACAGAGTTTTTTAATGCCTCACGAATAAGCTCTTCGCTAGTCATGTCATCATTAGCGACAGCCAGTACAAATTTGCTGGCTTCTTGCGGTTTATAACCGAGCCCTATCAAGGCGCTGACAGCTTCATTAACCGGGTCATTACTGATATTGGATTTATCCTTGCTTCGGGTAACTGTCGTCGTAGCTAAATCATCAAGGCGGTCACGCATTTCAATAATCAAACGTTCAGCAGTTTTTTTACCAACGCCGGGAAGTTTAACCAGACGATCGGTATCATTATTTTTTACGCATGAAGCAAATTCATCTGCTTCTATACCGGACAGGATGGTTAAACCCATTTTTGCACCAACGCCATTTACCTTTATCAAGGTTCTGAATAAATGTCGTTCGTCTTCTGTGGCGAAGCCAAATAATAAATGCGCATCATCACGTACTACCAGGTGCGTATATATCTCGACTTCGTTTTTCACTTCAGGCAAGGCATAAAATGTCGTCATGGGTGCTTCAATTTCATAACCGACACCTTGAACATCCAGTAATAACAGTGGTGGTTGTTTTTTTATGATGATGCCACGTAAAAAACCAATCATTGTAATCGTCCATAGCGTATGCCACTGACACCTTGCATACGTAGTAAACCTTCGCGTGAGTTTGCATGACATAAAGCAATCGCCAAGGCATCAGCGGCATCAGCTGTAGGTTGTTTCTCTAAACAAAGCAGTATTTTAATCATATGTTGAACTTGTTCTTTCGCTGCGTGGCCTTTGCCAACTGTCGCCTGTTTTACCTGGTTGGCCGTATATTCATAAACCGGTAAATCTTTTATTGCACAGGCAGCAATCGCAACGCCGCGTGCTTGTCCCAGTTTAATGGCTGAATCAGCATTGCGATTCATAAATATTTTTTCTATAGAAATTTCTTCAGGTTGGTATTCCTGAATAAGAGCAGTGATGCCTTCGTGAATCGTTTTTAATTTTTCAGCCAGCGTTTCGCCTTTTACTTTGATAACGCCGTTAGTGACATGTTTGGAGTGATTGCCTTTGGAGTCAATGATGCCGTAGCCTGTGTTTATAGAACCGGGATCAATTCCAAGTATTCTTATCATAGCTACTGCACTCGGCTATTCTTCGTTAAAAATGTTTTCGCAATGCTCATGTATTATTTATACATTCCGCTTGCTCAATCATTTTTGCCTCGATTAGCCTTCGTTCGTGACGCTATGATATTTAGGTGAGGTTTTGTCATTTTATTAATCTAATTCTGCCAGAATTTCATCCGGTATGTCTGCGTTTGAGTAAACCTTTTGTACATCATCCAGGTCTTCCAGCATATCGAGTAGTTTCAACATGCTTTCTGCGCCCTTTTTGTCCAGTTCGCTTGACGTTGAAGCGCGCATGGTGATTTCTGCGTTTTCATATTCATAACCTGCCGCTTTTAATGCTTCTTTTGCATCGACAAAATTATCCGGTTCAGTAATCACATCTATCGAACCGTCACTGTTCGTTACAATATCTTCTGCGCCACCTTCCAGTGCGGCTTCCATGATAGCGTCTTCATCAAGTCCGGCGGGAAAAGAGATAAGGCCAACTTTAGTGAAAAGATAAGCAACCGATCCATCTGTTCCGAGATTCCCGCCAAACTTGGAAAAAGCATGACGTACCTCAGCAACAGTACGGTTTTTATTGTCTGTCATGGTATCAACCAGTACAGCAACACCGCCCGGGCCGTATCCTTCATAGCGTAGTTCATCAACATTGCCGCCTTCTTCGCCACCGGCGCCACGCTTAACAGCGCGATCGATAGTATCGCGGGTCATATTATTGGATAAACCGTTATCAATTGCTGCACGTAATCGTGGATTTGCTGCCGGATCGCCGCCGCCCAGTTTTGCTGCTACAGTGATTTCCCGTATAAGTTTGGTGAAGAGCTTGCCTCGCTTGGCATCTTGCTTGCCTTTACGATGCTGGATATTAGCCCACTTACTATGACCTGCCATTTATTTGTTCCGTATTTTGATATTAGTCTGAAAGGGTAAGCAGTGATTCTAACATTCAAGTGCATGTCGCCCAACACTAGAGGTACATTTAAAAAAGAGATCTATAATCAGGCGTCGCCTGCAAGTTTGTTGCTTTGTTCTTTGGTAAAGTCGAGTAAGCGTTGGATTGAGCCTTTGGCTTTCTGGATAATCTCGTTATCAACAAAAACTTCGTTGTTTCCGGTTTCAAGTACGTGAGTCAGTTTTCTTAAACTATTCATTGCCATCCACGGACAATGCGCGCAACTGATACAGGTTGCGCTTTTACCTGCCGTAGGTGCTTCAATTAATACTTTATCTGGTGCAGATTCTTTAATCTTGTGAAAAATGCCAGTGTCGGTCGCAATAATAAATTCTTTAGCATCTATATTAGCTACGGCATTAATAATACCGGTTGTTGATCCGACTATATCGGCTTGTTCTATAACGGATGATGGCGATTCTGGGTGGACGAGTACTTTGGCATCAGGATGATGTTCGCGTAGTGCTTCGAGTTCCTTACCTTTAAATTCTTCGTGAACAATACAGGCACCTTGCCAGATCAACATATTTGCCCCGGTTTCTTTTTGCACGTAATCGCCCAGATATTTATCCGGAGCCCAGATTATTTTTTTACCTTCCGCTGTTAAATGTTTAATGACATCAACAGCACTGCCAGACGTGACCATCCAGTCTGCCCGTGCTTTAACAGCGGCACTGGTATTAGCATAAACAACAACGACATGATCCGGGTGCGCGTCGCAAAAATCAGAGAATTCATCCGCAGGACAACCCAGATCCAATGAGCAATTTGCCTCAAGATCCGGCATTAAAATTCGTTTTTCGGGATTCAGAATTTTAGCGGTTTCGCCCATGAACTTAACGCCGCATACGATTAAGGTTTCTGCAGCTGATTCATTGCCAAACCGGGCCATGTCGAGCGAATCCGAAACATAACCGCCAGTTTCGTCAGCCAGTATTTGTAATTCAGGCTCAGTATAATAGTGAGCTACCATTACGGCATTTTGCTGTTTTAACTGAGCCTTGATTTTTGCAGTTAATTCAGCGCGTTCATCATCTTCAATCTGTTCTACAACAGTCGGGGGAATCTGCTCTCTTTCAAGCGTATAGGATCGATTAAGTGTGGTGTCTGTTGTCATAATAAAAATACTGACGCCTAAATAACCTGAGACAAACTTAAACGGTTTTTATTCCGCTACAGGTTTGTTTTGTTTTGCCAGTTTGATTCCCAATTCACGTAGTTGTCTGCTTCCTGCAGCAGATGGAGCTGAGGTTAATAGGCAACTGGCGCTTTGTGTTTTTGGAAACGCAATCACGTCACGAATAGATTCACAGCCGGCCATTAACATGACAGTACGATCCAGGCCGAAAGCAATACCGCCATGCGGTGGACAACCGTAGGTTAATGCATCTAACAGGAAGCCAAATTTTTCCTGCGCTTCTTCTTCGCCTATGCCTAATAGTTCCAGTACGGCTGATTGCATTTCTGCATCATGGATACGAATGGAGCCACCACCGAGTTCGGTGCCATTGAGCACAAGATCATAAGCGCGTGATAAGGTTTTGCCAGGATTTTCCTTAATCGCTTCTATATCGGTTGTATTCGGTGCGGTAAAAGGATGATGTAGTGAATCCCAGCGTTTTTCATCTTCGTTGTATTCAAACATGGGAAAATCGACAATCCACATTGGTGCCCAGTCGCCGTTTAATAATTCAAGGTCCTGCCCCAGTTTATTACGTAAAGCACCTAATGCGTCATTTACGACTTTGGTTTTATCGGCACCAAAGAAAATTAAGTCACCATCTTTCGCTTGCGTGCGTTCAACTATGCTTGCTGCAACGTTATCCGGTAAGAATTTTAAGATAGGTGATTGCAGGCCTTCAGTGCCCGCTGCGACATCATTAACTTTAATATAAGCCAGTCCGCGCGCACCGAATTGCGCTATATAGTTAGTGTAATCATCAATCTGTTTACGCGAGAGCGAACTACCGCCAGGCACGTGTAATGTTGCAACACGCCCATCTTCCATATTGGCCGGGCCAGAGAAGACTTTGAATTCAACTTCTTTCATCAAGTCGCTAACATCAATTAGTTCCAATGGGTTTCTCAGATCAGGTCTGTCGCTGCCGTAACGTTCCATAGCCTCGGCATAGGTCATACGAGGGAAAGGTGAGGGTAATTCGATATTCAATACATTCCTGAATAAGGTAATTAGCATCTCTTCCATCATGCCGGTGATGTCTTCTTCATTCATAAATGAAGTTTCGATATCAAGCTGGGTAAATTCAGGCTGGCGATCAGCACGTAAATCTTCATCGCGAAAACAACGTACGATTTGGTAATAACGATCCATGCCCGACATCATTAACAATTGTTTAAATAATTGAGGTGATTGCGGCAAAGCAAAGAAATTTCCCGGGTGTGTACGGCTTGGAACCAGATAATCACGCGCACCTTCAGGCGTTGCTTTGGTCAACATCGGCGTTTCGATATCGAGGAAACCTCTTTCATCAAGAAAGTCGCGCATTTCTTTTGCAATCTGCGAACGTAATCGCAGGTTGTGTTGCATAAAAGGTCGGCGTAAATCGATATAACGATATTTCAGTTTTATATCATCATGGACATGTTCATCATCCATTTGAATCGGTGGTGTTTTAGACTTATTCAGAATTTCAATGGTGTAACCGAGAATTTCAATTTCACCAGTAGGCATTTCCGGATTAATCGTGCCTTCAGGACGACTTCTTACTTTACCGGTTATTTTAATAACAAACTCATGTCTGACAGCGTCGGCTATGGCAAATGATTCGGCACGATCCGGATCAAAGACAATTTGTGCAATCCCTTCGCGATCACGAAGATCGATAAAAATGACGCCACCATGATCGCGGCGGCGATGAACCCAGCCGCTTAGCTCGATTTCCTGGTCAATATGACTACTATTTAATTCTCCGCAATAGTGACTGCGCATTCTTTAATTTCCATCTGCTCTAAACAAGGGGCGGAATAGTACGAGGCGTAAGCTTTTTACGCAACAGGATAGCCTTAAAAAGGCACTATTTTCAGAGACATCCTGCTAGTTATTGGGTATTTCGGTGCTAATCGGGCCATCAGGCGTAATTACACCCATAGAAATGATAAATTTAAAGCCTTCTTCAATCGTCATATCCAGCTCAGTGATGTCTTCCCGTGGTGTCATAATGATGAACCCGGAAGTCGGGTTAGGGGTTGTCGGTACGAAAACAGCCACAAGGCCAGCATTCAATCCATCAATATCAGTGCTGACATTGTCATTACTCAGAAAACCTATGCTCCATAAGCCTTTGCGCGGATATTCAAGCATAACAACCTTACGAAAAGATTTGCCCTTGGAGTCGAATAAGGTTGTCGAAATCTGCTTAACACTGTTGTAGATACTTCTGACTAAAGGAATACGGTTTAATATCGATTCCCAGAAGCTGACTAAGCGACGACCAAATAAATTGGCAGCGAGCATCCCGGTTATTAATAAGATGGAAATAGCGAGGATGACACCAAAGCCGGGGATAGAAAAGCCCAGGACGGTTGCTGGCTGCCACTCTGGTGGTAGTAACAGGATGGTCTTATCAAGTAAATCGATGACCAGTTTAATAATAACGATGGTCGCCGCTAGTGGTAACCAGACGAGAAGGCCGGCGATAATGTACTTTCTAAGCGTTCCCATTAGTGTTTAAGCATTTTTTGCTTTAGTGGTTGAACTGTCTGTGGCTGCCTTCGACTCTTTTTTTGTTTCGGTCTTTGTGGGTTTTTTTTCCGTGTCAGAAGTCGCGTTTGTGTCCTTTTTCTTATTGGTTGACGTTTTTTCGTCTTTTTTGGGTGTTTTATCCTTGAAATCAGTCTCGTACCAGCCAGTGCCCTTTAATTTAAAAGCGGCAGCCGAAACCAGTTTACGCAATCCGTCTTCACCGCATTCCGGGCAAGCTTTTATTGGGTCATCACTGATTTTTTGTAGTTTTTCCAGTCGATGATCGCATTCATCGCATTTATATTCATAAATCGGCACTTATTTTAAAACTCCATAAATTAATTAGATCAATGTAAATACCGCAGAAAATATGGGCATAGGCAAAGAAATGCAAGATATAACGTCTTATTGTCAGTTTTATTTTACCCACAGGCAATTCTTGGGTATTATCGCCGCCTTTGTTGTGTAGGCAAATTATTTCCCGCCATCAGAACATTCGAAATTTCACACCGGGCCGTTAGCTCAGCCGGTAGAGCAGTGGATTTTTAATCCATTGGTCGGGCGTTCGAATCGCCCACGGCCCACCATTTTCTCCTGGTCCATACCGGGCACATGAGTAACAGTTTATACCGAAGACATAGGTAACAGTTTTGGTATAAAAGGATTGTCAGCCGGTTCAACGCGAGCGACATCCTCATCAAAATAGCCTAGCTCATAATCCAT
>JABFGI010000006.1 GCA_013112535.1 Pseudomonadota bacterium
AGAAGAACATGACATCGAACTGGAATTTATCCAGCCAGGAAAACCCACACAGAACTCTTATGTTGAACGGTTTAACCGAACTTACCGAGATGAAATACTGAATATGTATGCCTTTAAGACATTAACGCAGGTACGAGAAATTACGGATAACTGGATCCGTGAATATAACGAAGAACGGCCACATGATGCGTTGGGAGATTTAACACCTAATGAATATTTAATGACCAATAATCCGCTGGAAAACTCTAATTTAGCTTGGAACTAAAATGGGGAGGTTTACAAAGTCTCTTAAAAGGTTGGGGGCGAGTGGATGATGGGTATCAGCTATATGTTCACACACTCACCTTTGGAAAAATTATAGATCACGAAAAACGGTTAGACGCTAATAATAAAAAGGTGAAAGAAATTAGTTATGTAGGAATTACTGGCAGAAGTTGGTTGAAAAGACTGGATGAACATATCGCAAAGATCCGAAAAGGAACTGGTTATTTATTCCATCAGGCAGTGAATAAAAGTCTATCCAATCGCGATATGGTATATAGCTTTGAGTTGTTCGATATTAATTTATCATTTGAAGAAGCTATGTATTTAGAAGAAATGCTCGTAGACGGTTGGTCAACACTTGCACCACATGGATTCAATATGATTCCTGGTGGCTTTAGAGGTATTAGTGAGTTATCTAAAAGACGTTTATTGAAAAAAAATGATACAAACCTTTATGGACAAGATTTGCTAGATAAGCGAAATGAAACCATTTCAAAATTTATTGATAGAGAATTAAAAAAAGGAAATTCTAATTCTCTTATATCTGACTGGTGGTCGGATGATGATAACTATTGGCGCATAATGGAAAGTCATAGTAAGCGACTCAATAAAGCACAGGTTAATAAAATATGGGCTTTGTATGCTAAAGGATTAAGTTTAGACCAAATTAAAGAACAAGTAGGTGCTTTAAATGAACGCCAGGTTAAAGGTGTTCTGGACGAGAAGTATTACAAACGACAATGAGTTACTAATTTTTCTTTATTAGATTCGCATCTTGAATGGTTTGTCGATGTCCATAGGGTTTCCATGCAGGTGCAATGACATTCGGCATATCTGATCGGTTTAAAATACTGGCAGGTGATATTGTAAATTCACCGTAGCGTTCATTTATTTTGTCGATTACTTTGTTTTCTAAAAAAGTTTTATTATTTTCTTCGGTAAACATATCGAGTTGGCCTTTTTCAGGGTGTGGATCTTTTGCAGTTACTTGTACCTGAAAAACACCTTCGCCATGCCAGTAGTGCTTTAACATATATTTACAGAGTAAAACTATCGATTGACTATCGTTCGTTGGTATCGTTGTTTTAAATTTACTACCTAACCATTCTTCTTTTGCTCTTAAGGCAATGGAGAATTGTTGTGCACGAAGTGAGTGTTGTCTTAAGCGTTGTCCAACTTTTTCTGCCATGTGTACCAGATACATATAAATAATATCTTTATCTTTTGTATTCGGTGGCATGACTTTGCCATGACCAATTGATTTCGGGGCTTGAATATTGTTTTCAACTTTATCCGGATCTTTTCCCTGACACATATACCAGATGCGTTTACCCGGATTACCAAAGCGTTGGCCTAATACACTAATGGGTAGTTGTGCGACATCGCCGCAAGTAAACGCACCGCGCTTGGCTAGAAAACCACCGATGCCTTTATTGACACCACAGAGTTCTGTTACCGGCACGCCTCTTAAACGTTGTTGTGCTTCCCAGGGAGGAATGATGGTTAAGCCATCAGGTTTCATTAATTTAGCGGCCCACTTTGCGGTCGACTTATCACCACTGATACCAACGGAGCATTTAATCCCGGATACGCTATACACTTTTCGTTTAATCATCATACCGATGACTTCAGGCGTCGTGTTCCAGAATTTTTTACAACGTGTCAGATCGAGAAACGCTTCATCAACTGAAAAGACTTCAATGTCGGGGGTGATGTCTTGTAATGATTCCATAATTTTGGTGGAGACGTTGGCATACAACACGGGATTAGCAGGTATTTGAATAAAGCCGGGACAAAGTTGTTCGGCTTCTTTCACGCGCATACCGGTCTTCACGCCAAAAGATCGTGCTTCGTAAGAGGACGTGATAATGCACGTGCCCGTTAAACCATTGGTAATACCAACCGGTTTACCGGCAAGCTCAGGGTTGTGTACTTGTTCTATGGATGCAAAGAAAGCATTCATATCGGCCAGCGCGATAACACGCGACCAGTTATTTATTGTCATTATTGTTCCTGGACAAACAAAATCGTTGAACAAGTTCCTTCCATGAATCCTGTCCAACGTAGTACAGGGGACTGTTACATCGTGTATCAGTTTAAGGGGGATTAATTATAAGAGAACATTAAGAGAACATTCAAGTTAAAGATCGACTATAATTTGCGTTGGAAAAGCAGAGGAGTAGGTTTTAACTAATTGATAATATTAGAAATTATAAGATAAAAATAATTCAATATAATCGTCTTTTGCAAAGGCTTTGGCTGGATCACTATTTTTTTGATTGGTAAAGAATCGGCCTTGGGCTTCCAGAAGAAAACTATCACTAAGTCGGCGACTGGCTTCGATATTGAAGAATTTACCACCGGTATTTCGATCCCATACTAGTCCGATCAGGGCTTCACTTGATTGTGCATCATTAAAGGCGAGTCGAGCACCAACAGCAATATCATCTTCAAAGGTACTGCTGGCAGATTCGCCACGATCGTCATAATGGTATTCACTGAGTAAGCCTAAATCGATGGCGCTATCCATAATGCCGACAAAGGTATATTCAAAACCGGCAGCAATCGCGTTGTATGTTGTTGCTTGTCCACTTCGATGTAAGGCTTCGAGTTTCCAAAGCATATTGCCTTTGGTCGCTTGTAAGTCTAATGAAGTTTGATTGATGATATCGTAAAAAGGAATAAAGACAGCGTTGCCACTATTATCAGTGCTTAACAACAATCGTGGATCGCGGCTTGTTCCATAAAAATGTGACACACCTATATCCCAATCACCAAAGTAATGCGAATAACGTGCGGCGAAATCGACATGTTTTTCTTTTGCTGCTGATTCAAATTGTGAACGACTTTGATCGATATGTGGAATGGTTCTTAAACGACTTGATGTGCCGGGAAAGTAACGTTCACGAAAGTAGGGCATGACAAAAAGATCAACCGTACCCCAATCATTAATTAAAGCGAGGTTAATCATCGGTTGACCTAGCTTGTCTTCGGTATCAAGGTTTTCTACTAAATCAGTCTGGTTTATTACATCGACTAAATGTTGAAACTCGGTAACACCCCAAAAGACTTTGCGTACACCAAGTCGCAATTCCCAGCTTTCGGCTACTTTTAAATAGGTTAATTCGCGAATATCAAAATGTGTTCGTTCATTATCATTTTCATCTAAACGCACGAATGGAACGAAAGCAATACTTTGATTCCCTTCATCCCATTCATGGTAATACTCGGGCTCGAATACAAATGAAAAGTTTGTTGAGTGGTCTTGTCGTGATTCCTGGGCTGTTTGTGAAAAGCCTCTGAATTCTAAACCAGCATAACCACTCCATTCATTAGCAATAACAGTATTACTTATAGCAATACTTCCAAATAAAATGCTGAGTGTTGTTACTATTTTGAACATCGGTGTTAGCGTGCACGCTTTAATGTGTTTTTATCAAAGTCACGATCGGTTAAACCACTTTTGAATTGATAGTCAGTCCATGTCAAGGTTGTGCTTTTTCCTGTTTGATGGTTTGTCATTTCCATCGCGCCAGGTCGCCAGTATTGATCAAGATACTGACTGTAATTCAAAAAGCGCAATGTTTTTAATAACGCATTTTTACGATCATAGAACTCAAGTTTATTGGGTTGATACATTTCCTTATCCAACCAGACTAGCTGTCGAGTATAACCGGAATGCTCATATTGCGGGAATCGCTCGATAACAAAATTATCGAGACCATCAACCGTTTCATCACGTAACCATTTGTATTTATATTTTTCCACTTCTTGCGAAGCTAAATCTTCGTATGCGTATTCACTACCAACGAATGGACCAGACTTGTTTGAAGAAGAAATTCGTTTTACGCGTTTTAATGCCGGTAAATATAACCATTGATCATCCGGTGTTAATGAATGTGTATGACTCAGAAATGCCGTTCCTTTAATATCTTTTGGGTTATCAAAGGAAAGTAAACTTTTATCACCATCTCCTTGAACTTCCAGGGTTGTGATTTTCATCTCACGGGTATGTTCGTCACCCTGTTTGTTTTTCAGGATCATACTCATGTTTGCAATTTGATCCGTCCAGCCAGTATCTCTTTTGTCAGCTTCGTTTGCTATTGCTAAACCTTTCTCTTCCGGAGTTTCTGCATAAGCTGTATTAAGAAGCAGACTAAGCAGTAATGCCAGTATTGATAGTCTTTTCATTAGTTGTACCCTCAATTTTCATTAATATGGATGGTAGAAGTAAAAAGTCAGCAAATAATGCGAATGCAATTACAATCGCTGTTAATAGTCCCATGCCTGAATTTAATTCAAAACTGGATGTTGCCAATATCAAAAAGCCGGTAACCAACACGATTGATGTGACAACCAAAGCTTTTCCGACAGTGATAAATGCATAGCGTACTGCGTCTTCGGAATTTAGACCTTTTTCCCGTCTTGCACGTAAATATTTGCTAAGGAAATGTACAGAATCGTCTACAACAATACCCAAACTCATACTGGCAACGATGGATAATGATAATCCGATTTCACCAACCAATAGTCCCCATAAACCAAAGCCCATTGCTGCGGGAACAAGATTAGGCACTAAGCTAACTAAACCTATTTTCAATGAGCGGAGCGCGAATATCAAAACAATGGATATGAGAATCAATGCGACAGTTGTCCCCAATAACATACTGGAAATATTCCGTTTACCAATGTTGGCAAACATGATTGATGTGCCGCTACCATCAGCTTGTGCAATATGACTTGTGTTTTTGCTAAGCCAATTTTGTGCACGCTTTTCCAAGTCTATTAAATTGTTAGATGAAATAGTTTTTAATGTCGCGGTCATACGTGTTGCAGATTTGTCGATATTAATTTGATTGTTAAGATCGAGTCCGTAAGGCAAAGACATTTCGTAGAGTAATAAATATTGCGCGGACAATTCACGATTATCCGGGATTTTATAATATGACTCATCATCTGCATGCATGTTTTTATTTAAACGCTTCATGATGTCGGTATAAATATTGACGTGTAGCGTTTCAGGTTGTTGACGATACCAATTTGCAAACGCTTCTATTTCCTGCAGGAATTCCGGATCATTAATGCCGCCTTCCTTTTCGGCCTTCAACGAATATTCTATGTTATATAAACCCGTTAAATTATCTGTTGTAAAATCAGAATCTGTTCGAAACTCAATCGTTTCATCAAAGTAATGAACAAAAATATCGTTAAGTTCATTGCGAGGTAAAGCCGCGATTAATAGTAAAATAAATCCAGTCATTCCCCAGAAGATGGGGGTCCTTTTAGCAACAACAAAGTTTGCAAACATTTCCATAGCTGGATGTTTACTATCCTTTCGTTGTTTCACTCGCACTGGTAATAATGAAATCATCGCTGGCAACATTGACACTGACAGGATGAATGAAAATATTATACCGATAGATACAAAGTTACCCAGATGACCAAATGGAGGGACATCGGAAAAATTCATGGTTAAGAAACCAATCATCGTTGTAAAACTGGCAAGAAAGACCGGTTGTAAATTCAATCTTAAACTTTCAATCAATGCATCATCTTTACTCATGCCATGTCGCATTTCATGCATAAACGTGACGAGTATATGAACGCAGTTCGCAATTGCGACCGTTAATATAATTGTCGGCGATGTAGCTGATGGCGGGGATAGCGGCATACCGAAATAAGCACCCAGGCCCATGCCTGCCATAATTGAAAATAATATAACTAATAATGTGGCAAACGTGCCTGTAAAACCACCTACTAGCAGTGCGATTAAAAACAGCATGATGCCAAAACTAATTGGGACAATCGACGCCATGTCATTTTTAGAAGATTCAGCGAATGAATTATTCATCATTATCATGCCAGTGATATAAATTTTAATCTCTGGATGTGCTGTACGAATTTCATCAGCAAGATTTCGGGCAAAACTAACCACTTCCGGCGTTTCTTTCGTTTCATCTAATCTTGGCAATTGAACAGTAACGTTAATACCGGTGACATGACCGCTTTCTGAAATTAAGCGATGTACAAGCAGGGGTTCATTTATTGCAATATCTCTGATTTTTTCCAGTTCTTGAACATTTAAAGATGCCGCATCTGTTACCAGATCTCTAACAATCAGGTCGTCTTCTTCTGCTTCGGTATGTTGATAGTTGCTTATTGAATCAACACGGTTGGAATAGGGTATTTGCCAGGCTTTTTCTGTTAATTCCTCAACAACGGCTAAAACTTCAGGAGAAAAAACATTACCGTTTTCAGGAGCAAGAACAAATAAAACGTTATCATTTTTTACATAGGTATTTTCCAGGGCTTCGAAAGCAAGTAATTGCGGATTATCTTCGCTAAAAAAAACGCGATAATTGGTCGTAAAACTGATTAAACGGCCACCACTTGCTGCGGCTATAACTAGTACCAGGCAGAAAAAGATGACGAACCAACGATGATTTAATAGCCACTTTGGATAACTTTTTTCTAACCAGTTCATATTTTTATCCTGTTATAGATAGATGTAAATAATAAATAATATGTAAAATATTCAGTAATTTGGCAAATTTTTTTAATTCTTGAGTCCAGATAGTAAAAATCTAATTACCGATTTGGCTTTATCTTCAAATTCTTCAGGTGAATAAAGTGACATGAACATAGGAACATCAAAGACAACGATCATTGCATTTATTGCTACAGCCGTATCCATAATATCATCAACTTTAAATTCACCTGTCTGGTTTCCATAAGACAGAATCTCTATTAACAACGCTTTATTACTGGCAATTTTGTCATGTATCAACTGTGGATTGCTTTTTGTAATTTCAGCACAGACTTCATCAATCTTCTTATTCTCTAATGCCGCTTCCTGACTCATTCTAAGTGTTGCCAGGACATATTTTTCCAGTTTCTCAGTGGCACTTAATTTTTTGTTTCTGACGATATCTTTTAGAACATTGGCTTTTTCACACATACAGTTTTTTGTACAAGCGGCTGCAATTTCTTCCTTGCTTTTGTAATAACGGTAAATATTTGCTGCAGACATTCCCGCATCTTCCGCAATTTCAGCCATCGTCGTTTTGTTGTAACCATATACACTAAAGCGATTTACTGCCGCTTCCAGAATAGTTTCAGCAGTGTCTTTTTTAATAAAATTTTCGGCAGCATTTTTCATGTGGAAAAGAATAGTCGATTAATAGTGAATATTCAATAAAATATTCACTATTTAATAAAGATTTTGTTTTAACTTAATTTGAGAGCCGATCTATTTGGTGAAGCAGCGTTTTTCTGCCATTCGAAAACGAATTTCTTCAATTTTATCAAAGGTTGATTTTGAATCGATTTCTTTTTTGTAATCTTGATAAGCGGTATAGCCCATATAGTATAGTGCTGGAGCAAAAACAGTACTTACCATACCGGCAATCTGTGTTTTATTCCTGTTTCCTGCAGCATAAGAAAAAGATTCCTTTTCCAGTGCAGATGCCTCCATATAGAGATCATTGCAACTTCGACTGTCGTACAAATTTTCCCCAACTGGCTTTTTAAATTCAACAAGGTTTAACGCAAAGCTTTGTGTGCTGCAAATCAAAAAAAATAGTAATATCAGATATTTTAAAGTACCCATATCCATTTCCTCATAATAATTCCTATAAGAACTATATCGGCGGATAGTGATAAAATTTTACTAATTTTTTATCTTATATTTCTTTATATATTCACTACTTAGCATATCGGCGTGAATTTGTTCCTCACTACCCATGCCTTTTCTTAGATTTTCACTAATAGTTTTAGCGAGAAAAATGCCATTTTCTGCCGCAACACGGTACCATGCATAAGCTTGAATTCTGTCTATTTTATGTCCCCGGCCATTTAAATACAGGTAAGCCAGTTTATCCTGTGCGCCTGCGTATGCTTGTTTAGCGGCTTGTTCAAACCAATATGCAGCTTTTGAGTCATTCTGAGGGACACCTTCTCCACCAAAGTACATGAATGCCAGATTATATTGTGCTTCAGCATTGTCTTGCTGTGCGAGTTGTGTAAATTGCTCAAAGGCAACGTCGTATTTGCCTTGTTCATAGGCCGTTATTGCCGACATTAGTTCATCAGCGTTAGCTGATAGACATAAAGATAGACTACTAATAAATATGAATTGTCGTATTTTCAAATTACACTTAACTTCTTTAATTGATTCAATGGTGGCTTGATTTACTCAATTTTGACCTAATATAGTATTACTATAACTAACAAGGAACAGTATGGATATTCTTGAAGAAAATAAATCACTTTTGAAAGCAATTGCTTCGGCTATTTTGATTTTAATTATTCTGATGTTGGTCTTAATGTTTTATTGGGACACAGAATCTGACTTGTTTGATGTAAAAAAACAAAGCCAGTATCGCAATCAGGGTAGTACGCAGTTTGTTACCGGCTATGTCACTACGGCAACGATGATAGAAGTCGCAGAAACCTTATTAAATAAACGTGGTGGATACTTAAGTAATGACATCATGCCGCCGGGTGTAATGATGGATAACATTCCTAATTGGGAATTTGGGGTGTTAACTCAATTGCGAGATTTGGGGCGATCAATGCGTAATGATTTTAGTCGTTCACAAACACAATCAATTGAAGATAAAGATTTAATGACTGCCGACCCACAATTTCATTTCGATTCCGAATCATGGATATTGCCGGCAACTGAAGGTGAATATAAAAAAGGCATTGATGCACTAAATAATTATTTGAGACGTTTGTCTGATCCGAATGAACAGGACGCCCAGTTTTTTTCCCGTGCAGATAATTTACGTGACTGGTTAGCTATAGTTGAAAAAAGACTAGGCAGTCTATCGCAACGTTTAAGTGCCAGTGTCGGGCAGGCAAGAGTGAATACTGATCTTGAAGGTGATGCAGAAGCGACGCAATCAACCGTTAAACCAGATCTTGTTCAGGTTAAAACACCGTGGTTGGAAATTGATGATATTTTTTATGAAGCACGTGGCACCTGCTGGGCATTAGTTCATTTTATGCATGCGATTGAATATGATTTGCATGATGTACTACAAAAGAAAAATGCATTAGTGAGCTTACGGCAAATCATTCGCGAACTTGAAGCAACCCAGGATATGGTCTGGAGTCCGGTGATATTAAATGGCACAGGTTTTGGCTTTGTCGCAAACCATTCACTGGTAATGGCATCCTATATTTCCAGTGCTAATGCAGCCGTGATTGATCTTAGAAATTTGTTAGAGCAGGGGTAATATTACTCTGTTTTGTAATATCGCTTAACATTTTTAGTTACAGCACCCCAGGTAGATGAACGCACTCTGTCTTGATGTTTTAAAAATGAGTCTTTATTTCTAAACTCTTCATAAACGTTAAATTTATACTTATTATCTTTATCTTGAGTTACTTTAAACTTTAAGCATCCAATTTCTCTTCTGCTTAAATCAATATGGGTTGCTAATTCTCGTATAACAGTTTCTAAATCTACTTCGGGAATAATAATAAAACCTTTTAGTGTAAACTTTGACAAAGTAAATTTATTGTCTTATTAGTGGGGATATAAATATAAAAATTATCTTGATATAAACTGTCCGTAAGCTCTTGAACCTTCGCCCGTTTTTATAGTATCCGTTACTTCTAATGTTTTTGTATCAATGACCGTTACAGTTCCGTCAAACCAGTTTGCAACATAGATACTTTTCCCATCAGGGTGAATATTGATTCCTTCTGGCATTTCACCAACATAGATTTTTTTTATTTCTTTGAACGATGTTCTGTCAACAACTGAAACGCTGCTGTCCCTTTTATTGGTTACAAATAAATGATTATTAGTTTTATCAATTGAAACAATATAAGGAAAAGTGTCAACGGGGAAAGTGTTAATCACTTTTGCCATTTTGATATCAATAACATAAACGTCTTCTGACTGTACGTTTACGACATAAAGTCGTTGCTTGTCATAATCAGGTGTAATACCAAAAGGTGCTTTACCCACTTTAATATCAGCCAGTATTTCTCCAGACGCACTGTCAACAAACAGCACTGCATTATCTTTTTTGTTCGCGACAAATAAGATTTTATCATCATTTGATATTGCGATACCGGATGGTGCATCTCCTACTGGAAATTCATTTTCAACTTTTAAACTTTGAGTATTAACAGTAAATACGGTATCCATAAACCAGTCAGCAATAAACAATTTCTTATTGTCATGACTCAGCGTCATGGCGAGGGGAGCCTGTCCGACTTTAATGGTTTTAATAACTTCGAGTGAATTAGTATCGATAATACTGATTTCCTGGTTTCCAGGATTCGATACATAAACATATTTATTGTCAAAGCTGGCAACAACACCTGCGGGCTTAATACCAACTTTAATTGTTTTGATAACAGATTTATTGGCAGTATTAATAACTGAAACAGTATTTTCGAGCTGGTTCGTTATAAAGGCGAGATTTTGGGCCAAAGCAGAATTTGCTAAGGCCCAAAATGCTAAGACGTATAAAAAATCTTTGAATCTAGAGTCCAAAGTAATTGTTTATTTACTTTCGAAAGATGCTTTCAAACCATTTAACGTTTTTGTATGTAAGGCTTCGACAGCTGCTTTACATACGGAATCAGTCCGATCAGGTGGAGGTGATTTTCCTTCAAATGAGCTATATGCCGTACCACGAATTTTGACCTTTGAGCCAGAGCTGCTTTCGGCGACAGATAAAAAAGACCCCATAGAACGGATTGGCATACCTTTTATAACTCTACCTTCTTCTACCTTTAACGTAGTGAGCATCCGTTTTCGATCAGCTTGAACTTTAGTCACTTCTTCTTTTAGAACTTCTCCATTATCCAGGGTAAGTTCTCTAAAAGCACCTAAGCCTTCACCAGTAGACGAGCATTCAGTGATAGACTCATTCCAGTCTTTGACTGAGCAGAGGTTATTCACCACAGCCCAAACTTCATCAGGGCTGGCATTCACTTCGATTTCTAAATCGAATTTTAGAGGCGTTGGGCCATGGGCCGATGCCAATGCCGGAGTAAGTAAAATACTTAACAGGCTTAGTTTAAGGAATTTCATTATTATCGATCTCCAATGAACTATTTATTTCAAATTAATTATTATTTTTCTACATCTACTTGAATGTAGACGACTTCACATTGGTGAAGTTCAAGGGCGCATAGTTTAAAGACTCTATTCGACTATGGCTATGTTATGTCTGAATTTAATGAAAAATTCTGAAATTTGCTTAATTTTGAGCAAAAAACGCGAATTTTCATTCATCAGGAAAAAGTTTTTTTATATTGAATAAATGGCTTAAACTACCCTTAATCAGGCCTGATATGTATGAATGCAGCGTCAGGTTATAACAATTATAAGTAGATACTCATTCAATATATTCACAGATATTGCAATTCCGTCGCTGGAGGACGTTTTTGATGAAAATTATTCTTGCCCCCGATTCCTTTAAGGAAAATTTAACCTCGTTACAAGTAGCTGCAGCACTCGAAAAAGGAGTTAAACGCGTTTTGCCTAATGCCTTGTGTGTAAAAGTGCCCATGGCTGATGGTGGTGAAGGAACAGTGCAGTCCCTGGTTGATGGCACCGGAGGTAAATTTCTACGTAAAAAAGTGACTGGTCCCGCTGGAAATAAAGTTTCAGCACGTTACGGAATGCTGGCTGATGGCGAAACAGCAGTGATTGAAATGGCTGAAGCATCGGGCTTACATCTTGTCAGTGGAAAAACTCAAAATCCTCTTAAAACGACAACTTATGGCACCGGTGAATTAATGCTGGATGCGGCTAAAAGAGGAGCCAAAAGAATTATTATTGGTATTGGTGGTTCTGCAACCAATGATGGTGGGGTCGGTATGGCACAAGCACTGGGCATTCGTTTTTTGAATAAACAGGGCCGTGAAATTACTGAACACGGTACTGGCGGTATGATTAATAAAATTGCCAGTATTGATATGAAAGCGCTGGATCCATTAATTAAAAAAACAAAAGTGATTGTGGCCTGTGATGTTAATAATCCATTGTGTGGCAAGAACGGTGCTTCAAATGTATTTGGCCCACAAAAAGGAGCGACGCCGGTAATGGTTAAAATGCTTGATGCTAATTTAAAACATCTAGCCACGATTATTAAACAGGATTTAAAAAAGAATGTGATTAATGTTAGAGGTGCCGGTGCTGCTGGTGGCCTTGGTGCAGGTTTACTCGCTTTTACCAAAGCAAAAATGAAGAGTGGTGTTGATATTGTTATTGAAGCGACTGATTTGCATAGGCATTTAAAGGGTGCTGATTTGGTTATTACAGGTGAAGGTCGGGTTGATTTTCAAACTGCATTTGGAAAAACACCTTCTGGCGTCGCTAAAGCAGCACGTAAACATCGTATTCCTACTGTTGCGATTGGTGGTGGTATTACTGACGATGCTAATGGTGTGTTTAAACACGGTATTGATGGATTAGAAAGTGCTTGTGCGCGAGATATGTCATTAGAAGTAGCGATCAATAATTCTAAACCACATCTTGCTAATGCTGCTGAGAGAGTCATTCGTTTAATCCTGATTGGTAAAAAAATGGAAATTAGTAAACGTAGAAAACGGAAATAAACATTCTATTAAATTCTAATTATTCATTTTTTGCACATTATTCTGTTTAGTTATGAAATTTTCAAAGTTTGCGTCGCGTTTCACTGATGATTCCGGAATTGTTCAACTCATGGATGATCTGGGTAGTGCTATGTCGGGTAACTCTGATGTACTAATGTTGGGCGGCGGAAACCCTAGTCATATCCCGGGAGTACAGCAATATTTTCGAGATTCATTGCATAGACTGATTGATAATCCTTCCTTGTTTTGTCATGCCGTTGGTAATTATGAATTACCACAGGGCAATCAGGACTTTATCAATGCGATAGTCAATATGATGAATGAACAGTATCAATGGGGGATTAGCTCGGAAAATGTTGCATTAACCATTGGCAGCCAATCGGCTTTTTTCTTTTTATTTAATATGTTGGCAGGAGAAGATAGCAGAGGTAATCATAATCAGATATTACTGCCATTAACACCAGAATATATTGGATACTCTGATGTTGGGTTATCGGATAATATGTTTTATTCTTATAGACCATTGATAGAAAAACTGGATGATCGTTTTTTTAAATATCATGTTGATTTTGATAACTTAAAAGTTCGTGATAATACAGCGGCTATATGTGTTTCAAGACCGACTAATCCAACTGGAAATGTTTTATCTGATGAAGAGGTTTTTAAACTTATGTCATTAGCTGAAACAAATAATATCCCGTTGATCGTTGATAATGCTTACGGCGAACCATTTCCCAATATTATATTTACTGAAACCAAACCTGTTTGGAATAAAAATATTATTTATTGCATGAGTTTATCTAAAGTAGGAATGCCGGGTACACGTACCGGCATTGTTATAGCAGATAAAGCGGTGGTTGAATTAATTCGTAATATGAATGCTGTTATAAATTTGTCGACAGCTAATTTTGGCGCAATGATAGCGAAAGATTTAATTAGTAGTGGTGAGATATTGCGTTTATCGCAATTGTTAATAAAACCGTATTATCAAAAAAAGGTCGAACATGCTGTTGAGCTTATCCGTAAAGAGTTTGCAGGCATTGATTATTATATACATAAACCGGAAGGCGCGATGTTTTTATGGCTTTGGTTCCCGGGATTACCCATCACATCAAATGAATTGTACGAACGTTTAAAAGAAAACGGTGTGCTTGTGATTTCCGGCTCGCATTTTTTTCCGGGTTTGGAAGATGATTGGAGTCATAAACACCAATGCATTCGTATTACCTATTCAATGGAAGAATCAGTGGTTGAAAAAGGGATTAAAAAAATTGCGCAAGAATTAAAAGCTCTTGTGTAATCAGGTTACCCGCGCCCATCAATTGAATCTAAGAGGTTTGCGCCTAGCGAAAACAGCTTTTCTGAAACCGGCTTTTTTCGTTCATATTTAACTTCAAAAACATCTGCTTCTTTTGCAGCATTCGTTAAGTAATCATCACTGGTAATTAATTCATCAACAAGATTGAGTTCAATCGCACGTTTACCGAACCAGTGTTCACCAGTTGCAATTTTATCTATATCTACTTGTTCTCGACTATCTTTTACAAACTCTTTAAATAGCTTGTGTGTATCCTCCAGTTCTTCTTTGAATTTTTCCCTGTCTTTATCAGTATTTTCACCAAATAACGTTAGGGTCCTTTTGTGATCGCCAGCTGTAATCTGTTCAAAATCAATATCCATTTTTTTCAGTAAACGATGAAAATTGGGTATTTGTGCTAATACACCTATAGAACCAATAATTGCAAAAGGTGCAGCAATAATTTTATCTGCGACACATGCCATCATATAACCACCACTCGCGGCAACTTTATCAACAGCAGCCGTTAACTTTATATCTTTATCTTTGATTCGTTTAAGTTGTGACGCGCCGAGACCATAACCATGAACAGTTCCTCCGCCACTCTCTAAAATCACCAGGACTTCATCTTTTTTTTCAGCAATGGTTAATATTGCGGTTATTTCTTCTCTTAATGATGAAACAGTGCTGGCTCTTATATCGCCAACAAAGTTTAGTACGAATAATTTTTTTCTATCTTCTGATGATTCTTTTTCTTTAAGTTCTTTTTTATGTTCTTTAATATATTTTTTAAATTCTTTCTTGTTTAACACTTGCTGATTAAGCATAAGACTCATCGTGTCATATTTCTCATTTATATTTTTTATAACGAGATGTTCGTTATCACCTTTTGCACGCATAACAATGAATATAAGTGAACCAGTAATAATGACGAGAATGATTGAAACAGTACTTAATTTGGCGAGAAACATCCCATATTCAGTTAAAAATTCCACTATTGTTAAACCTCTTCTTACATTTCAGCATCAATAACTTCTTATTATAACGATATAAAGCACGAGCAGGACATAAATTCGTGTGAGTAAAGTATGTCAGAAGGGATAAATTCTAAATATTATTTTGGATAGGGAAGTGGCTAGCTACTTTATCCAGTCTAAACCTAGAATCACATCGTTTGCTGATTGAAAACGTTCATCCGGTTCTTTTGCCAAAAGACCGTCAATAAGCGGTTGATATTTCGCTAACTTTTCCGGTAGTTTAGGAATAGGAGCATGTAAATGCATGGATATTAATTGAGCGATTGAATTTGCTGTATAGGGACGTTCGTTAGTCAGCATTTGGTAAATCATGATACCAAGGCTATACAAATCACTGCGATGATCAATTGGCATGCTGGCTGCCTGTTCGGGACTCATATAATAAGGAGTGCCAACAATATGATTATTGATAGTAATGTCTTCAACATCACCGGTTAAATTCTTCGCTGCACCAAAATCTGTAATAGCTAATGTGCCATCTGTTCTGAATAAAACATTTCCGGGTTTGATATCACGATGTACGATATTTATATCATGGACGGCAACAAGTCCCATACACATTTGACGAGTGTATTCGATTGCAGTTTCTAAATCTATACCTGTCTGGAGCTTTTTTGCCAGATCGCCACCAGGGAAGTTCTCCATAGCGATATAGGCAAAATCTGATGCAAATGCTCTTTCGTCGATAGATACGATGTGAGGATGATCGAGACAGGAAATCAAAGTATATTCCTGCATGAAACGTTTTAATGCCAGCGGATCTTCATGCCCTTCTGTGAACATTATTTTTAATACAACTTCTCTATCTTCTTCTATCGGTCTGGCTAGTAATACAACAGACATACCTCCCCGGCCAATTTCTTTTAGTAATTCATAACCGGGAACAACTAAACCAAATTTTTCCATTTGGTCGTCTGTAATGGAAAGTGGATCAGAGTCTTCTGTTAGATTAAAGAAATTATCTTCTTCAGTTTCTTCATGGAAAAGTAAATCGGGTAAGTGAGTTGCCTCAGAAATAGTCGCATCATTTACATGTTCTGCAACCACCGTTTGGTTCGCCAATATAGTGCTTTGTTTGTCTGATAATGAAAAAACATCATCTAACGTCGCTTTTATTGTTTCTGCAGAAATATCTCCTTTGTCGATAAAATCAATTGCGCCTGACTTTAGTGCATCAACGGCTACCTTTGTATTGCCAACAGCTGTTATCATTATAACAGGTGGCATATTCGGTATTGTACTAAAGTGAATCATCCAGCCCAGACCATTTTCCCGCCCTAGTCCCAGATCATAATCAAGTAAAACCAAATCGTAATTATCCCATGGAAAACTATCACCGGGTAAACCTTTATCTTTCGGATCGTAATCTACGATATCGAAGTCTTCGTATTCATTTAAGATGTAATGTCTTATTAGTACACGAAAATCTTCAGAATCATCAATGAGTAAAATGCGAGTCAATAGAATATATCCTGATTAGATGCCTGAATTAGGAGGGTATTTAAGATAATTAAAAAAATATACTAAATCAATAAATTATAAGTTTAAAATTGAACCTAATTTAATAAGTTATGAACGTGATCGAGTAAATCATCTTCAGAAAAAGGTTTTGTCACATAAATGTCAACACCAGCTTCTTCAGCCTGTTTTCTATGCTTATCAGTGGACCGTGACGTTACCATAATAACAGGTATGTCTCTGGTGTTTTCAAATCCACGTACATGAGATGTCAGTTCCATACCGTTCATTCTAGGCATTTCCATGTCTACTAATATAATATCCGGTTTCTTATTTTCAATTATTGCAACAGCTTCCAGTCCGTCTTTTGCTGTTCTAACGTCAAAACCAGCATCCTGAATAACCTGTGCAAGAGCTCTTCTTGCACTGAGCGAATCATCAACAACTAATGCAATAGGTAATGCACGATGAATATTTGTCTGGGTCAATTCACTTGGTCCTTGTAAGTGAACGACTGGTGCGCGTATCAATTCAGGTAAATCAATTACTGGTACAACACTACCGTCACCAAGGATAGTTGCGCCCAGTATTCCTTTTATATTGTTAATATATTTCCCCATTGATTTTACAAAAAGATCACGCGTATCAACTATTTCCTGTATATAAACAACGTAATTTAATTCCTCTTCACGAATAAGCAGGGCAGGGCGAGTTTCTCTATCATCATTTCTTCTGTCTTCAGGCAGATTTAAAAGAGATTCCAGAGTTACCATTTTAAGTTTTTCACCGTCAACTTCGCAAAAAGTTGCATTAGCCGTTTTTATAATTTGTGAATCGCTTGGATGTAGAATTTTTTCAATACCATGATTAGATACAGCAATAATCTGATTTAAATGACGCAACAAGAGAGCATGTGATGACATTAATGTCACAGGCATTCTTAATTCTATTAAGCAACCATTGCCTTGTTCAGAATCAATATGAACACTACCTTTCATTGCTAAAAGTTCAGTATGTACGACATCCAGTCCCACACCACGACCGGAAGTTTGAGTTGCCTGATCACGAGTTGAAAAGCCTGGGTGAAGAATTAGTCGGTTGATTTCATTTTCGGAAAGTTCTTCATCATCTTTAATCAGGCCGTGCTTAATTGCTTTATCAATTATAGCTTTACGGTTAAGACCTGCTCCATCATCTTTACACCTGACAACAATTTGAGTCCCTTCTCTGAAAAATGTAAGTATCAATTTTCCTTCTGGTTCCTTTTTAAGGTGAACCCGTTCTTCTCTGGACTCAATGCCATGATCAACAGCATTTCTAAGCATATGCATTAATGGATCAATCAGTTTATTTATAATATTGCTGTCTATCAGTGTGTCTGAACCGATAATTTCCAGTGAGACTTGTTTCTTTGTTGTTCTGCACGTTTGTCTAACGATACGCTGCAATCTTGGTGTAATAGTCTTGATTGGTACCATGCGTGTTCGCATAACAAGATCTTGTATCTCGTTATGCAGACGTAATTTATCAATTAACAGTTCATCGAGTTCTCGTAGATCATTAGCAATCTCCTGATTAAATTCATAAGAGTCGACGGCAGCCTCAACAATTTGGTGAGTGACAGTATGTAATTCGTTATATTCTTCCAGTTCAAGTGAATCAAAGACTTCATTCTGATTTACGGCCTGTTTTTGATTATAAACACTTCCGTTAACTTCTACCTGAACTTCCAGATCAGAAGTCAGGTTTTGAACCATGGCTTGATGTTCAATAAGTTTATGAGATTGCTCAGAGGAAAGACGTACGCGTTCTTGTAATTGCGATGTCACAATCATTGTCTCACCAAGTAGTCTTAACACTTCATCAATTAAGTTTGCTGGAACACGAAGAGTTGTTTCAGAAGTATTATCATCTTCTTTCACAGTGTCATCAGTTTTTTCTTTAGTTTTAGTAACTGATTTGGATGTTTGAACTTCTTCTTCGGACTCAAGACAATTAACACCTTCTGATTCAATACGGTTGGCCCAATCAAGTACTTTTTGTAACACTTCCTGGCTATTTGTGGGAGACGAATCGCGTTCAAGTAATGCTTCGCTCATTTCTTCAAGACAATCCGATGCTTCCATAAAAACGTTTGCGAGTGCGGGTGAAGGTAAATGATTCAACTCATTAAGTGCAGACATTATATCTTCAAGTTGATGTGTTAATGTTGCAATACCTCTGATGCCAACAGTATTTGCAGCACCTTTCACTGTATGTGCAACACGTTGTGCTTTTTCTACGGCACTAATATCACCACTACCATCAATTAATGATTGAACCGCAGATGAAAACTCTTCTGTTTGTCCAGGCAGTTCTAATAGTAAACCATCGAGTAATTCCTGATTAATATCTTCCGGAAGTTCTATTGATATATCTTCAACTGTTGCGACAATTTGTCTTGCCTCTTTACTAATATCTTTGTCTGAAACATAAACAGCTTTCAATAAATTAATAAGCGCAGGTGTTACTCCAGGCATTAACTTTTTAGGTAGTTCGCTATCTTCTAAAATATTGGCAAGTGCTTCACTGCAAATGTTATCACCAGGATTTTCTAAATAAGCTAAAACTTTTTCAGGCCATGACAAGAGTAAAGAAATTTGTTGCTCGCTAAAATCTGTTCTATTTCTTGAAAAATGATTCAGGTTAGTTGAGAAGACTGAAGAAACCTGATGTAAACCATCCATTTCTGCAGCCTGACATGCGCTACCGAAACGTTCAATATGAAGTGCATATTGAGATAACGAATCAGATATTATATTACTGTCCGTATTTTCATCTTTAATGAGTTCAGATTGTTTTCTAGCTTCTTCCTGTATCATTGTTGCTTCTTCAAAAAGCATCCCGACCAGATCTTTACTTATAGTGTGTGGTGCGGCGAGAATGTCTTTAGTATCGATAACATCCTCAAGTATTTCATTTAATGTTTCCTGAATCTGATCTTCTGTTGTAGTAATTGTTAAATCAAATTGATCCGGTGTTGTTACTATAGTGGAATCCATTTGTTTCATTGACGGTGCAGATGATTCATCTACCTTGTTTTCAAGGGGGTCACTTATACCAAACATGTCCCTGATTATTTCAATGTCGGCATGTTCTAAAGGAGCAGGCCATTGAGAATCAGAAAGGTAATCAATCATGTTGGTTACCATGTCTGGATTATTCAGGTTTGATAAATAGTTGTGCACATGATTTTGCCATTGAGCAATATAAGTGATGGTGTCTTGCGTAGCTAATGAGCTATCACTTATAAAATCAGATAAACCTTCATGAACGATCAAGCAAAGATCCTGAAAGCCAAGTAAATCCAGTTCTCCAGCCGCAAGACCAACTTCTTCGGTAATGTTTGCTATATCAAGAATGCTTTGTTTGTTTGCAGTATCAATTTTTGATGTTGCATTCTTTAATTGGTTACATAGCCCAACTAAAGAATCAGGAAGATTTGATTCTATTTGAGATACTTCAGATTCTGAATGTTCAGATGCTTCAGCACTGGTCGTGCCAAGCATTTCAAATAATATATCAGCATCAACTTCTGAAAGCGGAGTAGGCCATTCACTACTTTTTAATATATTAATTAACTCAGTTACCGCGTTTTTATCTTTTTCATCCAGCAAAAAAAGATTAGCCTGGTTAAGCCATTTTAAAGCAAGTTCATTTTGTTTATGAGTTAATGCTTTCTTTTCACTCGCTATATCTGAAATATTTTCCTGAAACAATAATGCTATATCGAGAAACCCGGTAAGACTACTTTCCTGGATAGATGATAATAATATAGCCAGTTTTTCATTTATATAGCTTGGTTCAACTGGAATATTATCTTCCAGATCAGGAATTATACCGGAAAATAAAATGTGAAATTGCTGGCTTTCTTTATCGAGTACTTCTCTTAGTACGGCAAGGTCCTCTTCATTAATACTGAAATTTAAATCTGAGCGCTTAAAAAAAGAGATGATAGGTTCTATCGTTGTTGTCTTACTGTCTCTAATATAGTTTGAAATAAGAATTCGCCATAATTGTAATGATTCATACTGATCAGGATTTAATATGCCTGTGGTTTCAACAATATCTGAATATGCCTCCTGAATTAATAGGCAAATATCCTGAAATCCTAAACGACCATTTTCCCCGGCAGTTATTGCCAGCTTTCCAATATTATTTAAAGCTGTTTGTAAAGATTCAGTGTTGATCTTTTCCTGTGAGGGAATAGACAGGAAGAATTGATCAACAAGTTCTTCTAATATGACGTTTTTATTTAAACCCATCGTTGATGTTACGAAGTGATGATTTAATTAATTACAATAAGTTTGTTGTTACTAGATATTCATTTCTTCATCAGATAACTTAAACACGCCAACTGCAGCAACAAGTAACATTGCCTGTTCCACGAGTTCATCTGTATGATTTGTTTGATCTTGCAAGTGAGCACCGGTTTTACGTACGCTGTCTCTAATAATGTCTGTTCGCTCTCTTAACTTATTACTGTTTTCAGCCTGCGTAGTCGCGTTTTCGGCAATTTTTTGTACCATGCTCACCAGTTCGGCAGTAGTAGATTGAGTTTCTTCCATTTGTTGACCTGCCGCTTCAGCAAGTTGGCTACCTCCAACTACCTGTGTGATAAGTTCGTTCATGGTATTTACTGTATTAACAGTCTCAATCTGAATATTGTTTACCAGAGTACCAATCTGCGATGTTGCTTCTCGAGCATTTTCAGCAAGTCGTTGTACTTCGTCAGCGACAACCGCAAAACCGCGTCCGGCTTCACCTGCTGAAGCTGCATGCATACTGGCATTTAGCGCAAGAATGTGCGTTCTTTCAGAAATGTTGTTAATCAGGTTAACAGCAGTACCAATTTCCTGTGAACGCTCACCCAGTCGCTTAATACGTTTTTCTGTTTCATGTATGGTGTCTCGAATGTTATTAATACTTTCTACTGTATCACTTACAGTACTCATAGCAGTGATGGTTGTTCTGATTGCTCCTTCTGCTGCGGCGTTTGATTGTTCCGCAAGCCTGGCAATTCTGTTCATTGCTTCGGCAGCTGATTTTAATTCAATAGCGGCATTCTCTACTTCGTTTTGTTCTTTGTTAGCGAGTAACAGAACGTTGTCTGATTGAGTTTTTACAAGGTTGGATGTTTCTGCAACATCACCCGAGATTCGCGTTACTTCGTTCAAAACAGCTGTTGTTTCGGATGTCATCAAGTTTAATGCGTCAGCAAGTGGACCAGTAATATCTTCGTTTACTTTTGCTTTAATCGTCAGGTTTTTCTGGGCAAGCTGCGCTACTGTTTCCAGTAGTGCAACGACGGAATCATTTAGTTGTTCATTATCATCTTCAATATCGGTTAATACTGATACGCGTTCATTCAACATGGTATCAATTGATGTGCTGATGTCCTGGAATTCATCACCACTTTTGAGACCAATTCGAGCATCTAGATCGCCATCTGAGATTTTCTTTATAGTGTTTTTTAAACGTTCTATGGGCTTATAGAGCTTATTCACATAATAAATAGAACCGACTATCGTAATAACCAGCAAGAAAAAGAAACTGAATAAACCTTTGTTCATTATTTCAGTAACAACTTCCATTTTATCTGTGTTAGATATTGCAAAATATAAGGTGACTATTATGCATGTGTATGCAATATTAATGAGCATGACTGCCAAAAATAACTTGTTTTTAAATTGTATTTTCATTGGTTGGTTGCTCTCATTAGTGTTGTTATATGTTTTTTTGTCAAAGATTAATCGGATTCAAAGTCAGAATATTCTTTAGTTATATTTTTAATAAAAATATCGTAATCAAGTTCAAGCCAGATTTCTTTATTTAATTCGTAAGTCTCAGTAACATATTCTTTTAGTATGTCTGGAATATTGTCAGGTATAGCTACATTTTTTAAGTCGACTTCATCAATGTTAATAGAGTCGGGCAGTGAGTCTATAAAAGTTGCAAAAGCCCGCTCTCCCTTGTCCAGTACGAGGAGAGTGCTACTATTAATTTCATCATTGTCTGGTCTAATATGTTTTTTTAGATTAAACACAGGAACAAGAATTCCTCGCAAATTAATGAGGCCTTGAATCCAGGAAGGCGTATTTGGTATAGAATAAATAACTGGCTTTATAACGACTTCAGACATTGAAAACTCATTAATGAGAAAATTAATTTCTCCTAAGCGAAAGCCATAACGAATATTTAATGTTTCATTATCATCAACAAACCCCTGAAATGGATCAAAGTGATCCAGTCCGGTAACATTATTCAAAATCGACTCTGTAGTATGCTCTGTTGCCAATGTCATTCCTTTAATAATAAAAAGCCCCAATAGTTTATTATTGAGGCTATGTTTGTATTATTCGTATGCTTTTAACTGGACAAGTATTTGATCCTTGGTATAGGGTTTGGATACAAGATCTTTACCCCCTTGCATTTTTGCCCAAACACGATCTGCTTTCTGTTTTTTACTGCTTACAAAAATGATAGGAATTGCTTTTGTGTCACTATCATTCGTTAAGGTTCTTGTTGCTTCATAACCATCCATTTTATCCATAACTATATCCATAAAGATAATGTCTGGTTTTTCACTTTTTGCCTTCTCAATAGCGTCACTTCCATTTGAAGCAGTAATTACTTCTCTTTCTGTATCAGTTATGATTTTCTTCAGATTTGATAAATCTGTTGGTGAATCATCAACAATAAGAACTTTTCTTATCGCCATTCTTTCCTCCGAACTAAAATTAGATTAAATAAAAAATAAAAAAGCGCCACCTGAACTACTATTGCTACATTGCACTGGCATTTACAGGTGAACTTAAATATTGTGAAACGACTTCTTTGAATATTGCTTTACCAACAGGCTTGATTAAATAAGTATCACAGCCAGCAAGTTTCCCCTTGATCTTGTCTGCGGGTGAAGAATTACCCGTTAACATGATGATTGGGGTATCTTTCGCTTTTCCTTGTTTGATTACTTTGCATATTTCATAACCATCCATGCCCGGTAAAACTACATCAAGAAAAATAATTTGATATTCATTGGTATTGATTAATTCAAATGCTTCCTCTCCAGATTCAGCAAAATCAACACGCTTGGTAAAAGGTCTCAATGCCTGATCCATCTGGATTCTGACAGGTAAGCTATCATCAATAACAAGAGCAGTAACTTCTGTAGTTTGATTATTTTCTTCCTGAATAATCCGGTTACTGACTTTCTGGTTTACTTCTGGTTCAGACGTTTGTTCTAATATAGCCACTTCTTCGCTGACAGTGAATTCTTTTGCTGTAACTTGATCCAGAATGCTGATTGCTCTGGATGCAATTAAAGGTCTTCTGACCTGATAATGATCTGTTTTAAATTCACGATCTTTTGAAACCAGAACTGAAGGCGGATCAGCTTTTTCTTCAGCTTCGAGTACATTTCTATATTTGCGCCATTCAATTAAAGAAGCCGGCTCATCTGCATTCACCATTAGAATTTGTGGAGAATTAGCCAGTTCTGTCGCGGAATAAGCTGTGTGACGCGACTGCGAATGTAGAAAAGCAGCATTTAGTCGTTTTTCTTCAATAGAAGGTATGCCTATTAAAGCAACGGTTATGTTGTTTGCTTCCACTTGAAATTACACCTTACTTTAATAGAACCTTAAGCATCTTCAACGGTTAAATAAACCAGTGTCTGGTTTAACAATTGGTATGCAATTTCTCCAAAGGTCATTGGCCCCGTCATGCCTTGTGTTGTTTTACCTTCTAGTTCTGAGTGAAGATAATTTAGAACGCAATTACATGAAAAAGTAACACCATTATTCAAAGAAGGTAAGGAAGATTGAAATGAAGAGACATAATCATCTACCGGAGCAGATAACTTGTATTCAACACCACTAAATACAGGTGCATAAAAAGAAACCGTTTTCTTGTCTTCATCAATTTCCTGAAAAGAGACATTAATCATTGCGCCAGAATAATCTGCGACTAATGGTAGTTTGGTGTCGACATTTATACCTAATAAATAATCGGCAAAGTTTTGTTCGACACCGTTGATCAGGCAGTTTGTTGCTGAAAAGCCAGTATCCGGGAATTCAATGACATCACCATCGCCTTGCTTGGCAATGTTAACAATACCTATATTCGCAACTTTCCCCGGGGCCAGGGTAACGTGCATAGCGATAGCTTTATCCGAAGAACTCTCACAAGTACCACCATTGAATACAACCGGTTTTACGCTTCCCAGATCATCAAGGTGTAAGCCTGTGACCCAACCTGCGATCGGTTTGATAAACATATCTTCATACTCGGGTGCATTATGCGCATAATCAAGATGCAAATCGCTAAATGCGGGAATTAACAGTATTGTAAAACCATCATCTGGTGCATCTTTCGCGATATTTTGTATAGTTGCAGTGTTGTAGAATTTTACCTGTATTCTGCGAGCAACACTGGGATCAAGTTCTGCAGCATAAATCATATCACGTGTTGTTTTTCCTCCGTCGGCTGACATAAAGTAGGGGATTGAACCTCCCACCCAACGACCTTTCGGTAATTGTTTAAGCAGTTCTTCATCGCCCGAAAGCCATAATACTTTTCCTGCTTCAATTGCCGCCTTCGCCTGATCAACGGTTATCATTTTTGAGTGGATATCAGATGTAGACATAATACTAACTTCTCCTATGCGGCAATTAACTGATTAAGTTCAGTAGTGTGTTTGCTGTGATGTTTAATAAAATATTGGCGAAGAATTTTCGCGCCGGCCTGACGCGATGCTTCGCTTGGGTTTTTTTCTATTGAAATTCGAACGCTTTGTAGCATCATTTTCAACGCAACTGTATCGGTATCAAGAACAAGGTCTCCGTTGATTAATCGCTGCCAACTTGGATGGGATTCAGACGGTATAGCTGCCGGACCACTACTGGTCACTTTTGTTGGAATCGTTCCGCGAATACCATTTAACTGTAAAATTTCGTTTTGAGCTGAAGCTTGATGCTTTATAAAATACTGACGTAGAATTTTTATCCCCGCCATTCGGTTCGTATCAGAATCGTTCTTTTCAATTGATTGACGAACACGCTCCATCATCATTTGTAAACCAACTGCGTTGGTTTGAATTTTTAAGTTTCCTTTAATCAGATCTTGCCAACATGTTGCATCTTCTGCAGGAATAGAAACATTTGCTGGTTCAACATTTGTGGTCACAGGTTCAGCAAGTCGAAATCCCAATTGCTGTGCTTCGTTTGCTAATCGATCTTTATGTTTAATAAAAAATTGACGTAATATTTTAGTTCCAGCCTGACGTGAAGATTCAGACGGATTCTTTTCTACCGATTGACGAACGCGCTCCATCATCATCTGTAATGCAACGTTTGATGTTTGTATTGTCACTTCACCATTGATGATTTTTTGCCATATAGCATGATTGTCGGCAGGAATACCACTTACATTAGTAGCGGTTTGTGTCGTAGCACCTGTTTGTGACATTGCTTGTTCGGTATCACCAAAAATGGACGCAAGATCAGCTTTATGTTGCTTTTGGTTCTTAACAAAATACTGACGTAATAATTTGGCAGAATTGATTCGTGAAATTTCTGAAGGGTTATTAGCAATATCCTGACGAATTCGTTGTAATAACATCTGTAATCCAACGGCATTCGTTTGAATAGGGATTTCACCTCGTATGACTTTTTGCCAATTGTCATGTGTTTCCGACGGTATATCACTGTGTTCAATTAATTCGAATGACTTCGTTTCAGTGTAATCTGAACTTATCGCAGGTGTGCTTGCAGAAGAGGCGACATTCGAAAGTGCGTCAGCAATATTATCAGCACCTGCTCCAGTTCGTTCGCTAACTTCTCTGACTTCTGCTGAAGTAATACCTGAAATTTTTGCAACTGCCTGATTTGAAGTGGAATTATTTAGAAGTTCTATTAAAAAGGCTTCCATTTCATTAGTGAATTTAGAACCCGCGGGATTCCAGATTTTATTATTGTCTACCGTACCTGTACCTGGTGCCGGAACATGTAAAAACGTCCGCATACCAAGAATAGGCAGATGACGAAGTGATAAGGTTTGAATATCGCTGTTTGCTTTACTGCGACCAAAAAAAGATTTTTTCCTGGTCGGCCCAAATCCTATAGTAATATCAACACGATTTGATGGCGGATCAACCTCTATAAATTGTATGTGCCACTCATCTCCCAGATCCAGGATCTGAGATAATATTTCTGTATCTGACATTTATGCTTCCCCTCAGAGCATATACACAGTAACAGGTAAACTTTTTATTATCCTTTCTTAAAAATTAATTATTTATTATTCAGAATGTTAATAATTAAATTAGAGCTTCCTTTCCTGATAGTTTAAGTTATACCTCATTAATGTCTTTATATTGTAATACTTAGAATTGATCATTAATCCGCCGATAATACAATAGAAAATCAGATTAATCATTAAGTAATATAATGTCGTTAAAAAGAAACAAATATAAGGCTTTCAATGAGTTAGGAAAGATTCTTTAGAAGAATTCATATTTTCATATAAAATCAGTGAAAAACTAATATAATCAATAAGATATAATTTGTATATGATGTATAATATAGATATATATTAATTTGAGGAGTTATTAAAAAATTTTCGACAGTTTGATTTTAGAAGGTAAATTTCGATATCTATCGGGACGTAGATTTCATCGGTTTGAACTAAATTTGATATTTTTTCGATAAAAATAGTGCTAATAGAGGGTTTCCGGTAGAAATAAATTTTCGATATCAGATTCTATAGGAACATCTTTAAATCTCACAGGTCTATGCTTCCATCTGTATTGACTATATTTAATCACTTTTTGTCTCGTTTGTTCGATATCGGCTGCTGACATATTTGCTTTTATTGCCTGTAAATGTTTCGTAATGTCATTCAGAATTTTATCTTTTTCCTGTTGTTGTACTAATAATAAATAATATTTTTTGTGTTTTTTAAAGTTTTCAATATCGACATGCTCATCGCTTGCATATTCGTAAATAAATTGATGAGCAGCAACGACTAGCCAGGCATATGCTTTGACTGGATTTTGTTTTACTCCTGTACCATTCATGTACATTAAACCAAAATTATATTGAGCTAATGAATAACCCAGCTTTGCAGATTTTTGATAATACCTTAATGCTTTTTTATTATTTTGTTTTACACCTGTTCCTTGTTCATACATCAGTCCTAATTTATGCATAGCATCTGCACGACCATTCTTGGCAGCTTCATAAAAAAGTTCATACGCTTTTTTCAAATTTTTTTCTACACCTTGTCCGGCAGAATACATTGAACCCAGAGCGTACATAGCTCGATGATCACCGCGTTCTGCAAGTGGAATAAATTCATTCGCAGCAGTTTCGTAATCGCCATTTATATAAGCATCGCCACCATCTTTAAAATCTGCATAACCGAACAGAGGATATGCAAATAATAGAGACAATAATAACCGTGAAGTTTTCATGATTATGTTAGTTCAAATGATTCGACGGTACCTGATTCAACAAGATTATCCTGTACTTCACCAACAAAATTACCGAGTGTATAGTCAGTGCCGGCAGTAATAGCATCGGTTAACAGAGTTGAGTCTTCTATGCCAGATGTGACAATCCTTATCTTTTTTGACTTGAGGTATTGAAGTAGATTCTGCCTCTCAGGTTCTTCTCCTTCTTCATTATTAGTTTCCAGTTCGATTTGAGGCGCTAGAGTTTCCGATAGCTTTTTAAGTTGTTCAATATCAACTATTAATAAACTCGATGAAGTTACTGAGCAACGTTCCAGAATATTATCAACTGCACCAATATTGGAAAGTGAGATAGTAAACTGATGTGATTTTCGTAAAGTATTAATCAAAGCATCTGCTCTTTTTTGATGCTTATCGAAAATATCAAGCGGTACATCCAGTATTATTGATTTTCCTGGATTGTATTTCTTTGTTTGCGATAGAATTTTTTGTAGCCATTGAAATAATGTGATATCTGAAAACCATGATTCTGTAACAGTAATTAAAAATGAATATTGACAATTTGTTGTACCACTTTCTGTAATACGTAAAAATATTTGTCTCAGAACCCATTCATTAATTGTTTGTTGTAGTGGAATCGAAAAAATGGATGTGTTTGATAAGTATTCATTTATGTCATTACTATCCGAGATAGCTTGAAGACCTGTTTTATAAATTTCTTTTGCCTGATCTTCATCACCAAACATTGCCGTTACAGGCTGATATGTCTGAATTATTTTCTTTTCATCGATTAGCTTTTTAACTTGAACTTCTATTTCTTCGATCGATGGTCCAGTTTCTTTTGATTCGTTTTCATTATTTTCATGTTGATCATCGATGTTACTTCCCGATGATTCTTCTTCTAATTTATTTTTAAGCTCAGGAGTTGAATTGGTAGTTTTTACTTCTGGCTCAGTTTCAGAGTCTGCCTTTGCTTTTGCAATTGCTTTTAATTCGGCTTCAAGTTTTTCTTTCTCTTCTTTAGCCGCTTTCATTTCTGCTTCAGCGTCTGCCTTTGCTTTTGCAATTGCTTTTAATTCGGCTTCAAGTTTTTCCTTATCTTCTCTGGCTGCTTTTATTGTTGCTTCGGTATCAGCCTTTTCTTTTTCTTCCTGTTCGGCACGTAATTGAGCCTGTTCTTTCGCTTCTTCTTCCCTTGCTTTTAATTGAGCTTCGAGTTTTTCTTTTTCTTCTCTAATAGTTTTTATTATTGCTTCGGCATCAGCTTTTTCTTTTTCTTCTTGTTCAGTACGCAATCGAGCCTGTTCTTTCGCTTCCTCTTCTCTCGCTTTTAATTGAGCTTCAAGTTTCTCTTTTTCTTCTTTCGCTGCCTTTATTTTTGCTTCGGCATCGGCTTTTTCTCTTGCTTCTTGCTCGGTATGTAACCGGGCCTGTTCTTTCGCTTCCTCTTCTCTCGCTATTAATTGAGTTTCAAGTTTCTCTTTTTCTTCTTTCGCTGCCCTTATTTTTGCTTCGGCATTGGCTTTTTCTTTTGCCTCTTGCTCAGCACGTAATCGAGCCTGCTCCTTGGCTTCTTCTTCTCTCGCTTTTAATTGAGCTTCCAACTTCTCCTTTTCTTCCTTTGCGGCTTTTATTTCAGCTTCAGCATCGGCTTTTTCTTTCGCGGCCTTTATTTTTGTTTCGGCATCGGCTTTTTCTTTTGCCTCTTGCTCAGCATGTAACCGAGCCTGCTCCTTGGCTTCTTCTTCTCTCGCTTTTAATTGTGCTTCCAGTTTTTCTTTTTCTTCTTTCGCGGCCTTTATTTTTGTTTCGGCATCGGCTTTTTCTTTTGCCTCTTGCTCAGCACGTAACCGAGCCTGCTCCTTGGCTTCTTCTTCTCTCGCTTTTAATTGTGCTTCCAGTTTTTCCCTTTCTTCCTTCGCGGCTTTCATTTCAGCTTCGGCATCGGCTTTTTCTTTTGCCTCTTGCTCAGCACGTAACCGAGCCTGCTCCTTGGCTTCTTCTTCTTTTGCTATTAATTCAGCTTCGAGTTTTTCTTTCTCATCAGATCTTATTGTGGCGTCGGTTTTTTCTGAGATATTTATTGCAGATACTAGATTCTCATCCTGATCAATAAATTCAGGGGCAACATCGGTGTCTTTCCATATGTAATAAGCGTTACCCTCATTATTACTGGCATGGTCACAAGCGTTGGAGGCGATATAAATTAATTGTTCTGCGGATTTATTGAATATACCGAGTTTTAACACACCTATACTGACTGAAAAATTATATTTTTCTTCAGAAAACTTAAAAATACATTTAGAAAGGTGTTTACATAATCCCTGCATATTGAATTCAAGGGTTTCTTTATTTATTGGATAATCAATCTGTACGCCAATTTCTGCGTCGCTTATTCGGGTAATGTTTGGGTTACAAGCACCAAGCTTAAATACCTCAAAACTATTTTTTGCAATATGGTTGACGAGATTGTCTCTACCGATAATTCCAATTTCTTCTTCCAAAATCTCTATGTTGTCAGGTCTTATAATAACGAGCGCACGTTCTGGTCCTGTCGAGTCAAATGCTCTTTCAAGATTTTCATAAAAAACTTCTTTGCTAAACGATCTGTTATGTTGGGTTATTTCCTGTTTCTTTTTACGTTCAGATTTTTTATCTTCCCATGCGTGAATGATTGATTGTTTTAATTTATCTTTAGTCAGTGTCTGCTTTGGCTGGTATTCATATATGCCAGATTTGAGTGCACGTATTGCTATTTCTTCGGTGCCTGCTCCAGTAAGCATGATGGTAGCTGGGAACGAACTTTTTTTATGATGTTTATGCAGAATATCAAGTCCGGTAGTACCAACTATAGATAAATGATAATCAAGTAATAAAACATCAATTTCCGACCAGTCAAAGTCGTCGTCAGGCACGCCTTCAAAAACAGGGTCATATTCAAGCACTTCAACACTTGGTAAAAGCTTGCTAAGAAAAGTGCATATTAATTTACGATAGTCAGAATTGTCATCGATGATTAATATTTTTTCTAAAGTTGAGTCGGACATACGTGATTTTAAAAAAGTTAGATTTATCTATATAAAAGATTTGTTTATTTGATTATGGAATACAAAATAGTTCTTGAATAATTACAAGATTAATTTTCAGTATTATTTAACCTTTCATTAGTCTGGGCTTGACGTTGATTGATTACATCTAAAAATGCATGTGCAACATGGGGCACATGTTCAAAGTAATGCGTTAGGCCTTTATAAGGTGCTGATAAAAGTTCTGTCGGCACAACAGTCCTTACCGAAGCAGTACGGATTCCACCTTGAAAATAACCCATTTCACCAATGGGTTCTACCGGGTCAACAAAAGCGATATGAATTTCATCACCATCGTCATTTTTTGTAAAGACTTCCAGTTTACCACTCACCAGAACATATAATGTCGGATCGTTTTCACCTTCAAAGATAAATTGTTTATCGGAAGGTAAACTCAGTTCTGAAAACTGATTTCCGATAGCAGACAATTCTGCCCTGTTAAGTGAATGAAACACGGAGCATTGTCCAAGTCTGTCAGCACGTTGTTGGCGTAGTGCATTGGTCAATTGTTCATCTTCAATAATATCCAGCTCGATTAATAGCTCTCCAATGCGTTTTTGTGGTTTCCCATGCAGTTTATCATCACGCTTTTTCTGCATAGCCAGTCTTATGGAGCCTGGTGAACAAGGCAGATAATCACCTAACAGGCGCGGACGCGGTTTTTCTTGTTTTTCATCAGCCACAGAATTAATTCCTTGTATGTAAGTAATTAAATAGTTTTAGAAATCTTAGAAGATACGACGGCCGAAGGCAAAATATATTAGGTTTAAAATCAACAGGCGGTTCTCATTTTAAGTTAATAACGATAATATCTGTTCCCTATAATGTAGATAACAACGATTTATTCTCCAATATACTGAAAACACAGTGAATTATGGAATTATTTAGTGTTCCTGCGGCCAATACAATTTATGTCTATCGATATTATGTTGAGAATGACCCATTTGCTTATTATTCTGAATACGAATTTGAACCATCAGGATGTTGCTGGTCTTAAATAAAATATTATTCCGAACAATTGGTTATATCGAATTAATTATTACTGTGCCAGGTAATGATTGGGCGTTTGCTAAACTACCTGGTGATTTTAATCTTAACAATCTATAAAATAAAAAACATAAATGGTTGAATTCATGAATAAATATATAGTAATAACGCTCCTGGGCTTTTTTGCATTAAATGTGTCTGCTCAGGGCTTACCCGGACGACATGAATTAAGGCAAAATGAGCTGAGTGAATACTATGTTGTGAATAAGGATGGCATTACCATGATTGAAGCCTCGATAATTAAACTGGGTTTTAGCGCAAAATGGATACTTGCCTGTATAAAGCATGTTTCTGTAGATACAGATCTGAAACGCTGGGTATTTGTTGACGTAAAGACAGGGGGAACATTTGATAGCCTGCATCTGGAAAACTGGGCATATTTTCGTGACGAAGCTTATCCGGATTTAAAAGACATTAAGTTGAAAAGTTACCAAGATGAAAGTTGTCCTTAATAATGTTGAGTGGAGATTTGGACTTAAACCATTTTAAAATACTTTTAAATGAGAAACGGGATGAAATAACCGAGCTTATTGAAACAGGAGACAACGCTACTCAACCCGTCGAATTGGATCAAACTCGAGTCGGACGATTATCCAGAATGGATGCAATGCAAGCTCAGGCCATGTCTATCGAAGCTAAACGTAGAAGAGAATTAGAATTATCTAGAATCAAGTCGGCACTAATGCGTATCGAAGATGCTAGTTACGGAGAATGTTTACAATGTTCTGAAATGATTTCAACGGCTCGTCTGGAGCATAATCCTTCCGCAACCCTCTGTATCCAATGTGCTGAACGCAATGAATAAAGCCTTGTTTAAATGAAGTAAACAAGGCTTTTGTTGAGGTGCTTATTTGGTACGTTATTTATGCCGGGGAGGGGTGCCAGCCAGCATCGGCCCATAATTCACCACTGACTGCAGAGTTAGAAATCATAAAACAAATGGCATCAGCAATTTCTTGAGGACGAATCAGACGACCTAATTGTGTATCCGGTAAAACATATTTTTCGATATATTCTTCACCCATTGCTCTTACCATAGGCGTGTCAGTAAAACCTGGATGAATCACACCACAACGAACGCCGTGGAATATCGCTTCTTTAGTTAATGTTGCTGCTGCACCTTCAAGTCCAGCTTTAGTAGAAGCATATGAAACTTGTCCCTTATTACCCTGTGATGAAATAGAACCTATAAATACGACGGTTCCACGTACGCCTTCATCTGGATGCCATTTTTTCAAACCTTCGCGAGCACGATCTTCAGCAATATTTGCGATCATTTGCATAGCCCAATAAATTGGAGCAATTAGATTAACATCGACAACCAGCTTGAAGTTTTCAACAGGATAAATATTGGCTTTTTTCGTTTCTTTGTCGACTTTGATGGCCAGTGCATCACGGGTAATTCCAGCTGCAGGAACGCAAATACTTATCATTCCATAATCATTCTCCATCGTTTCGAATACCTCTTGTCGAAAAGCTTCGTCAGTAACATTGCCCTGAAAAGGAACAGCAATTTCTGCACCGGCTTCTTTATTTACTTCTGCAGCAGCAGCTATAACCTGATCAGTCATATCAACCATTGCGATTTTCTTTACACCTTTGGCTGCAAGCTCAAATGATACAGCACGTCCAATACCACTCGCGCCACCGGTTATTAATGCTATTCTGTCTTTGATTTCCATGTTAAACCTCTTAAATTTGAATGGAATATTGATTTGATTGGCTAATTGTAAACCATATTTTGTGCGCTGCAATATATTATTGTGGAAATAATAAAATTGTATTAATTATCAATAAGATATGAATAATACATATTCAAAATAAAGAAACTCAAATGCAACTTCAGTTAGAAAATACATTCAGCAACATAAGAGAGCCACAACAAAGCATGATTAAATGGGTGTATTGTCTGAATTGTACGGTATCAATGTTTTCCAGATGTTTTTTAGCCAGGAATATACCAAATACTGCCCCTGCTCCTAATGCCAAACCGTATTCGACAATTTGAATGCTCAATGCGCCAAAAACACTGTAGCTGATTAATTTTGTCAGTTGCATTATGAAAGAATTAATCGCTTTTGTACCAACAAGGCGTTCTTTTTCCAGTCCGTAACTCAACATGAAGGGGTTGTGTACCGGTCCCGTTGCGCCAATAAGTCCGGAAAGAAACGAGATACTAAAGCCTAATGGAAAAAACCAGATCAGTTTCACTTTAATAGAGAGGCTTGTTTTGCTGAATTTATCCTGTAATACATAGCTGATTAAGAATAACCCAAGGATTATTTGTATGAGCTGAGCATTCATACGCGTTAAAAACCAGGCGCCAATTACAGCGCCGATGATACTGCCTGGTAACATGTAATGAATAACCTTCCAATCAACATGATGACGAAATAAGTAAGCACGAGAGGGGTTAGCGATTAACGCAGCAACAGAAATAACAGGAGCCACCACCTGTGCGCTTAATAAAAAAGTGATAAGTGGTATTAATAATGTTGCCGCGCCTCCAGCAGCAACGGTACTTATAAACCAGGCAAGTAAACCTGATACAAAAAACAGGATAGAGAACATGATAATAATCTAACAGAATAGATATGCTGTATATAGACAAAGTAATATTGAACTCTGATTACTAACAATTATCGTATTCATATGTTTTTTGGTTCAGATAAAAAAAGACAACTTCCCGAAGTTAAAGATGCGTTGCCAGGTCGAAAGACGCCAATGCCGGTTGAGAACAGGCACTATGTGAGTGGGCACCCTATCAAACCACCATTCCCGGGAAACACACAAAAAGTAGTTTTTGCTATGGGGTGTTTTTGGGGAGCCGAACGGCTTTTCTGGCAACAAAAAGGCGTATATTCGACGGCAGTTGGTTACATCAATGGATTAACACCTAATCCTGTTTATGACGAAGTTTGCACCGGCATGACCGGTCACACTGAAGCGGTACTAATTGTTTTTGAGCCGGATAAAACAGGTTTAAAAAAACTGTTATCTGTGTTTTGGGAATCTCATGATCCGACGCAGGGAATGCGACAAGGCAATGATAGGGGAACACAATATCGCTCAGGCATTTATGTTTATAGTGACGAACAAAAAGGTATTGCAGAATCTTCCAGAAATGAATATCAAGCCAGATTAATTAAGTCTGGTTTTCCATCTGTAACAACAGAGGTATTGTTTGCTCCCGAATTTTATTATGCGGAGCAATATCATCAACAATATTTAGCAAAAAATCCTGCGGGGTATTGTGGTCTAGCGGGGACCGGTGTGAGTTGTCCGAGCGAATAATTATTTAAATAAGTCTTCTTACTAGTGTTTATTTGGAATCAGATAATGTCTTTTTCTTATGCTTTATTGTGGGATTTATTTTAGTCGTTGGTTTTTTATTGGTTACAATAGAAGAACTTTTGAAACTGACTGGCATCATACTGCCACCTGAGGTTCTGACATAATACATAAACTATCTCCTGATAAAAAAATAATTAACTGACTGGAAAGCCACTGGCAAAACGACTAATCCATTCTTCAGTTAACTTTTCCGGACTTAAAAAAGGTCCTTCTTTGTAACGTTTATCGTTTAAATAAAGTTCAATGTGACAAATTTGTTCAACGATTCTTAATTTTGGAGCATCTTCAGCATTAACAAGCCATATTCCGATTTCATAACTGTCATCTGATTCTTTAACCATCACAACTTTCCCCATAAAGTGATGAACTTCCTTTCGGGTAGGTATGGTAACTTCAATAATGCTGCCTGGTTTTTGATACTCTTTAGAGGAGAAGGTCAGACCGGTATTTGAATCCTGATTTATTTCAATTTTTGCGCTTTGCCAAAACCGTAAACGTCTAAAATTTAGAGGAAATCGTTTGGGATGTTTAATGAAACCTTCCAGTAATTCACTCTGGAAATCCTCCGGCTGCTCAGTCAAATTTGGGCGGACGACCGCCCCAACGTTGTTGTGGTTTTGACTATTGCTTAGACTGATATTGGCTAACATAACGATCTCCCAATTAATCAAGTACTTATAAATTTGAATTCTAGATCATAATCGGATAAAAGCAAGTAAAAATATATATATTTCATGTATTTAAAGAGTTATCCTAATAAAAAAATTAGATATTAATACTATATATATTATATAAGTATTTGAAAAATAAATGATTATTGTATTTTTTCTGTGTTTATTCATTTTCAGCTTTACTAGAATTTTCTGTATAATACTGATGAATAATTAATGCTAGTAATCATAAAACATAAGCTACTAAATATGGCTTATATTCGAAATTGGACTATTTCAAGTCCGGATTTAATTTAATGAGGTACTGTAAATGAAAGCAATGGTAGGTTTGGTTTTAGCAATCCTGATAATTTTTGGTTTTAGACTTTTCTGGCCATCTTCCGAATCAGAAAAAAGTAATATGACCCAAAATGAAATTTTGAAGCAGGATGTAGATAAACAAACCGAAATATCAGAAATCGCTGATAATGAAACTGAGTCGTCATCAACCGAATTAAATATCCCAAGTGATGAAGAAAAAACGAAATTAATGACAGCAGAATTTGAAATTCTGGAACAAGCGCGGAAAAATTTAAAACGTCATATTGCTCGATTAAAACATGAAATGTGGGGGCTCAAGTTTCCTCCAGACATAGCTAAAAAATTAAGTAAGACGGTGCTGAGTGCAAATAAATTATTAAAGAACCCTCATATGTTAGGTGCTTTTTCTAATGTTCAGCAGATTAAAGATGAATTAGCTAAAGTTGAGTTTGCTGAAAAATCGCTGGAAGAGATTGATGAAATAGTTAAAACAAAATTGGCTGAAAATAACGATAGCGATAGTCAAATTAACTCAGCAACACAATGATTTGCCATATTAGCAATACCTGTTATTTTTACATTAGAAATTTTGTTTTCCAGTTCTAATACAGTTTCGTTTTTTAACTCAACGCGTATAAAGTTTTCAGTGTATCCCATCCATGCGTTGTTTTCGTTACGTGCTTCCCAAAGTACGGTATGCGTTTTTCCAATTTGCTCATTAAGTAATGTTTGACGCAGTGATTGAGTAAGCATATGCAGTTGTTTGCTTCGTTCTTTTTTTACAGGTGGCTCCACTTGATTGGTTAAGCCTGTCGCCTTTGTTCCTTCGCGTTTTGAATATGTAAAAATATGAATATGAGAAAATCGGGTTTCTTTTATAAAGTTAAGAGACTCTTCCCATTCTTCTTCTGTCTCACCTGGGAAACCGACAATAATATCTGTAGTAAGGTTAAATCCCGGGATTTCAAATCGCGCCTGTTGAATTAATTTTCTGAAATCATCTGTTTTACAGCGACGAGCCATACGTTTTAACACCGAATCACTACCACTCTGTAAAGGAAGGTGCATATGTGGCATTAGTCGTTTATTTGTAAACAATGAAAAAAAATCTTCAGGTAAATCCCACGGCTCAACTGAAGCAAGCCGTATTCTTGGAATATCAGTATTAGATAGAATGCTATTAATTAATTGATATAGGCTTGAGTTAATGTCGCTACCATAACCGCCAACATGAACACCTGTTAATATAATTTCCTGTATACCCTGTTGATGAAACTGGTTTATATCTTTAATAATATCGACTTCCGATCTGCTGCGTTCATTACCGCGCGCAACAGTGACAATACAAAAAGTACATCGGTAACGACAACCATCCTGTATTTTTATAAACGCACGATTTCTACCACGTTTAAAAATGCTGGCTTCGCCTGGTTCAGTTGATATTGCTGGCATAGTGTCGAAATCTAGTTCGTTTAAAGTGATGTCAACTAACTGATCTTTTTGCTGATTATTAATCAGTAAGTCTATACCCGGAATATCCTGTTTAATTTTTTTATCAAGACTGGCATAACAACCGCTAACAACAAGTTTGGCTTTAGGGTTATTACGATGAGTACGTCGAATTATTTGACGCGATTTTTTTACCGCTTCCTGTGTGACAGCACATGTATTTACAACGAGCAGATCTGCTTGCTCAGCCTTGTCAGTTAAGCGATGTCCTTTTGTCTGAAAGCCTTCCGCCCATGACTCTAGTTCTGCTTCATTCAAACGACAGCCCAATGTTTTCAAGTGGATTTGCATGGCGCGTACTATAAGCAAATACGTGTAGCAATGATAGATTTTACCGAAGAATTGCTATGAATATATTTTCAGGATAGAAGTTGTAGAAATGTGTTTGTTCTAAAATGAGTATTTTACTAGTTGCTTCGAGCTTGTTCCAATATCAATCTAGGCATGTCTTCTATCATGCCAATACACGCGGTTACACGAAAGATACAATCCGGGTATTTTTTTTCTGACGCTATTATTATTTCAGGAATATCACGTTTGAGATGTTTGCCAGAATTCAGGAAATAAGGAAAAACCGTAATATTTTTTGCGCCGTTATTAATGCAGTTATCAATAGCTTGTGTTAGAGAAGGTTCTGCCATTTCAAGATAAGCATGCGCAATATAATCATATTCAGAATCTGCCAAACCTTTTACTTTTTCAGTAAGCTCTTTTACTTCAATATTTGATTCTTCTCGACGACTACCATGTGCAATAATAATAAGTGTTTTCATAACTGTTTTTTTTCTCTTAATGCTTTTAATAGTGAATCATCAATTGCGCCACCAAGACGTTTTGATTGCTCAATCATTTCTTTTGTTTTGACAAAATTCTCTTGAAGAAACCAGGATTTTGCCCACGAGTGATAAATATAAGCTAACAATCTTTTGTTTGAAGTTTGCGTTGCCATTTCATGCAAGTTATTTGATAACGTGTATAACACCTGTCGTTCACTTTCAGTTTTCAAAATTGCACATTGACTGGTTGTATAGGCATAGTCTGCGAGAAAACCATTTTCTATTAACCCTTTTTTATTAGCCAGTTTGAACATCTCGTAGGCTTCACAGAATCTTTCTTCTTTATTCAATAGTAGACCAAAACCAAGGTATACGTATGGGTTTTCCGGATTTAATAACCATGCCTGATTAAAAAGGCTCATTGATTTATCAAATTTATTATTAGAATAGTGATTAAATCCACGCTCAACATAACCTTCAGAGGCATGTTCGCGTGTACCAAAAGTACGCGTTGCATTTGCAATAAATTCATTATCCTGTGCAATCAATTTTTGGTTCTGGCTTCGGTCTTTGTTGCCATACATTGGGAGTTGTTTGATGACTGTTTCTGCAAAAGATAGTTGAGAAAGAATAAGAAAAAAACTTATTCTGATACATAGACTACTTAAGACTGCTACACATTTCATGGATATTTCTAATATTGAATTCAGTTAATAATGCTTGTTTAGATTTCTTCCGATATTATACGCAATTAAAATAATAACTAAAAAGTACATAGATTATGATTGAGAAACAAAAAGCACCATTTGGTTCATGGAGATCGTCAATTACAACTGATTTATTATTGGGAGATAGTGTTGGACTGGGTGAATTAAGCGTTTTTGATGATGATGTTTACTGGATAGAAATGCGTCCCCAGGAAAAAGGGCGCTATGTTGTGGTTAAACAGGTGCCTGATGGACAAAAAAGAGATGTTATTCCTGCTGAATTTAATGCTCGTACACGTGTACACGAATACGGGGGCGGTTCCTATTTAATCACTGAGAAAGGCCTGGTCTTTACTAATTTTAGCGATCAAGCACTGTACCTTATTGATATTGATAATAATTGTTTGAAGCTAACAAATAATGAAGCCTGTCGTTATGCCGATATGATTTATGACAAGAATAATGAACGATTAATTTGTGTGCGTGAAGATCATTCAAATGAAAATCATGAGGCTATAAATACAATTGTGTCAGTAGCTTTGTCCAGATCAAAAGATGAACAAATTTTAGTTGAAGGTGCTGATTTTTATTCTAATCCCAGAATTAGTCATGATGGTAAACAACTGTGCTGGATTAGCTGGAATCATCCGAATATGCCCTGGGATAATACCTGTTTATCGCTCGCTGAAGTTACTAATGAAGGTGAATTAAAAAACATTGTCTGTATTGCTGGTGGTGATGATAAGAACGAGGCTGTTTGCCAGCCTCTGTGGTCACCAAACAATACGCTCTATTTTATTTCAGACAGAAACAACTGGTGGAATTTATATCGAATTATAAATAATAACATTGAATGCATTATTGAAATGGATGCCGAATTTTCTGTGCCGCAGTGGTCATTTCGTGAATGTAATTACACTTTTATTAATACAGACACCATTCAAGCAATCTATCGAAAAAATGGCATAGCTTATCTAGCAACAATAAATGTTAACGAAAAAACAATACAGCCAATAGAATTACCATACACTGATTTTGAATCGATAGTGTGTAGTGGTAATAAGTCATGGTTTCTGGCTGCCTCGCCAACTGAATTTTCATCCATTATTGAATATGACATTGATAAACACCAAACAAAGATACTCTGCAAAGCAAATAATTTAAATTTGGATAAAAAAAGTATTTCTATTGGTGAATCAGTAAGTTTTCCTGTAGATAAAAAGAATAATGTTCACGCGTTTTTCTATCACCCGCAAAATGAACACTTCACAGGATTAGATAATGAAAAACCACCTTTAATTGTTGTGAGTCATGGTGGACCAACTGGTGAATCGCACAACGGCATTAAAATGGTTGTCCAGTTTTTTACCAGTCGTGGTTTTGCTGTATTGGATGTGAATTATGGTGGTAGTAGTGGCTATGGTCGGACGTATCGCCAGCGCCTAAATGGTCAGTGGGGCATAGTTGATGTCAATGATTGTAGTAAAGCTGCATTACATGTTGCTGAACAGGGTTGGGTCGACAAGGATCGTTTAGCAATACGTGGTGGCAGTGCAGGGGGGTTCACGACCCTGGCTGCGTTAGCCTTTACTGATGTGTTTAAAGCCGGTGCCAGCCATTACGGTATTAGTGATCTTGAAGTTATGACAAAAGATACGCATAAGTTTGAATCGCGTTATCTGGATTCGTTAATTGGTGCTTACCCGGAAGAACTGGAACGTTATAAAGAACGTTCCCCGCTGTTTTCTGTTGACCGGTTGTCTTGTCCTGTCATTTTTTTTCAAGGACTTGAAGATAAAATAGTGTTACCAAATCAAGCAGAGATGATGGTAAATGCCCTGAAAGAAAAAGGTATTCCTGTCGCTTATATTGCTTACGAAGGCGAACAACACGGCTTCCGCCAGGCAAAAAATATTAAACGAACACTGGAAGCCGAATTGTATTTTTATTCAACGATATTTAATTTTGAATGTGCTGATAAAATTGAAGCTGTTAAATTTCTTTAAGACACTATTGGTTTAAGTTTATTAACGTTGCATTTTTTAAAGAAAACTAATTACAGCTTTTGTATATTCTTTAGTATTTGCTGATCCTCGTAGATCACCCGTACGTGTTTCAGGTTTTTCCAGAGCTTTATGAATAGCTCCCCTTAATCGATCGCCTAATGGTTTTTCATTAACGTGATCCAGCATCATGGCTGCGGCAAGTAAAAGGGCTGTTGGGTTTGCTATACCCTTTCCTGCAATATCAGGTGCGGTGCCATGTACGGCTTCAAAGATGGCCGCGTCTTTGCCTATGTTGCCACCGGGTGCGAGGCCTAAACCGCCAATTAAACCAGCTATTTCATCTGAAAGAATATCACCGAACATATTGGTAGTTAGTATCATATCGAATTGTGATGGGTTGGTAACTAATTGCATTGCGGTGTTATCAACAATTCGATCTTCAATTTCGAGTTGTCCGTCATATCTCTTACCGACTTCTCGTGCTGTTTCCAGAAATAGCCCTGTTAGTTTTTTCAGGATATTTGCTTTATGTACTATCGTTACTTTTTTCCGGTTGTTCTTAATAGCGTAATCAAAGGTATATTCAGCAATACGACGGCAGCCAGCGCGGGTAATGATGCCCGATGCTTCAGCAACCGCCCTTGGGTCATCATCAATTGGGATATAATGTTCGACACCGACATATAGTCCTTCAGTATTTTCGCGAATTAAAACAATATCTGTTTTGTCATAACGACGACGATCATGAAGATAGGATACAGCTGGGCGTACATTCGCATAGAGCTTAAATTCTTCCCGTAAACGAACATTTGCTGAACGAAAGCCATCACCAATTGGGGTTCCAAGTGGCGCTTTTAACGCGAGTCGTGTTTTACGAATGTTGTCGAGCATATCTTGAGGCAACGGATCACCTGATTCTTCAAATGCCTGTAAGCCTGCTCTGTAACGATGCCATTCAAAATTAGCGCCGAGTGCTTCAAGAATTTCTACGGTTGAATCAAGTATTTCTGGTCCGATACCGTCGCCTTCAATTAGTGTTGCTGGTGTAGTTTTAATGTCTGCTCTCCCTAAAATGAACTTTAATTTCTGAAATTCCTGTGGACCAAGAAATGTGAAATTATTTAATTAAATTTTTTTACAGGTTGTTATTTAGTATAACTTTTTTTTCCGTTTTAACTGTTCTGGTATCTATTTTTTTATTTGCTGGCGGTTTGATTAAATCATTAAGTATTTCCGCTGTTTCGTTTAATAAAATATCAATTGCTTCATCCTCCTCGTCTTCTGATGTAGAAAGGTCGATGTCCTCATCATCTTTTAATGGTGGGAGTCCTTTTTCAGCACGCATTGCATTTTGTATGTCTTTCTTTGCGGCTAGTATTTTTTCACGTTCAGCTTTACGCTTGCTTTTAAGTAAAGGGATTTCTTTTCGATCACTGGCTTCGCGTTGTAAATAAATATCATCCATTAATAATTGGAATAATTTATTTGTTTTTATTCTTTTTTCATGTTCTTTTTTTGCAATAATGAAACTGTCAACAGGTGCACTTGCCGGATAATATTTTGCAGCTTTTACCTGATCCCAGGGCAAGGCATTTTTATAAGCACGTTCACCTTGATCGGATGCATCTTCAGCTGTTGGAAAAATAATATCCGGGATTACCCCTTTGTGTTGATTGCTTCCTCCACTAACACGAAAAAATTGCGCAATTGTTGTTTTTAATCGACCATGATCTTCATTACTTTCTTTTATGAAGCGATTCAGATCAATGACATTTTGTACGGTACCTTTTCCAAAAGTTGGTTCGCCTACAATAATACCTCTGTGATAATCCTGGATTGCTCCGGCAAAAATCTCTGAAGCCGAAGCACTGTTTCGATCAACCAGAACAGCTAATGGACCCGGGTAACTTATACCTGGTTCAGGATCGTAATTAATATCAACTCGACCTGATGCATCTTTTGTTTGAACAACCGGACCTCTGTCAATAAATAACCCGGTTAATTCCAATGCTTCGGATAATGAACCACCACCATTATTACGCAAGTCTATAATTAATCCATCAATATTATCTTTCAGCATTTCCTTGATCAATTTACGCACATCACGAGAAGTACTTTTGTAATCTTTTTTCCCTTCTGCCTGAGCTGCAAAATCAATATAAAAAGTAGGTAATTCTATAACACCAATGCGCGTATGACTTTCGGGTATATCAATAATACTGGAGCTTGCGTCCTGTTCTTCCAGTTTGATTTTTTCACGAGTCATTGTGATTATTTTAGAAGGACCTTCAGGGCCTACACCTTTTGGCAAGATTTCAAGTTTAATAATTGTTCCTTTAGGACCACGGATCAGGTCAACAACATCATCCAGTCGCCAACCTATGACATCAATAATTTCACCATCTTTATCCTGGCCGACACCAATTATTCGATCATCAGCGTCAAGTTCATCACTCAAGTCAGCAGGACCACCGGTAATAACTTTTACGACTTGTGTATAGTCATTATCACCGCGTAACACAGCGCCAATACCTTCTAACGATAAGCGCATGCTGATATCAAAGTTTTCAGAGGTGCGTGGTGAGAAATAAGCCGTATGCGGTTCTATCGATGTCGTGTAGGCATTAATAAACGATTGAAACACATCATTTGAATTAAGTTGAAAAGTACTGCTACGAATTCTTTCGTACCTGGCGGTTAAGGTTTTTTTTATTTCGTCAGGTTCTTTTTTAGTCAGCTGTAAATTTAATACATCATTTTTAACGCGCTTACGCCACAATGTATCCAATTCAGCGCTACTTGAAAACCAGTCATCTTCACGACGATCAAATCGATAAGATTCATCCACATCAAAATTAAAATTCTGATTTAATGTATTAATTGCGTAATTAATTCTTTCATCAACACGTTGTCGATAACGTTTAAAAATTTCAAAAGCAGGACTTAAGTCTGATCGCATTATGGCATCATCAATTTTAAAACGATAACGCTCAAATTCCTGAATATCAGACTTTAGGAAATAAGCTTTGTTTTGATCCAGGTTTTCCAGATAGTGCTTATAGATTGAACTGGAAAGGCTGTCATCTAATTCTGTTTTTTTATAATGATAGGTTGTTAAAATATGAGTTATTAATTCGCTGGCTCTGATGTGTTTGCTCTGCGGTTCCAGTTCAGCAACAGAAACAGTGCGGACATCAGCACTGGCACTTGTAAAAATTACGAGTAGTGCAGTCGTAAGTAAGTTTTTTAATTTAGTATTTATCAAGATAAGTAATGCTCAATTTATTGATTTACTAGACTTTTTATCATATTTCCAGTTCATATATTAGCTATATTAGTATGATTTATCACTGATTGACTATCCCTGAATTAATTAACAAGCAAAATCTGTTCAATTTTTATCTTTTTCCTGATTCTCGAGTGTTATTTTTTCTATCAAAGCTTCAATTTCATCACCTTTTTTAATATTGCCGCCAAGAAAACCTGGGGCTTCATGGTAGAAGTCCATCAGGTCATCAAGAATTTCCAGATTATTCGGATCCAGATTATTCGCAATTTCAAGGTATTTCAGTGTTTTTTTTGCATAATCCATTGCTTTAAACCAGTTCACGTTTTCAGCTTCACGACCATAGCTAACCGCCAATATATGATTGTATTTAGCTACATCCGGAGCATGAGCAACAGCAATTTCAAGCTGTTTTATTGCTTCAATATAATTTTTGTTTTCGTAATGTTTCAGAGCAGAAAGATATAAACTTTCAGTGTCAATGCCGGGAGTTTCATTTGCCATGACTATTCCGTTTAGATGTAATAAACAGAATAGAAAGAAAGATATATTGAATGGAGTGATTTTATTCATCAGTTTGTTAGAGACCTGTTTATATAATTTGTTCTGATAAAATATCAATACTCTAAATGTTGCAGAATGATGATGAAGAAAGAAAAGCGTTTTTAAACATACTCCCTAATTTAAGGTATTTAAATATAGGGAGTGATTAAAAATAAAGCGCTATTTGATTTCAAGCAGTTCTACATCAAACAGTAATGTTGAATTTGGTTTAATTGTTGCTCCAGCACCACGTTCACCATATGCCAGGTTTGAAGGTATAACAATTTGCCATTTTGAACCGACAGGCATTAATTGCAACGCTTCCTGCCAGCCTTTTATAACCTGATTAACGCCAAATTGTGCTGGCTCGCCACGGGCATATGAACTATCGAATTCAGTACCATCAATTAATGTTCCTCGATAATGAACTATGACTTGACTCGTTGCCTGAGGTTTTTCGCCTTTTCCAGTAGCTATCACTTTATATTGAAGACCGCTATCTAAAGAGACAACACCTTCCTTCTTTTTGTTCTCTGCTAAATATTTTTCACCTTCGGCTTTGTTGCTGGTTGCTTGAACGGCTAATTCCTGTTGTTCTTTTTTCTGATATTCAGCCAGTATTTGTTGCATTTCTTCCTTGTCGAGCTTAAGTTCCTGTTGATTCATGACATCTTCAACAGCTTGTAAAAAAGCGGCAGTATCAAGTTCCATACCTTGTCTGGAAATGCTTTGTCCAAAAAAGATACCCATTGAATAACTTAACTTTTCAAGTTCAGATTCAACCTTTGCTGCATGCGCTGACATAAATGCAAAACTCAATAATAATACGAGCGCGGATTTCAATTTATTCATAAAAACCTCATGTTGTGTGAATATTATTTAGGTAGGACTTTATTCATGATCCCATAAAAGTCAGAGTTCGCCAAGTTACGATTAGTTCGCATAGTTATCATTTTTTTACAATTCTGTGTTTGAATATGAAATAGCTTCAATCACGTCATCGAGAAATTGGATATTATTTTTGTCTTTTGGAGTAGCTCGGGAAAGTAGTTGACGATATTGTCGGGCTCCAGGTTGGCCTTGATATAGACCAATAATATGGCGACTTAAATTTTTGATACGTTCACCTTGTAATAGTTGTTTATCAACATAATCTCTATAACTTTTTAATATAGATGCTCGTAATGGAGCAGGGTTCTTGTTCTCAAAAAGAATATTATCTGCTTCTGCCAACATGAAAGGATTTTGATAAGCTGTCCTGCCAACCATCACACCATCAACATGATTAAGTTGTAATTTAATTTCAGACAGCTCAGTAAATCCGCCATTAATAGTAATATTCAAATCAGGAAAGTCCCGTTTAATCTTGTGAACACGCTCATAGTTTAATGGTGGTATTTCTCTGTTTTCTTTCGGGCTGAGACCACTTAATATGGCTTTTCGAGCGTGAATAATAAAAGTGTTGCATCCTGCTGCACGTGTTGTATTTATAAAATCATATAAAAAATCATACGAATCCAAATCATCAATACCAATTCGAGTTTTTATAGTGACAGGAATACTTATTATGCTTTGAATTTTATCAACACAATCAGCAACAAGGTTTTTGTTCGACATTAAGCAGGCACCAAACTGACCATTTTGAACTCGATCACTGGGACAACCAATATTTAGATTAACTTCATCGTATCCTTCGTTTTCAGAAATTTTTGCACACTCTGCCAAGTCTTCAGGGTTGCTACCGCCAAGTTGAATAGCAAGAGGGTGTTCAACATCGTTAAAAGAAAGAAACCGTTGTCGATCACCATGAATAAGAGCACCGGTTGTAATCATTTCCGTATAAAGTACAGCGTGTTTGGATAATAAACGCATAAAATATCTAAAATGCCTGTCCGTATGATCCATCATGGGGGCAATGGAGAGCCGTCTATCTATAGTGTTATTCACCATATCTTTTCACGATGTAACTATAGAATGTGTAAAAGACGGACGTAAATAAAAGCCACGGGGTAGTGTAAACGTATTTAAAGAGGATTGATTTTTATCTATTGTGAGGCTACGTGCATTAGCCGCTTTAGGCCTGATTTGTAAATAACTTCCCATAGTAGAACTTATTTTGTCAATTTCGCCCAGCACAATCAGATCACAAAGTTCCTGCCAGTCCTGTTTTAATTGTCTTTCCTGTTTTGTATCGGGCTTCCATAAAACAGGTGTCCCTATCCGTCGTAAGGCAACAGGGATTGTTTTGCTTGCTTCGAATGGTATCCAGAGTACTTCAGTTAATTTATGTTTTACCAGTGAGTTATCCCATGAAGACAATGCAACAGGATCAAGTTGTACTACACAAATATAAGTAGATTCTTTTGGTTTGCCATTTTCATCAATGGGAATTGTTTTTAATTCAATATTTAAATTAATAAAGTCTGGTTTTGCTGCACTTGCCGCTTCTGCTCCCAAATAATGCTCAAGTAAGTTGCCAAACCATCCTTTTGCATGAACTAATGACTCTGGCACATCGACGTGCATTTTACTTGCAAGCTGTTGAATAGTTATTCCGGCTAGAGTATTTGCTCGCTTCATTAATTCTACTTTATTAATAGGTGGCAAAGTTTTCATCATATTTATGGGAAAACTCTTAAGACAACGCTTCTAAAATAGATTTTTTTAAACATTCAAATTTTAATGGATCGTCTATTGCTTTATTGTCATCATTTTGTAAGTAAAATATATCTTCTACTCGTTCACCGTAGGTCGCTATTTTAGCTCCCTGTAACTTAGCGCCGCATAAGTCCATTGCTATACTAATGCGAGATAATACACCAGGACGGTCAACTGTATTGACTTCCATAATAGAACGATTATTTTTCTCATCTGTTTCAAATGTAATGCGGCTTGGAAAATTAAAGTTTTTCAGTTGACGGTTTTCAATCCATTTTCCCTGTTCGGGGAAGGCTTCGTTTAAATTCAGTCCATTTAGAATTTTTGTTCTTATTTCTTTACTTCGTTCTTCTGATTTAATCAAGCTGCCATCATTTTCAAAAACAACAAAAGTATCCAGAACAAAACTATTTTTATTGGTAATGATTCTTGCATCAAGTACGTTTAACCCCAGTTTTTCAAGTACTCTGCAGATCGTTGAGAAAATATTTTTTCTATCCTTCATATATACAAATACAAGACTATTACCGCGGTTAGATTTTTTGTTAACCAGTACTAACGGATCAATTTTATTTTTATGTTTTAAAATACCTTCAGTTTGCCAGGCAATTAATTCAGCAGCATGTCTGAGAAAATAATCATCTTCGATATCTTTCCATAAATTTAAAATTTCTTTTTTTGTATGTTTTTCTAAATCAATTAAAGCAAGCGTTTCTTTTTTTATGCTTTCTACCCAATCTTGTCTTGCTATAGGCTGATTCTGGTCATGTCTTAGAACGCGTAAAGTTCGATGATAAAGGTTTGTCAGCAGCATGCCTCTCCAGCTATTCCAGAGTTCCGGATTAGTGCCGCAGATATCTGCGACTGTTAGAACATGCAAGTAATTTAAACGCATTTGAGTTTGAACATGGTTAGCAAATTCCATAATGATATCCGGATCATCAATATCCTTGCGTTGGGCTGTTTTGCTCATGACCAGATGATTTTCAACCAGCCATGCAACAAGTTCTGTATCGTAATCACTTAGTCCATGTAATTTACAAAAATTTTCGGCATCTTTTATTCCAAGTGTTGAATGATCCCCATCACGCCCTTTGGCAATATCATGGAATAAACCGGCAAGATAAAGTAGTTCAAGTTTTGGCAGTTTTTTAATTAAATCGTTACAGATAGGAAATTTGTCTTTATATTCATCTGTTCCAAATAGACGCATATTTTGAATGACAGCCAGTATGTGCTCATCAACTGTAAAAATATGGAATAGATCGAATTGCATTAAACCTTCGATTTTAGCAAATGCAGGGAGGTAGGCGCCTAATATGCCATAACGATGCATCATTCTTAATTTATGTCCGACTAAATTAGGTTGTCTGATAATTTCTAAAAACAGGCTTCGGTTTCTTATGTCTTTTCTAAAGGTGCTGTCAATCAAATACAGGTGACTTCTTATTAACCGTATAGTGCTTGCCCTGACACCTTTTATTTTTGGGTCTTGCTGAATTAATAAAAATATTTCAAATAACGCAAACGGATATTTTTTAAAAGTATTTTTATTTGCAACTTCTATAAAGTCATTCCTTTTTTGAAAACGTGAATTAATGACAACAATTTTTTCTTTGCGTTTTTTGTAAATTATTTCCTCTTCAAAATGTTGTAATAATATTTCATTTAAACGATTTATTTCTCGAATCGTTTTGAAATACAATTTCATGAATGCTTCAATATCTTTATTTTCCTTGCCTTTAAAGCCAAGTAAACCCGCAATTTTTTTCTGGTTTTCAAATAACAGGCGATCTTCTCGTCGACCAGTAGTCATATGTAAAGCAAAACGAATGCGCCATAAAAAATTACGGCTTGTTTTCAGGGTTTCATATTCATCACGTGTAAGAAACTTTTGTTTAACAAGATTTTTAATATCAATACTGTCAAACTGTCGCTCTGCTACCCAACCGATCATTTGTATGTCGCGTAAACCTCCGGGAGACTCTTTTATATTGGGTTCCAGTTTATTTGTAGAGTCACTGTATTTTTTGTGACGATTTTTTTGTTCTAATAATTTTTCTTCAAAAAACTTTTTAGCAGGCCATATTTTTTTAGGACTGGTTACTTTATGCATTTCACTATGAAGTTTTTCATTACCGCAGATTAAACGCGATTCCATGATATTGGTGATAACGGTGATGTCATTTTTTGCTTCAAGTTTGCATTCTTTTACGGTTCTAACGCTATGTCCTACTTCCAGACCGAAGTCCCAGAGAAAAATAAGAAAGGATTGTATCTGTTGTTCAATATCTTTCTTTAATCGTGGTTTTTGCAGAACCATCAAGTCAATATCTGATGCAAGCATGAGCTCATTACGACCGTAACCACCAACAGCGACCAAACAAAGTTGATCAGAGTCTATAAATAGATCCCATGCGAAAGTCAGCAATTGGTCTATCAGACAACCTTGATTCTTGACAATAAGTTCAATGTCTTCGCCTGATTTGAATTGTTCACTCAGGTAGTCATAACCTTGTGTAAGTGCTTTTTTAAATAAAGGTAGGGGAGTGTTTTCCTGTTTCAGTTTCTTAATAAAGCTGTTTTTATCAAACAAATATTTATCCGTGATTGTATTTTCCATAATCAAGCGTTAAAAATTTTCATCAGAACGTTTGGTTAATACTTCATGGCCATTATCAGTGACAAGTATAGTGTGTTCCCATTGTGCAGATAAACTTCTATCGCGAGTTACTACGGTCCATTCATCTGCGAGTAGTTTGACCTGACGTTTTCCTAAATTAATCATGGGTTCTATAGTAAATGTCATGCCGGCTTCTAACTTTAAACCTGTATTCGGTTTACCATAATGTAATATTTGTGGGTCTTCATGAAATTCCTTGCCAATACCATGGCCACAATATTCGCGAACAACTGAACAGTTATTACTTTCAGCCAGGGATTGTATGCTATAGCCAATATCTCCCAAACTGACTCCGGGTTTGACCAGTTCTATACCTTTTTTCATGCAGTCATAGGTCAGGTCAACCAAACGTTTTGCACGAATCGAAGGTTCGCCAACAATAAACATCTTGCTGGTATCACCATGATAACCATCTTTGATAACGGTGATATCGATATTTATGATATCGCCATTTTTAAGTTTCTTGTCACTGGGTATACCATGGCAAACGACATGATTTATTGATGTGCAGATAGATTTTGGAAAACCTTTGTAATTTAGCGGTGCGGGAATTGCTTTTTGTTCGTTTATAATATAATCGTGACAGATCTGGTCCAGTTTATCTGTAGTGATACCGCTTTGAACTTTAGGACCGATCATCTCTAATACCTCGGCTGCCAGACGTCCGGCCACGCGCATTTTTTCGATTTCATCGGGTGTTTTAATAGATACAGGCATATGTTTGCTTTTTTTAGGGCTGGACTTATTTGTTGTAGTAATTGTTCTATGGTATAAAGCGCTCGCGATTTTCGCAAATACTTAAATTTTAATTGTCACACGCACGCTTTAACCATATATGGGGTGCCTGATTTATTCTTTAAATTCAGGTTGTTATATGGGGAGTGCGGAGGCTTAACCCTAAACTTAGGAGAAAAAACATGTCTAACGTCACCATGCGTGAAATGCTGGAGGCTGGTGTTCATTTCGGTCACCAAACCCGATACTGGAATCCCAGTATGGCGCCATATCTATTTGGTCAGCGCAATAAAATCCATATTATTAATTTAGAAAAAACGCTTCCACTGTATGAAGATGCCATGAATTTCGTCAGTAAGATGGCTTCAAAGCGAGGCACCATCTTATTTGTTGGTACCAAGCGCGCGGCGCAATCAATTGTTGCGGCAGAAGCTGAACGCTGCGGTATGCCCTATATCAATCGTCGTTGGCTGGGTGGTTTATTGACTAATTTCAAGACGGTGCGTGGGTCTATTAATCGTTTGAAAGAAATCGAAACCATGCAGACGGATGGCAGCTTCGAACGTATTAACAAAAAAGAACAACTCATGCTTAGGCGTGAACTGGATAAATTAAAATCGAATTTATCAGGTATTAAAGACATGAAAGGCATTCCTGATGCAATATTCATTGTCGATGTCGGTTATGAAAATATTGCAGTAAATGAGGCCGTTAAGCTCGGTATACCAGTTATCGGTGTTGTTGACAGTAATAACAGCCCAAAGGGTGTTGATTATGTCATTCCTGGCAATGACGATGCGATTCGTTCTATCACACTTTATGCTAAAGGCGTGGCTGATGCCATTCTTGACAGTCGTCAATCAGTTGCTCATCTTGGTGGTGGGGAAGATAGTGATGATTTAGTAGAAATTGATGAATCTGGTGCGCCAGTTGAAGAAGTTGTTGCCAAACCGAAAGTTCCCAAGAAGACAACCAAGAAAAAAACTGTAAAGAAAGCACAGAGCACTGAAACGGAAGAAGCTCCGGCCAAAGATGATGCTGAATCAGCTGAAAAGGCAGTGACAAAAAAGAAAGCAACTGCCAAGAAAAAAGTAGCCAAGAAGAAAACAGCAAAAAAAGTTAGCAAAAAGACGGCTGCAAAAGCTGACGATGAATAACGGTATCCGTTATTCAGATTAGAAAATAGTTTTTAGAGGAATAGTTAGATGCAAATTACTGCTTCATTAGTTAAAGAGCTTCGTGAACGTACTGGCGCGGGCATGATGGATTGTAAAAAAGCCTTACAGGAAGCTGATGGCGATATAGAAGTTGCCATTGAAGAAATGCGTAAATCAGGAGCAGCCAAGGCGGCCAAGAAAGCGGGCCGTATTGCTGCTGAAGGCGTGATTACCATTAAGCAGGATGGTCAAGACGTTACCATTTTGGAAACCAACTGCGAGACTGACTTTGTTGCCAAAGATGAAAACTTTTTGGCTTTTACTGATAGTGTCATCGATGCGGTCATTGCTAATAATCCGGCTGATGTCGATGCGTTGATGCAACTAAGTGTTGATGGTCAAACGCTTGAAGAAGCAAATCAACAGCTTGTTTCAAAAATAGGCGAGAAAATTACCGTTCGTCGTTTTGAAAAACGTACTGCAACAGGTCAGATTGGTACTTATTCTCATGGTTCACGTATTGGTGTCGTCGTTGAAGTTGAAAGCGGTGACGAAGCCTTGGCTAAAGATTTAGCGATGCATATTGCTGCCAGTAAGCCAATTTGTGTCAGTGAAGATCAAGTTGAGCAGGATGTATTAGATAAAGAAAAAGAAATTTTCACCGCACAAGCGGCAGAAAGTGGAAAACCGGCCGACATTATTGAAAAAATGGTGACCGGTCGAATCAAGAAATACCTGAAAGAAATTACCTTGTTAGGCCAACCGTTTGTCAAAGACCCTGATCAAACTGTAGAAAAGTTACTTAAAGCTGCAAATGCAACAGTTACTTCATTCATTCGCTACGAGGTTGGTGAAGGTATAGAAAAGAAAGAAGATAACTTCGCAGAAGAAGTTATGGCCCAGGCCAAAGGAGACTGATTCATGTCTGACCCGTCCAATTCATTAAAATACAGACGGGTTTTACTAAAGCTCAGTGGTGAGGCATTGATGGGTGATGAAGCCTATGGCATTGATCCCAAGGTTATTGATCGTCTTGCCAATGAAATTGCTGAGCTTTGTAAACAGGGTGTTGAAATAGCCATTGTCATTGGCGGTGGCAATATCTTTCGCGGTACTGGTTTAGCGGCTTCAGGTATTGATCGCGTTACAGCTGATCATATGGGGATGCTGGCCACCATCATGAATTCACTAGCTATGCAAGATGCGCTCGAAAGAGTTAACCTGCATGCACGAGTGATGTCTGCTTTGAAAATTAACCAGGTCTGTGAAGACTACATTCGTCGACGAGCAGTACGCCATCTGGAAAAAGGACGTGTTGTTATTCTCGGAGCTGGCACAGGCAATCCTTTTTTTACGACAGATTCAGCCGCAAGTTTACGTGCGATTGAAGTCGGCGCTGAATTATTAATTAAAGCAACAAAAGTTGATGGTGTTTATTCCTCCGATCCGGTTAAAAATTCTGATGCTGTCCGCTATGATTCGTTGAATTATGATGAGGTTATTGAACGTAAGCTTGGTGTTATGGATACAACGGCCGTTGTGCTTTGTCGGGATAATCATATGCCGTTAAGAGTTTTGGATATGACCAAACCAGGTTCATTATTAAAAGCAGCACGAGGCGAAGATGAAGGCACTCTGGTTAGTAATGCCTAGCTTGCAGGAGAGAAAAAATGATTGAAGATATTATTAGTGATGCGAAAAGTCGGATGCTGAAAAGTATTGATTCTTTGACTTCTGAAATGTCAAAAATTAGAACTGGTCGCGCTCATCCGAGTTTATTAGAACAGGTTAAAGTCAGTTATTACGGTGCAGAAACACCGCTCAATCAGGTCGCTAATATTAATGTTGTTGATGCCAGAATGTTGGGTGTCACTGCGTTCGATAAAAGCAGTGTGCCTGATATTGAAAAAGCTATTATGAATGCCAACCTTGGTTTGAATCCCGTTACCACGGGTGATTTAATTCGCGTTCCTTTACCGCCATTAACGGAAGAACGACGAAAGGAATTGATTAAAGTGGTGCGTGCGGAAGCAGAAAAAGCGCGAGTAGCTATTCGTAATATAAGACGTGATGCTAATTCTTCCTGTAAAGAACTGGTTAAAGAGAAAATGATATCAGAAGATGATGAGCATAAGGCTGAAGACAGAATTCAAAAATTAACCGATGAAAATATTGCTACGGTAGACAAGAATCTAGAACAAAAAGAAGCAGAAATGCTTGAAATTTAATATCAGTAATTTTGTCCAGACCTTTCCTTAATGATTGATTTCGGAGTTGGTAGTATAACGTCACAGATGGATATTGACTCTAAACCAAATCACATTGCTATTATCATGGATGGTAATGGTCGTTGGGCAAAAAATAAATCATTGCCGCGAGTCGCGGGTCACCGTGCTGGTGTCAAAACGCTTAGGAAACTGATTGAACACGCAGTCAGAATCGACCTGAGTACTTTAACTGCCTATGCTTTTAGCCGTGAAAACTGGCAACGCCCGAAAAAAGAAGTCGACCTGTTAATGGACTTGTTTATGACAGCACTTCAATCTGAAGTTAAAGATTTACATGAAAATAATGTGTGTCTGAAATTTATAGGCGATAAAGCTGCTTTCAGTGATAAGTTACAGGAAACTATTGTTCAGTCAGAAGCATTAACCTCAACGAACTCCGGTCTAAACTTAAATATAGCTGCCAATTACAGTGGCCGCTGGGATATCACTCAAGCTACTCAAGCTATTGCTACAGAGATTGCTTTGGGTAATTTAAACGCCGAAGATGTTAATGAGTCACTCGTTAACAGTAAAGTTTGCTTAACTGAAAATAATGACCCCGATCTATTTATTCGTACCGGAGGCGAACGAAGAATCAGTAATTATTTTTTGTGGCAACTCGCTTATACCGAATTATATTTTACCGATATTTTATGGCCTGACTTTGTCCCTGAGGAACTGGATAAGGCTATTGAATGGTTTGCGAGTCGACAACGACGTTTTGGTAAAACTTCTGAGCAAATTGACGAGTCTAAAAATTAATTATTAATAATAACTCATGCTAAAAACCAGAATCATTACGGCAGCAATTTTAATCCCGATTGTTATTGCATTTATTTTTTTAGTAGACACGCTCTGGTTTTCTGCATTGTTTGCTGTGTTTGTTGTTATTGGTGCCTGGGAATGGGCGGGACTCTGTAATACAAGCGAAAAGTTGAAATGCATATACGTAATATTTATTTTATTAAGTTTGTCCGGAATTTACTGGATTGATAATAGTCTTATCTACAGCGGTATTGCTTTATGTGGAACGATATATTGGTTGTTTGCTGTTGTACTAGTTGTTTTTTATCAACGTAAACGCAATCTGCTGCCTCGTTCCAGAGCTTTATTAATGTCAATCGGTTTGGTATTGCTGATTCCGATGTGGTCCAGTTTGACCCTGTTGAAATCTCTGGAGCAGGGTGCCGCGTTAGTCATGTTGTTAATGATGCTTATCTGGGGGGCTGATACAGCAGCTTATTTTGCCGGAAAAAACTGGGGGAAACGTAAGTTGGCTAATCGAGTTAGCCCCGGTAAGACATGGGAAGGGACACTTGCAGGAATTGGATCGAGTCTTGTCATTGCAGCGTGTTATGTTATTGTTTCAAATAAAAATTTAGAAGATAGTCTAATGTTTATTGGCATATCTGTTCTAACAGTAATCGGTTCGGTATTTGGTGATTTAATGGAAAGCATAGTTAAACGAGAGGCTGGTCAAAAAGACAGCGGATATATTCTACCTGGTCATGGTGGTGTTATGGATAGAATAGATAGTCTAACAGCCGCCAGTCCAATATTTGTATTTGCTCTTGTTTCTTCAGGTTTAATCAGATGAAAAAAATAACCGTTCTAGGTTCGACCGGAAGTATAGGCGTCAATACACTGGATGTCGTTTCGCGCCATCCTGATAAATACACTGTTAAAGCCTTAACTGCTAATACCAATGTTGAAAGTTTGCTTGTTCAGTGTATTAAACACAAACCAGAATATGCAGTAATGGTCGATGGAGATGCTGCCGAAAAACTGGAACAGGCTTTAAAGAATAACGCTCCCGATGTCACTGTTTTAAGCGGTGTTGATGGTTTAGTTAAAGTTGCTGAACTGGACGAGGTCGATTATGTTATGGCCGCTATTGTTGGTGCAGCAGGTTTATTGCCGACATTAGCTGCGGCAAAAAAAGGGAAACGTGTTCTGTTGGCAAATAAAGAAGCATTGGTTATGTCCGGTAAATTATTTATGGATACTGTCGAGCAAAATAATGCGGAATTGTTACCCATTGATAGTGAACACAATGCGATTTTTCAATGTATGCCAAATGACTTTGGTAAAGATATTGAACAGCAGGGCGTTAAAAAAATCTTGTTGACCGCTTCAGGCGGACCTTTTCGTACTACAGCAATTGAACAATTATCCATGATGACTCCTGAACAAGCTTGCGCTCACCCAAACTGGGTGATGGGTAGAAAAATTTCTGTTGATTCGGCAACAATGATGAATAAGGGACTGGAAATTATCGAAGCCTGTTGGTTATTTCATGTTCAAGCTGATTTTATACAAGTGGTTATTCATCCTCAAAGCGTGATTCATTCCATGGTTCAATATAATGATGGTTCAGTATTAGCGCAATTAGGTAATCCTGATATGCGAACGCCCATTGCCTATGGCCTGGCCTGGCCAGAAAGAATCGATGCGGGTGTAGAGCGACTTGATCTGTTTGATATTGCGCAGCTTGATTTTGTAGAGCCGGATGAAAAACGTTTCCCATGTTTGAGATTAGCTCGTGAAGCAATGCAACAGGGTGGTACCAGTAGTGCTATTTTAAATGCAGCAAATGAAATTGCTGTAAATGAATTTTTAAATACAAGAATTCGTTTTACTGATATAGATCGTGTTATTGAAACAGTGCTAGAAAACGTAACTCAGCATGATGCCTCAACACTTGAGATAATTCTTGATGATGACAAACTCGCCAGGGAATATGCCATCCACGCTGTTAAGGATTTAGCTGCATGATGAATTTATTACAAAATATTGGCGCGTTCATTGTTGCGCTGGGAGTGTTGATTACATTCCATGAATTTGGTCATTATTGGATAGCGCGTCGATGTGATGTAAAAATACTCCGGTTTTCAATAGGCTTTGGTCGAGCAATTTATAAAAGAACATTCGGTAAAGACAATACAGAATTTGTCATCGCTGCCTTACCTTTAGGCGGTTATGTCAAAATGCTGGATGAACGCGAAGGCGAAGTGAAAGAAGCAGAGTTACCGCGTTCATTCAATTACAAACCCTTATGGCAGCGTTTTGCCATCGTTTCTGCCGGTCCAATATTTAATTTTATTTTTGCCATTTTTGCTTATTGGATAATATTTATAGTAGGTGTGAATGGACTCAAACCTTTTATTGGTAAAATAGAACCCTCTTCAATAAGTGCACAGTCAGGACTGGAGTCAGGCCAGGAAATTTTATCGATCAATGGATTAAAAACACCTACCTGGTCAACCGTGATTGATAAACTGGTTAATCATACTGTAAATGGTGATGTTATTAATATGGACGTTGTTGATAATGACGGTGTTGAGAAAAATGTAGAGGTAGATCTTTCCAGTATTTCAATAGATGACATGGCGGAAGGTAAATTACTAAACGCATTAGGATTAAGTGTAATTGAATTAAAGTTACCTCCAATAATTGGAGAAGTATTATCTGGCGGTTCAGCAGAAAAAAGTGGATTACGTCAATATGATGAAATTATCAGCGTAGATAAAAAAATAGTAAAATCATGGAAGGAATGGGTTGATATAATAAGAAAAAGTCCAGGTAAAGTTCTTGATATAGAAGTATTAAGAGATAAGTCGATAATCAATATTAACGTCACTCCAGAACGTGTTGAATCTGACAATAAATTTATTGGGCGTATTGGTGCGGCCGTATTTAGACCTGATGATCTGTTTGAATCCTATTTCACAATAGAGAGTTATAGTTTACCTGACGCTTTTGTTAAAGCTTCGAAAAAAACATGGGAAATGTCAGTGCTAACTCTTCGAGTACTTGGTAAAATGCTGGTTGGGGAAGCTTCAGTAAAAAACCTGAGTGGTCCGATAAGTATTGCTCAATATGCGGGAAAATCAGCTGGGATAGGCTTGATAGCTTTCCTGAGTTTTATGGCTATAGTTAGCGTGAGCTTGGGTGTGCTTAATCTTTTGCCAGTGCCTTTACTGGATGGTGGGCACTTAATGTATTACCTTATAGAGCTGGTAATTGGAAAACCAGTATCCGAGGCGATACAAATAGTTGGACAACAAGTAGGTTTAGTCCTGTTATTAGGACTAATGAGTATTGCACTCTTTAACGATATTACTCGTTTATTCGGGTAATTTACATAAAAATAAATATATAACAAAAATATGCAGCTCATACTTAAGAAATTACTTTATATATCAGTCTTGATGTTGTCAGTAGTTGTGTCTTCACAGGCAGCGCAAGAATTTGTAATTGAAGATATTCGTGTTGAAGGACTGGAGCGAATTACGCCAGGTACGGTATTTAACTATTTGCCTATGAAAGTTGGTGATACCTTTGATGATTCTCGTTCATCAGAAGCCGTTAGAGCTCTCTTCAAAACGGGCTTGTTTGATGATGTCAGGCTGGAAAGAGACGGTAATATTCTGGTTTTTCTCATTAAAGAACGTCCCGCAATTGGTTCTATTACCATGAGCGGAAATGAAGATATCAAAACGGATGATTTATTAGCGAACCTGAAGCAATTCGGGTTTGCTGAAGGACGGGTCTTTGTGCAATCGCAATTAGACCAAACTGAACAGGAATTAGAGCGTCAGTATTACTCGTTAGGTAAATATGCGGTCAAAATCAATTCAACGGTGACCGAACTTGATAATAATCGTGTTGGAATATTGATCGAAGTATCTGAAGGTCTGGCAGCTAAAATCAAAAAGATAAATATAGTCGGAAATACCGTTTTTGAAGAAAAAAAATTACTTAAGCAATTTAAGTTAAGCACACCAACGTGGCTTTCTTTCTATACAAAAAATGACCAGTATTCAAAACAAAAGCTATCCGGCGATTTAGAAACTTTACGTTCCTACTATCTGGATAATGGCTATTTAAATTTTAATATTGAATCTACTCAGGTTTCTATAACGCCTGATAAAAAAGATATTTATATCACGATTAATATCAGTGAAGGAGAACAATATACGGTCACCGATGTTAAGTTGGCGGGGGAGCTAATATTACCAGAACAAGATTTGTTTGAATTGATCTCAATTGGTAGTGGCGAACTTTTTTCTCGAAAAGAAGTGACTGATAGTAGTAAACGATTAACTGAACGTTTAGGCGAAGAAGGATATTCATTTGCAAATGTCAATTCTATTCCTGATATAAATAAAGAAGATAAAACGGTTTCGCTTACTTTCTTTGTCGATCCGAGTAAACGTGTTTATGTCAGACGTATAAACTTTGCCGGCAATTCAAAAACCAGAGATGAAGTGCTGCGTCGTGAAATGCGACAACAGGAAGGAGCCTGGATATCGACTAAACAGGTAGAGAGAGGCAAGCAAAGATTACAAAGAACAGGTTATTTTAAAGATGTTAATGTTGATACACCTGCAGTTGCAGGAACGACTGATCAAGTTGATGTAAATTATTCTGTTGAAGAAGCTTCCGGGGGGCAAATTGGAATAGGTTTGGGTTTTTCACAAGGACAAGGATTAATACTTAACACAAGTATTAGTCAGGATAATTTTCTTGGCAGTGGTAAAAGTATTAATTTTGCTTTTAATAATAGTGATGTAAACACCCGATATCAGTTAGGTTTTCTCGATCCTTATTATACTGATGATGGAATAAGTCGGGGATTTAATGCGTTTTATCGTGTAACAGATGCACAAGATGCTAATTTAGCGCTCTATGAAACAAAAGAATATGGCGGTTCTGTTAATTTCAGGATTCCAGTAACGGAAAATAATTCATTCGGAACTGAATTTTCGTATAGTAATACAGAGTTGGATCTCTTAGGAGGGTCATCATCACAGCTCAGTAATTTTGTTGCTCAGAATGGTGATTCATACGATTTAATAAAATTTTCTGCGAGCTTTGCTCACGATACACGTAACAAGAAAATATTGCCAGATAAAGGCGTGTTACATAGTATTGGTACACAAGTGTCTGTACCAAGCTTTGGTGACTCCCTTACATACTATAAAGTTAATGCTAGGACTCAATGGTTTAAAGATATATACAAGGATTATATTCTTACATTAGGTGCTGAATTTGGTTACGGCGACAGTTATGGAGATACAACAGAATTGCCTTTCTTTGAAAACTTTTTTGCTGGTGGCCCGAAGTCGGTTCGTGGATATGAAGAAAATACACTAGGACCTAGAGACAGTTTAAACAGACCACTTGGTGGTGATAGAAAAGTTTTGGGAAATGCAGAAGTAATTTTGCCCGTACCTTTTTTAAGTGAATTCAAGAAATCAGTTAGAGTTACCGGGTTTGTCGATGCAGGTAATGTTTATGGGCCAAATGAAGATCTTGATCTTTCAGAGTTAAGATATTCAACTGGTCTTAGTGCAATATGGATATCTCCATTTGGCGCAATTAGTATGAGTATGGCATTCCCTGTTAATGAAAAATCGACTGATGAAGTGCAAAACTTCCAGTTTACCTTTGGAACATCATTTTAGTTATATCGGAGTAATAAATTAATGAAAAATTCGTTTAAATTTTTAATCTCAATTTCTTTTGCTTTAGTCTTTGCATTTCAAGTTCAAGCAGCAGAAGAACTAAAAATTGGAGCAGTGCAGGTTTTAAAGATACTGGAACAATCACCCCAATATAAAGCTGCGGGAAAATCGCTGGATAAAGAATTTGAAGCCAGAAGCAAAACGCTTATTGCTGAACAGAAAAAAATAAAAAGCCTTGAAGATAAATTAGGTAAAGATAAGGCAATTATGTCTGAAACTGAAATCAGTAAAATGGAAAGAGATATTCTTAATAAGAGACGTGATTATAAACGAAGTCAGGATGAATTCCGTGAAGACATTAATTTTCGTCGAAATGAAGAACTTTCTAAAATTCAAAAAGTTATTTTTGAAGCAATTCAAAAAGTCGCAAAAGAAAATAATTATGATGTCGTATTGAGTGAAGGGGTTATCTATGCCAGTTCAAAAGCAGATATGACACAATTAGTCATTGATTCATTAAATAAATAAATTTTAGAAGCCGATAAAAAACATACGAGTAATGTTTCCATGCAAGCAAAACTTGCAGATTTAGCGAAAATATGTGGAGCAAGGTTAGAAGGTGATGCAGACTGTGAAATCAGCGCTGTTAATACTTTAAGTAAGGCGAAGCATGGTGAAATATCTTTTTTATCAAATCGACATTATGCACATCAGCTAAATAATACTAATGCTTCGGCTGTCATTTTAGCTGAAGAAGATTTAAAAAATAGTCCTACAAATGCACTCGTTACTGCAACGCCTTACCTGGCCTATGCTAAAATTGCAAACCATCTATATCCTCGTGTTAAATACTCCGGGAATATTGATGGTAATGTAATAAAAGGCGCAGACTGTAAAATTGATGAAACATCGTTCATATCAGCTAATGTTGTTATAGGAAATAATGTTTCTGTCGGTTCTGGGACTTATATAGGCCCTGCTTGTGTTATTGGTGATGATGTTGAAATAGGTGAAAACTCGACCTTACATGCAAATGTTATTTTACAACAAGACGTTGTTATCGGGAATAATGTGACATTACACCCTGGAGTCGTTATTGGAGCCGATGGCTTTGGTATGGCACAGGAAAATGAACAATGGGTAAATATTCCCCAGATCGGTTCAGTCAGAGTTGGTAATAATGTTGATGTTGGAGCAAATTCAACTATCGATAGAGGAGCAATAGAAGATACAGTCATTGCTGATGGTGTAAAGATAGATAATCAGGTCCAAATAGGGCATAACGTTATCATTGGTGAACATACGGCGATTGCAGGTTGTACAGGTATCGCGGGAAGTACTGTAATAGGAAAACGCTGTATGATTGCAGGAGCTGTTGCTATAAGTGGTCATATTCAGATTGTTGACGATGTGATAATTACAGGTATGTCCGGGGTTGCTAATTCAATAAAATCCCCTGGGATATATTCATCAGGTCTTCCTGTTACTGAAAATAAGATTTGGAGAAGAAATATTATCCGCTTTAAAAAATTAGATGAAATTTTAAAAAAGCTTACGACTTAATTATATACAAGGTAGATTTTATGCAAGATGCTGCATCCATCATTGATGTTGAAAAAATAAAAACGATTCTGCCTCATCGTTACCCTTTTTTGTTAGTCGACCGAGTTCTCGAAGTAGAAAAAGGTAAACGCATTAAAACATTAAAAAATGTCTCAGTTAATGAACCCTTTTTTCTAGGTCACTTCCCAAATAAATCTGTTATGCCTGGTGTTTTAATCATAGAAGCATTAGCACAATCTGCTGCGCTACTTGGTGCATTGGGGTTTGATGAAAACAGGGTATCTGATGATGATTTATATTATCTGGTTGGTGTTGATAAATCACGATTTAGAAAACCAGTCGGTCCCGGAGATCAACTTATTCTGGATGTCGAATTTATTACAGTAAAAAGAAATATCTGGAAGTTTGAAGCATCGGCTTATGTTGACTCAAAATTAGTTGCATCAGCTGAGTTATTAACGACACTCATGGAGTAGTTCCATGATTGATGCAACAGCTATTATTCATCCTGATGCTAGTCTACATCCAGATGTATGTGTTGGTGCATATTCTGTTATTGGTGCAAATGTTTCTATCGAATCGGGCACAGTTATAGATTCTCATGTTGTTATAAAAGGCCCTGTGAAAATTGGTTCGAATAATACAATCTCCAGTTTTTGTTCTTTAGGCGGGGATCCTCAAGATAAAAAATATGAAGGAGAATCAGATTCGATTCTTGAAATAGGTTCGGGGAATACCATTCGTGAATACGTATCGATAAATCGTGGTACAGGTGATGGTGGTGGTAAAACAGTTATTGGAGATAATAACTGGATTATGGCTTATGTGCATATCGCACATGATTGTATCGTTGGTAGTAATATAATTTTTGCAAATAATGCGACTCTGGCTGGCCACGTTATAATAGATGACTTTGCCATTCTTGGTGGTTTTACTGGTGTACACCAGTTTTGTCGTGTTGGTAGTTATAGTTTTTCAGCAATCTCTTCAGTCATTGTTAAAGATGTTCCTCCCTATGTTTTAGTATCAGGAAATACAGCCAAACCATCAGGTCTTAACCGCGAAGGCTTGAAACGACATGGTTTTGATTCCGATACAATTAATATATTGCGCAAGGCTTATAAAGCTGTATATCGTGAAGGTTTGATTCTTAAAGATGCGCTTAATGTATTAGCTGAGCTCTCTACCGAGTCCGATAAGGTTGAGTTGATGCGTTCGTTTATCGCTGCTTCAGAACGCGGTATTGTTAGATAACGTCGTAATTCAATGATACGCATAGGTCTTGTCGCAGGTGAAGCATCGGGCGATATCTTGGGCGCTGGCTTGATAAATGAGCTGGGAAAAGAAATTAAAAATATATCAGTTGAAGGAGTGGGTGGAGCAAAGCTTGCCAAGTCTGGCATGAACATCTTATATCCAATGGAACGTCTGTCAGTTATGGGGTTTACTGAAGCAGTGAGTCGGTACAGAGAGCTAAAAGTTATGAGGGATGACCTTATAAAATATTTTATTAAAAATCCCCCTGATGTTTTTATAGGAATTGATGCACCTGATTTTAACCTGTTTTTAGAAAAGTCATTGAGAGAAGCAGGCATCAAAACTGTTCACTATGTTAGTCCTTCTATTTATGCGTGGCGCGAATACAGAATTAAAAAAATAAAAAAATCTGTAGATTTGATGTTGAATCTTTTTCCATTCGAAACTGACATCTATAGCAAACATGGCATTCGAAACTGTTATGTTGGGCACCCGTTAGCCGATAAAATAAAAAATAATATTAATATTCAGAAAATTAAAACTGAATTGAAATTACCAACGGATAAAAAAATTATTGCGCTATTGCCCGGCAGTCGAATTTCTGAAATCAAAAAAATTGCGGCACCGTTATTAAATGCAGCAGAGTTATCAAATAAATCGAATACGAATCTCCATTTTGTAAGCAGTCTGGTCAATGACAAATCTTTAAAATGTTTTGAAGAAATTAAAAAAGAAGTCGTGCCAGGTTTAAATGTGGATGTATTTATTGATAAAACATATCAGGTGATGGCATCGGCAGATATTATTATGCTTGCTTCCGGTACGGCAACACTTGAAGCAATGCTGTTTAATAAACCAATGATTGTCGCTTATAGACTGTCATGGCTAACACACCTGATTGTTAAATTATTAGCAAAAATCCCATATGCCTCCTTGCCTAATATTTTAGCAGGTAAAAGAATTGTGCCTGAATATCTCCAGTATAAATGCACGTCAAAAAACTTGTCTAATGAGTTAAATGATTTACTAACTTCAAATGAGAAAATTGAAACGATGAAAACTGAATTTTCAGATTTGACAAAACAGCTTATACAAGGCGCAGATAAACAAGCGGCTAAAGCCATCATGGAATTAATAAATAGTGAAGTGCATGCTTGACCTTTCATTTTTAAATAACGTTGAATTATTAGCCGGTGTTGATGAAGTCGGTCGAGGGCCTTTAGCCGGACCTGTCGTTGCTGCAGCAGTGATTCTCGATCCGGAAAAAATAATACCAGGTTTAAACGATTCAAAAAAGATTACCCAGAAAAAGCGCGAAAGAATGTCAGACGACATAAAATCAAATGTCCTGGCATGGTCATTGGGTAGAGCAGAAGTAGAAGAAATAGATGAAATTAATATTCTTAAAGCAAGTTTGTTAGCTATGAAACGTGCTATTGAAGCACTATCCATTGCGCCAAAATTGGTTGCGGTTGATGGTCAGTATACACCGGACGTGGCTTTTGAAAAAATAGCGATTATTAAAGGAGATAGTTTGGTGCCTGCCATTAGTGCGGCATCGATCATTGCTAAAGTAGCACGCGATAATGAAATGATAGGATTTGAAGAGAAATATCCCGGTTATGGCTTCTCTTCACACAAAGGTTATCCAACAAAGCAACATATCGCGTCTTTGGAAAAACTGGGTATTACGGAAATACATCGTCGAAGTTTTGCGCCCGTGGCAAAATATTTGTTGTAATTAATTCAAATGAGTTTCGTTCACTTACATCTTCATACTGAATTCTCGTTAATTGACGGGATGATAAAAGTGAATCAATTAGCTGAAAAAGCGGCCGAGTTAGCCATGCCGGCAATGGCTGTAACAGAGCAAAGTCAAACGTTCTCTGCAGTTAAATTTTATCGTGCTATGCAAAGCCACGGTATAAAACCAATCATAGGTTCAGAAATAAAGGTAATCGATAACCGTTTAAATGAGAGCTTTAACTTGATTCTACTTAGCCAGCATTTCGAAGGCTATCAAAATTTATCCAGGCTGATATCAAAAAGTTATATTGAAGGGCAGCGAAGAGGAATTCCTTTCGTAAATTATGATTGGCTCAAAGATAATAATGAAGGTCTTATTGCAGTTGATTGTGCGGATAATGGAAGTTTTACAAACAGTATATTGCAACAGGATGAATCAAAAATAGAAAAAAAATGTGAAAACTGGTTGTCACTATTTCCCGATCGCTATTATTTTGAGTTACAAAGAATTGGTTTAAAAGGTCAAAATAACCATATAAGTAACGCCATTAAGTATTCAGAAAAATTTGATATTCCTGTCGTTGCTTCTAATAACGCACGATTTTTAGATGAAGATGATTTTGAAGCGCATGAAGCACGTGTCTGTATTTATCAGGGCTATACATTAAATGATACAAGGCGTCCCAAACAATATACCGCACAACAATATATTCGTAGTTCAGAGGAAATGCAGGAATTATTTTCTGATATTCCTGAAGCGATAGAAAACACGATGAAAATTGCACAACGTTGCAATATAGAATTTGTTCTGGGTGAAAATTTTCTGCCTAATTTTAAAGTTAATGAAAATGAAACGCAGGATGATCGATTAATTGCTGATGCAAAAGCAGGTTTGGCAAGGATTATTGAAGATGATGATAAAATCACGAATGAAAATAGTACTGACTATTCTCATAGATTGGATATAGAAATAGATGTTATTACCAAGATGGGGTTTTCCGGATATTTTCTTATTGTTGCTGACTTCATTCGTTGGGCAAAAGAAAATGGTATACCGGTTGGCCCTGGTCGCGGTTCCGGTGCCGGTTCGCTTGTTGCCTATGCACTGGATATTACAGAATTAGATCCGCTTGAGTATGATCTATTATTCGAACGTTTTTTAAATCCAGAACGTGTTTCCTTGCCTGACTTTGATATTGATTTTTGTATGGATCGTCGTGATGAAGTTATTGACTACGTTGCAATGAAATATGGCCGGGATCATGTTTCACAAATTATTACCTACGGTACTATGGCAGCAAAAGCAGTAATCAGGGATGTTGGTCGTGTATTAGGTTTTCCATATGGCTTTGTCGATCAGATAGCCAAGCTTATTCCTTTTGATATAGGTATGACATTAGACAAAGCCATGGAAGAAGAGAAGGAATTAAGACAGCGTTATAATTCGGAAGAAGATGTTAAGTCGTTAATGGATTTGGCAAAAAAACTCGAAGGTTTATCGCGTAATGCCGGACGTCATGCAGGTGGACTTGTCATTGCGCCCAAGCCTTTATCTGATTATATGCCGCTTTATTGTGAAGAAGGTTCGCAAGCAACCGTGACCCAGTTTGATATGGGTGATGTTGAATCTATAGGACTGGTTAAGTTTGATTTTCTTGGATTAAGAACGTTAACTATTATTGACTGGGCTTTACGTGATGTTAATCGACTAAAAAAACAAAATAACGAAAAAGAAATTAATATTCGTAAAATTCCGCTAGATGATCCTGAAACATATGCCTTGATTCAACGTATGGATACAACTGCAGTATTTCAGTTGGAATCAGACGGCATGAAAAAACTGGTCAGTCGCTTAAAACCTGATGTGTTTGATGACTTGATCGCTTTGGTTGCTTTATTCAGACCCGGTCCTCTGCAATCCGGGATGGTTGATGATTTCGTTGATCGTAAACACGGTAGGGCACGTGTGCAGTATATGCATGATGATTTGGAGTTTGCACTTAAGCCGACTTATGGCGTTATTCTTTACCAGGAACAGGTAATGCAGATTGCACAGGTATTATCCGGCTATTCATTAGGGGCGGCAGACTTATTACGTCGTGCCATGGGTAAGAAAAAACCGGAAGAAATGGCCAAGCAAAGACAAATTTTTACAGAAGGCGCCGTCAGCAGAGGCGTTGATGAAAAACAGGCAACCATGATTTTCGACTTAATGGAAAAGTTTGCCGGTTATGGTTTTAATAAATCACACTCTGCTGCTTATGCTTTAGTTGCTTACCAGACAGCATGGTTAAAAGCACATTATCCTGCCGCATTTATGGCGGCGGTATTATCTTCTGATATGGATAACACCGATAAGGTTGTCATGCTTTTTGAAGAGACACGGCGAATGCAAATAGAAGTCGAACCACCTTCAGTAAATGAAAGTTTTTATAGTTTTACTGTTATCAATGAAAAATCAATTCAGTATGGATTAGGCGCAATCAAAGGTGTTGGTGCTGCTGCAATTGATAATATTATCGCTGAAAGAAAAGAAAATGGACCATTTGAAAATTTATTCGATCTTTGTAAACGAATTGATTTAAGAAAAGCAAATAAACGAGTGCTTGATGCGCTGATTAAATCAGGTGCAATGGACTCATTAGGTGCAGGCAGAAGCACTCTAAACGAAAATCTGGATAAAGCGACATCTTTAGCGGAACAACATAATAAAGATCTCGATAGCGGACAAAATGATATGTTTGGTCTTGATGCACCAGCAAGTTCGAGTGAAGAAGAGGAGTCATCTTCTGTTTATGACATTATAAAGGATTGGGATGACAAACAACGTGTAATGTATGAAAAAGAAACGCTGGGTTTTTATTTGTCAGGTCATCCTATAAACCGATACAAGCAGGAACTATCCAGAATTACGCGCAAACTGTATGGTTTGAAAACAGGTGATGTAAAAGTCGCAGGCTATATTATGAGTATACGGAAATCAGGGATGAGAGAAGAATTTGATGTCAAGATTGATGATAATACATCCAGAAAAGTTGTTGTTGTTAAATCAGATGATTATGAAAAATACAGAAATTACTTAATAAAAGACCACTTAATAATTGTGCATGGACGAGCCAGAAATGATGACTATTATGAAGGTGGTATTAAAATTTTAGCTGATTCTATTTTTACAATTGATGATGTTCGGAAGCCGGGTAATCCGTTCAATCTTACCAGTTCTTTGAAATTGACCTTGCATGAATCGCAAATGAGTAACGGACTGATTAATAATATAAAAACTATTCTGCATAAATATCATCATGATGTATCAAATGTAGTCGTTAAATATGTGAAGCCAGATGCTGCCGGCTTGGTACCATTTGGAAAAGAGTGGAATGTCCGGATTAGCGACGATCTGATCGATGAATTAATGAATATACTTGATATAAATCAGATTGAAATCGAGTATAATCCCAAGGTTAAAAACAATAACAGTTTGATTTAAATATGAATTTTTTAGATTTTGAACAACCTATTGCCGAACTTGAAGCAAAAATTGAAGAACTGCGACATGTTGGTAATGATAAAGAAATCAATATTAATGAAGAAATAACGCATTTAAAAAAGCGTAGTTCTGAATTGACGGCGTCTATTTTTTCATCTTTGAGTTCATGGCAAGTATCCCAACTATCCAGACATCCTCAACGTCCATACACGCAGGATTATATCGACCGAATATTCACTGATTTTGAAGAATTACATGGTGAAAGATATTTTGCAGACGATGCGGCTATTATTGCCGGTATCGCTCGTCTTGAAGATATTCCAGTTGCGGTTATTGGGCATCAAAAAGGACGAGATACAAAAGACAGGATCAAGCGTAATTATGGTATGCCTAAACCGGAAGGTTATCGTAAAGCATTAAGGGTTATGAAATTAGCCGAGAGATTTGGTTTACCCGTATTAACCTTTATTGATACTCCAGGTGCTTATCCGGGTATTGATGCAGAAGAGCGAGGGCAAAGTGAAGCGATAGCAAGAAACCTGATGGAAATGTCTGAATTAAAAACACCGGTTGTTGCTACAGTAATAGGAGAAGGTGGTTCTGGTGGTGCACTGGCGATCGGTGTCGCAGATCGTCTATTAATGCTTCAATATAGCACTTTTTCAGTTATTTCCCCTGAAGGTTGCGCCTCCATCCTTTGGAAAAGTGCTGATAAAGCAAAAGAAGCTGCTGAGATTATGGGAATAACAGCACCAAGATTAAAAGAACTTGGACTGATTGACCGCATAGTTGAAGAGCCATTGGGAGGTGCTCATCGGGATTTTGATAAAATGACTAAACAGATGAAGCAGGTATTAGTTGAAGAGTTGACGCAATTAAAACAACTCCCATGTTCTGAAATCGTAATCCAGAGACAACAAAAATTGCGTCAGATTGGTGAGTTTAAAGAAAGTTAAAGCTCCGCATGTCAGGGTATTTTGAAAATAGTTTCAAGAATGCTCTGTTAAGAATATGAAAAGTACGGCGTCAACAAAATCACTTTGTAACGAAAGTTTCCTGTCAGGTTTAAATCAGTTTTCAAACACTAAAAAATTCTGGATTGCTTATAGCGGCGGAATGGATTCCAGTGTTCTATTACATCTGTTTTATTCTAATAAAGATAAAATCAGGCAAAATATTAATGTCGTATATGTACATCATGGTTTGCAGGAAGAAGCTGACGATTGGGCCCAATTTTGTAAAGAGCAATGCCAGTACTATGGTTTTTCTTTCATTAAACTGCAAATAACAGAAGGTTGCCCAAAGGGAGAAAGTGTTGAGGCATGGGCGAGAGAAAAACGTTATGCGCTGATTAGCGAAGTGATGAATAATAATGATGTGCTTTTTACTGCTCATCATCAGGACGATCAGGTTGAGACATTTTTCCTGCAGGCATTAAGAGGCGCAGGACCACGCGGTCTCGCATCAATGCCTGAGATTAGGAAAAAATCAAATACATTGCTTGTCAGGCCGTTATTAAATTATTCACGTAATGATTTAAAAGAGTATGCAGCAGTAAATAAAATAAATTGGCAGGAAGATAAAAGTAATAGTAATCATCGATATGATAGAAATTATTTTAGGCATCAACTGGCACCTGTTATTGAAGAAAGGTGGCCTGCTTATCGTGAGACAATAAGTCGCTTAATTGATAATCAGAATGAGTGTCGACTTTTATTGAATGAACTGGCAGCAGAAGACTTAGAACGCGCCATGCATAAAAATAGTCTTAAGCTTGATGTTGTTAAAACATTAAGTGTTACCCGGCAAAAGAACCTTATCTTTTTCTGGCTACAAGAATTAAATTTGAAAACGCCAGGCTCCAGAAATATTAACAAAATTATTTCCGATATTATAAATTCTGCACCAGATAAATCACCTTGCGTAAATTGGGAAGATGTTGAAGTCAGAAGGTATAGAAACAGTCTTTATGCCGCTAAAGTGTTGGAAGAATTTGAAGCTAATATTGAGTATAAATGGAATCCAGAAGAAGTTTTGAATATTTCAGGTGAAACACTTTCTACAATATCTGGGAAGGGCAAAGGGATTTCAAAAGATAAAATTAAAAATGCCGAACTTGTCATTCGCTTCAGGCAAGGTGGTGAAAAAATTAAGCCTGATGGATTTTCTCATACAAAAACAGTCAAGCAACTATTTCAGGAACGTTCTGTTTTGCCCTGGTTAAGGGACAGAATTCCATTGATTTACATTGATGATAAGTTGATCGCTATTCCCGGTTTCTGTATAGATGAACGTTATCTGGCAGCTCAAGATGATCAATCATGGGATATTGTCTGGTCCGGGTTTGACAAAGTTATTCAATCGTAATGGAGAATTTGTTCTATTTGGCACATAAGTGTTTGACTGAAACAGAACTGGATAAAAAAATATTTTTATCAGTTGAAATCGTGAAAAAAGTTTCTGTAAGAGCAGTAAACTTCGATACGTATGATGTATATGTAAAAAATATAGAGCCAGGACGCCCGGATAAGCCCATATTAATAACGCCTAAGGATGTGCCTAAACGGAATATGACGACACCTGAGGGTAGGGCTGCGATGGTGCATTCATTTGCACATATAGAGTTCAATGCAATAAATCTGGTTCTGGATTTGATTAGTCGGTTTCGAAATATGCCTGAAGAATTTTATCTGGACTGGCTACAGGTTTTCGAAGAAGAAACTAAACATTTTAAATTGTTAAGAGAAAACCTGATTGATAGTGGATATGATTATGGAAGTTTTTCTGCACATGATGGGTTATGGGCCATAGCTGAACAAACAAAACATGATCTATTACTTCGTCTTGCAGTTGTTCCTCGTATTATGGAAGCGCGAGGCCTTGATGTAACGCCAGATCTAATTGATCGATTTCGGCAGATTAAAGATGATAGAATGGTTTCAATATTGGAGTTAATTCTTGAAGAAGAAATTGGTCATGTAAATTTTGGAACAAAATGGTACCGTTATTTATGTCAGAAGATGCATCAAAATCCTGAAGATAGATTCAAGGAAATTATTAACGAATTTCTTCCTTCTGCCAAAACAAAAAGAATAAATCAAAGCGCCAGATTGAAAGCAGGTTTTATTCAATCTGAAATTGATTACCTGGCTACGATATAGAATAAAATATAATGAATATTCTGAATAAAATTAAATCACTCTTCAATTTTAAAAAGTATGAAAAAAATAGTGTTAAAGCTGAGAACTCTGACGTATCCATGCAAGATCGTGAAGAAAAAATATTTGAAAAGGAGCGCTTAAATTTACAAAAGTTATATGAGCAATGGTCATGTGAGGAAACATGGTTGCTTTATGAAGAAGGTATTCCATTGCTGTTCGGTATTGAACCACAAAGTCGAAGTATTTTAGAAAGTGATGTTTCAGAGAAAATAGAAAGCTTATGGCAACATGCCAAGGAATGCGGTCATAAAAAACTATTGCCAGTGATTAATATTGAGAAACCTGAAAAGGAATGGGAAGTAAGGCCAATAGATTTGTATTCATGGGGAACCATTAGTCGTATTATGATGCCTGAAGAATTTAGTACGTTGATGACATTTGTCGCACAGACAATAAAGCCTGTAGAAACTCAATCAAGCAATAATTACAGTGAAAATTCTCAAGACATTATGTATTTGAAACATAGAGAAGTTGTGCTCGGTGCTGCGATGTCATTATTGGTTAGTGCACCGGAATTATGTAAAAACAGGAAAGGACGAGTAGTTAGTAATAAAATTGCCAGAAATATTCTGGAAAATGAAGATCAATGGTTTGGCGATGAAAGACCTTTGTTAGCTGAAACGGCTATGGCGGACCTCATTGATGAATACTTAAAACTAACGCAGCCCATAGTGCATTAAAACTAATCAATGAGTGCTTGGCATTCTTGTTTTTTGCATAACAGTGGATTCTTCCAGTGAGTAATCAGGTGCGAGTTGAGTAAAGTTAAGAAAATAATCTCCTATCTCAAGTACATCTCCCTCATGTAATTCTGCTTTTCCTATTTTTTCATTATTGATATAAACACCATTCATTGAATCCAGATCAATAATTTCGAAACCACCATCGTTGTTTCTGTGTATTTCTGCATGACGTCTGGAAATAGAAGTGTCATCAAGATGTAGTTCATTGTCTTTACTGCGCCCAATTCGACAGATTGTGCGAGTTATTGGATAGCGTGTCTGCTTTTCATCATTAGAAATTAAATAGGCGTAAGGTCTATAAGAATTTTTAGAATTACCTGTTTGTTGTTGAGGTTTTTTCCATAAAAGAAATAAAGTAATTAATATAAAAATTATAATAATGATAAAAGCTGCTGGTAGACCGTACCAAATCCATAAGTTAATAGGCTGTGGCGCTGCTTGTTTAGTTATAATTTGTACGGGCGCTTTTCCTGATGAAGTGTTGTTTGAAATTATTTTTTCAGCTATAGCGCTCTCTGTCTTATTTTTAACATCCTTATGTTCAGGCTTTATCTTTACAGGTGCTTGAATTCGTTTTAATCCAGCTTCAGTAGAAAAAGATAACGTAATATAATTTACTGCATTTTCAGCTTGATATAAATTATCAAGGGCAACAGAAAAACTTCCTCCGTTATCAATATTATCAAAAAGTTTATTCATTTCGCTTTTAGATATATTGTAAGATGTCTCTGTCTCTATATAACGCCCACCAGTTTCTTCGCTTAGTCGTCTTAATGTTTGTAAAGCAACTGACAAGGATATAGAACGAGGATACCCGATCGTGTTTATAACTATGCTATATTTTCTGGCCATTTTAATGACATCTGAATGGAAGTAGGCTTTATCTTCAGCTTGTCCGTCAGAAAGCAAAACAATCACTTTTCTTTCTGCCTGAAATGTATGGAGCTGTTGGATTGCTTCCAGCAGGTTACGATACAATTCAGTTGTTTTTCCTGATGCTTTTAGTGTTTCCAGTGATTTTGATAGTAAAAATCCAGACGTTCCAATAGTTGATTGAATCTTGAGCGATTTATCAAATGAAGCCAGGCCTGCTTTTTGATGAGGTTTAAGGGATGAAATTATTTCCTTAATATGAGATTTATTTCTTTCAATAACATTTTGTCTTGCTGGATCGCTGGTGTCCACCAGAAACAAGATTGCGGTCTTTTCTTGTGCTTCTGGATATGTACTATTATTCGTGGTTTCCAGTTTTAATCCGTTTGAACTGGCATCAATAGAAGAAACGTTTTTATTCGATATAGAACGATAATCGCAATTAAGCTTTTTCTGAATTTGCTGACAACTGACATCAAGGTCATTTGTAAGTGTATTCCAGGCAATAGCCGGTATTGAAAATACAAGTAAAGGTAAAAAAATTGAAGTTGTTAGTTTATTCAAAAATATATCCTTTAACTGCCTTTGTCAGGAAATAGAGGATCCGGTAAATCATAAAATTCGATTTTAACTGATTTTACTCCACGACGTTGCTCATCCACCTTATTGAATACATCATCAGGTTTTTTAAATTCGCCTAGTTGAGCAATGTCTTTATCCAGTTTTGCTTTTACATTAACAATTTTTTCATGTAGTTCATTGGAATATTCGAGTTTATACGCCCTTGGTTCCGGCAAATCTGTCATGTTTTCAATTTCAGTTAACCAAAGGTAGATAGAACCTTCTTTACCTAACTCTTTATCCGGTTGGGAAACGTGTGCAGAAATCAAACGAAACTGTGCAGGAGGATATTCAGAAGTTGGCCAACCGAGTAATGGTGGAAATGAATAATAACTGATGACATAGAACGCAGAGGTGATCACAATAGTGGCTGCTTTAACAGGCCATGACCATTTTGAATAAAGATTAATACTAAGTAAAAGCAGCGCAAGTAATATATATGCTGAAATAATACCGGTTATGCCCAAAGTCACAATAATTTCTCCAATTATTCTAGTTTTTATTATCCAACATCTACAATAGATTTAGGTAAAAAGTTTATTCCATAAATACTTCCATCGTGGCCGATAGAAAACCGGACCGCAGTTTTTTCATCACCTCTTTTCTCCATATTTACTGTACCATAGTAAACAATTTCCAATTTAGGATTCACCTTTGCTAGCCTCACATTTACATCGACAGGATTGCCTGTTTCTGAAGCATAATAGTGAAGATTAACAATGTATTCACCTTTAACAACTCCTCTTAATGTTACAACTTCCTGATTGAGTGGATTTTGAACTTCTTCACCATTAATCGTTATGGTGTCATTAACCAAGCCGCGATCATCGCGATCCAGATGTAATAATCCTGCTTCAGGTGTTCTAAACCATACGATTTGTCCTTCCGGATCCTCGACCCAGACATCCACATCATCAGGACTATTATCTTCCCAGGTAATGGTCAGTATATATTCGGCCTTTGGATCAATGATTCCCGATTTTGCTTCAGGATTCATGAACATGATGGCAACCAGAAATAAAAAGGTAAAACCCAACAAGGCGTTAAACAATAAGTCTGTAAACGGATCAGAACGAAGTCGATCTTTAACGCGCATGTTTATTAAACACCGTTAAATTTTGGAATGACATGCACTTGAGTTAAATGCCGAGTTAACTCTATCAATTCATCGACATGTCTATCGATCATATGATATTGCAAGGCAGACAGAATACTACATATTAAACCCGCGAGAGTGGTATAAAGAGCAGTACCCATACCATTGCTCATATGTTGTAAAATTTTCTGCATATTACTGACATCGAAATCAGCAATATTGGCAACTGAAGCTAACATGAAAATAAATCCAATAATGGTGCCAAGCAAACCAAGTTTTAACATCATATCTGAGACAAACCAGCCAAGTTCCTGCGGTCCTTTCAGACGTGATTCATAAACATCAATGAGATCAGAATGGGAACTGGATTCTTCTGAGCCGGATGTGTTTTTATTGGTGTAATACAGATCGCCTATATAGTCTGTCATAAAGCAATCAGGCAATTTTTTTGATGAGTTGATAAAAATCGCGTCATCATCAAACTTTAAATCAAGTTTGTCTTCATTTTTAATCATATTATCCACTTTTCGGGATAAATTAGTTTGTGAAGAAATGATATAAGTCAGTCTGGCGCAATGTAGGGTAACCAACAAATAAATTAACGCGATTACTGATGCAATACGACTCTTGTCGATATTAAAGAGTAGTGAAAAAACACCTTCATTCCATGCAATGATGATAGAAAATGCGATAAGGCCAGTTAAAATCAGCCACTTAAGTAATAAACTATGTTCAGGTTGTTCCTTCATTTTTACTTATACCTTAGCGTTTAGTACACAGTTAGTAGTTAGTTATACTCAAGAATAAATGGGTCTTCCGAGGCTGCGTATTCTACCATTGAGCGTAATTTTTTATTAATATTTTTAGCGATTAAATCCATTTGTTTGTTGCCTGTATTTACAGGTAGAAGACGTGTCCCTATTATGATTTTTTTCTTGTATTCAGTAGCCGTTACTTTATATGGACAGTAATTGATATAACGAGGTTCAATTTTTAACATTTCTTCTGCTATGGTCAGATTGCAAAACAGGATAACTTCATTTTTAGGAAAGTCAGTATTACCCCGTTTTTGAATTGCATCACCAATGTGTAGACGGTTGGTAATACGAAAATTATTTTCGGTGATAGCAAATTCACTATCTTGAATGACCTCTGCAAATGATTTTTTTGTGCTTTTTTCGTATATCTGATTTGATTCGTTTGAACATGCCGTTAACAGAATCAACTTGGAAATAAAAATAAAACTCAGGAATAACCTCATTCTTTAATAATGACTGGTGTGCCCACATCAACAAACTTTCTCAAGTCATTTATTTCCTCGTTAGTTAATGCAATGCAACCTTCAGTCCAGTTTATTTCTTGATGAATAGTTAATTTTTCATCATTTTGAATGCCTAGTCCATGGATCCCAATAAATCCTCCTAGTTCAGTATCTTGCGGTGGTGTTTCCCGGTTTTTATAAGCTGCTGCGATACGTTTAAAATCTTTTGCATCAATCGTTTTATTTTTATAACCATACCAGGCATCAATTAAATTTGGGTAATCTAACTGAATAAAATAATGAAAACGGCTGCTTTTTTTAAATTTCGCAATTCGGTAGGTACCCTGTGGGGTCTTGCTATCGCCCTGACGACGCTTTGTTCCTTTACCACCCTTACCACTGGCAATATGATATTTCTTTACAACTTCGCCTGCTTTTTCGACGATGAGTTCATGATTTTTTTTTGAGATTAATATCTGATACTCGCTAGCTTGTGCTAAAGGTATGAGCGAGAACATGAATATTAATAGCGATAGTTTTAATATAAGGTGCTTACTCATTTTTGTTGTTGTTTTCCCCTAAGTTCGGAAAATATAATCTTCACGAAATGATAGGCAATTCACCTGCCAAATATTAATTTTAGAGAGTATTATCCTGATAAAAGAGGCTGAAAGCCAGCATGTTAGCTATTTCAGCATGAGTCCAGACGAATGAGGAAAAAGTAGTATGGAAATACAGCGATATAATAACACAGCAATTCTGATCCACTGGTTAATGGCTATCATGATATTTGCCATGATTGGTCTTGGGTTTTATATGGTTGGTCTGGAAAAAGGCAGTGATGAACGAAGCTGGTTTTTTGCGCTGCACAAATCAATTGGGTTGACACTGGCCTTGCTGGCGCTCATCCGATTAGTCTGGAAATTAAGCTCAATACAACCAGCGTTACCTGATTACATAGCGCCATTACAACGGAAAATGGCAACAGCGACTCACCATTTATTATATTTAATGATGTTTATCCAGCCTGTTTCGGGTTACATTTCGTCTTCATTTAGTGGATACAAAACTAAATTTTGGGGGATACCATTACCGCACTGGGGATGGAAAAACCCTGAATTAAATGATTTATTTACTGGAATTCATGAAATCAGTGCTTTCTGCTTAATTTTACTGCTCTTGTTACACATTGCCGGTGTTATCTATCATTTGTATAAGAAACAAACTGATTTGTTTAAAAGGATGTGGTTTGGTTGATATGGTTTAGATAGATAAGAGTTTGCTTATAGATTTTCGGCTGCTTGCTCGAAGCGCAGCTCTACCGCCTACTTCCCTGTAGGCGTAAAAAAAGGGAATCATAGGACTCCCTTTTTTACTTCAGCTAATACAACAATTACTTGTTGTTGATGTACATGGTGACTTCGAAGCCAAAACGAATGTCACTGTATTCTGGAGTTTCCCATTTCATGTTAACTCTCCTCATAGTGTTATTAAAAGAACCCGGAAAACCGGGACACATATATTTCGTGCACAATTTGTATATCACCTATCGTGCCAATTTAATTAAATTAAATATTAACTAATAAAATCAATTGCATATATGAAATAAGTAGAATGTATTTTCCTTCTAATTTTACTATTTTGGCTAATATTACCCAATTTATTTGGTTCATTTGAACCAATACTAGGTTATACTTGACCGATGTCCTTAAGACGCCCTAAGTCATTAAAAAACCTTATATTTCGTCATGAAATTGCTATTTTGTTCCTGGTTGCAGTTACTGGTTTACTAGGCGGACTATCTGCTTACTTTTGGCAGCAAAATTCATCTGAATCTGTTCGAATTAATTCCATGTTTTATCTAACTGAGCAAATCAGAGGCGAACTCTACGCCCAAATACAGGAAATGATCCGAGCTCGAGTACTTGAAGACGAACGAGCATTAGAAGCCTATCCAGAATATTCACGTAGTATTTCTGAAAGGTTCAATGAGCTGAGAAGGCGTTCCCGATCACGTGAAGAAGATATCTCTATTCAGGAATTGAATCTTTCTTATCGGGAAATTCAGGGGGATATGAATAATATTTTTAATGACCCGTATGCCGCGAATCGATTTGCACGAATACAGATTCTGAATCCGACATTCGCACAACAAATGGTTGGTAAATTTGAAAGCCGGTATTTTTCCTTCAAACAGATTTTATCCGAACAGCATAAAAAACTGGATGAAACCCTGGCAATGTGGACCAGGTTTGCTCCTTTTGTAATACCGATTCCATTAATTATTGCGTTTATCATTGTTTTTTATACACGACATATTATGCGTACTGAGTTCATTAAACCGTTGGCAAAAATAGTAAAAGGTGCCGCTGAAATCAGTCATGGCAAACTGGATTACCATATTGAAGAGACTGGCGTTGAAGAAGTTTCTGAGCTGGCAAATGGCATTAACATAATGGCTAAGGAACTTGCAGAGAGTCGAGACGCAATGGTTGAGAATGAAAGGCAAGCGGCATTAGGTTCGCTGGTTCCTGTTGTTGCACATAATATCCGTAATCCGTTAGCCAGTATTCGTGCAACAGCACAATTATTAGAACATACCGAAAATCAGGAAGAAATTCGCGAATCAAGTCATACGATTATGGAGACAACTGACCGTCTGGGACGGTGGGTTAGTTCATTGGTCTCATATCTTCACCCGTTAAAACCTAACCTGAGGAATGTGGACGCAATAACGTTGATCGATGCAGCTCATGGATTGTTAAATAGTAAAATTGCTGAAAAGAATATAAAAATCATTAAAGAAGGTTGGGAGCTTTCTCAAGAATTGAATGTCGATCCGGATTTAATGGAACAGGCTTTGTATAGTTTGTTGGCTAATGCTGTCGATGCTTCTCCAAAATCAGGCACAATAAAAATAAGTTTGATAAAAACAAATGATTATATCGAGTATCGTATTCTTGATAGCGGCCCGGGTTTACCTTTTGAACCAACACCCGGAAAACTGGAACCTGGTCCTTCAACAAAGAAATTTGGCACAGGTTTAGGTATTCCGATTGCGTTCAAGATTTGCCAGAAACATGGATGGAATTTAAATTTTAATGTGATTGATGGTCAGGGAACAGAAACCATTGTTTCAGCTCCAATTGAAAAATAATACAAGGTATTAAGTAAATGGATGATCTAATTACATCTGCAGAAGTTCCTGTTCTGGAAAAACGAATTCTTTTAGTCGAAGATGAAAGTGTTTTTGCAAAAGCAGTAAAAAAACATTTAGAACGTGCTGACTATAAAGTTTATCTCGCGGGCGACCTGGAAACAGCCAGAGAACAATATAAAAATAACTCGCCTGACCTGGTGCTACTCGATATGCGCTTGCCAGATGGTTCTGGTCTGGATTTACTTTCAGAAATAAAGTCATCAATTACAAATACATCTGTTCTTGTTATGTCAGCTTACGGCGAACTGGAAGATGCTGTGTCAGCTATGAAGTTAGGAGCTTCCGATTACTTAAAAAAACCAATAGATCTGGAAGAACTAATTATTAATGTAGAAAAAGTACTGGATAAAAGCGAACTGACACAAAAATTGACAAACTCTGCAAAGCGGGAGCAGCATGCTACAGAAACTGTTGAGTTTTTAGGAAAGTGTAAGGAAATTAAAGCGGTTCGCGATCAAGTCGAGCGTATTTCAAAATTATCCCAATCAACAGAAGTCATCCCGCCTACAGTATTAATACTTGGTGAAACTGGAACAGGTAAAGACGTTGTTGCAAGACTGTTACATGAAAAAAGCAGTCGTCATCAAAAGCCATTTGTACATGTTGATTGTGCATCTTTACCCAAAGAATTAATTGAATCGGAATTGTTCGGTCATGAAAAAGGTGCGTTTACTAATGCTCATGTTGCACGTACCGGTTTAATTGAAGCCGCTGAAGACGGCGTTTTGTTTCTTGATGAAATTGGTGAGTTACCTTTGGATTTGCAATCAAAGTTACTGGCTGTCCTGGAGAGAAGAACCCTAAGACGTGTTGGTACGACACAAGAACGACCAGTAGCGGCATGGATTGTGGCTGCCACGAATCGAGATATCGAATCATTATCAGAAAAAGGTGAATTCAGATCAGATTTATATTATAGATTAAATGTTATGTCACTTTCGATGCCTGCGCTACGAGAACGAGGCAATGATATTTTATTATTAGCAAATCATTTTGCGGGCCAGACATCAAGACGTTATGGGTTGCAGTTCGAAAATTTTTCAGAAGAAGCAGAAGAAACATTACTCGATTATCCGTGGCCGGGAAATGTACGCGAGATGAAACACTTATTGGAACGTGCTGTCCTGTTAAGTGGTGGCGGTGTACTTGAAACAAATATATTAGGTCTGGATAAAAAGTCTGAACCTAAATTAGAAGAAGGTGAAATGAATGATGATTTGACTTTAGGTGAGGCCGAATTGCATCTAATTAAACAGGCGTTAGAAAGAACGAATCGCAACGTTTCAAAAGCAGCAAGAGAATTAGGCATAACCAGAATGGCATTACGTTATCGGATAAAGAAATATAATTTATAATAGGGGTAGGAAATGGCTAAAGTAAACATGTCAACTGATCTTGATGTTGCAGCAGATAAACTCTGGAATTTAATTGGTGGTTTTAATGCCTTACCAGACTGGCATCCAGCAATAGAAAATAGTGAATTACAGGAAGAAGGCAGTATGCGAGTATTGAGTCTTGCCGGCGGTGGTGAAATTGTTGAAAGACTGGAAAAATATGATGATAACGAACGCATTTATTCTTACACAATTACAGATAGTCCGTTACCAGTAAAAAATTATCGCGCTGAAATCAAAGTGATTGATAAAGGAGATGATAAAGCCAGTGTTGAGTGGTCTAGTGAATTTAGTGCAGAAGGTGCAACAGAAAGTGAAGCGATGGATGTTATTACTGGAATATTTCAAGCGGGTTTAGATAACCTGAAAAAAATGTATGGAGGATAATGTTATGTCCACCTATGACTGCTATTTCAAGCGGACGTTATAATCATTTAATGTAACTTCATTCTTGGCTTGGTTTTTTGCGTCAAAATATTTGCAATCGTCGTTAACCCAACTCGTATAAAGCCCTGTATTGCTAATTGATGCATTTTGTATAGGGACATATAAACAAAACGGGCGATAATACCTTCTATTAAAATACTGCCTGCTTTTTTACCAAGCAAATTTCCCATCATATTGCCGACGGTTGTATAACGGCTGAGATTAATTAATGAACCGTAATCGACATATGTATAATCTGGTAAAGGTTGCTTATTCATTCTATTAATAACGGTTTTGATCAACATGGTTGCTTGTTGATGTGCTGCCTGGGCGCGTGGCGGAACGGTTTCATCAGTTCCTTCCATTGGACAGGCAGCACAGTCGCCAAATGCAAAGACATTTTCATCTCGCGTAGTTTGTAATGTTGGTTTTACAACAAGTTGGTTAATTTGATTTGTTTCGAGGCCTTCAATATTTTCAAGAAAATCCGGCGCTTTGATACCTGCAGCCCAAACTTTCATTTCAGAAGGAATTAAGCCACCTTTATCAGTAACAAACCCTTCTTTAGTGGCTTCCAAAACACGGTGACCTGTTAGAAGAACTACATTGATTTTTTCCAGTGCATTTGCTGTTTTTTCTGATAAGGCGGGGGGTAATGCGGGTAGAACCCTGTCTGCTGCTTCAATAATAGAGATTGAAACTTCATTTACATCGAAACCATCCAGACCAAATTCATAAATATGATTAATTGCTTCATGTAATTCTGCTGAAAGTTCAACGCCAGTTGCACCGGCACCGGCAATTGCAATCTTTAACTGGCCTTCGCGCAGAGGTGTCTGTTGGGCATGGGCTGAATAGGCATTTCTGAAAAAATATTGATGAAATGTATCGGCTTGATCTCGATCATCAAGAAACATGCAGTGTTCTTTTACGCCTTTAATACCAAAATCATTTGTTGTGCTACCAACGGCAAAAATCAATGTGTCGTATTGAAATGTTCGTCTGGGAATATATTCATTACCTTCGTTATCCAGTGTTGGTTCGGTACTGATTTCCTGCTTTTCACGATTCAGTGAATCAACCCGACCAAGTCGAAAGGTAAAATGATTTTTATACGCCAGAGCAAGGTAACTCAATTCATCTTCGTATGAGTTCAAAGTGCCTGCTGCGACTTCATGCAATAACGGTTTCCATAAGTGGGTCAGGGTGCAATCAATGAGTTTGATGTCAGCCCTTTTCTTTTTTCCCAGTTTATTACCTAGCTTTGCAGCCAATTCCAGTCCGCCTGCGCCACCGCCGACAATTACAACTTTGTGTAAATCTTCTTGTTCAGTCATGTTTCTGTCTGGTTTGTTATTGATTTATATATAGTAAGTCTACATCAAGTCTTGGCGTCTGACTCTAATAATTTACTTGGTTATGAAATTGATTATACTTGCAGAATACAGAAAATAATGGTTATTAAAATTATGGATAAAAAGACAGAACTCGAGGCAGCAGCTTTTAGAAAACTTGTGCAACATTTAAGAGAGCACACAGAAGTACAAAATATTGATTTAATGAATTTGGCCAGTTTTTGTCGGAATTGTTTATCAAAATGGTATCGCGCTGCGGCTGAAGAGAGAGGCGAAGAAATGGATTACGAAACAGCCAGAGAAATTGTTTATGGCATGCCGTATTCAGAATGGAAAGATAAGTATCAAAATGAAGCAAGCTCTGAACAAAAAGAAAAGTTTAAGGAAGTGACTGGAGAAGAGGCTTAATAGATTTGAGTAATTGAATATGATTTTTTACTCAATTCATTAAGCAAGCCGTTTGCTCCTGCAAGGTGAGAAGCACCAACGGCAACAAAAACATTACCTGATTTAAATTCATTTTCTATTCGTTTAAGCATTCTTGTATTGCGATCATACAATATTCGTTGCATGAATCGTACAAATACGGCTTCGTCGTAATGTGGTTGATTGTTGAATTCAAGCATGCCTTGTAAATCACGATTAATATATAAATCGACGAGCATTTTTGTATCATGAATAATCTGTTCATGATTACAAATCGTGTCTTTCAAAATAACGACTTGATCATTCATCGCTAATCCATCAAGCGCAGATAGTATTTCTTCCATTGTTTCCAACGATTTTATTTGCAACATGCTTTGTTGCGCGGCCTTTAATAAATTACTTTCAAGCGTTGGTGCTCTAACGGGCTTTGGCCGACCAATTAAACTAAAGGCAGCCCAGGGCTTTACAAAATTCGCATGCTCTGCTGCTACGCCATAGTCCTGTATTATTATTATTAGTGTATCCAGTAGTGCTGGTTCTAATAAGTGATCTAGTCGTTGTTTATCTTTAAAGTACATCATGTTTAAAAAAGTCTGGTTCGCTTCTTCATTCGGGATGGTTTCTATTAATAAAGTATTACTTTTTGCCAGAGCCAATCGAACTTTTGGTGGAATTGGGCTAACGGCATAATCCTGTGAGTGCATGGTGCCAAAGATATAATTCTCTTTGCCGTCTTTCTCAATTTTCCATAGTAGTCCTTTATTAAAAGGTGTGTCAGGGATGTCGGTTAGATCTTGTTCCGATGTGTCATTGATAAAAGCATTACATTCAGCAGGATAGTTTGGTTCTTCTCCTGCAAATACGAATGAAAAAAATATAAACAGATAAAAAAAGGAAAGTTTCCTAATCATATATTGTCAAAATCATTTTATTATAGTTTTTTAAAAATTAAGGAATGTATCTGGTTTAATTATGTTAATAGACAAAATAGTAAAATTTCAGTTCATCATTATCATTTTAGTCTTTTCAGTTTCAGTTTATGCCGATAATTATTATTCTGGAAGTCAATATTTTGAAAAATGTATGTCCGAAGCAGTCAAAGTTAAACAAGGAAACATTATTAAGATAGAGCTCAAACGTGAAAATAACATGTTGGTATATGAATATGATATTCGAGACGAAGATAATCGAGATTGGGATGTTGAATGTCAGGCTGATACCGGTGAAATTATAGAATTGGAAAGAGAGGTTTTTGGTATTTATGACAAGGCTTTTCACAGTTATATGAAGATTAACCTGGAACAGGCAAAAACTATCGCGCTACAAAAATATCCTGGCGAAATTATCGAGATTGAATATGAAATAGAAGAAGATGGGCGTGCAGTCTATGAGTTTGATATAGATACAGAAGACGATAAAGAAATGAAGATCGAGATCGATGCCGCTTCAGGTAATATTCATGAAGAAACCGAGGAATTATGGCAAATTGGCTATGAATAACAGTGCTTTACCTTTATTATCAGGGGATAAATTTCCGATTAGTATAGTGCTGTGTCCAATAATAACGATAAGACGGAAAAAATCCGCTATTCCAATCTAGTTTCAGTAAAAACAGCTCTTTGTTCTGTTTTATTGTGTCTTATTGTCATTTTATCAGGCTGTTTTAAATATCAGTATGTCCCTAAACCCATCAATGAAACTCAATCATTAACAGATATTCTGGCTCATGATCCGGCGGATCCGGCATTTAAATCTTTTCTTGACGAACACCAGTTCTCTAATCTTGCCTGGCCAATAAAGAAATGGGATCTTAATTCTTTAATGCTGACAGCGATTTTCTTTAATCCCGCTATTAAAGTTGCTAAATCTGAATTGTCCATGACACAGGCGGCAGAAATTACGGCAGGTCAAAGACCAAACCCAGGTGTTGGAATTCCACTGGAACATCATAGTGAAACAGGTGAATCACCCTGGTTAATTGGGTTGGTTAGTGATTTTTTGTTTGAACGTGCAGATAAAATTGAATCAAGACAAAAACAGGCTATCTCAAAAACACAAGCAGCTGAAATTAATCTGGAACAGCAGGTTTGGAATACATATAGTGGTTTGCATCAAAATCTAATCGAGTTTTATGCGGCTACAAAACAAAAAGAATTACTGCAACAACAACAGGAATTATTATCTGAAAACCTGAGTTTGTTAGAGAGACGACAGGAGCTCGGTCAGGTAAGTCAATTTGAAGTCAGTAGTGTTAGACTTGAGTTACAACATATTCAGTTACGCGTCTCTGATCAAGATTATGAGATTAATAATGCCTTCCACAATTTAATTGCTGAAACAGGGTTGCAAGTAGATAAGTTTAAAAAATCAGAACTTGATTTTTCCAACCTTGATTCTGAATTTAATTCTCAACAGTTTGATGAAGTCAGTTTACGTGAAGAAGTATTAAATCATCGTTTTGATGTCAGAATTAAGTTGAAAGAATATGAAGCATTGGAAGCAGCGTTACGACTTGAGATAGTGAAACAGTATCCGGACATCAATCTTTCACCCGGGTTTATTTTTGATCAAGGTGATCGCATCTGGACATTAGGTGCAGCATGGATATTGCCGTTGTTTCATAATAATGAAGGGCAGATTGAAGAAGCACTGGCCGCACGCCAGCATTTGCAGGCTGAATTTCTACAATTACAGACATCTTTATTAAATGAATTAAATCGTAAACGTCAAAATTATCTGGATAAATTAAATTCATATCAAAACACATTAAAATTGATGGATGAATTAACAAACAGATCTGAGCAAATACAAAAACAATTTGATCTTGGCTATACCGATAGTCTTTCTGTAGTTCGTTCAAAGATCGAGCTTGAAAAAGCTAGGCAGGCTATTTTTGCAATAAAGATTGATGTATTGAGGGCAATAGAACAATTGGAACAGGTTTCTCAAAATGCATTACATAACAATATTGATTTAAAAACTTTAACAACTCGACTCTTGAACAATACCAGGCAAACAAAATGAAGCAACTGATTACTATTCTAATAATCATATTGATACTTGTAGCAGGTTTTACTTTTGCTCCTGAATACATGAAGCCTGCTTTTTTAACTGAGCTATCAGAAACAGAACACGATGATGATGACGACGATGATGATGAAGTAAATACACGACAACAGCTGGTCGATGGTAAGTTACAAGTAAGGATTGAAAAAGAAACGCAGCAATTGGCAGGCATTAGAACCAGCCTTGCAGAAAATATAAGTGTGCGGTCAGAAAACAGGGCATTTGCAACTGTTATTGATATAAAAGAAATTATAGATTTAAGGGCATCATATAGAAATGTTGCTGCACGGCGGGAAGTTATAAATACTAATTATAGAAACGCTAGCAAATTACTTGAGCAACTTAAAGTGTTGCATAAAGAAGCTAGAAATATCTCAGCACGCGAATTACAAGAAGCTCAATCAAGTTGGGAAGAATATCGTGCTCGCATGCGTGCTGCTGATGTAGAGTTACAAAATATAAGAGCGACAATGGTTCAAAAATGGAATACAGAAATAACCGATATGGCCTTGAAGGATGATTCTGAAATTTTTAATCGCCTGACGCAACGTGAAGAATTTATTATTCTGGTTACATTAAAAGCTGAGCAACAACTTGATCCCAATACGGCATTTGTTTTTGTTAATCGTATTGATGACAGGATGCATGCGAGAAAGGCCTATTTTATTTCACCTGCACCATTTTCAGATAGCACCTTGCAAGGTGAAACTTATTTCTTCAGAACCAATGCGGATAAAATACGTATTGGTATGCGTCTTTATGTGTGGTTACCGGGAACCGGTTTTACTGGACAAGGCGTTAACATTCCGGAAGAGGCCATCGTCTGGTATGCAGGAAAACCCTGGGCTTATGTTCAGGTTGATGATGAGTTGTTTAGTCGCAGAAGTTTGATTGATGCGATTGAAGTATCAGGTAGTTGGTTAGTGAAGGAAAATTTTGATGTTGGTGAAAAGGTCGTTACCAGTGGGGCGCAGACCTTATTGTCAGAGGAGTTTAAGTGGGCGATTCCGGATGAAGATGACGACTGAAAAAATGCAGATTATGAAAATGACAAAATATATTGCTTCATTATCTACTCATAGACGTTTATTGACATTCGTTAAGATATTTTATTAATTATGCTTTCTGCTATAGTTCGATTTTCGATTAACTTTCGTGGTGTTGTCATTGCCATTGCTACACTGTTAATGGTTTACAGTGTTTATAGTTTATCGCGTGCTGGTCTGGATATTTTTCCCGAATTTTCTCCTAACCTGATTGTGGTGCAAACAGAAGCATCGGGTTATTCAACAGAGCAAGTAGAAGTATTAATCACTCGTCCTATAGAATCTGCTTTATCCGGTTTAATCGGTATAGATCACGTCCGTTCCGAATCAATTCAAGGCTTGTCCATCGTTAATGTTTATTTTGATGAAGACACCGATATCTATCGTAACAGGCAGTTGGTTTCAGAACGTTTGGCTGGATTAACCAATTTATTACCGGAAGGTGTTGGTCCTGCTGTCCCAGTTCCTATGGCTTCATCATCAGCAACTATTCTGACCATGGGTGTAACATCAGATAGTAAAAACCTGATGGAGTTACGTAGTATTGTTGACTGGAATCTGGTGCCGACCATTTTAAGTGTTCCCGGTGTGGCTGATGTCAATGTTTTTGGCGGCGAGATTAAACAATTACAGATCCAGTTAGATGAAAACAAACTACATAAATATGGACTTGGTATTAACGAAGTAACCGAAGCAGCAAAACAGGCAACAGGAATTTTCGGAACCGGCTTTATTGAAAACGTGAATCAACGTTTAACTTTAAGTGTTACTGGCTTACCCGATAAAAAAGAAGAGCTTGCCGATGTTGTGATTAAACATCTTGATGGTATCAATATCACCTTGGGCGATGTTGCCAATATTGAATATGGTGCTGAGCCTGCTTTTGGTAAAGGTGCCATTATGGGTAAAGAAGGTGTTGTATTGATGGTGATTGGTCAATACGGAGCAAATACATTAAACGTATCAAATGCCGTTGAAGAAGCAATTCAGGGACTCGATCAGATCTTTGCCATTAATAACATTCAGTTTCATCCTACCTTGTTTCGCCCGGCAAATTATATTGAACGTTCTGTTACCAGTATTACAGGCCATTTATTAGTTGGTGGAATATTTGTTGTAGCAGTATTAGTCGTTTTTCTATTTAACTTCAGAACCGCTTTCATATCTGTTATGGCAATTCCATTGTCGCTATTAACGGCAATACTAATCTTGCTGGAGATGGGGATTAATTTAAATATCATGGTGATTGGTGGACTTGCTATTGCACTTGGTGAAGTCGTCGATGATGCGATTATTGATACGGAAAATATCTTTCGTCGTTTACGACAAAACCGGCTGTTACAAAATCCTTTACCTATGAAGGATGTTGTTTTTAATGCATCCATGGAAGTGCGCGGTTCCGTTGTTTATGCCAGCTTTATTGTTGCCTTGGTATTTTTACCCTTATTACATATTAGTGGAATTACCGGTCGTTTATTTCAACCACTTGGAACGGCTTATATTCTTTCCATCATGATGTCGCTATTGGTGGCATTAACAGTAACACCGGCATTGTGTTATATCATGCTGGCTAAAGATGAATTGAAAAATATAGAGCCGCCATTAATGCGTTTCTTACAACCGCTTTATGCGAAATCTTTGTCGTTAATCTCGTGTGCTCCTTATTTGATTGTGTTTGTCACGGTATTATTTTGTTTGGCCGGTTTATTTGTTTTACCCAATGTTGGCGGTCAATTTATTCCAAATTTGAGGGAAGGGCATTACATCGTTCATACCTCAAGTATTTCAGGAACTTCATTGGAAGAGTCCATTCGCGTTGGCAATCAATTAACAAAATCATTTCTGGAAATAGAAGGCGTAACTTCAGTTTCCCAATGGGCAGGACGGGCAGAACGTGGGGCAGATACGTTTGGCAGTCACTATAGTGAATTTGAAGTTGATCTAGAATATAACCTGAGCGGGAAACAACAACAGACTGTATTGGATAACATTCGTGAAATATTGGAAGAGTATCCGGGGATCCGGTTTGAAGCATATAACTTTTTGTCTGAACGTATTTATGAAACGATTTCCGGTTATACAACACCCATAGTTGTTAATATCTATGGAAATGACTTAAATGCACTAGATAGAAAAGCAACAGAAGTCGCTGCGGTCATGCAAACTATTGAAGGTGCAAGCGGTGTTCAGGTACAGTCATCAACCGATACACCTTTATTACAAATTGGATTAAAACTGGAAAAGTTAAAACAACATGGTTTAACACCAGTTGAAATAGTGACCAGTATCAAGACTGCGTTTGAAGGATTGCCCGTTGCAAAATATCAGGAAGACAATCGTATTTTTGATGTTGCTGTTATTTTTCCGGGACAAAAACGTGAGACCTATGAAGATGTCAGACAACTGCTCATTAAAACTGCTAATGGTTCACTTTTGCCTTTATATGAGTTCGCTGATATTCGTCAGCTAAGTGGTCGCTATAATATTCTTCATCAGGATGGGCAGCGTTTACAGAGTATTACCAGTCATGTTGTTGATCGCGACATCGTCAGTTTTATGGATGAACTGGAAGAAAAAATATTAAAGGAAGTTCAATTCAGTGCCGAGTTATATCCCGAGTTTACCGGTGCTGCAATAGAGCAGGCTAAGGCGAAGGAAGAACTGATTATTCTTTCCTTATTAGTTCTGGCCGTTGTATTAATGCTGATCTATATTGCTATTCGTAATTTAAGACATGTGTTTTTAATGTTACTAAATCTACCTTTTGCATTAGTAGGCGGAGTTATTGCCGTAATTTTAACAGGAAGTAGTTTATCTGTTGGTTCTTTGGTGGGTTTTGTTACTTTGTTTGGTATTACCATACGTAACTCGATTATGTTGGTTTCGCATTACCAGTATCTGGTTGATGAAGAAAAACATCCGTGGAATCTTGAAGTTGCAATACAGGGGGCACAGGAACGTTTGCCATCTATATTGATGACTGCTTTGGTCACCGCTTTGGCTATGCTACCGATTGCAATTGGTAGCGATAATCCCGGTAGAGAAATAATGGGGCCAATGGCAGCGATTATTATTGGTGGATTAGCTTCTTCGACCATCCTAAATTTATTGATTATGCCGACAGTTATGTTGAAATTCGGGAAATTTAGTCAAACGGAATAAGAAAAATTCATTTTCCAATAATAATTAACTTGATTAATCATTTATAATTGATTGAGTTAATTATATTTTTTTTATAGACTTCGTTCACTTTCTTAAAAAAGTTCGATCCTATATCAATGAAGATACTAATAATCGATGACTCTAGTGATTTTAGAGCCTTGCTGAGGCTGTATCTAAACAAAGAGCTAAAGGATGTGGAAATTATTGAATATGATTTTGATAATTTGGGCAAGCCTGACGATAATTTTGACTGGTCTATCTATGATATTTTATTCTTGGACTACAAATTAGGCCCTGTTGAAGACGGTCTTAAATGGTTAAAAGAATTCAAGAATAAACCCGGTTTCCCTCCAGCTATCGTTCTTACTGCAGAAGGTGATGAATACGTCGCTGTAAAATCAATCAAGCTGGGTGCGGCTGATTATATTAATAAAGTTGATATTAAGCCAAAACGAATTGCAGAAATGGTTGCTGAAGCAACTGAATTTTCAAAACGTTCAGATACTTCTTTAAATGAAGATATTAATGATGCGACTCAGATAATTAAAAAAGTTGCACATAAGAAAGATCATGTGCCAGATACAAGTCTGGATATAGGTTATAAATTTGTTCGAATGATTGGCGAAGGTGCGATGTCAAAGGTTTATCTGGCAGAGCGAGTCAAAGATAAAATGACAGTGGTGCTTAAGGTACTTGATTTAACGAGGGTTAAAGAATCCAAATTAATCAAGCGATTTATACAGGAAGCAAACCTCATTGCCGAATTAAACTCTCCTTTTGTGGTAAAAATTTACGAGCACGGTCTTACTGATGATTATGGTTACATTGCAATGGAATTTTTTTCGCGTGGTGATTTAAAACAACGCGCTGAACTCGGATTAAATCATGAAATAGCATTGATTTATGCAACGCACATAGCATACGGCCTGGAACAGATCCATTCAATTAATGTTGTGCATCGAGATCTTAAGCCAGCGAACTTGATGTTTCGTGGTGATGATAGTCTTGCCTTGGCAGACTTCGGTATTTCTAAAAAGATGGATGAAGTTAATGATATTACAACAATGGGTCAAATATTAGGCACGCCTCATTATATGAGTCCAGAGCAAGGCGAAGGTGGCATAGTTGATGCGCGTACTGATCTATATAGTCTGGGGGTACTGTTTTATGAGTTATTAACGGGAGATAAACCGTATACTGCGGCTACACCTGCCGCATTAATTTATCAGCATATACATGCACCGATTCCCAGATTACCAAGTGCGTTGAAGCAATATCAGGATGTTATTGATTTATTACTGGCGAAAAAACCTGATGAGCGACTGCAAACAGCAAGAGATGTTATAAATGTGTTTGAAGAATTTCAGTAGCCTGCCAGCTTAGCTTTTCTGCATTGCTTCTGAAGTTTTTTTCAAATGTTCCAACCACCATTTAGCCTGTTCTTCAGTTGATGCATCTGATAGTGAATTGGTAAAAGCTCGTGTTGCGTCAGTTAAATTATCGGAATGGTATTGAGCAATACCTAAAAGCAGGTTTACTTTAGATGTCAGAGTTTTATCTTTAGTATTGAGTTCTACATTCAATATTGCTATGGCTTTTTCCCATTCTTCTGATTCCAGATAAAGTTGACCTAGCCTAAGTCGAGCAGTATCGTCATTAAACTTTTTGATAATTTCCTTGAAAACAGATTTCGCTTTTTCATTTTCCTGAGCCAATATCCAACTATCAACTAATAAAGTCAGCATTTCCCTGTCAGGTTCTATATCACCGATAGCCATTTCTTTTTCAAGCAGGGTAGCTGCTTTATATGGCATTTCTAAATATCGGTAATTTTTTATCAATTGAATAACTTCATCTTTCTTTAATAGTTCCTTTGTGTAAGCCAGTTCATAAAGCGCCAAAGCTTTTTTTTCTTTATTTAGTTGTTGATATATCGCGGCAAGTTGTAACCAGTAATCTGTTTTTTCAGGATAGCTCGCAATAATATTTTCAAGTGTTGATGCTGCATTTTTATAATCTTTTAATTCGTAATATCCGGCTAATAGAAGTTCATGCCAGTTTAAAGGAGGTTTCTTATTGAGTAACAATGCTTTTTCGACATGTACGATTAGTTGCTTATAATTTTCACTGTAGTAATAGGCTGTCGCTGCCAATATATGTGCGTCTGTTTTTGGCTTAGCTTCATTAGCAAACCACTTTGATAAATAGAGCAGGCCTTTTTTGGGTTTTTCAGTATGAATTAATAACTGAGCTGTCGAATATTGAAGTTCATGCGTGACTTTTTCCGGAAGAGCATTAAATGATAAAGCCTTAATAAAATACTCAGCCGCATTTTCAAAATTATTTAAACCATTTTCTGCAAACCCCATGGTTTGATAAACAATGGCAGCATCATAATCTTTAATTTTTTCTGAAGAGATTATTTTTTTTAATTTTGTAAGTGCTTCAGTATGTTTGCCCGACTCCATGTCTTTATGAACTTCGGAAAGAGCAGAATGTGTCTTGGCATCCAGTAAGTACGCATCTTCTTTTGCTAAGGCAGGCTGAATACAAAAAAGTATATAGAGCGTAACTAATACGTTTATTAACACATTTTTTTTGTAAATTTTTATCATCGCTGAAGCTTGAACTTTACATCTTGTCTAGCGCGTTTTTCGGCTGGCTTACCATCTACCATGTCCGGATTAAACTTCCATTTAGTGATTGATTTCATTACTGCCTTATCAAATATTTTTGGTGGTTTGGATTTAACAATAACAGGATCTTTAACAGAACCATCAATCGCAATCGTGAACTCAACAGTTACGACACCTTCAATACCACTACGAAGTGCTCGTGCCGGATAGACCGGTGGAATTCTTAAAGTAGGCACAACATTTGTATCAATGGCTGGCTTGGCCGGTTTGCCTATAGTTTTTCCTTTTTTTGTGCTCTTTGCAAAATCTCCAAGATAAGGTGTGCCGGATAACGATAAGGGAATATCGATTTCTGGTAATGATAAATCCATTTCCATCGCTTGCGGTTTTTCCATTTGTGGTTCTGGTACATCAGGAGGCGGTGGTTCCTGTTCCGGTGGTGGTTGTTCTATATCTTCGATTTCTTTTTTTTGTTTAGGAGGTTCAGGTTTTCGCTCAAAGCGGATAAATTCAATCAGGTTTACATCGACAAGTTTAATATTTAGTTTGTGATCTTTGTTGACGAGTTGTTGGATCAAAATAAATATCGCAATATTAAAACTTAGAGCGATAATAATTAAAAAGGGTGTCTTTAAAAAATCATGAATATTTATTTTTAAAAATTGCATGGTCGCAACAAGAAATTACTTAATCTTTAGATGCAGCAATTGAAACATTTGTAACGCCAGCTAAACGAACTTGATCCAATACTTCAACAGTTAATCCTGTTCTGGCATCTTCATCAGCTAGAATAATGACTGTGCCTTCCGGGTTTTGTGCATGATTATGTTCAACATGTGCTCGAACGGCACGTAAATCAATTTTCTGGTTTTCCATCCATATTTCACCGTTTTTATTAATGCCAATAATCATGCTGCCTTGTTCTTCTCTTACGGCAGTTTGGGCGGTAGGGCGGTCAACATCAATTCCTGATTCCTTGGTAAAAGAAGCCGTGACCAGAAAGAAAATTAACAGGATAAATACCATGTCAATCAGTGGTGTCATGTTAACACTTTCAGCAGCTGTCTCGTGTTTAGTATGTGTATGTCTCATAATTAATTATGGGTCAATAATTCTTTTGCATGTAACTCTTTTGTTTTAGCGCGTTTATTCAGATCTGCACTAAAATAAATACCGATAATAGAAGTTACTAATCCTGCAGTTGTTGGTAATAATGCTCTTGAAATTCCTTCTGCCATGCCTCGTGCATTACCATTACCAAAAACATTTAATACTTCAAAAATGGTTATCATTCCTGTAACCGTACCTAATAAGCCTAATAAAGGTAGTATTCCAGTCAATGCCTGAATAGGAATCAGGTTATGCTTTAATTCAATCGATATCTCGCTTAAAAAACCATCTCGTATTTTCAAAGCATACCATGAGGAATGATCTCGACGACGATGCCATTGATTTACAATTGTTTGCAAACGAGTTGGATAAATCTTGTACAAAAAATAATATCGTTCAAGTATCAATGCCCATAAGAAAATAGACAATCCGAACACACCTGCTAAGACGGGACCGCCTTTGGCAAAAAAGTCTCGCATAATATCGATTTGATCAAACATTATTCTTGAGTCGGTTTATTTCAGCAAGTAATGCAACGAAAGCTGTGCTTTTTTCATCCAGAATTTGAATCAAGGCATTGCTCTTGGAAGAAAGAAAACTATGAAATAATAATAAAGGAATAGCGACTAATAATCCCATTACCGTTGTTACCAGTGCTTGCGATATGCCGCCGGACATGACGCGAGGATCACCTGTTCCATGTAAAGTAATAGACTGAAAGGTTTCAATAATACCGGTAACTGTGCCAAGCAAACCTAATAGTGGTGAAACTGCGGCTAGCAGGGCAAGCGCACTCAGACCACGCTGTATTCTAGGCATCTCTTTTAATATTGCTTCATCCAGTTTTAATTCCAGTGTTTCTGTTCCAACATCCGGGTTTTGTTCATAGACCTGCATGATACGGCCTAGAGGGTTGTCCTTCGGTTTTTTACTCTTCAATTGTTTTTGCACTTTACGACCCGTTACGACCAAAACAATCAAACGTTCCAGTGCTATTAAGACACCGACTAAGCCGATAAAGATAATGACATAGCCAATGAAACCACCTTGTATTATGCGTTCCTTTAAAGTTGGTTCTTGAACTAGTAATGCCAGCATTGCACCGCTTGTTGGGTCAATCGGAAAAGCATGAATTCCTGAATTAGCCTTTTCAAGTTCTCGGGCCATATTTTGAAACCGTTGGCTCGGTTGTCTACCGGGTTCAATTAATTTACCTGTTTCTGGTAAATTCCTTAAAAAATGACCTTTTGAAATTGCGTTAAATACCCCAATACGTGTGACATCCTGTTCTATTTCATTACCGGCAGCAGTAACAATTTTTCCTTTAAACTTGACAACTTTTGCAGACTCAACCATCTCGTCCATGGCTAAAACCCAGAGTTCCTCCAATTCTTCTAATGAAGGTAATTCTTTGCGACTGGAAAGTACGTCAAGAATTTTGTCGCGATCAGGTTTCTGTGCTGAGACTAAAGATGAATCAATAATACTATCAAGGTCTCCAGCAATTTGTTTCACGATACCGTCAAGCTCACCCAGTGTTCCCATTTTTTCTTTTAACAGGGCATTTTGTCTGGAAATTGTTGTTTCGTAACTTGCATAACTTTTTCTTAATGCTTCGCTACGTCTTTCATCTTCATCCAGTTTTTTTAGTGCAGCATTAAGTAATTGTTCTTGTTTGTCTCGTGCGTTTTTAAATTTTTGCTCGCGTTTAACAAGTTCCTGTTTTTCCTGTGCACGCTCTTGTTTTACCTGATCTAATAATTCCTGCAGGCTGCCAGGTTCAGCAGCAAAAGAGTGAGAGAAAAAGATTAGCAGACTTAATATAAATGATTTTTTCATAATTACTTTCCTGCCACATCGACAGGCAATTTAATTAGCTCAGGCGGTGCCTGTTTTTTTGCTATTTGTAAGCCTTTGTTTATAGAGCGGTTATATTCAGAGGGTAGTTTTTTCCATGATTTCGATTCTCTGTTCCAGCTTCCACTTTGTACACCATCAAGCGTTTGAAATGTAAGTAAAAGTCGCCCAACACGCAAAATATCGACAGTATATTCTTGTCCATCCATTTTAACTGTGTCGGTGTATGTTTCTATCGTTCGACCATATTCCATTTCAATTTGATAAGCTTCCATAATGCGACGATATTTATCAGGCAAAGTGACATCAGGACGGTCCATAATTTCTTTCAAAAAAGCGATGCGTTGTTGTCTTTCCTGTTGAAGAAAGGGCAAATCAAGACTGACAAACTGATCAAGTGTATCGATCATCTTGAGCATGAGCGGCACAATATTACGTTGTGTTTCTTCTACATTATCAAGTTGACGCTGAATTGAAGCTAAATCCTCTTTTTGTTGTTTTATCAGCTTGGCTAACTGTTTGTTATACGTGCTAAGGCTATCGGACTTACGAATTGCATCACGATATTCCTGAGCGGAATCCTTCGTTTGTTCGACTAATGAGTCGACTTTTTTTTGTGAGCTGACAACATCTTTTTGTGCTTGTAGTTTGGTTTCAACAGCCGATTTCAGTGGCTCTGTTTCCGCAATTGATACGTTAACAAGAGTGAAGGTCAAAATAAGTAATTTTATGAAGGATATTATGGGCTTATCCATAAGGAATTTTTCCTAGTTTATTATATAGTTACAGAATATATACTATTCGCAATTTAGTATGCAACATTAATACACAAAAGCAGTAAAATCGTTAATAAATTTATTACCTATACTCAAAATCGGCTACACAGCAAAAATCTTTAATCATGGGTGCATATTTTAATGAGTCTTAGAGTCAGACTGAACCTGTTTATCACCCTGTTATTTATTAGCTTATTCGCCTGTAGTAGTTTTTATATTATATCGAATGCACGTGAAACTGTTGGGCACGAGGTCGAATCGACTGCTCATCTCGCATTAAAATTAATTCAAATAGCATTTTCATCTGACTCAATAGAGAAAAATGAGAAAAAACAATTGAAACTCCTGCGTGCTCTCTCAGAACTCGACCAGACTCGACACCTTTATATCGATATACAAAATCCGGATAGTAAACTCATACCAGATAAGGAATTTAATGTATTAAAGAATACAAATGCACCTGAATGGTTTGTAAGACTCGTGCAACCTCCACCAACAGAAATTAGACAATGGTTTTATAGTCCTATGGTTGCTCCTATAGGTGTCATTATCAGGGCCGATCCATCAGATGAAATCGATGAAACATGGAATGAAGTACGCGGTGTTCTAATTTTATTATTTGTTTTTATCATTCTAGCTAATTTGTTGGTTTATATAACAATAGGGAAATATCTTTCTCCTATAGATAGAATTTTAGAGGCATTATCCGGAATTGAAAAAGGAGATTATAAGGAATTACCTCACTTTCGGTTGCCCGAACTTGATCGGATTTCACAACAATTTAATCATATGGCAAGAGTGCTATTGGAGAGCAAAGCGAAGAACAGGTTATTGACACAACGTTCTCTGGAAATTCAGGAAGAAGAAAGACGACATCTTTCGCAGGAGTTACATGATGAACTGGGTCAAACAATTGCAGCAATCAAAGCTGTTGCTGTTGCTATATCGAATAATGATGTTCCTGATAAGGAGCATGTCGATTCAAGTGTTAAAACGATTGTTCAATACTCTGATCATATCTATCAAGTTGCAAAAAATATGATGCATCGATTACGTCCATCTGTACTTGATGAATTAGGACTAATTAAAGCACTACAAAATATGATTGATGAATGGAATAGTCGACAAGATGATATTTTTTGTCATTTTTCATTTTCTGATATTCCTTCTAACTTGTCAGAGTCATTAAAAATTAGTTTGTTTAGGATAATACAGGAAAGTTTAACCAACGCTCTAAAGCATTCACGTGCAAACCGTGTTTCTATATCAATGAACAAAATATTTGTTGATAGAAAAGAGAATATTGGTTTAACAATAGAAGATGACGGCATTGGTCTGGATGAAAATAAAACAATGTCAGGTTTAGGGCTACCTGGCATGAAAGAACGTGTTGAGATGAATAATGGAACATTTGAACTTACCAGTATTCATGGTAAAGGAATAAAGATAGAAATAGTTGTTCCCGTAAATATTTAAGGATTAATGTAATGAGCGATAAAATAAAAGTAATGCTAGTTGATGATCATGCTGTTGTACGCGCAGGTTATCAGATGTTATTAAAAAGTTCTCCAGAAATAGATGTTGTAGCTGAGGCGAATAGTGGTGAAGAGGCATATCGATTACATGGACTACATGAAATAGATGTCATTGTGATGGACTTATCTTTGCCAGGGATAGGTGGAATTGAAGCAATCAAGCGTATTCATGCGCGTGATAATAAAACGAAAGTTCTTGTGTTTAGTATGCACGAAGAAATTATTTTTGTAGAACAATCATTACAGGCAGGAGCCAGTGGTTATATTACCAAGAGCACAGACCCGCAATTGTTGGTTGAAGCTATAAAACGACTTTCAAGAGGTGAAAAGTATATTGACCCGGAGCTGGCGCAAAGATTGGCATACGAAAAATCCAGAGGACAAGATTCTCCCTTGTCAGATTTCTCCACAAGGGAGTTTGAGATTTTCTGTATGTTGGCAGAAGGTTTGAACACCAGTGAAGTAGCGAAGCGACTTTCATTAAGTTACAAGACGGTTGCCAATTACAGCACACAAATTAAAACGAAACTTGATGTGGCAACCGTTGCTGATATAGCGAGGATTGCGATTAGATATAATATTATTCAAGCATAAAAAAAGGCGCTGCAAGCAGCGCCTTTTTTAATATAATAGTGACTCAGTCATTAATGACGACGCCCCATGGAAATTTACCGACTTTAATAGTTTTTATCACTTCATTCTTATCGGTGTCGATTACTGAAACAGTACTACTAACACCATCGGTGCTAAAAACACGTTTACCATCCCTGGTCATTGCCAGGCCCCATACACGTTTACCTACGGGAATACCTTTTATAATTTCAAGTGTATCGGCATCCATAACAAGGACCTTATTTGCACGGCCACCGGCAACGTAAACGACTTTTTCATCTTTGCTCAATAACACATCTTTAGGTTTGGATTTGCTATCACCAGTGTTACCGATTTTAAGAATCTTGGCATTGACCATATCTACTTTAACGACTTCACCACTGATCTCGGCAGTCGCATAAGCAATATCTCCAGACTGAGTGAAAGTAGCCGCACGTGGACGTGAGCCGACGAGAATATTATTTTCTATGATATTTTCAGGTGCTTTAATCACATGCAACATATTAGTTGATTCGCTGGTAACGATAACGCGTTTACCATCAGGAGAAATGGCCACACCTTCGGGTTCCAGACCAACTTTAATTTCAGCAACTTGCTCTCCTGTCTTTGGATTAAATACAGTTGCTTTAGCATCGTCTTCATTTGAAATATAAATATTTCCATTAGGGTGAACAGCAAATGTTTCCGGATCAGAGCCAGCTTCAAATTCACGAAGTATTTCCAGTGATGAAGGGTCAACAACTTTGATTTTGTTTTCTTCACTTACTGCAACATAGAGTTCACTGCCATCTGGAGAAAGGCCTATGCCTCTTGGGCGTTCTCCGATTTCGATTGTTGCTTCAACTTCCAGTGATGTCCCATTAATGACTGAAACAGAATCACCTTTTTCATTTGTGACAAAAATTCGATTTATCGGTGAAGCACTTACACTAAAAGTGATAAGCGCTAGTAATGATGTTAGTGCCCAATGTTTTGTATTCATTTTATAACTCCTGATATATTTGAATTCATTTTATGACTAGTTTATTTTTTACAGTTTATAATTCCAAGGCTGTCTAATGTCGGTGGCTTTGCTATTCCTCTAACCGGTGCTTCAGCAACAATCTTGTTGTCTTCAATCAATAATAAAAGCTGGCGTAATTGACCGGTCTCTCTAAAATTCATATTGCTTCCTTTTTGACCATCAAAAGAAAGTTCGCTTTTAAGATAATTTAACATTTTTTCCGGATTCGTTATTTGTGTTCTCGCAACAGTATCTGTTGTCATTTTAACTGCTGACCAACCAGACCAGGAGTAATCATCCATTTTGACTTTATGATTCTTTTTAAAACGTTTATTAAGATCACGTGCTGCAAATTTTACAAAATCAGCATGCCATGCCTGAGCTTTTGCATTTGAGTCAGCTTCTTTTTTCTGCCACTGTGATAAAGCATCTTCGGCCATACGATTACTTGGAATAATATGTAAGGTGTTGTCAGCACATGCTGCTCTGATGCTGTCATCGCTGATAGATAGATTGAACACAGGTGTGTTAGATAAACTTTTAGCCAGTATTTGAAAATTATCAATATCAACAGCTGTTAATACAGCAATATAGTCAGAAAAATCATGTGTCAATGCATCTTTAGTCGCAAAGAGGTCGAGGTTATATTTTTGATTTAGAAATTGTCCTTGTAAATTAGCTTCTTCTAATCCCTGTTTAACACCGAGTAGAGCAGAGTGTTCTTTATCGCCGACATAGGCAAAATTAACTTCAATTATTTCAGCCGAAGCTGTTTTGCATACTAGAAGTGTTGCTATCAGACTTATCAAAACTGTATTAATAGTTTTATTTAACATAGTGTTTACCATTATTCCTTAAATGAATAAATTTGATATAAGTAATGAATATGAATTTTTGAGAGAAAAAGCTTAAAATTCCATAAGCTTGGCAAATTACCTGCTGAAGTAATTATATGACAATAGAATATAAAATAAATTCAGTCGAAACAGGATAGGAAAATTGCCTGTTTTATAAGCTATTTACGAATTAATTTTCATTGCTACCAATTTTTACGGCGACGATATATTGTGGTGCGGTCAATATTTAACATTCTGGCGGCTTTGCTAACATTCCCACCTGCTTTTAATAGTGCCTTTTTAATTAATTCGTCTTCATTTAATTGTAAGCTGGTAGAAATAGTTTTATGGCGATGTTTATCGATGACCATAAGAAAACAACCCAGAATTTCTCTATGTTTTTTATAGGGTTTTACCAGTAAGCGTGCCGGATCAGCGTACGTTTGATGTAATTCCAGTTCACATTCTTTTTCCATTCCATCATTAACACATTGTTTAATTATACTTATAAGTTCAGGAAAAAAAGATTGCACAGGTTGATTAAGCATGGATACCGGCTCATTCAGAAATGAATATGCATGGGCATTGATATCGATAATACATCCATATTTATCTACTAAAAATGAAGCGTTGTTTGGCCATTTAGACTGAAAATTACGGTAGGCCAGTCGCAATTCCTCACGTTTTTTGTATTGGATAACTGACAAGTCTGATTCTATAGATTGGCTTATCGATATAGCTAGTGCCATTGCTTCTACACAGACTTTGTTTGCTGGCCCGGTAATGTCAACACAACCAATAACCGTACGGTCAGCTGGATTGTGTATAGGAGAGCCATAACAAACCCAGGGTTGCCAACCCTGACAGTAGTGTTCAGAGCCTAAAATAAGTTCCGGGCGACCCAGAGTTAATGGTGTACCAACACCATTGGGGCCAACAATATTTTCGTTCCACTCGCCGCCAGGTCTAAAGTTTATTTTTTCAAGATGACTTTGTGTTCGCTGATGACCCACCGAATAAATTATTCTTCCTGATTTGTCAGCAAGTACGATGACGTGTCCAGTGGCACTAATCGTATCAGACATTTTATCTAGCACATTTTTTGCTGAAACACCGAGATTTTCTGAAGAAAGTTTATTTTGAATTTCAGAATTTGAAATAACTGATTTCGCTCTGGTACTTAGGGGGTTAATGCCTAAATCACGAGATTTTAGCCATCGATCAACGATAACTGGTCTAAGACGCATGTCATTTAGTTCGCCAGTGCCAACAAACTTTTCCCAAATATTCGCAACTGTGTTTGACGATATTCTGGCGTTTTGATTAATAAATGCTTTTGTCGTTTCTAATGGCGACATTTTATATCCCAAGCTTCAGTCAATTTGTATCAGGTAAGTATAGTAGAAATAGTTTAAATACTTTTTATCAACTTCATTTTCTATTCTGGCAAAACAATTTTATATAATAATAGCAGCATCGAAAATCAAACCGTTGCATTTTGCAACATGCTAATTTTAAAAGGGAATTTAATAAGAAATGTCTTTCATATTTTGCTGATATCATGAAAAATACAGTTTATACTTTGCTTCATAAGCGTAAGTAATTTTTATGTCTATAATCATATTTGAAGTTAGTTTGAAATTGAATCATTAGAATTCAAGTCAAAAAATAACCACAAGAGGAGTATGTTTATGTTCAGATCTTTACAGATTGAACCGGAAAAATGCACTGGTTGTCTGCAATGTGAAATGGCCTGTTCTTACATCGAAACAGGAAAATACAATCCTGCAAAATCCCGAATCAAAATATTTACTTTTCATGAAGAAGGTCGATTCGTCCCATATACCTGTACACAATGTAGTGAAGCCTGGTGCTTACATGCCTGCCCTGTGGAAGCAATCGTTATAAATGAGACTACCGGCGCAAAAGAAGTCATTGATGATGTTTGTGTTGGATGTAAAGTTTGCACCATAGCCTGTCCATTCGGCACGATTAATTATAATCAGGAAGCTGGTACGGTTCATAAATGTGATCTGTGTCAAGGTGATCCAGAGTGTGTTAAAGCCTGTCCAACTGATGCGCTTACTTATGTTGATGCAGATGCAGGCGGACTGGAAAGAATGCGTGCTCATGCAGCGCAAAATCTTCCTCAAGATAGTGCGCAAGCATAGGAGTGTGAAAAATGTCCTGGACTAAAAAAGTATTACGAGTGAATTTAACAGAAGGTTCAATATCTGAAGAGCCTTTAAATATGGAATGGGCAATGGATTATTTGGGTCAACGTGGTTTGGCAACCAAATATCTGGTCGAAGAAACTGACCCTAAAAGTGATGCATTAAGCCCTGAAAACAAGATGATCATGACGACCGGTCCGTTGACCGGGACGATTGCGTCTACTGCAGGCCGCTATTCCGTTGTTACCAAGAGCCCATTAACAGGTGCAATAGCCTGTTCCAATTCAGGCGGTTATATTGGTAATGAGATGAAAAACGCTGGGTGGGACATGATTATCTTTGAAGGTAAAGCCCCAAATCCGGTGTATTTATATATTGAAAATGATAAAGCTGAGTTACTTCCCGCTGATGATCTTTGGGGCAAAACTGTTTGGGAAACTGATGAGCTGCTGCACACTAAACATCAGGAGCCCCAGCTAAGAGTTGCTGCAATTGGACGTTCAGCAGAAAAAGGCTGTTTATTTGCTGCAATTGTTAATGATCTGCATCGTGCGGCCGGGCGATCTGGAGTAGGGACGGTCATGGCATCCAAAAACCTTAAAGCAGTTGCAATACGAGGTACGTTGGGCGTTGGTAATATTGAGAATCCTAAAGAATTTTTACAAGCAACTCAGGATGGCAAGAAAGTGTTGGCTGAAAATGCAGTCACAGGTGAAGGTTTGCCTGAGCATGGTACTCAGGTATTGATGAATGTTATCAATGAAGTTGGTGCTTTACCTACTCGAAATCACCGAGAAGTCCAGTTTGAAGGTGCGGGTAAGATATCAGCCGAAGCGATGCGTGAAGTCCGAGAAGGTGATGGCAGAGCAAATCTCACAACAAATGCAGCATGTTTTGGTTGTACTATAGCCTGTCAGCGTGTTTCTACCGTCGATAAAACTCATTTCACAGTAAAAGATAAACCTGAATATCAAGGAAGCTCTGGAGGTCTCGAATTTGAAAATGCCTGGTCTTTAGGAACTGATTGTGGAGTTGATGATCTGGATGCGATTACATTTGCTAATTATCTCTGTAATGAGGATGGGATGGACCCAATTAGCCTTGGAGCGACGATAGCTGCAGCGATGGAATTATTCGAAGAAGGCTATATTACGGTCGAAAATACGGATGGAGTCGAATTGAAATTCGGGTCTGCTGAAGCACTTGTTTGGGCGACAGAAGTCACTGCAAAAGGTGAAGGTTTTGGTAAGGAACTGGGTCTGGGATCAAAAAGACTTTGCGAAAAATATGGTCGACCCGAATTTTCCATGACGGTTAAAGGGCAGGAATTCCCTGCTTATGACCCACGTGGTATACAGGGAATAGGCTTAGCCTATGCCACTTCAAATCGTGGTGCCTGTCATCTGAGAGGCTATACCGTTGCATCTGAAATAATGGGCATTCCGGAAAAAACGGATCCACTGGAAACTGAGGGTAAAGCCGGGTTGGTCAAAGCTTTTCAAGATGCAACTGCTGTCGTTGACTCTGTCGGAATATGTGTTTTTTCAACATTTGCCTGGTCTATGGAAGACATTGCGCCGCAAATTGATGCCGCATGCGAAGGAGACTGGAGTGTTGACAGATGCCTTGAAGTTGGTGAGCGCATCTGGACGATGGAACGTGACTATAATCTGGCCGCTGGTCTGACGGCTATGGATGACACATTGCCAAAACGTTTAATAAAAGATATTGCAGCGAAATCCGGGCCTGCAGAGGGTAGAGTAAACGATTTGAGTAAAATGTTGCCAGAGTATTATGAGGTTCGTGGATGGACGCCAGATGGTGTGCCAACAGAAGAAACTCGCCAGAGACTTGGTCTATAGAGGGGTAATATCATGCGGCACGTTATAATCGGAGCTGGCCCTGCTGGTGTGATAGCTGCAGAAACGATTCGTAAAGCTGATCCTGCATCATCCATCACCATTATTGGTGCTGAAAAAGAAACGCCATACTCGCGTATGGCGCTTCCTTATCTCCTGCATGGCAGAATAGAAGAAAAGGGTACTAATCTACGTACATCAGAAGACCAATTTAATACGCTTAAAATTGATTTGATCAACGCCAGGGTTGATAAAGTTGACCCTCCCAATAATAAGGTAATACTTGATAATGGCGATTCAGTCGACTATGACCAGTTACTGATCGCAACCGGGTCACGGCCTTATACATCTAATCTTGATGAACTCAATTCAAGCAGAGTACAGTCCTGTTGGACTTTGGAAGATGGTCGCAAAATCATGGAGCATGCTAATAAGGGTGATGATGTGTTATTAGTTGGTGCTGGTTTTGTTGCCTGTATTATCATGAATGCACTGATAGCACGTGGAACAAATTTAACAACTATCGTTCGTGGTAAACAAATGGTCAGAAGTATGATGAACCCAACGGCAAGTGCTATGGTTAAACAATGGTGTTTAAAAGAAGGTTTAAATGTTCTGACCGAGACCATTATAGATGATGCGTGTATAAAAGATGACGGTAAAATTGAGGTTAACTTTAATACTGGCGACAAGATGGATGCTGATCTGATCATTGTTGCTACTGGTGTTCAACCTAATGTTGAGTTTCTTGAAGGAAGCGGCATTGAAGTAGACAATGGTATTGTCATTGATGAATATTTGCGCACCAATATTCCAAATATTTATGCTGCTGGTGATTGCGCTCAGGGATTTGATTTTTCAACGGGAGAACAAACAGTTCATATTATTCAACCTACGGCAGCAGACCATGGACGCGTGGCAGGTTTGAATATGACTGGACACAATTCCAGATTTCAGGGCAGCATATTGATGAATGTGTTGGATACGGTGGGTTTAATATCTGGTTCATTTGGTAAATGGCAGGGTATCGAAGGTGGGGAATCTGCAGAATTGTTAGATGAAGAAAATTATAAATATATAAATCTTCAATTCGAAGAAGATCGTTTAATAGGTGCATTAACACTAGGTCACACAGGGCACGTGGGCGTGATTCGTGGTCTTATTCAATCCAAAGTTAAACTGGGAGATTGGAAAGACAAGCTTAAAGAGGATCCGAGTCTTTTTATGCATGCCTACCTTGCCAAAACTCAAGCTATTGGACACAATGCCGGAGTTTTTGGTTGATTTGATTCGTTATATAGATGATTAATCATTCATTGCAAAACCTGATATTTTTATAATGTCAATCGGTCTTCGTTTAACTGAAGTTAATATCAAGCAAGCTGTTCTATAATAAAAATACAATAAATTATCTAAATCTTTCTTAATAGTTGTCTGTTAATGACTATGTAATATTCAATTAATATGGGTAAGCAGGTTTAGTAGAGGAGAATAATAAATGCAGCATATTATTATCGGTGCCGGTCCAGCAGGTGTTATCGCCGCAGAAACATTACGAAAAGTTGAACCCTCCTCAAATATAGTTGTAATAGGTGATGAACCAGAACGACCGTATTCGCGCATGGCCTTACCTTATTATTTGATTGAGAAAATAGAAGAGGAAGGCACTTTTTTAAGGAAAAACCCTGATCATTTTAGCGATAAGAATATTGAAATAATCAAGGATCGAGTTAACAAAATTGATACAGCTGCTAAAACTCTCAATCTTCAAGGAAAAGCATCCTTAAATTATGACAAGCTATTAATTGCAACCGGATCACATCCAATCAGACCTCCTATTGATGGTATGGACTTACCCGGTATTCATTCATGTTGGACATTGGAAGATGGTAGAAATATTGCTAAACGTGCCAAACCCGGTGCAAATGTCGTGTTAATGGGTGCGGGATTTATTGGCTGTATAGTTCTTGAAGCATTAGCACTACGAAAAGTTAACCTTACTGTTATTGAAATGGGTGATCGCATGGTGCCCAGAATGATGGATCAAACGGCGGGAAATTTAATTAAAGAGTGGTGTCAGAAAAAAGGTGTTGCTGTCCATACATCTACTAAAATTGAATCAATTGAAAAAACGGGTATTTTTGGTAGTAAATTGAAAGTCAATTTAAGTAATGGAGAAAAATTAAAAGCCGATCTGGTTATATCAGCAACGGGCGTTGCTGCTAATACACAATTTTTAGAGGATAGTGGTGTAGAAACTGATCATGGTGTTTTAGTTAATGATCGGTTGCAAACTAATAACACTGATATCTATGCAGCTGGTGATGTTTGCCAGGGGAAAGATTTTTCGACGGGTGAATATAGTGTTCAGGCGATTCAACCGACAGCAGCAGATCATGGGCGTATTGCTGCATTGAACATGTCAGGAAGAGACTCGGTGCATCAAGGCTGTATCAATATGAATGTTCTCGACACAATGGGATTGATATCAAGTTCATATGGATTATGGATGGGCGTTGATGGAGGCGAATCTGTTCAGTTATGTGACAATGAACGTTATCGTTATTTAAGTCTTCAATTTGAAGATGATGTCCTGGTTGGTGCGCAGGCATTAGGATTAACTCAACATGTTGGAGTTTTGCGTGGCTTAATACAAACCAAACTGAAATTGGGCAAGTGGAAAGATCAGCTGTTAAAAGATCCTACTTTAATTATGGAAGCCTATCTTGCTAATACTCAGGCTATAGGTCATAACGCTAAAGTAATTTAATATTTCTAGATGAAAATTACATTAAAGTTATACGCAGGTTTAAGTCAGTATTTACCAGTAGATTCAAAAAATCATTCTACCAAGCTTGATATCTCGTCTTCTGCAACAGCTTCATCAGTGCTTGATAAATTTGTACCTGAAGGTGCTGCTCATTTAGTTTTACTTAATGGTGTATTTCTTGAGCCAGAAGAAAGAAAACTGCCAAAGTTAAAAGACGGCGATACTTTGGCTGTGTGGCCACCAGTAGCGGGTGGTTAACATTTATCCAGAATGATTGAACGTTTTGAGCGCGAGATGGGAATTTCAAATAAGGAATTTTATCGCTTATTACCTCAAGCATTAAAAAACATGGATTATGAGATAATTAACGATAATCTGATTAATGCTAATTATGCTGGTGGCAAGATAGAAATAGAACATGGTGTTGAACAAAAACGTAAAATTGCTTCACTTGAGTTACCTGTTTTACACGTTACCTTTACATTTGCAGATATATCTCCTGATAATATCGAATTATTTAATACAAAATTTAGTCAGGTTTATCAGCGTGGTGGCGGATGATATCTTGTTGAATTATGTAACCTATTGAAATATAACAATAAAAAAGATTGTGGTGAAATTGCAACACAAAATTGTTAGTGACATTATTTCTAATCAATATTAATTCTAAAAAATTCTACTGTAACCTTATAAAAGCAAAGTGATTTTTTATAATATGTTGTAAAATAACAACTAGATTTAATGGATAATTATATTTGTTGTATAAAAGCAAAAAAATAATTGCATCATGAGGAAATCTGTTGTATTTTCCGTTCTTAAGTTTTGGTGGAAGGCTTAATCGCCTTTATATTTAAAGCTTATTAATTATAAATCTCTAGAGAGACATGTATTCCTAAAGGAGGATATACAAAGTGAATAAATCTATATTAAAAAAAGCTAGTCTGGTTGCTTTAGCCGGTTTGCTGCCTGTTTCAGCAATGGCTGATGTTAGCATCTCAGGCTGGGTCAACGAAGAAATGATGTATTACGATGACGGAAGTTCAAGCGATCTCGTGTCTGCATCAGGTAACGGTGTAACCTTAGGTTCTCGTATTACTTTTTCTGGTTCTACCGAACTTCCAAACTCTGGCTTAACAGCTGGTTTTGAAGTTATTTTAGAACCACAAGGTGGTATTGATGGACAACCTTTCCTGGCTAACCAAATCGGTGGCGGTGTTGGTGCATCATTTGATGATGGTACCGGTATCCTAGGTAACACTGTGACAACTTTAGGTCACAACGTTAACTTGGCAGGTAGCTTTGGTAAAGTTACTTTAGGTTTAATCTCAACCCCAACAGATAACATTGGTGTATTGTCTGATCCTACTGTTGGTCTATGGGATGCTATTGCTATTCCTTATCATGGTATTGGTTTTACCCTTAAAAACGGTGCTGGCGCATCTGTAGGCGCTGGTTGGGGTGGTTTCCTCCAATGTGCTAACTTAGGTGTTGGTGGTGGTATTGGTGCTGACTGTAACGGTGCGTACCGTAATGGTATCCGTTATGACTTACCTTCATTCAACAATGTTAATATAGCTATCGGTTATGCTAACGACGATATCTATGATATTTCTGCTGAATGGAAAGGTAACTTAGGCGGATTAACAGCTGCTTTAGGTCTTGGTTATATGATCAACAACAACCCTACCAATATTCTTGGTGGTCAATTAGTTAACCTGGCTGGTGCTGCTACTGTTGTAGGTTCTACCAGTGCTTGGCAAGAAACTGAAATTTTTCAAATGCAAGCTGGTTTGATGGATCCTGGCACAGGTATCTATGGTTGGGCTTATTATCAAAACGAAGATGCTGATATGACTTCTGCTGCTGCTGCTGCAACAGCTGCTGGTCAAACTGACTCTGACACCTATATGTTTAAAGTTGGTATCAAAAAAGCATTTAATAGCCTAGGTGATACTTCAATTTCAGGTTTCTATGGTAGTTACAACGATATGTTTGGTGCTGGCGCAGGCTCAGCAGCAGCTAGTGGTACTACTGGTTCTGAAGTTGAACGTGTTGGCTTCTCTGTTGTTCAACATTTTGGTGGAAGTTTTCAAATTTATGGTATGTATGAAAACTATGACCTAGATGTTGATTGTACAGCTGCTACAGCTTGTGCAACCGCTTTTAGCACTGCTGAAGACTTAGACGTATTTGTTCTAGGCACAGTATTTTTCTTCTAAGAGTTATTTAAAGAAGAAAAGCACAAAACACATTTTTGTGTAAAAAAGGCCTCCATTTGGAGGCCTTTTTTTTTGAATAAATAATTCTGAATATTTACTTCCCAATTATTTTACTGTAAAAGCTGCTAATTGAAATTTAGTATGTTTTTTGTATTAACGGTTATTATGTTCTTGTGACTAATAATGTAAACTTTAATGCGATTTACTTATCTAAATAATAATTTTCTTTTTATTACAAAATTCTTAATTATCATATGAAAGTTCAAAAATTTAACTTATTAATTTATATATTATTTCTGTCTTTGTTGACTATTAATAGTGCAATTGCGGCCAGTTATTTTGAGGATGAGGATGTAATTTGGCAGTCTGGATACAATTTATTTAAATTTGATGACAAAGACAGAAAAAATGCTATTCAAAATGATCACCCGGTGAATTTAAATGAAAAAGAAATTGCAATAGCACTTGAGTCTTTAAGAATTATAGAAAAAAAATTGTTTGGTTCTGATGATGAACCAGAGTCAGTTTTCTCGATTAGTACATCACGTAAATTGGCTAAATTTATTGTCGAAGGATTAAAACAGGCAAAACCAAATCAAGATATAGTTTTCATGGTTCAATCGTTGAAACCTAAATTAGTCTTTCTTGAGCAAAAATACATGACATCTGGTCGTGTGTTTATTAAAGATAATAAACTAAACTTGATTATAGGTGATTTTGAATATCCTATTAATGATGCATTTGAGTCAGCCATCAATCCTTCTGGTCAAGGTACCAGTACATTAACTACGCTTGGTTTGAAACATGGGTCTCGTTCAGAAAATTCTAACGGATTTAAAGAAACTTTGATAACGAGTGCAGGTATAGATAACAAAAGATCAAAAAATGAATTGAGAAATGACTGGTTAGTAATAGATACTAAAATTGCTGCTGATACGTATTTAGCAGAAATAGAAAAATTGAAAAATCCCAAGACCCAGACGGATAAAAAACTGGAAGCTGAAGCGGCAAAGTTAGCTAAACAACGACGTGAGATGCGTGCAGAGATGGCACGTATGAGAAAAGAAGTGCAGGATGCTACATCCAATAAATCATCTTCTGCTAAATCGATTGAAGAACGTATGGCTACTTTGGATCAGTTATTAGACAAAAAGTTAATTACTCAGGAAGAATACGATTCCAAGCGTAAAGAAATTTTGAGTGATATTTAGTAAGTACTAATTTTCCATTTAGAAAAGGAAATTAACCTGCTAGAACTTTACCCTGAAATAAATGCTTTTTCAGAAAGTAATCTGAAATCTAAATCCGGACATTCTGTTTATTATGAACAAGCTGGCAATGAATCGGGTATACCTGTCGTTTTTTTACATGGTGGACCTGGTTCAGGTTGTAATGAAAATCATCGCCGATATTTTAACCCTGAAAAATATCGCATCATACTTTTAGATCAACGCGGTTGTAATCGATCATTACCGAACGGGAATGTCAATACTAATACAACACAGGATATTCTTGATGATATTGATTCTATTCGAAAAGAATTAAACATTGATAAATGGCTATTGTTTGGAGGATCCTGGGGTGCAACTCTGGCTTTACTTTACGCCGAACAATTTTCAAATTATGTTTCAGGAATAATTATCAGAGGGACGTTTCTAGCGAGACAATGCGATTTTCACTGGTTCGCTATATCAGGCGTTAACAAAATATATCCGGATTATTGGCAAGAATTTATATCATATTTTAATGATGATGAAATGAGTCGCCCTATAGAAGTACTTCATAAAAATGTAATGTCTGATAATAAAACTGTTCAACTTGAAGCTGCAAAAACGTGGGCGCTATGGGCGGGAAGAATAGTAACGCATAGTCTAGTTGATGATTATATTCTTGAAGTTGAAGATGAAGATAAATTAATTAGTGAAGTCAGAATAGAGATGCACTATGCGAGAAATAAATACTTTATTGAAGAGAATCAAATCGTTGAGAACCTTTCAAAGGTACCGAATGTTCCTGTTAAGATTATTCACGGACGCAAAGACTTAACATGTTTGCCTGAATCTTCCTGGTCTGTTCATCAAGCTTTACCTGATTCAAAATTAAATATTGTTTCTGGAGCAGGTCATTTAGCCAGTGAGCCTTCAATGATTGATGCGTTGATAACAGCGACAGATGAAATGGCAGAGTTACTATCATGAACATATTAGATAAAAATATGCCGTTAATAATGGGTATTTTGAATGTTACACCAGACAGTTTTTCTGATGGTGGAAAATTTACAAACATTGATTCAGCAGTGAATCATGGTAAACAAATGATTGATGAAGGTGCTGATATTATAGATATCGGAGGAGAGTCTACTCGTCCGGGTTCGAAACGTGTAAATGTAAATGAGCAAATTGAACGTGTCGTACACATAATAAAAGCGATTAGTGAAACAATTCCTGATCATGTGAAACTCAGTATAGATACAACGAGATCTAAAGTAGCGGATGCAGCGCTTGATGCCGGTGCACATATAGTTAATGATGTTTCAGGTGGCAATGATGATCCGGAAATTATTAATTTATGTGCAGATAAAAATTGTCCTTATATTATTATGCATATGCAGGGTACTCCTGAGACCATGCAGAATAACCCTGCCTATGAAGATGTTGTTTCAGATATAAAGCAGTTTTTAGAAAATAGAATCGGTGATTGTATTAAAGCCGGAATTAATGAAAAAAATATTATTATCGATCCGGGTATCGGGTTTGGTAAAACAAGAGAACATAATCTAACTTTGTTGAAGAATCTTAATATATTTGTTGATACTGGACATTTCGTTTTATTGGGAACAAGCAGAAAACGATTCATGGGATCAATATGTGTGGTTAATACGCCTGATGAGTTAATCGGCGCGACAACAGCAACAACAGCTTTGGGTGTCGAAGCCGGAGTGAAGATATTTCGTGTGCATGATGTTAGACCAAATCGCCAGGCAGCAGATGTTGCCTGGACTATTTTGAATCAAACGTATTAGGTGTGAGCTACTATAGATTAAGGCAACAGACTCTAAGCTGTTTCTGACGATTTCTTTTTTATGATTTCTCTGGAGTTCTTCATGTTCCTGAATACCATCGGTTTTTCTTCAAGTTCAGGTGTCCCTGCGAGCTCGTCAACCCGATCAACAAGATCTGTTATCTTGCTATGATACGGAGATTTGCTACATACCGGATCAGCATTAGTCGCATCACCCGTTAGCATATAAGCCTGACAACGACAGCCTCCTAAATCTTTTTCTTTTTCATCGCATGAAAGACAGGGTTCTTTCATCCAGCCAAGTCCGCGATATTTTTGAAAATCAGGAGATTCATTCCAAATCCAGTCAACACTATGATCTTTAACATTTGGAAATTCGAGACCGGGTAGTTGTCGCGCTGCGTGACAGGGAAGGGCTGTTCCTTCAGGTGTAATCGTCAGAAAAACCTTTCCCCAACCATCCATACATTTCTTCGGACGATCTTCAAAGTAATCCGGAATGACATAATATATCTTCATTTTACCTTCCAGCTTTTCCTGATATTCTTTTGCAACTATTTCAGCATGAGCAAGTTGTGCTTTAGTTGGGAGAAGTTGTTCACGATTGTGATATGCCCAACCATAATATTGCGTTGTTGCCAGTTCGACATAATCAGCTTCGAGAGCAACACATAAGTCAAGTATGTCTCTAATCTGATCTTCATTTCTACGGTGAAGAACAAAACATAACACCATCGGGTATCCATATTTTTTTACCAGCCGCGCCATTTCTTTTTTATGTTCAAATGCATCAGTCCCGGCAATAAGGTTATTTAAATCTTCGGTACTTGCTTGAAAACTGACCTGGATATGATCTAGACCTGCTTTCTTAAATGCCTTAATACGTTTTTCATCCATGCCTATGCCTGATGTGATTAGGTTGGTATAGAAGCCAAGTTGTCTGGCTTCTGCAATTAATTCTTCCAGATCAGGTCGAGTGAGGGGTTCACCGCCGGAAAAACCAAGTTGTGTTGCTCCCATCTTACGTGCTTCGCGTAGAACTCTAATCCAGTCATCAGTAGCAATTTCATTTTTTACCTTAGCCATCTCTACCGGATTTGAACAATAGGGACATTGCAATGGACAGGCATACGTTAGTTCACACAACAACCATAATGGTTGAGGTATTTTATTTTGTTCTGATCCAGCCATTGCCATGGGCAACCTCCAAAAATTTTAAAATATCTTCTTCAAGATCTGCGCCTGAATATTTCTTCTGCAAATCTTCAATAATTGTTTTTACATCTTTCTCACCATCGCATTGTTGTAATATTTCTGCCGAAGTAGGATTGAGTTTAACCATGCCTTCGGGATAAAGGATGACATGACAATCCTGTGCCTCTTCCCATTGCAGGCGATGAGTAGATGCAAATGTCGGTATAACATCAGGTCCAATCGCTTTGTCTGTTTCATCTTTAAGCATCAGTAAATTATCCTTTAACAATTATGATAGGGTGGTTTTTTCTCAATATAAGCCATCCACATACAATCACACATAGTCCAGAGCACGTCGAGTTTAAATTGCAGGACATTTAACATCATTTCCTGTTGTTCTCGTGTCTTATAATAATCCAGCGTTATTTCAAGGCCACGCTCAACATCTCGTCGTGCTTCGGTAAGCCGTTTAGTAAAATAGCGGTAACCTTTAGACTGGTCGATCCAGGGATATTTATCAGGCCAGTTATCAATACGATCTTTGTGTATCGTTGGTGCAAAAAGTTCTGTTAAAGAAGAACTGGCTGCAACTTGCCAGGGTTGTTGCTTGGCAAAATTGATATAAGCATCGATAGCAAATTTAACACCAGGTAATAAATGTTTGTGTGTTAAAAGATCTTCGCGCGGTAAACCTACTGAGTCTCCCAATTCCAGCCATGCTTCAATGCCACCTGAATCTTCTTCATTACCGTCATGGTCAATAATACGTTGTATCCAATGCCGACGGACTTCCCGATCCCAACAGTTAGACATAATGGCGGCATCTTTAACAGGAATAGCGACTTGATAATAAAAACGATTAGCAACCCAGCCACGTACAGCTTCTTCATCAAGTTTGCCTTCATTCATCAAAACATGAAACTCATGGTTTCTATGATAAAACCTGGACTTGTCTCGTAATTTTTGTTCGAATTCTTCTTTAGTCCAGGGTGTTGTTTCATTAGTCATTAAGTATTACTCCAAAAAGTTAAATATTTATATCCATACCGTCATAGGAAACTTCAATACCAAGGGCATCAAGTTGTTTTCTCTCATCCGACTCTTCATCCAGAATTGGATTAGTATTATTAATATGAATTAAAATTTTTCGTGGTTTTTCAAGGCCGGATAACATTTCCATGATGCCGCCTTTACTTGATTGGTCAAGGTGCCCCATTTCACTGGCTAACTTGTCACTAATACCATGTCGTGACATTTCGTCATTAGTCCAGACTGTTCCATCAACTAAAACAACATCAGCATTACTCATGAATTCAAGAACATGATCTTCCATCGTGCCGAGCCCGGGTGCGTAAAATAAATTTTTACCAGTAGAAGTATCTTCTACTTTATAGCCGACATTATCGCCGGCAACGGTATTGTGCCTGTGTGGTGAAAAAGGAGGAGCCTCACTTTTCAAGGGAACTGCTGTAAAAATCAGGTTATCAGCTTTTGGAATTTCAAAGGGAGTTTGCTCCGTACTAACTTCATGCCAGTTAACCCCACGAAAATGGCTGAGCATGTTAAAAATTGGATATCCCGTCGTCATATCTTCATGAACAGCTGATGTACAGTAAACATCCCAGGGTTTGTCGTGTTCTCTCATGATAATTAAACCGGTTGTATGATCTATTTGTGCATCACAGAGAATAATTGAACAAATACCGGTATCACGAATTTTTCGAGCAGGTTGTAATGGTGGAAAAGATTCTATTTGTGCTCGGATGTCAGGAGACGCATTGAATAAAACCCAGTCCTCACCATTTCCGCTAACGGTAATGGACGATTGTGTGCGTGCAGAGCTTTTAATGGATCCTTTACGGAGTCTGCTGCAATTGTGGCAATTACAGTTCCACTGAGGAAAACCACCGCCAGCTCCAGTGCCTAATAAACGTATATGCATATTTTTTTATCTTGTAGTTATTATTTGAGTGGAATCATAAGTGAGATAACTTTTGAGGTCGAATATTAACCTCAGCTTTATAAGCTGATTAGAACCGAGCTTTTAGCAGAACTCAGTTTACAGGGGATTCCAAAGTGTTAATGTAAAAATTACTTATTATCGATATACATTGTTACTTCAAAGCCGTAACGGATATCGCTGTAATCAGGTGTAGACCATTTCATAATAATTCTCCAAATTTTTAAATAATGACTGTTTCTGATAGAGCTATAATCATGCCAGCTAATTTAAAAGTATAGAAAACATTGTAATAATTAATAAAAACAATGAGATAAAATATAAAATTAAAGTAAAAAATAGATATTCTACGTATTTATTTATTAGCAAAATGGATAAAATAGCGCGTTTAAATTGGTTAATATGAACCAATATATTTGTCGAAAATAGTACTCTGATTTAGAGCCTTGCCTGCTTATAATGCTGCGGCAATGCAAGAAAAAGAACAAAGTCAGGAACACCTGCTTTTCCTCACCGGAAAACTCGCACAAAAACGTCTGCAAAACATCTTGCAAGAGATGGCTCCGACGGAATTTACCTATGAAATTCGAAATATTGGTGTCAGTGTCGCTGCGCTGATGACGGCTCAAATGATTTCGCGTCGATTAACAGAATTGAATGGCATTGACAGGATTATTGTTCCGGGTCTATGTCGTGGAGATTTGTCATCAGCTTCGCAAGCGCTGGGTGTTGAATGCGTTAGAGGAACAATTGATCTAAAAGATTTACCTGCTTTTTTTGGTCGAGATTGTAAGCCTGTCGATTTAACGCAGCATAATGTCGAGATATTTGGTGAAATCGTAGATGCACCGATGGTTAGTATCGATGAGATTCTGCAACGAGCAGAAAAATATCGTCGGGATGGTGCTGATGTGATTGATATTGGATGTTTACCCGATACACCTTTTCCGCATTTAGAAGAGACGATAAACGCATTGCATGATTCTGGTTTTAAAGTCAGCATCGATTCCCTGGAAGAAGAAGATTTATTACGTGGAGGTAAAGCCGGTGCTGATTTCTTACTAAGTTTGAAAGAAAGTAGTTTATGGATTGCTGACGAAGTTGATTCGATACCTATATTAATCCCTGAGAATCATGGTGATATGGATTCTTTGTATCGAAGCATTGAAGCCTTTGCTAAAAAGGGACGCCCTTTTTATGCCGATGCGATTCTTGATCCGATTCATTTTGGTTTTACTGAATCGGTGACTCGTTATCATGAGTTACGTCAAAACTGTCCCGATCTAAAAATAATGATGGGGATAGGAAACCTTACCGAGTTAACTGAAGCGGATACAACCGGTATTAATGCCTTGTTATTTGGCATGATCTCGGAAATGGATATCAATGCTGTGTTGGCAACGGAAGTGAGTCCACATTGTCGTACTGCAATAAAAGAAGCTGATATGGCACGTCGGATTATGTTTGCGGCAAAAAAAGATGAAAGCTTGCCTAAAGGCCTGGATAGTTCGCTACTTGGAATGCATGCGAGAAAGCCTTTCCCATATAATAGCAATGAAATTGAAGAGTTTTATCAGAATGTAAAAGATCCAAGTTATCGTATTCAAGTGAGTGAAGAGGGTATTCACGTTTATAATCGAGATGGAATCAATATCAGTGTTAATCCATTTGAGTTATTTCCGAGGCTTGAACTTTTACAAGATGATGCACCACATGCATTTTATATGGGAGTGGAATTATCCAAGGCACAGATAGCCTGGCAATTAGGCAAGCCTTATATGCAAGATGAAGAATTGAGCTGGGGCGTCTGTGTAAATACGAAATCAGAAGAAGAAAAAGATCAGGATTCTCGCTCAGCGCATGCTATGAAAGAATTACGAAAAGAGTCAGTTGAAAATAGGGAAGAATATAAAGCAGAAGGGAGTACACTTAGAGCTAGCAGAGAGAACAAAAAGAAAAAATGATTCAGGAAATAATTGTTACAACACAGAATGAAGATGGCTCGACACATATTGCGCCGATGGGCATTCGAGAGGAAAATGGTTTGATTATGATTGCACCGTTTAAACCTTCAGCGACATTGGAAAATATACAGAGAAATAAATCAGCCGTGGTTAATTGTATAGATGACGTTCGTATATTTGCCGGTTGTATAACAGGACGTAAGGACTGGTCGTTAGTGCCAACCGAAAAAATAACCGGGCAAAGATTAACGGCTGCATTAAGTCATATAGAACTCGAATTAGATTCATTTGAAGATGATGGGCTACGACCGCAATGTTATTTTAAACCTGTTTTTGAAGTAACACATTTCGCATTTAAAGGGTTTAATAGAGCGCAATCAGCTGTGTTAGAAGCCGCTATACTTGTTAGTCGTTTGAGTATGTTATCAGAAGAAAAGATTAGTCAGGAGCTGGAATATTTAATGATAGCCATTGACAAAACTGCAGGCGAAAATGAAAAAATTGCATGGCAGTGGTTAATGGAAAAAATTGAAAATTATCGACAGCACAAAAAAGAGAGTGAAATAGCATGACCGGGATGTTAGCTAGTGTCAATTCTATTGCTGAAGCAAAAATTTTACTCGATGCCAATGTTGATATTATCGATATAAAAAATCCACATGAAGGTGCATTAGGTGCACTTGAAAATAATGCAGTGAAAGAAATTGTAAATATAGTTAATAGTCAAATTCTTACCAGTGCAACTATCGGTGATATTGATTCAAACGACCCGGAACTTTCAAAATATATTGTCGAAATGTTTAAGACGGGCGTTGATTATGTAAAGGTCGGATTGTTTGACAATACGCCATCAGATTATTTTGTTGAAACAATTAAAAATGCGGCGGACAATAATATTAAATTAGTCATAGTAATTTTTGCAGAAAATTATCAAGGTGAGGATTCGATTGAGCCATTATTGCAAAGTGGAATAGCAGGCATAATGTTAGATACAAAAGAAAAGAAGAGTAGAAATTTGTGTGCTGTTTTGAATGATAATGAGTTAAAGCAATTTATAAAAACAGTTAAAGAGTTTGATTTATTAACCGGGCTTGCCGGATCATTGAAGTTTGAAGATATTAGTTCACTTCTTAAATTGAATTCAGATTATCTTGGTTTTCGAGGAGCGCTTTGCTTGGAAAGCGACAGAATAAAATCTATTAACGAAGAGCAGGTAAAGAAAATAAGAGAGGCAATACCATTTTCAGAACTTAATGACTTTCAAGAAGACCAATATAGAGAAGCAATTATTTAAGGTGATCAAATATGGCTCAATGGCGTAAAGCAGGAAAAGACGAAACCTATACAGAAGAAGAAATTGAAGCGCGACTTAAAGACGAATTACCCCATTGGTATTACGAAGGTGGCTGGATTAGACGTAAATACAAAACCAGTGGCTGGAAAGCAACCTTAATGGTGGTCAATACAGTAGGGCATCTAGCCGAAGCAGGTTGGCATCATCCTGATCTAACCGTGTCATATGCTTTTGTTACAGTAAAATTAATGAATCATGCTGCAAAAGGCGTAACAGATAAAGATTTTGAATTAGCAAAAAAGATAGAAGAAGTTATTCAATGGCAACCGGCTATAGAAGAAAATAGTGCTTTGGATGGAACACCAGACGATCCACGATTCAAGTATATGAAATACGATTAATCTCTAGTCCATGTTCCTGATTTGCCACCTGATTTTTCTAATAATTTAATATCAGAAATCACCATGCCGCGGTCAACGGCTTTGCACATATCGTAAATAGTTAATAATGTTACTTGAACAGCGGTGAGTGCTTCCATTTCTACACCTGTTTTGCCATCAGTTTCTGCTCGACATTCGCAATAGACAGAGGAATTACCTTCATTGATATTTAAATCAATATTAATGTGTGTCAGAGAAATAGGGTGACATAGGGGGACGAGTTCCGATGTTTTTTTTGCGCCCATAATTCCTGCGGTTCGAGCAATGCCTAGTACATCCCCTTTTTTATGACCGCCTTCTTTAATTAATGACAAGGTATCCATTTCCATACAGATAGAACCGCCAGCAACGGCAACACGATGTGTTATCGACTTGTCGCCGACATCAACCATATGAACAGCGCCATCTTCGTTAAAATGCGTTAATTTAGACATACAATACTCATCTCTTTGATATAATTCCTAATATTACTCAAATACAGGTTTTAGTGAAACACATGCAGGTATCCGTTAAGTATTTTGCCAGTTTACGTGAATTAATGGGTGAAGCCAGTTCAGTGATTGAAATTGAAGAGGGCACGCCTATTAGTCAATTATGGCAATTGATTATTGAAAACAAAAATATTGAATTTGAAAATGTCATGATGGCGGTCAATATGGAGTACGTAAAGTCAGAACATCAACTCAAGTCAGGAGATGAGGTGGCTTTTTTCCCACCGGTTACCGGAGGTTAAAATGTTAATTGAAATCCGAAAAAAACCTTTCAATGCTTATCAGGAAATTCAGGCTTACCTTGAAAACCTTGATCTGGCTGGCCAATATGGTGCCACAGCAAGTTTTGTAGGTTCTATGCGGGATTTCAACGAAGATAAAAAAGTGACTTATATGACACTCGAACATTATCCCGGAATGACAGAAAAACACCTTGAGACGATTGCCAAAGAAGCAATTGAAAAATGGCAGTTGCTCGATGTTTTAATATTGCATCGAGTCGGCAAAGTTAAGATAAGTGAAGATATTGTTCTGGTCGCAACATGGTCTGCACATCGCAAGGAGGCTTTTGAAAGTTGCCGTATGATTATGGAACAGCTTAAATCAGGTGCGCCATTCTGGAAAAAAGAAGAGACGAACTCAGGTTCACAATGGGTTGAGAAAAACACGCCCGGCTATTAATAATCACCATGTCTTTAAATAAACACCCTGATTTTCTGATTATCGGGGCCGGCATAGTTGGTCTTACGATCGCACTTGAATTAAAAAAACAATTCACTGATTCGAGTATTACTATTATCGAGAAAGAAGAACGTCCTGGTGAGCATGCCAGTGGACGAAATAGTGGCGTACTTCATGCCGGTTTTTATTACACTGCGGATTCATTAAAAGCAAAACTTTGTCGTGACGGTAACTTAGCATGGCAAGAGTACTGTAAGGAGAGAGCATTAACAGTCAACCATTGTGGAAAATTAGTGGTTGCACGTAATGAAGTAGAGTTAAAGGGACTAGATGAATTATATAAACGCAGTCAGATTAATAGTGTTGAATTAAAAAAAATTACAGCAGAAGAGGCACTGGAAATCGAACCAAATGTATATACATTTGATCGTGCTTTATGGTCACCGACAACGGCAACAGTTAATCCTGTTGAAGTTATCGAGTCTGTCCTAAAAGATATTAAAGAAGCAGGAATAACGTTACTGAATAACACAACTTATTTAAGACGAGTTGGCGGTAAAATTATTACCAGTAATGGTGAGTTTGAATCAGCCTATGTTATTAACGCTGCTGGCTTGTATGCGGACAAGATAGCAAAAGATTATGGTTTTTCTAAAGACTATAAAATATTGCCATTTAAAGGCATATATCTGTATGCGAATGATCAGAAAGAGGGCATGGGGCTAAAGTTGAAAACCAACATCTATCCCGTGCCTGATCTACGTAACCCTTTTCTGGGAGTTCATTTTACAGTTACCGCAGAAAATAAAACAAAAATAGGACCGACTGCCATTCCGGCTTTCTGGCGTGAAAATTATGCCGGCTTTGAAAAATTTAACATGAAAGAAATGATCGATATTCTTGGTATCGATGCCAGTTTGTTATTAGCTAATAATTTTGGCTTCAGAAAACTGGCAATAAATGAAATGATGAAATATTCAAAAAGGAAACTGGTTCAACTTGCAGGCAGTTTAGTAAGAGAAATCAATCAGGATGGTTTTGTTCATTGGGGTAAACCCGGTATACGTGCGCAATTAATAAATATTAAAACTAAAGAGCTGGAAATGGATTTTAAGTACGAAGGCGATGAGACATCGTTTCATGTACTAAACGCTGTTTCTCCAGCATTTACCTGTGCCATTCCATTTAGTGAATATCTGGTAAAGAAGATTAAAGAAAAGATTAATAGTTAACTTGTTTGTTTTCATCCAATATAGGAGGTGGTAATTCTTTATGATCATAAAGTGTTAAACCATCTTCAACAAATTTAAGAATATCATCCCAATCACTGACATCCTGTTTCACTAGAGAAGGGGGATACATTTCGTGAATTCCAATACCCTGCTTGGCAGCATTAACGTAGTTTTGAGTATCCCTTAGCCTGCCAACAAATGGGAAATCAACTTGCTGCAAAAATTTATCCAGTTGATTTAAGATTTTTGTATTCTTTTTAACCCTGTTAGCAATAACCGCAACTTTAACATCGAGTGATCTGATTTTTACATTAAGTAATAAATTAGCAATCAACTGTGTAGTTGCATGAATATCAGCGTCAGAAGGAATAACGGGAATCAGGATATAATCGCTGTTAATAACAAAATCATTTAATTCCAAACCATGGATTCCAGCTGGCGTATCTATGATCATGCGGTCAGTGCCGGCAGGCACACGCATTTGATAGCTTCGGGTCATTCCCGGATTTTGTTGTGTCGCGTTAATACCATGAATGGGTGAATATTCGTCAGATCGTTGTTTCAACCAACGAATAGCTGTGCCTTGTGGATCATAATCAATCAGGGTTGTACGCAAACTATTAGTAGCAAAAATACTGGCAATATTGGTTGCCAATATGGATTTCCCGCTACCACCCTTGGAATTAAGGACAGTAATACGTTTAACGTCATAGCCTGATTTACTAATAACTTGCATAAGCTGTATGAAACAAATTAAATACTATATTAAGTTTCGTACTAAACTCATTGTTTTACAAGGAATATTTAATGTTTTTTAGTAAATTACATGAAGTATTATTTTTTTTGAGTCATTGGTAGCTTTGGCTATTAGATAATTTCATTTATTAAATGCGTTTTGTCCTAAACAATACAGTGTCAGGCACTTTCATCTACTTCTGGCGCATCATCAAAGCTACCTTCAATTCTTGCCTCACACGTTTCAAAAGAGAGAAGTTCACTTTCCTCATAGTTCTCTAACTGATCATATACTGCTATGTGGTCACCAGTAGGCTCAATATCTACAGCCACGTTTGTACCATTTGCTCGTTCGTACGTAGTCTTATATTGCTTTAATGAGTTCAGGAGCACTTCCTGTTTTTGACGATCAACCTCTTTATTAAAAATAATTCGATAGGTTCGATGCTCACCAGGCGTTATTACTTTCCTAATCTCTGGCTTTAGGTCTTCTGAATCAGGGGTCGCTAATACTATGTCTTGGAAATTTAATCCGTAAGCAAAGAAAGGAATATTTTCGATTCGATAAAGATTATTTCCAAGTGGTGTAGCCCATAGTGATTCCCCTCCAATTGCCCAATGATTAGGAAGGTCAATATGTACTTTTTCTAACTCTTCATCATTCATTAATTTTATGAGCTGACTTATTGCAAGGCAGCTGTATATTGGCTGTTCATTTTTCTGGGAAGTAAGTCTGAATGGCTACAGATAAGATATTAAAAGAAATATAGGTAGACATTAAAATTATGACTTATTCATCTATCAATATTTAGACTATGCCATGAAATAATTGTACATCCACCATTTCTCCCTCTTTCACACCTTCGTTTTCCATTGGCAAAACAATAAAACAATTTGCATCAGCCATGGATCGTAGTATCCCTGAACCTTGTTTGCCTGTTTTGCGAACGACCATACTGCCAGTTTCATCCTGTTCCAAAACACCACGTTGATATTCAACACGGCCAGGACGTTTTTTAAGGTTTGATACACATGGTGCTTTCATCGTGATTGGAGAATAAACGGTTTCTCCTAAAAGTCTTTTTAATGCAGGTTGAACGAATTGATAAAAAGTGACCATGACCGATACAGGGTTACCTGGGAGACCAAAGAAAAGTGTGTTATTAATTTTACCAAAGGTGAGAGGGCGACCTGGCTTCATGGCAACTTTCCAAAAATCGACTGTTCCCTGTTTTTCTAAAATTTCTTTGATGTAATCAGCATCGCCAACAGAAACACCTCCCGAGGTAATTATTACATCGGCTTCTTCCGCCGCTTCGATAAAAGCGCGATCTAGTAATTCCTTGTCATCTCTAACGACACCCATGTCAATAATTTCAACGCCTATACGAGCTAACATTCCAAATAAGGTATAGCGGTTACTGTCGTATATAGCACCATCATCAAGAACTTCTCCAACAGAACGTAATTCATCGCCGGTTGAAAAAAAAGCAACTTTTATATTTTTAAATACAGAAACTTTCGCCTGACCCAAAGATGCTAATAATCCGATTTCAGCCGGTGTTACACGCATTCCTTTTTCAAGAACAAGATCACCGATGGACAAATCTTCACCAGCTTGTCTTACATTGTCTCCGGGTTTCGTATCGTTACCTATATCGATATATTCACCCGCGACAATAGCTTGTTCCTGAATTACTACCGTGTCCGTTCCTTCTGGCATAATTGCGCCGGTCATAATACGGACACATTCGCCTTCATTGACCGTGTCCAGAAAATTTTTGCCGGCAAGACAAGTTCCGATTAGTTTTAGTTTTTTTATTTCGTGTGCAGGTATATCAGAGCCTTTAATCGCGTAACCATCCATTGCTGAATTTATTCCTGAGGGCACATTGATTTCAGACTTTATGTCACTGGCTATTACACGGCCTAATGATTCTCTTATAAATACGCTTTCAGTTTCATTGACAGGTGTAATGGCATTAAAAATATTCTCAAGCGCTTTGTCAGGTGTAATAGAGTCTGGATCGTAGTCGTCTTTACAGCTAGCGGTTTTATGTATTGTTTCTGACATTAATGTATTCCCCTCAAGAATTTATTAAGAACAAATTTTATCATTGCAAAAAGTAGTAATAATAAATTCTGCAATTTCTTCATAGTTATTTAAATCGAGTAACGGCAATTTTGTCTCAGTGTCTATAGGTGCATCTGTTGCTATTGCTATCACATTTTCATTATGTTTATAAATTAAATCTTTATTTAGTGAAGGCCGATGTAATTCAATTTTTGGTATGGCCTCCAGTCTAAAACCTTCTACCATAATTAAATCCAGATTGTCTTGATCCATGTGAGAAATGGATTCTTCGAGACGTATACCCGGGCTTTCTTCCTCTCGTTCTACCATTAATGCCCAGCGATATTTTGAATCAATTAATAACCGGCTGGCGCCAGCTTTTCTTATTTTATAACTGTCTTTGCCTTCTTGATCAATTTCGAAACCATGGTGTGCATGTTTTATGACGCCGACTTCTATTCCTCGTTTTTTCAAAATAGGAATAATGTTTATTAACAGTGTCGTTTTTCCAGTGCCGCTGTACGCAGCAAATCCAAGTACTGGAATATTTGTCTTAATGTTTGTCATATGTTTCTTTCGACAGTTTTTATATCTTCTATGGTATTTAAGTTATCAAAGGTTTCAGGAATATCTGAAAAATCAGCAATAACCACAGCATGCTGTTTAAACCATTTATCTATTTTCCGTTCGCCTTTACTCAGGTAATCGTTAATGGAAGACAGCAGTTCTTTTTTAATTAAACAGAATACGGGTTGTATACGATCACCATTATGCGCAACGCTTATTTCTGCGTCTTCTGATTCTAGAGCATTGATAAGTCGATGAACCAGATCATCAGGTATGAAAGGAGAATCGCAAGGTACTGTTAACATATAAGGTGTGTTAATTTTATCTAATGCACTTGCCATACCAGCCAGTGGACCATGATATCCACTCAATTCATCAGAAATAATATCAAAACCAAATTCTGAATATTTATCGTGATTACGGTTGGCGTTAATTAGAAGATGACTAACCTGAGGTTTTAATACTTGTATTACGTGTTCTATCATCGGTTTGTTATTCAATAGAACCAGACCTTTATCCTGTCCTTCCATACGACGTGCTTGACCACCTGCTAATATAACGCCAGTGATATCAGTTTTATCAATCTTTTTTAACATTTGCTATTTCTAACTTTGCTGGAAGTTCAATATCAAAAATAATGTTTTCTTTACCGTTGTATATTAGAAAGTGTTTATTTTTTGCCCTCGATAACAAGGTGATATTTAAATCGCGAGCCAGGTTTAAACCCATTTGTGTAATGCCTGACCGGGACAGGAGAACAGGAATGTTCATTTGTGCCACTTTAATAACCATCTCAGATGTTAAACGTCCTGTGGTATAAAATATCTTATTATGTCCCGTTATGCCTTCCAGCCACATTTTGCCAGCGATAGCATCAACAGCATTATGTCTGCCAACATCTTCAATAAAAATAAGGGGCTCTATGCCCTGACATAAAGCACAACCATGTACAGCACCGGCGTTCTTATAAACATCATTATGAATATTAAGGTTTTTTAAAAGTGAGTAAAGATCGGATTGTTTTAACTCGTAACTTTGAATATCAGTTTCATCCAGGTTTTGCATGATGTCACCAAAAACTGTGCCTTGACCACAACCCGTTGTAACAATTCTCGGCCCTAATCGATCTGCCCAGTCATCACGTTCACTAAAACTGGTAATGGCAACAGCATTAACATCCCAATCAACTTGTATTGATTTAATTTCTTTTAAATCACTGACTAATCCCTGGTTTTTGATATAACCCAATGCAAGTAATTCAGGTTGTGTGCCCAGCGTCATTAACGTTACGATTTCATAACTGTCAATATAAATTGTAAGGGGCCGTTCTTCCGCGATATGAAGTTCACGAGTATTCTGATATTCATCAGTTGCCAGAACAGGGCAGGTAGCAGGAAGACCGGCATTGGTCATCTCCGGACGATAGGAGCCAGACATGTCTATCCCCCGGTTACATTCATATGTCGGAATATGACAGGTTTTTCTGATAAATCGAATTCATGTCCTTTTGGCTTGATTAACATTGAGTCACGAATCGCCTGCTTTAGTATTTCGATATCTTCTGGATGGGTACGAATTACTTTACGCAGATCAACAGAATGTTCTTGTCCGAGGCATAATAACAAACGACCTTCGCAAGTTAATCTGACACGATTGCAATCATCGCAGAAATTATGACTGTGAGGAGAAATAAATCCTACTCTTGTTCCTGTTTCAGTCAGTTTATAATACTTGGAAGGACCATTCGTTGTTTCTGTTGTTGGGACTAATTCAAAGACTTGTTCCAGATCCGTTTTAATTTCATCACTTGAATAATACGCTTCAGCACGGTCACGATCGCTAATAATTCCCAGCGGCATTTCCTCAATAAAACTGATATCCATACCACGATCACTGGCATAGCGAACCAGATCGACAACCTCATCATGGTTACGGTTTTTTAAAATAACGGCATTGATTTTAACCTTTTCAAAACCGGCTGCTAACGCAGCATCAATACTTGCAAGCACTTTTTCCAGATCACCGACTCGTGTTATACGCTTAAACTTTTCTGCATCAAGTGAATCGAGACTGATGTTAATACGTTTTACCCCGGCATCTTTTAACGCTTGTGACATATGGCTTAGTTGTGAACCGTTAGTTGTTAAAACCAACTCATCTAATCCAGAAAACTGACCGATATCCTCGAATAATTTAATGACGTTACGTCGGACAAGAGGCTCGCCACCGGTAATGCGTATTTTTTTGACGCCTAATTCGGTAAATGCCCTGGCAATTTTTGATATTTCTTCCAATGTTAATAGTTGGGCACGGGGTACAAACTGCATTTCATCATCCATACAATAGACACAGCGAAAGTCACAACGATCAGTAACAGAGATACGTACATAATCGACGACACGATTAAACTTATCGATCAATATATCGTTGGAATTGTGTTTATTTACGGTCATAGATATTAATTATAGATAAAAACAGCATTTTAATACTTGCTCCAGATTCAATGGCGATTTTAACAAAAAACAGTCTAATAACACACTAAAAAATATAATAAATAACAGTGATTTACGGTGTTTTTGGCAAGAATGACGCGTTTTGCAACATCTGGGGTCGCTACCAATCTTTATACGGATGAGTCACAAGGCAAATATTGTAATAACGTGGGTCGTTCGAAACATCTTCACCGACCCAGTCAGGCAGGGTGAATTTTTCATTGACTGACTCCAGTTCAATTTCGGCAACAATGAGCCCCTCATTATCCCCGCCGAAAACATCAATTTCCCATTTGTGCCCATCATGAATGACATGAAATCGCGTTTTTTCTATAAAGGGCCTGTCACACAGTGTTTCCAGTATTTCTTTGGCATCATCAACAGGAACAGGATATTCATATTCACTTCGTTGAGTACCTATTGTTTTACTTTTGATATTCAGGTTCGCCGAATCACCATTAATCCTGATTCGAATAGAGCTTTTTTCATTGCTTCCCATATAGCCTTGAACCATAGTGATGCCTTCATCAGCATCTTCGCGCCAATTATCATTAACAATTAAAAACTTATGTTCTATTTCAGTTGCCATATCTATTTTTCGAAATTTAAATGTTTGTTAGCCAAATAAATAATCCACAATACAGGGAGTCCAATCAAGGATGCAATTAAGAAGAATTGTGTATAGCCGATATTTTCAACGATAGATCCTGAGTAACCGCCAATTAACTTTGGAATTAATGTCATCAGTGAACTAAAAATCGCGTACTGCATTGCTGTAAAAGAGATATTGGTTAAACGAGATAAAAAAGCAACAAAAGCGGCGCTCGCCAGACCTGCCGATAAATTATCAGCTGAAATTACAAGATAGAGTAGAGTAATGTCATACCCCTTTACTGCAAGTAGCATGAATAATAAATTAGTCAAAACAGTTAATAAGGCACCAACAAATAATATTTTTATGACGCCGAAGCGTACAGATAAAATACCGCCTAAAAAACCACCCAGTAATGTCATAAATAAGCCAAAGGTCTTAACAATAGAAGCGATTTCTGTCTTACTGTAACCCAGATCCTGAAAAAATATATTGGCAATCACACCAAGTACAATATCTGAAATTCGATACAGGCAAATTAGGGCTAATAATAGAAAAGCCAGTTTTATTCCATACCGCTTAAAAAAATCAACAACAGGTGCAACATAACTTTCGTTAATAACCTGTTGTTCTATGAATTTAATTTTAATTGATAAAAAGGTAATGGAGAGAGCAATTGTTATTCCTGAAGACAATCGAATTAATTCGATTAAGAAATTAGATATTGCAGGATTATTTAAAACACTATCTAAATTTTCTTTCCAAATTGAAGCTATATCAGAACTTAACAAAAACGAAAGAATAAAACCGGTTGCTGCTATAAAAAAGACAATAACGAATCTAATGTATGTGTTACTGGAATATTTATTTTTTATAGTTTGATTACTTTCAGGCTCATCAATGATGAGAGTCGTTACAACACCAATAAGCATAATTATAGCCATGCAAGCATAGGTGACTTGCCATGCAATATAGTTATAAGAATTTAGTTCAGAACCAAGATGCCCAGCCAGGAATAAACTGCCTGCACCGGATAACAGCATGCCAATACGATAACCGGCGATATAAGTAGAAGACATTAATGCCTGTAACTCGATTGGTGCAGATTCGATACGATAGGCATCAATGACAATGTCTTGCGTTGCAGAAGAAAACCCAAGCATAACAGCAGTCAGCGCCATTATTTTTAATTGAACCATGCCTGATGAAGGATCGGTAAAACCCATTAATAATATCGATGTGATAATGGCTAATTGAGACAGTAGTATCCAGGCTCTTCTTCTGCCGAGTTTACGTGTCAGAAATGGAAGAGGCAGGCAGTCAACAAGTGGTGCCCAGACAAATTTAAAAGAATAGCCTAGAGCCGCCCAACTAAAGAAAGTAACGGTAGAACGTTCAACGCCTGCTTCGCGTAACCACAGACCTAAAGAAGAAAATATAAGTAATAGAGGTATTCCTGCTGAAAGGCCGAAGAACAGCATGGTAATAACGCGAGGGTGTAAGAATGCTTTAAAACTATCTTGCCAGCTTTTCATTCGTTATTATTTTTTTATAAATTGAACCTCCCAGTTTACTCGATATTGAGTAAAAATATTAAATTATCAATAAATATTGATAATTAATTTCCCAGCTTGTAATGCCTTTTTCTTTGTTTGTATCCATCTTTAAACCCTTGTTTGTAAGCTTTTCGATATTGCCTATTGTTATAATTAGAGGCATAAGGATTGTAATTACGATTATAGTAATGTTGTTTTGGTTGATACCTGTAGCTCGGGTAATAATACTTTTTATTTCGATCAGCGAATTTATAATGATTGCTGCGATATGAATATGGTGGATAGTTATACTTGTTGTATTTATTATTTTTATACTGATTGTTTTTGTAGTGATGCTTGTTTGAATAATTGTTGAAATAATTATTCTTGTATTTGTAAGCAGGTGTCCCAAAATAGATTTTGATGTCGGCAAATGCACTCATAGGAAATAGTACTGAAAGTACCATTGAATAGAGTATATTTTTCACTGTTAATGACATATCCTGCCTCCAATTTCTCTGCTTTTGAATTTAGAGGTGCGAAAATAGAAATGGTTGCAAAAATTAATTCACCGAGAATAGAAATTCACTATTGTTCCCAATGTCGCTTTATTTTGAGGGCAAACTGGATTGCACAGGAGCTGTTAATGACCTTTGGTGAAATGATAGGCGAACTTGCACTCGTGCCGTCAACGGGTGGTGCGTTTGTCGTATTGTTGGATGGTGAAGAGATATTTTCTCGAAAAGAACAAGGCAGGTTTCCTGATTCTAAAGAACTGAAACAATTAATCCGCGACAGGATAGAACCGGAGATGTCACTGGGTCACAGTGACAATTAAAACAAAAGAAACAAAATTCTCTATACGATCAATAGCCAGATTATTAATCTTCTCTGGCTACTCTAATACCAATAAATTCATAGCTCGAATTAGATTTATATTTATCTCTGGAAGCGGTTCTAAGGGATTGTTCAGGACTGATGAAAGCGCCACCACGAACAACACGGAGTGTACAGTCGCCACCTTCCCAAACACTTTCGTCTGACGGTGCACCCTTATAGTTTGGATGCCAGCAATCATGCACCCATTCCGAAACGTTACCTGACATATCATGTAAACCAAAGGGGTTTGCTTCAAAACTTCCTGTTTTCATAGGGATATTGGTATTCAGTTCCTGATTACAACCTAGAAAACAATGCGCTTTATTTGGTTCCATATCATAACCCCACCAGAAAGGTGATTTTTCACCGCCTGACGCGGCATACTCCCATTCCGATTCGCTCAGTAAGCGGTATTTTTCGCCAGTTTCTTTTGATAACCATTTGGTATAGTTATAGGCATCATCCCAGGAAATCGAAAAAATAGGGAAGGTTGCAGCATCCAGACCTTTAGTTCTCGGTGTTTTTACACCGGCGGCTGCAGCGTATTTATTATATTCTTCAATCGTTATTTCTCTGGCACTAACTGCAAACTTTCTAATTGATACAGAATGTTTCGGGCTTTCTTCAGATTGTTTATTACTGCCCATAATAAATTCGCCAGCAGGGACCCAAACCATGACAGGACCTTTTTCACCAGATTTTAACGTATCCTGAAAAGTTGTTTCGGTAGTGGCAACAGCTTCTGTTTTCTCAGGTGTTGTTGCTTTAGTTGCTTCAACGACTTCTTCGCTCGTTTCTTCTTCGACCGCTATCTCTTCTGCTTCTTCATCAATAAATTCTTCACTGGCTTCTTCTGTTATAAGCTCAGGTTCATCAATTTCAGCAACGGTGGTTTCAGTTTCTTGTGCTGGCTTATCACCGCTCATGGTAAAGAATAGCCCGGCTCCAATGACGACAACGACAGCAGCAGCAATACCAATAAATAATCCGGTTTTACTTTTAGCTTCATCAGTCGCATCAAGATCTTGTTGTATCGCGTCTGCCAGTGATGCATCAACCGTAACAGGTTCTCCGGACATTGGTTCAAGTTTAGGATCTTCAACCGTAGAAGCTTCAGCAGTTGCATTTTCTGCAGCAATTTCATTAGCATTCATATCAGATGTTGCTTCCAGTACATCTTCAGTGACTGGTTCTTCTGCAACTTCTTCAGCAGCAGCAGTATCTTTTACAGTGACAACAACAGCAGTAGTATTATCTTGACGCGGCATATTAGCTTCTTCAACCGCTTGCATGAGTGCATCAGCACATTCTTTGGGTGATTCAGACCAGTCTGAATATTGAATTATTTTGCCTGAACTTAATGTGTCTAAACCATCACTGCATAAAACAATTTTATCATCAGCTTGCAATTCTAAAGGTGTTTCTGACACATCGATTTCATTAATGTCTTCGCCGGTAATCGCGCTCATTAACATATTACGTGATAAACCGGGCTCCGGTTCTACAGGTGTACCATCGGCTTCCATTCGATCAAGAAAGCCACCATAGCTATGGTCAGCATTCTTTTTGATTAATTCTCTTTCCCGAACCAGATAACAATGACTGTCACCAACACTGGCCCACCACATTTTTCCTTCTTCGAGTATGGCAGCAACCATAGTGCAACCCATACCTGAAAGCGCAGGAGTCTCTGCAACGGTTTCTTTTATAGAGTTGTTTGCTTTAACAACAGATTGTTCGAGGATGTCAGCAATATTTTCGGTGGGGTAATTAGCAGAAACATGCTTGTTAAAAGCCTGAACGGCCATATTACTGGCAACGTTTCCGGCAGCATGTCCACCCATGCCATCAGCAATGACAACAAGTGCGCTTGGTTTACCGTTGGCATCAGTCAGATTAGTAATAAGAAAAGCATCTTCCTGATAGTCTCTTGCTCCGTCAATTTGTGACCCGGCTAGTTCAAATTCGAGTGCCATACGTTAAGATATCTCCGTCCAAAAAATCAAGAAAAGTAATTTAAGTTATTGATATTATTTATTATTTATTAGTGCTTAACGTAGAAAATACTGTTTACATAATATTAATATATTATGTCTCATTATCCTACCAGTCCAACAATAAATTACAAATAAATACTTGATTAGAATCAATAAATTAGATTGTTTATTATAAAAAATTAAAACCTATTTACATTCATTGTGAACAAGAAAACTATTTTAATTAACGAAATTGAAACTCTTTTGCCCAGAGCACGGGCTTCCGAACGTTTTAATTTCACTCGTCAGTTTGAAAGCTTAAGAAAGAAGGCGGATTTTAAACAGGCTGATTGGAGCACACTTAAAAATAGAATAGATAATTCAATTCAAACTAAACTGGATAGACAAGCAAATCTACCAGATTGTCATTTTGATAATGATTTGCCGATTAACCAGCATCAGTCAGACATTGCCAGTGCAATAGAAAATAACCAGGTTGTTATTATCTGTGGTGAAACCGGCTCGGGTAAAACGACACAATTACCAAAGCTTTGCCTCACCTTAGGCCGCGGGATTGACGGTTATATTGGTCACACACAGCCAAGACGCATCGCCGCTAAGACAGTAGCAAAACGTATTGCCGATGAATTGCAGTCTGAACTTGGCAGTCATGTTGGTTATAAAATTCGGCATCAGGATATCAGTAATAAAAACTCGTATATCAAACTCATGACCGACGGTATTTTATTAGCTGAACTACAACAGGATCGTTACTTAAATCAATATGACACACTAATCATTGATGAAGCGCATGAACGTAGTCTGAATATTGATTTTATACTGGGGTACTTAAAGCAACTTTTACCCAGGCGACCGGATTTAAAAGTTATTATCACGTCTGCAACGATTGATGTTGAACGATTTTCTGAACATTTTAATAAAGCTCCTGTTATAGAAGTTTCGGGTCGAAGTTATCCGGTAGATGTTTTATATCGTCCGATTGAAGATGATGAAGAGAACGAAGACGAACGTGGACGAGAAGGCGCAATAGTAGATGCAATAAATGAACTGGCATCATTTGATATGGGCGATATTCTTATTTTTCTGGAAGGGGAAGGTGAGATACATGAAACCGATAAATTTCTTCGTAAACAAAATTTACCCGATACCGATGTATTACCGCTTTATGCGCGCTTGAGTTCTTCCCGGCAAAATAAAATATTTGCGCCTCATAAACGACGTCATATTGTTTTGGCAACAAATATTGCAGAGACCTCGTTAACCATTCCAGGTATCCGCTATGTCATTGATAGCGGCATGGCACGTATCAGTCGTTACAGCTATCGTAGTAAAGTACAACGCCTGCCAATAGAGAAAGTATCAAAGGCTGCGGCGAATCAACGTAAAGGTCGTTGCGGCCGAACCAGCGATGGTATCTGTATTCGTTTATACAGCGAAGAAGACTTTGAGTCTCGTACAGAATTCACGCAACCGGAAATATTACGGACCAATCTTGCTTCTGTTATTTTGCAAATGAAAGCATTGAATATTGGTGATATAGAAAACTACCCCTTTATTAATCCGCCAGAGAAAAAACTGATTAATGATGGAATGCGCGTATTGCAGGAAATCAATGCGCTTGATAAACATAACAAACTGACGTCAATTGGTAGAAAAATAGCACGGTTTCCTCTGGACCCAAGGCACGCCAGACTGTTGCTCGCGGCGAATGAATTTAATTGCCTTAATGAAATACTAATTATTGTCAGCGCCTTGAGTATTCAAAGTCCAAGAGAACGACCGATAGATAAACAGGAAAAATCAGATAAAGCACATGAACAATATGATGATGAAAACTCGGATTTTATATGGTTTGTTAATCTTTGGTATTTCTATCAAAAACAACAAAAGAAGCTGTCACAAAATAAACTAAGGAAATTATGCCAGACAAATTTTTTGTCTTATATGCGCATGCGTGAATGGGCGGATATACACAGGCAATTACGCCATGTTTGTACAGAAATGAAATTTACCATCAATACTGACGCTGCCAGTTATCAGAATATCCATTGTGCGATATTAACGGGCATGCCCAGTCACGTTGCTTTTTTATCAGATAAACATGAATACACCGGAGCCAGAGATATTAAATTAAATATTTTTCCCGCATCCGGGCAGTTTAATAAAAAACCGAAATGGATCGTTGCCGCTGATCTGGTTGAAACATCACGTCTTTATGCACGTAATGTCGCGAGTATCGAATCAAACTGGTTAATCAATACGGCTGCACATTTATTAAAGTACAACTATTCAGATGCTCATTGGGAAAGTAAAAGTGCACGGGTTGTCGCGCTGGAAAAAATAAGCCTATACGGCATGACACTGGTTGCCGCAAAAAGAGTGAATTACGGGCGCGTCAATCCTGTTGAATCAAAAGCATTATTCATTAGAAATGCCCTGGTTGAAGGTGATCTTGCGTCATCTGCCAGTTTTTATAAACACAACAATAAAATAATCAATGAAGTCCGTGAGCTGGAAAAGAAATCTCGTCGACCTGATATAGTAGACGAAGAAGCGATTTATAATTTTTACGATAAAGCATTACCAATAGATGTTTATGATGGACAATCGTTTGCAGCATGGGCGAAGAAACTCAATAAAGATCAAAAACAAGCCTTGTGTCTTGACAAAGACATGATCATGAGTCATGAAGCAGAGCATGTTACCGAGAATTTATTCCCCGATACGATTCAATCAAAAGGCTTAAGTATTCCGGTTGAATATAAGTTCGAACCCGGTAAAGAAGATGACGGGCTTAATATTGATGTGCCTGTTGCGGCTTTAAAACAGTTTGACGAAAAACAAATGGACTATCTTGTTCCTGGCTTGATCGAAGAAAAAATTATTGTCTTGTTACGTTCATTGCCAAAACAAATCCGAACAAAGATAGTGCCGATTCCACAAACAGCGACAGAATGCGCAAAGAATATTACGAACCGAACAGTGTCATTAAAACAAAACCTGTCTGCCTATTTATATAAAACACGTTTGGTTGAAATCAAAGATGAAGACTGGCCTGAAACTGTTTTACCGGAGCATTTAAAAACCAATTTCAGAATTATAGATTCTGATAATCAATTACTCGGTACAGGTAAAGATATCGCAGTACTTAAAGAAAAGTTTGCTGATAAAGCCGGTGATGCTTTTACCGAGCTTTATGATAATGAATTCGGCACAGAAGAAGTGACAAGCTGGGACTTTGGTGAATTACCCGTTAAACAGGAAATTAAAATTAATAATGACGTGATAGTTGTTTATCCATCGTTAATAGAAGAAGAGGGCAAGGTTTATAACCACGCATTCGAAACCAAAGAAAGCGCTGATTATTATTTGCGCTATGGCTTACGTCAGTTATTCAAACGCGAACTGATAAAAGATATCAAATACATGCGTAAGAATCTTCGCGGTATTGAAAAACTGGCGTTGATGTACAGCAATATTGGATCAAAAGCAGAATTGATCAATGAAGTCGTAAACCTCTCCATAGATGAAACCTTTCTTTATAACGACGAACCGATACGCAAACAGGATTATTTTTTCGCAACCTTAGAGGAAAACAAACAAAATTTGTTAATGAATGCAGAAAAGGTTTGTATCTTGCTAGAAACAATACTGGATAAGCAGATAAAGGTGTATTCAAGGTTGTCTGATGCCGATATTGTGAAACATGTTGGTGCAAGCTGCGATATAGAAGAGCAAATGGAGTACTTAATTTATGGTGGATTCATTAATGATGTGCCTTATAAGTGCCTGCAACAATATCCGCGCTATCTGGATTCCATCCTGAAAAGACTTGAAAAACTGAATGGTGGACTCGAAAAAGATAAACAAAGTACAAAACTTATTCAGGAACACTGGAATAGAATCAAGAAATTAGTAGATAATGCCTATGCAACGGATTGTTTCACGACATCGCTGTATGAATATCGTTGGATGATTGAAGAGTTGCGAATATCCCTGTTTACGCAAGAATTAAAAACAAAAATGCCGATTTCGGTAAAGCGTATGGATAAAATGTGGGACAAGTATCAAAAAACGATATAGAAAACAGGATTTAAATGGTCGAACAATCAATTGAATACTCGATATTTTTGATTTTTACCGGCGCGGCGGTGTTTGCGACGCTGGCCTTGTATGCGCGCCAGGCTATGATTGTGGCCTATATTGCGCTTGGGTTATTACTTGGCCCATGGGGGCTGGAATTTGTTACCGACCATGAACTGATTAGTGGTATTTCCAAAATAGGAATAATCTTTCTACTTTATTTACTCGGTCTGGATTTACTGCCACAACAACTATGGCAAATGTTAAGAGAAGCGGTTGTCGTTACCCTGGCCAGCTCTGCATTGTTTGCGCTAATTGGTTTTTTCATTGGTTATATTTTTGGCTATGAATTATTACAGGCCATGCTAGTCGGCGCGGTAATGATGTTTTCCAGTACCATTATTGGTTTGAAACTATTGCCGACAACAACATTGCATCACAGACATACCGGCCAGATTATTATCAGTATTTTATTAATACAGGATTTAATCGCCATTGTTATTCTTTTATTACTTCAGGGTTATGGTAAAGGCGGAAATCTGGTTGTCGATATCGCATTGCAACTCGTTTATTTGCCTTTATTAATTGGTGTGGTTTATTTAATTGAGCGATTTGTCTTGATCAAACTCATACAACGATTTGATCAAATACATGAGTACATTTTTCTACTGGCAATAGCCTGGTGCTTAGGTGTTGCCGAGCTTGCGCATTATGTTGGTTTGTCCCATGAAATTGGTGCCTTTATTGCGGGCGTAACCCTTGCCTCAAGCCCGATTGCCTTATTTATTACTGACAGTTTAAAACCATTAAGAGATTTCTTTTTAATTATCTTTTTCTTCTCACTGGGTGCCGGTTTTAATATGTCGTTTATCGATGAAATATTTATCCCGGCAACTATTCTCGCTGTACTAGTGCTTGTGTTTAAACCACTGGTTTTTGGCTGGTTGCTGCGGGGGCATGGCGAAAAGAAATATGTGTCATTTGAAACAGGATTTAGACTAGGGCAGATCAGTGAATTTTCTTTACTCATTGCCGTGTTAGCTGTTGAATCAGGTTTTATCGATAATAAAACATCTTACTTGATACAATTAGCAACACTGATTACGTTTGTCGTATCGTCATACATTATAGTCATGAAATACCCCACACCTATCTCGACGACAGATCGATTACGTAGAGATTAATTATGATGAATAAAAAAACGATTAAACTTTCTATCATTATTATTTTATCTTTACTATTATCAACAGGCATATTTGTCGTTGCCGATTATTATGAATTGTTTGGTTCGACCATAGAAAAAAGGCTTAGTTTTGCTGAAGTTCGATTTCGTACTTTAAATAAAGATACCGGAGCAGTGGTATCGGATGTTGGTGTACGTTGTTTTCAAAAAAATAATATGAATGCCTGTACCTTGAAAGAAAGTCATCAGCTAGGTATTGTTTCAGTCAATATACCTGTGCAACGTGCCGTTAAAAAAACACTATTATTTAAAAAAGCAGAAGAAATATATAAATCAATTGATCCAAAAATACATATAATGTTAGGTCATCAGGATTATAATAACCCGACTGTTACCTTATTAATGGAAGATGTGTATTCAAATAACGTAGGTGAACAGGTCGTACAAATGCCACCAAGAGATTGGGGTGATTCAGAACCAGAAGAGGAATAAAAATGAGTGAAGCACTGGATTATTTATTAAAAGTCAGAAAAGATGCCATCGAACCTTATTTTCAATTTTTAAAAGAAGGCGGCAAACACCTTGATGATAAAACACGTTCATTGTTATCAGTCATTACAAAAGTTGACGCAAAAACCGAAGCAGGCTTGAAGCAGTATCTTAAAAGAGCATTGAAGCATGGTAATACCGCCGATGAAATTCTGGATGCGATGCTAACCTGTATCCCAACTTTAGGATTAAGTAAAATTATCTGGGCGATTGATATTATTATTAAAATGGATTTGCCAGAGTTCGACTCAGATAGCCTGATAGAAGCAAAGCAGAAAAAAAAACAGTGGCAAAAAATAAAAGTAATTAATGAAATAGATCAGGGCGCCTCATACATAGAATTTAACAATCAGGCCTGTTTTGTTGTTAGAAAAGAAGACGGCTTTCAAGTGTTTGATGATACCTGTCCACATAAAGCAGCAAAAATACCCTGTGATGCAATTGATGACATGACATTGCAATGCCCAATGCATCAATGGCGATTCAATCTGGAAAATGGTGAATGCCTGGAAAAAGGGAATCAACAACCGCTTAATAAGATAGAGTATAAAGTCGAAGAAAGTTTTTTATATGTTTATTTATAAACAATTGATAAAAAAATAATTGCTCCAGAAAAATTTAGTTAAATAGATCGACCAAAGAATAGAATAATCGCTACCGTTATTATGGCGATTATCAATGTCCTCAACCCGGACCATAGCCAAAAGCTTTTGCTGATGTTGCCTAAAAATACGCCAAGGAAAAAAATACATATCAGCGCAACAATAATAGCGTGAATAAAGGGTGATAAAGGCAGTACATAAAGCTGTTTTGCAAAAAATAAAGGCAAAAGAATAACCAAGGAAAGCAGGAGTGGTGCGAATCCATTAACCAGGGCCACGAATATTGGTAAATACTTGCTTGCCTGTCCGTAATCACTCTCTTTGAGATCGGTCAACAAAGCCTGTTCCAATTCACGTAATTCTTTTTCGCGTTCAGCTTTCTCACTCAGGTAGGCGCTAGTCAGGCCACTTATAAACAGAGCAACCGCAGCACCCAAACAGGCACTGATTGCCACTGATAGTTCCGTCATTCCACTTGTATAGAATCCGGTTATCATGCCGAGCATGGTTAACGCACCATCAAAACCATTAGTCACCAGATAGCGCCTTGCAATACTTTTGGCACGGTGAATATGTAATATCAACAAGTTTTTATCAAATAGCATTATGATGTGATTTAGATAGTATTACTTAAGTGATAATGACTAACCCAGAGGTATGTCATTTTTACAAAGCTTTTGTTCTAAAAGGCTTTTTGCAAGAAGGTAGAGAAATCACCCCGTATCCTCACCATAAACTTCAACTTCATCAATACTGTGAACAGACGCCCCCATTTTTTCTATCGCTGTTTTAATATCGTCAAAATTTATGTCAGCGCCTTCTATAGTCACAATAGTGCTTTCGGTTTCTTTGTCTATCTCGGTAACTGTCAATTTCACACGGTAATCTGCCCCAAGATTAGCCAGGACAGAAGAAAAGTCTAATGCATTTGGTTTATGCGGTTTTAGTACATCCAGTACCAGCTTTAATGTTTTCGTCATAAGCAATCCTCAAAAGGTATCAATATATTAATTATTACGTCTTATAAATATTGCGCAACTTAATATGATATTTTCGTTCAAATATTTTTTATAATGCCTGCATTTACGGCTTGGGCGAGCTGACGGATTAATGCATAATATTTTGTAATTTAAATCAAAATACTTCCCGGCCAGTACTATGATGAAGAGACGGGGCTGCATTACAACATGATGCGTTATTACGATACAAACATAGGTCGTTATATAACCAGTGATCCAATAGGATTACTGTATGGAGGAATAAATACATATTCGTATACAGGCTCTAATCCAGTAAATAAAATTGATCCTATGGGTTTATATTATTCTGGATTGCCAGTAGGGCCTGATGGTTTCAGAATTCCTGGAGCTATCTTTAAAGATTCTTTTGGTAATACAACACGAGAAATACAGGATGCTTATATAGAGTTAAAAGCAGATGTTGAAGGTGTTTCTGGGTGTATTAGATGTGCAGGGCCATGTTTATTACCAATATTAGCTGCTGATGCGTTGATAGAGGACATAAATAGTAAGCTAGAAAAGAAGGGAAAAGAAAGAGCATTTTCTGCTGCGGCTTTAAATTTAACAGGTAGAGTTGTAATGACTGCTAGAATAATAAGCGGAGCAGGGACATTTTTAGCCGTTGCAACATGTTCTTTTGAATGTAAAGATGTGTGTGTTTCTTGTAATAACTAAATATGGATAAAAAATATATACTTTTAGTTTTTTGTGTATTTGGAGCGACTGTATTATTAACATTCGCAAAATTATTTTGGGTTAATTATTATTCTAATAGTGATGAAAAGCCATTAGAGTGGATTCTTAGATTATCCATTTATGAGATTCTAATAATTGTAGCTATTGGTGTAGTGGCTATTGTGCTCAGAGAAATAATAAGAAAAAAATAACAAATTACTAAACATAAATTATTAAAAAGCCTCTAACAGGGGCTTTTTTATTGCCTGTGAATTAGGTGGAAACCTGCGGAACGGTGGAAGCCCTTTTTCGGAATGAGTGTTTTAGGTGGTAGAGGTACGCCTTGTTCTCTAGCAATGTGGATTTCCCTTAAATCACTAGATAGTTTTCAGGCGGCTAGCTGTTGGTGCTTTCCATTTTTGAATATTTTAAACTCACCTTTTTTCATGCAATATCATTTTTCGTCTTCTGTTAAGGCATGAGAAGCGATTAGAGTCATGACGTCGTTTTTCGACAGGTAATTACTAAAGTCGATAACATCACCCGTATCAATCAAACGCGCTTTTCCGAATGAATTTCGGTGTCAGGCCTTACATTTGACATTTGTTTAAAAATGTCAAATGTAAAAATGCGAAATTTATCTAATGTGTAAAGTATATCCAAAGGGGTAGCATTGAAAATCCCTTTGATTTCTGAAAATGTAATTTCCAAGATAATTTATTTATATTTTTTTCATCTGACACAGCTGAAATTAAAATCTCTTGTTCATGTTGTAATTTTAAGTCAATCATTAAAGGTGGGTTTGTAATTGTCATTCCACCATTAGTAGTTGTGAATTTAATATCAGACAACTCTATTTTTGAATTATTTGTTTCCAGAATAACTTTACTTATGTCCGGCATACATGCTTTATCAAGACAATAAACAGATAGTTTATATGGGGCAGCTTGAACAACAGGCATACCTAAGAAAGTTTTTTTAGTTGTGGGACTCAGTGAAACAAATATTTCATTATTTAACTGAGAATCAATAGTCTGAAATGAATCCTTATCATATTTATAAGGTACCCCAACAATAACCAAGAAAGTAATAACTAAAGTGCATAAAATAAATATTTTCATTAAAACCACTCCGTGTGATCCGGCGATTCATATGTATCTGGTCCATGCGGCCAAACATCATCTAAATAGTGATCAGAGTATGAGCCAAAACCGAGCGTACTGTAATCGTAAGTTCCGCCCCCATCATTAGGATCTGTAGCCGGGCTACCATCATTTTTATAGCAACACTGGAACCCTGAACCTGGATTTGATGGGTCCGGTCTCCTATAGCATCTATAACCATTATGGTATTCTATTTCAGAACCTCGATTGTCACGCTCATATTCATTTCCTTTTATATCCCTATATTTTTCATCTTTACTACACTTATTTGTGGGCTCACTTTTTGAACATTTATTTTTCCTATTGCGCTGTTTATGTTTATTTGAAGATGATGGTAATAACCCTTCTGGATCAACAAATATTACTGGATTACCCTCAACATAATTATAAGTATTATTACCTCCTCTCAAACCTATCGGATCACTTGTAATATATCTACCTATAGTCGGATCATAATACCGAATATAGTTATAATGCAGTCCCGTCTCTTCATCATAGTACTGGCCGGGAAGTCTTTTGGATTTCACTATAGGGCTAGATAGACAGTTACAATCTTATTTCAAGAATGCTGACCAATTTTGCTTACTATGGATCACTCGCAGAATTTGCAGTGTATTGTTATTGATTGTATACACTATTAAATACGGTGTTTGTTTTACAACCCATTCATAGGTTCCAGTAACACGTCCTTTTCGACCCATCATAGGTTGAGTTAACAGAAGTTGGGTAGCGTCTACAATACGAGTTGCAACCTGATTGGCGGCAATAGGATTATCTTGTGAAATATAGTATTGTGCGTTTACTAATTGCTGTAGAGCACGTTTAGTCCATTTCAACTTCAATCTGCACACCCCATTTTGCAAATGCCGCTTTTACTTCATCATCACTCGCAAATTCACCACGACGTGCTTCTTCTAAACCTGCTTCAATTTCCTGGTGGACGTAGGCTTCATACAAGACGTCTTTCCAGGTTGCACTCTCAGGCAATTGATCTGCAAGTTGGTGTAAAGTTTCTCTCAAATTGGCTGACATATAATTTCTATCCTCAGATTCATTATCAGTAATTTTAGCATCTTTTACTTGATAATTACCGGCGATAATCTAGAAATAATAAAGGACGGTAAAAGGCATATTATATATACTGAAAACAGTCATAACATAATGATATTAAATGGATTTATACCAATGATGCTACCATCTATAAATACTCAGGAAACCAAAAGACTTCCCGGCCAGTATTATGACGAAGAGATTAATCTGAATTATAATAAACATAGATACTACGATCCAAGCATAGGGAGGTATATTACCTCTGATCCTATCGGGCTTGCAGGAGGCTCAAACACATACCTCTACGCAAATGCGAATCCGATTATATTTATCGATCCATTAGGATTAGTATCGTGTACTTGTTCAGTAACACGTCCAATAACAACCAAAACATGTAATTTGAAATGTAAGTGTGAATGTGAAAATAAGAGTACAAAAGTTAATGTAACAGCATCGTTCACATTGGAGTTTGTTTTAGATGAATGTTTACTACAGCCTCTAAGAGACGCAACAAGACCAACGCCTTATTTTGAAATTAATCCAAATAGTTTTAGTTTTGATACAGATAGTGATTTTGGAGATGCTTTAATTCCTGAAGATACAGCTGAAGCTCTAGAAGAAAAAACTAAAAAGAAATGTGAGTGTGACAAATGAAGCTTAATCTGATTATTATTTCTTTACTTGTTTGTATTACTTCGTGTGCAGTTGCCGACGTGGAAGACTATCCGTGTAATAAAGGAAAACAATTGTTGGAAGAAGGACGTGCGGACGAAGCAATTTTATTTTGGAGAAAACGCGCCGATAGTACTTCAGTATATTATCAGTCTAGACAAGTGTTTGGATGTTTAGCTGATACAAATATCCTTACTCACTCTAACCAAATCTACTCTATCTTGGAATCGTTTGCCAAAGAAGGATCATCGCAGGCCGAGTTAATGTTAGGTATTAGGCATTTACAAAGTTCAGCTATTGATCCAAATGCTATTAAAGATGCCACTTATTGGATCGAACGAGCGATGGAGCAGGGTAACGTAGATGCAAAAATGATCTATGCAATAATGTATACATCGAATACTAAAATCAGGAAAGATATTGACTATGCTATGAAATTATTCAATGAAGCTGCGAATGATGGTTCAATTTTGGCTCAAGCATCGTTAGCTAAGACTTATAAAAAAGGAAGGTATGGAATAGAAGTAGATTTATCTAAAGCTCATTACTGGTCTCAGAAAGTTGATGAAACAACAACAAAATTAAATTGGACATCGAAAAAAGAATACAAGGAATATCGAAAAAGTCTTGAAAGTAATTAAGATTAAAGCCCATCATCAAGCATTCTAGTTTCGGGGTCAGGCTTAAAGTACGTGTCAGTGTTCCTGAATGTGATACATTTATATAAGATTCGTTCGATTTTTCTACTTCATTTTTTTATTTAATTTAATTTTAAATAACCAAAAAGCAACATTAGAAAAAGGGATAAAAATTAAGAACATAAGAACCCATAAGTACATCCAAGTAATTTCATTTTTAAAGCCTATTATCGTTAAAATCACAGAAACTATATAGCTAATTATTATTGCAGTTCCGAAAAGAATAAATAATATAGTGTTACTGCTACTACTTTCTATTACCCCTCCTATCCCAAATATTAAAAAAGGAATGAATGAGAAAAATCCAACAATGTCATAATTATTTTTTTCATTATTTTCCACAATTACAATCCTCTTCAATTGGTTTTCTTAGCCATCTAGCATCACCAGACAAGTCTAAAACACCTAATAATAATCCTCCTCCTGAAAAAGAACCATTCGCAGAACCTGAACTAATATCACCCTTGCCATAAATGACACCTTTTCCTTTTAAATTAAATTTCCCTTCAAGATATGCTGCATTTGGTGTGCTATAAGGATCTGTCAATTTCACTTTTCCTCCAAACCCGACTGTTGGAAAATGAAACCATTCATGACTTTCAATATTGTCTATTTCTAAAGTCACTTTAACCCGTTTGTCATTTATACATTCAGACTCTAAATCAAGAGTAATTGCTGCAAAACCAATCCTTAGTGGTATATCTTTTACCTTTTTACCAATTTTAAATTTACCAATGGCAAATGAACCTGTCCATTCAACAAGACCTTTAGGATCTATTAAATTTATAGGATTAGCATTTACATACGTATATGTGTTTATCCCAGCATCAAGTCCAATAGGATCACTCGTAATGTATCTTCCTAAGCTAGGGTCATAGTAACGGAAGTAGTTGTAATGAAGATTCGTCTCCTCATCATAGTACTGGCCGGGAAGTATTTTCGAATTTTTTATAAGAAATTAAAGTCAACTTTTATCTTTAATCTTAATGGGTTACTGATAGTTTCGGCCAAGAAGAACGGTGATGGTTAGACTATTGTTGTTAATAATTGTTTTGATTAACCTTGCTTCTTACCATGATAATTTTTTTCAAACGTTCGATTTAAAAGGTCTTTTATCATCTCGTGGTAACGATTTTGTTGAATAAGTGAATGTTTAATATTACTAGAAATAGATTTTAAATTAGCGAATCTAAAGATTCTTTTATTAATTTCTTGTCTTTTCGTTTATCACTAATTGGATTAAACCTATAACGATTATGATAATTAATTAATTCAAGATATTTTTCAGTTTTTTCTTTTGGCAAAATCCGTTTTATCCATTTTCCTAGTGTTTCTCCCGGTAGTCGTTTATCAGCATCCTGTTCCAGTTGTTGTATAAGCGGGTAGAGTGGAGAGTCTTCGCCAAAACGGTTTATGCGTGTATTTGAATATGGTTGAGTCGATTTTTTTATATTGATACGTTGTTTGTTATAAAAACGCCAGGTTAAATAAACTAAAAGAGAAATAATTAACCCTATCAGCCAATTATTAGATTTTGGTTGAAAATCAATTTCGCTGCCTGTGGTTTTGTAACGTATCCATGATATTAAATCCATTAATGGTTCCAGTATCATTCGATCTTCGGCTTCCATAGGCGCCCATATCGATGGCGTGGTGTCCAGATTGTACCATTTACCATTCATATAATATTTAACCCATGAATGTGCGTGTCGTGCACGTACCAGATACATATCTTGCCAAAAGCTATATTCCTGTACCGAATATCCTATGGTGTATCGCGTAGCAATACCTGCTTCACGTAGTAACAGGGCAGTCGCCGTTGCAAAGTATTCACAATGTCCTTTTTTATCTTTAAATAAAAATTTTGTTAAATATTGACCTTTTGGGTATCTCTCGTCCTGGGATACAGAATAATAAAAATTATCATTAAAATACCGGGCTACGCTGTCAATAATTTGATTTGGCGTTTTGCTATAAAGATCCAGTTCCTTTGCTACATGCTTGAAATCATTTTTATAATTAAGCGGAATATCCAAATCATCAAAGACAGGTTCTGCTTCGACAATATTTAAATCAGAAGTGCCTAGGCGATAATTAATCAAGCCTTCTCGCGCCAGGATTTTTAATGAACCATAAACGCTGGTTTCAAGTTTACTAATATCCTTGCTAGATAATGTGTTTACATTGTCTGGCACAGGGATGATTGAGGATTGATTTAGCAAAGATATGGCAACATCAAAATATTCTGTGTCATTCTGCTGGTTGTTAAGTCGCCATTCATTTTTCAGAGGTGTTTTTTGTACTGAATCGAATTCCACTTTAATGTTGCGCCATGTCCCATGTTCATATTTGCTATATGATGATTCACGAAAATAAAGAGGTGGCGTTATTTTTTGGTTTGGCTTAACTCTGAATAAAATACGATCGGATAGTTTTAGTCGTCCCAGAGCACCGATATAGGTAATGGTTTTATTTGAATCACGACTTGTAAAGCCATATTGTTCCATGTATCGGAGAAATAATGTTTGAACATTGTCCTGTAGTTGTTGTATTCCTTGCTGCGTCAGGAATGAAATACAGATGGCACATATAACCGGAATTAACCAGTATATAGCATGATAATGTTTTGCTCTTAAATTCCATAATACCCATAGAATAATCAGGCTGCTGCTGATAAAAAAATACTCATTGTATTTGTTGCCTGAACTGGCTGAGATTAAACAGATGAATACATAGGGTAAGCTGATATTAGTATTAAAAAGAATATCTTCCCCCGCGCTCTCACCTAATCGACGTACACTGATAAATAAAGCAGATGTTTTTATACTGTTTTTGATGCTGTAGTTTTGAGCCAGCATAAGAATAAATAAGGCAAAAGGGAGTAGTTCAAGAATTTTATAAATACCCTGAAATGAATGAGTGACAAAAACATAAATAATGGTGATAAAAAACAGGATGCCGCTAAGATCTGCAAGTTGATTAATATCTTTGTCGTTAAAGTTGATTCGCCATTTAATAAAAAAAGGGACTTCAAGCAAGATTCCCATGATAACAGCATAAATTAAGAATTCTGTTTGCCAGCCCCACAAGAGCATGCTCGCCATTGTTAAGCCAGGTGTCGCTGGTTTTAATTTGTCCTTAATAATGTTTATGTTGGGTGCAGTCATGGTTACAGCCTGTCGATATCCTCTTGTAAGCTGTCACTATGAATAATATTTGCCTCTATTGAATCAGGGAGGTCATCAAGAATAATACCTTCTGCATCTGTAATGATTAATATTTTTATCGGAATGTTAAATTGAGAAAGTGTCTCTATAAGCTTTTTTCGTTCATCATCAAGATTAAGTAGAATACAGATCAACCCACTACATTCATGAATGTATTCTTTGAGCATTATTTCCATTTTAAGTATGTTGGATTGGTATTCAGGTTCTATACAAGAAAGTACTTCCAGTATGTTTTCGTTGCCTCCCAGCCCTCGTCCGGAAGTAAAGCGATAAGTATTGTTACCTATAAACATTAAATCGAGCAGGGCGTCCTGTTCTTTTTGTGCCGTCATAAATGATGCCGCTATCGAGACGGCATTCTCGAATATTTCTTCTGGTTTTTTATCAAGATACGTGTCCAGAATTAAACCATAACGAACAAAGAACTCATCATCGTATTCTTTAACGACAGGATGATTTGTTTTGGCAAAACTTTTCCAGTGTATAGATCGGATCGGATCGCCGGGGCGATAATCACGTAATGACATAAATTCCTGTGAGTCCCCCGTAGAGGATGCGTTGTTTACGCCACCTAATTGATATGTGCGCTTCCCTTTAAAATTTAACGCAGGTGTTTTATACAGTTTTGGGAGTATTAATAATTTATCTTTGTTGTTGATTATTTTTTGAGCGTGAAATAGTCCGAGGGGATCAACCTGGCCTAATCTTGTTTTTTCAAAATAAAGATAACCTCTACGTAACGGAATTAATTCAATATGCTCTTCGGCATTACTTTTTTCGGCAATATAATCGATAGAAACAGGTGCAATAGATCCGCCTCGACATTTTTGTATGGTGTTTACAAGACGGGGATAGCCGATAAAACGGTCGATACGATTACGTTTTTTATCAAGTGGGTCCTGTGTTTTAGCGAATTCGTTAATTGTTGGGAATGGACTGTTTAAATCATCAATAAGAATCAATCCTCTTTTTGGCGTCTTATTTTTATTTTTTACAGTACAGGAATAATAGAGTGGTGTTCCAACAGTACCGAAGTCCGGTAATCTTCTTTCAATGGAAAATTTCCCACGAAAGAAAAGTGAAAGACTGATAGACGTTATTAATAAAACTAAAGTGATAGAGAATATTTGAAATGACAGAGTTGCACGTGTATCGAATCCAAAAACACCAGCAACAGGTATTATTAAAACGATCATCAGGCCAGCAGAGGTAAACCGGTGTCGCATCCATTGACTAAGTTTGTAAACCAGCTTGAAGTTTGCAAACAGGAACCTGCGTAACATAATGATTTTGTCTATGTTTAAGTTGGGACAGGAATGTCGGATAAAATGTTTTCGATAATTTGTTCGCTATTGTGGCCTGAAAAACGACTTTGCGAATCCATCATGATGCGATGAGAAATAACAGGAATCGCGATTTCCTGTATATGATCCGGCGTCACATAATCCAGCCCGTCAAACAGTGCTAAAGCTTGTGCCGCTTTCATTAAAGATATTGAGGCACGCGGACTTGCTCCATTGATAATTCCTTCCGATTCCCGGGTCGTACGAACAATGTTAACCATGTAATGTTTAACTTCATCACTGATGTTAACCTTGCTTACTTGTTGTTTTAAATGAGTAACATCAGCCTTGCTAATACAAGGCATTAAATCTTCAATTGGATGATGAATATTTTGCTTGTCAAGAATGGCAATTTCTTCTTCCAGTTCAACGAAACCCAGGCCAAAACGCATAGCGAAGCGATCCATTTGAGCTTCAGGTAAAGGATAGGTGCCGTGATATTCAACCGGATTCTGTGTGGCAATGACAAAAAACAAGTCATCAAGTTGATATTGATTGCGTTCTATACTGATCTGGCGTTCACCCATTGCTTCTAGTAAAGCTGATTGTGTTCGTGGTGAAGCACGATTAATTTCATCTGCCAGTAATATATTGCTAAATATCGGTCCTTTGTGAAACTCGAAGTCCTGATCACGTTGATTGAAAATAGACACACCAAGAATATCAGTGGGCAATAAGTCTGGTGTAAACTGAATTCTCTGGAATTCAACATCGATTGACTTTGCCAATGCTTTCGCCAAAGTTGTTTTACCTGTGCCGGGAACATCTTCGAGCAGGATATGTCCATCACTGAAGAATGCGGCAAGTAACTTCCTTATGGAAGCAGATTGTCCCTGTATTACTTTTTCAATATTGGCAGAGAGTTTTTGATATATTTCTATGTCTGACATGATATGTATGAAATATGTTTAAGCATTTGAACCTAAGACTAGCAAAACGGGAGTTTGAATACACATGTTTAGCAAAAAAATTGAGACAAAAGCCTCGATTCATGAACTGATCGCATCTCGCTGGAGTGGTCGGGCTTATGATTCCAAAAAAGCAGTATCAAGAGAGCAAATTATTTCCCTGATTGAAGCCGCACGTTGGGCACCTTCCTGTTATGGTGATCAGCCCTGGCGTTTTATTGTCTTTGATAAAACAACAAATGAATCAGCATGGCAAAAAGCACTAGATTGTTTAGTCGAGGGTAATCGTGACTGGGCGAAAGATGCACCTGTCCTGTTTTTATCCTGTGCAGACTCCGTTTTGTCAAAAAACGGTAATCCAAATCGATGGGCTCAATATGATACTGGTGCAGCAACTGAAAACTTATGTTTGCAAGCGGCTGCTTTAGGTTTGATGGTGCATCAAATGGGTGGTTATGACGCTGACAAAACAAGAGAGCTATTTGCCATACCTGAGCAATTTACACCGATGGCGATTATGACGGTGGGTTATCAATTAGCCGAAGATAAAATTCCCGAAGAGATTAAGGAAAGAGAATATAGTGAGCGTGCGCGAAACACGCTAGATGAAAACTTTTTTGAAGGCACATGGAATAAGCCCATAAGTTAAGCTTAATATGTTATTTCCGCGCACGACTACCTGGATGTAGTTAGTGGAGTGAAACAGGAACCAGACTCAAGGCGGAAACCTGGCAGATTATACCGTCATATTAATCAAGCTTAACCGCATTACCGCATTACCGCATAAGCGCCTGCGCAAGCAGGTCGCTGCGATGATATTTTTTTATTGTTTTAACAATCTATAACTATGCTATGAAATTTCAATGACTGAAAAAAATCAACATCGGGCTTTTTGGCTGTTAGCCGGGCCAATGATAATAGGTAATATCAGCATGGCTTTATTAGGCCTGGTTGATACTGCTGTTGTCGGGCATCTAGAGTCGGCTGTGTATCTGGGTGGTGTTGCAGTGGGCACGGTTATCTTTGATTTTCTCTATTGGGGTATGGGCTTCTTGCGCATGGGTACGACAGGTATTGTTGCTCAAGCACATGGCAAGAATGATGCGACGGAAGTTCGTACAATATTAATGCAATCAATCCTGGTTGGTTTGAGTATCGCTTTTTTAATTCTTCTTTTTCAAAAACCAATTTTTACATTGGGTCTTTCCCTGTTGGAAGGTAGTTCCGATGTTAAGCATTATGCGATGGTTTATTGTCAATGGATGATTTGGGGCATGCCAGCGCTGATGATTTTGTTTTCCGTTAATGGCTGGTTGTTAGGCATGCAAAATGCCATGTCAGTTTTACGTATAGGAATAATTGTTAATGTGCTAAATATTATTCTGGATATTGTGTTTGTGGTTTATATGGAAATGGATGTGCGCGGCGTAGCGTTGGCGACCGTTATCTCTCAATACAGCGGTGTTGTCATGGCATTTTTTATCATTAGTAAGCAATTGTCAGATCAGTCGGGCGAATGGTCTTTACAAAAGATATTTAATATAGAAAAACTGAAAGGTTTTCTCAGTTTAAATCACGATATCTTTATTCGGACAATATGTTTGATATTTGTTTTTGCTTTTTTTACAAGGGAAAGCGCAACGCATGGAGACATTGTACTTGCTGCTAATTCAATATTACTGAAATTTTATTTGTTAATGGCATTAGCGTTGGATGGTTTTAATCATGCTGCTGAAGCACTGGTGGGGAAAGCGGTAGGAGAAAAAGATAAAAAAATATTTAATCATGCAGTATCGTTAACTTTAAAATGGTCGTTCGCTTTCGGTTTGTGTTTTACCCTGTTTTACTGGTTAGCAGGTAAAGGCATGATTTATTTACTAACCGATATTGAATCTGTACGTGAGATAGCCTTGGTTTATTTGCCGTGGATGATTATCTTGCCACTAATATCTGTCTGGTGTTTTTTGTTTGATGGTATTTTTATCGGTGCTACACGCGGCAAGGAAATGCGTAATGCCATGTTAGTTTGTACTTTTGTGTTCTTTTTGCCTCTCTGGTATGTGTTCCAGTTTTGGGGGAATCATGGTTTATGGTTGGCGTTTACTTTGTTTATCGCGATACGTGGTGTGAGTCTGGGACTATATTATTTTAGAATAGAAAATACGGATGGATTTGTTGTTGGTGAAGTAAAAGGCAAGTTTTGAGTCTTTAATTCTAATTAGACGTATCTTTTTTTATATCTTATAACAATAATATTGTTATGACTGTCGATATAAATGCATTATGTATGACCTTCCTGCTATTCATTAATCAAGATGCAATGTATGAGGAAGTAAATGTATGTCCTGACATTCAGGTTATGCCAGTAAAAGAGTTACAGTTACTTGCCTGCAATGGTGCTGAATGCCCTGTTCAAGCTTATTATGATCGTCAGGCTAAAGCAGTTTATCTTTCCAGAGAACTGGATTTAGATTATTCGTACGATCGTAGTATATTGCTTCACGAGTTAGTGCACTATGTTCAGGACATTAACGATAAATGGGAAGAAGATATCAACGAATGTCGATCAGCGATAAGACGTGAATGGAATGCGTTTATTATGCAGGAAAAATATCTTTTAGAAAAAAATATTCGAATACCCGTTAGCAGACAACTATCCTTTTATCGGTGTTAAATTTCTAATTCATTCACTATTGTCATTATTCTGATTAGTTCTGGTAAAGCGAATGATTTCACGTCGATTACGTTTAGTAGGTCTGCCAATTGTTCTTGGAAATGATGCTGAGTCAGCTTTTATTTGTTTGGCTAATTCTTCTCTTGCAAGAATACTCTGAGCATCTTCTTCGTATAATAATGCCGCCTGACTGGCCGACAGGCGATGCTTGCTCAGTTTTAAAATAGTAATTGAATACTGATAAGGAGTTTTTCGTATTAAAACTCTATCGCCAATACGAATGCTTTTTGCTGCTTTAACGGCTAAATCATTAACGCGTATTTTATTGCCCTTAATCGCACTGGCGGCTAATGCACGTGTTTTATAAAAGCGTGCACACCAGAGCCATTTATCAAGTCGGATATTGTCTAGTGATTCATCTTTTTTCAAGCGAATAGTCCTGTGTTTTTTTTCATGACTGCATTAATATGAGAATATTGATTCAAATTGAACTTAATCTGATACACAATAATATTATGACTGAAAATAAAACTGAAAGAGAATTTATTCCACTCAATATAAGCGTTTTGACAATTTCTGATAGCAGAAATGAAGAAACAGATACGTCTGGTAGGCGACTCGTCGATTTGCTCGAACAACCGGGGCACAATCTATTTGAAAAAAAGATTGTGACAGATGATGTCTATCAGATTCGTGCGCAAATTTCCCAGTGGATTGCGAATGAAGAGGTGCAGGTCATTTTAACAACTGGGGGTACCGGCGTTACGGGTCGTGATGGTACACCAGAAGCCGTTAAAGTTCTTTTTGATAAAGAGATTGAAGGATTTGGTGAAACCTTCCGAACTATTTCCTATGAACAGATTAAAACGTCAACAATACAATCCCGCGCCATTGCCGGTGTCGCGAATGCAACCTATATATTTTGTATGCCCGGTTCAATGGGAGCTTGTGTAACAGCATGGGATGAATTAATACGTATGCAACTCGATTATCGAACCAGACCATGTAATCTGGTTGAGTTAATGCCAAGACTCAGAGAAAAATAAGTTATCTTTAATATTCTTCAATGTTTTTTAAAGCCAGGATTTCGAAGTATATTAACAACGTTCTTTGAAAAATATTGTCATTATCGTCACTGACCATAAAAAAACGATTCTTTTTATGCCAGCTGATGCCTTCAAAGTTTTCGTTGAAATAACCGTCATCGGGTTGTAGTTTCACCAGCATTTCCTGTTTAATTGAATTTTTTTCCAATGTTAGCAGACGTATAACATTAGTGACTCCGGCAAAAACACCAGGAAAACTTCTTTCTAATGCAATGATTTGATTGTTTGGCAATGTGGTTAGTCCAACTAATGAACTATATTTTTTGTTATCAGGTTCAAGTAACCATTGCTCATCATTCAAGCTGTGTAATGATAATAAATTATTATTGTGGTCTAAAGGTCGTTCCGGAGCTGTAATGATATTAAATTGATCGTGTAGAGTGATAGCTTCTAACGCTTTATTTTGGCTTTGATAATTATCAATATCGTTTAAATTGTTATTGATGGTTTCTTTTAAGATGAACTTGCCCTCAGTTGTATAACGAATAATACGAGGTTTTCTTTCAAAACTTATTAGCAACTCTGTGTCATTATATCGATTATTCCTTGAATTGATTAAAGCTACTCCTTCACTATCTGTAAACTTGTGTTTCAATTTTTTCCCATCTACATCCAAAAGAGGATGGAGGGAAAGTAAGTTGAGGTCAATCAGTTCATTTTTATTGAAAACAGGTTTGGTATGAATAATAACACCACGATCTGATAAAACGATGAGGCTTTGTTCATCGTGATCCCAGGCTATACCGGACAGTTCTACCAGGCGATGCTCTGATTCAATATTCGATTTTAGTTGCAGTACACCTAAGATTTTAAAATTCTTTGTTTCGTAATGTTTTAGTTGTGCGTCAGTTAAATTGAGTGAATTAGCAATTGATTGTTCTGCATTCGCAATCGAGGTGCTAACTAAACACAGGAAAAACAGAACATTTTTGTCCCAATACTTGAATAACATAATATAATGCTGTGAATTATTTAGAAATTTAGTGTCAAATTAATAGAATGTTACCTCAGTCTTCTGGAAAATAAGAATAATATGCGTCACAAATTAACTTATCTCTTTTTACTTTATTTCGTACTGCTTTCTCCTCTAGTCAATGCCGGAGGTGTGCCACCAACAATGGTACAGGTTGATGATGCCATTAATATTGAAATTGCCCCATTTATTTGGGTATCCGGAACAGTTATTGGACGTTTTGATTCAAAAATATCAGCTGAAGTGACTGGCGTTCTGGAAAATGTACTTGATGTTGGTGACCGAGTTGAAAAAAGTGAAGTGATCGCAAAAATTGAGGGATTAAAGTATCAGCTTGCTTTAAATGAAATTAATGCTGAAGTTAAGCCTATTGAAACAATGGTTGAATTTTATCGTAAAGAGGCAGAACGACTTGAAAAGTTAGCCAAGCAAAATAATGCGGCAAGAAATCAACTCGATCAAACTCAGGCAAATCATGATGAAGCACAAGCTAAAATAAGAATAGTGCGAGCCAGGCTTGCAATGGCTCAAGATGAGCTTAAAAAAACAATTGTAAAAGCACCATTTTCCGGCGTTATAACTGAACGATATAAAGCGATCGGAGAAAGAGTTGAAGCTGGCGATGAAATTGTTCGCTTAATCAATACCGACAAGATTGAAATTCAGGCTCGAATTCCACAAGAGTCATTTCAACATATACAAGCAGGAGATAGCCTGTCTATTAAAGGACCCTCTGCTGAAATTGAAGGAACAGTAAGGGCCTCAATTCCAGTTGGTGATGATCTTTCAAGATTGTATGAAATTCGTGTTGATTTTGATAAAGAAGAATGGGGCGCCGGTACCGCTGTACAAATAGCCAGTCCGGTCAATAAAAAACAAAATGTCATCGCAGTTCCGCGCGATGCATTGGTCATTAGACAGTCAGGTGTGGTTATCTACAGAATTAATGGTGAAAATAAGTCTGAAGTTGTTTCGGTTAAGACGGGTATTGCTAATACAACGCATATTCAAGTAATAGGTGACGTTAGCGAAAATGATAAAATAGTGGTTCGCGGTAATGAACGACTACGTCCAGGACAAACTGTAGAAATCATGGGTATTAATTAAGTAGTGAATATTACCCGTTCAAGTCTGGATAATCCGGTTGCGTTATTAGTTGCGATTATACTGCTGCTTATTTTTGGTTCGATCAGCCTTTCACGTCTTCCTATTCAACTTACCCCCGAACTGGAACAACCCGAAATTACAATTACGACGAGTTGGCGCGCAGCTTCTCCTAATGAAGTCGAAGCCGAAATTGTTGAGCCACAGGAAGATGTTTTAAGAGGTTTGCCGGGTTTAACTGAAATGCGTGCTACAGCGTATGAAGGGCGTGGTGAAATAAACCTAACCTTTACCGTTGAAATGGATATGCGCAGAGCATTGATTGAAGTAATGAATCGTTTAAATCAGGTTCCTGATTATCCTGATGATGCTGATGAACCTTCAATTAAATCAGTAGGACAAAATGCCCGTGCTATTGCCTGGTTTATGATAAAAGCAAACGAAGGTAATGAGCGACCAATTGAATCTTATAAAGACTATGTTGAGGAAATCGTTCAGTCTCGTTTTGAGCGTGTTCCGGGGGTTGCTCGATCAGAAATATATGGTGGTAGTGACAGGGAATTACGAATTACTTTTGATCCCTATAAAGTTGCCAGTCTTGGTATAGAGCTGGAAAAAGTTATGAAATTGGCAGGTTCCAGTAAAGATATATCTGCCGGTTTTGCTGATGTTGGAAAGCGAGAATACAGTATTCGTTTTGCTGGTAAATATGTGGCGACGGATCTTGGTGAAATGATTCTGGAATGGCGTGATGGTTATCCTATCTATCTTAGAGATGTGGCAACAATTGAAGAGCGGCTTACAGATAAAGAGAGTTTTGTTCTAACCAAAGGCTCAAATTCGATTGCAGTTAATGCACAACGAGAAACGGGCGTTAATGTACTTCAGGTGATGTCAGGTTTACATAAAGCCATAGACGAGTTGAATGATGGACCATTGAAACGGGCAGATTTATCAATTGAGCAAGTCCACGATGAAACGATTTATATTCACCGTTCAATTGAAATGCTACGTAATAACCTTGGTTTAGGTATTGCCTTGGCTATTATTGTTTTATTTTTATTCCTGTTAAAATTTCCGGCAACGCTTGTCGTTGCGGCCTCGATCCCGATTTGTTTGATTGCAAGCTTCAGTATCATGGATATTACAGCTCGCACCATAAATATCATTTCGCTTGCTGGTTTAGCATTTGCCGTTGGTATGGTGCTCGATGCATCGATTGTTATTTTAGAAAATATTGTTCGTTTACGTGAAAAAGGTTTATCTGCAGAAGATGCATCCATACAAGGTACAAGTCAGGTGTATGGTGCCTTGCTGGCATCAACGGCGACAACGATAGCTATCTTCCTGCCCATTGTTTTTCTTAGAGATGAAGTAGGTCAATTATTTTCTGATCTTGCTATCACTATTACTGCTGCAATTGCGTTTTCATTATTAACGGCGATTACTGTTGTTCCTACTGCAGCTAAAATTTTTCTTGCACGAAAAAGTTTTATTGATCCTTATAGTAAACTTTGGAAAATTATTTCAGGTTTAATTATGACATTGACGAATACACCTGTTCGTCGTGCTTTATGGATTGTGATATTAATTTCTATTCCTGTCGCTGTTATGTACATATTAAAACCTAAAGCAGATTATTTGCCTGATGGAAATCAGAATCTGGCTTTTGCTTTTATTTTACCGCCACCGGGAACAAATATTGAAACATTAGAGAAAGAAATGGGTCAGATTGTTGCGAAAAGAATGCAACCCTATAGTGACGGAACAGCGGAACCACATATTTATCATTATTTTTTCGTTGCCTTTTCCAGAGGTGTGTTCATGGGGGCAAGAGCGAAGAATGATGAAGATGTTGATGAGTTGGTGCCGCTGATCAATTCGATTGTACAAGGTTTTCCAGATTCTATAGCCTTCGCAAAAAAAGCATCCTTGTTTCGAGGCTTTGGTTCAGGTCGTACTATCGATATCAATCTACAATCCAGGAATTTACCTGCCTTAATGAATGCTGCATTAAGCGCCTTTATTCCTCTTTCCAGTATTTATCCCAATACACGACCACTTCCAGGACTTGAGTTAGCCCAACCAGAATTGAGACTAATACCAAATGAAAGACGTATTTCCGAAGCGGGATGGGATCGTTCGATTGTGGCGGCTTTTTCTCAAACATTAGGTGATGGTCGTTTTATTGGTGATTATTTTAACGGTGAAGAAACGCTGGATATTATTTTACGTGCAAAAGACTGGGATACACCGGAAGAATTAGCCGCTATACCAATAATGACGATAAATGCCGGAGTGTTACCTTTAAATGAACTGGTTGATGTTGTACGAACTGCTGGCCCTGAACAAATCAGGCGTATAAATCGTAGAAGAACGGTGACACTCGAGGTGTCGCCTCCACCAGATGTCACGCTTGAAGATGCTTTGGAAATTATAAAAAAGGATATCGAACCGTTGATACTTGCACAGTTACCTGAAGACGGTGATATTCAATATGGCGGTACTGCTGATAAGTTAACCACGGCATTGGAAAATATGCTGGGCAGTTTTTTATTAGCAATTACGATTCTTTATTTATTAATGAGTGCAATGTTTCGTTCTTTTAAAGATAGTTTATTGGTCATGCTTGCAATTCCATTAGCTACTTTTGGTGGTGTTTTGGCCTTGTATTTTATTAACCTGCTTACATTTCAACCCATGGACTTATTAACCATGATTGGTTTTATTATTTTACTGGGGCTGGTGGTTAATAATGCTATTTTATTAGTACACCAGGCACGGCTTGCTGAAAGAGAAGGGCATTCCAGAAAAGAAGCGGTAGAGGAAGCGGTGTTATTAAGATTACGACCGATTATGATGAGTACCATGACCAGTATTTTTGGTATGTTACCTCTATTATTGATCCCGGGTGCAGGTACAGAATTGTATCGAGGCCTGGCAGGTGTCATTGTTGGCGGTATGATGGTCAGTACGTTTTTTACCTTGATTTTATTACCGAGTTTATTACGTATCGGAGAAGGTAAAAATCTCGCTGTGAGATAGATAATATTCAGGTACAAGTTCTCAATTAATGATATTTCTGTTGCAGCCGATTATATTTATATGAAAATATAGAAAATGAGAGTTATATATAGCTACTAATATGAAAATAATAGTTAATTTCAGTATTTTAATATGTTTGGCACTCACCAGTGTTACGAGCGTGTATGCTAATCGCTATGTAATTAGTGATAAGGGAGATACTGTTTTTGGTGAAATTACAACGGTATTTGCAGATGAACGAGATACCTTGCTTGATATAGCCCGACGCCATGGTTTTGGTTACCAAGATATGAAACTGGTTAATCCAGATGTTGATACATGGTTGCCTGGAGAAGGCCAGAAGATAACCTTGCCAGCAAAATTTATCCTGCCAGTCGCTCCAATGAAAGGGATTGTTTTAAATGTGCCTGAGATGCGACTTTATTATTATTTACCAAGAGTAAAAGGAAAACCGCAAGAAGTCATAACATATCCACTTGGTGTCGGACGTGAAGGCTGGAATACGCCTTATATGAAAACCTATATTGCTGAGAAAAAAGTAAATCCTAACTGGTATCCACCCGAATCAATTAGAAAAGAACACGAAGAGAAAGGTGATCCCTTACCTAAAATAGTGAAATCTGGTCCGGAAAACCCATTGGGCTATTTTGCTATGCGTTTGGGTAAACCGGATTACCTGATTCACGGTACGAACAAGCCTTACGGGTTGGGGATGCGTGTAAGCCATGGTTGTATTCGTTTGTATCCGGAGGATATTGAAGCACTTTTTGCTGAAGTTTCACTTAAAACGCCAGTTAACATTATCAACCAGCCATATAAGATTGGTGTTAAAGATAATGTGATCTATCTTGAAGCGCATCCGTTTCTCATTGAGGATGTTGAACAGTTTGAAAATAATCTGACTAGTGTTGTTGCTTTAATAGTTGAAGTTTCAAATGATAAAAACTACGAGCTTGACTGGTCTGCAGCTTATGAAGCGATAAATAAGCCAACAGGATTACCGGTAGCAATCGGTATGCTATTACCTGAAGGAGCCACATCAGTAAAAGTAGCTAAAAAATCACCTGAAAAGTTTCAGGCAAAAGTTACAGAAAGCCTAAGCGAGGTACAGGAAAGAAAAGTAGCTAAAAAATTAAATAAGGAACTTAGTCAGGCTGAGAAGGTTAGTCTAGAGTTACGCCTGGATTCCACTTTGGATAATTAGTAAATTATTCAGGTTGTTTGATTTTTTTACTGTGAATGATGCCGTTGCTTAGCATCTTCGACAGCTTGTTCTCCAGACTCGACTCTACCTATTACGCCCTGTAATCGTACCGACTGTATCTATAAAATATAGATATATGTCTTCTGTATGCTCCTGCAAAAAATGTATGTCTTACATCTCTGTAAATCATCGATTCGGACTTCCTGACCTTTTTGCGATATTGCCTGCATTGATGCAGGTACTTAGGATTTGTTTGGAACAAAAATCCTGATAGTCCATCCATGAACATAAAAAAGCCCCGATAAACAAACATCGGGGCTTTAATTGTTAAGAATAATTATTATTAATTCTTATTTCATCATCGCTTTTTCGAACATACGATCAAGCTTTTGTGAATTGGCATTACAACATTCTAATGCAGCATCAGCAGTTGCTTGAGCTTGTTGGGCAGCATAAGCACCTTCAGATGCAATTCCGTGAGCGGTTGAAGCCAGGTTGTATGCATCAGTTGCTTTTGCCATTGCCGCTGCTGCTTGCGCTTTAGCTGCATCGATTTGAGTCATGTCTGCACAACCACCAAGCATAGCAAGTGACAGCGCAAGAACAGAAACTTTAATAATTTTAGACATAGATTGTTCTCCAGTTAAACTAAATAAGCTTATTGCCGAGGTTTTCCCCTCAGTTCTCCAGTTATGGTAAGCCAATAATGAACTATTTCAAGATGTTAATCAATTTTTATGCTTAAAAATTTGATTAAATTAACGAAATCTAACTTATCAGACTCATCAAGTAAGTCATTCATTGTATTCGAGTTATAATTTTAGCGACCGGCTGCTGTGCCTGAAGCTTTCATGCGTTTGTCATAATGATCAAACGTGAAACTGAGCAGTGCCGTTTCAAGGCCGGACATTGGATTGTCTGCACAATATTCATTGAGCCATTCGAGGACATCATTCTCGTTCATGCTGCCGGTGATGCTGTAGGTTTTTTCTGTGAAGATGTTATAGGCAGTCAAAAAACCTTTTATATAATGCTTGTATTTGTCAGAGTCCTCTCCATTAATCTCCTTATTGAATCCAAAACAGGACTTTTTGCCCACTCCCCAAACTGCGTAGTTACCATTGATATCAACGGCGAAAACGCTTGTCGATGTAAGCATTAGTATGCTTAATACGAATATTAATGACTTCATTTTTTTCCCTCATTTTATTGTTTTATGTTTTGTTTTATCAGCGGATGATGTCCGTAAGACCATTTATCAGGCGTTGAATTCCCGTTTCTGATGTTTTTTTATCCAGAGCGCCGTAGGCGATGCGGATATAGCAACCGTCATTCATGCCAAATGTTTCACCGGGTATGACTGCTATTTTGTGTTTTTTTATCAATCGTTCAACAAGTTGCATACCAGTGAGCTCCGTGTTTAATTTTACAAAAAAATAAAAAGCACCGGTTGAATCAGCTGTTGTACCTATATTATTAATGCTTTGCAATGCAGTGTATAGCTCTTCTCGAACAGTTTTTATTTGTTTTAAGTGTGAAAAGGTATAATTTTGACCTTCCTTTATGGCTGCAATCGCGGCTTCCTGGGTAATTCGTGCCGGACAAATCAATATGGTGTCCTGAATTTTTTTTACAGCTAAGGACAGATGTTCCGGTATGAGCATGTAGCCGATACGCCAACTGGCAAAGCCGTATGCTTTGGATAAAGAATACAACGAAATAGTGTGTTCCTCTGAATCAGGCAAACTGGAGACTGAAAAATGCCTTGTTTTTCCATAAATGAAGTATTCATACGCCTCGTCTGAAATATGGTAAATCCTTTTTTCTTTACATAATTGATTTATCTTTTTTAAAGTTGCTTCCGGATAAACAGCACCAGAAGGATTATTGGGAGATACAGTAACTATTGCTTTTGTTTTAGTCGTAATTGCTTTCGCTATTTTGTTAAGGTCAGGTTGAAAATTAGAGTCAGTATCGACAATTACCGGCTTACAATTCGCCATATTAATGGCCATTTCATGATTGAAATAATAAGGGCGCAATAAAATAATCTCATCATCAGGATCAGTAATTGCCATAATGGCATTAATGAATGCCATATTTGCGCCAGCAGTAACAATAATGTTTTGTTTATTACTTAAGTTAATCTGATTTTCGGTTTTAAGTTTATTAGAAATACAGTTTCTTAACTCAGGAAGCCCTTCAACCGTTGAATAAAAGTGATAATAGAGAGAGTCATCAATTTGAGATGCGCGTTTCAACGCCGATTGGGGTGGTTTGAAATAGACAACACCCTGACCGAGGGAAATTGTTCCGGGTGTCTTGTTAATCAAGTCAGAGACTATCGGAATAATGGGAGATTGTATTGTGCTGATGCGTTGACTCGCAGTGTATGGCTTGTTTCGCATTATTAATGTTTAGAATAAAATTAATACAAGGGATGCTGTTTACTTCTAAATGAAATTTGAATAAATATTAATTAATTCTTTTGCAACAACATGCTGCGCCCTGAAAATTGGCTTTTTAGAAATTCCATCTGATCTGCAAGAATTTTTCTATTTGATAATGCCAGATATTCGGCCCAATTGGGTATAAATGGAATGGCTAATAATGGCATATTTGCCTGTTCAGGAGTGCGGTTCGCTTTTCTTGTATTACAGTGGCGGCATGCGGTGACGACGTTTGACCAGCGATCTTTGCCACCTTTTGAAATGGGTAAAACATGATCGCGTGTGAGTAACCCGTCTTTATAGCCATTGCCACAGTACATACACAAGTGTGCATCACGTAAAAATAATTCACGATTCGTTAAAGGAGGAATAGTGCGTTTAGCCTGTTTTATCTGGTTTGAGCGTTTTACCGCAATGATAGAGCTTATTTTGACAATAGAGCGTTTACCCGACAATCGATTGATGCCACCATGAAACGTAAACAAGCTATCACCCGCAGTCCAGGCTATCATTTCACGCGCGTAGAGGTTCACGGCGTCTTGCCATGGAAGCCATCTCACCGGTGAGCCTGCAACATCGAGTCGTAAAATTAATGGTGTCATATCACTATTGTTCTGGCACAGAGTTTTGTAAAGTCACCATAACATCCTTATAACATTGAATGTAAGCTCCATTTTTATTCAAAAAATTAATCAAGGTCAAGTTTGAGATAAAAGCTGATGAAAGAATTGGAAAAATTATTATTTATTATGAAATCATTACGCGATCCGAAGGAGGGATGTCCCTGGGATAGTGAACAGACTATTGATTCGATAAAAGGCTATACCATCGAAGAAGCTTATGAGCTTGTCGATGCCATTGAGCGTGATGATATTTCGGGTATTAAAGACGAATTAGGTGATTTACTTTTTCATATTATTTTCTACTCGGAAATGGCCGATGAACAAGGTCATTTTAATTTTGAAGCGATTGTTAAACAGTTAAATGAAAAGCTGGAACGACGCCACCCACATGTGTTTTCAGATGCCAAAATGGAAAGTAGTGATCAGGTCAAAGCATTATGGGAACAAATCAAACAACAGGAACGAAGCGATGCTAACAGTGAGGAAGAGCAAAAAGAAAAGAAATTGCTTGATGATGTAGCAAAGCATATGCCTGCGATTCAAACTGCATCGAGATTACAAAAAAGAGCAGCAAGTGTTGGTTTCGACTGGACAGATAGCAATGATATTTTCAATAAACTGGAAGAAGAACTGGAAGAATTACGCGAAGCAATATCCAAAAAAGATAATATTGAGCATATCACTGAAGAACTGGGCGACTTAATGTTTTGTTGCGTTAATCTTGCCCGACATTGTGAAATTGATTCAGAGTTAGCCTTACGTAATACCAATACAAAATTTATTAAACGATTTAATTTTATTGAAGAAACACTAGCTGGAATGAATAAATCTCTTCAGGAAGCTACATTGGAAGAAATGGACAACTTATGGGATGAAGCAAAAACAAAACTTACCTGATGAGGTATCTGTCTTTTGAAATTAGTTTTCCATTACCATTAAATTTAAATTCTGTGATCCATTTATTCGAACCACTCTGCACGGGGATATAAAACCACGTCTTACTTCGTATGTGGTTATAGTAATCAGTATTAATTGTTTCATGATCCGGAGATCCAAATTTGTAAAGCACCTCTGCTTCCGATATCTCATTCTTGAGAATAATATAATCTCGCATATCGATAGCGTCAGCAGAGGCAAGAGGACCATAAAGTAGAACTAAAAGGAGGAGTATGGAATTCTTCATGCTGTTATTTTTGTTTCTATATTTTTTATAGAGTCGCGTGATAGAAATAGGTTCATTTCCATGGACAAAAAAAAGGGTGCCGTTAAAGCACCCATAATCTCAAGGGGGGGAGGAGATATACTCCTTAAAATTAGTGCATATGCTGTGCCATGCAGGATTTTCTCATTGAAAACAATAAGATATGTTTTTAATGGTGATTTTGCTTATCTTCCAGCAATGTCAAAACGGCAATGTTTTGACGAATGATAAGAAAGCTTGCCGTTATTTATTCAGCTCCTTGTCATGTTCCAGCATGGCATAAGCGGAATGGTTGTGGATGGATTCGAAGTTTTCTGACTCTACAATATAGCCAGCAATTCGATTTTCCTCATTAAATTTGACTGCAACATCACGAACAATATCTTCTACAAATTTAGGATTATCGTAAGCACGTTCTGTGACATATTTTTCATCGGGACGTTTTAATAAACCGTAAAGTTCGCATGATGCGACTTTCTCAATAATATCGATCAGCTCTTCAATCCACATAAAATCGTACATTCGTACCGTAGCGGTGATATGTGAACGCTGATTATGAGCACCATAATCAGAAATGTTCTTGGAACACGGACACAATGACGTTACGGGAACGAGTACTTTAACCAGGACTTGTGTTTTATTATCTCGAATTTGAGCGATAAAAGAGACTTCATAATCCATTAAACTCATGACACCTGATACAGGTGCTTTTTTATTAACAAAATAAGGGAATGACATTTCTATATCACCCGACTCAGCATTAAGTCGCACGGTCATTTCTTCGATCATGCGTTTAAATGATTGAACAGTAATTTCATATTCATGATCATTTAATATTTCAACAAAGCGTGACATATGTGTACCCTTATACTTTTCAGGTAAATTCACATACATATTAAAATTTGCAACGGTATGTTGTTCGCGACCTGAACGATCACTGACAACGATAGGGTGTCTAATATTCTTTATTCCAACCTTGTCGATGGCAATATGTCTGGTATCGCGGATGTTTTGAGTATCAGGTATTTCAGTTGCTGTCGGTGCTGTTTTGGTCATGTGTATATATTCCGATAACTTGATTAATTTAAGTGTAGTAAAGAATTGCCTGTAAAAAGTCGAAATGTTTTAAGATTCTACGTTATTTAAATTTCATATCCATCTTATTACAGAATAGATACGGTTTGCTTGAACTTATTTATTACGTTTTACGATATAATCCGCTATTGCTCTCAACATATCCGCTCGTTCATCAAAAACATCAAGACAGTTAATCGCCTTGTTATAAAGATCATCTGCTGCCTGTTTAGCACCATCAAGACCAAGAAGTTCAGGGTAAGTTGGTTTATTACTCGCTATATCAGAACCTTGAGGCTTACCCAATGTTTCGGTGTCGCTCTCAATATCAAGAATGTCATCTTTTATTTGAAAAGCCAGACCTACACATTTTGCATATTGTGAAATTCTGGAAAACAGTTCTGGTTCAATATTTTCTACTGATAATGCGCCCAGTTCTGCGCTAGCTCTAATTAGTGCACCTGTCTTATGAATATGCATGTTTTCAAGTTCAGCAATATTCAAGGATTTACCAACAGCAGCCAAATCGATTGCTTGTCCTCCAGCCATTCCTCTGGATCCACTGGCAATAGCTAAAGTATCAATCATTGACAGGCGTTGTTGGCTATTAACTATAATTTTTGAATCATGAGCAAGAATATGAAAAGAAAGCGCCTGAAGTGCGTCACCGGCAAGTATTGCCGTCGCTTCATCATACTTCTTATGGCAGGTAGGCCTGCCTCGACGTAAATCATCATCGTCCATAGAAGGCAAATCATCATGAATTAGTGAATAAGCATGTATGATTTCTACGGCACAGGCTGGACCATCAAGTTCTGATAAATCAATACCAAATGCCTCGCCCGTTGCATAGACCAGGACCGGGCGTATTCGTTTGCCTTCGCTCAGAACTGAATAGCGCATGGCTTCATGTAACTTTTCCGGTTGTATAGAGGGTTCTGGTAACCAATACTCAAGCGCTGCTTCAACAGATTTTTGGTAAACCTGCAATCTCTCTTGAAAATCTAACATTGTTTTATTCGTTATTATGATTCGTTATTTTCATTTGGGTTAAAGGGTTCAAGATCAGATTTACCGTCTTTTTCCAGTAAGATACTGACCTTTTGTTCGGCTTCACTTAAAGCCTGTTGACACGCTTTGGTTAATAAAATGCCGCGTTCAAAATGCTTCAGGGATTCTTCCAGAGATAAATCGCCTTCTTCCATTTTTTCCACAAGCTGTTCGAGTTCAGCTAATGTTTTTTCGAAGTTGATTGAATTTGATTTTTTTGGCACAAAACGCCCCTAAAATGTTGGGTTTATAGTCTGGCGACCCTGAAAAGGCGCATATATTAGCATCACTTTGCTTCTTTACCAGTCGCTAGAAGATGTTTTTGGTTTTTACATGTTTGTCAGATGTCAGCTTGAATAGGTTGAAGTATAAAATCAATGCTACATTGTGAAAATAACTTGAGTTATCCTATCTCACAAATTCACTAGCAGCGAGATAAAATACTTGTCCTCAAAATATGATGCCTCTGACATTGAAGTATTAACAGGGCTGGATCCCGTACGTAAACGTCCGGGAATGTATACCGATACGACGCGGCCAAATCACCTTGTTCAGGAAGTTCTGGATAACAGTGTCGACGAAGCGATTTCCGGCTATGCCTCCAAAATTGACGTTACCTTACATAAAGATGGGTCTGTTTCTGTTACAGACGATGGCCGCGGTATGCCAGTTGATAAACATCCTGGCGAGAAAATATCCGGTGTCGAAGTCATTCTGACCCGACTTCATTCTGGCGGTAAATTCTCCAATAAGAATTACAAATTTTCCGGTGGTTTACATGGAGTAGGTGTCTCGGTAGTCAATGCTTTATCAAAAACATTGGAAGTGTTGGTTAAACGTGATGGTAAGGAATACAGTATTACTTTTAAAAATGGTGATAAGAAAACGCCACTAAAAGAAACAGGCTCAGTTGGAAAAAAGAATACCGGAACGACAATTCGATTCTGGCCAGATGCGAAGTATTTTGATTCAACTAATTACGCCGTACCTAAACTGAAGCATTTAATGCGTGCTAAAGCGGTACTTTGTCCAGGTTTAAAGATTACATTTCATGATGAAGCCAAAAAAGATAAAGCGGAGTGGTGTTATGAGGATGGTATTAAAACCTATTTAGCCGAGGAACTCGCTGGAATAGAATTGCTTCCACCCGATCCTTTTCTTGGCTCAATGCAAGGTGAGCATGAGGGTGTCGACTGGGCAGTACATTGGGTAGCTGAATCGGCTGAAATGGTGACGGAAAGTTATGTCAATCTGGTGCCGACACTACAAGGCGGTACTCATGTTAATGGACTGCGTCAGGGATTACTTGATGCGATACGTGACTTTTGTGAATCGAGAAACCTGTTACCACGTGGTGTGAAATTAACAGCAGATGATGTCTGGGATAATTGCTGCTATTTGTTATCAGTGAAAATGGATGATCCGCAATTTGCCGGTCAAACCAAAGAGCGATTGTCTTCTCGTGAATGTGCCACTTTTGTTTCAGGTGTTGTTAAAGATGCATTGAGCCAATGGCTGCATCAGCATGTTGAAATGGGCGAGCGTATCGCAGAATTAGTCATTGAATCTGCCCAGAAACGACTTAAATCAAATAAAAAAATTGTCCGTAAAAAGCTCAGTGGAGGCCCTGCATTACCCGGTAAATTAGCTGACTGCTCGATGCAGGATATCAGTGTTTCAGAATTGTTTCTGGTGGAAGGGGATTCTGCTGGCGGTTCAGCTAAACAAGCACGAGATAGAGAGTTTCAGGCCGTCATGCCATTGCGGGGTAAAATTTTAAATACCTGGGAAGTGGATTCAGCTGAAGTCCTTTCTTCCAGGGAAGTTCATGATATTGCCGTCGCAATTGGTGTTGATCCCGGTTCAACTGATTTATCCGGCTTGCGTTACGGTAAAATATGTATTCTTGCAGATGCGGATTCTGACGGAGCTCATATTGCAACTTTGATCTGCGCCTTATTTTTAAAGCATTTCAAAGTCTTAGTTGAAAATGGGCATGTCTATGTGGCTATGCCACCGCTTTACCGAATAGACGTTGCAAAGGATGTTTACTACGCGCTGGATGATTCAGAAAAACAGGGTGTTCTAGATAAAATCACGGCTGAAAAGAAACGCGGAAATGTCAGTGTTCAACGTTTTAAAGGCTTGGGTGAGATGAACCCGATTCAACTACGCGAAACAACGATGGCGACTGCGACTCGTCGTCTGGTTCAACTGACCTTACCAAACGAAAAACAGGCTGAGAAAATCATGGATATGTTGCTGGCCAAAAAACGTGCAACTGATAGAAAGAAATGGCTTGAGTCGAATGGAGACAAAGCCGAAGTCGTGATTTAGGAAATTAAGCTGTAACTTTATTATTTGTACTCTTTTTCTGCTCATTTGCTGTTGAACCGATAGAGAAAATGAACGGGTCAACTTTATCAATGTCGGATGAAGCGCTTTTAGATTCAGTAAACTTGAAATAGAGTTCAGATATTTTCATGAAAGAACCTATTGGATTATTAGACATTTTGATTCTCCTAAATTTAATGTGATGCAATAATCCAACATGGATATTAAAAAAGAGTGACAATTAAGTGATGATTTAATGTCACTTATAACAAAGACTTAATTATCTTGTAAAATCAATTATATATAGAATATACCTAATGTTTATTAGAGGAAATTTCAATGCCTGATTCACTTAGTTTTGACTTCGAGCAAAACGAAAAACAGCCATTACAAGAGTTTACCGAGAAAGCTTATCTGGATTATTCAATGTACGTGATTCTAGACCGTGCATTGCCGCATATCGGCGATGGTTTGAAGCCGGTACAACGCCGAATTATTTATGCGATGTCCGAATTGGGTTTAAAGGCGACGGCAAAATATAAGAAATCTGCTCGTACAATAGGTGATGTACTGGGTAAGTTTCATCCGCATGGTGATTCAGCCTGTTATGAAGCCATGGTGTTGATGGCGCAGGATTTTTCATATCGATATCCGTTAATTGATGGCCAGGGAAACTGGGGGTCAATAGATGATCCCAAATCGTTTGCTGCAATGCGCTATACCGAATCAAAACTGACAGCTTATGCCGATGTATTACTCGGTGAAGTCGGCCAGGGAACCGTTGATTGGGTGCCTAATTTTGATGGAACGCTTGAAGAACCGAAAACCTTACCGGCACGACTACCGAATATCCTGTTGAACGGTACGACTGGTATTGCTGTGGGTATGGCAACCGATATTCCTCCACACAATTTGAAAGAAGTGGCCAGTGCCTGTATCCGATTATTGGATGCACCAAAAAGTACGGTAAAAGAGTTATGTGAGCACATTAAGGGCCCGGATTTTCCAACAAAGGCTGAAATTATTACACCTCAATCTGACATTCAACAAATGTATGAGACAGGTAACGGTTCAATCAAAATGCGTGGCGTGTGGGAAAAGGAAGAGGGTAATATTGTTATCACGGCACTGCCTCATCAAAGTTCGGGCAGTAAAATTCTGGAACAAATCGCGGCACAAATGCAGTCAAAAAAATTGCCAATGCTGGAAGATTTGCGCGATGAGTCTGATCACGAAAATCCAGTCAGACTTATTCTTGTTCCACGATCCAATCGAGTCAATCTTGAAGAGTTGATGTTGCACCTTTATGCCACCACCGATCTTGAACGTAATTATCGCGTTAATTTAAATATTATTGGTTTGAATGGTCGTCCTCAGGTTAAGAACCTCAGGGCTATTTTAAAAGAGTGGTTGGAATACAGAACAGAGACTGTTCGCAGAAGATTGCAACATCGTCTGGATAAAGTACTAGCTCAGATCCATGTTCTTGAAGGTTTGATGATTGCTTATTTAAATATTGATGAAGTAATCCAGATTATCAGGGAAGAAGACAATCCTAAAGCAGAACTGATGAAGCGTTTTAAGTTGAGTGATATTCAGGCAGATGCGGTACTCGATTTAAAATTACGCAAGTTAGCCAAGTTAGAAGAAATCAAAATTAAAGGCGAACTGGATGAATTAAGTGCTGAACGTAAAGAACTCGATAAAACTTTGGGGTCAGCCGCACGTTTAAAAACATTAATAAAAAAAGAAATAGAAGCAGATGCAAAAGAATATGGAGATAATCGACAATCTCCATTAAAGGAAGGTACTGATGCTAAAGCTATTGACGCAAATAGTCTTATTCCTACCGAACCAGTCACTATTGTTCTTTCTGATAAGGGTTGGGTCAGGGCTGCAAAAGGGCACGAAGTTGAACCTGAAACACTTAATTATAAAAGTGGTGATAGTTTTAAACAGTCGAGCCTGGGCAGAAGCAATCAACAAGCCGTCTTTATTGATTCCAGTGGTCGATGTTATTCATTACCAGCGCATTCTTTACCTTCTGCCAGAAGTCTGGGCGAACCCATTTCAGCACGTTTAACACCACCTGATGGCGTTACTTTTGAAGGTGTCATGGCGGGTGATCCGGAATCGATTTATCTGGTCGGTTCTGATGCAGGTTATGGCTTTATGCTTAAACTGGAAGATGTTTATACGAAAAACAGAAATGGTAAAGCTATTATATCAGTGCCGAAAGGAGCAAAAGCATTAGCGCCAAGTAAAGTAAATGATATAGAAAATGACTGGGTGGTCGCAGTTACGTCAATTGGGCGAATGTTAATGTTCCCGATAAACGAATTAAGCTTGTTGCCTAAAGGTAAAGGTTTAAAAATAATTCAAATCCCACCGGCAAAATTAAAAACACGTGAAGAATATGTTGTTGCAATGACCGTTATGGCTGAGACTGATAAGCTGGTTATTTATTCCGGTAATAAACATAAAACTATGAAGTCAGCAGAGCAGGAATATTATATTGGTGAGCGTGGTCGCCGTGGCAATATGTTAGCAAGAGGTTATAGAAATGTTATCAGGATCAAAGCCGAGTCGTAATAAACGATGAGAGACATAGGCAAGATGCTGATATGTCAGGTTGAACTGCATGCCTAAAGAAATCGTGGTTACGTATTCTTGAATTAGATTATTCCCAAGACAAAAAAAAGACTGAACATTAAAACATAGAACCAGTTTGAATAGATGTTAATAGGAGAATGACTTGAGTTCCAAAAATAATCTGGTTTCCCTGATTAAAGAAAAGACCAATGACTTAAGCTTACCTGAAATTAGCCGAGTCTATTTTCCGGATGTTGAGATAAAGCCTGATAAAGATGCAGAATTTGGCTTGATTGAACTTGCAGATGGATCGGCGGGTTTTTTCTATGCCTGGCTGGGAGACAGGCAGGATGATCCGGCAAGCTTATATTCAGAAAAGGATTTTATCGGACGCAATCCAATAGAACTGGCTGAACATTATCAATACGATGATATCGCAAGGTGTTCCATTGGTTTAGGCGCAATTAATGCAATCTCGCAACATGTCTTTAAGTCTCATTCCTTTGTTTTGCCGGAACCTGAAAACTCGTTAGGTTCATTAATCCTGAATGAAGATGACCATGTCGGTATGGTCGGTTATTTCCCACCACTGGTAAAGGCTATCAGCAAGTTGAGTACACGTTTAACAGTCATAGAAAAAAAAGAAATCATACCTGATGCTGATTACCGACTTGAGTTAAGTCTAGACCCGGCTTCATTGCGCCAGTGCAATAAAATCCTGATTACTGCATCGACAATGTTAAATAATACCATAGATGAAATATTGTCTTATTCCGCGCATGCGGAATACACCGTGCTAATTGGTCCATCAGCCGGTTTTCTTCCTGATGTCTTGTTCGAAAAAGGTGTGAATGCAGTAGGTGGATCTACCGTGCTTGATACTGACCAGGCATTCGAACGTTTAAAAAAACGGGATCGCGTAGGTGATGCAGCAAGGAAATATATCATCACTAAAGATCATTATTGTTTGTAAATTGAATTTCCTCCAGTTTGTTTAAGTTCTGCTTTCAAAAGTGCTGCAATTTGGTATCGTTTCTGAATTGTTGTCTTACAATTTAAATTCACGTATTTAAATGACAGTTAATAAACCTATAATAATTATCAGTGATCTTGATGGCACCTTACTCGATCATGAAAACTATCAGTTTGAAGCGGCACGTCCCGCACTTGAGGAAATTAAACAAAAAAATATTCCTCTGATATTAAATAGTAGTAAGACCGCTGCTGAAATAATCCACATTCGTGAAACACTGGATAATTATTTCCCCTTTGTGGTCGAGAATGGTGCAGGAATATATCTGCCTGTTGCTAATAACGAATATGAAATAATTAGTTTTGGAAAAGATAGGAAGGAAATACTTGCTGTTTTAAAAACAATAAGAAAACAACAGAATATTTTATTTACAGGGTTTAATGACATGAATAGTAATGAACTCATGTCTTGTACCGGCTTATCAGAAAAGCAGGCGGTGTTAGCCATGCAACGTGATTTTACAGAACCATTGCAATGGCAGGATAATCAACAACAATGGAATTTATTCTGCACAGAATTAAACAAAGCTGAACTTACTTTTGCTAAAGGTGGGCGATTTATAACTGTTTCAGCTAAAGTAGATAAAGGTCAATCTATAGATTGGTTGCGTAATTATTATAAAGAGCAATTTAACTCATCATCCATAGTCATAGCATTAGGTGATAGTGAAAATGATAAAGAAATGTTGGAGAATGCGGATTATTCCATTTTAGTTAAATCACCGGCACATGGGTTTCCTGAAATTGATGCAGACAACCTGATGCGAACAAAAGAATATGGGCCGCAAGGTTGGAATAATAGCCTTATTCGTCTTCTGGATAAACTAAAATAAAGCGGGAAAATTATGGTTGATTTTTATCAGAACGGTGTAATAACAACACTGCATAACTTGTCAGATCGAACAATTGAAGATCTGGAAGCAGATTTAATGAAGTTTGCCAAGACTCGTCCAATGGCATTAGTGCTTCCCTGTTTATATTCCGAACTACAAGGTCCTGCATTAAAAAATATAGTTGATGAATTATGTAAAGTACCCTATCTCTCGCAAATTGTTATTGGTCTGGATCGTGCCACTGAAGATGAATATAAACATGCCCTGGAATTTTTTTCCTGTTTGCCACAGGAGCATGTTGTTTTATGGAATGATGGCGCACGTTTAAAAAAGCTTGATACCGAACTTAAAGCACAGGAACTGGAACCGAAACAATTAGGAAAGGGTAGAAATGTCTGGTTTTGTCTTGGCTATGTCCTTGCCTCTGGTAAAGCAAAATCGGTTGCTTTACATGATTGTGATATTACAACCTATAAAAGAGACCTGCTTGCACGATTAATTTATCCGGTTGCACATCCAGGCTTTAATTATCAGTTTTGCAAAGGCTATTATGCACGAGTCGCAGAGGGTTCCATTAACGGGCGCGTTTGCCGATTATTAGTTACGCCTTTGTTAAGAGCATTGAAGAAAATATTTCCAACAGATCCTTTTATAGAATATCTGGATAGTTATCGTTATGCGCTGGCAGGTGAGTTCTCCATGCGCACTGATGTTATTAATGATATTCGCATTCCGAGTGACTGGGGACTGGAAATAGGTGTGCTTTCCGAAGTGAAGCGTAACTATTCTAATAATCGTTTATGTCAGGTCGATATTGCCGACCAATACGATCATAAACATCAGGATTTATCATTGGATAATGATGATAAAGGGCTGTCTAAAATGTCTATTGATATCAGTAAAGCCGTCTTTAGGAAACTGGCTACAACTGGCCTTGTTTTTAATATTGAGACTTTTCGTTCGATAAAGGCAACTTACTTCCGTATTGCTCTGGATTTTATAGAAACCTATCACAACGATGCCGTTATCAACGGTCTAACCCTGGATATTCATGCTGAAGAACAGGCTGTTGAGTTGTTCGCCGAAAATATTATGAAAGCAGGGTTACATTTTTTAGAAAACCCGATGGAAACGCCTTTTATTCCAAGCTGGACACGTGTTAATAGTGCTTTACCATCACTTGAAGAAGAATTTCTTATAGCAGTCGGTGAAGATATAAAACAGTATAAATAGTCATATTATGAACGCAGACTATTCTAATGAATTGCACAAACGTGTAATCAATCATGTTAATCAAATATATCCGGAGCATAGTGCCGAAGAACTGAGTATGAAGTTTATTAAGTGTATGGGGCTTGATAAACATTATGACGAACCAATGCAGCATAAGAATCATTGGGATGAACACGATATCGCTGTCATTACCTACGCCAACACTTTTATGCATGCTGGGCAAACACCATTACATACCCTGAAAAAGTTTTTGTCAGAGAATTTAAAGGAAACAGTTAGCATTGTTCATATACTACCTTTTTTTCCGTTTAGTTCAGACGATGGCTTTTCAGTTATTGATTACACATTAGTGAATGATGCACATGGTGACTGGAATGATATAGAAGACATTGCTGGCGAATTCAAATTAATGTCAGACCTTGTAATTAACCATTGTTCAAGTCGCGGACGCTGGTTTGAACAATTTAAAGCAGGGAAATCACCAGGCAAGGATTATTTTTTTCAGGTAAATCCGGATGAAGACCTTGCTGCCGTGGTACGTCCAAGAACAAACCCGTTATTAAAAGAAGTCACGACATTAAACGGTGAGGTTTATGTCTGGTGTACTTTTAGCCACGATCAAATTGATTTGAATTTTAGTAATCCGGACGTACTACTTGAATTTGTGAATATTATTCGACTCTATCTGGAACGAGGCGTTAAAGTATTTCGTCTCGATGCTATTGCATTTTTATGGAAAGAAATTGGGACAAATTGTATTAATTTACCGCAGACGCATGAAATAGTACGTTTGCTACGTACTTTAATTGAATATCATACTAATGACGCAATCATTATTACCGAAACTAATATACCAAACCGTGAAAACCTGTCTTACTTTGGTAATGCTAATGAAGCGCATATGGTTTATAACTTTCCATTGCCACCATTGTTATTGCATACATTACTAACAGGTAGCAGTAAACATTTAAAAACATGGCTAATGAGTATGCCGCCAGCAATGATGGGGACAACCTATTTTAATTTTATCGCGTCACATGATGGTATTGGATTAAGACCTGCAGAAGGTTTACTTAGTGAAGAAGAAATTCAAAATCTTGTTGCGACTATGGAAGCATTTGGAGGCCATATTTCATGGCGTGCACTTGATAATGGTGATAACAAGCCGTACGAAATTAATATAACCTTATACGATGCATTAAAAGGTACTGAAGAAAAAGGCCCTGATAAATGGCAGCAGGCACGATTTATCTGTGCGCATACTATTATGCTGGCGTTGGAAGGTGTGCCAGCATTTTATATTCATAGCTTACTGGCAACAGAAAACGATTATGAAAAGTACAAAAATACAAATAACAATCGGGCCATTAATCGACATAACTGGGAGTTACAGTATCTCGAATCATTATTGGAAAGTGATACACATCACGCAAATATTTTTAACGAATTAAAACGTATAATTGCAATACGAAAATTGCAGCCGGCATTCCACCCCAATGCAACACAGTTTACCTTGCAACTTGGCGATGCAATTTGTGGAGTTTGGAGACAAAATCTCAATCGCGATCAAAGTATTTTTGCTATTAGTAATGTAACCGATCAAAACCAACGGCTTATTCTTTCTGATATAAATTTGATCGCAACAGATCAGTGGATAGATTTGATCAGTAATGATGAAATATCAGAGGAACAAACTGAGCTATATTTAAAACCTTATCAATCTGTCTGGCTGAGCAATAAAATCAAATTTCAATAATGCTGCTGCTTTAGCATTTCTTTGCATCTCTATCTTTACAGGACTTTATTACTTTTATCCCGTTTTACGCGCCTTAAAACTTTCATGCGTTGCAAAACGGTTTTCTGGTATATCCGTACTTCCCACCTTGTTCTCAGAAATTTCAGACAGGCTAATTAGATGAACGATCAGTTTGCCTTTGTCGAGTTGGGTAATTTGTTCGTCACCATCGACAAAATCTTGCAATCGAGTAACTGTGACCCCAGATTTCTTTGATAGCACCAATATGTCCTTGTAATCTAACGCGCATAACGCGTTAATAATCGTCCTTGATGTTTTTTCATCCACAAAATTTTTAACGTTTGCCATTTTAAACTCCTTTTATCTGAGTCAATAATCCTTTTGAAAAATGCCATTACTTGAGTGTTTAACGGTATCAATATATAAAACTTTAGAAAAATATAAATTAATTATTTATGATGATAAATTAAATACTATGCATTCTATTGGGCATAGTAGAAAATAACGAAGAAACAATGTGTTAAACATATTTTATGTCGTTCAAACAAGACATCTTGAGGTTTTGTAAATACTGTAGCAGCGCTATGGAATTGCAATTTTATCAAGATCCAGTGCTGCTCTTCAGGGAGTAAAAGTATGCAAAATGAAATTATTAAAGTAACGAATACGGAAAGTGGTAAAGAAATGGATGTGCTTGTTTATTCTAAACGTGCCGATCAAATTACCGTTATTATTGGTGAAGGTGTGCATAGTGTGCAGTGCGATCTAAAACCGACTAAATACAAGAACTCTTATGCGGGTAGCGTTTTGGGGCGTGAGATAATTTATCATCATAGTGTCGAAGAAATTCAAGCTGAATTAGATCAAAACAATCCGGCTTTAAAAAAGAGTCGTTCATTTAAGAAATAGTTTTCACGATGCAGTCACACCTTATGACTATTGGTATGCTGGCAGGTGGTCTGGGGTTATTTCTACTGGCCGTTAGTATGATTACCGACGGTTTGAAGCTTGCGGCGGGTTCTACTTTACGTGACATGCTGGCTAAATGGACGCGAACACCTGCTCACGGCATTCTTACCGGACTTTCTATAACTGCCATTGTTCAGTCATCCAGCGCGGTTACTGTCGCAACAATTGGTTTTGTCAATGCTGGCATAATAAGTATGCATCAAGCACTCGGCATTGTTTTCGGTTCTAATATTGGTACTACCATAACCGGTTGGTTGGTGGCCATTATCGGATTTAAAATTAATGTCGATGCATTTGCTTTACCTATAATTGGTATTGGTATGCTTTTAAAGTTGACTGGTGCCCATGGTCGGCGTGCTCATTTTGGTTTGGCTATGGCAGGTTTTGGGATTTTCTTTATAGGTATTGATGTCCTTAAAGATGCTTTCGAAGGTTTAGCTACTGCTATTGATCTTCAACAATTTAGCGTAGACGGTGTTGCTGGTGTATTTATGTATGTCGGTATCGGGTTTCTCATGACGGTGCTAACTCAATCTTCCAGTGCTGCAATTGCAATTACATTAACTGCGGCAACGGGCGGAGTATTAGACATTTATGCTGCTGCATCGATGGTGATCGGTGCGAATATCGGCACAACATCAACAGCAGCAATTGCTGTGATTGGTGCTACTTCAAATGCAAAACGTGTAGCGGCTGCACACATGATATTTAATCTGCTTACTGGCATTGTAGCGTTATTAATTTTGCCGTTACTCTTTCTGATAGTAAAACACACAGGTGAATTACTTGGTCTTGAAGATATCCCCGCAGTTACGTTGGCGTTGTTCCATACTGTCTTCAATGTGCTTGGTGTGCTTTTAATGTGGCCTTTAACACAGCGGCTGACTAATTTTCTTAAAAAGCAATTTGTTACCCAGGAAGAAATTGAAGGTCGCCCAAGATACCTTGATAAAAATATTGTTGAATCACCTGAGCTTGCCGTGAATGCGCTTGCACTTGAGTTATCGCGTATAGCAGGATTTGCAAGACGTATGGCTACCGATGTATTGAGTACGGATAACAATCGTAAGAAACGTATTGCCAGTGATCACCTGGTGATAGAAAAACTTGATCATGAAGTAGTCAGGTTTATTACTCAAATGGAAAGGGCTTCGCTTACTAGTGAAGTTGCCAAGCAGCTTAAAAAGATATTACGTTCAGAACAGCACTTTATAAGTTGCTCAGAAGAAATACTTGAACTTGAAAGTGTGCCACCTGAATTAACTGACTCTGATGATATTGGACTTATGGTTCATATTGCATCTTTTCAAGCAGAAGTCATAACGCTCATCAATATAACGGATCTTGATGCTGATGCCTTTTCTAAAACTGAACTGGAAAAGCAACTGGATAAAGTTCAGCTTTTATATGAAGAGGTTAAGACTGCGTTATTACATGCAGGTGTTGAGTTGCGAATTCCGATTCAAAATATGAATGATATGCTAGAACAGGTTAGTAGTATTCGACGGATGGTTCGACAGTTGTACAAAGCAAGTCGTAATCTTAACGATATTTATGAGTTTGCAGGAATGCATGCACGGGAACCCCATGGTTCTAAAAAGCAGCAAAACGAAGATGTATCATACGTGACACCTCAAATAGAAGAGTAAAGTATATTTACTTGGTTTTATAAGTTCATTATTTTCATACTAACTAAATTAACTGGAATTCAATTATGGAAGGAATATTTGTTAATACCCTTGTCTGGACAGGTATTATTTTTTGCATTAGTCAGTCGGCGATGTTCTCCGGTTTAAATCTGGCCTTACTGGGGATGAGTAGATTAAGATTGGAAGTTGAAGCTTCTGCCGGTGATGCTGCTGCATTAAAAATACTGGCTTTACGTAAGGATTTTAACTTTTTATTAACGACTATTCTTTGGGGGAATGTGGCGGTTAATGTTTTATTAACTTTATTGTCGCAGTCTGTTATGGCAGGTATAGTTGCTTTCTTTTTTTCAACCTTTCTAATTACGTTTGCTGGTGAAATCATGCCACAAGCTTATTTTTCAAAACATGCTATGCGTATGGGATCACTTTTAGCCCCTTTAATACGTATTTACCAGTTTATTCTTTTTCCCGTCGCTAAACCTTCTGCAATTGTGCTTGATTTCTGGTTAGGTGAGGAGGGGATCAGGTATTTTAGAGAGTCTGATTTACAAGCAGTCATTAGTAAGCATATTGAATCGGGAGAGTCAGATGTAAATCATATGGAAGGAACCGGCGCCATCAATTTTTTAAGACTGGATGATATTATGGTTGAGCGAGAGGGGGAGATTATCGATCCTGACAGTGTGATTAGTTTGCCTACAAAAGATGATATGCCAATATTTCCAGAATTTGAACGTCAGACGGATGACCCTTTTTTACGTAGCATAAATCGTTCTGGTAAAAAGTGGGTTATTATTGTTAACGAAAACAATCATCCGTGTATGGTGTTAAATGCAAATAACTTGTTGCGAGAATGTCTTTTTAAAGAAGGCAAGATTAATCCTTATAATTATTGTCATCGCCCTGTAAAGATTACTGATAAAAACACGCTTATTGGTGATGTGTTAAGTAAACTAAAAGTCTATCCAGAATCAGAAGTAGATAATGTTGTTGATAATGATTTAATCCTTGTATGGTCTGAAGAAAAACGAATTATCACGGGAGCTAATATTCTTGGTCGTCTGTTACAAGGTATTGTATTAAGAAGTGCTAATCCTTAAAATGTCGTATAAAGAAAAAGTTTTAATGCAAACCAATGATAAAATATAGACTTTTATGTTATTTTTATAGCCGAGTCTATTCTTGTTTCAGTGTTTGTTTCCTTAGGCAAAATACGTTCAGTTACTGTACAAGCGACAACATCACCTAATACATTTACTGCTGTTCTACACATATCCAATATACGATCGACTCCTAACAGTAGAGC
>JABFGI010000007.1 GCA_013112535.1 Pseudomonadota bacterium
TTCTTTTAATATTTTGACGATCTGCGCTTCTGAATAGCGTGATTTTTTCATTTATTGTTCTCCTTTGATTGCAGTTTATGCCGGAGAACTCTAAATTTAAATGGGACTAGTTTAAGGGAGGGTTACACTTCCTTTTCAAAGTAATTCCAGTATTTAAAGTATAACGACTTTTATCTGCAAAGCTTTAATATAGGTATTTTTGATAAAGAAAACAGATAGTTATACTAATTTCTAGCCATATCTTGCTGTGATAAAAACTCTATTTGAAGAAAATAAAGTCAGCTACGAGCTTGAAAGCTGTTCAATTCCTGAGCATTTATTTAAAGAGGATAAAACTCGCGGCGGCGATCATTAAATAAATGATTATGTTCAGTGATCATTTTATTATCAGCATCATCAGGATTAATCTCGGTTATATACAATGCATCACGCTGTGATGCTGCGCGATGTAATAATGTTCCACCTGGTGCAACAATTTGACTCTTACCGGTAAATTTCAAACTGCCTTGTGGTCGTTTATCTGTACCATATCGATTGGCAGTAATTGCAAAGACTCTATTTTCTATACAACGTGCAAGCATGGTTTGCTGACAAAAAGTGAGAACCAAATTAGAGGGCTGACAAATAATTTGTGCACCTTGCATTGCTAATACACGTGTCACTTCAGGGAAAACCCAATCAAAACAAATCATAATGCCGATTTTTACGCCATTAATATCATTAACAACAAACGGTGTATCGCCGGGATCAAAACAGAACTTTTCTTCATTAAACAAATGAACCTTGCGATATAGGTGTTCAATTCCATTTGGACCAATCAATGCGGCACTGTTATAACAGTGGTCATTTTGTTTTTCTGCAAAACCGATAACCAGATGTAAATTTCTTTTATACGCCAAATTACATAGTGCATCTAATCGCGAACTGTTTTCTGGATCTTCTGCATATTTCAGGGTTTCTTGTTTATCTTTAAAGTAATATCCGGACAAAGCAAGTTCGGGTAAAACAATCAAATCGGCATCGACATTTTCCAAAGCATTTACTATCTTTTGACAGTTCTGATCTGTTTTGCCAAAGATAGGACGAAATTGATAAAAACCAACTTTCATAATAACCCTTTAATGAATAACCTTATTTCTTTACAGGTCGCTTCCACTTGGGAATAGATTTTTGATCCGAACGACTGATTGACAATTCATTTTCAGCAACATCTTTCGTTACTGTTGTACCGGCGGCGATTGTCGCGCCATTATCAACCTTAACTGGTGCGATTAGTTGGACGTCTGAACCAACAAAAACATCATCGCCTATAATAGTTTGATGTTTGTTAGCACCATCATAATTACAGGTAATAGTACCAGCACCAATATTAGTGCCAGTTCCGACATGACTATCGCCTAAATAACTTAAGTGATTGACTTTACTTTCTTTACCGATGTCGGTCTTTTTGAGTTCAACAAAATTACCAATATGTACATTCTCACTAAGCGTTGTTTCAGGACGAATTCGCGCAAAAGGACCTATGCGACAACCATTTCCAATTACCGCATTATCAATCATGGTATTAGGTAAGACATGAACATTATCTGAAATTATCGTATCCTTTAAATAACAGTTTGAGCCAATCGTTACATTGTTTCCTAACTTAACCCTGCCCTCGATAACGACATTGATATCTATCTCATTATCGCGACCAATTTCCAGTTCACCGCGCAAATCGAATCTGGCTGGGTCAATAATACCAACACCGTTATGCATTAAATGATGTGCTTGAACCAGTTGAAAATAACGTTCAGATTCTGCCAATTGCGACCGAGTGTTGATACCCTGAACTTCAATCGTTGACTCCACAATGACAGGCGTAGCTTTAACCCCATCATTACCCGCCAGTTCAACAATATCAGTCAGGTAATATTCATTTTGTTTATTTTCGTTCTTTAATGAATTAACCCAGTTTTTAAGTTTTTTTCCATTAACAACCATAAAACCGGTATTAACTTCTCTAATATTTCGTTGTTCTTCATTCGCATCTTTTTCTTCGATAATTGAAACAACATTGTCATTCTCATCACGAATAATTCTTCCGTAACCTTTTGGATTATCAAGATAAGCTGTTAGTAAAGAAAAGCCGGTGTCATTTGCGGCTTCTACTAAAGTCGTTAATGTTTCCTGAGTTATTAATGGCACATCACCGTACAATATTAATACATCATCGACGTCAGGAATGTCAGAGAAAGTACATTGAACAGCGTGACCTGTACCAAGCTGTTCTTTTTGTTCAACCCACGATACCTGAAATTCTGGAAATGTTTCAGGAACCTGTTCGCCACCATAACCATATACAATATGAATTCCACGATGTGATAAGGCTGAGGCTGTTTGATAAACATGTTTGAGTAAAGGGCGTCCTGCCAAGGTATGTAATACCTTCGGTTTATCAGAATACATACGTGTACCCTGACCAGCTGCAAGAATAATTATACTAAGGCTCATGTTAATACCCATGATATTTGGAAATGTATATTTAGAGTGTGTCTGTTTTTATTCAGAACAAGGCGCGACGATGCCGCATGGCCATTCCCTGCAAAGAGGAGCAACGCTGTCATGGATGAAAACAGGCGTGCTATGGATATAGCATTTTCAGACATCATGGGTATATATTAAACGATTAAACGCAGCAACATAAGCTCGTTTATATGAGAAAGGAAATGAATTAATCGTATCCCGATATTTCACGAGATACGATTATAAAAATTAACGACCGCCGCGTTTTCTTAGACGTTGCAGAGTTTGTAATTGCGCCGCTGTTTCAGCCAATGCGGATCTGGCTTTAGCATAGTCAATCGCATCTGTTTTTTCATGGAAAGCGTGTTCTGCTTCTTCTTTTGCTTTCATAATAGCCGCTTCATCAAGATCTTCTGCCCGTTGTGCCGTATCAGAAAGAACTGTAATCACCTTAGGTTGAACTTCTAACATGCCTCCAGAAACATAAAAGGCCGATTCATTACCTTCAGTATCTTTTACGCGAACTTCACCCGGTCCTAACTTAGTTACAAATGGTGCATGACCAGGAGCGATACCAACTTCACCCATTTCGGCAGGGGCAAATACCATTTCTGCATTGCCAGAAAAGACCTCGTGCTCAGCACTTACGATATCGACATGAATTGTGTCAGTCATTAATCTAATACCTTTTATAGGGTTTTAGCTTTTTCAACAGCTTCTTCAATGGTACCGACGTTATAAAATGCTTGTTCTGGAAGATCATCATATTCGCCTTCAATAATACCTCTGAAACCTCGTAATGTATCTTTTAGAGAAACATAAACACCATCCTGGCCAGTAAATACTTTAGCTACAAAGTAGGGCTGGGTTAAGAAACGTTGAATTTTACGAGCACGGGCAACAGCTAGTTTATCTTCTTCAGATAATTCATCCATACCTAGAATCGCGATAATGTCTCGAAGTTCTTTATAACGCTGCAATGTGTTTTGAACTCCACGAGCAACATCATAATGTTCCTGACCAACAACCAATGGATCAAGCTGACGACTGGTTGAATCTAATGGGTCAATCGCAGGGTATAAACCAAGTTCTGCAATCTGTCTAGACAATACAACAGTAGAGTCCAAATGCGCGAACGTTGTTGCTGGAGAGGGATCAGTTAAATCATCCGCAGGAACGTATACGGCTTGTATCGAAGTAATCGAACCTGTTTTAGTTGAGGTGATACGCTCTTGTAGCTTACCCATTTCTTCAGCAAGGGTTGGTTGGTAACCCACCGCAGAAGGCATACGTCCTAATAGCGCTGAACATTCTACACCCGCCAGAGTGAATCGATAAATATTATCGATAAACAATAATACATCACGACCTTCTTCACGGAATTTTTCAGCCAAGGTCAAACCGGTCAATGCAACACGCAATCTGTTACCTGGTGGCTCATTCATTTGTCCGTAAACCATCGATACTTTTGAATTTTCAAAGTTCTCTACGTCTACAACACCTGATTCCTGCATTTCATAATAGAAATCGTTTCCTTCACGAGTACGCTCACCCACACCTGCAAATACAGAAAGACCGGAGTGCTTTGTCGCAATGTTGTTAATCAATTCCATCATGTTTACGGTTTTACCCACACCTGCACCACCAAACAAACCAACTTTACCACCCTTAGCAAACGGGATAATCAAATCGATAACTTTAACGCCGGTTTCAAGTAGTTCGGTAGAAGGACTCAAATCAGTAAATTTTGGCGCGTCACGATGAATAACCATGTGTTCATCGGTATCGATTGGGCCAACTTCATCAATCGGTTCGCCCAATACGTTCATAATACGACCGAGAGTTTTGGTTCCCACAGGGATAGATATAGCTTCACCTGTATTATTTACAGTCAAACCACGTTGCAAACCATCCGTAGACCCCAGAGCAATAGTTCTAACAATTCCATCACCTAACTGCTGTTGAACTTCAAGAGTTGTATTAATACCCTCTCCTTCAACTTTTAAAGCGTCATAGACTTTCGGTATTGCATCGCTTGGAAACTCGACGTCCAATACAGCACCAATAATTTGTACGATCTTTCCAGAACTCATCGTTTTCGTTCCTCGTGTATTTTCTCTAAATATCTAAATTAAAAAGTTATTCTTTGTTTATCTAAACCGCAGCAGCGCCGGCAACAATCTCAGAAAGCTCCTGAGTGATCGCCGCTTGTCGTGCTTTGTTATAAATCAACTCTAATTCATCAATCAAATCACCGGCATTATCAGAAGCACTCTTCATTGCTACCATACGTGCTGACATTTCACAGGCAATGTTTTCAACCACACCTGTATAAACTTGTGATTCGATATAGCGTGTTAATAATTGGTCTAATACTTCTTCTGCATCAGGTTCATATAAATAATCCCAATGATGACCATAATCATCATCTTCCATTGGCTTACCTGGAATCAGTTGTTCCAAATGAGGTTTTTGCACTATGGAATTTACAAACTTATTTGAAACAAGGTAAAGCTCGTCGATGCTACCTTCTTTAAAATTGTTCAGCATGATCATGACCGTACCAATCAATTCATCGAGACTTGGTTCATCTCCTATATGAGTTACCTGACCCGCGATCTTGGCACCAATTGAACCAAAAAAACCAGCTCCTTTACTACCAATGACACATAACTCGACTTCCTTACCTTCGCCTTCCCAGGTGCCGAATTGCTTCATTAACAATCGAAACATGTTTGCGTTCAATCCACCACACAAACCACGATCTGTTGAAACGACAATGACGCCGATACGCTTAACCTCATCTCTTGCAACAAGATAAGGATGTTTGTATTCAGGGTTAGCATGCGCTAAATGGGAAATGACATTACGAATTTTTTCAGCATAAGGTCGAGCAGCATTCATGCGATCCTGTGCTTTACGCATTTTACTCGCAGCCACCATCTCCATCGCTTTGGTGATCTTTTGAGTGTTTTTTACACTCGCAATCTTAGTTCGTATTTCTTTTCCGCCTGCCATTTACCAAGTACCGTTTTCTTTGAATTTGCCAATAGCTTCTTTTAAGCCACTTTCAATCTCATCATTATAATTTCCTTCAGCACCAATCTTATCCATTAAGGCAGATTGTTCGCTTTTCATGTAATCATGTAGCGCTTCTTCAAATGCACCGATTTTTTCCAGCTCAACATCATCCATAAAATCGTTTTCAACTGCGAACAGACTCACACCCATTTCAGCAACATTAAGCGGAGAATATTGTTTCTGCTTCATCAATTCCATTACACGTGTACCGCGTTCAAGCTGATTACGGGTTGCTTCATCAAGATCCGATGCGAACTGTGCAAATGCTGCCAATTCACGATATTGAGCCAATGCTAAGCGAATACCACCACCCAACTTCTTAATAATCTTGGTTTGTGCAGAACCACCCACTCGAGATACAGATAAACCCGCATTAATAGCAGGACGGAAACCCGAGTTAAACAGATCCGATTCCAGGAATATTTGACCATCGGTAATAGAGATTACGTTAGTCGGTACGAAAGCTGAAACGTCACCTGCTTGTGTTTCAATAATGGGTAATGCCGTTAAAGAACCGGTTTTACCTTTTACTTTACCGTCTGTCAGTTTCTCAACATAATCCGCATTAATACGTGATGCACGTTCTAATAAACGGGAATGGAGATAGAAAACATCACCTGGATACGCTTCACGACCTGGTGGACGTTTCAATAACAATGACATTTGACGGTAAGCCCAGGCTTGCTTGGTTAAATCATCATAAATAATAAGCGCATCTTCACCCTTATCACGGAAGTATTCGCCCATCGAGCAACCTGAATAAGGTGCTGCATATTGCATAGCCGCTGATTCAGATGCGGTAGCCGCAACAATAATCGTGTGATCCAAAGCACCATGTTCTTCAAGCTTACGAATAACAACATTAATCGAAGATGCTTTTTGACCAATCGCAACATAGATACATTTAACACCCGTACCTTTCTGATTAATAATGGCATCGATCGCAACTGCAGTTTTACCTGTTTGACGGTCACCAATAATTAATTCACGTTGACCACGCCCCACTGGCACCATCGAGTCAATCGATTTCAAACCAGTTTGCACAGGTTGGTCAACTGACTTTCTCGCGATTACGCCAGGAGCAATTTTTTCGATTGGTGAGCTTTCAGTTGTATTGATGTCGCCTTTACCATCAATCGGATTACCTAATGCGTCAACAACACGACCCAATAAAGCTTCGCCAACCGGGACTTCAAGAATACGTTTGGTACATTTAACAACATCACCTTCAGAGATGTTTTCGTAACTACCCAGAATTACTGCACCAACAGAATCTCGTTCCAGATTAAGTGCCAAGCCAAAAGTGTTACCCGGGAATTCAATCATTTCCCCTTGCATCACATCGCTCAACCCATGAATTCTGGCAACACCGTCAGCAAGGCTTACTACCGTACCTTCAGTACGTGCTTCGGTATCAAGATCCATTGACTGGATTTTCTTTTTAATCAGATCACTAATTTCAGTTGCACTGATAGACATATGTCTTTCCTCTATTTAATAACTATTGCGCAAATACACTATTTAATTCTTTCAATCGACCTCGAAGAGATGCATCAATCACAGAATCACCAGCTCGAATTATTACTCCACCGATCAAATTTTTATCTTCTTCGGTGTTAACATCGACTTTCTTACCTAAACGTTTTGAAATTGACTCAGAGATTGCATTAACTTGAGCATCATCCAATGGATAAGCCGAAATAACGTCAACATCACTGATTCCTTCTGCAGCAGCTCGTTTTTGCTCAAAAAGTTCAAACACTTTTACTGCAAGACCAATACGCTCAGCATCAATCAAAATTCGGATAAAGTTTTTACCCGTTTGACTAAACTTGTCGCCACCAACATCAGCAATAAACTGATATAGCTGCTCATTACTTAGTTTCGGATTATTAATAACGCTGTTCATATTATCATCGGAAACAATCACACTAAGCAGATTCAACATAGCTGACCAGTCACTTAGTTTACTTTCATCAATCGCTTGATCAAAAGCAGCGTTAGCATAAGGTCTGGCAATGGTCGCTTTTTCTAACATTTATATTTTCCTAGCCTATCTTTCCGGCTTATAACTGTTGGCTAATTTTTGCCAACACTTCGTTATGAGCATTCTGGTCAACTTCTCGCATCAAGATCTGTTCAGCACCGGAAACAGCCAAAGCTGCGACCTGACTTCTCAGCTCTTGCCTGGCCTTTTCTTTCTCTTGCTCAATCTCACTTAAGGCACTTTCTTTGATTCGATCAGCTTCTGCTTTCGCATCACCTTTCGCCTCTTCAACTATTTCATCATGTCGCTTTTGCGCCTGAGAAATAATATTAGCGGCCTGCTCTTTGCCTTTGTTAATTTCGGCAGCGGACTTTTCTTGCGCTTCAGCAAAGTCTTTTTGACCTTGTTCTGCGGCTGCTAAACCATCGGCAATACGAGTTTCACGCTCTTCCATTTGTGAGAGCAGCATTGGCCACACATATTTATGTGTAAACCAAACGAAGATCGCAAAGGTTACAAGCTGACCTAATAAGGTTGCATTAAAATTCACTTAAATCACCTATATTTTATCTGGATGACTATTAAAGCCGTTGTATTATTTATTAACCAGCCTGGAGCGTGGCAATAAAAGGACTCGCCAAAGTAAACCACATACCAATACCAATACCGATCATGGTTACCGCATCAACAAGACCTGCAACCAGAAACATCTTACCTTGAAGCATAGGAGCCAGTTCAGGTTGACGCGCTGCGCCTTCCAGAAATTTACCACCTAAAAGTCCAAAGCCGATTGCTGTACCAAATGCGCCCATACCTAGAACGATTAAGACACCCAATGATGTAAATGCCAAAATAGTTTCCATTTTTACTCCTCCAGAGGATTTTACTTAAATTAAAAATTAGTGATGTTCATGTGCCATTGCCAAATAAACAATGGTTAACATCATGAAAACAAACGCTTGTAACAAAACGATTAATATATGAAACACAGCCCAAACGAACTGTAACGCACCGCCTAAGAAAGTACCTATAAATAATGGCAATGCCGCACCTAATAATGTCGCTATCAGCAAGAAAATCAGTTCACCAGCATATAGATTACCAAATAATCGTAGTGCTAATGAAACAGGCTTGGCCAATAAGCCAATACCTTCTAACAACAGGTTGAAAGGAATCATATATTTTCCAAACGGTTGGAAAGCAAGCTCGCCAACAAAACCACCGACACCTTTCATCTTTATACTGTAATAGACAATCAGAATAAATACACCGATAGACATGCCAAAGGTAATGTTTGGATCAGTCGTTGGTACCACTTTGAAATATAAATGAGAATCGCCGGTTACAAATTGTGCAATCAATGGCAACAGATCAACAGGCACAATATCCATTGTGTTCATCAGCGTAACCCAGATAAAAATAGTCAACGCCAAAGGCCCAATCAATGGATTCTTAACCGACATAATATCGTTAACATTCTTATTAACGAATTCAACAATCATCTCTATCAGATTGGAAAAACCGCTGGGTGCACCGCTATGAGATTTTTTCGCAACACGGTGAAAGAAAAAACAAAAGACCATTCCGAGGAAAATAGACCAACCCAATGTATCGACATTAAATGACCAGAAACCCATATCAACTGCTTCTTTTGGGCTGTGAGCGAGGGTCCAGGTTGCCTGTTCGAGAGCATGACCATCTGCTCTCTCATAACCTTCCGGCAATTTACCTAATACCAGGTTTTGCAAATGATGCTGAAGGTATGAATTCGAAGTAAGTTCTGTTCCGGATGCCATTTCTTTAAATCATTCTCACATTATTTATTCAGTAAAATTGCCAGACCCGCCAGATTCATCAATAGAACAAAGCCGTAGCTGACAAACATCAATCCAATATTCAGTGGTACAACCCACATAATGGCGGCTACAAATACCACAATTGTCGAAACAATCTTGATTGCCTCGCCAACAAAAAACCAAACTAGTGTACTTTTGCTACTTGAACCAGCAGCAGGTTTCCTTAATGAAAACCTGATAAATATTGCATTTGGCAAAATAAACGCCAAACCACCCAAAATCACCGAATATGCAAATTCAAGATTAGCAAACACAAAAAAAAGAAGCGTACACAGTAATACCGTTCCAGCTTCAATCAATAACATCCTGTATGCGGCGGAGCGATTTATTTTTATTTCATCCGTTCCTGCCACACGCCCTTACCCCATAAAATCGCGCTATATTCTAATGGCAAAAACTGATTGTGCCAGTGAAATATCGAAGTTTTTATTCATTAACTTTCCGGCGAGGCCGGTCAAGGGACGGCAAGTATAAAGACCTCCCCGATAATGATCAATCGTTGCAGTGCATCAAATTGGACTAAAAACGAATCAATATTCATTTAATGGATGATTTTTGGAAAAAATATGCCATATTTACGATTATATGTGCCATTTTTACTGCTTAGCTTAAAAATTATCAAATAATAATAATCGTTTTTATTAGGAATGATTAGACCGAGTCATAGATGAGGTTAACTTATGCACTTCTGTTGGCTGTTAGCCTTCATAACGCGTTATTGTCTTAAGCATTTCTATACATTAAATATTGCTTCCGGGATTGCTAGGCTGGATATGATTGACAATCCTTCTCCCTCAGCTTTATTGAGTCATATAAATATGGACGTTTTTATAAAAAGCACAAACCCTGATAGAGACACCTTATTTAGACAGCTACCCTTTCCTACACCTCGATTCAACACTAACTATAGGTAAAAATGATTAGGTTAATCCACCTACTTTTCATTCACTTTATTTCTACCTCTATTGCTTTCGCCGGTAATCATCATCCAGTCGATAAAGAGTTACAAGATTTATTAAGTCTTGATCTTGAAGAGTTGACAACAGTAAGTGTTGCGTCGAAAAAAAACGAAAAAGTGAGCGATGCCCCGGGTATTATAAATGTAATCACAGCAGAAGAAATTGAACGTTTCGGTTACCGCAATCTTAGAGACATTCTAGATCGTCAACCACATATTCAGGTTACCGGCTCCAATCTATTTCCACATGATCGTATCACCATGCGAGGCGTCTCTTTTAGCCATACAGATAATGTTGTATTAGTTTTAATTAATGGTCGTCCCGTTAGAGATGGTAATGGTGTCAGTAATAACCAGGACTTTTATAATGCTTTCCCAGTAGACATCATTAATCAAATCGAAATCATTCGTGGACCTGGTTCTGTGCTTTACGGTACCAATGCATTTGTTGGTGCTATTAATATCATTACAAAATCGGCTCCCGAAACCTTATCCGGCAAAGCCAAGCTTACCTATGGTTCGTTTGATCACAAAACGGCAACGTTTACTGGCGGCGGTAAAATAGGCGATTTTGAATTTATCGGATCTGTGAAGGGAGTGGGTATTGAGGGAGACAACTTTAAAAACATTACTGACGAAGCCGGTACAGTGGGAACTTATGAAACAGGATCACTCGGTGGCATGATGACTATACATGCCAAGTATAAGGGGTTTACAGTAAACAGTATTTTAGGTGAAAACAAACAAGACCATGCGCGTAGTTCGTTTATCTTACCAAGTCAGGATATCCAGACAGAACGACATTACGTCGATATTGGCTATAAACACGAATACAACGCAGACTGGAATAGCACGCTAAATTTTTCCTACCACCGCAATCTACTCGATTTTTTACTTAATGCCAGTACCGTCGATCAAGAAAATGATAATGAAGATTATATACTCGAACTCTCTAACCAAGGGAAGTTGACGGATAACATCAATATTCTTTTCGGCGGAACATATAATTTAAAAGAAGGTTTTATCAAAACAAGTAATTTTCTATATAGCACTTATACACTGGGTGCTTATGCACAAGTTGAATACAACTATGATAACTGGTTAAAACTGATTGGTGGTTTGCAATTTAATAAACCTGATAAAGTCGATGGTAATTACTCTCCTCGTTTCGCAGCCATTGCTAACTTTGGTAAAGCCTGGGGAGCAAAATTACTCTATGGTGAAGCATTTCGTGAGGGTTCTCCTATAGAACGATTTATTTCAGCACCAAGTGTTGTTGGAAACGACACAATTAATCCTGAAACCATTGGTACTTACGATGCGCAGATCTTCTATAAAGACGAATATAAATCATTTTCATTAACTTACTTTCACAGTGATCAAAAAGACTTAATTACGCGAGTGGGGACATTACCGCAACAAATAGTAAATTCAGGAGAAATTACTTACGACGGTTTCGAACTTGAAGGCACTTATGACTTTGACAATGGATTGAGTTTCCTTGGTAACCTCAGTTATCAAACTAATAGTAAAAGTGATGGCGTAGATAACGCAACCTACGCTTCCGACTGGATGTTTAAAACAGGCCTTTCCTATGATGCACCGCATGGTTTTCAACTCAGCATCTTCAACAGTTATTTTGCTGCCTCTACTTTACAAAACCATCAAGTCGCTACTGTAACGAACACTAACCCTGATGCCGATGGCTATAATAATTTAACGGCGAATTTGAGATTTAATCTGGGAGAAGTATTTAATAACACTGCTCTTTCAAATGTTAAATTATCTCTTTATGGAGACAATTTACTTGATGAAGATATCTTCTTCCCCAGCCTCAATCGACGAACCGTAAACTCTCTGCCTCATCATATGGGCCGTGGTTTTTACTCAACTTTAAATGTTAGTTTTTAAAAAAATTGAAAAATATTACTAAAACAATAACTCTCATTTTGATACTGATTGCTTCATTGCATAGTAATATCGCTCGTTCTGCTGATTATGAATCGCTTGAGATCAAGGTAAAAGCAGCTTATCTCTATAACTTTCTTCGTTTTGTAGACTGGCCAGAAGAACATCCTACGCATGCCAATATATGCGTTTACGGCATCAATGAAAATTATCGCTCTGCTTTTAGTTCAATGGCTACACTTAGCAAAAAAAGCCAACGAATTACTATTAATATGTTTCCAGAAGATGATGACATTACAAAACTTTCTGCATGCCAGATTATCTTTATCACTGATTCTGCTACACATAAATCCAAAGCTATTTTCGAACAAATAAAAGATCACCAATCATTAACGGTTGGTGAGTCTGACAGTTTTATTAGCAATGGAGGCATGGTTAATTTCGTTCGCATTAAAGACAAAATCAGGTTTGAAATTAACCACGATGTCGCTAAAGCTGCGGGTTTAAAAATATCTTCCAAAGTATTGAGGATCGCTGAAAGAGTTATAAACAGCGAGGATACTTAATGAACTTTTCTCCAGATAAGCATCAGTTTTCAATACGATCCAAGTTGGCCTTCGTCATCATTACTATTATCACTATTACACTATTACTTGCTGCAAGCTTATTTACATTATCGCAATTACATGAAAACAAATTAAATTTAATAGACCATTTAACGACACTAGCGAAAATCACCGGTGACAATGCTGAAGCTGCGATTTTATTCGACAATAGCAATGATGCTGACAAAATTTTATCCGAGCTGAAGAATGATCCCCATATTATAACTGCTGCCATTTACATTCATAAAAAAAATTTGTTTGCCTCGTATATGAGCAAACAAAACTTCCCACCTGTATTTGAACCTCCAGAAATTGAAGGCTATATAATAGAGTCCAATAAAATTCATTTATTACAGAATATCTATACTGACAATGGTTTAGATAAAATCGGGGAAATTTATCTTCAGGCCAGCCTGTCTCCTCTTTATATACAATTACAAAAAAATATATTTATTACCGGTATCATTGTTTTGTTTTCATTATTGATCGGCTATTTCCTGAGTTTTCGTTTACAAAAAACAATCTCATTCCCAATTCTTGAGTTATCCGATGCAACCAAAATAATTAAAAATGAAAAAGATTACAGCATTCGCATTCACCGAAATGATTATCAAGAAATTGAAACCCTGTGTGATGGATTTAATGGCATGTTGCAAGAAATTCAACAACGTGATGAACACTTGCAACAATTAGCAAGTTACGATCCGCTAACTGGTCTGGCAAATCGTAAATATTTTTCTGACATGCTGCATCAGGCAATAATTCGAGGCAAAAGAAAATCACATAAGCATGCGATTTTATTTATAGATCTCGATCGTTTTAAACATATCAATGATTCACTAGGGCACAGTATCGGTGACGAGCTGTTAGTTCAGGTTGCAAAACGGTTTGATTTGATCATACGTGGCGATGACACTGTTGCGCGTTTTGGGGGAGATGAATTTACGGTGCTACTTCAGGAAATTAATGACGAAAGTAGCGCAACTGAAGTTGCTGAAAGAATCCTTGAAATAATGAACGAACCATTCAAACTGAATAGTCATAACGTTGTCGTTTCTCCCAGCATAGGCATCGTCATGTATCCCGAACATGGCAAAACAGCAGAACAGTTAATCAGTAATGCTGATACAGCCATGTATAAATCAAAACATGCGGGAGGCAATAATTTTTGGTTTTTCACTGAACACATGAATAAAGCAGCACAAAAACGACTTAAACTTGAAGAGTCGTTAAGGAAAGCGATTCATAGAGATGAAATAATACTGCATTATCAACCTCAACTTTGTTTAAAAACAAACGAAATAGTAGGTGTAGAAGCTCTGGTTCGATGGAATAAAAACAATAAAAAACTGGTGCCACCAAATAATTTTCTACCACTTGCTGACGAAACCGGCTTGATCATCCCTATTGGTAACATCATCTATAAAAAAGCATTAAACACATTAAAAGAACTTCAGAAGGAAAACCTTTATCAAAATAAAATTGCAATCAACATGTCAGCAAAACAATTTCGTTCAATCGTCTCTATTGAACAAATGCTTCTTTTTATTGAACAATTAAAAATAGACTGCAATCTTGTTGAAATAGAAATTACTGAAGAGGCATTAATTGATTATAACGATGAATTGATAAGCACTATGCATACTTTAAAAAAACAGGGAATACATCTTTCTATCGATGACTTTGGCACTGGCTATTCATCATTGAGTTATTTAAAACTGTTTCCATTTGATATATTAAAAATTGATATGTCATTCATAAAAGATATGCAGGAAGATGAAAAGAATCAGGACATAGTCAGGGCAATAATCGATATGTCTCACCATCTTGGTCTGGAAGTGGTCGCAGAAGGAGTAGAAACGGAACTACAAAAACAGCTTCTCACCGAAATGGGCTGTGACATTATCCAGGGTTATTATTTTTGCAAGCCACTGGATGAAAAACACTTCAAACAATTCTTATTACAAAGAGCAACGGAACAAAAACAAATTAATAAATATCAAGCATGAAGCAGGACTTATTTAATCCGGTTAATAATGCCATCCAGCTCATCTAACGAATTATATTGAATCTCAACTTTTCCACGGCCATTGATCTTGTGATTAATTGCGACATGTGCCCCTAATCGTTCTGATAATTTATTTTCCAGACTGCTGATATTCGGATCTTTTGACTTTTTTGCAGGCTTATTTTTTTTATTATTATTTGTTAGTTGTTGTACCAGACTTTCTGTCGCCCTGACCGACAATCCCTGTTTTACAATTTTTTTTGCCACTTCAAGCTGTTTGCCTTTGACTAGGCCAAGTAAAGCCCTGGCATGACCCATATCGAGTTCACGGCTTTCCAGTAATTTTTTAACACCATTATCCAGTTCTAAAAGTCTTAAAAGATTTGATACTGCTGAGCGTGAACGACCTACTGCATCGGCAGTCGCATCATGCGTCATATCAAATTCATTAATAAGGCGTTCCAGTGCTCGTGCTTCTTCTAATGGATTTAAATCCTGGCGTTGAATATTTTCGATCAATGCCAGACACATTGCAGTTTGATCGGAAACATCTTTAATAATGACAGGGATTTCGTGCAGACCGGCAATCTGCGCTGCACGCCAGCGACGTTCGCCAGCAATAATTTCATACGATTTTTTGTTTGCCAGAAGTCGTACGACAATCGGTTGGATCATGCCCTGCGCACGAATTGAATCGGCCAGTTCATTCAGTGCTTCCGGTTCAAAATCCTGCCTTGGTTGATATTGACCGCGTTGAATCAGATCAACAGCAAGTGTTTGTAATGTATCTTCACTGGAAGGTTTTGAAAAATCTTCATGAGAACCCAATAAGGCATCAAGTCCTTTTCCTAATCCGCGTTTTTTTGCAGCTGCCATATTCTTGTGTATTTTTCTTCGTTTAAACTTGTTTTATGCGGCTATACCTTCACGTCTTAACATTTCACCAGCTAATGCCAAATATGCAACAGCACCAGTGGAAGTTTTGTCGTAGGTTAATGCAGCCAGACCATGACTGGGCGCCTCGGCCAAACGGACATTACGTGGAATAATAGTACGGTAGACCTTCTCACCAAAGTGATCCATCAATTGCGCAGACACCTGCATCGCCAGGTTATTTCGTGGGTCATACATTGTTCGTAATAATCCTTCGATTTGCAGCTTTGGATTTAAATATTTACGAATTTTTTCAATTGTTTCCAATAAGGCACTCAGCCCTTCCAAAGCATAGTATTCACACTGCATAGGGATCATGACTGAATCTGCAGCAACTAGCGAGTTTACTGTCAGCATATTTAATGAAGGCGGGCAATCAATAAAGATAAAATCGTAATCACCTGCAAGTGGCTCAAGCGCTGTTCGCAGTCGAACTTCCCGTGCCATTTCGTCTAGCAATGATACTTCAGCACCGGTCAGATCAGCGTTGGTCGGAATTAAATCGTAGTGTCCCTCAGGAGATTTAACGATAACTTCTTTTGCCGTTTTCTCGCCCATCAATAAATCATAACTGGAAAATTCCAGTTCTTTCTTATTGATACCGCTACCCATGGTGGCATTGCCCTGCGGATCGAGATCAACAAGTAATACTCTTCGCTTGGCCGCAGCCAGAGATGCAGCCAGATTGACGCCGGTTGTCGTCTTTCCTACGCCACCTTTCTGGTTAGAGATTGCAATTATTCGAGCCATTAAACCTTTAAGTTACCGTGTTTTTATTATTGAGCATACTTTACCATACAAAAATATCATTCTGCTCGTCTTATCTGGATCAGGTTTGCCATTGATGACTCTGCAGCATGTTCCAAGCGATGTAGTTTAATAAGAAAATCGTGCTGACCCAATTCATCTATTTCATCGTTTGCCTGTTTGCCTTTCATAGCAAGTAATTGATTATGCACGTTTATTAGATGCTGACTCCATTCAAGCATGCGATTTAGCGGAGCAAATGCCCGGCAAATAATCGTATCGAATTCGTCCTCTGATCTAAAGGATTCAACTCGAGACTGAACAATTTCGACGTTAGCTATACCAAGCTCAGCTTTCACATGCCTTAAAAAGCGAACCTTTTTCTGATTGCTATCGAGTAATACCCAATTTGTATCTGGTAATGCCAGAGCCAGAATCATTCCCGGTAAACCCGGTCCGGTTCCGATATCAATGCAATGTGATCCTTTAATGAAAGATATGACAGATAATGAGTCAAGTATATGTCGTGACAACATTTGTTCCGGATCTTTAATCGCAGTCAGATTATAAGCCTTGTTCCATTTATCTAATAAGGCAATGTAAGCCAGAAATTGATCGCAGGGCTGTTGTTCAGGATCGAGACTCAGACTTTGCAAACCCGCCTTTAACTTATCCAGCATGAGTTGAAAAATCTAATCAGGCACTTTGTTGAAGAATTAAAGCCTGTTTCTTCAAATGAATACGCAATAAAGATATTGCTGCTGGCGTGATTCCCTGAATTCGACTTGCCTGCCCAAGATTGACCGGGCGATGTTTGGATAATTTTTCAATCACCTCAGTCGATAACCCGCGTACTTCATGATAATTAATATTTTCAGGTAAGGCTGTTTCTTCATGACGTCGATTACGGTCGACCTCTTCTTCCTGACGTTGAATGTAACCGGAATACTTCGCTTGTATTTCTACTTGCTCTGCCACCTTTGGATCGATGTCAGTAAAGTCCAGATTTGGTAACTTTGAAATATCGCTATAACTGATTTCAGGGCGTCTTAATAACTGTAATAAACTTTGCTCTTTATTAATCGTATATCCCAATACGCTTTCAGCATCTTCGACTGAAAGTAATTTTGAACCCACACAAATTTTATCCAGACGTTGCGATTCTTTTTCAACGGCATCGCGTTTTTCATTAAATAAACACCAACGTTGTTCATCAATTAATCCAAGTTCATGAGCCTGTTCAGTTAAACGTAAATCAGCATTGTCCTCACGTAACATCAAGCGATACTCAGCGCGACTGGTAAACATGCGATACGGTTCGGTGGTGCCCATGGTAATCAAGTCATCAACCAATACACCAAGATAGGCTTCATCGCGGCGAGGAAACCAAGGTTCTTTATCCTGAACTCTTAATGAAGCATTTAAACCGGCAAGTAAACCTTGTGCAGCCGCTTCTTCATAACCGGTCGTTCCATTTATCTGCCCGGCAAAATAGAGCCCTTTGATAAAGCGTGTTTCCAACCATGGTGTTAATTCGCGCGGATCAAAAAAATCATATTCAATCGCATAACCGGGACGAATGATGTGTGCATTTTCAAAACCTTTTATAGTTCGAACCAATTCGATCTGTGCATCATAAGGTAAGGAAGTTGAAATCCCGTTTGGATAGACTTCATTCGTATTTAAACCTTCCGGTTCAATAAATATCTGATGCGCCTCTTTATCAGCAAAACGTACTATCTTGTCTTCGACTGAAGGACAATAACGCGGCCCGGCACCTTCAATCTTACCGGTAAACAAGGGCGAACGATCCAGTGCAGCGCGAATCACGTCGTGGGTTCGTTCGTTTGTATAAGTAATATGACAAAATACTTGTTGCGGATGCTGGCTTTCATTACCGATATAAGAGAACACAGGAACAGGTTTATCGCCCGGTTGCACACCAAGCTGACTGTAATCAATTGTCTTACCATCGATTCGCGGTGGTGTACCTGTTTTCAAACGGCCCACAGTAAAAGGTAATTCGCGTAATCTGTTGGCTAATGCAATCGAAGGCGGATCACCTGCCCGTCCACCCTGATGATTCACATCACCAATATGAATCTTGCCACCGAGAAACGTACCAACAGTCAAGACAACCGTTGGAGCCATGAACTTCAAACCGGCTTGGGTTACAACACCTTTGACCTCTTCGCCTTCAACAATCAAATCATCAACCGCTTGCTGGAAAATCAGTAAGTTTTCCTGTCCTTCCAATGCCGGACGAACAAACTGTTTATATAAAGAACGATCAATCTGCGCACGGGTGGCTCTAACAGCTGCACCTTTTCGGGAATTTAAAATACGAAACTGAATACCACTGTGATCCGCTGCCGTGGCCATCAAACCGCCCATGGCATCGATCTCCTTAACCAGATGTCCTTTGCCTATGCCACCAATGGCCGGATTACAGGACATTTGCCCCAGGGTATCAACATTATGCGTCAGCAATAAAGTACGCGCACCCATGCGCGCAGAGGCCAGCGCGGCCTCGGTGCCGGCATGGCCACCGCCAACAATAATGACATCAAAGCCTTGTCGATTATTTGTATGGCTCACTGATTTTTCGGTATGACTAGACATAGGGCGGCTATTGTAGCGATTGCCTACCAGAATGTAAGCCTGAATAGCAGAAAAACCGCGTTAAAACATTTCATACGTTAAATGATAGTAAATCCGAACAAATCCTGGATAACTAGATAAATTTGAATTTTGTCTAGCGTATGTCTTCAATACTCCACAGTGTGTCCCTTATTTGAGGGAATTTGCGAGCATGTTGAATTTCCATTCTCACCTGCCCGTCAAGGCGTCGTGGAATACCAAATCGAATCACCCCTTGTGGAGTTGACCATTCTACAATACGTATTATTCGTTGAGCATTTACATCTCCAATAAAAGAAGTGGTAAAATCACCCCTTTCAAAAACTCGTGTTGGATTACCTAATTGTTTAATGAGTGTTTGTTTAGTTCGTTCATAGGTCTGTAACGTTGTATCTCTATCACCAACATTATCAAAGTCGATAATTAATGCTGACCGTTCCAGACTGCCTACAGCAAACTCTAATGCAATGCGTTGTCTATGAAAAACATCGTTTAACAAAGGTGTTTCATAAACAACGAAACCAGATTGTGATACGCCACCACTAATTCCTGCTCGTGACAGTGCAGTATTTACATTGTCTTCTGTAGCACCAGGTGCCAACCCGATAATTGTCGCATCTACTTCAACACTAACTTCTCCTGGAGAAAGTTGACTGGTAGTTGTTCTTGCAACAGTAACCGGTGGCCTGTCAAAATTATACGTCCAATATGCTGATATTCGGTAAGCATCTGTGGAATCAGTTATATCGGTATCACGACCAAAAAAGTTTGCTTCAAGTCCAAACAAATGCTGACGTTTGGAGTATTGATAATCCATATTCAACTGATGAGTATCAATATCAGCTCCACTAGTCGTAATATCGCGACCTTGAAACAGACCACTATAATCTGCCCGCAATGCATGCGGACCTCTGTTTAATGACATTGCTAGAGTAGGACTGGCATCAGTACTGAAATTAGTACTTTTTCGAATTGCCCTTAAAAGAATACCAGGGGATATAACGCCTTTAAAACCTGCTATTGAAATTGCATGATCTGCACTTAGAGTAAACTGCCTTGTAAAAATATCTGCATTAGTTGTGCTTTCATCATCTACATTTTGTAAAAACACACTGGTACGTGCCACCCAACCATGTCTCAATGGTTTGGTTAAACTTAAATTTAAATTTCGTGTGAAAGTATCTATTGCACCCGTTTGATTATCTCGTTTTTGCATAAACGCATCGAGACTTCCATTTACATCAGGATAATATTTTTTTAATAGCGGTCCGGTAAAATTCACCCCATAGGTACGTGTAGATGTTGTATTTGTTGTTTCAAGTGCATCCTCGAAAAATTGAACACGTCCACGCGATCTGATTCCAGATTGATGCAGCCAACCATGATGCATTTCAAAAGAACGTCTGTCAGCTGTAACAATTGCTCCTTGTGGCTGAAAATCCTGACCATAATAATCAACCCTATAGCGATAGTCCCAGGGTAATGATTTGCTCTGTCCACTTAACTGAACGAAATATCCGTTCTCAGCTCGATCCTGTCCACTGAGTGCACCTGTCACACCATTATGATCACCGACAAAATGCGCCACTTCTGCTTCCAAAGTGACATTATGTTCCTCTAAATCAAATTCTCTCTCACCGGCGACACTAGCTACATACTGTTTACGTTGTAAGGTTCCTAACTTTACTGAGTTGTCCCGATAATTATGAACAAGGTTAAAGTTATACGAACCGAGTGACTGATCCTGTATCAACCATGAGACACCCGTCGTGTAATTATCCTTTAGCGTTAAACTGTTCCAATCAGATTCATCTGCACCTGTTGTAAATACAAACGAATGTCGTCGACGTGAATTATTCCAACCAGGTTGAAACTCTACCTGCATACCCTTTAGTGATCGTTGTAAAGTGAGATAGCTGAAATAGGCGAAATGATCTCCCATCTCTAAGCGATAAGGTGTATTGGCTTCGCCGTTTTCTCGAACAAAGCTCATACGTTCAGGTACAATACCGTTATGAGAAGCACGATATTTATCATCCAAATTCAATAAGCCGGTTACTTCAGCTCGCATAACATCATATTGAGAGTTTCGTTTATCTAAATAAACACTCAGCTCATTAAAGTACATATCGCCTTCAAATGGGTAAGGACTAACTGCTCCCGGACCATCTGCTTCATATAATGAACCTCGTAAAGTATTGGAACCATACATATGCCAATCTTTCAAAAGTTGTTCGGCATAACTCGTAAAAGTAGTCATCAATAAAAAGCAGCCAAATACGCCAACAAAAAATTGACGTATTTTTACTGTTTTTATTTTAGCTTTGTTGATCATTCTGATGCGTGCTGTTTAACTTCGAGCAAGAATTCATTCGTTCCCTGTCGTCTAATAAAACCCGCCGTTGGACTATTAAATTCAAGTTGAGTCTTTACAGTTGCAGACACAATACTGATCAGGTCATCACCGGTCTTACCTTCTGCGGGTACCCAATATTGTTGTAAGGTTTGAACGCCTTGTACCGCTTGAACACGTAACTTCGCATCACGCGGCACGCCTCTTGCCATAACATCCATCAAGCGGCTTTTGTCGTAAAAACTTTCTGATATTGCCGCTGACATTTCACTCGTATTCCAGTTTTTAAGTATTTGTTCAATTTGTGAAACGATTTCCTGGCGAGGGACAGGCTGAACATTCTCTACAGGTTTTGCACCTGTTGGTAAATTTGAAGACGTTTCTTCAGGTGTAGCAATTGGATTAATTAATCGAAACTGGCGAGCATTTAATGAACTGACGAATCCCATCACTAGAAGTACTAACAACACAACTTGTGTAATTTTAAATTGCTTGATTGAATTTAGTATGTTCATAGTCATGACACCTATAAGTCCGGACAAGACGATACTGGAATGGTCGAAACACTAATGGCTCTACCATGACCACAATTAGCTGGAGCTGGATCTGCAGTAAATACACCATTACAATTATTAGCAGCTCCATGATAATGCGCACCATTAGGGTTAGGACAACCTGGTTCAGCACCTACAAGCGACAAGCGAGCTATGGGAATATTATTGATGACCTGGACGGTCGCTTCACCATTATTACCACTACTAATCTCTTGTGAAATCGGATCCTGGCGATCGTAAGGATTGTTACCGGAAATACTTTTTACATCGAGGATCCTGACACTAAAGATTTCACCTATGAATCTACCTACATCCGCACCTTCTTTCTTGCACTGATTTTCTTCGCAAACTTCCAGTTGATAACGTAAATTCGGCAATTGGCTTCGCAAGGTTCTTATTGCGTTCTGCAAACTTTCGACCTCAGCCTTGAGGTTCCCTTCCTCGATTTCAATTTCTGTTTCGAGGCGAGTAATTTCGTTCACTTTACCAAGGCGGTCTCTTGCACGTAAATTGACCTCATTCTGGGTTTCCTGGTGTCTTCCAAAAACCGGCAGTTCCGTCTCTCTTAAAAAGTTTCGGAGTGTAGATGTTCCTCGATCAAAACTACTTAAATCGGCTCTCAATCGGTCGAGTTTTCTTTTCTTATCATTCAGGTCAAGTTTTTCATTCTCAATTTCACTAATTCGTTGTCCAGCGTTATACATTGCCAGTCTGGCTGCATTGATTTGATCCGCGATAGGCTGACACTCAGGACATTTTGCAGTAATGGTTTCCACGGGTGTTTCATTGGTCTGTCCACCTGCCAAAGATTCCGGATGTGCCCCGGCCAGTGTATTAATCGCTGTGCGCGTCGTTTCAAGTCTATCAATGGCACCAAACTTTGTATCGCTTACACTTTGCCACTCACTAGCAAGGCCGCTAGTAACACGTTGCTCTGCTGCAAGGTTACTTTCCAGATCTTTAATATGTTTTAATCGTTCTTTAAAATCATTTTCTGCAACGCCTTTACCTATGCGGAAGATCAGTTGACCTAAAGTACGTTTGTTCAGAGGTTTACCACCACGATAATCATCAATGATATTGGCGATATCACTGAAATCACTTTTCAGCGAATTAATGTTAGTTAGTCCGTCCGTGCCCCAGTATTCGTCTGCCGTACCCATGGTGCCAAAAACATCATTGATCACCGGACTGGACGGATCACCTTCAATGTCTAGTCCGGTAGCCATATTCCCAGCCAGATTATTAACTAGGCTCTCACCATCCTTTGCCGCTTCATAGATTGAATCGAGATTTTGTAACAAGGTATTGTCTTTCAAGTCTCCCTTGGCGAGACCTTCAAAGAAATCGCTCACTGATGCCAGATCTGCCATCGCACTGGCAAAATCAATCAGGAATTTCTGAATGGCCGCGGCATCTTGTGCTGCCGCCATACTGCTGCTGGTCTGGATACTGGTAGCACTGGATGACATAAATGCATCTGCAACGGTATCCGAATAATTATTTGCCTTGAGTGCATCTTGTTCAAGTTGCTGCTCTAGCTGACGTAACGCACCCATTGTCGTGACGGGATCGGTATCTTCATTCAAACCAAGTGCTCTGTTAAGCGCCGCTCCCGAGAAAGGAACCTGATGTCCACCATCACTATAAGCATCAGCTTTTATGTTATCCAAGTCATCAAAATTGACTCTGCTAATATCAAAGCTTTCACCAGCAATTGTTGACGATCCACTAACAGGAACTTCTGAAGGTGTAGTCGTCGCTACAACAGGAGTATTAACCGGAGATACATAATTGCACTGGTTCTCTGTACAAAAGAGAGTGACCGATTCAGAACATGTATTATCTGCATCGCAATTGTATTGGCTACTACCAGGACAAGTCGTGCCAACACAATCAAGCTGGATAGTTTCAGGACATCCGCCACTACCACAATTTAGTGTGAAAGAATCGGTGCACCAATCACCACTACAAAGGACTGAGAAATCTTCAGAACAAGTTGATCCACTGCAAATACTTTCCAACTGTTTAAGATCACCACCAATTAAAACTGCAGATTTGGGCGAATCAGCAACACATTGTTTTTCACACTCTTCCAATTTGATCTTTAGTTTATCTATTTCGTCTTTGAGTCTTTTAACCTTCTGCTCCGCCAGATAAACGGGATGTTGTAAAGCAATCGCTGCTTCAGCAGGGGAGGTCGATCTTGCCTCATCTGCACGTTTCCTTAATGTCTCGATACGAGGAGACTTAGGATCGTTCTTATTCAATTCTCTTATTTCATCTATTATTCTATTGAGTCTGTTCGCTGATTCATCCCATAATAATCTAGCCTTCCTCTCCTTTTCTGCTAACGTTTTTAATGCCATCTCAGCCGTCTGCAGCTCTTTAACCTTACTATTGATTTGCGTTACTAATGGCTGACATGGTTTACAGTTAGTTGATACGGGTTTATACACACCAGTTGCTCGACTAACTGTGCCTGTTGAAGGAGTAGTTGGTTCTGTTGTAGACGCCCCGCCAGATGCTTTAGTCCCTGGCAGTGGCGCAGTACTTATATCAGTGCATTGATTGCTATCAAGACAAATCAAATTGACCGATTCAGGACAACCGCCTGCATCACAACTGTAGTTATTATTGTCTGGACAGGTATCACCAACACAATCCAGTTGCACAGTATCCGGACATTCATTGCTGCCACATATCAGTGTGAAATTATCGGGGCAGCTACTACCACTGCAAACTATTGTAAAGTCATCTGTACACCCAGAACCCACACAGACTGCATCAGGGGGGAATTTCAGGTCAAGGGAAGATTGCTTGTTATCTTCTTTCTTCTCTTCAGGTTTTACCGGCGGTTTTACTTGTTCTTTCTCCTCATCTTTTTCAACCGCTTTTCCATCTTCACCAACCTTGATTTTTTTATCACCATCGCCTTCATTAACAGGTGGTGGTAATGGTTTGAAATTATCTCCTAGCCGGTATTCTTTTTTGGCCGTATCCGGACAGTTTTTTATAATGCAAGCCTTGAGCTCTGCTTTTAATTTTTTAATTAATTTAACTAAATCATCACGTTGCTTTTTTAATTTTGCAATCTTTGCCTTGAGTTGTTGTTCTAAATTTTGTCTTAACTGCTTAAGTTTTCCTGGCTTTGCGTTCTCAAGTTGTTCTACTTTTGTCCTCGCATTACGGAAGGCATCATTTGCGGCTTTCTCTGCACTGATTAACCCGGGTTCACCTGGCTTATCCAGCAGGGCATTTCTTGCGATTCGTAAATCAACTACCTTCTGATCCATCACAGACTTGGCTTGTTTAATTTCCTTATCGAGTTCCTGCTCCAGTTTTTTTACTTCTGTATCGATCTGTTTTGGACTATTGTTTGCCAGATCATACCACTGCCATTCGAGATCCATGGCTTTGATAATGGCTTTGTTAATTGGATGAGTTAGATGCTGGCAAGGCTTGCAAGCAGTCGAAACCATCGCATAGATCCCTCCGGGTGATGTAGAAAGTTCATCAACAACATTATCACCCGTCGTACCCGCACGAGATAGATTGCAGGAAACAACCAATAAGAAAAAACAGATAATTCTCAATACGGAAGCACTCAGAATTTTAATGTTTGTTGTTGGTTTTAATCTTGAAAATGAAAACGAAAGTAAGGAGCACAAAAAGTTCTGTCGCAAATTAATGACATTAACTGACTTACTTTTTGTGAAGGATAAAGACATTTTTATTGTTAGTTATTTCCATCAACTATTACGTAAAAAATACTTCGAAAAAAAGTCTACTCGCATCACACAGCATTGCCAATATTGGAATACGGAACGTTATTAATAAAATTTTTAGAAGATTTGCTTAAGCTATTTATTTATAGAAAGTTAAACAACATTCACAAAAATAAATAAAATTAAAAGGATGGGGTTAATTTTGATGATATACATATCATTATTAATTAATAATTATTTTAATTAATGAGTGTGTTGATTTGATGGAAACAATAAATAGGTATTTTGTCGCAAATACCTGACATATGCTCTTCTTTTAAATGAGCATAATATTTTGCAGAATATCCCAGAAAAGCGAGTTCTTTTTCATTTAATTCGCGTACACGTTATATGACTTAAGCAACAGTATTAAACTGACTTTCAGAATTAGACAGAAGAAAATAGAAGTGGCATTAAATTATGACTTGAATCGACAATTTGAAAACACATCAGTGACAGAGATTGTATCGTTTCGGTTTATGCCGCCTACTTTTCTTTAATGATCTTTATACCCTTTTTTCGTTGTGCACGAACAATATCTATTTTCTGCTGGAGTCGCTTTTGTTTTGCCTTGTTACTCTCCAGTTCCAGTTTCTCTTTAAGCTGTCGTTCTCTTTTTTTCAGTTTTTTGAGAACATTTCGTACATCTGATTTCTGTTTTTTCTTCTCTCTGGCATTTGAATCAAAAAAGATTTTTAATTTTTCCAGTAATTTTTTTTGCTTCATTATTTTGTCCTTATCTGTATTAAACTGCTAATCACTGGTAGCACGAATCTCGGTGATTTCATCATCGTCCAGAGCAATTTTACGTTCTGCTTTTGTAAGCTCACGTTCATGCGCGATGAAAAGAGTTTCAAAAAACTGAACCAGGTTATTATTTATATCAAACAAGTAAGCACTATCATTAATCAATGAGGTGCCTGTCTCGGCTTTAATCTTGTCCTCTCTAATTAGTTCATCTATTCTATTATTTAGTTCTTTTTCACTTTCTGCCATGGAAACTTTTATTGAATCCAGAGATAAAATCTTTAAATCGGCATCAGGCTCATTCCTTATCACTTCCAGTTCCCTGAGCAACAAGGCAAGATTTAATCTGATACTCTGATATTCCTGAGCGGCATGTTGATTATAAGATTGACTATATTTCAATAAATTCTTTTGCAGGTGTTTAGTCGATTTAATGGCTTCAACAACATTTATATTTGCCCTGCGTAACCAGTGTAAATCACCTGACTGTTCAAGTTGCCAGTTAAATCTAATCTGACTAATGAAGGCAATGATCGCGCTGTAAATACCTTTGATATTTTTATCGTATATCGCATCGATATCTATTTCTGAAATTTTCTTTCTTTTATGGATCAGTTGTTCCAAATCTGTATCTGAATTAATCTCAGATTTACTAAAACCTATCGCATTTGCAAGTATCTCAATAGCATTATCATAAAGATGTAATGTTTCCATGCGTACCGCTTCTACAGCGGTATCGGCAAAATCCAAAGCCGAGTCCGTTAAAAACGTGGGCTGTTCTGTAGAGATTTCCTTTTCCTTAAATATTTTTTCTAACCAATTAACCATCCTGTTAATAAAAGGAATCATGACAACAATGCCGACCAGATTAAAAATAGTATGGAATACGGCAAGTTTTAATGTGTAATCATCATCTGCTATTCCAACCATACGACTCACATCATCAACAATTTGTACAAACTGGTGAATAAATAATATGGCGATGAAACCTGTAGACAGATTAAAAATCAAATGTGCACCGGCAAGTCGCTTACCCTGAATATTGGCACTCATTGATCCAATAATAGCAGTGATAGTGGTACCCACATTTGCGCCAATCGCCAGTGCCAATCCATTTTCATAGGAAATCTGTTGCGCAGCCAGTGCAGTAATGATCAAAACCAGCGTTGCATGACTCGACTGCATAACGACTGTGGCAAAGATTCCAATGCCGGTATAGATGAACAAGCCACGGTAACCGCTAATAGCAAAAGCTGAAAGATCGATACTATCCTTAAACGCTTCAAACCCCTCTTTCATATAATGTATACCGAGAAACAAGAAACCAAGACCGGCAAGAATATAACCGATACCATTTAAAGCTTTCGATTTTTGGAAGATTAATAATACACCGAACACTAACATCGGCATCGCATAAGCGGATATTTTTACTTTCAATCCAAACCCGGCAACCAGCCAGGCACCTGTCGTTGTACCCAGATTAGCACCAAATATGATACCGATACCGGCAGCCAGTCCTATCAAGCCTGCACTAAGAAATGAAATGGTAATCACTGAAACGAGAGAACTTGATTGCAGGATAGTCGTGGATACAACACCAAACCCAAGACTTTTCCATAAAGAACCTGTCGTATGTCGCAAAATCTTTTCCAGGATACCTCCGGTAAAGGCTCTAAATCCCTGCTCAAGTGACAACATACCAAACAAAAAGATAGAAACACCGGCAGCGATTTGCTTGAAATCAGGGCTTAACCAAAACCCATAAGCAAGAATAATAAAAATTGAAGGTAGTATTATTTTTCTAAGCACGTTGATTCAACTTTATTAAAATCATTTATTTCGTTACTTGTTAAATATGTATTTCACACACGACATTTAAAAAAACAATCGTAATCCATAAAAAAACAATATCGCTAACACCGCACCTGCCGGAATGGTAATCACCCATGAGATAGCAACATCCTTGATCGTGCCCAGATTGACTGCACCAATACCACGAGCAAGACCAACACCCAATACAGCACCAACAAGTGTATGGGTTGTGGAGATAGGTAGGCCTAACTTGGTTGCAATAACTATTGTTGTTGCTGCACCAAACTCCGCACTAAAACCACGGGTCGGTGTTAGATGAGTAATCTTACGTCCGATGGTTTCCATAACGCGCCAACCCCATGTAGCTAGTCCGACAACAATACCCACTCCTCCCAATGCCAGCACCCAAAGCGGAACCGGTGCCTTGGCGGCTATACTTTCCCCACCGGCCAATGCAACCGATAATACAGCGGACATGGGACCGATAGCATTAGCAACATCATTTGCGCCATGCGCGAAAGCAACAAAACAGGCACTTAATATTTGCAAGTAAACAAATAACTTTTCAACTTGCTGATACTCGCTGCTGTTGGTATGAAATTCGTAATGACGTTGTGTCTCCCAATGTAAACGCCTGACTTCATCCAGAGTATCGGAAATATCATCTTTCATATGACCGGGTGCAGAGATTTTCACTTTTTCTAAATGCTTGGTCGCTTTTTCCAAAGCTTTAACAACATTAGGATCAGTTAATCTTTCTTCATCATCGTCGGTATCATCGACAGCTTTTAATTTTGAAATTAGCCAGACACTAATGATTGCAGCAACAAGACCAACACCGGAAGCAACAGCAAAAGCAACCGGTAAACTTAAATCAAGCTTAAGATTTTTCAGACCTTTAAACACCATCGTTAATGACAATATGGTAATCACTACAAAGACAAGGTAAGGCGCGATCTTCTTTGCTGACCGCAATGGCCTGGCATCATAAAAAATAGCACGCAAGATAAAATTGAAAATAAAGTAGGAAATGGTAGCACTAAGTAAAGGAGAAACTACCCAGCTTGCAGCAATCAAGCCGACCTTGTCCCAGTGTACGGCACTGATACCACCATAAACGGCGCCGAAACCGACAACCGAACCCACAATAGAGTGGGTTGTAGAAACCGGCCAACCTTTCCAGGAAGCAATTTGTAACCATACGCCGGCAGCCAACAATGCTGAAAGCATACCAAGCATAAAAGATAAGCCATCGCCTGCGAAAATCGTCGGATCAACAATACCTTTTCTCACCGTCTCCGATACATGCGTTCCGGCTAAAAAGGCACCACTGAATTCCAGTATAGCGGCCAGAATAACGGCACGTTTTATAGTGAGAGCTCCAGAACCCACCGAGGTTCCCATCGCATTGGCAACATCATTAGCACCGATACCCCATGCCATATAAAGACCAAAAATAACGGCGAGTGCAATAATTACGTAAAGGTATATTTCCATAAAATAAGTATTTTTCTTATATCAAAATTGAAAATTATCTTTATTCAAGGATATTTCTTATTGTCGCTGCTAATTTATCAGCTCGATCAGCAATACCACTGATTTGCTGTATTACCCGTGTCCATAGAAAAAAATCGCCATAGGAAATATTTTCTTCATGGGCAAACAATAGTCTGACTAACTCTTTCTGACTAAGGTCTGCCTCATGTTCTTTAAGGGCAACCTTGTCTATCAACTCATTAACTCTATCTGCTTCGAGACCACCAAACCCTGTTTCCAGTAATTCATCAAGAAGATCAATGATGCTGCGGGCCAGTTGAAATGTTTCGAGACAGTTGCTCATAAAAAGATCAAACGCGGCATCAAATCCTTCAAAAGTTTTAGCCTGTTTGAAAGTAAGTAAAACTGTCGCGTCCTCTGCACGATTAGCTATACCATCTTGCAAACTTAATATCTTTAGTATCTTGGTACGATCGACGGGCATAAACATACCGCGAGGCAAATTGTTACGTATATCGTGTTTAATCTGATCTGCATGGTGTTCCAGCTTTGAAATTTTCTCGGCGATAGAATCAACTTTTTTACTATCACCTAGCCGATATGCTTCTATGATTACTGGAATTTGCTCAACACATTCATCTACTTTCTCCATATGCATTTGCAAAGGCACAAAAGGCGAACGGCCAAAAACATTGATAATGTTACGCATAAACAGTTTCCCCTCTGAAGCACGATTGATACAGACACAATACAACCGTTATATTCTAAGTATGGATTCTAACTTCACACAAATGTTTGATATATATCAACAATAGTTCAAAAATGAACTACAGGAAAATTTTTATTTAGAAAATGTAAAAACTATTTATTGAATTGAAATGAGATCAAATAATCATCAATAATTAAGAACTAGCCTTATGCTCATCCTTTAAATGAGCGTAATGCCTGGCAGAGTATTCAAGAAAAGCGAGCTCTTTTTCATTGAGTTCACGCACACGTTTTACTGGACTGCCGACATAAAGATAACCCGAATCCAGTTTCTTACCCGTAGGAACCAAACTACCGGCACCGACGATAACTTTGTCACCTAGAACCGCACCATCCATGATGGTGGCTGACATACCAATCAAACATTGATTTCCTACGATACAGGCATGAAGCGTAACACGATGGCCAACTGTTACATCATCACCAACTGTTAATGGATAACCGCCCGGAGAAAATTCACCATCATGCGTGACGTGCAATACGCAGGCATCCTGTATATTGGTGCGTTTTCCAATCTTAATCGAATGCACATCACCGCGCGCTACTGTCATTGGCCAGAGTGAACTATCTTCGCCTATCGTGACATCGCCAATGACAACTGCCGTATCATCAACGAACGCAGTTGCATGAATAGCCGGTGTTTTATCTTTATAATTTCTAATCGTCATGGGCTTACTCATAAATTGAACATCAGGAATACTTCAGGATTGTATTAGAAAGACAAGAAGCATGAAACGACTATTCACTAAATATATCATTACCATTTATACTTTTAATACAGATAAATCCAGGAACTAAAGTAAAAACCAACAGCGATGCCTGTACAGAATTTCATGGAGAAATAGCAGGAACAATTCACTAATAAACAAAAATTATATTGCTAAAACTCCTGTTCAAACTTTTAGCTAAATTATTTGCTTTTATATCCCATTCTAAATCCACCCCAATGTTTACCATTTACAACTATAGGTGCAGAAATATCATGGATGATTTCACCTGTATCCCGTTTATAGGTTTGTAATAAATATCGTTCTTTATTACTACCACAACGGGATCCGGTTCGATCATTAAAAATTCTTTTTGTACGGTTGTTATTCAGATCCGTGTCATAATCTCCCGTTAATGGCTGAGCATAACGCTTGTTATGAGTTGGGAAATAACCATTATTGTCAACGGCTCCGGCAAAAAGAATGTCGCTATACTGTTCCAAAATTGGTTCTTGTACTTCTGGTAAAACGCGATCAGTAAAGCTATCAAATCTTGTGCTGTATTTATGAGGGTTCGTCCCTTCTATAACCTGATAATCTCGATCAAAAAGATCATGCTCACTGACTTCTCCATCTTTTATCGCTTGTTCAAATACATCTTTCACCTTGTTAGCTGTTTCAATGGCAATCTTTCTGTAGACTTCATGTTCTGTACCCAATTCAAAGTCACTTAATAAAACACCAAGCTGCTCTCCCGTTTCCGAAAGTGCAACAGATTCTCGTGATACTTCATTGGCTCGTTTACCTGTCTCTTCCATTTGCTGAGAGATATCTATTACCGCTGCGGAAATTTCAGCTGTTGCGTTGACATGTTCTTTCAGCGTTCTGTCTATTTCACTAATCTTTGCTTCAAAATCTACTGTGCTGTTTTGTATATTTGAAAATGTCTGCCCTGCACCATCAGAAATATTAACTACTGCGTCAACGCCTGCTTCCAGTGTTGACATTGTTTTTACGGAATTCTCTGTTTGCTGTTGTACTTCATATAGCATCTGACCAATTTCCTTGGTTGCAAGAGTCGTTTGATTTGCAAGCGTGCGAACTTCGTCAGCAACAACCGCAAAACCACGGCCATGTTCTCCAGCTCGTGCAGCCTCTATAGCAGCATTCAGTGCCAAAAGATTAGTCTGATCAGCAACACCGTTAATAACCTCGGTAATACTTTGAATCTTTTCTGATAGATGCTGTAAATTTTTAGCATCATTAGAAACATCACTTACGCTTTCCTTGAAAACATGGATTTCCTTATTAATGCGCTGCATTGCACTAATACCTTCATCACTATATCGTCGTGCATCACCTACTGTTAGAGAGACACTGTTAACCGTATCAGAAATCACTCCTGTAGTTTGCGTTATCTCTTCTGCTGCAACACTAATTTGCGTAGTTTGGCGGGCATTTCCGTCTATTGTGTTTCCTAATTTATCAAGAAAGTAGGAAACCTCTGCAGAACCAATGGCAACATGGTCGCTGGTATTAACTAATTCAGTTGCCGTAGTTTTAAAATCATTAATAAATTCTTGTGTTCTGGTTAGTAGATGCGTCAGAAAGCCTGTTTGTTTACTACTATCGGAAATATCGGACTTCATGCTCAACACATTTTCGAGTTGTTGTTCAAAAGCCGAGATTTCTTTCTTGAACGTCCGTGTTAACAGAATGCTATACAAAAGCATACTGCATAATACAGCTAAACCTGAAGTGAACATGACAAAGTAATCTGGATAAGCAGCTTTATCTATTAGAAGCCACCCGATTACCATTATAGATATGCCCGACACAAATGAAATTCCGGCAAGTAAATAAATTCGAGATCTCATCTGCATACTCCTCCTTCGTGGTAAGTCCTGTTTTGACCTTCGTATTTGAATAAATCGGCCAAAATTGAAATTTCTTTAACACAACTGTCATATACCGAAACATATATTATCTAAATATAACTAATTGATAAATATTGATTTTTTTCGCTCCCAAGCAAAACTTGTAATTGCAACTTTGGATAGTTTTTGAGCGTTAACAGACATTGAACTGTTATTTCGCATGTTATTTTAAAAATAGAAATGAAAAAGGGCACTCGAAAGAGTGCCCTTTTGAGAAATTTAGTCAGTTAAATGAAGGTTATTCTTTCATTTACCCAGCGGTAATTTGATCAGATTACCCGGACCCAATACATCATCACCACGTGCAACAAGATAAGCATATAAATTATCCATATTATCCATGACACGCTTATTAGTTTTATTTGGACGCATCAACGTACCTGATTTGCCGTTGGTAACAATATTGACGAATTCTTCCTTGGATAATTTTTGCGTCACACTATTACCAAGGTTAGGTCCGACGGCACCGATTCCACCTTTGCCATGACAAGCGCCACAACCGCCGCCATTGTATGTTTTCCAACCTTCAATAGCATTGTTACTAATAACGCCATCAATAAGTTGGTATGGTTTATCACTGGCAACAGCAGCCATTTCTTCATTAGCAGATTCGGCTAAATCAACAACTTCCTTTTTTACTTCTTCCAAAGCTGACTCAGCCTTTTCCATAACATCTGCAACGCCTGTTTCAGTATTCGCAGGCATCGCTTCAGCCACAGATGTATCTTCTATCGCTGCGACCGGCTCATCGGCAATAACTTGTACTGCTTTTTCTTCCGTGACCTTCGCCATCGATTTTTCTTGTGGTGTATCGCTATCACTGCAGGCCAATAAAAAACCTGTGACAGCAATCAAAAATAAATTATTTCTGAATATCTTAAACATCTGGAATTATTTCCCTTAAAAGTTAGTCTTGATTATATGGCCAGTTTGCATAAATTTCGTCCTGGTAAACGACACCATCTGCTTTTTCAATACTGTCCATTGACAATGGGTTGCCATCACTGGTCGGTGCTGGCTCAGGCGCCGCGGTAGCTGCTGGTTTAGAGGACGTACCTGAGTCATCACTACATGCACTTAATAACACAATACTGGAAATCGTTATTGAAATTAAAATAAACAGTTTTCTTACACTCATAATATTAGACTCCTTTTGTTGTCTAAAAATTAATTTGATGTTTTGTACAAGCAACGTAATTTATACTTTAACTAGCACATAAAAATATTCCATATAACTACAATACACCTTAACAGACCTGACAAGTACATGAAAACCGGAGAAATACAGTCTTTTTGTGATCAAGTTTGGGAAACCAGCATCATTCCCGAATTAACCAACTATATTCGCATACCGAATAAATCACCGGCATTTGACCCCGAATGGCAAAAAAACGGCTACATGGACAAAGTCGTCGAACAATTTGTATCCTGGTGCAAAAATCAAAATATTAGAGGGATGGAATTGGAAGTAGTTCGTTTACCTGAACGAACACCGCTGCTCTATATCGAAATAGCCGCCCAATCTTCTGATAATAATCATACTGTTTTACTCTATGGGCATCTGGATAAACAACCGGAAATGTCGGGATGGCGAGAAGGACTGGATCCCTGGAGCCCTGTTCTTGAAAGCGACAGATTATATGGGCGCGGTGGCGCTGACGATGGTTATGCATTATTTGCTTCATTACTCGCAATTAAAGCATTACAAGAACAAAATATTCCGCATGCCCGCTGTGTCATTATCATCGAAGCTTGTGAAGAGAGTGGCAGCTACGACTTACCTTTTTATATTGATCATTTATCTGATCGCACCGGCATACCAGATTTAATTATTTGTCTTGATTCAGGTTGCGGTAATTATGATCAACTCTGGTCAACGACATCGTTACGTGGCCTGATTGGCGGCACATTAAAAGTCGATGTTTTAAACGAAGGTATTCACTCTGGTGATGCTAGTGGCATCGTCCCTTCCAGTTTTAGAATTATCAGGCAACTACTCGACAGACTTGAAGATTCTACAACTGGAAAAATTCTTGATGATGCTTTTTATGTTGATATTCCCACCAAACGAATAGAACAGGCACAACGCGCAGCAGAAATGATGGGCGATGATGTATTTAAACGTTTCCCTATGAAAACTGACATGCAAGCAATGAATACTGATCCGGTTGAATTAATTCTTAATAGAAGTTGGCGACCGGCATTGTCTTATATCGGCATTGATGGATTACCAAGCATTGAATCTGCCGGTAATGTTTTACGTCCATCAACATCAATAAAATTATCGATGCGATTGCCACCAACCTGTGACGCTGATCAAGCCAGTAAAAAACTGGTAGAGCTATTAGTAAACAATCCACCTTATAGCTCGGAAGTCAGTTTCACGCCAGACTGGGCAGCCAGTGGCTGGATGGCGCCTGAAGTTGCGCCGTGGCTAGAACAGGCAATGGATAACGCTTCAACAAATTATTTTAATTTACCCGCTGTGTCTATGGGCGAAGGCTGGTCGATTCCTTTCATGGGTATGCTCGGTGAAAAATTTCCAGAAGCACAATTTTTAATAACGGGCGTACTAGGGCCAGGTTCAAATGCACATGGACCGAATGAGTTTTTACATATCCCAACTGCAAAAAAACTAACGTGCTGTGTTGCAGAAATCATTGCTGAACACTGCATGCAAAACAGAAAACCACCCTGTTAATACGAGATTAACATTCGATATATGAACTGCCTGCTGCTATCATTCAGCTACTGTTAATCATTATAAGGAAGTATAAGCATGGCAGATACTCAACCCCTCATACGTTCTATGCCATTCAGGTTTGATGGCAAGAGTTCCGAATATTTTAAAATATGGATTGTTAATATTTTCTTATCAATAGTTACTCTTGGAATATATTCTGCCTGGGCCAAGGTTCGTACCTTACGCTACTTCTATGGAAACACGTGGCTGGATGACAACAGTTTTTCTTATCTGGCTGATCCCGTAAAAATACTAAAAGGCAGAATAATCGCTGTTACTGCATTGATCATTTATTACTTCAGCTGGGAAATTTACCCACAGGGTGCATTTTGGTTACTTGCGTTAGGCGTTCTGTTATTTCCTGCCATTATGGTTATGGCACTAAGTTTTCAAATGAATAACTCTGCCTATCGAAGCATTCGTTTTTCATTTAAAAAGGATTTCCGTAAAATTTATCTACTGTTCTTAACGCCTATACTTATTGTACTTGGCCTTACCTGGCTTGGTTATAGTCTGCTGGAAACTGCCGATTTCATAGCAGAGCTGGAAAAACAGGAAGATGCTGGATTTAAAAAAGAGGACTTGCTTCCAAGTTTGTTTTTCATGTTTTTAATGCCTCTATTACCTTACCTGGATTACTTACGCACTCGTTATATCGTTGATCAAACTCAATATGGAAAAAGTGATGCCAGCTTTTTTCCGGGTTGCTGGAAGTTTTACCGAATTTACCTCATCGCTTTTTTCTCATACATGGCAATAATTTTTATTATGTCTTTTGTCATTGGAGTGGTAGTCGCAATGTCTAATGTTGATGCAAACGATCCTGAAGCACTTGCAAACGGCATAGGAGGGATAACAATCGTTTTTACTATTGTGATATACGGGTTGGGCTTTTTCATTATGGGCTACATGAGAGCTGCACATACTAATATGGTTTTTAATAACATCAGCTTTGGTCATGATACATTTAACAGTAAGCTTAAAACAATGCCTGTATCCTGGCTATATATCAGTAATACTCTGGCTATCATTTTTAGTCTCGGCTTATTAATCCCCTGGGCTCAAATACGCATGGCACGCTATGTCGCCGAAAACACTGAATTTGAATCTAGAACTCTGGATGGTGTACAGGCTACTCCGGAAACAAGTCAGGGTGCATTTGGAGAAGAGTTCGGAGATGCTTTTGATCTTGATCTGGGTCTATAAATGAAATTAAAGGGACGACTTTTTGATGGCAAGACATCAAAGTCTCATGATGCCTATCTCATTTTCGATGAACTAGGTAACGTAACATCTTTACCAGATATTATTTCTAAAACTCCATTTATGGAATGCAAAATTTCAAGCCGGCTTGGAAATACCCCGCGTGCAATTACATTCCCTACAGGAGAAATATTTGAATCCGTTGACCATGATGACTTTAATCGTATTAATCAACATTTCGGCGGTCAGGAAACCTGGGTTCACAAGTTAGAAAGTAACACTCAATATGTTGTCTTTATGCTTGCTTTTCTGGTGGCGTTTATTACATGGAGTAGTATTTGGGGAATTCCCTGGTTAAGTACAAAAGTAGCTTATGCATTACCTGCAGAGGTAAATAGCTATATTGCTCAAGGTACTTTGGAAACGCTGGATAAGCGCGTTTTTAACAGCAGTAAACTTGAGCCAGAACGTAAACTTGAATTAACTAAAGCGTTCAATGATTTAATTCCTGAGGATAAACTCGAATTCAGTTATAAGCTTGAATTTCGTTCAGGCGGTTTTATTGGAGCCAATGCGTTTGCATTACCTGACGGTACAATCGTTGTAACGGATGAATTGGTTAACCTGGCTAATCAGGACAAAGAAATAATGTCTGTGCTCTTACATGAAATTGGCCATGTGGAATATCGTCACGGCCTTAGAGGAATAATTAACCATGCTGGTTTAACCGCATTAGTTTTAACTTTAACAGGTGATGTAAATTCTGCCGGCACTCTGGTTTTAGCTCTTCCGAATGTTCTACTGGAATCTTCATATTCCAGAGAACTTGAGTGGGAAGCAGATACTTACTCTCTGGAATATATGCAAAAAAATAATATTGAGCCTGAACATTTTGCAAACTTTATGCAACGATTGGAAAATTACTCTTATGAAGACCATTTAGAAAATGGTGATGAAACTGCAGATAACGAATGTCCTAAAAACGATGAAATAACGGCATCAGATATTTTTGATGATACCGAAGATACTATAGACAATGAGGTTGATAGTGAGGAAAACGTCGAAGTAGATACAGATTTAGGGTGGCTCAACTACATTTCAAGTCACCCACCCTCTAAAGAACGTATTGCAAGGTTTCGCAAATGATTTAATTTGTGAAACTGTTTTAATTAAACAATCTTGGCGTTTAATTCATTAGTATTATTTGATCGTATGAGTAACTTTTCAAAGTTCACAGGCTTAGCAATTCCGTAACCTTGTACATAATCTACTCCTATTGCTTTTAACATTCCTTTGGTTTCATGATTCTCGACGAATTCGGCAATGGTTTTAACATTTAGTATATGCCCAACTTCGTTAATGGATTTTACTAAGGCGTAATCAATCGGATCATTAACTATGTCTTTTACAAACAATCCATCGATTTTAAGATAATCTACGGGTAAATTCTTTAAATACGCATAGGAAGAAAGACCAGATCCAAAATCATCTATAGCAAAAGAACAGCCATACTTTTTAAGGTGATGAATTAAATTCGTTGCTGTATTTAAGTTTTTTATAGCAGATGTTTCAGTGATCTCAAAACATATTTTTTTACCATCAACACCAGTTTCACTCAGCTGATTTGATATAAAGTCACCTAACTTTTCATTAGCCAATGATTGTCCAGAAAGATTTATGGAGATAAATTTTATCTGATCAAGAAAACCAGGATTTTCTGCTAATAGAGTCAATGATTTTTTTATGACCCATTCATCGATAGCAGAGATATAATTAAATCGTTCTGCTGACGGCAAAAACACATTAGGAAGGATTCCCTCTCCATTATCACCACACAACCTGATTAATAATTCATAATGTAATTCATTTTTATCACTGAGCGATTCAATAGATTGAGCATCAAGATAAAAAGAGTCTTCATTCAATGCTTTGGGTATTCTGGTTACCCATTTTATTTCACTGTGCCGTTTATTTAACTCAGAATCATCAGGTGCGTATATCTGTATACGGTTTCTTCCCATGTCTTTCGCTACATAACAAGCTGAATCTGCCTGACGCATTAATTCAATTAAATCTGTTGTTGATTCATCAAAGACAACTATTCCAATACTTAAACCTACCTTGAATGTCTCCCCTTCCCATGAAAAATGGAAATTCTGGATAAGCTTTAATAAATTGCTTGCAACACGATGTGAATGTTCTATATCGCAATTCTCCATCAATATTACAAATTCATCTCCTCCTAAACGCGCTAAAGTATCGTTCTTGCGAACATTGTCTATAAATATTTTAGATATTCTACGTAGTAATTCATCTCCTGCTTCATGACCACAAGTATCATTTACAATTTTGAATTGGTCCAGATCAATGAAGCAAAGAGAATGTTTTATATTATTAATATTTTCGTTTCTTATGAGTTTATTAGCGTTGATTTCAAACCCTCGTCGGTTTACCAAACCTGTAAGGGCATCATGACTTGCATCATAATTTAATTTTTGCACTGCCTCATATTCAAATGTCACATCATCTTGTACACCAACCAGATGTAAAACATGGTCATCTGAATTTTTAACTTTAGATAATGAACATCGGTCCCAGTAATAACTTCCATCTTTTCTAACACTGCGAATTTCGCCCTGCCATTCTCCAGTTTCCTGAAGACTGTCTTCAATTTCTTTTAACTTTTCGTCATCGGACTGCCTGATGACATTGATATGTTTTCCAACTATTTCTTTATTTGAATAACCTGTATTTTCACAAAAACGAGGATTAACAAATTCAACAATGCTTTCAGAATTAGTGATGAAAACTGCGGAAGAAGAATGTTCAACAGCTCGTGAAAGAATCTGCAATTCTTCTTCCATTTTTTTTAGTTCTGTAGCATCACTTAACGTCTCTATAACTCCAGTAATATTATTGTCATCATCAAATAGAGCATTAGCTTCAAAGATAAGGAACTTAAGTCCACCAGAAGTTTGGCACCAATTTGAAGCAACTAACCCTCTTTCCGTACTTGGTGCTCTCTTTATATTGTTGTAAAGATAAACTTTGTCTTCCCAATCTTCATCTAATACCATGTCTGCTAAACACGGACGTTCTTTTGAGTAGAATCCCATCCAGTGCTTATTAGTATTGAGAACCGTTTCGGACTTTAGACCAGTGAGTGTTTCGCATGAACGACTCCAGAAAATGACCTTATTATTTGAATCAATAACAAAAGCAGCCGAACCTATGCTATTTAACAATTCAGTATGGGAATTAACATTTGTCTCATCTTTCATGAACACCTTCTACGTAAACTTAATGCTTGTATTCAATAATACTTTCTGAATAGCTAATATATCGTTAAAAAGTTGATAGACTTTAGACAAATAATTAACAAGAAAATGATACCTGGTCATTTACTGACAGGCTCACATGCTTTATTTATAACTTATTGTTTTTTATGGTTTTTTATACCAAATTATATTAAGTTTAATATATAGAATATTTCATAGAGGTTTACAAATGAGAACAGGTGTTATTGGTTTGGGCGCAATGGGCCAACACATGGCAAGAAACCTTGCCAAAGCTAAACATTTACAAACGGTATACAACAGAACATTAACGACAGCAGAATCTGTTGCTAAAGAATGTGGCTGTTCTATTTCCACGACCCCGGCTGAGTTAGCGAAACAATGTGAGCTTATTATCATCTGTGTCTCGCGTGATGTTGATGTTCTGGAAATGGTAAAAGCGATAAAGAATGATATTAATGCCAACAGTGTTGTTATTGATACTTCAACTGTCAGTTCTGAAACAGCAAAACAAGCCGCATCACAATTAAAAGCAGTTGATGCTCACTTTCTTGACTGTCCGGTATCGGGAGGGACTGAAGGTGCAAAAAACGGCACATTGGCAATGATGGTCGGTGGTAATGAGGCGATGCTGGAAAAAGTACGCCCTACTTTAAATGCGATTGCCGGAAATATTGTTTACATCGGAGATAGTGGATCAGGTCAGGCAACAAAAGCTGTAAATCAAATTATGGCAGCCGGGATTAATCAGGCCGTGACTGAAGCGCTCGCATTTGGTAAAGCAATGGGACTCCCGATGAATAAAGTAGTCGATATTGTTTCCACCGGTGCGGCAGGTAACTGGTTTCTCGATCATCGTGGCAAGACCATGTTGGCTGGAACTTATGAACCTGGTTTTAAACTGGCTTTGCACCACAAAGACTTATCTATTTGTCAGGAAATGACAAAATCAATCAGTGAAAATGCTTTACCCATTATTGAAATGACTTTAATTCATTACCAACGTTTAATGGATGAAGGGTATGGTGATGAGGACATTTCAGCATTATTTCGACTTAAAGATAAAAGCCTGAATAACCCATAAGATCACTACTTCGTCTCATAATTGTTACTTCGGGAACATTCTCGTTTGAATAAAGTCCATCTATAAAATTGACGCTAGGCCGTTTTTATGGAGAATAGTGCGGCCGTAAGCCATTCTAGTTCACGAACTGGCTATGGTGGCCAACATAACAATAAGAATAATATAACTATAAATGGTTGTTTTTTAAGGTATCCAATTACTAAATCATGTCTGAAGCGATCAAAGTACAATCGTTGAAAAAATCATTCGGCCCGATTCATGCGGTTCGTGGCGTGTCTTTTGACGTCAATCATGGCGAAGTGCTGGGGTTTCTTGGTCCTAATGGCGCGGGTAAGTCGACCACTATGAAAATGATCACCGGTTTTCTTGAGCCGACTGCGGGCACCGTCATCGTCAATGGTCATGACGTTCTTGAAAATCCTTTAGCAGTAAAAAAATCGATTGGTTACTTACCCGAAGGCGCGCCTGCATATGGTGAGATGACGGTAAAAAGTTTTCTCAATTTTATTGCTGATATAAGACAACTTACCGGTAGCGGTCGTCAAAAACGCATTGATGAAGTCGTTGATCGGATCAACATTCGTAATGTTTACGAACAAAGTATTGAAACTCTATCGAAGGGTTATAAACGACGCGTCGGTATAGCGCAGGCTATTTTGCATGATCCAGATACGTTAATACTTGATGAACCAACTGACGGGCTTGATCCAAACCAGAAACATGAAGTACGTAATCTAATTAAGGAAATGGCACAGGATAAAGCAATCATTATTTCAACTCACATTCTTGAAGAAGTTGATGCCGTATGTTCACGCGCAATTATTATTGCAACGGGTGAATTACTTTTTGACGGCACGCCAACAGAATTGATTGCCAAATCAGACAGGAACGATATTGATCATGCTTTCCGCCTGGTTACTAGCGGAAAGTCAGACGCAAACAAGGAGCCAACATCATGAGCACCTTGTTTTCAATTTATAAGCGTGAATTTACCAGCTACTTTGTCACACCAGTTGCTTATGTCTTTATTGTTATCTTTTTATTCATGACCGGTATCTTTACGTTTTATCTTGGTGCCTTTTATGAAAGTAACCAAGCAGACCTGGAACCGTTCTTTCGCTTTCATCCGTGGCTTTATCTATTTTTAATCCCGGCAATTTCCATGCGCCTTTGGTCTGACGAACGTAAGAGCGGCACGATTGAATTATTAATGACCTTGCCTGTATCGATTACTGATGCTGTTGTCGGGAAGTTTTTAGCAGCATGGACATTTACTGCAGTTGCTCTGTTATTAACTTTTCCAATGTGGTTAACCGTGAATTATCTCGGTGATCCTGATAACACCGTTATATTGGCAAGTTATATTGGCAGCTTGATCATGGCCGGTGGTTTTCTGGCGATTGGTTCCTGTATTTCTGCCTTCACCAAAAGTCAGGTCATTGCATTTGTCATCAGTGTCGTAATTAGTTTTATGTTTATCTTAAGTGGCTTTCCTATGGTTCTGGATTTATTCCAGGGCTGGGCACCGCAAGCCATTGTCGATGCGATCGCTTCATTCAGTTTCCTGACACATTTCACCTCTATTAAAAAAGGTGTAATAGATATAAGGGACATTATTTATTTTGGTGCGTTAATCGCATTCTGGTTATACGTTAACGTTGTTATTATCGAAGCAAAGAAGGCCAGTTAAGATGAAACTGTCAGTCAAAAATAAACTTATCTCCGGCACTGGCCTGATTCTGGCAACCTGTTTATTTACTGCAGTGGTTATTCTTGCTAATACGGCATTAACAACCTGGCGTATTGATTTAACAGAAAATAAATTATTTACCCTGTCTCAAGGAACAATCAATATTCTTGGCAACCTGGAAGAACCGGTTCAACTGGATTTTTATTTTTCGCAGAAAGCAATGAGTGATTTTCCATCACTGGCAAATTACGGTGTGCGTGTAAGAGATATGCTTGAAGAGTATGCAGCGCATGCTGGCGGCAAATTAATCCTTAATATTATTGAACCCGAAACATTCTCTGCAGCAGAAGATCAGGCCGTCGCCAGTGGACTTAAAACCGTTCAGGCAAACAACACCAGTGAACGTGCCTACTTCGGCATGGTTGGAACAAACTCTACTGACGATGAAAAAGTCATTCCATTCTTTCAGACTAACAGGGAATCTGCACTTGAATATGACATCACCAAACTGATTTATAACCTGGCTTATCCGGATAAACGTGCTGTTGGTGTTATTTCGCAATTACCGATCATGGGTAACGATACCGATGCGAATCAACCAACCTGGACCATTATTAACGCATTAAAAGAATTTGTTGTTGTTAAAGACTTGAGTCAAAACATTACTGATCTTGACGAAAAAATTGATGTATTAATGTTGGTGCATCCAAAGAAATTTAAAAATGATGAATTGTATACAATCGATCAATACTTATTGCGTGGCGGTAAAGCCATCATCTTTTTAGATCCGCTTGCTGAACAGGACAAGACACAACCCGATCCGGCTCAACCAAACGTCATGCCAAAACTGGATTCCTACTTGTCTGCTCTATTGGAACAATGGGGTATTGAAATGAGTAAGGAAAAAATTGTCGGTGACATCACAGCGGCAATGCGGGTCCAGGCAAACAGTCCTCGTGGCCCACAGGAAATTGATTACCTGCCCTGGTTGCGTATGACGGAAAGTAATTTTAATGCAGATGACTTTTCTACCAGCGAGTTAAATCTGGTGCATATGGGCACGGTTGGTTCTTTAGAAGTTAAAGAAGACAAAGGCATGACCATTACACCACTAATTCAAACATCTAAAAAATCAACAAAACTCGAACGTGATTTGATTCTGTTTCAACGTGATCCGACGGTTATTCTCAATAACTTTGTGTCTGGTGAAAAACAATTATTGCTAGCTGCACGCGTCAAGGGCAAAGCAACTTCTGTTTTCCCGGAAGGCAATCCTGCTGAAAATGAAGACGGTGAAAACGTCATCGATGAAAACTTTATAAGTGAAGGCGAAGTTAATGTCATCCTTGTTTCGGATACCGACATCCTGGCGGATCATTTCTGGGTGCGTACGCAAAAAATGTTTGGCGTTGATGTGCCGCAACCCATAGCGAATAACGGCGACTTTGTTATTAACAGCATAGAAAACCTGTCAGGCAATACGGACATGATCAGCTTACGTGGTCGCGGAAAATACTCACGACCTTTTGTTAAAGTTGAAACACTACGTAAAAAAGCGGAAGAACAATTTCGCCAACGCGAAAAAGAATTACAAGCCAGCTTAAGTGAGACTGAAAAGAAAATACAACAGTTAAAGCAGGAACAAGGCAGCGAAAAATCCTATTTATTAAATAATAAGTTAACAACTGAAATTGAAAAGTTCAGAGATGAACGTCTGGCTATACGAAAAGAATTACGTAATGTTCAGCATGAATTGAAAAAGAACATTGAAAAACTGGGTGCACAAATACGCTTTATTAATATCGGACTGATTCCTTTATTAATAACCTTGATCGCATTAATGATTGGAATTTACAGAGCAACCAAACGGACATAAATCATGTTTAAAAATAAACTCATTGTCCTGTCACTTATTACAGTCTGCGCAATCATCGCAGCGACTGTTTTTGTCAAACTTCGTGCACCACAAACAGAAAAGGAAAAACCGGCATTTTTTCCTGAGCTAACAGGGAAAATTGAATCAGTAAATCATATCGCAATAAAAGGCTATGCAAATTCTATTAATCTTAGTCGTATTAACAACAAATGGGTTATTGATGAATTCGATGGTTATCCGGCATTACCTGATAAAGTAAAAAGTGCCGTGTTAGGTGCCGTTGAACTGAAGATTAATGCCCCTAAAACGGCATTACCCCGATTATATCATCGCCTTGGTGTAGAAGGACCTGAAGTAGAAGACACAACTTCATTATTGTTTACATTAGAAGATAATGAAAATAACAAATTGGTTAATGTTATTGTTGGCAAACCAAGACGCAGTAGTGCATCACAAAGTACTCCTGGCCTTTATGTGCGTAAGCCGGAAGAAGCAAGCTCTTATCTGGTCGATGGTGTTATCGATATAAGTGCAATAAAAACAGACTGGATAGAACGTACACTATTCGATATTCCGGCAGAAGCCATTCAGTCAGTACGTATTGATCATGCTGACGGTGATACCTTTACTTTATTGAAAAAAGAAAAGGGACAGGAACAGTTTGAATTACAATATCTCCCTTTAGGGAAAAAGCTGGCCTCTGAATTAATCATCAAACGATTTGGAAGTATCCTGTCAGATATGCAAATCAGCGGAGCCAGATCACAGGAAAAATTTGAGGCACATGGCGATGTGATACAAGCGCAAATCGTTACCTTTGAAGGTATCATCACTAACATCACCGCTTTTCTATATGATGAGCTACCCTATGCCTCATTTGAGTTTAGATATGATGAGACTCTTCTGGATGAAGATAAAAGCAAAGCTGAAGATGTTAAGGCATTTATTGGTAACCTGAATGCACGAACCTTGAACTGGTGGTTTGAAATCCCCGAATTTAAATTCGATGTGTTAAAAAAACGCTCGAATATTGTTATGCGGGATGCTGGTTAGAAAGTAACTAAGAGACCAGTTTGTTAGTGTTGTCAGTACAATGATTAGATTCATATTCCTTCGCCCACAGATAAAAGTCACTTGCCGGCAATGGTCGCGAATAATAAAAACCTTGAACGACATCACATTGATGCTGTTTCAGGTATTCAAGTTGCTCTTTATCTTCCACTCCTTCCGCAATAACCTTATAGCCTAAATTATGTGCCAATGAAATTAACGCATTCACTATAGTTGCATCATCTTTATCATGCATAAGATCGTGTACAAAACTTTGATCGATCTTTAATTTTGATATCGGCAAGCGTTTGAGATAGCTCAACGATGAATAACCTGTCCCAAAATCATCAATGGAAATACTGGCACCAAACTCCCTTAATTCCTGAAGCACAGGCAAGACAATATCGACATCTTCCATTAATACCGACTCGGTAATTTCCAAATCCAGACGTGACGCTTCAAATCCGGCTAAACGTAAATGTTTAAAAATATGCTCATTGATATTTTTATCGAGTAATGATGCCGGTGTAATATTTATAGCAACAGATTCCAGTTCAAATCCTTGCTTGCCCCAATCGGAAAGTTGTCTACAAGCTTCAGCAATAGCCCAATCCGTCATTGGCATTATTAAACCGGTGTTTTCAGCCAGGGGAATAAAATTTGTTGGAGGGACCAGCCCCATATCAGGATGATTCCATCTGATTAAAGCTTCTGCACCTGTAATATGTCCATCATCCAGACTAATTTTAGGTTGATAATAGAGTTGGAATTCTTCTCTTTCCAAAGCCTTGCGTAAACTTGTCTCCATGGATAATCTCTGGAAAGACTGTGCATTCATCGAATCGGTATAAAACCGATAACAATTCCGACCAGTTTCTTTTGCATTATGTAATGCTACGCTTATCTTTTTTAATAAACCTTCAACTTCATCGCCATCTTCAGGATAAACCCCGATACCAATACTTGCTGTCAAATGAATTTCATTTCCAGGAATTTGAAATGGCTCATTAAATTCATGGTTAATCCGGCGCGCTATCTTCGCTGCCTCATCTGCATTATTAATTTCGTTAAGCATGATAATAAAATTATCACCGCCAAAGTGGGCAACAAGTCCTGTCCTGAAACTGACTTCATCATCATTAATGCTTCCAGAATTTGAATTATCTATATCCTGAATAATATTGCCTAGTCTCTGACTTGCCGCCAATAACAATTTATCACCAACGTCATGACCCAGTGTCGTATTAATACGCATGAATTTATCAAGATTAATATCTAGCAAGGCAAAATGACGATCATGCCGTTTTGAAGATTCGATTGTTTTTTTAAGCAGTCGTTTAAAAAACTGTCGATTAGGTAGACCGGTAACACTATCGTAAAAAGACAGGGTCTGAACTTTCTTTTCAGCGTTTCTTAAATCAGAAATATCCTGGAAGATACCAAAGATTATTCCTTCATTTATTTCATCATAATTATCAGTATCAATAATTTGTCTGATTTGTTTTTTAGAGCCATCATTAATCTTGATAGAATACTCAATACTGTGATTCGATTTTTCCAATGATGCATTATCCAGTACATTACGTACTCGATTTACATCATTTTTATCAATACAATTAATTAAATCTTCATGCGACATTACATTTGAATTGTTAATACCGAATATTTTGGTCACTTCATCAGAGCAGAAAAACTGTTTTTTTTGTATGTCGTAGGTCCATTCACCCATTTTTGCAACTTTTTGAGCTGACAATAGTTGCCTTTCCCTGTTAGCCAGTTGCTTGGCTATTTCACTAGCGCGTAATGAGAATTGAACCCGGTGATTGAGTTTAGCCTGGTTAATGGGTTTTGTTATAAAATCGGTTGCGCCTTTATTATAGGCTTCATTAACCGAAGCCTGATCATCCTGCGCAGTCATAATCATAATTGGGATGTGTTTTTCAGAACTGAATGTTGATGCTTTTTCACAAAACTCGAAGCCATTCATCCCGGGCATATTTACGTCGGCCATGACCATATCGGGAGATTCAGCTTTTAATTTTTCAAGGCCAACAATACCATCAGCAGCCTCAATAATAATATAATCCTGTTTTTCCAGCTTAAGTCTTAATATCTGGCGAATATCCTTATCATCATCAATAATTAATATCTTTTTTTTAGTTTCCTCTTCCATAGTATTTATCGCTGGTCAGAAATCAGATTTGAATATTGATTCTACTTAATTAAGCAACTTTATCCATATTGTCTTGCAAATATTTTTTTATTAATACATGAGATTGCGTAAAGATATCCTGTAATTCACCAAGCCTGTTTCTTGCAGAGTCAAGATCATTTTTAACCAGGCATTGCTGTATGTCTTCGGCAATGTTTCCTAAACATATTGCACCTACATTATTACCGCATGATTTAAACGAGAGTATTACATCTAACAAGTTATCTGACTCTTCTTCAAAAGCAAGGTGGATTTCCGACATTAAACTAACGGACTCCTCAAGGAAATTCTGCAATACATCTGTAAATTCATCGTCCATAATTGATTTTAATTCTTTTAAAATTGATTCATCTATCAATGCAGAATTACTTTTATTCTTTTTACTTTCCATAGATTATGCCTCTTTGTAATTGTATCCTTACCCCCTATTGTTTATTTTTATACAATTCTCCTACGTCATTTAATATGTCAAAAACAGCTTTTATACTGAGCTCTATTATTTACTTTTGCTTTTCTAGTTTAATACGCGGTGAGATATAGGACTACTAAATGAAATACTCCCTGTATTAAATATTAGACTAAAATCATCATCTTCATTTGGTAATTGGTAGTGTTGCTTTGTGACAGACTTGTCAGAAAACTGATTAATAAAATTCAATAGTTCAGAGACCTGAATAAAATTTTCTGTCAGATATTCAAAAATAATCTCGTTTTCACCGTATTCGAGTGAAGCCAGTTTTTTATATGACTCAACTCCCATAGAGACAAACTCTTCAATAGCGACACCATATTCCTCACTTGCTTCTGGGTAAAAACCACATAACATTAGGCATTGATCTCCCAGGCGCTGTAATTTGTATTCGGTACTATCAACGAATTTCTGCTGTTTTGTTTCAAAAAAGACAGCTTTATCTTCCTGTTCAATACGCATAAACAGTCTTATCAGGTAATTTTCAATACCTTGAGGCAACATATGACGGGCAATATGCTCGGCTTTGCCAATCAGGGCATGCCAGTGAGCTGTTTCAGGAACGCTAATTGATATCTGCTTCAAAATATTGCCTTACTTTAATTATTCAGATACAAGATCTATCGGCGATTTGTTATTATTTCTTGAGATAATTATTGATAAAAACCGCTCCATACACATCATCAGTCACACACGGTATACTTCCCGCCTCTTAAAATGGTTTAACTAGATGTCACAAGATAATAAAGAAAAAGAAATTTACGGAACTTGTAATAGCTTCCAGGAACTCATTTTTGAGCTGCAAAAATACTGGTCTGCTCATGGCTGCACTATCGCGCAACCCTATGATATGGAAATGGGTGCAGGAACGTTCCATCCTGCCACATTCTTGCGTGCTATTGGCCCTGAACCCTGGCGTGCGGCTTATGTACAGCCTTGTCGTCGCCCTACAGATGGTCGTTATGGCGAAAATCCGAATAGACTGCAACACTACTATCAATTTCAGGTATTGCTAAAACCGTCACCCGATAATATCCAGCAACTTTATCTGGATTCACTCAACGCGATAGGTGTCGACACCGACACCCATGATATTCGGTTTGTCGAAGATAACTGGGAATCTCCCACTTTAGGTGCCTGGGGACTGGGCTGGGAAGTCTGGCTGGATGGCATGGAAATCAGCCAATTTACCTATTTCCAACAAATTGGTGGTCTGGACTGCAAGCCGGTAACCGGTGAAATTACCTATGGTCTGGAACGTATTGCCATGTGTCTACAGGATTGCAGTAATATTTTTGATCTTGTCTGGACTGAAAGTAATGGCCATAAAGTAACATACGGTGATCTTTATCATCAAAATGAAGTTGAAATGTCACGCTACAATTTTGAATTGGCTAATACAGACTCGTTATTCGACTGGTTTGATACCTGCGAATCTGAATGTATGAACCTTATTAATCAAGATTTACCGTTACCTGCTTATGAAATGACAATGAAAGCCTCACACGCGTTTAATTTATTAGATGCGCGCGGAGCAATTTCAGTGACTGAACGACAACGTTATATTTTACGCGTCAGAACACTTTCGCATGCAGTAGCTCAAGCTTTTTATGAAAGCCGTGAATCACTGAACTTCCCATTATTAAAAAAATAGAACGAATTTAAAATGAGTAACACACAAAACTTGTTGATTGAAATTGGTACGGAAGAATTACCGCCAAAGTCACTAAAAAAACTGGCCTCTGCTTTTAAAGATGAAATGATTAAATCTTTTAATGAAGAAAAGCTCAACTTTAGTGATGCAAACTGGTATGCCACACCGCGTCGACTTTCATTAATAATTAATAATCTTGAAGTCAAACAAGAAGACAAACAACAACAACGTCGCGGCCCTGCCCTTGCTGCTGCTTATGATGCCGAAGGCAAACCGACAAAAGCAACAGAAGGTTTTGCAAAATCCTGTGGCGTAAGCGTTGATCAATTGGAAAAACTGGAAACAGATAAAGGCACATGGTTGGCTTTTAATGCTGTTATTAAAGGTAAGGAAACAACTGAACTGATATCTGCAATTATTGAAACGGCATTAGGACGGCTACCTATCGCCAAACGTATGCGTTGGGGAGACAGTGATGTTGAGTTTGTACGACCAGTCAAATGGGTACTTATCCTGTTTGGTACTGACTATCTTGACTGTGAGATTATGGGAATCACTTCTGGCAAAGAAAGTTTTGGACATCGTTTCCACCATCCTCATGCTGTATCAATAAACGCACCTGAAAACTATATTGAAACATTAAAAAAGGAAGCGCACGTTTTAGTAGACTACAATGAACGTCGCACCTTAATTGAATCTCAGGTTAATGCTATTGCTGAAGAAAATAATGGTATAGCCATTATTGATCCTGATTTACTCGATGAAGTAACTGCATTGGTTGAATGGCCAGTTAGTTTTGTCGGTGAATTCAATTCTGATTTTCTCAAACTACCGAAAGAAGTATTAATTTCTTCTATGCAGGATCATCAGAAATATTTTCCCGTTGTTGATACAAAAGGTAACTTATTACCGTACTTTATCAGTGTTGCCAATATCGAAAGCAAGAACCCGGCATTAGTAAAACGTGGTAACGAGCGTGTGATACAACCTCGATTAAATGATGCTGCTTTTTTCTGGGAACGTGATTTAAAACACGGATTAGCAAATCATATTGAATCACTTAAAAAAGTGATTTATCAAAAACAACTGGGAACATTGTTTGATAAATCAGATCGTTTACAAAAATCAGTTCTCCATCTGGCTAAACCTTTAAATATTGAAATTGATCAAGCGAAGCGTGCTGCTGCATTATGCCTATGTGATCTACTCACTGACATGGTTTCCGAGTTCCCTGCTTTACAGGGAACGATGGGGCGTTACTACGCTGAAGCAGATGGTGAAGACGGTCAAGTGGCCATTGCTTTAGAAGAATATTATCAACCCCGGTTTGCTGGTGATGCCTTGCCAACATCAGCATTAGGTCAATGTCTGGCTATCAGTGAAAAAATCGATAGCCTTGTCGGTATCTTTGCTATTGGTAAAGCACCAACCGGAGACAAAGATCCGTTCGGTTTACGTCGTTCGGCAATCGGCTTATTGCGCATCATTATTGAGTGTAATCTCGATATTGATTTAAAAGAATTAATTACTAATGCTGCAGCAAATTATCCGACTGATATTAATAGCAATAACTGTATTGATGATGTTTACCACTTTCTAATGGAACGATTACGTCGTTATTATCTGGATGAAGGCGTCAGCCCTGATACGTTTGAATCGGTATTAGCCATCAATACCAGTAAACCACTGGATTTTCACCATCGACTTACTGCTGTCACTGAATTTAGAAAACTGACTCAAGCTGAAAGTCTGGCTGCAGCCAATAAACGTATTAGTAATATACTGAAAAAGTCAGAGATTACTGACATAAAACAGGTGAATGATAATTTACTCACCGAAGAATCAGAAATCACATTGGCAAAATCATTAAATGAATACCAGAAACGTCTGGCTCCCATGATAGAAAAGCGTGATTATAAGTCAGCGTTAACTGAGTTAGCGGGATTACGTGAGAACGTTGATAATTTTTTTGATAATGTCATGGTGAATTGTGAAGATGATGCGACTAGAATTAATAGACTGGCACTACTCAACAGTTTGAGTGCTTTATTTTTAAAAACAGCAGACATTTCTAAATTACAGAGTTAATAATGGCGCTTATTATTCTAGATCGTGATGGTGTAATTAATGAAGACTCCGATGATTACATCAAGTCACCTGAGGAGTGGCATGCTATCCCCGGCAGTCTCGAAGCCATAAGCACACTTTCACATAACGGATATCAGGTAATTATTGCGACAAATCAATCAGGCATAGGTCGAAAATTATTTACCATGGATGATCTCAATGCTATTCATCTAAAAATGAAATCACATCTTGCTCAATACGGTGGCGTCATTGATGCAATATTCTTTTGTCCTCATACACCTAGAGATGATTGCAATTGTCGTAAACCGAAACCTGGGCTTTATAACGATATTTCACAACGATTAAGAATCGCATTAAACAAAGTATATTGTATTGGCGACAAGATGACGGATGTCAAAGCCATACAAAGTGCCGGAGGCAAACCTGTGCTAGTGCGTACCGGTAAAGGTCAGTCCGAAATAGATCAAGGCTTGGTTCCGGAAGGTATACCTGTTTACGACAACCTCGCTTCATTTGTAAACGAGAAAATTATATTCAATAAGTGATCCTGAAAACCACAGTTGACCGACCGTATTCCAAAATAAAACGATATAAACTAATGATTTCTTTTATTTTAGTATTTTATCCAAAAAGTAAGTTCGTCTACACATTTAATTGCACACTTAAACACGTCCAACTGTGGTTTTTAGGATAATGTTATTTATCCGCTCCCTGTTTTTTTACATCGGGCAAATTGTTAGTACGCTGCTATTCGCACCATTGGGCGTTATTATTTTTCCGTTAAAATTTGAAACACGATATTACCTGGTCTCACGCTGGGCTGCTTTTAATCTTTGCTGGCTGAAAATCTGTTGTGGTGTCAGTTATAAAATTGAAGGCACGGACAATATTCCCGACAAACCCTGTATCGTCATGTGTAATCATCAATCTGCATTTGAAACACTGGCATTACAACTTATCTTCATCCCACAAGTATGGGTACTAAAACGCGAGTTATTACAAATCCCCATTTATGGCTGGGGTTTAGCATCGATGCAACCGATTGCTATAGATAGAGGTTCCGCCGTTAAATCGTTTCGACAAATTGTTGCGCAGGGTTGTGAACGATTGAAGCTAGACTTATGGGTCATTATCTTTCCCGAAGGGACGCGTATTGCACCAGGAGAAAAAGGCAAGTACCTGCCCGGAGGAGGATTACTTGCTGAAAAATCCGGTGCCAATGTAGTTCCCGTTGCACACAATGCCGGTTACCTGTGGTCACGCAACAGTATGATTAAAAAACCGGGCGTCGTTACAATTGTCATTGGTCCAGTTATTAAAACAGTTAACAAAAGCGCAAAACAAATCACTAAAGAAGTCGAATCATGGATTGACGAAACAGCTAAGTCTTTACCCGATCCCAATATTAATTAACGTTTGTTAAAAATATTTTGATATTTTTCATAAATCCACCTTGCTGATATAAATTTTTAGCAACATACTTCCACTGTCAACAACAGGGGGTATCATTATGTCTATCGATCAACTTACCCATTTTCTCGGTTGGTGTGCTGTTTTAAACATCGCATTATTAATGTGGTGGGTCTTTTTCATAACCTTTGCTCATGATTGGGTTTATAAAATACACAGTAAATGGTTTTATCTGGAGACTCAACGATTTGATGCAATACATTATGGCGGCATCGCTTTTTATAAATTAAGTATTATACTTTTCAATATTGCACCTTACCTGGCATTACGAATCATTGCCTAATCTATGGAGGAGTCATGAAACTATCCATTAAGAGCTTTGCATTATCTTGCAGTATTCTTTGGGGTACGGCTATCCTGATTGTGAGTAGTGCCAACATGATTTGGCCAGATTACGGAAATGCTTTTCTAACTGTCGTCGCTTCAATTTATCCGGGCTATGAAGCAATGCAAGGTATAGAAAGCATTATTGTCGGAACCTTATACGCGCTGGTTGATGCCGGTATTGGCGGAGGAATCTTTGCCTGGTTATATAATTTCTTTGTTGAATAAAGCTATAGTGCCCTTATCAATCTGAAGGGGAATTGCCGCTATCTCTTTCAGCAGCCATGACTGTATTCGCAACAAGCATGGTGATCGTCATGGGGCCAACACCACCCGGAACAGGTGTAATCATACTGGCAACTTCCTTTACTTCATCAAAATCAACATCACCCGCAAGTTTTCCCGACTCCAGACGATTAATACCAACATCAATAACGACAGCACCTTCTTTAACGTGTTCGGCCTTGACCATTTCAGGTCTGCCCGTTGCGACAACCAATATATCTGCCTGTTTGGTATGACTAATCAGATCTTTCGTTTTAGATGTACAAATTGTCACCGTTGCGTCTTCCTGTAGTAATAACATCGCCATCGGTTTACCAACAATATTACTTCTGCCAACAACGACAGCATTTTGCCCCGCTATTGGCACGTCGCAATAGCTCAACATACGCATCACACCAAATGGTGTACAAGGCGGAAATACCGTATTGCCTGTCATTAGTGCGCCCACATTATATAGATGAAAACCATCTACATCTTTATCCTGTTTTATTGCTTCCAATACTTTATTTTCATCGATATGTTTTGGTAATGGCAATTGCACAAGTATGCCATTTATTTTTTTTGCCTGATTCAACTCGTCAATTAATTTAAGCAACATTTTTTCAGAAATATCTTCGGGAAGATCGTGTACTTCGGAATGTAGACCAACGTCATGACATGCTTTAATTTTATTGTTCACATACAATTTTGACGCAGGATTATCTCCGACAATAATGACAGCAAGTCCAGGAAGAACACCTTTTGCTTTAAGTTTATCAGCACGTTCTTTCCACTCCTCTCTGACTATTTCTGATATTTTTTTTCCATCTATTATTGTTGCTGTCATAACTTTACCTTTATTAAATTAACAACAGGAAGAATTTTCCGTATTGATTGAATGCCTCGCACCTTTTGTTTCTGTAGCTGGTCTTTTGGTGCCTGCTGGCGCACACCATACTTTTGGCTCTTTTTCTTGCGCAGGAATGACACCGATAAAATCTTCTTTATAAGGTTCATTGCCAAGCACATTAAATGTACGTTCGCACACAGCCATTCTTTCGCCTCGAGGAAATTCATGACCTTCATCATCAATAACAAAACTGAATGGGCCGCGATAAATCACAGCGTGACCTTTATCAATGCAATCTGTTTGTTCACGCTTAATTGCGGTTAATGTTGCTGAACGAAATTCAATACCTTCTACTACCTGCCATGGCGCATCTGACCATTTATCGTATGATACTGCAATAAAGCATGCATCATGAAACATTTCTAACATTTCCTGTTCCTGAAAAGCACCGGAAATACAGCCACTCCATAAATCTTTATCTAGTTTTAAATGTTCGGGTATAAATTCATCACTGATAATGTCTGAAATAGCAATACGACCTCCGGGTTTAACAACACGGAATATTTCATTCACTAACTGTTGCTTTTCAGCATCACTGACTAAATTTAATACACAATTTGAAATAACCAGATCAATTGAGTTGTCAGCTATTAGAGGCGCCTCACCTGTTTGTTGTAATTTCCAATTCTCTAATTTTGATAAATCATCGACTGTAGTAACAGGATTTGATTGCAACCATGTTTCCATTGCATCTACATCCAATGCCAAATCCTGTATCTTGCCTTTTAAAAACTGGACTCGATCATTACCAAGCTTTTCAGCCATCTCTTCTTGATACTTTCTAGACAGCGACAGCATGTCGTTATTCATATCAACGCCGATGACCTTGCCCTTTTCTCCTACTAACTGCGCCGCCATATAACATATCTTGCCACTGCCGCTACCCAGATCGAGTACGACATCATCTTCCCTGACATAACGTGATGGATCGCCGCAACCATAATCTTTTTCAATAACTTCATCCGGTAATATTTTCAATAAGTCGGTTTGATAATCAACCGGACAACATAAGGCATCCTGACGCTCATTTGCACCCTCAGAGTATCGTTCCAGAACAGTATTTTCCTGATTCATTGTTACCTACCCGTTGTAAATGGATTAATTAATAATTGTAAAACTTGTCCTGATGCAGGATTTCTATACTTATCAAGCCCAATGGCCATATCATCATACCCTGCTTCGGGTAAAGGCGTGTATGTTTTGAAAACTTTATCCCAAATTGAAAAGATATTGCCATAATTACTATCTGTCTCATTTCTAATTACGGAATGATGTATTCGATGCATATCCGGCGTAACAAAAATCGCCCTCAAAATTCGTTCCAGTTTTGCATTCAATAAAATATTGCTATGACTAAATAATGCAGCCGCATTAAGCATAATTTCATACAAAATAATTGAGAACGCCAAAGGGCCAATTAAATAGACGGCGATAAGTTTATAAAACATCGATAGAATAATTTCGATTGGATGAAAACGAATGCCGGTTGTTACATCAAATTCAAGATCAGTATGATGTACACGATGTACCCGCCAGAGAAAAGCAAGTTTATGGAAAACAACGTGCTGTATGTAAATAAGGAAATCAAAAATAATAATGGTTAACAACACACTTGGAAACAAGGGTAAAGTAAGCTGGTTTAGTAAGCCAACGTCTTTTTCGTCAGCTATCAAAGCAACTTGAAAGCTTGCTAACGGCACCAGAAAACGGACAGCAACAAAGTTAACACTCAACAATAGAATATTATTCATTCGCCTGAATCTAGAATTATTATCTGTTGCACGCCTGGGCCAAATGATTTCAAGTCCGGCAAACATGACTATCAATGCTACAAAACTTATCATTCTCAGTTCGGCTTGATATTCAATAAAAAATGTCTGGAGATATTCCATGTGATGTCAGATGTCTTTATTATGTAGCTTTATCTATTTTGAGTTACACTAGGTAGACTATAAACATAACTATAAATTCAGCAACAAATGACTGAAATATCAAAAAACGGAATATTCCCATCTTCACGCCCAAGAAGAATGCGCAGTGATGATTTTTCACGGCGCCTGATGCGCGAATCTACTCTTTCAGTAGATGATCTTATATACCCGCTATTTATTATAGAAGGCGATAATAAACGCACACCGGTCGATTCAATGCCAGGTGTAGAACGTTTAAGTATTGATTTACTGCTCGAGGAAGCAAAAACACTTATTGGTTTTGGCATACCGGCTATCGCACTATTTCCTGTCGTTTCTGATAGCAAAAAGAGCGACGATGCTGCTGAAGCATGGAATCCCGATGGTTTACTACAAAATGCGGTTCGTCAGTTAAAACATCATTACCCGGATCTCGGTGTCATTACCGATGTCGCACTTGATCCTTTCACGCTATCCGGTCAGGACGGTTTAACTGATGAAAATGGTTATGTAATTAATGATGAAACTGTTGAGGTTCTGGTAAAACAGGCTCTTTCTCACGCTGAGGCTGGTGCCGATATTGTTGCGCCATCGGATATGATGGATGGACGTATTGGTCGTATTCGTAATGCCCTTGAATCTGCTAATTTTATTAACACCAAAATACTCGCTTACTCTGCCAAGTACGCCTCCAGTTTTTATGGTCCATTTCGTGATGCCGTGGGTTCAGCCGGTAATTTAGGCGGAAGCAATAAATATACTTATCAGATGGATCCTGCTAATTCCAATGAAGCCATCTCTGAAGTTGAACTGGATTTAAATGAAGGCGCTGATATGGTTATGGTGAAACCCGGTTTGCCTTATCTCGATATTGTCTATCGTGTTAAAACAACTTTTGCTCGACCGACTTATGTTTATCACGTCAGTGGGGAATACGCGATGTTAAAAGCTGCGGCAAACAATGGCTGGCTGGATGAAAAAAGTACGGTGTTGGAATCTTTACTATCATGCAAACGTGCAGGTGCCGATGGCATTCTAACTTATTATGCTAAACAGGTTGCCGAGTGGCTTCAGGTACCATAATTATCAAGTTCTTCAACAATTAGATGTGGGCTTCTACGTCTTGACAGAAACATTGTATTTCCACCTTTCTTTTTAGCTTCACTCTTTGCCGCAGATGCTAATGCTGAGACATCATGGTGCGACTGACAATACCGCCAATCCGGCTCAACGACACCAATCGCGATACTAAGAAGCGGGAAGAACTGTTTTTTTCCACGTCGATCGTTACAGTATATCCCGTTATTACGAAGATCATCATCTCTGTAAAACAGGCAAATCTCACTTCTAAATATATCCAGTATTTTCTGGCAATGTCTTTCCCAATCACGCGACTGGAATATAGCAATAAAATCATCGCCACCAATGTGGCCAATACGATCCCGTTCAGGCTCTATATTCTGTTTTAAAATATCCGCTAATAATACGATGACTTCATCTCCCTTAGAGTAACCGTATATATCGTTATAAGGTTTAAAATTATTCAAATCAAAATAAGCAAACCTGAAGTTTTGTTTCCTGTCGAGTAAGTCATCTATCCATTCATAAATAGGGACATTGCCCGGTAACATTGTTAAAGGATTTGAATGACGTGCACTCATAATCTGTTGTTCAGTAATTTTTTCGAGCAATTTTTTTGTTTTAACGACGCCGAAATATTTACTATTATGCGTAACTATAATATCAATGTTCATATCCATTTGATTACTTGCTGTAAACATACGGCTCACTTCAGCAAGTGAAGAATCTTTATCGACAATCAATACATCATTATTTATATAGTTAACTACCAGATTTTTTGAATGTAGTTCCCGACCATAACGACTAAGAAAAATCTCGAATATCTTCTTTCTCGTTATTACTCCAACAGGAATATCATTATCAATAACCGGCAAACAGTTAACGAGTGGATTAGATTGCATTCTATCAGCTACATGCTCTAAAGAATCACTGACTGACAAAGGCTCGCACTTTTCCATTAAATTAGAAATTGAATCTTTAAATCGGTAATAAACGACATGCCTAAGATGGTTTACCGTACCAAGTGTTTCTTTGCTAACCAGAGTCACTGGATTAGACTCTGGACGTCCTAATAAATAGCCTTGCCCATGTGTAATGCCTAACGCACAAAGTGCTTTTAATTCTTCTCTGGTTTCAATTCCTTCAGCTATTACTTTACAGCCTAAACTTCTTGATATTTCCTGAATGGATCGGACAAATTCATATTTGACTGGATCATTATCAATACCATCAACAAAGTGTCGATCAATCTTCACATATTCTGGCATAAATTCTGACCAAACACGTAGACTTGAATAACCAGCACCAAGATCGTCAATAGCTATTTCATAACCGCACTCTCTTATATATGTTATTGATTCATTGAGTAGCTGATAATTTTCAAGCGGATATTTTTCTGATAGTTCAATAACAGCTTCTTCTTTTTTAAAACCGTATTCTTTTAATATCTCAACAACATGTCTTTCAGTATGCATTTTAATTAAACTCATCGGGCTAATATTCAAAAACAATATGCCTTTTAGTCTTTTTTCTTTATATTGACGACAAGCAACTTCGATGCAGGCAAATTCAAGAGGAATAATCAGATCCATTTCTTTGGCATCTTCGAAAAGTGCATCAGGATAACGTAACCTTGAATCCTCAGGCCCCCTGATCAACGCCTCATAACCACTTATAGTAGAAGCGCTCAGATCAAGAATAGGCTGAAATACAGCCTCTAACTGTTTCCTGTTAATGACTCCGAATATTGCCGAAGAACGCATTATTAAACTCCTTTAGTTATATTAACTATGTAACTTTATTAAAGAGAATTAATCTCTATATGAAATTATCATTAGTTTGTGACAACTATGTTTCCACAATAATAAAATTAACGACTGTTTAATAAGCGACTTAATACTATTTATTTTAAGTTTCTATGAAATTTATGTTACGACATGTGATAAGGAGTTTATAAATCCAGCTCAAGTTGTTTAATCTTTCGCGTTAATGTGTTTCTACCCCAACCCAGAAGTTTAGCCGCATCCTGACGACGTCCACCTGATTTCTTTAATGCTTCTTCAATCAAGATTGTTTCAAATCGTGGAACGGCATTACGTAATAACTCTGAATCGCCTTGCGACAAACTGGACTCAGCCCATTTTCTAAATGTAGATTCCCATTCGTCAGAGACCTCGACAACTTCGGTATCTTGCCTTAACTCCGGAGGCAAATCATCGATGTGGATTTCCCCGCCCGATGCCATCACTGTTGCCCAACGACAAAAGTTTTCAAGTTGCCTGACATTCCCAGGCCATGATAAATTAGTCAGGTAATCTTCCGTTTCAGGCATTAACTGTTTTACTTCTTCGTTCAGTTCAATTGCAGCTGAATTTAAAAAATGCTTTGTCAGCTCAATAATATCGGTTCTTCTTTCCCGTAATGGCGGCACATGTACTCTTATAACATTTAAACGATGCAGCAAATCTTCACGAAACTTTCCTTCTTTAACCAGTTGTTCAAGATTTTGATGTGTGGCGGCTATGACTCTTACATTTACTTTAATAGGAATATGTCCACCAACACGATAAAATTCACCTTCCGCCAGAATTCGTAATAGGCGTGTTTGTAAATCAGCAGGCATATCACCTATTTCATCCAAAAATAAAGTACCGCCATTCGCTTGCTCGAAACGACCCATACGTTGCCCACTTGCACCTGTAAATGCTCCCTTCTCATGACCAAATAACTCTGATTCAAGTAAGTCCTTGGGAATTGCAGCGGTATTGATTGCAATGAAAGGATGACTCGATCTGGGACTGTGTTGATGCAGGGCACTGGCTACCAGCTCTTTACCTGTACCCGATTCACCCGTAATTAATACGGTAAAATTAGAATTTGAAAGTCGTCCAATGGCTTTGAATACTTCCTGCATTGCAGGTGCGGATCCAATAATCGATGTGTTTTCTGCAGTAGCATCAACAACTGGAGCCGTGCTATTTTTTTGTTTATGCGTAATAGCACGTTTTACCAGACTTACTACTTCATCAACATCAAAAGGTTTTGATAAATATTCATAAGCTCCTCCCTGAAATGCCGAGACAGCTCGATCAAGGTCAGAATAAGCCGTCATAATAATGACCGGAATGTCAGGTGATTGTTGTTTAATCTGTTCAAGCAAGGAGATGCCATCCATGCCAGGCATACGAATATCTGAAATGATGACATCCGGTTGTTCGTGATGCATTTTTTTTAATACTTCATCGGGATTTGAAAAACTTTGAATATCGACATCCGTTTTTTGCAAGGCTTTTTCCAGAACCCAACGAATGGATTTATCATCATCCACGATCCATACTTTTTGTGTCTCATTCATTTTCGTATTCCATTGGGAGTAAGATGCTGAAATAGGTATCACTTTCTTTGCGTTCATAATTAATTAAACCACCATGAGATTGAATAAGTTGTTGTGCAATAGATAAACCGAGCCCTGTACCTTCGGCACGTCCTGTGACCAAAGGATAAAATGCACCAGCTTCGATTTCGGGAGGGATGCCCGGGCCATCATCAATGATATCAACTTCGATGATATGTCTGTTTAAACGATGTTGAATCGTTACCTGTCGCCGAATCCGTGTTCTTAATGTAATAACACCGTCATCATCAATTGCCTGAACGGCATTTCGAATAAGGTTTAATATTGCTTGTATAATTTGTTCACGATCAGCCTTTATTGACGGAATACTCGGGTCGTAATCCTTCTTGAATTTCAATGGTTGTTCATTTTCTGCACAAACAACAGAAACGACATATTCCAGCACCTCGTGAATATTCATCGCTGATTTAGCTGGCTGGTTACTTGTTGTCAACATACGGTCGATAAAGTGTCTTAATCGATCAGACTCGTTGATAATGAGTTGCGTGTATTCAAGCAAATCTTTATTTTCAAGTTCTCGTTCTAATAATTGAGCTGCACCACGAATGCCACCCAGTGGATTTTTAATTTCATGCGCCATACCCTGCACAGATTCTTTTGCTGCTTCCTGAACTGTTTGTTGATTTGCTTCTTGCATGACACGAACAAAAGCATCGGTATCAACTAACTCCACCAGAATTTCTTCCGCCGCTTCATTAACCAGAACCGGCGTAATCATGCAATCGACCAAAATAGTCTGGGCATTATTAAGATTAAGTTCCACCCCTCTTTCTATACAGGTACTACCCGAATAAAGAGCACGTTGAATCGCCTCATAGAAGAATGATGAATTTGGCCAGATTTGTTTAGGTGTCATCCCTGCAACACGATTATGACTAACGGATAGTAGCCCCTCGCCCGCACTGTTTATAAACAGTAACTGAAGGTCCTTTCCAAACAATAAGACAGCTGTAGCCAGATTTTCAATAATTCTTACTGGCGTTTCAGACAATGCATTCATAATCTGCTCATTATTGCACTGTTTTAGTGCGTATTTCACGTATCAATCCTTGCTAATAATTTATAGATTTTTTTATTTTAATGAAAACAATAAGTTAAAAAGAAATAAAAATATAATTCTTTCGATATTAGTGATTAGAGCAAGAAGCAGACCAGTTGAAGGTGTTTATCCCCTTGCGTCATGTAGTTATTTATCATATACTATACCCATATAACATGTAAGGAGCCGTAAGTGTCTGATTTTACTATAATTGAGTTCTTTGATCGTTTCCCAACTGATGATGTGTGTCTTGACCATCTGTGGCTTGTCCGCTTTGGTGCTTCATATAAGTGCCCCAAGTGTTCTAAAGAGGGTAAATTCCACCGTGTTAAGAAACGCCCTGTTTATGAGTGCCAATGTTCTCATCAAGTCTCCCCTATGATGGGTACACCGTTTGCCAAGTCTCGTACTTCTCTGCGTAAATGGTTCTACGCTATGTATTTGTTCACGACTTCGCGTCATGGTGTGCCTGCAAAAGAACTACAACGTCAACTAGGTGTTACTTATAAAACCGCCTGGCGCATGGGTCACGAAATCAGAAAGTATATGTCTGATGTTGATGGTGACGGTCAATACGGTGGTCACGTTGAAATGGACGAGACTTATATTGGTGGTAAGAAAAAACATAAAGACTCAAGCTACAAACTAAACCGTAGTCACTTCAAAGATAAAACTATCGTTTACGGTATGGTAGAGCGTAACGGTAGTCTACAGACTTATGTAGTAGAAGACCGTAAACGTAAAACAATACAAAAGCACGTTGATAAGAAAGTCGTTAAAGGCTCTATCATTAGTACTGATGAAGCTCCTTGTTATCAATTCTTAGGTAAAGCAGGTTACCAACATGGTTCTGTTTGTCATGAAGACTACGAATGGAAAAACGGTATTTACCACACTAATACTATTGAGGGTTTCTGGTCACGTTTAAAGAGTTCTATTCGTGGTACTCATATACATGTTAGTAAAAAGTATCTGCCTAACTACTTAGGAGAATTTGAGTACAGATATAATATGCGTAAAAGCCCTAAGTGGATGTTTGAAAGACTGCTAGGCGCATTCTGATCTATAATAAATCTGTTAAAGAATTGGGAACACTGCCCCTTTCTACCTAACGGCGAAAGACGCAGTGTAATCCCCGGCGGAGTGGCAACTCCCACCGTTAGGAGGCCAAGATACTGCCCGTTATAACTAACCGACAGTTCCTCGTAACCTCCAAAGAACGGCCAACTAAGTAATTAGTGACTGTTCGAGGCCTCAACGGTCGCTCTTACGTGGAGAATACCCATGTTAAAGCTAACGTTGAAAATTGAGTTGAGCTACAAGCAAGCAATATGTTTCATCCTTTTCTTGCTCACGCTTTACCCAATTTGATTTAACCCGTCCCCCGAAAGGGGGCGGTCTACTTCTTTTCTGTAGGTTTATTCTTTGCCATCCGGCCTAACATATTATCAAACTGCTTTTCATTGCCTTTTGACGGGTGTTCTTTGATGAAGCGTTTTAATTGCTTTTCGTCTTTAGCTTCTTCTAGGGATGTGTATTTACCAGTGGACATTTAAATGTATTTTTAACGGCTTAATTTTATACTCATTGCCTGCTTTGAAACCTGTAATCTTTCAGCCATAGCATCTACATTAAGCCCTTGATCTTCATAATCAGTTACAAGCTGCTCCGGCATTAATAAATAAGCAGCAAAACTATTTGCTTCTGTTTCTTGGTGACTAGATATGCTTGTATTATTGTATTTTCCGCTAGTGCTTCTATACATTCTGTCTTCAGTAATGCCATCACCAATCAAAGGCCTATGAAGAATATAATGACCTAATTCGTGAGCTATAGTAAATCTTTGTCTAGTTAATCCATCAGCTTTGTTTATAGTGATTCTAAATTTACCATCGTCTTTTTTTTCTATTTGACCAGAGACATCATCTTCCATTGTTTCATAAGAAAGCTCTATTCCTAACTCGCTACATAGACCAACAACATCTACCGGAGCAGATTTTCTATAATCATCAATTAACTGGTATGTATTCATGATTAACTCCTAATCGTTATCGTCTTGAGCTTGCATAATTTGATCCGCAATAGGATCATTTTCTGAAGCGTTTTTTGCTAGCTCCATATAACTATCAACAAACTCTGGTAACTTTTCTTCTAAATCTTCTATAACTAACTTTTCAACATTGTCGTGAACATCACTTTCAAGTTTTTGCCAATTACTAACTACTGTGTCTTCACATCTTTTTAATATCACTCTATAAACTGGCAAAGCTGCAAAAACCAATAAGGCAGCAACTATCGCAAGCAATAAAGATATAAAATCGAGCCGTCCTAATTGACCAGCCACATTCATTGAGTCGATTAATCTCTGGTCTCCGCCGTATATGTCGAGAACTAGCTCAGGCTTATAAAAATAATAAGTTGCGCCCCAAGTAACGCACATAATCAATGCGCCACAAGCTAATCCCGCTAGAAAAGCTATTGTTCCTTTCATAATTTATGATTGTAGAACAAATAACAAAGTTCCGAAATAGTTCTCTTAAAGTTCTCCTTCAAATAAGATACTATATCAGCAGAAAGCACATGATTCAATGGGATAGCCACCCAGTTGAATAACTGATGAAATGGTTCGGAAAAGAATCCTCTATTTATAAAAAGAAAATTTACTTCGTGGCACGAAGCAAAGAAAAACTACTCGACGTTGAAATCAGTTTCTTACCACTGCCGTCGATGACACTGGCACTGATACTATGCGTCCCTCGGTCAACATTTTGTAACGAAACACTGCTACCGGAGCCAATTTCCTTGCCGTCCATTGAAATAATGATTTTATGCCCTGTTTGTAATGCCGGCTCAAGTGAAAGAGAAATACTGACATTACCGTTATTACTCCTGATACCTGCACCATTTTCAGGACTGCTAACGGTTAAGCTTTCATATTGAAAAGCACTTTCTTCGGCTTGTTTTGGACTGGGTTTATATTTAGCTGGATTAGGGTTTTCTATTGTCTCTAATTTTTCAATTTTTATTTCTTCTGCTTCCTCAGAAGGTTTATCAGTAAAGATAATATTGCCGTCTTCATCCACTGACTTATAAACTGTTTCTGCGCCTAAACAGCCAACAAATACAACCAGAAGTAGAGATATAATTAATTGCATTCGTCTAGCATACCTTAGTTAATTACTCTCTAAAACCGTTACAAGGTAGGAATTTTCGGGATTTCGGGAGGAGTGTCGCTACCGGCTGGAGGTGTTATAACAGTGTTCCCATTATTAACATTGTCTTTGGCCCTGTTTTTAAATAATTTTGACTCCTTTCGAAGATGGAAAGTTGTTTGTTTTGAACGCTTTAATATTTTCTTATTTTCATTCTCTATTAAAGCTGCAATAGTATGAGAACCACGATCAATTCCCTGTAAAGATAACTGCAATGACTTTCCTGAACTCACCTCTTTACCATCCATAAAAAAAACAATCATATGTTTGTCATCAAGCTCAGGTGTCATTTCCAGGCTAATATTAACGATACCTTCGTTACTTCTGATAGTGGAATCATGTTCAGGTAAAGTAACTTCAAAACGAGTATAGTTTAATTCTTCCGGCGATAACTTAGTTGCCCGCCTATTATCCAGTCTTTTAGGCTTTGGTATGTTTATCGTCTGTGCTTCATCTATTATTATCTCTTCAGCACCTTCGCTTGGTACATCGGAAAATATAATATTACCTTCTGCATCTCGTGTTTTATAAACTGTTTCAGAAGCAACAGATACAAACCAAATAACACTCACAATAATCAAAAGCAGTTTAATTTTCATAGTTAATAGACTAGCACTAATGTATTGTAGTTCATAAAAAAGCAGCTATTAAATCTACGTAATGTCTACTTTGTCTCAATTAGTTTATATATGCTTATATCACTAGTTTCATAACTATTATTTACTGTTTGTTATGCTTCATCTGAATAAGTGTCTTATAATAAAAGCAAATAAGGCTTTAAATTTAACAATTTTAAAGCGACAAGTTCATTCTGAAAATGATAATCCGATAAACAAAAAGGGTGTTTGTACATGACAACTTTTCCAGAATTACCACGTGATGAATATGACATTATTTATCTGGAAAATACGGATAAAGAACTACCTACCAAACTTAATCAAAGTACCCGTTACGCCTATTTCAAGACCATTGCTAAAGGCGGAAAAGCTTTGGTCCAATCTTGTAAAGACTTACATTTATCCCGTGTTATTTGTTATAAAAAACTCCGCAGTGAATTTGCAGATGACCCGATAGAAAATAAACGTTTCTTACGAGAAGCGCGCGTCAGTGCTTTATTACAGCATCCCAACACCATTCCGATGTATGAACTGGGTCGTGAGGCGAACGGACATTACTATTTCACCATGAAACTTGTACATGGCTATACCCTACGAGAAGTCCTGGACTATCGAGAACGTTACGATTTAACACAATTAATTAATGTACTTAAACAGGTTGCTCACGCACTGGAATATGCGCACAGTCACCATGTTATTCATCGGGATATTAAACCGGAAAATATTCTGGTTGGCCCCTTTGGTGAAGTACTATTAATGGACTGGGGTCTGGCGAAAGTATGGAATCCGGATGGCACTAGTGCCGATGTCCCGGATAAACCAAAAACAATATCTAAAAAGAAAGTATCATCATTCACTGATTTAGAGAAATTGCAGGGAACAATTTCCTATATGTCTCCAGAGCAAATTCAAAGAGATCCGGATATCGACTTTAGAACAGACATCTATAGTCTGGGTGCAGTATTGTTCGAGATATTGGCAGGACGCCCTCCGTCAATTGAAGAGACCGTCGATAAACTTATCGAGGAAACATTGAACGTAATACCACCAAAACCTTCAAGTCTGACCAAGGTTCGCGTCCCTGAGTTGTTAGAAGATGTCGCCATGCGATGCATTGCTAAATCTGTGGATAATAGAATACAGAGCTGCTCAGAACTTGTTCGGCTTCTTGAAGAGGATTGGAATTAATACCATAAAGCTAGCGCACCATATTAGAGCGTTAATTTGACGCTTGTACTGTTTTTGCACTATTTTTGTGCATTTTTATTTTTTTTGTATTAATAATTTTGACCAAATACTTCGATATTTCATTCAAATAAATTTAACTAAAAGCCTTATAAATATCTAAATTTTAGGCGAAAATTAATATTTGTATATTATTAATAATTTCCGTAAAACAGTGATTGGAATATTTGCCCAAGATTGGAACACATATTGCAATTTCTGAGTTCTACAAACTTAAGTGGGTCCAGTAACTAATAGAAAAATGGTGGGAGATAAATAAATCATGAAAAGTAAGTTGGAATATATTTGGCTTGATGGATCAGAGCCAACTCAAGGTCTACGTAGTAAAACAATGGTTAGATCTGATTTTAACGGTAATTTGGAAGATGCACCTGTATGGTGTTTTGATGGTAGCTCTACAGAACAGGCGGAAGGTAACTCATCGGACTGTTTGCTAAAACCAGTCGCGGTTTTTCCTGATCCGGATCGAAGAAATGCCTACCTGGTTATGACGGAAGTACTTAACGCAGACGGAACGCCACACACATCAAACGGTCGAGCCACAATAGACGAAGCAGATGATGATGATGACTTTTGGTTTGGTTTTGAGCAAGAGTACTTCTTGTGGGATCCAGACACTAACTTACCTCCAGGTTTCCCACATCGTGGTTATCCTAAGCCTCAAGGCCCTTACTATTGTTCAGTTGGTGCTGAAAATGCTTATGCCAGAGAAGTTATCGAAGAACATCTTGATTTCTGTATTGATGCAGGTATTAACATTGAAGGTATTAACGCTGAAGTGGCTGCAGGCCAATGGGAATTTCAAATCTTCGCTAAGGGAGCTAAACGTGCCGGTGATGAAATCTGGGTAGCCAGGTATCTTCTTGAGCGCACCGCTGAGAAATTCAATCTGGGTGTTGAATGGCATCCAAAACCGTTAGGCGATACAGACTGGAATGGTTCAGGTATGCACGCAAACTTTTCAAATGGCGTAATGCGCGAATCAGGAAATGAGGAAACCTTTACCAAAATTTGTGAATCGTTCGGTAAAAATATTTCACGACATATTTCCGTTTACGGCGCTCATAACGAAGAACGCCTGACTGGTAAGCATGAAACTCAATCTATAGACGAGTTCAGTTATGGTGTATCTGATCGCGGTGCATCCATACGTATACCTATCGGTACTGTAGAAGATGGTTGGAAAGGACGTTTGGAAGATCGTCGTCCTTCTTCAAATGCTGATCCTTATAAAGTCGCAGCAGCAATCGTTAAATCAACAAACGAAGCTGGCTAATTAAAGATTAAGCGAAGTAAAAACAAGGCCGAAGTTAGAGATATCTAACTTCGGCTTTTTTATTTCCATGGCGGTCGTATGCAGTGAGAGAACCGACTATAAAAACTATTTACTACTTATCGTTAAATGCCGATCAGAAACCACTAAAACATTAAACCCTTCAAGCCCCACAGCACTTAATTGAGAAATAACTTCATCAGGTGTAAATGCCGCTTTTAATGAATTATGAAAATCGCGCTGTAATACTTCCGGCTCGTCCTTAGCATACTTATTTGTAAGTGCATCCACCTCTGCATCCGAACCCGGTCGCATCAGATCCATAATAAAAACCGAAGGGTCTCCTTTTGCGCTTTTAATCGCATTCCATAACACCATTGGATCATGCAAGTGGTGCAATAAACTATTACTGAAAATAAGATCGTAATTTCTATCAGCTAATGTTGTTTCTTGCAAATACGCGTGAATAAGATTAATTCGTTGCGTTAAACCAGAAGTATTAACCGCCTTTACACCTTCAGCTAACATCGCTTCGGCACCATCCAACGCATCGATCTGATAAGCTGAATATACCTTGGCAAAGCGAATACTAATATCCGCTGCCCCACAGCCCAAATCAACCGCCAAACCAGATTCAGGTATAACATGACCGACAGATTCTTTTAACAACTCTATGAAATGATTATGCGGTTCCTCAAAGTCTGCGTTCGCATAAGCGATAGCTTGTTCTTCATCGGTCATTAACTCTGCTTCAGGAATGCGTTTCATAATAGTCATTCAACGATTTAAACTTCAGTACGAGTAATCCAATATCCAGGCTCTCGACGTTGATGAGCAACTGCAACGACTAATATTGAATCAATATCAATTTCATATAAAACGGCAAAAGGAAAACGTCTAACCAGTTTTCTTCTAATATTGTTACGTACTTTTGAAGATGCTTTCGGGGATTCTGAAATGAGACCGCACGTTTTACGAACTTCATGGATAAAAGCGATACCTAATCCTGAGCTTTGTTGCTGGTAATAGGAACTTGCCTGAATAATTTCTTCTTCTGCTTCCTGCAGAAAATTAACAATCATCAGCTAAATTTCTGTTCTATCTCAGAAAAGATTTCCTCAGCAGACCGCGCGGTAGTCTTCCCTGAACGATAATCTGATAGTCGACGTTCGGCTTCATCCAACCATTGCTGTTCGACATCCTGATCTTTCCCTAAATCAAGACCTGCAATTAAACGCCTCACAAGATGAGCACGCTCTTGCGTAGACAAGTTCAGCGCTGCTTTCTCAATATCACCAATTTCTTTATCCATATTAAAACTCTAGTATTTATACAATTAATCGTCAATTACTTAACTTAATATTGATTAAAAACCTGAATGTTCCCTTTTTTATCAATAGCAACAACCGAATAATTATCCACGCGATCACCCATCTCCATACCGGGAGAACCTACCGGCATACCCGGAACGGATAAACCAAGCACATCAGGCTTTTCAGATAATAAACGCTTCACATCATCAGCAGGAACATGACCTTCTACGAAATAACCATCGACAACAGCAGTATGACAACTTGCTAACTCACGATTAATACCGTACTTTTGTTTAATAATATTCATCTCAAGCAAATCAACCGCGCTGATCTTGAAACCGTTCTCTTCCATGTGTGTAATCCACTTACCACAACAACCACATGTGGGTGACTTATAAACCGTCATCTCTGGTTCGGCATTAACGCTCTGCATAAAAATAAATCCACCAAAAGCAGATATAACAATTGAGAAGATAATTCCAATAAACGTTTTATTTTTAATCATATTGAACATATTAGTTATTTGAGTATGTGTTGTATATTAAGTTTTATATAAATCAAGACTTAATTGAATATTATAAGTTTATTTTAAGATTAGTTTCGCTTAAACAGCGAGGTACTTCTTTTTAAAAAGAAGCACCTCGCCGCTTTAGGCGAAACCAATTTCAAAAAAGACTATTGATAATATGAACTGGATTCCCGCCGCCGCGGGAATGACAAAGGAAGAATTTATTTAGGTAACAAAGACTCACCATTCATTAATTCATCAACCGTCTCTCGTCTACGAATTTCATGAATCTGATCACCATCAACCATGATCTCAGCAACTCGCGGTCGCGAGTTATAATTCGATGCCATGGTAAAACCATAGGCACCTGCAGAACAGACCGCTAATAAATCACCATGTTCTAAACGTAACAAACGATCTTTACCAAGAAAGTCACCTGTTTCACAGACAGGACCAACAACATCATAGTTGGCTTCTTCCGCATCGGAAACTTCTTTAACACTTTTAATGTCGTGCCAACCGTCATATAACGATGGACGGATCAGATCATTCATTGCTGCATCAACAATGGCGAAGTTATGATCTTCCGATTTATTCAGGTATTCAACTTGCGTTAATAACACACCTGCATTACCAACAATACTTCGTCCTGGTTCAATAACGAGTTCTATGCTTTTGTCATTTAGCGTTTTAATAATTGTTTGAATATAATCACTTCTTGCTGGAGGCTCTTCACCTTCATAATTAATACCTAAACCACCCCCCAGATCGATATGTTCGAATGTAATTTCCAGTTGTTTTAAATCTTCAATCAACTCCAGCACTTTTAACAATGCATCTTTAAATGGTTCCAATGTCGTAATTTGAGAGCCAATATGACAATCTATACCTTTAATAGTGATATTAGGTAATGCAGAAGCAAGTTCATATGCAGCAATTGCATTTTGAAATGCGATACCAAATTTATTGTCTTTTAAACCGGTGGCAATATAAGGATGAGTATTCGCATCTACATCAGGATTAACCCGCAGTGATACTGGCGCGTGATGGATATGCATTTCTCCAGCAACTTCATTAAGACGAATTAATTCATTAACTGATTCAACATTAAAGCATTTTATGCCTGCCCGAAGTGCGGCTTTCATTTCATCTTCACGTTTACCCACACCGGAGAAAACGATCTTGTCCGGTCTGCCACCGGCACGAAGCACGCGCTCCATTTCACCCACAGAGACAATGTCAAAACCCGCCCCCAGTTTTGCCAAAACATTCAACACACCAATATTCGAGTTTGCTTTTACTGCATAGCAAACCAGATGCTTTTGTGTTTTTAAAGCCTGATCAAATTCACGCCAGCTTGTTTCGATGGCATTGCGTGAATAGACATAACATGGCGTACCATATTGCTTGGCAATTTCTGCCAAAGAAACACCTTCGGCATGCAGAAAGCCGTTCTGATAATTAAACTCAGACATGGAAATCAGACGATACTGGTATAATCCGCAGCGGATAGACTAACATTGTCAGGAGGTAAATAAAGATCTCCTTTTTGGCCACATGCAGAGACACAGGACAAAACTGACAGTATTATCCCGACTTTGAATAATTTAATTTTAATTGCTCTGCTCATCTCGTGTCCCCCTTGAGACATGTGATACTGATCTGTGAAGTACTGAGCATAACAAATTATCTGTTGCTAAAAAATAAAAAAGGACAAGAACCACTATGTCATTCGAACAAGATGCCGTTATTATTGAACCCAGGAATGAACACAAAGCCAGTGTTATCTGGTTACATGGATTAGGCGCTGATGGTCACGATTTTGAAGCTATCGTGCCAGAATTGAATCTGGATCCTGATTTAGGAATTCACTTTATTTTCCCCAATGCTCCCTTTCACCCTGTAACGATTAATGGCGGCATGGTTATGCGTGCCTGGTATGACGTTAAATCTCCAAATCTTCGCGAGATGGAAGACGTTGAATCAATAAACGCGTCACACGAACTGATTAATCACTATATTGATGCAGAAATTGAACGGGGGGTACCCGCTAATAAAATTATACTGGCCGGCTTTTCACAAGGTGGTGCTATTACTTTGCATACCGGTTTACGTCGTCCGGAAGCCCTGGCAGGTCTATTAGCATTATCAACGTATTTACCGGTATCTGATTTGCTTGATGATGAAGCTTCAAGTAACAGAGATATCCCTATCATGATGGCGCATGGTATCGCTGATCCGGTTATCCCGGTCGATCAAGGTCGTTCATCATGCCAGGCACTAAAAGACAAAGGCTATTCAGTTGAGTGGCATGAATACATGATGCAGCATGCCGTTTGTCTTGAAGAAATTAATGCAATAGCCGATTGGATTAGAAAAGTTTTAACTTAAGACTTTTGTCCGCCCGGTTTTCCTGAACGACGTGGTCTTCTACCGCTTTTTTTCTTGCGTTGATGTTGTTGTCGTTGTTCGTGATGTTTTCGTTTTACTGGCGGCTCTGGTGTTATTAACAAATCATCAGTAATTTGCTCTGTCGGGATTGGGTAACCGACATAAGATTCAATATCCATCAACGAATAAATAAAATCTTCGCAACCAAAACTCACTGCATCACCACTGGCACCGGCACGCGCAGTTCGACCAATACGATGTACATAATCTTCAGAGTTTTGCGGTAAATCATAATTAAACACATGACTGACATCCGGAATATGTAAACCGCGCGCAGCAAGATCAGTCGCAACTAACGCTGCCAGTTCGCCTTTTGAGAATTCATTAAACAATCGTTGCCGTTTCTTTTGCGGCACATCACCCGACAAAATCGCAGAATGAATACCGTTACCTTCAAGATAAGACCAGACTTTCTCAGCAACGCGTTTGGTATTAACAAAAACTATTGAACGATGCGGATCTATTTGTTTCATTAACCCCAATAACAATGGTATTTTTTCATCATTGGCAACGTGATAAAGCACTTGTTTTACCTTATCTGCTGTAACCTGCTCTGGATTAATTTTCACCTGTGTTGGGCTATTCATGTGTTCATAAGCCAATTCCATCACTCGGTGCGATAAGGTGGCTGAAAACAGCATATTTAAGCGTTTATCCGGCTTTGGCATACGCCGTAGCATATAGCGAATATCACTGATAAAGCCTAGATCAAACATACGATCTGCTTCATCAAGGACAACGATTTCAACATTTTTAAAATTGAATACTTTCTGCTTGGAATAATCGATTAATCTTCCCGGAGTGCCAATCAGGATATCAACACCCTCTTCCAGAGACTTGCGTTGCTTTTCGTAGTCGACACCACCATAAACGAGCGCTAATTTTAAACCGCAATGTTTATTAAATTTTTCTGCATCACTGTGTATTTGAATAGCTAGTTCGCGCGTTGGTGCAATGATCAATGCACGGAGATTGCTATTTTTCGGTGCTGGTTTAGAAAGTAAAAAATGAAAGGTCGAAAGTAAGAAAGCGGCTGTTTTACCTGTCCCTGTTTGTGCCTGTCCGGCGATATCGTGACCATCCAAAATTAATGGCAAACACTCAGCCTGTATCGGAGTACAATTTTTAAACCCGATCTCGTCCAGTGCAGTAAGTAAGCGCTCATCTAATGGGAATTGCCTGAATTCAGGCGTGTTCTTTGTGTCTACGGTCATTTATTACCCTTATGTTAAATCGCAATTTTATAGTATGACAATTTCAAGCTTGCAATTAGTCTTTAATTTCGTTGAAATTGCACCCTCACACACTAATTAGGATTACACAATAAATGAGCGACAGTATATTGCATGTTACAGATTCAAGCTTTGAAGATGAAGTTTTAAAATCAGAACAAGCTGTAATTGTAGATTTTTGGGCTGAATGGTGCGGCCCTTGTAAAATGATTGCACCAATTCTTGATGATTTAGCAGAGCAATATAAAGGCAAACTCACTGTTGCTAAAATTAACATCGATGAAAACCAAAGCACCCCTCAAACTTATGGCGTAAGAGGTATTCCGACCCTGATCCTGTTTAAAGACGGCGATGCTATTGCCACCAAAGTCGGTGCTGCTTCAAAATCTCAACTAGAAGCCTTTATTGATACTAATATTTAATTAGTATCAATTTTAAATAAAACTGGACGTATGCATAATCGCGTGCTACTTTTATCAGGAAATAATAAGTAATTTTATTTCAACCCAAAACCAAACCCCCTTTAAACTGTTATAACTAAAATCCGTTTTTATTTCGCAAACGATTCCGTTTGCTAACAAAAATATCAATCCAATCTAATATTCAAAACTTATGAACCTTACAGAACTCAAACTAAAACCAGCCTCAGAACTTGTTGCAATCTCCTCCGAACTTGGCCTTAATAATCTGGCCCGCTCCCGGAAGCAGGACGTCATATTTGAAATTTTAAAAGCCCAGGCAAAAAAAGGCGAAGACATTCATGGCGATGGTGTGCTGGAAATTCTACAAGATGGCTTTGGTTTTTTACGTTCTGCCGGCAGTTCATATCTTGCCGGTCCGGATGATATTTATGTTTCACCGAGTCAGATAAGACGCTTCAACCTTAGAACAGGGGATAATATTTCAGGCAAAATCAGGCCACCAAAAGACGGTGAGCGTTATTTTGCTCTACTCAAAATTAATGAAATAAACTTTGAACCGCTTGATAAAGCTAAAGGTAAAATTTTATTTGAAAACTTGACGCCATTATTTGCCAACGAGCGATTAACACTGGAATTAGGCAATGGCAGCACCGAAGATTTGACACCAAGAATCATTGATCTGGCATCACCAATAGGTAAAGGCCAACGTGGTTTAATCGTATCTCCACCAAAAGCAGGTAAAACAATGATCCTGCAAAGTATTGCTCAGTCCATTGCGCATAATTATCCGGAAGTACACCTGATCGTATTGTTAATTGATGAACGTCCTGAAGAAGTAACAGAAATGGAACGTTCTGTTCGTGGTGAAGTTATTTCCAGTACCTTCGATGAACCAGCCAGCCGCCATGTACAAGTAGCCGAAATGGTCATTGAACGAGCTAAACGATTAACCGAACACAAAAAAGACGTTGTGATCCTGCTTGATTCGATTACACGTCTTGCCCGCGCTTATAACACCGTGATTCCTTCATCAGGTAAGGTTTTAACCGGTGGTGTTGATGCAAATGCCTTACAAAGACCAAAACGATTTTTTGGTGCAGCTCGAAACATTGAAGAAGGCGGTAGCCTGACTATTATTGCAACCGCATTAGTTGATACCGGTTCAAGAATGGATGATGTCATCTACGAAGAATTTAAAGGCACGGGTAATATGGAACTGCATCTTGATCGTAGCATTGCAGAAAAGCGTGTTTATCCTGCGATTAATATTAATCGTTCAGGAACACGACGCGAAGAAATGCTAACTGACGAAGCTGAGCTTCAAAAAATGTGGATACTACGTAAACTGCTTCATCCAATGGAAGAACTGGCTGGCATGGAGTTTTTACTTGAGCGATTAAAAGCTACCAAGAATAATGCAGATTTCTTTGATGCAATGAAGAGATAATATTAATTTAGTTTATTGATATAACGCATTTTATCCTGTTGCCCTAATCGATAAAGGCGGCGCAAATCATTGAGTAAAACACGATTTAAACCGGATAAATTATATTTTTGTTGCAAACTCCTACAATATTTACCTGCGTAATAATTAGCCCGCTCATATCGTTCTAATTCATTTGTCTCTAATTCTAAATCATAATGATTATTTTCAAATAACCAGGTTCTAAGATCATTAATCAAGTCAGCATCCTGATCATGATTAATTAAAGACTGCATCAATATAAACTTATCAATCTCGGCTTGTAGCTCCATTTCCAATAATGTTACCTGTCGATAATGACTGGCATTCCAGACTACATATAAAAAATGACTGACACCTTCCAGAATTAAACAAAACTCTGAATACTTGCCCTGCTCTATTAAATTAATCGGGTGTGTATTTTCAATATGTTTAAAAACATCAGCAGATATATACAAGGACAAATCAATTCCACCTTCATATTCAGCGATTAATAGTCTTTCATTATTATTACGTGTTTGACTATTTGAAGATAAATAATCCGCAAGACATTTGTCCGTAATCAAGAAATCATTTACAGAATGTTCAACATCAATCTCATAGATGGATTCAAGTTGTTCCTGAAAATAATCAAGTTCGATGAGACTACTCCTTAATGTTTACGCTTTTTGGAAGGAAAAGTCAGAATACCGTTTTCTTGCAATCGTTTTCTTGCATATTCACTACCGCTATCTAACCAGGATTCATACAAATCAAGTACATCACGGTCATCAACCAACTCACTGCTTTCACTAACTTCTGTTAATACATCAACATAATTCATAAAATGTTCAGCCAGATCATTAAAGACATCACGTAAATTTTTATCTGAAATTGTTCGAGGTGTTGCATCGGCCAGAAAACTATAAGCACCCCCGCCCATAGATATAAAATAATCAACACCGACAGCACTTCGTTCCAGACTTCCTGCAAAAAAGCCGGAAGTAAACAATGCAGTATCACCAAGCTTTCTAAGATGTGTATTTCTTTCTTCGTTAGATGATGCTTCAACTGCGTCTTTATAAATAAACGCTAAAGGTTTTGAAGAACGCCCTTCAGTTTCAACATCAAATATATTTTCTGAAAGTGTGTAATACGATAGTAAGTTGACAATATAAACAACTGTTTCATCGTTGTGATTGATATGTTGGTGAGAGAGTGCATCATGAATAGCATCGTTAAAGTATTCATTCACATTAAGATTAGTAATTAGCTTAACATCATCATTAACTGAGTTCGACATAGTGCCTCCTGTCAATACACATAATGTATTTAACCGTTTACTTACTGGTTATATCGGCTAAATGTTTAATACGCTTTAGAAGATATCAAACTTTTTTATAAAAAGGGAAGTTAGCACTCTCTTGATGATGCTGATAATGAAAAACATTTTTATTAAAATATAAGTTAACAGTCATGTCAGTTTCAGGCTAAAAGCGCACATAATATTTTGGTCAAGATGTATGCTTTTTGGACGTGAAACTGAATTATTTACTATAAGTTATTTTCATATATAAAAAAGTAAAAAATTATCGCAAATACAATGATGCCTATAACAAGCATTTTTAAGGTTTCAATAAAATTTACTTCCGTGTCTTTTTTATTTTCCGCCATCATTTCTTTTTCATATTCTTTAGATTTTTTATGAAACTCTTTATTGCAAGGAATAAATAGAAAGGATCTGAATAGTAAAAAAGAACCAATTAAAGTTGAGCAAAGTAAATTAAAATAATACCAATACTGGTGATCAAGTTTTTTTAATACTTCCAGATCTATAGTAAATATATTTCCCGTAAGCAAGCCATAAAGAGAATTGACCAAAAGTATTATTCCAGCAACAAAGTAACCTACATGTATACTTTTCATTTAACTTATTATTAGACAGTTCTTAAAATGTCACTTATTTTCCTCTATTCCTAGTTTGAAGAAGTTAAAAAACATTATTTCATTATGTCTGTATTGAATTATAAATTCAATTAGTAGTCGCAGCACTTTATCTTTACATAAAAAAACCGACCTACATAAAATGTAGGTCGGTTTCTTTAACACTTTAACTTAAACCTAATGGCTTAAGTGGACCAAGATGTTAGGTTGGAATTACATCATTCCGCCCATACCACCCATGCCGCCCATGCCGCCCATATCAGGCATACCACCACCATGGCTGTGCTCTTCTTGTGGAATTTCAGCAACCATTGCTTCAGTGGTTAATAACAAGCTTGCTACTGATGCAGCATTTTGTAGTGCAGAACGAGTTACTTTAGTTGGATCCAAAATACCCATTTCGATCATGTCACCAAATTCACCATTTGCAGCATTGTAACCGAAGTTACCTTTACCACCAGCAACTTCATTTAAAATGACTGAAGCTTCTTCACCTGCGTTGGTTACGATCTGACGTAATGGTTCTTCAATTGCTCGCTTCAAAATATCAACACCAATTTGTTGATCATGATTATCGCCTTTCACTTTAGAAACAGCTGCTAAAGTTCGAATCAATGCAACACCACCGCCAGGGACAACACCTTCTTCAACTGCTGCACGGGTTGAATGTAATGCATCTTCAACGCGGGCTTTCTTTTCTTTCATTTCAATTTCGGTAGCAGCACCAACTTTGATTACCGCAACACCACCAGCAAGTTTTGCAACACGCTCTTGTAGTTTTTCACGGTCGTAATCAGAAGTTGAATCTTCAATCTGCTGACGAATTTGAGTAACACGACCTTCGATGTCATCAGTTTTACCTGCGCCATCAATAATGGTGGTGTTTTCTTTGCTGATTTGAATTCGTTTTGCAGAACCTAAATCATCAAGAGTAGCTTTTTCAAGACTCAAACCTATTTCTTCTGAAATAACGGTAGCAGAAGTCAGAATAGCCAAATCTTCTAACATTGCTTTACGACGATCACCAAAACCTGGAGCTTTAACAGCAGCAACTTTAACGATACCGCGCATGTTGTTAACAACCAAGGTTGCCAATGCTTCACCTTCGATGTCTTCAGCAATAATCAATAGAGGCTTACCTGCTTTCGCAACACCTTCAAGGATAGGAAGTAGATCACGTACGTTTGAGATCTTCTTATCGAATAAAAGAATGTATGGGCTTTCTAATTCAACACCCATGGTTTGCTGATCATTGATGAAATATGGAGAAAGGTAGCCACGATCGAACTGCATACCTTCAACAACGTCCAGTTCATTATCAAGACCTGAACCTTCTTCAACAGTGATAACACCTTCTTTACCTACTTTTTCCATTGCTTCTGCAATGATGTTACCGATATCGCTATCAGAGTTTGCAGAGATGGTACCTACTTGTGCAATTGCTTTGCTATCTTCACAAGGCTTAGACAGTTTTTTCAATTCTTCAACTGCTGCTGCAACTGCTTTATCAATACCACGTTTGATGTCCATTGGGTTGGTACCAGAGGTAACCGCCTTTTGGCCTTCACGTACGATTGCTTGTGCTAATACAGTTGCAGTCGTGGTTCCGTCACCAGCAACATCAGAGGTTTTAGAAGCAACTTCTTTTACCATCTGTGCGCCCATGTTCTCGAACTTGTCTTCAAGTTCAATTTCTTTTGCTACTGAGACACCGTCTTTAGTAACGGTTGGAGCACCAAAGCTCTTGTCTAAAATAACATTACGACCTTTGGGGCCGAGCGTTTGCTTTACCGCATTCGCAAGGATGTTTACGCCTTTCGCCATATGAGCGCGGGCATCATCCGAAAATTTAACTTCTTTTGCAGCCATGATATTTTTCTCCTGACTATTTTATATTTGATTTACTCGATGACGCCCATGATGTCGTCTTCACGAAGAACTAATAGATCTTCGCCGCCGACTTTGACTTCAGTACCGGAATACTTGCCAAATAATACTTTGTCACCTTTCTTAAGATCTAAAGCGCGAAGCTCACCGTTATCTAGCAATTTGCCATTGCCAACGGCAACGATTTCGCCTTCGATTGGTTTTTCTGTAGCTGAATCAGGGATTACGATACCGCCTGGTGACATTTTGTCTTCTTCCACGCGTTTCACAATCACACGATCATGTAATGGTCGGATATTCATAATGAAGCTAACCTCCTTAATTCCTAACCTATTGATTTTTAAGCACCAACAAATCTTGTTAGCACTCCCATATAGTGAGTGCTAAATATAGTCTAAAATTTTCCTATGTCAACATTTTGCGCATACAGACTCAATAAAATTCTATATTGATTCATGCCAGAGAGATTATTTTAATAATGTATGTACTCACTAGAAATTGAGGATGCGCTAGCCCCGTGTCGCGCTTCTGCTATAATGCCCCGCTTTTTAATGCTCAGAAACAAGTAGACACTTGTCAATCGCATTTCTTTTCCATAATTATTACGTGTAGGGTCATGACCAATTACAAGCTAACACATCTAAAACAACTCGAAGCGGAGAGTATCCATATTATCCGTGAAGTCGCCGCTGAATTCGAAAAACCGGTGATGCTTTATTCAATAGGAAAAGATTCTGCAGTCATGTTGCAATTAGCGCTGAAAGCGTTTGCTCCCGGCAAGCCTCCATTTCCATTACTCCATGTTGATACCACCTGGAAATTCAGGGAAATGATTACATTTCGTGATGAATTGGCAAAAAATCTCGGTCTGGATTTACTGGTTTATACAAATCAGGAAGGCGTTAAAGCGGGAGTTGGTCCCTTCACTCATGGTAGTAAAAAACATACGGATGTCATGAAAACCGAGGCTTTAAAACAGGCTCTTAATAAATATAAATTTGATGCTGCATTTGGCGGCGCACGCCGTGATGAAGAAAAATCACGCGCTAAAGAGCGTATATATTCTTTCCGCGATAAAAACCATCGTTGGGATCCAAAGAATCAACGTCCTGAATTATGGAATATCTATAATGGCAAAGTTGATAAAGGTGAAAGTATTCGTGTTTTTCCTTTATCAAATTGGACTGAGCTTGATATCTGGCAATACATCCATCTGGAAAAAATACCTATTGTCCCACTATATTTTGCCAAAGAACGTCCGGTAGTAAATCGGGATGGCGTGGATATTATGGTTGATGATGATCGCATGCCTCTGGAACCGGGGGAAACACCTGAAATGAAAATGGTACGCTTTCGTACACTGGGTTGTTATCCATTGACCGGGGCGGTTGAATCAACGGCAACGACCTTACCTGAAATTATTCAGGAAATGTTATTAACCAAAACATCTGAGCGACAGGGTCGGGTTATCGATCATGATCAGGCCGGCTCGATGGAAGAAAAAAAACGCGAAGGTTACTTCTAACATGTCACATCAATCCGAACTTATTAGTACAGACATCGATGCTTATCTTGAGCAGCATGAAAAGAAGGAATTATTACGTCTACTGACTTGTGGCAGCGTTGATGATGGTAAAAGCACACTGATCGGACGTTTATTACACGATTCAAAAATGATCTATGAAGATCAACTGGCAGCTATTACAGCAGACAGTGTTAAGTCTGGCACCACTGGTGATGATGTTGATTTAGCATTACTGGTTGATGGCTTACAGGCAGAGCGCGAACAAGGTATTACCATTGACGTTGCTTATCGTTATTTTTCAACAGCCAATCGGAAATTCATTATTGCTGACACACCTGGACATGAACAATATACGCGTAATATGGCTACCGGAGCATCAACTTGTGATCTCGCTATCATCCTGATCGATGCGCGACACGGTGTACAGGTTCAAACACGTCGCCATAGTATTATTGCATCGCTGTTAGGCATGAAACATATCGTCGTTGCTATTAATAAAATGGATTTAGTTGATTACGATGAATCTGTATATAACAAAATAAAAAGTGACTATCTGGACTTCACTAAAAAACTGGAAAAAATGGATATCCGTTCTATACCTATTTCTGCATTGAATGGTGACAACGTAGTAAATTTAAGTACAAACATGCCATGGTATGATGGTCAATCGATGATGGAAATTCTGGAAACAGTTGAAATCGCTGCCGATCAAAATTACAAGGATTTTCGATTTCCGGTGCAATACGTCAACCGACCTAATCTCAACTTTCGTGGTTATTGCGGCACGATTGCCGCGGGAGTAATACACAAAGGTGACAACATTACTGTGTTACCGTCAGGCAAAACCAGTTCAATTAAATCGATTGTCACCTATGAAGGTGAATTGGATGAAGCATATCCACCTATGGCTATTACCCTGACTCTCGAAGATGAGATTGATGTTAGCCGAGGAGATATGATTACTCACAGTAATGATCTACCACAAATTAGTAATAAGTTTGACGCCAAGATTGTCTGGATGACAGAACAAGCTATGACTATTGGTAAGCAATACTATATAAAACTTGGTACAAAACTGGTTCATGGTTCTGTCTCAAAAATAAACCATTTGATTGACGTTAATACACTAGAAGAATCGGACGTTGAAGAATTGAATCTGAATGAAATTGGTCACTGTGATGTCACGCTAACTGCCCCGGTTCCGTTTGATGCATACAATTTATGCAAAGGATCCGGTTCATTTATCATCATTGATCGTTTAAGTAACGTGACAGTAGCCGCAGGCATGGTCATCGGCCCAATAGAAAATGATGAGTTGTTACCCGTCACTCAGGATGAAAGAACAGCACGATACGGGCAACAGGCTTTCACTGCCTGTTTAACTGGCAGCAATAATCGACAAACAGCACTTGAACTTGAACGCCTGCTATTCGATATGGGGCATGCCTGTGTCGTTCTGAATGAAAATCAATTAACAGGAAATATTGCAGAAATCAGTAATTTGCTTAACCAGACCGGATTTATATGTTTATGCACTCTGGATAAAACCTCTATCACAACTGTGGAAAATAGTGATGTATTTGATTGTACTAAAGAGGCCACCAATGACATTCTCAACGCAATAAGCAGCAAAGCACAACTTCGGTAAGATTTAGATGATTGCTGGAAGATTTTTCATTCCGGGATTAATATAGGAATCAAATCCAAAAAGGAGGAAGTTATGTCAGATCCAAAATCAGTTGAAGCAGCCGATCCCACAAAAAAAACTTCTAAGATTACCGGTCCTGTTGATAATGATGCCACTGTAATAACTTCAGAAGTTGAAATTAAATGCTTCTGGAATGATGAAGAATTTGGAAATGGTGATCGCGTAACTTCTGGAGGCAAGACTTACGAAGCCAACAACGGAATGTGGATTGAAGTATAAGAACCTATATTAGAGTTGGAACAAAGTCGTAACCGGCTTCTGTTTTAACTATATCGCCAGTGTGTAATGAAAAAGCACCTTGTTTTATATCTTCAAAATAACATCTCAATGATGCTCGTATTGTTGTAAATGCGAGTTCATTCCATGGTATATCTGCTTCCTTAAATAATTTAACATCCAGGCTTTCAGCACCTGGCGAAAAGTTCAAATCTATTAGCCTAGAACGAAACATCATATAAACCTGACCGACATGAGGTAAACTAAAAACAGCAAATAATTCTTCCACGTCGACACGTGCATTCGCTTCTTCCAGTGTTTCTCGTATTCCTGCTTCCAGGCTTGTTTCACCGAGTTCCATAAAACCTGCCGGCAAGGTCCAATAACCATAACGTGGTTCTATCGCACGCTTACACAGTAAAATTTTATCTTCCCAAACCGGAATACAGCCTGCGACTATTTTTGGATTTTGATAATGAATAGTATCGCAACTCTGGCAAATATAGCGATGACGATTATCATCAGCGGGAATTTCATAAATTAATACAGCACGGCAATAACAACAATATTTCATTTGTTTATATCTTTATTGATAAGTTTTGATAAACTCGGCCAGATATTTTCAAGCATTATTGGATGGGCTGACTCTACCGGGTGTATGCCATCAGCTTGCATCAATCCAGGCACATCAGCAATATTCTGAAAAATAAATTTTGAAACAGGTACTTTCATTATTTCCGAAACCTTTTGATAAATTGAAAAAAAACCTTCTCTGTACTTCATGCCATAATTTGGTGGCATTTGCATAGGTACAAGCAAAGCATCACTATTAACTTCAGTTATCATACTGACCATTTTAATAAAATTACTTTCTATTTCTTTAAGCGAAATACCACGTAAGCCATCATTACCACCAAGCTCTATCACGACTATATTCGGTTTATGCTTTGTTAATAAATCAGCCAAACGCATTTGCGCTCCCAATGTTGTTTCACCAACAACACTGGCATTTACAACCTTATAATTATATTTATTCTGGACAAGTCGCTGCTGAAGAAGTGAAACCCAACCTTTTTCTACTGGAACACCGTAAGCAGCGCTTATACTATCGCCCAGAACTAGCAAGGTCTTTGCCTGTCCGATAACAGGTAAAACAGATAAACATACAATTAGAAATAATATTCGGTAATTCATATATGGTTCCAACAAATATTGTGCAAGCTGAATCACTCGGAAAGCAAGTTAAGAGTCCTGAAGGAACACTTACTATTCTGGCTGATATCAATTTGTCTATTAAACAAGGTGAAAGTTTAGCAATTATTGGTATTTCGGGTTCTGGCAAATCAACCTTATTAGGTCTGCTTGCAGGCCTTGATATACCGACTGCAGGCAGAGTGATTCTTGATGGAAGTAATTTATCACAACTGGATGAGGATGGTAGGGCAAAAATTCGAGCACAATCTATAGGTTTCGTCTTTCAGTCATTTCATCTGTTACCCGGCCTGACTGCATTGGAAAATACTTCACTACCACTAGAATTAGCTGACATTGATGATGCAAAAAAAAAGGCAGAGAAAAAACTGGAAGAAGTGGGTTTAATTGATCGTATTCATCATTATCCAAATCAACTTTCAGGAGGAGAACAACAACGCGTTGCCATTGCGCGTGCATTTGCTGGCAACCCAAAGATCATGTTTGCCGATGAACCGACGGGAAATCTCGATCAAAAAACAGCAAAACGCATTATCGATTTATTATTTAAACTGAATAAAGAGAATGGCACTACATTAATTATGGTGACACATGATAATGAAATTGCGCATCACTGTGATCGACAAGTTGTAATTGCTGGCGGACAAATTAGCGAAGAAAAATGAATACTTTTAAGTTTGCATTAATTTCGTTAAAACGAGACTGGTACTCTGGAGAGCTCAGGTTAATCAGCATTTCTATTATTCTTGCCGTTGCTTGTTTAACTTCTGTGAGTTTTTTTGTTGACCGCGTTCACCGTGCGACAGAACAACATGCGACTGAATTACTTGCCGCAGATCTGGTAATAATTTCTTCAGCCAAAATTAATAGTGAGATTATAAAACAGGCTATAGATTCGAAGTTAATCTATTCACTGAATGAAAGTTTTCGTAGCGTTGTCGTTAAAGATGAAAAACTTGAACTAGCTGAAGTCAAAGCAGTTGATACAAACTACCCAATTCATGGAAAATTAAAAATTAGTGACAGTTTATTCGGCAAGGAACAAATAACTAAGGCTATACCTGCAACAGGTACGGTCTGGATAGACAGCCGTTTAATGCAGACGTTACAAGTCAGTATAGGAGAAACAGTTAATCTTGGTGCGAGTGAATTGACTGTTTCAAAAAGGTTGACCTATGAACCTGATCGAGGCGGTGACTTATTTAATATTGCACCACGATTATTAATGAACCGGGATGATTTAGAGGCAACTGGTTTAATACTTCCTGCAAGCCGTGTTCAATATCGATTATTACTTGGTGGCAATATTGATGTAATAAACCAATTTCGTAAAACGTTAGGTAAACTTCAATCTGACAAAGACAACAATCTTCGCATTCAAAGTATTAGAGATGCACGTCCGGAAATCAGATCCGCACTTGAACGAGCTGAACAATTTCTCGGTTTAGCCACCTTGGTCAGTATCGCTTTAGCAGGACTTGCTATTGCTATGTCAGCGCAACGTTATGCTACACGTCATTATGATACCTGCGCCATTATGCGTTGTCTGGGTTTACAACAAAATGAAATTTCTCATATCTTTTTATTCCAGTTACTTATCCTTGGTTTTATCTGTAGTTTGATTGGCTGTGGATTTGGCTATATTGCGCAAGAAGGGTTAAATAAATTAATGATTGGCATATCGCAAACAAGCTTGCCTAAACCTTCGTTATTGCCATTTTTAAAAGGTATCTTTTCCGGACTACTGACGGTGCTTGCTTTTGCTTTACCACAACTTTTCAGTTTAAGAACAGTCTCTCCATTACGAGTATTGCGACGCGACTTAAATCCATTACCAATCAAAAATTATATTATTTATCTCATTGCCATTCTGACATTAATTTTTTTAAGTCCATGGCAATCCGGCAGCATTAAAATAACGTTTCATACCTTATTGGGCTTATTCATTACAGCCATCGTACTGGCACTATCAGCTAAACAAATGTTACGTTTACTAAAATATTTTCAACCAAAACTTAAGATGGCAGCTCGTTATGGTTTAGCAAATGTTACGCATCGTGCGAATCAAAGCACAGTACAGATTATTGGTATTGGTCTTGGTATTACCGTTATGCTTTTACTAACTTTGATACGTACTGATTTACTTGAGAACTGGAAAAATCGTTTACCTGAGAATGCGCCAAATTATTTTTTAATTAATATTCAGCCAAACCAGGTTGAACAGTTAAAGAGCATTTTACTTGATTCTTTGGACAGAGAAATATTCCTCCATCCCATGATTCGAGGTCGTTTAACAAAGATTAATGATGTAGCTATTAATATTGTAAACTACAATAACCCCAGAGCTAAGCGATTAGCAACGCGTGAGTTTAACCTTTCCTATGCCGAAACAATGCAAGAAGACAACAGACTCGCTGCGGGTTCATGGTGGCCAGAAGAGAGCCGTGATAAAAACTATTTTTCTGTAGAACAAGGGATTGCTGAAACATTGGGAATAAAACCAGGTGATGATTTAACCTATTCTATTGCCGGTGAATTAATAACAGGTAATGTTACCAGTCTTCGGTGGCTTGAATGGGATTCTTTTAATGTTAATTTTTTTGTTGTCGCCAATCCTGAAGCATTAAGCTCTCACCCTAGTACTTTTATCACCAGCTTTTATCTACCTGAATCAAAACGTGGTCTACTTGTTGATCTGGTTAAGCAATTTCCAAGCATCACTGTACTTGATATGGATGCAATACTGACTCAAGTTAAATCTATTATGCAGCAGGTTATACGCGCAGTTGAATTTGTATTTATTTTCACATTATTAACCGGTTTCACGGTTTTATTTGCAGCTATACAAAGTACCCATGATGAACGTACCAATGAAACAGCGATGATGAGTGCCTTGGGAGCGAGCCGCAAACAAATCGTTTCCGGTTTAGTTGCCGAATTTCTTTTTCTTGGATTAATTACCGGAATATTGTCAGCTGTAGCTGCATCGATTATTGAATTAGTGCTCGCAGAATACATTTTTAAAATCCATATCGATTTTAACCCACTGATATGGATCCTTACACCTATAGTATGTTGCTTAATTATTGTTTCTGCCGGTTTATTTGGTACTCGAAAAGTATTGTCTACATCGCCGATGGCAGTGTTAAGAAAGATTTAACATCTTGAACTTAAGAATTTAGTTATTATCTATATAGTTACTAATCAACCGAGGCTTGAAAACATGTTACGACTATTGCTTTTTCTGGGGACCAATATAGCCATCATGCTTGTTTTAAGTTTAAGTATGCGCTTACTCGGCGTTGATACGATGCTAGCACAACAGGGTGGTGGTCTGGATTTAACTTCCTTAATTATATTCTCCGGTATTTTTGGTATGGGTGGTTCGTTAATCTCACTTGCGATATCCAAGTGGATGGCAAAAAAATCCATGGGTGTCCAAGTTATAGAAACGCCTACTACTCAACAGGAAGAATGGTTAATTTCAACAGTTGAAATGCAGGCCAGAGAAGCCGGCATAGGTATACCGGAAGTAGGCATATTTAACTCGCCACAACCTAATGCATTTGCAACGGGTATGAATAAAAATGCTGCTTTGGTTGCCGTTAGTACAGGTTTACTAGCAAATATGAATCAGGATGAAGTAGAAGCCGTTTTAGGTCACGAAGTCAGTCATGTCGCTAATGGTGACATGGTAACGCTGACTTTGATTCAAGGTGTTGTTAATACCTTTGTTATTTTCTTTTCGCGCGTTATTGGACACATACTAGATCGTGTTGTATTTAAAATAGAACGCGGACATGGTCCTGGTTACTGGATAGGCGTTATTTTCGTACAAATGATCCTGTCTGTCTTGGCTAGCACAATAGTCATGTGGTTTTCGCGTCGACGTGAATTCAAGGCTGACTCTGGTGGCGCTTATTTAGCCGGCCGCGAAAAAATGATTTCTGCTTTACGTCGCCTGCAACAAGGCAACGATCCTCAACCTCTACCTGATGAAATGGCTGCTTTTGGTATTTCAGGTGGGCGTCCGAGCGGCTTCAAACGTTTATTCATGAGTCATCCTCCTTTGGAGGAACGCATTGCTGTTCTGGAAAGTAGCATGGACTATAACAGTGTAAATTAATATTAAATAACCAGACAGTTGTATGAAAAAAATATACTTTGGTGATTTTCATCAGTACGTGGTTGAACACATCAACGATCTGGAAAACCCTGATCTTGAATCTTATACAACCGAATGGTTTCTGATTCGTTATTTAAAAAAAATCACCAAGATAACGATTGAAGGTAATCTGGATTACAATCGTGTCGAGGGACCGATGCGTTCACTAATTCGTTTCTATGTTGACAATATTAATGAGTCATCTGATTTAGCTGAACGTTGTATCAAGATTCATAGTAAGTACCGCGCATTAATTCTTAAGCAACAATCTTCAAAATATTCCTGAGTTTTATAAAATATCAGTTTTTAGTATTAAATTTATATACTAATAGAATAATATAACTATTCAATAATAGTATTAGTTTATTTTATTAATACTACTCACCATGCTTTGGTCACATTAACAAAACAAAGAGGACCAAAATCATGGGTATTATTAATCGTATTACGACTACTTTAACCGCATCGGTCGATAAGGCCGTTTCACAAGTTGAGAATCATGACGCTGTGATTGATGTATCTATCAAAGACTGTCGTGCTGCATTAGCCAAAGCACAAGTTCGCTATTCCAGAGTCAAGAAAGATCGCGAGAACTTACAGTCCAGATTAAAAGAACTGCAACAGATGGAGGTAACCTGGGAAAACAGGGCAAAGTCGGTTGCTGAACAAAATGAGAAAATGGCATTGGATTGTTTGCATCGAAAAAATATATGTAAACAACGCATTGTCAGTATTCAACAATCCCTTTCTCAACACGAAAAATTGGAACAAAAGGTCAGTGCCAGTATTGCAAAAATTGAACAACGTCTTTCCAGGATAACCCAGCAACGAAATATGATGCGTTCGCGTCATTCAGCCGCAGATGCATTACGTACTATCAATAGTATCGAAGGTTCAGCAGGTAATGATGTTGATGACACTTTTGAACGCTGGGAAATGCTCATCAGTGAAGCCGAATATGAAGTCGGTCAGGAGATAGAGTCTATTGATCTCCTGGATAAATCTTTTTGTGAAAAAGAAGATGAAGAAACACTTCGTGCAGAACTTGCTGCGTTAATGAGCAATAAGGAGGATGAACATCATGAATAGTATAAGCACAATGGATGTTTCTGATGCTATTGAAGAAGCATCATTTAAAGAGACAAAAGAAAAAAAATCGATCATGAAAATGATTAAACAGTTTGCAACACTGTCACAAGTACTGAGAACCGTAGGTGCATTTTCAGTTGTTGCATCTATGTCTATTTTCTTGCTTCAAGACTGGAGTAACGGTAGCGATTTACATCGCTACTACTTGTTACTTTCTCAAAGTGTGCTTTTAGCTATCGGCGGTTTTAGCATGGCTTTCCTGTTAAAAGAAAATAAAGGAGCAAGAGTATTCTTTGGTTTAAGCCTGATCTCTATTGCCGCTAACTTAACAACATTAGGTGCATTAATATTTTCCTACGTACAATGGGGTGGTGAATTATCAAATTATCCCGATATTGCACTTTGGACAGTTAGCAGCGGAACTTCTGTTGCAATAGCACTTAGTATTGCTGCAATTGTTTTAATACCAATTACTATTTTTGGTTTTAAAGTAATGGCTCGTCAGTCTGCTATGCCGTTAACTGCAGCCTACTTGCTTTCTAACTCGATGTTGCTTTTGCCAGTAAGAGATACGCTTTTTGTATCATTGATAGCGGGTGCAAGCATTTTGTTATTACTTACGTTTGTTAGCAAGCTAATAAAGAAAGATCCTAAATTACGTACAGCTGAAGGTAAGTTTGCAAGAATATTATTATTCGTTGCGCCTATCATCATGTTGATACGTAGCTTATGGTTGTATCAAGCCGATGAAATGATTTATACCATCATTGCATTTACCGGTTTCATGACATTGAGACACTGTTCATTGCAATTGGATATTCAAAGTCAACTTCGTAAATTTACCGAGTTTTTATCAATTCCTACGGCATTTTTTGTTGCCCTGCCTGCTTCGCAGTTAATTGATAAAATTCTTCCTGTTGAATTTACTTTACCAGCCTTTGCATTAATTTTTGCTGCGCACATGATAGAACTTGCAAGACGCAGTAGCGATGATTATAAAGGAGGCGCACTTTTCTTAGCTGGTCTGGTAACCAGCTTAAGCTTCATCATTCATCTTGGAATGAATGAAACTCTGTTTAACGGCATCCTATGTGCATTTGCAGGAATGTCTGTTATAACGCTGGGCTATATCAACAAATCAAAGGCAATAACAATATTTGGTTTAATTACCACTACTGTTGCTGCGATATATGATTTCTCTCATATATTCGAAATAGTTGATTTGTTTAGCTGGGGTAGCTTGGCAGTCATCGGTGTTTCAGCGATTGTTATTGGTTCTGTCATTGAGCGACATGGCGTTGCTATAAAATTGCGAATCGATAAATCGTTTAAAAAAGCTGAAGCCAGATTCTAATATTAGCAACAAATAAAAGAACGGCCATATAAGGAAACTTATATAGGCCGTTTTTTATTATCGACTTCTATATACAAACAGATAAACTCTTGTTCCATGAATTTTGAGCAATTACCAGAAGACATTCCTGTTCCTGAAGATGACGGTGCATGCGACCATTTAACAGGGATAATTATTCCCAAGATTATTTTAAACGCGACCAATAGTGAAGAAATAAACATTGGAAACTTACATGGCTATACAGTTATTTATATTTACCCAATGACTGGACAGCCAAATATTGCTTTACCAGAAGGTTGGGACTCTATTCCTGGTGCCAGAGGTTGCACACCTCAATCATGTAGCTTTCGTGATATTCATAGCGATCTAATACAATATGCAAGCATTTATGGATTAAGCAGCCAAGTGACAGACTATCAATTTGAAGCCAAATCACGACTGCATCTTCCGTTTGAATTATTAAGTGACACCAATTTTTTACTTAAACAAAAACTTTCGTTACCAACTTTTAGTCATGAAGGAGTAGAGAGATACAAAAGAGTCACATTAATATTAAAAAATAATTTAATTAAAAAAGTCTTTTTTCCTGTGTTTCCGCCTGATGAAAATCCAACTGATGTTCTAAACTGGCTTGAACAACAGTGAAAAAACTACACTAAGTATAATGTCTTTTATTTGAGACGCTTGAACAGCTATACTTCATATATTTATTTTGCCAAGTAGTTCACACAGAAAGTTTTAAATTGCTGTTTTTAATGAATATTTAATTTTATTTACGTGTAACTTTTCGTCGGCATAACCCTTGCTCTGTATTAAACAATTAATTATTAAAAAATAACGAATATGGATTCAACGACAAAAACAGAAATTCGCCGTAGTAATTTACGTCTATTACTTCGTGAAGCGGGTGGAAATGATCAGATCGCTAAAAGATTAAAGATGGAAAAGAAAGAACTTGCTCAACTTATCAATCTTAAAAACGAATGCAGCATCGGATCGTGGCTAGCCCGTGATATTGAAGAAAAGCTTGGTTTAGAATCAGGTTGGCTCGATATTTCTCATAATTATTTACCACAAGAGGCACGTTCTATCGCACAAAAATGGCTGGTATTACCTCCAGCATTACAAGAGCAAATTAAAGATTATATTGATATGCAGATAGAATCACTTCGTTTTGAATCAGAAGATGATGAAGAAGATATAACCGACTTTTCAAAACTGCGTGCGCGAGAATCAAGTTGGGACTCTTGAATCAGTTTTAATATTTAATACTATTAATATAAACCTATAGACTGATATGGGCATTTTTTACTAAGATCGAATCAAATTAACATGGAGGTTTTGCATGCATATAAATACACTATTATTTTTTCTCCTTTTTTCTATTTCACTGCCAACTATTGCTGCAGAATGCTTTGGTGATTCACCGGGAAAAACAGATGGTTCTTATATAACGCCTGAAACAGTTCCTTCACCTCTAAATTCTCAACAAGTAAAAATAGTTCGTAAACTATTTAAAGAGCTTAACGGAAGATGGACGGGTGATGCTGCATATATTTTTTGTAAAGGAAAAAAATCTTCATTCAAGGAACTAGGTAACGAGTTCTATCTGGAAAGCAAAGTTAAATCAGACAAGGATGAATTAACTCTTAATACGACTTTAAAATATAAAAACAAAAATAAAAGCAAAGTAAAAAAATTAAGTATTTATATCAATGATAATTTATTGCGGCATGATGACAAGGGTACAGGTGGAAATGTATCGATAATCTCCATCGAAAAGAATAAAATACATTATGTAAAAAAACATGCTAGCAATGCAGGTCTTGAGGAAATAGCTATTATCCTGAGAAAAGTAAAATCAGAGTTTGTCCTGGAACAACAAAAATATGTTCGTGGTGAACTCGCCAGTAAAGAATTATGGATATTAAAAAAATGAGTCTTCCAGAAAAAACTAATCAAGCCTTTTATCGCCCTCTTCACTCCATGGTGGATTGACTATTGCAATAAAAATCAACACTTCATCTGCAATATTTTCAATCCACTGTGTACGAGAAGGTTCAATATAAATCGCATCACCTGCTTTGACTTCTTTTTGTTCATCATCAATATGCATTAGCCCTCTGCCAGTATTAATGAGATAGACTTCAGCCTGTTCCAGTTTATGTTTATAACTATGTTGACCGACATCAACTGTCGCTATCGCGATGGAATACGGTAAATTGATGTTGTCATTCTTTGGATGCAGCCATTCCTGTATCTGACAACCATCATTTGCGGTAAACTTGGTACAATCATTAATATTTTTTACAAACACATTCAGTTCCTGAAAAAAGACGGTTATGAAGTATAAAGGTAATCCAGATTATAAACATGATAGCGAAAGCTGTATTGGTGTCCTGATCACAAATCTCGGCACACCAGATGCACCAACGCCAGCTGCATTACGAACATATCTGGCAGAGTTCCTTTCAGATCCACGTGTCATTGAAGTACCTAAAATCATCTGGTGGTTTATATTACATGGCATTATTCTACGAACTCGACCCAAAAAATCTGCGGAAGCTTATGAAAAGATCTGGACAAAAAACGGTTCTCCCCTACTCGATATTTCTATTAAGCAAGTTGATGAAATTAAAGCTGAAATAGAAAAACAGTATCCTGGAAACATCAAAATTGAATTAGCCATGCGCTATGGCAATCCTTCAATAGAATCCGGTTTAGAAAAATTACGTAAGGCCAATGCTAGTCGAATTTTAATCTTTCCACTTTATCCCCAATATTCAGCAGCAACAACAGCGTCAACCTTTGATGAAGTTGCAAACGTCCTTAAAACCTGGCGTTGGGTTCCTGCACTCAGGATGATTAACCATTATCATGACAATCCAGATTATATTGATGCGTTAGCAAATAGCATTGAAAGACATTGGCAATCAAACTCAAAACCTGAAAAATTAATATTTTCGTTTCATGGTATGCCACAACACTATATTGATGCAGGTGATCCTTATTTTTGCGAATGTCAAAAATCAGCGCGCCTGGTTGCAGAAAAACTACAACTGAAAAAAAATGAATGGCTTGTGACGTTTCAATCTCGTTTCGGGCCGCGGCAATGGTTACAACCTTATACCGATATCACATTAAAAGAACTTGCCAAAAATGGAATAAAACATGTTCAAATAATTTGTCCCGGTTTTTCTGCTGACTGTCTTGAAACTATAGAAGAAATAGACATGCAAAACAGAGGTTTTTTTAAAGAAGCAGGTGGAGAAACATTTTCTTATATTCCTGCACTTAATAATAACAATGAACATATACAAACATTAAGCAATATTATTATGACGCAATGTCAAGGCTGGAATGAAGATCATAAAGGTTTGGATAGAAGAAAAGAACGAGCAGTTCAATTAGGGGCTAAAACATAGTTTGTAACCAATAAATAAAGGGTATTTATTTTGGGAAAACATAAAGCATTGTATTTGGTTCTAATTTTGACCATTACCTTTGGGTGCTCAATAAAACCTTTTAATTCGAAAAATATTCAAACTAAACTCACACCAGCATATACAGAACCAGAACCAGAAAGAGCATACATAATAACATCTACCTCAAACTTTAAAATTAACGGAGTTTCTCTAGAAAAAAACGTTAGAGAATCTATAAACACTGGAATAAATATCATTACCTTTGATGGACCTGTGAAAGTGACAGTACCATCAAAACCTATTATTGAAGCAGAAAAAGAACAAGCCAATGCTGCTAAATTTACTGCTTGTATTTCTGCATTACCATTATGTCCGGTCACCTTATTATTAATGCAAATTGCTTTTGATAAAACAAGCATAGTTGAAGCCAGATGCACAGGCGAATTAGAATTTTATGCGAATAATCTACATAGTTACTCCATAAATCTCTATACCAACGAAAACACTGTTCCTAAAATATCAATTGTGTCCATTAATAACGACATCAAAGCTATAGAAAGAATTACAAATTGTGATACTGCTGATACCATTGAAATACAGAGTGCAGGAAATCAGATGAAGTAAATGTCTCCTAATCCTTAAATTATTAGTTTTTTGTAGCTATACTTAAATATTAAAAATTGAAAATGTAATTGTGATGCTTTATTCATTAGTATACACAAGCAGGGCTATCAGGGATTATAATCGCAATGATCTTCTTTCGCTTTTATTACAAGCTAGAAATCGTAATAAGCGTTTAGAAATTACCGGAATGCTACTGTATACCGATAGTCGTTTTGTGCAGGTGCTTGAAGGAGAGGAAGCAACTGTTCTATCACTGTATGATGATATACGAGACGATACTCGTCATGTAAATGTAACCACATTAGTTGAAAATAATATTGATAAAAGAATGTTTCCTGACTGGACTATGGGTTACAAGAATATTGATTTGCAACATTATCGAAATATTCCCGGTTTAAATTTGTTTTTAGATAATGAGCAGATCTCTGAGCCATATCGAATACTGTTACATTTTAAAGATGATCCCAGTTGTTTCCAGAAAGATACCATTTAGTTACTGAGAATTAATTAATTCTGTTATCTCAACACCTTTCCAAAATGCGACACAGTTTTTGATGTTTTCTGCTTTTGATTTTGGTTTGGGATAATACCAGGCTGCATCTTTATTTGTTTTTCCATTAACTTCGATATCATAATAATTGGCTTCACCTTTCCAGAAACAGGTTGAATGTGTATCGCTTTCTTTAAAATATTCTTTTGTAATAGCATCCGGTGGAAAATAAATATTACCTTCTACTTTTTTAAAAGTATCACTTTCTGCAATCACAACATCATTCCAGATAGCTTTCGCCATAATTATTACCTATGTTGTGAGAGGACAGGAATCCGAGGCAACGATTTAATCTCCATGAAGCGTGACAATGACTTTTCGATTATGGGAAGACGTCCTATGTTCCCATAGATAGATACCCTGCCATGCGCCCAATTGACAACATGATGAGGCAATTGGAATAGTCAGACTTACGTTCGTAATTAAAGTTCGCACATGTGCAGGCATATCATCTACACCTTCTGTCGTATGACAAAACATAGGATCGCCATCCGGCACGATACTTTGCATGAAAGTTTCCAGATCAGTCCTCACATCCGGATCGGCATTTTCACAGAGCATTAATGATGCGCTGGTATGTTGTATAAATAAATGACACAGGCCATTTTGAATGTCGCTATTAGCAACAAGCTTCTGTACTTCCGCTGTAATTTCATACGCTTTGCGCGAATTTGTATTAGAACTAAATGTTTCCTGAATTATTGTCATCAGAATCAAGCCATATATACTTAAGGTTAATTAAACAATTAAATCGAAACACTATTATGAATCAACCAAAACAATTTAACGATACCAATATTAAAAGACAAAGCAAAATAGTCTGGATGACGATGCAATCCAGTGCGCCAATATTGATTGCAATTGTTTATTTCATGAACAAGCTATCTTTGCTTGAAGCCATAATGCCAGACATAAGAAACATTTTTATTGGACTCTGCGTTATCAGTATTGCTTTACCTTTTACTTTACTTGGTTTTTTTAAACGCTTGCAAAACAAAATTCATGACAACCTTAAATTAGGCATGGACAATGAGCCTGCAGAACTACAACGCTATTTTACTTTTCTGCTTATTGGCATGGCACTTTGTGAATTATCCAGCATGCTTGGGTTAGTTTTGTATATCGTCGCAGGAGATTATTTTTATTCGTTATTTTTTATAACTGTTTCTTTTTTTCTTGGCTTCCTGTACAAACCTGATTTGGAATAGAATTATTATTGATGTCTTGAACTTCCCTAGACGTCTTGCGATAACCGATCAGAAATTAATGCATAAAACTGTTGTCCATTAGTAAATAACCAGCCTAAATGTTCATGGCAGGAGTTACAAAAAGCAAGTTGCCAATCATAACCTTTGAACCAGCTAAACTCATCTGTACTCTCACCCGCAACTAAACAACCTGGTGCTGACTGATAACAATTAATCGTATAAATATAACCGGCTGGATTTGAAAATGTATGCGTGTGTTTATCTTCTACCAAAATTGCATCATCCATATTTGTAATATGATTTTTACAATATTTACATAATATTTTTTTACTTCTTTCCTTTGCTAAGTCTTCCTTTCTTTCTTCACGAAAACGTTTGTCTGTCTCAAACTCATTCTTTTTAAACCAGTAATGATTTAAAACAAATTGCATCTTTCTAGATTTGAACAAGCATGCGTATTCCAATAATCAAAAGCAGAATTGAAAAAATACGTTTTAGTGTTAATACCGGAAGATAATGTGCCAACCGCGCACCCATAGGTGCAAAAAAAACAGTCATGGCAACGATGATCAAACCTGCCGGCCAGTACAAATAACTGAGTGAATGTACCGGGACAAGTGAATTATCCCAACCGGCAATAATTAATGATGTCGTTCCAGCAACAGCAATAGGGAATCCACAAGCGGAAGAAACGGCAACAGCATTTCGTATATTCACATTACACCACAATAAAAATGGTACAGTCAGCGTTCCTCCACCAATACCTAATAAGGTTGAGAATAGACCTATGCCTGTTCCAGTACTGACCATCCCCACTGTATCTGGCAAGGTTCTACTCGCTTTTGGTTTGAATTCAAACCAGATTTGTATCGCTACTAATGTTTCAAATACGCCGAACACAATTCTTAAAACATTACTGGACAACGAATCAGCCAACAGCGCGCCAAACCCGGCACCCACTAAGATTCCAGGTGCAAAACGATTTACTACAGGCCATATAACTGCTTCTTTTTTATGATGTGTATAAGTTGATGCGAGCGATGTCACAATAATTGTTGCTAGTGATGTCGTTACGGCCAGATGCATGAGTATCTCCGGCGGAAACCCCTGACGCATGAATAAAAAATGTAATACAGGAACAATAATAATTCCGCCTCCCAAACCCAACATTCCACCCATAACACCGGCAAAAACACCGGTTAATGCATAAATAACGATAATTTGTAATGTAATTTCTGTAAACATAGCGCATCGTCGGTAATGTTCAATAACTTGTCAACGATAGTTAAAGAAATAAATGTTGCGTAAAGAGAGGCAAATCAGGACAATTCCGACACTTTTTTGTTATATTGATTCAAATGCAATCAGCGGTCGAATCCAGAATTTTCAACGTGCCTTCCAAAGCGACAAGCAAGCGACAACAATCCTTGCCAATACTATTATTTTTAATACTTTTAATTTCGATACTGTCATCGGCATCAGTTTTTGCAAAATCTATTGAGCAACAGCGTAAAGATTATATCGCGGCAAAAAAAGCGTTAGAAACAAAGCAATATAAAACCTTTGGAAAAATTGCTAACACACTGAAAGATTACCCTCTCTACCCTTACCTACGTTACAGCTATCTTCTAAAACGCCTCTGGAAAGTTGACGATACTGAAATGATTGATTTTTTTAAACGTTATAATGATCTACCTGTTGCTAATTATTTACGTACATCCTGGTTAAAGCTTCTGGTAAAACGCGGACATTGGCAAACTTTTCTGGATAATTATTTACCACAATCTGATATCACGATGCAGTGTTATCAGTTACAAGCTCGAATTAAAACAAATAACGAGGTTTTTCTTTTAGAAGATACTCGCTCAATCTGGCTAACAGGGAAATCATTACCTCCTCAATGTGATCCTGCCTTTGAACTTCTATATAAGAGTGATCTGATGACGAATGAATTGGTTTGGGAACGCATTCGTCTATCCATGCAAAACAATAAGGTTAATCTGGTTAATTATTTATCTAAACGTCTCAACACTGAATATAAGGCGCTGGCAAAAAAATGGATACAAATCCATAACAACCCATACAAATATACAAACAAACCACAATTCGAAGATACTATTATCACTAGAGAAATTCTGACTCATGGTATTCTACGATTGGCCAGACAAGATGTTCCTAAAGCAATTAAACGACTGGAAGAGTTAAAAAATAATTTCTCTTTTACGCCTGGCGAACTTGCAGAAATTGAACGCACACTTGCTGTTCGAGCAGCCAGAAAAAATAGCAACCTGGCATCACAACTGCTTGATCAAATCGATAATTATCATGTTAATGATGAAGTATTTCATTATCGCCTGCGTACAGCTCTGGCAAATCAGGATTGGCCCATTTTAAAAAAATGGACTAGCGGGCAGGCACCTGATATTGATATCGAATTGCGTTGGCGATATTGGCACGCACGTGCCTTAGAAGAAACCGGTGAACAGACAAAAGCAAATGAGATATTTGCCGAACTGGCTAAGGAACGTGACTACTACGCCTTTCTTGCAGCAGATAAAGTTAATTCGCCCTACCATATGAACCATTATCCTTTACCGGAAAATAAAGAAGAGTTTGAACGTATTAAATCGCTACCTGCTATAAAACGTGCTTATGAATTTTTTAAACTTGGTCAAGGATACCCTGCAAGACGTGAGTGGTATCATGCAGAAAGTAAATTAACTACCTACCAGATGCAAATGGCAGCAGCATTAGTCACACAATGGGGCTGGCATGATCGCGCCATATTTGCCATGAATCGAGCCAAAGCCTATGACAATCTGGTTCTACGTTTCCCAATTCTTTTTGAAGATATCTTTAATAAATACGCGAAAAAAAGAAATTTAGATCGAAGCTGGGTTTTTGGATTAGCCAGAGCAGAGAGCGCATTTATTGAAGATGTAAAATCACCTGCCGGCGCATTGGGTTTAATGCAAGTCATGCCCAGGACAGGAGCGATGACAGCAAAGAAAATAGGTTTAAAAGGTTTCAAAACTTATAAACTGACACAAGCTGGAACCAACATTCCAATTGGAACCGCTTATATGAAACAAATGCTTGATAAGTTTAATGGCAATATGGTTTTAGCGACAGCTGCTTATAATGCCGGACCACATCGCGTCACAAAATGGCTACCTAAAAAAGGTTGTGTGGCTCCAGATGTATGGATAGAACAAATACCTTTTAATGAGACTCGCAAGTATGTTCGTCGTGTACTTTATTTCGCTAATATCTATGACTGGCGATTGGGAGATAAAATCAAATCAATGGGCGAACGTATGACACTCGTTACAGCTAATAAAAAAAATAAAAATGTTGCCGACTTAAGCTGTACAGCTATCAAAATTTCGGATAGTCGACATATAAATTAGAGTCTTGTCACTATCCTGATAAACTATTGTTATTGTTCATATCTAAATACAAATATTAAATTATTTTTATAACACGATATCCATATGCAGACATATTTAGTTGGTGGTGCTGTCCGAGACAAACTACTTGGTCTTCCGGTTAAAGATCGGGATTGGGTCGTTGTTGGTGCGACACCTGAAGTCATGATTGAGCAGGGCTTTAAAGCTGTTGGTAAAGACTTTCCTGTTTTTCTTCATCCTGAAACAAAAGAAGAATATGCACTGGCACGTACTGAACGTAAATCGGGTAAAGGTTATAAGGGTTTCACTTTTCACACTTCACCGGATGTGACACTGGAAGAAGATCTACGACGCAGAGATTTAACAGTTAATGCAATTGCTGAAGATGAAAAAGGCAATCTTATTGATCCCTATGGAGGCGAAGCAGATATAAAACAAGGCATACTACGCCATGTATCTGGCGCATTTGTTGAAGATCCTTTACGCGTTTTGCGCATTGCACGATTTGCAGCTACGCTGGGATTCAAGATTGCTCCGGAAACAACTCGATTATTAAAAGAAATTTCAGCAAGCGAAGAGCTTGAGACGTTAGTTCCTGAACGTGTCTGGACTGAAATGGAAAAAGCCTTATCAGGAAAGTATCCTGCGCGCTTTATACTGGTATTACGTTCATGTGATGCATTAAAAAAACTTTTTCCCGAAATTGAAGCACTCTTTGGTATACCTCAACCTGAAGAGTATCACCCTGAAATTGATACCGGTCTGCATACTATAATGTGCTTGAATCAGTCAGTTCGTTTAACTAGTGATTCAATGATACGTTTTGCTGCATTAGTCCATGATTTAGGAAAAGCAACAACACCAGCAAATGAATTACCAAGCCACCATGGTCATGAAGCACGCGGCGTAAAAATAATAGGAAAGCTTTGCAAACGTTATCGCATACCAAACAAGTATCACGAACTTGCCAGTTGTGTTTCAAAGTTTCATCTTGATTGCCACCGTATACAAGAGATGAAACCGACGACAGTATTAAAAAAGCTTGAACAACTTGATGCTTTTAGAAGACCGGAACGTTTCGAACAATTTTTAATCGCTTGCGAAGCTGACGCCCGCGGACGTGCCGGCTTTGAAGACCGTGATTATCCGCAGGCGGAGTATTTTATAAATGCATTAAAAACAGCAAATGCAGTTGATACCAATGCATTGCAGGAAAAAGGTATTGAAGGAAAAACGTTGGGAGAAGAAATAAAAAAACAACGTATTGAAAATATTAAACAGATGATGTCACAAATTTCTTAAAATGATCCGGGCCTGCTGTACCTGACGCGCGTACCATGTTCCAAAGAAAATAATATCTCGTCTGCACGTAGTTCTTTTGGAAAATAACATCCTGAAATATTAGCTCCGGCAAAACTGGCGCCTTCCATTTTTGAATTTCGAAAATCAACACCTCGCATATCTGTCATACGAAAATAGGCATCTTCAAAATTAATATTATCAACAATTAGACCACGTATATCGATACGACTTAAATCTGAGCCACTTAGATCATATTCAACAGAAATATCTCGTTTTTCATTAAACTCATCAATTTCACCCATACGGAGTAATTGATACATTTCATCATCTAACACTTTGGGGCTCGCCATAAACATCTCCTAAGAACTATCGCTGGTTCACTGATATTTACTATATAATCTATTCTAGATAAATATATAGAACAATACTATTCCTAAAACAACTCGATAAACAACAAATGGTAACATGCCTGTGTTTTCCAAAAATTTCAAAAACAAATGTATTGAAATAAAAGCACTAATTGCAGAAACACATACCGTTATCAAAAAATTTTCTAAATCAACAACCTCTCCTGTTTGAACCAGTTTCAATAATTCATAACCACCCGCAGCCAGAATAATGGGGACTGCCATTAAAAATGAAAAACGCGCTGCACTATTTCTATCTAGACCTAACATAAGGGCCGCCGTCATCGTGATTCCTGAACGAGATGTTCCTGGGATCAAGGCTAAAGCCTGTGCTAAACCTATTATAATTACATCACGCATGTTAATAGAGTTTATCTGACGAATTCTTTTCCCGTTTAAATCTGCATACAGGAGAAGCAAACCAAAACCAATTGAGGTCAGGGCAATGATTAATGGTTCACGCAAGTAAGTTGAAACAACATCATGTAATAGAAAACCGCAGACCAATACTGGCATGCTGCCAATGACGATATACCAGAATAACCTTCCGTCTGATTCGCTAACTCCCTTTTTAATAATTGAGTTTATCCCTGCAAGCAGAATACGGGAAATATCTTTTCTAAAGTAAAGAATAACTGCAAATAAACTGCCTAAATGTGCGGCAACATCAATGGCCAGACCTTGATCCTGCCATTGCGTTAACAGTGGAACAAGAATTAAATGAGCGGAACTGGATACAGGTAAAAATTCAGTAATACCTTGTATTAAAGAAAGAATTATTAATTGTAAAAGGTCCAAGATAAATTCCTGATTAAATTTATTAAAGATAAGTTTGCTATATAGGCAAGAATACTGCTGTTGCCATCTTCTGGATTACAGTTTTCACCGTTCGATTATTTTTACCCGCCATGATCGTTGTAATATTATCCTGTGTAGCAATTAATTTACCGAATAAGCGTTCATAGCTAAGATTAGTGACTTCTTCATCAGACAAGGAATTACTATACAAAAAAGGTTCTCCATTGGAATCACGATTATTACTCAGTTTCCAAACTGCTATTTCTATATTTCTGGCACAGTTATATAACTTCTGTGCGTCAACCGTATCAAACATGTAAAACTCAGACTGATAATTATAAGACTTCATAATCATTGACATCAGGCCGGCAACAAACGCAAAAACACGATCTCCATTGTACTCTTCATTAAATGTCAGGCGAATTAAATCAATATCGTATTTGCCTTCCAATTCAGGAAAGTCCCATGTATGTTCAAGGTCAAACAGCCTAACTAATTGCTCTTCTATCAGGTGGAGTTCTGATTTTTGTAACTCACGTGGATTACGTTTATAAAGTTTAACCATCAATTCACGCAGTAATTCTTGTGATTCCTGTATGTGTACATCTAGTACATTATCTATATCTGATTTTGCAATTTGTGCAACGCCAGTACCTTCATCGACAGGCTTGTTCTCTCTAATAATTTCCTTGTTACATGCACACAATAAACATAGCAAACATAATATGAATATCCATTTAAAAGATTTCATATTACAACCTGACTCGCTGATCCATAATTGAAAATCCTATCAAACCTGTATCAAATTCTTTATTCATGGCTATTACTTTAAAACGCTCACCCATCTCTTCCGGTAGCGTTAATTTTTTAACCTGTTGTGTTATTTTTATGTTCGACTTGACATCTAACAAAGCAATATCTGAAAGCAATTTCTCCAAACCACAGCCAAATAGAAAATAAGCCTGATTAGTATAACCACTAACATGCAAACCCAGGCTGTCACCAGCTTCGGCAACACTGGTAAAATCGACTGAAGCTGTTATATCCTGTAAACCCGGGTAAGAGAATGGATCAGAATGTACACGGTGTCGATAGTGGCATAATAAACTGCCATCAATTCTTGAGGGGTGATAATACTCTTGTACTGAATAGCCGTAATCTATGAACAGCATTACTCCCCTTTGTAAGACTGAATTTAGACCGCTCAGCCATTTTTGGGTATTCGTATTAATTTCTGAAATGTAATCTTCCGGGAAAGGCTCTGATATTTGAGCTTCAAGCCGGGTTAATATTTTTTTTAATTCAGCATCTGCGTCATCTTCAAACCAGATGAAATCATCATCACATAAGCCTACTTTTAATTCCTTGAACTCCCCTTTAATTTTTTTAAACCGTTTTACGGCTAAAGCATCAAGTATTTCATTGGCCAATATCACACCATTAAAAGCATTTTCCGGTAAGGAATCCAGCCAGGTTACACGTTCAATCAAATGAGGAATTGATTCGTTTAATAATGCTTGCTGTCGCTGTTTAAGATCAGCACTGACTTCAAGAATAAAGTAAGTTTCGGGTAATAAGTCCAATTTCTCTAATTCGAGTAATAAATCCCGAGCCATAACACCCGTACCTGCACCCAGCTCCAGAATAGATCCTGAATCAAGGTAGTCTAAAATCTGGGCACATTGAAATGCCAAACACTGTGAGAACAAAGGCGAGATTTCCGGTGCTGTCACAAAATCACCTTCAGCACCAAATTTACGACTTCCGGCACTATAATAACCAAGACCTGGCTCATACAGAACAGTTGACATATATTGGTCAAAACCAATAGATCCACCTTGTTCATGTATTAAATTTTTAATATGAGCTGTTAATTTTTCGCTTTGCAGCAATGCATCTCTTTCAGGAACAGGCAAAGCTGACTCAGTACTTAATGGTTTTGATTGTGTCATGATGTGCTCATGTTATTCTGTTTTACAAATCATTCAATATAACATTTAGGCAGGAATAGATTTTGTGAAGAATAAAACCGCATTAATAACCGGTGCAGCAAAGCGTATTGGTGCTGCTATCGCAGAACATCTTCACCAAACCGGAATGGATGTCATTATTCATCATAATACTTCTATAAAAGAAGCAAATGAATTAACTGATAAATTAAATAAAATCCGGCCTGACTCGGCTATTGCTGAACAGGCAAACCTGAAGTATCAGGAATCCTGTGCAGCTTTAATCAATAGTTCTTTAAAATTTAAAGGAAGCATCGATGTATTGATAAACAATGCCTCCGTTTTTTACCCGACACCAGTTACTACTTTAAGTAATAAACAATGGGACGAAATCATTAATATCAACTTAAAAGCACCGCTGTTTCTTTCTCAACTTGCTGCACCCTCATTAAGTAAAAATAAAGGTTGTATCATTAACATCACTGATATTCATGCAAAACGACCATTAAAAGATTATTCAGTCTACAGCGTCTCAAAAGCTGGACTTATCATGTTAACCGAGTCGCTGGCCAAAGAATTAGCACCCAATGTTCGTGTCAATGCAATATCTCCAGGAGCAATAACCTGGCCTGAAGAAATGAGTGACAAAATTAAACATTCAATACTAGAACACACTGCCTTGAAGAAAACAGGCAATATGAAAGATATCAGTAAGGCAGTATTATTTTTAATTAAGGATGCGGAATATATAACTGGGCAAATAATTAATATTGATGGGGGCAGGACAATTTATTAGTTAATTCCTTTTAGAATTCAGGAAACTCCCCATCAATAAACCACTGATGATTTGGTTCGTTATACCACCAATCCTGATCTAAATTTAAGGTTTTAAGGTTACCTTCTGACTTTAAATAATATGAAACAATAGCTTTAACTTTCGCTTTAGTTTGATCGTCATTCAGTGTCTTTTCTTTAATTTCTAAACCAGTCACACTAATTTCCTGAAGTCTTTCCATATTAACTGGTGGTTGCGTGCCATTAGGTGAAACATAATATGCGTAAAGTGTATTATGCTCAGCCCACCTTAAGGCAACACCATAACTGGTTATAGTCGTATCTAAACTATTTACTCTCTTCTTAACTTGATAGGAATTACATGCAGTTAGCAAACTGATAAATATGATTAAAAATACTTTGGAAACGGTACTGAAATTCATTTTGTCAGGCTCCAGTAAAAGTAGGTGCTATTATTACAGTCTCAGAAAAAAAATCCATCAATGAATATGAGTCAAAAATCAATTTGATTCAATTCAGAATAAATAATATCAGCATAATGGTGGTTTGCTTCAAGTACTAAATGAATTTGATCCGCAGACACAAAATCATTCACATTGATATTTCTAAGAGTCATTTGCACAGGTATATCTATTAATTTCGATTTCAATTCATTAGCAATATATCGAATTGCATTATTATAGGAATGATAATTTTCATTATAAGTTTTACCATTACCCTGCTTACCATCAACCAAACCAATACTGTGATTTAAAATAAAGACAGGAATACTGTTGTTATCTTTAGCAATACGATCAAATTCTTTCAGGTTCTTTTCAAACTCGGCTAAACCGACACGATGCACTATTGAAAAATCTTTTACATTGGCGTCATTAAAGCCAAACTGAATTAATAATATGCCGGGTAATAAAGGCATAACATCAGAGCAAAATCGATCAAAACCCTGCGCACTGGTATTACCACCAATACCACGATTATGAACTTTATAGATATCAGGCTTTACAGCATCCAGCTTCTTTTGCAATAAACTGGTCCAACGTACATTAACGGGAAATTCGGCGCCTTCAGTAATAGAATCGCCGAAACAAATAATATTGATCATAAATTAAAATCTTGTTGTATTTTATTTATTCCCTGATCAGGATTGTTAAAACTATTCCATAATTCGCTCATTGTCTTTTTCTCTACCGGGTGCAGCAAATCAGGCGCAAGATCACACAGTGGCTTTAATACAAAAGCGTATTCGGTAATATCAACTCTTGGTAATTCATGTTTGTCGCATACCAGGTCACCGAATAGCAACAAATCAATATCAAGTGTTCTTGGGCAATAGCTTGAATCACTTTGCCTTCTACCGGATTGGCGTTCTATTTCCTTTAGCTGCTTTTCTATTCCATCTATATCGATATCAGTTTCAAAGCTTACAACCAGATTATAAAAGTCATCACCTTCAAATCCGTAGGCCTTACTTTCATATACGGGAGAAATTTGAAGTTGGCCATATGAGGATTTAAGTGCGGCTAAACCATCTCGTATACTTGTTTCCCGCTCAATGTTACTGCCTATTCCTAAATAAACCTGCGTCATTCTTTATTATTTTTGCCTCGTTCAATAATGACACCGACATCTCTGACACCACGAACCGCGCCTTTCTTATTTAATGATAAACGCAACCATGGTACTTTAAATTCTGTCATGATGATTTCAGCTATTTTTTCAGCCAATGTTTCAACCAGTTCAAACTCACTCTCACCAACATAACTCATCAAACGTTTTGCTACCGCCTTGTAATTCAAAGTGTCTTCAATATTATCGCTATTGGCAGCTTTGCGAATATCCGTTCCCATTTCCAGATCAATAATAATGGTTTGCTTCATACGACGTTCCCAGTCGTATATGCCGATGATGGTGTCGATTCGAAGATCTCTAAGATAAATAATGTCCATGTTCAACTGTTTTCCATATTGCGTTCACTTTTAACTAATTCCAGCATAACTGAATCTCTATTCTATTTTATTATTTATGTGAAAGGTGAAGCGTGAAGGATTAAAAGTCAACTTCAATTACATAAGCTTCACTTTTCACTTTCACCTCGTTAAAGACTTGACCTTCTATACTGAAGCGATTCCAATACGCACATGATAATTTCCATTGCCGTCGTCATCTTTGCTTACCTGGCAGGCTCCGTTGCCTCCGCTATCCTGATCTGTAAATTATTCGGTCTTTCCGATCCCAGGGCAGGCGGTTCCGGTAATCCAGGCGCAACAAATGTATTGCGCTTACACGGCAAAAAAGCCGCGATCCTGACTTTGGCTGGTGATGTTCTCAAAGGTGTTGTGCCTGTACTACTGGCAAAATTTATTGGAAGCTCTGAATTAATTATCGCGCTTTGTGGTCTGGCCGCATTTTTCGGACATTTGTTTCCCATCTTTTTTAAATTCAAAGGAGGCAAAGGTGTAGCGACTTTAATCGGGGTGTTATTTGCGACACATTGGATGCTGGGACTGGCTTATGTTACTACTTGGGGTGTTAGCGCATTATTGTTCCGTTATTCATCCTTATCAGCACTGATTGCAGCAATATTAACCCCTGTCTACTCCTGGCTCATATTGCAAGATATCGGTTTCACAGTTAGCCACGTGACAATGGTGACGATATTAATCTGGCGCCATCGCTCCAATATCAAAAATTTAATCGCTGGCACTGAAACCAGAATTGGTAATAAAAAGAAAACTTAAGCTTTTCCCATTTCATCCAATGGCCACCTGGGTTTTGCCTGAAAGTTTAATGATTCAGTCTGTCCTGTTTTAAGTCTTAAATAGCCAGCATAAGCGATCATTGCGCCATTATCAGTACAAAATTCGGCGCGTGGAAAATATACTTTTCCATTTACTTCATTCATCAAGTCATGCAAACCGTGTCGTAACTGTTTATTGGCACTCACCCCGCCCGCAACAACAAGCTCTTTCAAGCCTGTATCTTTTATTGCACGTCGACATTTAATAATAAACGTATCAACCACAGCATCAACAAAGGCACGTGCAATATCCGCATGTGTTTGTTCATCACTCGGCTCTGAATTGACCGTATTCAAAGCGAAGGTTTTCAAACCACTAAAACTAAAATCTAACCCGGGACGATCCGTCATAGGTCGAGGAAACTGAAAACGTTGACTATCTCCCTGATCTGCTAAGACTGAAATTGCTGACCCACCGGGATAGGGTAAACCGAGTAATTTGGCTGTTTTATCAAATGCTTCACCCGCGGCATCATCAACAGACTCACCTAGAATGTTATAGTCTCCGGGTTTGCTGACATGAACAAGTTGCGTATGGCCACCAGAGACCAATAAAGCTAAGAACGGATATTCAGGTACATCATCTTCCAGCATCGGAGCCAATAAATGAGCTTCCATATGATGCACAGCGATCGCCGGAATGGATAAGGAATAAGCCAGACTGCGTCCCATTGCCGTACCCACTAATAACGCTCCCATTAATCCAGGTCCGGCTGTGTAGGCTATCGCGTCGAGCGATTTGAGCTTTGTATTGGCTTCAGATACTGTTTTCTTAATTAACGGCAATAAACGACGTACATGGTCGCGCGACGCCAATTCCGGTACGACACCACCATATTCTTTGTGCAAATCAATCTGACTATAAAGATTATGGGCAAGTAGCCCTTTTTCCGAGTCATATATTGCGATTCCCGTCTCGTCACACGATGTTTCTATACCTAATACTTGCATTTATCTCACTGTTTTCCTGTTATTTGCATTGCAATTTCACCCATTCTCACTAAAATACCGCCTCTTTTTGAATCCAAGTTAAAGAAGTTAAGGAAATAAGTACTATGCCCTCAGTTAAGGTAAGAGACAACGAACCGTTTGATATTGCTATGCGTCGCTTCAAACGTGCCTGTGAAAAAGCCGGCACATTGGCTGACGTTCATCGAAGCGAATTTTACGAAAAACCAACCCAGGTTCGTAAACGTAAAGCTGCTGCTGCTGTCAAACGTGCTCAAAAGCAGGCATCCAGAAATGTCCTGCATCGTATACGTCCATTCTAAATCCAGTTTTTACAGCACTTTATTCATCAGCCATGGCTGATATCAAAAATAAAATCAGCGACGAAGTAAAGACTGCTATGCGCAGCAAAGACAAGGAGCGACTTGGCGCACTGCGTTTGATACAGGCCGCATTCAAACAAAAAGAAGTTGATGAGCGTATCGAGCTTAACGATGAACAAAGCATCACTATTCTCGATAAAATGGCTAAACAGCATCGTGATTCCATAACCCAATTCAAACAGGCCAATCGCGATGATCTGGTTGAAGTTGAGCAATTTGAACTCAATATCATTGAAGAATTTTTACCTGCTCAATTATCCGATGAAGAAATCAATACCTTTATTGAAAATGCGATTTCCAAAACCGGCGCTGCTTCAATTAAGGATATGGGCAAAGTCATGGGCATCTTAAAGAGCGAACTTCAAGGTCGCGCGGATATGGGCAAAGTCAGCGGTTTAATTAAAGCCCGTCTTAATTCTTAAACTCTAAATTCTCCATTTCATTAGCGATGAAAATCGCTGCTCTATACTACTTTCGCTGTATACTATTTGCGTATGGCTGGTCGAATCCCACAACATTTTATTGATGAATTACTGTCTCGAATTGATATTGTCGATATCGTTGATGCCTATGTTCCACTGAAGAAAGCAGGTAAAAATCATTCAGCCTGTTGTCCATTTCATGATGAAAAAACACCTTCATTTACAGTAAGCCAGCAAAAACAGTTCTACCATTGCTTTGGTTGCGGTGCTAACGGTACCGCTATCAGTTTCCTGATGGAATATCTGCATATGGGTTTTATTGAAGCAATTGAAGATCTCGCTTCACGTGCCGGCATGGAAATACCTCGCGAAGCATTACAAGCTTCACAATCGAATAATATAACGACAGAACTTTACGAATTAATGGAACTGGTAACGCAATTCTATTGCAAACAGCTACGCCAACATTCGGAGGCAACCAAAGCTGTTGATTACCTTAAAAACCGCGGTATCAGCGGTGAAATAGCTGCTGAATATGAATTAGGCTTTGCACCTTCTGGCTGGGATAACCTGATGAAAGAGTTAGGTCGCTCGGATGATTCTTCTAAACGACTTGCCAGTATTGGTGCTGTCATAGAAAAAGATCAAGGCGGTTATTATGATCGTTTTCGTGAACGTATTACTTTCCCCATACGTGATCAACGTGGCCGTGCCATTGGCCTTGGAGGGAGAGTATTAGGCGATGATAAACCCAAGTATTTAAACTCTCCTGAAACTCCAATTTTCCATAAAGGCCGGGAACTGTATGGTCTATATCAAGCCAGAAAAGTATTAAAAGATGTCGATTGCCTGTTTGTTGTTGAAGGTTATATGGATGTTATTGCTTTGGCACAGTTTGGAATTAAAAATGCAGTTGCCAGCCTGGGCACAGCTGCAACACCGGAACATATGGATAAAATGTTTCGTATGACAAACAAGGTCGTGTTTTGCTTTGATGGTGATGAAGCTGGTAAGAAAGCCGCCTGGCGAGGATTAGAAAACTCATTACCTTTACTGAAAGATGATAAACAAGTCTACTTTATGTTCTTACCTGATGGTGAAGATCCGGATACTTTCGTTAGAGGTAAAGGTAAAGAAGCTTTTCTTGCTAATGAAATGCAAATACCCTTGTCAGAATTTTTATTTAGTACCTTATGCCAGGGAATTGAATTAAATACACCGGAAGGTCAAGCATCCATGGCCAAGGTCACGCTACCCTTTATTAGTAAACTAGTATCAGCACCTGCATTGACGTCTATCCTGCTGAGAAAACTCAGCGGTGTTTCCAAAGTCCCCAACGAAGAGCTGGCATTGCAGCTTAAACAATATAAACAAACAGGCACGGCAAACATTCCAGCACCGAAGCGTAGAGCTATAATAAATAGAAGTACCGGTCAACAAAGCTTACTGACTGAGGCAATGAAATTATTATTGAGGAAACCCGACCTTGCTCTCGAAGCATCATTGAATGAAAAGCTTTCGGAAATAAACATCAGGGGAATTGAATTTTTGAACGAAATAGTAAACTACATTCAAAGCAACCCTAATGCGACTATTGCTGGCATCACGGAAAACTACCGGGACAGAGAAAAAATCAGAAAAAGACTGATAGAACTTGCCCCTTCCGAGACTCAGTATGCTGCTGACGATAATTTTTCTGATGATAGTATTCGTGACAGTTTTTTTGATGCTTTGACAAAACTCAAACAAGTGACAGATCAGTCGAAACTTCGCCAATTCGCGAATATTAATAGCACTGGAGAATTAACCGAGGAAATGAAAAACGAATTTCGTTCACTTGTCTCTAGCAGAAAAAAAACAGGAGATGAAACAACTGAGACCTAGCGAACTTAGCCCCCATGTGCTAAACTTGACCGTTTTAGCCTACTCAAATGTTTTTATATTAATCAAGCAGTTATGGGTTATTAAAACATTATTTTTATCAAAAAACAGCAAAATATTTATAGCAATTTTCGAGCCAATACATCTATGGAACAAGCAGAACAAAAAGAGCCAGTAATTAAAGAAGACGATAAGTCATTACTCAAAGTCCTTATTGCCAGAGGTAAAGAACAGGGATTCTTAACCTATGCCGAGGTTAATGACCATCTGCCTAATGATATTGTTGAGCCAGAACAAATTGAAGACATCGTTAATATGATCAATGACATGGGGATTACGGTACATGAATCTCCACCCGATCTTGATGGTCAAATAACAGACAATACCAATGCACCTGATGAAGATGCTGCTGCTGAAGCGGCGGCAGCATTAGCCAGTCTTGAAAATGAGTTTGGTCGTACAACTGACCCGGTCAGAATGTACATGCGTGAAATGGGAACGGTTGACCTGTTAACCCGTAAAGGCGAAATCAAAATTGCCAAACGTATTGAAGAAGGTATTGGTCAGGTACTTAGCGCATTATCCAGTTATCCTGGCACGGTAAAAACATTGCTCAATGCCTATAACATGATTTTAAATGAAGAAATGAAACTCAGCGATGTTATCGTCGGTTTCAATGATACCTCTCATTATCCGGATGAAGGCATTCAAGTCGTAAATCCGACGCAAATTGAAGAATCCGACGACGATAGTGACGATGATGATGATTCAGAAGAAGAGGAAGTAGCGGCATTAACAGCCGAAGATGTACGTGAACACATTGAAAAGCTGGAAAAACTTCATCAGAAATACGTAAAGTCAGTTAAGCGTTATGGCAAAGAAGACAATAAAACAAAAGTACATGAAAAAGAATTAGCGGACTGGTTTCTTGAACTTAAACTTGCACCAAAATTTATTGCTTTATTAACGGATAATCTACGAGATTTAATTGATCGCATTCGTTTCACTGAACGACGTGTCATGGAACTGTGTGTTAAAGAATCAAGAATGCCTCGCAAGGAATTTATAGCTGATTTCCCCGGTAACGAAATCAACTTTAAGTGGATAAAGGGCGTTATTAAAAAGAAATCTGCTTATTCAGAAAAGCTTAAATTACAGGAAGAAGAAATACTTAAAGTACAGGGCAAACTGGCTCTTATTTTTGAAGATGCCCTATTAGACATTTCCGAGATTAAGGAAATCAACAGAACCATTTCAATTGGTGAAGCAAAGGCGCGACGCGCTAAAAAGGAAATGGTTGAAGCAAACTTGAGGCTGGTTATTTCTATTGCCAAGAAATACACCAACCGTGGACTGCTCTTCCTCGATCTGATTCAGGAAGGTAATATTGGCTTGATGAAAGCGGTAGATAAATTTGAATACCGCCGTGGTTACAAGTTTTCGACTTATGCTACATGGTGGATTCGCCAGGCAATTACCCGATCAATTGCTGATCAAGCGCGTACTATTCGTATCCCGGTACATATGATCGAAACGATTAATAAATTGAATCGTATTTCCAGACAGGTACTTCAGGAGATGGGACGCGAACCAACACCGGAAGAACTGGCAGAACGTATGGAAATGCCGGAAGAGAAAGTACGTAAAGTGCTTAAGATTGCAAAAGAACCTATTTCAATGGAAACACCCATTGGTGATGATGAAGATTCACATTTGGGTGATTTTATTGAAGACGCTAATATTCAGGCACCCGGCGATTCAGCTGGATTTGAAGGTTTACGTCGAACCACGCGAGATGCCCTTGAAGGTTTAACTCCACGTGAAGCGAAAGTACTTAGAATGCGTTTTGGTATTGATATGAATACTGACCATACACTTGAGGAAGTCGGCAAACAGTTTGATGTAACGCGTGAACGCATTCGTCAGATAGAAGCTAAGGCGTTACGTAAGCTTCGCCACCCTTCCCGTTCGGATGAGCTTAAGACATTTCTTGATACCTGATTTTTAATTTATAATTTCAAGTCTTTGCGGGCCCGTAGCTCAGTTGGTTAGAGCATCCGACTCATAATCGGCAGGTCGAGTGTTCAAGTCACTCCGGGCCCACCATAAACAAAAAAGCCGGTACATCCTCATGTACCGGCTTTTTTATAACAAGTTCTTTTACAAGATGCTAAAAGCCTGAAGCCACTGCGACAGTTCCAATAAGAACACCAACAATAACTCCAAGAGGGATATCCAGGGATTTTTTCGGTTGTGCTTCTACTTCAGTTTCGCCATCTGCACGAACAACATAATATTCAGTAGCGTAGTCAACACCATTAAGTTCAAAAGCCTTCAGACCATCATCATTTAATTTCAGATTAAACACTGCTGGCTTTTCCGTCAGTTGATTCATTGTCATGATTTCATCTGGCTGCAACAATGTTCTGTCCAGTCTAAACCCAAAATCATGCTCTGTTTTTGTTGATGTACCTACATCAAATGTCATATTAAAATAAAACATGCCTTGCTGATCGAGTACAGGTTCTACAGCATGTGAATTTATTGATACCAGGATCAATGATAGAAATAACGGAAATACCTTTAACATAGCCCACTCCCCTTTTGATTTGGACTTAATGACTTTCTCTAGACTAAAGAAAATAGATAGGACTGTAAATACCGTATCGTCCTGCTTGAAAGTATTACGTACAGATAAATCAGGTTTCCTGCGTTTTGGGTTCTTCCTGTTGTTGCTCTGGAATTAATTTTTCGAGTGACTTTTCAAGTTCATGCAAAAAATCATCAAATAGACTTTTCAACTCAGGAAGCTTCTTCAAAACTTCTTTTTCTGTCTGTTCTATTTTCGATTCGATTTCTGGAATGACCTTTTCTTTAATTTCTTCAGCTTTTGATTTCATTTCAGGTACAATTTTTTCTTTTATTTCTTCTACCGACTCTTTTATTTGCCCTGTGAGTTCTTCTGTTATTTCCTCAATATCATCAAACATTTCAGCCATATTTTGATTAACGGTTAATGGAAGTACTGTTTTACGGTGATTAACTTTCCAAATTTCGTTATGTTTTTCCAGATAAGTCTTTAAATTTATATCTACTTTCTTCTGGTTTAATGAGGTAGTGACGCTTGTTTCTACTTCGGCAACAGCATCATCGATAATTATTTTACCGAAAGAAAAATCAGTAATGTTTTCAAACTGAGACAACTCTTCAGCATCATTTATCGAATTTACTAAACTGTATTTTTTCACCAACGCCATATTTTTTGTCTTCATACCCAACCAAAAATGTTCGCTAACCTGTTCCGGCGTTTTCTTCGACTGGCAAGACATCAACGCCATTGTTAGAACTAATAATGGTATAAAAAGAACAAAATGGCTTCTATCGATCATGTCATTGCCCTGTGTCAGTTAAGTTATCTCCATAAAAGGAGTGTATTAAAAATGGTTCCTGCAACTTCGATATTACCGCCATCCATGCTGCCAAGTTACGAGAGAACATAAGTTCGATGCAACAATTGTTAAAAAATATACCTATTTTATTCAATATGACCATTTTTAATGTTATAAATTACCCATTCAACTCGCGGAAATGAGCATTATAGTATGGATTCTAAGACCACGGTTTCATCTATAAATTGCACCAATATTTTGTTGCGCCACACATTTTTTGTTTCTTTTACACACAATCGTATGCACCAGAAACTCGATAAAAAACTGTATCTATCTGTTTTAAATGTATTATTTCTAATAATACAATATGGCACGTCTATTGCTTATACATAAGAGTAATAAGTACTTAGCAGATTTGTGCTGAGACAAAATTATCTAATGAATTGATTCAATTCATTCAGATAAAGACAAAGAATGCCGATAGTACTTATGACACTCCTCTATCAGGGGGCTGTAATAAGCCTCCTGAACTTAACATAAGGGAGAACGGATATGAGTAAAAGTAATGTAAAGCGACTGAATGTTCAGTACATCAGCTTACTCCTTCTTTTGCTATTCATTTCTAGTCTCTCTCTTCCTGTCGATGTTCAGGCAAATGAAACCCCCTATCCCGGACAACTTATTAATATTGGGTCGCATCGTTTACATATTCACTGTGTTGGTGAAGGCACACCTTCAGTTATTATCGATTCCGGTATAGGCGGTTTTTCTCTGGAATGGTCTAAAATACAAGACTCTTTATCAACTAACGCAAGAATATGTAGTTATGATCGGGCAGGTTATGGCTGGAGTGACCCGGGACCAAGGCCAAGAACAACAGCACGAATCTCACGAGAATTAAAAACCTTATTGAAAGAAGCCAAAATACCTGGCCCTTATGTACTTGTTGGACATTCCTTCGGTGGCTATAACATTCGATATTTTGCCAGCGAATCTCCAGAGCTTGTTGCAGGTTTAGTCTTCATAGATTCATCTCACCCCGAGCAGTTTAATACTGAAGAGTTTAAACGTGTTGCACGGACTGAAAATAAAGAGACAAAATATAAGAAAAGTTATCGTGTCCGTTTAATACGCCCCATCATTGCAGAAAACTATCCGCAAAATAATAAGCGACTGGCTTTTCGCTTGATGTCGTCGTACAAGTCAAAAAGTACGTTAATCAATGAATCTGATTTCATGAAGATTAGCGCAAAACAAGTGGCATTACGTAGTAATGAACAACCCTATACTTTTCCTGTAGTTATAATCACACGTGGGAAGCGCGTCTGGCCTCACAATGAACTTGGTGATCGACGCGAACAACAATGGTCAAATTTACAAAATGATTTAGAAAACCTTGCAATAAAACCATACCATTTCAAGGCTTACAGTAGTGGTCATGTTGTTCACCTGGATCAACCAGAGCTTGTATCAGAGAATATTCTTTTGACTGTAGAGAAGGCTAGACGACAGATTTTTGAAGAGGAACTCATTAAAAAATTCGATATTCGTCAGGCTAATCATGTCGTATTTCCTGAACCTATCGCCAATGAAACTACATATGAGTTAAATACCATCAATTTCGAAAAATATTCATTTTTTGATGCACCAATCCATCAAACAAAATTTGATCCAGAATTACTATATTTACGAAATAGAAAATCCTTCCCCTGAGCCACATATTTAAATTACAAATATTTAAACTCTATTTGTTTTTAGCCAAAGTGTTTATTATCGATGAATTGACGCTATAATCGCTGCTCGCAACTGTTCTTAAACTATAAATTCAGGAATACAGTAGAACGATGACAGAAACATTATTTAGTAAAATTATTGACCGCGAAATACCGGCAGATATTGTTTATGAAGATGATTTATGCCTCGCATTTCGAGATATCGATCCACAAGCACCTGTACACATTTTACTCATTCCCAAAAAACCAATTGTAAAAGTCGCAGATGCAGTTGAAGAGGATCAAGTATTATTGGGCTATCTTTTACTAAAAGCCGGAGATATTGCCAAAGAACAAGGATACGGAGAAGCTTTTCGCCTTGTCATAAATAATGGTGAAGCTGCGGGACAAACTGTTTTTCATTTACATATACATATACTGGCAGGGCGCGAATTCAGTTGGCCGGCTGGTTAAAAAAATACACAACCTAAATACAACAAAGACATAAGTACTATGAATTATAAAACTGATGATTTAAGAATCGACTCACTCAAACCTGTTATATCTCCAGCAGTAATTACTGAGGAAATTCGAATTACAGATGAAGCTGCAAAAACAACAGCACTTACACGTAATGCTATTCATGACATTTTACACGGTAAAGATGATCGATTAATTGTGATAACGGGGCCATGTTCAATTCATGATATAGATGCAGCAAAAGAATATGCAACGAAATTAAAACCATTAAAAGAAAAATATGCTGATGATTTACTTATCATCATGCGAGTTTATTTTGAAAAACCTCGAACAACAGTTGGCTGGAAAGGTCTTATTAATGATCCTGATCTGGATGACAGTTATAACATAAACAAAGGTTTGCATTTAGCCAGACAACTTTTACTTGATCTGAACAACATGGGGGTTCCAGCAGCAACTGAATACCTTGATTTGATAACTCCACAATATGTTACCGATCTAATAAGTTGGGGAGCGATTGGAGCTCGAACCACCGAAAGTCAGGTTCATCGTGAACTGGCATCCGGTTTGTCATGTCCGGTAGGCTTTAAGAATGGTACCTTGGGTACAACTAAAATCGCCGTTGATGCTATCGGCGCAGCCATACGCCCACACAATTTTCTTTCTGTTACAAAAGAAGGTAATGCAGCTATTTTCTCAACGAAAGGCAACCCTGATAGTCATATTATTCTGCGTGGTGGTAAAGAAACAAACTACGATGCAGCAAGCATAGATAAAGTTTCGAAAGAACTTGAAGCAGCAAATTTACCGGCAGCAATCATGATTGATTTGAGTCATGCAAACAGTAGAAAACAACATGATCTTCAGACTGAAGTAGGCAATGTAGTTGCCGATCAAATTGCTAATGGTGATAACAGAATCATTGGCACCATGATTGAAAGTCATCTGGTTGCAGGAAGACAGGATGTAAAACCAGATCAGGAATTAGTATATGGTCAAAGTATTACAGATGCCTGCCTGGGTTGGGACGATACTGTTAAACTGATTGAACAACTTGCAAATGCGAGTAAGGCCAGACGCAATAAATAACGTGCGTCCTTAAGCAGACAATTTTCTTCTTAACGAATGCTTAAGAAATACTGAAGCAAAGTAGGAAATGCAGGCTAATAAAACAATCACTGATCCTGTCGGTAGATCAGGTTCGTATGAAATGGCAATCCCACTAATACTGATACCCGCACATATCGCAGCTGACAAAAAAAACATTTTATACAAAGATGTGACATATTGGTTTGCGGTTGCCGCAGGTAACGTTAGAAGCGCAATAACCAATATTAGACCCACAAGTTGAATCAATATAACAATCGTTATTGATATTAAACATAAAAGTAAAATATAGAAAAACTCAGTATTGATTCCATGTAGTCTGGCAAACTCTTCATCAAAAACACTGACCAGAAAGTGTTTATAACAAACCATAACAATACCCAGGACAACAATATCAAGCACCAACATTAGCAATAAATCATTACCGGTAATCAATAATATGTTTCCAAATAGATAACTCATTAAATCGACGTTATAACCCGGCGTTCGAGACAGGAATAAAATACCTGTCGCCATACCAGCTGACCAGAAAGCAGCGATCAATATATCTTCATGTTCTTTCCAGCGTAAATTAATCCAGCCAATTAAAATACTGGATACAAGCGCAGCGATAATCGCACCGAGAATGGGTGAGGCATTAAAAAAATAAGCCATACCCATTCCAGCCAGAACTGAATGCGCAATACCACCTGTTAAGAAACTGATTTTTTTAACAACGATATAACTACCAATAACACCACAACTTATACTTGCAAGAACACAGGCAATAATCGCATTTTGTAAAAACGTATATTCACTTAATGCTGTAAAAAATTCAGTCATGATAATTTAGTGGTGGTGGTGAATCATTTTTACCGGAGTACCATATAGCTCTTCAATCATCTTGCCGCTGATTGATTCTGTATCATGGCAAACCATAGTCAGGTTTAAACAGGCAACACGATCGACATATCCGGATATAAAAGCTATATCGTGTGAAACAACAATAATAGTCATATGTTCACTAAAGTTTTTTAGTAAAGCAAAAATATCTTCTTCAACACGCACGTCTACATTTGATGTGGGTTCGTCCAATATTAAAATATTAGGCTGACAGACCAGAGCACGTGCAATTAAGACTCGCTGTAATTGACCACCGGATAAAGAACCGATCTGGCGTTTCGCAATATCTTCAATTTCCAATGTCTGCATCGCCCGCATAGCACTTGAAACTTCATCTTTGTTAAATTTAAAAAATAAGGACGAGGTTGTGATGTGTCCCATCATAACAACTTCTTCAACCGTCACGGGAAAATCTCTAGCAAAATTGACATGTTGAGGAACATAACCAATATGATGTCGTTTATGCTGACATTTTTGATTATATTTTTTTATAACGCCTTTATCTGGTTTTAACAAACCTAGTATTAACTTTAGCAAGGTACTTTTACCGCTACCATTGGGACCAATAATTCCGATAAATTCATCTTCATGAATTTTTAATGAAATATCTTTTAGCACGGGAATCATGCCATAATTGAAACTGACATTATCAATATCTATAACGATATTACTCATTGGATAATCCTTTCACAATTTTATTCGTAACATCATTCATATTATCGATATAATCAAATGCTAAAGGATCAATCTCATAAACAGCTGCATGGATTTCTTTCGCAATAGTCAATGCAGCTTTATCATTAAACTGTTTTTGTACAAATACTGCCTTTATATTTTTCTGTTTTGCTAATTTAATTAACCTTACCATCGATCTGGCCTGGATTTCCTTGCCATTTTGTTCAATTGATATTTGAGTCAAATTATAATCACGAGAAAAATAACCCCATGATGGATGAGAAACGATAAAATTTCTTTGTTGTAAACCAGATAGCTGAGAATCTATAGATTCATCGAGCTTGTTTAATTTATTAATAAAACTATCTGCGAAACTTTTAAAAACAGCACTATTTTCAACATTAACTTTAATTAGTGCTTTTTCGATTAATTTTACAAGGAGAATTACTTTTTTTGGACTCGTCCAAATATGCGGGTCCAGACTATTTTCATCATCATGTGAGTGACCATCTATGTCTGAAAGTGATTTACAACACTCAACGATCTCTAAATTATTATTACTTTGCATTATTTTATCCAGCCATACCTTTTCAAATGGCACACCTATACTAAAATAAATATCGGCATTTGCTAATGCGGCCATCTGTTGTGGCGTCGGTTCATATGTTGTCGGATTCTGACCGGGGCCTACCATAACATGAACATCGACATATTCACCGCCTACCTGCTGCACAAAATTTTGTTGCGGCAATATACTGACAAAAACATTAATTTTATTTTTTGCACTAACACTTGTTACAGTGACAACAAAAAGAAACGTGACTAAAGCGAGCCTTTTTATAAAAATCATTTAAATCATTTTCCTGAATCACGGCATTCCTGACAATGGCCGTTTATCTCAACCATTTTATTATCAACCTTGAATCCAAATCGGTTAGCTTTTTTTTCTATCAAACCACTAATGTCTGCATCATCAAGTTCTGCGACAAAACCACAATCTCGACAAATAAAGAATTGACCGGAGTGTATTTCTTCCGGATTACCACAACCGACATAAGCATTTAATGATTCAATTTTATGCACCAAACCCTGTTCCTGAAGAAAGTCCAGCGCACGATAAACTGTCGGCGGTGCCGAAGAAGAATGCCCCTGTTTTAGCTGGTCAAGCACATCATAAGCTTTTACCGGTTCATGACTTTGCCATACCAGTTCCAGTACTCGTTGTCTGAGTGGCGTCAAGCGCAATCCAGAAATATCACAATGGGCTTTAGCAGCTTTAATAGCAGACGTTAAACATTCCTGATGTTTATGAGTAGCTGGTTTGAATGGGCTAATAACCTTATTTTTTTTCATATCGGAACAAAATTGACACTAAATCTGTAATGTTATAATGTAACATTATTTGGTTTCAATTAAAACTAAAATGCTGAAGAAATGCATCATTAAACCACTGATATTATTTCTGCTGCTGTCGCAATTCTCGACACTTGCGCACGCTATCGAACATCAGTTGGAGAATGAAGAACATGAACAATGTTTAATCTGTATTCATGAAGTTGATTCTAAAAATTTACTTATTGAAAACACAAAAACTGTAAGCCTTCATTTCTTCAGTGAAGAAAAAATCAACTCAAAATCCTGTTTCTTTAATTTAACCAAACCTTCGCTATATAACATTCGTAGTCCACCTATTCTCCTCATCTAACAACCAGATCGTTTTACTGGCCACATCTATTGGTCAGTCCATTAGTTATTGAGGAGAAAGAAATGAAATTATTTTATGTCGGGGTATTGATCCCGTTAAGCATAACGCCATTTGTTTATGCAGAAGACACTAGTACTTTAGACGACATGACTGTTACTGCCAGACCGATTGGTCTACAAAGTATCGAACACATTGCACAACCAATAAATGTTTTAAACAAAGATGAACTTGCAGAAAAGCAAGCATCAACATTAGGCGAGACACTTGAAAATATACCTGGCGTGACTACTAACCGATTTAGTCCTTTAGCGAGTCGACCTGTTATACGTGGCTTGTCTGGTTCACGTGTACAGGTTCTGGAAAATGGCATTGGGTCAATGGATGTATCAACCATTAGCGTTGACCATGCAGTGACTATCGATCCACTACAAGCTGAACAGGTTGAAATCTTTCGCGGACCATCAACCTTGCTTTACGGTAGTGAAGCCTCCGGTGGTCTGGTCAATGTAGTGACCAACAAAATTCCGGAATATGTACCTGATTCATTTAGCCCAAAACTATATTCCAGTTATAACACCAACTCACTGGAAAAATTAGTTTCTTTTCAAGCTGAAGGTGGCTATGAAAAAATGGCGTTTCATGTTGATGCATTAAACCGCGATGCCAGAAACTATGAAGCAAAAGATGGACAGATTGATAACAGTTTTTATGATGTTAACAACTTTAACTTCGGCGCTTCTTTTGTTGATGACTGGGGACATTTTGGCATGTCGTATGGTCGTTTTGATTCTACACATGGTGTGCCACTCAACCCGGACGACCCAACTGAGTTACCCTTTATTGATACACAGCAAGATCGCATCGATTTATCCACCCGAATCAATAATCCTTTTTCCGGTATAAAAGCAATTAACATCCAGGGTTCTTACAACGATTACAGTCATACTGAGTTTGAAGATGCAACGACTCCTGGAACAGTCTTTAGTAATGAACAACTTGAAGGCCGAGTTGAGATCCAACATGCACCAATCAGTGTGTTTAATGGTGTCATCGGTACGCAGTTTGGCTATCGCGATGTCAGCGCTGTTGGTGACGAAGCATTTTTACCAAAAACAAATACTGAAAACTTTGCCATATTTATACTGGAAGATACCGACATTATAGATGATGTTCATTTCGAAATTGGCGGGCGTTATGAACACCAGGAAAGCGATCCTGATAACGCCGGTTCAGTTAGTAATGATTTATATAGCGTATCATCCGGTATTCACTGGCATTTCATAGAAGAGGTGTCACTCGGGTTAAATGTTAGCCGCAGTCAACGCGCACCTGCAGCAGAAGAACGGTTTGCCAATGGTCCACACGTTGCCACCAGTACATTTGAACTGGGTCAATCTACCCTGGATAAAGAGACAGCGAATAATATTGACCTGACATTAACACGTGAAGAAGGCATTCTGAAATGGAACCTGAGCCTGTTTGCAAATTACATTGAAGACTTTATCTTTCTGCAAGGTCTGGATAGAAACAATGATGGAGCAGTTGATGAAGTTGACGAAACTGGTGCCGCTCCTGGTAAGTTCACACTGGTTCAATATCAACAGGATAATGCTGTTTTTTATGGCTTTGAAGCGGCCGCCAGTTTAAATCTTTACTCGGGTAACAGGGGCATTTTAGATCTGAACTTATTCGGCGATTATGTTCGTGCAGAGCGTGAGAACGGTGATAACCTTTCTCGCATATCACCTGCGCGGGTTGGTACCGGTCTGGATTACCAATACAAAAAATTTGCTGCCGGTCTGGATCTGACCAATGTGTTTGCTCAAAATGATAATGGTCAGCTTGAAAAAGATACGGGTGGCTATTCACTATTGAACCTGAATGCCAACTATGACGTGATTGAGGGCGATCAAAACCTGAATATTTTTCTTAAAGCATCGAACCTTCTGGATGAAGATGGTGAACTACATACTTCATTCATAAAAAATCGTGCTCCTATTATGGGTAGAGCTTTAACTATTGGGTTACAGGCTTCTTTTTAATACAATAGACTTGAGCTAATATTTAAGTCTATTTATGAATACAGAAACAGATAATCAGATTAAATTCGATCAATCCCTTGATGCCAAGGGATTGAATTGCCCCCTGCCTATCCTTAAGGCCAAAGTACTACTAAATAAAATGAAAGCAGATGAAGTACTCTTTGTACAAGCAACTGATCCTCATTCCCAAATCGATTTTGAAGCTTATTGTGCACGAACTGAACATGTAATCATCAAATCTGAAGTTGTAAATGACATTTATCAATTTTTTATAAAACGAGCAAAAGAGCCAAAAAATATCTAAACTGTCATGCCAATATAATTTGAACAAATTATTTATAGTACTCAACCAAATTTCATTACTAACTCAAAGTAGTATTATTTTTACATAGTCATTTATAATGATACCGGTAACACTATAAGTAATTTATTCATGGAGGAACAATGTCAGGAGAGAAAATTCTAATCGTTGATGACGATCGCACTACTGTGAGTGTCATGCAACTTTATCTTGAAAACTTTGGATTCGTCGTAACTGGTATTGCCTGTTCCGGAGCACAAGCGATTGAAAAAACGAAAACGCTAGTACCGGATCTAATTTTAATGGATGTTAATCTTGGAGCAGGACTGGATGGCATTGATACTGCAGAAATCATCATTAAAAATTTTCACATCCCTGTTATTTACGTCACATCACATAATGATGAAAAAACACTTGGTCGTGCGCAGTTAACTAACCCTTATGGTTTTATCAACAAACCATTAAGAGAATCCGATCTAAAAACAACTGTTCGTTTTGCACTGGATAAAAATAAGAAACACCCCGCAAAGAAAGATACCCCCTTACTCGAAGATGTCTTGCATCAAGTCTATAACCTTACGCCTGCTGAATCTCGAGTTGTATCAAGGCTACTGGATGATCCTGACGTTGAGGCAGCAGCAGAAGCATTACACATTAGTATTTCAACAATCCGAACACATTTGAAACATATTTACCGAAAAACAAACACAAACCGTCAAACATCACTTTTTCACAAGATTGTTACCGGGCCAGTTGCCATGATGATGAGAAATTCAGACACTTAATAATCACTACTTTTTGCATACTCAGATTTCCAGCTATTTATATTCTGACAAAAGATTATTTATCTTTAAATTCAGTGAGTTAGATTATTTATAACAACGCTATTTAGACCTAAAGTTTTCCTGAAAAACGTCGATAAACTTTTTTAAGAACAACATAAATTATAAAGGTGTCTGTCGTGATTCAATTACCAACATTAAATTCAGATAACGTTCTATCACTGTTGCATCTTATGCCGGTGGGAATTTTTTTAGTTAACTCTGATAACAGAATTATCTGGGTCAACAAGACACTTTGTGAACAAGTCGGGCTAGAAGCAAGACAACTCATCGGTCATATGCGTTCGGAACTACCAGGTACAAATATCTTTCCAATATCTGAAAGAATTGCTCGACAACATATTAATAGCCCAAGCAATGAAACACTGTTTAATTTCAATTATCTTTCAAAAACTTTGGAAACAGAGTTTGATGATATTGCCGAGATAGGTTGTCTGGTTAAATTTAAAGATCTTTCAGATAATCAAATCCAGTTTGGTTTTGAGCAAGTTGAAGAACAAACCGGTTTATATACACGGCATGGCATCCTGAAAAAATTATCTCTGCATGTTTCAAGAAGCCGCCGCTACTTTAATCCCCTGTCCGTTATTATGTTAAGGGTAGCCCCTGATTCGGAAGTTAATAACGAAAGTATTAATCATGCCATTGCCATGATTCTCAGGGATAAACTTCGTTGGGTAGATGATGTTGGTCATTGGAACATGTCGGACTTCCTGCTCATACTGCCAGAAACAGGTGAAGAAGCTGCTAATAAACTTGCCAGAAAAATTAAGTTTCAACTAAATCGTTTCAAGCTGCCTGAAAACCATAAAAAAATCCCGACTTCGATAGCAGTCTCATCCTGGCGTAAAGGCGAAGATGAATCTAACTTACTTAAACGCGTTTCCGAGCAGCTTAATGAAAATCGTTATAAGGTACCTTCAGCTTCAAAAATTTCGTAGTCATGTGAAATCTCGGCCGTTGCTCCGAGCATAATCGAGGCAGAACAATATTTTTCAGCCGACAGGGAAACGGCTCGTTCAACCTGTTTTTCTTTTAAAGCGACACCCGATACTTTGAAATGGATGTGAATCCTGGTAAATACTTTCGGTTCACTCTCGGCTCGTTCGGCACTTATCCCAACTTCACAAGCACGAACATCCTGACGAGACTTTTTTAAAATTGAAATGACATCATAACTACTACATGCGCCAGTGCCTAATAACAACATTTCCATAGGACGCGGGCCAAGATCACGACCACCACCTTCTGGCGGTCCATCCATAACAACCTTATGTCCTGAACCTGATTCACCAATAAATGCGGCTTCGCCAGCCCAACTCACCTTAATATCCAATTTAAAACTCCAAGCAGTTGATTTTCTGGAAAAAGAGTAACATAGTTCATACTTAGTTAGCAGCCGTGAATAGTCGGGGGACAATTATTATGGCGATTCCAACCTCTCAAGAAGAGGACTCGATAATATCTCGTTTTTTAGAGCACTGTCATCACAAAACGTATGCCGCCAAACAGTTAATTATCAAAGAAGGCGATCCTTCTAATGATTTATATTATATAATCAGCGGCTCAGTCACGGTGATGATAGAAGATAGCAAAGGTAACGAGATTGTATTGGCTTATTTAAATGCCGGTGAATTCTTCGGTGAGATAGGTCTGTTTTCCGGTGAAAATAATAACCGTACGGCCTTTGTACGCGCTAAAACCAAATCAGATATAGCAAAAATCAGCTACGAAAAATTACAAAGTCTGCACAGCATATTCCCAGACTTGCTATTTTCTATCGCATCACAGATGGCAATGCGATTACGCCGTACCAGCCGCAAAGTTAGTGATTTAGCCTTTACCGATGTAAAAGGCCGGGTTGCGCGTACTTTATTGGATCTTTGTAAAGAACCTGATGCGATGACCCACCCTGACGGTATGCAAATTCGCATTACTCGACAGGAATTAGGCAGAATAGTCGGCTGTTCTCGTGAAATGGTCGGTCGAGTCCTAAAAAGTCTGGAAGAAGACCATTTAATTTCAGTATCAGGTAAAACCATGGTGATTTTCGGTACACGCTGACTAAAGAGGTTGAAGGAGATAATTGACGGACTCCGGTAATCCTAATCTTGACAAGACCCTCCAGAGCAAAGACAATCCCGTTCCCTCTTCCAATCCTTTGGAAGAATGCAAAATCAAACAATGGCTATGTAGCTCAGATGGTTAGAGCACAGCACTCATAACGCTGGGGTCGGTGGTTCAATTCCACCCATAGCCACCATATATTACAAGCACTTACCGATTACTTAACAAAACAATCTTCGACTGTGCCAGTTTTGTGTCCTCCATATTTGGCACAATATTTTCTGCATGTGGTAGTAAATGTTCAGAAGATAAATGCGCATAACGCCTCACCATCTCGATACATTCCCAACCGCCTAGCTCTTGCAGTACATTAAGTGGTGTACCTGATTGAACATGCCAAGACGCCCACGTATGTCTTAAGTCATGCCAACGAAAGTCTTCAAGTCCCGCTTTCAATACTGCCTTTCGCCATGCTTTGGTATTCACTTGCCAAACAACGTTGCCTTTATAAGTAAAAACGTATTGATCATGCTGCCCTATCAATTGTCGTAATACTTCTAAGGCGCTAGTGTTTAACGGAACACCAATTGCTTTCCTAGCCTTTGCTTGATCAGGATGGATCCAAGCGACCTTTCGTTGAAGATCAATTTGACTCCATTCCAGTCTGCACACATTGCGTTGACGTAAACCTGTTGCCAATGCAAAGCGAGCCATGACTGCTTGATGATCAGGTAAGAAAGAGATTAAGCGTTCTGCTTCAAAAGGTTTAATCCAACGTATCCGTTTATTACTAATTGGAAACATTGGAACCTTCGGTGCTTTATCTATCCATTCCCATTCATAAGCAGCGCGTCTAAGTACAGCGCGAAGATGCCCCATATAACGATTCGTTGTTGCGCGGGTACTAATCTTTACCTTTGCATCTTGAATCTCGTCTAATAGTGCACGATCAATTTGTCGTAACTTTAGACCATTTAAATATGGATCAACCCATCGAAAAATTTCTTTGTCTTTATCGATGGATGCTTTATGACTTTTTTCTTTAAGCCATTTAACAACTGCATCATTCCATCTGTACTCAGGACGTTCACCAAGCTTTTTAACCCGCCATAATTCAGCCTTTAACCGATCATGGTATTCACGGGCGGCTTCCTTGTCTTCAGTTCCAGTAGTTCTTCGTATTCGCCGTCCATTTGGAGCAGTGAACCGAACCCACCAGACTTCACCGCGTTTGTAGAGTGACATAAGATTACCTCCTTATCGTCACAGCCACTTGACGGCACATGCCCTGTACTTGGAATATAGAGCGAGTTGAGATATTCGACAAGGTCGGATTTAAGGAAGACCCAACATTTAGCAGGTTTAACCCCTTTAATGATTCCCTGTTTTGCACGTCCTCTAAGGGTTTCCACAGACATATGAAGAAAACTAGCGGCGGCGGATAAATCCAATGTTTCTTCATCACTCACCGTCCGATGCCTTTCGATAAGCTTCTTGTTCTTTTCTTAATTCAGACTCTAGTTCTTGCTTATGCCTCTTTTTATTTATGACATTATATCGACGTGCCTTAAGTGCGGCTTTCTCTTCCATGTATGTATAAAAATCAATTCCTGTGAAATCTCTTTTATCATTATGATAGTCCGCTGCATCAGAAATAAATTTGGATAAGGCTTCTTCATAATCATCAATCTCATGTATCGCCATGTAAGAAGTTAAACCAGAAAGACCCGCTTCAAACAAATTTGAATCAGGAGGAATACGTGTAGTACGTGCAGGAATAGAAACACCCTCAAATAATCCACACCATTCAATGTCGGCGAGTTCTACCCATAAAGGATGTAAAGGCCAACGTGACTGAGTATCGTCTGCTACATTAGGGATAGTTAGCTTTAACCAGTTTAATAAACAGTAACGCCACAAACCACCGGCACGATAAAGTAGTTTATCAATTGTCTTTGCATCATGCTCGGTCAAAACTCTATTCTTTAATTCAAACTCTAATCGATAAACACGTTGACCGTCTTTCCATCCTTTATCTCGCCAGAGATCATATAAATAGATTTTACCGCTTTTCTTAATCTCTTCGGTCTTATCATATAAACGTGCTGATATGTCTCCCCCTAAGCCAAAGGTGTAGCCTGTGAAGACCTTATCAACATGAAATGTACCATGTCGTTTAGAACGTGTGACCCATTGTGCAAGTTGGATCTGCTCGAGATCGATCTCTGCTACAAAATCAACGAATAAATCACTTCGTGAAACATTCTCTGATTCTTCAATAAAACCAAATGTCCCAATGATATTCTCTAATTCAGTTTTACAGTGAATGATTCCTTTATGGGTTAACCAATCACTTCGTAACTGAACATAGGCTAAAGGTAGTTGTTTTGCTTTAGCACTAGAGAATTGAATACGATAGGCATTATCTTCAAGGATATAAGGGTAATATCCTGTTCCTTTATCTTTTACCTCAAAACAATGGTCACCAAAAATCCAAATGGCTTTAGCTTTTTCCATTGGCAATCGAGATTGAGCATCTTGTTTATATTCCTTTAATTTCTCTTCCATATCTGGATGCAATTCACCCTGATAAGAAAGGTAAAGACTATCAATTCCGTTTCTTAGAACTGTGACTATTTTATTATTAATGCTATTAGCAGGTGCTGTGTTACTAGGCAAGGCACCTGCCCCCACGCACGCTGTGCGTGCGTGTGGGGGCGACTTGTTTTCTTCGTATTCATTTTTCATAGTAGAACCTCGTGTTTAGTGACAGTTAATAAACCGTCGTTAATAGAGGTTCCTATTTATAGGCAGAATTACAGGAGAAACACGAAGTTGAAATGTACTATTTCGTCTTCGTTACATCATATTCATATATTTCAGCGTTTCTTCGCCAATCTCTAATAAACTGATTCAAGGAATCAAATTCATCCTTAGTATTTTCATTTCTACTTCTTGATGAGTAAATCTGTAAGTCTTCTACAAACAATTTATAACGATCTGATTGTGAGTAGATATCAAAATCACCAATTTCAGTTATGGCGGTCAACATAAACCTGAGTTCTTGCATACTCCTATCATGTCTAGCAAGCTGCGAGCTCATTTTCTTAGAGATCGTACCGATAAATCGTTTCTTGTTTTTTTGTAGTAATCCAATTGAAAATAGATGCGAGGCATTCGCAGTAGCTATGATTGACGGGTCAATTTCTAAGGCTTTATAGAGAGATGAAAATGAACCTTCCCCTATCTCTTCATTAAGTTTAGATAGTGTTTTTCCATGTATCATCCAACTTTTTAGTTGTTTTGAAATAGCAATCCATGAAAGGATGGCTGTTGACTCATCAATTCCACCTTTCGGTTCTTCCCCTTCTTTTATAACTATTTCATCAACATTATCAAGAAATGTAAGAACACTATTTATAGGATCATCCGTTTTTACTGCGGTTTGATATTCATCCAATACACCAATCCATTTGAATAAGAAAAGTAAGTTATGCAGATAAGGTATTTCATAAAAAACTGACCACCTTGCAGGAGAAGGAATAATTTTTTCCCATTTTTCTAACGAAACTTTACGAAAGTCATTTTCGGCTTCGATTGATTGCTCATGAAGTTCACGATATAAATTTAGAAGTTTATTTAATCGAGCTTGATCAAGTCTTGGAAACTCGCCTTTATTTTTCATTCCTTTTTATATAATAACTATTGACCAATGACAGAGAAGTATAGTTAATTATTTAAACGTTTGAAAAGTTCATCAAGTATTTTTGTGGCGTTTTGTGAAAACTTAGAGCCTAATGAAGGTATTTCATCTCTGGCAAGACTCTCTTGGAAAAATCTTCGAATATTTTTCTTAGTAGGTTTTGACGAAAGCTCTAATTCATTTTCAATTACCTGTAAAGCAACATCATCAAGTAAGTCCTCAATGACTTTTACTCCCGAAATTAACTTATCAATGGTAATTATATGCGATGAAGCTAAGCCATACTGTTTTACATAACGCTCTTCTTCAAGCTTTCCTTTTTCATCACCATCCAAAACAAAAAGCATATGTAAATTCCATCCAATATGTAATGCCACAAGTGAACCAAATGTTCCTGCACCAAGGCCAGGAACTAAAGGAAGATCATTTCTTTTCAATAGTTTTGCAGCGTAACGAAGGACATAATAATCAGATTTACCTTCAACAACGATAGATGATTTATCAATATCAAAACGTGATGGCACCACTCTTAATCGATCTAGAATGGGTTGAAAATAATTCGTTAAACTAGGATTCTCGTTAACAAATGTATTATATCGAGTTGCTCTGATATCAAGGGATTCATCATTTAAAGATAAAGCATCTATAACTGAATCAGTTGGTGCATCGGCACGATTAGTTACAATGAATGTTTGCTCAAGCCATTTGGGTTCAATCATATAATGACTATGAGTAGTATACGCAAGAGTATTATTGTCTTTTGCAATTTCAGGAAAGCTTTCGATTAATTTTTGTTGAGCTGCAGCATGAAGATTTGATGCCGGCTCATCAAAGAGAAAAAGAACAGGTCGTGTATTCTCACGAGCAACTCTAAATTGAGTAAACAACATAAATGCAAAAAACCACCTGAAACCTAAAGAACGATGGTTAACATCAAAACGTCTAGTTCCGTCTCTAATTTGAAATTTGATAAAAACATCATGTTCATTGGTTTTAGTAATTGCTCCAGAATGATCCTCGCGCTCTCCTTCTTCTGGATCATAAGAAATGATAATTTCTTTTCCTTTAACATCCTCGCCAAATATTTCATTCCATCGACCAAAAACAACTTCTGTTACTACTGAACTGGCACGGTCAATAACATGCTGTATTTTAGTTTTATCATCACTAGAATTCCATATAGTAAGAAAATCTAGCCATGAAACTATTTTGTCTTCGCTCCGAATCCGACGAACAATAGAATCCTCAATAGTATGTCCTTGACCATCATAGTCTAAGATATCTTGAAATACTTCCCGATAAAAATTACTTACTTTATCTCCTCGCTCTTTAGTTAGATATATACGCTGAGGGAAATCAAATACAAAGGTTGGAAAGTAAGCAATATCAGGAGTGTCATTATATAATGTCTCCCTCAATGTTTCCTGCTCTTCGGCATTTGGAATTCTCCAATTTTTTTGCCTACCAGTTTTTACTTTAATTTTCGATCTAAGAGAAAAATCGCTTTTTATTAAATCACCATTTTTAAATAACTGGTGCCGTTCAAAAACAATTTCATCTGGAATACTTTTTGGATTGATCGTAAGCTTATACTCGCTTTTAAAAAAATCTACTATTTCCTCTCTTTCATCTTCTTCAAGAGTTGCAGTAGCTTCAACAGACACATCACCGGTAAAATTAGAGATCAAGTGCCTTGGTACCCTGTTACTATAAGGAACTCCTGTTTCTTCATTTCCACCAACAAGCTCACTTGTAGATCTGTCAGGAGAAAAGCTATGAATCGCTTCTAGTATTGTCGTTTTACCACTCTCATTTAATCCAACAAAAGCAAACACTCCCATTTTAGTTTGGTCAGATAATTTAACAGTTGTGTCTTTAATGCCTTTAAAATTTTGTATTCTAAATTTAGAGTAATACATCCTTATGTCCCTTTATCATCAGATTTACTTAAAACTATTATTCTGCACATGAGTATCTACATTATGTGCCAGATTTAGAATGGATGAAACTATATTAAGACTCAAATGCTACATTCGAATATTCTAGAGACGTCTTCGCCTTCGTCGTTTATTTGCTATATCACGCTCAAAACCTAAAAACCTATTTGATCGGCTAGTTCGTTTGTTGCTATCCAGTATTTTGCTAATTGGTAAAATAATTTCTTGGACTATTTCATCAAACTTATTTTTATTATGCGATTCTATAAAATTAAGCCGTGAAAAAGGTGATATGTAGGCATCACCATTTGAAATTTTAGGGAATAGAAACCATAACATTGATTGCTCTGTTTCATTCGTTTCTTGAAAATCAAAAAATACTAAAACATTGTTATCATGCCATTCTTTTAAAAGCCTACATTCCTCTGGAAAGTGTACTCGTAATATATGAGGCTCGTTAAGTATGACACTACTTTCATTTATTATTTTTTGAAACTGTAATTTATCTGTTTTTCGTCTTGTTCCATCAACAACCCAAATTAGTTTAGAATAAAATGTATTCCGAGAACGGCGTTCTTCAGAGTTAAGATAAGAGTGTTGAAATTCTAATGTCCATCCGGATTGTGTTTTTACATCTGCGATATGCTTCTCACCGCTGCCGTCAAAATGAACTACTTCTTGCCAATCGAGGGGAAATTTTCCTTTCCATGAGCGGTGCCATTCAGTCTCATTTTCCCACCATCTGTCACAATTACGGTTTCCTTTATGAGCCCAATGATGAACTTTAACCTCGCCACATTTAGCAATTAATTCTGAACCACAACAAATACAAAATCCTTTAGCTCCTTTAGTAGCCTCAACTCTATCACCATTAATGAGTGCGAATTTCATTTTATAAAAGATCCTTTGGAGGATAATTATACTAATTAAATTGAAAATAATGTGCCAAGTTGAACCAGTTTAAAAACTAATTCAACCCCTAGTGAACAGGGTTTTGGTACAGAGCGTGTACCGTAAGTGGCTGTTTTAGTTAATAGTGAATAATTTCAGTTCAGGCTCATAACGCTGGGGTCGGTGGTTCAATTCCACCCATAGCCACCATACTTTACAAGCACTTACCTACTATTTAATATAATCAAAATTCGAATATTTTATTCCGCTACTCAACAACGAATATTTGATCCTGCTTCTTTTTTTGCTTGATACATCTTTTCGTCTGCATCACGGATAATCTTATTATTATCAATATATTTATTCGGCGTTGCCTCAACCACTCCAAAACTTAGTGATAAATCAGGATATTTTAGATTAAAGTTCTTTATTATTTTTTTGCAAACAATTTTAGCATTTTCAATGTTGCATTCGGGAAAGATTAAACAGAATTCATCACCACCATATCTACATGCAATATCAATTTCCCTAATGTTATCTTTAAGTATTTGCCCTATAGATTGAAGTATCTCATCACCTTTAATGTGTCCCTGACTATCATTAATTTTCTTAAAATTATCAATATCAAAATAAACTAACGATAAACCAGCTCCGCGCCTTTTTACCACGGCAAGTTCCCGATTGAGAAAATCCTCCAAGGCTCGTCGATTATATAAATTTGTAAGTGGATCTAACTTAGTCAGTTCTTCTAATTGATAAGTTCTTTCAGCTACTTTAGCTTCCAGAATCTTTGCATATTCTTCAGTTTTTCTTTTTGCAGACTCTATCTCGCCCACTAAACTATCAATGTATGTATCAAATACTAGTGTAGTATCAAAATAAAAAAGATTATCTAAAGCTCTTAATAGCATCTCTAAATTGTCCTTAGGTTGAACATTATTTTTTAATACTTTTATAATAAGCTCTTTAAGCGTTTTCACCGCAGAAAGATAGAGTTTTGGTTCCACACCAATTCGTTTATGAACCATACCAATTCTTAATCTATTATTAACGTACTCGATATCATAATCTCCAGAAAATAGATCGATAACATACTTACGCTGAGCGTTACGCAGACGAAATAAAGTATCTGCATCTCCTATCAATAGAGATATTTCATCTATTTCAGTCTGCTTTTTATAAAACTCATCCACAATTGCATCGACATTATCTTCAATAAGAACCTTATATTCAGATAGTAGTTTTAAAGCGGCTGTATCAAGATCAAGCAACCCCTTGCGATTAGCAATTTCTACATCAGTAATTTTCATTTGTTCAAGAAGTGTTGTGTCTGTACGTCTCATCGGACATTCCTTAAAAGTTGTTCTGATATTTTTATTTCGGCAATATAATTATAGTCACAAGTTATTCTACATAATGGGATATTTGAGACTCTCTGCGGATTAATAGCCAAATTAATTGAAAGCTAATAATGCGCCAGACAGAAACTGGATTAAAACCAGGTCATAACCGAGTAAACATGAGTTTGGCATAGTACATGTACCGTAAGTAACTGTTTTAGTTAATGTTGAATGTTTCAGTTCAGGTTCATAACGTTGATGGTGGTTCAATTACACCTATAGTCACCATATATCAACGCTTCCAGCATATTCTAAATTTATTGCCTAAAAAGAATGTTTGAGGAGTTCATACCAGTTCTTCTTATTACTAAGAAGTTTTTTTGCATCATAAGCCAAACGATGAGTACCATGACATTCTGCACAAGCCAAAACCGCCAAGGTACCTAACGCTTCACCCTGCTCCTTTAAAGAACCTGTTTTAAGACTTTGTTTTAGATCGGCCATAGTTTGAGTTATCTTTTCATTGGGAAATTCTTTCGAAGCATTTTTATGACAGTTGATACAAATATCACCTAAATTGTTCATCCCTTTTTCTAATTCAGACAAAGTTGATAGCGCGGCTTCCGATCTATTATCAACAAAAGCAATCTTTATCTGATTCACCTGTTTACTCATTGTGCGCATGTGTGAAATTAATGTTATTGAATCATCAATCTTCATCTCTGAAAAATCAGGCGCCCGATAGAGTGTTGCTGTCGCGGCACGAAAATCCGTATGACAAGACTGACAACTTTTATCTAGTTCATCCAAAGTATGAGTTATCTCGTCATAACGTTTTTCTTTAATATTTTTTTGTATATTAGCAATAGAGACTAAATCCAGTTTGTTCTTCCATTCAGGCATCATCTCTGCAATTTTATAGTAATCTTCATTTAATTTTTCTACCCATTTTTTTAGATTTTCATCATTCTGCATTTTTGCATAAATCTTGATTGCTAACATTTCACGTCGTAATTTAAACATGGTATGCAACCATACCTGACGTTTGTTTTGTGGTTTATACCATTGTGAAATAGATTCTGGAGGTTTTTTGAGTACAATTACATTTTCCTGATGAATATAAAAAATACCGATCATTATAAATATAATCAGGCACTGAATAACAATAAAATAAGACCAACGCATTGCTGCCACCTTTTTATTTATGCAACGTGATATTTTGTATAACAAACATTATATCGAAAAAGAGAACGGATATATTTTATTCTTTCCTTTCAATTTTGAGAATATTGAGAAAAATTCATACGTGATCGAAAGCTAATGAAACGCAGGTGGTCGAGGTTTTGGCGCAAGGCGTGTACCGTAAATGTCCGTTTAGTTATTAGTGAACGTTTTTAGTTCAGACTCATGACGTTGGAGTTGGTGGTTCGATTCTACGACAATTGCTCGGTCTTCGTTCCCGAACACGGCTCTCTACCGTTCACTTCCATGTAAATGTCCTGCATCACCTTAAGTACCTTCTTTTGATGCTCTAAAACCAACATCCATGTAGGCGAGCCATGGCGATCAGACATAACAAGGGCTTACCTGTCTAAAATTATCATTTAATGCTAATTTTTAAAATCAACTGGCTCACATATTGCTTTAATCTACAAAAAATAATGTACACAAATACACTGAATATTGATTGGTAAAGACATATGGAAACAGAAGTCCGTAGTATTTTGATAATTGATGATGATCTCGATTACCGAAAGGCGTTATTGGTTCGTTTAAACAGTTTATTTCCTGATGCTAAAATTGAAGAATACGATTTTCCCAGACTGGGTTGTCCACCATTGAACTTTGATTGGGAGAAGTACGATGTATTAATCCTCGACTACTATTTGAGTAAGAACGAAACGGGATTAGGGTGGTTCAGCAGATATAAGAAATCAGAAAATTTTCCTGCCACTATCGTTATAACTGGAATGGATGATAATAAAATTGCAAAACGCGTCCTAAAAGCGGGAGTTCACCATTTCCTTAGTAAAAAACACCTCACTAAAGGGGAGATGTATAACGGCATTGAAAAGGCACTGGCAGTTCGCGCATCAATTATTAAAAACTATAAGAAACAATCTGATCATGAAAATAATTTTGATACCTTTATTAATAATTCTTTACAAAATACAGAAGAACGATTGTTCACTAAGATACTAAATATCAGAAATACAACCGGCTGTATTCCCGACCGCCAATTAATTGATTCAGAAATAGAACGAGAACGTGATCATATATTAAAATCAATTGATTATGTCCCTGCTCAAGAAGCCAAGATTGGTCTTTTGGAAATAGCTGCTGATCGAATTAGAAACATGTCCTGGTAAATTTATACTCCGGATACTACCTGTTCACTTTTATTATTTAGTGCGCATTAAAATATAATTGGATCCATTTACATAAAATTGCTTGTATCTGTTAACAGATCAATTATGCAAGATAAAGACTGAATAAAACTGTTGTAACTTCAGTAGAACAAGATTTGTTTTTAATTATTATAAGGCTGAATATTAACTACATTATTCGTGCGCGCGAGAATTTCTGAAAATTCAACCGGCTTTCCAATACCATACCCTTGTGCATAGTCAACGCCAATTTCTTTTAACATTCCTTTTATCACATCATTTTCCACAAACTCAGCGATTGTATTCATATGCATGACATGACCAATTTCGTTTATAGATTTAACCATCGCATGGTCGATTGGATCATCAGCAATATCCTTAACAAACATTCCATCAATTTTCAGGTAATCTACAGGTAAATTCTTTAAATAACCAAACGATGATAAACCACTGCCGAAATCATCCAACGCAAATTTACAGCCTAAACCCTTTAATTTTGAAATAAAATGCATTGCCATATTTAAATTGGATATAGCTGCTGTTTCTGTTATTTCAAAACAGATCTTTTTTCTGTCAATCTTATATTCATCCAGCTTATATATAATAAAATCCAAAACATCTGAATTTGATATTGAAGGACCGGAAAGATTTATAGAACAATAATTTATTTGATCTAAAAATGACAAATTATTAGATAATAATTCAAAGGCATTATTGATTACCCATTCATCTAATTTTGATATCAGATTATAACGTTCTGCAGCAGGTAAAAATGATCCTGGTTGAATTAGTTCGCCATTCTCATCTATCATTCTTATTAATAATTCGTAATTCAATTTACCCCTGCCATCTAATGGCATAATTGATTGCGCAAAGAGGCAGAAACGATTTTCTTCAAGTGCCTGATTTAGCCTGAACACCCATTGCATCTCGCCGTGCCTTCTATTTTGCTCAGCATCATCTTCATGATATATATGAATTCGGTTACGACCTTTTTCCTTGGCAATATAACAGGCTGCATCTGCAGCTTTTAATAATTCAGTTAAATTAGCAGTTGTTTCCTTTATGACAACCAGACCCATACTGACTCCGATTTTGAAAGATTTTTCTTGCCAGAAAAAATTAAATTCCTGTACCTCTTTTTGCAAACATGTAGCAACTCGATTTGCATCTTGCAATGAACAATGTTCCATTAACACACCAAATTCATCGCCTCCCAATCTTGCTAGCGTATCTCGTTTTCTGACGACATTATCCATTTTGGTACTTATCTGTCGTAACAATTCATCGCCAGCAATATGACCACATGTATCATTGATTACCTTAAACTGATCAAGATCCATAAAACATAAAGCATGTTCAGCACCATTGGTTCTAGACGTATTCAATAATCTTTCTGTACGTCTTTCAAATTCTCTTCTATTGACTAACCCGGTTAAGTCATCGTGACTGGCTTGATGATTAAGCTGCTCAGATAATTGATATTCGCGCGTTACATCATCCTGTATGGCAACGAAGTTAATAATTTCATTATTAGAATCTTTCACGCATGATATTGATATACGAGCCCAGTAAAAATTTCCATCTTTTTTTCTGTTATATAATTCCCCTTTCCAGTTTTCACCTGATTCTATGGTATGCCATAAATCCTTATAAACTTCTTTAGTCGTTTGTCCTGATTTCAATATACCTGGATTCATTCCTAATACTTCTTCTTTCGAATAACCCGTAACCTCACAAAAGCTCGGGTTAACATATTCAATTTTTCCGTCAGGATCTGTTATATAGACAGATGATGAACTGTGCTCCACAGCACGAGAAAGTTTATGTAATTCTGCCTCTGTACGCCTTAGATTAGTTATATCCATTGCAATGGTGCAAATTAAATTTATTTCACCTCCTTTATCTTCTAGCACAGGAAAGCTGGTTGAGAAAAAGACGGCTTCTTTACCGCCAACTGTTCTAGTTATTTCTCGTTCAATTTCTGAATTATTTTCGAGGACATCTTTGAGTTCTGTATCTAGTATTTTCGAGTCATCCCTGGACAATGAAGAAAACTCAGCACTGCTTTCTTTAATTTTGCCATCACGATCAGTAATCCTGAGCAACAATGGAGCATGATCCAGTATTCTTTTAAATTGCCAGGCATGATTAAGTACCGGTGTTGCAAAATGTTTACTCAATAAAAGTGTAATGACAAAAAATACGACCGATAAAATTAATACTAGAATTATTAATGAATAAACAGTTGTTCTTTTTGCTGCAATGGCTTCATCAATAGAAATACCTACTATAATGACGCCGCTTGCTTTATTCTTATAACCCGATCGATAGGGCATCGCTATTTGTCGTATCGTTAATTCATTCCAGTGTCTTTCTTCAAATACCGTTTTGTTTTCTTCAAGAACATGTTGAATAATATTAATATTATGTTCATCAACATATTTTGAATCATTATCTTTTTGACTGTTAGCGATAATTTTTCCATCAGGCAACGCAATGGTAATAAAAACGATACGTGAATGAGTGGCAGCTATTTGCTCGACTAATAATCTGGCATGATATTTCCCGGAAAAGCTAATACGATTAATAGACTGGGCCAAAAGACTTGTTACAGTTTCCTGTAGTTCACTTTCATTACTATCAGATACCCGAGTATAGATAATAGAACCAACCAGAATTACAATTAACATGAATGTTAATAATAAGGCACTGAAGCCAAGAGCCATATTCCGACCAAAGTATAAGAATTCTTTTGATAATTGTTTGCTTGATTCCTGATTATTTTGTTTCATTTTATTCCCTGTTACTGATCATCCATGTTCAGTGGCTTACCCGACCATACTGGTGTATTGCTATACCATGGTTTTTTAAATGGTTTCGGGATAGGTGCTGACCAACCGTGATACAAATCAACTGTTTCACGTGTTATTGGAAAAACGGGAACCAAAACTTCCTCTTTAACTTCATTTCCTAATAGTACCTGATAAGAAATTCTCATAGCCTCTGCACCAAGTTCACCACAAAACTGCGCAGAATCTATACGAGAAATCCCTCCTCTTTTAATGTTTTCTACAGAGACAGGATCGCCATCAACGCTAGCAAAAAATATTTCGTATCTATCTGCGGCTTCCAGTTCATTAATAACGGCTAAACCACCACCATCATTCACACTAAAAATTACATCAATAGAACCTTTGTCAGGAAAATCATTTAAAATTTGTATACCAGCTTTTTTTCCACCTATCGGCTCAACTGCTGAGTAAGTTTTAATAATTTGAAAAGATTGTTTATATGTTTCTAACGCATCAATAAATCCGTCCACGCGTGAAACAGTTGACGACACATGGGGATATTCGACCAATACAATACGTATTTTTTTTTCAGCCGGAAAGTTTGCCGCAACATACTCGCCATCCAGAAATCCTGCTTGATAGTTATCAGAGGTAATAAAACTGGTTAGTTCGCCACCTAATATATGTTGGTCATATGCTACAACAGGAATACCTGCAGCATTAGCCTGTTGCAGAGCGTCTTTTAACGCCGCTATATCTGTTGGCTGAACAATGATCAAATCGACACCTAATTCGATCATTTTCTTCATTTGGATAATCTGATTCTCCATACCATCAATGCCGTCTCCGGCAACATTAGGTATGAGTTCAACCTTGGCAATACCAGCATGGATAGCCTCATTATTGATTCTATCAGCCTCTTGCTCGAGACCTTGCCGCATAGCAACCTGTCCCGGAATATTCATTGACCAATACAACACACCTACTACAAATTCCCTATCAGCATTTTCTTGTTGAACAGAATTATTGTCAGCAAAACAAAGACTTATTGAAAGAAAAATAAGAAATATAAATGAAACAGGCTGATTAATATTTTCAGATATCATAAGGTTTAATCATGGAATTTATTAATTAATTCTAGACCATAGATCCTGAAAAAGCAGAAAGCGTGCCAGATAGAAATGGGATGACACCTAATTCAGCTCCAAGCGGTTCAGGTTCTGACAATGAGAAAGTACTGTAGGTGGCTATTTTAGTTAGAAGAGCAGTTTTTTAGTCCAGACTAATTATGCAGCGACGGTTTGACTCTGTCTGGAACTACTATTAAGTAATAATTTTTATTAACATTAAGTATGTATGACTACTTTTCCTGAAAAGTCATTCGTATGGTATGTCTATCTGATGGAACGAATGGAATATCTATCGAATATTCGTATTTAAAATTCCTGATATTTCTCAGATACGATATCTTTGAATATTTTGCCCTTGTTTTATAAATCGCAGATCCCTGAACATCTAATATTTCCACGTCAAGGTGACCAGGTAATCGCAAACTATTTGTCGCATATCGACGCTTTAACCTTCCAGAAACAGTTATTCCATCATTTTTATAATAGATATTTGCAGTTTTAATTACCACCTGCCTTGATGAGATCAATTCTATTGCTATACCTTCTTGTATCGTTTTAGCGTTTACTGTCGTGTAAACACTTAATAGCAATATGAATAAATAATAATTAATTTTTTTCATCTTTTCATACAGGTTAATTCAATTATTCATAAACATGGTCATTCTCTTTTTCTTAAAATAAATTGAAATTACCAGCCATCAAATAATCCACCATCCGCGAAATCCCATATTAGATAAGCATACCCACGATAGTCATATCGCTCTGTATCATTTAAAGGAATTTCTGCACCAAGGTTAAGCATAATGTGGCCGCGTTTATTTAAGCCTATTTGTGTTTGAGGTATTAAACTTAATTGTGCAAATGACTTTCTGCTGGAACCGGCGCCTCTATCAATAGGAAATGAGGCAACTAATTCGAGACCAGGTTTGAAACTACGAGGCCAGAGGCTCGGAGACCAATGAACAACACTCGATAGCTCTACATTACCCTCACTAAATTTATCCAATGGTAAAGTAGAACGAGCTGTGCCTTGCATCGTTAATGTTTTGGTTAATCGCTTTGCTACTGCGATATAGGGAATTACTTCATCAGATGCTGCTCTTTCTTCTGTTTTTATTGCCAATAGTGTACCGACTGATGCTATGAATTGCTGAGATACATTTTCGTAGATGACTTGTTTTATACCCGGTTCTATTTGATCAAAATTTCCGTGTCCATTATCAATACCGTCATCAATACTGTGACTTAATTCAAGCGAGAGCTGAGTGTTTTTAAAAATACGTTTTTCTATTTCGAGTACATTACGAACCTGATTTCTGTTTTTGTTATTAATATTATCTTGAAATCGTAATTTCCATACGACTTCATCTTCCGGGAATGCTTTTTTTGTACGGATAGGTAATACAAAATTCATATCTCCTGATGGATAGCCGTGATCTCCTGCTAATGTTTTTATATAACTAATTACTTTCTTTATCTGTAGATCACTTAAAATTTCTTTGAAGGCCGGCATGATTTTAGAGAAGCCTTTAGCTGCACCTCCTTCTTTAACAACTAAAAACCAGTCTTTTGATGGTTCTCGACTACTAAATAGTGGATCAGTAAAGTTTGCTGGAAGTAATCCCAGCTCATTAAACATGGGGTTATCTGGATCGGGCTTGCCTATTGAGCCATGACAAGCTGCACAATTATTCTGATAAATTTCTTTTGCTGATATATTTTCTGCAGCATGTGCTAATGAGAATGCACTAGCGAGAATTACAAGAAAAATTAAATTATAGAAATTATTTTTTTTAAACATTGTCGTCCTCTTTTAATTCTGAGTATTCTTTTTGATCTTCAGGCAAATCATCCAGTATTTTTTCACCGGTAATCATTGCCGAAATCAACCCATTTTTTTCTCTCAATTCACTAACAATGACACCTGCAATATGGATTAGTACGAATACGATCAGAATATAAAACCCATAAACATGAACCGTAATAATTGGCTTTCGAAAAGAACGCATCTCTTCATAGGCTTTTTCTACTACATAGGTTTTATCGCCGGGCTTTAATTCTTTGAGTCTTTCCAGATCACCTTCAGTTACCCATTCAGCGAAATATCCCCCAAATGGAGGAAGGTACAAGTCTGTACCAGCGATGATGGTTCCCGTAATAGCCTGAATACTGAGAAGAAGAAAAAACAGACTGATAATGAGTTTGCCAATCGGGTTATGTCCAATATATTGTTGCGGAGTACCTGAGAATAAACTGGAAGTGTATTTCCTTAATGAAGCGAGAAAGTCTTTACCTACAGGCAGGAACTGATTCCAGCGTGCATAGAAACCTCCAATAAAAGCCCAAATAATTCGCCAACAAAGATTGATAGCAAATACATAGCCAATATAAGTATGAATGGTTTTAAGCAGGATTTTGGCATCCCCTTCAATTCCAAGAGACTTCGCATTGAGAATAAGAATACCAATAATCATCAGGGACAAGACTGATATAGCATTTACCCAATGAAACAGTCTTGTTGTCCGATCCCAGACTTTGAATCGTTGCAATTTTTTGGTCATACTCATAGTCCAATACCAATTTAAATAGTAAAAATAATTATTTTTAAATCCTATTAGGAATATGTGTTTTATTATGGAAATTAACCATCCGTCATTTGTGAAGTGTATTTAAATCAATATGTTAGATATCAATGAACTATTATTCGGAAGTCGTTTTAGATTGTTTCTTCTTGCTGCATTTGGCTTTATTGGATTTTTAGCGGCAATCGACATTATTGCCGATATTCAGGAGGGCACTAATCTTACGCACATTATCGTGGAGATATTTGTATTCTTCATCGCAATCTTTAGTGCTTCTGTCATATCCCTCCGTTTACTAAAAGAGGCAAAAATATCTCGCCAATTGGTAAATGATATAACACTGGAACTTCAGAAGAACAGGAAAGAAGCACGCGAGTGGCGAAACGAAACTCAAACCTTATTGCAGGGACTCAGCGCATCAATCAATAATCAATTTGAAAGATGGGCTTTAACGCCATCAGAAAAAGAAATTGGTTTGTTTTTATTGAAGGGTTTAAGTCACAAAGAAATTGCCTATATCCGTAAAGTGAGTGAAGCAACTGCAAGACAACAAGCACGTTCAATTTACAAAAAAGCAGGGCTTTCAGGTCGGCATGATTTAGCAGCTTTCTTTCTTGAAGAACTTGCCTTGCCAATTAATTAGAAGACCGTCTTACCTAAATATAAATATCGTTCTCGGTCTCTGTTCCAGACTCGACTCTACCGATTACGTCCTGTAATCGTACTTTCTGTCTCCATGCAGACGATCTATAGCTACCACTTTCCTTTATCTAAAATATTTACATGAACGATGTATCACTAATGGCCTATTTTTTTACCTGTATTGTTGAGCAAGTTCTTTTGCACGATTGTATTGATTTGGAAAAAGTTTATGTTCGTCCAATAAACCCTGCATTCTTCTCCTAGCATGCTCATTCTCTTTATCTATAGCAAGTGAATACCACATAGCCGCAATTGTATAGTCTTGTTGAACATGCTGACCATTTTCATACATAACAGCTAAATTATATTGCGCATCGGCAAAGCCCTGAGTCGCTGACTTTTCAAACCATTCTATTGCTTGCTGATAATTTCTTTCTGTACCCAGACCTAGATAATATTGAATACCGACATAATTCTGTGCAAGCGCATCACCTTTAGTTGCCAGCTCTACCCACAAAGGCAATGATTTATCATATTCACCCTTATCGAAAAGGATTTTTGGATCACTGTTTTCTGCACAAGAAGTTAACAAGAAGATAAAGACAACATCGAAGATAAAAACTCTCATAAGTAGCTGAGTAGCATTTTATCTGAAAACGTCACTAAACTTTAGACAACGCTTGTTCAATGTCGGCAAGTAAATCATCTATATGTTCAATGCCAACTGAAAGTCTCACCAGATCTTCCGAGACGCCGCTCTTTTCGAGCTCTTCTGGAGAGAGTTGCCTGTGTGTTGTTGTCGCTGGATGACAAGCTAATGATTTCGCGTCACCAATATTGACAAGACGTGTAAATAATTCCAATGCGTCAATAAATTTAGCGCCGCCTTCTACACCATCTTTTATACCAAAACTGAGTATGCTTGCCGCTTTGCCACTGCAATATTTATTTAAAAGATCATAATCGACATGATCTTCAAGACCCGCATACCTGACCCAGTTCACTTTATCCTGGTTAGTAAGATATTTGGCAATTTCAATTGCATTTTCGCAATGACGATCCATTCTTAGCGGTAATGTTTCAATTCCCTGTAAGATCATGAAACTATTCATTGGTGATATAGCGGCTCCCATATTCCTTAATGGAACAACTCTTGCGCGACCTATATAGGCTGCTTCAGCTAATGCCTCAGTATAAACAACACCATGATATGAAGGATCGGGTTCATTTAATCGTTTAAAACGACTGGCATTATCGGCCCAGGGAAACTTACCCGAGTCCACGATAATTCCACCGATATTTGATCCATGTCCTCCCATATATTTTGTTAATGAATGAACAACGATGTCACAACCATGTTCAAATGGTCTACATAAATAAGGCGTCGGCACAGTATTATCAACGATAACAGGAACGCCTTTAGCATGGGCTAATTCTGCTATTTTTTGTAAATCTGCAACATTGCCTGCCGGATTACCAATCGACTCACAAAACACGGCTTTGGTTTTGTCATCAATTAATGATGTTATGCGATCATAATCCGGTGCTTCAATAAAACGCGTTTCAATACCCATTTGCGGAAAGGTATGAGCAAATAAATTATACGTTCCGCCATACAGGCTACTGGTCGAAATAATATTGTCACCGGATTCGGTAATAGTCTGTATTGCATAACTGATAGCGGCCATACCGGAAGCTAAAGCAAGAGCACCAATGCCCCCTTCCATTTCCGCAACACGCTGTTCCAGCACAGCAGTTGTAGGATTCATAATCCGTGTATAAATATTACCTTCGACTTTTAAATCAAATAAATCTGCAGCATGTTGAGTATTATCGAATGCATAGGATGTTGTTTGATAAATGGGAACGGCAACTGCTTTAGTTGTTGGTTCAGGAGAATAACCTCCGTGCACAGCAATGGTTTCAATTTTCATATTATTATTTTGTCCACAGGTTAAAACAGAAATTACGAAATTCTAATCCGACTTCGTTATAAACTTAATTATTGAGTTTTATTAAAAACTGTTTAAAAGAATAATATTAAGATTAATTTTTATTCTTTTTATTTTTTTTCTTACCTTTCTTACCTTTCTTACCTTTCTTACCTTTCTTACCTTTTTTATTTTTTGACTTTTTATCCTTGTCTTTTTTCTTGTTCTTTTTATCTTTCTTGCCTGATTTTTCAGCTTTTACTTTACTTAATGGTTTTTCCGTTTTTTCTACAGGCGTGCCGTTAAATAAGTTATTTGCTGCATTCATTACGTTTGCCGCTCTGCCAGGACTAAATCCTGGCGCTACCTCTAGCACGCTGGCACCACGCTTTATTAATGCTTCTACAGTGGTAATTCGTTGCGACTTAAGATACTCAACTGTTTTTGGGCCAACGCCATTAATCAATTTTACCGGTGTTGTCATTTTCATTTCCCCCTCATGAATTACTATTGTTATCACTCCAAGTATAACATCTGGATAGGCTTAAAATTATTACAACGAATAAAATAATTATCTAATTTTCCATCCGGATAATATGTTTTTGATAAGGAATGGAAATATCTGCCGCTAGCAAAGCTGCATAAATATTTTTGTTGATATCGTATTTTAACTGGAAATATTTTTCTGTTGGGATCCAGTAACGCAGACCTATTTCAATACCAAACTTCGACAACTGTTCAATTCCTACTTGTACCTGAGGATCAGAGACAACACTGTTGTGCTTGTTCAATTCACCAAGAATTATTTTCGTGACTTTTTCCGGATCATCCTCATAACTAATTGTTATTAATTGCTCGACAATTAGATTTTTTGAAGAGTTATATATTATTTCGCCGATAATTCGATTATTAGGAATCGTGATTTGTTCGCCATCTTCATTGCTTAACAATGTATACGCCAGTTTTATTTCTTCGACAATACCGATGACGTTATTGATACGTATTGTATCGCCAACAACAAAGGGTCGTGTCAGAACTATGGTAAGGCCCGCACCATAATTTGAAATAGGTCCTTGTAATGCCAGCGTACTGCCAAAGACAACTGCACCCAAGGCTGCGATAAAAGGTGCGATACTTATACCAAATTTACCCAGAGCTATGATAAAAACAAAAGCTAATACTATTGTCTTTGCCAGTCCAGCAAAGAATCTAGAGAGCGTAATATCCAGACTAAAGCGATCGCATAATTTTAATACCAGAGAAGAAACCCAGCGTGAAACTTGCCAGCCGATAATCAGAATGATTAAAGCGGCAAGAAATTGAAAACCGTAGTTAACAGCAATTTCTCTTGCCAGATCTGCAGTCTTTTGTAGTGTTTGAAGTTCTTCTTCCATACTCACCACCCGTATTTCGTTTTGTCTAGAATATCACTACCGATGAACTTTTAAAGCTAATCCATACATTGCTTCCAATAGACAACTCAAGATTTTCCAGCGCTTTATGCGTGATCATCACCTGAATTTTTTCATTGATATCAACATTAAGAATCACGTTTCCCTGTTCTTCATTCATCCCGGTTATTTTTCCGGAAAAACTATTCTGCATACTGGAATCAAGCTTTTCTTTCGAAATAACTATTTGTTTAGGATCTATTGCAATTTGTTCTGCCTGTTCAATCCCGTCAGGAATGCCGATTGATAATTTACCTGTGTTGAAAACAGCATTTTGTATATCAAGAACGCCATTAAAAAGATTCACTAAATGTGCGACAAACACTTTACCACTGACAACACTATAAATATCATTCGCCATAGATTGTGCCTGGATCTGATCATGTGTTGTAAAAATAATAGTTTTATTTAATTGTTTATTTAGTGTTAACACCAATTGTTCTAAATCATGAATCGATTTTTTATCAAGGTGTGTAAATGGCTCATCCAATATTAAAACTTCAGGATCGAGTACCAAGACCTGCCCTATTGCAACTTTTTGTGCTTCACCACCTGAAAGTGATCGCGCTGTTCTATCCGATAGTTCAGTAATACCTAAAAGTTGCATTACTTCATTTACTCTCTTTAAACGAGTTTCTTTATCAATATGTTTTAGTTTTAAACCGAGTTCAATATTTTTAAATGCGGTTCCTCTCAGAAGATAGGGGCTTTGCTGGACATAACCTACCGTTTTTCTAAACCGGCCAATACTCTGGGACTCCAGTAATTCTCCATCGTAGAGAAAGGTTCCTTTTTTCGGCAGATTAAGAAAAGAAAGAATATTTAACAAACTGGTTTTACCAGAACCATTTGGACCAACTATGGCAATAATTTTTGACTTTTCTATTTCAATATTAACTTCAGACAAATTAAATTTTGAGCGAGATTCATCACCATAATTAAAACCAATGTTTTTTAATTGATACAAACTAGTCATTTTATTTTTGTTTGAAATTGTTGGAGCATGGCATTAACAATGAATGCCACTAGTAACAGCATAAAACCAAGTGCCAACGCAAACTCGAATTCACCTTTACTTGTTTCCAGTGCAATAGCGGTAGTCATTGTTCGAGTATATCCATCAATATTACCACCAAGCATCATCGCAATGCCGACTTCACCTATAGCGCGTCCAAAACCGGTCACAACCGCAGCGATTAAAGCAAAACGAACTTCACTCATATAAATAATACTACGCTGAAAATAACTCGCACCTAATGATGTGCAGGTTCTTGCTAATCTGGGATCGGCGCTATTAACTGCAGAAATACACAGATTCCATATAATTGGAACAATTAATACACATTGACCAATTACCATTGCTGTTGGTGTATATAATAACCCCAGATCACCAAAAACACCCTGTCGGTTTAATACACCATATAACAATAGTCCGACAACAACTGTTGGCAATGCCATTAACGTATTCAAACACGCAGATAAAAAGTCTTTACCTTTAAAATTATTTAAGGCAACAAGTACTCCTAGTGGCAGACTAAATAAAACAGCGATCAATACAGCAATTAGTGAAACTTTCAACGATGTCCATACAACAAAAAATAAAGAGCGATCAAAATTTATTATTAAATTAAAAGAAGAGACTATTGCGTCAAGGAAAAAACTTTTCCCATGCTCAGCTGTCTCATTTTCTTTAATGACGTTTTCAATTAATAATTCAGGATAAAATAATTGTTCTCCAAAAAACTTGTAATCGTTAATTAGTTTTTGTACTTTTTCACCGGTAATAAAATCAATGTATTTTTCTGCCAGCTCAAAGTTAGCGTGTTTATGCTTTTCCGGATTTACTGCAATAACATGATAGGGATTATGTAAAAACGGGTCGCCTTGAAATTGTATATCCAGATTAATGCGATTTTTAAATGCCAGATAAGTACCGCGATCAGTTAGTGTATAAGCCTGCTCTTCATCAGCCAGCAACAATACCAACCCCATACCGATTCCAGCCTTTATATACCCGTCACCTTCTGACTTAAGATTACTTTTTTTCCATATAGCCAATTCTTTTTTATGTGTTCCTGAATCATCGCCTCTGGAAATAAATTTATTACCTGAATGGATTAAATGACTAAATGCCTCCGGTAATGATTCTGCCTGTTTAATTCTGGCAGGATCATTCTTTGGCCCTACCACAACAAAATCATTGTGCATAACCGGGTATCGCTTTAAACCATAACCGGATTCAATAAACTGTTTTTCATCTTCAGGAGCATGTGTTAACACAACATCAACATCGCCTTGTTCACCTAAGCGTAATGCTTGTCCGCTACCAACTGTAATAACGTTTATTTTTACGTTGTTATCATTTTCAAAAACCGGATTAATTCTGGACATTAAACCCGAGTTTTCCGTCGTATGTGTTATTGCAAGACGTAGCGTATTCGTCTCGGCATTGACCAGAGTAAAGAAGAAACACAAGGCGAGAATTATGTTGAGTTTTTGAAATATCCGCATCATTCTTATTATGATAAACATTTAGTGTCGCTGCTTGACTTAAGTAATAGAGTAATTATGCTTTCAACACGTATGGAAACAATGGTATCCAAATGAAAATAGAATTTGAAACTGATATTAACGGCTATCAGGAAGCACGTAAATTTAAATTGCTCATTGATTCCATTCTCAAACATGAGAAGCTGGATCATTCATTAAACTCGCTCGCCTCCTCTTTACAGGAACAATTAAAGGAATTTTTATCCAATCCTGAATTTGCCAATTTTACTGATGGTGGTTCAGAAGATTTATTTACTGCCCGTCATGAAGAATCTGCTGCCCGTGGTTTCACAAAATTATTCAGCGGACTATTTGGGCCCAGTAAACGTGAAATAGAGCTAAGCAAACAGCGACAGGAGTTAATTGCACGGTCGGAACATGCCGAACACTCCGCATTTGAAGCTTTGGCTGAAACTGTAGAAATCGGTCGCGAACGCGACCAACTCAAGGAAAAACTGAAACAACTTGAGGCCGAACTGACAAAAGTCAAAGAAAACTCATAAAAGAAAATCTATAATCGCCTTCAAAGCCCCGTTTTTTCTTGATATTTTGCTATTTTAGGCTGGAAATCAGCCTATAGAACGGGTAATTTATCCAACCTTTTTCACAATCGACATATTTTAATGAGTAAAAAGCTTTTTATCACAACGCAAGGCTGCCAAATGAACGAATACGATTCAGCAAGAATGCTGGATACGCTTAAGGCTGCACATGATATGTCTGAGACGAAAGATGTGGAAAAAGCCGATTTAATCCTGCTGAATACCTGTTCCATTCGTGAAAAAGCCCAGGAAAAGGTCTTTTCCCAGCTCGGACGCTGGCGAGCTTTTAAAGAATCTAATCCAAATGTTGTTATTGGTGTAGGTGGTTGTGTCGCTAGTCAGGAAGGCCCGGCAATACTCGAACGCGCACCGTTTGTCGATATTGTTTTTGGCCCGCAAACCTTACATCGACTGCCCAATATGTACGCCGACATTGTTAAGAATCGCAAGCCTATTGTTGATATTTCATTTCCTGAAATCGAAAAATTTGATCATTTACCTGTTCCAAAAGCCGAAGGCCCAACTGCCTTTGTTTCCATCATGGAAGGTTGTAGTAAATATTGCAGTTTTTGTGTCGTGCCCTATACCCGCGGTGAAGAAGTCAGTCGTCCGTTTGATGATGTCATCACCGAAGTCGTAGAACTGGCCGCTCAAGGCGTGCGGGAAGTTAATTTATTAGGTCAAAATGTGAATGCTTATCGAGGGGTTATGCATGATGGTGAAATAGCCGATCTTGCGTTATTGATTGAATATGTTGCGGCAGTTGACGGTATTGATCGTATTCGCTTTACCACCTCACACCCGATGGAATTCTCGGATAGTTTAATCGAAGTTTATGCTCGTGTTCCTGAATTAGTCAGTCATTTACATTTACCGGTACAAAGTGGTTCAGATCGTGTTCTGGCCTTAATGAAGCGTGGGCATACCCGTCTTGAATATAAAAGCAAAATTAAACGGTTACGCGCCATCCGACCAAGCCTGAGCATGTCTTCTGATTTTATTATTGGTTTTCCCGGTGAAACCAATAAGGATTTTGAAGACACAATGAATTTAATCGCGGACATTGGTTTTGATCATTCTTTCAGCTTTATCTATAGCAAACGTCCGGGCACCCCGGCATCAAATCTTTCTGATGATATTTCTATGGAAACCAAGAAAGAACGTCTGGCACTATTACAAAACAGGATTTCCCAAAAAACAGCGGAAATAAGTACCGCTATGGTTGGCACAATACAGTCTATACTTGTAGAAGGGCAATCAAAAAAAGATCCGGAACAACTTCGCGGTAGAACAGAAAATAATCGCGTTGTAAATTTTAGCGGCTCAAAAAGTTTAATAGGTGATTTTGTTGATGTTGAAATTACTGAAGCACTTCCAAATTCCCTGCGCGGTACTCTACCTGAATCAAATTCACTGGATCAAGCAGCTAATCTTTAATTAAAAAATAATTTAATACAATTATTAACGCTATTACTTCAAACGATCTATTACTCGAACCGGCGGACAACCAACGCTTGTCGAACCTGTGTGGTCCGCTTGATCGTCACTTACGGCAAATTGAACGTTTTATCGGTGTCGAAATAAATAATCGCTGTAATAATTTTCATGTCAGTGGCGATCAAAAATCTATCGAGCTAACGGAAAGTGTTTTGAAAGAAATGTATGCTACGACAGAGGCAGAGCCCTTATCACCCGAACGAGTTCACCTGTTTTTACAAAGTATTAATATTGAAGAAGAACTGGAAGAAGTGATAGAAGATGAAGTATCGATAAAAACCAAACGTGGCATTATTCGAGGCCGCACGCCTAATCAAAAACTGTACCTGTCAAATATACAATCACACGATATTAATTTTGGTATCGGCCCGGCCGGTACGGGCAAGACCTATCTTGCCGTTGCCTGTGCAGTTGCTGCCATGGAGCAAGATCGCGCACGACGACTGGTATTGGTTAGACCTGCCGTTGAAGCGGGTGAGAAACTGGGGTTTTTGCCCGGTGATATGGTGCAAAAAGTCGATCCTTATTTACGACCACTTTACGATGCTTTATATGAAATGCTCGGATTTGAAAAAGTGGCGAAACTTATCGAACGTAACGTCATTGAAGTTGCACCCCTGGCATTTATGCGCGGCAGGACATTAAACGAAGCCTTTATCATTCTTGATGAAGCACAAAATACAACGGTTGAACAAATGAAAATGTTTCTAACCCGTATTGGCTTTAACTCAACTGCTATTGTCACCGGCGACATTACGCAAATTGATTTACCATCAGCCAAACTATCCGGGCTACGTCATGTCATCGATATTTTAAATCATGAGAAAGACATTAGTTTTACCTTTTTCAAATCCAGAGATGTTGTTCGTCACCCACTGGTTGCACGAATTCTTGATGCTTATGAAAAATATGATCAAGATTCGCCGAAAAAATAATGACTCTATATGAATATGGACATACAAAATGTTTCCGGAATTGATACGCTACCTGCAGACGAATCGATTATAAAATGGGCGCAACAGGCGCTTGAGGATCAACACAAGAATGCTGAGATAACACTTAGAGTGGTTAATATTGATGAAGGCAAAACACTCAACAATGCATGGCGAAAAAAAGACTACGCAACCAATGTCCTTTCTTTCCCTGTTGGTGAAACTATAGCGCAGGCTCCAGACTTGCTCGGCGATATCGTGATATGTGCACCAATTGTTGAAGAGGAAGCTAAAAAACAGAAAAAAACAATCGAAGCACACTGGGCTCATTTAATCATACACGGTATCCTGCATTTACAGGGATATGATCATGAGTCGGACGAAGAAGCAGCAATTATGGAATCGAAAGAGATACAGATTTTGAACAGAATAGGTTATGCAAACCCCTACGAAGCAGACTCAGAATAATGACTGATAAGAAAAAAGTTAATTATAAAAAATGGCTAAAACGTTTCGCCAGATTATTCTTACGTGAGCCGGAAGATCGAGATGCCTTAATTGAGATGTTAAGAAATTCCGAGCATCGTAACCTGTTAGATCCGGATGCCTTATTAATGATTGAAGGCGCATTGCATGTTTCCGAAATTCAGGTGCGCGATATCATGGTTCCGCGTGTACAGATGATAGTAATTGACAACAATGCTGCACCGGAAGACATTATTTCTGTTGTCGTTGAGTCCGGTCACTCGCGCTTTCCTGTTATCGGTGAATCCAATGATGAAATTGTTGGCATATTACTCGCCAAGGATTTATTAAATTATTATGCTAATCCGGATAAAGAGTTTGATATTAAAGATGTTATGCGTGCAACAGTATTTATTCCGGAAAGCAAACGACTCAATGTGTTATTAAGAGAGTTTCGCACCAGTCGTAATCATATGGCTATCGTCATTGATGAATATACAGGCGTCGCCGGTCTGGTCACGATTGAAGATGTCATCGAAGAAATTATTGGTGAAATTGAAGACGAACATGATTTTGAAGAAGACGAAGAAAATATTAATATTCATGAAAATAACCGTTACACAATTAAAGCATTAACGCCGATTATTGAATTTAATGAATACTTTAATATGGAAATTGATGATGTTGAATACGATACTGTCGGTGGTTTAGTTATTAATACATTTGGCCATTTGCCTAAACGTGGCGAAAGCATCGATTACGAAGGATTCAATATAAAAGTAATTCGTGCAGACAAACGACGTGTCCACCAGCTACTATTTACCCGCCTTGACGAAGAAGAGACAACAGAAGAAAATTCCATAGAAAACGAAGAAGAATAAAACCTATCTTTTATCAAACTTATCTGGATTAATGAATTTACTACCAGACAATAAACTGGCAAGAAGGCTCATTGCAATTATTGCTGGAGCACTGGTTCCCTTTGCTTTTGCCCCGTTTAATTTCTATTTTATAAGCTTTATTTCTTTAAGTGCCCTTTTTTATCTGTGGTATGAGACAGAGTCTACAGGTGAAACTTTTATTCTCGGATATCTGTTTGGGTTCGCCATGTTTGGTATTGGTGTTAGTTGGTTACATATTAGCATTAATCTATTCGGCGGCATGAATATTATAGGGGCCTATTTTTTTACCTTTCTGCTTATCGCGTTTATCTCTCTTTATCCTGCGCTTTGCGGTTATCTCGCTTCACGATTTTTTAAACAATATTATTATTTAACTTTACCTGCATTATGGTTAGTTACTGAATGGTGTCGTGGTTGGATATTAACCGGCTTCCCGTGGCTTAATCTTGGCACCAGTCAAACCAATAGCCTGCTTGCAAGCTTTGCTCCTGTCATTGGTGATTACGGTATCAGTTTTATTGTTTGTGTTATTGCAATCTCAATAACCATATTCATGCGCGGAAACCTGAAACCCAGATTGTTAAGTAGTATGGTTATAATCTTAATTATTATTTCTTCTTTTATTCTAACAAGTATTAACTGGACAGAGAATAAAGGAAAAGACTTAAGTATTACGCTTATACAAGGTGCGATACCGCAGGAAATAAAATGGAATCCGGAGTATAGAGAAAAAACCTATGAAATTTACTCCGGCTTAAGTAAACCCTATTGGTCGTCCGATCTAATCATCTGGCCGGAAACAGCTATACCATCGTACTATCATCAAGCCGATGATTTTATTAGTCGCATAACAGTTAAACAGAAACTATCTAATACACTTTTTATGAGTGGCATTGTTAATAAAAATCAATCTACTAATAAATATTTCAATAGTATTTTACTCATAGATAAACAACATCGATTTTACAATAAAAATCACCTGGTACCTTTTGGTGAATACCTGCCATTTAAAATATTGCTTGACCGTTTGCTACGCTTTTTACAAATACCAATGTCAGACTTTTCCTCGGGAGATTCTAAAGACAAACTTCTCGAAACTGATAAAGCGATATTTGGTATGAGCATTTGTTATGAAGATGCTTACGGCACAGAAGTTAGACAGGCTTTACCAGATGCAGACATATTAATTAATGTTAGCAATGATGCATGGTTTGGTGATTCTATAGCACCACACCAGCATTTACAGATTGCAAGAATGCGCGCGATGGAGAATGGTCGTTATTTATTACGTTCTACAAATACCGGCATCTCGGCAGTGATCGATGATAAGGGTAAAGTCATTGCCCGTTCTCCACAATTTGAGCCACATGCATTACACGCAAAAGCAGCTTTATTTGTTGGACAATCGCCCTATAGCAAATATGGAAATAATATAATTTTAAGCTTTAGCTTTCTTATTTTATTTTCAGGTTTTATTATGCAGCACAAGTTGAATAAAATTAAACCTAAGTAGACTTTCTTGCTGAACTTATCTGTTCAAGGCGTTGTTTTAACTCTGGATCATTTTCTGCCATAGATAACACATCTTTTCTAGTCAGGCGTAACAGTGTTGTTGGCTTAAGTGCTTTAACATTTGCTGTTCTAACTTGCGCTTCTAACAATGCCATTTCGCCAAAAAAGTCCCCATCCCTGAATTCAGCAATCGGTTCATTTTCCTGACCATTCTTATAAACGGAAACAAGGCCATGGGTTATGATATAAAGAGAATCACCCTTCTCTCCTTCACCAATAACCAAATCGCCTGCTAAAAATGTCATAGCTTTGGCATGCTTTGAAAGGCGTTCGAGCAAATCATTTGATAGACCATTTAATAACGGCACCATGCCAATCAATTCATGAGGTTTTAGTTTTGGTGCAGGATCCGAGATAGGTTGTAACTCATCTATGGCGGCATGTATACGCCTCTCGATATTGGTAAACACCTTGGAGCCAATTTCGCCATCATGTTCTGCTTCTTCAATAAAATATTCTGCTGCAACAAGAGCAACTTTGGCAAAAAGGCGTGTTTCAAATCGCAAATAAAATTCGGGAAAATCAGCGGCAACTTTTTCTAATCTTTGTTTTCTTCTTTCAGAGTGATGTTTATATTTATTAATCACTTCCTGTTTAACATTCTCATCAAAGTCTTCTATGCTTTTCAATTGCTGAAGTACTTTTTCACAGATTAATATCCCGGCAATGTCACGTTGTAAACTTTGAGAAAACCGCAAGTATTGATACCTTGCCATTATACCTGCCGCCCAATCATGCTCTCGTAGTTGTTTTATTAATGCTGTTTCAAGCCTGACAAAAGGATTTGGCTTTTCTTCTTGCTCGTCTTCGTTCTCTGATCCAATCGACAATGATTCCCGATCACGAAGTAATGCATTTTTAATATTCAAATACGTATAGTACTGCAGAAAACCTATATCATAGAGATGCTTTAATTCCTGCATCTCTATACGTAATGCAGTGATATAAACATGACGTTTCTCAACATCACTATTAGAAACGCCTTCATCCAGATTAAATACCTGGTGTGTTTTTTTCTGGATTAACTGCAATGTACTTCTGGAAATCAAATCAGCACTATGAAAAGAATCCAGTATATCTTCAGCGTATTGTTGCGACTGAATTAAACCATGTTTTAGTTCTGCGGTTTCTTCATTGGTAAATTTGTCGAAACCCAGTTTTTTCATCAATGGCCTGATGGTCGAAGCATTAACCAGTAATGAAAATAAGACCACGCCTAAAGTGATATAAAGAATCGACTCACGACCCGGCATATCGACCGGGATAGAGAGCACGATAGCGATAGCAAGACCACCTTTCAAACCACCCCACCACATAATATGACGCTCACCCATAGAAACATGGGGCAACTTGCATAATTTTGTTGTCAACGGAACCATACTGTAAACACCGGCAGCTCTGGCAATTAAAACCAGAGAAATTGCAATAAAAATACTGTCCATATGTGAATATAGTTTTGTCAGATCAAGGGAAATACCAACCAGCAGAAACAACAATGAATTACAAATAAGAGCAATAACATCCCAGGTTTCATCAACTGACTCACGTTCATTTTGAGGTATACGACTGACACCAAATATGCCTAATGCAATCGCTGCAGCAACAACAGCCATGACACCTGATACATGAAAGATATGTTCTGCAATAGCAAAACCACTATAAGCAAGAACGATTGACATAATCATATAAGAGCTTACGCCCGCACGAATACGATAAAGCAATTCACTGAGCACAATCCCGATAATGCTACCGACTAATAAACCTCCGACAAATACCCGAAAGAATTCCACCATAGCATGCCCCGCATCTGAAACACCAAATTGTTCGCTAATTGCGAGACCAAGAATGATGTTGAAAAACACAATCGCCGTTGCATCATTAAATAAAGATTCACCTTCAACCAGTATTGTTAAGCGTTGGGGGGCACCCAATTCCTTGAAGAGTGCAATTACGGCAACGGGGTCGGTTGCTGAAATTAAAGCACCAAATAACAGTGCATGAAAGATATTAAAATCCACTGACATCCATAAACCTACTCCGATTATTCCAGCAGAAATCAACATGGCTGGAATAGCCAGAACCAGAACAGGCACAATGTCCTTCATTAATAGCCGCGCATCCATATTGATTGCAGATTCAAATATTAATGCAGGGAGAAACAGGAATAACACCAGGTCCGGAGTTAGTTGAAATTCAAGAAGAACTTCAAATTCATGGTACTGACGTGCAATCGAACCCAGAATAATACCGAGAATAACTAAAAATACGGTATAAGGAATGGGTATGTTTTTGCAAATGGCCGCCGCAATCATCGCAACGGACAAAAGCCCCATAACAACTAATATCAGTTCGGACAATGGCATAACAACCTCTCTTAAATACTAATGTATATCAAGTTTTGATATTGCGCAAAGTTTAGAATTATAAAAGCGTACTATCTTTCCCGGAGAAATGGTCCAGACCGATTACCAATAACAAACCGATAAATATCATAATCAATGAATAGAGGATCTGGTTATTGAATACCTCTGGCATATACGGAACAGATGAAACCAGTCTTTCCTTGTTTCTCACCACTTCATATAAACGAGTTTGAAAAGGCCAAATAACATAGAGAGATGCAATTAAAATCCCCGTTATAAAGAGAATCGTTTGTTGATAAAAAGTTTTCAGCAAATATGAAAGTACCCGACTAAATAAAATAACACCGGTGATGATTCCAAATACGAAGGGAAGTATTATTGAGAAATCAAAATGACCAATCGCATCAAATATAGTGGCATATTTTTTCATCATCAGCAGAATAAAAGAGCCTGATATACCGGGTAAAATCATCGCTGAAATAGCAATGGCACCACAAAGGAAAATAAACCAGCTGGCATCTGGAGTAGAGGCGGGCACCAATGTGACAACAAAGCCACCAAATAACACACCAGCTAGTAAAAACAAAATTCTTTTTATTAACAGGCCCACACCTAAATGACGAAACAATAAAACAATTGAACCCACTACTAGCCCAAAAAACAATCCATAAATAATTTCCGGTTGTGTACGTATTAAATGTGGCAGAGAGAGGACTCGCGTGAAAAACAATAGCGCAGTAATTGCACCAATACCTAACGGGATTAAAAAAGAAAAGTGGGGGCGATTGATTATCCCTTTTATATTGAGCGATAAAATCATTCTTAACCATTCACTATCAAACGATTTTATCGCATCAATTAATTGTGGATAGATCCCAAGTATAAACGCCATTGTGCCTCCACTGACACCAGGCACGACATCAGCAGACCCCACGCAAAATCCTTTAGCGATGAGTTTTAATCTTGAAATGAGCATTAATGAAGATAATGGAGCATTTACTTACTTAATTCATGTACTGCATTAATAAATGCGCCGGCATTCTCAGGATCAATATCTGGCGTAATTCCATGGCCAAGATTAAACACATGTCCCGGTCCCTGACCAAAGCTGTCCAGTATTAATTTTACTTCTTTTCTAATTGTTTCAGGATTCGTTTTAAGAATAGCCGGATCCATATTTCCCTGTAAGGCCACACGATCACCAATATTTTCTCTAACCCGACCTATGTCCTGGGTCCAGTCAAGACCAACGGCATCACACCCCGTATTGGCAATATCTTCCACCCATAAACCAGCACCTTTGGTAAATAAAATTACTGGTATTTTATTTTTTTCATATTCTCGATCCAGGCCATCAAGAATTTGCTGCATATAGGCAAGAGAAAACTCTTTATATGCAGGCGTTGATAAAGCACCACCCCAGGTATCAAATATTTGTATCACCTGTGCACCGGCTTTGATTTGTGCATTTAAATAAAGTGTTACTGCTTTAGCGACATGATCCAGTAAAAGATGCATTGTTTTTGGTTCTTGATAAAGCATCGTTTTAGTTTTACCAAAATCTTTACTGGAACCGCCTTCGATCATATAGGTTGCTAACGTCCATGGACTACCGGCGAAACCGATCAAGGGAACACTACCGTCCAACTCATGACGTATTAAACGAACTGCCTCCATAACATACCCCAGATCATCTTCCGGATCAGGCATGGGTAATTTTTTAATATCAGCTAGTGAAGAAATCGGCTTATCAAATTTTGGTCCGACTGATTCAATCAACTTCAGCCCCAAACCCATAGCATCAGGAATGGTTAAAATATCAGAAAATAATATCGCGGCATCTAGAGGATAGCGCTCAAATGGTTGTAACGTCACTTCACAAGCCAGATCAGGCGTTTGGCATAATGTGACAAAATCGCCCGCTTTTTCACGCGTCGCCCGATATTCGGGTAAGTAACGTCCTGCCTGACGCATCATCCACACAGGCGTCATATCAACAGGCTGACGAAATAATGCCCTAATTAAACGATCATTTTTTAATTCAGTTGACATATAAATTAACTTTTTGTTTTTATTGGAAAAATAATACTAAAATACGAGACCTAATTCACTCGAATTAAGTTTCGTACATCTATAAACTGAGAAGTTTACCTGAAGACTTGCAGCAAAATACAATTTTCTACATTTATAAGCTCTTTTAAAGCATTTATTTTTTCTTGGCCCTGTTTATTGCTTTTTCTGCTGCTTTCCGGATTTTTACCAATTGCTTCTTTTCCCAATGTTCACCGGCAACCAACATCCTTTTGATCTTTTTCTCACTGATCTTCATCAATTCCTTTTCCCGTTTGAGAGCTGCATTGAGTTGTTCTTTGAGCAGGTTAGCTTCATCTTTAGCTGCTTTTTTCGCTAACTTTAATTCTTCATTGGCAGCGATCTTTGCTTTCCTCAGCGCTTCTTTTGTTGCCGCCAGATCTTCCCTGAGTTTTGCGGTTAATGCCTGACGACTTTCCGCCGCCGCATAAGCATTAGAAGCGCTTCTTTTCTTACGAGTCGGTTTTTTCCTGGCTACTGTTTTTTTCTTCGCCGCAGTTTTCTTTCTTGTCACAGGCTTCTTTTTACTGACTTTCTTCTTTGACTCAATCATCATATTCACCTATTTCAGATATCACCTGCCTACAGTGTAGAGAGTATTCAGAATATAACTTTTGATCTATGTCAATTGTCTTATAATTGTATCATTTGAAATATAAAACACGCGCAGTCCAAATAATAATATATCAGGAGAAGTCTAATGATTGTCTCGGCTAATGACCTCATTGCATCGGCAAAATCACAGTGCAATTGTATGGATCAACTTGCAGCAAAACTATTTTATGACAGACATGAAGATGCGATCATCATAGATGTACGCGAACATCATGAAGTAGAAGAAGCCTGTTTAATTGATTCAACTCATATTCCTCGCGGAGTACTAGAAATGAAGATCACGACTGTTTGTGAAAACGCGGATACACCTATACTTCTTCACTGCGCTGCAGGTGCTCGCGCTTCATTAGCTGCATCAACATTACAAATGATGGGTTACTCAAATGTACATGTTATTGATGCACCATTTGATGAAATCAGAAACGTCTTTGGATAATTACTTTATGATACTTACAGTATTGGCGGTTCTTCAGGCGAATTAATATCGGTTAATGGATCCAGTTTTTGTTGAAATCGTTCAACTTTATCTGCAACTGTTTCTGCACTTTTAAAATTAGCAATATGAAATAACGCTTCGCCTTCATTAACCAAAGGCAGATTAGTACGACCAATAATAATACCATCGACTGGCGACAGTATTTCTTCTTCAACTTCACCAAAAGGATCAGAAACAAATCCTAATGATTCATTTAGTTCAACCCTTGAACCTAACGGCTTAAGCACCCTTAAGATTCCACTTTGCGGTGCCCGCACCCATAAACTGGAACGGGCAACAATAGGTTCAACCAGTCTACGCCTGCTTTTTAATGTAGGTAACATTTCAAGACTTCGCATTACTGAAATAATACCTCTAACACCGGCGCGTATAGAAACTTCATCAAAACGTAATGCTTCACCAGCTTCATAAACAATCACTGAGGTATCTAAGGTTTCTGCCGATTTACGCAAAGAACCATCAACAATAGCTGTATTCAAAATAACAGGGGAAGTAAATGCGCGTGCCATTCGTTCAGTTTCTTCATCATCTAAAACCGCTCTAATATGCGGCAAATTTTCCCTATGAATAGCGCCGGTATGCAAATCTATTCCGTGTGTACATTTAGCAACAATCTCATTTAAAAAAAGACGCGCCATTCGACCTGCCATTGAACCCTTTTCAGAACCGGGGAAGGAACGGTTTAAATCGCGTCTATCAGGCAAATAACGTGTTTGATCGATAAAACCGTATATATTAACAACTGGAATCGCTATCAATGTCCCTTTTAGCTTATTTAGCGACTTGTGTTTTAAAACACGGCGAATAATCTCAACGCCATTTATTTCATCACCATGTATAGCTGCGGATAAAAACAAAACGGGACCTGTTTTTTTACCATGAATAACATGAACAGGAAGTTCAAGATTAGTATGTGTGTATAGACTCGGCACAGGAATCTCAAGTGTCTTTCTTTCACCTGCGTTAACAGGTTTATCATAAATAGTAATGGGTTCACGCACTATTAACCGTTTACCCTTTACCTTTGGTTCTGGTTTTTCCGTACTTAGCTGTCTTTTCGATAAAATCAATAACCATTCCGGCAATATCTTTACCGGTTGCGTTCTCTATGCCTTCTAATCCCGGTGAAGAATTTACTTCCATTACTACCGGGCCATGATTTGAACGTAAAATATCGACACCACAAACATTAAGTCCCATAGTCTTCGCAGCCCTTATCGCCGTTGATCGCTCTTCAGGAGTTATTTTAATCAGTGTCGCAGAACCACCTCTGTGTATATTAGAACGAAACTCACCTTCCGCACCCTGACGCTTCATTGAGGCAACCACTTTGTCACCAATAACAAAACAACGAATATCTGCACCACCTGCTTCGCCAATATATTCCTGAACGAGTACACTGGCTTTTAAACCCAAAAAGGATTCAATAACACTTTCTGCAGCATTTTGCGTTTCAGCAAGCACAACACCGATACCCTGTGTGCCCTGTAAAAGTTTAATGACTAATGGTGCACCACCGACCATTTTAATTAAATCCGGGATATCATCCGGTTTATTAGCAAAGCCCGTTATTGGCAAACCGATTCCTTTTCTCGAAAGTAATTGCATTGCTCTCAACTTGTCTCTTGATCGGGAAATAGCTACGGACTCATTTAAGGGGTAAACGCCCATCATTTCAAACTGCCTTAATACTGCCGTACCATAAAACGTAACCGATGCACCAATCCTCGGAATCACCGCATCAAAACCGGTTAGATCTTCACCACGAAAATGGATACTGGGATGGTGTGATGTAATATTCATATAACAACGTAAAACATCAAGCGTACGAATCTCGTGCCCTTTCTCTATTGCTGCTTCAATTAAACGTCTAGAAGAATAAAGTTCTTTGTTTCTGGATAAGAGTGCTATTTTCATATCTATCGCCTATTAGTATAAATCGGACATATCTTTACTTAACGCGTAGTGTATAGAAGAATCAACTAATAAATGCCCACTAGTCAATCCTGTTCTACCTAATAACATTCTAAAGAGCATGTTTTCTCTATTGGTTAAACTAATCTCAATATCCCAACTTTTATCGTTAAGTTGTACCGGTGTTTTGATAAAAAACCGTTCTTCTTCATGTCCGCCTGAATCTTTCACTATACGAACATCAATAACTTCCGATTCACAACCAACAGATATGTCGGAACGCTTTTGCAATGGATGAATATCAAACCTGACCAAATCCTTTCCATTCTTGCTGAATCTTTCTAATTGATAGGTATGCAATGACGATGTACGTGCTCCCGTATCAATCTTTGCTTTGATTGCAGGAATACCTAATTCAGGTAATGCAAGCCACTCCTTCCAGCCAATTGTTTGTTTCTCTTCCATTTAAAATTATGTTATTAAAGAAAATTCTATGCTTAAGTATATACCAGTAAAAAGAAATAAATAGTTCAATATAAATCTTAATACTATTGAAACATATGGATGACGAACTTCTAAAAACATTTTTGGAGATACACAAAACGCGCCACTTTGGTCAGGCGGCAGAAAACCTGTTTATTACTCAATCGGCAGTCAGCGCTCGGATACGTCAGCTAGAGCAGGAAATGGGTGTAAGACTGTTTACCCGCGATCGAAATAATATCCGTCCTACTGTTGCCGGAGAAAAGCTGGTGGGACATGCTGAAGAGATGTTATGTACATGGAACCAGATAAAGACTGATATTGCCGTTGCTGAAGAAGATAAATTCCCATTAGCGATAGGTGGAGTTTCAAGTTTATGGGATATATATTTAAGTCAGTGGCTAATCAAGTTTACAGAGAAAAACAAGGATACTATTTTAAATTGTCAGGTTCTTAATACTGAAACAATTAATCAAAAAATCATTAACCGTACACTTGATTTTGGCTTTACCTATAGCCCTCCGCAAAATGACACTGTCATTGTACTAAAAACGCTGCCGATCAAATTTATCATGGTGTCTTCCAGGAAGGGGCTTACCGCTGAAAAAGCAATTAAAAAAAATTATATTTATGTTGATTGGGGCACTTCTTTTTCTGAAGAGCACCATAAGTATTTTAAGAATATACCTCCGCCACTCATGCGCATTGATGTGGGTCGTATCGCGAAAAATTATATAAAGAAAAAATCAGGCACAGCTTATTTGCCAGAAAGAATTGTAAAGCGTGATATTGAAAGTGAACAACTATATAAAGTAGTTGACGCCCCGGAAATAAAACGAAATGCTTACATTATATATAACAATCAAAATGAACGATGTGAACCGTTTGCTAAAATAATAACCGGCTAGATAATGTCATCTAACCGGCCAAATTAATGAAAGGAGTAACTTTCTATGCTTTTCCGGCTACGCGGCTGTTAATATTAACATTGTTTTTTTGAATCAAGATATTTTGACTCAAAACTGTCTTTTCCATATCGCTTTTAATTTTTTTAAAACTCGGCGCTGTGCTCAGGCCACAACTTCCACTGCCCTTAAAGTAATTCATTATTTCTCTCTTAATTAATCAAATAATTCATCGTAAAAAGAATCGCCTGTTAGTTTTCGCAATTCTATAAGTTCCAATCTTTTTTCTATTTCAGATCGGACATCACGTTTCGATGAAAGTTCACTTTTTACAAAACTTGAATCAAAATCAAGTTCGTCAAAATTATCATCGTCATCGTCTATCTCTAAATCATCAGCGTCATTCATTTACCTTGCCCTCAGGATGATGATTAATATTTATAAAATATAACTTAACTAATAACGTATTAATTTCATGGATATATAGGAGTTTTTTAATATCATGTACAATGAAATATTTTGATTGTTTTAATCAATGATATTCATCGTTATGATTTAAGCATTTTTAGAAGAAAATTGAATAATTTTTCGTATATTTAAACAAGGCAATTTTAAAAAATTAAAAATCAGAACAACTTTGTTTCAGATCAATAAAACAACAGTCTTTATACAATACTATAATTTCCATATTAAGTTGGCTTACAATGTATGAATGTAAATAGACTACTAATAAGTTTCCTTCTCACTTTTATAAGTGTCCCATTCTCTATAGCAGAAGATTCTTTTTCAGAACAATATGAAATCAGGACAATTCTGAATCCTGTTCACAATAACAAGATACTAGATGTAATGCGGCGTTTAAAATTATTATTTTATGATCGTGAATATACAGATGTAGAAAGGCAAGATTTGACCCGGAAACAGGTTGAACTACTAGCCAAGGAAACAAAAATACTGGTCAATCTGGCAAAAAATATCGATATCAATGATGAAGATAAATTAACTTTTAATGCTATGGCTAATCAAATTTATGATTTGAGCCGGAAACTGGAAAACAAATTTCATCATCATGAAGACTTAATTCCAATTTATATAAAAATGCAAGACACCTGCAATACTTGCCATAAAATATTTCGTGGTCGCTAACCTGTCTTGGGTATTTCTCATGCATATAAGATTGATTAATAGTGTACATATTATTTTTATCCTGCTTTTTTCTTACCCTGTGTCACTTAAAGCTGATCATGGTTCGAGTATGAATCTTTCTATTGGCGGAAGAATCAAGTTTGACACTATTTATAACTTTGACAGTGTCGGTGGGGCAAGAACAAGTAAAGCTGACTTAGCCTTTTCTCCGGACAGTATACCGGTATCAAATAATGGGAATAATAATTTAAACGCCAACCTGCGTGAAAGCCGCCTCTGGGCAACGTTAAATTTACCATTAAATGAACAAAATTTTTCGACTTATATTGAATTTGATTTCTTCAATAGTCGCCGTGATAGTTCCGGTCGTTCTCATGTAGGCAATGACCCCAGATTAAGACATCTCTATTTATCATATAATTCAATCACAATTGGCAAGACCTATTCCACGCTGACTAATATTTCTGCTTACCCGGAAATAAATGACGCTAATGGCCCACTAGGTGTTACGACTATTCGTCAGGAGTTAATTCGTTTTAGAAAAGGTTTCTCCTGGGGAGATATATTTCTGGCAATAGAAAAGCCAGAATCAACATTTACTTCTGTATCAGGAAGTAGTTTTCAGGTAAACGACGAGCAAGTCCCAGACTTAATAGGGAAAATTAATTTCAGACAGTCATGGGGAAATTGGTCCCTGGCAGGTATTGTCAGAGAAATATATTCAGATGGTAAAATTACAAATGGTCAAAACAATAAGTTATGGGGTGGAGCTATCAGCACTGCCGGTCGTATTTTACTGCCTAAGCAAGACAATCTACGTTTCACCATCTCTTACGGTAATGCATTAGCACGCTATATTTCTTTCAATGCCTTTGATGACGCGACTATTGATAATACTGGAAACATAAACTTAACAGAAATTATTAGTGGCTATTTAGCTTATCAGCATTGGTGGACTCATACTTTTCGCTCATCATTTGTCATCAGCTCTGCTTATGCTAATCAGGATACCGGCAAAGCACCTGTTACCGTTGACAAACTTTTTGCATCCACACATGTTAATTTTATGTGGAGTCCAAACTTCAATACTACTGTAGGTCTTGAATGGATACATGCATATCGCGAATTAGAAAATGGAAACAATGGCTACCTAAATCGACTACAACTCTCCGCAATTTATAAATTCTGATAACATGTTCACATGATAAAGAATAAAAATATCGGTTTAGCAACAGGACTATTATTATTCATCGTCATACTTTTATTTCCTACTCCTGAATCTCTTCCGTTAGAAGCCAAGCATGTTCTGGCTGTTGCTGCATTAATGGCAAGCTGGTGGGTAACAGAAGCCATTCCTATTCCGGCAACGGCATTATTACCAATATTACTCTTTCCAATATTAGGTGTAATGAGTGGCACCGAAGTGACTCAACCTTATGCACATCACCTTATTTATTTATTTCTCGGTGGATTTTTAATCGCTGTCACCATTGAAAAGTGGAACCTGCATCGTCGAATCGCTTTATACACAATAGAACTGATAGGTGTTACACCCAGACGAATCATCCTCGGTTTTATGATTGCATCAGCCAGTTTATCAATGTGGATTAGTAACACTGCTGCTACCATGATGATGGTCACCATTGGTCTTGCTGTCCTGAAGCAGGTTGTTGATGAAATTGAACGCGATCCAGATTTACATATAGATACTAGTCCGAAAAAATTTCGTTTTGGAATTGCATTGATGCTAGGTATTGCCTACGCGGCATCAATCGGGGGTATAGCAACCTTAATCGGAACGCCGCCTAATGCCATCATGGCAGGTGTTATCGAAACTCATTTTAATCAGAACATCAGTTTCCTTAACTGGATGATTTTTGCTCTACCTTTATCCGTGACTATGTTGTTCATTACCTGGTACTACCTGACTCACTTTGCTTTCCCCAGCGAAATCGAACATTTACCAGGTGGTAAAGAAACGATCGAAAGAGAAATTGATGAATTAGGTAAAATGAGTCGACAGGAAAAAACAGTATTGCTGGTTTTTGGTTTAGTAGCAATACTTTGGATAACACGTGGATTTATCAAGGTTGAAGCATTTAAATTTATAACGGACTCAACCATCGCTATGGCAGGGGCATTATTGCTCTTTATTATTCCGTCTAATCTTAAGAAGGGAGAATTTCTACTCGACTGGAAGACGGCATGTAAAATACCCTGGGATATATTAATATTATTTGGAGGTGGATTTGCGCTAGCTAAAGGCTTTACTGATAGTGGACTTACACAAGTTATTGCTAATCAACTGGATGTGTTACAAGGGAGTAATCTATTATTGATTATTATAGCGGTTACCACTGTTGTTATTATCCTCACAGAAATCACATCAAATACAGCAACTGCATCAATGTTTTTACCAATCATTGCGGCTCTGGCAGTTGCCATGTACATACACCCCTATACGCTGATGATTGCCGTTGCACTCGCTGCCTCTTTTGCCTTTATGTTACCAGTAGCAACACCGCCAAACGCAATTGCTTTTAGCAGTCATTATTTTACGATTAGACAAATGGCAAGAACAGGAATATGGCTTAATTTAATCGGCGTCATATTAATATCGTTATTCGTAAAGTTTTATTTGCCACTAGTATGGGGTATCGATATCAATGAACTTCCTGAAAATATAGCAATACAAACAACTCTACTAAACAAATAATTTATTCAAAAAGATTCGCTACTATGTAAGAAAGGGATGAGGGTAATATTTTTATTATCATTAGTATTTACTTACAAGCACGTTTCGGCCAGATTTATCTTTATTTCCCTTTTTATAACGATATCCATTGCTATTATCATTTTCAATATAACAAAATCACCACATCTTGTTGGTGTCTCGCATATTATTGTCTGTGTAAACCTCCCCATTTTAGTTCCAAGCTAAATTAGAGTTTTCCAGCGGATTATTGGTCATTAAATATTCATTAGGTGTTAAATCTCCCAACGCATCATGTGGCCGTTCTTCGTTATATTCACGGAT
>JABFGI010000008.1 GCA_013112535.1 Pseudomonadota bacterium
GGTAGCGACCTACACCACGACCGACGGCAGTGGCACCGACGACACCTCGACCCTAACGATTACCGTCACGCCGGTGGACGATGCGCCAGTGGCTAATGATGATGTGATGAATACATCGCAAGATACGCCAGTGAGTTTAGATGTAACAGCGAATGACACGGATCCGGATACAGGGGATACGTTAACGGTAACGCAAGTTAATGGTGGTGCGATCACGGCGGGTGGTGCATCGGTTGCAGTTGCAAACGGCACCGTCAGCCTGGCTGTTGACGGCAAGACCCTGACGTTTAACCCGACAGGCGGTTATACCGGTCCAGTCGCATTTGATTACACGGTGAGTGATGGCGCATTAACAGACACGGCTAATATCACGGGAACTGTAAGTACCACGGCGGGAAGTACTGGAATAGGATCTGATGACGATTTTGTTTATGATGAAGTGACTAATGCTGACAAAATTCCTGAAGTGGGTGGTAGTAGAGGAGGTATCGGTTATAACGATACTCTAGCTAAATCCGGTGCTGTGCTGGACTTGGTTGAAAGTGTTAATAAAGACATTGAAGATAATGATTATGATGAGGCTAAGCTTGCCGGAGGCGATGGGCTTTGGGATGTCGCAGGTGTTAAAGGTTTTGCGGTTAGTTTTTCATTAACAGAATTGAGTTCTGGTTCTGAAGCTGATTTAAGTTTATTTCCTCTACGTATTGGAGCGCCTGAAGCGGAAGCTCAAGATCAATTAATTGTTAAATCAATATTACGTGACAGAACTTTATTTCTTGAAGTTGATTACACTATAAATAGTGATCCAAATTTATTAGCAACTCGAATTTCGGTTATGCAGGTTAATGGTAATCCTCTACCAGAATGGTTACGAGTAGATGATAGAGGAAGACTGGTGAGTGGCGAACCACCTGTTGGAACCGAGAATATTGAGTTGAGAATAGAAATAAAATTAAGTAATGATACTACGATAGTTCGCTATGTTGATGTTAATGTAAATAGCGGTGAAATTGCCTCACTAGAGCAATTTAGTACTGAAGTTATTGCTGGTGCAAGTTTATTTGAGAATCAGATAGAAAAAGAAGCGATTAAATTTGAAAATGCCTCAATTGATATAGAAAAATCATTTATTAATTAATTAGTTAAAGGTATAATACAAAGTATTTGATTAAGTGTCGGGGGACGCTTAAGTCTTTCTGGATTTGCATATCTATAACAATGAGAGATATATATAATAAAATGGAAAATTATCTACCAGGTAATGAATATTAAATTATGAATTACCGACTCCTTACAATAGCTTTTATAAGCCTTCTTATGTCTGGCTGTTCTTTAGTACCTGTTTCGTTTACACAAGAAGAATTGAAAGAACAAGCAAAGAATGATCGATCTACAGTTACGCAAAATCAGGAAGCAATTGATGGGCCCGTAACATTATATGAAGCAATAGCACGAGCACTTAAATATAATCTGGATTTTCATTTAGAGTTTTCAGAAAAGATTCTGGCAGAAACGAGTTTTGATTTATCTAAATACGAATTGTTACCGCAGTTAGTTGCCAAGACGGGTTATAACAGCCGAGATAAATTTAGTGGGTCATCGAGCCGTTCATTATTGACTGGAACCCAATCATTACAATCATCGACTTCATCTGATCGAGATATTTTTACATCGGACTTAAGTTTAAGTTGGAACGTGCTTGATTTTGGATTGTCCTACATTCGCGCTAAACAATCAGGTGATAAAGTTCTTATTGCCGAAGAAGAAAAAAGAAAAGTTGTCAACAGGATTGTTCAGGATGTGCGAACAGCTTATTGGCGTGCAGTCAGTAATGATAGGTTGATAGAAAGAATTGAAAAGTTACTCATTCGTGTATCCAAGGCGATTGAAGAATCCAAAAAAATTGAAGTAAACCGTTTAGATCGTCCTTTAACAGCATTGACCTATCAAAGAGAGCTAATAGGGATTAAACGTGAGCTTGAGGAATTACAACGAGACTTGTCTTTGGCAAAAATTCAACTGGCTGCTTTGATGAATCTACGCCCAGGCGAAGAGTATGAGTTGGTTATTCCTGATAGAACAGAGGTAGTGAATAAAGTTGATATATCTCCAGATATGATGGAACAATTGGCTCTGGAGAACAGACCTGAGATAAGAACAGTTTCTTATGAAGAACGCATAAATAGACAAGAAGCGAAAGCAGCTATACTTAGTTTAATGCCAGGTTTGGATCTTAATTTTGGTAAAAGTTATAGCACGAACTCATTTTTGTTTCATAACAACTGGTTAAGTTATGGTGCACAAATAAGTTGGAATTTATTAAATATTTTTAAATTACCTTCGACTAACAAAAATATTGAAGCTAAAGCGAAAGTACTGGAAGCAAGACGTTTGGCCTTAACCATGGCAATCATGACACAGGTGCATGTCAGTATGGCTCAATACCGACATTCACAGCGAGAATATAATACGGCGGCAGATTATTTTTTAACGCAACAAAAAATTCTTGAACAGTTAGAGTCCGGTGTCAGTGCAAACACGGTTACGGAACAATCATTAATCAGGGAGCAAATGAATATGATGGTTGCTGAAATTAAATATGATATAGCATATTCAGATGTTGAAAATGCTTACGCCAGTATATTTGCCTCACTTGGAATAGATCCTTTTCCTATTGATACAGATACAAGCAGTGTAAAATCATTAACGAGTTCTATAATGAAGTATTTTGATGGTTTATCATTACACGAACAATTATTTTCAATGAAAATTGAATAAATTAAAAAGAGGGTTGAGTAGATGAAAGTAAAAAAAATATTTACCTTTATATTAACCCTTTGTTCTTTTCTTGTTGTCTTTGGTGCTTATGCAGCTGATGATGACTTGTTTTCCAATGGTATTGTTGCGGACAATGTACGTGGTTTAATTAAACCCGTAGAGAAAGCAATTATCTCCAGCGAAATAGCGGGCAAAATTGATTCTATTCCTTTTAAGTCAGGTGATGCGTTTAAAAAAGGTGATGTGTTAGTTGCATTTGATTGTTCTTTTTATCGTGCTGATCTTGCTTCTGCTGAAGCGGCTTATAAATCTAAACAAAATATTTATGAAAACAATAAGCAGTTACTGGCTTTGAATGCAATTAGTGATATAGATGTTTCTATTTCTAAAGCGGAAGTAGATATGGCGAGAGCTGAACGTACAATGCGTGCAATACGTGTTAATCAATGCAAGATTAAAGCACCTTATAGTGGCAGAGTTATTGAGGTTGCTATCAATGAATTTGAAACTGTTCCCGCTGATAAAGAAATTCTTTCCATACTTAATGATAGTCAATTAGAAATTGAATTGATTGTGCCTTCAAATTGGTTGAATTGGTTAACTGTAGGTGAATCATTTTCTTTTTTGATTGATGAAACAGGAAAAACACTTGAAGCTAAAGTGAGCAAGACCGGTGCTGTTGTTGATCCAGTCAGCCAGACGATAAAATTGGTTGGAAAATTTGAAAGTGAGTTGGACGATGTGCTCTCTGGTATGAGTGGTACAGCTCAATTTAAACAAAGTAATAACTAATGATGACTGATAATAATCAACAAACGCCTCAAGCTTCTGTAGCTAACCCTGCTACACCACAAGTTCCTGATATTACAGCTGTATCAAAATTGCTGCAATTGGAGTCTATGGCACGAGCTGCAAGCTCTGCGGAAGCACTACAATTTATGATCGTTAATGAAACAAGACGATTGGTTCCTTATAGGCAGGCATATTTGTTTTTATCAGCTCACCCTATTAAACGCGATTGTAAACTGGTTGCAGCATCGAGTATTGCTATTGTAGAAAAAAATGCACCATTTGCTACATGGTTAGAAAAACTTCTGGAGAAAGTATTTACCAGCGAAACTATTTCGACACAAAGGTTACTAGATGTCGCAAGCTGCCCTGAAGAATTAAAGGAAGGCTGGAATGAATTCTCTTTACCATTCGTTTTATGGACACCTTTAAAAATGCCTGATGGCACATTCATTGGCGGATTGTGGACGACAAGAGAAGTTCCCTGGCAGGAAAATGAATTACCATTATTGAAACGTCTTGGTGAAACATATGGGCATGCTTATGTTGCCGTTACGAGTCGAAAAGATCTTTATCACCGCCCTAAAACAGTCACTGTTGCTGTTTGGGTTATTATTGTTTTCTTATTACTGGTTTTTGTTAAGCCGATTAAATTATCTGCTTTGGCACCAGCAGAAGTTATAGCCAAAGAACCTGTTGTTGTAAGTTCACCAATGGATGGTGTTATTTCAGAAATAGAATTTTCACCGAATACACATGTTTCTAAAGGAGAGACATTATTCGTATTTGAAGATACGAATTTACGAAATGAATATAATGTGGCAGAGAAAACCTTAGCTGTTGCAGAAGCGGAATATCGCAAAGCAGCTCAAGGTTCATTTGGTGATACAAAAAGTAAAGCTCAAGTTTCGTTGTTGCAAGCTCAAACAGAATTACATAAAAGTAAATTAAAGTTTGCTCGTGAATTGCTTGATAAAATTACCGTGAAAGCTGAAAAGTCCGGGCTATTAATTTACTCTGACAAATCAGATTGGATAGGAAAACCGGTTCAGGTCGGTGAACGGGTTATGGAGATTGCCGATACTGATAAAATTCAGTTAAAAGTTAATTTAGCAATTAATGATGCAATTGTTTTAAGGGAAGGTGCTAAAGTAGAAGTTTTTCTCGATGCTAATCCGTTGCATGCAATTGAAGCTACAGTCAATAGCACAAGTTATTTGGCTGAAAAATATAGTCAGGATACACTTTCTTATCGGGTTTACGCAGAATTCGATGATATTGAAAACGAGAAGTTAAGAATTGGTTTACAAGGTACTGCAAAGATGTACGGTGAACGCGTCTCTGTTTTTTTCTATTTGTTTAGACGCCCTATTTCTTATGTGCGTCAATTATTGGGTATATGAGCGAAGCCGCAGCAGATGATTTTGCACTACCTGTTTTACGCAACGATCTTCAATTAATTGAAGGCCCCGTTGCGCTTGATGGATCGCCAAGCTGGATTATTGTTGATCCTATCAGGAATAAATATTTTTCTATTGGCTGGATGGCTTTCCAACTTTTATCACGTTGGACCGTTGGTAAGGCCAGCTTATTAATTGAACGAATTAAAAATGAGTCAGCACTAGACATTCAAAAAGCTGATATTGAAAGTTTATTAACTTTCCTCTACGCGAATAGTTTGACTCTTGATCCTGCTAGCGGTTCAAGTAGTGACTATCTTCAGCAATATGAAGCCAGTAAACCTGGTTTATTAATGTGGCTGGTACACAATTATTTGTTTATCAAAATACCTTTAATTAAGCCGACCAAATTCTTAAAAAGAACGCTGATTTATATTGAACCGCTGTTTTCCACAACAGCAATGAGTTTTATTGTACTCATTGGTCTAATAGGTCTTTATATTGTTGGAAGGCAGTGGGATACCTTCACTTCGACATTTTTGTATTTTTTTAATTTGCAAGGTTTAGTATTTTATTTTTTCTCCCTTGTTTTTATAAAAATATTTCATGAGTTGGGACATGCGTATACGGCAGTCAGGTATGGTTGTAAAGTACCGACCATGGGTGTAGCGTTTCTGGTGATGTTTCCTATTTTGTATACGGATACTTCAGATACATGGCGTGTTAAGTCTGCAAGAGAACGGGTACATGTAGGTGCGGCAGGAATGGTTGTTGAGTTGTATATTGCCTGTATTGCAACATTTTGTTGGGGCTTTTTACCTGATGGTGTTTTGAAAAGCGCTGCTTTTATTCTGGCAACAACAAGTTGGATTATGTCTCTTGCAATCAATCTGAACTGCCTGATGAGATTTGATGGTTATTACATCCTTTCTGATTTACTGGGTATTCAAAATCTGCAGAAAAGATCATTTGAAATAGGAAAATGGCGCTTGACTGAATTTCTTTTCGGTTTAGGTTTAAGACCACCAGAAGCATTGCCGTCTCCCATGATAAAAAAACTTTATATTTATGCCGGCTGTGTTGCCGTTTATCGTTTTTTCCTTTTTATTGGTATTGCTGTTTTAGTTTATTACATGTTTTTTAAAGTATTAGGAATAATTTTATTTCTAATTGAAATTCTTTGGTTTATCGTTTTACCTGCATTTAAATTAATAATAGGTTGGTGGGAAATGAGGGGTATGATTATTAAGAAGCCACGTTTCTATATAACTGCAATATTCTTTATGTTTATTATTGCTGTGTTTATATATCCCTGGAACTCATCTATCGTTATTCCCGCTGTATATGAGACTAAAGAAAAAACAACACTTTATGTAACATCACCCGGCTTCATTGAAAATAACTTAATGGAAAGAGGTTTGAAAGTAGAGAAAGGCGATATTCTGATGAAGTTGAATTCGCCAGAGCTGGAGTATGAAATTAAAACAACGTTGATGGAAATCGATATTTTAAAGCTACAAGCAAAAAGAATTGCTGCAAGTGCAGATGAATTATCTAATATTCAGGTTCTAGTTCAACAGTTGCAGGAAAGCCGTTCTAAATTAGATGGACTGTATGAAAAACAGAATCAATTTATTATTAAATCGCCAATAGATGGTGTTATTTTTGATATGGAAGAGTCCTTGCATGAAGGTCGCTGGATAAACCCGACGCTTGCTCTCGCTACGATTGTTCAACCCGAATATCCCTATATTATAGGATTAGCTCCAGAAACAGATTTATCAAGAATAAAAAAACAAGTCAGCGCAAAGTTCATTCCGGATAATCCACAACTAGACTCGATTTGGTCTTATGTTGAAGATGTAGAGTTTGCCAATCTGAAAACTCTTGATTTACCTGTTCTTGCATCAGTATATGGTGGAAAGATTCCTGCCCAATTTGATAATAATGGTGAATTGATACCTGATAAATCAATATATCGAGTTCGACTAAAAGTGAGTCCTGTTGAAAAAGTTAATGTTGAAAATGAAATGCGTGGCGTCGTGCATATACAAGGAGAAGCTGAGAGTTTTATTAAACGGATGTATAAAATTGTGGTTTCTGTTTTTATTCGAGAATCAGGTTTCTAGTTTACTAATTCATTTTATGTTGAAAATTTGACGTCCTTTACATATTCCATTTCATTTATGTGGACTGGTTCACATCAATTTATTATAATTAATTATATACTTCAAAAATATATTATAACTAATTGATTATTATGAAAAATAAACATTTTTGTTTCCTTTTTTTTATAGCTGTTATTTTTTCTGTTTCAGCCTGTAATTCTGTAACAGTTAAGAAAAGCGTGGCTAAAGTGGCTCAGTCTCCTGAAACCTTATACGTTTATGAAGACGGGAAGATGAAGCTTGATTCCAGGTATGTAGATAGTAAAGATGTTGTTATCTATCCAGATGGTAGGGGTGGTGAAAAGGCAGCAATAAAAGTCCACTTTCCATTGCATTCAGATTTTTATCGTGACTCAATTATTGTAGTACGAGTTGTAAATAAATTTGATGAATCAGTGACTCAAAATGAGTCTGAAAATGTAGATAACATAAATTGATTGCATTCCTGTTTTTTTGAATATCATTCAGAATGGAGCTGTTGTTATCCTGCTAATAACTTTTTCTCCGCATTTATGATAGTGCTTGATGTGCCTTCTATGACAACGGCGTCGCCACTATTAAATTTAAATGTATCATTGAACGTGTCAATTCTTTCTTTGCCTCGTCTAACAGAAATAAGTAAAGTATTGGTTTGTTTAAGGTCAATACTGTTTATAGATTTACCTACTGCATAGCTATCAGGTAATAACAATATGGTATGTAGCCTCAATGCATAGGCTTCATTTAGGCCTAAAGATTCCTCTCCGCGAAAGTAACCACGTAATCGTCGATATTCATCTTTTCTGGCTTGTTCAACAAACGCCATTGATTTATCTGTAGAAATATTTAAATGTTGTAGTACATGAATAGCAAGCATCATGCTTGCTTCAAAACTCTCCGGTACAACATTACTGGCACCGACATCGTGTAATTTATCCATATGTTGCTCATCTTTACTGCGGACGACGATGGGTATGTTTTCATTGATTGAGCGAGCGCTTTGAATAACATGTTCTGCAATATGAGCATCGTCAAACGTAATAATTAATGTACTGCCACGTTCAATTTCAGCCTTTTCTAATATTTCAGCGTGAGTACTATCACCAAAGAAAACGTTCTCGCCTGCTTCCCAGGCTTCTCGAATTAAACTATGGTCCAAATCTAAAGCAACGTAAGGAATTCTCATTTCACGAAGAATGTTTGCGAGATTTTGTCCAATACGACCGAAACCACAAATGATCACATGTTTCGATAATGTTTCGCAGGCAGATACAAGTTCTTTATCCGGTGCATTTAATCCCTTTGTATAAGTATCACGAAACAAGCGCTCCGTAATCCAGCTATTATATCGAATCAAAACAGGTGTGATTAACATACTTAATAGCGTAGCGGCGATGATAGGTTGAGATTCTTTCAACGTAAGTAAATTATTACTTATAGCAACGACAAGTACGGCGAAACTAAATTCTCCTGCTTGTCCGAGCAACAGTCCTGTTCTGAATGCGGTTGGTGCTTTATAACCAGCAATGCGAGTTAATATTGCAATTACAGCACCTTTGCCCACGAGTAATCCTGCTGTTAAAAGTCCGATCCAGAACCATTCCCTTAATATAATAGATACATCAAGCTGTGCGCCGACACTAATAAAGAATAATCCCATTAACACATCTCTAAAAGGTCTTATATCAGCCTGAACCTGATATTTATACTCTGTTTCACTCAACATCAGTCCCGCGAGGAACGCACCTAATGCGAGCGAAAGTCCGAGTTGATGTGTTAACCATGCAGCAGTTAAAGATACAAATAAAGTTGCAAGGGTGAACATTTCTGCAGACTGTGTTCCGGCAACCAGATGATAGAAAGGTCTTAATAATCGTCGCCCAATTTGGAACATAATAAAAAAAGCCAATAAGCCCTTAGACAATGCGATTAGCAGCGGCATGGTTAACGATTGTTCATTACTCAGGGTGAGTATTGGTATAATGACAAGTAATGGGACAACAGCAAGATCCTGAAAAAGCAGGATTGAGATGGCGAGTTGGCCATGACGCGATTGCATCTCTAATTGATCAGTTAGCTGCTTTGCGACAATGGCTGTGGAGGAGAGTGCCAGGGCACCACCAACAACTAAAGCACCACGCCAGTCAATACCCGTTAACCAGGCAATCGTACCACCTGATAATGTTGAGATAATAACTTGAACACTACCGAGCCCAAATACCGTGGATTTCATTGCGATGAGTCGTGACAATGAAAATTCAAGACCGATCATGAAAAGTAGAAAGACCACACCAATCTCAGCCAGTATTCGAATGCTTTCCTCTTCCGGAAGCCAGCCAAGTGCATGAGATCCAACTAAAGTACCAACAAGCAAATACCCTAAAATCGGTGGGAGTTTAAGTCTTTTCATACCCCATACGACGATTACAGATAATGCCAGTAATATCAGGCCATCATTGAGAGCGCTATGATCCATATAATAATTCTAATTGTTTTTTAATATCTAAGTCTAAATGATGAATATTATTAAAAGAAGTTAAATTAAAGCTGCAGGCTTGTGATCCTGATTAGGATAAAAGTTATACTAGGGATTTGTAATTGAGAGGAATGATAGAATTATGCCTGTTTGGGAACAAGTGCTGATTGTTATTGCCATAATTGCTGTTCTATTTTTGTTGGGACCTCGTGCAAAAACGATGATGGAGGAAAGTCGCAATGCCGAAAACCCGGATTGGAAAGGAGCAATAATTCCATTGGTTATGGTTGTTGGTTTTGTCATCCTTCTAATTGCAATGGTTAGAAGTTAATGTGAAAAATTGAACGACTCTCCAGATAATGTATCGAACCAGTAGAGTAAAATTAGAAAGTGAATTAACCCTGCCTGAATCAGCAAACAGGATTATTTAGAGCAGATAGTGATAAACTAATACCCGCCACACGGTGATTTTATTGAGGAAAAAAAATGAATCTATTTAGAAAGTTAATGTTTATTTTGTTATTTTCAGGATTGTTGAATAGCAATGCTGTTTTGGCGGAAGATGAACCGGAAATTTTAAGTGCTGGTGAATTATTGGCAAGTTGCGAAGAAGGTTATGCACCTGGGGCACCTAATCAATATTGTATGCGTTATGTGTTCGGGTTAGTTCAAACAGTCCTAGGTTTACAACAAGCTGATGGAAGTGCCCCCATTTTTTGTATTGATCCACAAGTTGTTCGTTTAGAAGCAGCAACTGAAAATGTGATGGCTTATTTGCGTTCGCAATCTTCACGAGCCAATGACGAAGCCCAAATCATCGTCGTTGAAGCGTTAAACAAAAATTATCCCTGTCCTGCAACAGGTGGTCAAATCTAACTAATGTCAGTCGTTCAACGTAAAGAGAAATATAACTACGATAAGCTGCAAAAACGATTACGGCGTAATGTTGGTCGTGCGATTGCTGATTTTAGCATGATTGAAGCTGGTGATCGGATCATGGTTTGTTTGTCGGGTGGGGCTGACTCCTATACGATGCTGGATATTTTACAAAATCTTCAACGTAGTGCGCCTGTCGAGTTTGAATTAATTGCGGTTAACCTTGATCAAAAACAACCGGGTTTTCCTGAACATATTTTACCTGATTATCTGAATGAGCTTGGAATTGAATACCATATACTAGAAGAAGATACTTATAGTGTTGTTAAGCGTGTTATTCCTGAAGATAAAACTTATTGTGGACTTTGTTCCAGATTAAGACGTGGGATTATATATCGTTTTGCCAAAGAACAGGGCTATACAAAAATAGCTCTGGGGCATCATCGTGATGATATTGTTGAGACCTTATTTCTGAATATGTTTCATGGTGGCAAGTTAAAATCAATGCCGGCAAAATTATTAAGCGATGATGGAAATAATATTGTTATCAGACCTCTTGCTTATTGTGCCGAAACCGACATAAAAGCTTACGCAGAGGAAAAAGCCTTCCCGATAATTCCATGTAGTTTATGTGGTTCTCAGGATAATATGCAGCGCCAGAAAATTAAACAAATGTTAACGGAATGGAATAATGAACATCCGGGAAGAACGGAAAGTATTTTTAGTAGCCTACAGAATATTGTCCCGTCACACTTACTTGATACAGATGCTTATGAATTCTCTGATTTTGGAAGATTAGATGATAAACAGGTTCTCTCAAGTAAAGATTGGTTAATTGGTGGCTCGCAGGAATAATTTTTTTCTGTTCTGTTTATTCAATCATTACCATGTCCGAATTACCTATTCTTTATCAAATTTTTATTTGGGCCATACCCGTTTTATTTGCAGTGACATTACATGAAGTCGGGCATGGTTGGGTGGCAAATCAACTAGGCGATAGTACTGCGAAAGAGTTGGGGCGTTTAACTGTTAATCCTCTAAAACATATCGACCCAGTTGGAACTATCATCGTTCCTTTAATGATGTTTTTTGCTAGTGGATTTATTTTTGGCTGGGCGAAACCTGTCCCTGTTAATTGGGACAGATTGAGAAACACAAAACGCGATATCGCTTTGGTAGCCTTAGCTGGTCCTGCAGCTAATTTAGTAATGATTTTATTCTGGCTGGTAATAGCAAAAGTATTTATTGGTTCAGCTGAACAGGGTCATTTTATTGCCAACATATTTACATTAATGGCCTGGGCGGGAATCATGATTAATAGTCTATTAATGATACTTAACCTGTTTCCATTGCCGCCCCTGGATGGAAGTCGTGTTGTTTTTTCACTATTGCCAAGTCAAATAGCATACCGATACGCAAAGATTGAGCCTTACGGATTGATTATCCTTGTTGTATTATTGGTTAGTGGCACGTTATTCAAAATAATCGGCCCCATTATTTCCTGGATCGAGCATTTAATGTATTCATTGATAATTTAATTATGCCTGTATCATCAATAATAGGTTTTGATAGCTTCAGCACCTTTGATTACGCTGTGTTATCGATTAATTTATTGTTGTTTCTGTTTTCAAAACCAATCGTTCAAGGTTTTAAACGTAGTGATTCTAAATCAGTTGGTTCCAAGCTGTATGCGCTGCGTGCTATTAATATCATTTTATTTTTACTCTATGTTGCTGCTTTATTTATTGAAGGCTGGAGTAAACAAATATCTTTAACCGGCTTAACGTTTTTATTAGCATTCATTATTAGTCATTTACTCGATCTTTTTATTATCAAAAAATTTGGCCGTGAAAAAGAAATCGATGGGACTAACTATCATACCGAGACTTATCAATCTGAAATATTTTCTTTATTAGTAACATTGTTAACATTGATCACAACAATTGTCATTGTGATTAATATCTGGGGAATGAACGACTGGCTTAAGGCAACCAGTGTTCTGGGAATACTGGCCATCCTTATTTTTTCAACCAAAGATGTCTGGATACCGGATAATATTAGTGGTCTTATTCTTTTGTATAACAATGATATTGAACCCGGTGCAGTGGTCAAAATTGACGATCAAGACTTGTTAGCCATTGTTGTTCAAACATCATTAACGCGCACGACTTTCCGCGATTTAAAAACGCGACATCAAATAGTTTTACCAAACACAGTTGTTAGAAACAGTAAAATTGAAGTGTTAAGCAAAGGTCCGGCAAGCGGTTACATGCAGTTTGTTTATTTTAATATCGCTTATGGAATTGCAGCAGAAACAGTTGATAATTTATTAAAAGCTATATGGGAGAAAGCTTGCAAGGAATCGAAAGCAATAAATGAAGAACGTGAGCCGGAAATTAGTGTGGTAGATACCGGTGATCATGCCGTGAGCTGGAGACTCGGTTATAAATTAAAAAATCTTTATCTAATGCTGGAAGTTGAGTGTCTGGTGAAACGCATTGCTTATGAACTGGCAGAAGAACAAAAAATAGAATTACAAACACCATTAACGCATAGTATTATGGAGAGCAAAACGCTGGAGTAAAATAATAACTGAATTAGAAAAGGAACGGTGCCATGCACCGTTCCACTAATTTTTATTTTTCCACCGTATGCATATGCACATCTTGTTGTGGATAAGGAATAGAAATACCTTCTTTATCAAATGTCATTTTCACTGCTTCTGTGTAATCAAATTTTAATCCCCAATAATCAGCAGAATTTACCCAGGGACGCACTACAAAGTTCACACTACTATCTGCAAGTTCTGATACAGCAACGACCGGTTCAGGATCTTTTAAGACACGCTCATCTTCTTCAAGTAGTTTAATAAGAATACCTTTTGCTTTTTTGATATCGTCATCGTAACCAATGCCAAATACCATATCGACACGACGTGTATCCTTTGCAGAAAAGTTTGTAATGTTACTGCCAGTAATATTTGAGTTTGGGACGATAATTGCCTTGTTATCACCAGTGCGCATTTGCGTTGAAAATATTTGTATCCCTTCAACAACACCGGCAACGCCGCCAGCTTCGATAAAATCGCCTACCTTGAAAGGTCGGAAAGCAATTATCATAACGCCAGATGCAAAATTGGATAGAGAACTCTGCAATGATAAACCTATTGCTAAACCAGCCGCACCGATAATGGCGACGAATGATGTTGTTTGAATACCCAGTTGACTGAGTGCTGCAATAACAACAAACGCGATTAAAGCGACATAGGCAATGTTACTGGTGAATGAAGCGAGTAAAGCATCAATTTCCCGCTTTTCCATTACTACAGCAATATAATTTTTGATACGTTTTGCCAACCAGATTCCACCAAACAGAATAATGGCTGCAATAATGATGTTTGTTACCAAAGGCGTAATTGAATCATTCATAACTCTTCCTCAATATTGATTATTTTTCTTTGTCTTATTGCACCTTCAAATTCAAATAAAAGCAAGCCCGATAGTATAAATGCACTACCGATTACAATTTGCAGACTCAATGGTTCGTTATTTAGTATATTGCCTAAAAAAAGTGCACATACAGGAGTCATTAATGTAATCAATGATACACGTGTTGCCTCAACTCGTTTCAAAACAAAATAAAAGAGATAAAAACCGACTACAGATCCAATGATTGAAAGGTAAAGTATTGAAAAACCGGCACGAGTTGGAATAGTCGTCGGTATTTCTACCCCAAATATATTCCATACAATCAGAAACAATATGGCAGCAACAATTAGACCACCGGTCATGGTTGAATAAGTTTCAATATCAGCATTGATCTTTTTAACTATAACCATACTCAGGGAATAAAATATGGATGACATTAATACGCCAAATATGCCATAGCCTGTGTCAGGACTTAATTTCAATCCTGTATCAAACATGATGAATAGTCCAATAATCCCTAATACAATTGCAAAAAGTCGAAATGAGTTTAAACCGCGTTCACCCAGTAACTTCATGGCAAATAAACCGGTAAAAACAGGTGTTATGCCATAGATGGTTGATATCCAGCCAGAAGGAATAAACTGTGAGCTCCAGTAGACACTTAACATCGCTGTAAACAAACCTAATCCAACTGCAATATAAGTTTGTATTGCCTTTTTATTCCACGCAATCTTTTTACCCAAAAAGGTAATCAAACTGAACGCTATGACAGCACCCAGTATCATTCGGCTTGAAATGCCGAATAAAAATCCGACGGACTCACTACTCCATTGAATAGCCAGTGGTGTGGTAGCCCATATTAGTACGACTGATATGTAGGCTGTAACAAGTTGCATGGTATTACTCCTATTAAATTGAAACGCTATGGATTTTCGGTTCTACAATCTAATGACACTTAATTCATTCATCCATCCATAGACAAACACTGTTCTCGCACATTCATGTGATTCACAGCATTGCCCGCATGGATGCAGGTATTTAGAAATTGCATGAGCAAAATTTCTATCGCATCATTAATTCAAACAAAAAAAAACCGCAGGTTTGTGGCCTGCGGCTTTTCGAAAAATCTTTATTTAGCTATTAATTAAAAACTATGATTTTCTCCAGCACACAGGCAATAGGTGACACGCTTCAGCACGCAACGTTGCCAAAGTGAAATTAAAAGCATGTGTGATTGGTTGTTCATAGGCGCGCGAGTTTCTGCTTATTTTTAAATATTGTCAAGTTTAATGTAACTGTAATAAACGTTTTAGTTTTTCCGGTGTTGTAACAGGTTTTGATTTATACCCATCTATTTCTATAGAAGCAGATATAGTCGCTGATGGGTTTAACCTTATTAATTTGTACCAGCCTTCATGACGATGCGCGATATTAATAAATTCGTTAACCGCCGGATCATTTTTATTGCCACTAATATTGATAGTTAAAGGTGGCGCTAATACTTCACGATCGACCAGTAATATTCCTGCTTCTTCCATACGTGCGGTAGCGACTTCAGGAATACAACAATAGCGTAAGCCATGTTTGGTCATTTTTTTGAATAGAGGGTTACCACTGTAATGAAAAAGCAAGTTGACAAATCGGGTGATTGAAATATTTTCATCTATTTGTCTTGGTGGCGACGTATCATTTTTATTTATCAGTCTAGTGTTGTAACCACATAATTGATTTTTAAAGTTTTTATGCATAAATTCAGCTGATATGCATGCATAGTCAAGATATCTTTTATCAAAAGTAGCCCGGTACATCTGTAGCATTGCTCTAGCCATAGCCAACGTGTCGGATAAATGGAGTGGAGTACTGGTCATAATATTGGTGAGATAAGCACCAGTGACTCTGCGACAATGTTGATTAATCCATTTTGTAGCTTTTATTGCCATGTTTAGACTTTGTTGGCTGCCACAATACTCATAATGTGTTGCCAACGCTTCTATCATCCATCCATTTTCACGAGTTACTATGCGTTTATCTACATCAGGTATACCAATTTTTTGACGTTGTGAGTCATCCAATGAGAAAAACAGTTCTGGTTTAATGTCCGCTACTTTATCGGTTTGGCCAGCGTAAAAAGCACCAACTTCGGAAGTCATAAAGTTTTTAATATATAACAAGATCGAATTTGTTGCTTTTAAATAGTGATCAAACTTTAACTGTGCATAAGCTAAAGAATATATTCTTAAGTGACCTGCCTGAGCAGCCATGGTTTTTCGATAATGTGGCACATCCCATTTACCTTGAGTTGAGTATTGATATACGCCACCCCAGATCGGATCAAATAATGACATGGCATTATCTAATGTTAAGCTTGCCATGCGTGCTTCACTCAGTTCGTGATCGGCGGCAACAACTAACGAGTACTCAACACTATCGCGATCAACAAACTTAACTGTTGACAATAAACCGCCTTGTTCCCAGTCAAAACTACGCATATGCATATAACGTAAACGTCGTCGGCACTCATGACTCAGAACAGGATTAACCTGTTTGATTAACTTTAATTGTCGTTCAATAGTGATAGGTGTTTCATTGCTTGATTTTAATAAGGCATGCATAGGATTTCCTCAACTAAGAATAAATGAATGTTTATATTTAGCGGTTACCATGTAACGTAATGGTCCACCAGCCTGAAGGGCATCAAAGGGATAACAGGTAATTAGTATTAACTTGTTTTTTGAATCAACAGGAATATTTGCGATTTTTGTTTTATCAATAATTTGTAAATCAGTGACTTGATAAACACTTGTTTTGGATTTCGATTGAAGTTCAAAATGATCGCCTTTTCTTATGTTTTTCAGAAAAGCGAAATGAGTGTCACGATGTCCGGATATAATGACATTACCTTTCTCCCCGGGACTAGCGCTGTTAAAAAGATGCCCTGGGCCAAAAGCCAGTGAAGAACCACTGGCTCCGGCCAGGACAATGTGGCTAATACCATAAGCAGGTGCGCGTAGACGAGCGATAGGCCAGTGATCTGCCCAAGGCCAGGGTTTCACCTCCTTTTGGCCTTCAAGCGTTTCTGTCCATGCAGTCTCCAGGAGAAGCTGTGCCAACACCGCTTTGGCATGGATATAGGAACCTTGACCTATAAACCATAAACCACAGAGGGGGAGGAGGAACAAAATGATTTTAAAACTGATATTTTTAAACATGTTCATAACAATACTTAACTCTTAAACGTATGAATTTCGGTAACGGGTTAAATAAATCAGTGATGACAACAACATCAAAAACAAACCAATAATAAAATTTAATCGTGCATCAGTTGCTGTTGCCGGAAACTGTTGCCCAAAGACTTTATTGTGATCCCAACCTGCTGGCAGGTGGGTTTGAATTGCATGCGAATCGAGCTTCTTCTCTATAGGTCTAACTGGTGTGACATCGACGGCAACAAGACTGGTAAATTTACTGACCAGGTGATGTTCTAATGCTGTTTCAATTATGGTTTGTTTTATTGATTCAAATTCAGCATCACGTTTTTGTTCCATCAAAGCTGCTATTTTATTTCGTGCCCATAGTGTGGAAATACCTTTTCTGTTTTGTCCGCCTTTAAGTATTAAACTGGATGCCCAAGTTTTGCCAGATACCTGACCGGTAATTTTTACTTCGCCAGGTTCATTCCTGGTTTTAGCTGTGATGACTAACGGCTCGCCTTTATAAAGATCCGTTATTTTTTGTGGCCAGATTTCCATGTCAGTTTCCATCCAGTCAATGGCAATATCTTTTAGTACCGGGTTCTCTATTTTTTCAAACAAGACTTGCATGCGCGTTTGTACTTCATCGAGTTTGCCTATATAGGTATGAGTGCCGCGTCCAAAATTAGCCGCGCGCTGCATAAAGTGGGAGTTGGGTGCTGATCCAATACCGACGGTAAATAAACGACTGTTTCCCAGTTTGTTCTGAATGATTTCAAACAAGGTCTGCTCATTGCCGATACTGCCATCAGTTAGGAAGATAACTTGTCGTAAATAATTATTGTTTTGTTGATTGTTTAAAGCGGCATGTAGGGCAGAAGCCATTTCAGTGCCGCCAGTCGCTTGTAATGAACGAACATAACGGATCGCTTGATCCAAAGCTTGTTGATTAACTTCTTGTGAATACTGAAAGAGTTTTGATGTAATTGAATTAAATTGAATAACGTTGAACTTATCACCAGGCTTAAGCCGTGTTAACGCCAGTTCTAATGCAGCGCGTGCTTGAATGATAGATTGTCCGCCCATGGAACCGGAGGTATCGATAACGTAAATAATTTCGCGGTTTAAGCTTTGTACCTCTTGCATTTCCGGTGGAACCATCATGATCATGGCATAAGTTTCGCCATTTTTCTTTTCTGTAAACAATGCCGCTTTTGGGGCAACGCTGGGTTTCGGTTTCCAGATTAATTCAAAATCACGATTAGCCAGTGTTGTTTCCTGTTTTAAAACGATCTGATATTGATCTGATTGTTTATTAATATCTATCGCGTGATAAGGACTATCAATTTTTTCCAACGCCAGACCAGCATCAAGATCAATTTTTATCGAAACTGTATTATTACGATTGTTTCCCGGTCTTAATACTTGAGGTGTGATACGTGCAGCGTGAGGTACTTCATCCGTATTGACCGCCCAACCGGCACCTGAAAAGCCTTCAATGCGTTGTTTACCGGGAATGTACCGTGGGCCAACAACCATGGGAAAACGTAATGAAAAAACACCATTGTCATAATTAACAATCTGCTGGTATTCAATTTCTACTTTTATCGTTTCGTGAGGTGCGATATTGGCGACCGATGTTGTAAATATATTAGGCCTTTCCTGCTCGGTAAGTGCAGCCCGTTTCCCTTGTCGTTTAGCCTGTTTGTAAATTTTCTTTGCAGCTTGTTTTTCTTTTATTTGTCCTTCAATAAGACGTTCGCCAATTTTTAATCGCATCTGATCTACGGCAGCATTTTCAGGTAAAGGAAAAACATAAATGCCTTCTTGCCAGTCATCAGTCGTATTACTAAAACTTTGTGTGACGATAACACGGTTAATCATGCCAGTTATTGACATGACAACATCAATATTCAGTTGAGCCGCTTTACTGTAGTGACTATCTTGTTTAAACAAAAGCGAACCGTGACCAACATCAGTGATGTTGGTCACGATATCAGTGTCGTTAATTATGTCTTCAGTTTGTTCTGCTGCATTAACATGAACGCTATTAAAAAGTATAAACAAAACAAAACTAATGATTGAACCAGCACTTAAACCAACTGAAGCAAGAAGTACTTTTGGGTTTGATAGTAATTGACTTGATTTCATGGTGTTTACACCTCGCGATCAAGTGTTAAGTTAATGGTTACGCGGCGATCAAAAACGTAGGCTTCCTTATCACCCTGTCGAGCCGCTGATTGTCGTTCACCATATGCATGTGTTTGTAGTCTGTTACTGGGAATGCCGGCATTAATAAACTCGTTGCGAACCTTATCAACACGTTTTTTACTCAAGGCCATGTTATAACTTTCTGAACCACGATAATCGGTATGGCCTTCAATCTGGATCTGGATTTGCGAATAAGGTTTGATTAACTCAATCAGCTGTTGAATTTGCGGGCGTACATCATGCCGTATTTCTGCATCATCGGTTTTGTAGTAAATGACATAGGATATACCTCGACTTAATTTTTCCAGAGATTGAATTTCCTGACTGTTTACTACACGTTGCAATTCATTCCTGAATGCTTCGTGTGCCTGATTCATTTCATTTTGTTGATAAGCCAGTTCCATGCTTTTGGTGTTTAATTTTTTTTCCAATGCAGCCATGGACTTGTCTGATTCAGTTTCACGATTACCAAACCAGGTGCCGCTGGCTGCACCGATGATAGCTCCCGGTGGACCAGCTAATAGCCCACCGATAAGCGCTCCAAGACCAAAGCCAGCATTTTCCTTAGTTGATGAAATGTGCTGTGTATCATCCGCGTTGGCTATTGATTGAATAGCGAGTAAGCTGATGAATAAAATTGTTTTATATAATTTCACTATGCGTTCTCCTTTTCATTTACTGGATACTATTAAAGAACAGTGAAATGGCAGCAGCTGGGTTGGATTGGGGCAATACGACGATCAAATGTGGCAGAATTATGGCAATACATGCCCGGCTATTTAAATTTGTAAATAATCCCACTAAAGTTAGGGACAATAGAATCTGGTAAAAATAATAATTAACGGAGCAAGCCTGCCAATGCCTAAACAAATAATTCTGGTTGAGGATGAACCTATTCTTTGTGAAAACTATGCAAAAGCCATTAAAGAACAAGGTTACGACGTAATAACTTGCAGTAACAAGCAGGAAGCTTTAACTACTGTAAATAAACAATTACCCGATCTTGCTATACTTGATATAGGTTTGGGGGATGATGCCGAAGCCGGTTTTGATTTGTGCCGTGAAATTCGTTCGCTATCAAATTCATTACCCATCATTTTTCTGACAGCACGTGATTCAGATTTCGATACGATTTCCGGTTTACGTTTAGGAGCAGATGATTACCTTAGTAAAGATACCAGTATGCCGCATATTCTGGCTCGTATTGCCGCCTTGTTTCGTCGAGTACAAGCCTTACAAACAACGATTGATTCTGAACAAATTAAATATGAACAATTGTTGGTTGATTCACAGCGTTTCCAGGTGAAATGGAATGATGAGGAAGTAGATTTAAGTTTAACAGAATTCTGGATGGTTCATTCCCTCGCAAAAAGAGTAGGCCATGTTAAAAACCGGGAGCAACTGATGGGGGATTCAAATATCTATGTTGATGATGGCACGATTACTTCACATATAAAACGCATACGTAAAAAGTTTAAAGAAATAGATAGTTCATTTGATCACATAGAAACTGTCTACGGTATAGGTTATCGATGGAAAACATAGTTTTATAGTATGAGTTCAAAAAAAATAAGATTTTCATTGCGTAGTAAGTTAATGCTGCTATCTATAGCAGTATTAATTATACCGTATATGGGATATGACTATTTACGGCAGATGGAATCTTATTTAAGAGATAACTTGCAAGCATCGCTGGTTGATACTGCTTATGCCGTTGCCGGCGCTTTAAATAATAAGCCTCTACTATTCGATACCAGTTTTGATCAGGAAGAAAATAACTTATACGTTCATCGATTGAATAATACGGTTCAGCTTGATGGTTATACGGATGATTGGGAATCCTATATAGATTGGTCCGATACCTACCGTTCTGATTTAAAGAATAATCAGGATAGTTTTAAATTAATTATAAGCAAAGATGAACATTATTATTACGTATTGATACAGGTAATAGATGATGAGTTAATTTATTCTACTCTGGATCAATCAGAACGTATTAACGGCGATCACTTTGTGCTGGTCTATCGTGATCAATATCAACGACTGCAGAAAGACTATTTTTCACCAAGTAGCCCTGGATTAATTAGACCTTTTCGATACGAAGTAGATCTTGATGCCTATGGTGTAGAGGTCTTGAATAAGAAGAATCTGACCAATACGTCTGCTGTTTGGCAGACAACGGAAGCCGGGTACAATATTGAAATAAATATTCCCGCCTACTTGATTGGTCAGCGAATGGGCTTTGTTTTTAATGATATTGATAAAACAAAAAAGAGCTCAATTAGTACTTTTGGTAAGGATACGTATGATGAACCGGGAAGAGTCATTAGCTCATCGAGAAGAATAGAATCAATTATTTCAATACAGGGTCGTAGTGAAGGACGAAGAATCTGGGTGTTGGATAAATCAGCACAAGTGCTTGCCAGTGATGGCAGTTTAAGACGTATATTTCCTGATAACGCGTTTAATATTATTTACACGCTATTATTACCACCAGCCTATGATTTTTTTAAGGATGATTTAGCGGGCGCATCGCGTTTACAAGGAGCAGAAGTTAAAGATGCCTTATCCGGGAATACACAAACTCGCTGGCGTTCATCGCCGGATGGCAAAGCTGTTATTGTTTCCGCAGCCACACCTGTCTGGTTTGATAATCAGGTGATTGGTGCTGTTGTTATAGAAGAGACAACAAATAATATACAAATTATGCAACGACAGGTTTTAGCAGGTCTTTTTAATAAAACCTTGTTTATTTTCCTTATTATTGTTTTTTTGCTATTACTGTTTGCAAGTCGTTTGTCTTCACGTCTTATTAAACTCAATCGAGAAACAACCGAGGTGATTGATGAGTATGGCAAGGTAAAAGGTAATATCTCGGTGAGCACTTCCAGCGATGAAATTGGAGAATTATCGCGGAGTTTTTCTAATATGCTGGAACGTTTACAACAGTACCATATTTACCTTGAAGGAATGGCTAGTCGGCTTTCGCATGAATTACGCACACCGATGGCTATTGTTAAATCTTCATTAGAACGATTGCAATCTGAGCAGGATGAAGAAAGTCGAAAAGAAATATTGAATGCCGCCGATACAGGCCTGCAACGATTACAAACCTTGTTGACTCGTTTGAGTGAAGCAGCACGATTAGAGCAGGCATTACAGGAAGCAGAAAAAGAAGAAGTCAACATAAAAGAATTTTTGCAGCAATGTGTTGATGGTTATCGTTTAGCTTATCCGGAACAAGCATTCAATTTAAGTTTTACAGAAAAAAAACAGAATTTAAAAATAAACAGGGACTTGTTTTTTCAGATGCTGGATAAACTTATTTCGAATGCAGTCGATTTTTCCTATGGTGAAAAAGATATTTTAATTAATATAGTTGATATATCTGGTTCAGTAAAAATAGAAGTTATTAATTTCGGATCAGGGTTACCTGAAGACATGCTTGATGAATTATTCAACTCAATGGTGTCTGTTCGTAATGAACGATCAGAAGCCGGTCCTCATCTTGGGTTAGGACTATTTGTTGCAAAATTAATTGCCGAGTTTCATGATGGAAAAATTTCGGCGAGTAATTTAAAAAATAACGAAGGAGTTTGTATCAGTATTGTTTTCTAGAATTACCATGATTTGGTTTTTTCTTCCGTTTCCAGAGAAAGTGGCCGGGCAATTAATCCGGATTGAGTTAATGAAACCAGGTAAGCTGCTTTATCCGACATAGGTAAATAGGTAGCACTACCGTAATAGGCGTCGACCCATGGTAACCATTTTTTATAGTCATTAATCAGTTTCCAGTAATCAACTTCATCTTTTGCACCAAGTGCGTGGGCTGTTCTTGGTTTAGCCAATTCTTCTTCAATATCACTATAGCGTCCGCCGATTCGTTCCAAACGATATTGTGCATTGAGTCCCAATAATTGTGTCCAGCCTTTCCATTTGATAATACGGGCATCCATTTGCCATTCATCGCCATTAATTAAAAAAATGTCGGCTTCATCCTGATTTTTATAAGTAATTTCGACCTCAAATTGTTGGTCATCAAGCTGGTTAAATTTTAATTCAGCAATAGATTGTTCATACGTCAGGCGGTCGTAACTGAATAAGTTGATGGCAATAGAGAGAAACAGTAATCCAGCTAGCATAAGAGAGAGACCGGACAATCCCTGAAAACTTGCTGTCAGTGGTTTTCCTCGCAAAAAATGTTTGCTGGCCAGTATAAAAAGTATCACACTTAATAGTAGTAGCGCGCTAATTATGACCAAAATCCGATAATCCAGATTTAGTGTATTTTCAAGGTTGAAAAGCTCATTTAGCATGGTGTTTATATAGAAGCTATAATTCTCGATTTCAGCTGTAAAAATCAGGTATTTACTAATGCTCTGGCTGACAATTCAAGCTTATCATGTAATACTGAATCGTGGCTGAAATCATGTAAAATTCAGTCTAAAATGTAACTAGATTTTGGTCTGGATTGACCAGAAAAATAATAATAGTAACTACCTGAAATAATTCTAAAAAACGATGTCTGAAAAGAATGATGAGCTCCGAAAGCGGATTGAAGAGCTAATACCTATTAACGAATTGCCGCCAAATCTCCAGTCAAAATTACTGGAGCGAGCCCAAATTTTAGAAGTCAAGAAATCAAGGTTTCTCTTTAAGCAGGGCGACAAGGATGATTATTCCTATTATTTACTCGATGGTGAGGTTGAGTTACATGCGAATAAGCAGCTCGACAGTGTCATTCAAAGTACAAGCGATCGTGCTAAATATGCCCTGGCGCAATTACAGCCACGACAGTTCTCGGTAAAAGCCAAGACAGAATTAAAGGTATTGCTGGTTGAGCGTAAGCATCTCGACCAATTAATGTTGCTTGCACAGGAAAGCACTCTGAACCCCACCTTAACGGGTGGCGGAACTGTCATAGAAGTCGATGAAGTTGATGGCGTTGATGATGATACTGACTGGATGACGCAGATGTTGCAATCAGAATTATTTTCGCGCATGCCGACGCACAATATACATCAGCTATTTGCCCTGCTTGAACCTATTGAGTTTAAAGCTGGAGATGTGGTCATTAAACAAGGCGATCCTGGAGAGCATTATTATATTATTTCAGAAGGGCGTTGTGCGGTATCACGTAAACCATCACCACAAAGTAAAGACGTTAAACTGGCCGAACTTAAAGTAGGGGACAGTTTTGGTGAAGAAGCGCTAATTTCAGAATCAACACGTAACGCTACCGTTACAATGATGACTGATGGTGTATTGATGCAATTGGCAAAAGACACATTCGTCGAGTTAGTTAAAAATCCAACCTTGCAGTCGCTAAAGTTTGATGAAGCCGAAGCACTGGTTAATGAAGGTAGTGCGAAGTTTTTAGACGTGCGTTTTCCAAATGAACATAAGGAATCATCAATTGAAAACAGTCTTAATATTCCACTGAATTCATTGCGGTTACAGATTGATAAACTTGATACATCACTGATATACATTCTTTATTGTGATACCGGTAGTCGTAGTTCTACCGGCACGTTTTTATTAGCAGAAAGAGGATTTGATGTCACTTATCTGGACGGCGGATTAGTTAATAATCCAGACGCGGCAAGTGTAAAAGCTACCGAAGCGGAAGAAACGAAAGCAAAACCAGAAGAAAAACATGAGCCGGTCAAGAAAGAAACAAAAGTTGATGACGCACCGAAGCCTGTAGAACCCGCCCCAAAAACTGATGATTCAGATAATGTAGAAATTGATGCTGAAGCTCGTGTTGAATTGTTGAATGCGAAGTTGGAAACAACTCAGTTAGAAATAACAAAAGTAGGCACGGAAGAAAAAGATGATACGGATCTGAAAAAGAAAAAAGAGCACGAAGAAGCCAGAAAAAAACTGGAAGAAGCGAAACAAAAACTGGAGCAACAAAAGAAACAGGCTGAAACTGAAGCTAAACAGAAAGCAGAGCAGGAAGCGGCAAGAATTCAGAAAATGAAAGAAGAGTCTGAAAAGCAAATGCAACTTGAGAAGAAAAAACTGGAAGAAGTTTATAACAAAAATGCCATGGAAATGGAGAAGTTGCAGAAGGCAAAAGAAGCAGCTGAAGAAAAAATGCGCTTAGAGCGTGAAAAACTTGAGCAGCAGGCGGAAGAAGCACGCAAGCAAATAGAAGAAGCAAAACGAATCAAGGAAGAAGCGGAAGCTTCAAAAAAGCAATTGGAAGAAGTTGAAGCGTCCCAAAAACGTTTGGAAGAGGAATCTGCAAAGAAACGGCTTGAAGATGAAGAAAGGGAAAAGCAGTTGCAAGCTAAAGCCAAAGCTAAAATAGAAGTAGAGCGTAAGAAGTTGGCAGAACAATACGAACGTAATTCAAAAGAGTTTGAAGAATTACAAAAAGAAAAAGCAGCTGCAGAAGCTGCTCGTGCTGCCGCAAAGCAAGAAGCGGCTAAGATGATTGAAGAATACAAAATGTCTCATGACAAGACGCACGCAGAAGAACAAGCGAAGTTAAAAGCTGAACGTCAAAAGCTCGAGGAAGAGGCAAAGAAAATTCAGGCATCAATGAAGCAAATTCAGCAAGCCAAGGAAGAAGCTGAAAGAATCAAGCAGGAAGCACTTCAACATGCTTCTGAATTAAAAACAAAACAGATGGATTCTACAAATTCACAAGTACAGCGCGATAAACTGGAAGTAGAAATTAAGGCAGCAGAGGAAAAGGCTGTCGAAGCTGAGCGTGAAATTGAAGATGCTGTTCATAGAGAAAAATTAACCGAGTCAGCAAAATACGAAAATGAAGCAGATCTGGATAAGAAGAAAAAACAAGAACAAGCATTGCTTGCACAAATTACAGGTGATTTAGAAGCGTTTGAAGAAGAACAGGAAGAAGAAAAAGCATCGATAACGCAAGTACAGATGCAGGCAGATATGATGAAACGGATTAAATTAAAAGCAGCGGAAGCCAAGAAAAATGCAGCTAAAGCAAATGAAAACCTGCTTGACGATATATCAAAACAACTAGGTAACGGGGACTAAATAATCTTACCCTGTTATCTCTTTTTATTTTTCAATAAATAATTTTCATAAAAATAGTTTAAGGAGTATTAAATATGAGTGATCGTATAGTAATGCGTGTTGGCGAAGCGTTGGTAGCAGGTGGTCCACCAGGAACTGCAGCTGAGCCTGAAGTCGTTATCGGTGAGCTGGATGGACCTTTTGGAACTGCTTTTGCTAATCAAATGGCATCACAGGTAAAAGGGCATTCAAAAGTATTGGCCATAATGAATACCGATACAATGGTGCGACCAGCAACATTAATGGTTAGTAAAGTAACGGTTAACAAAGAACGTTATACCAATATCCTTATGGGGACTGTGCAAGGTGCAATTGCAAATGGTGTGCTTGATGCAGTTAGAAATGGTGATATACCTAAAGAGAAAGCTAATGATCTCGGAATCATTGTCTCAGTCTGGTTAAACCCATTAGTTGCTACTGCTGATGATTTAGATCATAAAATTCTGTTTGATATTCATCGAAAGGCAACTGCCGCTGCGATTCATAAAGCAATGAATAACGAACCTGATATTGACTGGTTATTGGAAAATCAGGAAAAGCTTGTTCACAAGTATTATCAAATGGGACTCGACGGTAAAATTTGAACAGTCTCTGATAAGTGCGTTACATTTAAAATAATGTCGATGAAAAAATATTTTAAAACTGTTTTTTTTGTTAGCCTGTTATTTTTTTCATCTATTTTAGTAGCAGAGAATAATGAAAGTTATCCTGTTATAAATAGTAATGTCATCTTATCTTCAGAATACTTGTCTTCAACTTATCATCGTGTTGATTCTGTTGATATCAACAATGGTTATTATCATTTTATCGTTGAATCAGATATTGGACATTACGATATTCATTCACTCGCTTTATTAAAGAAGCGAGTGAATGAAATTAAAACAGTTTCGCGTGCGATAAATTTATATGAGCAACAAGACAATGAGTTTTCAGGCGAGTTGCGTAGCCAGTTGATAATTTCCGGTGGTTCTGCTGTCGATTTATTGACAGCACCTATAAGTTCTGCAAAAAACCTGGCAGGTCAAATAGCCGGTAATCTTAATGCTACACTTGAAGGAGAAGACGCATTCGTTTATCAAGCAAAGAAGCATAGATCTTATGAGCCGAAAGATCTAACGACAGCAACACATAAACGTAACATCGCATTCCAACTTGGACTTGATATGTATACCAATAACATGAAAGTTCAATCTTTTCTTAATACCGTTGCAAACGCACGATCTTCAGGTAAAGTTTCTGCCGGTGTTGGTTTAAGTAATGATGTCAGGAATGTGGATGAGATGGATCTGAAAATAAAATATTTAATTAAAAACAGCTCACTTTCTGAATTAAATGTCCATAACAGTGAATGGTTATCCAGAGTTGGTATAAAAGAATCATTAGTTAAAAGATTTTTGGGGCATCCTGTATTGTCACCAACGAATAAAACTTTAATTACAGCCTATTTAACAAAGCTCGAAAATGTATCGAGACTGGATAAATTTATAGAGTTAGCTTTAACTACTAATAATGAATTACAAGCAACTTTATACGAGAGACTAAGTAAAAAGTTATGGCAGTATCATAATAATTTTGAAAAAATCTCTGTTTTATCAAATTATAAAGGACAGGTAGCGGCTATTACTGTTTCACGTAAAATAGTATTCTTTGATACTGCCGATCTTGTTATCTGGTCTGAAGAAAATCAGGAACAGTACGAAAAAGCGGCTGAACATGCAAAAAAATCGGGTTATAAAGGCTGGGAGATAGTGAGCTTCGGTGAACTGACTCCATTAGCTAGTAAAAATATTGATTTATTGGCATACAGACAACAAGTTATTGTATCTGAGTAATTATTAAGGCTCAGAAGTAGGGTCTGTTGATGTATCCTCTAATTGTTTACTCAATGTATCGTGTCGATCACGTTGAAGACTTAGAAGTAATGATCTGATATTTTTTATATGTTTCATATAGATTTTTAATAAACCAATTTCAACGGGTGTTTTTGCATTACCTATTGAACGAATTCTTTCCTCGTAACAACTTAAATCATGAAGTAGCATTTCTTCATTATCATCAAGCATCTTTTCATAAAGAAAGATTTCCCATAACAGGGCTTGTTCTTTTTTATCTATCTTTATTAATTCCTTAGCAAACACAAACTTTCTCCTAATCAGTAACTATAAGTAAATAGCGCAAGCCGTGTGCCAAAAATTAAAATAAGAAATAATTATTAATATAATCAGTTAGTTGGGATAATTTTTTCCTTATTATTAAGTAATTATTTTAGCAATTTATGTCTAAATTGAAGGCTTTTCGTCGTTACGAAACGACGATTTTTATAAGTTTTACATCTGATTTTCTTTTACAACTATTAATATAAAAAATTTAGTTTAAAGAGATTAAATCTTGTGAGCATGTTCACAGATTAAGGTTTTGTCTGTATTAACAAGGAATTAAATAGCCTAAATATATACGCATAATTATTAAACGGTAAATGTGGAAGTGGTTAATTATGGCTCCGCAGTCAGATATTGAATTAAACAATGTATTAAGGTCGCTTGTTCCGATAAGCAATTTATCTAAAGATTCTATAGAGCAGATTTCTGCCAGTTCAGAAATTCAAACCTTCGCTGAAGGTTATATTATCTTTAATGAAGGTGATAATGATGAATATGCTTATTATTTATTAGAAGGGAAGCTGGAACTCATCTCAACAAATAGCACGAACTTTCAAATTATTTCGGGAACAGATGATGCGCGTTATCCTTTAGCACAGTTTCAGCCACGTCAATATACAGCTAAAGCCGTAACAGACTCCATGGTGTTGGCGATAAACAGAACTTTTCTTGATTCATTATTAGTTGGGAACCGGGTTGATAACTCATCTATGGAACATGGTGTAGAAGTAAATGATATTGATAGTGATGATACTGATGACTGGATGAGCCGAATTTTACAATCACCACTTTACATTAATATCTCTGTTGAAAATATACATAAGATATTTACCAAAATTGAATCGCTTGATGTGAAAAAAGGTGAAGTTGTAATCAATCAAGGTGATGACGGTGATTTCTATTACATTATACAAATTGGCCGTTGTAGCGTATCGAGAAAACCTACTTCTACATCACAAGACATTAAGTTAACCGAATTAAGAGAAGGTGATGCGTTTGGTGAAGAATCGATTATAGCAAATTTAAAACGTAATGCCTCCGTGACCATGTTAACTGATGGCAGGTTAATGCGACTCGAAAAAAATGACTTTAAGGAGTTAATTCTTAATCCTATATTAAAGGAAATTGATTTTGAGTCAGCTCAATCATTGATAAACAAGGGTGCTGTTTGGCTGGATGTTCGTTATCCTGATGAGTATCAGGATTACGCAATAGAAGGAAGTTTAAATATACCCTTGAACCTGCTCCGTTTGCAGGTTGAAAAACTCGATAAGTCAAGACAGTATATTGTTTGTTGTGATACAGCTTCTCGTAGTTCTATAGCAGCCTATATTCTTGCGCAAAATGGTTACGATGTGCTTCATTTAAATAAAGGTTTAAAGAGCCTGTTACGAGACGAAGATATAGAGCAAATAGAAACGCAGGAAATTGCAAAAATAGAATCTACTAATGTTGTACCTTTTAAAAATAGTAATCCTGAAAATGAACATGTTTTAAGCAGTACGTTTCATGATGAAATGACACTCTTGCGTGAAGAGCTGGATTCAATAAAAAATCAATTCAAGGAATTGTCTAACGTAAGGCAGATGGCAACGGAGCTTAAAAAAACAGTTATATCTGATACTGAAAAGAAATTAAAAATACAAAGAGAGCGGATTAATTTACAAACACAAAATGCTAATAAGTTGATTCAGCAAGCACAGAAATTACAACAGGAACTTAAAGATGAAAAACGTTTTATACATGAAGAGGTTGATAAAAGTCGCCTGGCGCAAGAGCAAACTATGCATAATATACAAAAAAGTATAAATCAGCGTTTGATGGACGAAGAAAAGAAGATGCAGGAATTTTATTCATGGAAAGATAAAGAGATTAAAAAAATAAGAGAGCTTAAGAAAACAGCTGAGCAGGAATATCTGGCTAATAAAATAGAAAATGAATTGAAAAATAAAGAACAGCCTGACCATAAATCTGTGAATGCTGAAGTTGATAAACATCAAGCAGATGAAAAACAGATAATAAGTAGTGATTTAAAGGAATGGTTAAAGGAACAGGTTAAAAATGAATTGTCACCAATCAATCAGGAAGTACAGCAAGCCAAGCGCCGCTTGATAGAGCAGGCTAATCTACGTGCAGAGAAGTCCAGAAAAATTACCAAGATACATGACCAGACTCTTAGTACTGAAATAAATAATCTGGTTAAAGGAATTGATAACTAACAGTGACTAGTCTATTACCATAACTCCCAAACGGGAGTGAGTTCCTTCGGAATAGTCGTTAAATTTCCAAGTTTTGCCCAGGGTGTTTTGCCACTATGGTAATCAGAACCTGCTGATGCGGCCATGTCGTATTTTTTTGCATAATTAGTTACGGTTATAATTTCATCTTTATTATTATTTCCCGTGACCACTTCAATCGCTTTACCACCGACGTCTTTAAATTCAGAAATTAGTTTTCGTAACTTTGTCGCGGTCATTTTGTATCTTAATGGATGTGCAATAACAGCAACACCACCTGCGCTATTGATGTTATTGATTGTTTCATCCAGATCAGGCCACTCAACAGAAACATAGCCCGGTTTGTTCCTAACGAGAAAATGTTTAAAGACATCTGCATAGTTTTTTGCATAATTATTATTGACCAGAAATTGAGCAAAGTGTTGGCGAGTAACAGTACCTTTCCCTGCAAGTTGCTTTGCATTGTCATAGGCATTGTTGATGCCGGTTTTTTTCAACTTGTCACCAATTTTTATAGCTCGTTCTTCGCGAAGTTGATTTAAATAAATGGTGGAATCAATGATTGCTTTACTGTTGGCATCGATATTCAATCCAACTATATGGATCGTTTTATTATTCCAACGCATTGATAGTTCAATTCCATTGATCAAATTTATATTATATTGAGTCGCTGCTGTTTGTGCTTCGGATAGTCCAGCAACAGTATCGTGGTCAGTCAGAGCAAGTGTTTCTACGCCATTATGTGCAGCCATCTTAACAAGTTCAGTTGGAGTTAATTCGCCATCTGAAGCAGTTGAATGCGCGTGTAAATCGATAGTTGATTGATATTTCATCTATGATTAGTCGCGAAAGTTAATGTATTGAAGAGGAATATCAAATTTTGCTTCTTTTATTTCGGTTATTGTTGCTTGTAAATCATCACGCTTCTTTCCGGTAATACGCACCTGATCACCCTGAATAGCGGCTTGTGTTTTTAACTTGCTGGATTTAATCATTTTCACAATTTTTCTGGCAAGTTCTTTATCAACGCCTTTCTTTATACTGACAATTTGTCGTGCTTCATTATTATTTTCGACGATGTCGCCATAATCCAGACATCGAATATCAATACCACGTTTTGTTACTTTTGTTTCCAAAATATCCTGAATTTGTTTTATCTGAAATTCAGAAGAAGAAATAATGGTTAGATTATTATCAACCATTTCAATTTTTGAATTGGTTCCCTTAAAGTCAAAACGATTACTGATTTCCCTGTTGGCCTGATCAATCGCATTGCTTAATTCATGTTGATCAATTTCGGAAACGACATCAAATGAGGGCATGGTATAAACTCTCCTGACAATACTATTTAATGAACATTATCGTGAATTATACCATCAGGATGATCAAGCTGTATGAATTGAAGCTGATTACCAATCAAATAGGCCGTTCCGTTAAAGCGGTTGTGTCCATCAAGGCTGAATTCAAAATGATAATAACGGTGAAACGCAAAATTCCCCGAATAATTACGCCCGGGTTTCATTGATTCTAAAGAAACAGTTTCATCCAGAAATTGAAAATTTACATCCTGGCAGTAGCGTCTTGAACGCGATACGGCTGTTTCGCGTGCGCGTAAAGTATCCTGCCAAAACCAGATGACAAGTCCTAATAGAATTAAAAAAATAATTTCGTTCATTGGCTTGATAAGTAGGGTTTGAAAGAATCATTATACCGTTCTTCAAAGCCTGTTTGTGTTTTAGAAAGGGTATACACAGCAAGACCAAGCTCATTTGCTAACCGGTGTGTTTTTTCTGTACCCAACACCATAAAAGCTGTCGCCATTGCATCGGCATGCATGGTTGATTTATCTAACACAGTGACGGATGCAAGATTATGGTTTATCGGTTTTCCTGTAATTGGATCAATTGTATGGGAATAGCGAACGCCATCTTTTTCAAAATAGTTTCGATAATCGCCGGAAGTGGCCATTGCCATATTATTTAAATTAACAATACGTTGAACAGAACGTTCGAATACGTTGGCTTGCTCGATACCTATTTGCCAGGCTTGTTGATTGGCGTTCACGCCTTTACCAATTAATTCACCGCCAATTTCGACAAGATAATTTTGAATATTATTTTTATCGAGATAAAGAGCAATCTTATCGACAGCAAAACCTTTGGCAATACCAGACAGATCGATATAAATAGCCGGATCAGATTTCAAGATACGGTTTGCCAACAGGTCTAATTCTATTTTTTTATAGCCGGTATGTTGCTTTGTCTCATGTAATAGTGATTCTTGTGGAATCTCTTGTGTATACGGATCAGGGCCAAAGCCCCAGATATTCACCAGGGGCCCGACAGTGACATCAAATGCACCGTTGGTTGTGATGCTGACATGATTTGCATGCAACATCACACCATAAAGGTCATCGGAAATGAGTTGCCAATCGTTTGAACCTGACTGGTTCAATAAGGATAATTCTGAATCAGGTATATAGGTCGACATTGATTGATTAACATCAGTAAGTATAGATTCAATATCAGCATGTATCCTGTCCTTATCTGAGATATTTTTACCGAGCATCAGTTTAATAGAATAGGTTGTGCCCATTGTCATGCCACTAATCGTGACTAATTCATCTGGTGCACGCTCACAGGCACTGATAATGCATATAAATAATAAAATAGAGAATAAAACGCGCATGGAATAATCTTGAATAAATGTGAAATTGTTCAATTGGATAAAAACGACCTTATTTGAGTAAGGTTCTAAACTAAATAAGGTAGTGGCATATACGTATCATAACAATAATATATGGTTATGGCTTTCAATAGAAAGTGTCGCTTCATTTAAGAACCTTTTTACCCGGAATGTGGCAGTGTAGCATCAAAAATAACCGTAAAAAGAGACCAAAGGTCTGGTTATTTTCTTCATTTAGTCTGGTTGAAAAAACTGCTATGCTTGCGATATTATTGGCATTGAAGTCCTAATGGTTGAAAGTATGAAGAGAAGGCATTTATTAAAAACGCTTGGAGCAGGCTGTCTGGGAATGACTGTTGCCCCGGAATTATTAGCAGCGGCAGCAAGAGGCCATTTTGCCGGCAAAATATACAGCCCTGATGATGGATTGAAAGATTATCTTCATAAGATCAAAAATTTTAATAAACCCCACGATGGAGATGTTCAGCTAGAACATAATCTTTATCAAACATTTGAATCAACGGTTATGCGACTTAGACGACTACAGAAGCTGGTCGGGCATGGCAATTTCAACATTTTAAACTTTACCGACGGTCTTGCACTTGCAAGAAACTATCCTAAAGTTGGCAAATTTCCAAAGGAAGAACTCAAATTTCTGGAAATCGTTTTTTATGAAGATGGCCAACGTTACGGATTCATGGGACAAAAACCGATCACAGAAATTACCGAACAAATTAAGAAGAAAGATGTCCTTAAAATTCCCCGTAGTGGTAATTTTCTATATAAGGACAGATCGGTAGAATTATTTGAAGAAATAAAAAAAGAAGTCGGCGATCAGGTTATCCTGACGTCGGGAATTCGTAGTGTCATGAAACAATTTCTGCTGTTTCTGAACAAAGTATACGAAAGTGAAGGTAATCTCTCCCTTGCATCACGTTCACTCGCACCTCCCGGTTATTCTTTTCATGGCAACGGTGATTTCGATGTTGGCCAAAAAGGTTATGGTAAATTAAATTTCACAGGCACATTTACAGAAACCGATGTTTATAAAAAACTGGCTGAACTTGGTTATTTAAAATTGCGATATCCTGAAGATAACCGACTTGGCGTACGCTACGAGCCCTGGCACATCAAAATTAACGTGTCTGTATAAAATAGCTATAAATAACTTTCTCTTTTTCAACTAGAAGCCGACATTAACGCCCGTATCAGTAACCGGAGCAAGATCAGCTTCAATAGATCAGACGACGAATGCTTTCAGGCAGAAGAGGCGCACTCGGATTTAAGCCAGTCATGAGCGTCACTTTCATTTGTAAACAATTTACAATTATATCCGGCGTTGCGAAATACTGTTTCAATAAAGTTATGTGAGTGGTCGTTTATCGAATGGAGGATGGCAATTTTAGACTCATGTTTTAACCCGTATGATGCCATGTTTTCATATGCCATACTATAATTATCCAGCGTGCTGGCAACGTTTGGAATTCCGCGAACATCTGCACAGTAATTCAGGAGATCGTCCCGTTGTGCCGTTTCAACTGCCTCTTTTGCAAAGCTCTGTTCCAGATCGGCCGTTATCGATTTATAAACCTTGATAAGCACGAAGCCCTTTTCTTTTATAGAATCGATTTTATAATCCATAAGCAATTCATACACTCTTATTATAAACGGGCAAGTCTTATACCCCGGTTACAAAATATGTAAAATTATAAATTGAACCTTATAATTTAAATATAGTAACAATTTTATCTCTTTACAATTCATTATGGGTCGGTAGCAGCATCATACATAATTAATGTGATTGTCTTACCCCATAAAGCTTGGAGTAGAGTCCATCCTGAGATAGTAATTCACCATGTGTGCCTTGTTCGCCTATTGTTCCTGCTTCAAAGACATAGACATGGTTTGCCTGTTTAATGGCGCTTAATCTGTGTGCAACAATTATAGTCGTTTTATCATTTAAGAAATCAGTAAGTGCTGTATGTAAGTGATATTCTGTTTCGGCATCTAATGCCGATGTCGCTTCGTCGAGTATTACCACATTAGGTTCACTTAGTACCATACGTGCTATAGCTAAACGTTGGCGTTGTCCGCCCGAGAGTCTGATACCTTGTCTACCGACTATAGTATCGAGTTTGTTGGGTAATTGTTCGATGGTTTCCTTGAGTTGAGCAATCTCAAGAGCGTGCCATAAGTCTTTATCTTCCAGTTCGCGTCCCAGGGTTAAATTAATTCGAACTGTATCGTTAAACAATGCCGGATGTTGTAACACAGTCGCAACATGCTCGCGGACAACATCAAGACCTATCTTTGTTACCGGCACATCATCATAAAATATATTGCCGCTTTTAGAAGGGTATAAACCTATCAACACTTGTACCAGAGTCGATTTCCCGCCACCACTTGCACCTACCAGTGCCACTTTTTCGCCAGGTTCAATTTCAAGGTTAATGCCATCTAGTACATCCGGGCCATCACCATAGGCAAAATGCAGATCAGAAATAGTGATACCCACGGTATTTTTATTTTCAAATGGATTAATGATATGTGGATAGTCTGGTTCCTGCTTCAACTTTACTAATTCATTAATACGTCCCAACGCCGCTTTCGCACTATAAAAAGCGTATTGAATATTCAGGATTTCCTGAACGGGCGCCATCATGAACCAGAGATAGCCAAACACAGCAAACATTTGACCAATACTCAAACCTGAATAAATAACCATAACCATGGCAACCGCTCTAAAGATATCAAAGCCGAATAAAAACACGACAAAACTTAATCGTCCTGCTGTATCACTTTTCCATGCGAATGCAATACCATGATCCTTAACTTGTCCGGCGTGTTCAATGATGCGTTGTAAATAATGCTTTTCTCTATTACTGGCGCGAATTTGATGAATAGAGTCCAGTGTTTCAACAAGCGATTGCTGGAAAACTGCAAACGCCGAGTTTTCGTTTTTCTTTAACTCTTTAACGCGTTTTCCTAATACAGTTGTGAAGTAAATAACAATAGGGTTGGCAAACAGGATTAACGTGGCAATTTGCCAATGCATGATAAGTAATATGATTGCTACGCCAATAACTGTTAATACAGCAATAAGCAACTTGCTGACAGTTGTTCCTACAAAATTATCAACCGTTGTAAGGTCTGTAACAAAGTAAGACGCAACCGTTCCGCTTCCCAGTGTTTCATATTCCGACATCGATACACTGCTTAAACGTTGTAGTAATCTACGACGAATAAGAAAAATCACATCTTTCGCAATAATTGTAAATTGTCTTGTCTGAAGTACGTTAAGAAATAATGAAGCAAGGCGTAAGAACAAGGTAAGAATTAGCAGTGAAACAATATAGAGCACGGGGCTATGCCAGGACGATGGCGTAATACTGTTTATTGTATTAACGACAATAGCCGGTTTGTTTAACAATACTTCATCAACTAATAAAGGCATTAACAACGGCACAGGTACACTTGCCAGTGTTGCCACAACAGCAATAATATTAGCCATTATCAATTGACGTTTATGTTGTTTGGCAACGCTTAAAATATATTGCCAGTTATATTCTTGTGGCTCTTCTTTACTCAGTGTCATGTCCATTGTTTTATTTTAAAGTACATTTTTAGATTATCCATACCAGACTAGAGGTTCTTCTTGCATTAACGCTGCCTGTTCCCGCAAACTTAGAATATGATCTTCCCAATAACGTTGACTATTAAAAAAAGGAAATGCGATTGGAAACGCCGGGTCTTCCCAACGTTGTGCCAACCATGCAGCATAATGAATTAATCGCAACGTTCTTAATGCTTCAACTAAATGTAATTCGCGTGGTGGAAAATCACGAAACTCGGTATAGCCTTCCAAAAAATCATTGAGTCTTGCTGTCATGTATTGTCTGTCGCCGGACAAGAACATCCAGATATCCTGCACTGCCGGCCCTGATCGCGAATCATCAAAGTCAACGATATAGAAATGTTCATCACGCGTTAATATATTACCTTGATGACAATCACCATGCAGCCTTAAACTTTTGTATTCTCCTGCTTGTTCAAAACAATCTTTTATTCTGATAATCAGATCATCTGTCAATGTTTTATATGCCGTTTCCAGATCCATGGGGATGAAATTATTTTCAGTTATATATTGAATGGGTTTAATAGCAAAGTCTTCAATGCTAATCGTTGGTCTGGCAGAAAATGATTTTGTTTCGCCGATATTATGCAATTGACCAAGAATTCGACCGAGTTGTAATAAATGATCGGGATTATCGAGTTCCGGTGAATATCCGCCAAAACGCGGATACAGGGAAAAACGGTAACCTTCATAAGTGAATATCGTTTCATCATCAATTACTACAGGCGCAACAACGGGTAAATCTGCCTGTGCCAATTCCAGCGTAAATTGGTGCTCTTCCTTGATCATGTCATCGGTCCAGCGGGCAGGACGGTAAAACTTGGCAATAATTGGCGACTCATCTTCAATACCGATTTGATAGACACGGTTTTCATAGCTATTGAGTGCGAGTATCCGCCTGTCAGAGAGATAGTTCAGTGATTCAACCGCATTAACGATGGTATCAGGGCCAAGTTGGCTATAATTAAGCAAGTAGGAATTTTCAGTCATGATGCGAGTCTATCAGAAGTCGTACAATGCGAATGAAACAATGCCTAAAAATAATTAAATTACTATGCAAAACAGTACGATACAGGATAAGCTTTTGCAGATGAGTTTTCACAGAAAAAGGACATGACGGCATGAGTTCAGAAATTTCTGCGCTAACTAAAGATGCCAATGTGGGTGATATTGATGCTCAACTACAGCTTGCTGATCTTTATGAGCAAGGATTTGGTGTGCCACAAGATCATGGACAGGCAGCCTATTGGTACCGAAAAGCCGCTGAACAAGGGGCAGGCAAGGCGCAATCGCGTCTTGGTCAAATGTATTTACGTGGAATAGGTGTTCCGGAAGATTATAAAGAAGCATCGCATTGGTTAAATAAATCCGCAGATCAGGGTGATGCGACGGCACAGGCTAATTTAGCCTGGTGTTATCAACATGGTCTGGGTGTTGAAAAGAATTATAAACAGGCGTTTGACTGGTATCACAAATCGGCTGAAAGAGGTCATGCCGGCGCGCGCTATAACCTTGCCTATATGTATTCAAAAGGGATAGGCATATCTGAAAATCATGAAGAATCTTTAAAGTGGTATTTACTTGCAGCTGAACAGGGACATATGAAAGCGCAACTTAATGTTGGATTAATGTTTGCACAAGGACTTGGGACAAAAACAAATGAGCAAGAAGCCGCACGATGGTATAAGGAAGCAGCGAATCAGGGTTATGCCAAAGCGCAATATAATCTTGCGTTAATGTATGGTGGTGGCATAGGTGTGCCGCAAGATGATGAAGAGGCTTTTAAATGGCATCAAATGGCAGCGAAACAAGGCTATGCCCGTGCTCAATTTAATATGGGACTGTTTTACATTAATGGTTTAGGTGTACCACAGGACTATGCCGCAGCTGAAAAATGTTTCCAGTTAGCCGCACAACAATCCTATGCAAAAGCAAACTATCAACTGGGCAAAATGCATGCCTTTGGACTGGGCTTACATCTTAATGAAATACTTGCTGCAAAATATTACCGTATGGCTGCGGACGCAGGCTATAACAAAGCACAATATCGTTTAGGGCATCTTTATATTGATGGCCAGGGCGTAGAAAAAAATGAAACGATAGCGTGTGAATGGTTTGAAAAATCAGCAAGACAAGGCTACCCAAAAGCACAACATATGATAGGTGTGCGTTATGCAAAAGGATTGGGGGTTATTAAAGATTATGTAAAAGCGTATGCCTGGCTTTTGTTAGCAAATGATTCTGGTGATGAACATGTTAAAGAAGCACTAAACCGCATCCGTAAAAAACTATCGGAAGGACAAGTTACAGAAGCAGAAGTGCTTGCCAGTGAATTTAGTCAAGCTTATAAAAGAAGAGAAAGCCAACTTACGAATTGAAATATATTTTTGGCAATAAACCGGAAGTAAACAACGGCATCTTAAAACTACTGATCAGGAAGTCTTTTGGTCATATCAAGATCAATTTGATGGAGTCTATAGCTTACTCAGTATTTTTGGCAACAGACTGGAAGTATGACGTATCGTTAAAATATCAATTTGATCTGAACGAATAAGGTAAATAATTCGATAGCTACCTTCATAAATTTCTCTAATATCTTCCCGTTGATATTTTAATACTATCTTGCCTTGTTTCGGATGATCCGCAAGTAATTCAACGTGCTGAGTGATTTGATCTATAAAATTAAAAGCATTTTCAGGTTAATCAGTCGCGATATAATCATATATCTGTTGTAGACGTAGACGTCCTTTTCTAGTCCAGTTTACTTTCATTCAGATAATCCAAACTCCTTACGAACAGTCTCATTATCGCTAACACGACCAGCCATACTATCTTGCAAGCCCTCTTCTATATCTTGAATGACAGATAATTCATAAATTAGATCTTTCCAACTAACTTCATCAGGTAACTGATCAATGATTTGATGGGCAGATTGTTTAACAGAGTGTGCAGATGTACTCATTACAATTCCTCATAAATTCCGTTGTCATTGGTGTTAATGAATTTTAGCATTTTTTTTCTAAAAAGCCGATTGATATGATAATGCCAAAAGGATAAATTATTCTTATTAAAATATAATCAAAGCACTTACAACATACTGTTTCTAAATGGATTTATATCAATAATGCTACCCTCCACAAATACCCAAGAAATCAAAAGACTTCCCGGCCAGTACTATGATGAGGAGACGAACCTTCATTACAACTACTTCCGTTATTACGACCCTAGTTTGGGACGATATATTACGAGTGATCCGATAGGGTTAAATGCAGGACCAAATACATATGTTTATGTTAAAAATAAACCTCTAAGATATACTGACAGATTAGGTCTTAAATGGGAATGTGAATGGGTGGTTACTAAATATTATGACAAAAATGTACCGCGTTTAGTTCAGCCTGAACTTGGATATTGGGATGATTTATGTTTACCATTTGCAACGCCAACTATTGGAGTTCCTGACCCAACTACACCAAGAAGTGGATATTATAATAAGGCAGCTAGCCATCCAAGTAGGCTCCCATCTGCTATTGATTTTTCTTTTGAAATGAAATGTATAAAACAATGGGTAGTTAAACAAGAAGAGAAATGGGAGATGGATGTTGAAAGATGGATGTCAGGCTATATGAAATGCGTAGATGATTGTACAGGTGAGACCAAAAATCACTGGGGGTCAGATCGCCCAGCAGATAGTCCGCCGGACATTTAAAAGGAGATTTGTATGACAAAAAATATTTTAATGTATTTTATGCTACCTGTTTTAATGAGTAATGTAGCATGCGTATTAGCCAGCAGTAGTCTTGATGATTGGGTGGAGAATAAAACTGATAAGGATGAAAATTTACTATGTAAATTAGAACATAATGATAATTATTTTTTAGCATCTGAAAGCGATGGCCGATTAAAAGTTGCGTATCGAATTGATGTGACTTCATCAACTAATAAGCCTAAATCATTTATATTACGTTGGGAATTTCAAAATGAAAACAATGAATATATTGGATTAAATGTTTCTCCAGAAGTTATAGATAATGGCTATGTTACGCAAGGAGATAAAATCTTTGCTGAAGAAGTATCATACAGAAATGTTTTTCTAAATGATTCTAAACGATTAAAAATTAATATAGGGTTAAAGAAATATATATCTAGTGATGATGTGCCTTCATCTAGAGACTTGAATGATAACGATTTAGAAAAAATAAGTTTTTGCGATACTCCGAGCCCAATATTAGTTAAGTAAATATATATATATATATATAGTTGTTAACTTTAATTAAAGGATTCAGAGCCCTTTCGGTAAGAAGAAGCCCCTCACGGGACTTTTTTATTGTCTGCGATTTATATGGAACATTGCCAGTATCCTGGAACGGGTTCACCAGAATCGGTGGAACGCTTAACCAGTTTTGTGGCACATTTTGGCCAGCGCATGCAGAAGAGTTAGTCTTCAATAATTTCACGTCCCACAGCAGGCATATTTAGCCATTGACGATCTTCTTCGGTTCTCTTAATAGACTCTTTCGGCGTATTTGCAAGCATTTCTATTAACTCAGGACTTGGTTCATCCACTTCGTTACGTGTAGTTACATTTCTAAGTTTTTCTTTGCTCATTTAAGTTTAAACATAGCATAATTTCACATCTGATATAACTTGCAACGAGCGGAATGGTTGCAACACTTTTTCGGAAACGTTGCAACGAATTACCGGAACGCTTGCAACTTTTGAGTGGAATATGCAGGTGCATATTCCACTAAAAAGTTTCAACGGTTCCGGTGATCTGTTTCAACCGTTCCGAAAAACCGTTTCAAACATTCCGCTCGTTTCAACCTAAATCGTAGACAATAAAAAAGCCCCTTGAGGGGCTTCTTATAAAAGGGCTCTGACCCCTTTAATTTCAATTATCATCTATATTATTAGGAAAAATACCTATAAGAATACTTATCCCAGAAGATATTGAAAATATAGTAAATAGATATTGATTAAAGTTAGAAATTATTGTGCCTATAAGGGATCCGAATCCTGCAAATAAAAAACAATAAGCAACTATATGAAAAAAATGTAGAGAACCATTACTTATAAAATTACTTTTCCAATTTGGAAAAATTAAGACACCTCCGTAATTGATCTCTCTATATTTCACAAACTTAATGAATGGTATTAAAAATAAAATTGGCAAAATAACAACAACTACGTAATCAACATTAACACCAAAACCTAAATCAATTTCTTCTACTGAAAGTCCTATACTAATACCCCCATAAAAAAAAGAGGCGATAAGTAATAGTCGGATAAAAAACCAAATTTTATTAATCATAATTTAATAGTCATTAATTACATTCGCATGGCGTTTCTTTACAGTTTCCAATGGTTACTGTACAGCTGTCAACACCAATAGAAGCACCAATCCCTGGCCCATACCCAATTGAAAGCCCACCTCCACCGATATTTATACTTATTCCTTTCCAAGCAAAGGCTAAATCAAGGCTAAAATATGTGACTTCTGGATCTAAATCTTTACCGCACTTTGGACCAAAGAAATTAACATTATAACTAACGTCTCCCGCAGCTAATAACCCCGGACCTCTTCTATTACATTGCATTGTATAAGCACATATTTCTCCAGTTTTACTGTTTTCAATAAAGCCAGCGGATAGAATTGCCTGTGATGAGTCTTCTCCACCTGTTATTGTAATTATTCCAATAACGCCTCCACTCAAACCGTGCCATATGTCTAAGCCCAATGGGTCAGAATATTTTAAAGGATTACCAGTAACATAAGCATATGTATTTGGCCCAGCTCTTAACCCAATCGGATCACTCGTAATGTACCTTCCCAAGCTAGGATCATAGTAACGATAGTAATTGTAATGCAGCCCTGTCTCCTCATCATAGTACTGGCCGGGGAAACGTATGCTATATAATTGGTTCTACAAGTTATACTTGATGCAACATGGGATGTTTATATTTTTTAAAATACAGGTGAAATAATTTTCAGGTTATCCAGTTTCAAAGGCTTATCCATCTTTTCCAGAATTTCTTCCTGTTGATATAAACGCAATATATCGTAATAGCGTCTTACTCTTCTTACAAACGCGACGGGTTCATGACCTCTGGCGTAGCCATGTTTTGTTTTTTTATGCCACTCTTTTTTACTTAGTTTCGGCAGGTGTTTTTCTACATCAACCCAACGATTAGGATCGTCACCCTGAGACTGTGTAATGATGCGCGCATCTTCTAAATGGCCCAGGCCAACGTTGTATGCAGCCAGTGTCATCCATGAACGATCAGGTTCCTGAATTTGTTCCGGTAAAGAATTTTTCAATATCCCCAGGTATTTTGTGCCACCTATGATGCTTTGTTCGGGATCAAGACGATTAGTTACGCCAACTCGTTTAGCGGTATCTTTTGTCAACATCATTAATCCTCTGACACCGGTATGAGAACGTGCTTTGGCATTCCAATGTGATTCCTGATAACTGATGGCTGCAAGAAATCGCATATCGAAATCGTTATCGACAGCCGCTTTTTCAAAGTAAGTTCTGAACTCTGGCAACGTGGATGCTATTCTTTTCAGGTAATACTGGATATCAATATAATTAAAGACGTTAAGGTGACTAAAGTAGGCGTTGTATCGCTGTTTAAATTTCACATCTACTTTATATTGACGAATAAAATTATTCATAGAATTATAAATAGAAATATCATCACTATTATAAGTAAGCCAGTGTGATGGATATTGTTTAGGCAAAGTAAAAGCGATTTTTATTTCTGGATATAAATAACGATAGTAAGTATAAATATCTTCGCTGATGACACTGAGTCTGAAGTTACCCAAATTAACCTGTTCAAGGACTTGTCGATTATTACCGTCAGGTAGCTCCAGCCAGAATAGGCCGGGATGATCAGGTTTAAGGCTGGATAATATTAAAGAAGGTGTGCTGCCATTGGCAACGATAACGGTGCTTGGTGTAATCTCTTCGATTGATTTTGGTAATTTGTTATCACGATGACCAATAACGTACCATTTATCATTATTATATGCTTCGCCATACAATATATTATCATCTGGATAAACGGGTAAACTACCTGTAATACCAATATGAGCTTTACCTTGTTTTAACAGGGCGATAATCTCGCTTATTGTTTCAGCCCTGATTATTTCGAGCTCTACTCCAATTGCGTCTGCATACGCAGCGATAACTTCATAGTCATACCCTTTAATTAATGATTCATCAGGAAAATAGAGGGGTGGCGTTGCAATCAGTGCGACACGCAAACTGCCACGGGATTGAATGCGATCTAGCTGCGATAACTTGTCTGAGCAACCGCTCAGGCTGAAAAAGAGACAAAGTAGCAGGAGCTGGCATGCTGTATGCGTCAATATATCGCTCATATGTCTCATTTTGTATAATTAAAACTTAAATAGGTAAGCATATTCACATTCTAAAGCAGTCTAGTATATGATTGGTAAATGATTTAAATAATATAAGAAAACAATAATAAACGTGTTACGAATAATTCAAAAAATTACAATTTTATTCATGTTAAGCATTTTGAATAGTCATGCAGAGACCTTGCCGGTTGAAAATTACGACGAAGTTGCCTTAAACACGTTTTGGAATGAACTCTATTCTAATGGTGGCTGGTCGCTATATTGCGGTTTTCGTTTCGATCCTGCTTCGACACTTACCGAGGGGCGTTTATTTGTTATAGAGCAAATTTATCCGGTGAGCTGGATGTTAAAGCATGTAAATTGTAACAGTCGACGTCAGTGTCGACTGGATAAAAAATCACGTTTTACTCGTATGGAAGCGGACATGCATAATTTATATCCCGTATGGCAGGAAACCAATATTTCAAGACGTGATACTTTATTTGGCATGATAGACGGTGAAAACTGGCGTTATGATAAATGCGATTTTGAACGCTATCTTGGGGTAACCGAGCCACGACCTTTAGCGCGAGGAAATATTGCTCGTTCAATTTTTTATATGCATAACGAATACGGTGTTCCTGTTGATAAGGAGATGCTGGTGCTACTAAAGAAATGGAATCGGGAAGATCCACCGAGTAAACAGGAGATTTTAAGGAATACGATTATCGAAGAATTACAGGGTAATCGAAATAAGTATATTGATAACCCGGCTTTGGCGGAGCAGATTTCCAGTAAATGGATAGCTAACGAGTGATTACTTGGAAGCGAGAACTAACGAGAAATACTGGTTGTCATCTTCATAATGATCAGTAATCGAAAAGCCAGCGTCAGTTAACATTTCTTCAATACCGGAGTAGGTATACTTCTGACTAATCTCAGTCAAGATACTTTCATCTTTATCAAAATGAATGGTTTTCTCCAGATCATTGATTTTGACTTCCTGCTTTCTGATAGATGTTAATCGCATTTCAATCCTTTCTTTTTCTGTATTGAATGTTGCAGAATGTGTAAACGCATTGATATCAAAATTTGCATTTAATTCCCTGTTCAATACATGAAGTACATTTAAATTAAATTCAGCAGTAATGCCCTGAGCATCATTATAGGCAGCATGTAAGACATCATTTTTCTTTACACGATCGATGCCAATTAAAAAATGGTCACCCTCACGCATTACGTCATAAAGTTCATTTATAAACGCTAAAGCTTCATGTTGTTCAAAATTACCAATGGTACTACCCAGAAACAAATACAAATGTGAACCTTGTGTTGCAGGTAAATTTCCCAGTCCGCCGTGATAATCGCCAAGTAAAGGTTTTAAGTCGAGCCACTGGTATTCTTTTGACAGCTTTTGTGCTGATTCAACCAATGCTTCTTCGCATACATCAAAGGGTGCATAGGTGCAGCTATGCGAAATATGCTGGCAAGCATCAAACAATCGACGTGTTTTTACAGAATAACCACTACCGAGTTCAAGAATTTGTTCGGGACGGGTTTTATCAATTATTTCGACAGCATATTCTGTTAACAGGGTGTTTTCGGTTCGGGTTGGATAGTATTCCGGTGTAGAGCAGATTTGGTCGAAGAGTTCGGATCCTCTTTCATCATAAAAATACTTTGGCGAAAGACTTCGAGGACGATTTAACAAGCTTTCACATACATCATCCTGCATATCCGGGACAATACGTGTTGGCATAACCGGAATGCAGCTCGTTTCCCCAATATTCACATTTGATTCGGCGTATTTAGTTGATATTTGCATCAGATTCTCTGCTTGAAATTATTATTCTAAATTTCAGTCACAAGGCTAACATTGTCAGTTTATAATGCCAATGTGACCTGAGCATGAATAAGAGGTTCACATTAAACATTTTTCACAATGGTGGCTTCAAACTCGAATGGATAGCAGTCTCAGCAAATTGATAGGCAATGGCGCCACGATTATTACGCCTACGCAGCGTTTAAGTCGCCACATCCGTTACCAATTTGCGACAGATCAGGTTTCTCAGGGCAAACAAGCCTGGCAGACGCCGGACTGTTTGCCCTGGACAGCCTGGTGTAAACGTAGTTTTGAATCGCTATCATTTCGTACAAAAGATAATCGAATATTATTGAATAAGCTGCAGCAGCAATGGTTGTGGCAGGACATAATCAGCCGTTCGAAATATAGAGAACAATTATTGCAGGTGACGGCAACAGCAAAGCAGGTTGCGCAAGCCTACCAGTTAACCAGGGAATGGTGTGTTCCCATTTTTCCTGAAAAGACTTACTTATCAGAAGATGCCTATGCTTTTAAAAACTGGGCAGATAATTATGAGAAACAAAAACAGGAAAATTACTGGCTCGATGATGCCTGCTTACCTGATTACATCACAGCGCATATCAATGAATTAAAATCATCATTAAACGTAATTGTATTTTACGATTTTGATCAGCTTACGACACAACAACAAAATCTTAAAAGTGCGTTATTAGATGCAGACATTCAAATTGAAGAAATTAATCCTGCCGGTAGAAACGAATCAACCCGGTTTAGTAAATACACGGATAATCAATCCGAAATACAGGCGGCGGCGTGGTGGGCAAAACAACATCTGGAAAAAGATCAAAATGTGACGATAGGTATTCTTGCACCTGATCTCAGGGCGATACGGGATAAAATAGATCATGGTTTTGCATCGGTATTAACACCACAAAAATGGCTAACCGTTAATGAAACAATTCACAAACCTTATTCAATATCGTTGGGCAAGCCGTTATCTACTTATCCATTAACCCATACTGCGCTTAATTTGCTTTCATTGGGTAAGCGAAAAGTGTCATTAAATATTTTAAGTACCTTACTCCATTCTCCATTTATATCGGCTGCAACAGAAGAAGCGGCAATACGGGCAAAGTTTGATGCGGCACTAAGACGACTTGGTGAACAGCAACTAAGTCTGAAAAACTTATACTGGATTGCTGAAGAGCGTTGTAAGGAATATGAGCAATGTGATCAGTTTATTCAGTTAGTAAAAAAATTTGAAGTTTCTTTTTTAAGTCATGCCAAAAAGCAAAGCTTGCGACAATGGACGACAACGTTTTCAGAATGGTTAACCGGTTTTGGTTGGCCGGGCGAACGAAGTTTGAATAGTGATGAACATCAGGTTATGACAGCCTGGCAATCTGCTTTGACACAACTCGGTAGTCTGGATGGACTAAGTAAACCAGTCAGTTTTAGTACAGCATTATTCCAGTTAAACAGATTATTAAGCGAAACACATTTTCAACCGGAAACAGCGGAAACACCCATTCAAATATCGGGTATAACCGGTGCGGCCGGTATGCAGTTTGATTACCTTTGGGTGATGGGAATGCAAGATGACAACTGGCCAGCATTAATGCCGGTGAATTCCTTTATTCCGATTACATGCCAGCGAGATTTTAATATTCCAACAGTCAGTACTGATGCGCAACTTGAGTTAGCCCGCTTTATAACTGATAAATTAAAAGAATCTGCTAAAGAAGTAGTGTTTAGTTATGCCAGTAAGGAAGGTGATCGCCAGTGTCGGCCAAGCCCGGTGATAAAAGGTATTGCTGTAAAAGAGAATAACGATGAAGATTATGATGATTATAAAAATGTAATATTTGAGTCATCTGCAATAGAAAGCTTTATCGATATTAATGCCCCGGAAATACCTGTTGGCAAAACAGCAAATGGCGGGAGTTCTTTATTTAAAGATCAATCAGGCTGTCCTTTCAAAGCGTTTGCAAGACACCGTTTGCATGCTGAAGCCTTACAGCAAGTTGATATTGGTTTAAGTGCAGCCGAACGCGGTAATTTGGTACATAAAGCCTTGCAATATTTATGGCAACGTTTGAAGTCATTAGAAAATTTAAAATATAAAACTGAACTGGAATTGAATGAATTAATTCACTCAGTTGTTTCCGAAGCAATCAAATTGCAAGTCTCGCAACAACCGGAAACATTTGCTGATCGTTTTACTGAACTGGAACAACAACGGCTTGAGCTTTTATTAAAACAATGGTTGTTAATTGAAAATGATCGCAGTGATTTTAAAGTGATTGCAACGGAGGACTGGAAAACGATTCTTTTTGAGGATATTGAATTACATCTACGCATTGATCGTATTGATGAATTAGCGGATGGTCGTTGTGTCATTATTGATTATAAAACCGGTCCAGTCAGTAAGAATGATTGGGAAACGGAAAACCCCAATGATCCGCAGTTACCCTTATATGCAGTCACAAATTCGCAACAAGTTGCGGCAATTGCTTTTGCAAGTTTAAAACGTGGCAAGTTGGGATTTGTTGGGCAGACTGAGTCAGAGGATATATTGCCAAAGGTTAAACAAGATGCTGAATTGGCATGGCAGGATAAACTCGATAACTGGGAGCAAATATTAATCAAACTTGCCAACGATTTTCGGCAAGGTGTCGCAACAGTAGAGCCAACCCGAACAGCATGTCGATATTGTGATTTACACGCTTTATGTCGTATACATGAACGTATAGAGACTTTTGATGAAAGTCTGGAAGAAGAGGGATCGGTCGATGTCTAAACCTGTTGCTGATATCGAAGCCAGAACAAGAGCGCTCTCCCCAGATCAGTCTTTTATCATTCAGGCACCGGCAGGTTCCGGTAAAACCGGATTATTAATCCAACGCTATTTAAGATTGCTTGCTTTAGTTGATGCGCCGGAAGAAATTATTGCGATTACCTTTACGCGTAAGGCGGCGGCAGAAATGCAAAGCAGGATCCTGGAAGCATTAGACAACGTCTTGTTAAATAAAGAGCCAAAGACTGATCATGAAAAAGTGACTTTTGATTTAGCCGTTGCTGCATTAAAACGAGATCAGGAAAAAGGCTGGCAAATATGTGATAACCCCGGTCGGTTACGCTTACAAACAATTGATTCGCTTTGTGCTTCTTTAACCAGGCAAATGCCGATGTTGGCCAAACTGGGAACGCAGCCGGAAACACTGGAAGACGCAGAACCCTTATACCAGCAAGCAGCGATAAATACGTTGGCCGGACTTGAAAGTGGTGAAGGTTGGTCTGATGTGATTGCAAACCTGGTCTTTCACCTTGATAACGATTTACCGCGGATTAAAAACCTGATCGTTGATATGTTAAGAAAACGCGATCAATGGTTACAGCATGTTGTGCTTGAACATGAACGTGATCAAATGGAACAGGCTTTGGTCAGATTGATTGAAGATCAGTTAAGCATTGTTAAAAATAAATTTCCAAACCAGTTTGAAAGTGAGCTGGTTGAATTAATACGGTTTGCCGCAAAAAATTTAAATGAATCGGATCCGGGTAACCCTGTTTCACTATGTCACTCTTTGTCATCTATTCCTGACAGTTCAGCAGAATCCTTGAGTTATTGGTGTGGAATTGGTGAGTTGTTGTTAACCAGAACCGGAACATGGCGTAAACAATTTACTGTTAAAAATGGTTTCCCCCCTGCAAGCGGTAACAAGCTTGAAGCAGATGAACGTAATGCCAGAAAAAAACAAATACAGGGATTGTTAATAGCGTTACAAAAAATCGAAGGTTTACAACAGGCATTGGCAAAAGTCAGCAGTTTACCTCCGGCAAAATATTCGGATTCGGAATGGTTAATTGTTAATGCCTTATGTGAACTGTTAATGATTGCTGCCGCACAATTACGGTTAATTTTTGCTGAACGTAATCAAATGGACTTTATTGGTATAGCCGCATCAGCTGTTGAAGCATTGGGAACGGATGATGCCCCGACGGAGTTGGCATTGTCCATGGATTATCATATTAAACATTTACTGGTTGATGAGTATCAGGATATTTCTGTAAGCCAGTATCGTCTACTACAACGATTGACCCGTGAATGGTCTATGGATGATGGACGTAGCCTGTTCCTGGTAGGTGATCCGATGCAATCTATCTATCGTTTTCGTCAGGCTGAAGTCGCGCTTTTTATTAAAACGTTTCATGAAAAGTCACTAGGAAATATTCCACTGGAAGCATTGAAACTTAGTGTGAACTTCAGATCGCAGCAGAATCTGGTCGAATGGGTTAATCATAGTTTTAAATCCATCTTTCCAAAACAGGATGATTTAATTACCAGTGCCGTTTCCTATAGCGAAGCGGTAGCGTTTGATAAGTCCGTATCAAGTAATAATGTAAAAATAGTTCCGCAATATGGACGCTCTTATAAAAGAGAATCACAAAATCTTGTCGATATAGTTAAAGAGATAAAACAAAAAAATCAAGACGATAATATTGCCATACTGGTTCGTAGTCGATCTCATTTAGCTGAAGTTATCCCGGCATTAAGAAAAGAAAAAATTGCATTCCAGGCGATTGATATCGAAGGCCTTGGGACACAAGCTTCTATTCAGGACTTGCTTGCTTTAACTCGCGCATTTTTATATCCGGCAGATCGTGTTGCCTGGCTAGCGTGTTTACGTGCGGCCTGGTGTGGATTAAATCTCAAATCATTATTTCTGCTTTGCGACAATAACAAGGATAAAACAGTCTGGGAATGTGTTTGTGATCTTGATTTAATTAATCAACTGGAAGCAGATGAGCAGGTGAGGTTACAAAATTTTAAAGTAAAATTTGAAACAATCTCCGCGCAAAAACAACGTTTTTCACTACGAGATTCAATCGAGTCATTATGGATACAGCTTGGAGGCCCAGCTAGCTTATCGAACAAGATAGAACTTGAAAATTGTGCTACTTATTTTTCTTTACTGGAAAATCTTGATCAGGGTGGCACGATAGAAGATTTAAAAGAACTACTCGATAATGTTAGTCAATTATATGCAGCCCCCGATTTGAAAGAAGATGGTCAATTGCAAGTGATGACCATACATAAAGCCAAAGGCCTGGAATTTGACCATGTGATTTTGCCTGGACTCGGACGCTCGCCGCGAGCTACTCAAGGCGACTTACTGGTTTGGTTATTACGACAACGGGAAAATCAAAAGGAAGATCTTGTTCTGGCGCCGATACGTGAAGCAGGACATTTTCAGGCACCACTTTATGATTTCATTAACAATACCGATAAAGCCAAACAAGGTTATGAAGATGCACGCTTGCTTTATGTTGCAACAACGCGCACGAAAAAAACATTACATCTACTTGGACATGCCAGCGTTAAAGAAAAGAAAGATGAAATTTTATGTGATGCTCAAAATCGATCTTTGCTCGGGTATTTATGGCCTACGCTAAAATCGGTTTACGAACAACACATGCCGGCATCTATAGAGCAAAGCGAAGAAGAATCAGCCGTTGTCATTAATCAGGAAACGAAACGATTAAAGAAAACCTGGCAATTACCTGAGGCACCAGCCGCGATACAATGGCATAACTCAGCTGCGGATGAAATACAGACAGAACAGGTCTTGATCGAATTTGAATGGGCAGGTGAGACAATCAAGCATATCGGATCTGTAGTGCATGGTGCAATTCAATGCATGGCAGAAGAGGGTCTGGGTAAATGGACGAGTGAATATATTTATACTGAACAGCAGAGCTTTGATACAGCGTTGAAACAATTCGGCGTACCGCAGGATGAAAGAAAAGAGGCTGTTGAGCGCGTTGTAGATGCATTAATCAATATGATTAATGATGAAAGAGGACAATGGATACTTTCAAACAAACACAATAAGCAACAAAATGAATATGCAATTACTGGTGTTGTCGACAATAAAATAACCAATGCCATACTCGACAGAACCTTCATTGATGAAGAAGGTATACGCTGGATTATTGATTATAAAACCAGCCGACATGAAGGAAAAAATATTGATGCATTTTTAAATCACGAGCAAGAGCGTTATCAGGAACAACTGGAAAAATATGCTAGCTTACTGCGGCAGATTGGTAATGAAAATATTAAACTTGGTTTGTATTTTCCTTTATTGCAAGGCTGGAGAGAATGGGACTACCGATCAGGGAAAGAGTAATTATCTTTTTACTATAAAACTGTAGAACGTTATGACTGAAATTCAAAAAGCAGATCCAACTGCCAGAAAAAAAGCACTTTTCATAATTATAATTGGTGGAAGTGTCGGTGCGTTGTTTCTTTTTCTTTGTTCAATCTATAAAGTCGATATTTATAATTGGCTTGATAATAATCTGGAGTTTCTTTTAGATCATTCTTCTTATGTTTTATTTGTATTATTCATACTGTTTAGTCCATTAATTATTTTCTCAGTATATTTCTATAAGTTTTCACTTCGTATTATTAATGACGAAAGAATGCCTCCAGATAATTATCCTGTAGTCCGGGACACAAAGGTTTTTACAGGTTCGCAAGCACTATCTCGTGCCAGACTACTTCAACTGTTTTCCTTGTTATTGATAATAATTGCTATTGTCGTTCCAGCATTTATTGTCCATGTCTTTAACACAATTTTTTCGTCAATATAATCGGTTAGTCATACCAGAATAAGGTTCAAATATGAACCTTAATGCCAGCATTTTTTGTTTCGAATGTCCTATAGTTAACTGACCTGGTTATATTATGGTCATATATAAAATGAGGATTTATTCTGAATATTAAAAAAATAATGTTAATTGGCACTCTGTTATATTCAAGTGCTTCCTACTCTGGTGTTCACGACTTGCCAAATGTCATTGATAATCTGCCGGATTTTGAATTTAATAATATGAAATTAGGAGATAATTTATCAACAGTATTTTTTGATAAATATTGCCCAGCGGCTTTAAAAGACAGTGCAGAAATTGAATGTAAACAAAAGACAGAATTGAGTGGAATAAACTTATCAATCCTCTATTTTTTTTATAATAAAAAATTACTTGCGATATCATTTAATTTTCCGTCATCAAACTACAATGATTTGATAGATATTTATACCGAAAAGTTTTCACAGTCTCCTCACAGTAATAGTGAGGAACCACTATTATTAAATACTGAAACTAAGTATATAAATGAAAAATCATCATGGAATACAACATCAGGGGAATTTGTTATAGCAAAGTACTGGAATAATGTTAAGAAAGGTTCGGCGCATATAATGTCCAATGACTATGAAAAATACAAGGTTGATAAAAGAGAAAAACTGAATGAAGGAATTTTTAAACGGATATATAGAGCTATTTTTGATTAGTAATAGTGGCTTGTCATGAAAAGTCAAATACCAGCATATCGCCTTCGTTTTAAACTTTCGTTGTCAACGGAGACATATCTGGCCTATTACAAGGGAAAAGCCAATAGTATTCAAGTGCGTTCGCTCGATAATAAAAAGATTCGGTTTCCTGCAAATGCCATTCGTAATTTTCTTACTCATGACGGTGTTCATGGTTTGTTTGAAATTCAGTTTGATGAATGTAATAAACTCGTGGAAATAGAAAAAATTAGCTTATAGCTATATGTATGTATCCTTGATTTAATGAATGCTCTCCAGATCATTCAATTCATCATTTAAATCGGCTTTTATTTCTTCACCCAATTCAACAAACAGTGCTTCTTGCACAACCAGTTCATCAAGTGCAGAAGAGCAATTACCACAAAAATGCCAGATGTATTTTTCTTTATGTTCATTTAATACTTCATTTACAAGGAAGTTTGATAGTGTTAGTACGGCGTTTAAACCGCGGACATTCTTGTCACTAATTTCAGAATAATCAGTTTCTCCCTGAATTAGTAATGTTGTAGCGACAACAAGAGGCAATGTCCATTTTTTAGCAAAGCTACTTGCAATCAATATATTTGATGTACCGTAATGTTCGAGTTCTTCTACGTGTACAGGTTTGGCCTTTTCACAGGCACTTGTAAAAACTTGTTCATAATTATTGAAATTTTTATGTAAGATCATGCTGCCACTGTTTTGAAACATTCCGGCTGTATATGCATCATCTCTATCAATACCTTCAACTATCGTTGTTAATTTGCTTGCACATAGTGCATTCATAACGGAACGCCGCCAAAGAAATTCAGATACATCTGTCTGTAATAATAATGCATCTTGTAGCTTCGGAGTAAGCACTAATATCCTGACCTTATCCGCTCCAATAAGTGATACTGCATGATTAACAGAAGTAATCTTGCTACGCATGCCAAATAATGGTGAGTTAATGATTTTCAGAACCATTTGCGACATCGCCGGATCTTTGCCAATCAAGTTACTGATAGAGCTGATGTCAGCATTTTGTCGTATGCCTTCATCTAATGCAGCTACGACTTTTGGGTAATGAGGTAAATTGAGACGGTGAGCTAAGCCTTTATTATCAACATATTCCATTACATTATCACTATCCATTTTTAATCCTTTATTGAAGAAAATTTTAAATTTAAGCTCTACATAAGCAAACTATATGCCAATATAACCGTGAGATTTTAGAATCATATTGAGCGTTATGTCATTGGAAACAAAAATAAGACAGCTAGAATCTGTTTAATAAATATATATCATCCTTATCAAGTTCAATCGTATTTGCTTGTAAACTGTCTTGAATACTTGCAACTTTGCTAGCACCGGGTATAGGTAAAATTGAGGCGCTTTTATTTAGTAGCCATGCTATCAATATTTGATAAGGCGAAGCGTTATGTTTATCAGCAAGGACTTTTAATGAATCATTATCAGTAAGTTGTTTGTGTTGGAAATGTCCACCAACGGGACTATGAGCAATGAAAGTAATATTGCTTTTTTCGCAAAACTCAACAGTACCATCATTAAATGATCGCTGATCAAATAAACTGCATCGATTCTGAACCGATATGATTTGCGTTATAGAAAGCGCGATTTGTACCTGTTCTAAATTGACGTTTGATAAACCAATATATTGTATTTTTCCTTCATTTTTTAAATTTAAAAGTTCACCAACTGATTCAGCTAACGGGATTTCTGGATCAGGCGAATGTAATTGATATAGAAAAATAGACTCTGTATTAAGGTCGATCAGGCTTTGTTCGCAAGACTGTCTTAAAAATGCAGGCTTAGCATTTGCTATCCAGTTATTTTCATTACGTTTAATACCGCCTTTTGTAGCAACATGGATATTATTTTTCTGATTTAACTTTGATAATGTTTTTTCTATCAACCTTTCATTGTGGCCGACTTCTGATTCATCCATGCAATAGACATTCGCTGTATCAATAAAATTACCACCAGCATGAATGAAAGCCTCAATTACGGCATGTGCTTGAGTCGGGTCTGGCCGACCATTCAACGACAAGGGCATCGCACCAAGACCTATTGGAAAAATTTCAATATTGGTATTATTAAACTGTCTGGAATTTTCCATGACGATTAATAATTAACTAGCTCCATAAAGGAGAATCATCGCTAAGGATTTTTTCACCTTGACTAATATCATAACGCTCCATCAAATAGCATAGACAATCCTGTTTAATAATGTCGATATCAGTAGTAAGCATAGCCGGAACCAGTCTTGTTTTACTATATATTTTATTGTCCTTAATATAAAAATAGTTATCAAAAATATCCTGGCCTTCTTCGTCAAGAACAATAAGTGGTTTTGATAACTCTTTTCTGGTTTCCCCAAGTAAAGTGTCACTATTAATTTCTTCGAAATTTAATTTTTCTACTCCCTTGATAAATTCAATATCAGCTTTTTCGCCATTAAAGCAAAAACTATATTCGTTCGGTATTTTTATTATGCCAACGGTATGATACAGGTCGATCGTTTCTTCAATACCTTCATCCGCTTCGATAGAATCCAGTTGTAGTATTTTATCGACAAAGTCCGTTGTTATTTGAATGCCATATTCATCTCCTGGTTGACCACACTCCAGGGTAACGGCGGGACAGATCTTGGCAAAGGCCAGGCTTTGAACACCTGTCGGTCGAATAAAGTAAATTACCATACGACTAAATTCACGCGCTAACTTCAGGTATTTTTTTCCTAACTTATTAATACAGGCGTAATGCGGGTTTAAACCATTATTATTGTGAATATCGATACTGGCAAAGATGTCACGTTCCTGCATGATTTTGAGTACAGATTGCATCATCAGGTTTTCCGGTTCAGTACCATTATTCCAAACTCTATTAAAATCAGGTTGGGTTTCCAGTTTACGTTTTTTGTAGCGTGCGGCTTTCACGTTGCCAATAAATATTGATAATGAACGTGGTAGAGTTTGTCCCTGATATTTGGCGAGAATATTTTTAACGACTTCCCAACCACTGTTTTCATTGCCATGCAGCAAAACAGAGAGAAACAACGCGGGATCTTTCTTTCCCTTAAGATGGACTAATGTTGGCCCGGATAATTCTTCATGTAATCGGTGAGCGGGGAGACTAAGAACCTTGTCGCTTAATTCATTTATTATTTTTAGCATTTATATTGTCCACTTATGTACAGGCAATCCGCTGTTTTGTTGTTCAAGATAGTCTAGGCTAAGACCCTGCATATCTTTGCCATGTTTATGAATCCAACGACGTTGCCAGTTGGCACCATTTTGCTGGTTTTCAACTCGGTCATGAATAATTGAGATGTATTTATCTATATCGTCCGGATCAATATTTATTTTCCCAAGGCCGCGCCGGGCAGCAGGTATTAATTCATCCAGCAAAAGATTTCTGACAGAAGTCTCTCCCTGACCAGGCCAATAAAGTCTGGAATTAAGTCCATTTCGGGCACAGTCGTAAAAATTTTGTTTGGCTGTATGAAATGGAAGTTCTTCCCTGAATTTTTCAACATCATCAACTAATGCATGAGCCAAACCAAAATAAAAAGCTGCATTGGCAATGCTATCGATAACACTGGGGCCGGCAGGAATAACGCGATGTTCAATGCGTAAATGTGGTTTTTGATTCTCGTCAAAACCTATTAAAGGTCTGTTCCATCGCCAAATAGTTCCGTTATGAAATCGTAGATGGCTCAGGTGAGTATGTTCATCCTGTTTTTTTAATGGGACCAGTATTGGATAATGAGCCAGATTTTCATCAAAGCATTCCATTAGCGACTGTTGTGCATAGCTGCTACCAAAAGTAACACGACGGTAGTCTTTATTACCCAACTCGATAGATTGTTCAAACAAAGGGATGCGAGTTTCATCCCAAAGCTGAAGTCCAAATAGATAGGGTGAGTTTGCTGTTGCTGCAATGATAGGGGCAGATAGCATAATAGAAGCATTATAAAAATCTGCAGCATTTTCAATTGCTACCTGTAAATGAAGTTGAAACGAAGTACAGGCAGACTCAAGCATCACGTCATAGTGTGTTGTCTTGAGTGATTCTTTGCCGCTTATATCCAGGTTAATTGGCTTGCCGTTTCTTAATCTGAAGATTTGTTCGTTTAATGCCTTATAACGGTTTAACTGAGACATATTCGCCAGCGTTAATTGATTTTCCTGAATGTCCGGCAATATTCCAATCATCATTAGTTCTGCTGAAAGATCCTGAGCAATATGTCGACAGGCATTCCAGGTTAGCTGGAGATTATTTTGCATCTGACTCAATGCATTATTCTTCAAAACAACCGGGGTGCTATTAAGTTCGACATTAAAGGCAGCAAGTTCGTGTACAACCATTGGGTCATTCAACCGATTTAGGAAAGACTGGTTGATGGGGTTAGGTAAACCAGCTGCGTTTACCAGTATCGCCTCTATTTCGTAACCACCGACAGGACCTTTATTAGAAAAGAAATCTTTATTAAAACAATCCGAGAGCAGGGACGTTTCATTATTTAAATTCTGTGTGAAAGTACTAAAATCATGAGGTGAAAATGTATCCGAATCTATTTCTTGTCCCATTTATTCAGTTCTCATTTATTAATGACAAAATTTTTATCTTAAATCCGACTATCCAATCTTTATCATACGACTTTTATGTATATCTGTTAACATCTAAAGAATGACTAATGAGTTAAAAGCAAGAGAAGCAAGAAAATTATTATTAGCCGGGTATCAGGGAGTTTTAAGTACACATTCTGTCGACGTTAAAGGTTATCCCTTTGGCTCGGTTGTACCTTATTGTTTAAACAAAGCAGGAATGCCAATCATCCTGATTAGCTCTATTGCACAGCACACTAAAAATATCCTGTCTGATTCAAAAGTATCGTTGGTTGTTACAGAAATTGAAGCTGATGATCTTCAGGCTGTTGGTAGAATTACCTATATTGCTAATGCTGTAAAAATGGATGACGATCAAGACAGCATAGAGCGATACTATCAATATTTTCCGCAGTCGCGAGATTTTCATAAAATACATGATTTTGACTTTTACCTGCTTCAGCCTGTACGCATCCGGTTTATAGGTGGATTTGGTCAAATTTACTGGTTGGATAATGATGAATTTTTATTAACCAATCTGTTTAGTTTTGATGATGAAAAAGGAATGATTGACCACATGAATCTTGATCATGCCGATGCAATTAAGCATTATTGTGATTCAAATGATATTCAATATTCAGAAGAGTCTTGCCCTGTTATGGTTGGAATTGATTGTGAAGGGTTTAATATACGAATCGGTGCTCGTATACATCGCATTAATTTTGTCGAGCCGGTAAAATCAGCATTAGAAGTTCGCACGGCATTGGTTGAAATGGCAAAAAGTTAATTATGAATAAGACGCTGGTAATTTTAATTCTCGCAGTGATTGTTCTATGCTGGAATTTCGTTTTTACCGATACAAAAAAAATTGATTTAACTGACCCTGCCAAAGTACTACAGGGATTATCTCAATCAATACAATATAAACTTGCCATAATAAAATATTGGAAAGAGAAAAAAAGTTTGCCTGATGCTGATGAGTGGTCAAATGCAGGTAATAATATTGAAATTGATACCAGTAAGTCGCTGGTTGAGACTATTGAAGTAGGTATGGATGCACCGGGAGCTATTACGGTTTATTTTGCGAACAAAGAAAATATACCACTTGAAAAAGATATTGATGGAACAAAGATCGTATTAGTGCCGGAAATAAACGGAGAAAGACTGGTTTGGACTTGTAGAGGGACAATGCATCAGGAATACATGCCAAGTAAATGTCAGCAGGATATTCCTGAAGACAATACAAAAATAGAATTACAAGGTAATAATCAAGAGAGATAACGAATGAGCGATTTAACTGAAGACGAACTGGTAGAAATAAAAAAAATATTTGCTAAATACGATGTTGATGATAACGATACCATTGATTGGGAAGAATTTTGCAATATGGTAGATGAACTGGATATTGAAGTATCGTTAAAAGATAGAACGATTGTGTTTGATAAAGTAGATACTAATCACTCCGGCATGATTAATTTTGAAGAATTTGTCGAATGTTGGAAAAATAAGGGCTAGAGATTTGAGTGTTACGCTGCGACTTCGTCTGCCAGTTTATCTGTTGTTATCCTCAGGTTATCACTTAAACTCTGAGCAACACCTTTAAGTATATTAACGCCGAGTTCTGGTTCAGACTGAATCATAAGGTCAAATGCTTTTTGAGTCAGTACTGCTAATTGAGTGTCTTCAACAGCTCTTATTGTGGCTGATCTCGGCTCATTATCAATTATCGCCATTTCACCGATACAATAGCCTTCATTTAGCGTAGCGATGACAGTAGTAAAGTTTTGCCAGGTTGTTAGTTTGATAACTTCCAATGAACCTGAAATGATGAAGCAGACATAGTCGCCGTCATCGCCTTCTTTAAACAGGGTTTCTCCTGTTTTTAATTCCAGCTTTTCAATATAAGCCATAATCTTATCCATCTGCTCTGCAGATAAATAAGAAAAAAATAAATGATTTTTTAACAATTCTTTCATAACCATGCCCAGGTTATTAAACCTTGGATTAGTTATCGGCAAAAATAAAGGTTTCTATAGTGTTATTTTTATCAAACTCTACATTGACTCACTTTCTGTATATGAGACTGGCTTATATTGTGTTTATGATCATGTGATTCCAGAAACTTTGCTTCCAGTACGTATGCGAGGGATTCCAGTTCATTTTTGCACTTGACGTTATCATCTAACCCTGTTTGATATTGTAAATAATGAACCAGTTCGTGTAATAAAATTCCTTTGCCTTCATCAGTATCCAGATCAATTGTGTCGAGTAGATAAACGGCTTTTTCATTAAAGTTATACAGCCCGAAAATCTGCAAGTTTTCCGGGTTTACTGCTTTTGGTAATTTCCCACCAAACGCCACCACGGCAATTTGCCTGGCAGAGACCTTCTTTATGTCCGGTAAAGTATCAATATTGTATTCAAAAGAAGAATGACTGTTTATCCATCCTAACAGTCCTGACACCAGTTCATCCTGGCTCTTGTATGAATCAAAGTCGAAATCAAATCCCGGTTCAACATGTGTCTGGGTAACATCATTATCAAGATGCGTATCATGGTCATGACCGAATGAAGATTTTGCCTGAGCTGTTTGCGACATTAAACCCGCAGTTAACATCATGACAGAGACAACATTAGCATGATGACGATTTTTGACACGTTTAACACCTTCAAGAAAGTCGGCACGTTGGTCTTCCTTTAACTCATAGCCCTGTTTTCTGGAAAACTCAACAATCTTTTGAAAAGCAAACGGATCTTTTTGTTCCAGACCATGTTCATAGACGAGAGTATGTTTCCCGTCGATGATACATGGGTGAACCATCGCTTGTTGTTTCTTCTTCAATGTCATTGACTGCATGATTCGTTCAACCAGATTACCTGGTTGTTTCTGCGCATCAATCTTGTGAAGATTGTTGAGTATGCTTACCACATCAGACATATGTTTATTTATTCTCCAAACCGTTAATTAAATTAATTAACAATTAGCTCTTGTCGCCACTAATGTCGCTGGCAGAAGCAATATTCATATCAGGTGTTTTACCACTGGCAATCAGGTTTTTAACTGTTTCATTAATGGCTGTGCCATAAGCATTACCAAGATTAGAGTAATCTTCTTCGGCCAAAACAGCGGTATAACCAATTGCATAAGATGCTTTTAATAATCCCATGCCATCTTTACTACCATCGCCCATCATTAACTGCATGGATGAATTATCTTTGTCGCCAAGTAACTGGTCATAAGGGCCCCATAACTTGGGAGAAGAAAAAGCACCGCCGCCAACAAGCACATCCAGAACTACCTTACCGTCACCAGCGTGATAACCTAGTGCACCAAAACCCTCTCCTTCGTAGTAACTAAAGGTTTCGCCATTGGCAAAGGTTCTTTCATATTTATTGATGAAACCGCCAACATAACCCTGCGGCATTTTGATGCCACGAGTACTAACGCGTTTCAATTTTCCTTCGGCCTTGGTTTGTGCTGCAACAGCAAGGATAGATTCTGTTTCACCATAAGGATTGGTTATAAAACGTTTACCGTTTTCCTGAATATAAGCTCGGTCAGAACGGTCGTAGGTTCCGGTAACTTCAATATCAGACATAACTTTAATATCCGAGCCAGGTGCTCCAATGTCAGCGGCACTAGATGAACCGGACATAAAGATACCACTGGCAAGAAATAACAAAGGCAAAGACTTAGCCAATCTTCGTTCAAATTTAACAGGTTTACTTTCCTTAACGCGTTGATCTTCCTTGATACCAAAGTTATTCATCTGCGCATAAGCCTTTAATTGTTCAAAAGCTTCAGGACTCTGCTCCTGAAGACCATACTCGTGAACTAACACGCGATGATTGTTAATAATACAAGGGTGAACTTTTGTCGCCTTTTTTAATTTGCGTTTAATTCTGTTCTTAAGAAAGCTTTCTGACACTCTCTCAATCCAGTTCGTAGGTTCATCACCTTCCTCGATTGTACTTACTGCAGCATTCATACTCATGTTAAAATCTCCAATAATATTAAAATAATAAACCTGTTTATCTATGCAGATTCAGCTTGCGGCTTTCTTGAATCCACCCATTGTGATACAAAACTATCAAAATCATCTTTAAACTTGTCCGTCAACCTTACGCGTTTCACTCTTGAATCATTTTTGTCATGCACTCGAGTGACTATTCGCATCTCTTCAAGCAACTCCAGATTTCGAAGCGACTTGTTTCGTGGTTCACCCACATTTAAATAAACTTCTTTTACTGACGGCATATGATGTCGCAAATTACTTATGCCAATAAAAAAAACAGTGTCGAATATTGTTCCGAGCATTTTACTTTTGCTCAGGGTTGTTGATTCATTCGAATATAGCCCAATCAAATCAACAAACCGATCTCTGACTCTCAACAAATTTTCCAATTCGCCTTCGCGATAATTTAATTCCATCACTGCTTTTATGCTTCCAAGTCTAGTAACTCAATTTATTCACGCAATGTGTTAAGGGTTCAGTTCTGAACCTAGTTTTAACTTATGGCGTAAAACACTTGCCAGACCTCAAATATCAAAGCAAAAACCGATAATTTTTTTACTTAACAATCCGGGTCTACATTTAACGTTCCCGAGCAGTCGAGCCAAACCTGATCCGAAATCAACCTATACCCTGTTTATCGGTAAGTGTTCTTAAAAACTTTAGGATTCAATGACATAGTGGAAGCGTAATGATTAACTCGTAATATATTGAAATAGCAGGAATTTTGTATTAATTGCTGAAAACAGGTTCAGATTTGAACCTGTTTATGGAGCAGTTGGATTTTAGAATAGTGAAGGAGATATATGCTATATCAGGAATTGATAAATTTTTCCGACAAAAAGTAACAGGTATAACATCAGCTACCGTTAGCTACTTTTAAGTTAGCATTTGTTTTTTCATATGCACGTATTTTTAGCTCTTTGGCAACGACAGCGCGGTCTCTGCCTGTTTCCTTGGCTTGATAAAGTGCTGTATCCGCAGCTTTTATTAAATCCTTTGGATTTTGTCCGTGATACGGGAAGGAAGCGATACCAATTGAAGTCGTTATATTACTAAGTGCTTTTCCCTGATAATGGAATGTAAGTTCTTTCAGGCTTTCTCTGATTTGTTTTGCCCTTTGTTCCAGGATAGATAAGGGTGCTCCTGGCATGATTAACATAAATTCCTCACCGCCAAAACGACACACAATATCGCTATCGCGTAGTTTATTACGCATAAGGCTAGCAAACTCTACCAGCACCATATCGCCCGCATCATGACCATAATTATCGTTGTAACTTTTGAAGTGATCTATGTCGAGCATGAGTATTCCCAATTCTGTTTTTGAACGCGTGCAGCGAGAGAATTCCCTTTCAATAGTTTCTTCCATATAACGACGATTGTATAACTTGGTTAATGGATCCCGTATAGATTGTTCTTCTAATGCTTCGCGTAATTTTAGACTGACTAATGCAAGAGCAAGATTGTCGGCTGTCATATTAACCAATCTTTGTCTGGATTCAATTAGACGATCATAATCTTCTTCAGATAAGCCATGTTCTATTTTTGGAAATTGTAAATGCAACATCCCTACCATCTCACCTTGCGCAATAATAGGGACACAAGTGTAACCATGTTCGGGAGTAGCGGTGAGATGTTTGCAAACCAGTCCATGTTCAGCATCATTCACAGTATGTGTTTTACCTTGTCTTAGTGACCAGCAATCATCAGAAGTTATTACGGGTAATTGTGAGCCTGTGTTTTCGCCCCAGCTAACAGCCGATTCAACAATAGTTTTATTTTCATTCAGTAAATAAAGTGAGCCACTGCAGGAAGGGAAGAGTTCGCGTGCGTAGTATAAAATAACCGGATGAGTTTCTTCCATAGTACGACAGACTTGTAAATAAGAATTAAGTTTATTAATTAATCTCATCTCAATGTTATATTGAGACATTTCAGTATGAGAACGTTGTAACTGTTGTTCAGATTTTTTTCGTTCGGTTATGTCTGTTGATGAACCAATAAAACCGGCAAACTCGCCTTTATCATCTTTGTAGGGTTCCCCGGTATCCAGTACATATCGGTATTCACCATCCAGACGTTGTAAACGGTATTCCATTTCAAAATGATCATGACTCACAAAGGCATCTTCAAAGATTTTTAAACATTCTTCCCTGTCATCAGGATGTAGTGCTTCATACCAGGCATTACCACCTTTTTCCGCGACATTTCTTGAACCTACAAATTGTTTCCATTTGGTATTTGAAAAAATAATGTCACCATCCGTATTGGTTAGCCATAACATGACCGGCGCATCTTCGGCGAGCGTTTTAAACTCAATTAAATCTGTAGGATTTAATGGCATGGTTTTCTCTGGTTTCGTCTTTGTCATGGAATATACCTTTAAGCTATTGGCTAAGTACTTGTTATATCTATGTAATTATCCTGTTTATGTCATAATATTTCTGTTCATTAAAAATTTGGTAAAAATCTATTCAATAAAGCTATCGGCCAAAATATTTTTTAATTGAGATTTATTGATTCAATTTGAACCCGCTATCGTTTTTCGAACCGTTTAAAAAGGTCAATTGATTGATTAGATGATTAGTGCTTCAATTAAGAACGCAGGAGTTCCGAGTTACTGTAATCCATGTTTGTGTGGGGAGTTAGTATGTCGAGTATTGAGACAAAAAAGGAAAATAAGAATGATATCGAGGAGAGTGATTATAAGCCGCCAGAGGTTAATGCACTTGGCTTTGATGATATAAAACTCTGTCTATGTAAAGGTTTTTCCGATTTCCGTCAGGCACCTACATTTGGTCTGTTCTTTGGTGGTATTTTTGCCTTTGCCGGAATACTTATCGTACAGTCTTTTTATGTCTGGGAAAGAGGTTGGCTCATTTATCCCATGCTGGTTGGTTTTCCCTTGATTGGGCCATTTGCTGCTGTCGGACTTTATGACGTTAGTCGACGTTTGAATGACGGACTGCCGCTTAGGTGGAATGAAATCATGTCCGTTGTTGGCATGCAAACCAGTCGTCAATTACCGTATATGGCATTTGTTATGCTATTTATCTTTTGGGTATGGATGTATCAAATTAGACTATTGATAGCAATTATTTTAGGTCGTATGTCGATTCCTTCCTGGGATGCCTTCTTTAATATAATTACAACGACACCGGAAGGATTGGCATTTATTATTATTGGCCATATTGTTGGTGCATGTTTTGCGTTACTTTTATTTTCGGTAACTGTTGTTTCAATTCCAATAATACTTGATCGTGATATCGATTTTGTAACTGCAATGATCACCAGTGTAAAGACTGTGAAGAAAAGCCCGTTAGTCATGATTTCCTGGGGTATGTTTATCGCCATTACCATTTTAATTTCATTTATTCCGTTGTTTTTAGGATTACTTATTGCACTGCCTGTTTTAGGCCACGCAAGCTGGCATGTTTATAAAAAGGCTGTCGTTTAGATTAATAGTTAGAAGATACACAAAAACAGCTTCACAACTTTTTCTGCAACCTGCATCCATCGAACTCTCATAGATATTCATGGCCTTCGAGACATAAAACATCCTGTTTTTAACTCGCGAAACGTCAATTCTCATTTTTATCATTCCCACAAATAAAAAAACCACCGCAAGGGTGGTTTTGTTTATTTGGTGGAGGTGGCGAGAATCGAATCAGCCGGCATTTGTTTTTTATCAATCACTTAGTTAACCCCCGTGTCCATTCTGTGTCCAAAGAAAGCTAATTTTATCGTGTAATGCAACATCAACGTCTTCTATCCAACGTCCGTATACCTTACGAATCATACCCCAATCTTTATGCCCTAGTTGTCTTGCTACCCACATTGGATTTGTGTTTGATGACAGCATGATTGATGCAAAGGTATGTCTGGTGTTGTAAGGCTTTCTATATTTAACACCTGCTTTAATTAGTGCCGGTTTCCACGCTGTTTTTCTGATTGGGGCATCGTCTGTCCAAGGCTTTTCTGTTCGCGGATTTAAAAAGATATGGCCTTCTGTCGTGAATTTCTTTTGAGCTTTTAATGCACTAATAGCAGGCGGTAATAGTTCAATATTTCTAATGCCTGCATCAGTTTTTGGTGTGTCTTTATTACCGTGTCGATTTTTTGTGTTTCTAATAAAGGCTTGTTTCTTTGTAAGGCTGACATCTTCCCATTTCAATGCAATTAATTCTCCGGTTCTTAACCCGGTCCAGAAAGCGAATTGAAATAAGTTTCTTATCTGACCTTCACACGCATTTAATATGTCATCACGTTCTTTAGTAGTAAACGGTTGTGGTTCCGTATATTTTCTTGGTAGACGTTTAATACGATCAGTTGGATTACTTTCTATTAGTTCGTCTTGATAAGCTTCGAGAAAAATAGCCTTTAATGGAATAAGTATATTATTTATCCGATGGTTTGATATGAGTAAACCGTCAATCCAATCTCGTATATGTGCAGGTTTTAGCTCTGATAAACTGAGTTGACCAAAAGCGGTTATCAGGTGGTGGTCGATGATGCCTTTATAATCCCTGTATGTAGAGGCTGCACAGCTTCGTCGCTTTCGTTCTAGCCATGTGTTTAGTTTTTCCTCGATGGTGATGTCTGAACCAGTTCTGAATATCTTGGCTTGTGGATGTTCTGGAAAAAACTTAGCAAAGTTAAATGTATTTTTAGCTATTTCTGCTTGTATTTGAATAAGTATTTCTTCTGCAGTTTTGACATGAGCTTTCTTTGATGCAGATAAACCTTTTAGAGTAGGTCGAAATCGTTGACCCTTATAGTAAAAAGTAACAGCTATGCTATCACCGCGAATACTTACTTTTCCTTTACTCATTAATTTCTTCTAATTCATCAAAATCAATAATAGATTTTAATGACTTTTCATTAGCAGAAATTTCACCTATTTGTATACCTTGTTGATTAAAAGTTTTACATATCAATTCACCGTCAACATTATTTTCAATATGATAAGTATCTCCTTCTATATCTTTATATTTTTTCATAGCTTTTCTCGATTGTTTATTAAGCAGTTTTCCCTTCTATCCATTTTTCTATTTCTTGATGATTAAAATAAAGGCGTCCTTGACGTTTTATCCAATGAACACCTTCACGCCAAATACCTTTTTTTCTATATGCACGAATTGCATTTTCAGTTAGACCGGAGTCTTGAGAGAGTTTTTTTATAACCACATATTTCATAGTGCATAATTAAAGCACTAATGTATTTGAAATACAATAGTCTATTTTGGTATTTCTGGTTCTTCAGAACCGTCATCTATTAACTTGTTCTTACCATTGGTTTTTACTTTTCCTGTAGCAACCTTCCAGAATGAATTTAATTTCTGGGTTAATCGATATCCGTATGATCTTCTTGCTAAAATACCTTCTTCTGGGCATACATCATTGAATTTTATCTTTAAGATTTCTTCATATTTATTATATGTTGTAGAGCCATGTATTAGCCGCAAAATCCTCCACCCATAAAATTGACCTATTAAAAAAGCTCCTATTGCTGACTCTAATGTTGTTCCTACACCATTAAAATTATGAACAGCATTTTTTATTACTTTTTCAGTATCTGGATGTAGATCTAACTTCTTGATTAGAGTAGATTCTTTCTTTAGAAGTTTTTGCTTTTCAGAAGATAATTTTTTCATATTAATTTAGCTGATGTATATTAGATGCAGTACATTATAACTCATATATTTAAATTCAAAATATTTAATAATGAAAAAGTTAGATCCTGATACTCAAAATTGGCTTAAGTACGAACAATTACGAGATTTTAAAAGAAAGAAAAAAAATAGTCGTAGACGTTCACGTAAGCATGCCGCTAGAGAGAAGTATTTTTATGCAGTTCCTGATAGTTTTTCACTTTATGATAAAGATACTGCAAATATTACTTTAAATTTTATAAATCAAATTCGTAATATAAATGTAGAACAATTGAATATGAATTTGATTATTATAAACTTTATAAATACAAGAAAAATTACTGCAGCAGCTGTGATTTGTCTACATGCAACAATATCAATAATGAGAAGGTATAACAAAGATCTTAAAGTTAAAGCCATTAACATAAGATCTAGTGTAGAAAAAGAATTATTAAAATCATCAGGATTCTTACGTGAAGACATAAATATAACTGATAAGGATGTCACTGTTCCTCATTTAATGCCAATTCGTACAGGGCTCGCACATGATGCAGGTAAGTCGATAAGTAAAGTTGTTGATGATATGAATACGGCATTTTATTCAGGTGAATTAGACAAAGATGAAAATCTTGGTAAAAGGGACTTAATACACCAAGCGATACACGAAGCTATTTTGAATGTATCCAACCATGCTTATGATGATTACGATGCAGATTTTGTTACATCTATAGGTGAAAGATGGTGGGTTTTAGGTCAACAAATAGGCAACCAAATTCACGTTCTGTTTTATGACTACGGACATGGTATTCCTGTTACCTTGCCACGACAAAAAGGGTTTCATAAATTATTAAATTTGATTAACACATATCTACCTTATGGAAATGACTGTGCTATGATTAAAGCAGCAACTGAATTAAAAAGATCTAGACATGAAGCAGAGGGTGTCGAAGGTAGAGGAACTGGGCTAGATCGAATATTGAGGTTTGCAAGAAAAAATCCAAGAGGTGTCGTTTGGATTTTTAGTAATAAAGGTTCTTACTTGTATGAAAGTTACAAGAAAGAAGGAGCTGAAACTATGTATGACTTAAAATCATCTGTTAATGGAACACTTATTCAATGGAATATAGAATTACCTAATGAAGAAAAGAATTAAATTATGAAAACTAAGACTATAAATGTGAAAGCAGATTTTTCTGCTGATCCATATGGAAGAACTTTAAAAGATGGTCCTGATAATGGTCAAAGGTTTCGTGAAACTATTTTAGTCCCAGCACTTAATGAAAATGATGAAGTAATTGTAGATTTTGAAAAAGTATTGTGTGGTCCATCATTTCTAGATGAAGCTTTTGCTGGAATTATTAGAAGGGGTTATTACACCAAAGAAGAACTTTTAAATAAACTAAGATTTAGACATAAATTAGAATCATATCATGACGATTATAATAATATGTTGAATGAAGCTACTTATGAAATAGATAAAGATACAGAACTATCATATTAATAAACTATGTTTGAGCATATTTTAAAAGGATTTAATTTTGTTATTAATTTAATTTCAGATAACACAATTCCTTCTTTGATAATTTTAGGTTGGATGGTATTCATATGGAACTCGAACCGTATACTTTATAGAGCTGAAAAGAAAACTCTAATTGATAAATCTATAAAGATTTTAGAAGGCATTTCTAATGAGGGTTATAAATTTTGGACAAATGCAAAAGATATAAACAGACAAAGCGAATCTTCTGAAATTGAATTAAAACAACGTAACAGGACTTCATTAAGAAAGTTTTTACATGATATTGCAAGACTTGAGTCTTATGTGACATTGTTAACTGATAGAAATATAAACACTTTATCTAGTAAAGAAATATCAGATTTAAAAATTTCTTTAACATTTAAAATGGAAGATGCACATTCTTTTAATCAAATAGATAGGCATAAGATAATTAATAAATTTTTATCTAATGTTTCTGATTGTTCTGAGATAATGGAAAACTCCTATATTAAAGCCCATAATCGATATTCGACTTTCATTGAAATTTTTTGTCAAATTAAAGATATATTTTCCTGTATTTTTAAATTTATTTTAGAAAGATATATTTATATTATTGTATTTATTATTTCCATTTTTCTATTGGATTATTTAATAGGATAGTTCTCTTTTCGAGTTTAACGATGTTTGCATTGTTAAAATCTGCCCAAGACAAACCAGCTTTATTTAATAATTTTTTATGTCTATACCAAGATGATTTAGGCATCAATGATCTTGCAGATTCCATTCCGTCAGATTTAATTAACTTCCAAGTACGATAAGCAGCAAAAGCCTGACCTTGTGTGGTTATTGAATTCAATTTATCAAGAATGTCATCGTTTTGTGCCAATTCAACATGCCCTATAAATTGAGAAAAGTAGTCGTTATGAATTTGTCGTAATTCCGAATCTTTATAATCATACCAAGGTTTTAGACTTCTATCTCTCCAAAACTGTGATTTCAAACTTAATTCTAATCTTAAAATACGTTGTGCAATTTCTAGTTGTTCAGGTGTAATGGTTATCTGTTTTTTATTTAATTGATAGTCTAAGTGTGGACCTTTTGCATACGCTTTACCTGATCGTAATCGTGATTTAGGAGACCAATAAACTGATTCTGCAGTAGTTCGTATTTGATAACGACCACCTTCTGCATGCCTTAAATAGTTCAATGCTTGTTTTACTTCTGTAAGACTGTCTAAAAGATAATTTTCTGTAATATCTGCACGAGTAAGTCGCCACACTTCTGGTTTTGAAGGAAGTATGATCTCTAGTTCTTTGCATATGAATTCACGCATTGCATTAAAACATTCAATGATGTTTGAACTACCGAATACATTATTTGAATGCATTACTCTTGCTGGTGAACCTAGTATTTCAAGATCTGAGCCCATACGAGCAACGACTTGGTGTGAGTCACTTCTAATCGCTGTTCTAGCTGGGATTTCCCAGATTTTCTCACCTTCTGGTGACAGTCTTAGAATCATGTCTTGTTTTTGTCGGAAGATGTTTCTCACCTCGGGAGAGAGTAAGGATGCATCCAGTTTAAGAGTCAGCCAGTCAATCATGACTTTCCCTTTATTATAAAATTATTCCCACCCATGAGACTTTGTGCCTGTGTTACTAAGTACAGGCACGTTGCGGTGGCGGGTATGCTGCGCATATACCGCCACCGCGCATCTACGCTATCCACATACCCACAGGATGATGCGTAATTCACAGAAGTGTTACTCCGCATCCCATGGATATGTAGATAGCTGTTCGAGTAAATAGAAAGCTTCTTCAATTGAATTACATTGGATATCTAATTCAATTCTGCTGCTTGTGACCATACTGTGTCCAAACGGAGGCCAATTTGGGCTAGTTAGGACTAATGATTTAGGTAGGGTAGATGGGTCGAAGCCCTTTATTTTATTGGGCTTCAACCATCTTAGTTGGTCTACAGATTTATTGCATTTGGTGGAGGTGGCGAGAATCGAACTCGCGTCCGCAAATCCTCTGCCATCGGATCTACATGCTTAGCCGACTCTTTAAATTTAGTTGAGAGCTACCCGAACGGCAGGGAAAACAAACAACGATTCCGATTAAAGTTTAACGTATCTACCTCGGACGAGTTTCAACGCGGTCTTGTGAGAGTCGACGCCTGACACCACCGTGCACAAGCACATCAGTGGGCAGACGGCACTAAGACTGGTTATTAAGCAGCTAGTGCGTAGTTGTCTTCGTTGGCAACTATAAGTTTTGCAGAAGTATTAACGAGGTAATCTGCACCTCGGCATGCCCCTCAGGTTTCTTATCCACGTCGAAGCCAGTACACCCCCGAATGTGATCCTGAAGAATCGTCTGGGATTATAGACTAATTTTCATATAGAAATATCCAAAAATGTTGAATATTTTATCCAATTAATAAATACGACTCAGTAATGGAGTGAGATTATTCCCACTCCATAGTCTTTCTATCCTAATTAGAAGTCCTGCTTATATGACGAGTGATTTGTGGTTTACTTGTTGCCCTGGTATCTTCGGCAGTAATTGAATAATGGAAATCACTTTTGTATTTGGTGATATTTTTACCTTCCTGGGTAACTGTCACTGGTGTTAGTACCTGTGTAATATTTATATCATTGTTGTCAGCATTGGCACCCATTGCCATCAGCCCCATTAAAAATGCTTCTTTCATAGTCATTCTCCTGTAGTCAGTTTAAATGTTTTTTACAGCAGATATGACATAAGTCGGTAAAGTATGTTTCAATCAAAGCCATTGAATTAATTTATAAGGCTTATTAGAAAAACAAATGGAACTTTTTGAATTGAATGTCTGAAAGGTAGGTTAATCTTATTTTCTTATTTATGTCTTAAAATTTGTGCTTTTTGTTTTTGCCAGTCACGATCTTTTTCTGTCGCACGTTTATCGTGTGCTTTTTTACCGCGCGCGATACCAAGTTCAAGTTTGACCTTGCCATTTTTCCAGTAAAGCGCAGTTGGTACTAATGCAAAACCTTTACGTTCTACCGCACCGATTAATTTATTTAACTCAGCTCGGTGCAAAAGTAGTTTGCGGCTACGTTGAGCGTCAGTTTGAACGTGAGAGGATGCAGAAATTAAGGGCGTAATATGTGCGCCAAACAAATAGGCTTCGCCATCTTTTAATAGAATATAACTTTCTATTATCTGTACTTTACCGGCGCGTAAACTTTTTACTTCCCAACCCAGCAGGGAGAGACCTGCTTCCAGACGCTCATCGATGAAATAATCGTGGCTAGCTCTTTTATTAAGAGCAATAGTACTGCCACCAGTTTTCTTTTTTTTACTCATTCCTGCCATCCATACAATTAATCCGGCGGATTATAACAGGAGTTATACCTATGTCTGTAAGTAAAGCTGGTTCAGGTTTTCTGTTTAATAGCTATAGCCGTTTGTTTACGCAGGGTGTCGATATATTCAAAAACATCTTTAGATTTGGAGGATAAAACACGTGCATTATCGATATATAACAGGCCAATACATCTTTTTTGGGAACAAACAGGGTAGATAAGTAAGTTTTTCGGTAAAGTGACTTTTTTACACCAGTCAGGAATTTTCTTTAAGAGTGGAGAGTGCACCACATCTGGTATGAATATATCGGTTTGTTTTTGCATTGCGACACTAAAAATATCATCATTATTCGGGTTGTTATAAAAATGAAATCGAGCCATAACATTCGATATATCATTCCCGGCACCAGCTTGTGAACGCATTTCTCCGTTAACAGAATCTTTCATGATGATGATAGCGTGTTCGCTTTCCAGTCCACGCTGTAAGGTGTTGACAACGATATTAAGTACTTCCGGTAAATCATACTGTTTAAACATGATTCCGGTAATTTTAGCGATCCCGTAGGTCAGCGTCGCTTCATGAAAGCCTTTTTTATTTACTGAAGTTTCGGGAAGTTCAGCGACATCATCGCTGTCATCTTCAATAAATTCATAATCATGTTTTATGAAAGAGATAAAGTTTTTACAGAATGTATTTTTATTCTGGTTAATGCCAAGTGCTTCACAATAACTCACCAGTTCTTTATACAAAAATTCCAGAATGTGAATTATTTTTTCATAATTCAGGGAAAAACTTATTTTGTAACGCTTGATTATATTTTTTAACTCTCTTTCAGCTTGTTCGTTATTGCCACAGGCAGCTGCTTGCACGATTTCATTGGTTAATGATGAAATTTGTGCCAGGTACTCTTCCATTTTCAATGGTTTTTGGGTTATTGCCTGTGGTCTTGGTTGTATACCTTGGATAATGTTTTGTGGTAACTGCCATTCCGAAGCAATAAAACGGCCCACGCAGGCGAAATTTGTGCCGAGAATTCTTTTGCTCGCTTTATCTTCTTCTATACCTTTCTCGATAACCAGATTAAGAATTTCATTATATTCATCGGGTAAAAAGTAAATGATGATTTGTTTACCAAGGTTATGGAACATACTGGCAAGAAATGCTTCTTCCGCATCAACTGTTGATAAATTACCAGCCAGTTTTTTTGCAAATACAGCGCTTAAAAATGATTGGCAGGTATTGCTTTTCATCGTTTCTGCCATGGGGCCATTATTTAATTTTTCAAAGATCATGATGCTCATAGACATGGTCTTTATTTGACCCAGACCAAGGATGACGACTGCACGAGAAATTGTTTTAATTTCACCACCAAACTGACCGTAATTACTGGAGTTAACCAGACCTAAAATTTTACTACTTAGTGATTGATCTCTTAATATAATTTCTGCCAGTTTTTCTGCACAGTCCTGACCTTCGTTGACTTGCATCATATGTACAATACTGTTTCCCATTACAGGAAAATCCTTGTTCTTGTCCAGGCTTTTCTTCAACAGAAGCATGGTGGCTTGTTCCCTGACCACCAAATCATCGGTAGACCAATTTGTATTTGTTATCTCATCGCTGGTTTCTACATGCATATAGGCATCAAGTGCTTCTTTCATTTCTATTGCGCTTTGATACCGGTTTTCTTTTTCTTTTGCCAATGATTTAAGAACTATGAGATCAAGTGTTTTATCAATAGCACTGTTTCTGGTGGAGGGAGCCAGAATATTTTCGTTCATGATTTTGTAAATTGAGACCATAGAATTATCTGCTTTAAATAATGAATGGCCAGTTAGCATTTCGAAAAACATGATGCCAATGGAAAACACATCAGACCAGGCGCCGACAGGTTTATTATTGAGTTGTTCCGGTGCCATGTAATTTACCGTGCCTACAATATTTGTATCACCAGTGTTATGTTCTGTAAAAGTGGATATGCCAAAATCCATGATTCGTGGTTTATCATTTTCATCAATGAGAATGTTGGAAGGATTTAAGTCTCTATGAATAACTCCTTTTTCATGTGCATGAACCAAACCATCTAAAACTGACGAAATTATCTCAGTAGCTTTAATAACGGTTAACTTTCCAGTTTCGTCCATGTATTCACGTAAGGACTTACCTTTAACGTAAGGATAAACCAGAAATGGTTTTTCATTATGAGTGCCTATTTCATAGAGGGGAATGATGTTTGGGTGTTGCAGGCTACTAACACTTTTTGCTTCATTAAATATTTGTTCTCCATCTTTATTCTTATGCAAAAGTGTTTTGACAGCAACCTGCCGGTTTAACTTTACATCGTTTGCTAAATAGACAATACCTTGAGCACCTTTACCCAGTTTGTCGAGTAATTCGAAACGATCTATGTATTCTATTTTTTCTGTAGTCTCCTCGATCGGTTTCTTTTTTAAAAGATTTGAAAGCATTTAATAGATGACTCTTTTATTTCTGTGCCTGTTGTATTGCAAGCGAAGCCTGATTACGTAGCGTTTTAAAAAAACCAAGTGCTTCCATCGAGATATTAATATTTGAATCATCATTGTCAGCATAAATAAGGCCAAGACATTTTTTATTTACAATAAGAGGATAAAGCACAACAGTTGTTGGCATGGTTAATTTTCTTAGCCATGCAGGGATTTTATCTTTGTATTCGTCTGAGTCTACGTCGAGTACAATATATTCAGTACCTTTTCTTATTGTAGAATTAAAAATATCTTCTGTATTAGTAATGGCGTAACGAAATTCAGGAATAATTTCGTCAATCTCTTTTCCTAGTCCAAAACGTGCCATAACCTGTTTATTTTTGGCATTATGTATTGCAAACAAAACCCGATTAAAACCCATGCCACGATAAATAGTTTCCAGTACCATGGTCAGGATTTCATTTAGGCTGGAGCCGCTTAATAGTGAGTCAGTTATTTCTGCTATACCATTTACTAATATGTCGTGCTGGTTTTGTTCCGGTGTTTTTTTGTCAACCTTAACTGTTTCGATGGATACTCCATTTTCAATAGTCGCATTATTATTTATTGTTGTAGATTGCTCTGCTTCTTCATTATCATCGATGTTATTACGAAGATTTTTAAAGACAGTAACGTTACTGGTGTCTATATTTAATATACGGGTAAATTCTTCAGCTTCTTTAATAGACGTATCGAGAAGATCAGCAATACCATCTTTACTTGTACCAAGTGATTTATTGAAGCGTGCGGCTAATTCTTCATAAGCTTGCTCTCTATCATCTGAATCATTAGTAATTGCACAAAGTTCATTTGAGAAACAGGCAAGATGTCTTAATGATTCTTCAGGGTTTTTCGCAACCGGTACAACGCCTTCTGGCAGCTTTTTCATGCTGGCACCGATGATGTCAGGGAGTTGCCATTCTTTTGCAATGCCGCGACCCAGTTGTTCATAAGTCACTCCAAGTATTGAACGCATAGCTTGATCTTCATCTACACCTCTATTCGAAACCAGAGTTTTAACAGCCTCAAATTCTTCCGGGAAGTAGTAAATAGATAACAGTTTACCGAGTAAATGAAACATGGAAGTAACAAAAGCTGATTCAACCTCATCTTCACTGATCTGTTGCAACTGCTTTGCTTTTTCGCGCGCAATAATACCGCTCATCAAAGCGGTGTAGGCAGCATTTTTTAACTCATTTGCCTGTTCGTTGTTTTGTAAATGTTCAAATAAAATTATACTTAGTACAGCTGCACGTACATGTTCATAACCTAGGATGACGACAGCTCTGGACACCGTGGTAATTTCGCCACCAAATTGCCCATAAAAAGAAGAGTTAACAAGTCGAATGACTTTTGTTGTTAACGCAAAGTCTTTCAATATCACGTTCGAGAGTTCAGTAGCAGAACTGACGCCAGACATTGATGATTTCTGGTTTATTTCTGTAATATGAGCTGAAACGGCAGGAAAATCTTTTTTCCGTTTCATCCTGCGCAGTAAAAAATCAATGGTACTGGATGTGCTGCTGTCTGAAGATTCAGTATCATCATCATCATCATCAACTTTTAAATATTTTTTTAGTGCAGTTTGCATTTCTATTACATTGGCGTATCGATTTGCGGGATCTTTTTCCAATGCTTTCATGACAATCGTATCCAGATCTTTATCAATATCCGAATTACGTTTCGAGGGTGGTGCGACAGTTTCATTACTAATCTTATACATCACAGCCATCGTATTGTTGGCTGAGTAAACCTGATGTCCGGTTAGCATTTCATAAAGAATTAAGCCGCAAGCAAAAATATCAACTGAAGGACCAAGTTCGCTATTGGTTAGTTGTTCCGGAGCAAGATAATTTGCTGTGCCTGTTACATCTGTATTAGTTGTCATAGTGCCGGCAATGACAGAAATACCGAAGTCCATGACGCGAATATTGCCTTCCTTATCAATTAAAAGATTAGACGGATTTAAATCACGATGAACAATATTATTATTATGTGCATAGCCAATACCATCCAATACCTGGTTAATGATATTCACAGCCTCAAATTGTTTTAATTTGTTTTCTTTCTGTAAACGTTGTTTTAATTGTTCACCTTCATAGTATTGGTAAACAAGGAAAGGATTATCGTTATGAAAACCGATTTCGTATAAAGGAATAATATTTGAATGATTGAGTTGACTTACATTCTTTGCTTCCTGATTAAGTTGCTCTGCATCCTGGCGCTTTTTATCCAGCGTCTTGATCGCCACTTTTCGTCCAAGTTGGGTGTCTTCCGCCAGATAGACAATACCCTGAGCGCCTCTTCCCAGAATATCGATTGGCTGAAATCGTCCAATATGTGTTGGTAATGCTGCGTTTGTTATTTTATTTACTGTAGCGCCCATGTTGTGTCTCGATAACCCTTGAATAATTAGCGGCAGAATAGTCGTATTCTTGAGACAAATTAAAAACTTCCTGTAAGATTGTAGTTCGTTGCAAATTCACGGAAAATAGAACAAAAACGATACTAATTATATGTCTGTAAAACGCTCTTCTATTCATGGTCAGTGGTCGTCACGCTGGGCTTTTATCCTTGCAGCAACGGGTTCAGCCGTTGGTCTCGGTAATATCTGGCGATTTCCTTATTTAACGGGCGAAAATGGCGGCGGAGCGTTTGTTCTGGTTTATTTAGTTTGTGTGGTGATGGTGGGCATACCGATAATGATGGCCGAAATATTATTAGGTCGTCGAGGACGTCAAAGCCCGATTCATACAATGGAAACGTTGGCGGCAGAGGAGGGATTAAGTCCTCATTGGAAATTGCTCGGCTGGATGGGCGTTGTAGCCGGCTTTATTATTCTTTCATATTATAGTGTCATCGCCGGTTGGACACTGGCTTATATCTTCAGAATAGGTGCCGGTGTTTTTGTGGATGCTGACGCCGGTTTATCAAAGAAAATCTTTACAGACTTAATTTCTGATCCGGAGAAATTGTTGGCCTGGCATACCACATTTTTGATAATGAGCGTGATTGTTGTTTCGCGCGGTGTAAAAAATGGTCTGGAACAGGCGGTTAAATTTTTAATGCCGACGTTATTTATATTATTGTTAATCATGGTCGGTTATGCCATGAGTACTGATAAGTTTGTAGAAGGGATGTCTTATTTATTTGTTCCAAATTTCGAGTTATTAGCGGAAAAGAATTTTTTCTCGGATATATTTTTACCTGCATTAGGTCAGGCATTCTTTAGTTTGAGTATTGGCATGGGTGCAATCATGATCTATGGTTCCTATTTATCTCAAAAATCATCCATTACATTCAACTGTTTTACCATTGCGATAGCAGATACCTCTGTCGCTATATTAGCAGGCATAGCTATTTTTCCGATTGTATTTACCTATGGTTTAGAACCGGCAGGTGGCCCGGGCTTGATTTTTATTACCTTGCCCATTGCATTTGGCCAAATGCCTTTTGGTACATTTTTTGGGTGTTTATTTTTTATATTGTTATTATTTGCCGCGTGGACATCGGCTATTTCCTTACTTGAACCTGCAGTGACCTGGTTAGTTGAAAACAGAAACATGACGCGGGTAAAAGCAGCTGCATTGGCCGGTGCAATAGCCTGGTTGTTAGGTTTAGTCACTGTTTTATCATTTAATCATTGGGCATTCTCTTTTAATTTTGCCGGTAGCGTCAAAGAGAATGGTTTCTTTGATATCTTTGATATATTGACTTCTAATATTATGTTGCCCATCGGTGGTTTATTGGTCGCCATTTTTGCCGCATGGTTAATGTCAAGAAAATCAACGGTAGAAGAATTAGGTCTTGGTGATGGCGCAGCTTATCAAGCCTGGCATTTTGCTGTTAAGTATATTGCTCCATTTGGTGTGATCATAATATTCTTAAATGCAATTGGACTATTCAGGTTATTAGGTCTTGGTGAATAGGTTTAGAATAATTAATCGGTTTTAATAGTGACGAAAATAAGCAAGCAGGCTAAAGTTGCCTACAGTACCAATCAAATGTATGCGTTGGTAAATGATATAAAATCCTATCCTGATTTTCTTCCCTGGTGTACAGAAGCGAAGATACTTAAGCATGAAGGTGATTCACTGAATGCATCGATATCTGTTTCTATGGGAAAAATTAAACAGAGTTTTACAACAAAGAATAAAATGCAGCCTGATAAATCGATTAGCATGGAATTAATTGAAGGGCCGTTTAAAAAATTAACAGGACATTGGCAGTTTAATGAAAATGCCGATGGAGAAAGTTCTGTTATATTAGATATGCAATTTGAGTTTAAAAATAAAATAATGAAGCATGCATTTGGTGCCGCCTTTAAAAAAATCACCAACTCAATGGTTGAGGCTTTTGTTGAAAGGGCGCGGGTTGTTTATGGAACCGAATGAGACGATTAGTGTTGAAGTTATATATATAGAGCCAAACTCTGAAAACAGTCTAAAGCTTGATTTAGTCAAGGGAAGCAATATTGAACAAGCTATAAAAACGTCAGGTTTACTTGATTGTTTTCCAGAGATTGATTTAAGCGTTAATAAAGTTGGTATTTTCAGCAAAATTCAGACACTTGATACGATATTGCAATCCGGTGATCGTGTAGAAATATACCGACCTTTGCTCGCCGATCCGAAAGAAGCCAGACGCCAACGTGCAAAGAAGAAGTAAACTGTATTAATCCTCGCCGGGTGTGACTTTATCCCATAACTTACCAAAAAAACCTTTTTCATCTTTTTTATAGGAACCTTCAGGCACAATGACCGCTTCTTTTTCAGTGACAATGTCATTTTCAACTCGTGGTTTGTTTGAAACTTCGATGTCACCGGTAATATGACTTAATTTTTCATTGTCATCAAAATGTATAGTAATGTGGCGTTGTTCTCTCACACCACCGCCTTCTTGAAAACTAAAAATATACTCCCAACGTTCATTATGAAAAGGATCAACAATGACGGGTGTTCCCATTATAAATTTGACCTGGTTCTTATCCATACCCGGTCTAAGCTTATTGAGCATGTCCTGTTCAATCACATTTCCCTGTTGAATATCTATTTTATAGAGCAATGGTAAATTGTAGCCACCGTCAAAACTACGAGTACAGGCAGCAAGAAAAATCATGGAAATGCAGACTAAAACTATTTTTTTCATTTTATGAATTGGTGTTTGTTAAGAGCGATTAATATTCCGGTATATGGGGCAGAATAACCTCTGCCGAAGAATTCCTCAACGACATTTATTCTCATTTAAAGTATACTCCATTTCCATAAAAATTGATTGCAGCTCAAATAACTTGCTTTGATTAGCAAGGGGGATCATATGGAAGCACAAGATTTAAAAAAAGCAGGCTTAAAAGCAACCCTACCCAGGATCCGAATCCTGCAGATTCTTGAAGAGTCAAACGAGCGTCATTTGAGCGCTGAAGATGTTTATAAAACATTACTGGAGCATGGTGAAGAAGTGGGTCTGGCGACGGTTTATCGTGTCTTAACCCAATTTGAGTCAGCGGGACTGGTTATGCGTCATAACTTTGATTCCGGGCATTCCGTATTTGAATTAGATAGTGGCGATCATCATGACCATATGGTTTGTTTAAAAACCGGTAAAGTCATCGAATTTCAAAATGAAGAAATTGAAAAACTACAAAAATCAATAGCAGCAGAACATGGGTTTGAACTGGTAGAGCATAGCCTTGTTTTATACGTTAAACCAAAGTAAGTGTTTTCTGCTTAAGTTTTAACGGTATCAGTTTTCGTTCCCATAAATATTCTATAAAGCATAGGTATAGCAAACAGGGTCAACATTGTTGAAAATGCCAGACCCCAGACAATCGCTGTCGCTACTGGCCCCCAGATTAAAGATGAGCCTGCCCAGCCACTTGCCAACGAAAACAGTCCTGCAATGGTCGTTAATGATGTAATTATAATTGGAATAACTCTGCGTCGAGCAGCATAAACAGTGGCATGTAATAAACTCATGCCCGCTTGCAAACGTGAATTCGCAGCCGAGATAAGAACAATAGCCGCATTAACTGAAATACCGGATAAGGCAACAACACCATATAAGGTATATAAGCTTATTGGGTTATTTGTGACCAATAAGCCAAGCACGACACCGGTGAAGGCAAGGGGGACAGTGACCAAAAGAATTAACAGGGGCTGAAAATAACTCCTAAACTGTGTGCCGAGAATGATATACATCAAACCTAAACCAAAAAGAAATAAAATACCTATGGCGCCCATACTTTCATTGATATCATCCAGTACGCCGGAAAAATCCAGATCAACATTTGGATAATCTTTTTGCATTAATTTCCATTCTTCAACAATCAAATCATTTGCTGCAACAGTATCAATCACGCCTTTGTCTATGTCTGCTTCAAGTGTAATAGCTCTTCGAAAATTATAATGACGAATATTATGTTGACCATAACCATGTTCAGGAATAACCAGTTCACCAATAGCAATAGAGCGACCATCAGGTAATGATATGGTTTGTCGTAATAATTCTTCTATGTCATACCAGTTATTTTGCTTTGCCAGTACGCGCAGCTTGACTTCTTCTCCTTGATCCTGAAAGTCATTGACGATTTCGCCATCAACAAATGCACTAATACTTCGGCTTATAACAGATGGGTTAATGCCGGCGCGTTTAATGGCTTCTCCGTCATAGCGTAATACCAATTCGGGATTGCCTGGACGGTAATCAAGCGTAATGTTGCTGAATCGCTTATCTGTTTTAAGAAACTTAACTAATCTATCTGCTGCAGCTTTAATCTCGCTAAATTCATCGCCACGAATTTTTACATTGATATCTCTTGATGTTGGTGGACCTTCCTTCATTCTCAATAATGAAATATTTACTGGTCCATCAATGTTTAATACATTTGCTTCTACTTCATCAGCAATTTCATCAACACTTCTACCACCATTTTCATATGGATTAAGGCTAACCATGATTTGTCCAACTGTGTCAGCAAACAAGGGTTCTGTTTCTGTAAACTGTTGCCCGGAATAAATGAGTGTTGCACGTAATTCGTCAGGGTTAATTTGCTTTAATACTTCCTGTTCAATTTTATAAAGAACCTTATCCGTTTCTTCCAGTGTTGTACCTCGTGCCATTTCGATATTAACGTAGAACAGTCGAAGCGCATCTGCTTCGAAAAAGTTAAAGCGAATTTTTCCGCTGGCGACCGTTCCAACAGCAAGTCCAAAAATAAACAACACTGTAATAATAGAGTGCACTGGATAACGTAAGGCTTTTAATAATAAACGTGTGTATTTTATTCGTATCCAATGAGTTGCTGCTTCTCTTTTTTGTTGCTGTTTTGAAGGGTTATTTAAATTCATTTTTGATGCAATGACATGTGCCGGTAACATCCAATAGGCTTCGAATAAACTGATTGCCAGTGCTAATGTGACGACGATAGGAATGACTTTCATAAATTCACCAAGGATACCGGGTAATAACATCAAGGGTAGAAACGCTGCCATTGTTGTCATAACAGAAGTTGTTACTGGTGCAAATACTTCATTCAAAGATTCGGTTGCAGCTTGTAAACCGTTCATGCCTTTCTGCAACCGTTGATATATAGATTCAACCACCACGACTGCATCATCAACTAGCATACCCAGAGCAATAACAACACCAAGTAATACCATGTTGTTTAATGTCATACCTGCCGCATTTAAAATTAAAAATGTGCCGGCTAACGTAAAGGGAATACCAATGCTGGTTAAAATAGCGATTCGTGAGCCAAGAAAAGCCCAGGTGACCAGTAATACCATAGACAAACCTATTAATGCATTGGTCTGCATTAACTTAAGAGCTTCACGTGTACTTATGGTTTGATCATCAACAAGAAAAAGTTCTACGCCAGTGGCATCGCTATAAACATTACGTTCTTTTATATATGATTTAATATCATCGACTAATTCCAGTACATTAGTTGTCGATTGTTTTGTTATGGCTAATAACGTAGCAGGTTGTCCGTTGAATCGAACTATTTCTGCCGGTTCTTCTGTAGAACGTGATAAATCGGCAAGATTACCTAATGGAACAATACCTTCAGCGGTGACAACAGGGTAATTGGCAAGTGTACCAGGATCGGCATTCGTACCTTCAATTCTAACGATCCATTGTCCATCATCTGTTTTGACATCGCCCGCAGAAATATCACGAAAGTAGGTTCTTATTGTGTCGGTTAAATCGGCAGGTGTAATACCCAGCCCTTCCAGTCGTTCTGGATAAAATTCAATATGCAGTTCAGGATCATTCAGTCCTAGATCATTAATGCGATCCACGCCTTTGACACGTTCAAGATCTTTTTTAATGTTTCTGGTTTGTCGTCTTAGATTTTCGTCATTACCTGCACTGGTAATCGCAACGCTGGCAGAAGGGTAAGCATTCGATGTGGTGACTTCAAAGATAAACGGGTCTTCAGCATCATCAGGTAGTTCATCGGTATAAGTGTTTTGTACTTCTCGACGTAAATCGTTTAAACGTTTATCGAATGTTCTTTCATCAAGTTGATTAAAGCGAATAAGAATATTGGAAATGCCTGAGCGACTGGTGCTGGATATAAAACGAATATCCTGTATTGAACGCCTGATGGTATCTTCAATTGGACTGGTGATTCGTTTTTCAATATCTATAGATGAGGCACCCGGGAAAATGGTCATAATATTGACCCAGTTGAAGTTTATCTCCGGATCTTTAGCACGTGGCATTTCCAGGTAGGAAAGAAACCCGATGACCAGCACCAGACTAAAGGTCAGGTTTGCCAGTACATGGTTATTAAGAAAGCGATCTAACAGGGACATATCTAGTTAGTTACACTTACATTATCTGCTTCTTTTAAAGAGAAATGTCCTTCAATAACCAGAGGAGTTTCAATGGGTAGTGTTGTCGGGCTCGCTCGTCCTGCCTGTGCAGTAGGTATAGAAATAAAATGGGCAACGTTATTTTTAATGCTAAAAACACCCAGCTCCCCATTTCGACGAACTAAAAATTCTCCAGGAATGTGAGCACGCGTATCGCGCCATAATAATTTCCCGGCTGCACCCGGTAGTGCCGTTCCATTCTTAAATAATAAACGGACTTCTCTGTTTCGTGTTTCAGTATTTATTGCTGGAATGACTGTTCTTAGTTCTACCGGGTATCGTTTACCAGCATGCTCAAAGACCAGATCATTTGAATTAGAAATTTGTTCGGTATCTTGTGTAAATGCCTGAGCGGATAATTCAAGTTGTTCTATATCCATTATTTTTACCAGAGCCGTGCCGATATTGGTAAATTGACCAACAGCACTACTACGTTCAACAACTAAAGCACGAAAGGGGCTCGATACAATACAACGTGATTCATTAACAATAGCCATTTCAAGATCGGCTTTTGCACCCCTGATATCGGCATTCAATACAGCAAGGTCAGATTCACGTTCGTCGAGTATTTCTTCTGAAATAGATTGTTTTAGTGTTAATTTTTTTGTTCTTTCCAAACGACGTTTTGCCAGTTCGATTTGTGCATTCAATGCTTCAATTCTTGAACGGGATTCGCGACTGGCAAGTTTGTAATCAGAACAATCCAGTTTTGCCAGAGTACTGCCTGCCTCGACAATATCTCCGACCCGAACAGGGAGTTCTTCAACTTGCGCGGTAATACGAGCACTAATCGTACTTTCATTAAGACTAATAACTGTCGCTGGTGCGGAACGTTCCGGGTAAATAGCAACATCAGCAATGGTTGCCATATTCACGGTTATTTTGTTCTCGGCCAATACATTATTTGAAATAAGTAATACCGGTAAAAAAAGTGCTATAAATTGTTTCATTATGTCTTGAAATCAAGAAAAAGTGACGTTGAATGCATTTTATCATTAATTGGAATCAATTGAATGATTCAAATTTTAGATAATTAATAGATGTGAGATTATCGGAAAAGTTTAATGTTAAACACTTGAAGTAAATGCGCGGATCAGATACTCGTACGTGGTCAGGTTTTGAATCTTGAATATTAAGTCTATTGATTGTTCTTAATCTGTTTAAACAGATTCAAGCATTTGTGTGGCGTTAGCTCGACTTTCATCTGTTACTTCCATGCCAGCTAGCAAACGTGCCACTTCATCGATTCTTTGTTGTTTATCAAGTGTAATGACTTGAGTGAACGTTTCATTTTTATTGGTTGTTTTATTGACTTTTAAATGATGATTTCCGCAGGAAGCGACCTGGGCCAGATGTGTAACACAAAGAATTTGTCGGTGTTCTGCCAAGCGGTGTAGTAATTTTCCTACTATTTCAGCAACGCCACCACTAATACCGGCATCGACTTCATCAAAAATCATGGTTGGTACACCATTATCTTTAGCGCCAATAATTTGTATCGCCAGACTTAAACGGGATAATTCACCACCAGAAGCGACTTTGGTAATGGGTCTTAACGGTTGGCCCGGATTGGTTGATACCAGAAATGAAATTTTATCCATGCCGTATTGATGCGGCGTGTCATCTTCAATTTTTTCCAGGTTAATATTAAATTTCCCACCGATAGCAAGTTCATGCATTTTTTCTGTAACGGCGTCTGAGATTTTAAGCGTAGCTTCATATCGTTTTTTTGTTAATGTTTTGGCAAGCTTGAAATACTGATCAGTTAATTCAATTTTCTTTTTCTGTAGTAAGTCGTGTCGTTCCTGACCACCTTCCAACTGGTTTAATTGTTTCGTTAATAGGCTTAAATGTTCTGGTAATGCTTCAGGTTTTATTTTATGTTTTCTTGCCAATTCATGAAGCTTGTCCAAACGGGCTTCAATACTAGCTAATTGTTCATCATCCATGTCAAATCGATCAACATAACTTTTTAATTCATGACTGGTTTCTTCAATTTGAATCGTTGCGTTATCAAGCAAGTTACTCATGTTCTCCAGTGAATTATCAAAAGTACACAATTCACTAATCTCTTTTTGATGATGTGACAGACGATCTTCTATAGCTGACTCTGATTCTGATATATCGAATAGAATTTTTTTACATGAATCGAGCAGGCGTTGTGAATGTGCCTGACGTTTATGGTTTTCAGATAATTTTTCATATTCAGATTCACCAATATCAAGTTCTTCCAGTTCTTCTATCTGGTATCGCAGTAACGTTAATCTGGCTTCAAAGTCTTCGCCTTCTGTTTTGAAGTTGTTGAGTTGTTCGTTAACCTGTTTCCATTCCTGATAAACATTGGTGACATCACCTAATAGAGAATCATATTGCCCAAATTGATCGAGTAATTCCCGTTGTGTTGTAGAGCGGGATAAAGATTGATGTGCATGTTGTCCATGTATGTCAATTAAATATTCACCAATTTCTCTTAACGTTTGTACAGGTACAGGTGTGTTATTTACATAAGCACGCGAGCGTCCATCTTTGCTAATTGTGCGTCGGATAAATAATTCTTCATCGGTTTCAACATCCAGAGCAAGGTCCATTTCCCTGATTATTTCAATCACATTAGAATTATTATCAATTGAAAATATAGCGGTGATATCTGTTTTATCTGAACCACCACGAATCAGGTTTATATCAGCACGATTACCCAGAATAAGGCCGAGTGCATCAAGCAGTATTGATTTACCAGCACCAGTCTCGCCGGTTAATACGGTCATACCTGAATTGAAATCAATATTTAAACTGTCGATAACAGCAAGATCGTTGATTACAAGTTGGCGTAACAAATTTATTTACTCCAGTGTAACTTTTCGCGAAGTATATGGAACTGATCATGCCCTGGAGGATGAATTAATCTGATTTTCTTATCTTTCTTTTTAACATGAACGCGATCGCCGGTTGCCAATTTATATTTTATTTCGCCATCAAACGTCAAGCGTGCCTGATCTACTTCTCTGGTGCTGACAACAATTTCAATATGACTGCTGCCATCAACAATAATCGGACGATTAGTAACAGAGTGTGGACAGATTGGAACCAATAACAAAGCATCAAGCGAAGGATGTACAACTGGGCCGCCACCTGCGAGCGCATAAGCGGTAGATCCCGTTGGTGAAGATACGATCATGCCATCAGAACGGTGTGTGTGAACAAAAGCCTTATTAATATATGTTTCCAGTTCGACTAAACGTGCAACATTCCATTTTTGTATGACGATATCGTTCAAAGCGTAGTCTGCATACAGGCATTGTCCATCACGGTAGACTTCACCCCACAACATGAAACGAACATCTTCGACATAATGACCGTTTAAAATTTCATCCAGATTGCTTGCGACATTGTCTGTCGAAATATCGGCCAAAAAACCAACATGTCCCAGATTAATACCGAGTAATGGCACATCAAAATCACAAAGAATATGAGATGCCATCAACATCGTGCCGTCACCACCAATGGCAATCACCAGGTCACAGTGCTGTCCCAATTCTTTTGCTTCATAAACGCTCAGATTGTGACCTTCCAGCAAACTGGCGCAACATGTATCTAACACTACCTCTTCTTCACGCCCATCAAAGTACTCTACAACTTCAGTCAAGGTCGTTTGTATGGCTTTAACGCCAGAATTAGTAATAAGTCCTATTCGTTTAAACATAATCTGTAGCGAATCTCACTCGTTTTCTGTCAAACATAGCATGTCCGGCTATTGTGACCAATATCTTGATATCGTGGTTGATTCTACCTGCAATTTTTAAGAGATTTTGCACTCTATAGAGTAGAGTGCTAAATTTCCATTCATTATCCTTGTTTTATACATGACGAGCATGGTTTCAACGACAGAATCATCACAATTATCAGAACGCAGCCTGCATTTATTTAAGGCCCTGGTCGAGCATTTTATTGAAGATGGCACGCCCGTAGGTTCGCGTACACTATCCAAGGACTCTAATCTGGGTTTAAGTCCAGCGACGATTCGAAATGTGATGGCTGATCTTGAGGATGTGGGATTATTGCACTCTCCACATACCTCAGCAGGACGGGTTCCCACTGCTAAAGGTTATCGATTATTTGTTGATAGTTTATTAAGGGTGAATGACCTTAAATCATCCCAGGTTGAAAAAATAGCTAAAGAACTGGCTTCGGAAAGTGATTATTCATCATTAATGCAGCGTACTTCATCAATGCTTTCGGATGTAACACATTTAGCCGGTGTCGTTATGTTGCCACGGACAAATAAATCAATATTACAACACATTGAGTTTGTCTCGTTATCATCAAACCGGGTACTGGTGATTTTGGTGGTCAATGACAGGGAAGTGCAGAACAGAATTATTAATACAGATAAAACCTATAGTTCTTCAGAACTACAGCAGATATCTAATTATCTTAATGAGATTTTTGCCGGAAAAGATCTGATTCATGTTCGGAAATCTATTCTTGAAGAACTGGAAAAAATGAAAGATCAGGTTAACCAATCAATGCAATTGGCCATTGAAATGGCACAGATGGCATTCAATTCCGATGCTGACAAAAAAGAGGGAGATGATTTACTTTTTTCCGGGCAAACTAATTTGATGGACGTCGCCGAACTGGGTCAGGTTGATAAATTGAAAAAATTATTCGAAACGTTTAATCAAAAACGGGATATTTTGCATTTACTTGAACAGGCGATAAATGCTGATGGAATGCAGATATTTATTGGAGAAGAGTCAGGTTACGATGTGCTCGATAATTGTAGTGTTGTCACATCGCCTTATGAGGCCGATGGTCAAATTCTGGGTGTTTTAGGTGTTATCGGACCAACGCGTATGCATTATGAGCGTGTTATTCCGATTGTCGATATTACCGCTAAAATGCTCGGCGCTGCCTTGAACTCAAAAAATTAATCCCCACATAAATAAATGAACGTCCAGACTGGGCGGGGATGAATATACCCAAATAGTCTCAATATACGAGTTCAGCGGGAATTCAAATTTTCAAATACGAGGCATTTGTTCTTTGCATAGTCATTCTATGCTAATAACAAATAACGAAGTAGTTGGGAATTTGAAACCCGCCCAGAGGGAACTCAGGCAAGAAGCCAGTGCTGCGTTATAACACTTGAAAAGGGAATGCCATTTCCTTCGTGTTATGCCTTGCTCTGACTTCTTGCCTGAGCTCTGAATCCGCATATTGAGACTACTTGGGTATATCAATTGTCTAAACAAAGAGGTTAAGTAATGTCAGGTGAAGAAAACGATATTGTTCAGGAAGAAGAGATCAACGAAGTAGCTGAACAGGAAGCAGAAGCAGTGGAAAGCGTTAGTGACGATATAATTCCTGGAGAAGAACAGAAACTGGATATTGAAACATTGCAGGCGTTGCTGGAAAAAGAAAAAGAAAATTCACAAACAAATCGAGACGCAGCACTAAGAGCACAGGCCGAAATGGAAAACCTGAGAAAACGGACTGCTCGTGATGTTGAAAGTGCTCATAAATATGCACTGGAAAAATTTGTCCATGAACTGTTACCCATTATGGATAGTTTGAGTTTAGGTATCAGTGCGGCAGAAAATGCCGAACAGGTTGATGAACTACGAGAAGGTATGGATTTAACCTTAAAAATGTTTATCAGTGCCATAGAAAAATTTGGCGTAAAAGAAATCGACCCTCTAAATGAAAAATTTAATCCTGAACAACATGAAGCGGTTTCCATGCAGGAAATAGAAGGGACTGATTCAGGAATCGTTGTGACTGTTATGCAAAAGGGCTACGAGTTAAATGGTCGTTTAGTTCGACCTGCAATGGTTGTCGTAGCAAAGTGATTGGCAAAATTGCGTGTCATAAGAAAAATCATATAAGGGCTTGAAAAGTAAGGTACTAGCCCACATTTAATTAAATAACGAATTATTAACAAAATTTTAATATAAATCAGTAAGTTAAGTTTTTTGGAGAAATAGAATGGCAAAGATAATCGGAATTGATCTCGGTACTACCAACTCTTGTGTGGCAGTTCTTGAGGGTGGTGAGGCAAAGGTCATAGAAAATAGTGAGGGTGCTCGAACAACACCATCGATCGTTGCCTATACGGATGATGACGAAATTCTCGTAGGCCAATCGGCCAAACGTCAATCAGTTACCAACCCTGACAATACACTCTATGCCGTCAAGCGATTGATAGGTCGTCGTTTTGATGAAGATACCGTGCAAAAAGATATCAAACTTGTGCCATACAAAATTGTTAAAGCTGACAATGGCGATGCCTGGGTTGAAGTCAAAGGCAAGAAAATGGCAGCGCCCGAAGTCTCTGCACGTGTATTGATGAAGATGAAAAAAACGGCAGAAGATTATCTTGGCGAAGAAGTAAAAGAAGCGGTGATAACCGTTCCTGCATACTTTAATGATTCACAACGACAAGCCACCAAAGATGCTGGTCGTATCGCTGGTCTTGATGTGAAACGTATTATCAATGAGCCAACTGCAGCAGCTTTGGCTTATGGTATGGATAAGAAACGTGGCGATGCCAAGATTGCAGTTTATGATTTAGGCGGTGGTACGTTTGACGTGTCTATTATTGAAATTGCAGAAATTGATGGTGAACACCAGTTTGAAGTATTGTCTACCAATGGTGATACATTCCTTGGTGGTGAAGACTTTGATTTCCGTATCATCGACTTCCTTTGTGATGAATTCAAAAAAGAGCAGGGCGTGGATTTACATAACGATCCATTAGCGTTGCAACGTCTTAAAGAAGCGGCTGAAAAAGCGAAGATTGAATTATCCTCCAGTCAACAAACCGATATTAATCTGCCTTATATTACAGCCGATTCTAGTGGTCCAAAACACCTTAACTTGAAAATGACCCGTGCAAAACTGGAGTCATTGGTTGAAGACCTGGTCGATCGTACCATTGAACCATGCAAATTAGCTTTGGAAGATGCGGGTGTTTCTACCTCTGATATTACCGATGTTATTTTGGTTGGTGGTCAAACACGTATGCCGAAAGTACAGGAAAAAGTTCAGGCGTTCTTTTCTAAAGAACCTCGTAAGGACGTAAACCCTGATGAAGCAGTTGCCGTTGGTGCAGCCATTCAAGCGGGTGTATTGGGTGGTGATGTTAAAGACGTACTCTTGTTAGACGTGACACCATTGTCTTTGGGTATTGAGACCATGGGTAGTGTTATGACCAAGTTGATTGATAAAAATACAACGATACCAACCAAAGCAAGCCAAACGTTCTCGACGGCGGAAGATAATCAGACTGCTGTAACAGTCCATGTCTTGCAGGGTGAACGTGAAATGGCAGCGGGTAATAAGTCGTTAGGTCGTTTTGATTTGAGTGATATTCCGCCAGCGCCACGCGGTGTGCCACAAATCGAAGTGAGTTTTGACATTGATGCGAATGGTATTTTGAATGTGTCTGCAAAAGACAAAGCAACCAATAAAGAACAATCGATTGTCATTAAGGCTTCAAGTGGTCTTTCTGATGAAGAGATTGATAACATGGTAAAAGATGCTGAAGCGCATGCAGAAGAAGATCGCATTGCCAAAGAATTAGTTGAAGCCAGAAACATGGCTGAAAATATGATTCACGCAACCAAGAAATCTATGGCTGACTTAGGCGACAAAGTTGAAGATCAGGAAAAGACAGATATTGATGCTGCCATTGCTGACTTGGAAGAAGCTCTAAAAGGCGACGACAAAGAAGCAATTACTGAGAAGACAACCAAATTGACCGAAGTTGCAGGCAAGCTGGCTGAAAAAGCTTACGCCCAGGAGCAGGCTTCTGCAGATGCGGCTGGTGGTGAAAGCCCTGAAGCTACAGAAACTGAAGCGGCTGGCGATGATATTGTCGATGCTGAGTTTGAAGAAGTTGAAGACGATAAAAAATAATCGTAGAAACTTTCTAAACAAAATAGCAATAAAAAGCAGTGAGCCTGGAGAAGATTTTCTCCGGGCTTGTTGTGTTTTAGTGATTCATAAATAGAAGAAAAATTTTAAAGAGACCGGTATGGCAGATCAACGAGATTACTATGAAGTATTAGGCGTTTCTAAAAACGCAGATGAGGCCGAATTAAAAAAAGCCTATCGTCGTTTGGCGATGAAATATCATCCTGATCGAAATGAAGGTGATGAAGCTGCCGAAGTCAAATTCAAGGAAGCGAAAGAAGCGCATGATGTTTTATCCAATCCGCAGAAACGTGCTGCCTATGATCAGTTTGGTCATGCCGGTGTAAGCAATAGTGCAGGTGGTGGACCCGGTGCGGGTGCTGCTGGCGCTGGTTTCGGCGATATATTCGATAGTGTCTTTGGCGATATTTTCGGTGGCGGTGGAGGAGGCAGCCGTGGTGGTAGTCGTGTACATCGTGGTGCTGATTTACGTTATAACCTTGAATTATCCCTTGAAGATGCTGTTTCCGGGACATCGGTTAAGATTCGTGTCCCTAAAATGGTTGAATGTACAAGCTGTAAAGGTTCGGGCGCTAAAAAAGGCAGTTCGCCTGCTACCTGTCCTACTTGTGCCGGACATGGTCAAGTCAGGATGCAACAAGGTTTCTTTTCCGTTCAACAAACCTGCCCCCAATGTCGAGGTCAAGGAAAAATAATAAGTGATCCTTGTGGTTCTTGTCATGGTCAGGGACGTGTGCGAGACAGTAAAACAATTTCAGTTAAAGTACCGGAAGGTGTGGATAACGGTGATCGCATACGTTTATCAGGTGAAGGTGAAGCCGGAGAAAATAACGGACCAGCAGGCGACCTTTATGTTCATATCAGTGTAAAAGACCACCCTATCTTTGTGCGTGATGGTACAGATCTTTATTGCGATGTCCCCGTTAGTTTTTCTACGGTTGCTTTGGGTGGAGAACTTGAAGTTCCTACGCTTGATGGGAAGGTTAAATTAAAAATTCCGGCAGAAACACAAAGTGGAAAATTGTTTCGCCTCAGATCGAAAGGTGTTCGCTCAGTCAGAAATTCGTCAAAAGGTGATTTATTGTGTCGTGTAGTTGTTGAAACACCGGTGAAATTAAACAGTAAACAAAAAGAGCTGTTGAAGCAGTTTGATGAATCTATGATTAATGGCGGAAACAAGCATAGCCCCCAGGCCAGTACCTGGGTTGATGGTGTGAAAAAATTCTTCGATTCTATGACTTCTTAGTTAAAAGGTGTCTGACACATTCTTATTTATTTTAGAACTGTTCAGGCCATTTTCGGGAAGTGTGAAACACACTTAGGATATGAATTTCTTCAGGTTTCATTCTATATACTACGATATAGGGAATATCTGAAATAACCAATTCATAAGTATTTACGACACGTCCCTTTCGCCCCATTTTTGGATGTGAACTCAGGTTTTGTACGACTGTTCTGATGATTATTGCGATGTCATATGCAACGGCGGGATCATCTTTAGCAATATAATCCTGAATTTCTTCCAATGCGTTTGCTGCTGGTTCCGTCCAGACAATTTTCATTTTCAGGGAGTCTTGTATTTATTAAAAATACGTTCTATTTCGGAATCATCGACAAATCGCTTTTTGTCAGCAGCCTTGATGCCCTGTTTTATTTGCTGGATTTGCCAACTATTGATATCCAGATATTGTTCGATGGCCTGATTGACTAAATAATTGCGAGAACGATCAAGTTTGTTAGCCAACTGGTCAAGTTTTTTGACCTTGGCGCTATCAGAACGAATTGTGAATGCCTCGGTGCTCATTGGTTCTCCGTGAATCATAGTGGTTCACCTATAACCATAGCAGCCAGATTTCATTTTGTCACAGATTGTTTTGTGAAGAATGTTAAATGTTCGAGGGGGGACTGAAATCAAGACTGTCCATCAATAACTTATGTTAAAAGGTGTCTGATACCTTTTAGATTTAATACAATTTACATTACTGCTACTTTGTCGTTCCCGCGTAGGCGGGAACCCAGTAGGCTTATATCATCATGCTCATCTTAATTAGCGACTGGATACCCGCATGCGCGGGTATGACGTTGTAATTAAGGGAAAGCTTCTCGAGACTTTTTTAAACTATGGGCACGTATTGAGAGGAATGCCAAAACCATCAAATATTACGACACATGTATTATTCGTAGTTTGTTGCTTAGAAATTGCTTTATTCAATCCCGCTGCGGCACCCATTAATGAATTAATCGGGTCGTCTTCACGGTGTCTGCGTTTGAGGGATTTATCACCGGCACCAAAGTAGAGTCTTACTCCGGCCAGACCATAATCCAAATCATCACTACCGATACCACCCACAGCAAATAAACTTAAACCTTCAAACTGCGTTTGCGGTTGCCATTCAATACCGATTTGTCCGACACGGCTATCACTAAAACCGGAGTCGGACAGATCAATCATTAAATTATCATTAATATAATATTTCGCAGCGATACTGCCATAACCGGTACTGCCGAGGAATCCGGTTTGTGTTCCGGCAGTGACAGCTAGTGTCCATCTGTCTGCATAATATTCACCTTCGCCGCCGTAACGATTGACATAATGTCCACCGCGACCACTGCGCGCTATTGTGCCGCCAATTAAACCTTGTTCAGGATGTCGCCAGAATAAATGACCACCATAACCGACAAGACCATTGCCATCAGTGGTACCACCTAGTGCATCCAGTTGTAAGCCAAAGGATTTAGTTAAAGGAATAGCGAGACTACCTGCGACTGCACCTGTGCCATCGCCATCAATGACGCCGCCGAGTCCTTCAACTTTGGCGTTGAGTTCCGAGACAGCAGGTTCGGCATGAACGTGAGTCAGACTAAAAGTGAGTACGAATAAGATTAATGCGATATTTTTATTATTCCTTTTGATTGACACGACATACTACTCCCCATAAATGTGTAGTAGCGATTCTACCCCCCCCCTATCATAAAAAATCAAGTAAATCATATAGATAAACGTTTTTTTAACGAAACTCTAATTTTTAGTTTGTTATTAATAATGCTGGTTTGTATAAAATGTTATACAATCAAGCAATGAAAGGAATCACACCGATCCATTGGATAGGATCTGCTAAAGAGGAGTTGCTTGATTTTCCCAGAGACGCAATAAAGTCTGCAGGTTATCAATTGCATCGTTTGCAAACAGGTAATGAGCCTATGGATTGGAAGCTACTAAATAACTTAGGCAAAGGCATTACAGGTGTTTTTGAAATTCGTATTTGGGAAGATAAATCAACTTTTCGAATTGCGGCGGTTACAAAAACAACGGATGTTGTGACGGTTTTACATTGTTGGCATAAAAAGACACAGAAGATTGCAAAGCATAATATAGATATGATTGTAACTCGCTATAAAGAAGCGAAGGATAATTAAGATGGCAAAGAAAATAACGACAGGCAGTGTTTTTGATGATCTGGATTTAGAGCCGGGCGAAGCTGAAGCATTGAAAATTAAAGCAGTATTGTTTGATGCGATTGTCACTTATATTAAAGAAAACGATTTAACGCAGGAGCAGGCAGCAAAAGAAATGGGAGTTCAGCGTTCCCGCATTGCTGATGTGTGTCGCGGTAAGTTTGCTGGCTTTTCTATTGATGCATTAGTGGCTATGGCTGCTCGTGCCGGTTTGCATCCGATCAAAACAGCAGCTTAATAAAATTATACAACAAGAAAAATAAATCGAGGTTTCAATGGTTAGAGTCGGAGTATGTGGTGCAGCCGGAAGAATGGGTAAAACTATTCTGGAAGTCTGTAATGATAATGACAATGTAGAAGTAACAGCCGCTATTGAATATAGCGAATCTCCCATGATTGGTCTGGATGCCGGTGAAGTAGCAGGTCTTGGTAAACTCGGTATTAATATTACTAATGATATTGCAAGTGTGGCAGATCAGGTTGATGTCATTATTGATTTTACCTTAGCGACATCTGTTTCAGCTAATATTCATCAATGTATTGCTGCTAAGTGCAAAATGGTCATTGGTACTACTGGTCTTACCCCGGATGACCATGAATTAATTAAAACTGCATCGGATAAAATTGCCATTGTATTTGCGCCAAACATGAGTATTGGCGTAAATCTGTGTTTCAAACTATTAGAGATGGCGGCGCAGGTCATTGGTGATGATACCGATATAGAAATTATTGAAGCACATCACCGTCACAAAAAAGATGCCCCATCCGGTACTGCAATCCGCATGGGTGAGGTTGTTGCTAATACATTAGGCCGCTCCCTTAAAGACTGTGCTGTCTATGGGCGTGAAGGAATTACCGGTGAACGAGATAAAAAAACAATAGGTTTTGAAACGATACGAGCAGGCGATATAGTCGGTGATCATACTGTTATGTTTGCTGCTGAAGGCGAACGAGTTGAAATAACACATAAAGCCAGTTCAAGAAAAACATTTGCTAATGGTGCAGTTAGAGCTGCACAATGGCTAAGTGAAAAAGATAATGGATTATTTGATATGCAGGATGTATTGAATCTTAAATAATATTATTTTCAATTAATGTCCGATATAAAACAAGTCGAAAGCCTTTATCAGCATTCCTATATTAGTTTTATTGCAACACTTTTTGCCGCGATTCTGGTTTACTGGTTGTTTAAATCTGTCGCTGATATAAATGTATTAACGACGTGGTTAATTGTTTTTGTCATTATTACTGTCATTCGTATCTTTATTTCCTGGCGCTTTTTAAATATTGAACATAAAAATAGTGACTTGTGGCTTATCGCTTTTCTTGTTATGTCAATGATTTCAGGAACATTATGGGGCTTAACAGGGATACTGTTTATTGAAAAAGGGACATTGCCTTTACTCGATTCTGTTTTATATCATGGTATGTTACTTTTATTTATCGCGGCACTAATTACAGGTTCGATAGTGACGTATTCTGCCAGTAAAATAGTTTATCTCAGTTTTTCAGTTCCTGCCGTTGTGCCTCAATGTCTTTTACTTATATCAGAAGGAGACAAATATCATTCACTGCTTGGTGGCATTGTTCTTATCTATGCTTGTGTCATGTTTGTTTTTTCAGTCTATATTCACAAAATCTTTGCTGAAAACATTAAAATAGAAGCACGGAATGAATTGCTTGGGTTTGCACTTAAAAAGAATGGTATTAAGCTGGATTAAATATTTAATCGATTTCCTTTAGTTTTGACGTTGTTGATGTATATGGAACAACTAAAGATACTTGTCCTTTTAAATGTTGTTGTTGAACTTTACGCCAGTATTCTGCAGTTAATAGATCTTTATGATATTTCATAAACTCTGTTTTTAAATCATCATTCATTGAAAGAAAACGAATAAACTCTTCCGGAAAAATATCGTTCTCTGCAACGAAGTACCAGGTTTCCGCCAGCATTTCATCTTCATAGTCGCTGGCTTCCGGAACATCTCTAAAATTACATTCAGTGATTAAAGCAACTTCATCGTAATCATAAAATATGACCCGGTTATGTGCGGTTACACCAAAGTTTTTTAACAGTAAGTCACCGGTAAAAATATTGGTTTGAGCCAGATCTTTTATAGCCTGACCATAATCAATCACAGCATATAAAGCTTCTTCTTCTGAAACTTCATTAATATAAAGATTCAATGGACGCACACGTCTTTCAACATAAGCGTGCTTTAATAGAAGGTTATTTCCTTCTATGCTTACGCTTTCACTTGCTGCTTTCAGTAATTCTTCCCTTAATTCCCTGGAAAAGCGATTTTTTGGATATTCAAGATTTAAAAATTCCTGAGTGTCTATTAATCTTCCTGCCCGATCATGTTTGGATACCAGTTTATATTTACCAATAACATCTTTTCTTGAAATTGTTTTGGGATAACCGAATATATCTCTTATGACCTTGAATACAAGATTATAGGAAGGCAAGGTAAATACAATCATAACAAGACCAGTATCACCTTCTGCATGAACAAATTTATCCAAGGTGTTATTTAAATGTTCTGTAAATGTACGATGACGTTCTGTTTTACCCTGACGTAAACGACCCAATACTGTATAAAGTTCATCGATTGGCTTTTTTGGAAGCATTGATTTAAGAAAATGCACCGCGCCTATCACTGAATTTGGATCAGCAAAATAATATGAACGTGTATAACCAAAAATAAGACTTATATCTTTTTCATCCAGAAAAACAGCATCTACACTGATACCTTTTTCATTTTTGAATGCGATAACGATAGGAGATTCACCTTCACTGTGAATTAATTTTCCGACCAGATAAGCGCGCGCTGCCTGATAAAAAAACGTATCAATAAATTCAACGCGTAAGTACTCTATATTTTCTTCGTAGTTCTCTTTGACATAGGATTCTATAACTTTCGCAATGCGTTTAGCATTTCTATCTATATTGTCGTATGGAACGCGAAAAGAAAAATCATTCAGAATCGTCTCAAATATTTTTTGCAGTGATATCCAATAAGGGTAGCGTCGAATATTAAGAGACATGATGAGATGAAGGTCATCAGTCGGGTCTGAAGATATAAATTCTATTTCAGGGTCGACACCTTCCGTTCCGAATATACGGCGCGTAGTTGAATTGAAAAATGTTTTTATAAAATCGTTATCTGGAACTTCATTTAAACGATCAGCAAAATAACTTCTTATTTCATGCCAGAGTTTTTCATCATTAACACGCCCATCAAGTGTATTGCGAAGAGCGAGGACGACGCGTCGAACTGACTTTGAATAAAGATCAATACGATCAACGATGTCCTCTTGATGTCCTTTCCAGTCGCGTTGTTCAAAACGCGTGCGCGCACGCCGCGTCATGACATGAAAGGAATTGTTATATCGAATAAATCCGTCGTAAATAATCTGCGAACATTCAGCAATCAGATTTCTATCCGACATAACCGTAATAGAATGTTTATAAGTTTATAGATTGGAAATTAATGCATCAGCAAACTCGCTGCATTTAATCTCTGTTGCACCGTCCATTAAGCGGGCAAAATCATAAGTAACCGTTTTATTGGCAATAGTCTTATCCATTGATTGGATAACCATATCGGCCGCTTCGGTCCAACCCAGATAGCGCAGCATCATTTCACCTGAAAGTAACAATGACCCAGGATTAACTTTATCCAGATCTGCATATTTTGGTGCAGTACCGTGTGTTGCTTCAAAGATCGCATGTCCGGTGTCGTAATTTATATTGCCACCAGGGGCAATACCAATGCCACCAACTTGAGCAGCCAGTGCATCAGAAAGATAGTCACCATTCAGGTTCATGGTCGCAATAACATCAAATTCGCCGGGACGGGTTAAGACTTGTTGTAAGGTAATATCTGCAATCGCATCTTTGACTAAAATCTTTCCGTCTTTTTCAGCTTGGGCCATTTCATCCTGTGCAGCTTCTGTTCCCTTTTGAGCGCGAGTCCTCTCCCAGATGTCCCAGCTATAGGTTTCATTTTTAAATTCTGTTTCTGCGAGTTCATAACCCCAGTTACGAAATGCACCTTCGGTATATTTCATAATATTACCCTTGTGAACAAAGGTAATACTTTTACGGTCATTATCAATGGCATATTTGATAGCAGCACGTACCAGTCGCTGTGTGCCTTCTTGAGAAATAGGTTTAATACCTATGCCTGACGTTTTCGGAAAACGAATTTTTTGGTGATGATTCGGAAAAGCTTCTTTAAAAAGTTCGAGAAATTTTTTGTTATCTTCAGTCCCTTCTTCAAACTCAATACCGGCATAAATATCTTCTGTATTTTCTCGAAAGATAACCATGTCAATTAATTCCGGTTGTTTTACCGGTGATGGAACCCCTTTAAACCATCGGACGGGTCTTAAGCAAACATACAAATCCAGAATTTGACGTAATGCAACGTTTAGCGAACGAATACCACCACCAATCGGTGTCGTTAAAGGACCTTTAATGGAAACAAGAAATTCCCGACAGGTATCAATGGTTTCATCAGGCAGCCAACTTCCTGTTAATTTATTGGCTTTTTCGCCAGCATAAACTTCAAGCCATTTTATTTCTTTTTTCCCACCATAGGCTTTCTCAACTGCGGCATCTAGAACTCGATGCGATGCTTGCCATACGTCTGGACCAATCCCGTCACCTTCTATATAGGGAATAACCGGTGTATCTGGAACTTTCAGTTGTCCATTTCTGATTGAGATTTTTCTGCCACCAACAGGTGCTTTTTTTGAATTTGCCAAACGTAATCTCCTTCTAACCTATTTTTAGAAATTTATGACTCATACACGCGTAAGTTTAGTCGTTAAATCATATAGTAGAAAGTCACTTTAACTAATTGACATACGTCAATATATTCTCTATTTTCTCAATTTAGTGATGCGCCGATTTGAAATCAGCTTGCGGGCGCACAAAAAATACCGCTAAAGAGACAACCTGCTTTAATCTCATCATCTACTCAGGCTGACTCTTAAAAAAATTACACTATATTTAGGAGATAGTTCATGTCTGATAAACAGAATTTGGGTACCAATACCTTAGCGATACGTGCTGGCCAGCTTAGAACGCATGAGGGTGAGAATAGCGAACCGATTTTTGCCACTTCCAGCTTTGTTTTCAAAAATGCTGAAGAAGCAGCTGCGAGATTTAGTGGTGATGCGCCCGGCAATATTTATTCAAGATTTACCAACCCCACGGTAAGGACATTTGAGCAACGTTTAGCGGCAATGGAAGGGGGAGAACGCTGTATTGCCACTTCTTCAGGCATGAGCGCAATATTGACGACGTGTCTTGGCTTATTGAAAGCTGGCGATCATCTGGTTTCATCCCGATCTATTTTTGGCACCACCGTTGGTCTTTTTGACAATGTACTGCCTAAATTCGGTATAGAAACGACGTTTGTCGATTTAATCGATTATGACGAATGGGAAAAAGCGATAACGCCGGCAACACGATTGCTGTTTCTGGAAACGCCTTCTAATCCATTGACCGAAATCGCTGATATTAGACGTTTAGCTGAAATCGCACATAAACACGACTGTCTTTTAGTCGTCGATAATTGTTTATGCACACCGATATTACAAAAACCGATTGAGTACGGAGCGGATATCGTAATCCATTCCGCAACAAAATACCTGGATGGCCAGGGACGTTGTGTTGGAGGTGCGATAATTGGTAGTGATGACTTACTAAAAGAAGATGTTTTTGGTTTCTTACGTACTGCAGGCCCAACAATGAGCCCGTTTAATGCCTGGGTTTTCCTAAAAGGCCTGGAAACTTTAAATGTCCGTATGAAGGCACATGGCGAAAATGCCTTGTTATTGGCGCAATGGTTAGACGATCATGAGAAAGTCGAGAAGGTCTATTATCCCGGTTTGCAGTCACATCCACAGCATGAGCTTGCCAAAACACAGCAAAACGGGTTTGGTGGCCTGGTTAGCTTTGAAGTCCAGGGTGGTCAAAAAGAAGCATGGCATATTATTGATTCTACAGAGTTATTTTCAATAACAGCAAATCTGGGCGACACCAAAAGTACGATCACTCATCCTGCTACAACAACGCATCATCGTCTGACTGATGAGCAGCGTGAAGAGGCAGGAATAAAACAGGAAATGATTCGACTTTCGGTTGGTTTGGAAGATACTGATGATTTGATTCGCGATTTAGAGCGTGGCCTTGCCAGGATTTGAGAATATAAAAAAGGGCGGTCAAAACCGCCCTTTTTAATCAGTGAAGTGTTTCTGAATTAACCTGCGAAATAGGCTTCCAGATCACCCAGTATTTTACCTTTATCAACTTCAGCACCCATACCGATCATGGCATCAGCAAACTTACTGGCAATCTCGGTAATGGATTCCTTGTTGAGAAGATTAAGAATACCAATACGAACTTGTACAGGTTCAGAAAGAGTTGGCCAGATACCGAAGTTTTGTGCCCGGCAACCACCGACCAGTTCTTTCTCTTTACCAGCCAGATCGCCCGGCAGGTTAAGTACAATCAGGCTGGTCATATTAGACGTAACTTCACAACCCATAGCTTCAACAGCCTGGCGTAAGCCAGTGTTGTAGTATTCATAGTCAGCTGCTTTCTTGGCTTTCCCATATTCAAGCATGATACGCAGTGCCTCATGAAAGGCCGCTACTGCATAACATGAATGGGTACGATGATAACCTTGCTGTTGACCATCCTTGCCATCAACAACACCCCAGTGACGTGCTTCCAGGATAGGATGATGATCATAGGTACGTACACCACGTTTTTTTACCAGCTCAATAGCTTCATCTCTAAAACTGACTGGTGCATAAGTTAGCGGCAGACAGATCACACCTTTCTGAGGACAAGAAGCCCAGATTTTAACAGCTGGATAATCATCAATGCTGAAATCACTTACACCGAGGCTGGAAACGGCATCGACAATACCCATGACACTGTGTTTTTCACAGGCATCATTGAAGCCCTGAATATCATTGATACGACCACTGCCGGTTTCCCAATGCGCCATCATGGCCCACATCGGTTTGTGTTCAGCCAGTGCCTTTTCCACGATTTCACCAGTCACAGATTCACCATGAGGAACATCAATGACGGTGACACTTGCAGGTTGTGGGTTGAGTGAATCGGCAGCAAGTTCTTCTGCGGTTGCTGCCTTCATACGAACACCAATGCTATCAATACCACTAAATGTACCGTTGACGAACATAACAACTTTGTCGCCAGGCAAGATCGGGCTGATGGCACAATCAAGACCACTCCAACCCGTGCCAGCGACACCAAAGGTATGGATATTCCTGGTTCCCCAGGCATCACGTAACATTTCTTTGGCTTCGACCATGCCTCTTAATACGTCTGGATGCATGTGGTCAGCAACACCCTGTCTGCTAAAGGCATCCAAAACTCGTGGGTCAGTATTGCCAGGTCCCGGACCGGCTGCAATTGTTTCTGGAATTACCAGAGTGGGATAAACGCTCATAAATCCTCCTAAAAAAATAGAAATAAAAATAGTAAATAAATAAAAGTTTTCGTGTTGGGAAGTGAATTTTAAGCGTGACTAATATTAAGTTTTCGCCATATAAATGGATTTTTTATTATTCAACCAGCCACTTTGACCGCGATTATGAACAATTTTTTTGAACATCACCAGTATGACATTTTAAAATAGATTGAAACTATTGTTCAAAGAAAATCAATAGTGTTGCAATTTGCTATAACATACTGAAATCATTGATATTAAAGGTTTTTTGAACAATTTATAATTTATCTATAGAATGTCCCGTCCTTGCCTTAGTACAGTTTAAGGCTTTGAGTAGCGTAAATAATCATAAAAATAATACGTGATACTGGTGTAAGAGGCACTATAGAATTACGTAATTATGCTGAATTTTTAGGAAGCGGTTTTAAGTACTTCTACTTCAAAGAACCCGTTCGTTTATGGAAACCGAATATGGTTTTCAGTGGTTCGTTGTGTTTAAAACCGAGTCTTCATGTTTTATCAATGCTAATCAAATGGAATTAATATTTTTTTGGCAAAAAAGATTTTAATTAAAATGGGGAAATTTTTATGAGTTTTACAGTATATGAACAAGCCACACCACGTTTGCAACGAAGTGAATTAGCTGTACCAGGTTCAAACCCTGGCATGTTTGAAAAGGCAGCCAAGAGTGATGCAGACTACGTTTTTCTCGATTGTGAAGATGCAGTCGTTCCTGATGATAAAGAACAAGCCCGAAAAAATATCATTGAAGCTTTGAATGATATTGATTGGGGTAGCAAAACAATGTCAGTTCGAATCAATGGACTGGACACACATTACATGTACCGTGACGTTGTCGATATTCTTGAACAAGCCGGTAATAATCTTGATACCATTTTGATTCCTAAAGTGGGTACGCCTGAAGATGTTTACGCTATCGACATGATGGTGACACAAATTGAAACAGCAATGGGTTTAAAGAAAAAAATTGGACTTGAATGTTTGATTGAAACGGCACTGGGTGGCGCAAATGTGTTTACCATTGCGCAAGCTAGCCCACGTCTTGAAGCATTTCACTTTGGTGTTGCTGATTATGCAGCGAGTTTGCGATCACGTACGACTGTGATTGGTGGTTTAAACCCGGATTATGCTTGTAAGGGTGTTGAAATTGATCAATGGCATGCTGCTCAAGTACAAATGCTAACAGCATGTCGTGCCTATGGCTTACGTGCAATTGATGGTCCTTTTGGTGATTTCAGTGATCCTGATGCATACCGCGAAGCAGCGCGTCGTGTTGCCGCGTTAGGTTATGAAGGTAAATGGGCAATACACCCATCTCAAATCGAATTAGCAAATGAAGTTATGTCACCGCCTGATGCTGAAGTAACCCGTGCACGTCGTGTACTGGAAGCGTTGGATGAAGCTGCAAAAGCAGGTAAAGGTGCGGCTCAATTGGATGGCAAGATGATCGATATAGCGTCAGAAAAAATGGCGCGTAATGTTATCGCTCAAGCTGATCAAATTGCAGCAAAATAAAGAATCAATAACTTAAAGTAAAGGAGGGTGTGAACTGTGGACATCCATGAATATCAAGCAAAGGAGATTCTCTCCGACTATGGCGTACCAATTGGTGCGGGTGGTTTGGCATATAGCCCTGAACAGGCTGCTTACCGTGCAACGGAAATCGGTGGCGAAGTATGGGTTGTTAAAGCCCAGATTCATTCCGGTGCCCGAGGTAAGGCCGGTGGTATTAAAGTTTGTAAATCTGAAAATGAAGTTGCAGCAGCTGCAAACGAACTACTCGGTAAAAAACTGGTAACACATCAAACCGGTGAACAAGGCAAAGTTTGCCATCGTTTATACATCGAAGCAGGTTGTAACATTGATCGTGAAATCTATCTTGCATTTGTACTTGATCGTGCAAATGAAAGTGTCACAGTTGTCGCTTCTGCTGAAGGTGGTATGGAAATCGAACAGCTTGCGGTTGAAAAACCGGAATCGATCATCAAGATTGCAGTAGAACCCGCAGTCGGTATGCAACCTTTCCAGGCGCGTGAAATTGCGTTTGCATTAGGGCTGGATAAAGCACAAATCAACCAGGCCGTAACAACCTTTCTCGGTTGTTACCGTGCCATGCGTGATTTGGATGCGAACATGGTTGAAATCAATCCATTAGTTGTAACCAAAGAAGGTAATATCCTCGCAGTAGATGCGAAGATGGGTTTTGATGACAACGCATTATTCCGTCATAGTAATATTTCAGAATTGCGTGACAAGTCACAGGAAGATGCGCGTGAAATGCGTGCAGCGGATCGTGGTTTGAGTTACGTCGGTCTGGACGGCAACATTGGTTGTATTATTAATGGTGCCGGTTTGGCAATGGCAAGTATGGATATGATCATGCATGCCGGTGGCGAGCCTGCTAACTTCCTCGATATCGGTGGTGGTGCATCACCTGAGCGTACAACCAAAGCATTTAACCTTGTTCTGTCTGATGACAATGTTGAATGTATTCTGGTGAATATCTTTGCCGGTATTAACCGATGTGACTGGATTGCTGAAGGTGTTGTGCAAGCCGTTAAATCGATTGATTTAAAAGTGCCATTAGTTTGTCGACTATCAGGTACCAATGTTGAAGAAGGTCGTAAGATTCTTAAAGACAGTGGCCTGCCAATCATTATGGCTGATACTTTACAGGAAGCTGCTGATAAAGCTGTTGCTGCCTGGAAAGAACATACCGGTAAGTAAGGGGAAATAAAATGGCAATTCATTTAACAGAAAATACAAAAGTCCTTGTTCAAGGCTTTACCGGTCAGATTGGAACTTTCCACGCGACCGATATGATTAAATACGGTACTAATATTGTAGGTGGCGTTACGCCAGGTAAAGGTGGCACGAAGCATCTTGATAAACCGGTATTCAACACGATGAAAGAAGCAGTTGAAGCAACGGGTGCGGATGCGAGTATAATTTTCGTACCACCACCATTTGCAGCAGACAGTATTATGGAAGCCGCAGATGCAGGCATTCATTTTTGTGTCGCAATTACCGACGGTATTCCTTCACAAGATATGATCCGCGTTAAACGTTACATGCGTCGTTACAAGAAAGAAGATCGTATGATTCTAACGGGTCCAAACTGCGCCGGTTCAATCAGTCCGGGTAAATGTATGATGGGTATTATGCCGGGTCATATTTATATGCCGGGTAATGTCGGTGTTGTCGGTCGTTCTGGTACCTTAGGTTACGAAGCGGCATCACAAATGAAAGAAGTTGGCATTGGTATTTCTTCCAGTATTGGTATTGGCGGTGATCCTATCAACGGTAGTTCATTTAAAGATCATTTAGCCGCTTTTGAAGAAGATCCTGAAACCAAAGCCATCATTATCATTGGCGAAATTGGTGGACCACAGGAAGTAGAAGCCGCAATGTGGGCAAAAGAAAATATGTCCAAGCCAGTTATTGGTTACATTGCTGGTCTGACCGCTCCTAAAGGCCGTCGTATGGGTCATGCGGGTGCGATTATTTCTGCTGTTGGCGAAAGTGCTGCAGAAAAAGTGGAAATACTAACTGACTGTGGTGTCAGTGTTGTGCCTAACCCTTCATCATTTGCTCCTGTTGTGCAGGAAGTATTAGCTAATGTTGGTTAAAAGGGTGTTTAGACAATAGGAAAAGGCATGTTTAGGCATTAGAAGAAAGAGCCTGAAGGGCACTTCATCGAAGATGTTGTGCCCTTTATTCTTTAATAGTGAAAAATGTATACATTTCGCGTTCGATAAAAATAATAAACGCAATCTGGAATTGACAATTAAACCCACCGGTTGTTATAGGCTATTATTACCTAATGGCAATTGTGCCTTAAGCACACCGCATGGTGGTTAAGTTAAGAAAAATTATATTAGGAGAGTGTTGTGAGTAAACCCAAGATACTACTAACCCGTAAATGGCCGGAAGAAGCAGAATCAAAAGCAAAAGAATTATTTGACGTAACGTTGAATGAAGATGACCACAAAATGTCAGTGGAAGAACTTCAAGACGCCATGAAGAATTATGACGCGGTATGCCCAACGGTATCTGATTTCCAAATTAATTCAGAAATTTTAAATGTTGAAAATCGTCGTTGTAAATTATTGGCAAACTTCGGTGTCGGCTTTAACAACATTGATACCGATGCGGCTAAAGAAGCCGGTGTTGTCGTTACCAATACACCTGAAGTGCTGACTGATTGTACAGCGGATATTGCTATGACCTTATTACTTATGGTCTCACGCCGTGCAGCAGAAGGTGAGCGTTTGATAAGAAATAAACAATGGGATGGCTGGTGCCCAACACACTTCCTCGCTTCCAAACCGACCGGTAAGAAACTCGGTTTTATCGGCTTTGGACGAATTGCTCAAGCCGTAGCGCAAAAGGCGCATTTTGGTTTTGGTATGCAGATTAGTTTTTATGATCCGTACCCACCATCTGATGAAGTCATCAAAAAATACAGTGCGACAAAATTTGATACTGTTGAAGAAGTCTTGAAAGATGCTGACTATGTCACCCTGCATTGTCCGGGTGGTGGTGCGAATACCAATCTGATGAATGCCGAACGTTTTGCTATGATGAAAAACACGGCATTTTTAATTAACACTGCGCGTGGTGATGTGGTTGATGAACCAGCATTGGTTCAGGCCTTAAAAGACGGTGCTATTGCCGGCGCAGGTCTGGATGTATTTGCCAAAGAGCCTAATGTAACTGAAGACCTGCTAACAATGGATAATGTTGTCATGTTACCGCATCTGGGAAGTGCCACGACTGAAACCCGCGTTGCTATGGGATTACGATCGCTGGGCAATGTTGAACAATTCTTTAATGATGAAGAACCGGGAGACCGTGTCGCGTGAGCGAGATGAAAAAGCAAAAAGCGGTAGTTGATGAGCTGGATTCGGCTGCAGCTTCTTATGCAAAAGAGATAGTTGGTTTACTCAATGAGCAAATGCGAAAAGTCATTGAGATACGTAAGCCGGAAATACTCGATTATTACACCGGTAAAAAAGAAATCCCTGAAGACGATGATGATGCCGTAGTTCATACCTTACAAGCCTGGGGTATCTATTTTCAGTTATTAAATATTGCCGAAGAAAACACCGGTATGCGTCGTCGACGTCATACCGAGAATTTACGTGGTCTGGAATATGTACCGGGTACGTTCCACCACATCTTTCACGATGCAAAAGAACGTGGTGTTAGTGCGAAAGAAATAAAAAACTTACTGGATAATGCACATGTTCGTCCAACCATTACTGCGCACCCAACAGAAGCAAAGCGTGTTACGGTACTGGAGATCCATCGTCGTATCTATGTCTTGCTCTATAGACTGGAAGGGTCACGTTGGACTAATCGTGAACGGCAGCAATTTATTAATTCCCTCCGTGATGAAGTCGACCTGTTGTGGTTAACAGGAGAACTTCGACTTGAAAAACCATCAGTACAGATGGAAGTGGCCTGGGGTTTGCACTTTTTTGATCAAACACTCTATAAACGAATTCCTGAATTACTGGATAGACTTGAATCGGCACTTAAAGCGAACTACCCGAAAACAAATATTGAAATTCCACCGTTCTTCCGTTTCGGTTGCTGGATCGGTGGTGACCGAGATGGTAATCCGTTTGTTACCAACGAAGTCACGTCACAAACCTTATTAAGTAATCGTCATGCCGTGTTATTTCATTACGAAGGACAACTGGCAGATTTGTTAGAGCACATCAGTGTTTCCAGAAACTCAATTGACCTCAATAATTCATTTATCAAACGCTTGAAAAAACTGGCAAAAAGTCTGGGTGATGCAAATAAGATTCTTGAACGAAACCCGGGAGAAATCTTTCGCCAATATACTTTTTGTATGTTGAAAAAGATCGAAGCGACGATTGACGATACATCAGCAAAATATAAAACTGCTAATGACTTTATCGACGACCTGCAAGCAATGGAACAGGCACTGATCGATACAAAATGTGAGCATTTGGCCAAGTCTTTAGTTAAACCATTACGCCGCGAAGCACAGGCTTTTCGTTTCTGCACCGTGCGACTGGATCTAAGAGAAAATAGCCAAACGGTCAACCATACCCTGCAATCAATCTGGTCAGCATTAAACGGTGGACGCGAAGCACCCGCATTAGATTCAAAAGAATGGTCTAACTGGTTAAAACAGGAACTGGCCAGACCATTAAAAATCCTGCCCGAGTTTATAACTCTGGATGATAGCGCGACTTCAACCTTTGGTTTGTTTCGCATGATAAAACAACACCGTGAAGAACTGGATAGCCAGGCTTTTGGTAATTTCATCCTAAGCATGACACAGTCGGTCGAAGACATTTTAGGCGTTTATTTACTGGCAAAATATGCCGGACTTTTTGCAGATAAAGAAGCAACACAATATAGCACCATTCCTATCGTACCCTTATTTGAAACGATTGATGACTTGCGTAATGCACCGGGCATTATGAATGAGTTATTAAATACATCGGTTATTAAACGATCAGTTAAGAAACAGGGCGAAGGTAATACACAAGAAGTGATGATTGGTTATTCCGATTCAAATAAAGACGGTGGTTTCCTGACCTCCAATTGGGAATTGACCAAAGCACAGGCACAGTTAACGCAAACAGGAAAAGAGTGTGGAATACCCATTACGTTTTTTCATGGTCGTGGTGGTTCTGTCAGCCGTGGTGGTGCGCCAACCGGTCGTGCTATTGCAGCGCAACCCGCCGGTTCAATCCATGGACAAATGCGTATCACCGAACAAGGTGAAGTTGTCTCCAGTAAATACGCCAACGAAGGAACAGCGGAATATCAGATGGAACTGCTGGCATCAAGTGTCTTGCAACATTCAATGAAATCGATGGATGAAGAAGAGCTGCGTACCAAAGACGAATATGACAACGCAATGGAAGAGCTATCATCATTGGCCTATGGGCACTATCGTGAACTGGCTGAAACTAAAAACCTGGTTGATTATTATAATGCGGCGAGTCCGGTAGAAGAATTAGCGAAGATGAACATCGGTTCGCGTCCAGCAAGACGCTTTGGTGCGAAGTCATTATCAGACTTACGTGCGATCCCCTGGGTCTTTGCCTGGACACAAAACCGTCATATGGTGACTGGCTGGTACGGAGTAGGTACGGCATTAAACGCATACATCAAGAAAAACGGTAAGAAAGGCGAAGCGCTTTTGAAAGACATGTTTCAGAACTCGCGTATTTTTAACCTGGTAATCGATGAACTCGAAAAGACTTTATGTCTGGTCGATATGGAAGTCGCCGAAGCGTATTCATTACTGGTAAAAGATAAAAAATTACGAAACCAGATATTTGGTATGGTGAACGAAGAATACGAACTGACCTGTAAGATGGTTCGTAAGATCACCGGCGAGAGAAAACTGGGCACCCGTTTCAAGAAATTTAGTCGTAAATTAAAGCGTCGTGAACAAATCCTGAGCAGCGTAGGCATGCAGCAAGTACGTCTGGTCGAACAATTCCGGGCAGCAAAGAACGAAAAAGAAGCTCATGATGATTTGGTGAGCTTATTACTTTCCATAAACTGTATTAGTGCGGGGTTAGGCTGGACTGGATAATTGAACTCTTAAAAGATGACCGCCATGAATGACGGAAATGCAGATAATGCACGACTGTAAGGATACAGGAGGTAGGGCGACACAGGAGTCAAAGCCGAGGAGCAATTATCTGTCGGGTTAATCGGATTACTAATTATATAAAAATAAATGTAAAAATACTTAAGGCTACTTGAAAATGACAAATGAACTAATCTCTCCACTTTCCGGACTGAGACGTCTTATTGAAACAGATCAGATTGGACCAAATGAAAACAAATTTCTTGATGATAAAGATCCTGTTTGGTCTCCACATAACAAGATCATCAACGTGACACCGGGTCCTGCCTGGGGCTCTGAGCTGGTGGATCAATTTTCATCAACCCAGACACGAGGTATGCGTGGTCCAGACGTCGCGAGGTTTTTTACAAGTGTTCGCGAAGATTACGGCAAGATGGTCGGTATGCAGGAAGGCGGTAGGTCATTGTTCTTCACCGGTTCGGGTACCACAGGTACAGAATCGGCTGCAGGCTCATGTCGTTTCCCTGGCGAAGCCGATTCCGACAGTCCAGCCGTCGTTACTATGGAGATCGGTGCGTTTAGTACCGCAATGGGTAACTGCGTTGAAAATCTGGGTAGAAACGTGGTTCGTCTGACAAGTGAGCTTGGTGAAGATCTACCTTTAGACAAGTGTAGAGAAGTCCTGGAAAAAGACACAGAACATAAAATTCAGTTAGTTATGCACCCGTTAAACGAAACGGGTACAGGCGTGACGACTGACCCTAAGAAGGTACGCGATTTACTGGACGAACTAAAACATCCAGCGCTGCTTGTTGTTGACGGTATTTCTGCCATCGGCAGTATGCCAGCCAACATGACTGAAATGGGTATCGACATGCTTATTGGTTGTAGCCAAAAAGGTATCATGGGTACACCTGGTATCGGCATGCTTACCCTTAGTCCTAAAGCGGTTGAGAGAGTTTATGAGGCCGATAAAGCGCTGGCAGATGCAGGTATTAAAAAAGGCCAACATTATCTCCACCTTACCAAGATGATTGATACTATGGATTCCACGGGTCTACACCTTGAAACACCAGGAAATTATGCTCAATTCGCTGTGGCATTGGATACATTGGCCATTGAAGGTATTGATCGCGTATGCGATCGTCATAAAGAGTGTTCTGATGTCTACCGTGCCGCCGTACTGGCCGCAGGTTTAGAATTGGTCGCAAAAGAAAAACACCTTCGTTCAAATGCGGTAACAGCAGTTAAAGCGCCGGAAGGTTTTGGTGTGAAGAAAATTACAGAAGTACTTAACATCATGTTCTCTAAACATGCCGTAGAAGCTGCTGCTATTCCAGGCGCGCCTGATTTAGGTTGGCGTTTATGTGCGACTGGCGGTATTCAGCCACAACACGCTATGGCTGCTTCTATTGCTTTCTTAATGGCATGTGACGAAGCAGGTGTACCTGTAGACGTTGAGGCTGGTGTTGCAGCTGCGACTAAAACATATATGGAAGTTGTTAAGTATCATAGACCTCTGCCAGGTGTTGACGCATACGGACGTTAATCAGACAGTTTAGTTTTAGATGGAACTTCGTTGCTGCATCATCAGCGGGACTCATTTAGGAGTTTCTAAACTCCGTGTCCTCGATGATCCGGTGCCTCGTTCTTATAAAAACAAACTCTGTCTGAAGAAAGACTGAAAATTAGAAAGCCGGTGATGAAAGTCATCGGCTTTTTTTGCCTTGAAATAAAGTAGTCGGATTGCTTGATCTTTAAGACGGTATCTGACCTCAGAGATGCAGAGATAACCCAGAGACAGAGAGTTTACTGGCTGGTGTATGTCATTATTTTTTTATTAGCATCTGTCTGCTGGAAATTAATAATTAAAAAGCCCTGAGTTCTTTAATTTCTGAAATATAATAGCAGGCACTAGACCACGTTTCATAATCAAAAAGGTCGATATGCACCAGAAACCTTTTAATTGTTTTGTATAAGATATTAAGCTTCATAATATCCATCGCTAATTTCCTTCTTTCGTGTACATTGTGCGTCCATCCGTGGTCACCCGTTAAGGGAATGAATATGAACGAAGATAACAAACAAGTAGTGCTGGTAGATGAAAGACGTGTTCAGCAATTAGTGTATGCGGTTAACCGCCGTGCGCCTTTGGATGCTGTGCAGTTACTGGAACGTGAATCCGATGAACTCGTTGCCAGTGTACTGGAACAATTGGAATCTACACTGGCAATGCGCATCCTTGCCAACATGGATCTCAAACGTGCTGAAATGTTAACGCCAATTATCCAGGACCGGGTCGGGGAACAGTGGTTGGTTAACCAGAGTTATCCGGAAGACAGTATTGGACGGATAATGGAACCGCCTATCGAGGCCTTTCGAGTTGATATGCTGGTTAAGGATGTCGTGAACGTATTGCGGGAGTCCTCAGTAGACAGACAGATCGTCTATGCCTATGCCGTTGATAAGGAGATGAAACTCATGGGTGTTATCGTGATGCGCGATCTACTGTTTGCACGTTCCTATGATTGCATTGAAGATATCATGGTAGAACAACCGTTTTATTTTCGTGCAAGTAGTTCTATTGGAGATGCTATGCGGGCTGTTTTGTTGCGACACTATCCTATCTATCCCGTTTGCGATGAGGACTGCAAACTGGTCGGCTTTATCCGTGGATATGCGCTGTTTGAAAGACGCACCTATGAATTAACAGCACATAGCGGACAGATGGTGGGTGTTGTAAAGGAAGAACACGTTACCACGCCCTGGTTGAAATGTTTGTTTATGCGTCATCCCTGGTTACAACTTAACCTGTTAACTGCATTCGTTGCAGGCGCCGTGGTCGGTTTCTTCGACGAGACTATCGCCCAGGTTGTGGTATTGGCGGCATTTTTACCAGTGCTTGCCGGGCAATCGGGAAATACCGGATGTCAGGCACTTGCGGTTACCTTGCGTGGTTTGACATTAAATGAACTCAAACCTGGCATGGAAAGAAAAGTTGTTATCAAGGAAGGGATTCTTGGTTTGTGTAATGGTGTACTGGTTGGTATTACAGCCGCTTTGGGAATGTTTATTTATGCTTCCAGTGTTGGCAGTGAGGTTCCTGTAAAACTGGCATTTGTCGTTTTATTGGCAATGCTCGGTTCCTGCATTGCCAGCGGCGTGACCGGCGTAATGATCCCGTTAATATTGCGGAGATTAGGTGCCGATCCTGTGACGGCCTCTACTATCTTCCTGACGACGGCAACTGATGTTATCAGCATGGGTTTATTATTGATTTTGGCATCAATTGTTATTTTATAAACTGCTCAACGGGATCAGGTCTTGAATCTTGAATTTATTCATTCAGGTTTCAAGACCTATATTCAAAGAAAAACTTCTTTTTTCTAAAGACTGTTAATTGATTATTTTGTAGTAGTTGCTTTATGTATTAGCTAGATAAAGCGCAAAAAATAATAGCAGTAATGTCACCGTCTGCATTCCTACCCGAGCAAACATGAGTTGTTCACTATGCTTTTCGTCAAAATCACCACCACGCCCCATTGAACCGATACCTATTAGCATGATAACGATTGTCAGAATCAGGGAAATCAATATTACTATGGTCAAAAGATCCATCGTACACACTCCTTCCAGTTATCAAAACTGGACTTACACAATTATCAGACTAGTAAAGTAATACAGAAGCTATTTGATATAGATCAATTAACCTCACTTTATCGGTGCCAAGGCGAATACTCAGGCATCAGGGCAGTTTTTGAGTCTTGAATTTATTTAGCTATGAATTAAAAAGTGTCAGAGCTATTTTTACTTTTTCTTTTTTAAAGCTTAATCTTTCTATTTATAGTTGCGTGGTCAGGTTTTGAATTAAAAGGGCAGGGCTTTTTTAAAAATCCGAAAAATTATTTGAACATATTAATATGATTAGACTTTTATTTTTTACCTTTATCTTTTTAGCGAATTTGCATTATGTTTTTGCTGCTTCGACCGGTGGGAGTCTTTGCTTTTCTGATGAGGATATTGTTTTTTCCTGTGGTACGACAAACGGTAAGATTATCTCGTTATGTTCTTCTTTTAAAGTCACAGCGTCTGATGGTTTTTTGCAGTATCGTTTTGGTTCTGTTGGTGATATTCCTGAATTTATTTTCCCGAAGGTAATGAGACACCCTAAGGAGTTTTTTTTATCAGGAACAATACCGTATTCTGGTGGTGGTGCGTCGTATCTTAAATTTATTAGAGGTGATTATTCCTATACGGTGTTTACAGGTATTGGTAAAGGCTGGGAAAAAGAAGGGGTTGTTGTAAATAAAACGGGTAAAGAATATTCGACTATTCTCTGCGCTGGTCCGATTATTTCTGAACTCGGGCCAGCGTTGTTCGAAAAACTGGAATTGAAGAAAGACCCAAATGAACCAGAGTTTGACGTTCCTTAAATACTAAAGAGTTCTGGAGCAGGAATTAAATTAGTTTGAGTAGAAAAAAATGCCGGAATGATTTTTCATTATCACTCCGGCGCATTAAATGTTGTGTATTACATGGAAAAATTTTGCAGGCTGGAGTAGGAGAACATGTAATCACTTTCAACGAGAGGTGTATGACAGCTTGCGCATTCCAGATCATTGTCCTTTGGTGTTCCATCTGTTTTGTAAATTGCGAAGCCCCAGTCTTTCGCACGTTCTTTTGCATCAAAGTTTGCATCCCAATTTGATTTTTTTTCCATTACTGCGATTGCGGCAAACGCCCCTTTTTCGAAAATACCATCAGCGCCAACAACAGGTTTTCCATCTTCACCAAGTTTGGCTTTATAGACTTCCATAATAATTTTGGAACCTTCGGCTAGTTTTGCATTTGATGCCGAATCAATCGCTATTTTGTTTGCATACATTACGGCGACCTGTTTGCCATTGTTACGATTACGGGTATCGTATTGGGCGTATTCTGTTTTATAAGCTTCTGGAAAACTGACGTGTTCGGGATTGCCACCAGCATTAGCGAGAACACTGATTGATAAAGCTAGTAAGGTATAGAAAATCTTATTCATAATATCTGTATCCAATATGTTTTTATAGTTTGAGTTAATTATTGTAGGGTTTTGTTACCTTTAGTTCAGCTTAGTTGATATTTTCAAACAAGCAAGCATATTCAGGAGGTATGTAATTTATTTTAATTAAGACTATATAAAGGCGACAGATGCCTGTTTCATTATAAATTAATGAATAAATTTAACTATTAATGCGTGACATCATTGAGTTGATATTCAGATTTCTTTAATAAGTTTCTCGGTAATTTTATATCTAAAAAACTCAATCAGGCTTGCAGTGATACCGGTCAACTGGATCACTATCCCGGTCATGAATATTTCATGAGTGCTATATGAATCAAATATCAATACCGGCGCTAATAGAAATAGTATCGTACCAGTTAAAAAAATAGAGAGTGGTATATTTAGATTTAACTTATACATATTTCTGTCTCCAAAAAATAAGCTTTATTTACCATTTGCAACAGTGATGCCAATTTGATGTATTAAATGTAAATAGATACAAAATTTTACAAATGAATCACATTTTTGTTATTACACGGTGAAAAAAATATTTTAAATCAAGACTTTATATAAATCTGTTTTCCAGACTATCGATATATATTTGCCGTTTATATCTATGTAAAATCATGATTATGATGAACGTTCATCAAATTTGTCGAAATTTCATCACTAATAAATAAGTGTAAGGCCGTTTGACCTAGAGTTACGGAGAAAGAATCATTAATAATATTCGATTTATAATGAATGATAGAATATAAGGTATGAAAAACATTATTTTTGTCATCATAGGAATTGCTGTTTATATGTTTTTCTTTGATAGCAATACATTTCGCTCTGATTCTGGTCGTTCGGTTGACCTTTTTATTCCGGACGTGTCTGCAAAGCAGCGTTCCGGATCTGGGATTAAAAATTATGAATTTGATACTTTGTTAGATCAGAACCGTCTTTTTTCCAGTTTGGCGAAAAAAGGTTATTACACCATTATTGAAGGTTATGTTAATACCTGTTCCATCTGTAAACGTCTAGAAGCAGGTTTTCCTGATTTTCTAAAAAAACGTAAAGATGTCTTGATTCGCAAAGTCCATTTTCCCGAAGGTCGTGTTAGTATTTCTTTTAATAGCCCTTCAGAAATCATCGATTATCATGAAAGGCTTGGGCGTTACAATTTTAACCATGTTGTTAAAACTAATAATGCATATCAGTTGACTGTTTGCGGTACACCGCATATTGAAATTTATGGGCCGGATAAGCAATTAATTGCAACAGATATGTGTAGTGAGAAAATTTTGAAATCCGGGCTGGCTTTTTTAAGGAACTGGATGGAGGCAGAAGGTTAATACAGGTTTCTCTTAAACGTAGTACACTGAGCTTCGTTATGTAAAATCCTCAATTTCTCGGCTCACAAAATCGTTAATAACAATATAAACTGTCTACCTGAGCCGAAAATTTATATAATAATCGGCTGGCGATGTGTGTGAGAATTTCCACTTTTCTGAATATCTGGCGAAAACATAATTAGCTAAAAGTGAAGCTTATTGATCAAGCATAAACGTTGTGCAAACCGGCAGCATTCTTATGCACGATAGAACGACAAAATAATAGATTTCAAATTAATAAATAATGAGACAAAAAAATGCAAATAACTAAACACCCCATAATCAGCTTCGCGCTATTAATAATATTTACCAGTGTGATTGCTTATTATGTGATCGTCTATTTTAGATCAGATGCTGCCAACTCAACAGCAGTAGCTAATCAAGAAGTTCCTGAAGAAGAAACATTAGAGACACTCATGAGGAATCTGGAGCTTGAAGTTATTAATTTAAGTAGTGACTTGCCAAAAACCATAGATAACGACACACGGGCAGACAGTATAACGATTGAGCCAGGTCCCAGATTGGTGACGAGATATACTTATACTAGTTTTTCAACTGAAGACTTTGATGAAAAACGATTTAATAAAAAAGTGAAGAAGGTTTTAAAAAAGAGTCTTTGTAATAATTATGACGTGATTAAGAGAATGACTTTAGGTTTAATTTATAGCTATGAGTTTTCCGGTAATGATGGCATTAAGCTTGCCACTGCCGAATTTAATATTGACGATTGTTGATGGATTAAACGGTTTTGTGCGGGTATCCATGATCCCGCTAAATATCGAGCCAGAATGATAAGTGAAGCAAGTATTATTGCAAAAAGATTATCGTAAGTCGCAGGTTGGGCAATAATGACTACCTGACAGCTAGGTTTTTTATCAGTAAATCAATTTGCAATAATACTATTTTCATCTGATTGATGAAGAAAATACTGTAAGTTGTGTCTATTATAAAAGACATAGCGTAATGCGTAATTCTGAACTATAAATAAACATTAGAAATATTGTTTATTTACAGTTCTAAGGCAGCTCAGAAAGTTTTTGAGGGGAGTAAAGACGATGAGTATTCAAACAGTATCAAGCAGCCCTTCTCATTATTATTATCAATGCCAGAATTGCCGGGACAGTTTTATTTGTCCTGATTGGCAACCTCGTGCCGACGGTGAAAAAGCTAGCAGGGTAGCGGCCTGTCCATATTGTAAATCTAGTCATCTCGACACGCTTAATACCTTATTACCGTTGGTGATGAATTAATAAAAAGCATGGCGTTTTTTTATCAGAAAATGAAACCAACACCATAGCCCATTCTAAAACCACGCATATAGGCACCATGCAAGGCTTCCTGTAGTACAAACTTGTCAAGTCGTTTACTTTGTTCTTTTGCAGATTCCTGTTGATGTTTCATGCGTTTATTTGCTCTTTCATTCATGAAACACATTGTTGCAAGTTCATTAGCATCTATCCAAAGTACAGCGCAACTACCACAACAATCGATCATGACATCATTCGAACCCATGTATCCGTAATTATCCATTATTGAATAACATCCCGGGCAATTTACATTTGCACCTTTATCCTCTATCGGATCGATATCTGATTCAAATGATATGTCCTGAAATAGTTCCTTTGACATTTCAGTAAGTAATTTCATTAATGACATTTGTTTTATCAAGACGCCATCACATTCAGGACAATGCATAGCCGATACACTATGAAAATCACCATCATCAAGTTTATGCTTATCACGTGGACATGTTTTTCCGGTCATAACATCCGTTTCCTGTTGTTAGTTTCCGTGTCTTGATTATAAATCAAATGCATTAGATCCCTTAAGATTTCTGAATCGGAATCCTGATAAAAAAGTCAAAAATCAGATTGATTTCTGGAGGTAGTAGGTTCCGTAGGTTGAGAGGTCGGTTAATTCGAGTTTTTTGTTATCGTGATTAATGAGCATTAAATGTAGCCTTGAAATTCGCTGCATCGTATCCGTAAATCTTACGTTACATTCACGGCCTCTGCCTATTTTGTTCAGGCCTATAATCATTGGATACTCTTCATTTTCATTATCAACAAATTTAATGCCATTTTTGAAGATTAACTTACATTTATAATTTGCTAATAGAAGCGCTATCTCTTGACCTTCATTAAGCTCAATGACAACGTATTCTGCTGTTGGCATCCTTTTCATACCAAGTTCTTTGGCGAGTACCGTGGAATCAAAATTATCATCAATATCCAGTTCGCCCGTTTTGAATTCAGTCGTTCCATGCTGACCATGAATAATTTCAAATCGTGCTTTTATCGATTGAACCATTTCCTGTCGATTAGTCAGGTATTGTAAATAAGCCGATAATGCGATTAGTTTATATTTGCTCGATTCAGTCGAATGGTCTTTTTTGAGCGCGAAGAATATATCTCGCCAGTTATTATCATTAGAAAAAACAACCGAATTGATGGCTTTTAGTTTCTGTGTGACCTCACCTTGTTCAGATGATTGATTGAGTAATTCAGAAATTTTTTCGATTGCAACAACGATAGAATTAGATTCCAGATCCAGTTCGCCTGGTGTTGCGTTAACGGCTTCGATAATTCTTTCTTGAGGAACCAATGTACGAGTTTCCATAGCGAATTCGAAGTCGTCCAGAGATTTAAACATGATGCCTTTGCCATCAATGTTTAGTTCTAAAGGTTTTGTAATTAAATTTTTTAGCATACCTGTGCCTAGTATAGTCACTTATATCGTTAAAATGCGTAACCCGGCTAACTGTTTAGGCGCTTTTAGTGTGATTAGTTTCTCAAAATTGAAGAGAATACAGGAACAAGAATAGATTGGTTCAGAGTTTGTTAACCTTATACTTATTTATTATTAAGTATTAAACTATGATACGTGAAGTTGGTTCTAGCTCTTTAAATACTCGATAAACTCTAAAGTTTTATTATCAAAGTGTCGGAACCATATAGTCAATAGAATGGTGTGATAAGCACCTTTATTCTAACTAATTGATATATAGTAAAAAAGTAAATTTTAATCATTTTCTTAATAATAATAATTAATGTGGAATATCTCTCATGAATAAACGAATAGCAGTTATCGCAGGCGTCGCTGGAGGAATGTCAGAAATTCTTTGGGTGTTGCTATATAGTTCATTAAGCTCTGTTAGTGCAGCAGAAATCGCACGTCAGGTTACCGTTTCTTTATTTCCATTTGCAATGCATTCAAGTGTCTCAACGATATTAGGTCTTGGAATTCATTTGCTCCTGTCCCTAGTATTGGCGCTATTATTTATTGCAATTGTGTTAAAGCCTGTCTTTAATCGCTATGGCAAGCCTGGAATCTTCGTTAGCAGTTTAATTACACTGGCATTGGTCTGGAAGATAAATTTCTTTATTGTTTTACCTGTGCTTAATCCATCATTTATAGGTTTAATGCCTTTATTCGTTACTTTTGTATCGAAACTATTATTTGGTGCTGCAATGGGCTGGGTGTTGATGACAACTTACCCGGGTAAACTTTCCAGTGTTTCACGTTAAAGCGTAATATTAATGTTGCTTCTGTAATTGTGCTTGGAAGATAAGATGAAGTAAGAGCCAAGGGTTCAATACTTTCAGTAGAGTAGAAGTCCTGAGTAATATTGTTTAGATATAACTGACCACTCAGTAACGATAGTCCGGTTACTGAGTGGTCAGTGACGTACTATTTATTATCTAAAGACAATATGGCAACTAATAATTTGTTTATTTCGAAATCAGACATAATGCCTTTATTAGGAGGCATAGCTGCACCAGTGATTTTTCCTTTCCAGTCTGATTTATAAGGGTTACTGCCGTACTTAATGATATTCACCAGGTACTCGTAATCACCTTCAGCATGGAAACGCTTTGCTATATCGATAAAGGATGGCGCAACAGGTTTAGCATCGGTTTTTTGTTGTGTAACACTATGGCAAGTCACACACCCATGTTCTACCGAAAGTTGCTCTATTTCGCCTTCAGCAGCAATTACATTATTCATCAATAATGTGGTTGTCATGGCAAAAAGTAGTTTTATCATTTTATTTTTTTTCATAATATTCACCTTTATTTTACCTAAAAAGAAAAAAGAACCGTGATGACAGTTATTTTTCTTTTTAGGTATTTTAGATTAACGATGGCAGATATGCTGCGACGCAGCAAATAAAAAGTCAATTACTTTTTCCAATAAAAATAACTAATTAGCAATATATGTTGAATGTGTTGCGTAACGCATCAGTTTAATTGTGGGTGCACAATTAAGTGATAAAATTACTCAATTATTTTACTGAATGGCTTTCTCTTTGTTATATTTTTAAAGCAACGTACTGCACTGTCTCACGAATAAATTTTTTAAATGGTTTAGAAGATTAATTGAAAGTCCTTGTCGGTATGCATTGTAATGTTGGCTGCCCAAAATAAATAAACCAAGTGGTTCATCATCTTTTATTGGCAAAGTAACTGTGGATTTTATTTTGTTCGATTCTTTACCAAACATCGCATCTATGTATTCTGCTGGCAGGCTATCACAAAGTGGTTTGTTGACATTAAACAGTCCTGAAAAAAAATAGCGTAACTTTGAATGGATTGGTTTAAAACGAAGGTTGCGATAGTCATGATGAGGTCGTTTTTCAACAAAGAAAAAGATTAGTAAATCACTACAATAATATTCGCGCTTCAGAAATTGAAACAAGCTGTCATAAAGCGCTTCTATGCTTTCCGCTTCCAATAATGTTGAGGCTTGTTTATAAACCTCATTTGCCAATCTGTCGTTTTGTTTCTGACTAATGACTAATGTATTGAGTTGCGCTTTTAGTGATTGTTCATTTCTTCTTAATTGATCGACCTGATATTCAATTAATGAAGTAATGTTTCTTCCGCTGATATGAGGCAGGTTTAATTTTGAAAGCAAAGCCGGGTTGTCCAGAAAGAAACCTGGATTTCTTTCCAGATAGTCTATTACGACAGGCAGGCTATCAGCGGTTTTCCTGTTAGCTGCCATACGCATCAAACAGTATTGATATCATATTAATAACTATAGATGCTTTTTTCCTTATTGCAAATAAGAGCTTTTATTATTAATTACTTCCTTCCGATTGAATATGAATAATTGTGCCACAATGTTTGCAATGTACTGCATCTGCATCATGGCGTATTAAACCGCATGATGGACATTCATGACGTACTTTTCCAGGACGAAAAATTGTTTGAATAAGTCGCAGGAATAACGTAATACCAAAGATCATGATTAAGATGGCTAATAAATGCCCGCTGGTACCAATTAATGTGACATCGCCAAAGCCCGTTGTTGTTAATGTTGCTACCGTAAAATAAAGAGCTTCAAAGTAATTGCTGATGCCTGGATTTACATCGACCTGTAGTACATATACCAATGCTGTCACTATAAATATAAAGACGAACAGGTTTACAATGCTGAAAATAATATCTTCATGCAAGCGGACAAATTTTGATTGCTTGCGCATTGTTTTAAGCAACTGATAGGAACGCAATATACGTAAAGAACGAATTAATCGTAAGAAAGCAAAATTCTCAGTCAATGCCGGTGCTAATAATGAAAGAATGACAACTATATCTGCCAAACTGATTGGGTTTAAAAGATATTTTAATCGTTGCTTACTAATATAGAGGCGTGCATTGAATTCGATCAGGTAATAAATACCAATACCAACTTCCAGCGCATGAAAGTCGTCTGTGTGATGAAAAAAAGAGGCAACGACAAAGTACAAAATAGACAATACATCGACCGTTATCAGGACAACACGAAAAATATTAGAATTTTTACCAGAGCCGTTATATAGCTCATCAAGTTGTGTATATAGTTTGCTGTTTTCGATTTTATCCATGTTATTCACATTGCGTGTATTTTATAAACTAACAAAATCAAGTAGCCATTATTCCATAAATTTAATCAAAAGACTTAAAGAGAGCAGCGTCAATTAATGATTTATTCAGCTTTGGAATAACGCTGCACAAATCGTTTCAGAATTTGTTGTGCATACGGCGTAGTTACCCGGGATACAGCCTGCGTTAATTGTCCTGCCTCGGCAGGCTCAAAATAGCCGTAGTGCTTATAGACTTCTATTCGTACGCTGAAGCCTTCACTATCTCCTTCAGGGTGAAATTGGGTTGCGTATACGTTGTTACCGACGCGAAACATCTGTACCGGGCATACATTACCGGTCATTAATAAAGTGGCTCCCTGTGGAACACAGTCACAAGCTTCTTTATGACCCAGCAATACATCGATTTGTTCAGGGAAGTCCATTAATAATGGATCGCGTTTACCTTCTTCAGTGATATCCAGTGTGACGCAACCGACGGCTTCTCTATAGCGACTGGATATAGGTGTATTCAAATATGAACCGAGCAGGCCATTACCGGAACAGGCGCCAAAAAAAGGAAAATCCTGTTCAATTACCTGCTCAAGCAGGTGTTTGAAATCGTTTTCAATCTTATGCTGGATAGCAGATTTTTTTTCATGCGGTGTACTGATGTCAAACGGGCTACCACCGACAATAATGGCACTGTATTGGTCAAGTGACAGGTTTTCTGGTATCCCGTTTTTTTCTATACGCAGTCTACGTGTCTGTGATTCAGTGAGTTCGCCATATTTAAGAAAAGCCTGGTATTCATTATCAGATGTTTCATCTTCAGGACGTAGTTGCAGGATAAGAACAGGCTTGTTTTTAGTCATAATGATTAGTCTAAATCTGGTAAATAAATATATCGATACGAGTAAGATATCAAATATGTTGAATAATTTAATTATTATTTATTGAATTGCTATAGTTAACTATGTAAATCATTGGAGAATTAATATGAATAAGTATCTGTCAGTTTTTTTTATTTCTACTATGTTGAGTATGTCTCATGTTGTTGCCGAGCCATTATCTGTTACAGGTAGTGACGATATTGAATCCATTTTGGCAGCACACAGCGGCAAGCGTGTTACAGTTCAAATGAAATCAGGTGGCGAATTTAAAGGTAAAGTAGGTGAAGTCAATGGAGACATTGTTCATCTGATGGAACTCACGGGTAAAGAATTTTTTGATGCAGTTGTTTCTATTAATATGATTGAAGCTGTGATAATTCGTACCAGAAATTAAGTGTTTTTTATTATCGGTTCAAATCGTAAATATTAATATAACGGAATCAGGTGTTAGTAAGTGATTTTATCCAAGATTCTTGAAGAAATACCTGAAAATTTGCTCAATCCAGATGGTGTTGTTAATTATCACGGTGTGATGATGTCTTCTTCAGAGTCTAATGTATATTTCGATAGTCTATTCAATAATATTGAATGGAAAAATGATGAGGCATTTATATTTGGCAAGCATTATGTGACTAAACGTAAAGTTGCCTGGTATGGGGACAAGCCATTTGAATATACTTATTCGAATAGAACTAAACATGCCTTGCCGTGGACGACCGAATTAAAAGTGTTGAAGTCGCTGGTTGAAAAAGAAACTGGGGAGTCATTTAATTCCTGTTTAGCTAATTTATATCATGATGGCAGCGAAGGTATGGCCTGGCATAGTGATGATGAAGCAGATTTGAAGAAAAATAGTGCAATTGCATCTTTGAGTTTTGGTGCCGAGAGAAAATTCTGTTTCAAGCACAAGCAAAGTAAAAAAACGATTTCGATAATGCTTGAAAATGGTAGTTTGTTAGTAATGAAAGGCGAAACCCAGACGCATTGGCTGCATTGTTTGCCAACAACCAGAAAAGTCGATAAGCCAAGAATTAATTTAACATTCAGGACGATTGTTAATTAGTAATATAAAGAAAAATTTGTGGCCCTTTAATGATCCCTGTTTTCATATGCGATATCATTTTCAAAGCGCATTACTTGCTCGATATAAACTAATTTATTATCCAGTGCTTCTAATTTATTATTATTCTGATTAATTGTTTCGATTAAATTATCAATATGTCTTTGTCGAATATTTGTGTTATTAATGGCATCGAATTTTAAATTTTTATCAATTCTGGCTTTTATTTTTAAATTTTCATTTTTTAATTTTAATTGTTGTTTGTATATCCTTTTTAATTCTTCGCTATATGAGGAGTCGCTATAAGATGATACAGAAGAGAGAATTGTCATTTGATCAATGTAATTTAACCTGTTTTCAAGTCTTTCCAGTTTGTCGTAATTTTTAGTTAATTTTTCAAATAATCGTGCAATATATCTTTGATGTGAATTAGTATTATTTTCAACATCCAGATATAAACTTTTTTCAATTTTGTTGCTTATTAATATATTGGCACTTCTTAATTGATATTGTTGTTTGTAAATTGATCTTGATTCTTCGGAAAAATCTCCGTTTGCATAGGATGATGTGCTTGTAATAAATAAAAATATTAAAAAAATCTATATATATTGGCCCGGTTTTGTGTGCTAGTAAAACTTTTGACCATATGTAACTTCATAGTTCAATCAGTGTTTGTTCTATTAAAATTACGTTTATTAAGTCAGGTGCATTATTAAGAAACAGTCAATATTGTCAGGAAAGCTGCTATTCAAGGCTTGAGCTCAGGTTTGAACTACACAGAAAGTTTGTATTTAAACACTATCCTGACTGTAGAGACGGTAGTGAAAGGCGTGTTATTTCCGATCGAAGACAGGCAAATCATTAAAGGCTTTTTAAAATTATTATTTATTTTATGATAATCTCTTAAGTTAATTGCCTGTAAAACAATGAGTTTATTTCTCATAATTTTCGTGACAGATTAAAGTAAAATTAATTATCAGGAGATAGATAATGATATCGGAAAAAATTTTTCTTTATGCCGAGTATCAGGTTTCGGTACCATTTGAGAAAATTGATTGGGAACCAATCAATCAAGAAATGAAAAAATTTGATGGCATGAGATCAAAAACCTGGCTCAGTGGTCTCAATAATCATACTGTTGGCGGTTTTTATGAATTCTCTTCATTCGACGATTCACAGAAATATATTGATGAGCTATTAATCCCGTTTTCAAAGAAAATTAATGGTAACCTGACTGTAAAGTTGTTCAATGGGGATATTGTCGCAGAAGCCTGTACCGACATGAATTCACCATTTTATAAAGAGAATAATGAGTAGTCGATTATTTGATCTAAATCAAAAATTGATAGAGAAATATTGTTATATTGACTCCGCGTAAAGCAAAGCAATACTCTCTTCTCATTAGTAATGTTTAGCTTAAACTTAAGAGCCATGTGTGTGAACATTATGGCTCTTTTTTTATGCGAGCATATAATCAACTGTTCTGTAAAAATTATCCTGATTGGTTCTGTAATTGATCAAGATAAAAAGTTAAATTTTACTTGGTGTTTCACTTCCGGCACGTGTATTAATAACAGATGTGGAATAACAATATGGAACTTTGGTTAAGTCTATTGTTTGGAAATCCTGTTGGTCTGATGTCGATGATAGTTGTGTGTTTAGATTTAGTTATTATAGGCACTCTTTTTTTGTCGGCTATAAAAAGTCTAAAACTACACCGAATCTAAGCTACAATTCTGACTAAACTTATAGTCGAAGCTATTTCTCAGTCTTTACAGGTTGGGTTTCGAATAGACGTAGGAACTGCTGTTTTTTTTATTTTTCTATGGCTAATGTCTTATTCAGCAGAGGTGTTTTCTACCTCCGGTATTTCTACTTTTTCGACTGTTTCTGATTCAGTTTCACCTTCCATTTCGGTGTCGGCTTCAGTTTCAGCATTTGCAACGACTTCTTCTTCCTCGATTACACACTCGAATGAAACTTCGTCCAGACCAGCATTCTGGTCGGCTATATATACAGTTTTTTTGTTTTCTTTTTCACATTCTTTTTTTGCCATATCATAGGCGTAGAGAAAGCTTTGTGGTTCTCCAATAATCACAATTTTATCAGATGTGGTTGATTGAACTGAGGTTTGATTGCTGCAGCCTGCAAGGAATAAAGTAAACCACAGTGCGATAGTGATATTTTTAGTGTTCATTATTAAAAAATTCATTAAATTAAAAAAATAGCTGCGATAAGTTTCGATTATAATTTATTTTTTACTAATTCTCTAAGGTTGATTGCGCTTTGGCTTTGATTATTTTTAGTTATTAGTGTTTTAACGGTTGCATAATCATTTTGTAAGTAGGCGAGTGTAGCAGTCATGAAGGTGGTATCGGTATCAACTAACTTATCATGCATAACTGATTGATAGTTTGCAGATAATCTTTCTATGGTAGTTTTTATTGTATGTGTATCAATGTGATTCAACGCATTTGCATCAATACGAATTGCTTTTTTCATGGTACGAATGGCCCTTTCTTTATCACCCATAATAGCAGCGGCTAGAGCAAAACCAATTTTAGGTTCTCCTGATATCAGGTTTTGTTGTGACTGAACTGCAAAGATATCTAATGCATAATTCGCATTGCCATTAGCTAACTGCTTCCATCCTTCTTTTTTGTTGTAGTGATAGATTGCTCTTTTGACAGGTTTATTATGTTTAATTGCTACAGTATGTTTATTTTTTTTTCGCAGAATAGTTGAATGGGATTTTGGATAAGTATTTGAATATTGTGAATTATTATTTGTAAAAATGTGAGTTAGCAAGGCTGCACCTAACACGCCCAATACAACATAAGCAGCTGTGTCGTTCAAATTAGCATGCACACCATAGTGAGCCCGATAATGACGTTGGTGCCCATGGAAATAATTGTGATGGAGACGCTGATAAGGGTAATGCCCGTAATGATGTTTGTAATGGCTTCCGCCATAGTACGTCGCATAGGATGTCGATGACGCAAATACAATACTGCACAGATACAGGGTCTTTATTATTCCGGATATTCTAGTATGTTTGTGATTGTGCTCCATAAGGTAATAATAGACTATAAATACTTATGAATATCTCAAATCTGTTCAAAGGCGTTCATTTTGAAGATTAAAAGTGACATAGATTCAGAGTTTCTTGATGCGGCAGAACAGGAAATATATCAAATCCTCTTGAATCAGCACCTTTCTTATAATGATCGTTGGTTCTCAAGTCCATTTATTGTCAGAGTGATGACGTTATTGCGGTATATTGGGATCTGCCTAAGTCTGCTGGGTATTACGCTCACTATTTATGTTCTCTGGAATAAACCAGTCTGGTGTCCACTATGGATTAATTTAAATTATCTGGCGCTAACCTTTATATTATTTCTGGTTATATTTTATTTTATGCCGTCAATTGATTCTTCGTTAAAACAGTGGAGCAGAAATTACGCTTTTAAAAATTGTAAAAAAATAGCGGGGAATTGTGTCAAAGAAGCAAGAAAGCTAGCACCTTATCTGGCAGAGTATGAGTTTAAAGCTAATACAATTTCATATTATCGAATTAAAAGTGATGTTTCGACGTTAGCATGGACAAGAAAGTTAAAGGGTGTTGCTTTTCATGGAAAACGGGCTACTGTTTTTTTTAAAAAATGGACTGCGTTTATACCAATGCTGATAGTTTTACATGAAAAATTTGAGCCCGTAGAAATTATTCTGGATAATTTATCTATAGATACAAAATCTATAGTTAAAGCTCAAGACACAATTAACTTAAATCAAAAATAACATTACCATCGCAGGCGGATGCAATTTGATTTAATTCCTGATGCGTAAAGCTAAGTGCATGTTTTATAGTAATTCTTGCATTCGTGCCTTTAGCCTTAGTCGCAATTTTAAGTAGTTCATCTACATTATAGATCTTTGAGTCCAGAATCATGCCGCCGCCTAAACTCGCTAATTCTTCCAGATCTTCCGTCGTAATACTCATTTTTATTCTCCTTAATTATTATTGTAGATTAAAGTATTATCCTGTATCGGATTGTAAGTCAGTATCTTGAGTATTATATACTAAATATATTTAATTCTGAGAGTAAGTATGATGAAGTGATTATCAAGAAAGGGATTTTATGCTTTTAATCTAGCGCTTTGGTACTATTTTTTTTCGCCCCACCATGCCATAAATTCGTCAAGATCAATTTCATTATTATTGTCAGTATCAATTTTATCAAATCCTTCTCTCAGTTGTTTATCACTGAGATTGAAACCAATTGCGCTGATTAGTTCAGAAAATTCAGTGAAATCTAATGAGCCATTTTTCCTGCTATCGAAGTTACTAAAATAGGTCAGTACTTCTTCGTAATCAAGATCACTCATAAAATTCCCCTTATTAGTTTATAGTAAGCTTTATATTAGGATGCTAAAGCAAATTTAACTAGCATAAATATGGTATATATATTAAAAAACAACAAGTTAATATTGCCAAATTAATTCACAAAACAGAATGTTAACCTCGAATAATATGAAAGTTAAAATTCACATAATTGTAATAATGGGAATGAACTAAATCATTATCATAAGTTATTATTAAATGAATACTTCAACAAAGGCACTGCTATTATCTGCTTTAGTCTATCCTGGAGCAGGACATTTTTATCTCAAGAAACCAGTTCAGGGTATTTTATTTTCGGCTATTACATCGGTGTGCCTGTATTTTTTACTGGTGACTGTTGTAAAAATGGCGCAAGAAATCAGTGACAAAATTCTAAGTGGAGAGATTTCGGTTGATGTAATTGAGCTTACGGAAGCAATATTAAAAATACTGGAAGATAGCGGAATTCACCAGATTAACGTGACTACTATAGCGCTTTTAGTTTGCTGGCTGCTCAGTATCTTTGATTCTTACCGGCTTGGTCGCCGGGGAGGCAGGAAATTAGAAGGGATTTAGCAAGCAGACTTCGATTTTCAGATAAAAAAAAGCCTCGCATTCGCGAGGCTTTTTACCATTCTTTGAAAAAGTCTGGTGATTACTTATTGAGCAGTTACGTTTACTGCACTTGGACCTTTTGGACCTTGTTCAGTGTCAAAAGTAACACTTTGTCCTTCAGCTAATGATTTGAAACCTTCAGCGTTGATAGCACTGTGATGTACGAATACATCAGAACTGCCATCAGAAGGAGAAATAAAACCAAAACCTTTACTATCGTTAAACCATTTTACTGTACCTGTAGCCATTTCTAGTTACCTCTATAATAATTAATAAACAATGTATTAGCTGCATAATGTTGACGCAGAATGACGGAAGGGCTGCTGTAATACACTGCAAGGAACTACCGGTACCGCTACAAAAACTGCTAATGCTTTAACCATATAACAATCTTTCTTGAAATGCTATATCTAAACCTGACTTAGACGAAATTGGTCATATAAAACAGATATTAATCAACTATTCCTTCCCTTTTTAGTTTAAAGAATTTATGTAATTTGCCGATATTTCATTAATAGAGTTTTAGATTTCAGTAAATTTCAACAGACTATGCTGCAACACAGCATTATTAAAGGAGCGCCGGTATGGCGGCATCAGAAAAAATAGTTTCTCTACAAAATCTGGATAATGTTATCGATTTACCGCCGCCACCTATCTTCATGGATGCGGATAATGAGCAGCTGCAAAATGCTGATATCGAATTACATTGCATGAATGGCAGTGTACTGGACGGAAAATTACACACGCTCGATGGTACGAAACAACTTATACATTTTGTTTCTGTGACACAAACAAAAATGGAAATATTAAGCTTTGATGAGGTCAGGTTCATTCTGTTTAAAGCAGAGTTGAATTATGTGGAAGACGACAAAAATACTTCCTCTCTGGAAAATCACCATCAAAAACAACCCTATAAAATTACCTTTGCCGATGGGAAAGAATTTATCGGGAATTCTGCTGTAACCATGATTGATGATATTGGTGTTAATTTTTTTAAGGTCAATAAGGATGACGTTTCCACCAGAATTTTTATTCCAAAATCTGCCATAGCTGATTTTGAAGTCGGAGCTCAAATAGGCACGATTTTAAAAGCGAATGAAAGCCTGACGGATGAAGGTCTTAAACAGGGTCTGGATGAACAAAATAAAAAGAGAAGTAGACCGCTTGGTGAATACCTTAAGGATAAAGGAATTGTAACGGAATCTGATCTGGAAAAAGTGCTTCAACAACAAAAGGAAACAAGTGAATTTCCAAAAGTCAGATTAGGTGAACTCCTGATTTCGGAAGGATTGATAACAGAAATAGATCTGGAAGAAGCCTTGGGTCTTCAAAAAACTGACAGGGAACGCAAGCTAGGCGATATCCTCATCGATATTGGTGCAACTACACAAGATGCTGTGCATTCAGCATTGGCAAGTAAACTTGGTTTGCCTTTTGTGAAGTTGAGGGAGTTTAGTGTTGATATTGATGTGCTTGATCATATTCCGGTGTTGATTGCAAAAAAAGAACAGGCTATGCCATTAATGATGTCAGGCAATAGATTAGTTGTTGCCGTTCCTGATCCCACACGTAGTGACGTTAGTCAGATACTGAGTTTTGTTGCTAATAAACATATAGAAATCGTTATCTCAACACCGGATGACATTGATTGGGCAATCAATGAATTTTATGGCAATAACATTGATATTAACGTAGCTCAAATTGAATCAGAACTGTTAACAAGTTCGAATATTACAGAGAATAATGACGATCTTGAAAAAATGGCAAATGAAAAGCCGATTGTTCGTTTGGTTCAGAATCTTATTATAGAAAGTGTCAATAGAGGTGCTTCCGATATTCATATTCGTCCTTTGTCTGGCGGTGTACAAGTACTTTTTAGAATTCACGGAAAATTAACCCTGATTAAAAATTTCAGCAAAAGTTTATTATCAGCCATAGTGAGCCGAATAAAAGTTATTTCCAGAATGGATATTGCCCAACGCCGTTTACCGCAAGACGGCAGGGTGCAAATGACGTTTAATGATGAAAAAGTAGATATGCGTGTGTCAACCATGCCAACGGTTGAAGGTGAAAGTGTTGTTATAAGGTTACTGGCAAGTGCAGCGACTTTAAAACCTGTCGAAGAATTGGGGTTTAACGAGAAGGATACAGAAGGTTTTCTGGAATTATTAAACCGTGGAGCGGGTATGATCTTAGTTACTGGTCCAACCAGTTCGGGTAAATCAACAACCTTATATTCAGCTTTAAACGTATTAAAGAAAATGAACGTTAATATTATAACGGTTGAAGACCCGGTTGAGATCCGCCTTGATGGTCTGGAACAGGTGCAGGTGTTAAATGAAATAGGTATGAATTTTGGTCGTGCTTTGAGAAATATATTACGACATGATCCCGATGTAATTATGATCGGAGAAATACGAGATGAAGAAACCGCAGATATAGCGTTTAAAGCAGCACAAACGGGTCATTTAGTCTTAAGCACATTACATACAAATAGTGCGGCTGACACAATTGTAAGATTAAAAGAAATGAACGTTGAGCCATATACAATTGCCTCATCATTACTCGGCATTGTCGCTCAGAGATTAATTGCAAAAAATTGTGAGCATTGTCGAATAAATGAGGACGTTTCCTCTGTTGTCAGGCAGTTAATGAGTATAAGTTCGGATGAAAAGTTTTATATTAGTCAAGGATGTGATATTTGTGGGAATAGTGGTGTAACCGGTCGTGTGCCTGCCTATGAGTTTTTGAAAGTAACAGAACAGATACAGAATAATATTCTAACAAATGCGCCATCACTGGAATTAAATCAAACTGCAGAATTAGAGGGTATGCAATCGATTGTCCAATGTGCTTTAGGCTACGCCAGAAATGGCGATGCCTCGATCGCAGATGTACATCGAATATTTGTGTCCTAAACAAGTTTTTTTATTTCTTCTGTTCTTCTTCCATCTTTAACATGAATTATCTATAAAGATAAAATACAATCCTGTTTTGATGTATTCTTGTTTCTTTAGATAACAGGAAAGATGCATATGATAAAAAAAACTGGAGTTTTATTTATAGTATGTACATTAATCTTTTGTTCCGGTTGCGCAAATTCTGAAGTATTAACGGAGGCTGATGTGGAGTGCCCGGATTCACCAAACTGTGTTTCCAGTAAGGCGGCAAAGCCTGAGCATTTTATTGAGCCCTTTACCTTTGAAGATACTCATGGTGAGGCTATGAAGCGGCTTAAATCGGCGTTACTTAATGAAAAAAGAACAACAATAGTCTCGGAGAAAGATGACTATTTACATGCTGAGATACGTAGTTTTATTTTTCGTTTTGTTGATGATGTTGAGTTCACTTTATTAGTCGAAGAAGGTGTGATTCATCTGCGTTCTTCATCCCGAACAGGTTATTCAGATTTCGGTGTTAACCGACGGCGTATGGAAAGAATTCGTAAAAGATTTCAAAAATAAAATTATCTGTTTAATGATGATGTTTTTTTGAGCTAAGCAGTAAAGATAATGATTAATTTGCTTTACGTACTTTTTCTTCCAATTTGATTACATCAGCATGATAAACATACTTGTTTTTACCTAATTCTTTGGCTTTATAAAGAGCTTTATCAGCTCGAAGCAAAACATCATCAATACTAATGCTATGATTGCTTGATTCAATGACTATCCCTATTGATGCGCCAATTCTATTTTTACTCCCATGAATTGGGACTATCTTCATGATTTTATCGATTAAACGTTGTGCCGCCAGAGTGACATCACTTTCTGTTTTAGGTGCGTAAAGAACCAGTACAAATTCGTCGCCACCGATGCGAGCGATAATATCTGTTTCACGGAGTTCTGATATCAAAATATCAGAAACAGATTGTAAAAGCTTATCTCCGATAGCATGACCATAAGTGTCATTAATAGTTTTGAAATTATCAAGATCCATCATAAATGTCGCTATAATTTCATTTTTTCTTTTCATAATAGCAACAAGTTCTGAATAACGGCGTTCTAATTGAACTCGATTTGCCAGACCTGTCAAATTGTCTGTCATTGCCAGTTGACGCAGTTTTTCTTCAGCCATAGAACGTTCAATTTCGTGTTGTTTGAATATTTCAAATGCGGATTCAAGTTGACCTATCTCATTATCCTTATATAGTTTTTTTGATATATTCACTTCCAGATCGCCTTCTGATAACCGTTTTAGTGCATGGGATACGTTTTGAACCGGCTTTATGACATAAAACTTGATAATAAAATTAAATAAAACGATTAAACTCGTAAGAAAAATGAAATGAATAATAGTAAATATTGATTGCTCCCTTTCCATATAATTAATCAAGTTTGCAACAGATGTTGCTCTTTTTTCTATTTGTTCTATTTTTTCTGATTCCAGTAATTCAAAACCACGTAATGCAATCGAGTCATCAATGATGACGATGTTATCTATTTCTTCAGCAGTAAGGTTTTTTTGAGTTTTTTCTTTAATAATATCGATGTTATGTTCATATTTTTCGATCGTGTATTGAATATCTTCAATTGCTATTCGTTCGCCCAATTCAGGGTCAAGTTCAAGGTACTCTCTGATAGTAGATTTGATTTCTCCAATGATATTTAATGTTGCTGTATATTCATTTTCATCTTCAAGAAGTAGATAGCGTTTATAAGACTGGATCATGCCGTTAATCCCTATTAATGAACGCATCTTCACAGACAGGTTGAATTTTTTACTGATGGATTCTGGTGATTGATTTAAAAGCTCTTCGCCTAAACGTATCAATGCACGGTCCACTCTTATGAAGTCTAGATTATCAACCGTTTTTTCAATTGCGCTGCTAGTTAAATTATTATCAATACCATTTTTTATGGTTAATAGGTTTTCGCTTATATCATCTAGAAAAATGCTAATGTCTTCGAGAGAAGCACGTTCTCCTTCAGATTTTGATAATCGTTTTAAATCTTCAATAATTGATTTTACATAACCATATGACTTCCATGATTGTCGTTCGAGCGTATCTGTTTTTCTTATGATGTAATTATGATAAACGTGAATTAAACCGCCATAACCAAGTGCACCTATTAAGTGAGCACGAAGTCGAACTCGCTCACTTTGATAGCCTCGATAGTAATCCCATTCATTTTCAAGGTCGTAAAGTTCTTTTTCATGATACTTTGATTGCAATACGCTAAAACACGCGTATATGGCAAGAATAAAGGTAATAATTATTGATAATGAGCGTAGTTTTATATTGGAAAGCATACTGAATTTCCATTTACACGTTTAAACGATAGTCTCTATATCGGCTTATTTTTATGATTCTTTAGCGGCATATATTGAAAAGCAGGTAAATCTCGAGCATATAAGATCTTAATTTATATCAAAAAATACTTATTTTTCTGATATTCACCAATTTTGATATCTTCTATAATTACTTTATTTTTTCATACATAAAACTATCAGGAGTGCAGATGCCTAAAGCAAGTGAACTTAAACGCGGAACGGTTGTTGAAATTAATGGTGTGCCGCATGCAGTCAAACAAATTGAAGCGAAAAGCCCTTCTTCCCGTGGTGCATCTACTTTATATAAGGTCCGTTTTACTAATCTGCAAACGGGGCAGAAACTGGATGAATCGTATAAAAGCGATGATTTCCTGAAAGAAGCAGATTGTGTGCGTCAATCTGTGCAGTATTCCTACAAAGATGGTGATAATTATATCTTCATGAATTCAGATGATTATTCTCAATATGAAGTGAGTGCTGAAAACCTTGATGATCAAGCTGGTTACATAAGCGAAGGTATGGAAGGTCTTTCTGCCATGATTATGGATGGCGTTTTGATCAGTGTTGAATTACCACAATCAGTCGATATGGAAATAGTCGATACTGTACCTGCGCTTAAAGGAGCAACTGCGACAGGGCGAACCAAACCGGCAATCTTAACAACCGGACTGGAAGTTCAGGTGCCTGAATATATCGAAGTGGGTGAAATGATCAAAATCAATACTGGCACCGGCAAGTTTATGTCTCGTGCCTAGTTTGTTCTGATCATTAGCAATATGACTTCTTTTAAATCGTTCCGAAACAATCCGCAAATGCTTTTGCTGGCAATGGCCTTTGTCATGCCACTTGCTTTCTCGGTATGGAATGCCTTACTCAATAATTTTGTTATCGATAAAGTACAATTTAGCGGTGCTGAAATCAGTATTTTACAAAGCATACGTGAAGTCCCCGGTTTTTTGTCGTTTACCGCTATTTTTATTATGTTGATACTAAAAGAACAAATCTTTGTCCTGATTTCATTAGCATTAATGTCAATAGGTGTTGCCATAATCGGTTGGTTTCCTTTTGAAATAGGGTTGTATTGCACAACAGTATTAATGTCGATTGGCTTTCATTATATTGAAACAGTAAACCAGTCATTGTCCCTGCAATGGCGATAGCGATGGAGACCTATTTACAGAAAATAGCTGATCCAAAAGACTTGGACTCAACTGCCGGCGTTAGTTTTACCATTAATCATATTGCTGCTGTTGTTATTCCGGCGATATCTGGAAATGAAGTTATACGAAATCATTTCAGATGGGCGAATGAAAGTACATAAATGAGTGACGCTAATACCGTTGTTGTACTGGATTTTGAAACGACAGGACTTTCTCCTGACTATGGTGATCGTGCTATTGAAATTGGTGCTGTGCGCATTGAGAATGGAAAAATAGTCGAACGTTTTCAGAAGTTGATGAATCCAGGCCAGCGTATTAGTCGCTTTATAGAAGATTATACCGGTATTACGAATGCCATGTTAAAAGATGCTCCTCCATGCAGGGAAGTTATGAATGAATTTGCTGATTTTATTGAAGATTTCAATCTGGTTGCATACAATGCATCTTTTGATAAACGTTTTCTTGATGCAGAATTGAAAAAGATTTCTAGAGTTTATACAGGTCAATTTGTTTGTTCCATGTTGATGGCAAGGAGGATATATCAACATGCCCCTAATCATAAACTAGGTACGTTGGTAAAGTACGTGAATATTCCTGGCGAAGGTCCTTTTCACAGGGCATTGTATGATTCTGAAATGACGGCTCAACTTTGGTTGGCAATGCTAAATAATATTAGTGACCAGTATGATATTAAATCACTAACATTTTCGTTAACACAGAAGTTAGCGAAAACACCTAAAAATAATGTTGAGAAATTATTACTGAGTGTGCTATCAGAAGTGCAGGGTGATTTACAATAATCTCCCTGCACTTTATATAATTATTCTGTTTCTCTTCCTATATCCCATTTTTCAATATTAACTTCTACAATTTCACCAGAAGTTGCATCTACTTCAACTTTATAGGTGACACCCGGGCTTTCCCAGATATCAAATTCATAAGAAGCCGCACCATTTGCTTCAATCTCATACTCAGTGTGTACAACCTTGCCTGGATAGAGTGCTGTTGCTGTTTGGGCTGCTGTTTTTTCGTTTACTTTCATTTTTTTCTTGAACAACGGATCGGAAGCGGACTCTACTTCACGTTCTATTTCATAAATAGTGCCGCTCGCTTCATCACACATTAATTCCCACTCAACGCCATTTTCATCATTCACTTCTATTTCAAAAGTTTTTACACCTTTTTCGGTAAGCGTGAGATATTCAAGTTTTCCGTAATAGCCTTTTTTTAACTTGGAGGCCTCTTTTAAACATTTGTGCAGGCCGCCACCGTGACCATGACCGTGTCCAGCCAGACTTGATTGAGAAATCGTTATTAATGATAACGCGATGATCAGTGTGGATAATTTTTTCATTACTTATATCTCCCTGGATAATATAAAATATTGTAGCGTAGTGATATTCTAACAAAGATATAACTTATTTATTATTGTTTTGGGTTAAATTATTTTAGTATGAAAGGTGAATATGTTAATTGAAACGAGTTCTTCAGGTCATCTATCCATCCCGGATGATGAGATTGAGTTAACAGCTATCCGGGCACAAGGTGCAGGCGGGCAAAACGTTAATAAAGTTTCTTCGGCTATACATCTTCGTTTTGATATTAATACATCATCGTTACCTGAAAATGTTAAACAACGATTATTGAACCTTCGAGATCGTCGTATTAATAATGAGGGTATTGTTGTCATTAAAGCTCAACAGCATCGCACACAGAAAAAAAACAGGAATGATGCGTTAGAACGTTTACAGGAATTAATTCTAAAAGCGTCAGTGGAACAAAAAGCAAGACGACCAACCAAACCAAGTAAGAATGCGAAAAAAAAACGACTCGATAGTAAAACTCAAAGAGGCAGAACCAAGGCGTTGCGGGGAAAAGTAACGGAATAAATAAACTGTGAGTAAAAAAGAGACAGGATATGAACGATAAAATAAAAGAATTATTGGATCAAATATCTGACATTGAAGATGAAATTGAGAAAGTCATCAATGAACAACAAGAACAGATACTTTATTTTTATGAAGATGGAAAAATAAAATTTAAAGAAGGCATAGAAGACGCACACAAAAAACTAAAGAAAACCTTATTACGCTATATTCTAGACAGTAAGTTACGTAATATTTTATCCGCACCTTTTATTTACAGTATGATTATTCCCTTTGTAATGCTCGATATTTCTATAAGTCTGTATCAGACAATTTGTTTCAGGCTATATAGAATAAACGAAGTAAATCGCTCTGCTTATATTGTTATTGATCGTTATCAATTAAAACATTTAAACAGCATCGAACGATTTAACTGTATTTATTGTGGTTATGGTAATGGCGTAATTAATTATGCGAGAGAAGTGGCTGCTCGAACAGAACAATATTGGTGTCCGATAAAGCATGCCAGAAAAGTGATCGGCAGGCATTCAAGGTATAATGACTTTATCGATTATGGAGATGCAGAAAACTATCATGAACGTCTTGCTGAATATCGTCAGAAGTTAGGTAGTAATTAAAGTGCGTTTTAAATAAATCGATTTCTCCAGTTTGGCCGTCGTCACCATCAATTTCTGAATCTATGATTATAGTGTTAACATTACGCGAGATGGTAAAGAGAAGAGTGAGGTAATGTTGTGCAACATCTCTACAAACAAATATATGCCGATCCTGAATTTCATGAGTTGGAAGATAAGAGAGGGCGATTTAGTTGGTGCCTGGCCAGTATTGTCTTGCTTACCTATTTCAGTTTTATTCTTATCATAGCGTTTGCTCCACAAGTATTTGCAACCCCGGTTTTTGAAAACAGTATTATTACCTGGGGAATACCAGTCGGTTTATTTGTCATATTACTTAGTTTTGTTTTGACTGGTATTTATGTCTATCGAGCGAATAGAGAATTTGATCGATTAACGAAAGATATTATCGAACATGCGAAGAAGATCCATAATGAAAAATAGTAAAATTACCTGTTTGATAATTTTATTTTTACCAATAACTTTATATGCTGCAGATGCCTTGCAAGGTGATGTAACAAAGCAGCCTCTCAACGTTACAGCGATTACCATGTTTCTTTTGTTTGTTTCGGCAACACTGGGGATTACTTATTGGGCTGCCAGAAAAACAAAAAGCACCAGGGATTTTTATGCTGCTGGCGGGTCTATTACGGGATTTCAGAATGGTCTGGCCATTGCCGGGGACTATATGTCAGCAGCATCATTTCTCGGTATATCAGGATTGGTTTTTGCCAGTGGGTTTGATGGCTTGATTTATTCCATTGGTTTTCTGGTTGGCTGGCCAATTATATTATTTTTATTGGCGGAACGATTAAGAAATCTGGGTAAATATACCTTTGCCGACGCAGTCAGCTATCGTTTAAAACCTATTCCTATCAGAAGTCTTTCTGCTTGCGGTACATTATGTGTCGTCTTGTTATATTTAATTGCACAGTTGGTTGGTGCGGGTAAATTAATTCAGGTTTTGTTTGGGCTTGAATATCAGTTTGCTGTTGTCATTGTAGGTATATTAATGATTCTCTATGTTACTTTTGGCGGCATGCTTGCAACAACATGGGTACAAATTATCAAGGCTATACTTTTGTTGCTAGGTGCAAGTTTTATGGCAATTGCTGTTATGAGTAAAATGGATTTTTCTTTCGAAGCGTTGTTTTCAAATGCGGTTGACGTACATGAAAAAGGATTAGCTATTATGGCGCCTGGCGGTCTGGTTTCTGATCCTGTGTCTGCGATTTCATTAGGGTTGGCGCTGATGTTCGGGACGGCAGGCTTACCCCATATTTTGATGCGTTTTTTTACCGTTCCAGATGCCAAGGAAGCACGTAAATCTGTATTTTATGCGACAGGTTTTATTGGCTATTTTTATATTCTGACATTTATTATTGGCTTTGGTGCGATTGTATTACTGGTTAACAATCCTGAATTCCTGGATAGTCAAACTGGCGGTATTCTAGGCGGTAATAATATGGCAGCAATCCATCTTGCCAGGGCTGTTGGTGGCGAGGTCTTTCTCGGTTTTATTTCTGCTGTTGCGTTTGCAACGATACTTGCAGTTGTATCAGGATTAACTCTCTCTGGCGCTTCAGCTATTTCTCATGATCTCTATGCCAGTGTCATCCGTCATGGTGAAGCAAAAGAGGGCGATGAAGTTCGTGTCTCCAGGATTGCAACTATCACAATTGGTATTATAGCCATCTTTCTTGGAATAATATTTGAAAAGCAGAATGTCGCTTATATGGTCGGACTTGCTTTTGCCATTGCGGCGAGTGTTAACTTTCCTATTTTATTTTTATCCATGTATTGGCAAAAACTTACAACCCGTGGTGCTTTCATTGGTGGAGCGATTGGTCTGGTCACAGCGATTTTATGTATGATTTTCGGACCGACTATCTGGGTTGATATATTAGGAAACGAGCAGGCGTTATTCCCTTATAAACATCCCGCGTTATTTTCGGTTAGCGCTGCATTTATATTTATTATATTAATATCAAAACTGGATAAGTCTAAATCAGCAAAGCAGGAAGCTATTGATTTTGAAGATCAATACGTTCGTTCGCAAACCGGCCTGGGAGCTGAAGGTGCTGCAAATCATTAGCTGATGATGGGGTAACATATGACTGAGAAAAAAATTAGAGGGAGTTGCCTGTGTGCTGAAGTAACTTATGAAGTAGAAGGGCCGTTCAAGATTTTTCAATATTGTCATTGTTCACGTTGTCGTAAGTTTACCGGCAGTGCCCATGCCTCAAATTTATTTGTCCCGCCAGAACGATTCAGGTGGCTATGTGGAGAAGAGTATGTTGGCCGTTATGAACATCCCGATGCAAAATACTTTGCGACGAACTTTTGTAAGCAATGCGGCTCATCATTACCCTGGGCAGTACAGGGGGGTAAAAATATCGTCGTTACTGCAGGTACTCTGGATGAAGACCCTGATATCAGACCGATGTGGAATATATTCTGGAAATATAGAGCAGCCTGGCTAGAGGAAACCTGTCATCTAACTAAGTATGATAAATTTCCGGGAAAATGAGAAAATTGAATCAGGAACTATTTAAATACTAAGTAAAGAAAATATAATAAAGTCATTATGCGTAACACTTTAATCATTGTCTTAATATTCATCTCTTCATCAGCCTGTAATATAGATAGTAAGTTCTTTCCAAAAAAAGCTTTTGCTGAAGATGAAAAAATATTGACGTTTATCCAGTATCATGTGTCGGATAAAGAAGGTGTGGTTGAAGATTATTACTATTTTGGTTTAATTAGCAAAGACTTATATAGAAAAATAAAAACACATGAGGTTAATGAAGGTCTGATCTTTATGGAAAAAGTAAAGTACTGGAATACAGATGATGTCATAGAGTCTTATGCTGATGAAATATATTCAGATGAGATGGCTTTTAGAATTGAAGATATCGTTCGGCTTGACTTAGTTAAAGAGGAACCTGTTGATGGGTTTCAATATCCTGAAGAAGAACAGGACGCAGAAGCAGAAGCTCCACAAGAGATTTAAATAATGGCAAGTGAAGTGAAGCGTTGTGTCTGGTGCGAAAGTGAAGACATTTATGTTAAGTACCATGATAAGGAATGGGGTGTACCACTCCATTCTGATCGAAAGTTGTTTGAGTTTTTAATTCTGGAAGGTGCTCAAGCTGGTCTAAGCTGGATTACAGTATTGAAAAAGCGTAAGACGTATCGGGAAGTTTTTGATCAATTCGACTTTAATAAAGTAGTCACTTACAAAGAAGCAAAAATAAAATCGTTGTTAAACAACCCCGGTATAATAAGAAACCAGTTAAAGGTTCGTGGGGCAGTAAAGAATGCGAAAGCATTTATTAAAGTCCGGGAAGAATTTGGTACGTTTAATAAATACATATGGCAATTTACTGATGGAAAAGTTATACAAAATTCATGGAAATCACTTAAAGAAATTCCTGCAGAAACAGAAGTATCACGTTTGATGTCCAGGGATTTAAAGAAACGTGGTTTTACTTTTGTTGGTCCGACTATCTGTTATGCCTTTATGCAAGCAATCGGTATGGTTAATGATCATGTCGTTGATTGCTATCGCTATAAAGAACTCAAAACATAAATATGTTTGTCCGTCCCAAGGATTATATCTCAGCCGGTAATAAATTGTTTTTCGCTGTTGTGAGTGAATATCAGGAGGATGATCGCGCCTTAACCTGGTTGCGCTATGTTAAAAATGAAAATGGAATGCTAAAACTGAGTACGGAAGAAGCAGGAAGCTTAATTAGTGAATCATATCCGGAATATAATTTTCATAGTCAATATGCCGATATTAATCTGCATGGGATTCCACTGAACTCGATAGATAAGGTATATCGTCCAGATCAAACAGTCGTGCGTTTACTCAAAATGACAGCGTCGGATAACGTACAACAGGATGCGATTAAAATAATCCAATTACTGTTATATGCTGGCATTAAGCAAGAAGTCATAGGGATTACCGGTTCATTGATGTTAAATACACATAATGATCAATCTGATATTGATATGGTGATTTACGGGCGTAAACATTTTTTTGCCGTTAGAAAGTTGATTCAGAATTTTATTAAATCAGGTGAATTAAAAAACCTTGATAAAGCATTTTGGCAAGATGCCTATAAACGACGGGATTGCGTGTTAAGTTTTGAAGAGTATCTAAAGCATGAAGCAAGAAAATTTAATAAATGTGTCTGTGGAAAAACAAAAGTCGATATTAGTATGATTCCTGAAAATTATGAACGGGTTGAAGAACACGGACCTTATCAAAAAACAGGACAGGAGAGTCTTGTAGGTATTGTTAAAGATGATGCTTATAGTTTTGATTTTCCGGCACGTTATTTAATTGAACATGATTCAATCAATGAAGTAGTTTCTTATACTGCGACTTATACAGGCCAGGCACAGACAGGTGAAAAAATAGAAGCTGCAGGATATGTCGAGCAGGGTAGTGATGGGAAAAAACGTTTATTAGTCGGTAGTAGCCGTGAAGCTGTCGGTGAATATATTCGTGTTATAGATTGTTAACTAGAGATTTAAATAATGATAGAACGTACAAAAATAATTGAGTTACTAAAATCAGAAAAAGAACAGGAATCGGTTTTATTAAACGGATGGATCAGGACACAAAGAGAAAGTAAAGCCTTTTCATTCATAGAATTAAATGATGGTTCCTGTTTGTCCAATATTCAGGTGATTGTTGATAATGATATTGGTGGCTATGAGGACATAGTAAAGTTAACGACGGGCGCGGCAATATCGGTCACTGGTAAATTAGTTGCTTCCATGGGTCAAGGGCAGAAGTGGGAAATACAGGCAAGTGCCATTGAAATAATGGGTATTGCACCGGATGACTTTCCTTTACAGAAGAAACGTCATACCGATGAATACTTAAGAACGATTGCTCATCTTCGTCCGCGTTCCAATAAATACAGCGCAATATTCCGCATGCGTTCAAAACTGTCATTCGCCATACACCAGTTTTTCCAGGAACGTGATTTCCAATGGATACACACACCGATAATTACCGGTTCCGATTGTGAAGGAGCCGGTGAAATGTTTAATGTCACGACAATGGATCTAAATAATATTCCCAAGAAAGATGGCAAAGTTGATTACGAACAGTGCTTCTTCGGTAAAGAAGCAAGTCTTACCGTGTCCGGGCAACTCTCTGTCGAGACGTTCTGTTTAAGTTTAGGCAATGTTTATACTTTCGGTCCAACCTTCCGCGCCGAGAATTCCAACACCAGCCGCCATATGTCCGAGTTCTGGATGATAGAACCGGAAATGGCATTTGCAGATCTTCAGGATGATATGAAATTGGGACAGGAATTTGTTCAATATCTTATTAAATATACTATGGAAGAGTGTGCGGAAGATCTGGAATTATTTGCTAAATTTGTAGACAAGAATTTAATGGCTACGTTAGATAATATTGTGAGTAATGATTTTGTTCGACTTCCCTATACCGATGCGGTTGATCTGTTGTTAAAGAGTAATCAGAAATTTGAATTTCCAGTGAAGTGGGGGAGCGATCTACAATCTGAACACGAACGATTTTTAACGGAAAAACATTTCAAGCAACCAGTGATTGTTTATGATTACCCGAAAGATATCAAAGCGTTTTACATGCGTATGAACGATGATGAAAAAACAGTTGCGGCAATGGATATACTGGTTCCTGCTATCGGTGAAATTATCGGTGGTTCACAACGTGAAGAACGTTACGATGTATTAAAGAAACGTATTAATGATATGGGTTTTGATGAAGCTGATTACTGGTGGTATCTGGACACGCGTAAGTATGGCACAGTACCACATGCTGGTTTTGGTTTAGGTTTTGAACGTTTACTCATGCTGGTTTCCGGTATATCAAACATCAGAGATGTGATTCCATTTCCAAGAACGCCGAAGAACCTTGAGTTTTAATCTGGCAGTTTTTAACGAATCTGTAATGTTTTAATCTTTTATGCAATGTAGCATAAGGGAACTAATCAAATCCCGAGAAAGCTCATGGCAGTAGACGACACACAACGACACCAGCTTGACCTTCAGACAACACTGGATGAAGTAATAGGTTTGCTTAATAAGAAGGAAGTCATCAATAATCTTGTTCAGCGTTCAGAATCACATCGACACGATCTGGTACAGTCCCTGGTCGAGAAACAGCAACTCACAGCATTAAATCGCAAACTTAAACAATTACACCCGGCTGATATCGCTTTTGTTCTGGAAGGCCTGCCTATCGATCAACGATTTTTAATCTGGGATCAACTGGATAGTGCAGAACGTGCTGCGGTATTTCTTGAACTGAATGACTCAGTGATAAAAAGTCTGCTTGGAAAGATGAGTCAGGAAGAAATTGTTAACGTTGCGTCATACATAGAATCAAATCAACTGGCCGAATTAATAACATACTTGCCCGAGGACATCGTGCTGGATGTATTAAATGCGATCGACAAGAAGAGTCGTTCTGAAGTTCAATCATCATTATCATTTCCAAAAGACAGCGTTGGTTCTCTTATGGACTTTGATATGGTCAGTGTGCGTGCTTCATATGATATTGGAAATACACTTGAAACGCTTAGAAAAAACAAGATGTTTCCGGAAAAATCAGACCAACTATTTGTTGTTAGTGATTCCGGTTTATTTGAAGGAGTGTTGTCGATTAAGGATCTTATACTAAACGATGCAGATATCTCTGTTGCGGACGTAATGATTAAAGGTGCGTTTGTCCTACATACAGATGATTCATTAAAAGATGCTGCCAGTGCATTTGAAAGGTACGATTTAATTACGGTACCTGTTATTAATTTACACGGCCAATTAGTCGGTAGTTTGAATGTTGATCGTATTGTTGAATACCTTGAAGAACATTCTCAGAAAGAATTATTAAGTCATGTCGGTTTAAGTGAAGAAGAAGATCTTTATGCGCCAGTCTGGAAGAGTGCGCAAAACCGCTGGATATGGTTAGGATTAAACCTGTGTACAGCCTTTATCGCATCGCGCGTCATCGGTATGTTTGAAGAGACTATTGCACAACTTGTCGCATTAGCTGCATTACTACCCATCATCGCCAGTATTGGCGGTAACACAGGCAATCAAACAGTGGCATTAATGGTAAGAGGTCTGGCCATGAACCAAATAACTAAAACCAACTTTAAACGTTTCTTTATGAAAGAAATGTCGATTAGCCTGATTAATGGTTTAGTCTGGGGTTTTGTTGTTTCCTTATTCGCCTTGATTATCTATGGCAACTTCGATCTGGCATTAGTCATGATGGGATCAATGATCCTGACTTTACTGATTGCCGCATTTTCCGGCGTAGTCATACCTGTAACATTAGATCGCTTCGGTCGCGATCCGGTCATGGGCAGTAGTGTATTATTAACTGCAGTGATCGATTGTATGGGGTTCTTTGTTTTTCTGGGAATGGCAGCGATGTATTTAACTTAATGAAAAGTAAGTTTATTAAATCATTTTTATTAGTTTTGATGTTATTAATGGCTACTGCCTGCAAGATAGGAGGTTCAATTGATTACGGTGGTGGCTTCTTAACTGAAGAAGATCAAATCTTATCAAAGTAACGTTGCATCTCCACTAATACTTTTTTCGATAAAATTAAAGTCGATATCAAAGTAGGGAAGATCATTAATGCAAACATCGTGTCTATAATGTTAATAATCGTTCCCTGTGTCCAAATGGCACTCAACGGAATAATAGCTAAATAAATATAAATAAATTTATTACCCATCTTCTTTCCAAACAAATAACGTGCACATTTTAAACTGTAATAGGAATAGGTGATCATGGTTGATAACGCGAATAACGTAAAAACAAAATAAACAATCAAGTTACCAATTCCAGGTAAAGACTGGTTAAACGATTCAGCTGTCATTAATACACCGCTATCTATCGGGTTAATACCTGAGCTAAGAATCACCAGAGCAGTACAGGTACAGACAATATGCGTATCGAAAAAAGGTCCGAGCATGGCGACCAGCCCTTCACGTACAGGTTCTTTTGTTTTCGCTGCACCATGCGCCATTACTTCTGTACCAACACCAGCTTCATTGGAAAATATAGCGCGCTTGATACCGGTAACGAATACTTCCTTAAATACTAAACCGGTTGCACCACCATAAACTGCTTCTTTGCCAAAAGCAGAATAAAAAATATCAATAAATATCGCCGGAATAGTATCAAGGTTAATGAAGATAATAATTAAGCTGCTAATAACATAAGCCAAAAACATAAACGGGACGATACGTGCAGTTACAGTGCCGACTCGTTTAACATCGCCAATAATGACGACGCCAATAAATACTAAAGCAATCATGCCAGTATAAAGTGGTGCTATAGAAAGTTCATTCTTTAATAAACCGGCAAGTTGATTAACTTGAAACAGGGGCATGCATCCAATAATGCCGGCTGCGGCAAATAATATAGCCAGGGGTTTGAATCTTTTTCCCAAACCGCATTCGATAAAATACATCGGTCCGCCTTGCTCAATACCGTCTTCATCTTCCTTGCGATAAAGACAGGCAAGTGTGCAGGTAAAAAACTTGATAATCATGCCGAATAAACCGGCAACCCACATCCAGAATATTGCTCCTGCCCCACCCATACTTATCGCTATAGCTACGCCAGCAATATTGCCCATACCAATTGTCCCGGACAAGGCTACGGTTAATGCCTGGAAGTGGAATATTTCTCCGGGTGCATCTTTGCGATCATATTTACCAGAAAGAATGGCAAAGGCATGGAAGAAACCTTTTAGCGGTTTTAAGCCAGAAATAGCAGAAAAATATATTCCTGCTGCCAGAATAAAAATGACAAGCGGCAACCCCCAAAGGAGATCAACAACGACAACCCAGAAATGTTCAAATTGATTCATGTGTTAGTGATTTATTATTTTGCTAAACATTGAACATTAGCTTACCTAACTAGTCAAATCGCATTATCAATTCACTCATTTTCTATCATGACTAAATACAAGTTACTTTTATTACTATTGCTATCTTGTACAGGAGTACAAGCGGAAGTTGTTATTTCCAGTCCAGGTACGCGAGTCAGTTTACTTGAACTTTATACTTCCGAAGGCTGCAGTAGTTGTCCACCTGCTGACAAATATTTGAGCGAATTAAAATCACATTCCGGATTATGGCGATCAATTGTCCCCGTTGCGTTCCATGTCGATTACTGGAATTACATTAGTTGGGCAGATCGTTTCTCTTCGCCGAAATACTCTGCAAGGCAACGACGATATGCACGATCTAAAAACCTGAAGACAGTTTACACGCCCGGGTTTTTATTAAATGGTGAAGAATGGCGCTCGTTCTTTGGACTAAGAAAGTTACCCGTTGATTCAGATAATGAAGTCGGTAATTTGAAACTTAATATTAATGATATGGAGTTAAAAGCAGCATTTTCACCAACCAAAAAAATGACAGATAAAACACTGGTACTTAATATTGCTGTTTTAGGCTTTGATATTAAAACAAACGTACGTTCCGGTGAAAACCACGGTAAAGAATTAAAACATAATTTTACGGTGTTAGGTTATAAAACCGTACCGTTATATAAAAATGGAACTGCTTATATGGTTATGACCGAATTACCCGATATCGTTGAGACGGCACCAAGAATGGCAATCTCAGCATGGATTAATAAAGAAAATGATATGACACCGATACAGGCAGCAGGTGGGTGGTTAGATGACTAGTTACATATCTACTATTACCTTTTTCGGCCAGAAGCGGACAAAACCTTAAACACTATTGTCCTCAATATTTTTGTTTTTATTAGGCCAGTACTTATTAGCTACTAAATTGCCAAATATGATGCTTGCTATTGCAACAACTAATCCTGTTAGCCTAACCATAGTATCGGATTCAAATATAAGAGTTAATAATGCGATAATAAATATAAGACCGAAAAACCAAACAACAAGATAAGCAATAACTTTATTCACTTGAATAATCCTTTAAAATATTAAACGTATAATGTCCGCTTTGGGTCGATCTTATCATGGTTTATATTTCGGCCCAGACTGTGTGAAAACGTATAAGGTGTTATAATACGTCATTCCAACTACTGGTGCATACAATGAAACGATTCATTGAAGGCGAAAGCCGAACCCAAGCCACCTTATTTCCCGAAGCCCTCGACGAATACATTAGCGAAGAGAATCCTGTCAGAGTAATCGATGTCTTTGTTGATGCACTCGATATGGCACAGATGGGAATGAACATTGAGCCTGCTGATACAGGTCGACCTGCCTATCATCCTTCACATATGTTGAAGTTATTTATCTACGGCTACTTCAATCGTATCCAATCTTCTCGAAGACTCGAACGCGAAGCCGGGCGTAATGTGGAATTGATGTGGTTATTAGGCCGCCTTGCACCGGACTTCAAAACGATAGCGGACTTTCGTAGGGATAATCCCCAAGGTATCACGCGTATTTGCAGGGAGTTTGTCTTGCTCTGTCGTAAGTTGGATTTATTTACGGATAGTTTAATTGCCATTGATGGCAGTAAATTCAAAGCGGTTAATAATAGAGACTTAAATTACACTGCTGCCAAATTAAAATATCGTCTCCAGCTTATTGATGACAGTATTGC
>JABFGI010000009.1 GCA_013112535.1 Pseudomonadota bacterium
TACAAACAAATAATTTATTCAAGTCGGTTCTGAGGATAAATAACAAAGCCTCAACTTGAATAGTGGTTGTTTATGGAACTTGAACCGTTAATAATTGTGATTATCGCGTTTTCACACAGTCTGGGCCAGAAGCAGACATTAAGCATCAGTTACCTTTTTTATTTTTGGAGAAAATAAATATGCGCTAAAAAGAAATAGCGTTTCAATTACACTTACTGCCGCAATAGGTAAAAAATCATCTTCTTCAATAAAGTCTATCCCTGTAAGCAAGCCAACGATACAAGTAATAAACAACAATGTACCTTTTGCACTGGCTTTGTCTTTATGAATATCCCATGCAACCCATAGTAAGATACTGAGCCAAAAAATAATCAATCCTAAATTAAACCAATCAAATAGTGGAAGCCCGCGTTCTGTAAAAGAAAGAAGATAAGAATATAGGATGCTTGCAGAAAAACTCAATAACATAAACATATATGCCATTTTTTTGTTTTCTTTAATCATTAAATAAATTCCATTTTATCTTGTATTTAACTAAGCGAATAAATGTCCGCTTTGGGTCGTTCATATTATAACTCGTCATTCGGCCATAAGCGGACAATTTATAAAACTTAAATTTATTTCAGCTTGTTATGTGATTTTACCAATATTCCTGTTTATTCAATGCTTTTACACACACAGATGAGCCTACCATTGCATCTATCACGCCACTTTGAAGTGATTGGGCGAGCCAACCCTCAGGCTGTGTTAGTTTGAAAGGCGCTTTTACAATATCTTCGTTGATTTGTTGAAAACCCACTTTAGAGTAAAAATTTGGATCCCCATATGTGAATACAAAGTCTATATCTTTTATTCTTAGGTATTCAATACCATGCCTAATAAGTTGTTGACCTATTCCTTTTCCCTGTTGATCTGTAGCAATAGCAACAGGAGATAGAATAAATGCAATTTTTTCACTAGGAAGTATTAAGCGGCTGAAGAATATACAACCTACTAATTCTTTTTCCAGAATAGCAACAAAGCCCACAATATCATGTTCATCAGTAGTGATAATTAGTTCGGACACCAAGCGACTAATTGTTTCACCTTCGTCCTGCCCTTCAGAATCAGAGAACACCTTAGTAAAGAGATTAATAACATCTGGAGACTGACTTGCATTAAAGGTAGAAAGTTTCATTCTTTTAACTCGACTTATTTTTGATCAATGAAACAAGCAGCACCATAACTATATTTTAAAGGACGCTTTGTCTGCTTTGGGTCGACAGCTGCATAAACGCATTATCACATAATTAAAAATCTATCTGCAACTAAAGTGGCTTTTCTATAGGTGTAAACAATGTAGAATTCGCTCTAATAGATAGCTGATTATTAATTATGCAAGAACAACCTTCAGAATCATTACAGCGAATCACCTTGACCATGGTGTTATTGAATGCGTTTACAACACCCTTGATGTTATCCGGGGTAAATGTGGCATTGCCTGCTATTGCGATAGACTTATCAATGAATGCCGTATTGTTAAGCTGGATTCCTATGGCTTATCTGATGGCGAGCGCGATGTTTGTTTTAATCTTTGGGCGGCTTGCTGATATGGTTGGGCGTAAGCGTATCTTTTTGATCGGGACTGGCAGCGTTATTGTTACGTCACTAATTGCGGCATTTGCTGTGAGTGGTACGATGTTGGTAGCAGCTCGTTTTTTACAGGGCATGAGTGCGGCGATGTTATATGCCACTCAAGTTGCCATAGTATCTTCGGTGTTCCCGCCAGCTAAACGCGGTCGTGCGATTGGTTTAACGGTATCTACTATCTATCTTGGTTTAACCATTGGGCCTTTACTGGGAGGTTTTGTAATTGATGCGTTTGGATGGCGTGCCAGTTTTCTGTTACATATTCCATTAGCGTTTGTCGTTTTATTACTGGGGGTCTTTTATGTTAAAGGCGACTGGTCTTCTGATGAGCGTGGCAGTTTTGATTTGTTTGGAGCGTTGACTTATATCGTTTCTATATTAATTATCTGTATTGCAGTTTCGTATTTACCCTCAACCTTAAGTCTGTTTTTATTAGCATTGTCTCTATTTGGTTTTGCCTTCTTCTTTTTATTTGAAAAAGTACATAAACACCCGATATTTAATGTTACGTTATTTTTTACCAATCGCATTTTTACTTTTTCCTGTTTGGCATCATTAATTATTTATACGGCTACATTTGCTAATGTGGTACAGGTCAGTCTTTATTTACAATACTTAAAAGAAATGTCAGCAGCATCTGCCGGGATGATCATGATGTGTCAACCTTTGACTATGGCAATCTTTTCGCCATTAGCTGGTCGGCTATCAGATAAAATTGAAGCCCGTTATCTGGCAACAGCAGGGATGGCGGTCAGTTGCGGCGGTTTATTATTACTTTCAAACCTACAAGTTGATTCCAGTCTGGATTATTTACTTGGAGCACTTGTCATAACGGGTTTTGGCTTTAGTTTGTTTTCATCACCCAATGTCAATGCGATTATGGGTTCTGTAGAGAAACGTTCTCTCGGTAGCGCCAATGGTGTCATGGCAACGATGCGGATCTTCGGTCAGATGACCAGTATGGTATTGGTTACTCTTGTTTTCGCTTTAATTATTGGGCCAGTAGAAATTGATGTGTCAAATTATGATGCATTGGAAAAAGCAATTCGTTTGACTTTTTCAATTGCTGCCTGTTTATGTTTACCAGGATTGTATTTTTCTGTCGCCAGAGGCAAGTGACACTCGTCAGCAGGTTTACTATATTTCTTTCGGATTTATTTTTTGTTGCTAGATGTGTATTGTCATTCCTGCCTTCGCAGGAATGACAGATTAATACTCTGTTAACTTGCCATAGGCTTATTTAATCTCCGCTATACAAGTTTGGTTTTAATGGGTCGGGCGGCATTTGTAAGTGGTAACCTTTCTCTTCAAGGTTTTCCATCACCACATTAACATCTTCACGTGCGAGTTTTCTATCAGGTGTTAATTCCAAATCGATAACATGCGTTAGCTCTTTTACCATTGCGGTTAATTCTTCAGGAAGATCATCACTGGTTTTATCTGAATGAATGTAAAGATACATACCATCTTGCCTAGCACAACGATAGATTTTGCAGTTAATTTTTTTCATAGTAAAAATAGTTAAGGGCGCATGAAGCGCCCTTAATTTTTAGAACATTTTAGAATGTATATTATTTAGAATAAGCCAGTGATATTACCGTTATCATCAATATCGATGCGTTCAGCAGCAGGAACTTTCGGTAAACCCGGCATGGTCATCATGTTACCGCAGATAGCAACGACGAAACCGGCACCGTTAGCTAAACGTACTTCACTGACATGAAGATTATGACCTGTTGGTGCGCCTATCGCCGTTGGATCGGTTGAGAAAGACATTTGAGTTTTTGCCATACAAACAGGATATGAACCGTATTCTTTATTCCAGTCTTCCAATTGTGCTTTCACTTTTGGATCGAATGTTACTGAACCCGCACCGTAAACTTTGGTTGCAACAGCTTCGATCTTTTCAGGTAAAGATGCACTGTCTTCATAAACATATTTATGTGAACCAGGGTTATTATCAACAATATCCACCACGGCTTTAGCCAGGTCTTCAGCACCGGCACCGCCATCAGCCCAGTGTTTAGACACGACTGCTGTTGCGCCCAATGATTCACAACGTTTCATCAACATATCAACTTCTGCATCGGTATCTAATGTGAAATGATTCAAACATACAACGCAAGGTAAGCCATAGACTTCGGTAATGTTTTTAATATGGCGTTCCATATTCACCATGCCTTTATCTAACGCTTCCAGATTTTCTTCATTCAAATCTGCTTTTGCCACACCACCGTGATATTTCATTGCCCGAATCGTTGCAACTAAAACAATGGCGGCTGGTTTTAAATCTGCCATACGGGTTTTGATATCAATAAATTTTTCAGCACCGAGGTCCGCACCAAAACCACCTTCGGTAACAACATAATCAGCCAGTTTCAAGCCAGTCTTAGTTGCTGTAACCGTGTTACAACCATGGGCGATATTTGCAAAAGGACCACCATGGATAATGGCGATATTATTTTCCAGTGTTTGAACCATGTTCGGATTAATCGCGTCTTTTAATAATGCCGCCATCGAACCATGAGCATTTAAGTCACGCGCATAAACAGGTGTTTTATTATCTTTTTTATAACCGATAACAATTTTACCTAGACGTTCTTTCAAGTCAGCGCGACTGGTAGCTAAACATAGTATTGCCATGATTTCTGAAGCAACAACTATGTCATAACCATCTTCACGTAGATAACCATTTGCAGGGCCACCCATACCGACAGTGATTTTACGTAATGCACGGTCATTCATATCAACAACACGTTTGAATTGAATGCGACGTGGGTCAATACCTAATTCATTACCGTGGTTGATATGGTTATCAATCATGGCGGAAAGTAAGTTGTGTGCAACGCCAATTGCATGGAAGTCGCCAGTAAAATGAAGGTTAATATCTTCCATCGGTACGACTTGCGCGTAACCGCCACCGGCAGCCCCACCTTTCACACCAAAACAAGGACCTAATGAAGGTTCACGCAAACACATGATGGCTTTTTTACCAATACGATTTAATGCATCGCCAAGACCTACTGTTGTGGTTGTTTTACCTTCACCTGCTGGAGTAGGACTAACTGCCGTGACCAGAATTAACTTTCCGTCTTCCTTGTCTTTCAGGCTGTCGATATAGTTGAGTGACAATTTTGCCTTGTAGTGACCATAGGGTTCTAAATGTTCACTATCTATCCCATATTGATCTTTTGCCAGATCAACAATACGTTTCATTTTTGCCTTTTGAGCAATTTCAATATCAGACATTCAAGTCCTCCAGAACTAAGTAAATGTTAAATTATTATAAAATACAAAAAGTTATATTATTTATGTAATGAAATTGTTATGTTCACTTATCGTTATAGTATTTTAAGGTGTGAACGAATTTTGGACATTTTAGCGTGTTGGCGTGAATTTCTCTAACTTCTTTCAATAGAATTTACACGTCTCATAGAAATATCCAAATTTACAAGGGTGATAATCATAAACGTTTTACTGGATTATTTAATACGTATTCGAGTCCTGCTGGCTGGAAAGCAAGCATTATTTGCGCTTTCATTATTAGGACTGCTGACAGGTATTCTCGCTGGTGGAGTGATTATTCTGTTTCGTTTTAGTATTGAATATACCCAAACGTTTTTTTTGCCCGGAGCTGATCCTGAAAACTACGAGGGTTTAAGTTGGCAAGTACGCATATTAATTACTTCGGCAGGAGGGTTGATTTTAGGAGTACTTTATTATTTTTACTCTAAAATTCCGCTCAGAGTAGGCGTAATACATGTTTTAGAACGCTTGGCTTATAACGAAGGTAATTTACCTTTAAAAAATATGATACTGCAATTTTTTGGAGCAACGATTGCTATCGTATCTGGTCATTCAGTCGGTCGTGAAGGTCCCAGTGTGCATTTAGGGGCAGGGACAGCAAGTTTGCTGGGCCAATATCTTCATTTACCTAACAACAGTATTCGTACCTTAGTGGGTTGTGGTGCCGCTGCAGCAATTGCAGCCTCTTTTAATACGCCACTCGCCGGCGTTATTTTCGCAATGGAAGTCATTTTAATGGAATACACCATTACCGGTTTCACGCCTATTATCTTATCTGCAGTAAGCGCGACAGCCGTGTGTCGGATGGTATTCGATACCGAACCAATTTTTGTCGTTCAAGCAGTTGACCTTGAATCTTTTTTTGAGCTACCGATTATAGTACTAATGGGTATTTTCATTGGAACTATTGCAGCGCTACTTATCCGGTTAACACGAATCATGACGATACAGGGCGCGAAAATATCCATAGGGTTACGCTTGTTTCTTGCCGGAGCAGGTGTGGGATTAATAGCCTTAATAAGTCCTGAAGTCATGGGTATCGGCTATGACACAGTAAATGCGGTGATGCTAGGCCAAATTGGTATTTTTGCGATAGTTGTTATTTTGTTGGCCAAAGTAGTTGCGACTTCACTTTGTGTTGGTTTTAGTATCCCTGCAGGACTAATTGGCCCTGCTATTTTTATAGGTGGTTTAGCAGGAGGTATTGTTGGTAAATGTGTTGAAATGTATAGCAGCAATTTTTCGGATATAGGTCTTTATGTCATGTTAGGTATGGGTGCAATGATGGGGGCGACATTACAAGCACCTTTGGCTGCATTGTTGGCATTACTCGAAATGACAGGGAATCAGAATATAATTTTTCCGGGTATGCTTGCTATTGTTAGCGCCAATCTGGCTGCACGTGAATTATTCAAAAGTGACTCTTTCTTTTTAACTCAGTTTAAAGGCTTTGGACTTGATTATAGAAACGATCCTGTCGCGCAGTCTTTGAGACGTATTGGTGTGGAATCGGTTATGAACAAGGCATATATCATGACTGAACCTGTTATTTCACGAACCGTTGCCAATACGCATTTAAAAGAATCACCAGACTGGCTATTAATCAGACGTGATGACAGCAACCAATTAATGCCAGCGACTGACTTAGCACGACATTTGAAAGAGACAGATGATGATGAAGTTGATTTACTGGAAATCCCTGCCAAACGTCGACAATTGGTGTCGGTCAGTCTTGAATCGACTTTGCAACATGCACAACAACTTTTAAATGATTCTGAAGCTGAGGCACTGTATGTAATCAGGAAACTAGGCGTTTCCGCTGACCGTATTTATGGCATCCTGACTCAGGAAGACATAGAAAAGCATTACCGTTCTACCAGCCATTAAATTTGTTTTCATTTGAAAAATTATTCTTTATTTTATGGTGTCTTAACCTCGAATCTGTTAGTCTTATTTCCCCTGAATATGAAACTATTTAGGCAAATTTTTACCCCTAAAACCGGTTGTTTCAGACTGGGCAAATTCGCTCCCTCTAAAATCTTGACTCCTATTGGAATGACTTTATGACGCGTTATATTTTTGTTACTGGTGGTGTTGTTTCTTCTCTCGGAAAAGGCATTGCTGCGGCTTCTCTTGGTGCCATTCTTGAAGCACGCGGTTTAAAAATCACCATGATAAAACTTGATCCGTACATTAATGTTGATCCGGGTACGATGAGTCCCTTCCAGCATGGTGAAGTGTATGTGACCAATGATGGTGCCGAGACGGATCTGGATCTGGGGCATTATGAGCGTTTTGTTCGCGCAACCATGGGTAAGCGGAATAACTATACAACCGGACGAATATATCAAAATGTGATTCAACGAGAACGTCGTGGAGATTATCTCGGTGGTACGGTTCAGGTTATTCCTCATATTACCGACGAAATAAAAAAATGTATTAAAACAGGTGCCGGTGATGCCGATATCGCAATGGTAGAAATAGGTGGCACTGTCGGTGATATTGAGTCACAACCTTTTCTCGAAGCGATAAGACAAATGCGAATCGAAGAGGGCGCAGCTAACACACTATTCATACATTTAACTTTAGTGCCTTATATTGCTGCAGCTGGTGAAATTAAAACTAAACCGACCCAGCACTCAGTTAAAGAATTACGTTCTATCGGTATACAGCCCGACATTCTGGTTTGTCGTACCGATCATATGATTCCGGATAACGAACGAAAAAAAATGGCTCTGTTCACCAATGTTGAAGAGTCGGCTATTATTTCTGCGCTTGATGTCGACAATATCTACAAGGTTCCAAAGGCTTTACATGATCAAGGTCTTGACGAAATCGTAAACCAAAAGTTTGCTCTGAATTTACCTAAAGCGGATCTAAGCGAATGGAATAATGTCGTTGATGCAATAGATAACCCGACCAGTGGTGTCAATATTGCGATGGTAGGTAAATATATGGATCTGGCGGATTCCTATAAATCACTTTCAGAAGCCCTGGCGCATGCCGGTGTCCAAACCCGAACACAGGTTAATATTATTTATGTTGATTCGGAAGAAATCGAAAACAAAGGTATAGACTGTTTGGCTGATATGGATGCGATTCTGGTACCGGGCGGTTTTGGTAATCGGGGCATAGATGGCAAGATAGCAGCTGTTCAATATGCAAGAGAAAATAATGTGCCATATCTTGGTATTTGTTTAGGGATGCAAGTTGCGGTGATCGAAATTGCCCGTCATTTGGCCGGTCTTAAAAATGCGAATAGCACCGAGTTTGATAAAGAAGCGGAACACCCTGTTATAGGTTTGATAACTGAGTGGCAGGATGCTTCGGGCAAGGTTGAACAACGAGATGAAGATTCTGATTTAGGTGGTACCATGCGTTTAGGTGGGCAAGAGTGCCAGTTACTCGAAGGCTCATTAGTAAAAAAATTATATCAGTCTGATGAGATTACAGAACGTCATCGACATCGTTATGAATTTAATAATACCTATCAGGAACAGCTTGAAGCGACAGGTATGCGTATCTCTGGACGTTCGCTAGATGGTGAACTGGTTGAGATGATCGAAATTCCGGAACATCCCTGGTTTGTTGCGTGTCAGTTTCATCCTGAATTTACATCGACACCAAGAGATGGTCATCCGTTGTTCACCGGTTTTATTAAAGCAGCAAGAACACATAAAGAATCAAATGTTGGAGCTGTAAAAAATGCAGCTATGTAATTTTGAAGTCGGGCCAACAAAACCTTTCTTTTTAATCGCCGGACCATGTGTTATCGAAAGTGAACAATTGGCGATGGATACTGCAGGACAGTTAAAAGAGTTAACTACCGAGCTAGGTATTCCCTTTATTTATAAATCTTCTTTTGATAAAGCAAATCGTAGTTCACACGATAGTTATCGTGGCCCCGGTATTGAAACGGGTTTAAAAATATTGGCAGATGTAAAAGAAAAAATAGGGGTGCCGGTTTTAACCGATATACATGAAGATACGCCACTGGATGAAGTAGCCAGTGTGGTAGATGTGTTACAAACGCCAGCGTTTCTTTGTCGACAAACAAATTATATTCAGGCTGTCGCTAAAACAGGTTTGCCAGTCAACATAAAAAAAGGCCAGTTTCTTGCTCCATGGGATATGGCGCATGTTGTCGATAAAGCACGAGCAGTAGGTAATGATAAAATTATGGTTTGTGAACGCGGCGTTACTTTTGGTTACAATTATCTTGTTTCTGATATGCGTTCCCTGGTTGTTATGCAGGAAACTGGTGCGCCGGTTGTTTTCGATGCAACTCATTCTGTACAAATGCCAGGCGGTGGAGGCAAAGTGTCAGGTGGACAGCGTGAGTTTGTTCCTGCACTTGCTCGAGCTGCAATGGCAGTGGGTATCTCTGGTTTATTTATGGAAACACATCCCGACCCGGAAAAGGCATTAAGTGATGGCCCCAATTCATGGCCGATGGATAAAATGAAAGAATTATTAGTAACGTTAATAACAATAGACGAAACGATTAAGGGTACTTCTTAAAAAAGAATTTAAAAATTAAAAATTGGTATTGGAGAAATAAAAAGTGTCAGCTATAAAACAAGTCATTGCCCGTGAAGTCCTCGATTCAAGAGGTAATCCAACGATTGAAGCAGAGGTTTTCACTGAAAGTGGTGCAGTAGGTAGTGCAATGGTACCTTCCGGTGCATCAACGGGTATTCGTGAAGCGATCGAATTACGTGATGATGATAAAACTCGTTATTTGGGTAAGGGCGTTTTAAATGCGGTTAATAATATACATGAAAAAATATCACCCGCATTAGTTGGCAAAGAAGTCTCTGAGCAGGCTGAAGTTGATCAAATCATGATCGACCTTGATGGGACTCATAATAAAGAAGTACTGGGAGCAAATTCAATTCTTGCTGTTTCAATGGCAATAGCCCATGCGGCAGCGAATGAAAAAAACTTACCACTTTATGAATATCTGGGCGGTGAAGGTAATTCTTTCAAAATGCCGGTGCCAATGATGAATATTATCAATGGTGGTGCGCATGCAGATAACAGTGTCGATTTACAGGAATTCATGATTTTACCTGTTGGTGCAAATAGTATTCGTGAAGCCGTTCGTTATGGTACGGAAGTATTTCATTCATTGAAATCAGTCTTGTCTAAATTAGGCCTGGGAACGACAGTTGGTGATGAAGGAGGTTTTGCACCGAATCTTTCTTCTAACGAACAAGCCATAGAAGTCATACTCGAAGCAATAGATAAAGCCGGTTATAAAGCAGGTGAAGATATTTTGTTAGGTCTTGATGTTGCGAGTTCTGAATTTTATGAAGACGGTATCTATACTTTAGAATCAGAAAATAAAAAATTATCTTCACAAGAGTTTCTTGACTACTTGTCTCCATGGTTTGATAAGTATCCGATTATCACGATGGAAGACGGAATGGATGAAGGTGACTGGGATGGCTGGAAATTATTAACCGACAAGTTAGGTAAAAATGTGCAGCTTGTAGGTGATGATTTATTTGTGACTAATACATCTATCCTTCAGGAAGGTATTGATAAAAACATCGCTAATTCAATTTTGATTAAAGTTAACCAGATTGGATCATTAACTGAAACATTGGCTGCGATTGAAATGGCAAAGAAAGCCGGTTATACCGCCGTTATTTCACATCGTTCAGGTGAAACAGAAGATACAACGATTGCTGATTTGGCTGTTGCAACTTCTGCCGGACAAATTAAAACCGGTTCATTGTCTCGTTCTGATCGTGTCGCGAAATACAATCGCTTGATGAAGATTGAAGATCAACTGGGTTCGCGAGCGAGTTATCCAGGTAAAGATACTTTTTATAACCTTAAATAATAATGATGGTGGATTTAGTTTAATAGATGAGAATAAGTACCGCACTTTTCGTTTTATTATTGGTACTGTTGCAGTATCGACTATGGTTCGGTAACGGTAGCATGACGGAAGTGCATCATCTTGAAAAACAAATCAGTCAGGTTAAAGAAGATAATCAAAAATTAAAAGAACGTAATCTCTCGTTAACTGCAGAAGTCTATGACTTGAAACAGGGACAGGAAGCGATTGAGGAAAGAGCAAGAAGCGAAATGGGAATGATCAAGTATGATGAAACCTTTTATCAAATAATTGATTATTCAGGTTCTCAAGCTAATTCGAATTAGGAAGCATGTCTGATAGCTCAAAATACTGGGTCGTTATTCCAGCTGCTGGTGTCGGTAAACGCATGGGTGTTGATAAACCGAAACAGTATATTTCAGTTAATGGCAAGACTATCATTGAACATACTATTGATTGTTTTATTAATCGCGAAGAAATAGAAGCTGTTGTTGTTGCGATTTCAAAAGCAGATGAATATTGGCCAGATCTGGAAATAGCCAAGCATGAAAAAGTAATTGCAGCGCCGGGTGGTGTTGAACGTTATCAATCTGTGTTTAATGGTTTGCAAGTATTACAGGATAAAGCAAAAAAGAATGATTGGATTCTGGTTCATGATGCAGCGCGACCTTGTTTGAATCAGTCAGCTATTGACAGGTTGATCATTAATTTACGGACGCATGATGTTGGCGGAATTCTGGCAATGCCTTGTCGGGATACAATGAAGCGAGCGAATGAGTCTGGTGTTATCGTAGATACAGTTGAACGTGAGTCACTTTGGCATGCACAAACACCGCAGATGTTTAAATATGGGAAACTATTTTCTGCCATTGAAAAAATACTGGATGGCGATATTGTTATTACAGATGAAGCGATGGCAATGGAGTTAGCCGGTTATAATCCAATGCTTGTACAAGGGCATCAGGAAAATATAAAAATAACCCATAAAGATGATCTGCAATACCTGGAACACTTTTTAAATGAGATGACATAAGATGCGAATTGGACACGGATATGATGTACATCGTCTTGTTGAAGACCGACCTTTAATTTTGGGTGGGGTGACTATTCCTCACGAAAAAGGTCTTGAAGGTCATTCGGATGCAGATGCTGTGATACATGCCTTATGTGACGCCATACTTGGTGCACTGTGTTCAGGGGATATTGGTAATCATTTTCCTGATACCGATCCGGAGTTAAAAAACGTCGACAGTCGTTTATTATTAAAACAAGTATTTAGTTTGATGAACGAGAATGATTACGAACTAGGCAATGCGGATATCACTATTCTCGCACAAGCACCCAAGATGGCAGGATATATTCCGGCAATGAGAGAAATCCTGGCTAGTGATTTAAAATCAAAAGTGGAAAATATCAATATTAAGGCCACAACCACAGAAAAGATGGGTTTCGTTGGCCTTGGAGAAGGCATAGCCGCGCATGCTGTCGTTTTATTAAAGTCTTTCTAGAATCAATTCACAAAAATAGCTCTTCTTATAGCTGTAAAAAGTAATATAGTTTAAGGGCATCATCATTCGGTTTAGTGGCATTGTTCTCGTTATCTGTGAGATGAATGTTCTCAAAATCAAAGGATGATTTCTTTAATCAATAATAAGGAGATTCATTATGAATACTGTCAGATACAGTAGTGAGGTTGAAAACTTCGAACAGTTTAATTTGAAAACTCAAACGAGTTTAGAAAATAATCTAGACGAGTATCATTTTTTACATCAAAAGTTTGATAGAGAAAGACGAATTTTGTGGCTGTATATGAAACCTGAAGGAAGACAATGTTTTTCAATAAATTTACTTAAAGACATGATGGCTCAGCATGAATTATTATTGGAAAATCATGGGATATATTATCATGAACATATTCCATACAAGGTGCATTATCAAGTGCTCACTTCGGAAGTTGGAACACCTTATAATCTTGGAGGGGATCTTGAGTTATTTATTAAGTATATAAAAGCTAAAGATCGAACTTTACTTAGAGAGTATGCAAAGTTATGTATTAATGTATTGCATCCAACAGCAATTAATTTTGATTCTACTATAAAAACGATATCACTTGTTAGGGGGCAAGCATTAGGAGGTGGGTTCGAATCTGCTTTATCGAGTAGTCTTTTGGTGGCTGAGAAAAGTGCAAAACTAGGGTTGCCTGAAGTACTTTTCAACTTGTTTCCAGGTATGGGAGCCTACCACTTATTAGCGAGGAGACTGCCAACCGCTCAAGTTGAAAAAATGATTTTAAGTGGAAGAGTATATGACGCTAAAGAACTCTATGACATGGGTGTCGTTGATATTTTAGCCGAAGATGGTGAAGGCGAAAAAGTAATCTATGATTATGTCGATAAACATAAACGCCATATTAATACTCAAATTGGATTACAAAAGGCTCGGCAAATTTACCAACCGATTACACATTCGGAACTTATGCGTGTGTGTGACGTTTGGGTAGATGCAGCTATGCAATTGGAATCTCGTGACTTGAGAGTTATGGAACGTTTAGTGAAAGCCCAGTATAGAATGGGCTATGAGAAAAATTAAAGCCAATAAGTACTATTACATAAACGATGACAATATGAAGTTTTCTTATGCAACTTAGTAATTTAAAAGCTTTATGTGTGTTGAGTAATTGTCTAGATAGGATGTCTCTTTTGCTTACACCTCAATATTTTTCTTCATTTTTTTATATAGGTAGGTATAAAGTTTCTGTTTAGTCTCTGTGAATGTAGTTTCCAAATCAGAAAACTGACTATTTATCTTAGAGTCGTTTTTAGATTGACAGCTATCTAATAAACCATTACATATCTTAGCTAATCTTTTTGCTCCCACATGTCGTGAACTACCATCAATAGAATGGGCTAGTTCATAAACATTTTCGTACATTTTTTTCTTTATTTCAGAATTTAGTTCTTCTATCAGATTTGTTGCCTCGTCAATATAATTATTAATAAGGTTTGGTAAAAAATTTTCTTCATTTGTCATGGAAGACAACATATCTAGAGCGTTAGTGTCTATAAGAGGTAATGCATAAGGATCATTGATGTTGATAATATTTAACATTGAATTATCATTAAATGAACTATTTTTGTCTTTGATTAATCTTGATATGGAATCAAGTAACCTTTCAGGTTCAATAGGTTTTGTCAAATAAGCATCTAGCTGGGCTTCTTCGCAAGCATTTTTTGCTTCTTTTGTTGCATTAGCTGTTAAAATTATAATAGGTACATGTTTTTTATCGGGACACATAAAGCGATATATCTTAGCTGCTTCAATGCCTCCCATTACAGGCATTTGCATATCAAGTATAATTATATCAAATTCATTTTCTTCAAGAATATTGAGTGCTTCCTCGCCATTATTTGCCAAAGTAACAATGTGATTTTCAAATTCGAGAATATTTTTTATAACTTTCTTGTTAGTTTCATTATCTTCGCCGACAAGAATTCTTAAACTATCTAACTTAGAAGGGAAGTTTTCATCTTCTTCAGAATTTTTTTTGTTATCTGATGCTGTAATGTTAACGCCAGCAACAGCAGCATGGGTAATTCTAAAAAGTGTAGTTCTATCAGGTGAGCTATTGATGATTGATGTGTAACCCGAATTTAATAATTGAGAGTGTAGTGAAGGCGAAAGTTCATTATCATTAATTAGAATAAAAGATTGATTCCTTAAAGAAGAGTTAAGTCTCATCTCTTTTATAAAGTTAACTGGATCAGTATCTAAATGTTTTTGAAATACAAATATAATAGAGTAAGGGTTTCCTGTATTATTTGATTTTAAATTCATACCGATGGCTTGTTCAACATTATCAGCACAATCAAATGTAATTGGCCATAATGATAAATAATTTTCAATAGACTGGTTTTCTTTTCTTATTGGGTTAACTATGAGTGCATGAGAGTTATATAAATGAATTATTGATTGATTTTCTTCTGATAATATTTCTTGTTGTTCAAATTCTACTTCAAACCAAAAGGTTGTTCCTTTGCCCGGTGTACTATTAAAGTCAATTTCTCCATCTAGTGCTTCTACAAGTTGTTTGGCGATTGCCATCCCCAGACCTGTGCCACCAAAATTACGAGTCGTCGATTCATCTGCTTGTGTAAACTTGCTAAACAATTTTGTTTTATCATGTTCAGAAATTCCGATTCCGGTATCTACAACTTCAAACCTGATTCTGGTGTTTTTGGAATTAGATAAGACAGGTTTAACATAAATCTCAATAAAACCCTGGTTCGTAAATTTAATTGCATTACTAACCAAATTGATAATAATCTGTTTAAGGTGAAGTCTGTCACCACGTAATAGAAAAGGCGTGTCTGCAGAAATATGTACATTAAATAATATATTTTTACTCTGCGCTTCTGGTGACAACATCATTGTTGTTGAGTTAATTAATGCATGCAAATCAAAATCAAGAGTTTCTATTGAAACCTTTCCAGCTTCTATTTTAGAAATATCCAAAATATCATTAATTAGAGTTAAAAGAGTATTTGCGGAAGCATTTATTGTTGATGCAAAGTCTTTTTCTTTTGGTGGAAGTTCAGCTTTAGAAAGTAATGAACTCATCCCAATGACGCCATTTAGTGGCGTTCGTATCTCATGGCTCATGTTTGCCAGGAATTGACTTTTAGCTTCGTTTGCAGCCTTAGCTTCATTAATTAGACGATGCAATTTTGATATGAGTGATGACAGATAAGCAGTTAAGAATATAATCGAAAAAATTATTCCGTAGCTTAATATTTTTTGTTCTATCCAATATTCATTATTGGTTATGACAATAGCAAAGCCAATTACACTCAAGCTTGAACTTGCGAAAAGGTATTTGTTTCCATAACGAAATCCATTGCCAAAAGATATCCATAGGTACAAAAAGAATAATGATGAGCCAACATGGTTTGATAGGCATATCATATATGTAAGTGTGCTCATGTCGATGAACATGGCGAATATTCTACGAGAAACGGATATTTTATCTGAGAATAAAATTCGCACAAATAGAACCAAAGCTGTAACTAAGGCTGCGGAATTAACTATTAACAGATTTGTGTATTGATTGAGTGAGTCTTTAAAATAATAAAAGTAACCTGCCAGTAAAATTAAAATAATGATCCTTATTGCGCTTTGCTCAAATTCACTATCAGGACGATTTTTTAAGCGATATAATATTAAATTTAGAGGTTTATTTTCCATGTAGAAAGATGAGTATTATTTATTTGTTTTCTCGAATATTAATGATCTTATTTTGACTGGAAAATAATGCATCAACGCAATCTGGATTGAAATGCTTTCCTTTTTCTTTCTTTATATATTCAGGGGCTTCGTCTAAAAGCCAGGCATTCTTATGGGAATGTCCTGACAATTAATTATAAGCCTTACACAGATTTAATGTGAAATTAGGTTGTTATATCATCTGTTTTTTCAAGTAACGCCTCAACACAATCAGGATCAAGATGTTTTCCTTTTTCACTTTTAATATAATTAATCGTTTTATCTAATGACCACGCAGCTTTATAAGGTCTATGATTTGTTAAAGAATCAAATACATCAGCAACGGCAACTATTCTAGCTTCTATCGGTATGTCATTAGCTGAAATTCCATATGGATATCCTGTGCCATTGTATTTCTCATGATGGTTTAATGCGATTAATGCACCGGTTTGCAGATACGGAGACGGGCTATCTTTTAAAATATCATAGCCTATCGTTGTATGAGTTTTCATCTTTTTAAACTCGAACTCAGTAAGCTTTCCTCTCTTTAGAAGTATTTCATCTGGAATGGCAATTTTTCCAATATCATGTAAAGGTGAGGCAATTCTTAAAATATCTGCATTAGATTCATTTAGTCCTAGTTCAAGAGCAATAATGTAGCTTATGCGACCAATTCTTTCTAAATGTGCGCCGGTGACGCAGTCTTTATATGCACATGCTTTCGTCAGTCTATCGAGAGTTTCCTGTTCTCGAATATGTATTTCTTCTGATGATGCGTTTATTTTCTTTGTTAAAGATTGGCTGCGTCTTTTTAACTTTGATTGATGTTTTGCAAGTGACAGCAAATTTTTACATTTTGATTTGTATTCGGTTTTATCAAAGGGTTTATTTAAAAAGTCATTCACCCCATTTTCAAGAGCTTCATATAGTATTGCTCTATCTTTCATAATGGTGATCATCATGATTGGAATGTCTTTACAGCCTGGTATACGACGAAGTTTCTTTGTGAATTCGATGCCGTTCATAACTGGCATTCTATAATCCGTAATAATCAAATCAGGTGATGATTTTTTTACTTCTTTAAGTGCTTCACTAGCATATTGAAAAGGTTTTATTAAGACTTTTTCATCGATATTTTTTAATGTTTCAGCAAGAATATCAAGGCTGGAAGCTTGGTCATCTATAATCATAATCGTTGATGTGAACTGCTTTTCAGATAGCTTTTTAAATGATAAGAGCATAATTGAATATTTCTTTTTTAGTTATGGTAAATATAACGTAAAGTTTACTGAGTATAGCTAATAAGGCATTGTTTTTTCAAATAATTAATAAATATCTTCTGTTTGTCCAAAAATTTAGTGCAAAATTAAAGTAAAAACATCAGCTCTTTGACGTAAGTAGTTGTTTACTTGCTTTATTGGGGCGTCTTTTTCGAAACTATTTTTTTACAACAAGAGAAAAGTTAAACAAATTATTTAGCTCTAAGGTTGAAAATATGATTTTTAAATGAAGAATGGGCTTCATTAGTCTTGGAGAAGATATTGCCGTACATGCGGCTATTCTATTAAATAGATTCGTTATTTTTTATCTTCTAAAATTAAATTTAGTGCAACTTTTGTTTGTTTAAATATAAAATAAAGTCCTTGTAGATGATCTTGCGATAAAGATACATTTTTTTCTTTATTAATTTAGACAAAGTACTGAACAGTACTAGCCATTTCTTGTCCCTATAGAACATGATCTGCCATCCAGCTTATGAAAAACATTTCTTGTTTCATCATTGTCAATATTTTCTACTAATGTTGTTAATTGTTCCACCATTTATGCAGTATCGTTTACATAACCGTCAATAACATCGCGTATAAAAATTATTTTTAGACATAGAAAACAATGTGTCTAATGCTTCTGTATCAAGTAATGATGAATGATTTGTATAATTTTTCTTGTTTAACTATCTACTATCCTTAACTAATCAAGAAATAGTTTCGAGAAATTCATCAGGTTCAATGGGTTTGGTTATATAAGCATCGACATTCGCTTCATTGTATTATTAAGTTGCTTCGGTTGTTGCATTTGCGATTAAAATTTAAACAGGTGTATTTTTTTGAGGGTGGCTAATATAAAAAAGTTTTGCTGCTTCTATCTTGGAAATATCAAGAATATCATTGATTAATGACAATAGTGTTTTTGCAGAAGCATTAATCGTTGATGAATAGTCTTTTTGTTTTTCATCAAGCTGTGTTGTCGAGAGCAAGAAACTCATTCCGATAATTCCGTTGAGTGGCGTCCGAATTTCATGGCTCATGTTTGACAGAAACCGGGACTTTGCCTCGTTAGCAGTTTTCGCGTTAGCAACTGCAGCATGCAATTTATTAATAAGTAGCGAGATATATAAAGATAATGCGATCGTAATAATGAAGAAACTATGGGCAAGATTCTTTTGTCCTTACCAGAATGGGCTAAAGTTTATGACGATACTAAAGCTGATAATACTGAATATAGTGCTGACTATTAGAAGCTGCTTGCCAAAGCGAAGGCCATTACCAAAGGTTATCCATAAATACAGAAAGATTAATGGTGTTCCTGCATCATTAGATATGTAAATCATATAGGTCAGTATGGCCATATCCAGAAAGGCCGTTATGATTTTAAATGCAATTGTCTTCTTTTATTTGTTTAATTAGTACTTTAATTTTCATTATGTATTAATTCCGTTTTAATAATAAATATATAGCTCCTGTACCACCATCTACTTGTTGTGCAGAACAAAAGGCCAACGCATCATTTCTTTGGCGTAACCAGTGATTTACCTTGTTTTTAATAACAGGCTTCATATTTTCCGAACCTATACCTTTGCCATGAATTATACGAACACATCGCAATGAACGCATATGACAATCTGCAAGAAAGTTTGATAATTCAGTCCTTGCCATTTCAACCGTTAACCCATGCAAATCAAGTTCATCTTCTATTTTGAATTGACCGCGGCGTAACTTCCTTATGGTCTGTTTTTGAATATCGGGTCGGGAAAAAAACAGTTCATCTCCTCTTTCCAGCAGGTTCTGATCATATTCGCTATCGTATAATTCCTGCATGGCAGGGCGATCATCTTGTTTTATTCTGGATGGAGTGGCTGAAGGTTTGGCTTTATCGTGAACAACACTATCCTGTTTTAACGGTTTTATCTTGCCAACCGCTTCCCTGAACATGGCACTGTCTTCTTCAGAAATAGTTGTTGATTTCTTCATTGTGCTATCAGCAACGACCAAATCAGCAAAGTTTATAGTATGAAAAGATTAATGTCAGTCTGTCACATGTAAATAATGTGAAAAGTGGATAAATTTTTAACTTAGCCAAGCACGGGCATTAATAAACAATTTCATCCAGGGACTATATTCATGCTTCCATTCTGGATCCAGACTGGAAAACTGCTTGCTTAAAAATACACGCTCTGGATGAGGCATCATAATCGTGATGCGGCCATCATCATTAGTAAAACCGGTAAAACCGCCAGCTGATCCATTTGGATTAAGTGGATAAGTTTCAGTAGCAGAACCTGAATTATCAATATAACGCAATGCAGCATTTTTTTGTGTATCAGAAGAAGTTCGGCCTTCGCCATGTGCGACTACAACCGGTATTTTTGAGCCGGCCATATCTTTGAAAAATATCGATGGTGATTCCAATATTTCAGTCATTACCAATCGTGCTTCAAACTGTTCGGATTTATTTTTTATAAACTCAGGCCATGATGCTGCACCGGGAATCAAGTCGCGAAGCTGAGACATCATCTGGCAACCGTTACAAACACCAAGAGAGAAAGTATCTGTACGTTTGAAAAAATCCTCAAACATCTTACTCAGTTTGTCATTGTATAAAATGGTTTTTGCCCAACCACCGCCAGCACCAAGTACGTCACCATAAGAAAAACCACCGCAAGCAACCAGACCATTAAACGAATCCAGTTTTATCTGATCATCAATCAAATCCTGCATATGAATATCTATGCATTCAAAGCCGGCACGATCAAATGCAGCCGCCATTTCTATTTGACCATTAACGCCTTGTTCACGCAAAATGGCCATCTTTGGTTTTGCGCCAGTATTAATAGCAGGAATCGGGTTCGTTTCAAATTGAAATGAAGTATCGAGAAATAAACCGCTATTATTTCTATCAGTAATTTGATCATATTCCTGCTTCGCACATTCAGGATTATCACGTAGCGCTTGTATTTGATAACTGGTCTCAGACCATTTTTTATGCAATTCATCTATCGCAATACTTAATACATCTGACCCGTTATGTTTTAGGTTAAATTCATAAGCTTTATTCAACAAACCAATTGTTTTAATAGACTGCTCATCAAACCCGGCATTAACAAATGTTTGTTTAACACTTTTTTCATGTTCTTGCTTGATTTGTATAACTGCGCCGAGCTCTTCATTAAATAAACCCGCAATTAAGTCATCAGAATTATTAATATTTATATTGATACCAGTGTGACCGGCGAATGCCATTTCAGCCAGAGTAACAAACAATCCACCATCAGAACGATCGTGATAAGCGAGTATCAAGTCAGACTCATTCAGTATTTGTAATGATTGAAAGAAAGTAATTAAGTTATTTGAGTTATCTAAATCTGGTGTTTCATTCCCAACTTGTTCATACACCTGACACAAGGCAGAACCACCTAAACGTTGTTGTCCATTTGCCAGATCGATATATATCAATATAGTTTCATCATCTTGAAATAATTGTGGTGTAAGTGACTGACGTACATCTGCGACACGGGCAAATGCAGTAATATTTAATGATAACGGAGACGTGACTTTCTTTTCTTTGTTATTGTCTGACCAAACCGTATTCATGGACAATGAATCTTTACCCACTGGAATAGCAATACCTAATTCTTTACATAACTGACTGACTGCTGAAACAGTGGCATAGAGTTTTGCATCTTCATCCAGTTCGCCACAAGCGGCCATCCAGTTTGCAGATAGTGCAATATCGCTCAGTTTAAGAATGCGTGCTGCGGATATATTCATAATGGCTTCAGCAATCGCCATACGTCCTGAAGCAGGTGCATTATTTATTGCAATAGGCGTACGCTCACCCAATGCCATCGCTTCACCAATGTAATCATAATAAGAAGAACTGGTGACAGCACAATCTGCAACGGGTACTTGCCAGGGGCCAACCATCTGATCGCGTACGACTAAACCGGAAATAGAACGATCGCCTATGGTGATTAAAAAGCTTTTACTGGCAACAGTCGGTAAATGTAAAACACGATCGATGGTTTCTTTTAAATCTAATAATGAAGTGTCGAATTCGTTAGCATGACTCGTCTCAGTTGAAGCATTACGTTTCATCTTTGGCATCTTGCCAAGTAATACCGACATCGGAATATCAATCGCTTTATTATTAAAGTGCGAATCGTTTAATATCAATTGTTCATCTTCAGTTGATTCACCAAGCACTGCATAAAGCGCACGTTCTCTTTTACAAAGGCTAATAAATTTTTCGATGTGTTCCGGATTGATTGCTAACACATAACGTTCTTGCGATTCATTACACCAAACACCCATCGGCGACATACCCGGCTCATCATTAGGTATTTCACGTAACTCAAGTTGCGCACCACGATCACTGGCGCTAACCAGTTCCGGCATGGCATTGGAAAGACCTCCAGCACCCACATCATGAATACTTAAAATTGGATTTTTTTCACCTAATGCCCAACAACGATCTACGACTTCCTGACAACGACGTTCCATTTCAGCGTTATCACGCTGAACCGAGGCAAAATCCAAGGCAGCATCACTGCTACCGGATGCCATCGATGATGCAGCACCACCACCCAGGCCAATTAACATTGCCGGACCACCGAGAACAACTAACTTGGCACCGGCAGGAATATCGAGTTTGTCGACATGTTCATTTCGAATCATGCCGTAACCACCGGCAAGCATGATCGGTTTATGATAACCACGAATAACCGAATCCGTTTCGCGTTGTTCATACGTACGGAAATAACCGCAAAGAGCAGGGCGGCCAAATTCATTATTATAAGAAGCCGAACCTATTGGTCCTTCAATCATAATATCGAGTGCCGAAACAATACGTTCCGGTTTGCCATTATCTTTTTCCCACGCCTGTTCAAATTCCGGTATTTTTAAATTCGAAACAGCAAAGCCACTCAAACCCGCTTTTGGTTTTGCGCCACGTCCGGTTGCTGCTTCATCTCGTATCTCACCACCGGAGCCGGTTGCGGCGCCTGGATAAGGTGAAATTGCCGTGGGATGATTATGTGTTTCGACTTTCATCAATATATGAATATCTTCATCTTTATATCCATAGTGATTTTGATCGGGATCAGTAAAAAAACGTTTGCCATTGTAACCAGCCATAACGGCAGCATTGTCATGATAAGCAGAAAGGACATTACCCGGGTTTTCCTGATGTGTCTGTCGAATCATGTCAAATAATGAATGTTCCTGTTTCACATCATCGATTGTAAATTCCGCATTAAAGATCTTGTGACGACAATGTTCAGAGTTTGCCTGAGCAAACATCATTAACTCCACATCAGTTGGATTACGATTCAGTTTTTCAAAATTAGTAAATAAATAATCGATTTCTTCAGTTGATAAAGCGAGTCCCATTTTAGAATTTGCCTTCTCTAACGCCGGTTTGCCGCCAGAAAGAATATCAACGTGTTCTAATACGGCTGGTTCGGCTGTAGAAAATAATGCTTTTGCTTCATCTTCTTCATGAATAACCACATCGGTCATGCGGTCATGAATTATCAGTTTAATGAGTTCGACTAGCTCATCAGTCAGATTCGAACCACTGGATAATGTAAGTAAATAAACTATACCTCGCTCAATTCGTATGACCTTATCCAATCCGGAATTATGAACAATATCGGTCGCTTTACTCGACCAGGGCGAAATGGTCCCGGGACGAGGAATGACGATAAGTTTAGCCGAATCGTTATTGTCAATTTCAATTACAGAACCATAATTTAGTAGACCATCAAGCTGCGCCTGCTCCTTGTCATTCAGGCCAGCGCTGGTTTCAGCAAAGTGAATAAAATGCGCCTGAATCGAGCTGGTTTCTGGAACGAGTGCCTGCAAAGCAGGAAGGAGTTTATTGACCCGAAAGTCAGAAAGGGCGTTGCCGCCTTGCAGTATTAACATTAAATCGTTGAATCTTGGTTGATGAAGAAAATTGAGGGGGTATTTTATCAGCCCGAAGCAGGTCGTGCTAAATTATTTTTTAAGACAATTTGTGTGAATCAATTCTTGAAATAGTACCATTATATAGTACTATTTAATAATGCAGCGGAAGCATAAAAAGACATTGGAGTTAATTTATAGTCGACCAACAAGTGGCAACATTAACTGGTCTGATATTGAATCGCTATTTAAGGAACTTGGCGCTGATGTGTCCGAGAGAGCAGGTTCCAGAGTAGCTGTTGTGCTTTTTGGTGAAGTTCGAGTTTTTCATAGACCGCACCCTTCTCCGAATACTGATAAAGGTGCTGTTGCCAGTATTCGTAAGTGGCTGGAAGTGAACGAGGTAGAGTTATGAATATTTTGGAAGTTGATGGTTATAAAGCAAAGATTGAATATGACGCTGATTCCGATCAGTTTCGTGGTGAAATACTGGGGCTAAATGGTAGTGCCGATTTTTATGGCAAAAGCCTGGCTACTTTACGTAAAGAATTTAAAAAATCCTTAAAGGTGTATCTGGAAGTTTGCGAAGAAAAAGGTATCAGTCCGACAAAAGAATATTCCGGAAAATTTAATCTTAGAGTTCCTCCAGGTTTACACAGTGAGATAGCTGCTCGCGCAACAGGTGAAAATAAAAGTATTAATCAGTGGGTTGTTGAGACGCTTAAGAATTCAGTTTCTTCATAATATTCTATTATCGTTTCTATATTGACTATGGTTTCGCCTGATGGCGAGCTACTTCTTTTTGCGTGGCCAAAAAGAAGCTAGCCAAGAAAAAGGCCACCCCAAATGTCTTGCCCTAACGGGTACCCTCGGTGTTATTTGATTTCAACGGCACGCGCATAGGCGACATCCCTGTCGCCAATACGCTCTCGCCACTTCCCTGTGGCTCAACCGATAAAATCAAACAACACCTCGGCAAGCCATAAGGGGATTGATAGCATTGGTTAGATACAGCATTCTACTAATGTGCTGCGCCCTGATATCGTCATTAATAACCGTAACTTTTTATTAATAATGTAAATTCATCATTTAATATTGCTGCTGAATTGCTAGCAACTTTTGTAAATATTGGTTCCATTTCGACTTGCATTCTTAGAAATTTCTTACCAAGATCTGTTTGTAAAAACTGTAAAAGTTCTTTTAATTCTTCTTCTGTTAAATATTTGTGATATGCGGCTCGCCAACCTTCCCATAAGGCTTTCTCATAATCAAATATCAGTTTTTTATATTCATCATTAGTCCAAAAAGATTCTGGTAAATCTTTATATAGTCTTTTCGCTTCTAACGTATAAGAAGAACTAAAACTTTTTAATGTATTGTTTATCTTCATAGCCTCCATGTATTCATCTACTAATTTCTGTTTAGGATCTGCGGAGACGGAACATGCTGTAATGAATGCTATTAACAAAATAAAAAGTTTAATATTCACTTTATCTCGCTGTAATATTTTTTTAAATGCTAGCATCAGTAGAATCGTCCTTGTTTAATATGACTGGAAATATTAATTATAGTGATTCTAGAACCACAGTACACTTTGTATATTTTAATTCCCGTTTTGTCATGCTGAGTAAGTGATTAGTTATAGGGTCAATTGTGCATGGACGCACAATTGAGCGCATTCATTCAGGGATGAATGTATGCGCGACCCGTAGTAACTGATGACTTGCGAAGGGAGCCGTAGGCCATGACATTTCGGGTGTCTTTCTTTTGGTTACTTTTCTTTGACCACGCAAAGAAAAGTGACTCGTCATCAGACGAAATATGAAGTTAAAAAGAATATAGAAGATATTGTTCGACTGGATTCCCATCTGCATGGGAATGACAAAGGAAGTTGTTACTTAATCTCTTCCACTTTTATTAATACATTCCTCTGTTCTTGCCCACGTTGCTTGGTACGTATCACATTCGCACGACTATCATTATTGTAATGTTGTGTGCTGCCACCGATTTGTATCCATTCGCCTAATCTGCCTGTTGCAGTCGTTTCGACTTCCTGTATATCAAATATCGCAGCCTGATTTGGACTAACGCGTGACAGGCGTGGTGCGACGAGTAAGGTGACATTGTCGCCTTGTAATCTTGGTAAGACGTAAAAGCCGGATGTGACATCACGGTATTCAACGCCATTTTGTACGACGATACCGGCACCGGTAACAACAGCACTTTGTGTGGGTATGGGTACGGAATTCCCGACATTGATATGTGCCGGGTGTCCTTCCAGTGTCTGGATACGAAAAACATTCCTGTCTTCGATGTTGGAGCGCGTTTCTAATGTGCGATAACGAATCATATTACCGTCACTGTCCTGTCCCTGTATGATGGCGCCTTCATTACTGATATCAGGCGATTCAATTCTGACATTACCAGAGTGATAGCGTCCGGATAGTCCGCTTTCATTTGTCTTTAAACTGCCATCGACGTTTTGTTTCACGCTGATCATTAACCGACGTGGTGCGTTATCGAGTTTGGCAAGAACTTGTTTTATTTGTTTTAGATTGGAGGGGGTAGACTTAATGATAAGTTTACCGTTCATCCCGGTAACGGTACCGCCTTCGGCAACGAGTGGTTTAAGAACAGGAATAATATCTGATACCACGCCATGTTTTAATTCGATAATTTCCAGCTTCATCGAATCCGCCATCACAGGTGTAACACCGATTATGAATAGTAAAAAAACATGTAAAAATAATTTATTCAAATATGCATCCTACGTAAATTTGCGTCCGGTTTAGCGGTATTCCACATTGTGTTAAATGCGTCTAACAGGTGTTTCGACTCGCGTCTGCCGTTGAAGTTTAGTTTTCCTTTGTACCTTTCTATGCTTTCTCTATATAGATACCCAACGTTATCGGCAATAAGTACCGCTTCATTGAATGATTTATACTCCTTGGCAACTTTGCGAATTTCGATAAAACTACTGACTTTCCCTGCTAAATCAATGAGTTTGTGTCCTCTTCGAACAATTATTTCAGGTTCAAAAACAATGATTCGTATTTCAACATTGCGACTTTTTAGTGCTAATTGTCGCATTGCTTCAACTAAATCAGCCTGATCATAAACAAGCGGATCGAGTTCCTGGCTGATAATAGCCAGTTTTTGTTTGCATTGTTTTACCAACTCCAGAGTGGCCTCAGCATTATCATCTCTTGTTGAGATGTTTAATGTCTCGTCGGATGATTCCCCCAGTCGGTATTCAGAATAATCGTGCATAATTAATTCTTGGAGATCTGCTTTGCTTGTGCCTCTGCATTGCCAATGTAATTCTGTGGTGAGAGTTTTTGTAATCGTGCTTTGGCATCTTTCGGTAATTCAAGTTGCTCAATAAAGTCACTTAAGGTTTCCTGATTGATATTTTGACCACGCGTTAATTCCTTAAGCTGTTCGTAAGCATCATCGATACCATAGCGACGCATAACGGTTTGAATTGGCTCGGCCAGAACTTCCCATGATTGTTCCAGATCAAAATCCAGTGCTTCTGGATTAATATCCAGTTTTGATAAACCTTTTAAGCTTGAATCAAACGCGATTAAAGTGTGTGCAACACCCACACCCATGTTTCTCAAAACAGTTGAATCAGTCAGATCACGTTGCCATCTTGATATTGGTAACTTTTGTGCAAGATGCTCAAAAATTCCATTTGCTAATCCTAAATTGCCTTCCGCATTTTCAAAGTCGATGGGGTTCACTTTATGTGGCATGGTTGATGAACCGATTTCACCTTTTTTCAGTTTTAGTTTGAAATAACCAAGTGAAATATAACTCCATATATCACGGCTAAGATCAATCAAAATAGTATTGGTGCGTGATAAAACATGAAAATACTCTGCCATATAATCATGCGATTCAATTTGCGTTGTATGCGGATTCCAGTCCAGCCCTAAACCGGTCACAAAGTTTTTAGATAAGGACATCCAGTTTACTTTGGGATAAGCAGAAAGATGCGCGTTGAAATTACCAACCGCACCGTTCATCTTGCCGAGCAATTCAATTTTTTCCAGTTGTATTTTCTGGCGTAATAAACGGTGTACATAAACACCAATTTCTTTACCCAGGGTTGTTGGCGATGCAGTTTGCCCGTGTGTGCGAGATAGCATCGGCGTTGCCGCATGTTTTTTCGACAATGCCTTTAAAACAGAAATAGTTTCATTCAGTTTAGGCAGCAGTACATCATCACGTGCTTCTTTTAACATCAAGGCGTGACTTAAATTATTGATGTCTTCTGAAGTGCAAGCGAAGTGAATAAACTGGCTGGCTTGTTTTAATGCTCTATTGGTTTTTATTTTGTCGCGAATAAAGTACTCAACCGCTTTCACATCATGGTTTGTTGTTCTTTCGATCTTTTTAATCGCTTTGGCATCGGCAACAGAAAAATCATTTTTAATTTTATCCAGAATTTTTATCGAATTTTTCGAAAAGGGGGCGATCTCTTTTATACCAGAATGATTGGCTAATGCTTTCAACCATTCGATTTCAACTTCCACGCGAAATCGGAATAAACCGTATTCACTGAAAATTGGTCTTAATGAATCGGTTTTATTTTGATAACGCCCATCAATCGGCGAGATGGCGGTTAATGCAGATAATTCCATAATGTCTCTTGTCTATTAAATTGAATGAAGATTATACAATGATTATTGAATGAGTTTGAGCCAAATCTGACCTATCCATCGATTTCATCAGCGTTTTTTTCTGCTTTATTCAATAACTTGAATTGAACCACTGGCAAGATAAAAACAATCGCACCAATAGGAATAAAATATTTAAGTAACAGCCATGTATTTTCCAGTGTTTCATAAATACAAGTTGCAACTGTGCCAATAAGCATGGCTATCGATGCAACTATCACAGAGATTAAAACAGGTTTTTTCATTTTAAACTGTTTCATTAATGAAGCTAATAAAACAATTAGTGTCTGTAAAATAAGAATTAAATATACAGGTATTAAAGTTATATATAACCATATATTTTCCGACTCAGCTGAAGCAAAGGCGAAAATTGGAATAGAGCTTGTAGTTAATATTAAAAAAATATTAGGGAGAAGGATTTGGTATTTTTTCATGGATAGTTTCTATTGCCCTGATGGTGTCTTTGTCTAGTTTAACATCGATGCTTTCGATATCTGCTTTAAGTTGTTCCATTGTTGTTGCGCCAATGATATTGCTGGTCAGGAATGGTCGGCTATTGACATAGGCTAGTGCCATTTGTGATGGGTCGAGTCCATTTTCATTTGCCAACGCAATATAAGCTTGGGTCGCTGCTTCTGCTTGTGGCTTGGTATAGCGTGTAAAGCGATCGAATAAAACCAAACGTGTGCCTTCCGGCTTTGCTCCATTCAAATATTTTCCGCTTAAAACACCAAAAGCCAGAGGTGAGTACGCAAGCAATCCCACCGCTTCACGATGAGCAAATTCAGATAAGCCAATTTCAAAACTGCGGTTTAATAAATTGTAAGGATTTTGAATACTGACGATGCGAGACAAACCCTGTTCATTAGCAACACGACAATATTCAGCGCAGCCCCAGGCTGTTTCATTGGAAATACCAATGTTTCTGATTTTCCCTTCCTTAACCAGGTCATCAAGTACACCTAGTGTTTCTTCGATCGGTACACCATCTTTTTCCGGTACATGATAATAATTCAACTGCCCAAAGTAATTGGTATCTCTTTCCGGCCAATGTGTTTGATAAAGATCAATATAGTCAGTCTGCAATCGTTTTAAGGAGGCATCGAGGGCGGCATGGATATTTTTTTTATCCAGTCTTGGATTGCCATCACGCATATAACCAGTCCAATCCGCTTGGGCACAAACCTTGGAAGCAATAATAAGATTGTCGCGATCCTGTCGTTTGGCTAACCAGGTACCAATATAAGTTTCAGTTAATCCCTGCGTTTCTTTCTTTGGTGCAACCGGGTACATCTCGGCAGTATCGATGAAATTAATACCGGCATTGACGGCATAATCCAGTTGTTCATGTGCTTCAGCTTCGGTGTTTTGTTCACCCCAGGTCATTGTTCCCAGACAGATTTTGCTGACTTCAATATCTGTTTTACCCAGTTTTGTATATTCCATCATCTTTACCCTGATACATTCGCGGACAATTACTGCAGCTTATGATACCTTTCAATTTTCAATCTGTAATGTTCATCCTGAAATGCAAACAATAACCATAACAAAACCGGACGATTTCCACCTGCACCTGCGTGATGGTGCGGCCCTGGAAAGTGTTGTAAACCACACGGCAGCGCAATTTGCCCGCGCGATCATTATGCCGAATCTTAAACCGCCGGTAGTAACAACAGAATTGGCGCTGGAATATCGTGACCGTATTTTGGCCAGCGTTAATAAACAATATGACTTTGAGCCTTTAATGACTCTGTATCTAACGGATAATACTTCTGCCGAAGAAATAAAGACGGCAGCAGAAAGCAAATTAATAAAAGCGCTAAAATATTATCCTGCTGGTGCAACAACTAATTCGGATCAGGGCGTTACCGACTTCAAGAAAACCTATGCGGCATTAGAAGCGATGATGAAGCATGGCATGCCTCTATTAGTACATGGTGAAGTGACGAATGATGATGTCGATATTTTTGATAGAGAAGCGGTGTTCATTGATAAAGTATTAACGCCATTAGCAAAAGACTTTCCTGAATTAAAAATAGTGTTAGAACACATAACAACAAAGGCAGGCGTTGATTTTGTTTTAAGTGCCAAAGAAAATATTGCCGCAACGATTACGCCACAACATATTCTATTAAACCGAAATGATTTATTTAAAGGCGGTCTCCGTCCACACAATTATTGTTTACCGATATTAAAAGCTGAACAAGATCGTAAAGCAGTTCAACAGGCAGCAATCAGTGGTAATGCAAAATTCTTTTTAGGTACCGACAGCGCACCGCATGAACGAAAGAACAAGGAAACAGGTTGTGGTTGTGCCGGTATTTTTTCAGCACATATCGGTATCGAAATTTATGCAGAGGCTTTTGATGAAACTGGTGCGATAGATAAGCTGGAAGCTTTTGCCAGTCATTATGGTGCAGACTTCTATGGTTTGCCACGTAATGCAGATCAAATAACCTTGATAAAAGAAGAATTATCCATTCCGGAAACGATTGCTTTTGGTGATAGCGTACTGGTTCCATTTCGAACAGGCGAAACATGCGCATGGCAACTGAAGAAATAAACGAATCTTCTCAAAAGAAAGAGAAAACAGCAGTTGCAAAACGATTCCGTGGATTTTTGCCAGTTATTGTTGATATAGAAACAGCTGGTTTTAATGCGGTAACTGATGCCATGCTGGAAATCGCTGCTGTTACGGTAACAGTCAATGATGAACAACAGTGGTGTGTCGATGAAATTGTTTCCAAACACGTAAATCCGTTTGAAGGTGCAAATTTAGATAAAGCCTCATTAGCATTTACCGGCATCGATCCAGAACATCCTTTTCGTAAACAAATTGCAGTAGATGAAATTACAGCTTTACGTGAAATATTTAAACCCGTTCGTCAAAAAATAAAAGAACACCGATGTAGTCGTGCAATATTAGTCGGTCACAATGCGGCGTTTGATATTAATTTTTTAAATGCGGCTGTTGAACGAAATAATATTAAACGTAATCCGTTTCACCCTTTTAGTACTTTTGATACTGCAACCATGGCAGGTCTTGCTTACGGACAAACTGTGTTAGCTCGAGCGGCTGAAGCAGCAGGTTTGGAGTGGGATGAGAAAGAAGCCCACTCAGCAAGATATGATGCCGTACAAACGGCAAAGTTGTTTTGTGAGATTGTTAATAAATGGAATGAGTATACTGGCTTGTTTAAGGTAGATTGATTACCAACTTCTTTTTTATTGTATTAACTTTTGAATAGTTACCATAACGGATTTTTGTTTTTCCCTGTCGAGTTTTTGCCAGATATTATCGATCAATTCTAATTCGAATCCCTGTTCAAAATCAGTTTCTTCACTTCCAAAATGAAATGATAGCCATGGGTATGAGATGTTGTAAATCTCGGCCAATTTCATAATAAGATTTTGATTTTTTGGTGTGCCTGCACGTGTTTCCCAACGTTTGACTGTCTTAACAGATATATTTCGAATTTTAGCCACATCTTCTTGTGATAGCTTTGCTTTAATTCTGGCATAAAAAAGTCTGTCTGAAATTCGACGTAAACCATAATTTAACCGTTTCTCGGATGCATTTTTGAGTTCTTTGTCCATAGTCTTAAAAAATTAAAATTGATATCTCTACTATCGGTATAAGAAGACAAAAGCTTTAGGGGTAATCAGAGTGAATTACATAACCTGGAGTTTTTTAACTATTATTTCACTATCAGACGAAACAAAAAGTATATTAAGAATTATGATTTAATTTTCGCTTCCCACTGTTTCGCTTTCTCCATCAATCTGGAATATTCCATCGTTGTTAACTCTCTATTCTTTAACAACTGTTTTCCTGATATCCATACATCACTGACTTGTTGTCTGTTTGCAGAATAGATGATTTGCGATACTGGTTCGTAAAGTGGTGCGGTTTCAAGTTGGTCCAGGTTAACAGCAACGATGTCGGCTTGTTTCCCCTTTTTTAATGAGCCAATTGATTCATCAAGGCCGAGTGCTTTTGCGCCATTGAGTGTTGCCATCTTTAATGCAGTGTGTGCATCAACACAGGTACTATCTTTGGCAACACCTTTGGCGAGGAGGGCAGCCGTGCGCATTTCACCGAACATATCCAAATCATTATTACTGCCGACGCTGTCCGTACCAATACAAACGTTAACTCCGGCTTTAATTAAATCTCCAACGGGACAAAAACCACTGGAAAGTTTTAAGTTTGATTCAGGGCAATGTGCGACACTGACACTAAGTCTGGCAAGTTCATTTATTTCTTCCTGGTTCAATTGCGTCATGTGTACAGCCAGCATGCGCGGACTTAATATACTTAATTCGGATAAACGTTGTAGCGGTCGTTTACCATGTTGTTCGACACTTTGTTCTACTTCAAAAGCCGTTTCATGAATATGCATGTGAATCGGGATATCGAGTTCTTCTGCTATTACACTAATTCGTTTTAATGGTTCGTCTGAAACGGTATAGGGTGCGTGTGGAGCAAAGGCAGTGTTAATCAAAGAATCATGTTTATATTTATCATGTACCTGTTCACCTTTAAAAATATAGTCATCTGCATCTTTCGCCCAGGCAGTAGGGAAGTCGATCAGAATTAAACCAACGACAACGCGCATACCTACATGTGTACAAACTTCTGCTGTTTGGTCTGGAAAGAAATACATATCATTAAAGCAGGTTGTGCCACCGCGAATCATTTCAGCGATGGCAAGTTCAGTACCGTCTTTTACAAAATCAGGATCAACCCATTTCGTTTCTGCTGGCCAGATATGATTATTAAGCCATTCCATTAATGGTAAGTCATCAGCAAGACCTCGAAATAAATTCATCGCAGCATGGGTATGTGCATTAATTAAACCCGGAATTAACGCATGTTGTTGCAATTCGTGTTCTTCAGTTGCCGTATATTTACTACGCGCTTTATCCGTTGGTAGTATCGCTTCTATCTTGCCATCTTTGATAGCTATGGAATAATTTTCGTGGACAGTATTTTTCGGTTCAACCGGTATAATCCATTTAGCGTGAATCAAACTATCAACATTCATTTTAATTAGTCCTTCGTTATGTATGTGCGTTATGATAATTCATTAACAGGATGATTACCCATTGACTATATACAATTCAAAAAATATTACCGAACCTTTTGCCGCAGTTAAGTGGGAGTCAGGAAAGTTGATCTTGTTAGATCAACGTAAATTACCGGCAGAAAACATTTATCTTGAATACGACTTAGCCAGTGAAGTAGCAAAAGCAATTAAAGACATGGTTGTTCGTGGTGCACCGGCGATTGGTATCGCTGCGGCTTATGCCGTTGTACTTGCGGCGCGTTCGGCTTATCAATCTTCAGCAGATAATTGGCGCGAAATAATTAATACAGAACTTGAATTACTTTCGAATTCAAGACCAACAGCGGTAAATTTGAATTGGGCGATTGCCAAAATGCGTCAAGGTTTTGATTCTATCGAAGGTGATCCTGAAACTGCATTATTAGAAATGGCTATACGCATTCATGATGAAGATATTGCCGCTAATCATGAAATGGGACGATTAGGCGCGGAATTAATTAAGCCAGACAGCCAGATAATTACACATTGTAATGCCGGTGCCTTGGCCACTGGTGGCTATGGGACGGCATTAGGTGTAATTAGAACGGCATTTAAGAATGGATTAGTTAAACAGGTTTATTCATCCGAAACTCGTCCGTGGATGCAAGGTGCGCGGTTGACCAGTTGGGAGTTACAACAAGACAATATTCCGGTAAATCTGGTGATTGATTCAGCGGTTTCCAGCCTGATGCAAAGTAGTGATATTGATTGGCTGATTGTTGGTTCTGATCGCATTGCTGCAAATGGTGATGTAGCAAATAAAATTGGCACCTATTCGCATGCTGTTTCCGCAAAATATCATGGTGTAAAAGTCATGGTGGTAGCGCCATTTTCGACCGTTGATATGCAAATAAAATCAGGAAAGGATATTCCAATTGAGTATAGAAATACCGAGGAAATCACTGATTTTAATGAAGTCCGCGTTGCGCCAAATGACATGCAAGCGATTAATCCTGCCTTCGATATTACGCCGGCAAAATTGGTTGATGTCATCGTTACAGAGGAGGGAATTGTGCAGGATCCTGATGCTGAAAAAATGCTTGCAATTTTTGGTAAAATTTGACCTAAAATCAGTAGCTTAAAAGCAAGAAAAAAGTAGGGAAAATGACCGGATTATGATAAGATTCGGGCTCAAATAATTACTAGAAATAAAGGCGTTTTTTACCCCTCTTTTCCATCAATAATTTATGTCTGAAACCGATAGCCCCGATTTTGCGCGCGACCTTTCCAATGTCAATATAGAAGACGAAATGCGACAGTCCTACATGGACTACGCAATGAGTGTCATCGTCGGTCGCGCCTTGCCTGATGTCCGTGATGGACTAAAACCTGTGCATCGTCGCGTGTTGTTTGCGATGAAAGAAATGGGTAACGACTACAACAAACCGTACAAAAAATCGGCGCGTGTTGTTGGTGATGTCATTGGTAAATATCATCCTCATGGTGATACGGCGGTCTATGACACGATGGTGCGCATGGCGCAGCCTTTTTCTCTACGTTACATGCTTGTCGATGGTCAGGGTAATTTTGGTTCTGTCGATGGTGATTCACCTGCGGCAATGCGTTACACCGAAGTTCGTATGTCGCGTATTGCACATGAAATTATCGAAGATATCGATAAAGAAACGGTTGATTTCGCACCAAACTATGACGGTTCTGAAAATGAACCTGTTGTTATGCCTACCCGAATTCCTAATCTATTGGTTAATGGTTCCAGCGGTATTGCGGTCGGTATGGCAACCAATATTCCGCCACACAATTTGTCGGAAGTGATTGCCGCTTGTTTAGCCTTAATTGATAACTCTGATGCAACGATTCAGGATTTGATGGAACATGTTCCCGGACCTGATTTTCCCACGGCTGCCATTATTAATGGTTCATCCGGTATACGTGAAGCTTATGAAACAGGTCGCGGGAAAATCTATGTACGTGCGCGTTGTGAAATTGAAGAACATGATTCAGGTAATAAAATAATTATTACCGAATTACCTTATCAGGTTAACAAAGCGCGTTTGGTCGAAAAGATTGCCGAACTGGTTAAAGACAAAAAGATAACCGGTGTAAAAGAATTACGTGATGAATCTGATAAAGACGGCATGCGCGTCGTGATTGAATTACGTCGGGGTGAAGTTGCCGAAGTGATGTTGAATAACTTGTATAAGTTTACCGCAATGCAATCGGTATTTGGTATTAATATCGTTGCTCTGGCCGACAACCGACCACGTTTGATGAACTTAAAGGATTTACTTGAAGCCTTTGTCAGTCATCGTCGCGAAGTTGTCACTCGCCGTACTGTTTTCGAATTACGTAAGGCACGTGCACGTGCCCATATCCTGGAAGGCCAGGCTGTCGCGCTGGCGAATATTGATCCGGTTATTGCTTTGATTAAATCATCAGCGAGTCCTGCCGATGCTAAAGAAGCATTATTAGCAAGAACATGGGCATCGGATGCAGTTGTTGAAATGTTGGAGCGTTCTGGTGCCGATTCTTCGAGACCGGATAATTTACCCAAAGAATACGGCCTGACCGACGATGGTTATCGTTTATCACCGGAACAGGCTCAAGCCATACTCGAATTGCGTTTACAAAAATTAACCGGGTTGGAAAAAGACAAGATACTAAAAGAATACGGTGACTTGCTAGAAACCATTGCGGACTTGCTCGATATACTGTCGCGTCCTGAACGTTTAATGCAGGTGATACGCGAAGAGCTGGAAGTGATTCTTGAGAAATATGGTGATGAACGTAAAACCGAAATTGTTCACACGCAAGAAGACCTGAGTATGGAAGATTTGATCACGGAAGAAGATGTGGTCGTCACTTTATCTCATGCCGGTTATGCCAAATCACAACCTATTGATACCTATCGTTCACAACGTCGAGGTGGTCGTGGTAAGTCTGCAACTTCAGTTAAAGATGAAGACTTTATCGATAAACTCTTTATGGCAAGTACCCATGACACGATTTTGTGTTTCTCAAATCGCGGTAAAGTGTATTGGTTAAAAGTGTATGAGCTGCCACAAGCGAGTCGTACTGCACGTGGAAAGCCAATTATCAATTTATTACCGCTGGAAGATGGCGAACAAATCAATGCTGTATTACCGATTAGAGAATACGATGAAAATAAATATATTTTCATGGCGACAGAAAACGGTACGGTTAAGAAAACATCATTAACTGAATTTGCGCGTCCAAGACCAAGTGGTAAACGTGCAATTGAGTTGGTTGAAGGTAACAAATTAATCGGTGTTGAAATTACCGACGGCGAACATGACATCATGTTGTTTAGTAATGCTGGCAAAGTAGTACGTTTCCCTGAAGAACATGTTCGAGTCATGGGGCGGACTGCAAAAGGCGTTCGTGGTATTCGTTTAAGTGGCGATCAAAAAGTGATTTCCCTGATCATTGTAGAAAACAAAGAAAGCACGATTCTTACTGCAACTGAAAACGGTTATGGTAAACGTACAGCTGTTGAAGATTATCCACAAAAATCTCGTGGTGGTGTTGGTGTTATTTCAATTCAGGTATCAGAACGAAATGGTGCTGTTGTCGGTGCTGTTGCGGTTGATAGCGAAGACGAAATTATGTTGATCAGCGACCAAGGTACTTTAATCAGAACGCCTGTTGGTGATATCTCTGTTTTTGGTCGTAATACCCAGGGTGTTAGATTGGTTAATCTTAGTGAAGAAGAACACTTGGCTGGTTTGGAACGCATCATCGAAATTACAGATGATAATGTTACAGAAGAGTAATAAGACTGACTTGTTATTTTCTTTCCAGGTTTTTTCCTAAGTTTTTTATCTTTTTTAGGCTCGCTTTCATATGAGTCGTTCTTTTTTAAAATTCAGTGCCAACTAGCCGAATTTCCTCATTCAAGCTTATTCTTAACGGGTTCATGCTTTAAAAGGGCTTCGTTTGGCTGGTGGTATGCGCGCGAGTCTATATAATGCTATGCCTGAATCCGGTATAAGGCAGATTTTTGATTTTATGCAGGAATTTCAACGAATACAGAGTATGAAATAAAAATAAGAATTTAAGGTCATGAGCGAGAAAAAAAGTCTGGAACAACTGCGTGAAGAAATTGATGTGGTCGATAAACAATTGATCGATCTGATTAGTCAGCGTGCGCGTTTTGCTCAGGAAGTTGCAGAAGTTAAAAATTCGTCGCCTGAACCAACAACGTTTTATCGTCCTGAACGTGAGGCACAGGTCTTAAGAAAGGTGATCGAACAAAATAACGGGCCATTATCTGAAGAAGAAATGGCCAGACTGTTTCGGGAAATTATGTCTGCGTGTCTGGCTTTGGAAAAAACACTGGATATTGCCTATCTCGGTCCGGAAGGCACTTTCACTCAATCTGCCGCGCTTAAACATTTTGGTCATTCAGTGAATACCACCGCTTTTACGAGTATCGATCAGGTGTTTCGTGAAGTGGAATCAGGTGCATCGAACTATGGTGTTGTGCCAATAGAAAATTCTATTGAAGGTGTGGTTAATCACACATTAGATATGTTGAATGATTCCGGATTGAAAATATGTGGTGAAGTGGAGCTGCGTATTAATCATCACCTTTTAAGTAAAAATGAATCGCTTGAAGGTATTAGCCGTGTTTATGCTCATCAACAGGCTTTGGCACAATGTCGTGCCTGGCTTGATTTACATTTAATCAAAGCTGAACGTGTTTCTGTGTCAAGTAATGCCGAAGCAGCACGTATTGCCGGAACAGAAGATAATACCGCGGCCATTGCGAGCGAATCAGCCGGTGAACTTTATAATTTAAATAATCTGGCAAATAACATTGAAGATGAGCCAAACAATACAACCCGTTTTCTTGTTATCGGTAGAGCGACTTGTGAACCAAGTGGTAATGACAAGACATCATTAATTTTTTCTGCACAAAATAAACCGGGCGCCTTACATCAAATGCTCAGTTGTTTTGCTGAAAATGGTATTAGCATGACACGTATAGAGTCGAGACCTTCTCGACGTGAAATGTGGGCTTATGTTTTTTTTGCTGATATAGAAGGGCATGCTGAAGATGAACATGTTAAAAAAGCGTTGGCTGAACTTAAAGAATGTGCGGCGATGATGAAGTTGCTAGGTTCATATCCAAAGGCCGTCCTTTAGTGAAACTCTCTTAATGCACTTTTTTCGCCATATCTTCGTCAGTTTCGTGCTCGAATCCTCATGTATTAACTATACATTCCGGTTCTGCGCGCGATGCTTCCTCGATCTGACGAAAAAATCACTATTAATAGAGCTTCACTGAAAAATATTAATGATGGGTATTACTAATGTCTTGTGATCTATTGGCTCTCGCAACTAAAGGTGTTGCTGGTCTCCAACCTTATTCTGGTGGCAAACCTATAGAAGAGTTAGAGCGTGAATTGGGTCTGGATGAGATTATCAAACTTGCTTCCAATGAAAATCCTTTAGGGCCAAGTCAGAAAGTATTAGATATTATTGCTTCGACAAAAGATTTATCGCGCTATCCTGATGGCAATGGTTTCAGTTTAAAAAAAGCATTGGCTGAAAAACATGATGTTGAGCCGGAAAAAATTACGCTGGGTAATGGTTCGAATGATGTTTTGGAAATGGTTGCGCGTGCATTTGTTACAACCGAACATCAGGTTATTTATTCGCAACATTCTTTTGCTGTTTATCCAATAGTCACGCAAGCAGTGGGTGCGGAGCATGTGGTTGTTCCGGCAAATGACTGGGGTAATGATTTACCTGCTATGCTGGAAGCGATTACGGATAAGACGCGTCTAATTTTTGTTGCTAATCCAAACAACCCAACGGGAACCTGGGTTAATCGTTCGGACTTGAAAAATTTTCTGGAAAATGTGCCAGAACATGTGCTTGTCTTGTTAGATGAAGCTTATTTTGAATATGCAATCAGTGAAGCGAACTATCCTGATAGCAGTTTATGGTTAGACGATTTTAAAAATCTGATCGTAACACGAACATTTTCCAAAGCTTATGGATTGGCCGGTTTACGTATAGGTTATGCTTTATCACATCCTGATATTGCGAATCTGTTAAACCGGGTTCGTCAGCCATTCAATAATAATAGTCTGGCTTTAGTGGCGGCAGAAACGGCATTACAGGATACGCATTATATTTTACACAGTGTCGGCGTAAATCATTCCGGCATGAAACAGTTAACGTTGGCTTTCGATGATATGGGACTGGAGTTCATTCCATCAAAAGGTAATTTTATCTGTGTTGATTTTGAACAACCGGCTGATGCTATTTATGACAGTTTGCTTAAATCAGGCGTTATTGTCCGTCCGGTTGCAAACTACGGCATGCCGAATCATTTGCGCGTATCAGTCGGGTTGGAGTCTGAGAATAAGAAGTTTATTGATGCATTGGGTAAAATACTGGCAAAGTAGGCGGTAAATAGTAGTTGGGAAAGTATTTTTCCACATACCATATAATTCTTTTTAAATTTTAATGTAAAAAAATGTTAATTGATCATCTTTCAATAATCGGAGTGGGCCTGATTGGTGGCTCGCTTGCTCGCGCCTTACGTAAAGCAAAGTTGGTCGGTCGTGTGACAGGTTGTAACCGTTGTGAAGAAACGCTAATAAAAGCGGTTGAACTTGATGTGATCGATGACTACACATTAGATGTTGCTGAAGCAGTTAAAGGTGCAGATGTAATAGTAATTGGTACGCCGTTATCGGTAACAGAAAAATTATTACCGCAAATTGCAGAAGCATTAGAAACCAAAACTGTGTTGACTGATGTGGGTAGTGCCAAAGGCAGTGTGGTTAATGCTGCAAGAAAAACCTTGGGCGATCAATTCCCAAAATTTGTTCCTGGTCACCCGATTGCCGGTACTGAAAAAAGTGGTGTTGAAGCCTCGTTTGCAGAATTGTTTATTGGTCATCGTGTCATACTTACCCCGGTAGAGGAAACCTGTAAAAAATCACACAAATTGATCACGGATATGTGGCATGCAGTGGGTGCTGATGTTATTGATCTTGATGTTGCACATCACGATGAAATTCTGGCTGCGACCAGCCATTTACCCCACATGTTGGCCTTTGCTCTGGTTGATTGCCTTGCCAATATGCAAGAGCGCGATGAAATTTTTAAATATGCAGCCGGTGGCTTTGCTGACTTTACTCGCATTGCATCAAGTAACCCTGATATGTGGCATGACATTTGTTTTTCTAATCGTGATGCCTTATTAAAAACACTGGAAAAATTTTCTGAACATATCGATCAAGTTAAAGCAGCGATTGAAAGTTCTGATAGCGATCAGTTATTAAAAATTTTCACGCGAGCTAAAAAAGTCAGGGACGAATTTGTTCATAATAGAGAACAGCTAGATACAAGCAAAGAATAATTACACGTTGTTATGAGTTCAAAGAATATTACTGGCAATCATTCCAGTTTTAAAGTTAAACCGGGCGGGGTCATTAGCGGTCGACTTACTGTGCCCGGCGATAAATCAATATCACATCGTGCCTTGATGTTGGGTGCTATTGCCGAAGGTGAAACAACAATTACGGGTTTTCTACAAGGTGAAGATACTTTAGCGACGGCCAGGGTATTTCAACAAATGGGTGTTGAGATAGAAAACAATGGCAGTCTGGTAAAAGTGAAAGGTGTCGGTCTTCATGGGCTTCATGCTTATGACAAAGCACTGGACTTTGGTAATTCGGGAACTTCAGTACGTTTGATGTCAGGATTATTATCCGCGCAAGCGTTTGATTCAGAATTGATTGGTGATGAATCTTTAATGACGCGCCCGATGATGCGCGTGATTAATCCATTGCGAACAATGAATGCGGTCATTAATTGCACTGACAAAGGCACCTTGCCTATTAATATCTCAGGTGGTAATCAATTAACAGCAATCGACTATGAATTACCGGTTGCCAGTGCTCAATTAAAATCCTGTTTGTTGTTAGCCGGACTTTATGCTGAAGGCACGACCCGTATTACCGAAAACAAAACAACCCGAGATCATACTGAACGTATGCTCGGTGCATTTTCTCATCCTGTTACAAAAAACGGATCTAAAATTTCTATTGAGAAAGCTGAACGATTAGTTGCGACGGAAATTAGTGTTCCCGCTGATTTTTCTTCTTCTGCGTTTTTTATTGTCGCGGCAAGTATCTGTCCCGGTTCGGATGTGGTTTTAGAAAATGTCGGGATCAATCCGACACGCGACGCCATGTTAAAGATCATGGATCTCATGGGTGCTGATATTGAGTTAGAGAATGCACGCGAACAATCTAGCGAACCCGTTGCTGATATACATATAAAGAGTAGTGAATTAACAGGAATCGATATTCCGGAAGAACTGGTACCGATTGCTATCGATGAATTCCCGGCAATATTAATTGCCGCTGCTTGCGCCAAAGGCACAACGCGTTTATCCGGTGCAGCAGAATTACGCGTGAAAGAGAGTGATCGAATCGAGGCCATGTTAGATGGATTTATTGCCACAGGCATTAAAGTTGAGGCAACAGATGATGGAATGATCATTGAAAATGGAGAGTTTCAAGGCGGTGTAGTCAATAGTCATGGTGATCATCGAATTGCCATGGCGTTTGCGGTTGCCGGTATGGTTGCAAAAGATCCTGTAGTTATTAAAGACTGTGAAAATGTCGCAACATCTTTTCCAGGTTTTGTTGAATTAGCACAAAAAGCAGGAATGGATATCAATTATGAGTGATGTGCCCATTATTACGGTTGATGGCCCAAGTGGTACAGGTAAAGGGACGATTTGCAGTTATCTGACTGATTGGTTGCAATGGAATTTTCTCGACAGTGGCGCGCTTTATCGTGTCTTGGCCCTGGCTGCGCAAAAGCGAGGCATTGATAATAAAGATGAAACGGCACTGGCTAATTTGGCAGAAAAATTGAATGTTGAGTTTAAAGTTGCCGGAGCCGGTTCTCTAGTCGATGTCGTGCTGGATGGTGAGATAGTGACTGACGAAATTCGTACTGAAGAAGCTGGAAATGCAGCCTCACAGGTTGCGCCAATTGTAGCCGTACGTGAGGCTTTGTTATCGAGGCAAAAAGCCTTTCATAAGGCACCGGGACTGGTTGCTGATGGTCGAGATATGGGAACTGTGGTTTTTCCACAGGCAACATTGAAGATATATTTGACGGCAAGTGCCGAGGAAAGAGCTAAAAGACGCCTGAAACAGTTGAAGGATAAGGGTATTAGTGCTAATCTCCGCGACCTTTCCGCCGATATAGCTGAACGAGACGAGCGTGATAGTACACGTGCCGCCTCACCATTGAAACCGGCAGAAGATGCAGTAATCATTGATACAAGTACGCTTGATATTAATGAAGTAGTAGCGAAGATTTCGGAATTGGTCAAAGAACGAATCCCAAATTTAGCGACACGGTAGTTAATCACTCGCGATGAGTGTTTAGCTGAAGATTAACGGACACTAAAAAATAGTGCATTTTTTAATAGTCCCATAACAGAACAACCTGTTGTAGTAATAGACAGGATTCAGGATATACCTTTCATGAGCGAGAGTTTTGCCGAACTATTTGAACAAAGCCAAATAGAAAATAAAATGCGTCCTGGCGCAATCATTAGTGCCATAGTAGTAGACGTTACTTCCGATAATATTGTTGTTAATGCTGGACTTAAGTCCGAAGGCATTATCCCCATAGACCAATTCCATGATGAGCATGGCGACCTTGAAGTTGCTTTAGGCGACGAAGTTGATGTTGCGCTTGATTCTATCGAAGACGGATATGGTGTAACCCGTTTATCTCGGGAGAAAGCGAAACGTAAAATTGCCTGGACAGAACTCGAAAAGGCTCATGAAGCGAATGCTACCGTTGTCGGTGTTATTACCGAACGTGTGAAAGGTGGTTTTACTGTTGATGTTGATAAAGTTCGCGCTTTCTTACCGGGCTCATTAGTTGATGTACGCCCTGTACGTGATACCTCTTATTTAGAGGGTAAGCCGCTAGAATTCAAAGTTATTAAAATTGATCAGAAACGAAATAATGTTGTTGTTTCTCGTCGAGCAGTTGTTGAAACTGAAAGTAGTGTTGAACGTGATGCATTATTGGAATCATTAAAAGAAGGTGCATTGGTTAAAGGTGTTGTTAAAAACCTGACTGACTACGGTGCATTCCTTGATTTAGGTGGCATTGATGGTCTTCTTCATATTACCGATATGGCTTGGAAGCGTGTTAAGAACCCAAGTGAAATCGTTAATATTGGTGATGAAATAGAAGTTAAAGTATTGAAATTTGACCGTGAAAAGAACCGTGTTTCTTTAGGTCTGAAACAAATGGGTGAAGATCCATGGTTAGATTTAACCCGTCGTTACCCAGAAGGGGCGCGTTTACATGGCAAGATTACCAATCTGGCCGACTATGGTTGTTTTGTTGAATTAGAAGAAGGTGTTGAAGGTTTGGTTCACGTTTCTGAAATGGATTGGACCAATAAGAACGTTCATCCTTCAAAATTAGTCCATATTGGCCAAGAAACCGATGTCATTATTCTTGATATTGACCAGGAACGTCGTCGTATTTCTCTTGGCATGAAGCAATGTCAGTCAAATCCTTGGGAACAATTCGCAGCAACGCATAATAAGGGCGACCGTGTTGTTGGTGTGATCAAATCGATTACTGATTTCGGTATTTTCATCGGACTTGATGGTGGTATCGATGGTCTGGTTCATTTATCTGACGTAACCTGGGCTGAGAATTCAGATGATTCAGTTCGTAACTTCAGCAAAGGTGATGAGATTGAAACCGTTGTCCTTGCTGTTGATGCAGAACGCGAGCGAATCTCTCTTGGCGTTAAACAACTTGAAAAAGATCCTTTCTCAAACTTTATTGCTGAAAACGCAAAAGGTTCGATTGTTAAAGGTGTGGCACAAGACGTGGATCAACGTTTCGTTACGATTGCATTGGGCGATGGTGTTGAAGGTACCTTGAAAGTCAGTGAAATTTCACTGGAAAAAGATATCGATGATGCACGCACTGTGATGAAAGAAGGGGATGAAGTTGAGGTCAAAATTACGGCGATTGACCGTAAAAAACGCACGATTAACCTTTCTATCAAGGCAAAAGAAACAGATGATGAACAGGCAACTGTTAGCGAATATGCACCAGAATCGGGTGGAACAGCCAAATTAGGTGACCTTTTGAAGGAACATTTGGATAAATAGTTAAATTTGCTGTTACAAATTGTTTATCTTCTGATAGGATTTAGGAACAATAACAATGGCTTGGCGTGTTTAGAGCAGAAAATCATCGACGCATAACCGAGATAACAAGCATGACAAAATCTGAACTTATCGAAGTATTGGCAAGACGCCAATCTCAACTGGCTTACAAAGACGTTGAATTGGCAGTTAAAACCATTTTGGAACACATGTCCGGTACGCTCTCAAATGGAGAGCGTATCGAGATTCGTGGTTTTGGTAGTTTTTCTCTACATTATCGCCCACCAAGGGTTGGACGAAATCCTAAATCGGGTGAACCTGTATCGCTGCCGGCCAAGCACGTACCGCATTTCAAGCCGGGCAAGCAGATGCGTGAAAGAGTTAACAACTGTAATAGCCCTATTACTGACTAATAAATCCCGCATTTTTTCTTTTCCATTTCATCACAGCAATTGTTAGATGTTATAGACTGTCTGTCGTAGTCGTGTACGATCGTTTTAATCTGTGTAGAACATGTTCTGGAGAGTGTAATGTCCCGTATTGCTAAATTGATTATTGTTTTTGCCATTTTGCTTTCTGGATTGGCATTTCATCTTAAAAATAATCAAATCATTGAATTAAATTACTATGTTGGTGTGCTTGATATGCCGCTTTCATGGTTGGTTGTTATTATTTTATTTATTGGCGCATTACTCGGCATACTTGCCAGTATGCCAATGATTATAAAATTGAAATCTCAAAAACTTAAACTTGAAAAACAGATAAAAAACAGCGAAAAAGAGATCAACAATCTCCGTGTCATGCCAGTTAAGGACTAGTTAATGATTAATGAATTAAACTTACTTTGGCTATTGCTACCTGTTGCTGCATTTAGTGGCTGGTGGATTGGTCGACGCGGGAATAATTCAAAAGATCGTTCTTCAGGTTCAATAAACCCTGATTATTTCAAAGGATTAAATTTCGTTTTAAATGAGCAACCGGACAAAGCAATAGAAGTCTTTATTCGTATGCTGGAAGTGGATAGTGAAACTGTTGAAACACATCTCGCTTTAGGCAACTTATTTCGTCGCCGTGGTGAAGTTGATCGGGCAATCCGAATCCATCAAAATTTAATCGCCAGACCGACATTAAATCGTGAACAGCGTAACAGTGCTTTACTTGAACTTGGCATGGACTATATGCGATCAGGTTTACTTGATCGGGCAGAAGGCCTTTTTCTAGAGTTAATTAATTCAGGTACCCATCTAAATCAGGCCTATACGCAGCTATTGGAAATATACCAGCAGGAAAAAGATTGGGATAAAGCGATCACTATTGCCAGAAAATTGAGCGCAATTTCATTCGAATCATACAATCCCGTCATTGCACAGTTTTATTGTGAGCATGCTGATGCAGCATTGAATGAAGGCAATATGCGAGTTGTTAAAGACATGGTTCGCCGAGCAATGAGTTTTGATACAGACTGTGTTCGCGCCAGTTTAATAGAAGCACAAATGCATCAAAAGAATGGTAAGACAAAACTGGCAATCAAAGCTTATAAGCGAGTTGAATCACAGGATAGCGATTATATTACTGAAGTTCTGATGCCACTCTACGAATGCTATCGTAACATGGATCGCGTTGATGAGTTTGTTGAATACTTGCGAATGCTGGTTAATATTTATGACAATATAAGTATCTTGTTAATGTTGACCGAGTTGATTGCAGAGCGTGAAGGGGAAAATGCAGCAATCAGATTTATTTCGGATGAATTAAAAAATCGTCCGACAGTGAAAGGTGTTGATAAATTGATCGAATATGCACTGGAAAGATCAGAAGGTGAAACGCATGAGCATCTACAAACCATTAAAGACCTGACAGGTCAATTGATTGATGGAAGAGCAATGTATAAATGTAATAGCTGTGGCTTTGATGCCAAGTCATTACATTGGCAATGTCCTGGTTGTAAAAATTGGGATACCGTTAAACCTGTTTTTGGAGTCGCTGGTGAGTGATAGTAAAGTCATTGTGTCGTTAGATTTTCCTGATGGGAAACAAGCTCTGGATCTTTGTCAGAAGTTAGATCCTTCAAGTTGTAAACTAAAAATTGGTAAAGAACTTTTTACCCGGGAAGGTCCCGACCTCGTTGAAAAATTAATCAAATCGGACTTCGATATTTTTCTGGATTTAAAATATCACGATATACCGAATACCGTTGCCAGTGCCTGTCGTGCTGCTGCTGACCTGGGTGTGTGGATGTTAAATGTCCATGCTTCTGGTGGTCGTAATATGATGGAAACAGCTATTGAAGCGTTAGATAAAACAACACATAAACCTTTATTAATAGCGGTTACAGTATTAACCAGTATGTCACAGGAAGATCTGAGTGAGTTAGGTATAAACCGAACTGTTGATGATCAGGTTCTGCTGTTAGCAAATCTGGCGAAAGAATCAGGTTTGAATGGTGTTGTTTGTTCAGCTAAAGAAGCAAATCGTATTAAAAATGAATTAGGCAGTGATTTTTGTTTAGTGACGCCGGGTATTCGTCCAGCCGATTCAAGCAGCGATGATCAAAAACGTATTATGACACCATCTGAGGCCATTGCTGCAGGTAGTCATTATCTTGTTATTGGTCGACCAATAACAAAAGCAGACGATCCGCTTGTCGCGTTGGAGTCGATTAACGTTTCTATCAGTTAAGCGTTATTATTATTTATGACAACGTATGAAAGACAAAATGTATTGTCTCCAAAATTACCTGAGGCAGGTCAAAATAAATCAAACTGGTCACGTTTATACGGAAGTGCGAAATCACTTGCTATTGCCAATATGGCAATGCAAACAAAGAAACCTGTTCTGGTTGTTGCCGCCGATGCTATTAGTACAGCTAATGTTGTTAATGAATTAAAAGTCTATATAGAAAATCTAAAGGAAACTCCGGTAATGGTTTTCCCTGATTGGGAAACCCTGCCTTACGATCCATTTTCGCCATATCAGGATATTATTTCAGAACGTTTACAAACCTTGTTCACATTAACCACGTTGAAACAAGGTGTTCTTGTTGTGCCCGTTACTACCATCATGCATCGCTTGTTACCGAGTGATTATTTGTTAGCAAATAGTATGCTGCTAAATGTTGGACAATCAATCAACATTGAAAGTTTTAGAAAACAATTAAGCCAACAAGGTTACCGTTTTGTTGAACAGGTTACTGAGCATGGTGAAGTCTCTGTCCGGGGTTCTTTGCTTGATGTCTTTCCAATGGGTGCAAACGATCCTTTTCGAATTGATTTATTTGATGATGAAATTGATAGCATTCGTTTGTTTGATATTGAAACGCAACGTTCGACAGATAAAGTTGAATCCATACGTGTCTTACCTGCACGTGAAGTGGCCTTGATTGATGAGGGTATTGCACGTTTTCGTGCTAACTGGCGTGCCCGTTTTGAAGGTAACCCCGGTCAATGTCCCATCTATAGCGAAGTTAGTCAGTCAATTGCACCAGCAGGCATCGAATATTATTTACCCTTGTTCTATGACGAAACCAGCAGCTTGTTTGATTACATGCAAGAAGATGCATTTGTTGTGTTGGATGATGGTATTAAAGAAGCCGCTGAAACGTTTTGGGAAGATATAGAATCCCGATATGAACAAAATCATTACGATGTCGAACGCCCAATCTTGCCTCCACGCGATGTGTTTCTGAATACCAATGAGTTATACACTCAATTAAAACGATTTCCACAAATTCATATTTCAACGCTTTCAACGGACTCTGACTCATCTGTTGTTGAATACGATACTGAAATGCCAACCAATCTTTCTATCGATGCACGAGCAAAAGAACCGTTGACCTTGGTAAAACATTTTTTAAATGATTTTAATGGACGTGTATTGATTGCGGCTGAAACTCAGGGGCGACGTGAAACGATCATGGAATTGTTTAAACAACATGATGTACCTGTCAAAATTAAACATTGGCAAGAGTTTCTAGATGGTAATGTAAAGTTTGCTATTGCCATTATGCCGATTGAAAACGGACTTATTATTCATGAGCCGAACATTGCAATAATTACTGAAGCGCAGTTGTTTGGTGAACGTGTTATGCAACGGCGATTGCGTAAACGTAAACAGCAGGATGCTGATGCGGTTGTTCGTAATTTGACTGAATTAAGAACAGGTGCGGCAGTGGTTCACGAAGAACATGGTGTTGGTCGTTATTTAGGTCTGGTTACGCTGGATATCGGTGGTTTCCTAGGCGAGTTTATTCATCTTGAATATGCTGAAGGTGACAAACTATATGTGCCGGTTGCGGCGCTGGATTATATTTCTCGTTACACCGGACTGGATCCGGAACACGCACCGTTACATAAGTTGGGCAGTGGTCAATGGCAAAAGGCGAGAAAAAAAGCAGCAGAAAAAATACATGATGTTGCTGCTGAATTACTCGAGTTGCATGCACGTCGTGCAGCAAGACAAGGACTATCTTATGAGTTTGACCAGAACGCTTATCAATCATTTACACAAAATTTTCCTTTTGAAGAAACGCCCGGTCAACAGGATGCCATAGATGCCATGATTGAAGATATGCGTGACGCTAAACCGATGGATAGATTAATTTGTGGTGATGCCGGTTTTGGTAAAACAGAAGTGGCAATGCGTGCGGCATTTCTAGCGGTTCAGAATAATAAGCAAGTTGCGATTTTGGTACCAACAACATTGCTAGCGCAACAGCATTATCAAAATTTCATTGATCGCTTTGCTGACTGGCCGGTGAGAATTGAATTACTATCGCGTTTCAGGACAAAGAAAGAATCCGATGTTGCTTTAGCCGCAATGGCGGATGGTAAAGCCGATATTGTTATCGGTACACATAAATTATTACAAAGTGATATTAATTTTAAAAATCTCGGTTTGATTATTATTGATGAAGAGCACCGCTTCGGTGTGCGTCAAAAAGAAAAATTTAAAGCATTACGTGCAGAAATTGATGTACTAACCTTAACAGCAACGCCGATACCAAGAACATTGAATATGGCGTTATCAGATTTACGCGAACTTTCTATTATTGCCACACCGCCTTCGCGTCGATTAGCAGTTAAGACTTTTGTCAAGGAACGTAGCGACGTACTTTTAAAAGAAGCGATGTTGCGCGAGATCAAACGCGGTGGCCAGATTTTTTATTTACATAATGAAGTTAAATCAATTGAAAAGACCGCAGATGAAATAGAAAAATTGTTGCCTGAAGCTCGAGTTCAGTATGCCCATGGACAAATGCCGGAAAAACAACTCGAGTCCATCATGCTCGACTTTTACCATCGTCGTTTTAATGTATTAGTGTGTACAACGATTATCGAAACAGGTATTGATGTCCCCACGGCAAATACCATTATTATTGATCGCGCGGATAAATTTGGTTTGGCACAACTTTATCAACTACGTGGGCGTGTAGGGCGTTCCCATCATCGTGCTTATGCGTATTTAATTGTGCCACCACGTAAAGCCATGACCGCCGATGCAATCAAGCGACTTGAAGCAATAGAAGCCCTGGAAGAATTGGGAATCGGTTTTACCCTGGCTACGCATGATCTTGAAATACGAGGTGCAGGGGAGTTCCTCGGCGAAGGACAAAGCGGTCATATTCAGGAAATTGGTTTTGGCTTATACATGGAATTACTCGATAGGGCCGTGCAAGCAATGAAAGAAGGACTGCAACCTGAACTGGATCGTCCTTTGGATCACGGAGCTGAAATAGATTTGCATGTGCCGGCATTAATCCCGGAAGACTTTTTACCCGATGTACACATTCGTTTGATTATGTACAAACGTATTGCCAGCGTAAAATCGAAAGCAGAGCTTAATGAATTGAAAGAAGAAATGATTGATCGATTTGGTTTATTACCCGAACCCGTCAGAAACTTATTTGAGATAAGTAAACTCAAACAAAAAGCACGACCCTTAGGTATTCGTAAGATTGATCTGGGAATGAATGGTGGGCGTATCTTCTTTGAAGAAAATGCCACAATTGATCCTAATGGTATTATCCAGTTGATTCAGACAAACCCGTCCAGTTATAAACTGGATGGTCAGGACAAATTAAGGATAATTATGGATTTGGCAGATATAGAAAGTAGGTTGAATGTACTGAATAATCTTTTTTCTGAAATTACGTTGAAAAACGCGGCATAATAGACACATGAATCTGATAAAAACGCTATTAATAGTAAGTTTCCTGATACTTTCTCAATCGGCCCTGGCGGAATCCTGGTATCAGGTTGAAGTCATTGTCTTTGACAGGCTTTATCCCAAACTGGATGGTGAACAATGGCAGAATGAAGAGTTTAAAATGCGCGATAACATGGTTGAACTAGAACCAGATTCTGTGCAGGGATTGGTTCCCTATATGGTTTTAAATAAAAGTCGTAACCGTCTGGGCGGTGTTTATCGTGTTTTAAAGTTATCCAGTGAATACCGACCTTTGTATCATGTTTCCTGGCAACAGGAAGCAACCGAACGGCGTGAGTCTCGATATGTTCATATTCAGAAACTCGAAGGCAATGCGGTGATGCCTGTAGCTGATACAACAGAATCGACAGAAGAACCCGCTTTTATAGAGGAATTTAATATACCAGATAGAATCATAGACGGTTCTATCCGTATCAGAAGTGGATTTTATTTACACGCGGATATCGACCTGTCTTATTTCAAACAACTCCCACCGGAAAACAAAGTCCTTCGTAGCAGCGAAGAATCCTATTCTGGTTTTGATAAAACAGTCATTAAACTAAAAGAAACACGCAAGATTAAACTGAATGAAATTCATTATTTTGATCACCCGATGTTTGGAGTGATTCTTCAGGTAAGTCGTTTAACCAATTAGCACGATTACTCGGCTTTAGCATCCTGCGTCGCTCTACCACCTACATCCATGTAGGCGTACGCTCGACAATATTATTCGTTGAAAATAATCGAATAATGCTCATACACTAGCGCACACTCCTCTTATTAGTTTGTTTTCGCCTCGATTTGTCTTCGCTCGCTACATCGTGCAATATTAAATAGACAATTATGAAACAAAATAAAGAACAACATGTAGGTCTTGATTCGCATTGTCTATCTTATTTACTTGATGGTATTGCAGGGGTTAGTTGTCCAACTGATTCTCTCGCACAAGAAAGGATTTCTCTTCTTCGTATTTGGTTCTATAGACCTGGAACATTCTATATTACAGAAACAGTACTCGCAGAAGTGGCACAAATACGTGATATTTACCGTAGAGAATTACACGATGGTTTCATAAATTCATTGTTTCTTGATTATCCTGTACGTATTAGAGCTGAAGTTAAAAACAGAGCTAAGGAGTTCGAAACATATCATCCAAAACATAATGATTGTCTGATCCTTGCTGAAGCTGAAGAATTAAATTTAGATATTCTACTTTCATATGATAATGATTTTTTGAAACGCCTATCAAATGTATCGGAAATTACTCGTTTAATGAAGCCTGTTGATTACTGGGTTAGTCTAAATATTCCTAAAGGCTCTCAGCCTGTTACAGTTCCACATCATACTAATCCGTTAAGTAAAGAAACATGGTGGGTTCACTAGGAAAAAAACGTAGTCAGTTTTTAATTATTATTATTCATTCTCATGTTTGGGATAAATACTGATTTCATCTTCATTAACATAGACTGATAAATTTATTGGTCGGCAACAGACTTCGCAATCTTCAATGTATTCTTGTTCGGGGATACTGTGATCGATCACTATTTCGATTGTTTCACCGCAATAAGGACAGGTAATGGTTTTACTTGCTAGTTGGTTCACTGTCTCTCGTGAAACAATGCTGAAAGCAATGTCATGACTTTACCCATGCCTTCCTTGAGATTATTTTCAATGATGTCCATTGTAATAATTTCATCCGTTTTTCCTGCAGCCCAGTTAACGACTAAAGAACAACAAACGTATTTCATTTCCAGTTCTCTGGCGAGACTGGCTTCGGGCATGCTGGTCATGCCGACGATGTCACAACCGTCTTTTTCGTACTTTATAATTTCTGCTGCGGTTTCTAATCGTGGACCCTGTGTTACGGCATAGGTACCAGTTGGATAAATATCGATATTATTTATATTTGCCGCATTGATTAATTGTTGACGTAATGATTCGGAATAGGGTGAAGTGAAATCAATGTGCACCACTTCTTTCAGGTTGTCTTCATAAAACGTATCAATACGACCATGCGTGAAATCTATAAGCTGATCCGGAATAACAATACGGCAGGGTGTCATTTCTTGCGTAATACCGCCGACAGCATTAACGGCAATGATTTCGCTAACATCAGCATCTTTTAATGCTTGTATATTCGCGCGATAATTAATTTTATGTGGTGGAATCGTATGTGGATTGCCATGACGTGGTAAAAATAATATTTCATTATTATTAAATTTACCGACGATGATTGCCGCTGAAGGTTTTCCCCATTGCGTGTCGGGGTTAATTTCGTCAATAATTTCAAGGCCGTCTAATTGGGTGAGACCGCTACCGCCGATGATTGCTAATTTAGTCATGATAGTTTTACCGCATAGATGCCCGCTGCATTACGATGGTATTCATGATAATCCATACCGTAACCAAACACATAATGATCAGGGATAATCACGCCAGTAAAGTCTGCATTTTTAATGGGCTTGTCTATTTCTAATTCTTTTTCAGCAAGTACCGCTGTGAATACTTTTTTTGCCCCAGCTTCATAACAGTATTCGATAATCGCAGCGAGCGTAATGCCTTCGTCGAGAATATCATCAACCAGTAAAACAGTTTTATCTTCTAAAGACTTTTCCGGCTTTTTTAACCAATTAATCGTACTACCACTGGTAGTGCTTCTATAACGTGTTGCATGAATGTAATCCATTTGTAATGGAAAGTTGAGTTGCGGAATTAATTTTCCCGCAAGAATAACGCCTCCAACCATGACGGGTAATATCAGAGGATTACTGTTTTCTAATTCTGATGTAATTTCTTTCGCCATACGCGCGATTGCCTTTTCAACTTCTTCTGCTGAATGTAACAACTCGGCGTTTTTCAGTGCATTTTGACTGTCTTCATATATTTCCTGTTGATCAGTCATCATTTATTTCCTTCAGTTTCTGTTGTCCTGTGTAATCTTTTGCAAATTGCCAGGCAGAACGACCACTACGTGAACCTCGCTCCAGAGCCCATTTTAATGAAGATTTTTTTATAGTCTCATTCATTTCTATATTGTCATTTAATTTTTTCAACCAGTAATCGACAATCTCCAGATACTCTTCCTGATTGAAAGGGTGGAATGAAAGCCATATTCCAAAACGTTCAGACAAGGATATCTTTTCTTCTATAGATTCGTTTAAATGCAATTCGTTGTGTATGTTTTTACTGGCAACATTGTCACTCATGTATTCCGGTAACAGGTGACGTCGATTGGATGTGGCGTAGATTAATATGTTCTCAAAACTGTTAGTCAGGGAACCATCCAGTACGACCTTAAGTGCTTTATAGCTGGCATCGTCTGCTTCAAATGAAAGATCATCACAATAAAGAATAAAATGACCTTGCTTGGCACTGAGCTGTTCAATAATGGCACGCAAGTCTTTCAAGTCTTCTCGTTCAACTTCAATCAGGTTTAACCCGTCTTCCTGATATTCATTCAGCAAGGCTTTTATCAACGATGATTTTCCTGTGCCTTTTGGGCCCCAGAGTAAAACGTTATTGGCAGGGAGGTTTGCCAGGAATTGTTGGGTATTACGATCAATCAGTTTCTTTTGACGTTCGATACATTGCAGATCTGAAAGTCGAAAGTTTGCTGGACGTTCGATTTTTTGGAAATAACCGTTATGATTTGAGGATTTCCAATGATAAGCACCGCCATTAAAACGGGTCGATACTTTGGGAATACCAGGTATAAGTGGCTCTATTCTATCGAGTATTGCGTCCAGTCGTTTTAATAGTTTTTCTGAATCTGACACGGTTCTTCTAGCGAGAATTAAAAGTTGCCAGATTATACTTTACTCTGAACAGTTAATCTTCCTATTGAAGAAATTTAATAAGTAGCGATCGCCTGATTCAATTTATCTTCAATACGTTTTTTATAATTAAGATAATGTATCGTTTGTAACGTACTGGATTCAACCTGTCCCATCAGACCCTTGGAAATATCTATATCAGTAATATAAATAGGATATTTTTGGCCGCTCGCACGTTTATTAATGACATATTCTGCAACTACATTGAATAAATTATTACCATGCTCCATATATGAAAACTCATGATCTTCGCAAAAAATACTTAAAGAATTATGCTCATCATCAGGACTGCCAATTACCTGAATATTAAAAAAACCACGTCCATAACTTTCAATTTCATCGTTAATCCTGTTTATTTTAATTTTTTTCGTTTTGTCATAATTAATTTGAAAGAATTCAACTTCAATGTTTTCAATATTAGATTGAATATCCAGCATTAAGAATACACGGCGATTTATCGTTGCTTCAAAAAAAAGATTAAAATGATTGATTAAAGCTTCGCTGTCATGAAAAGGAATCGTCTGACAAAACAAGGAAGCATTTTCATCAATGATATAGATGTCAGCCATATTATTATTTATGAAATAAAAGAGTTGTATCTTCTCCGGTTTATTTAATATAAATAATTCCTGAATTAATTTGTCTCCGTGTGTTTCATGTTCAAACACAACAGGGCTAAATTTATTGTTAGGTTTGCTCAGGCTACGTAATAGATGTGCAGTGGATCCAATATATTTATGATGCAGATGATCATCTTCATTAAAAAGGACGTAATAACAATCTTCAGCCTGAATTAGATAGCGAATATTTTCCTGTGAATTTTTTCCATAAAAAACATTAACAATATCCTGAATTATCTCTTCGATACGTTTTGTTATAGCTGGTCCATAGCTTGATGAGTAACTGAACGCATTAAGTTTTGGTGGGCCATAGGTTTCGCCAGGAGGAACCCAGTTCAGGTATTCACAAATGCATTGTATAAATGCGTCATCACCATCAAACCGAAATGTGAGTAATTCTTCCCAGGTTGTGCAGATTAATAAATCAAAACTATGGGTCAGGTTATTATGCTGTGCACCGTAACTCAATACATTATCTCTTGTGCTTGAAATATGTTTAATATTATCATTTGATCTGGTTTTCGGAACATGACCAACATTAATGTAAACACAGGCGTGTTGAATTTTTGCTGATTGATTAAGGTCATTGAAATCGGCTTCAGGAAGTTTTCTTGTAGGAAATTCTTCATCAAGAGAGATTAATAATTGTCGTAGTTCTTTAACGGTCAAACCATCGTTATTAATGAGAGAGATAGCAGAATGCGAATTAATAATCTGGTTAAAAAAAGCCCATGTCAGTAACTCCATGACGTTTTGTGCACGTTTAACAGGTTTGGTTTCATTAATATCATTTAAACTTATGTGTCCTTGAAACATGTGCCAGCTATCTTTTCCCATCGAATTACTTTTTTGATAAATCGTCAGTTTTGAATAATTCAGACTTGCATCATTATTCCGGTTAATGATTTCTATTTTTCCCGTTCTTCTTTCAAATGCGGCGTAAAGTTTTCGGCCAAGTACATTCAATTCAGTCTGGCTAACACGCGATACTTCTGTATTTTGTCGGGCGAAATTAGAAAGAAAACGATAACTTTCAGTTAGCGCATTCATTAATCGATTGCGTTGTTGGGAAATCATATCGATTTGCCAGTTTTTTTGTGTATCCATCTGGATAAATTGCTGGTTTGTCCATCCCCAATCCAATACAACCTGTTTGAATAATTCTCTTCGCCAACTTTTTTTCTTGATTTCATGACTAAGAGGTTCGTTTATTTTTACGTAAAAACATTGTCTGAAAAGTTCAAGTCGTTCTCGCTGGTTTCGAATCATTAAATATTCTTCAACTTTTTTATACATCATCAGGTATGGATCAAGGTCATCAATATTTTCAACGCCTTCATAGACTGCTTCTTTAAACATCATGCTCAATAATGAAATGGAAGGGTATTCACTTGCATAAACTTCCATTAGTAGAAGTTTCATTAATGATTTATAGGGAGAATGAATACTTTTATAAAGTTGCCAGACGGCAGCGCCAAAAAATTCTGAAGCGGGAATATCGGCTACGGCACCGAAATCAATACTATCGGAAATACTTGATTTGTTATTACGTGAAAGATCGTCGATATAATTTTCATAATCGTTTTCGTTTTCCGGAGGTACTAACCACCAGGTTGGAATCTTTCCGGCGATTAGTAAGCTGGAACGATAAAATTCGTCCAGTAAAAGATAATGTTGTGCCGAACCACTGCTTTCTGAAGATAAACCTTGTTGTTTACCCTGTTTAAATTCTTCAGCGGAGAAGATAAAGAAGTGAACTTCAAGTAATAATGTTTCTTCAGCCCATTTTTCTACTGCGTAGGCTTTTTGTTGTATCAGGTCGATGACATCAGCATCTAATGAAATTGAATGTAATAACCAGACATCAAAGTCGCTTTTACTGTTATACGCAATTGAACCACTGCTTCCCATGAAATACATGCCATTAATATCCATGATACGACGAGCACGACGAATGGGTTTGTAAGTATTAAAAAAACTTTTAGCGGCTTTTATGGCGGCTTGTTCAGATGCATAGTCGACAATGCCAGCAGGAACATCGTCATTGATATATCCGGGTAATTCCGGGTTATTTTCATGGAAAAGCAGTGGGAGTAAATCAATAAATCGCGCTTGTCGTTCACTTAATCCTTGTCGAGTTAACTCAATTCGCTCTTTATTAATCTTTAGAAAATGTGCCTCTGCGCTATATAGCTCGGCCTTGGATTTTTGATTTAAGTTTCTAATCATCCTTTATCTCATTGTTTTTTAAAGATAATATTTGAAGTTCAGTCGTAGATATCATGATTTATATTCGTTCCCCCAACGCTTCAGGCTAGTAAATACTATATCGGCAGAAGGTCGTATTTCTTCATTGAGAATATCTTGTCCAAATTTAAGGTAAAATGATAAATATTAATAATATCAATAAGATGCGAGTTTTTTTCTGAGAAATATTTGTTTAATGGTAAATAGGTGAAAAGAACTGGAATTTAAGGCTTAACATCAATGCATTGGGGCATGTGTTTTGGTAATATTCGTGCCTCGTTTGGGGGCATGTACACTAGATATAGCGAAAAGTGCATGAATAAAGCGCTTTCATAAAATTATAAGGATTATTTTACTCATGATATAAATTAAATTATGAGTATCAGATAACGATTTCATCTAAATATTTTAATCGCAATTGAGGAAGAACTATGTTTACAAAAGATACAAAAATACAAGGGTTTGATGATGAACTCTTCAATGCAATGGAAGGAGAACGTCGCCGACAGGAAGAGCACATTGAGTTAATCGCTTCTGAAAATATGACCAGTCCCCGTGTCCTGGAATGTCAGGGTTCAGTATTAACGAATAAATATGCTGAAGGTTATCCGGGCAAACGTTATTACGGTGGTTGCGAGTACGTTGATGTGGCTGAGCAACTTGCTCTTGATCGTGCTTGTGAATTATTTGGTGCAGACTGGGCCAATGTTCAACCTCATTCAGGTTCACAGGCAAATGGTGCGGTTTACCTTGCATTGATTAATCCGGGCGACAAAGTTATGGGTATGAGTCTGGCACATGGTGGTCATTTAACTCATGGCGCATCAGTCAACGTATCAGGCCGTATTTACGATGCGGTTCAGTACGGATTAGACGACAAAGGCTACATTGATTATGACCAGGCTGAAGAATTAGCATTGGAACATAAACCTAAATTACTTATGACCGGTTTTTCTGCTTATTCACGCGTAGTTGATTGGCAACGTTTCCGTGATATCGCGGATAAAGTTGGCGCGATCATGGTTGCTGATATTGCGCACGTTGCCGGTTTAATTGCGACTGGCGAATATCCAAGTCCGGTACAAATTGCTGACGTAACAACATCAACTACGCATAAAACACTACGTGGACCACGTTCAGGCATTATCATGGGTAAAGCGAATGAAGATATCCAGAAGAAAATCAACTTCATGGTCTTCCCTGCTTATCAAGGCGGTCCACATATGCATACGATTGCGGCCAAAGCTGTTGCTTTTAAAGAAGCCATGCAGCCTGAGTTCAAATCTTATATTCAACAAGTTAAAAAGAATGCTAATGCTATGGCAGAAACCTTTGTTGAACGTGGTTTGAAAATTGTATCAGGCGGTACTGACAATCATTTATTCCTGGTGGATATGGTTGAAAAAGGTTTAACCGGTAAAGATGTTGATGCTGCAATTGGTCGAGCGCATATCACTTGTAATAAGAATGCAGTGCCAAACGATCCGCAATCACCTTTCGTGACCAGTGGTATTCGTGTTGGTACACCTTCAATTACGACACGTGGTTTTGATGAGGCCGATTGTAAGCAAGTTGCTAACTGGATTTGCGATATCATGGATAACATGGGTGATGATTCAGTTATCGAACGTGTTAAAGGTGAAGTACTGGAACTTTGTAAGAAACGACCATTATATGAGTCGAATGAAGATCTGAAGTAAACGTATTTCTACTGTTAGTACTTGTAGTATGAGGGATTGCTATTGCCTGTAAGCTTTGGCAATCCCTCCTTTATTTTAACAACTGGAAAAGTGAAATAAAAAATGCGATGCCCTTTTTGTATTGATCCTGATACACGAGTGATTGATTCTCGCCTGGTAGGTGAGGGTGATCAGATCCGTCGTCGTCGAGAATGTACAAAATGTAAAGAGCGTTTTACTACTTATGAATCTGCTGAGTTGAATTTTCCCCGTATTGTTAAAAGTGATGGCCGACGTGAGCCTTTCAATGAAGAAAAACTACGTGGTGGATTGTTACGTGCGGTTCAAAAACGACCGGTTGAAATGGAAAAAATTGATGTTGCTGTCTCAAACATCATGCATATGTTACGTGCAACCGGTGATAAGGAAGTTAAATCAATTCAGGTTGGTGATTGGGTCATGGAACAATTGCGTGGTATTGATCAAGTTGCCTATGTCAGGTTTGCCTCTGTCTATAGGAAATTTGAAGATGTGCGGGCTTTTCTTGAAGAAATAGAACGCGTTGAAAATGAATTACCTCCCGAATTACAAAAAAGTCAGCTTGATCTATTAGGTTCAGATGATGGAGACGATAGTTGACGTGGCAAGCACACGACTACCAATTTATGTCTCGTGCTATTCAATTGGCAAAACGTGGACGTTATACTTGCGATCCTAATCCGCGTGTTGGTTGTGTTATTTGTAAAGAAGGTCAGGTTATAGCGGAAGGCTGGCATGCTGTTAGCGGTGAAGCACATGCTGAAGTTAACGCGCTAAATCAATGTGATGATGCTTCTGATTCCACTGTCTATATAACACTTGAACCGTGTTCCCATCACGGACGTACACCACCCTGTGTCGATGCTTTAATTAACGCCAATGTGAAAGAAGTAATTATTGCTATGAGCGATCCTAATCCTCTGGTATCAGGATCAGGGATTAATAAGCTGGAAGAAGCAGGTATTAAAGTTAAGCAAGGTTTGCTGGAAGTGGAAGCTATTAAGCTAAACCCTGGTTTTGTTAAACGAATGACATTGGTAAAGCCTTATGTCCGATGTAAGCTGGCAATGAGTCTGGATGGTCGTACTGCATTAGCTAATGGTGACAGCCAATGGATAAGTTCTGAGCAATCAAGAAAAGATGTACATCGATTGCGTGCCGCAAGCAGTGCAATATTATCAACAGTTGAGACTGTTATTAGTGATGATGCTTCATTAAATGCGAGAGATCTTGAATTTGATGTTAAACAGCCGGTTCGAGTGATTATTGACAGACAGCTTGGAATATCGTCACAGGCAAAGTTATTCAGCATTGCAGGTAAGGTCATTATTTATACTGAAAAAGAAAATGATGAACGGTTAAATGAATTATATAAAGTTGGTGCAGAAGTGATTTTTATACCAGCATCTGAGTCATGGTTAGCAGGTGTGTTTACTCATTTAGCAAAAAAATATGAAATAAATGAGGTTTTGGTCGAAGCAGGTGCGACTTTTTCAGGGTCGTTGATAGAAGCTGGTTTAGTTGATGAACTTGTTATCTATATGGCTCCGATATTATTGGGAGACACGGCGCAAGCTCTATTAAAACTGGAACCATTAAATAAATTAAAACAAGCAAAAAAACTGAATTTAATTGACGTAAGACAATGCGCTAGCGATATCCGTTTAACTTATAGTTTATAAAAAGCGATTTAAATATGTTTACAGGAATTATTGAAGCAACAGGACGTATCCTGAAGATTGATAAAAATGCTGATGATAGTCGTTTTACATTTGATACGGGAAAGTTATCGCTATCAGATATGAAGCTGGGCGATAGTATTTCAGTCAACGGTGCCTGTTTATCTATTATTGAAAAAAATGAAAATTCTTTCAGTGCCGATTTATCCGGAGAAACGTTGGGTTTAACAACCTTTTCTTCGTTAAAAGCAGGTTCTTGTATTAATCTTGAGAAGGCAATGATGCTTTCAGATCGAATTAATGGCCATATGGTTTCCGGTCATATTGATGGGGTGGGTAAAATTATTGCTAAACAGGATGAAGGTCGTTCAATTAGGTTTACGATCGAGTTTCCTGCAGAGTTAAATAAATTTATTTCAAAAAAAGGATCTGTAACGGTTGATGGTGTGAGTTTAACTATCAATGACGTTAATAATAATGTGTTTGATGTTAATATAATTCCACACACTCTATCTGAGACGATTTTTTCAGAATATGAAATTGATACAAAGGTTAATCTTGAAGTTGATCAGATTGCTCGTTATCTGGATAAGTTAATAAATAAATAATATGACACTAAATACTGCATCAGAACTTATTGAAGATATTCGAAATGGCCGTATGGTCATATTGATGGATGATGAAGACCGTGAAAATGAAGGCGATTTAATCATTGCTGCTTCCTGTGTTCGTTCAGAAGACATTAACTTTATGGCACATTTTGGACGCGGTTTAATATGTCTGACTTTAACAGGTGAACATTGTCGTAAGTTGAACTTGCCATTAATGACCAGTCAATCAAGTTCAAACTTTTCAACCAATTTTACAGTATCGATAGAAGCGGCTGAAGGTGTAACGACTGGAATTTCGGCTTCAGATAGGGCAATAACAATACAAAAAGCCGTTGCACCGGATGCAAAGCCATCTGATCTGGTTCAACCGGGACACATATTTCCACTAATGGCACAACCTGGTGGTGTCTTATCAAGAGCGGGTCATACGGAAGCAGGATGTGACTTAGCACGGCTGGCAGGCCTGCAAGCTTCAGCAGTCATTGTTGAAATACTAAATGATGATGGCTCAATGGCAAGGCGGCCTGATTTAGAAAAGTTTGCCAAAAAACATGATTTAAAAATAGGAACCATTGCCGATTTGATTCGATATCGCATTGAAAATGAAAAAACAGTAGAGCACATGACGGAATGTATTCTTCCGACAGAATACGGTGAATTTTTACTTCATGCTTATCAGGATAAATTAGAAAAGAAAATACACCTGGCCCTGGTTAAAGGGAAGCTTGATCCTGATAAACCGACATTGGTTCGGGTACATTTGGAAAATCCTATTTCTGACTTAACGGGTAGTTTGGCAAAAGATCGTGGTTGGCCGGTAAATGATGCATTAAAACGGCTTTCCGAAGAAGAGTCAGGCGTATTAGTTATTCTTTGTCAACAATTTGAATCGTTGGAATTAATAAATCAGATAGAATCTTATAAGACGAACGAGCAAGATACAGAACCCAGGAATGTAAAAGAGAATAGTAAAGATTTACGTACTATTGGATTAGGAGCACAAATCCTTTCTGATTTAGGGGTAAAAAAGATGCGTGTACTGAGTGCACCAAAACGTATTCATGCCTTGTCAGGTTTTGGTCTGGAAGTTATTGAGTACGTACACTAATAGAGAAACATGAAGCATGTCTAATATAAAAGTAATTGAACAAAAAGGATCTTTTCAAGGCTCTGCCAATATCGCGATCGTTGCAAGTCGTTTTAATAGTTTTATTGTCGACCGCCTTTATGATGGTGCTATAAACAGTCTTAAAGCCAATGGTATTAGTGAAAATAATATTACAGTAGTTAAAGTGCCAGGCGCATTTGAAATACCTGTGGCAGTAAAAAATTTACTTGATAACAATAAGTATGATGCAGTTATAACATTAGGCGCAGTGATTCGAGGTGAAACACCTCATTTTGATTTTATTTGTAATGAGTGTGCTCATGGTATTTTAAAATTGGCGATTAAAAGTGGTGTACCTGTCATTTTTGGTGTATTAACTGTTGATAATACTGAACAGGCAATGGATAGAGCCGGGGATGAAGAGAGTAATAAAGGTTATGAAGCAGCTTCTGCAGCATTGGAAATGATTAGTGTAATTAAGCAAGTTAAGCAGATACAGCCATGAGCACACCATCTCCAGCCATTAGCAAACGTGCAAGAATTAAAGCCAGGCGCAACACAGTACAAGCCTTATACCAATGTTTTATGACGGAAAAAGACGTTGCCGATATTATTGCTGAATTCGAGAGTGATGGTCATACGCTTGCTAAGACAGATGTTGATTATTTCAAACTGTTAATAAGAGGCACAGTAAAGTGTCGTAAAGAACTTGATGCACAAATTGAAAAATTACTGGATCGACCTGTCAGCGAACTCGATGCGATAGAACGCGCGATATTACACATCGGTTGTTATGAATTAAAATATCATCTGGAAATTCCATGGCGGGTGGTTGTTAATGAATCAATCGAACTAGCCAAGTTATTCGGTGCAGAAGAGTCACATAAATATATCAATGGTATTCTTGATAAAGTCGCAAAAGAATTACGTTCAAACGAAACTAATCAATCACGCTAATTATTAAAGTCTTGAATGAATTTGAAATCATAGAGCATTTCTTTAAAGATAAGTATCCATCAAATAAAGGAAATCTTATTTTGGGTATTGGTGATGATGCTGCCATTATCAATGTTAGCGAAGAATCAGAATTAGTCATTTCTACAGATACTTTGGTTTCAGGTGTTCATTTCTTTGATAATGCTGCAGCTGAAGATATTGCTTATAAGGCACTTTCAGTTAATTTAAGTGATATCGCTGCAATGGGCGCATTACCACGCTGGCTTAGTCTGTCTTTAACCTTACCGGAAAAAGATATTGATTGGATAGAAAGATTTGCCTCAAGCTTTAATCAATTGGCACAAGAACATTCCTTAATATTGATAGGCGGAGATTTAACAAAAGGCCCTTTATCAATAACTATACAAATACATGGTGTTGCGCCAAAAGGAAAATCTTTACGGCGTAGTGGTGCGGCGGCTGGTGATTTGATTTATGTTAGCGGAGAATTAGGTGCTGCGGCTTATGCACTAGAACACTTCAATGAAGCTGAGTCATTCCCCGCGGCAACGAAAAAAGAAATGCAACGATTAAATCGACCCGATGCCAGGATAAAAACAGGTCTTGAATTACGAGGCAATGCGACCAGCTGTATCGATATATCAGATGGTCTATTAGCTGATTTAGGACATATTCTAAAAGCAAGTAATGTTGGTGCAGAAATTAAATTACCTGATATTCCTTTTTCCGAGAGTGTTAAAAAACTGGATAAAGATAAAGCGATAGAATTGGCATTAACCGGCGGTGATGATTATGAGTTGTGTTTTACACTGCCGAATGGTTTATCCGAATCGGTAATCAATAAGCTAGAGTCTATCTGCCCAATTCATTGTATTGGTAGAATAAATAAAGACGTATCAAAATACACTTTTATTGATGAAAATGACCTGCCCTATGAAATAAAGACTGCAGCATTTCGTCATTTTAATTAATCGATATTCAGGTCAGTATTGTAATCAGGAATATCTGCGGTAATTTCCCTGTTACGTTTTACTGCTTCTTCCCGTAATTCTTTTCTCATTACAGCGGCTTCAAAAAGTTTTTTTTCGAATTCATCTTCAAGTTCAAGTTCTGGTGCCCTGACAGGCTTTGCATCCTCTCCTACAGCAACCATATTGACATAACATGAGTTGGTATGACGCACCGTATGATTTTGTAAGCTCTCCGAGAAAACTTTTACACCAACCTCTAATGAAGAATTACCGACATAATTGACATGTGCCCTGAAAGTAACCAGTTCACCAACTTTTATTGGTGCCCTGAAAGTAACCTGATCCAGAGACTTTGTAACCACATAAGATTTGCAATAACGTGCAGCACAGGCGTAAGCAACTTGATCCAGTAGTTTTAAAATTGAACCACCGTGAACGTTGCCTGAAAAATTGGCCATGTCAGGAGTCATTAAAATGGTCATTTGAAGACTTTTTTCCTGCTTTGACATTGATTACTCCAGATAGTATTAAGTTAATTATAAATTTATATAGCCTTCCTGAAGACGCTTTTCTATTTCTATAGGGGCATAAGGAACTGATTCAATAAATGAAGGGATATCTTCCCGATCAACGCCTCTTTTTGTCATGGTTTTTTCACAGACCTTCATATCAATGATATCGTATGCATCAAGACGAGCAGCCAGATCAACTAATTGCCGATTGATTTCATAATTTTGCTGAGTAAACCAGTCTATATCAGGACCATGTATGATCATTTCTATTTTAAGATCTTCATAACCCGGCGCATGAGCCTGAGAGACTTCTTCAGCTCTGGTTAGCAAAGCCTCAAACTCATCAATCGTGTGATTACTGACATCAAATAAATAGCTCTTGTTTTCGATGATGATTTTGTCGTCGCGTACTTCGTAATTTTGTACAGATGTTATAGCTTCTGACTCAATGGATACTGTGCTTTGCTTTTCTTTATTTTCCGGTTGTTTATCACAAGCAATCATACCCAGTAGATTGATAGATAGAAAAGCTATTAAAAACAGCTGCTTGCACGTATTTTTATGAGATAAATAATTCAAGATATGTCCTCAATAAAATCAGGCACTATTATAAAATAAACTGGTGCGGGATCGTACAAATAGGGGGAGATTTGGGGCAAAAACTAAATGCTAATCAGGTTTATACGGATTAGTGATCTAAGAAAGACGGTTTATCTACGTCGTTTCCCTTTTCCCTTATCGCGAACCTCTTCAAATTTTACCTTGAGTGGTTTGCCTTCATACATTTTTCCATCAAGGCCAGCAATGGCCGCTCTAGCTTCGTGACCTTCCATTTCAACAAAACCAAAACCTTTGCATGTTCGGGTGAAAACATCTTGAACCAGATGTATAGAACGCACTTTACCAAATTCAGTAAATAATTCAGAAACAGCAGTTTCTGTTGCGTTCTCAGGTAAACTGCCTACAAAAATCTTTTTCAATTTAAACTCTCTGGTTAATGATGCATGAACGCATCGGTGGTGCTGGGCGAATGAAAGCCCCGTAGTAATACGGGGAATTCAGAAAATAACGAATAAAGTATTATTTATTCGGCTACTACTTGGCTTGCTTGAGGGCCTTTAGGGCCATTTTCTACCTGATAACTGACCTTTTGTCCTTCAGATAACGAACGAAAACCTTCACTGCTAATTGCAGAATAATGTACAAATACATCTGCACTACCATCATCAGGGGAAATAAAACCAAAACCTTTTGAGTCGTTAAACCATTTAACAGAACCTGTAGCCATGTAAATAACCTCTATATATCTTAATGAAATAACATCTAATTGCTTGTACTGATTCGGCAATTTACAAGGTAGAACTGTGCTACTGAAAATGCTGGAAATAGTGCAATAGATTTTGTAGAGCTGAATATACTCGATTTTTCATTAATCATCCATATTTTCATGGTGATCTATTTTAAATCGCGAGTACAGACTAGCTCTTTAAAGCTAATGGGTTGTGTGGGTCCACTGCATCATTGAAAGGCATATGCCGATCGGTATTTGTTAATTGGTACACTTTTCCGATCCAGTTATTAATGACAGCCTCAGCCGTATCATGCCAGGTATTATCCAGGTAAGGAATGATCAAATCTTCTGGAAATACAGGTATTTCCGTACCCTGTTTCAAAGCAACAGTCAGATTATCCTGATATTCTTCCAGAATGGTCTGGCATTTCAGCGAGAAATAATTTTCCGGGAAAGGAGGGTAGTCTTGTGTTTCCCTATTGATATAGCGTCCAACTTCACGTTTATATTCTTTCATTAAACTTATTGAATCATATTCAGGGTGTCCCTGAAAAAAGACCAGGCGGAAACCGTCCTCGCTTACGGCCAGATGAACATCTTTATTTTCACTTTCGACGAGTATTTTTAAGCCCGCTTTTTTAAATTGATCTGGAAAAACTTCATTAAAACGGGAATGCGGTACATCAAAGCGTGTATTGACGCCGACAACTAAAGGATGTTTTCTGTCAACAACGCGATGCGGAAAAACGCCCCAGCGTTTACCTGTCGGTAACAGACTTCGTTTTTGATCATAGCGGAATTGCAAAACAGCATGCGTTGTCAGGCATGAACATAATGTTGAAGTGACATTATCATATGACCAAGCCAATACTTCACTAAGTGGTTTCCAAAAAGGTTGCTCAGCCAATTCACTACCAACCATATTAGCGCCAGTGATAATCAGTGCATCAAGACCTTCTTTTTTAATTTGTTCAAAACTCTGATAATACTTATCGACGTGTGCTCGTCCTTCGGCATTTCTTTCCAGCGCATCAAGGGTAAAAGGATGCAGATAAAACTGTGCTATCTGGTTACTTTCACCAATAAGTCGAAAGAACTGACGCTCGGTCGCTTCTAACGCCGAATCAGGCATCATATTTAGCAAACCAATATGTAGTTCGCGAATATCCTGTTGCAAAGCCTGATCAGCAGCAAGTATGGTTTCTCCATCCTGCTTCAGTCTTTCAAAACTGGGTAATTCGCTATTAGCAACGAGTGGCATCTGTTTTATCTCTAAATATCTTCAATTACTATAATTGTTGTTCAATCAATTCAAGAAAATCTGTTTCGCTATTTACCCTGGCTATATTATTAGTACAAACGGTATAACCATATTTATCTGCAATTGCCTGGTAGCGAGGGATACGGTTGTAAAAAAGCTTTGAAAAAATCCAACGGACAAAATCATCCGGGTCAATCATAGCTGCGTATTCCAGATTATTTTCTTTCAGATACACATCAAGGTGCTCATCCAGAAATGCTTCCCGGTAATATAATGGTTTTGGTGCTTGTTCTGCACGTTTAATTAATTCAACTTCATCCTGTTCAGTTGCCCGGATATAAATAATCAAGGTATGTTCAGCAAGCGTTTTGAGTACAGATTCATCTTCAAGTTCACACAAACTACCACCAGCATCATTGATGAAATGCTTGTAATCATAAACATCATGCGAACGCTGAATAAAATCAGGCACATCGAGCATGGCCGATATTTCAGCTTCACGATGCAAATTTTGACGACGTTTGAATTCACGCAGACCAAGCCCACCTTTTTCCGGATCGCCCAATTGCCCCAGAAAAGTAGAAACCGCTTTCAGGTTATCAACAGAGATATTATTACTAATGGTAATCGAGTCTGATAATAATAATTTTTTCAGTAGCGGTACCTGCATTGCTTTTTGTTTTACATTATCTGACATTGCTTCACTGAGATAATGTGTTCCAATACGATAATCACCGGAATAATGGAACCAGTGGGCATCGCGTAATAGACAGGCGAGACGCGTTTTTCCGACGCCGGACATGCCGAGCAGGGTGATTGCCTTACGATCCCACTTTCTGAATTGTTCCACATTCAATTTCACTGAATGAACTCCTGACCTGAAAGCGCAATATTATAAGCGAATCAAAACGCTATGGGCATGTTTTAATGGATTTTTTTACGTGTAGACTGTGAATTTAAAACTGCTTGAAAAGCGAGTCTAGCCCAATAGACGGCTTCATCAGGATCATCGTAAATTTCTTCAGGAGCGAGGTAGTATGACATTTGGACTTTCTTATCGCCTTTATTGTATTCAAAGGGGGGCAGATCTTTATCAATGAAATTTTGTTTAGTCGAGTCGTCCGCTTTTAAATATAACGTGTCATTAGCAACCAGAGCAAACATAAGGCTGTCGTGATAAATACCAAAACCACCAAACATCTTGCGTGTAGTAATAAGACCGAAGCTTGAAAATACTTCATGCAGGAAATTAATAAATTCGCTCAAAATAATTAGATCCGTTTTCGGTTATTGAATAACACAATCCATCTATGCGAATGTGAAGCTATCGTTTTTTCCTGTTAGTACTTTCATGGCGGCAAAATCAGGTTAAACCCGGTATTAACTAAAGAATCTATTAAGTATCAACTACTACAGTTTATTTTTCTGGTAGTGCTTCAAATTCCTTTTTCCTGTCAGCGATCCAGTTTTTTAATGCATCCTGATCATTCATCATTTCCTGCATTTGATACATAGCTTCAAGATGTGCTTCATCTTTCTCCTGAAACATCTTCATACCATGGTCTCTACTCATCTGTGCCACCTCATCAAACGTTTCTGCATGAAACTCTAACTCGCATGCGCCCCCAAGTTGTTTGCAATTCATAGTTTTCATGTTTTTCTCTCCAGAATAATCTTTTGCCATTCTTGTGGGCCTGTTTGATGTACGGCATTACCATTGACATCAACTGCAACAGTTACGGGCATGTCTTTCACTTCAAATTCATGAATCGCTTCCATCCCTAATTCAGGAAAGGCAATGACTTCTGAATGTGTGATTGCTTTTGAAACAAGATATGCAGCACCACCGACAGCCATGAGATAAACGGCTTTATGTTTTTTAATAGCATCAATACCAGCAGGGCCGCGCTCGGCTTTACCAACCATACCAATCAAACCGGTTTTATCGAGCATCATTTCAGTGAACTTATCCATGCGTGTTGCGGTGGTTGGACCAGCCGGACCAACGACTTCTTCACGTACGGCGTCAACCGGACCCACGTAATAAATAAAACGATTGGTAAAGTCGACACCTTCAGGTAAAGATTCTCCTTTATCAAACAAGTCCTGAATTTTTTTATGTGCTGCATCACGACCGGTTAACATTTTGCCTGAGAGTAAAATCGTTTCGCCCGGTTTCCATTCTTTAATGGTTTCAGCGGTGACTTGATCCAGATTAACGCGTCTTGCCGATGGGCCTACATCCCAGGTTATTTTTGGCCAGTCATCAAGGCTCGGTGGGGTTTGTAATGAAGGACCTGAACCATCTAGTACAAAATGTGCATGACGGGTTGCCGCACAGTTCGGAATCATGGCAACCGGTTTGTTTGCCGCATGCGTTGGGTAATCTTTTATCTTTACATCAAGTACGGTTGTTAAACCACCGAGACCTTGCGCACCAATACCGAGTTCATTGACACGTTCATATATTTCCAATCGTAATTTTTCTGCGGTGGTTTTCGCTCCGCGTGTTTTTAATTCCTGTATATCAATTGATTCCATTAAGGATTCTTTTGCCATGACCATGGCTTTTTCTGCCGTACCACCGATACCAATACCTAACATGCCAGGAGGACACCAACCTGCACCCATTGTTGGAACTGTTTTTACGACCCAATCAACAATATCATCGGAAGGATTTAGCATCGCGAATTTTGATTTTGCTTCAGAGCCGCCACCTTTGGCTGCAACTTGTATATCAACTTTATCGCCTTTAACAATTTCCATATGAATGACAGCCGGGGTGTTATCACCGGTGTTTTTTCTGTTACCAGCAGGATCATCCAGGATGGATGCGCGCAATTTATTATCCGGATGATTGTATGCTTTTCTTACGCCTTCATTAATCATATCTTCAACAGAGAGTTCTGCATCCCATTGCACATCCATACCGACTTTAACAAACACAGTCACAATACCCGTATCCTGACAAATAGGACGATGTCCTTCTGCACACATTCTTGAGTTAATTAAAATTTGCGCCATTGCATCTTTCGCTGCACCGGATTCTTCCATTTCATAAGCAGCATTAACTGCCTGAATAAAGTCTGTCGGATGGTAATAAGAAATGTACTGTAAAGCGTCGGCAACGCTTTTGATTAAATCATCTTGTTTAATTATGGTCATTTGTAGCTCTCTGCTAAATTAATGTTTCAAATTAATGTTTATATTATAGTGTGTTTTATAACTAAATTTTTTTCTAACTTCCGAGAACAACCATTTCATACGTAATTTGAATTATTGCTGCATCACTACTTGCCCGGTGTCGTTTTAAGGGCGTTGTTTCAATTACTCTTTCTTTGGTTTCGTGCCATATCGCTGCCTGTTCTTCGGTTAATAAACTGCGTATTGAATCCATTCTAAAATTCATTGGCATATTCGCTTCATCAAATAGTAAACCTAACCAGCTGGAATCATTTCCCCATGCATCGGAATAAATCATTTCGCCTGATAAAAGTTGATTAATAGTTTGTGCAATTTCTGCAACAGGCTTACCTACTTTAAATAAAATTTCCTGACTAATACCGTGTATTTGTTCCGCAGAACGATCCCATTTATCCCAACCTTTAGCGGGCTGTATCAATGAACAATACGAATCGCCATTACTCAGTACAAAACCAATTTCAATTGGGTAACTGCCCCTACCAAAGCCGGAAGCTTCTAAATCGATGATGTTGGGTAATGTGTCCATGTCCATATTAGTTTTCCTTTTAATTAAGTCTTTACGGACGTCCTCGGTCTTTGTTCCAGACTCGATGCTACCGATTACGCTAATTGTGTCCTCAAGTGATATAAGACCGCCATGGATGGTGGAAATGTTCGATAATACAGGAACAATTATCGACCAGTATATCAATTGAGATGGCCGCTGCTGCGCATCCCTGCACCCGGCATACAAGTACATCCTGTACATAAAAAAGGGCAACAGAAGTTGCCCTTTCGATTAAAACAACAACATACTTAATTTACTACAGCGACTGGAATTTCCTCAAGTTTAGACTTCGCTTGTGCAGCACTCTTTTGAAAAGACTCAATCTCATCAAAATTCAGGTAGCGATAGACATCGACCGCCATCGGATCAAGATCCTTTGCAAATTCCATATATTCATCCATTGTCGGGATGTGACCCAGAATAGATGCCACAGCCGCAATTTCAGCTGATGCTAAATAGACATCAGCACCATCGCCTAAACGATTTGGAAAGTTGCGTGTTGATGTTGAAACAGCCGTTGATTTCGCTGCAATACGTGCCTGGTTACCCATACATAATGAACAACCCGGCATTTCAGTTCTTGCACCGGCTTTACCGAAGATACTGTAATAACCTTCTTCAGTGAGTTGGTGTTCATCCATCTTTGTTGGTGGTGCGACCCAAAGTCGAGTCGGGATAACACCACCTGATTTTTCCAGCATTTTACCGGCTGCACGGAAGTGACCGATGTTAGTCATACAAGAACCGATGAATACCTCATCAATTTTAGTCCCGGCAACGTCAGACAATGTTTTCACGTCATCCGGATCATTTGGACAGGCAAGAATAGGTTCCTTGATTTCACTCATATTAATTTCAAAGACTTTAGCGTATTCGGCATCGCTATCAGCTTCCATCAATTGTGGATTGGCAATCCATTCTTCCATTGCTACAGCACGACGTTCTAAAGTACGTGCATCACCATAACCTTCAGAGATCATCCAGCGCAACATGGTAATGTTGGATTCGAGATATTCAATGATAGGTTCTTTATTTAGCTTAATAGTACAACCTGCTGCAGAACGTTCTGCAGATGCATCAGATAATTCAAATGCTTGTTCACATTTCAGATCAGGTAAGCCTTCAATCTCAAGAATACGACCGGAGAAAATATTTTTCTTACCTTCTTTCGCAACTGTCATGTCACCTGATTTGATTGCAGCAAGTGGTATTGCATTGACCAAATCACGCAAAGTAATACCCGGTTGCATTTCACCTTTGAATTTAACTAAAACTGATTCAGGCATATCCAATGGCATCACACCGGTTGCTGCCGCAAATGCAACTAAACCAGAACCCGCAGGAAATGAAATACCAATCGGGAAACGCGTATGCGAATCACCACCGGTACCGACAGTATCCGGTAATAACATACGATTTAACCAGGAATGGATAACGCCATCACCCGGACGTAGTGCAACTCCACCACGCGTCTGAATAAAATCAGGTAAGGTATGATGTGTTGTGACATCAATTGGTTTTGGATAAGCCGCGGTATGACAGAATGACTGCATAGTCAGATCAGCAGAGAAACCAAGACAGGCTAAATCTTTTAATTCATCACGGGTCATCGGACCGGTGGTATCTTGTGAACCAACCGTTGTCATTTTAGGTTCGCAATACGTACCTGGACGAATACCTTCAGTACCACACGCTTTACCGACCATTTTCTGTGCCAAGGTAAAACCTTTACCTGTGTCGTTTGCTGGCACAGGGACACGGAATAAGTCACTCGTATCTAAACCTAATGCTTCACGAGCACGAGTCGTTAAACCTCGACCAATGATTAAAGGAATACGCCCGCCAGACTGAACTTCATCAAAAATGATCTCAGTCTTTAATGAAAAGCTACAAATCTCTTCGCCGGTTTCATTATTTTTAACTTTGCCTTCGTAAGGGTAGATATCAATGACATCACCCATATTTAATTTTGTAACATCGCATTCTATTGGTAATGCACCGGCATCTTCCATCGTGTTGAAAAAGATAGGGGCAATTTTGCCACCAAGACAAACACCACCATCGCGTTTGTTGGGAATGAAAGGAATGTCATCACCCATGTGCCAAAGCACAGAGTTAGCAGCTGATTTACGTGAAGAACCGGTACCAACAACATCACCAACATAAGCGAGCGGATAACCTTTTTCTTTTAACGCTTCCATTTGTTTTACTGCACCAATTTCGCCAGGCTTGTCTGGGGTGATGCCATCACGTTCCATTTTCAACATTGCCATAGCATGTAATGGAATGTCTGGTCGTGACCAGGCATCTGGAGCAGGGGATAAATCATCGGTATTGGTTTCGCCTGATACTTTGAATACCGTAACGGTAATTTTTTCAGCCAATTTTGGCTTTGAGGTAAACCATTCGCCGTCAGCCCATGATTGAATAATTGATTTCGCATGTTCGTTACCTGCGTCCGCTTTTTCTTTCACATCATGAAACGCATCGAACATTAATAAAGTATGTGAGAGCGCTTTAACAGCAGTCGGTGCTAAAGCATCATCATCAAGACAATCAATTAACGCTGCGATGTTATAACCACCTAGCATGGTACCGAGTAATTCTGTTGCTTTTACTTTATCTATGAGTGGAGATTCAGCTTCACCCTTGGTTATTGCTGCGAGAAATCCTGCTTTTACATAAGCTGACTGATCGACACCGGCAGGAATACGATTGGTAATTAAATCAAGAATAAATTCTTCTTCGCCTGCGGGAGGATTTTTTAATAATTCAACCAAATCTGCTGTTTGTTCAGGGTTTAATGGTTGCGGCACGACACCCATTTCGGCACGTTCCTTTACATGTTGACGATAAGCTTCAAGCAAAACAATTCTCCTGGTTGTTAATAATCTAGCGGGTACTTCTTTTTTTATGGGTTAGCCCTTTCAAAGGGCTGGCTATTATAAGGCAAGATTTACCGAAAGTTTAAGCCAATTTGCGATCTATTTTTAATGCAGTTCTAACTGGCAGAATCGATGATTCCACCACCTAGACAGACATTTTCTTTATAAAAAACAATGAATTGGCCAGGCGTGATGGCTCTTTGTGAATTAGTAAAGGAAACTGAATAATTCCCATTCTCTACTTTTTCAATGACACATTCCTGATCTGCCTGTCTGTAGCGGTTTTTAGCATGGCATTTGAAGGGTGTTTCAGGGATTTTGCCTGATATCCAATTAATGTCTGATGCAGTCAAATGATGACTGTGGAGCAGGGGATGATCATGATCCTGTGCCACGATAAGCTCATTTTCAGCAATATTTTTTTGTACTACATACCACGGTGCATCAGATGCACCTTTGACACCACCAATTCCTAAACCTTGCCGTTGTCCCAGTGTGTAATAAAAGACGCCTTCATGCTCGCCAACCGTCTGGCCTTCAGTTGTTTTAATCAAGCCCTGATCAGGAGGAATATAACGACTCAAAAACTGGCGGAAAGGTTGTTCGCCAATAAAACATATGCCGGTACTGTCTTTTTTATCATGTGTAATCAGACCGGCTTGTTCAGCGCGTTTACGAACTTCAGGTTTTTCCAGTTCACCGATTGGAAACAGGGTTTTTTCCAGTTGTTTTTGGTTTAAACGGCAGAGGAAATAACTTTGATCTTTATTTTGATCAAGACCTTTTAATAATTGATATGAATTATTTTCGTTACTGATACGTGCATAGTGTCCCGTAGCAATCTGCGTTGCGCCTAAATTTTCTGCATGTTCGAGAAACGCTTTGAATTTAATTTCCTGATTACATAAAACATCTGGATTCGGCGTGCGGCCACTTTTATATTCCGTCAGAAAATTTTTGAAAACGTTGTCCCAGTATTCCGAAGAGAGATCGACAGTATTTAACGGGATATCGAGTTTTTCGCAGACCATCATCGCGTCTTCAACATCGGCTTCCCACATACAAGCGCCATCTTCGGACTGGTCATTCCAGTTTTTCATGAATAAGGCTTCGACATCATAACCTTGTTCTTTCAATAACATGGCAGTGACTGATGAATCGACACCGCCGGAAATGCCAACAATTAATTTATTTTTTGAAGTCACTAGTCAGAGCCTGTTTATTTTTCATATTCACCACTGTTGGAGAATGTTTTTGTATCCAGCGAGGCGGAAAGAGCGTGATGGATAATATCGAGAGGATAACGATTTCCTTTTAGATAATCATTAATACATTCTTCTACCAGTGGGCTGCGCATGCGTTCCCGCTCTTTTTCAATTTCTTCAGGGGTTAGCCACGCCGCGCGTATAATGCCGTCATCAAGTGCCTGGCCTTTGTGTTCCCTGGAACAATGACCATAAAAACAAAAGCGTAAATAAGTAATATCGGCATTATGTGGATTTGGATATAAATAAATGCCAACCAGATATTCCGGTTCAAATTCCCAGGCAGTTTCTTCCAATACTTCGCGTTTAACTGCTTCGGTTATGGTTTCGCCACGCTCCAGATGTCCGGCAGGCTGATTAAATACCAGATTATCATTAATATTTTCTTCAACTAAAAGAAAACGCCCGTCTTTTTCAGCGATGGCTGCGACGGTTGCATTGGGTTTCCACTGCATTATATATTCCTTACTTTTGGGGACTTAAATTGTGTCTTGATTGTTGCCTGAGTGTCCGGATAATAGGCTAAATATGTTAGATAGAAATAAATGTTATCACATCGCCAGTCTGTTCATATCTTTAGCCATATTGTGGTTATTGCTATCAGGTCATTATACGTTATTAATAACGTCACTTGGATTACTCTCAGTTCTATTTGTTACCCTGATTAGTTTACGAATGAACTTGCTTCCGTTTGACCAACCTGAAACGTTTTTTCGGTTTATGAAATATATTCCATATGGATTTTGGCTTGTTCTTGAAATACTGAAATCAAATATTGATGTTTGTAAACGTATATTAAACCCGCGTTTACCGATTAGTCCAAGATGGGTCACAATAAAAGCCTCTCAAAATAGCGAATTCGCAAAAATAGTATATGCGAATTCAATTACGTTGACACCGGGAACAATATCGATTGATGTTGAAGATGAAAATATTGATGTTCATGCGTTATCTGATATCGGTGTTGAAGGGTTAGAGGCAGGTGATATGGATAAGAAAGTCAGTCAGGCTGAACAAGCTTATGTTTGAAGTTGCAACCTATCTTATATTGTTCGCAATGTCATTGGCCTTGATATCAGCCATTATAGGAAAAACGGTTTATGAAAAAATACTCGCCGTAAATATTTTCGGTACGGTCACCGTATTATTTATTGCGTTGTTTGGTTTTCTTACTGAACGACCTGAGTTTCTGGACATTGCACTGGTCTATGCCTTGATCAATTTCATCGCAACAATAGCTATCTTAAAGTTCTTTGAATACGGCGATATGGGGCGAAGCTCGCATATTAACGATGAGGCCGATATATGAGTAACGCTATTACTATAATAAGTGGTGTATTTATTATTACCGGTGCATTAGCCATTATTATTGGATTAATCGGTGTTTTCCGTATGCCTGATTTTTATACGAAATTACATGCAGCCAGTGTTATCGATACGATGGGAACGATGTTGATCATTGTTGGCTTAATGCTTTATTCAGGCTTCAATCTGGTTAGTGTTAAATTATTATTAATCATGATCTTTATATTAATCACGACACCAACTGCTGCTCATGCTCTGGCCAAATCTGCATTGCATGGCGGCTTAGAACCGGTTTTAAATAAAAATAAATCATGACAGTAACTATCATTAATATCATTTTGCTTTGTTTGCTGGTTATTGCAGCAACAGCTGTTAATCAACAAAGAAATTTATTTGCAGCAACGATGCTGACCGGTATTTACAGTTTAATTAGCGCGTCACTTTTTGTTTGCCTTGATGCAGTAGATGTTGCCTTTACGGAAGCAGCAGTTGGTGCCGGCATCGCAACGATTTTATTTCTTGGTACATTAGCTTTAACCGGCTTTGAAGAAAAAACAGAGGTTAAAATTTCTGTTCCGGGATTAATTATTGTTTTAATTACCGGTGGCTTATTAATGTACGGTATCCAGGATATTCCTGAATTTGGTAATCCAGATACGCCGGTACAAACGTATCTGGCAGGAAAATACATTGGTGAGTCTGCAACGGAAATAGGGGTGCCTAATTTAGTCACATCTGTTCTAGCCAGTTATCGAGGGTATGATACCTTTGGTGAAACTACGGTTATCTTTACAGCAGGTATTGGTATTTTAATGTTACTTGGTCGTGGCAGAAAAAATAAAAAAGGGCTACTAGACGAGGATGAGGTGTAATGGAACATCATCTGGTCCTACGTGTTGTTGCAAGATTATTGATTCCTTTAATCATGTTGTTTGCATTATATGTGCAGTTTCATGGCGATTATGGTCCAGGTGGCGGTTTTCAGGCTGGTGTTATCTTCGCTGCTGCATTTATCTTATATGGCATTATTTATGGCGTAGATAGCTTACGCGAAGTAGTACATCCCGGTGTCGTTCGCAGTCTTGCTGCCTTTGGCGTGCTACTTTATGCCGGAGTTGGTGTAACCGGTATGTTAATGGGTGGTGAATTTTTAAATTACAGTGTGTTATCAACTGATCCGGTTGCCGGACAACATCTTGGTATTTTATTAATAGAAGCGGGTGTAGGGATAACCGTTGCTTCGACGATGATTATATTGTTCTACGCTTTTGCCCGGCCCTGAACAAAGTTTCTGTTTTCATTGAAAAGTAGTTGTAATGGCCCGGTTAAGATCCGCGTGTGTTTTATATGTGTTATTAACACGCCATTATGTGCTTTAATAAATCTAATGGTGTTTATCTATACCCTTTTTCATGTAATAACCACCGGCGATTGTAAATAGAACGCCTGAAACAACAAAAAGTAGAATGAAAACGGTGTACTCACTGTAATCTCCTAATGAAAGTACAGATAACCCGGTGCTTGATATCCCGACAATAAAGCACATCAGGACGATGTTTTTCTTCGCAATGCTTGCTGTGAGAAAACCTCCCGTTGCCATTAGCAAAAAATACACAATAAAGCCTAGTAAGTAAGATACATATCCGCCGAATATGACAACCCAGGGAAATGCTTTCACAAGATCGATATAAGCCATTGCCAGAAACATGTATGCAAGCTGGATACACAAGCCGAAGACAACGATAAAAAAGAATCCGGCAAGAAATGCCTTTAAATATTGCATAGTGAAGATATTATAATATTTTAAAAAGTTTTTCTTTGGGCTCTAATCAGTATCAGGCTAACCACTGTCTCTTTCTTCTTTTATTTTTTCTATATTCGGGTGATCCCAACTACCAGTGATGGTGTATTGAGCGCTTAGAATCTGATCAATTTTTTTCGGTATTGCGTCAAATAGTTCCCCGGCTATATATATCACTGCGCCAACGCCAACACCGACAGGGCCAAATAGGGCACTGGCAACCGGTAAACCACTTGAAATCTTTGGAGTAACTGTCGCAATTTGATCATAGTCTTCAGTTGATAAACCCGTACGTCCACTAACAATGATATCGGCAGATGGGCCAGTCATTTCCAGGTTGTTTGTATAGGCATGACCCTGTTGCAGACTAAAGTTTCCTTCAATTTGATCGAATGCAAACCCTTCATTAAAAAGATCACTAAAGTCCAATGTGAGTCTTCTCGGTAAAGCTTGTAAGCTGAGCAAGCCAAATAAGCGACCTGCCGATGGGTTTATATCTAAAAATGAACCTTTACCAATTTTCATATCCAGTTCACCTTCAATATTTTTCATGGCGAAATTCATCGGTGTATCCATCCAGTATGCATTCATCTCTATATTGGTTGCACCATCTTTTATATTTGCCGCGTCAAAATTGAAAGTGCTAAGCATTGATTCGATCGACTCTGCTTCAAGAGTGGCATGAAAATCAGAGCGATCTACTTCATCTATACGCATCCATTCTCCTGTAGCTTTTATACTTAAACCAGGTTTAATGATACTGAGATTATTAATGTTGATACCATTATTAATATTACTGGTCTTCAAGTTGAGCTGGCCCAGTTCATTGTTGTTGTAGATGAAAGTGTTTACGTTGACTTCAAGCTCGGGAATTTTTTCAATGGAAATCTGGTTTTTGTTTTCATCATTATCTACAGATTTATTTAATGTGAATTTTTCAAAGTTTGCATGTACGCGATTATTATCAGACCTGATAAATTTTGTTTGACCTTTGATTGCTTCACTATCAAATAAAAATTGCCAGCCATCAGTCGGATTAGACAGGTTTATATTGATATTTCTAAATTCATTTCCAAGTAACAACAGGTTTTTAACAGTTATGTTACCGGTAACTGATTCATGTTTTTTAGCAACATTATTCGTTTGAGAAATTTCTTTTTCCAGATTGATTAAGTCAATCCAGTCTGAAACATTTAAACTTTCCAGTTCACCACTAATAGAAATATGATCAGCCAATGGTGTCGCTGGATGTTTCTGGCCAATTCCAATTAGAATATTTTTAACAATTAAATCTTTTGTGTTGTCTACTTTAAAATCGGCGTAAATATTATGATCATAATTAATATTGATTTCATTAATTAATAAATCAGTCAAACGGGTCTTTATTGCTATAAATGATGTTTCTTCTGCTTTTTTCCCGATGGGAAAAGGCAAGTCGATAGCAATCCCTTTGAGATCCGAATTAAATTCAACTTGACGGCTTTCTGTAGCAGAGCTGGATTTAGATAAAGTCAATGACCATTCACTTTCACCAGAAAGCTTATCTCCAAAATCATTAGTCATGCCAAGTATAGAAGGGAAAAATGTAGTAAGTTCAGTAATAAAAAAGTCTTTATTAGCCGTTCCCGATATAATGTAAGACTCTGAATCATTTTGGTATTGGTCAAATTTAGGAATATTTAATTTAACCGGTTTACCATGATATAAGGCATCAATATCACTGGCCCAGGTTGTGTCTCGGGTAAAATTAACGTCACCATTAACGCCTTCCAGAGCTAATCCCGGTAACTTCGATTCAATGGTAGTATCCGAAAATGATATTACTCCATCAACCGAGGTTTCTTCTTCATCAAGAGGGATATCAAGGTTTAATTTAACATTGATCCCTCCATAGATATTTTCTGTTAATTCACGTAGTGATAAATTTTCGTTTAATGGACTTTGTTTAATAAAGTTTACTGCATCACTGGTGTGTCCACGAGCAGAACCATTAACAATAACATGAGGGTTATCAACGCCTAATTGTTTAATGTTTGCTGTGAAATTACTGACAGTGGCATCAAAAATATAAGCAGAGTCGGAAGAGATGAACAAATCGTCATTATTAATGATAACTTCAGCTGTGACTTGATCAATCGGTGGCCAGTCTTCAGCATAATTAATCGTTGCATTCTCTATATTTAAAATAGTTTTAAAATTACCTTCAGAATTTTTAAAAGGAAAATCGGAAGTATGCCCATGAAAAATTAAATCCCCGGATAATAGTTGTCCGCCAACCATTGCTTGCGTGAACCATTTTCTTAAATCTGGAGATGTTTGCTTTGGCAAATAATATGGTACGTTTTCAATACTGGTTTCATCGAAGTGAGCAACAATATCTATAAAAGGAGAGGATTCTTTTTTGAACTCTATTTTTCCGGAAGATTTTGCAGAAATATAGGCATCTTCGAAAGCAAACTTATTGATTAGTAATTCAATAGAATCCGCATTGGTTATTTCCAGATCGGCATATATAGCAGAAAGTGAAAGTGGATTATCAAAAACTGAACTTAATAATATCTCCGGATATTTGCTGTCAAGATTGATTCTTGCAAGTTTGTTATTCGCAAATAGTGAACCATCCAAGCCTTTAATAGCATGTTTCTTATCATGTGAAACAAGGTCAAAGTCTTTAAAATTAGTATCAAATGAAATGAAGTCTCCTGTCTCTGATTCAGGGTTAAAGTCAAAATTTGTTTCGGTTAATTCGCCTTTAAGAGATTGCCAGTGAATTTTTTCAAGTGTCTCTTCCGGTATGAGTTTCGATGCAACAAGCAAAGGAATGATTTCCTGAAATTTTAAATAAGACAAGTACCCTTTGTATCGGTAACTTTTATCCGAATCACTTTTTATCGCATTGAATTGAAAATTTGATACTGGCCATGAACTATATTCAGTTTGCATTTCTTCAAGAGTAATATTTAGTAACCAGTCTTTCTCCTGTTGACGTTCCCCGGATAAATTAAGAGTGATGTTTTTTACCGGTAGTGAGTACTGTTCGGTGTTAAAAGAAAAATTGGAATACTGTACTTCACCACTAACCTCAATTAGTTTTGACTTTTCCCAACTGGTCCATAATTTTGCATTGGCAACACCGCCTGTACTTTTTATCGGGAAACCCGCTAATAAGTGTTCTGGCTTTACTTCTTTTGCCTCTGCATAAATCTTTCCTTTCCAGTCAGGTGTCAGAATGTTTCCAAATACATCCATTTTCATTGTTAAGGACTGGCCATGTTTTTCAGGTAAAGTAATATAGGTGCTGACCTGAATGCGCTGTCCCTGAGTTTTTAACTCAAGTTTAACGTCAGAAAATGCCTGTGGCTCATTATTACTCTTTTTGTCATGCCATGTTAATTTGGCTTTTTCCAGTGTGATATGTTTTTGTTTTAATAACCATCCCGACAAAGCGGAGTTATCTTGTTTAGTTTTCAGGTTATTATCATTATCAATTGAAATTGAACCATCAATGTTTCTGGTGAATTCAAGATTAAGTCCTCTTATTGATAATTGATTTGGTACTAATTCACGTTTGTTAACGCTGGCAACAGGATCGATGCCCAAATGTGCCGAATCGAATTTACTAATGAGTGACTTACCGTCTGGTGTATAAAGGTCGATACCTTTTAGATATAAATGAGGAGTCCAGCCTTGCCATTCCGCCGTTATCTCATTAATTACGACCGGGTAATCCATATACTCACTTACCCATGATTGTATTTCATTTTTATATCCACCAATTTCAGGTAATGCCATACGTATAACCGTGACCAGCACAGCAGCAGTAAGAACAATAAATGCAAAGGTATACCAGCAGAAGTGGTATAGGATTGTAAAAAATTTTTTTAACATTAAGAAAAGTTCAAAGTAGTACGATGTCGTATTGTTCCTGTGTATACAGCGTTTCTACCTGAAAGGTGATGGGTCTGTCTATAAATGTCTCCAATTCTGCAACACTGGTTGATTCATCGTCTAAAAGCATATCTACCACGCGTTGTGAGGCAACGACCAGAAGTTTGTTGGCATCAAATTGTCTCACTTCACGTAATATTTCCCGAAATATTTCATAACAAACCGTTTCAGCCGTTTTAATAGAAGCTCGGCCATTGCATGTTGGACAAGTCTCACACAGGATATGTTCCAGACTTTCTCTGGTTCTTTTTCGGGTCAGTTGTACCAGTCCCAGTGAGGTCAGTTCGCTAATGATGGTTTTGGAATGATCTTTTTCAACATTTTTCTCTAATGATCGTAATACCTGTCTGCCATGTTCAGCATCTTTCATGTCGATAAAGTCGATAATGATAATGCCGCCTAAATTTCTCAAGCGAAGCTGACGGGCTATAGTATGTGCTGCTTCCAGATTTGTTTTATAAATGGTTTCTTCCTGATTTCGATGGCCAACAAAAGCACCGGTATTAACATCAATTGTCGTCATCGCCTCGGTTTGATCAATAATCAAATAGCCGCCCGACTTTAACGATACTTTTCTATTAAGCGAGCGTTGTATTTCGTCTTCAACCGAATACATGTCCATGATTGGATGACTGCCTGTATAGTATTCGATTCTCGATAATAGCTCTGGAATAAAGTGTTTTGAAAATTCGGTGACACGTTGATATGTTTCCTTGGAATCAATACGCACCTTTCCTATTTCTGAATGAACCAAATCACGCATGGTGCGCATAACTAATGGTAAATCTTCGTAAACATTGCCAGGTGGAAAAGTATTATTTGCGCGAACCATGATCGAGTCCCATATTTTTTTTAAAAACTCGATATCTTTTATAATGTCATCATCGGGAATATTTTCAGCTGCCGTTCTGACAATGAAACCACCATTTTTTAATAATTCAGACTCGCTAACTGTTTCATGCAGAATAACATTACTCCCGCTTGTCATAGCCTGTTTCTCAAGACCAGATACATGACTTAATATCGTATTACGAAGTCTTTCTCTTTCTGCTTCATCTTCAATCCGTTGTGATATCCCGATTGATGGATATTCAGGAACAAAAACAACATATCGTGATGGAATTGACAGGCGAGTGGTTAATCTTGCTCCCTTACTGCCGATAGGATCTTTAACTACTTGCACCAATATTTCATCACCTTCACTAATGATCATCTCTATTGGTTGAGTTTGTATTGAATCATTTAATTCTGATTCAGAGTCAATATTGTTCGCAACAATATCTGAACTATGAAGAAAACCGGTGCGTTCCAGTCCAATATCAATAAAAGCAGCCTGCATTCCTGGCAATACACGTGACACCCGGCCTTTAAAAATATTACCGACTAAGCCACGTTTTTGTGTTCGCTCGATATGGACTTCTTGCAAGATTCCGTTTTCAACGACAGAAACACGGGTTTCTTGCGGAGTTACATTAATCAGGATTTCTTCACTCATGGAAATTCAGCGTTGTTTAATGGTGATATTTTTACTGGATTATTAATTTAGCCGCATTATATCATTATCTGTGTATTGTGTGACGATGAAATGTCCCTGAAAAACAAGGAATTACTAGAATATTGTTATGGAAACAGCATAAAATGAACGAATGAATTTTGATAATTTAAGGCAATTTCTGCCAGATGAAGCAGTGCTTTTGAGTGAAGAATCCCGACGAGTCTATGAGTGTGATGCCTTATCTGCACACAGAGTCATACCAGGATGTGTCGTCTTACCAGATTCAGTCGAACAGGTTCAGGCTGTTTTACGTTATTGTCATGCTAATGATATTCCTGTTGTAGCACGCGGTGCGGGAACAGGTTTATCCGGTGGTGCAATGCCTCATGCTGAAGGCGTGTTATTAATATTGGCCAAGTTTGATCAGATAATAGAGATTGATGCAAAGCAAAGAATTGCGCGCGTACAACCGGGTGTTCGCAATTTAGCAATATCTGATGCAGTTAAGTCCCATGATCTTTATTATGCTCCCGATCCTTCTTCTCAAATAGCCTGTACCATTGGTGGCAATGTTGCTGAAAACTCCGGTGGTGTTCACTGTTTAAAATATGGTCTTACTGTTCATAATATTTTGCAGTTAAAGATCATTACTATTGAAGGCGATTTGTTAACGATTGGCAGTCATGCTCTGGATTCTCCCGGTTATGATTTGCTCGCGTTATTTACCGGTTCGGAAGGAATGCTGGGTGTAATTATTGAAGTCACCGTCAAACTTCTGCCAAAGCCGCCGTATAGTCGAGTGTTACTTGCGGCATTTGATGATATAGAAAAAGCAGGTAACAGTGTTGCCGGCATTATTGCCAATGGCATTATTCCCGCGGGTCTGGAAATGATGGACAAAGCAGGAGTTCGCGCTGTCGAAGATTACATCCATGCCGGTTATCCCGTAGAAGCCGAAGCTATTTTACTATGTGAACTTGATGGAACTGAAGATGAAGTACTGGTAACAATAGATAAAGTTGAGACGCTATTAAAAGAGTATGGTGCGATAGAAGTTCGGGTTGCACGAGATGAAAATGAGTCTTTGCAATTTTGGGCTGGACGTAAAGCGGCGTTTCCCGCAGTCGGACGTATTGCACCGGATTATTACTGTATGGATGGCACTATACCTAGGAAACATATTGCTGAAGTGTTATCGAAAATAAATATACTTTCAGAAAAATATGAACTCGCCGTTGTAAATGTTTTTCATGCCGGTGATGGGAACTTACATCCGTTAATTCTTTATGACGTTGCCATACCGGGTGAATTAAAACGCGCTGAAGCGTTTGGTAGCGACATCCTTAAGTTATGTGTTTCTATCGGTGGCACGATCACCGGTGAGCATGGTGTCGGGGTAGAAAAGATAAATGAAATGTGCGTTCAGTTTAGTGAAGATGAGTTGCAACAATTCCATGAAGTCAAAGCGGCTTTTGATAAAAAAGGATTATTAAACCCGGGCAAGGCAGTACCAACTTTAAATCGTTGTGCTGAGTTTGGCGCGATGCATGTACATAAAGGCCATGATAAATTTCCTGATCTGGAACGATTCTAAAACAGCTATAGTGCTGGTTTTATAATATGGAACAAAAAATTATTACAATAAAAGAGCAGATAGAAACTGCTATAGAACAGAGAGAAAATTTAAAAATCGTCGGGGGTAATAGCAAATCATTTTTGGGAAGAGATATTGTCGGATCAAAGATTGATATGTCAGATTACACCGGTGTTATCAGTTATGAACCGACAGAATTATATATTTCTGTCAAAGCCGGTACCTTACTCAGTGACGTTAACAAAGTATTGTCTGAAAAAAATCAAATACTTGCATTTGAGCCTGCCGAAGTGAATGAAAAAACAACGATAGGTGGTGTTGTTGCAACAGGTTTGAGTGGTCCACGTCGTCCTTACGCCGGTTCGGTTAGAGATTTTGTTCTCGGTATTAGTTGTATTAATGGATTAGCAAAAAATATGTCTTTCGGTGGGCAGGTGATGAAGAACGTTGCCGGTTATGATCTTTCCAGATTATTAACAGGATCATATGGATCACTTGCTGTTATTTATGACGTTACTTTCAAAGTTTTACCCATACCTGAATTTGAATCAAGCGGATGCAAGCAAACATCCAGACAGGAAGCATTAGAAACAATGTCAGAATTATCAGTTAAGTCTTTTCCTGTTTCTGCTGCGTGTTATTACGATGGATTGTTATCAGTCAGGTTTTCCGGCAATAAAAAGGTAGTTAAAGATTCTATGCAAAATTTTAGTTTGCAAGAGATGGATAATAGTGAACAGTTCTGGTCGGAGTTACGAAATTTTAAATTACCTTTCTTTAATTCAGAAAAGCCGATTTGGCGACTGTCTGTTCCATCATCGTCGAATATTGGATTTGAAAAGGATGACTATGTTATTGATTGGGGTGGTGCGCAATATTGGCTTGCGTCGGAACGGCCGGCTAATGAAATATTCTCTTTGGCAGAAGGATTCGGTGGTAGTGCATTGTTGTTTCATGGTGGTGACAGGTCGGGAGATGTGTTTCAACCACTTTCAAAAGGAATATTTAAACTCCAGCAAAATTTAAAACAGGCATTCGATCCATATAGAATATTAAACAGGGAAAAGATGTATAAAACACTATAGTTAAAATGCAAACAGTAATCGAAAAATCAATTAGTGATACAGCCGAAGGAAAAGAAGCAGAACGAATTTTGCGTACCTGTGTTCATTGCGGGTTTTGTACAGCAACCTGTCCAACCTATCAGCTGTTAGGTGATGAACTTGATGGACCGCGTGGACGAATTTATTTAATTAAATCAATGTTGGAAGGTGAAACTGTTTCAAATGCTACTATGCAGCATCTCGACCGTTGTTTAACTTGTCGAGCTTGTGAAACTACCTGTCCTTCCGGTGTCGAGTATGGAAAACTTCTTGATATAGGTCGCCACACTGTTGAGCAAAAAGTATCTCGAATCTGGCACGAAAAATTATATCGGTTTTTAATTTTACAAACCTTGCCTTATAGAAAACGATTTAGAATTTTATTAAATCTTGGTCAAACATTTCGCTTTATTCTTCCATCTGATTTAAAGAAATTAATTCCGGTTAAAAAAGAATTAAAAGAAGAAACAAAAAATCAAACCTGTTCACGCAAAGTAATTCTTTTTTCTGGCTGTGTTCAATCGTCATTGTCACCTGAAATAAATCAATCCGTTATTAAGGTGTTAAACCATTTTGGTGTGTCTGCCGTTGAAATAGAAGATGAACAATGTTGTGGAGCGATGAGTCATCATCTTAATGCTTCAGAACAGGCATTTTCATTTATGAAACATAATATTGATTTATTCTGGCCATTAATTGAACAAGGTGTTGAGGCGATTATCAGTTCTGCCAGTGGTTGTGGAGTGCATATCAAGGATTACGGTTATTTATTAAGAAATGATGAGGCCTATGCAAGTAAAGCTGCTAAACTTTCTTCATTAACAAAAGATATTTCCGAGTATCTGCAGTCGTTTGATTTGGAAAAATTAAACGTTTCTAAACTTGTCGCATTTCAAAGTCCATGTTCCTTGCAACACGGACAGAAATTAAATGGTGTAACTGAAACTATATTGAATCGTCTTGGGTTTGACATGACAGAAGTAGGCGACCCACATTTATGCTGTGGATCAGCCGGCACCTATTCGTTATTACAAAAAGAACTCTCGAGTAAACTACAAAAAAATAAAATCGATAATTTAATGCGGGGCCAACCGGAAATAATATTGACTGCAAATATTGGCTGTTGTCAGCATTTGCAGCAAGTCAGTCCAGTGCCTGTCAGGCACTGGATTGAAGAAGTTGCCGCGATAATAAATTAATTTGATGCGTGCCAACTACCATCTGATTGTCTACAGGCAGTACCATGAACAACTTCAGCACGACCATCAATAACTGCTTCCGCTGTATAATCGCGACATGGTCCTGAAGCTACTTCATATGTATTTGTAGGGGTGACTTTGTAATCAATTCCCGAATCAGGGTTGTTCCATGCCACAGTAGAGCCTGTCGGCGTTGTTTCAAGCGCACTATTCGCACGGCGTCGATCCAGCTCATCCATATTTTCTCCAAGACTTCCGCCTAGATAACCTCCTAACAATGCACCAATAGCAACGGCAGCAAGCTGTCCGGTTCCATTTCCTATTTGGCTGCCAACATAAGCACCAGTGCCAGCACCGATAAGTCCGCCAATATCTTTTTTGGTAGGGTTACATGCGGCAAGCATGATCAAACTACTGATAAGGAAAAAATGAGCTACTTTATTCATGTTCTTTACTCCTGAAAAAACAATGTGTTTGTAGCGATTTAGAGCAGGAAGCCTGGTGAAGAGTTCAGCGATAGAGATAAAAAAATGTTAACTAGTGCCCGTTTTTAGAACGTTTACTAAAAACGGGCAAATTTGACTGTATTTATTTTTCCAGGGACAGGTAATTATTCAATTACCAGTACACCACCAGATTCTTCTTCAGCTTCAGTGAAAATATCATCATAGCCAGCAACAGGAGGATTGCCATCATAGATAAGATAATCACGTTGTTGCAGAAAAGCTTCTCGAGTGAAAGCATAAGGATCGATTGCTGCTTCATCACGCAAGTTTGAGGCTTCAAGTAAATTTGCGCGCTTATTAATCACATCTAACGCACTGATAGGAAATAGTACGGTGCTGGTCACGTAAAAAAACGGGTTCAAAAATGTACTTGGAACCTGGTCAGTGACATCACGTACAGTATTTGGTCCCATTAGAGGAATATAAAGATAAGAACCTTCATCAAAGCCCCATGTTGCCAGTGTTTGACCAAAATCTTCTTCATTTTTTGCCAGATTCATATCGTTTGAAGCAACATCGAATATTCCGCCTATACCCAATGTGGAGTTAAATAAAAATCGAAGTGAATCATTGACGCCTTGTGTAAACTTACCTTGCAGGAAGTCATTAAATATAACGTTGAGGTATTTCAGGTTGTCGAAAAAATTTGTCACACTGGTACGAACTACTTTTGGTGTCATATCCACATAGGTTTCAGCGATAGGCTTCATCAAATGTTTGTCCAATGTCTCATTAACATTAAAAAACACCCTGTTTGCAGATTCGATGTCATCGGAATTACCGGCAGTACTATCCGGCGTTTGTGTTGTGGCGCAACCTGTCGCGACTGACAAAATACAAATTAAAATCAGGTGTTTCGATAGGCTAAATAAATGCGATCCGGTCATTTTGCTTCTCTCATGTAATGTTTAGTTATTTGAATTATAATTCGGCGGATATTGACATACCTTAAACTCGTAGACAATTTATATCTTGTTTATTGTCCCTATTTGGGCTGTAAGTCACTGATTTTTTGTTTCATGTTTTCGATAAGAGCGCTAAACCCCTGATCTTTTATAACAGATGAATATTCCGCTCTTTTCAGGGATAAATCGTTAATACCATTAGCGATAACACTAATAATTTTCCATTCTCCATTATTATTTTGAACGATGTAATTAAAAGATACGGGGTCATCATTTTTTTGAGTTAACTCCGTCTTTACTAGAAATCGCTCCTTCTTCATTGGCTCAACAGACAGGAACTTGAATGATTCGTCATCATACGAATCAAAACGGTTGACGTAAGTTGATATCGTCAAGCGATCAAACAATGCAATAAAATCATTTTTCGTTTTTTCATCAAGTGATTTCCAATATCGACTTAATACAACTCTTGAAATTAAAGCTGTATTAAACGTTTTTGTAATGATGTTTTCCATTAATGCATAACGTTCTTCAAAACTGCTGGAATCAGCCGTCTTCATAATGTTAATCAACGCATCGTGTAATTGATTAACAGGTACTTGCATTGCTGTTTCCTGATCGGATTCAGCGTAAAGTAAATTGACTGAAAAGATTAGATAAATACCAAATAAGAACTTCAGAGCAGATTGAAGTGAGTTAATTTTTGTTGTCATTTTTTAAATCCGTATAGTTTTTATTATTGACGCTGTATTTTCATAAATGTTTCAACTAATTGTAATAACGGCCTTTCCAGTTAGCACCTTTAGCAAAATAGTAACGATAAGCGGAACTCCATGTCATAACAAGATATAAGATACCGATTAATGGTAAAACAGGCGCAAAACAGGGGTTCATTGAGTAGTAGCGTAGTGTTGGCAAGTAACATATTGATTGTAAGATCAGAATACACAATCCGAAAATGATCGATTCAGTGTGTAAAAGCGCAGCTACGGGAATTCCAAACGCAGCTATCATCAGCAGGGTACAAAGCAAGAGTAGCAAAGGTGAGTAAAATAGTTGCGTATATGCTGTTCTGGCAACCATATGCCAAATACTCGAAAGCGTATCATAATTCCGAATACTGATGGCTGAATGTGTCATTCCTGTCCATATTTTATGATGATTTGTTTTGACTTGTTTGGCGAGTGAGCAATCGTCAATCAGGGCATCTTTAATACAGTTAAAGCCACCCAGTTCTTCCAACACCCTTGTCTCAATAAAAACAAAACCACCGGCAGCGGCAGCAACCCAGGAGTTAGTTTTATTGGAAAGATGAAATGGATAAAGCAATTTGAAGAAAAAAATGAAAGCGGGCATTAATAATTTTTCCCAGAAAGTCTGCATTTTTAAAAAAGCCATTAACGATAGCATTTGTAACTGCTCATTTTTAACTTTTTCCAAAACGACAGGGATGAGATTTCTTTCCAGGACAATATCGGCATCAAGCAAGATAATATAGGGGGTATTAACGTGTTGTCGTCCTTGTTCCAATGCCCATAATTTTCCACTCCATCCTTCATCCAGTTCTGTACCTTGAATGATGGTGAGGTTTTTCAGATTAACTGATTTAGCAAGTTCGGCAGTATTATCCGTGGACTGGTCATCAACCAGAATAACGTTTAGATTATTACCCTGATGGTTTAAAGCAGTCAGTGTATCAACAATATTTAACGCTTCATTTCTGGCAGGAATTAAAACGGTGATATCAGATAAATCATGGTTTTGGGCAGCTGACGGGCTACTATCTAATGACTCGCGTGTGCTCCAGGGACGCCAGGGTAATAGTAGAATCGCTAACCAGATTAACAATCCTGGCAAGATCGCCAGGAAGGGAATTTCCATTAATCCTGTTTTTAAGCGACTTGTTTGCTACTGCCGCAACTTTTTGTTGCTTTGGTTTCAGCAACAAGTTCTGGCTTGCTAACGTCGCTTTCCTTGTAGAGAGTTGGTAATTCCGGTGCCATTTCACCATCTGTTTTAGCGCCTTTCAAAAATACACTTAAGGCTTTTAATGGATTATTAACGGTGTCGTTAACGGCAGTTGCTTCAAAACCGGAATGAACCATACAATTATCACATTTTGGATTACGGCCGGTTCCATAATTTTTCCACTCTGTTTCTTCCATCAATGCGGAAAAGGTCGGGGCATAGCCTTCGTCGACCAATAAATAACAGGGTTTTTGCCAGCCAAACACATTGCGGGTTGGGTTACCCCAGGGTGTACATTCGTAGGTTTGATTTCCGGCAAGAAAGTCGAGATACAAAGAAGATTGGTTGAAGCGCCATTTTTTACCAATACCTAATTTAAATAAGTCGCGGAAAAGCTGCTTGCTTTCACGTTTTTTCAGGAACACATCCTGCTTTGGCGCTCTTTCGTAATGATATCCCGGTGAAATGGTCACACCCTCAACACCCAATTCCATTGCCATATCCATGAACTCGGCCACTTCTTCAGCGCTTTCATTCTGGAACAGGGTACAGTTGATGGTCACGCGAAAACCTCTTTCTATAGCTTGTTTAATAGCTTTAATACATTTATCAAAAACACCAGCCAGGCAAACAGAGTTATCATGACGTTCTTTATTGCCGTCTAAATGGACAGAGAAGGTCAAATAAGGCGATGGCGTGTACTCATCCATATGTTTTTTTAGCAAAATTGCATTGGTACACAGATAAACGAACTTTTTACGTTCGATATATCCGTTCACAATTTTGTTCATTTCCTTGTGAATCAAGGGTTCGCCGCCGGCAATCGACACAACAGGCGCGCCACATTCGTCAATCGCACTCATACAGTCTTCATAGCTGAGGCGTTTATCCAGAATTTCTTTTGGGTAATCAATTTTACCGCAGCCGGAACAGGCCAGATTACAGCGAAATAACGGTTCCAGCATCAATACCAACGGGTACTTTTTGACGCCACTGAATTTTTTGCCAAGGATATATTTACCCATTTTGTATTGCTGAATAAGAGGGACACCCATTAATAACGACTCCAGATTTATTGGTTTGAGTATTAGTTTTGCGCGTATTCTAGCGGTTTTTCACCAAAAAATCGCTAAGATAAGTGATGCTTGGATGAATGTACAGCTCGGTTTTGACTGTTGTTTTCGAAAGCCTTTTTATATTTTAGCTAATAATCTTGAATGGATCTTCTTGCATGCCTAAAGGTCACTATTCATAATGTAAATCTTTTGCAGTGAATAAGTGATGAGCTACGAAATTAACACACCTTTATTAGACCAGATTGACTGCCCGGCGGATCTCAGGAAGCTGCCAGAATCTCAATTAGAGCAACTCGTCGAAGAAGTCAGATTATTCCTGCTTCATTCTGTAAGCAAGAGTGGTGGCCACTTTGCAGCAAGTCTCGGTGTGGCTGAACTTACCGTTGCCTTACATTATCTATACAATACGCCGGAAGATAACCTGGTTTGGGATGTAGGACATCAGGCTTATATCCATAAAATACTGACAGGTAGAAAAGATCGCCTTCACAGCATCCGTCAATGGGAAGGTCTGGCACCTTTCCCGAAACGAGATGAAAGTGAATACGATTGCTTTGGTGTCGGCCATTCCAGTACTTCGATTAGTGCAGCTTTGGGTATGTCTATTGCTGCGTCTCGTACCGGTTCCGGACGTAAATCAGTCGCGATTATTGGTGATGGTGGCTTGACTGCAGGTATGGTGTTCGAAGCCTTGAATCATGCCGGTGCCGAGCATAGCGATATGTTGGTTATCTTGAACGATAACAATATGGCTATTTCACCAAATGTCGGTGCGTTATCAAACCGATTTGCACAATTACTTTCCGGAAAAATTTATTCCAGCGTTCGAAAGAGCAGTAAGAAAGTCTTATCAAATATTCCAAATGCACTCGAAATTGCAAAACGTGCAGAAGAACATGTTAAAGGTCTGATTGTCCCCGGACCCGGTACCCTGTTTGAAGAATTCGGATTCAATTACATTGGTCCCGTAGATGGACATGATATGCATGCCTTATTGGCGACCTTAAAGAATATTAAAGAACTCGAAGGTCCCCAGTTCCTGCACATTATTACCAAGAAAGGTAAAGGCTATGGACCTGCAGAAGAAGATCCCGTCAAGTATCATGGCGTCACACCTTTTGACCCGCATAAAGGTATCGTGCCTTCCGGTAAGTCTTCGTCCGGCCCGACATACAGTAAAGTGTTTGGTGACTGGGCGATTGATATGGCGAATGAAGATCGTCGCTTTGCTGCAATCACACCGGCTATGCGAGAAGGATCGGGCCTGGTTGAGTTCGAACAACAACATCCAGATAAATATTTTGATGTCGCGATAGCAGAACAACATAGCGTGACAGTTGCTGCGGCAATGGCGGTTGATGGTTTAAAGCCGGTTGTTGCTATTTACTCAACGTTTTTACAACGTGCCTATGATCAATTGGTTCATGACGTTGTTATTCAGGATTTGCCGGTATTGTTTGCTATTGATCGTGCCGGTTGTGTTGGTGCTGATGGTGCCACCCATAACGGTGCTTATGATTTAAGTTTTATGCGTTGTTTACCAAACATCATTATTATGGCACCAGCCGATGAAAACGAATGTCGGCAAATGTTGTATACCGGATACAAACAGGATTGTGCTGTCGCTGTTCGCTATCCGAGAGGCACCGGGCCCGGTGTCGAAGTACAAAAAGAAATGACCGAATTACCTGTCGGTAAAGCTGATATTAAACGCAAAGGAAAGAATCTCGCTATCCTGGCGTTTGGTGCAATGGTGGCAGATTGTGAAAAAATCGGTGAAGAGCTGGATGCAACTGTAGTGAATATGCGTTTTGTTAAACCAATTGATGAATCGGTAATTGTCGATATGTGTACTGAACACGATTTAATTATTACCGTTGAAGAAAATGTGATTCAAGGTGGTGCAGGTTCAGCAGTTAACGAAGTAATCGCAGCACATGGTATTGCACAACGTATTGCAAATTACGGCTTGCCTGATCGATTATTACCACATGGTTCAAGAGAAGATATGTTAAGAGATGCGGGTCTGGATTATGACGGCATTCTTGATTTTATAACTGCACAGATGGATGAAGCTGAGAAAGAGCAGAAAGTCAGTCGTATCTCGTAGTAATTTCCCTGAAAAATATATTTTTATAAAGTGGCGCACAACATGTACGCCACTTTAATAACTTCAATTATTTCAGTTTATGCTTTTCTGCGACGTCTTACTTTTTTCTTAGGTTTATTTAAAACTTTGTCTGCAGTTGCTAGTACTTTACCGTATGCAGCTAATCTACGATTGGTCATGCGTAGACCTGACAACTCTGCATAATCTGCAGCTCTAACGATTTTATTTTTTGCTGCTTCTTTTCTAACAGCAGTTAACTCTTTGGCAACAGCTGCTAATGCTTTTTTATTTTCTGCAATTGGATTTTTCTTTGCTTTTTCTGCAGCTGTTTTATTGCGTTTAATCAAAGCAACACGTTTCTTACTTAAACGTTTTCCTTCAGCAGATGATTGTTTGCTTTTCTTCGTTGCAGCAGCGAGTGCTTTAGCAGCGTCAGCAGCTGCAGCTTCCAGATTAGCGAGTGACGTGTCTGTTGCTTTAACTAAAGCAGCATTTTTTTTAACAGTTTTCTTGGCAGCAGCCATAACATTCTCCATTTTTATTGTTTTAAAATTAAACCTATTTATTTCTTTGAAAACAGTTTTGCGATGTTTTCCTGGCGCGGAGTCTAGCATAGTTATTGGATAGGCCAAAAAAGCGGCTTTTTTATCTTGTTAAATTTAGATTAATAATTAATTTTTAGATCGGGTTTCGTCTGATGACGAGTCACTTTTCTTTGCGTGGCCAAAGAAAAGTAAGACGTCATCAGACGAAACATGATGTTAATAAGAATTAATGTAGTTATTGTTTGACTGGATTCCCGCCTGCGCGGTAATGACGTTGGTTGTGATTATGTATTAACGATCTTTCCCATTTCATCAATAAATCGTTCCATATCACTTTCACTAATCTCTCCCATGCAAGAAATTCTGAATAGTGAATTTGCCAAGCCGCCTTGTCCGGCGTAGATGACGAAGCCGGCGGCTTTTAGTTTGTCGTGTAGGGTTTCGTAGCTCAGGCCTTCAGGTAAGTGAAATGCGTTTAATACACAAGAACAATTTTCTTTATTAAAAAGAGGTTTGATGTTGAGTTTTTCTAAACCATCACGAACAATATTCATTCTATTCCAATATTGTTTTTGACGAGCTTGCCAGCCGCCATTGTCTTTTAATTCATCTAATGCTTCAGCTAAAGCGTAGAAGGTTTGTATCGATTGAGTGAACGGTGTGCCGTTGTTATCCTGATTTTTTGAGTAAGTCACTAAATCAAGATACAAAGTGCGTGCTGGTGTTGCCGACATTTGTTGCATTGCTTCTCTGTTGGTAATAACAAATGAGGTGCCGGGTACGGCGTGGCAACATTTGTTTGCCGTTGCAGCGCAAGCAGCAATATTCCAGTCTTCAAATTTTATTTCTTCGGCAGCAAAACTACTGACGCCATCAAGTAGTATTGGCACGTTGTTATGTTTTTTACAAAGTTTGGCAATGGCATCGATATTATTTAAACGGCCAGTGGTTGTTTCGTGATGTACGACAGCAACATGAGACAGTTCTTCGTGGTATTGCAGTTCGCCTTCGAGTTTTTGCAAATCAATTTCTTCACCCCATTCGTGATGCAGAACAACGTGATCAATATCATATATCTTTGCAATTTTTGTTAAGCGCTCACCGTAAACACCATTTTCAATAATTAATACTTTACCATGTGCAGGAATGAGACTGGTCATCATGGCTTCCATGGCTGATGTGCCGGAACCGGTAAAGACAATGCCTGTCCATTTTTCTGCAGGTAATTGATAAACCTCTAGCAGGTTGTTTCTAATCTTGTTTTGCAGATCAATAAATTCCTGTTCACGATGACACAGATCAGGTTTTAGTAATGCTTGTCTTACGCGTTCACTTAGAACGACAGGACCGGGATTCAATAATATAGTCATGATTAAAATGTAGTCTCAATGTGCTGCATAAGTCTAGTTAAAACTTCATTTGGTGTGACATCAGGCCTTGGTAAATTATCCATTGTTCCGGAGCTGATTTTTAAATGGCCAAAGACAGGGCCGTCATGTCCTTCCAGCTTGAAGATATCGTCAATTAAATCAATTTTATTACCGGTTAAGGAAACACTGTAACCACTGGCTTCGGCAATTTTGGCAAAATCAATATTACCGGCAACGGTGGCTTGTGAACCGGTTGAGTCGTGAACTTCATTGTCTAATAAAATGTGAATTAAATTATTTCCTGCATAACTGCCTATGGTGGCGAAGTTACCCATGCGCATAAGTCCAGCGCCATCACCATCAATAATAACGATTTTCAAATCGGGTCTGGCTAAAGCGATGCCTAAACCGAGTGACGAAGCGCAACCCATGGAGCCAACCATGTACAGTTGGTTTTCACGATCATCAATCGCAAATAATTCACGTCCGGTAAAACCTGTCGTCGCGATTAATACCGCTTTATTTTTTGGCGTATGATCAATAATGCGTTTTAATGCAGTATCACGGTTTGTTATTTCTGCATCATGATTATGTAATGAACGATATTCTTTATGCCGTGCAGAAATATTTTTTACGGGATTCTTTTTTAATTCTTCCGCTGCGACGGTTCCTTTTTGCATAATGAAGGCATAAGGTCGTTGTTCTTTTTTCATGTATTCGCTGGCACGTTTTAATGCAGGCTCGATTTCTTCTATAGACTTAGGAAAAATTTCCCAGGGCACTTTCATGGTATCAAACAGTTCTTTGGTGATTTGTCCCATTAATTCGTGCTGTGGTTCGTCTTTAACACCGGGTTGACCACGATGTGTCGTAATAATTAAAAAAGGAATACGAAATACATAGGAGAGTGAAGTGATCGGGCTTACCGCATTACCCAAGCCTGAATTCTGCATCATAACAACAGCAGGCTGTCCACCGATAGCTGAACCAGCCGCTGTCGCCAGTGCATCGCCTTCGTTTGCAGATGAAACATATTCTAATGAATCATCATTAATTACGTAGTTAATAAAGGGTGTTAAAAAAGAGCAGGGGACACCGGTATAGCGATTGAAGCCAAATTCTCTTGCAGCCTCGACAAAATCTTTTGCGTTTATCAAAACAGTTCTCTTAAAATTATTATTATCAGTTATTTCGTGAAGTGGTTTGCACGATCAATATCATCTAGCGAATTAACATCCAGCCAATGACCATCAATATAATGCACGTTGATTGGTTTACCTTGTTTTATCAAATGGTTCAATAAATCCGGTAGTGTCAGTGTATTAAAGTCTGGTGCGGATTTTAATTCATCCAGTGCTGTATCTATCCATTCACGACCCTGTTTTCTCACACGCATCATTCCTATCCAGTAACCGGATGGTTTTTTATTATCGATATTGTTAGATAAAGATACTTGAGTGAGAATCACATCTTGCATGAAAGGTGAACGGTCGTCGTCCCTGCTGCAGTAAGCATAATCGGGTGTGCCGGTCATATTCGGGTTTCCCAACGCTGAATCAACAATGATGACGATTTCACCCTCAGTCTCGATCAAGTCTCTGAGTATGTATTCTCTAAAGAGCAAATCACTATAAAGAATCAACATGTCATCGTTAAAATTTTCCTGTGCACACTGTAGTGTTTTTAATTCATCACCGTTTTCATAATCATCATTAATACATTTTTCAATGCCTGGCAGGTTAATCGCTTCAGCTTTATATCCGGCAATCACCGTTGATTTATTTATGCCTGCCTTTTTCAGGCCATCCATTAATCTGGCTAATAATGTTTTGCCGCCAATACTAATCATTGCCTTTGGCTTGTCATGAGTTAATTCATGTAGCTCACTGCCTCTGCTTGCAGCAAGAATGATGGCGTGAATATTGGATTTCTGTTTAAGGTAACGTTTTTGTGCACGACTTAACTCGTCGGCGCCTTGCAATTGAAATACGTGATCTACACCGGCGATTTTATCTTCAACATCAGCCAAAGATTCTGATTTGAAAATGGTTTTACTGGTTGCTTCCATCGCAGCAATAGATGTACGAATCATATGGTTTGCCCATATAACCAGATCGATACCGGCTTTTCGAAACGCTTCTGTAGGTGTGCTGTAATATTTTGTCGGAACAATAACCAGTGGTGCACGTTCGGCCCATTCTTTAGCGAAAGCCAGAATTTCATCAGGTCGTGACATTTTACTATGAATTAAAATACCGTCTGCACCAGCGTTATGATACGCCTCTGCCCGTTTAAGGGCTTCAGTTAAACCCCAACCGGCAATTAATGCTTCAACTCTGGCAACTATGGTAAAATTATCGTCTGCCTGACTATCTTTACCTGCTTTTATCTTTCCACAAAATTCATCAATTTCGGCGAGAGGCTGTTTATTGCCATCGATGAAACTATTTGTTTTTGGAAATTGTTTATCTTCAATACAAACACCGGCGATATCGCGTTGTTCCAGTTTCTTGACCAGTCGGCGCATATTGTTGAAATTTCCATAACCCGTATCTCCATCTAGTAAAATAGGAATTGACGTTGCGTCTGACATGAATTCCAGCATGTCGACGACCTGAGTCCAGCTTGCTTCATTACTATCGCGCACTCCAAATTGTGCCGACAAAGCAAGACCACTTCCCCAGATTCCTTTAAAACCAGCATGTTCGACAATACTGGCAGAGATACCATTATGTGCTTCCAGAATGAACTCAAGTTCATTTGATTCAAGTAAGTTTCGTAGTTGTTTACACTTGCTTATTTTTTCAGGGCTAATATTGGACATGTTTAACTTAATTTTTTACAGGTGATAATTTTGGAAGTATTTCATTTTTTGCTCGATCAATATCTTCCGGGAAATCAATTTCAATCCAGGGCACTCCAGTGACATCTTCATAGCCAAACTGCTCTGGATACGTTAATAAAAGATCTCGAATCGCCTCTTCATAAGGCGTGTCATTCTCTCCTTTAGCTAAGTAGTCATTTATTCTGCCAAGCAATGATGTGCCGATTAATTTATTAAATTTGAAAAAACCAATTGATTCTCCCTGAATTTTAAAATCAAGATCAGGAGCAATTTTTTTTCTAAACTCATTCATTCTACCATCTTTATTAACACAAATTTTAACCGGTTCATCACCGGGGACGAAATCACGATCCAGGAGAAGGCAATTAGAAATAGTTGTATTGACCAGACGATGTATCATTTCCTGATCATAAAGCACGTCGGCATCCATCAGTATAAATTCCGGCTCACTAAAAAGTAGTTCCTGTGCGCAATTAAGACTAATGAGACTGCCTTCGGTATAGCGTTCATTGTATATATAGTTGATTGGTAAAGCCGAATCTTCCAGGTGTTCTTTAATCATGTCTGATTGATAACCGGTCACAATAGTTAATTCTTCAATCTGGTTAGCGATCAGAATTTCTAAATGGCGTTTTAATAAACTTTTACCCTCAAATTCCAGTAATGACTTAGGTTTATTGTCTGATAAATCGCCAAGTCGGTTGCCAATGCCGGCGGCAAGAATAATAGCCTTCATAATGTTGTTAGTTAACCTTTTAGTTGATTTGTACGTTGAGCATGAAGAGGACTGTGTCGTTTATTGGCAACTATACTTAATTTTAGAAGCGTGACAATGTCACTCATGCAATTCCAGATAAGACTCAATTAATTATCAATAATATGTTTTAATTATATGCTGTAACTTATTATAAATAGTGTATTTTAATCTATAAATGAAAATTCCTGAAAAACTTGGCAAATATGAGATAAAAGAGCAGGTTGGTCGTGGCAGTATGGGTATCGTCTATAAAGGCCATGACCCATTTGCCGATCGAGACGTTGCTGTGAAAGTTGCCATGTCAGAATCTTTAAATGACAAGGAATCAGGCGAGCGTTATCGGAAGATGTTTTTCAACGAAGCGCATACCGCCGGAACTTTAAAACACCCGAATATTGTTGAGATATTGGATGCAGGTGTTGAAGAAGATGAAGACGGTGATCATTGTTATATTGTCATGGAGTTGATAGAAGAAGGTGATACGCTAAAGAGTCATTGTAATGCAAAGAATTTATTACCATTAGAGTTAGTCGTAGAGATTATCTTTAAATGCGCGAAAGCACTGGATTATGCGCACCGAAACGGCGTAATTCACCGCGACATTAAACCCACCAATATTCTGATTACACCTGATCAGGATGTAAAGATTGCTGACTTTAGTATTGCGCATTTAATCAATTCAGATACGACCAGTACCATGCCGATGGGCTTTGTTGGTTCGCCACGATATATGTCGCCAGAGCAGGTTCAGGAGGATCAGATAACGAATCAAACAGATTTGTTTTCACTCGGAATAGTCATGTACGAATTATTAACCGGCAAACATCCATTTGCTGCCGATAGTTTTTCCCGTTTAATACACATGATAATAAATGAAAACCATTCTCCTTTGAGTACATATCGAACAGAAATGCCGGAAATTCTGGAAAAAATTATCCACCATGCGTTGCAAAAGAACCCTGAAAAAAGATACAAAATGGGTTTGAATTTTGCTGCAGATTTAAGTCTGGCATTTGATTATCTTGAGGAGCCGCAGCAGGATGTTGAAGCACAGGAAAAATTTAATACCATACAAACGTTAAGTTTCTTTAGTGAGTTTCCCGAGTCAGAAATATGGGAAATTATTCATGCCTGTGTCTGGCAGTCTTATGTTGCTGGCGATCAAATTATTGTTGAAGGTGATATCGATGATTCCTTTTATATCATTACCTCTGGTGAAGTAGACGTTTATAAAGATGGCGCACTTATCGGACATTTGAATAAAGGAGATTGTTTCGGCGAGATGGCTTATCTCAGTAAAGCAGAACGTACAGCAACAATTATGGCAAAAGGTCGCGTTGAGTTAATGAAAGTTAACGCGACTTTAATCGAGCAGGTTTCTGTCGAATGTCAGTTACATTTCAGTCGTGTATTTATGCAAACTTTAGTCAAACGTCTTTCTGATACGACTGCAATGTATGCTTCCAGGCTGGATTGACAAACTTATTGTTGGTTTTTTTTATATAATTCGATCAGGTTTCTAGTAGAAGAATCCAGTTTTTCATCAATATTTTGCGAATTCAGGTTTTCAAAAATAGTTGTTGCCAGTTTTTTCCCTAACTCAACACCCCACTGATCAAATGAATTAATTTGCCATAATAAACCTTGTACAAAAGTGCGATGCTCAAACATTGCCAGTAATGAACCCAAGGTTTTCGGTGTTAATTCCGTATATAAAATAGTGGTACTGGGCTTGTTTCCGGCAAAATGTTTATGCGGGTCGCTATTGTCTTCACCTTGCATTAAGGCCTGGGATTGTGCGAAACAATTTGCCAGTAACAAAGCATGATGTTTTTGATTTCCTTTCTTTGTTAACGGAACAAGAAAATCAACAGGTATAGTATGCGTTCCCTGATGTAATAACTGGAAAAAAGAGTGTTGCGAATTTGTGCCAACAGAACCCCACGTTACCGGCATTGTTTTATAATCTATTCTATGGCCTGACAAGTTTGCTGATTTGCCATTACTCTCCATGAATAATTGCGAAAGATATTCGGGTAAGAGCTTGAGTGATTCATCATAGGGTATAAACGCATGTGTCTCCGCATCAAAGTAATTGCTATACCAGTAATCAATCAAGGCAAGAATAACAGGGATGTTGTCTTCAGGAGATGTTTGTTTGAAATGCTCATCCATTTCATGAGCGCCAGCGAGTAAGGTTTTAAAATTGTCAAAACCTATAGCAAGCGCTATGGGCAAGCCAATGGTTGACCATAACGAGAAACGGCCACCAACCCAATCCCATATTTGAAATACATTTTCTGAATTGATACCAAACTCTTTTGCCGCAACCAGATTATTTGAAACAGCAATAAAATGTTTTTCTATTTCCTTGCAACCTGATTCCTTCATCCACTCTTTTAAAGTGTCCGCATTTGTTTTTGTTTCTAAAGTACTGAATGATTTTGATGAAATAATAAACAGCGTTGTTTCCGGGTTTATCATTTTTTGCAAATCATCAATAGATTGATAATCGACATTTGAAATAAAGAAGGAGCGGGTGTCAGCTTGTCGGTATTCAGTTAATGCATCAACAACCATTTTAGGTCCAAGTTCAGAACCACCTATACCTATATTAACGAAGGTATCTATAGGCTGACCAGTCCAGCCTTTATGATTTTTATTATGGATTGAATTAACAAACAACTGCATTTTTTCAAGTTCGTCATGAACCTGTTTGATTATATCGATGCCATCAATATTTAATTTTTGTGTGACATCACTTCGTAATGCAGTATGAAGTACGGATATGTTTTCGGTAACGTTGATTTTATCGCCATCAAACATTGCTTTGATTGAAGTTTCGATATCGGAAGCTTTCGCAAACTGAAATAACAGCTTAAGTATGTCTGTCGAGATAAGGTTTTTTGAATAGTCTATAGTCAAATTCGATAGCTGGCGTGAAAATTTCTTTCCCCTTTCCTTATCATGCATGAATAAATCACGCATATGGATGCCCTGGATGGCTTTGCACTGCATTGCCAGTTGAGTGCAAATATTCTGTTTTTCAGTCACTTTAGACATTAAAATGAGGCACTATACCAATTATGAAATTGCATAGTCGATTCTAGATGGGTTTGACTATTCATCCAAGGATAAATAGAAATATTAACAGTAAGCTTATAAACAGGCGTTTTAAACAGTTAAAAAATGTTATATGGAAACTATATCAATTATAAGCAGTACTGCTTATGCAACTTTGTTTATGCAGTGTCTGTTATATAGTGTTCCAGTTGCTCAATAATAAATTCTTTTTCGGAAATAATATTCCTTACAACGTCCATAATAGACAAGATACCAACCGGTTCATCATCTTTTATCACTGGTAGATGTCGAATATGATGTTTCGACATAATAACCATACACTCATCCACTGTTTGCGAGGGATCGACTGATTTAACATCAGTCGCGGCAGTCATTATTTCACTGACTTTTGTTTCTGACGAACTTCTGGCATTCAGAATGACTTTCCTGGTGTAGTCTCTTTCTGAAAATATACCGGCTAACTTATTATTATCCAGAACAAGTAATGCACCGACTTTCTTGTCAGTCAGCGTCTTAATTGCGTCAATAACGAGTGTGTCTGGTGTAACGGAGAAAATTTCATCTCTATTAGCTCTACTATTTAGCAATTGATTTACTGTTGTTGTCATTATTATTTATCTCCGTTTATGTTTCGTCCATATGGCTCACATAAATTGGTATCAGGATTAGGCGTTCCTGTTAAGTATAGTTGTCTGGTCTTGGGGGTCAACATTAGTAATTTGTAAGGAAAATAGCTGCTTTGCCTGTCGTTCTCTGCGGACACTATATTTGCTATTAAAATCAATGTAGATACATTAATATCTATAACAAAATAGTATTAACTTTTGTGCTACTCAACGAAATTTGCTGCATCGCACATAAACAGGTCGTTCTTTTTGATATAGATAAAATAATTTAATGAGTCATAACATCCCAGAAAAATTAGGCAAGTATAGCGTTATTGAGGAAATCGACAGAGGTAGTATGGGGGTTGTATATCTGGGTCACGATCCCTATATCGATAGGCAGGTTGCGCTCAAGGTTGCCTTTCTGGATGAATTAAATGATCCGGAATCCGGTGAACGTTATCGTAAGATGTTTTTTAATGAGGCTCATACCGCTGGTCTTTTGACACATCCAAATGTCATAAATATCTTTGATGCCGGTGTAGACGAAGATAATTGCTATATTGTTATGGAATATATTGAGGGAGGTAATACCTTAAAACAATATTGCACTTCAGATAATTTATTGCCTGTAAACAAAGTAGTCGAAATCATTTTTAAGTGCGCCAATGCATTAGATTATGCGCATCGACAAGGTGTCGTACATAGAGACATTAAGCCTTCAAATATTCTTATCACACCTGAACAGGATGTAAAGATTGGTGATTTTAGTATTGCTCATATCCATAATGCGGACTCAACGACGACGCAGATGGGTGGCATGATGGGATCGCCTCGATACATGTCGCCGGAACAACTGCGCGAAGAGCATGTTACGACTCAAACGGATCTCTATTCTCTTGGAATTGTCATGTATGAGTTATTGACAGGTCGACAAGCGTTTCCTGCTGATAATTTTTCACGTTTGGTCAATAAAATACTGAATGATGAAGTGCCGCCAATGAGCGATTTTCGCAGTGATTTACCGGAGGCATTAAACAAGATTGTTTTCAAGGCGATGGAAAGAAATGTCGTTGATCGTTATCAAATGGGACTGGATCTTGCCGCTGATTTGACCAAGGCATTTGATAATCTTGAACAACCAAAAGAAGATATCTCAGCTCAGGAAAAATTTGATGCTGTTAAAAAACTGGAATTCTTCACCGGTTTTCCGGATGCAGAAATTTGGGAAATCTTACGAGCCAGTACCTGGCAGGATTATGGTTCTGATGACGATATTATTGTAGAAGGTGATATGGATGATTGTTTTTACATCATCGTTAATGGTGATGTACAGGTAATGAAAGGCCATTCTGTGATTCGTACTTTACAAAAGGGCGATTGTTTTGGTGAAATGGGATATCTGGCAAAGACAAAACGTACTGCCTCGATTAAATCCAGAAACAGTACGTCTTTAATGAAAATAAATTCGACTGTTATTTCACAGGTTTCACTGAATTGTCAGGTCAGGTTTCTTAAGGTTTTCTTAAGAACGCTGATTCATCGCCTGTCTGCGACGACAGAAAAAGTATCGCAGGAATTATAAAAAAAGAAGCATAGTCTGGAGTGCACACAATACGTGTTTTTTTAGACTAATAGAAATACCTAAAACTGTTTTTTATTATAATAATACTAATCCTAATCCAAAAAAGTGAGGGTACTTAACATGACTAACAATTGTCATGCAGGCATAAAATGGATTACCAGTCTGATACTTGTAATATCAATTAATACAAGTTACGTCTTAGCGGTAGAAATTAATAATGGAGAATTACGGGGTAGTATTGATACCACGGTAAGTTATGGACATCTCTATCGCGTTCAAAATCGAGCTTCAAACTTAACTGGTATTGCCAATGGCGGAACTGCACGTTCAGTTAATGGAGACGATGGTAATATAAATTATAATTCCGGTCTGGTAAGTAGCACAGCAAAATTTACCACTGAGCTTGACCTTAATTATAAATCGTCCGGTATTTTTGTCAGAGCATTTGGTTTCAGTGATGCTCAGGCCGATGATACAGTTCGAACAACGTTAACTCCGGATGCAGAACGACTGGTTAAAAAAAATGTGGTTTTACGCGATGCTTATTACTGGCAAGAGTTTGATATTGGCAACATGCCGGGAGAATTTCGAATAGGAGAACAGGTATTAAGCTGGGGCGAAAGCACCTTTATTCAAAATAGTATTAATACCATTAACCCGGTTGATGTTTCGAGCATTCGCACGCCGGGTGCCGAGTTACGTGAAGCGTTAGTCCCAGTCGGAATGGTTTATGGTTCTTTAGGTCTAACTGATAACCTTTCTGTAGAAACCTACTATCAGTATGACTGGGAGCAAACCGTCATCGATCCAACCGGTTCATATTTTAGTACCAATGATTTTGCTGGTGATGGGGGGATGTTTCTGGTTGGTTCCGGTCAAGGTTCAATCGGTGATTATATAGGTGGTACTGCTTTACCCGGCGTTGCATTTGTAAATCCTCCTGGTGCACCTGGCAGTTTTTTATCGGCAACTCGTGCCGGTAACATAGAACCAGGAAACGGTGGAGAATTTGGTGCCGCCCTACGTTGGTATGTTCCAGAATTGAATGACACAGAATTTGGTTTTTATTTCATTAAGTATCATAGTCGTTTGCCTATTATTAATGCGATAGTTGGTACAATTCCGACAACGTTAAATAATGCTCAATATCAATTGAGTTATCCGGAAGATATTAAATTATATGGACTCAGTTTTAATACACAGCTAGGTAATACAGGAGTGGCACTACAAGGTGAATATTCTTTCAGGCAGGATGTTCCTTTACAAATTGATGATGTAGAAATACTTGCTGCAGCATTAAATTCTGCTGCGAGACCAAACCAGATAACAACAACACCGGGTACTTTTGCTGCAGGTGATTTTATTCAAGGACATATAGAAAAGGATGTTAGTCAATTTCAAATGACAGCAACGAAAATTTTTGGTCAGGTATTAAAAGCGGATCAAGCTGTATTATTGGGAGAATGGGCCATAACTCACATCCATAACATGCCAAGTAAGAGTACATTATTGCTTGATGCACCGGGTACATATACCGCTGGTAATGCGACAACTGCAGCAGGGCTAAGTCATGTGTTGGAAGATGCCGGAAATTTTGCTGATTCAACTTCATGGGGTTATCGTATTGTAGGTCGACTTGATTACAATAATGCCTTGTTTGGAGCAGTCAATTTACAACCACGTTTTGCCTGGCAACATGATGTTTCCGGTAATACACCTGGACCAGGCGGAAATTTTGTTCAGGATAGAAAAATTTTATCTTTGGGTATTAAAGCTGTCTATCAAAATCAATGGGAAGCAGATCTGAGCTATACAAGTTATCTTGGCAGTAATCGCCATCACTTGTTACATGATCGTGACTTCACCGCATTTTCAATTAAATATTCTTTCTAGGTTGCCTGTTTATGACTTCTATTTATAAAAGATTATTTGTAATTATTCTTATTAGTGTCGCTTTTAATGTTAATGCGGAAAGCAGTGCTGAAGATATTGCAAAGCTTGGTAATGAACTAACGCCACTTGGTGGAATAAAGGCGGGAAATACTGATGGTACTATCCCTGCATGGGATGGTGGATTGACGACACCACCTGCAAACTTTAAACAGGGTGAACATTACGTCGATCCTTTTTCCAGCGATCCAGTTCAATTTACTATTACCAATAGTAATATGTCTGAATATGCGGGTAAGTTGAGTGAGGGACATAAGGCGTTATTAAAGACTTATCCGGATACCTATAAGTTAAATGTGTATCAATCACGCCGTACAGCAGCAGCACCAAAACGAATTTATGATGCAACAAAACGAATTGCGTCGACAGCAAAACTAACAGCGGATGGAAATGGTGTGTCAGGTGCTGTAGAAGGTATTCCATTCCCAATACCAGCTAATGGTCTTGAAGTAATCTGGAATCATATCTTACGCTGGCGTGGTAATTTTGCAGAGAGACATATATCCCAGGCAGCGCCAACAAGAAGTGGTGATTACACGTTAGTTAAATTCTCAGACCAGTTTAACATTGCTTATAGTCAGGAGGGGATGACAGAAGAAAAACTGAACAATACAGTGCTTTACTTCAAGCAGGAAGTGACTGCACCAGCAAGACTGGCTGGTGGAATTTTACTTGTACATGAAACCCTGAATCAAAATAAAGAACAACGTAAGGCGTGGATATACAACCCCGGTCAACGTCGGGTTAGACGCGCTCCGAATGTGGCCTTCGATAATCCCGGAACTGCTTCCGATGGTATGAGAACTAATGATCAATTAGATATGTACAACGGTAGTCCGGAACGTTATGACTGGGAATTAGTTGGCAAGAAAGAAATTTATGTGCCTTATAATAATTACAAAATCTCAAGTCCTGAACTTAAATATAAAGACATTTTAAAACCTTTACATATTAATCAGGATTACCCTCGCTATGAATTACACCGGGTATGGGTAGTTGAGGCAACGCTTAAATCAGATGCACGTCATATATACAAACGACGAACTTTCTATGTTGATGAAGATTCCTGGCAAATATTAGTTGTTGACCAATATGATAATCGTGATCAGTTATGGCGAGTATCAGAAGGATTGGCCATTAACTATTATGATGTGCCGGCATTATGGACGACATTGGAAACACATATTGATTTACATGCGGGCCGCTATCTGATTGTTGGTTTGGATAATGAGAGTACTCCGTATAATTTTAATATATCCATTTCTGATAGTGACTTTTCTCCGGCGGCGCTGAGAAGAGAGGGGAAACGCTGAATAGTATACAGTTATCTTAGATGTATGACTTTTTTAAAATTGTTTTAATATTTCTATTAGCAATTCAAAGTGCCAGTTCTGATGTAGAACCTTTAACAGAACAGGCCGTTCATTCTTCTTTAGCAGAAAAATCCCTTCTACTAGCATCAGATCAATATGGTTCATTATCTGTTGTAGCAGGAGAAAGAGGACATATTCTTTTTTCTGAAAATAATATTGACTGGACTCAGGCAGTTGTCGAAACAAAAGCAGCATTAACCAATGTGTTTATGCTCGATGAAAAAACAGGCTGGGCAGTTGGACATGATGCAATCATCTTAAAATCAACAGATGGCGCCAGAACATGGAAAAAAGTATTTTCTGATATTAAGGAAGAGGCGCCGTTACTTGATATTTTTTTTAAAGACGCGCTGAATGGTATTGCCGTAGGAGCGTATTCTTTAATTTATGTTACCAGCGATGGTGGTTCAAGTTGGGAAAGAGCAGAACTAAACCTGGCTAAAAATAATGAAGATAAAGAGTTATCTGAATTTTCAGATATTTTTGATTTTCATCTCAATGTAATTGCTTTTGCAGGGGACAGACGATTTTATATTGCTGCAGAAGCTGGACATATATTACGTTCTGATGATGAGGTGATAAGCTGGATTGATTTACCTTCACCTTATCAAGGTTCATATTTTGGCGTTTTACCTTTATCTTTCAATGAAGTAATTGTATATGGTTTACGCGGTCATCTTTATCGTTCAATGGATGCTGGACAATCATGGGAAAGAATAAATACTGATAGCAATCAAATGCTAACGGATGCCATATTATTATCAAACGGAAATATTATTGTTGTTGGTCTAGCCGGCACTTTATTACTCAGTGAGGATAAAGGTAAAAGCTTTTCCAGAATAAATTTACAACATAGGCATGGTTTGTCAGCAGTATTACAACTAGAAGATGGTTCTATACTTCTAACTGGCGATGCCGGAATTCAAATCTTAACCGAAGACAGTCTTGTTAATCAGGACTGAACCGAATGCCTGACATTAATCTTATAAGAAGCATAGAAAACTTTTTATTCAATAGACGTAAATTTGTGATCATAATGTTTGTCCTGGTGACACTCTTTATGTCATGGTCAATGATGCACCTCAAGGTAGATGCGGGCTTTAGTAAAATGTTGCCTTTGCAACATGACTACATGAAAACCTTTATGAAATACAGTGATGAATTTGGTGGGGCAAACCGGATTCTCGTAGCACTAACAGTTAAACAGGGCGATATTTTTACTCCTGAGTTTTTTAAAACATTAAAACTAGCCACAGATGAAGTATTTTTTATTCCAGGAGTTGACCGTTCTCGAGTAACATCATTGTTTACTCCAAACGTGCGTTTTACTGAAGTAGTTGAAGATGGAATTACCGGCGGCAATGTTATTCCCGATGATTTTCAAGGGACAGAATCAGATCTGCTCCGTGTAAAAGAAAATATTATTAAGGCAGGAATACTCGGAAGACTGGTTGCTAATGATTTTTCCGGTGCATTAATTAGTGCTCAGTTGCTTGAAATTGAGCCCAATACCGGAGAAAAACTGGATTACGTTAAAGTCGCTGAGCAACTTGAAGAAAAAATACGACAGAATAATTTTCAGGTTGATGTCGATGTTGACTTTCATATTATCGGTTTTGCAAAAGTTATCGGTGATATTACCGAAGGTGCAAAACGGACCTTGTTATTTTTTGCGATCAGTTTTCTTATAACCAGTCTTCTTGTCTATTATTATTCTCAATCAATCTCAATTGCACTTGTTCCAATTTGTTGTTCCGTCATTGCCGTTATCTGGCAACTAGGAATGTTGCCTTTACTGGGTTTTGGTATTGATCCTATGTCCATACTGGTGCCGTTTTTAATTTTTGCTATAGGTGTTAGTCATGGTGTTCAGATGATCAGCGCTGTTCGAGTGGAAATCTATCTTGGTGAACATGGTGTGGAAGCAGCCAGGAAAAGTTTTAGAAGATTATTTGTTCCCGGCATGGTGGCTTTAGCGAGTGATTGCATAGGCTTCATAACAATTCTACTGATTAAGATAGAGATAATTCAGGAAATGGCAATTACAGCCAGTCTCGGTGTTGCCATGATTATTTTCACCAATCTTTTTTTATTACCTGTTCTGGCTTCATATCAGGATTCTAAAAAAACGTATCAAGCAAGCTTGAATAAACGAGCTGCATTTCTTGCGCCTGTATGGAATAGCATTTCTAAGCTAACTAATAGATCAGCGTCTATTTTTATCGTGATAGTTGCAGCAATACTTTTTGTTTTTGGTGTCTGGAAAGGAGCACAAATTAAAATTGGTGATTTGCATCGAGGCGTACCGGAATTACATGGTGATTCCCGTTATAACATGGATACGGACACTATTACTGATCGATTTTCGATAGGCGTTGATGTGATTACAGTGATTACCGAAACCGTGACAGAAGGTTGTATCAATTATGAAGTAATGGAATTGATTGACCGTTTTGAATGGCATATGCGCAATACTAAGGGTGTTCAATCGGTCGTTGCGTTACCTTCTATTACCAAACGTATTAATGCGGGCTGGAATGAAGGCAATATGAAATGGCGTGTATTACCGCGTAATCCTTCCGTATTAACGCAGTCTGTCGCTTACGTTCCTACCTCTTCCGGTTTATTAAACAGCGACTGCAGTGTCATGCCTGTTTTGATTTTTACAGAAGATCATAAAGCAGAAACAATTGATGCTATTATTGACAGTGTTAATAAGTTTAAAGAAGTAAACCCAAGTGATACAACTAAATTTAAACTGGCAACGGGTAATGTTGGTGTCATGGCGGCAACAAATGAAGAAATAAATGCCGCCCAGTTTCCAATATTAGTCTATGTTTTTTCTGCAATAATATTATTGTGTCTTATTACCTTTAAATCAATCAGGGCAATGTTATGTATCGTTCTTCCTTTAGCTCTGGTTTCTGTTTTAGCTTATGCGCTTATGGCCTATTTAAAAATAGGTTTAAAGGTTAATACTTTACCTGTTGTTGCATTAGGTGTAGGTATTGGCGTTGATTACGGGATTTATTTTTACAGTCGTTTCAATGAATGCTTAAAAAAGGGTATGTCGATTAAGAATGCCTACATTTATTCACTTTCGACAACTGGATTCAGTATTATTTTTACAGGTATCACTTTAGCGGTAGGTGTGATTACCTGGATATTTTCACCATTAAAATTTCAGGCAGATATGGGGATATTGTTAACCTTTATGTTTTTACTGAATATGTTAGGTGCCATATTTCTTTTGCCAGCTATCGCCAGTTTAGTCTTTAAGGACAAACAGGGAAAAGACGGTGTCCTTCCTGATACATAGGTAACAGTTTATTCCAGAGACATAGGTTACACAATTGCGCATTTGGGAGAGACCAAATGCCCTGGAAAGAGCGTAACCTGATGGATGAACGTATTAAATTTGTAGCTC
>JABFGI010000010.1 GCA_013112535.1 Pseudomonadota bacterium
GTCGAGGGCTTCGGGAAATAAGGTGGCTTGGGTTCGGCTTTCGCCTTCAATGAATCGTTTCATTGTATGCACCAGTAGTTGGAATGACGTATTATAACACCTTATACGTTTTCACACAGTCTGGGCCAGAAGCAGACATTAGTAATAATCCTCAACAATAGGTTCTATAATTTCACCAGACATCAGTAATGCTAATATATTGCCTTCCTTTACATTTCTTGGTTCAAATGTGAGAGCATGGTACTGAATTATATAAAACCAATAGTCGCCATTATTTTTATATTTTCCATATTCGCCACTCCAACAAGAAAATTTAGTTGCTTGTATCGTATGTACTATTTTTGCTTCATAGTCATTTAAGTTAATTTCTGCCCATTCTTTAAAGAACATTGCTGCTTCACTAATAGATATGATGGTTTTATTAGATACGGGGTCCCATCTTGGCGCAGAAACTATTTTTGATACGGGGACGTATAATTTTGCAAATTTCCCATCTTTTAACTCTTGTGAGCTAACCACATGATTTTCGCAGTCAAAAGAGTGAGAGATACTAGTAAATAGTATGCAAATTAATGACAGAAATAATTGAGATAAAATTTTCAATTTGCAAAAACTCCATTTTAATTTATGTCCGCTTTGGGTCGATACCTGCATAATAACACTTCATACTTTCAGTAAAAGTAGACATTAATTATTATTATCCTCTGAATTAAGAGCTAATTGATACACTTCATTTTTTTTCTTGCCGGTAATCTTTGCCGTTAACTTTGCTGCATCTTTTGGTGAAAGTTTTTCTGCAAGAATTTGATTGATGCGTAGTACTTCTTCATCGGAAATCGAAACTTCCTGTGCTCCTTCGACGATGACAACAAACTCTCCCTTGTGTTTTATTTCTTCGCTTTCGAGTTTTTCATTTATGACTGATAACTTGTCGCGCACGATTTGTTCAAATTGCTTGGTCAATTCTCTGGCAATCGTCACGCGTCGTTCTTCGCCGAATATTTCCTGCATGATTTTTACGGATTCAACAATGCGGTGTGGCGCTTCGTAGAAAACCAGTGTGCGTGATTCGTTTCTTAATTCATTCAGTCTTGTTTTTCGTGCTTCACTTTTTGCGGGCAGATAACCTTCGTAGATAAATTTATTGGTTGGCAAACCCGATGCAGATAATGCAGTAATTATCGCAGAAGGTCCGGGTATGGGAACCACTTGAATATTGTTGTCATGTGCAGCCACGACAAGTTTATATCCCGGGTCATTTATTAATGGTGTTCCGGCATCGGAAATCAGTGCGATGGATTCGCCTGCCTGTATTTGTTGTATTAATTGCTGTGTGACTTTTTCTTCATTATGTTCGTGGTAAGCACGAATTTTGGTATTGATACCGAAACGTTGCAGCAGTGTATTGCTATGGCGTGTGTCTTCGGCGGCGATGAGGTCGACCTGTTTCAATATTTCTATGGCACGTTCGCTGATATCACCCAGATTCCCTATTGGCGTGGCCACAATATACAATTGTCCTGACAATTCTTACTCCCGAACCCTTATCAAAAATTTATGTCCTAATTATCACTGCAATGTACAATAGATACCATGAGTATAAACACGCGTTTTTTTATTATATTACTTTTATCACTGTCTTTATTGTCCGGCTGCGGGCCGACACGCCCGTCAGATCAGCAGGCGCAGGTCGATCCCGAGGAGAATGCCCGTATTTTAATGCAAACCGGCGATTACTCTGCCGCGGCAGTTGAATATTTAACATTAGCTAAAAATGATAAAAAAAATGCTGCCATATATCGCTTAAAGGCAGCCGCCGCCTATGTTGAGGCAGGACAATATGCTGAAGCAGACAGAATCATCAGCGAAACCGCTGTCAGCGATAAGGATTCCATTCAGAAATTAAGAATGCGTATTCTAAGTGCACGCTTGCAATTGGAATTCGGCAAGCCTGGCAATGCTTTAAATATGCTGGCTGAAATCGATCAGACCCAGATTCCTTCCAGCCTGCAAATCAGCTATTACGACATTTTGGCCCGCGCTTATCTGGCACATGGTGATTATCTAAAAGCATTATCCGAACGTTTAAAGCTGTCAAAATTATTAAGCTCGCCAACCGAGATTGATCAAAATCATCGTTCTTTATGGAATATATTTGAAACCATTCCCCAGGATGAACTCGAAGAATTACGACTGGTTGCACCGGAAGAATTAACAAGTTGGTTTGAACTTGCCTCAATTTCAAAAGGTTATCGCTATGAACCGGCTAAATTAAAAAATGCAATTGATGGCTGGATTCAACGCTATCCGGGTCATCCTGCTTATGCTTCTATCGCACCGCAATTGATAAGCCGAAGCAGTGAGTTTGTTCAACGCCCTGCCAGCATTGGTTTATTATTGCCCTTATCTGGTAAATATCAAAAATCATCGACGGCAATACGTGATGGTTTTCTTGCCGCCTGGTATCTTGATAATCAGCAAAAATCAGAAGTAAAAATTTATGACGCGAATTCATTAAACATCAATGAAATTTATCAACAAGCGGTTGCTGATGGTGTTGAATATATTGTCGGACCATTGGAAAAAGAAGCCGTTGATCAGTTAGCAAACTACGGCGATCTGCCTGTACAAGTATTGGCTCTTAATCGACAGGATAACGTTAGTGAAGAAGTTATAGATAATAACTTAATACAGTTTGCCTTGTCGCCGGAAGATGAAGCCGCTCAAGTTGCCGAAGCGGCGATGTCCGATGGACATAGACTGGCTCTGGTAATCACGCCGAATATTCCCTGGGGCGACCGAATTGCTGATGCCTTTAAAAAACGCTGGCTGGAACTGGGCGGAGGAATTCTGGAACAAGGACATTTTGTAAGCAGTGCCAAAGATTTTGGTTCACCCGTTAAAGAATTATTAAATATTGATAGCAGCGATCAACGCGGTAAAGAACTCCGCAGCAAACTAAACATTAAAATACATACTGTTGATCGTCGTCGTGAAGATGCCGACTTTATTTTTACTGCTGCCGTTCCCGGTGATGCACGACAATTGTTCCCACAATTTCGCTTTCATCGTGCTGGTGATTTACCTGTTTATTCAACCTCGCATATTTTCACCGGTATTGTTGATAGCGCAAAAGATACTGATCTTAATGGTGTCATGTTTATTGATATGCCGTGGATACTGGATACAACACGACAACTCTCACTCATTCAGGATGCTCTAAACCGAAACTGGGCACAGGAAAAATCACAATACCGTCGTTTGTACGCGTTGGGTATTGATGCATATCGTTTAATTCCTGAAATAGGTCTTCTTCGTGCAGAAAAAAACCGCTACTTGAATGGTGAAACCGGTGACTTAACAATTAGTTCGAACAATATTGTCAAACGACGTTTACGCCGTGCAAAGTTTATCGATGGAAAACCTGTTCCACTAAATTGATTTTTTTAAACAACAGAATAGTTATTATCAAGGATGATAATGAAAGCAAAATCGTCGGGCAAACAAGCTGAAGACATTGCCAAAAACTACCTTGTCGAACGCGCCATTAAAATTGTCAGTCGAAACTTCCATTCCCGATTTGGCGAGATAGATATAATCGGGATTGATAACGACATTTTAATATTTTTTGAAATTCGCTATCGAAAAAATGAACATTTTTTAAGCGCAGTTGAAACAGTAGATCAGCACAAATGTAAAAAAATTGTCATCACCAGCGAAGTCTATTTGAACAAACATAAAAAATATCAATCTTACTTCTGTCGCTACGATGTAATTACCATTTCTGGCGCACTTGAGCAGCCTGTAATCGAGTGGATTAAAAATGCATTTCAGGCATAATAACGACAAATTTTTTCATGACATTAATTGATGGATACCATTCAACGCGTAAAAAATAACTTCCTTGAAAGCATTCAAATTAAAACGGATGCTGTAGATGATTTAGCCCCGGTTATTGCAAATGCCGCCAAAGCAATTGCTGATGCACTGCTTAATGATAAAAAAGTGTTGGCTTGTGGCAACGGTGGTTCAGCCGCTGATGCACAACACTTTTCAGCAGAGATGCTAAATCGATTCGAGATGGAGCGACCCGGCTTACCTGCGGTTGCGTTAACAACAGATTCATCAACATTAACGTCGATTGCCAATGACTACCAATATGCAGAAATCTACTCAAAGCAAATTCGTGCCTTAGGACGTGAAGGTGATGTTCTGCTGGCAATTAGTACCAGCGGTGAGTCTCATAATATTGTGCACGCGATCGATGCGGCGCATGACAGAAATATGATCGTTATCGCATTAACGGGAAGGGAAGGTGGTCAAATTGCTGATTTGATGAATAATGATGATTTTGAAATACGAATACCAACCTGGTCGACAGCACGCATACAGGAAGTACATATTATGGTGATTCATTCACTTTGTGATCTGATTGATCTTCAATTACTTGGACAGGATGATTAAAGCATGAACCTGATAAAAATTTTACGTAGTTTGATATTACTTGGTTTAATAACTCAATTGACTGGTTGTGCTGTCGTAGCTGTTGGTGGCGCTGCTGCAGCAACTGGAACGGCTGTTGTTGATAGAAGAACAACTGGCACTCTGGTTGAAGACCAAACAATCGAAGTTAAAGCGATAAAAGCGATTCATGAAAATGCAGAACTCAATGAACAGGCACATATTAACGTAACAAGTTATAACACTGTTGTTTTAATCACTGGTGAAACACCGACTGACGCCTTACGACAAAAGGCAATGGAACTGGTCAAGAATATCGATAAAGTAACCCATGTTTATAATGAATTGACTATCGCAGCACCAAGCTCCATGACTTCAAGAGGTAGCGATTCTATTATTACGACTAAAGTAAAGACCAAATTGTTTGCTGATAAAAAAGTAAGCGGCATTCAGTTTAAGGTTGTCACTGAAAAAGGCGTCGTTTATTTAATCGGTATTGTCTCTCGTGCTGAAGCAGAAATAGCAACAGACATTGCAAGGCAAACCGGTGGTGTGCAAAAAGTCGTTAAATTATTTCAGTATACTGATTAAAGAACGATTACGTATTTAGAAGCTGGTTATAACGATTTTAGTATTTTCTCATATAGCATTTTATCTTTATTGCTAAAACAACAGGCGATAATAGATTCGAAATCAGCTTCGTATCTTTTCATGCTCAATAGCGCAATCGCCGTTGCCGCTTCAAACGGATAACCATAGACACCTGTACTGATAGCCGGAAAAGCTATCTCCCCTAAACCTTTACTCAGTGCAATCTCAAGACAATTAACATAACAAGATTCCAGTTGTTGCGTTTCACCTTGCGTGCCACCTTGCCAGACAGGACCAACAGTATGAATAATCCAGTTAGCATCAAGATTAAACCCAGGTGCAATTTTTGCTTCGCCAACCTGACAACCGCCTAAAGTCTTATTAAATATTAATAACTCAGGGCCAGCGGCCCGATGTATGGCACCATCGACACCTCCGCCACCTAATAAAGAGGAGTTTGCAGCATTGACGATGACATCAATATTAAGTGTCGTTATATCGGCCTGAATTATTTTAATCATCTATTATTGCAGTATTTTACCCGCTAACTTTAAGTGTTAACAATCAACAACAAATAGTAAAGTAAACAGTATGTTTAAACTCTCAGAAAAATTACAAAAAACACTATTATCAGCTTACCAGAATAAAGGCCCAGGCTATCAAGCACGAACACGCTATCTTGATGAGAACAAGCAACCGATCTATATCAATCGTTTAATTCTCGAAGACTCGCCCTATCTTTTACAACATGCACACAACCCGGTGAACTGGTTCCCCTGGGGAGAGGAAGCATTTGACATAGCAAAACAGGAAAACAAACCGGTTTTTTTATCCATCGGTTATTCCACCTGTCATTGGTGTCACGTCATGGAAGAAGAAAGTTTTGATAATGAAGATATTGCCAGACACATGAATGATTTTTTTATCTGCATCAAAGTTGATCGTGAACTGCATTCAGATGTTGATACTTATTATATGACTGCGGTAATGATGATGCAGGGGCAAGGTGGCTGGCCGATGAGCAGTTTTTTAACACCGGATAGAAAACCTTTTTTTGGTGGCACTTATTTTCAGCCGGGGCAATTTATTGCACTGATGAGTCGTGTTAATGAAGTATGGCAGAATCAAACAACTGATATTCTTGAACAAGCCAGTGCCATTAGTCAGCAAGTTTCCGGGGCGATGGCAGCAAGACAGTCTCTGAATGAAATTGGCACAAATATTATCGACCTAACAGCACAGACCATCATCAATCATTATGATCGATATAATGGCGGATTCGGACAGGCACCCAAATTTCCTCATGAACCTTATCTCTATTTCCTGCTTGAATACGCTTCTTATTCAGGGAGCTCTGAAGTGATGGATGCAGCAATTAACACCTTACATGTACAAAGCTGTGGCGGTATTTATGATCAAATCGGCGGTGGTTTTCATCGTTATGCCACTGATCAAAACTGGTTAATACCGCATTTTGAAAAGATGCTCTACAACCAGGCTAATTTATCATTCATCTTTGCACGGACATATTCAATTACCAGGGCACCTGACTTCAAGCGTGTCGCCTGTGAAACACTGGATTATGTTATCCGCGAAATGACCAGTGATGAAGGAAGTTTTTACTCGGCGACTGATGCTGACAGTGAAGGTGAAGAAGGTCTTTTTTTTATTTGGCAGAAAAAAGAAATTGCATCTTTATTGAGTATAGAAGATGCGGAAGAATTGTCGGAATTATATCAAGTTACTGAAGCAGGTAATTTTGATGGAAAAAATATTCTTAATTTAGCTAAGCCATTAGAATTAACCGCGAAAGAAAAAAATATTGATTATGATGCATTAATTAAAAGATTAGCAAATAATAAAAAAATACTTTGGGAATATAGAGAAAAAAGAATTCCGCCGTTACGTGATGACAAGGTAATCACTGCATGGAATGCAATGATGATTAAAGCATTTGCTTATGCAGGGCAACAATTAAACAATCAACCATATATAACGTCGGCAATTAAAGCAGCGAATACTCTTCTAAAAACAAATTTAACCAGTGATGGTTGTTTAAGTCGTTCCAGTCTTGATGGACAGGCTTCTATCCCTGCGTTACAGGAAGACTATGCCTATTTGGCAGAAGCATTATTACAACTTTATGATGCTACATTAGACAGACAATGGCTGGATAAAGCAGTAACGTTATGCAATGAAATGCTAGAAAGATTCTGGGATGAGAATAATGGCGGGCTTATTATGAGCAGTCAGGGTGAGGAGAATTTACTACCCTCTTCTCCCAGAGAAATAAATGATAATGCAACTTCATCCGGAAACTCAGTTGCGCTTAGAACTTTAGTTCGTTTGTTTAAACGAACCGGGCAACAACACTTTTATACTTATGCGCAGCAATTAATTCGTGCCTATTCTGACGATATCACGCAACGTCCTTATATTTGCAGTTATCTTATCTGCGGCTTGCTCGACATGCTGGCGGGAGAACAATCTGACAAACAATGGTGTGCTGAAGGTAACATTCATATTTCTGCAAGCTGCACCGGTAATGGCTGTTTATCCAAAATAATACTATCTATTACAGCAAATAAAAACTGGCACTTGAATCAAATTAATGATGAAGAAAACGCCTTGCCGATAAAAATTGAAACGGATGGTTTCCGGGAAATATCAGACATTAACTATCCTGAACCTGTAAGTAAATCATTTGAGTTCCAGACTGATCCACTTAATATTTATGAAGGTAATATTAAAATTGAATTTACAGTTTCTGGAAAAAGCGATGTGAAATTTCCGGATAATTTACTTAAACTAAAACTGCAACTTCAGGCCTGCAATAATGAAAAGTGCCTTGCACCTGAAAACGTTGTGCTAAATATAATGCTGTAATTTTAATTATACCGTTTCAAGTAACACGTTCAATCGTTCTGGTATATCTGTCAAATCCAGCTTTGTTTTTTTAAACAATGCTTCTGCACGTTTATTTAATTCCAGCCTGTCTGGCATTTTTTTGCAGGATGCAAATATAATTACATTAGAGAAATCTTCAAATTCCAGTAGATAGAGATAGCTAAAATAGTCTTTTATCGGCAATAACACATTAACTACATCTTCTTCTGATTCGGGCAGGATATTAATTGCCAATACGCCTGTTTTATCCATGCATTTAGAAATATTGGCATAAAATTTCTCATCGTTTAAACAACTTGCCTGCATATCAGCGATAAAAATATCGCATAAAATTATATCGTAAATTTCATTATGCTTTGATATAAAGCGATCTGCCGTATCATGAATCACACTCATTTCTTCCGACAAATAGAAATACTCTTTGGCAAGTTGTATTACCTGTTCATTCGATTCAACCGTTGTTATTTTAATTTCCGGCCTTTTTGAATCGAGATAACGTTCAAGTGATGCCCCACCTAAACCAAGATTAAGTAAGTTTTCTGCTTCAGGACAAAATAATAAAGTCGTAAGTAATGCTTGAATATTAGGTAACACAAGCTGATCTATTTCTTCCAGCAGCATTAATGACTGTACAGAATTGTCACTTAGATGTAACCAACGATATTGCTGCCATTCACGAACTTCAATGCTTTCGTCACCAATTTTACCGGAGTACAGCAATTGGCTCTCTTCCGGCTTAAGTTCAACTATTTTTTCTATAGACATAGTTTTAATTTATTTAGTAATACCAAAATGTTCAGCTGCCTGATAAAATCCGCTGCCTTTCAATGTTTAATATTATATCAGGGTTATTACGTGTCAGAATTTGTTATTGGTCAACGTTGGGTTAGTCATACGGAAACAGAACTTGGCCTGGGGATTATTGTTGCAGTAGAGGGACGTCGTGTAGAAATCAGTTTTCCTGCAGCAGATGAACAACGAATTTATGCAACAGATACGGCACCGCTCACTCGCATAGAACATAAATTGGGAGAAACCATCCGCAATCAGGATGAACAATCCTTTAAAATAACTCGTACAGAACAATTTGAAGGTAGACTCATTTACTTTGGTTCTGATGATGAAGGTCAAGAGCATAAAATTGATGAACTGGATTTAAACTGTTTTATCGAGCTTACCTCACCTAAACAACGCCTTATCAGTGGTCAACTGGATAGTCTTAAAGCATTTCGGTTACGTTGTGAAACACTAATGCAGCTACACCGGCTTCAGCAATCTTCGGTTAAAGGTTTACTTGGTTCCCGAACCAGCCTGTTACCGCATCAAATATATATAGCTCACGAAGTGGCCAAACGTTATGCTCCGCGCGTTTTACTTGCCGATGAGGTTGGTTTGGGAAAAACTATTGAAGCCGGCATGATCCTGCATTATCAGCTACACACTGGTCTTGCCAGCCGTATCCTGATAGTCGTTCCTGATACACTCACACATCAATGGCTGGTTGAAATGCTGCGACGTTTTAATCTGCGTTTTTCACTTTTTAATGAAGATCGCCTGCATGCACTCAGCGAAGAAGAAGGTAACCCATTCGAGAGCGAACAATTGGTTATTTGTAGCCTGGATATCCTAACCAGTGATCCAGGTTTATTTAATCATGCATTGAATGCCGACTGGGATATGGTTGTCGTCGATGAAGCTCATCACTTACACTGGATCGAAGGAGATGAAGGCCATGACTATCGTTGTATTGAAGCACTCGCTAATCAATGTCGCGGTTTATTATTACTGACGGCAACACCGGAACAGGTTGGAGCTGAAAGCCATTTTGCCCGATTACGTTTGCTTGATCCCGCTCGCTTCCATGATCTAGAAATATTTCTGGATGAGGAAAAAGGTTATCAGCAACTCAGTGAAACTGTAAAAACCTTATTAGACAAACCTGATCAGCTATTGACAGACGGGATGCTGAAATTACTAAAACAATATCTCGATGATGAAGCTCCTGTAGGTAATAACCCTGAAGTTTCAGAGCGTGAGCAAATTGTATCCAAACTGCTTGATCGTCACGGAACCGGGCGTGTATTTTTACGTAATACACGCGAAGCAATAAAAGGCTTCCCTGAAAGAAAACTACATAATATTCCTCTCGAATGTCCGAAAATCTATTCAACATTATCAGGCAAACAAACTCTTTTTCCAGAAATAGAAATTAATAATGACGACTGGTTAAAACAGGATCCACGAGTACAGTTTTTAATTAAACTGGTTGAAGAGTTAAAAGCCGAAAAAATACTGGTTATCTGTGCCAATGCCAATACAGCCTCAAGTCTGGAAAAATATTTACAACTAAAAATGGGCATTCGTAGTGCTGCCTTTTATGAAGGCTTGAGCATTATTGAGCGTGATCGTGCTGCTGCATATTTTGCAGACGCTGAAATGGGTGCTCAGGTATTAGTCTGTTCTGAGATAGGCAGTGAAGGTCGTAATTTTCAGTTTGCGCATCATCTTGTCTTATTTGATTTACCATTAAACCCTGATTTACTCGAGCAACGTATCGGTCGACTGGATCGTATCGGCCAGACAGAAACGATTAATATTCATGTTCCTTACATTGAAAATTCGTCGCAAGAAATATTATTCAACTGGTATAACAACGGTCTTGATATTTTTCTACACAGCTGTGCTGCCGCTTATAGTATTTACGAAAAGTTTGAAGAACCACTAAATGAAGCACTTGATAAGCCTGATAGTGATATTAGTACCCTTGTTGTTGAAACAAATGAGTATACGAATTCTGTTAAACAAAGTATGCAGGACGGTCGTGATCGACTGGTTGAACTGAATTCCTGTCGCAAGGATATTGCTGAAGATATTATTAACACGATTAAGAATGAAGAAAGTCCGCAGTTATTAATGGATTACATGGAAAGCATGTTTAATACTTATGGTGTGGATCATGAAGAGCACTCTGAAAATGCATGGATATTAAGAGCCACTGATCACATGCGCACAGGGTATTTTCCCGGAGTTATTGAAGAACCTGTTACCATCACTTTTGATCGAAACAAGGCGCTTAGCCGGGAAGATATGCCTTTTGTTAGCTGGGAACATCCTATGGTTTCAGAAGCAATTGAAATGGTGCTAAAGAGTGAAATCGGCAACACGTTTATTACGACTATAGAAAAAGACGGTATAGAACCAGGCACAATTTTACTGGAAACATTCTCCAGTATTAATGTCATTTCACCAAAACAACTACAGGTTGACCGTTATTTACCCATAACACCATTACGCACTTTAATAAGCAAAGATAGAAAAGACTATTCAAAACTGCTCAAGCATGAGAAATTAAACATGCTTAGCATGAAGATCGAACGACAAACAGCACATGCGATTATTAAACAATTAAAACCCGAACTGGAAATAATGATCGATTTTGCTATTAAGTTCAGCCAATCAAAACTTCCAGAGATCAAAGAAAAAGCACAACAACGCGTTAATACATTGCTAGGTTCTGAAGTAAAACGCATGCAACAACTGCAAAAGAAAAATGCAACAATAAGAACAGAAGAGATAGAATTCATGGAAGAGCAACTTCATGCCTGCAACGAAGTCATTAGTAATGCCAGGTACGAATTACAAGCTGTACGACTGGTAATAGTACAATAGATTTATAAATTAAATTTCGAATGATTCTTCTGATTCAAGTTCTTCCTGTGGCGGTTGAATTATATAACCGGACACATAATCAACCCCTGCATCAATAGCTACTGCAAGACTTGCCCCCGTTTCAAGTTTATCTGCAATAACCAGAGAATCATTTTTATGTGCTGTTGAAACGATTTCTTTCATTTCAGTATTACTAATTTCATTACCGGCAAATGTTGGTGAAAAACGTGTGTATTCAAAGTGCATGTGTTTCATACATTGTTCAAGTACTGAATGATTCGGAACATGTAATAATGCAGCTGAAATACCAAATTTTTCACGTAATTGTTCTATTAATTTTTCTGCCTTGTTTTGAAATGTTAAAAATTTTTCAACATCAATTTCAATAATTAATGAATATCCTATATCAGGAAAATCTGTATTTTCAATTAATTTTTCAAACCAGTTTAAAAGATTTTTATCCTGGTATGAGGATGAGGTTAATGTCATAAACAACGCAGTATCAATCGAATTTTGCTTATACTCATTAATGAGTCTGTTAATACAAAATTTAATTACCCACCTGTCCAGGGTATTCAGTTTGTTTGTTTCCTGAAGGACGGGCATATACTGATCTGCTGAAATTTCTTTTCCATCTTTACCAACTAGATTCATTCTGGTTGTATACAGATTTTCTTTTCGCATTAATGATTGTCTATCAGAAACTTTTACGATGTGTTGAAAAAAGGGATTGATCCTGTTTTTAATAAACACATTTTCCAATTGAGTACTTATACTATTTGTAGCTTTATCTCTCTGTTTTACATCACCATAAACAGCATATGAATGACCTTCTTTATCACGTGCAATACGACATGAAACATCTGCGGATATAAAGACTGTTTCAGAATCAAAATTCTCAATATCTATAACAGCAGCACCAATACTTACCGTGTAATCAATTTGTCGGCTATCTTCTTTATAAGGATTTTCAGTCAAGGCTTCACATAATTCTTCAGAAAACTTTTCTGCAACAACAGAATCAATACGATGCTTTAATAAAACAGCAGAGGCAGCATCACCGGAACGAATGGCGACGCCTTCATAATTGTTAGTTTTTAATAAATTTGAAATTACTTTTGCTATGTGACTACATACTTTATCCGTTGTAATAATTCCAAATTCATCGTGCATATCCTGGTAATCATCGACTTCAACAACTAAAACAACATCACCTTTACTCGCTTCTTCAACTTTTTTCAGGAAACGGCTTTTATTATAGATGTGAGCACTTAATGTAATCGTATCGGACTTAACCTGTTCTTCACGATGTTGTTTTGTCGCACGTTGCACAGATTCAAAAAGGAGTATTTTTGTTAATTCATTTTTATGTAAAAAGTCTTGTGCACCGTAACGAAACGCCTTAACAATGACATCCTGATCGGCTTTCCCTGTCAACATGATGGCTGCAGGGAAATCATTTGATGCCGCACAGGCCCTTATCCAGTCAAGTCCATTTTCACCATTTCCTAAATCATAATCTATAATGACAAGTTGATATTGTTTCCAGTCATAATCAGTCTCAGGACAGCCATCATCAATGTTATAAACTACTGCTTTTGCATCTGGCAATATGCTCTTGAAATAATTAACCAGTAGATTGCAGTAATCATTACTGTCATCTATAAGTAATATTGAATTTATGAAGGAAGCAGCAGAAGCACCCATATGCTTATATTAAATTTATAATTTTATTGACATTACAAGACTATCTACCTAATCGCAAAATACTTATTAGTTTGTCTTTTAGTTGAGACACTCTAATTAATTCAAAAAAATGATTTTGTATACTAGAAATTATTCACACAAAGTAAATTGATTGAGATCAAATAATGCAGCTAATTGATGCGCTGCAAAAAATGGTATTAAAAATGATTAGGCTAAAACTCAGAGGAAGAGATATAGCTACTTAACGATTTTAAGATGTGGTGTTTTTTTCTTTTTTGTTTCTTTTTTTACTGCTTCAGAATTTGAAACGGATTCATTCTCTTTTTTAACTTCTTGTTCTTCTTCCTGAAAAACCATGCCTCGACCATTTTCATTTGCATAAATAGCCAACACTGCCTCGACCGGAAAATAGACATTCATGCTTCGTCCGGAAAAACGTGCCTTGAAACTTATGTAATCGTTATTTAAATCCAGATCTCGAACAGCACTGGAAGAAATATTTAAAACAATTTTATTATCTTTAACAAAATCGTAAGGAATACTAAGATCATCACCACTTGCATCTATTAGTAAATATGGCGTCAAGTGGTTATCACAAATCCAGTCGTAAAGTGCACGCAATAGATAGGGACGATTGGAAGTCATTACTATGCTAAAAAATTCAAACAAATAAAAAGTAAATTAAACCAGTGCTTCGTTAAATTCCTTTTCTGTACTCGACAAACTTGTCTGGAATGCATCACGCTCAAATATTTTTTCTGCGTAATCCTGTAATGGTTTAGCTGACATTGGTAATTTGATTCCATACTGATTCAGGCGCCACATCAAGGGGCCAACACAACAGTCAATCAGGGAATATTCTTCTGACATAAAATACGGCATTTGTGCAAATGCCGGTGCTATAGAAGTCAGATTGTCGCGTAACACTTTTTTAGCATTTGCTGCTGCAATTTCATTATCACCTTCTATATCTTCAACAGCTGTATATAGATCACGCATCACTCGATAACGTAATTGACGATTTCTGCCTCGATTCACCGGATCAACTGGCATTAATGGAGGGTGAGGAAAACGCTCATCCAGATATTCCATGATAATATCTGCATCATAAAGCACCAGATCACGATCAATTAAAGTCAGCGTTGAGTTATAAGGGTTAAGGTCATTTAATTCTTCAGGCCTGACATCATCCTCATCAATATAATTAATTTCAACATTGACATCTTTTTCTGCCAACACAATACGTACAGCATGTCCGATAGGACTCACTCTATCTGAATACAAAACCATTAATGAACGACGATTGGCGACACTTGCCATTGTTTAACTCTCCAGCCTGTTAAGAAAGCGCGGGATTATACTACAGATTTTGAAATAAAGGGGCTTCGTGCAAACTTAATGCACGTCGCGCCAATATTCTTTTTTAAGCAGGTAAGTAACTATAGTTAAAACAAAGAGATACAACATTACCCAGATACCAATACTGACCCGTTTCAACTTAATTGGCTCACCAAGATAGACCATAAAATTAACCAAATCACGCACTGTCCGGTCATATTCGTCTTCATTTTGAGAACCATAGCTAATGCTCTCTAAATCTTCATAGCCAGGGGCATGATGCGCACCATCATGATGTTCTCTTTTTGTTAAACGCTGCATACCCTGAAGCTGCCAAAGAACATGAGGCATCCCAACGTCTTTAAAGGTCAGGTTATTCACACCAAAAGGTCGAGACTCATCAACATAGAAAGTTTTGAAATAGCTATAAAGCCAATCTGCACCACGAGAACGGGCAATCACAGATAAGTCCGGTGGCGTAACACCAAAAAAGCTGTCTGCATCTTCCGGGCTCATGGCTATTTCCATGGTATCGCCAACTTTATCCGTTCCAAACATAAAGTTAGCTTTCAGCACATCATCGCTAATACCCAGATCTTCACCCATACGGTTATAACGCATATACGCTGCCGAGTGACAACTCAAACAATAATTAACAAATGTTTTTGCGCCTCTTTGCAATGAAGCCTGATCAGAGAGATCAACTTCCATATGCATTAACTTTGCTCCACCAGCAGCTGATGCACCAGCAGAAATCATCATCAAAAGAATGAAAACTATCTTATTATTTTTATAAAATCCTTTCATTAGTCTGTCACCCTGTCTGGTACGGCCTTGTCATTATCCATCGCGGTATAAAACGGCATTAATAAAAAGAAAGCAAAATAAACAACTGAAAAGAAGCGAGCCAACCATGTATAGAGCGGTGTCACACCTTGCATCCCTAACCAGCCCAGTGCAATAAAGCTGATAACAAATGCCGTCAAAGCAATTTTATAATACGAACCCCGATAACGAATGGACTTAACCGGACTACGATCTAACCAAGGTAACAGTAAAAAGATATTGACTGCCAACCCCATCGCTACAACACCCGGAAATGCAGAACCGGCTATCGAAGGAATTGCGCGTAAGATTGCGTAGTATGGTGTGAAGTACCAAACTGGCGCGATATGTTCAGGCGTCTTAAATGGATCAGCAGGATTGAAATTAGCATGCTCAAGAAAATAACCGCCCATTTCCGGTGCGAAAAAGACTACCGCAAAGAAAAAGATAAAGAAAACAGCAACACCAAATATGTCCTTTACCGTATAATAAGGGTGAAATGGAATGCCATCTAATGGAATACCATCAGCACCTTTATTCTTCTTAATTTCAATACCGTCTGGATTGTTGGAACCGACTTCATGCAAGGCCAGAATATGAACGGCAATCAGGCCAAGAAGTAATAACGGAAAGGCAATGACATGCAAGGAGAAGAAACGATTTAATGTCACACCTGAAACAACAAAATCACCACGTATCCATTCTGCCAGATCGGGCCCAATAAATGGAATTGCACCAAACAGTGAGATAATTACCTGCGCTCCCCAATATGACATTTGACCCCAGGGCAGTAAATAACCAAAAAACGCTTCACCCATAATGACCAGATAAATAGCCATACCGGACAACCAGAGTAATTCGCGCGGTTTCTTATATGAGCCATAAAGCAAAGTACGAAACATATGCAGAAAGATAACCACGAAAAATGCCGAAGCGCCGGTGGAATGCATATATCGAATAAACCAGCCTCCAGGGACATCACGCATGATGAATTCAACAGAAGCAAACGCGCCTTCGGCTGAGGGATTGTAATTCATTGTTAGCCAGATACCTGTCAGGATTTGAATAACCAAAACCAGTAACGCCAAAGAACCAAAGAAATACCAGAAATTAAAGTTCTTTGGTGCATAATATTTGGCAAGGTGCTCATTCCAGCTTTTTACTAACGGGAAACGCGCATCGACCCAGTCCCTTAAGCCAGTCAATCCATTAATAACCTGCTTTTCAATATCGGCCATTACACTACCTCACTGTCATCGCCGATTAATAAACGGCTGGGAGAAAGAAACTGATAGGGAGGAACAACCAGATTTGTGGGTGCTGGAACATCTTTAAATACACGGCCTGCAAAATCAAAACGGGAGCCATGACAAGGGCAGAAAAAACCACCTTTTTCTGCAGAAAGACTACCATCTAAACCTTTTTCAATAAATTTTGGCGAACAACCCAGATGCGTACATAAACCAATAACGACGAGAAACTCATTCTCTCGTGCTCGATATTCATTTTTTGCATATTCCGGCTGAGCACTGGCATCTGAAACAGGGTCGCTGACAATATCAGCCTGTGCAGTTATATCATCCAGCATTTCCTGTGTGCGCCGGAGTATCCAAATCGGCTTACCCTGCCATTTTTCAATAACAAATTCGCCAGGTTGTAATTTACTGATATCGACTTCAATCGGTGCACCAATTGCCTTGGCTTTCGCGCTGGGAGTCATCGTTGCTATAAAAGGTACCGCTCCTGCAACGGTACCTGCGCCACCTACTACCGTCGCGGCAGCAGTCAAGAATCGTCGTCGACTCTTGTCAACATCACTATTAATCATATTTTCCTCTGTATGATAGCTGGCCGCTAAAATGCCAGTATTATTATATTTGCCGTATATTACGTTAAACTAAGTTTCGGATAAACTACTCTTACGTAAATTTATTATTAAGAACTGAACAAACTATTTACCATCGATATGCAATTAAAAAAGAACCTCGTCTTTATCCTCCAATATTCTGCTTATGGGCTGGCAATCGCGTTTCTTTTTTTATTATTAACATCCAGTAGTCTATTGTCCAATCTATCATTTTTATCGCCTTCGCCACCTGACAGGTACTCTTTCAATAATGCAGTAGCATCCACGGCACCTGCCGTTGTAAATGTATATGCCAGTACCGTCTATCAGGAAAGAAGTCACCCGCTATTCCAGGATCCCTTGTTTCGACACTTTTTTGGGGAGGCTCCAAGCAAACCCAAAAAACGCCGGGACAGCACTATTGGCTCAGGTGTAATTATGAATACTGCTGGTTACATCCTGACCAATGCACACGTCATTCAAAATGCTAACGAGATTCGCATTACCTTAAATGACGGGCGACAGGTACAGGCACAGTTAATTGGTCTGGATACCGATACTGATTTAGCCGTTATCAATATACCAGTACAAAATTTGCCGCAAATCTCAATTGGAGATTCAACTGATATTAAAATCGGTGACATCGTTTTAGCAATAGGTAACCCCTATAATTTTGGTCAAACCGTCACTCAGGGTATTGTTAGTGCTACAAGCAGAAAACGTCGTGGTATTTCTTACTTCGATGATTTTATCCAGACTGACGCTGATATCAACCAGGGTAATTCTGGCGGTGCTTTGGTCAATGCTGCAGGAGAATTAATAGGAATTAATACTGCCATTATTTCCAGCAGTGGCGGCTCAGAAGGCATTGGTCTTGCAACGCCCATTAATCAAGCTGTCGATGTTATGAACCAGATTATTAAAAATGGAAAAGTGGTTCGTGGCTGGCTAGGTATTGAAGCACAAACATTAAGCATGGACGTTATTAAATCGGCAAACCTTAAAACAGGAGGTGTTCTGGTTACCGCTATAATGCGTAATGGCCCAGCTGAAAATGCTGGCCTTATTCCAGGTGATATTATGATCGCTATTGATGGGAAGAACGTCAGTTCGCCTGATCAAGCTATTGAGACAATTACAGCACTTCTACCAGGTAAAGAAGTAAAGGTTAAAATTTTGCGCGGATGGGAACAACAAGACCTGATTGCAAAGATTGCGCAAAGACCTGCAGCACAGATGCCAAATTAACAATTACTACAGACTATTACTCTTCGTCGTCTAAGCGCCTGCTGTTGGTAAAACTTAAATACCCATTATTTCTTTCAGTGCTGAGAGAAATAACTCATTCTCTTCTCTCGTACCAATCGTTACTCGTAAACAGTTATCTAATAGTGGATGTGCACCATGTAAGTTTTTAATTAATATTTTATTTTTTAATAACTCACCATGCACATCGTTTGCATCTTTATGCGTGACTTTAAATAAAATAAAATTTGCTTCGCTTGGCCACGCTTCGACACCATCAATATTTGAAAGTGTTTCGAAGACAAAAGATCTATCACTACGAATTTGTTCCGCTTGTTGTTCCAACAAACTAATATTTTGAATAATAAAATTTGCGCTAAGTTGATTAAGCGTTCCAATATTATAGGGTAATCTCAACTTTTCTAATTCGGAAATCCATTCCGGTGCACCGAATAAAATGCCTAATCTTAAACCTGCTAATCCCAGTTTAGACAAGGTTCGCATTAACAACACATTTGAGTATTTTTGCACATAAGACATCATGCTTTTTTGGGCAAAGACATGATAGGCCTCATCAATAACGACAAGACCGGGAGCTGCTTTTATAATTGTCTCAATAGATTCCTGGTCAAACATGTTACCTGTTGGATTATTTGGCCAGGCGATAAAAATTACAGCAGGTTGTTTTTCTTTTATTTTTTCCAGCATCAAAGGGAGATTAAGGGAAAAATCTTCATTTATTGGCACACCAACATAATCAAGTTCCAATAACGTACTCAATAAACGATACATGACAAAACCTGGTTCCGGTGCCATAACAACGTTTGAATTATTATTTAGTGCCAATAAAATAATTTGAATAAGCTCATCAGATCCGTTACCAAACATCATTGCTGTGCCATCTGGCAAGCTTAATGTTGCAGCAATTTTTTCTCTTAGTTCACTGGTACTGGCATCTGGATAACGATTGAGCTCAGCCTGCTTCATATAATCAGACCATGCGGTCTTGATTTCATCTGGCCAAACATAGGGGTTTTCCATCGCATCGAGTTTAACCAGATCGTTTGAGTCCGGCACATGATAAGCCCTGGCTTCAAGAACAGCAGGCTTGATGATGTTTTTAATTTGATCTTCAATCATTAAGAAGGAGGAATATTATTTTGAGTCGCGTCGATACTCTGCTGATCGTGCATGTGCCGTTAGACTTTCACCGTGTGCTAAGGCAGATGCAGTATTAGCAATATTAGTCACTGAATTACTGGTACATTTAATCAGAGATGATTGTTTCTGAAAGTCATAAACACCCAATGGTGAAGAAAAACGAGCCGTCCTTGCTGTCGGCAAAACATGATTTGGACCAGCACAATAGTCGCCTAAAGACTCTGCAGAATAGTGACCCATAAATATCGCACCTGCATGTCTTATATCATTTAATAATGAATCAGGATCAGCGACGGCCAATTCAAGATGCTCTGGAGCAATGATATTAACAATATCTATGGCCTGCTTAATATCATTAACTTTTATCATTGCACTATTATTTGATAAAGCGACTTTAATAATTTCGGCCCGTTCCATCTCCGGCAATAGCTTTTCAATGCTCTTTTCGACTTGAGAAATAAAATCTGCATCTGGCGAGATCAATATCGCACTGGCTTGTTCATCATGCTCTGCCTGTGCAAACATATCCATAGCAACCCAATCCGAATTCGCACTGTTGTCAGCAACGATCACCACTTCTGAAGGTCCAGCAATCATATCGATGCCGACGACACCAAACACTTCACGCTTGGCAGTTGCAACATAGATATTTCCCGGACCAACAATTTTATCTACTTTAGGTACCAGTTCTGTACCATAAGCTAATGCAGCAACAGCTTGTGCACCGCCTATAGAAAATACGCGTGTCACGCCAGCTATCGCTGCGGCAGCCAGGACTAAATCATTCCGCACATCATCCGGCGTCGGCACGACCATAATAATTTCTTCAACGCCAGCAACATGAGCCGGAATGACGTTCATTAATACTGATGAAGGATACGCAGCCTTGCCTCCGGGAACATAAACACCAACGCGATCCAATGCTGTTATCTTTTGACCCAGCATATTTCCTTCAGCATCTTCATAAGTCCATGTCGTTTGCTTTTGCTTCTCGTGAAATTCACGTACACGTTGTGCAGCATGTTCGAGACTTTGTCTTAACTTATCAGAAACTCTGTTTAAAGCAGCATCCAGTTCGTCTTTAGATATCTCCAATGACGCTAACGTTGCTGAACGTCGATCAAATTGATTCGTATACTCAAGCAATGCTGCATCACCACGAGAACGAATATCCGCTATAACTTTAGATACCGTTTCAACGATAGCTTGATCCGGTTCATCAGTCGAAGAAAGCAATGACTTTAATGATTTTTTGAAATCTTCAGAGGACGAATCGAGGTGTTTAATCATGACTCACTAACAATCTCTGACAATTTGTCCAGAATAGGTTTAATCGTAGCATTTTTCATTTTCATGGCCGCCTTGTTCACAACCAGGCGAGAACTGATATCAGCAATGTGCTCAAGCGTCACCAGACCATTCGCTTTTAATGTGTTTCCTGTGTCAACAAGATCGACAATCCAGTCTGATAAACCCAACACTGGCCCCAATTCCATCGAACCATAGAGCTTAATAATCTCCACTTGTTGACCACGTTCGGCAAAATAATTTTTTGTGATATTTGTATATTTAGTAACTACTCGTGGTCGATTAATTATTGGTTTAGCATTTTTAAGACCTGCCAGCATCATTCGACATTTCGCGATACCCAGATCAATTGGTTCGTACAAATCATCACCGGAATACTCCATTAATACATCTTTACCCGCGATACCTAATTCTGCTGCACCACGTTCAACATAGGTAGGAACATCGGTAGCACGTATGACAAGCAATTGAACATTAGGCTGATTTGTTTCCAGAACCAGTTTGCGCGTTTTATTCGGATCATCGACAGGAATAATATCCAACTTGGCAAGCAGGGGAATCGCATCATCGTAAATTCGACCTTTTGAAACAGCAATCGTGATCTTGTCTGGCATAATTTTGTAAATTAATTATTTAATATGAATAAAAATAAAACAGGATACAATAGAAACACAATACCGGAAAAAGTTTCCTGCAATGATTCAGTTTTAAGAATTTATTAATCAGGCACTCTTTTAATATTAGCACCCAGCTGAGACAGTTTTTCTTCTATCATTTCGTAACCACGATCAATATGATAAATACGTTCAACCACAGTCTTTCCTTCGGCCACCAAGCCTGCTAAAACCAGACTGGCGGATGCTCGTAAATCAGTAGCCATAACCGGCGCGCAGGTTAATTGTTCAACACCATCAGTAATGGTCGTATTACCTTCAAGCTTAAGATCAGCACCCATGCGCTGTAATTCATGCACATGCATAAACCTGTTTTCAAATACTGTTTCTGTGATAACGCCACTTCCTTCTGCTATACAGTTCATCGCCGTAAACTGAGCCTGCATATCTGTTGGAAAGCCGGGAAAAGGGGAAGTATGAATATCGACCGCTTTTGGTTTTTTGCCGTTCATGTCCAACGAAATCGCATTATCTTCTATTTCGATCATAGCGCCAGCTTCCGTCAACTTGGCTAATACAGATTCAAGTAAATTCGGCTGGGTATTTCTTAAACGAACACTGCCACCTGTCATTGCAGCTGCAACAAGATAAGTTCCCGTTTCAATACGATCAGGCAAAATTTCATAATCTGTACCGTGTAATGTCTCGACACCTTCAATTTCAATACGATCCGTTCCTGCACCGGATACTTTCGCGCCCATTTTATTCAGACAGTTAGCAAGATCACTCACTTCCGGTTCTCTTGCTGCATTTTCAATTACCGTTAAACCATCAGCCAGGGATGCCGCCATCATTAAATTTTCTGTTCCAGTTACAGTAACGATATCCAATGCAAGGTGAGCACCTTTTAATCTATCTGCCGTTGCACGAATATAACCGCCTTCAACAACGATATCGGCACCCATCGCGGTGAGTCCTTGCAAGTGGAGGTTTACAGGGCGAGAGCCAATCGCACAACCACCGGGTAAAGACACATCGGCTTTACCATAACGCGCAAGTAAAGGCCCCAAAACAAGAATCGATGCACGCATGGTTTTTACCAGTTCATACGGTGCAAAAAAATTGTTCACGTTACTATTATCAATTTCAATGCGCATACGCTCATCAACGGTTATTTGCGCACCCATTAAACCTAATAATTCTATGGTTGTTGTAATATCGTGTAGATGAGGGACATTACCGATAGTCATAATCTCATCAGTAAGCAAGGTTGCCGACAAAATTGGCAAAGCCGCATTTTTGGCTCCGGAAATAGGAATATCACCTTTTAATGTGGAACCTCCCTGAATAATGAGCTTATCCATAATTTTTCATATTACTTTCAAATAGACACACAGTTTCCAGAATCATTATTGTTTTTCCCATTCCTCAGGAGTAAATGTTTGAAAGGATAATGCATGGATATCGGTACCCATTTTCTCACCCAATGTTTTATAAACCATCTGGTGTTGTTGCACCATTGATTTTCCTGCAAATAACTCACTAACTATACGTGCCTGAAAATGCGTACCGTCATCACCTTCGACGATAACATCAGCATCTGGCATACCGGATTTGATTAGTTCTCTTATTAATTCTGGATTCATAATCTGACTGTTCTGAAAATTAGGTATGATAAATGAAAGTAGAGGATTAGTGATGATTATTTAAGGAGCCTTAAAGTAAACAACCGGGCAAAACCCGGTTGTTTTCGCAAATTTAATATTTTTTATTATTTTGTTAGATTTTTTGCCAGTTTTTCATTTTTATCGACAAGCTTTTGAATAAGTGAATCAAAACCTTCTTTCTTGATTTGGGACGCAAACGATCCTCTGTAAGTAGAAACTAAACTGACACCATCAACTGCCACATCGACTACTTTCCACTGCTCATTTGCTTGATGCATACGATAAGCAACAGGGAAAGGCTGTGCGCCGGCGCTGGTCAATTCTGTTTTTACTACGGCAAGATTTGAGTCCGGCTTTTGCTCAACAGGATAATACTTCACTTCCTGACCAGAGTACTCCAGTAATGCACGTGCATAGGTACGAACCAGTAAAGTTTTGAATTGCTCGATAAATTCAGTGCGTTGCGCTTCACTCGCATTTTTCCAGTTTTTACCCAGCACCCATTTTGACATACTAATGAAATCAAAATGCGGAATAACCAGTTCGTTAACCAGTTCATAAACCTGTTCTGGATTTGCTTCCAATGTAGAACGCTGGCTTTCAATTCTATTAATCACGCCGTCAGATGTTTGCTTAACAACTGCGTCAGGAGATTGTGCTGCAATTACAAGCTGGCTCGACCCTGTAATCAGATACAAGAATAAAAACAGCGATTTAAATACTCTGGCTTCCATATGATACCTCTGAAGTTTGTTATATTTATCGACCCAACACTGGGTTCAGTAGTTCAAAAAACAACTTATTTAACGCTTTTATTTTATTAATTTTATAAGCTATAAACCCGGTAGCCCGGAGGCCGATATTGTAATGAGAATAGATTCTGATAGAAAGCACTTATCGTGAGACTTTCTCTACAATATTTAACTAATTTAACAGCTCATTAGTGATTGTTTTACTTGAAAAATTAGCTACAAGATATTGTTTAGAAAACCTTTTAACCCGAATTATGTATTGGTCGCGAAAAAGATGTGCAAGATATTGGTGTGCATGGTGAATTTGAAAAAAGCGTAGCTACCTTATTGGTAGTGAGTCATTTTTCAAATTAGCCAGGTGCGCTAAGAGCTTGCGCAGACTTTCGTGATTCCAATACATAATTCGGGTTTATCTAAAAGGTTTCCAAATTAATATTAATTTTGGCAACAAGGTCAATGCTGCAAACAGAGCGATAAACATCGCTAACGCAGTTAATAAACCAAAATATATCGTTGGAATAAAGTTGGATAGCACTAAAATTGAAAAACCGATGATGATGGTTATTGCGGTATAAAAAACAGCCTTACCAATATTGGCATGGCAATAATGCATTGTTCTGACGTAATCGTGCGTCTGTGAAAATTCTTCCCGGAATCGATAAATATAATGAATACTGTTATCGACAGCGATACCAATTGTTATTGCCGCAATCGTAATTGTCATCATATCTAACGGGATACGTAATAATCCCATTAAACCGAGGATAATAGCCGCGGCCAGCACGTTTGGCACAATTCCAATAATGGCAAGCGAAATTGAACGAAATAAAATAACCAACATCAGGGCAATACCTGCCATAACGACACCGAGGGTTAATATTTGCGATTTGAACAAACTCTGCAGCATATTGTTATACAGAACAAGAATGCCGGTAATTTTGATCTTGTCCTCGGGTAACTTTACCTTTTCAACCAGATCTTTCTTTATTTGATCAAGCAACTCCTTCCGCCTTAAGTCTTTTAATGAATCAAGAATTCGGATATTTACTCGTGCTTCGTTAACTTCTTCAGAAACATAAGGTTTAATCATGCTTTGCTTTAATTCTTCTGGCATACGCTTACTGACAATTGCCAGCTCAAATGCATCAAATTCACCTTCGTTAATTTCTTCACCCACACGAATAATGGAAGCTAACGACAGTACTTTGCCAACAGCAGGCAACGTATCAAGATAATCATGAACCTGTTTTATCGTATCCATACGCTCCGGCGTGTACCAACTGTCTTGCTGATCACCATCATCAAAGCCACCGAATAAGACATCCAGATCCTCAAATTCATAATCAGCTGATTCCTCCTCGCCCGAGACTTGTTCAAGATTTAAAATTATATCCAGAGGTGTTGTACCGCCTAATTTTTCATCTATCAGACGTAAACCCTGATATATTTCAGTATCTTCACTGAAGTAATTGATAAAACTGTTTTCAACTTCAAGACGGGTAATGCCAAAAGCACTGACTACAGCGAGAACAAAAGTCAGGAATAAAACTTTATTTCCGTGTTTTTCAGTCAAATCTGCCAGCTTGGGAGTAAATTGAAACTCATCTCTTGGATTAAGCTGTTCAGAAGATTTCGACAACAGAACTAATAAGGCAGGAAACAGAATAAATGACGTCAGGAAAGTCACGCTTAAACCTATCGTCATCATCCAGCCAAAATCAATAACCGGTTTTATGCCACTAACGACAAGTGAGCTAAACGCCATAATTGTTGTTAATGCTGTATAAAAACAGGGCCATACCATTTTACAGGCTGTCGTTAACACTAATTCATGTTGTGTATATTCAGGAAAATCATTACATAATTGTCGATATCGAACGATAAGATGTACGTTCATCGACATGGTGATAATCAACATCAAAGAAATAAAATTTGATGAAATGACCGTAACATTCCAGCCAATCAGACCAAGCAGACCCAACATTAACAAACCGGCATAGAAACAACTCAGTAAAGGCAACAATACCCATCTAAGCTTGCGGAAAATAATGGTTAACATACCGACAAGAAATAGAAATACACCTACGCCAAATATGATGAGATCATTTTTTATAAACGTGATCATATCGTCAGCAATCATCGGCACGCCACCCAAATATAATGCACCATACTGCTGGTATCTGGAAATTATTTCTCGTATCGATTCTATGTTGTCATGATTAATCTGATCTGTTTCTTTTTTCTGCGCGGCATATTCGGTAATGATAGAATCCAGTCTGGATTGTTCGTCAGCACTTAAACCTTCGGTGTTAACTTTATACAACAGCTGGTTTCTTTCTCGCTGTATATCACGAAACGCTTTTTGATCTTTTAAGTTAACCTGTAATGCAGTTGTAGAACCATCTTCACTAATTATTAATTCTTTATAAATCGGACTGGTTAATAATTCTACTCTGGCCTTTTCTATATCAACGCCGCCGCCCTCTATCGTCCGAACATTTTCTGCAACATCGGATAGCGAACCTTCCACTTGCCTTACTAGCGGAACATCAACCAGACTGATAACCGAATCAACTGGCTCCAACGTACGTAAATCATCCCGTAAGCGGGTAATTTGCTTTATTGAATTATCAGAAAATAAATCTTCTTCCGGGGTAAAGGTGACAAATAAAAATTCCTTGGTGGCATAACGATCCAGTGTTTCGCGAAACACCTTCAGGTCCTTATCGTCATCCAGTAGCAATGAATCTGCAGAAGCATCAAGTTTGAAATCTTTTGTATGAACGGCAAAGAAAGCCAGGATAGCTGCCATAAAAAGACAGATTATAACTGGATACTTTAAAACAGTAGCGATGTATATTTTTTTTATTAGTTCTATCACTTTATTTGTTTTACTTAAAAAATAATTAACCAAACCTGCAAGAAGACTCTTGCATTAAAATTCCTTGGAAAAATGAAACGTAGTAATTATTGAATATCAGATTACTTATCTTCCAGTAACTCAACCTTATAGCCATCAGGATCTTCTACAAATGCAATAACCGTATCACCACCCTGCATCGGCCCTGCTTCCCTGACAATTGTGCCACCCATTTCCTTGATTTTTTCACACGTCTTATAGACATCATCGACACCAATCGCAACATGACCATAAGCATTACCCAGATCATAAGATCCGGTATCCCAGTTATGGGTTAATTCAAGTACGGCAGTTTCTGATTCGTCACCATAACCGACAAACGCCAGTGTAAACTCGTATTCAGGATAATCTTCCTTGCGGAGCAATTTCATACCCATAATATCAGTATAAAAATGTAGTGATTTTTCCAGATCTCCGACTCTTAACATTGTATGTAAAACTCGCATTTGCTCCCCCTGATCCTGCTAATTAGCTGGCAATATGATACTGCCATCAATAATTTTTTGTATCGTTTCTGCAAATAAAACATGTTCTACCTGCAAAACCTTTGCTGCTAATGATTCTGGCGTATCATCTTTGGCTATAACGACAGTTCGTTGGGCCAATATAGCACCTTTATCATATTCACCATCAACCATATGAATGGTCACACCCGTTTCTTTTTCGCCCGCCTCTATGACCGCCTCATGAACGTTGAGGCCAAACATGCCCTGACCACCAAACTTCGGCAATAACGACGGATGAATATTAATCATTCTACCTTTATAAGCTGATAATGTTTTTGGGCCGATTTTCTTCATGAAGCCCGCCAGCAAGATAAAATCTATCTTGTAACTATCGAGCAGATCTTTCATGGCTATATCAAGAGCATCAGGATCAGGATGCGTACGTGAACTAAGATGTGCAGTATTAATATTCTTTTTCTGGGCCGAAAGTAACGCTAAAGAATCAGCATTATTACTTATCACTAATTCTATAGAGGCAGCTAAGGTTCCTTGTTCACAAGCATCAATAAGTGCCAACATATTACTACCGCGACCTGAAACCAGTACAGCTATTTTCTTCATATTGTCTCTACTTTAAAACCCAGTTGCTGTAATTGTTGCTGCGACACATCATCAAGTTCATGTGTTTGAATTGTTCTATTACTAAATTCTCGTCTGACAGGATAATTATTTCTCAAACTGTCAAAGTACTGACCACGTTTTTCATCTTCCATATTCATTAAACCCATTAAGGCAATGCCATCAGTTCTGACATCATAACTCTGCAATACTGCAAATTGAATGACATCATCATTGATATACAATATTTCCTGTTCTGAATTTGATAAATTTACTTTATCTAAATTCTGCCCAAGATAGTTATTGAGTGAATCAAATAACATCTGCGTTGCTTTAAGTTTGCCATCATAACTATAACCGGCAATATGTGGTGTGGCGATAAATGTTTGTTTCAGTAGATTAATATCTATCTGAGGTTCATTTAGCCAGACATCCAGAATTAGCGTGGCTGCTGGATTTGCTTGTTTAAAATCTAATAATGCCTTTTCATCAATAACTCCTCCACGCGATGAATTAATAATAATCACATCTGATTTTAATCTGGCCAAAAATTCTTTATCTAACAAATTACTGGTCGGATAGTTACCCTCTGCTGTTAGTGGCACATGTAACGTTATAATGTCAGCTTGCAGGATATCATCCAGTTCAACGTAGTTCTGATCTGACGTCTTACTGGCAAGTGGCGGATCATTTAATAAACAGTTAACACCTAGCGCTTGCAGAAAACGTTTCACTCTGGAACCGACCTGACCGCAACCGATAATCCCGACTGTTTTTTCTGTCAGTGAAAAGCCCTTTTGTTCGGCTGCAACGAACAAACTACTTAAAACATATTCAGCAACAGATCGTGCATTACTACCCAGAGCTTGAGCAAAAGTAATATTGGCTTTTTCTAGATAGTCGATATCGATATGATCAATACCACTGGTGGCAGAACCGACAAATTTAACATTAGAATCCTTTAACAAAGATTCATTAACTTTGGTAACAGATCGTACTAATAAGATATCGGCATTTTGAACTGATTGATAATCTATAGATCGCCCATCAACTAATTGAACCTCGCCAAAACCTGAGTAAGCTTCTTTGGCAAAAAGGATTTGCTGATCAGCAACGATTGAAAGAGATTCAGTCGATATATTTTTAAGAGAACTCTGCACGGATAGAGATTCTGTTCTCACCTATTTTTGCTCCTGCAAAATCGGCATACCGTACGTCCTGTACATAAGGCGAGGCGACAAATTTGCCGGGAGAAAATTTGGACAACATCAGTTGCTCGAAGAGTGAAATACATGGATGTATTTCATCTAAATGCATTAAATAGAGCAAGAAAAAAAGATCATCCGTACCAAGTTCTCTACGGCATGTTATCTATTTCAGCGCCTTCTTTTTGTACTGGCATCAAATCTTCTCTTGAAATACCCAATGCTATGGTTACCGGACTGGCAACGAATAAGGAAGAATAAGTACCAACCAATACACCAATTATTAAAGCTGTTGCAAAACTATGGATAATCTCACCACCGAAAACAAATAACGCGGCCAACACTAATAAGGTCGTCAACGATGTCATTATTGTTCGACTTAAAGTCTGATTTAGAGACACATTAAACACATCAACTGGTGGCACATCACGAAATTTATGAAAGTTTTCACGTACACGATCAAACACAACAATCGTATCGTTTAATGAGTAACCTATAACTGCTAATAACGCCGCTAATACGGTTAAATCAAAATCAAAATGAGTGACAGAAAAAATACCCAAAGTAATTAATACGTCGTGAACCAATGCGGCAATCGCGCCAACTGAAAAACGCATTTGGAAACGCATCGCGACATACAACATGATCATGGCTAATGCGGCTATCATTGCCAGACCGCCATCATTTTTTAACTCGGCACCCACTTGTGGTCCAACAAATTCAATACGGCGCATTTCAACATTTTGTCCAGTGCCTGCAAGTAGATCTATAATTCTACTACTAATATCAGCGTTATTTAGACCTTCACTTGGTGGAATACGAATCAAGACATCATTCGCTGATCCAAAGTATTGCACAACCGCATTTTTAAACTCTGAATTAACTAATGCATCGCGGACTTTGCCAAGATCAACGGCCTCGGAATAACCTGCTTCAACTAATGTGCCGCCAGTAAAATCAATTCCTAAACTTAAGCCCTGAAAAGCTAATGAAGCAATAGATAGAATGAGCATTAAGCCTGAAAGCATTGCGGCCATCTTGCGCTTACCCATAATATCCAGATTAAATCGTGTTTCTTGCATTTCCATAATTTTATCTCTGTTTAAAAGCTTACTTTTTGTATTTTTAATTTTATATCTTTAACTTCTCAAGGCGGCGACCACCATAGATTAAATTAACCAAACTGCGTGTCACCATGATTGCGGTAAACATGGAAGAAATGATGCCGAGCGATAACGTTACCGCGAACCCTTTAATCGGACCAGTACCAAAACTGAATAAAACCAATGCCGCAATTAAAGTCGTGATATTGGCATCAGCAATGGTTGAAAATGCTTTTTCATAACCGGCATGAATACTCGCTTGTGGAGAATTACCGTTACGTATTTCCTCTCTTATCCTTTCAAAGATTAAGACGTTTGCATCAACCGCCATACCAACGGTTAAAACGATACCGGCAATACCGGGCAAAGTTAGTGTGGCTTGAAGCAACGATAACATTGCGACAATCAATACAAGGTTTAACGCCAGGGCAACATTCGCAATCAGACCAAAGACCTTGTAGTAGATCGCCATAAAAACAAGCACCAGTAAAAAGCCTATCTTCACTGAATCAAAACCTTTAGCAATATTATCCTGACCAAGACTTGGACCGACGGTACGTTCTTCAATAATATAAATAGGGGCTGCCAATGCACCGGCACGCAGTAACAAGGCTAAAGTACGTGCTTCTTTTGTCGACTCAAGACCGGTAATATGGAAACGCTTGCCCAGTTGTTCCTGGATTACCGCCGCGTTAATGACCTCTTCGATAATTTCTTTTTTCTGAACTTTCTCACCATTTTCAACAGTAGTCTCAATCTTGTTTTCTATAAAGACAACTGCCAGACGTTTACCGACATTATCGCCAGAGAACTTACTCATTCTTTTTGCGCCACGACCATCCAGTGTAATTGTGACATCAGGCCCACCATTCATTGAATCGATACCGGAGGCCGCATCAATAATTGAATCACCGGTTAACATCACCTGTTTTTGTAGCAGGATAGGGAAACCACTGCGCTCTTTATACAGTCTGGATCCTGCCGGCACACGCCCATCAACCGCATCTTGCACATCGTGATCTTCGTCAACCAGTCTGAATTCAAGCGTCGCTGTGGCACCCAGAATATTTTTTGCTTTGGCCGTATCCTGCACACCTGGTAATTGAACAACAACACGATTCAATCCTTGTTGTTGAATAACTGGCTCTGCCACTCCTAATTCATTGACACGCTTTCTTAGTGTGGTGATGTTTTGTTGTAAAGCGAGTTTTTGTGTATCCAGCACGACTTGCTCTTTCATTGTTGCAACGAGCTGCGCTTCATCGCTATTGGATTCAGGGTTGGTAACATCGAGATCAGGAAAGCTTTTATTAATTAAATCTTCTCCACTTTCACGTTCACCGTCATTCTTAAAACGAATTAACAAGCCGCCATCATTATTAAGCGTGATCGTTTTATAACGAATTTTGTTTTCGCGCATCTTGCTGCGTAAATCAGACATATACGCTTCATTTGCCTTGGCAATAGCTGCTTCCATGTCGACTTCCATCAGAAAGTGAACACCACCACGCAGGTCAAGACCAAGGAACATTGGCTCAGCACCAAACTTGGCTAACCAGTCAGGTGTTGCTGGCGCAAGATTAATAGCAACCACGTAATTATTACCTAATGATTTTTTGACCACGTCCTGCGCTTTAAGCTGGGTATCTTCGTCATTGAACCGAACAATCAGACTTTCATTAGCTACTGATGTTGATTTATATGTTATTCCTGCTTCTTCGAGGGCATTCGTGACCTGAAATTCTGTTAGCTCACTAATTTCAGCCGATCTGGCAGCGGATACCTGTAATGCGGGATCTTTACCATAGATATTGGGTAACGCGAACAATGCACCCATACCAATTAGAAATAGAATTAATATGTATTTCCAGAGGGAATAACGATTCATGACCTTAGCCTACTTAATTTATGATTTATTATAATTTCTTTAAAGAGTTTTCAGTGTGCCTTTAGGCAATACTGTTGTAACTGCGTTTTTTTGTATTTTTACTTCGGTTTCTTTTGCAATCTCAAGCAAAATAAAATTATCACCGACATTTTTTATTTTCCCGAGCAGACCACCTGAAGTCGCAACTTCATCGCCTTTACTTAATTCGCTGACTAATTGCTTATGCTGCTTGGCCTGTTTCATTTGCGGACGGATTAATATGAAATAAAAAACCGCAAATAATATGATTAACGGCAGAAAACTGGCCAATCCCGGTTCCTGCTGCGCGGGCGCTGCCCAGGCACTATTGATGAAAAAATCTAACATTTATAATTACTCTGATTTTAAAAACGCGGCATTATGACACAACAGTTCCAATTTCAGTATAGATAACGCCGAGTATCTCTAAAAATCTAGTGGGGCTGAAATTCAATATTTCAAGTCAACTTGCCTTTATGCAGATGGTCAGATTAGGAAAATTCCAGCATTTCACTTTCCAGCAACTGTTTAAATGTCGCTTTGATACTCTGCAGCATTTGCTCCTGGGCACCAATTTGCTTGAGCTGCTCTGATATATAATCAACACTGACAGTACCGTTAACATGTTGAAATAATGGAGCAAATCCTTCACTCAGTTCAGCCGTTTTCTGGTCAATCGTCGGTTCACACTGTGACATATGACTAACATGAGCCCGGGCGACAAATAATCTGGGTTCGTCTTTTTCTAATATTTTCTTGCGTTTTGATGCCGCAAACGGCTTCTTGCACAAACTTCGCCAGAGATCACACTCTGATTCAGAATAAAACAAGTTTTTTAATTTCTCATACGATTCAGGAATCATTGCCGCACATACATAGGGAGCCAGTTTGATATTCTTATTTGACCAGTCCCCGGCAATTTGAGGTGATTTAATATGTAACTGACCGTTTTCCAAAACTTCTCGCTTTAAGGAAGCACTGGTCCATGCCATACCCAGTTCTGCTTCCAGTACCGCTGATACTTTGGCTTGTTCATTTGTCGAACTAAATGAAAAGCGTTGTAAGCTTTCGCCTAATCGTCGGCCAAAATACGTTGCGCGATCGATTGTTGCTGTCCTCATTGTTTCAACATCAATTAATTCCTTCAATACATCAAATCCATTATCTAATGAGGAAACAATACTAAAACTAACAGGAAAAGCGCGACAGAGATGAGACAACAATAAATCAGCTCGTATTTTTGCATCGAGTTCTAATGCATCGGGGCGAATTTCATTAAAGTCATTTAATTCGTCTTCACTTAACTCATATTGATAAAGTGCAGCAATTGAATCTTTACAAAAATTCTCACGTACCGTGTTATCAAATAACAAATCGAATAAGGCACGTTCCTGTTCCTGATAACTCATGGACCAAAACTCATTTGCAACCATCCAGACTGTCTATCAATAATTTGCTGGCACTTTTTTCCCGTACGATTTTTCGTATACGTTCAAGTGTTGACAATACAGTGCTTTCATTGACCCCTTCACATTCATAACAAACGGCTTTTACATTAGGTAATAACGGTAACATTGCTTCGAACATCTTCCATGTTTCATCAACAATCGTACACTCATGAGCATCAACGTAAATTGGCCCAGCTTCCCCTTCCTTCAATCGTCCACCGGCAATATGTACCTCTATAACACGTTCGACCGGCAAATCATCAATCGCTTCCAACACACTACGACCACTTGCCATCTCATAAGAAACCAGATGCCCCATATCAAGCAGGAGAGCACAGTCGGTTTGTTTTGCCAGACTGCCAAAAAAAGAGAACCACGGTATTGAACCAACGATAAATGCTACTGGTGGCGGTTCAACGGCAACAGGCACAGGCACTTTCGCCTGTACTTCCTTAACACGTTCCACTGCAAGTTCTAAAGAAGCTTGATTAAACGGTGGTGGTATAAAATAACCCAGAGAAGTTGAATAAGCCGGACCTTCCTCCCAAAAACAATACGCCACATCCTGTGCAAACCAGGGAGAATCAACTCCGGCAATATGTTTTGATGTAGCATCCAGCCACGCATTCGAGTTCGGATAAGAACCGCAAAAATTGATATAGGAAGGATGAAATAAAATAGACGCGCCCGCCGCTTTAATTTTTTCAACTTCATCGATTACTGCATCAACATCAACCAAACCTGAATATTCGACAAAACTTGGACCACCTTTAGTACGAACTAAAGAAACAGGATCAGGATCAGAAGAAAGACTCAAACTGGCACCGATTCCTAAAGTAGGTAATGTGTCGAGTTGATTACTCATTAATGTATTGTTCTACGCATATAAAAAAGCATCAAGACTAAATAGAAAAATAAATCAGAGAACTATTTTTGATCCACGCTTGTTGTAAAAATCAGCAATGAATTCACTTAATGTATTTTCTTCAATTGCTGAACGTAATCCTTTCATTAGAAACTGATAGTAATAAAGATTATGAATGGTATTTAATCGTGATCCCAGAATCTCATTGGTTTTATCAAGATGATGTAAATAAGCTCGAGAATAATTCTGACAGGAATAACAAGCACAGTTTTTATCAATCGGTGATTGATCATGGCGATGCGTTGCGTTGCGAATACGAATATCACCAACTTCGGTAAATAAATGTCCATTGCGCGCATTTCGAGTTGGCATAACACAATCAAACATATCTATACCACGGCGTACTGATTCAACCAGGTTTTCCGGTGTGCCGACACCCATTAAATAACGCGGCTTATCTTCCGGCATACCCGGCATAATGTTTTCAAGCACTTCCATCATCAGATCGACCGGCTCACCAACCGATAGCCCGCCAATCGCATAACCATCAAAACCAATTTCTTTTAGACCGCTTAAAGATTCTTCGCGTAAGGACTGGTACATGCCGCCTTGAACAATACCGAATAATGCATTTTCATTATTGCCGTGTGCTTCTTTTGAACGCTTTGCCCAACGTAAAGACAAACGCATTGAATCTGCTGCCTCTTCTTCAGTTGCTGGATAAGGCGTGCATTCATCGAAGATCATGACGATGTCCGAATTCAAAGTATGCTGTATTTGTATTGCTTCTTCTGGCCCAAGAAACACTTTGGAACCATCAACCGGCGATTTAAAATGTGCCCCCTCTTCCGTAATCTTTCTTGATTCAGCCAGACTAAAAACCTGAAAGCCACCTGAATCAGTCAGGATAGGTTTGTTCCAGTTCATGAACGAATGTAATCCGCCAAATTCTTTAATGACTTCCATCCCGGGACGTAACATTAAATGAAACGTGTTGCCTAAAATAATTTCCGCACCAATACCTTCCAACTCTTCCGGTGTCATCGCTTTCACTGTGCCGTAAGTGCCCACCGGCATAAACGCAGGGGTTTCTATCGTGCCTCGCGGAAAGCTTATTTGTCCGCGTCTCGCATCACCATTCTTCTTTGATAATTCGAATTTCATAGTTATTTTTTATATCTTATAGTATTCCCAACTTAAAACTTGACCGCCATGAATGGCGGAAATACTGGCCCAACAGTAGGCGCTTTAGGCGATACAGGCTGTTGCCAGTGCATTTTTCCCCGTTAATAACATCGCATCACCATAACTGTAAAAGCGATACTTTTCTTCAATTGCATGTTGATAAGCGTTCATTACATTATCTTGTCCGGCAAATGCACAAACTAACATTAATAAGGTTGATTCTGATAAGTGAAAATTTGTCAGCATCATATCGACAACATTAAATTTAAAGCCGGGATAAATAAAAATATCAGTATCACCTTCAAAACTGGTTAACACACCACCTCTTGCTGCTGTTTCCAGACTTCTTACCACGGTTGTTCCAACAGCTAAAACACGACCGCCATTATTCTTCGTTTCATGAATTTTTTTCACAACATCCGCGGGTACTCGTGCATATTCACTATGCATTTTATGCTCGGCAATATCATCAACACGAACAGGTTGAAATGTTCCCGCACCAACATGCAAGGTTAACTTCGCATTATCTATCCCCTTGTTTTTTAACTCATCCAGTATTTGCGTCGTAAAGTGTAATCCTGCCGTTGGTGCCGCAACCGCACCGGGCTTTTCGGAAAAAACAGTTTGATAACGTTCTTTATCCTTACCTTCATCATCCCTATCAATATAAGGCGGTAATGGCATATGACCGAGACGATCAACTAAATCAGTTATTTGTTCTTCACCTTCATAGCTGAGCAAGAACATATCACCGTTTCGCCCCAACACTTCAAAATTCGTATTCTCATCCAGCAATAATAATGTCCCCGGCTTCGGCGTTTTGCTGGCTCGAAGCTGAACCATTAAGGTCTTCTCGTCCCGAATCCGTTCAAGCATGATTTCAACTTTTCCGCCGGTTTCTTTTTGTGCAAATAATCGCGCAGGAATGACACGCGTATCGTTTAAAACGATTAAATCTCCCGGTTTTAGATAATCAGCAAATTGCTTAAATGAGGAGTCTGTTATCTGCCCTTCAGGCTGAAGACACAACAGACGACTTCTATCACGATCCGCAGTTGGATACTGCGCTATCAGCTCTTCAGGGAGGTCATAAGAAAAATCACTGGTTTTCATGGCGCGCGATGTTAGCAGAAATAAGTCAACGTAGTTTAATAATAGAGGCTAATATTGACCTTGTGCTGGCATTCCTTATACTTGCCGCCTGCTTTTCTCATGGCCGGGGTGGCGGAATTGGTAGACGCGCCGGATTCAAAATCCGGTTTCTTCGGAAGTGCGAGTTCGATTCTCGCCCTCGGCACCATATTTTACTTATTATTATCTAACGAATAAGAATTTTGTTGTATTAATTTAGCAAAACTTGAAAACTTAGATAATAAGAAATTCAACACAGAACCATCATCAGTAATAACAGGAAATGTGAACGTCCTATTTCTAAATATGAATTACTTTGAAGTGTGCGCCTCGTTTATAACTCGTAATTGCCTATCCGTAGCCTTTTTCAGGACGTCAGAGTACACACGCTTTTTCTCTCTTGAGGAAGCGGTACGAATAAAATCAGAAAACAACGTAGATTTTCCTTTTTTTGTCTTAAAAAATGTAAGCATAGTTTTACTCTAGTTCAATCCTAGCATAAGCTCAAGGTCGGCAGGAGTGTATTTCTCCGGTATATGGTTGTCAATTTTATCAACTCCCGCCTTATAAAACTTATGACTGTTATCTGTATTCTTCATCAATAAATCAACCTTTAATTTCGATCCAAATTCAACTTTCAACAAGTTGACCACATTTCTTGCAGCAAAATATTGTTCGATAAAATGTTCCGGTCGAATACGCCTCCCTTCCACTATTTCACGACTAGTCACAAATTCCCACGCCAGTTTCGGCTCCTGATAAACATACAGGATTTGTACCACCCGTCCCTTTTTTAAGGATCGTGAAATATTCTGTTTTGCTTTCTCATAATGACTTAGCGTCCCATCAAGCAAAAAACTTTGATTTTTTTTCAGAGCCAGATCATGAATTTTCTCAACCAGTACTGAAACACCATTCTGGAATAGCCAGGAATTTCCTCCCAAATAACCTGGGAACTCTTGCCTCAAATCATCGGGATCAATACGCAATATCTCTACACCTTCCTCTTCAACCCTAGCTAACAATTCAATCGATGCTTCTGTTTTACCTGCACCTGGCGATCCTGCCATAAATACTGAAACAGGTTCATCTTCAGGTATAAAACGAGAAGTATCCGTCAACTTTTCAGCAATGGCTTTTTTATTTGCCCTGGCAAAAGCTAGTGCATCTTCTTCTATCTTTTTATCTTCAGATGATAATTCCATATTTGTATCTTTGTTAAGCTCTCCTTAATTCTATTCGGTTTAGCAAACTCTAAACTCTTTCTATAACTCAGGTATTTAATCTTTGTAAATCTTGCCGCCGATTCCTTTAATTAATTTTTCTATTAACTCTGTCTGCTGTAACAGCAGTTCTTTATTTGTCGAACGTAATACAATATTCACACCTAATTTGCCATGTTTGAAATAAGGGTAACTTCCGATACTGACTGCTTCGCATTCATTTTGAATATTTGTCATACCTTCAGCTAACTTGCTTTCGGTTAAGTTAGTACAAACGCTTGCAGTTAATATGGGCGGACCGCCAACAAGTCGATCAGTCAAACTATCGAACATGGCTTGCATAATTTTTGGCACGCCGGCTAAAACAAATACATTATTAATCTGGAAAGCAGGCGCGCCACTAACGGGGTTATCAATTAATGAAGCGCCTTCCGGTATGTCAGCCATTTTTAAACGCGCTTCAGTCAGGGTGCCTGGTTCATAGTAACGTTCCATAATCGCTACAGCCTCAGAATTGCGAAGCATCTTCACATTGAAGGCTTTAGCGATTGATGCTGCCGTAATATCGTCGTGTGTCGGGCCAATTCCGCCAGTGGTAAATACATAATCATAATTACCAGAATAGTGTTTTACTTTATCGATAATGGTTACTTCTACATCAGGAATGATAATAACTTCTACGAGAATAATACCCAGCTTTTCAAGATTCTTACCTATATAGGAAATATTGAGATCCTGAGTTCTACCGGATAATATTTCATTTCCGATGATAATAACTGCGGCTTTTTTTGAATTTTTTTTGTTCATGCCTATCTAAAACTCAGAATCGGGAAATAAGTGCGACATTTTGCCATATTGTTTACATAAAATATTTATGTATTCTACTGTGCAAAATAATAATAATTAAATTAAGAAATTAAAGAGGTACATTTATGAATAAATTCATTAAATCTACTGCTATCAGTCTAATGGCAGTCATGATGTCATTTGCTGCTTATGCAGAAGATAAACCCTATCAAGTGGTTGATGGAAAAATTAGCGCTAATGCTGTTGAAGGCTGGAAAACATACAATGGCGGCGGTTGTGGTGCTTGCCATGGTAAAGGTGGTATTGGTGCCGTCGGACCTAATCTTGGTAATAGTGTGACACAAAAATTATCCAAGAAAGAATTCGTTAATATTGTTACCAACGGTAAATCAGGCACGTTGATGCGTCCAAACAAGACCAATAAACGCGTCATGGATAATATGGATAATCTATATGCCTATCTTGTGGCTCGTGGTGATGATGTGCTTGGACCAGGAAATTTAATCAAACTCCCTTTAGGTAAGTAAAGTTGTATAAATAACAGCTTCAATGTTACATATCAAAAAAAAATTAACTCCAAACAATTGATTTTTGATGTAACAACCAGCTGTATCCATGACAGATACAGCTGGTTTTTTTTCAAGTTTTTTTTTACTCTGTCAAAATGATCGAAAACTTTAGATACCTGCTGTTAATAAGATTATTTAGTCTGACAGGAATTATTATCGTTTTTGTCTATTTAAACTTTTTTACGACAGCCTCTCTACCATTAATACCGATCTGTATTATCATTTTTGTCACATTGCTCATTACTTTCTGGTCGTGGCTTAAATTAAAAAAACAAAACAACGTTTCCAGGAAAACATTTTTCACTCAGCTCCTGTTCGATATAGTCTATTTGTCATTATTAGTTTATTACTCCGGAGGTTCGGCTAATCCTTTAATATCTTTATTCGTTATTCCGGTAATTTTTTCAGCAGCAAGTTTACCGTTACGATATACATGGTCATTGACTTTTCTAACGATCACAAATTATACAATACTGATGTTCTTTCAAGTACCGTTAAGCAATCATCATCATGAAGAAACCCTTGACCTACACTTATGGGGAATGTGGTACGGCTTCATTCTAAGTGTTTTACTGATTGCATATTTTGTTTCTCGTATTTCATCAAATCTACGTGAACATCAACAATTACTAGCCGAGGTACGCGAAGCATCACTACGAGACGAACAAATTATTGCTCTGGGAACTTTGGCAGCTAATACAGCACATGAACTTGGCACGCCACTATCAACCATCGCCATACTAACCACTGAAATAGAACGTGAATATTCAAAAAAGGACAGTGAACTTGCCAATGACCTGACTTTATTAAAAAGTCAGATTACACGATGTAAATCGATTATTTCTAATATGGCAAAAGATGCGGGTGAATTACAGGCTGACACGGGTAAAAAATTACCATTAAAAAACTATCTGCTAGAACTTATTGATGAATGGGAAAGCGGGCTTAGTGAAATAGATGTCGTTAAACAATTTAACGATTCTACTTCTCCAGACATTGTTATCGATCGTAGTTTAACTTATGCGTTAACCAATATTTTAATAAATAGTGCGCAAGCTTCGCCGACAAAGATAATCATTGAATCTGTTTGGGATGACAATGAACTGTCTATTACTATAAAAGATAATGGCCATGGAATTGATAAAAGTGTATTGGCGCATGTAGGAAACAGCATTGTTTCCGGTAGTGGTATCGAAAAAGGCATGGGTATTGGTCTTTTTCTGTCAAAAACAACCATTGAACGTTTCGGTGGAACACTGGTAATTGATAGTGGAAAACAAGGCACTATCATTAATATCACTATTCCTCTCTCTTTCCTTTTGGCTGACACAAAAGCATGAATTTACTATTAGTAGACGATGATACTACATTACGCAAAGTGCTATCAAAAGCACTGACGAAACGTGGCTATCACGTTAGTGCAGCTGCTAATGTCATTGAAGCAGAATCTATGGCGACTGAAAATAGTTTTGAATTTGCTATTGTCGACTTGAATATGCCGGGTGACTCCGGCTTAACATTGATCCCTAAACTTTGCCTTATTAACCCTAACATCCGTATTGTTGTTGTCACTGGTTATGCCAGTATTAATACAGCAGTAGAAGCGATAAAGCTTGGCGCTATTAATTATCTAACCAAGCCTGCTGACACGGATGAAATTATTGAAATGTTTAATAAAGGTAAAGAAGACGTTTTAAATAATGCAAAACCATTATCCCAGGTAGAATGGGATCATATTCAGGAAGTACTTAATGCATGCGATGGCAATGTTTCTGCTGCAGCAAAAAAGTTAGGTATGCACAGACGGACTTTACAAAGAAAATTAAAAAAGAAACCCGGGACAGATACAACTTCAACTGAAGATTAAAAACATCACGCTGCCATCACTGATTCAATCATCGCCTTAACCGTTCTTGGCTCAAATGGTTTATCACAAATTGCGGATACACCCGATCTTTCAACCGCAGCCAGTTTGCTGCCATATTCTTCCGTGGTCACCATCATGATTGGCACCGTAGGCTGATGACTTTTACTCCGAACATATTCAATTAATTCCTTACCACTCACTATTGGCATATTGTAATCGGTAATTATTAAATCGAAATATTCTTTATCGATAATCGGGATCGCTTCAGCACCATCACTTGCCTGCATGAAACGTTCAACACCCATTTTACCTAAAGTTCTCATGATCTGGTTTCTGGCAAACCGACTATCATCAACAACTAAAACATGCATGTTTTCCGAATTAAAGTTTTCTATATCCAGTTCATCAGGTTCCAGATATTCAAAAGTTGTATATAAAGCCTGTTTTAATTGTTTTGTTGAAAACGGTTTGGGTAATACAGCAGTGGCACCTGCTTGTTTAATAGGATCCAGTTTTTCAAATGACGTTTCTGTTGAAATCAACATAAAAACCAGTTCTTCAAATTTTTCCTGTTCACGCAACTTGTGAACAAGATCTGTGCTGCTCATATCGGGTAAATACAAGTTCGCCATAACCAAATCCGGCGTATCTTTTTCCAACACAGTTAGAACTTCAGCGCCGTTTTTCACGACATCAAATTTCGTTATGCCCAATTCTTTAAATTGGTTAATTATTATCTTTGATTGTGTAGAAGAAGATTCAGCCAATAAGATGTACAAATCTTCAATTCGGTAATCCATATCAAGCTCCTGATTTCAGGTAATGTTGATGCATTAACACCCACGCGTTCCAATATCATCGACTCACAGATAGATATCTTGAATTAAATTTGGTTTTATCGAGGTCTTATCAACAGATCCTGATCAAGATATGCCAGACATTAAAAAAGGAGGCTATGCCTCCTTTTTAGATTTGATATGTGTGAAAGGTAAACGGGATATCAGGCAGCTTGAACAGGAATACTATCCTTAATTCGAGTGATATTGTTTTCTTCATCCAGATAAATCAATGTCGGCTTAAACTGACTCACCTCGTTTTCATTGATTCGACCATAAGCGCATATAATAACGCGATCACCGGGATTCGCCTTGTGCGCCGCGGCACCATTAACAGAGATGATTCGCGATTGATCTTCAGCACGAATAGCATAAGTAGTGAAACGCTCTCCATTTGTAATATTATAAATATCGATTTGTTCGTATTCATGAATACCTGCTTTATCCAGCAGTTCACCATCGATGGCACAAGAACCATCGTATTCGAGTTCAGAATGCGTAACGCATGCCTGATGAAATTTTGCCTTTAATACTGTTATTTCCATTGTAATTATTTCATTTGGATTAAAAGTGGATATTACCTGACATCGAGCAGGGGTCAATCATAGGTTTGCACCGCAACATTGTCAATTAAGCGTGCCTTTCCTAACCAGGCAGCAGCGATTATGACTAATTCCCGCTCAATTGGTGATTTTAACGTCTCCGAATCACATATCTTTAAGTATTCCGGCCTGAATCCGGCCTGTTTTAGTGAAAAAATGGCTTCTTTTTCAAGTTTTTCGTAGTTTTTTGCACCTTTTTCAATATTTAACGCTATTTCATTGAGTATTTTATAAAGCAAAGGAGCCTGTTCTCGTTCACTCTCACTTAAATATTGATTGCGCGAACTCATGGCCAAACCATCTTCTTCTCTCATCGTCTCTGAACCGATGATTTCTATTGGCAAACACAAATTCTTAACCAAATTATGAATTACTAATAACTGCTGATAATCCTTTTTGCCAAAAATGGCGATATCCGGCTGCACAATATTGAATAATTTGGTCACCACAGTGGCGACGCCCTTAAAATGACCCGGCCGAAATTGCCCACAATAAATCGCATCGAGCTCAGGAACCGTTACCTCAGTCGTCACATTGTTTGCTTCAGGGTAGATTTCATTACTATCAGGCGTAAAAACCAAATCGACATTTAACAGATCTAACTGTTTTAAATCGGCATCGACTGTTCGCGGGTAACTGTCAAAATCTTCACCCTCTACAAATTGTGTTGGATTAACAAAGATAGTTACAACAACGAAATCAGCACGTTCCTGTACTTGCTTTACTAAAGATAAATGACCATCGTGTAAATTACCCATAGTAGGAACCAGGGCAATTGTTTTTTCTGAACGTCGAACATCCGCAAGTTGCTCGCGCAAACGTTTAATTTTTGAAACTTGCTGCATTATTCGAATGAATGTTCTGGTAAAGGAAACGTTTTGTTTTTAACTTCGTCAACATAAGCTTTAATCGCATTAGCAATTGATTCCTGATCGATAAGAAAATTTTTACAAAATTTTAATTTTTTATCGGTCAAACCCAACATATCGTAAACAACTAGCACCTGTGCATCACAATCAACACCGGCACCTATACCAATGACGGGGATATCCAGAGACTGCGTAACGTCAGCGGCTAGTTTTGAAGGGATACATTCAAGCACCAAACAAACTGCACCGGCTTTTTGTAAAGCCAGAGCGTCTTGCTTTAACTGCTTTGCTGCTTCTTCTGTTTTTGCCTGCACTTGAAAATTACTTATTGATTGAGGAGTTAAACCAAGATGCCCACAAACAGAAATATTATTTTGACTTATTAGTGCTACTGTTTCACAAATTTCTTTACCACCTTCAAGTTTAACAACTTCAGCGCCGCCTTCATTAACCAGGCGCTTTGCATTACTCAATCCCGTTTCAGGAGAAGTGTAACTGTTTACCGGCATATCACTGATTACAAGAGCACGTTGACATGCGCCACTAACAAGGCGCGTATGATAAATCATATCGGTCATACTAACGTTTAACGTAGTTTCTTCTCCATGCAACACCATACCCAGCGAATCACCAACTAATAACACATCTACACCCGCCGTATCCTGTAACTTGGCATAACTGGCATCATAGGAAGTCAAGCAGGCGATTTTTTCGCCTGATATTTTCATTTGTTTTAGTGTATTAACTGTAATTTTTTCAGTCATGATTTTTTTGGATTGAAATAATGTTTACCCGGCGGAAGCTGTTTAATATGTTCTAATAGCAAATTATAGTCTCTTTCATTACCAGAGAGATCAAAATCGTTGGTATTGACAATCAGTAAAGGCGATGTTGAATAGTAATAAAAAAACTCAATATACGCTTCTGATATCTTTTTCAAATAACTACGATTGATTGGTCGCTCGTAATCATGGCCACGTTCAACAATGCGTTGCATTAATGTATCCAAAGGTGCTTGCAAGTATATAACCAAATCAGGCTCGGGCACGTCTAACGTCAGCTTGTCATAAACCTGGTTATATAAAAACAATTCGTCATCATCCAGAGTCACCGAAGCAAACAGTTTATCTTTTTCCATCAGGAAATCGGATACCTGTACCGGCTTGAACATATCCGTTTGTCTTAGTGACTCAATTTGTTTGGCGCGTTGAAATAAAAAAAACAATTGCGTTGGCAACGCAACTGATTTCGGATCAGCGTAAAACCGAGGCAGAAAAGGATTCTCTGTTGCAAGTTCCAACATTAATTCAGTATTAAAGGTCTTCGCCAATCGCTTGGCCAACGTTGTTTTACCAACACCAATCGGCCCTTCGACAACAATATAATCTGGATGACTTTTACTCATCACATAATCTCCAGACCACTTTGATCGAGATGAGAGAGTAAATCACGTACCAGGCCTTTCCCGGGAATAACAATTTCAGAGTCAATTTCAGCAAGTGGCACCAGAACAAAAGACCTGTTCAACATTTCCGGATGAGGGATCGTTAAACGATCATTCTGAATTATTTCATCACCAAACATTAAAATATCTAAATCCAGTGTTCTTGGTCCCCAACGTTCATTACGTATACGGCCGTGTTCATTTTCTATTGTTTGTAAACAATCCAATAACACAAGTGGCCCCAACCCCGTTTCCAGTTTAGCAACCACATTTATATAATCATCCTGATCTTGTGGGCCTACCGGCTTACTTTTATACAAAGAAGAAACACTAATGGTACGTGTAGATTGTATTTCCCCAAGAGACTGGATAGCAGTAATGATGTGTTGCTCTGGGAAGTCCATATTACTACCGAGACCGATATAAACAATCGTCATGAATCAGAAGGTTTATTACGGCGACTACGAGGTCTGCGACGTGAACGAGGCTTATGATAACCGGATTTTATTTTGTCTTTACCTGCTAGAGGTTCCTCCAACTGCTCTTTAGTCCAATAGTCGACTAACTCTTGCAATGGCTCGCCTGCTTGAGTACGTAACAACAAGAAATCATATGCAGCTCTAAATTTTGGATGCATTAATACACGAAAGGATCGTTTTTTGGTTCGTTTTAGTCTGACTTGTAACGACCAGATATCGCGCGCCATCTGGGTAAAGCGTCTTGGCATTGAAAGACTGGGAATTTGTTTCGAGATAACGGTATCTCCGGCAAGTTGCACAGCTTCCATTTCCGATAAACCATTAGCAATATGATCATCCGCCAAAGTTCGCATTGGTTCCCATAAAAAGGCTGCAATTAAAAAAGCTGGCGTTACTGTATTACCTTCATTTAGTCGTTGATCCGTATTTTTTAATGCCTGCATAATAAACGTATGTGGATAATTTTTTTCATGCGTATCGAGCAAAGAATCCGTTTGCGGGAAAAGATATTTGAATAAATTGTAATGGCGTAGCATTTCGAAAGTTTGTAATGCGCAACCACCCATAAAAAGCTTTAGCATTTCCTCAAACAATCTAGCCGGCGGAATACCTTCTAATAAGTCTGCATGTTGACTAATCGGATCTTCTGCTTCGGGATGAATTCGCAAACCCAGTTTCACGGCAAAGCGGACTGCACGAAGCATGCGCACAGGATCTTCAATATAGCGTTGCGAAGGATTGCCAATTAATTTTAGTTGCCCTGCTTCAAGATCTTTAACGCCACCAACATAATCAACAATAGAGAAGTCCTTTATATTGTAAAACAGCGCATTGATAGTAAAGTCACGACGCCAGACATCATCATCAATATCGCCATAAACATTGTCACGAATAATTCGCCCACCTTCGACATGACCCGCACCTTCATCAGACACATGATGTGGCGCCCGAAAAGTAGAAACTTCAATGATTTCGTCACCAAATCGAACATGTGCCAATCTGAAACGGCGACCGATTAATCGACAATTACGAAACAATTCACGTATTTGTTCCGGTTTGGCATCCGTAACCACATCAAAATCTTTCGGTTCTCTTCCGAGCAGGATGTCGCGAACACCGCCACCAACGAGATAGGCCTTGTAGTCGGCATTTTTTAATCGATACAATACCTTCAGCGCACTTTCGCTGATCGATGTGCGAGAAACGTTATGTTGATCACGCGTAATTATGGTTGGTTCTATCTTTAACCGGGTAATATTTGAGGATTTATCTGAAACTGTCATTTAGAAATAATATATCGAGTACACCTTAATTGGCTTCTATAATAGCCTAGTTGTTCTATTATTGCTTCTTTAGTCTGGTGTTTAAGTATACTTGAACTTTTTAACGCAGAATTTATGAATAGTTTTTATCAATACTTAATATACTATTAAGTAGAACATTCGCACCTTTTTCAACATCTTCCCAGTGACTCCATTCATCAGGCGCGTGGCTGACTCCGCCAATACTTGGAATAAATATCATGCCGGTTGGAATGACATCAGTAAAGAACTGTGCATCATGGCCTGCGCCACTTGGCATTTGTATATAGCTGTAATCAAGAGATTTTGTTGTTTGTTCAATACAAGACATTATCTGTTTTGAACAATACTTGGGCTCTAACCAACTCATCTGGTTGTATTCAAATTTAAGTCGATGTTTACGTGCGATAGAACTTAGTACTTTGTCGCATGATTCTGCCAGTTTTTTCATAACATCCTCTGACATGTCACGTCCAACCAGGGTAAAGTCTGCTTCGCCCGGTATGGTATGAGCATAACCCGGTTTTAATTCGACGTGACCAATAGTCAAACGACTTTTATCAGTACCCTCCTCATCTATAATCCGACCTATCTCATGCGCAAAATCAGCCATGCCCATAAACGCATCACTACGCATATTCATTGGTGCTGTACCGGCATGATCAGCTTTACCAATCAGTTTAACCAGCCATTTAAAAACACCTGATATGCCTTCAACGACGCCTATCGTTTTCTTTTCAAGATCAAGCACCGGACCTTGTTCAATATGTAATTCAATGAATGCAATCATAGAACCTTTTGGTTTCTTTGCATGCATGGCTTCCTTGTAATCGAGCCCACATCTTGCCATGGCGTCTTTTAGTAATTCACCATTGGCATCATGTGTTATTTCCAGCCACTCTAAAGTCAGGTTGCCGGTTAATGCCTGTGCGCCTAACATGCCACCAAAACGACCTTCTTCTTCACTGGTCGCAATTATTTCAATGGCATTTTTAAGTGGAATCTTTTTTTCTTTAATAATACGAATGCATTCCAGCGCACTGAGTATACCAAGTGTGCCATCAAAGATACCGCCGGCAGGTACGGAATCGATATGCGAACCAACAACAATTGCAGGTTTATCAGGATCTCCATATCGGCCAATTACATTACCCGCACCGTCCATGCTTGCGGTCATGTCCAGTGCTTTCAATTGATAGCTAAACCACTTTCTGGCCTCCATGTCAGCATCGGAAAAACCCTGACGATAAATACCTTTGTCTTGCTCGTTAAAACCAATTTGTGCAAGTTGGTAAATATCGTGTTCTATTCTTTTTACATTAACGTGATAATTAGTCATTAGTTTTTCTTTTTAAGTTATGCTGCCCAACCCAGTTCTTTGGCCTTATCAGCAGCCTGCTTAGGTACATCCTTTTTTATAAACTGTTTATGTAAAATTTGTACGCCTAACATGTGATTAATGATTGCATCAAATTGTACTTGTTCTGCTGCACTGATATCGGGACTATCGTGTCGATCAAAAATTGCCTGTGTCCCTTCATAGGATAGTAAACCGGAATCCGCTATCGCAGATTTACTTAGATAAGTATCCGCCAGGCTTCTCATCTGTTTCCATTTAGTTTTGTCGGTGTAGGCTGGTGGCGCCATAAAAGCAAACTTTTCGCGTTTATATAACGTTTCTGGCAATAAGCCTTTCATTGCTTCTCTTAAAACATACTTTTCTATTTTACCTTTAATACGATAGTTTGGTGGTATCTGTACCGCCGTTGCCGCCAGATGATGATCCAGAAAAGCGGGTCTTGCTTCCATTGAATTTGCCATATCAACACGATCGCCACCCCACGTTAAAATCTGCCCTTCAAGCATGGTTTTGATCCAGACATACTGCGCTTTATCCAGTGCATGCCGACCACGCATCTGTTCAATATCAAGTTGTTCAAAAATTGCCTGACCCGAGTCGTAATCTACCGTTTCATTTCTGAATTCTTCTGAAAGTAAACCCGGCACATGTACTGAACAGGCTAACCACGGTTGTATACAGGTTGGCGTGAAACCTAATGCCTTATCAAAAGAGAGAGCTTTGGTCATATCTGCCGGTAACATTGAACCGGTGAATAATTTATTACTTTCATTTAAAAGTTTATGCCACTGCTCGCGTTCGTCACTGGCAAGATCATCAAGACCATATAAAAACATATCGCGGCGAAAGGATGGATAACCGGCAAACAGTTCATCTGAACCTTCACCAGTTAAAACAACTTTATAATTATTTTCATTTACATGGCGACTCATTAATAACTTGGCAACACCCAGGGTGTTATAAATGGTTCTTTCTGTATGCCATAACGTTTCTTCAAAATGTCCATATAGTTCATTTCCCGTCAGTCGCATAATGTCTTGATCAGCGGAACAGGATTCAGCCATCTCTGTTGCGATATGGCTTTCATCATACTTCTTGTCATCAAAACCAATTGTGAATGCTTTAACCGGTTGTTGTCGTGATGCGGCAGCTAAACCCAATATCGCACAGGAATCGATCCCGCCTGATAAATAACTACCGACAGGAACATCTGCTTCCAATCGATGCACCACGGCCTCAAGTAGCTTTTCCCTGACCGCATCAATCGCCATATCTTCGTTGGTGTATTCATGTGTACCTGCTTCAGGAAAATTTATATCCCAATATTTTTTATCCAATACTTCAAGCTTGCCATTATTACGTTTAATCCTGACAACATGTCCCGGCTTGACCTGATGTATACCTTCAAATGCGGTCGTACCCGGCACCATAATTTGCATGAGTTGATGGTAAATACCCGTTGCTGAAAATTTTCGTTGTACATCAGGATTGGCAAAAAGTACTTTTAATTCAGAACCAAACACCACACCGTTATCTGTTTGTGTCCAATAGAGTGGTTTAATACCAAACCGGTCTCGAACTAAAAACAATGATTCTTCCTTGTTGTCATATAGAGCAAAGGCAAACTCACCGCGTAAATGGTGTAATGCTCTGGACATGCCCTGACGAGGATACAAATGCATGATGATTTCTGAATCACTCTTTGTTTGAAAACGTGCACCTTCTGCCGTTAAGCGTGCACGTATTTTCTGGTAATCGTAAAACTCACCGTTATGCGCAAGTAATATATTTTTATCGTCAGACAGAAAAGGTTGTCGGGCACGTTGTTCATCTAGATCAATAATAGATAATCTTGCGTGACTAAAACCGACACCGGATTGTTTCAATACTTGATAACCAAAGCCATCAGGGCCGCGATGATGTTGTATCGCCGCCATATTTACTAACATTTGCGCATCAATAACATTACCTTTGTCGGTGTTCATCACACCTGCAATACCACACATAAATTCTTTTCCTTTTTTTCTTTTTTATTTATAAATTGAGAGCTTTGCACGGATAGAGATTTTGTTCTCAGACGAGGCGAAAATGCGTGCAGAAGCGGAGTTTATAGTTAATAAATGAGCATTCGAGCACATTTTCAACGAAGTATGAGGACAAAATAGCATTCGTGCAAAGCTCTCAGATTACATCAATAACACGTTCAGCTCTCTGCACAAGACAGGTTAATAGAGCCATGCGTACAAAAACAGCACCGCGTGCCTGAGCAAAATACCAATTATGTTGCGTTTCATCGAGTTCCGTACTAAGTTCATCTCCTCTTGCTAATGGGTGTAAGACAATTGCGGACTCTTTTAATTTTGTTTTTCCATCCAGACGAATTTTTTCCTGAAAGTGAGTATAGGTATCACCAATCCATGCAATTGAATTAATGTAAATAACATCCAGTTCTGTAATCAACTTTCTTACCTTTGTTGTTTCTGTCACATTTAATCCGGCCTTTTTCAATTGTTCCAATTGTTCGGGATCAAATATTTCGTCATTACTTCCATCATGCATAATGATCACTTCTGAAAATGCCTGTGGAAATATTGCAAAGATCTTTAACAGGCTCCTGACTGTTCTCATCATATTGGGCACACCAATAACACCTATTCTGATTTTTTTATTTTCAGGCACATCCTTTAAAACTAATTCAGGTCGCCATTTAAAAATCGTATAAAGATCAGCCATGGCCTGCGTTGGGTGCTCATCAATACCATTTCCTGCATTGATAATGGGAATACGTAATGATTCAATCATTTCAAATAAAGACTGAACATCTCTATCACGCAGAACAACACAATCACCATAATTGTTAAACATCTCCCCGACATCAAAAAGACTTTCTCCTTTTGCTATACCGGTTGTTGAACGATCAGTTATTGACATAATGTCTCCGCCCAATCTATGCCATGCACTTTCAAATGACAGCCGTGTACGCGTACTGGGTTCATAAAAAGCACTAATTAATATTTTTCCCTGTAGAGGTGTACTAAACCGTTGCGGATTACTTTCAAATTTAGCCGCCAGACGAAATAGCTGTAGTAAGGTATTACTATCAAATTGATCAGAAGACACCACATGCTGATTGTCCAGTGGCATCAAATATTCTCCGTTTTCTATAATTTGGCGTAACAGTGCTTTAGGATGCGCATCACCAAATACATCCGGTTTTTTTCTTTCAAAAATGACTGTCTCTTTAAGTTCTTGTTCATTTACCATAACCGGCCTCTTTTTATATCCTTAACTAAAAGTAAGATCATAACTATCGACGACACTAAATTAACGCTTAATGCTAAATATATAAGTATTGAAAAAAGATAAGATGAAATGATCATGTTGTTTTCCTTTCATCAAAATCTGGAAATGAAAAGTTATCGGGAGAAAATTTACCAAATAATAATACGATAAAGAGGGAAACGGCTGCAGACACTAATGAGGCAACGTAAAACCCAATCTGGAAATAAGCAATTAAACCCGTAACCGTACCCGCGATCATGGCAACTGCGGCTGCACTTCCTGATACCCAACGAAAATAAAGGCCAAAGACGATTGGCCAAATCGTGCTGGCAACAAATGCGCCGGTAAAATAAAGCAAGGATGCCAATGTTGTTATTCTGGGTAAACATAATAACCAGGTTAAAAGACCGAGCATGATGATAATGTATCGATTCATTTTATAACAACGATCATCACTGGCATGTTTATTAATATGACCCCGATAAATATCCTGTGTAATTAAATCTGAAGTTGCTGCTAACAAAGAATCCAAACTGGATGCCAACGCAGAAAAAACGACAATAAAAAATATAATACTGCCAACTTGTCCCAAAACGTTACCGACAACAATGGGACCAACCATATCTGCACTAGGTACAATAAGGTTCAACGCTGGTGCAGATAAAGCAATAAAACCGGCAACAATAGGAACAGGCATCCAGAATAAACCGGCAATTAAATAAGCCTTACTTCCTATACCTTCAGAAAAAGCAAATGCTCTTGACCACCAGACATTGGAATGAAAAATTTCACCCACACCAAAAAATAGGTTATTAAAAAGAAACATTATCGCTGCCGGGAATAATAAATTTAACAGCATTGGATGTTCTTCTTTAACCGATGTATAAATAGGTTTGATACCGATAGAGTTAATTATCAATATGGCGATGGTACTAACACCCACAACAATAATAATGGTCTGGAAAAAATCAGTCGCAATCACTGCTCGCAATCCGCCAAATAATGTATAGATAACGCAAGTTGCCAGAATAATCGTCATGCCTGTTTCATAAGGTAAACCACTTAATGCATTTACAAGTATACCCCCAGCCATACCAAGACTAATTAACCAGCCGAATGCATAGCAAAAAGAAATCAAAAGAAATATACGCCAGGCAAAATTACCATAACGAATACGAATAAAATCACCGGAGGTAAACGCATTGGGCAATAATTTTTTTATCCTGGTAGAAAGCGGTGCAAATAAAATTAAACCGATTGCACCGAGTGAATAACCTAACATTCCCCAAACACCTAACTGGAACGTTAATTGAGGTGCTGTCATGGTTGTATTGCTGGTAACCCAGGTTGCCATCGCTGTTGCCACTGCCAGTGCAAGACCAACATTTCTTCCGGCAACCATGGTGTCATTTAGTGTCTTATTCTTTTTACCAAGGTATATACCGAAACCAATCCAGACAAACGAAAACAGAATTAATATAAGCAAAGCAATATTTGATGAAAGGGAATAGGAAGACATAATTTTAAGGCAGAATATTATCCTGCCTCACCTTCCCTATTGATGCCGATATGACCAAGCTTCAGTACATAAATTAAAATGATGAACAGGCACAAACCTAATGAAAAAAACATAAGCGCTTTTTCAATGGAATGATGTTCTACAATAACATGAACTACGTTACTCCATTCAGCATTGCTATCTTTAATCCTGTAGTAATACGAACCATTCTCCAAACCAGTCAGGGTAATACTGTTAGTGTCATGAACTTGTAATATTTTTGAATTAGTAAATGTTGCTTCACTGGATTCTTCCAGTACAAATTCATTATCAGAAAAAGAAGACCAGATAAGTTTGAAATAGCCTGCGGACGCAGTATTCGGTTCTGCGGAAAGTTCACCTGCAGAGAGACATGCTGTATAAAAAAAACAACATGTAAAAAAAACTACATGAATTTTTTTATATAAAAAGATAGTAATCGCTTTATACTGTTAAAGTATAAGTAATACTAGCACAATCAGAATCTTAGTTTAACCGTTCTAGGAATGATATTTGAACTTAATCAGCTTAATACCAACGATTATTCCGGATCATCCAGGTATTTTTCCAAATATTCTATCGGCGCATCAGCGTTCTTTTTACCAACGATAGCAAAATAGAATAGCGGTTCTCCATCAATTGATAATCGATGTCGATAGCGTTCCAGGTGATAAACATCAAGATACTTGGATAAAATCAGATCTCTAATCATTCTGGAAAAACCACTTTGATCGGTTTCATCCAGGAACGACTCTTTAATATTAAAACCTACCCATCCTTTTTGATTAAGAATATTAAACGCATTCATAAATGCTTTTGGTGGAATATCACCAAAGCCTAAAGCAGCAACAGTCGTTAAACAATCCAGAGACCACGCTGCAAATTCATCCTGAGTATCAGAATTTATATTACAAAAATCGGTTATATAATAAGCATCATAATATTGGGGCCGATCTCTTTCCATTGCCTGCTTGGCCTCAGGAATAATATCAACACCAACCAATCTTGATATCCCATATTTTGTTAAGGCCTCAACAACCATTCCATTACCCAAGTCTAATACCCTTAGTTCATAAAAATCTTCGTTAGACTGGACAACGGCTTTTTTTAATATATCGGTTACTTTAGTAGGAGAGGTACATTTAAGACGGTCATAGAATAATTGCTCATACAGACCAGGAATAGCATAGATCTTGTCGTAATCATGAAACTTTAATTTTATTTAATCGCCATTATATTCAATGAGATAAAAATATGTTTCTGATTGAGTTAGATTATTTACATCTATTCTCGGAAATTGAATACGATGTCTTGTTTTACCATTTTATGGTTTTTGTTCGAATAAGCATCTAATACTAACAAAATATTGATTAAATTTCAGTTACATATAGAATTTTATAAAATATTTATAATAGTCCTCCTGTTCATTAACTCAACGGACTAAAATTTCTAAATAAAAATTATCTAATTCATTTTCCATTTAAATACCTTTCATCTCTGAAAGTGTAAACCCATTCAGGTCTATAGACGATCAGTATGGTCACCAGTCCACAGGTCATGAAAGCTTCGGCAAAACTCATAAGGGAATAAAAAGGCATATAGTCATTAAACAAAACTGACCATGGCAAAATATTTTGCCAACCAAGGACAAATAAAGAAACCGTACAAGTCATAATAAGGTTGATTGCCGCGCCAAAAAAAGAGCTGATAAAGAGATAAACATACACATTGCGTGGCAGGCTGGCTTCAACAATCATGAAAATCAGGTAACAGAAACTGATTGAAAAATAAGCATAGACAAGAAAACTTATGCCCAGATTCGATGTCAAACTATTTCCCCATAAACTTATCAATACGCAGACCAGCGACATACCCAGCACACCCAGTCTCCAACCAAACATTAATGCCATTAGCATGGCTCCGGAAAGATGAATATTCAGTCCGGAATCCAGAGAAGCTCGCATCATCCATAACAAAGCAATAAAAAAAACAGTAAGCATCCAGATATTGAGGATACCTGCCCGGTAGGTTTTAAACCAACTAATCCGCGTAACAACATGTATGAACAGAAACAATGCCATTAGATTAAAGATCCAGTTCACACTCTCAGGGCTAAAAGGCGATATAAAATCCACTAACTGATATTACTCATTTAATTAAATATTATTTAAGTGTATTAAGTATAATCCATGACTTAATCGAATAATCACTTTATCAAAAATCATCCGTAACGTGACGAACAAGACAACCACAAATAACTGTGCTTTTCTGCGCCGTCTAGCTGCTATTTTTTACGATAGTATATTGCTCCTATCAATATTTTTCTTCGCCACGTTTATTCTGGTGTATGCGCTTGGTGATGGCGAGATTGAAAGTAACAATTTTTTTTATTCACTATTTTTAATTTTTTTAGCTTACCTCTACTTTTGTTGGCACTGGATAAAAGGCAGACAAACATTAGGAATGCGTAGTTGGTATATTTATGTTGTTAATGAATCAAACACATCACTTAACTGGAAACAAGCCTCACTAAGATTTGCCGCAGCACTACTATCATTAGTGATTATTGGTTTAGGTTTTGTTTGGGCTTTATTTGATAAGAAGAAATTAGCCCTGCACGATCACCTTTCTAAAACAAAACTAATCGTACATAAAAGTTTCGCATGAAATTTTATTATAGTATTAGCTATGCAACGCTTGTACTGCGCCTTTTGGATCGGATTCAACTATCTTTAACAATGCTCGTGCTGGTCCGGTCGGATGACGTCTACCTTGCTCCCAGTTTTCTAATGTACGTTTGCTAACACCAATCAAGTGCGCGAAGTGAGTTTGAGATAGTCCGGTTTTTTCCCGAATATCTTTAACTTCCGGTTCTTTAAATGTAAATTGCCGTGAAGCTTTCTTTTTTCCATTAACAATTTTATCCATTTCTTTCACACTTTCTAAAAATTCGTTAAACATGTCATCTTTCATTTTTCCACCTCTCAACAATTTCACTTAAGATTTTCAATTGATCTTTGGTTAAATCTTCTGTGTCGGTCTTTGCATAGCCATACAACATCCATAACTGATCATCCGCTGTTTGCCAATAATAAATAATCCGTGTACCACCACGTTTACCTTTGCCTTCAATCCTCCAACGTATTTTCCGTAACCCACCACTGCCCGGAATTAAGTCTCCAGCATCCGGTTTTTGCACGAGCACCTCCTGCAATTCACGATAGGTTTCATCGTCCATTAATTTCTGTATTACGCGAGTAAAAACCATGGTTTCGATAATTATCATTGCATGATAGTACGCCAATGGCGTACCTCAGTAAAGTATATTTTTTCAAAAAAGAAAAGCTAATCACAGGTAAGCAAGACGAAGTAATCTTATGTTCCAGTAATGTAAATATCTAACTAAACAATTCATAAGACTTCCCGGCCAGTACTATGATGAGGAGACGGGGCTGCATTACAACTACTTCCGATATTATGATCCGAAGTTAGGCAGATACATTACGAGCGATCCTATTGGTCTATATGGAGGATTTAATACATATGCGTATGTAAGTGGAAATCCTATAAAATTTATTGATCCATGGGGACTTGCAGAATGGAATCCAGAATTCTGGCATGGACAAGCTGGTCAAATTAGTTCTGGCACAAATTGTTATGGGTATGCTTTGGATCGGATGGGCTATAATAACCCTGGTGATTCATACCTTTTCCCTATTGCTACTTGTGACAAGTTGATTGCAGGAGCAAAAGAAGATGGTTTAATTGAACCTGGTAGTGAGGGAGAGTGTGGAGGTGATTGCCCGGATGGTTATTATAAAATTCAAATTTATTTAGATGACACCAATCTTTTTGATAGGGACTATCATGTATACAGACAAGATAGTGATGGAAAATGGTCTCATAAACGAGGAAGAGCCAATTATCCTGAGAGGGCATTATCTTGCCCTATGAAGTTACCTAGAAGTTATGGAAGTAGGGATTATAAAAGTTACTGCGGAACTTTATGTGCAAGAGAGAGACAATGAAGAAAATATTTCTGGTTCTATTGGGAACGATAGTTACTGCGAGCATTATTACAGCTTTGCATGTTGTACAAGGAATGGTGCTCGATGATTGGTCTGGTGTGCATCCTTATAACAGAGTTTTCCAGCTTCCATTGGTTGTTGGGATAGGTTTTGCTTTAGGATTAATTATTCTTACTATTCTTCGAGTTCTAAAAATGAAGAAAATTTCAAATGGAAATGATTGTTTTAAGTTGGGCTTAATATTAGGAACTGTTGGAATCAGTAGTTTGATACATCCTTGGATTAAATTTGCTTACACTGATTACGTAACGATATTCGTTATATTCATGCTTTCATTTTATATGGCTTATAGGTTTTCCTTAAAATCATTAAGTCAGGAAGTTTGAAGAGTTCAGAGTCTTATTAATTAAGAAGCCCCGTTAGGGGCTTTATTTATAAATGTAAATTTAGTCCTTCATAGCTATATAAGGCTCCCATCCCAAATACTCATGTTTTTTTGTTTGAGCTTCATCCCATGATATAGCTTCGACTGTCCATATTAATTTTGCTTTCGGAGACAAAGAATCCTTAGCTGAAGTATTACTTTCTGGAAAAAATTCATACCCGTCTTCCAATTGCCATAATTCATATTTCTCTTTAATTTCATTAGTCATAATACATTTACCTTAAGGCACAAATGCCTTCCCTTGAATTACTTCTATATCTATTCGTTCACTATTTGTGACTCCATGATTTTGAAAAGTTTTTGATACCCTCGCAAAAGCTCCTCCAGAATTTCCAGCATTTACTATCCATCTTCGTGCTGCTTCAACAGCGAAGTTAACTTTCTTAAAGAATCTTTTTGGCATTCTTGATACTAAAGCATCTAATTTCATCAATCCGTCTGCTACTGTAGGGGGATTGGGAGATTGGCTCCAAGATTCAGAGTCTTCATACGTTCCACTCTGCGCTTGAATACGACCTCTATGTATTTCTGGTTGATCTCCACTTAAAGCTAAACAGGCAAATAATACATTAGCACCTCTACCAATTGCTGCTGCAATTCTTCCACCCTTGTCAAATATATCATCCCAAGGAATCGCCCCTCCATCCCAAGGTATCGATTCAAGCCCTTCAGGATCAAAATAGACTATAGGGTTTCCACCAACATAACCATATGTATTCACACCTGCTCTGAGTCCAATTGGATCAGATGAGATATACCTACCAAGAGAAGAATCATAATAACGATTCTTGTTGTAATGCAGCCCGGTTTCCTCATCATAGTACTGGCCGGGGAAACGTATTATTTAATCAACTCATAATCTTTTAATATTCTTTAACCAGCGAATAAGCAATATAGGATAATACAAGAATGGTTGGTAAGGTAACGCTAATAAATGAAGGGATACCGTAAACAATGCCTAGATGGCCTGTTACTTGATTGACAAGATGAAATGAAACGCCGATTAATGCGCCGATAAAAACACGTTGCCCTAAGCCCACCGGACGCGCCTCGCATTTAACAACGCAGATCGCTAACAAGATCATCGCAATGATCGCAAACGGATTTACGATCTTGGACCAGAACGCCTGCACATAAAGTTTACTACTTTGATTATTCGCTTTTAGATAGTTTATGTAATTGATCAGGCCGTGTATCGACAGATAACGTGGTTTAATTGTTACCATCTCTATTACTTCCGGGTTTAATAACGCTTCCCACTCTGCTGTTTCATAATGATTCGATGTCACCTGCTGTTCCGATATTTCTGTTTTCATGATGTCGTGCAGAATCCATCTGTCCTGATCATATTCGGCATGCTTTGCTCGAATACTTGATATTAATTGATGATCTTCATCGAAGTCATAAATATAAATTTCTTCAACTCTATCGCCCGGTAATATCTTTCTTATATTGATATAACTGTCACCGTCACGTGACCAGAAACCATTCTTTGTTTTTAACGCTATTTGTTTGGTTAAGGCAACCGATCGCTTTTGTTGCGCTGCCTGTTCACTTATAGGTGCGATGACTTCACCGATTAGCATGCTTATAACAACAAATATCAAGCCTGTTTTGATTAACGAGACTGCGAGTTGAATTCGGGAAACACCCGATGTTCTGATGACAGCCAGTTCGCTGGAATTCGCCAACATACCCAACGCCGCCATACTGCCAATAACCGTCGCTATGGGGAAAAGCTCGTAACTTAATCTTGGAATGGTTAGCAAAACATATTGTATCGCTTCCAATACGCCGTAATTGCCCTGACCTGTATCATCAAGTTGATCAACTAATGAGAAAAAAGAAAAAATAGCCACTAATGAAAATAAGGCTAATAAACTAATGAGCAATATATTCTTGCCGATGTAACGATCAAGTATCATTTATTCAGTCCTGTGATCCATCAGCGGGTATCAACTGGTGATCATCATCATTATTTATCATTTGACGAATCTGCGGCATATAAAAAAGCAGCAATAATATGCCAATTAAAATTATGTGTACCCACCACAAACCTATGAAACCCGGAATGACATCGCGTTTTAATAATGTCTGGGCGATGCCGAGTAAATTACTGTAAATGAGATAAATTGATATACCGATGATAAAAGGGACATAGCGGCGTTCATTGGCATGCGACTGCATTAAAAGTATCGCGAGTATTGATAACAATAAACATGACAGTATTAATGAAATCCGCCATTGAAATTCGGCCAGATGTGCCTTGTTATCTGAAACCATTATTTCAAAAGTAGGTAATGACGATATTTTTCCTCCTGATGTATTAGTCGAAGCACCTTCTATCTGAATTGCATAATTATCATATTCAGTAATTTGGTAATCCAGTAAACCAGGTTCGCCGACATAGCGACGCCCTTCATTAAAAACAACATATTTATTGCCCGACTTGGGATCAATCTTGAAATGAGCACTATCTGACGTTAGTACACCCAGTTTTCCTTCTTGCCTGACTTGCAAAAACACTTCTTCCATTGAGCCTTTTTCCGGCGAAGGATTTTGTACGTAAACCACACGATCACCCTGGCTGAATTCCTTAAATTGTCCGGCTTTAATTCCGGAAATATCGGATTCCTGTTTTGCCCTTTCTTTCAGTTCATGAATATGCCGTTCTGCCCAGGGGGCGAAATACAATGTAATAACGGAAACAAGTAGACAAAAAACCAGCGCAAAACGAGTGACTACTTTTATTTGGAATACAGTGCTGATACCCGATGCAGATAATATGACCAATTCTCTGTCGCTGGCCATACGGGAAAATGCAAGTAACATGGCTATCAAAATTGAAACCGGCAGGATTTTTGGCAAGGTCGCCAACATTTTATAACCCAGCATCAGAAACACCATATCGGCTGGCAAGTGACCCTCTGCCGCATCTGCCAGAAACCCTACAAATTTATTACTGGCAAAGACCAGAATAAGCAAACTGAGTATCCAAATCAGTTTTTGTAATAACTCTCTGTAGATGTAGCGCTGAATAATCAAAATTCTAACCTTTTATTGAAATACGGCTTTGCTTAGTCGAAGATAAATGAATAAACTTGTCAAAAAGCACGGGTTTTGTCATTTTTCTCTGTTTTTAGCAAAAATCGATGCGATTATGACACGCTTACAACGTTAGCGCAGAATATTATCGTGCACTTTTAGTTCAATAAAATAACAAATATTTACTTAGCGAGTCAGCTATTCTGGAGCAGTGATGGATTTCAATATTAAAAGCGGCAACCCTGAAAAACAACGAACAGCCTGTGTCATCGTGGCTGTTTTCGAATCTAGACGTCTTTCTCCTGCCGCTAAAGCAATCGATGACGTTAGTGACAAACACCTGTCAAACCTGATTCGTCGTGGCGATATGGAGGGCAATAAGGGGCAATACTTATTACTGCATAATGTTCCCGGCATGATCGCAGACAGGGTTCTATTGATTGGTTGTGGTAAAGAAAGAGAAATAGATGATCTCACTTATCGCAAAATTATTGCTAATAGTATTCGCGCCCTAAACACGACTGGCTCACTCGAATGTGTCAACTACCTGACTGAATTGAGCATTAAAGGACGCGATCACTCCTGGAAAATCAGGCAGGCAGTGCAAATTGCAGAACATAGTCTTTACCAGTTTGATGAACTGAAAAGCAAGAAAAAGAAAGATCGTCGCCCATTGCGCAAAATTACGTTTACTGTCCCGACACGCAAGGAATTACCACAAGGCGAAGCAGCTATGAATGAAGGGCGTGCTATAGCCAATGGCATAAAACTGACACGTGATTTAGCTAATCGACCATCTAATATTTGTACGCCAGCTTATCTGGCAAAACAGGCACAGGATTTAGCGAAAAAAAATCGTTCGCTAACGGTCACTGTATTAGAAGAAGCCGATATGAAAAAACTTGGTATGGGTTCCTTGTTATCTGTTTCGCAAGGTTCAGTTGAACCGGCAAAATTGATTACATTGGAGTACAAAGGCTCTAAAAAATCGCAAAAACCCATTGTACTGGTTGGTAAGGGCGTCACATTTGATACCGGCGGTATTTCACTTAAACCGGGACAGGCAATGGATGAAATGAAATACGATATGTGTGGTGCCGCTTCTGTTTTTGGCACCATTGCTGCTGTTGTTGAATTGGGTTTACCTGTTAATGTCGTTGGTGTGATTCCAGCTGTTGAAAATATGCCGAGTGGCACAGCAACCAATCCGGGTGATATTTTTACCAGTATGTCCGGTAAAACGATTGAAGTATTAAACACCGATGCTGAAGGTCGTTTAATCCTTTGTGATGCGATAACTTATAGTGAGCGTTTCAACCCTGAAGTTGTTATCGATATAGCAACGTTAACCGGCGCCTGCGTTATTGCTTTGGGTAAACATGCCACTGGTTTATTAAGTAATCATAACCCCTTAGCCAGAGATTTATTAAGTGCAGGTGAAGAGTCCGGTGATCGTGCATGGCAATTACCCTTATGGGATGAATATCAGGAACAGCTCAATAGTCCTTTTGCGGATATGGCAAACATTGGTGGTCGTGAAGCCGGTACGGTTACCGCTGCCTGTTTCTTATCGCGCTTTGCTGAAAAGTATCATTGGGCGCATCTTGATATTGCAGGCACAGCCTGGATATCCGGTGCTAACAAAGGGGCTACCGGACGACCTGTTTCATTATTGATGCAGTATATTTTTAATCAAACAAAGTAATTTCGGAACATCTCACTCATGTCACGCGTTGACTTTTATATCTTGCCTGAAGGTGCCGGCACAGACCGATTCGCATGTTCGATTGCAAAAAAAGCATGGTTAGCAGGCAATCGCGTACACATACATACTCAATCAGAAGATAATGCAAAAAATATAGATGATTTATTATGGACATTCAGGGATATCAGCTTCATACCTCACGAGTTATATGATGGAACCGTAGATGAAGAGACACCGGTTACGATAGGTTTTGGAAATAGTTTTCCTGAACAATCACAAGTTATTATTAATCTTGATAATGACATTCCTGACTTTGCATCAAGCTTTGATCGTATTGTTGAAATTGTTGGCGGTGATGAAACCAATAAAGAGTTTGCCAGACGGCGTTACAAACAATACAAAAGCGGTGACTACGAAACACATGATCATAAAATAGATAACCTGCAAGATCATGGCTGACATACCAGAAAAACCTGATGATTCATTGCCTGAACTGGATGATGGTAACCTGATCAAGCAAATTGATGAACTGGAAGCCTTGCTCGCTGAAAAAAAAGCTGAAGCACAAGCGCAAGAAACTGTATTGCCACGACTCAATGTAGGTACTGATGGTATCCCTGTTTTAGTCGAAGCGGTTACCGAAGAAGGATTAAACATTGATAACGAATCATTACCGAACACAAAAGAGAATGACGACCAATTGGTTAATGACATTATTGATAAAATAGATAAAGAAATTACTGAAGATTTAGATGAATTAATTCTTATGTTGAAAGACAGCATTATTGAAGAAGTTAAAACAAGACTTTTAAAAGAACTAAAACTTAATAAAGACAATTTAAACAAAAAATAATTAAAGAAGATTTCGCTACACATGGAAAAAACTTACAAGCCCGAATCAATAGAAAAGAGTTGCTACGATAATTGGGAAAAAAATAATTACTTTGCACCGAAAGGCGAAGGCGAACCCTATTGCATCATGCTACCTCCACCAAACGTCACAGGTAGTTTGCATATGGGTCATGCATTCCAGCAAACCTTAATGGATGTGTTAACACGTTACCGCCGGATGAATAATCATGACACCTTATGGCAATGTGGTACTGACCATGCCGGTATCGCAACACAGATGGTTGTTGAACGTCAATTACAACAAAAAGATGGTTCGACAAGACATGATCTTGGTCGGGATAAATTTATTGATGCCGTTTGGGACTGGAAAGAACATTCCGGCAATACCATCACACGCCAATCACGCCGACTCGGCACGTCAATGGACTGGAGCCGCGAACGTTTCACCATGGATGACGGCTTATCTGAAGCTGTTAAGCAGGTTTTTGTTCAGCTATACGATGAAGGACTTATTTATCGTGGCAAACGTCTGGTTAACTGGGACCCTGTTTTACACACGGCAATTTCTGATCTTGAAGTTATCTCTGAAGAAGAGAATGGTCATCTCTGGCATATGCGTTATCCATTAAAAGAACCGATTGATGGACTGGAATATATTGTTGTTGCAACAACACGTCCTGAAACGATGCTGGGTGATGCTGCTGTCGCTGTACATCCTGATGATGAGCGTTATAAAAACCTGATTGGCAAAGAAGTCTTGCTGCCTTTAACTGATCGAAGCCTGCCCGTCATTGCCGATGATTATGTTGATCCTGAATTTGGAACGGGTTGTGTAAAGATTACACCGGCACATGATTTCAATGACTATGAAATGGGTGAACGTCATAACCTGGAAAAAATAAATATTTTTACCATTGATGCAGCGGTAAATGATCAAGCGCCGGAAAAATATCAGGGACTTGATCGGTATGAAGCAAGAAAACAAATCGTTGCTGAAATGGAGACGGCAGGTTTACTCGAAAAAATTGAAGATCATAAACTCATGGTGCCACGCGGTGATCGATCCCATGCCGTGGTTGAACCTTACTTAACCGACCAATGGTACGTAAAGATTCAACCATTAGCAGATCCGGCGATTAAAGCAGTAGAAAATGGTGATATTAAATTTGTTCCGGAAAACTGGAACAAAACCTATTTTGAATGGATGCGTAATATTCAGGATTGGTGTATCTCACGTCAACTATGGTGGGGGCATCGTATTCCGGCATGGTATGACGATGAAGGACACGTTTATGTCGGACATGATGAAGCTGCGGTAAGGGAAAAACATAAGCTCGGTGATATCAATCTTAAACAGGATGAAGATGTACTCGATACATGGTTCTCTTCTGCCTTATGGCCTTTCTCAACATTAGGCTGGCCGGAAAAAACACCTGAGCTTGATAAGTTTTATCCAGGCGATGTGTTAGTCACCGGCTTCGATATAATTTTCTTCTGGGTCGCGCGCATGATCATGATGGGCTTAAAGTTCATGGGCGATGTGCCATTCAAGGAAGTTTATATTCATGGATTGGTACGCGATGGTGAAGGACAAAAAATGTCCAAGTCCAAAGGTAACGTCCTTGATCCCATTGATTTAATCGACGGTATTGATCTGGAAGACCTTATTACTAAACGCACAACCGGTTTAATGAAACCACAAGATGCACCAAAGATTGAAAAAGCAACACGTAAACATTTTGCAGAAGGTATCGAACCGTACGGTACGGATGCATTACGTTTTACTTTTGCATCATTAGCAACGCAAGGTCGCTTTATTAATTTTGAAATCGGTCGTATACAAGGTTACCGAAATTTTTGTAATAAACTATGGAATGCGGCGCGTTATGTCATGATGAGCGCAGAATCACAAGAGATCGATATTAATAATGGTGAGAAAAAGTTTAGTTTAGCTGAACGCTGGATACTCACTCGATTGGCGGGCGCTGTTGAAGCAACGCACGAGGGCATGAAAACCTATCGTTTTGATCTTGCATCACAAGCACTTTATGAATTCACCTGGGATGAATATTGTGACTGGTATCTGGAACTATCGAAAACAACATTGAATAATGATCAAGCCAGCGAATCTGAAAAACGCGGTACCTTATATACATTATTAAATGTACTGGAAGTGTTACTACGTGCACTACATCCTTTTATTCCCTTTGTTACCGAAGAACTTTGGCAACGCGTTGCACCTTTAATTAACAAACAAGGTGAAACTATCATGCTTGCAAGTTTTCCAGAGAAAAGTGAACTGGAAACGGATGATAATAGTCTGAAGCAAATTGCCTGGGTTAAAGCATTTATCATGGCGTTACGTCGCATTCGCGCTGAACGCGATATCGCACCGGGTAAAAAACTTAATGTTTTTGTCCGTGGCGGTTCAAAAGAAGAAACGCAATGGCTCGAGGAAAACCAACATTACCTGACTAATCTGGGACGTATTGAAAAGATAAATACTGCTGAGGGTGAAATGGATGATGCGGTTATGGCACTCGCTGGAGAAATGACGCTACTTGTTCCTTTAGCAGATATCATTGATCCGGAAGCTGAGAAACAGAGAGTCACTAATGCGCTTGCAGGAAAAGAAAAAGAAAAAGCGAGTCTGGAGAATCAATTAAATAATAAAAACTTTGTTGAACGCGCACCAGAAGAAGTAGTTGAAGGTGTGAAACAAAAACTAGCTGATATACTAAACGAAATTAAAACTTACCAGGAACAACTGGAATCAATATCCAAATTGTTGAATAAATAATGTTAAGCACGATAAAAGAAGAAATAGAGGTCATCTTTGAACGCGATCCTGCGGCACGATCTGTATTGGAAACGATCTTCACTTGCCCGGGTTTTCAGGCCATCCTCTTTCATCGTTTGAATCATTGGCTTTGGAAAAAGAAACTGTATCTACTAGCACGTATGACTGCTCATATTGCTCGTTTCCTGACAGGAATAGAAATCCATCCCGGTGCAGTCATTGGTAATCGTTTTTTTATTGATCACGGTATGGGTATTGTTATTGGCGAGACAGCAGAAATTGGCAATGATGTATCTATCTATCATGGCGTTACACTTGGCGGAACAACCTGGAATAAAGGTAAGCGTCATCCTACGATTAAAGACAATGTTGTTATTGGTGCCGGTGCAAAAATTTTAGGTCCAATCACAATTTCTGAATGTGCTCGTATAGGCTGTAACTCCGTCGTTGTTAAAGACGTGCCTGCCGATGCAACAGTTGTCGGTGTGCCCGGTCATATTGTTGTGAAAAAAGATCCTTCAGATAAATCTGCAAAACGCGAAGCAATGGCAAAGAAAATTGGTTTTGAGGCCTATGCTGAAAGTAAAGATATGTCTGACCCGGTACAAAATGCCCTGGATTCAATACTCGATCATTTGCATAAAGTTGAAAACGAGCTTGAAGAGTTAAAAAAGAAATAAAATTTGTCATACTCATGCAGACGGGTATCCAGCAAATGATTGATTAGCATAGTCACATTATCCACTGGGTTCCCGCCAACGTGGGAACGACATGATTTAGAGAGAAATAATTAAAATGACTGATTTTAAAGACCCAAATATTTTTCAAATTGCATTTAGTTTATTAGCCTCTTTTTTCGGCGTACAAAATCAGGAAAACATGGATCGCGATGAACGTTATATCGAAAAGAACGGAATCAAAGTTTATATCATCATGGGGTTTTTTCTGGTTTTTTGTTTGCTGGTCACGCTTTTCGGAATTGTTAAATTAGTAATACATTTTGCAGTGTAGACTTACAGCATTTAAATAAACTAATCACCGTCAATTATCTCTTCCATATCGCGACGTTTATCTTGTCTTCGGCTAATTAATAAATCTATTCCTGATTCCTCATCATCATTTCTATTTTTATTCCTCGGTGGAGCCTTACCGAATAGTATGAATTTAAATGGGACTAGTTTAAGGGAGGGTTACAATAGCTTCGGGAGAATGTTGATTGACCAAATGAAGTACAATTGCTGCCCCGAAGAATGGAACGATTAAAACAAGATTACAAAACCTATTATATATTTAAACCTCTATAACAATATCTTTCAACCACGCTTCAATATGCTCAACATCAAGTTGTTGATTGTCGAACATACCCATTATTTTTTTATAAATTTCATTCGTTTTTTGATTTAGACAATAACCATTAATTTTCAAGAATACATCCATCGCAGCAAAAGCAATTCGCTTATTGCCATCAATAAAAGGATGATTGATAGCCAATGATTCCATTAAAGCAGCGGCTTCTTGGATTATGTTTTCATAATAGCCACTTTGAGGTCGATAAAGCGCAGCTTCCAATGCTCCCAAATCCCTGATACCCGTTGCGCCTCCATAACGCTGCATCAACACAGCATGCATACCGAGCACTTCTGTCAGTGTTAAGTAGTCTCTCATCCTTGATAATTTATTGGGCTAATTTTTCATAAAGACTGTCGAAAACTTTTAAACTTTCATCCATCGCCTCCAGAACATGTCGGCGTGATTTTCCTGTTTTTTTCTTTTCAACGAAGTCACGCAACGCTTCATCCAATACAGACTGAAGTTGCCGCCCTTCTTTTACTGCGATTTGTTTAATATCGGCCAATAATTCTGTATCAGCCTGAGATGAAAATTTTTCTTTTATTACAGACATATCGACTCTCACTAAGACATCATTTTCATAAGCTTAGTCCATCATCATGATTTATCAAGATATATCTTTATACCTTTAAATAGTTGATAAATAATACTTTTTAAATGAGAATCATTCCCGACTAAACTAATCAACTATTTACTTGACTAAATTACTAGGCTATGTGAATCTTGCCGCCCCGCTTTAGGGAATTTTGAGAGAAACGACGATGAAAATGACAACTAAAGGCCGATATGCGGTAACCGCAATGCTGGATTTGGCGCTTCATGATGGCGACGGACCGGTTAACTTGTCTGAAATATCTCATCGTCAGGATATCTCCCTGACTTATCTGGAACAATTGTTCGGTAAGTTAAGACGACACGGATTAATAGAAAGCGCACGTGGCCCGGGTGGTGGTTATCGATTAGCAATGACTCCGGATGAAATCAGTATTGCCAAAGTCCTTTATTCAGTAGACGAACCTGTTGATATTACTCGTTGCGGCGGTAAACAAAATTGCCAGAACGACGAACGGTGTTTAACGCATGATTTATGGATGGAACTGAACCGTCACGTTTCTGATTTTTTAAATGGTGTAATGCTAGGCGATCTAATCCAACGAAATAATGTTAAGCAAGTTGCAGCGCGACAGGATCTTAACCTGATGCAACTACTCCAACAGAAACAGTAAATATTATGACTAACGAAACAATAATTAATCTGACCGACAGTGCAAAACAGCATGTACTGAAAGTTCTCGAGAAAGACGAGAAGGGTATTGGCTTGCGTATCGGTGTTAAAACGACGGGTTGCTCCGGCTATCAATATGTTATCGAAACAGCGAAAGAGATTAATAACGAAGATAAACAGATTGAGTCGAATGGCATCAAAATTATTATTGATGAACAAAGTTTACATTATCTTGCTGGTACCGAACTTGATTTTACTCGTGAAGGTTTGAACTCGGGTTTTAAATTCAAGAATCCAAATGTACAAGAGTCATGTGGTTGCGGCGAAAGCTTTAGCCTGAAAGAAGAAGTGGAGAGTTGAGTATGTCTACTAACAGCGAAAAGATGGAAGATCTGGTTGGCAAAGACTATGAACATGGCTTTGTCACCGACATAGATTCCGATACTGTCGCACCGGGTTTAAACGAAGAAGTCATAACCTTTATTTCAAAAAAGAAAGAAGAACCGGAATGGTTACTCGAATGGCGATTAAAAGCCTATCGCCACTGGTTAACAATGGAAGACCCAACCTGGGCACATTTAGATATTGAACATATTGATTATCAGGCTATCTCTTATTACTCAGCGCCTAAGAAAAAAGAAGATGGACCACAAAGTCTGGATGAAGTCGATCCAAAATTATTAGAAACCTATGAAAAATTAGGTATTCCTCTTCAAGAACAAAAATTTTTAGCTGGCGTTGCCGTTGATGCTGTTTTCGATAGTGTCTCTGTTGCAACAACCTTTAAAGGCAAACTTGCCGATGCCGGTGTTATCTTCTGTTCTTTTTCAGAAGCAGTTAAAGATCATCCTGAACTTGTAAAAAAATATTTAGGTTCTGTTGTCCCTGCTGCAGATAACTTTTTCGCGGCGTTAAATTCAGCCGTGTTTACTGATGGTTCATTTGTTTATATTCCTAAAGGCGTGCGTTGCCCGATGGAATTATCAACATACTTTAGAATTAATGCTTCTAATACCGGACAATTCGAACGCACATTAATTGTTGCTGATGAAGCAAGCCATGTCAGTTATCTTGAAGGATGTACGGCACCAATGCGCGATGAAAATCAATTACACGCTGCGGTTGTTGAGTTGGTTGCTCTTGAAGATGCAGAAATAAAATATTCAACCGTTCAGAACTGGTATCCCGGCGATGAAAATGGTGTGGGCGGTATTTATAACTTTGTTACCAAACGTGCGGATTGTCGCGGTGATAATTCAAAAGTGTCATGGACACAGGTTGAAACCGGATCAGCCATTACCTGGAAATATCCAAGTTGTATTTTAAAAGGTGATAACTCGGTCGGTGAATTTTATTCTGTTGCTGTGACAAATAATTATCAGCAGGCAGATACGGGTACCAAGATGATTCACCTTGGTAAGAACACCAGGAGCACGATCATATCGAAAGGTATTTCTGCTAAAAAGGCACAACAGTCTTATCGAGGACTGGTAAAAGTCAGCAAGAGTGCTGATAACGCCAGAAACTATACCCAATGTGATTCTTTATTAATGGGCGATCAATGTGGTGCGCATACCTTCCCTTATATAGAAGCGAAAAACTCAAGTGCAAAAGTTGAACATGAAGCAACAACATCCAAGATTGGTGATGATCAATTGTTTTATTGTTTGCAACGCGGCATTAAGGAAGAAGATGCCGTCAACATGATTGTTAACGGTTTCTGCAAAGAAGTGTTTAAAGAATTACCAATGGAGTTTGCTGTTGAAGCGCAGAAATTATTAGGCATTACGCTTGAAGGCGCGGTTGGTTAAACAAAGAATTTTATTTAGGAAAAGACGATGCTAGATATAAAAGAGTTACATGCAAAGGTTGAAGACAAAGAAATACTAAAAGGTCTCAATCTCAATATTAAAGCGGGCGAAGTACATGCCATCATGGGACCGAACGGTTCTGGCAAAAGTACATTGGCCAATGTTCTTGCAGGCAGGAATGGTTACGAAGTCACCAAAGGCAGTATTGAGTATGATGGCAAAGATTTGCTTGAACTCGAACCTGAAGAACGTGCATGGGCGGGCGTCTTCCTGGCATTTCAATATCCGGTAGAAATACCCGGTGTAAATAATGTTTATTTATTAAAGGCCGCGGTTAACGCCATACGTAAAAATCGTGGTGAGCAGGAACTGGATGCGGTTGAATTTCTGGCTTTGGTTAAAGAAAAAATGAAACTGGTTAAAATGAAGGAAGATTTGCTTAATCGTGCTGTTAATGAAGGTTTCTCTGGTGGCGAAAAAAAACGTAATGAAATTTTTCAAATGGCGGTACTTGAACCTAAGTTAGCTATTCTTGATGAAACCGACTCGGGTCTCGATATCGATGCATTAAAAATTGTTTCTGAAGGCGTTAACAGTTTACGTAGCCCGGAACGTTCTATTATTTTAGTAACACACTACCAACGTTTACTTGATTACATTAAACCCGATCATGTTCATGTTTTAAGTAACGGCAAAATTATTAAATCTGGCGGGCCTGAGCTTGCACTCGAACTTGAAGAAAAAGGTTACGACTGGATCGTAGAGACTGAAGCAGCATAATGAATACTGACATTCAAAATTACCTCAATGACTTTGAGCAGCTAGGCAACGACATTAAAACCGATTGGTTTTCTAAACAACGTCTGTCAGCGCTAAGTCTTTTTAAAGAAACCGGTTTCCCAAGTTCTCGTCAAGAGAACTGGAAGTACACCAACACGCGCCCCATCGCCAAAGAAACTTTTTCTAATACAAGCACCAGGCAATCTGTATCAATCAGCGCAGAAGAAATTGATGCGGTTCGTTTTCAGGATCTTGATTGTTACGAATTAGTTTTTATTAATGGTGTGTATTCTAGAGAACATTCCCGTATTGATGGATTAGCTAAAGGTACGGTTATCGATAACATGGCCGATGCACTTGCAAAGGATAATTCCAAAAATAATGAAATACTAAAAAAACACCTGGCACAATACGCAGATAATAAAGTGAGCCCGTTTACAGCATTAAATACCGCGTTTATCCAACATGGCACTTATATCAATGTGCCGAAGAATACGGTTATCGAAAAACCAATCAATATTTTATATTTATCAAAAGAGTCTGCTAAACCTTTCGCTGCTCACCCAAGAAACTTAATCGTAATGGGTGAACACTCAGAAGCGACACTAATAGAAAATTATATCGGTCTTGATGATGCAAATTATTTTACCAATGCCGTTACCGAAGTTTCATTAGCGCCTTCGGCAATAATGAAACATTATAAAATTCAACAGGAAAGTTTAAATGCGTATCACATTGGTAATTTAAATGTGATGCAAGATAAAGATAGTCGTTTTGAATCAAACTCAATTTCTTTGGGTGGGTCATTAGTTCGTAATGACATACATGGACAACTTGATGCTGAAGGCGCAAGTATTGTTATGAATGGTTTATACATGACGAATGACAAACAGCATGTTGATAACCACACTCGTGTCGATCATTTAAAACCCAACACGCACAGTTCGGAAAACTATCGTGGCGTATTGAATGGCAAGAGTCGCGCTGTTTTTAATGGCAAGGTTGTCGTGCATCCACAGGCACAAAAAATTGAAGCACATCAAAACAACGCTAATTTATTGTTGTCAGATAATGCCGAGATCGACACCAAACCTGAACTGGAAATTTATGCTGATGACGTTAAATGTAGTCATGGCGCAACTGCTGGTCAACTGGATCAAGATATGTTGTTCTATCTGCGTTCACGCGCGATTGACGAAGGAACGGCACGCAGTCTTCTAACCTATGCTTTTGCAGATGAAGTGCTTAAAGACATTAGTTTTACACCGGTAAAAAACCGTCTTGAATATTTAATCGTCGGGCAATTACCTGATGCTAAATTAATTCGTGAGTTTACAAATGAATAATCAAAATACTGCTGCAAAATTAAATGCTTCAACATTTGACGTTGAAAAGATTCGTGCAGATTTTCCAATCTTGCAACAACACGTTAATGGAAAACCTCTGGTTTATCTTGATAACGCTGCAACTGCACAAAAACCAAAACAGGTTATTGAAACGCTGGACACATACTATCGAGAATATAATTCAAACATTCATCGAGGTGTTCATACACTAAGTCAAAAAGCGACGGATGCTTATGAGTCTGCACGCGAGAAAGTCAAGACGTTTCTTAACGCGAATTCATCAAAAGAAATTATTTTTACACGTGGCGCTACTGAGGCTATAAACCTTGTTGCTCAAAGTTTTGGTCGAGACACCATTAGTGTTGGTGATGAAATTATTATCACTGAGCTGGAACACCATTCGAATATCGTTCCATGGCAATTACTTTGTGAACAAACCGGCGCGACACTCCGTTATATTCCAATTAATGATGCTGGAGAATTAATTCTCGAAGAATATGAAAAATTGCTCAACAAAAAAACAAGCATCGTTGCTGTTGGTCACATTTCTAATGCACTTGGCACGATTAACCCGATTAAAACAATTATAGATAAGGCACATGCAGTTGGTGCAAAAGTCCTGATTGACGGTGCACAAGCCGTCCCTCATACAAAAGCTGATGTTCAGGAACTCGATTGTGACTTTTATGTTTTCTCTGGACATAAATTATTTGGACCAACCGGTATCGGTGTGCTTTACGGTAAAGAAGCATTATTAGATGCAATGCCACCTTATCAAGGTGGCGGTGACATGATTCAAACTGTATCGATGACGAAATCAACATTCAATGCGTTACCGCATAAATTCGAAGCGGGCACACCACATATCGCTGGAGTCATTGGTTTAGGTGCAGCAATCGATTACGTTAATGCAATCGATATTGACGTGACTGCGCAATATGAAAATGAATTACTTGACTATGCCAATGAACAAGCCGCTCAAATTACGGATTTAAACTTTGTCGGTACTGCGCAAAATAAAACCAGCATACTTTCGTTTACGCTCGGCAGAATTCATCCGCATGATATTGGCACTATTCTCGATGGCGAGGGTGTTGCAATTCGTGCTGGCCACCACTGTGCCATGCCCGTGATGGAACGGTTTGAAATCCCAGCGACTGCCAGAGCCTCTTTTGCTTTTTATAACACACGTGAAGAAGTGGATGCATTAATACAGGCTATCGATAAATGTATAATGGTCTTCGGATAAGGTGAGTTAATGTTTGATATTAAAGATCTCTATCAGGAAGTCATTGTTGATCACAATCGTAGCCCGCGTAACTTTGGCAAGCTTGATGATGCCAATAAAACGCTTGAAGGCTTTAATCCACTTTGTGGAGATAAACTCACATTATATTTAAAGACTGAAGATGACACTATTAAAGACATCAGCTTTGATGGTTCAGGCTGTGCTATATCAGTCGCTTCAGCATCATTAATGACTGAGGCAATGAAAGGCAAGTCTATGCAGGAAGCTGAAAAACTTTTTAATGAGTTTCATGATTTAATTACCACTGATAAGGAAGCAGATTTAGAAGAACTTGGAAAGTTAGCTGCTTTAGCTGGAGTAAAAGCTTATCCAGCAAGAGTTAAATGCGCTTCACTATGTTGGCATACCCTGCATTCCGTAATAGAAGGTGGTACGTCACCAGTACACACAGAATAAGAGTTTATTATGCAAGAAAACAAACCCATTACTTTAGAACGAGATTGCGATGCTGTATTAATTCCAGTTGGTACTCCAATAACACTACCTGAAGGAAGTGTTGTCTTAATTACGCAGGCATTAGGTGGAAGTTATACCGTTAATGTAAATGGTAACCTTGCCCGTATCGATGCAAAAAATGCGGATGCTTTGGGTTTTGAAGTTGAAAATAAAGCCGATGAAATTGTTGAAAAAGAAATTACCGGTGACGGTTCAGTTGATGAAGACTTAATCTGGGATCAACTTCGTACTTGTTACGATCCGGAGATTCCAATCAATATCGTTGAACTAGGATTGATCTATGAATGTCACGTTACCCCACTTGGTGCGGATGGTAATCAAGTCGATATTGTCATGACATTAACTGCAGCCGGCTGCGGTATGGGTGATTTTCTTGCCGATGATGTTCGCACGAAAGTTTTAACCATCCCGAATGTTACTCGCGTAAACGTTGAAGTTACTTTTGAACCGCCCTGGAATCAGGAGATGATGTCGGAGGCGGCGCGCCTCGAAACCGGAATGTATTAAAGCCGCAACTACTGCGCTTGTCTCTTCTTCGTTAAAATTAAATTTTTAATACTCATGTACGAAAAAGGTACATTGCGTTTAAAAATTTAATTTTGCCTCGGATAGTCTACGCTCGTAACGTTGCTTAAAATTTTAAATTCGTATTTAGGAGAAATTTGTGGCTGGTTGGTTTAATGTCGCACCGGAAGATGAACTCACTTCTGGTAAAGCAAAATTAGTCGATGTAGATAATGTCATGGTTGCTGTGTTTAATCTGGACGGCGAATACTATGCTATTGAAGATGTATGCACTCATGACGGTGCACCGATGCTTGGCTGCGGCCTTGAAGCAGATCAAGTAGTCGAGGGGGCTGAAATCATCTGCCCTCGCCATGGTGCGCGGTTTTGTGTCAAAACCGGTAATGCCTTAACCCCTCCCGCCTATGAGCCAACTCCGACATTTCCCGTCAGAGTCGAAAATGGGATGGTGCAGGTTACTGATGATCGTTGGGACTAGTCGTATTACAAAACGTATCTTTTTGTAAATTTTAAGAAATTTACAGCTTTTAATTAAAGAATTACCCTAAATAACTGCTTTTCATACAAAAATAGTCGTTTTGACAATTTTATTCAATGGCCTGAACACGTATAATCTCGCGATTCATTAATATACACCTGTCCCGGGAGACTGCTTTACATGGCTTTGGAAAGAACACTGGCAATAATTAAGCCCGATGCGGTAGCCAATAATTACATCGGAAACATTTTGGCACACATTGAAAAAAGCGGTTTACGCATTATTGCTGCAAAAATGGTACATTTACCTGTTAGCGACGCGGAAGAACTCTACGCTGAACATCAGGGAAGACCTTTTTATAATCCATTATTAAAATTTATGACTTCTGGCCCTGTCATGGTACAGGTACTGGAAGGCGAAAATGCGGTCCAGATTCTTCGTGAACTGATGGGTGCAACAGTACCGAAGGAAGCAGAAACCGGTACAATTCGCAATTTGTACGCTGACCTGGAATTTGTAGGAGATGTACATGAAAATGCGATACATGGTTCGGACAGCGTTGAAAGCGCACAACGGGAAATACAATTTTTCTTTGATGAAGGTGAAATTTGTCCTAGAACTCGCTAAAGGTTATGAGCAATAAAGTTAACTTACTTGATTACGATCGAAAATCTCTGGGTGAATACTTCACTGAAATAGGAGATAAGTCATTTCGTGCGCAACAAGTCCTGAAATGGATTTATCATCAAGGTGTTGTTGATTTTGAAGGAATGACAAACCTGAGTAAGCCTTTACGTGCCAAACTTGAACAAAACACCTGCATTAAACCACCGGAAATTATCAGCGAACAAAAATCTGAAGACGGTACCTATAAGTGGTTAATTCAGATCGACGGCGGAAATTCTGTTGAAACGGTTTTCATACCGGAAAGTGATCGAGGCACACTTTGTATCTCGTCTCAGATAGGTTGCCCACTTGAATGTAAATTTTGCTCTACTGGTCAACAGGGCTTTAACCGTAATTTAACGACAAGTGAAATTATCGGTCAGGTCTGGACTGCCAATAAAGCACTGGGATATTTCGAAAGTGACAAACGCGTTATCACTAATATCGTATTCATGGGAATGGGCGAACCCTTACTCAATTATGATAACGTACTAAAAGCAATTAATTTACTAACTGACGATCTTGGCTTTGGTCTTGCACGCCGACGCGTCACTGTCAGCACATCAGGCATTATTCCTGAAATCGATCGTTTAAAAGAAGACACTAATGTCAGTCTTGCTATCTCATTACATGCCAGCAACAATGAATTGCGTAATAGCATTGTACCTATAAATCGTTCATACCCGATGGTTGATTTACTCGCAGCCTGTAGAAGATTTACCGAAGCAAGAGACAACGAACCACTTACGATTGAATACGTTATGTTAAAAGACGTGAACGATAGTATTGAAGATGCCCGTAACCTTGTTAAATGTTTGAATGGCTTACCAGCAAAAGTAAACCTGATTCCATTTAACACCTTTCCGGGAACCAGTTATGATTGCTCGGATATGAAAGCGATTAATGCATTTCGAGATGTATTAATTAAATCCAATATCATTACGATAACACGTAAAACGCGTGGCGATGATATTGACGCAGCTTGTGGCCAGCTTGTAGGTAAAGTTATGGCTAAAGCTGCAAGATATCAAAAAGGTCACATAGAATTGAACTAATGCATAAATATATTCAAACAATTCTCATATTATTTATATCAGTTTTTATGCTGACCGCATGTGATCCAGCAGCAGGACCTTCGTCAAATAAAAATATTCGTCCATCACGTGGCACGAACGAAGTTGCTCAGGCTAACCTGAATCTTGCGATAGCTTATTTGAAAGAAGGCAAATATGAAAATGCGTTAGAAAATCTGGAAAAAGCGAAATTGGCTGATCCAGGACACTCTGCTACCTATAACGTGTTAGGTTTGCTTTATCAGCAAATCAATGAACCGAAAAAAGCGGAGCAAAATTACAAAAAAGCAATTAGTTTAAATAGCAATGATTCTTCAACAATGAATAATTATGGCAATTTTCTATGTGGACAAGATCGCCTGGAAGAAGCACTGAATACATTTTCAAATGCAGCAAACAATCCGTTATACGCAACGCCTGAAATTGCCTTAACAAATGCTGGTTCATGTTTATATAACAATCATAAGAAAAGTGAAGCTAAAGAAAAATTTCAAGAAGCGCTGCAGATTAACCCTAAAGTACCGCAGGCTTTGATTAGAATGAGTGAGTTTGCGCTTGACGATTTTAACTACCTTTCAGCCAGAGCTTATTTACAACGATTTCAAGAAGTTTCTCGTCATACAGCCCGTAGTCTCTGGCTAGGTATTCAAATAGAACGAGAACTTGGCGACAAGGATGCTGTATCAAGTTATGCCCTGTTGTTAAAAAATTCATTTCCTGATTCTGATGAAACTGCAATATTACTTGAGTCAAAGGTAAAATAATGAACGGAACTTCAACTGAAACCGATAATGCAGATATGTTCGAAACTCCCGGACAACTACTACGTTTGGAGCGGGAGAAGCGGGAACTGTCAGCACAGGACATAGCGAAACGAATTCATCTTGATATCAAGATTATTGAAGCAATAGAGAAAGACAGCTCTGAAAATATGCCTTCAGCAATTTATGTTAGAGGCTACCTGCGAAGCTACGCCAAAATTGTCGGAGCTAATGCAGATAAAATTATCGAGCTTTATAATGCAGATTCTCCGCCACCCATGCCGGAAATATTACCCGAGGTTAAGCCTCCATCACAGGTAAGCAGTAATGATAAACCGGTTAAGGCCTTTACCTATCTGATTACACTAGGTTTGGTGTTATTACTTCTTGTCTGGTATCAAAGTAATTTTATTGTTGACACAAAAGATGGCACATCAAACGATAAAACAAGAATTAATGGCGTTGATACGACATACACTATCGTTACTCATCCTGACTCATGGCAATCACCAAAACCCGATACAATAGAAGAAGCAGAAACATCAATAACAACAGAGCCCTCTACGACAACAAGCTCAAACGAACTCCTGAAATTGCAAGCATTTAATGAAGAGCAAACAATAGATATATCAACGACACAAGCATCAAATGATGATTCATCCATATCGACAGGAACAGGCTCGGATGCAATAGAACTGAAATTAACCGGTGACTCCTGGATTGAAATTTACGATACAAACAATAATCGTTTATTTCATGATCTCGCCCTGGCAGGAAAACAATATAATATTAAAGGTACAGCACCATTTAATGTGTTACTTGGTTATTCAAAAGGTGTGAATTTAAAATTTAACGGCAAACCTGTTGAAACTGAAATACATTCTAAAAATGGTGTTGCCCGTTTTACCCTTCCTGAGTAATTACTCCAATTGATTAGAGGACTTGTTGATGGCTAAGTTACAAGCGGTTCGTGGTATGCATGACATACTGATGCATGACACTCCTCGCTGGCAATTCCTGGAAGAAACAATACAAACTATTTTAAGCCAATATTCTTATCAGGAGATTCGCTTACCTATTGTTGAAAAAACGGAGTTATTCAAACGCTCAATCGGTGATAATACCGATATTGTTTCCAAGGAAATGTATAGTTTTGATGATCGTAACGATTCCAGCCTGACGTTAAGACCGGAAGGAACTGCCGGCTGTGTGCGTGCTGGAATTGAGCACGGTCTTTTTCATAATCAAACACAACGACTCTGGTATAGCGGACCGATGTTTCGACATGAACGCCCGCAAAAAGGCAGGCAACGACAATTTCATCAGATTGGAGTTGAAGCATTTGGCTTTAATGGCCCTGATATAGATGCTGAACAGATTCTAATGTGCTCAAGAATCTGGCAAGCATTAAACCTGAGCGATATTAGTCTGGAAATTAATTCTCTTGGCACAACAGAATCACGTTCTGAATATAGAACCATACTGGTTGACTATTTTTCCTCACATAAGAATCAACTTGATGAAGATAGCCTGGTAAGACTGGAACAGAACCCATTGCGTATCCTCGATAGCAAAAATCCTGATATGAAATCACTGATAATGGGCGCACCAACATTAGACGAACATCTCGATACAGAGTCGGCTGATCATTTCGCTGGTTTAAAAGAAATACTGGATGGCGCTGATATTAAATACACCGTTAATCCAAGGCTGGTTCGAGGTCTGGATTATTATGGTAAAACTGTATTTGAATGGATAAGTAATCAACTAGGTGCCCAGGGTACTGTTTGTGCAGGCGGACGTTATGACGGACTGGTTGAGCATCATGGCGCATCATCAACACCTGCAGTCGGTTTTGCCATAGGACTGGAACGTCTAATGGAACTAGCCAGTTTTGTAAACATGCCTGAAACCACGCCGCATGTTTATTTACTGATTTCAGGGGAAAAATCCGTCAAGCCTGGCTTATTGTTAGCAGAGCAATTACGAAATCAATTGCCCAATATTCGTATTTTGAGTCATTGCGGAGGCGGCAGTTTTAAGAGCCAATTCAAAAAAGCCGATAAATCCGGTGCTCAACTTGCACTTATTCTGGGTGAAGATGAGCTCGATAATAACCAGCTTACTGTCAAATATTTACGTAGTGATAAGCCACAGACAACCGTTAAATGGTCTGAACTGACCAATTTCCTGTCTACATCGCTTCAATTCAATTAATTACAGCAAAATAGAGCATCTTCAGGGGCTATTTGTGCTAAACAAACGTAAAACCCACGTTATAATGTGCGCCCTTTCGTGGACAATGATATCTGCGAAAATTAAATTTAGGTAAAGTGCTTTTAAAAATAGTGATTTTTTTGTGAACGCCAGGAAGTCCCGTATGGGACTGATGCCGCTTACCCCGGATAACTTCTAAGGAACGGCATATTAATCGCAAAAAAGTGCATTTTTAAGAGCACTTTTATTTGGAGAGCAAGAAGTGAGTGACTACAGAACAGAAGAAGAACAAGCCGAAGCCTTAAAAAAATGGTGGAACGAGAATGGTAAATTTATTATCGCCGGTATCGTTATTGGTATTGGGGCAATATTTGGCTCGCGTGGCTATAACAACCATTTGGCACAGCAAGCCGAAGCGGCTTCTACGCTATATGAACAAATGTTGGTCGCATCTCGCACTAACGATAGTGACAATGTCGACGTTTATGCTAAGCGTATTATCGATGATTACCAATCAAGTTCTTATGCTATTTTTGCCCACTTAATGCTGGCCAAGTTAGCCGCTGAAGCGAATCAATTCGATCAAGCAGAAACCCATTTACGCTGGGTTTTAGATAGTAGTGCGCAAGCAGAATTTAAACACGTTGCCCGATTACGACTGGCTCGCGTATTAATTGCTGCAGACAAACTGGAGCTTGCAGAAAAAATGCTTGATGTCAGAAAGACGGGGGATTTCTCTTCCCGTTATGAAGAATTACGAGGCGATATTTTTGTTAAGCAGGATAAAACTGATGAAGCAAGACAAGCTTACCAAAGGGCATTAGCCAATGGTACGGGGGAACAACCTGTTCTACAGATGAAACTGGACGATTTAGGCAGAATATAAATTGTTTTCCAATCTTCGTGTATTTGTATTACTCCTTACGCTATCCACTTGTTTTGGCTGTGGCGCTAAAAAGATGCTTGATGGTTTTATGGGTGCTGGTGTCGATAATTCAGAGCCGCCATCTGAATTAACAGACTTTTCTGAAACGACTCATCTGGATAATCTTTGGTCAAAAAATGTTGGTAAGGGTACTGATGAATTATTTATTAAACTTGTTCCTGCCGTATTAAACGACAAGATTTTTATCGCTGATACTCGTGGAAATATTGCGGCTCTTAATACAGAGTCGGGTAAAAACATCTGGAGCATTGACAGCGAGTTGTCTATTACCGGTGGACCGGGAGCTGATGATAGCCTCGTATTGGTCGGCACTAGCGAGGGCGAAGTACTTAGTCTTGCCGCTAAAACCGGTGAAGAATTATGGCGTTCAAAGGTTTCCAGCGAAATACTTTCATCCCCAAAAGAATCCGATGGCGTTGTTGTTATCAGAACCATCGATGGGAAAATATTTGCACTGGATGCTGCAACAGGTGATCGTCTCTGGATTTATGATCGTACAGTCCCCTCTTTAACACTTCGTGGAACCAGCACACCTGTTATTGCTAATGGTTTAATTATTGCTGGCTTCGATGGTGGTCGTCTAACTGCTCTTGAAGTTAAAACTGGCAAACTTATTTGGGAAACCAAAGTCGCTGTTTCCAGAGGAAGAAGTGAACTGGAAAGAATGGTCGATATTGATGCTCAACCACTCATTGTCGGCGATACAATCTATGTCACCACCTTTCAGGCTGACGTTTCGGCAATTTCGTTAGAGAATGGCCAGGTACTTTGGCAACGAGATATTTCTTCTCATTCAGAAATCGGTGCTGATGCGAATAATTTATACATTACCGATGAAACAGGGATAGTCTGGGCATTAGATCGCTTTTCCGGTGCATCAATCTGGAAACAGGAAAAACTCACTCACCGACAAGTTACAGGCCCGGCTATTTTGGGAGACAGAGTTATTGTTGGTGACTTTGAAGGTTATTTACACTGGTTAGATAAAGAAACAGGAAGTATTTCGGCGCGTACCAAAATAGATAGCAAACCTATTCTGACGCAAGCTATCGTCTCTAATGACACACTTTTCGCTTATTCAAGTGGCGGCACGATCTCTGCTTTTAGCTATTATGGAATTGAGCCGAAGAATGTACCAGTAGAAACCGTTGTTGAAAAAGAAACTGCACCGGCAGTTGAAGAAACGATAGAAAATAAAGAAGTAGCAAGTGACGTTTCTAAAGAAACAACAACGCCAGCAAAAGAAGAAAAGTCATTATTTGGAAGTTTTATTGATATATTCACCGGTGATCCAGAAGACGAAGAAGAGTAATCTTCCTGAAATTACCAATGAATATATTTGATATCAACATATAGCCCCTATGAAACCCGTAATTGCCATCGTTGGTCGACCCAATGTTGGTAAGTCCACTTTATTTAACCGCCTGACATCCAGTCGTGATGCACTTGTTGCAGACAGGCCAGGTGTAACACGTGATCGTCAATACGGCTATGGTCACCACGATTCCCGCGCATTCTTAATCATTGATACAGGTGGCATAGGTGAAGAAGATCACGACAGCGCCGATGTTGCAGAATTAATGACTGAACAATCGATGTTAGCTGCAAGTGAAGCATCAGTATTAGTCTGGATCGTCGATGGTCGTACCGGTCTTACACATGTTGATGAGTCGTTGATAAACGAATTTAGAAAATTAAATAAACCACTTTTTCTCGCAATCAATAAACTCGAAGGCCATGATTCAACCATGGCAATCAGTGAATTTGCCCGTCTCGGACTCGATTCAGTCTGGCCTATCTCTGCAAAAAGAGGAGACGGGGTTAACGATTTACTTGATACTATTTCAGAAACCATTCCCGTCACAGAAGAAGAAATCGAAGGAGAAATAGAAGAAGGCCTGGCAATTTCGGTATTGGGCAGGCCCAATGTCGGCAAATCAACACTGGTCAATCGTATGATAGGTGAGGAACGTGTTCTTGCGTTTGATCACCCGGGCACAACACGCGATAGCATAAGAATACCGTTCCAAAAAAATAATAAAGACTATGTTTTAATCGATACCGCCGGTGTGCGTAGAAAAAGTAAAGTTCATGACGTTATAGAAAAGTTCAGCATACTAAAATCATTTGAGGCCATAGAAGCTGCAACAATTATTATATTGGTTATTGATGCTACCGAAGGTGTCACAGAACAGGACAGTACCTTACTTGGCATGATTGAAGACAGTGGTAAATCAGCCATCATTGCCGTAAATAAACTCGATGGTATGGAAGCGTCAGACAAGGAAAGAGTCAAGGCACAGCTCGATAGAAAGTTTGCATTTGTAGATTATGCAGTCTACCACGACATATCAGCATTACATGGGACAGGTGTCGGCAATATATTCAAAAGTATTAATAAGATCGAAAAGTCATTGGATATTGATGTTTCAACATCCGACATGACAGAAATTCTTGAATATGCTGTTAACAAAAACCCGCCGCAACTGGTTCAAGGTCGACGTATAAAATTACGCTATGCCCATATCGGTGACACTAATCCGATACGCGTCATTATCCATGGTAACCAGGTAGATAAAGTGCCTGATGCGTACAGGCGCTATTTACAAAAAATATTTCGCCAACAGCTAAAGCTTGTTGGCACAGCCGTGTTAGTAGAATTTAAAAGCGGAGACAACCCGTACAAGGACAAAAAAAATAAATTAACTGACAGGCAAGTTGCCAAACGTCGACGTTTAATGAAGTTTGTCAAAAAACGTTAAGTAAAAATATTAATTCAATAAAGCTTTTTACTATTTATTATATGATTGTAATTCCAACGTTGTTTTTCCACCAATAAAAATAGGCGTATTCATTCCCTCTATAACCTGATCATACAATTCATAACGTATCTGTTTGACCAGTCCAACGCCCGGAGCATACCACTCTTCAGTATTGATAGGGATATCGGTATAACCATTCACCGCATCGGTATAAATTTCTATTTTCCCTTCAGCAACAACTTTAATACAATTCTCAAACTTACCTGCAGCAACAGTGACACTGTCTGTAACAGATTCAATCCGGTAAGACAAAGGAACCTGGGATTTTTTACCTACACGTTCTCGATAGGGATGAACACGCAATAGTAATAAAGGTCGTGTTATTTCATTCCAGTCTGTTCCTATAAGCAGTGGCGTTTTTAATACATAACGCCGTTCCCTGTCTAGACGTGGTTTCATTTCAACCAATGTGCGAAGACCTTCTCTATAAACACCCGTTTCATCATGATTAAGATAATAATCAATACCCGAACTGGTACGACGCACAAAGTATGGCTTATCATCAAAATATTGTTTTCCAACATTAGTAATGGTTAATTCACTTTGTGTTACATCATCAGGATATTCCGTCGTTACTGTATAGGTCCAACTTAGATCTTTTTGTAAAGGAAAGTACAGGTTTCCCACTTGTTTTTCCGAGCAACCCGCAAGAAAAACAACAGTTAACAAACCAATAAAAAGTTTAGGTGTATTTTTTAAAGACAAAAACATTATTATCTACTTCTCTGGAAGCTCGGGATCAGGTAAATCAAAGAACTTTATCTTCTGCCGTTTTTGTCCATAGCGTGTCCAGTCTCTTGGCACATCTTCGCTATTATCAACTTCCAGTCGACGTCCGAGCTGAACATTTCCCTGGCGTTGTTTATTCAATGCCTCTTCCAGCGCAGCATGCAAATCAAAATCGTATGCTAATTCATAGGCTCGTGGTTCTTTGGCCGGTTTGTTATCAACAAATGATGTTGCCCATATATGGATTGAACCTGACTCGCCAGTTTTATCATCAGGCTCGGTGACAGATGATGCCATCAGTTGAAAATGTGCAGGTAATTCCTGTTGTGTAGGCCAACCCAACAAACCTTGAAGACTGTAAAAAGTCAGGTAATAAAAACTACTAATGAGTAATACACAAGAAAGCTTAATCCATACCGGCAATCGAGTAAGCAAAAATATACCGAGTAACAACCCTGCTAATGCAACATAGGTTAGTGTGAGTCCAAACACAGCCGTATTCATATTTTGTTAACCTCGACAATCGATTTAAATAGTGTATTAACATTGCTAATATTACCTTTCTCATCAATGGTAAAACGGAAGGCAGTTTTTTCATCTCCTTTCCTGTCCAATACAAGCGTACCATAATAGATAACTTGTAAACGCGGGTTTACTTTCACTCCTCGTACTTCAACATTTGCCTGTCTTAATGTTTTGCTATTGTAATAATGTACATTAACAATATATTCTCCCGGCACATTACCACGTATTGTAATTACTTCCTGATTAAGTGGATTAATTACCTCGACACCATCCACAATGATACTGTCTTTTGCAGCACCCCTGTCATCACGTTCAAGGTGCATCAAACCAACCTCTGGGTTACGAAACCAGACAACACCTCCTTTAGGATCGCTTACCCAAACATCTACATCATCCGGACTATTATCATCCCACTTCACTGTGATAATAAATTCGGCCTTTGGATCGATAATCCCTTTCTTTGCAGGTGGATTAAGAAATAAAATTGTGATTAAAAAAAGCAGGGTGAAGGCTAACAGGGAATTAAATAATAGATCTGTGAATGGATCCTGTTCGAACTGCCTTTTAGTGCGCCTGATGCCCACTACTTTCTATTTATTCTTTGGTCTAAGTGCGGGAATCAACTCTGTTTGAGTATAGTGTACTGTTCTTGCCACTAACTCATCAGCACCACGATCCAGCATCAGGTATTGAAAACTTAACAACATACTACCAAGTAAACCAAGCAGCGTCGTATTAAGAGCCACAGCCATACCTGCAGTCATACTGGCGAGTATGCCCTGAACATCTTCAATATCAAATGACTGCATAGTAGAAAGTGGAGTCAACATCAAAACAAAACCGATAACAGTTCCTAATAACCCCAGCTTTACCAACAAGCTGGTAAAAAACCAGCCTATTTCATGTTGCGAATGGGCTTGCTCGGCAAAAACATCAGCAAGCAATTCATTCTCAGATAAATTTTCACCCTCGCACCGATGCCCTTCCAGGCTTTTATTAATCGCCAACATAAATTTTGCCGATAACGAATCATCTTCATGCCAGACTTTAATTCCATTTTCAATATCGATTATGGCATTAATCTGCTGTGATAAATAATTTGCTCTAATACCACAATGCAAAGTTCCACCAAGGAAAAATAAACTAATAAGATAAGTGATTTTTGTAGGATCAGTCATAAAAATCTTATCCAGAATTTGCATCTGCCAACTCAACCAAAGCAGGAAACTTATAACACCAGCATAAATACTCCACTGCATGAACAAGCGGTATTTGAAGGTTTCTTTAAGCATAAGTAATTAATCACCCTGAATGAAAGACAATCATAGAATATTATGTCAATACGATCCAAATTAATGTATATCTATTTTATCTTCGATTAAGTTTCATTTTACTGTTTCTTTCTTTTTGAATAAATCCATGGTGACAGCGTCAGAATGACAAATAGACTGCCAATAATAAAACGAAGACGTTTAATGAAGTTTGTTAAGAAACGTTAATTATTTGCCGTTCTCTTTAAAGCCAGACTTGTTAACACTGGCCCGCATAATTCAAAAAATACCGTTGTACTGATAACAACAGACAAAAATAATTGCTTGTAATCAGGTAAATAATTTGATGCGACTAAAGCCATGCCCATTGCTACGCCCGCCTGAGGTAACAATGCGACCCCCATCCAGTTTTGAACAGCAGGATCAGAACGTGCTATCACACCACCAAATTTTGTTCCTATTATTTTACCCATTATACGAGTAACAACATAAACGAAAGCAATCATACCTATCTCATTTAAATAGTTAAATTCAAGTAATGCACCAGCCAAAATAAAAAACAATATTAAAAATGGCGGTTCAATATTTTCAATTTCATGAAAAGCGCAATCATGATGTGTTGCGAAATTAGCAATGGTCATTCCCATTACAATTGCAGCTATTAAATAAGAGACTTCGAACCATATTGCTAAACCACCACAAAGAAAAACAATAGCGAGTGCTTCAAATAATATTGGTTTCCCGGGTTGCACCCGTCCTGTTAGATAAGAAGCTATAAACCCTATAGAAAAGCCGAGTAAAACCGCACCGAAAATTTCTTTTAAAGCATACAAGACAGGTTCCAACATGCCATTAGTTCCGGTAATCAAACCAACCATAGCTACACCAACACTAAACATAAGCAAACCCCATGCATCATCAACAGCCACAATAGACAACAATAAGTTAGCAAACGAGCCTCTTGATTCTGATTCTTCAACCACATCTGCCGTTGCAGCAGGATCCGTTGCCGTAGCAATACAACTTAGTAAGATAGCTATTTCAACAGGGACGCCTATAGCTATTAATATAGACAAAACAACAAGAACCGTACCAAAAACTGCCCCTAACGATAACCACATAACTTCTTTACCAATGCTACGCAATAAATCTTTTGTCAGCTTACCACCCACTAAAAAACCGACCATTACCAAAGCAATATTCGTTATTAATTCAAAATTAGAAATAATAATTTCAGGAAGAAAATTAAACCCGTTTGGCCCGATCAGCATGCCAAAAATTAAAAGCAAAGTAACACGCGGTAAAAATGTTTTACGGCCGATATAATCCGTCATTAAACCAAGCAACATCATGCCGCCTATAGCCATCAGAATTTCAGAGGTATGATCCATAAAGAATTAAATGAATTGATTAGTTTTATACCAAACAAATCTATTCATCAGTCTCATTAGCAACCCAGTTTTTAGCATCTTCAAATTCATCATAAGAAAATAATTTTATTTCTGCATTAATAAAATGACTGGCAATAGTTTCTGCAAAAATACCAACAACAGAATCAGTACATAATGCCACACACGATATTTTTTTATGATGTTCTTTAACAAACTCAAAATGCGACACTAACGCGGCAAACGAATCCCAACCAGGAAAAGACTTTGTATGAATAATAATGCCTTTCAACTTGCCCGTTCGTTCAATAAACGGATCAATCTCTTTTACCGCTGTACGAAAATCGTCTTCGGACAAAGCCCCATCTGGTTCCAATACCGCAATACCATTTACTTCATCAATTTTTACCGAAAGCATTTTATAATCCTCCTAATAAATCTAGGTTATAAAAATTATGCGCTCACTAGATTACAATTCATAGACCATTCTACTTTAAAACTCTTTTCTATATTTGTTTCACCTTTATACGGCGATCCACTTTTTCAGACGAAAAAGTGAGCAAAAAGTCTCTTCCCTAATGCTTTGGCCTATCGGCTTCCCGAGTTAGATAATATCGATTACGCGTCGCGCATACATTCATCCCTGAATGGATGCGCTAAAATAGACATCCTGTCTATTTTCCGCTATCGACACCACCTAACTCGGCAAAGCAACACGGGAAATAAAACCCAATCAGTAGACACCTTTGACAATGGGTTACTATAATCATGTATCTCTCATATCTAAATTTAAATAATTTGTTAATAAGAAAAGCATTCCTTAATTGTGTCGAATAAAAGGTTAACATTTAAATGGAAATTGAATCTTTAATTAACCAAATAATCGAACTTGGAGAAGTGGTGCGTAAACATATCAATACACACCGTTATCAAATCGATTTTCTTAAAGATTCTTCAAACTGGAATCAAATTTGTAGCTCTCTTGATGTTATAGGGGATACACTCTATGCAATTCGGTCATTTCATTTATCTGAATTTCCGAGCGATTCCGGTCTTCAGTACATATATACGTATGGCTTATTACAATCTCTTTTCTTGCAACAAGATGGCCTTCGTCATCTAAGCGAAGCTTTTAATATCACTTACAATGCACCCCAAACCCTATTAGATATTCGGGGTATTCGTAATGCAGCGATAGGCCATCCAACAAAGCAAAATCAAAAGGGAACTCGCTACTACAATTATATATCCAGAATATCAATGACTAAGCATGGTTTCGATTTGCTACGTCACTCTAAACCTAAAGAATTTGATATGGTGAATGTTGATATATTAACTATTGTAACCCTCCCTTAAACTAGTCCCATTTAAATTTAGAGTTCTCCGGCATAAACTGCAATCAAAGGAGAACAATAAATGAAAAAATCACGCTATTCAGAAGCGCAGATCGTCAAAATATTAAAAGAA
>JABFGI010000011.1 GCA_013112535.1 Pseudomonadota bacterium
TACAAACAAATAATTTATTCAAGTCGGTTCTGAGGATAAATAACAAAGCCTCAACTTGAATAGTGGTTGTTTATGGAACTTGAACCGTTAATAATTGTGATTATCGCGTTTTCACACAGTCTGGGCCAGAAGCAGACATTTTCTAATATATCACTCAGCCTGTTTTTAAAAGTCTATTTTGTTCTTTCTTTATTACCTCTGTAAAAAAACTGCTCACAGCATTAATTCGTGATAACTGCCGCATATCTTCATGTACTATCATCCAGTATTCTCGAGTAATAAATATTTTATTTACTAGAACGGTTTTCAAGTTTTTATCCGGTGCTGCAAGAAAGCCATGCAACAAAGCAAGCCCCATCCCATCTGATACAGCCTGATATTGTGACTGCAAGCTGTTACTCCTGAAAACGATATTAGGTTCCTGGATGATGTCTTGTAAGTATTTAAGTTGTGGGTGATCAATCAAATCATCGATATAACTAATAAAAGGATGTTCAACAAGATCATTGATAGTCTTGATTTTTTTGTTCGAAGCTAAATATTCACGACTACCATACAATGCTAAATGATAGTCGCCCAATTTCCACGCAACCAGTCGACCAGTCTTAGGACGCGCCATAACGATGACTATGTCTGCTTCCCGTTTAGATAAACTTTGTGCACGAGTATCAGCTAATAATTCAAGCTCTATTCCGGGATGCATGGTATGAAACGCTTTTAAATACTTAGAAATAATCCCGACACCCAAACCTTCTGGTACAGCCATCCTCACCGATCCTGTTAATGTCATATCTTGTTTTGAAAGTACTTGGTAAACAGAATTTATTTCAGACTCTATTTTTTCAGCGTAGGGTAGTAATTGCGCCCCCTCTTCTGTAAGTGCATAACCCTTGGGGGAACGATCAAATAAATGCACATCCAGTTCTTCTTCAAGTCGTGTAATGCGTCGGCCAATGGTAGTTGGTTGTACCTTGAGTCTTTTTCCAGCCAGCGTTAATTTGCCACAACGGGATAATTCCAGGAAGGAATGCAAGTCGTTCCAATCAAACATAGTTTTACCTCAAAGATTAATTCTACTTAAATTAATTAAATGACAGGATATAATTAATAATGCATTTTTGCATTTTTATTTATAATTTTTGTTTATTGTGATACATTTATTAAAAAACTAATATTAGCTCAATTACTAAATAAGCATTAAATCGAATAACGAAGCAGAGTTTTGAAATGCAGAAAACACAACAACATCTAAACGGCTCAGTCGAATCAGTTGGTCACCTGATCAACGGCGAGATGAATTATAGCTCGGACAAAACCCAGGATGTATTCAACCCCTCATCAGGCGTTGTGACTAAACAAGTATTGTTGGCAGATAAACAAACCGTTGAGGGAGCCATTACAGCAGCCGAAACGGCCTTCCCGGAATGGCGAGATATACCACCGGTAAAACGTGCACGGGTGATGTTTCGATTCAAGGAACTACTTGAACAACATGCAGAGAAGATATGCCAACTTATTGGTGAAGAGCATGGCAAAATTTCACATGATGCCATGGGTGAATTGCAGAGAGGCATCGAGAATGTTGAATTCGCTTGTTATGCCCCGGAATTATTGAAAGGCGAACATAGTAAAAATGTCGGTCCGGGCATTGATTGCTGGAGTGAGTTTCAACCACTTGGTGTTGTTGCTGGTATTACACCATTTAACTTTCCGGCGATGGTACCCATGTGGATGTATCCGCTGGCAATCGTATGCGGTAATTGCTTTGTCTTAAAACCTTCAGAACGCGATCCAAGCTCAACGCTTTTCATAGCTGAATTACTGCATGAAGCTGGCTTGCCTAACGGCGTATTAAACGTGGTGAACGGTGGTAAAGAAGCGGTTGATACTTTATTGCATGATGAACGGATTGAGGCAGTCAGTTTTGTTGGTTCTACACCCATTGCCGAATATATTTATTCCACTGCAACTGCCAATGGTAAACGTTGCCAGGCATTAGGTGGTGCTAAAAATCATGCCATCGTCATGCCGGATGCTGATATTGATAATGCAGTCAGTCAATTGATTGGTGCTGCGTTTGGTTCTTGTGGCGAACGTTGTATGGCACTTTCAGTTGCAGTGGCTGTCGGTAATGAAACAGGCGATGCATTGATCAATAAAATGCAGGACGCTATGAAATCACTCAGAGTCGGTGCCTATAGTGATAGTAATAATGATTTCGGCCCATTAATCACTAAAGAACATCGAGAAAAAGTGATCGCTTATATCAACAGTGCGGAAGAACAAGGCGCATCTATCGTGGTTGATGGTCGAAACATTAAAGTCGGTGGTTTTGAAGAAGGTTATTTTGTAGGAGGCACACTCATCGATAATGTCACATCAGACATGATCTCTTATAAAGAAGAAATCTTTGGTCCTGTTTTACAGGTCGTTAGGGTCAATACCATGCAGGAAGCAATGAAATTAATCAACGATCATGAATATGGTAATGGCACCTGTATCTTTACCAGGGATGGCGAAGCAGCCCGTTTCTTTACAGATAAAATAAAGGTCGGCATGGTCGGTGTTAATATTCCATTACCTGTTCCAATTGCAAGTCAAAGTTTTGGTGGTTGGAAGAGATCCTTGTTTGGTGATCTCTATGCTTATGGCCCGGATGGCGTTCTTTTCTATACACACCGCAAAACCATAACCCAGAGATGGCCATCTGCAGGTGTTCGTGAAGGCACAAATTTCTCTATGCCAACAATGAAATAATCAGCAATATTAAATCCAGTTTATAAATTTATTTTTTATGGAGTTAGATAAATGAAAAAATTATTAAGTAGTCTTTTATTATTATCCGTTTCGTTTACGCTTAATGCTGCACCCGTTATCGAAAAAGCATGGGAAACAGCAGCGGAATTTAAATTACCAGAGTCTGTCATCTACGACGATAGTAATAATGTGTTGTATGTTTCAAACATGCAGGACAGCCCTTTCACCAAAGATGGTAATGGCTTTATATCAAAAATAGGAACAGACGGTACAATCATTGAGTTAGAGTGGGTTACCGGCTTAAACGCACCAAAGGGACTCACTATCTCTGATGGAAACCTCTATATTGCCGATGTCGATCAATTAATCGTAGTTGAAATAGCAACAGGGAAAATTCTAAGTAGTCACCATGCATTTGGCGCAGGATTTTTAAATGATGTAACTGCGGATGCGATAGGCAATGTTTATGTATCGGATATGTTTAATGACACAATCTACAGACTGAATAAACTAGGCCAATTGACAGTATGGTTATACAGCCCTGACCTACTATCACCGAATGGCTTACATGTCGAAGGTAATGAGTTGATCGTTGGTTGCTGGGGTTTTCCAATGGATGGGTTTGCAACTGAAGAACCTGGTCATTTAAAGACGGTGTCATTAGCAACAAAAGAAATTAAATCTTTAGGAAATGGTAAACCTGTTGGCAATCTTGATGGTGTCGAACCCGATGGCAAAGATGCCTATTACGCGACAGATTGGGTAGCCGGAAAATTGCTTCATATTAAAAAAGACGGCAGCTTTGAAGTACTACTTGAATTGACTCAAGGCACGGCTGACCATGAAGTGATTCTTAAAGACAAGTTAATCGTAATTCCGAATATGGTGGAAGGTAAAGTACTTGGCTTTAACATAAAGTAAGAAATAATTAATAAAAAATAATGAAAGCCCTCCAGGTATTAGCAAGACCGTTTGTTTTATTCGTTGAGCGTTATTATCCTGACGCATTCATATTCGTCATTATACTTTCCGTTATAACGTTTATGGCAGCGCTGGCCTTAACCGATGCCACTCCTGCTTCGACTTTAATGGCATGGGGTGATGGGCTACCCATGTTGTTTAAGTTTACCGCGCAAATTACCATCATCATGGTCGGGGCGCACACGTTGGCTCATACAGAGCCGATTCGAAATTTTTTAGTCAAAATTGGTCAGTTACCAAAATCTGCACATCAGGCTTATGCCCTTGTGGCATTTACCGCAGGTGTGGCGAGTTTGTTTGCCTGGTCATTTGGATTAATCATCGGTGCGATTGTCGCTCGTAGTGTTGCGAGTGAATGTTCCAAGAAACCCTTCAAAATTCATTATCCATTAATGGTTGCCTCTGCCTATTCGGGTTATGTTATTTGGCACATGGGGTATTCATCATCATCAGCGTTAGCCGTTGCAACACCGGGGCATTTTCTGGAAGACAAAGTGGGCGTCATTCCGGTCACCGAAACCATATTAACCTCAACAAATATCACGCTAGCATTAATAGGTTTGGCGACGATTACGATCATCTGCCCACTGATGCATCCTAAAGATGACGATGCGCTTGAAATCGATCCCAAATTGATCGCCGTCAAAGATAAAAAACCATTCGAAACAAAAAACGAACAAAGCTTTGTCGAGAAATTTGAAAACCATCAATCGTTAAACGTATTTTTAGGTTTAGCGATAATTGCTTACATTGCCCTATTCTGGTCGAAACAAGGCTTTGCTCTCACACTGGATATTGTCAGTTGGACATTCTTAGCATTAGGCTTGTTACTTGCTGGCTCCCCCATGCACTTTATCAAATTGATAAATAACGCTGCCGCCACCGTTGGCCCAATCATCCTTCAATACCCGTTTTATTCTGGCATCATGGGTATGATGGCGACGACGGGTTTGATGAAAGTCATCTCCGATTGGATCGTTTCTATTGCAACGCCTGAAACACTAGGCTTTTTTGCATTCTTGTCCGGTGGATTAGTTAATTTGTTTGTGCCGTCGGGTGGTGGTCAATGGGCAGTACAAGGCCCCATCATGATCGAGTCAGCACTTTCTCTTGGTGTTGATCCTGCTGTAGTTGTGCTGGGGGTATCCTATGGTGACCAATGGTCCAATATGATTCAACCTTTCTGGACGATACCCGTGCTTGCTATCGCGGGATTACATATGCGACAAATACTTGGTTATACTTTTGTCATTTTTATTTTTACTGGACTGATATATGGAAGTGGGATGTTATATATGGGTAGTGCTCTTTAAATATAATAACCTCCAACTGAAGACTCTTATTTACAACGCCATCCTGTCCATGCCCATCAGATCTTCTCATTCAACTTGTGTCTGCTTTGGGTCGGTAGCTGCATAATAACATTTCAGCCGATTCTGAAAAGAAGACATTTATTTATAGATACAATGTTTTGATAGATAATAGCCTTTTCCTTATTAATTTATGGCAATTAAACAAAAAATATGACTAAACGTATTCTTGTTTTTCAACATCTTCGTATAGAACATCCCGGTATCTTTCGTGAGTTTTTTAAGGAAGATGGTTTTGATGTAAGCACTGTAGAACTTGATGAGGGTGAAACGATTCCTGATCTAAATAACTTTGATGCTTTATGGGTCATGGGTGGGCCACAGGATGTTTGGCAGGAAGATAGATATCCCTGGCTGATTGATGAGAAAGAAGTAATAAGAAAAGCCGTCAATGATTTAAACATGCCATTCGTGGGTATTTGTTTGGGTCATCAGTTATTAGCAGATGCATTAGGTGGCGACGTTGGACCCGGAAGTGAAACGGAAGTTGGTATCATGCAAATCCATAAAACTGAAGCAGGTAAACAGAATCCTTTTTTAAATGATATGTTGGATACTATGAATTGTTTGCAGTGGCATGGCGCGGAAGTTAAAACGGCACCAGCAGGGATGGACGTGTTGGCTTCATCAGATGTTTGTGGCATCCAGTCCTTATCATCAGGGTCTCAGGTTTTTACTTCGCAATATCATCAGGAAATTATTCCGTCAACGGTTTCTGACTGGAGTGATATACCGGCTTATAAGAAAGCACTGGAAAAAGCACTGGGTGAAAATGCAGCAGATAAACTGGAAAAAGAAGCGCTTGAGTATATGAGTGACTTTAATAAAACGGCCAGACAGTTTTATGAAAACTGGAAGAACGTTGTATTCTGATGTAATCGCAGTATTAGTTTAAGCAAAGAGTTTCTACCATAAATTATTTCAATTTTGTTAATTTCAAGTTTTACCCGGAGCCGACTTTAATTTAGTACTTACAATAATGTAATTGTTGCGCCGCAATATTTTTGTAACAAAGCAATGTTAATTTGTATTTTTATTAACGGAGCAGTCAAGTGACGAAACATCAAGAATTAATCACTAACCGGTGCTTTAACGAAATAGATATTGGTGATTCTGCAAGTATTAAACGTCGTTTAACACAGAAAGACATTCAGTTATTTGCGATTATGAGTGGCGATGTTAATCCGGCTCATATGGATGAAGATTATGCTAAAGACAGTATGTTTCATGAGGTCATCGCACATGGTCTTTGGGGCGGATCATTAATCTCGACGGTTTTAGGTACTGTCTTGCCTGGCCCAGGTACTATTTATCTTGGACAGTCGCTGAACTTTAAAAGACCAGTCGTATTAGGTGACGTGTTGTCTGTAGAGGTTACTGCCAAGTCCAAGAACCCTAAAAACAATCAAGTTGATTTTGATTGTCTGTGTATGAATCAGGATGATGAAGTTGTTATAGAGGGTGAAGCAAAAGTTATAGCTCCCATTGAAAAGATAGAGCGTCCTGTTGTAAGGCTTCCCAACGTTCGTTTGGCTGAACGCGGTCGTCTTAGAGAGTTATTTGATGCCGCAGAGCCTTTGGATCCCGTACCAACAGCAGTAGTTCACCCTTGTAACGAATATGCTTTAAGGGGCGCAGTCGAAGCCGCTGAAGCAAACCTGATCTTGCCCTATTTGGTTGGACCAAGTGAAAAGATTTTATCGGTCGCTGAAGAATGTAAACTGGATCTTAAGGACTATCCGATTATAAATGTTGAACACAGTCATGAAGCTGCGGAAAAAGCAGTTATGTTGGCGCGTGAGGGTAAAGTAGAAACATTAATGAAGGGTAGTTTGCATACAGATGAACTTATGCGGGCAGTATTACATAAAGAAAAAGGGATACGTTCCGAAAGAAGGATTAGTCATGTTTTCGCATTTGATGTGCCAACCTATCCCCGTCCATTATTAGTAACCGATGCAGCGATTAATATTTCGCCCACGTTGGAAGAAATGCGGGATATAGTTCAGAACGCTATAGATCTTGCACATGCCTTGATGATTAAAAATCCCAAGGTAGCTATATTATCAGCGGTAGAAACAGTTACCAAGGATATTGACTCGACCTTGATGGCAGCTGCACTTTGTAAGATGGCAGATCGTGGCCAGATTACCGGTGGTATTCTGGACGGTCCACTGGCTTTTGATAATGCCGTTTCATCTGCAGCAGCCAAGGCGAAGAGCATTGTTTCTCCTGTCGCTGGCCAGGCCGATATTCTGGTAGCACCGGATCTTGAGGCGGGGAATATACTGGCCAAACAATTAACACATCTGGCTGATGCACAGGGCTCCGGAATAGTGATGGGAGCGCGTTTACCCATCATTCTGACCAGTCGGGCAGATACTGCTATGGAAAGAATGGCGTCTTGTTCTCTGGCAATACTTTATGCACACCAGCAAAAAAAATTAGTTGTATGAGTTGTCAGGTTTTAGTTCTTAATAGTGGTTCATCGAGCATTAAGTTTAGTCTTTTTGATGAACAGCAAAGTAAACTGGTCAGTCAATATAATGGTCAGATTACTGGTCTGGGATTGAATGCTCACTTTACAGTATGTGGTTTTGATAATAACGAGTCGATATCATTATCAAAAACAACAGATCATTTGTCAGCATTAAAATATTTGTTTGATTGGTTAAAACAAAAACTAAACAGTAATAAGGAATTGTTTGTTGGTCATCGTGTTGTCCATGGAGGCAATGATTTTCACTTGCCGACGGTAGTTACACCGGAAATTTTAACTAAATTAAAAAAGCTGGAACCCTTAGCACCACTACACCAGACTTATAATCTTGCTGCTATTGAATCATTAATGCATATTGATCAAGCGATACCACAGGTTGCCTGTTTTGATACCGCCTTTCATGCAAATCACGGCAAACCAAATAATCAATTTGCGTTACCAGATCAATATTATGAGCAAGGTGTACGCCGTTATGGTTTTCATGGATTGTCTTACGAATATATCGCAACAGAATTAAAACAAACTGAACCGGAATTAGCTTCTGGTAAAATTATTGTTGCACACCTAGGAAACGGATCCAGTCTGTGTGCACTCAATCAATGTAAAAGTATTGATAGCAGTATGGGTTTTAGTGCGCTTGATGGATTGATGATGGGGACACGATGTGGATCTATTGATGCTGGCGTTATTCTTTATTTGTTAGAAGAAAAGAAATTGAACGCACAGCAGGTTAATGACTTGTTATATAAACAGTCCGGTTTATTAGGTGTGTCAAAAGTTAGTAACGATATGTCTGCTTTATTGCAAAGCGAAGAATCAACAGCACAAGAAGCTATTGATTTGTATATTCACCGTATTATTCGGGAAGCAGGTTGCTTACTGGCGCTATTAAAAGGTATTGATGGTCTTGTGTTTACCGCCGGGATAGGAGAGAACGCAGCAGAGATTCGTAAACGAATATGTGATGAACTGGTCTGGTTAGGCGTTGAAATTGATGAAAACGCTAATAGAGAAAATTGTTCTGAAATTTCTACAAATGATAGTACTGTCAGAGTTCTTGTTATCCCGACCAATGAAGAATTAATGATCGCCCAACATACATATGAAATATTAAATAATGAAGTTAGCATGCCGAGAAAATTGGCTATAGGTAATTAAGAATGAGCCGCTTTGATTTAACTGGAAAGAAAGGACTGATTGTTGGTATCGCAAATCAACAATCGATAGCATATGGCTGCGCAAAAGCACTAAATGAACAGGGCGCAAACTTGGCAATAACGTATTTAAATGATAAAGCCAAACCTCATGTTGAACCATTAGCCGATGAAGTGAATGCAGATTTATTTATGCCTTGTGATGTAACCGTACAGGATCAAGTAGATATATTGTTTGATGAAATAGAGAATCAGTGGGGTGAACTCGATTTTCTGGTTCATTCAATTGCATATGCACCATTGGATGACCTGCATGGACGATTAATTGATTCATCTCGAGATGGCTTTTTAATGGCGATGGATCTCTCATGTCATTCATTGATGCGTCTGGTTAAGAAGTCAGAAGGATTGATGAAAAATGGCGGCAGTATTTTTGCGATGACTTATTTAGGGTCTGAAAAAGTTATAAACAATTATAATTTAATGGGTCCAGTGAAAGCAGCATTGGAAAGCTCTGTACGTTATCTGGCTTATGAACTTGGTCCAAAAAATATTCGTGTGCATGCAATATCTCCAGGGCCTATTGCAACTCGGGCTGCCTCTGGATTAGCCGGGTTTGATAATTTTCTAGAGATGGCAAATAACCGTTCTCCTTTGAAGAATGATCTTATTGTCGATGATGTTGGTTCTTTAGTCTGTTATTTGGCTTCCGATGCAGCCAGTTCGATGACGGGTGATGTTATTCATGTTGATCGCGGCTACCACATTATGGGTTAAACAGATCTAGTTTAATTTTTTATTTAGCGTCTTATCTTTCTTACGAGATTCTGCGGCAAGTTCTTTTTTATAATCAATAAGCTTGTCCATTAGTTTTGTATTACTCGTTGCCAATATTTCAACGGCTAATAAACCAGCGTTCTTGCCTGCACCAATTGCAACTGTCGCAACGGGAACACCGCCTGGCATTTGAACAATAGATAGTAGTGAATCCATGCCACTTAAAGCATCAGATTTAACCGGTACACCGATAACAGGTAATGGCGTCTGACTAGCTACCATTCCAGGCAGGTGAGCTGCGCCGCCCGCGCCTGCAATAACAACTTTTAATCCTTTTTTATGTGCGCTTTTGGCATAACGGAACATATCATCTGGTGTACGGTGTGCGGATACGACGTGTACTTCATGAGGTACAGAAAATGCTTTACAGATTTCTGCGGCGGCTTCAAGTGTTGGCCAGTCGGAATCGCTGCCCATGATAATACCGACTAAAGGTTTGTTTTTAGTTGTTGTCATTTTTGTGCTCCAAAGCGAATACTTTGTGCTGCGCGATTCGCGATTTCTTCTGCTTCCTCGATTGTCTCACCTAATGCAGTGATATGTCCCATTTTACGACCAATGTTCGTTGTTGATTTTCCATAAACATGTATATGTGCTCCACTAACTTGCAGAGCTTCGGCAATCCCGACTGGATAACCTGTGCCCTGCTCTTCACCTAACATGTTGATCATAACAGCCGCGGGAGTAACCATTTTGGTCGAGCCTAAAGGCATACCAATAATAGCGCGCACATGATTTTCGAATTGAGAACATTCACAAGCTTCTATTGTATAGTGTCCTGAGTTATGTACTCTGGGTGCCATTTCGTTAAGGATGATCTGCTTATCTTCGGTAAGAAACATTTCAACACCAATAGTACCAACACCATCAATTGTCGTTACTGCTTTACGCGCTAATTCCACAGCTTGATTAGCCAGTTCATCATTAATACGGGCCGGTGCACGAACAATGTGACATATGTGATCCTTCTGCACTGATTCAACAACAGGATAATTGACCATGCTGCCATCAATTCCACGCGTTACCATGACTGCCAGTTCACCGGTGAAATTACAGAAGCCTTCAACATAAAGCTCGCGGTTATCGCCATCCAGCTTTGCCCAGGCTTCATCAATATCTGCTGCTGTTTCAAGTGTCGCATTGCCTTTGCCGTCATAGCCATTACGTCTTGCTTTTAAAACGAGAGGCCAGCCAAGTTGTTCAGCTTGCTGGTTTATTTCATCGCGTGAATTAACCGCTGCAAATGGTGTTACTGAAATACCCGCATCGCTCAATGCCTGTTTCTGGATTAATTTATCCTGAACCATTCCGATAGTTGTTGAACCCGGGAACAATTGATGTCCGGCATCTTCAACGGCTTTCAAACTTTTGGCATCGACAAATTCATTTTCCAGAGAAACAACATCAACCTCGTCAGCAAGCTTTAGTAGGTTAGCTGGATCGTCCCAATCACCATAGAAAATATCAGCAGCGAGACATGAAGCCGGTGTATTTTCTGTTTTTTCCAGAATAACAACTTCGCAACCAAGCTCCATCGCTGGTAGCGCTGTCATTTTCGCAAGCTGACCTCCGCCGACAATGCCAATTCGATGACCACTAGCTATGTGCTTATTTTCAACTTTGTCTTTAGTGTTCGCCATGCGTGTAAGTAACCGTAAAAAAGTCGGCGAATTTAGCATAAACAAGCGATTAAATCTGTATTTCTGTCCATTGAATTGGTTTGAATATTGGTGTTATCCGCTTTGATCATTGGTAAAAGGGTGCTTTTTTAAACTGGTTTATGGTTGTGATTAACCAAAAAATTGGTTAATCACAACCATAAACCAGTTTATTAGACATCCAAAAAAATATAAAAATAATCGTAACAATTTGAATTAATTAAATAAATAAGTTTATTTTAAAAGCTGGCACATGATCTGCTCTTATATAAACAAGTAACAAAATTTAATCCGTAAAGACAATTAAGGTGAGGTATACGAAAATGAAATGGGAAACTCCTGAATACAACGACATCCGTTTTGGTTTTGAAGTCACGATGTACATCAACAACAAATAAGACTTCCTTCTCGAAGACGAAAAAAGGAACCTACGGGTTCCTTTTTTTTTGCTTACATGGATGAAAGAGGCAGAGTACCAACAGTAGGCGCTTTAGGCGATGCAGGAGCAATTACCGAGCGACGTTTATCGGATCTGATCTATGTTTATTATTCAAATCTGTTCACATCAAATGTAGTTGGTCTTCGCTGACACAGCGATTGCGACCGGTTTCTTTCGCTTTGTATAACGCTTTATCTGCCCTTTCAAATACCGTGTTTAGACTGTCTGCTCCTTTAATCTGAGCAATACCGCAGGAAATAGTAATTCCAACTGATTTATCGGCGTACTGAAAATTACATTTTTCGATGCTTTCTCTTAAAGTTTCAGCCACTGTAATTGCTGATGATAAATCTGTTTCCGGTAAAATAAGCGCGAATTCTTCTCCTCCATAACGACAGAAATAGTCATTATTCCTGATTTTAGAGGCGCATTTTTTAGCAACGGTGCGTAACACAATATCGCCAGCCTTATGACCATAGGTATCATTAACGCCTTTAAATTTATCGATGTCGACAAGACAAAGTGAAAGATTATTTTTATACCGTTTCCAGCGTTGGTATTCATCATTTATACGTTCATCAAACGCCATGCGATTAGGTATGCCCGTGAGTGCGTCGTTGTATGCCTTGCTCCTTTCTTCCTCTATACATTTTCTCAATTTTTCAGTTTCGTCTTCCATACTGCTAAGACGGTTTACTAATTGTTTGTGGTGATCATCGGATTGTCTCTTACGATTTTGTTCAACATTAATGAATTGATCCATATTGTTTTGTAAAACTTCAATTCGTGTATCGATTGTTTTCTTTATATCCTCAATTGTGTCTGCTTCATTTACGCCTGATTTAATTAATCCAATCTGTTTTTCCATTTCTGAATTATGATTGACCGAATTAGAAAACGATTCATTTTCCAATGCTTCTATATCAGCTATTTGTAAAGTAATCTCGTTAAGTTGGTTCGTTACTTTTTTCAAAAAACCTTCAGTCTCATTTAGTTCAGACTGAACTTCCATGAAGGCATTACTGATTGTCAGAGCAATGCGGCGAATTAAATTGCCAGTATCAGCGCCATCTTCACGCTGTTCCAGTTGTTGCTTTAGAGTGTCGAGTTTTGTTTGCGATTTACCAGGAATCGTAACCCAGTCAAGCAAGGTAAGCAGGTTTTCAATATGTAACTCAGTTTCGGCTATCTCTTCTTGTTCATTAGTCTTTCTACCGGAGCTATCAAGTGATTTGCTGTTGATTTTCTCGATACATTGATTAATGGCTTTTAATTTTTCCTGCTCACTATTAAGAGCAATCGATCGTTTACATAGAGCCGCTAGAGAGGGTTCTGTATTTTCGTGATCAGATAGTTTTCTGAGGAAAACCTTGAAAGAGTCCGGTTTTTGTTTATCTTTAATTGATGAGTTATTAATGTTTGTGACAATTTCGTTAACTGATTTTAACTTTGAAGTCGGATCTGTCGCTTCATTTTTTAAATCATTATTTATTTCACGGATTTTATCTGTATATCGAGCGTATTGATCATTGCCAGATAAAAGTTGAATGATATTTGTGATTAATACATTTGTTCTTGATGAGTCCGTATCTTTTTCTTTTTTGTGCTTCAGTATGGACTGGACTAATTCTTCAATTTCCTTCTGTGGGATATTATCGCTAGATTGTTTTAATGCTTCTTTGAGGTCGAGTAGTTTTTTATCGAGAATGTCATTCGAACCCTGAAAAGCAAACGTGAGTCTTAATACTGTTTTTAGTATTTCCTGTTGTTGCTGTCCCCATTCCTTTTCTTTTACATCCAGCTCTTTCAGTATTTGTGTGTACTGTTTTTTCCAGTCTGTATCTGAATCAGCATTTTCTTTTTGTGACAACATAAATCAGGCGCCCAGGTTGAAATATTCACTGTGCAAACGCTGTTATTGAAGGTGCTTATACCTGCCAGTTAGTCTGACAGGTATAGCAAAGGATTAACCTAAAGAAGTTTTTATTCGCTTACAGTGCCTGCTCTTTCTTTATCGACGAGAGAGTCGATAACCTTTAGCGCATTTTCGAAACTGCCTGCGGTGGTGCCGCTAACCATGTATTTGCCGTTAACGATTACAGCTGGAACGCCAGTTAGCTTATAGCGCTGTCCCATAACAAAAGCCTGTTTGGCTTTGGTGTCAATTTCTTCAGATTCATAGATTTTAGTAAATTCAGCTTTATCGACACCGTGTTTGACAAAGAATTTCTTCATTGCTGCATCATCGTGAATTTTTTTCTTTTCCCTATGAATCGCATTGAATAATGGTGTGTGAATCTTATCAAGAACACCCATTTTTTCTGCCGTGTAGAAGGCTTTCGCATGAGGAATCCAGTTTTTACGAAAAATCCCGGGCATACGTCTGAACGTCACATCTTCAGGTTTTTTGGTAAGCCATTCATGAATATAAGGTTCAAAATCGTAACAATGAGGACAGGCATACCAGAAAATTTCCAGTACTTCTATCTTGTCACCAGTCTGAGTAGGCTGTGCTGGACTGATCGTATTATAACCATCTGCTGCATAAACCTGATTACCAAGCAATAAGAGTAAAGTAAGCGAGATATAACGGGTTATTTTTTTCATAGTTATCCTTAATTTTTATAATTGTTGAACGTGTTTTAGGTTAGCTAAAAACTTAGACACACAAATTCGTATTTTACGTCAAAAAAGAGATGTTTTTTCAGTATAAACCCTGGATATATTCAGAAACTGCCTCAATTTGAGCATCGGTCATTGGGCCTGCAATAGCTCGCATTACTTTATTTGCATCATTATTTCGTTCTTCTGCTTTAAATGCTTTTAATTGAATTACTGTGTAATTAGCGTGCTGTCCGGCCAGGGCAGGGTAAAGTGCACCCGGGTTACCTTTTCCAGCTGGACCATGACAGGCCATACAGGCAGGAACACCGTTTTCAGCATCTCCGGCACGGTAGATTTTTTCACCAGACTCGATTAATTCCGGATTTGCTGTACCGTGTTTTATTTTTTGATTTGAGAAATAAGCTGCCAAATCAGACATATCCTCTTCACTGAGTGAGGCAACCATAGGCGCCATTTGTGCGTTTACACGTTTGCCTTCTTTAAATTCAATTAGCTGTTTTAATAAATAACTGGCATGTTGTCCTGCTAGCTTCGGCCATACCGGGTTGACACTATTGCCATCGACACTGTGACAGGCAGCACAAGTAGCAGAGAGTGCCTTACCATTTGCCGGATCACCAGCAATACTGGAATTGCTTGCAAACAAAAGCATACTGATGATTGTTAAATAATATATTTTCATAATTCCAAATTCCTTAGATAATACTGACTAGAGACAATAGGCGCATATTATGATTATTTTTCAAGCTCATGTCCTGTTACTTTTTAAAGTTATTCATAAGGTAAACACCTTTAATATCATTGGTAATGATTCGCAAGGTACATAAATTCTCGTAATAGTTGGAGAACCCGATATCGGTAAAAAACAAGAATTAGCAAATGGTTGGTACAGTCGTCTTGAATTTCGACTGGGCGTTGCTTCAATAAAACAACTTCCTGTAGACGAAGGTGCGGAAGTTGCTTTTTCAGGCCGTTCTAACGTCGGTAAATCCAGTGTTATAAATAAAATAACTAGTCGACGTGGTTTGGCAAGAATTAGCAAGTCACCAGGCCGAACCAGAGAGCTTAACTACTTTTCTTATGATGAACATACTCACCTTGTTGATTTACCTGGTTATGGTTATGCCAAGGTTAATGTGGAGATGCGTGATGCCTGGGCAAAATTGCTGGAGCGTTATTTGCGTGAAAGGCAATCTTTGCGAGGAGTATTTTTAATCATGGATATACGTCATCCACTGGGGAAGTTTGATCAGTTGATGCTGGAATACTGCCAGTCATGTGATTTACCGGTACATGTCTTATTGAATAAAGCCGATAAGCTGTCTAAAAATGCTGGAATTAAGGTTATGGCAGAGGTTCGTCGAGAGTTAGCCGGAGTCGATGCCAGTTTACAATTATTTTCAGCTTTAAAAGGGCTTGGCCTTGATGAAGCAAGGCAAAAACTGGCAGATTGGCTTTATTTGGAGTAGAGATTAAAAAAGTGGCTCCGGCTGATTCTGGGAAAAATTCTTATGCATCCGGAGCCAAAGTAATCCAGCAGGGGAAAGCTGGATATTTTTTCTGCCTAGGGGAGGAAGGCAAGAAAAAACTACTACATATGCTTAGAACCTAGGTGTTAGTTGAAGTTCCCGGATTTTGAAATATGTCAATAAAAATTTATTGTTTATACACAGACAGGATTCAGTCATTTTGCTTATCATAGAAACGACTTTAATAACTGGCTGAAAACAAATGAGAATGGTGTAACTTATTGAAAATTATAAATAATTAATCAGGTGGTTAGTTTTTAACAGTTTTGTCATATTTGAGATAACTGTGCTCTTTGCAGCCATCTGTGCGCACTTCTTCCACAGAGTTATCCACAGAAAATGTGGATAAAATTTGAAGTTTAAAATAGAGCAATCAGTTAACTTAACAAGCTAGAATCAGTATGAAGAGTTGTCATGAAAACATGCACCAAAAATAGTCGATTTGTTATTCAATAATCTTCAATAGATCTCCAATTCGGGGCTCGCCTTCAGGGTATTTCGCATTTAATAAACGTAATTGTGATTCAGCATGGCTTTCTAATGTGGATTGTTTGGCGAGGTCTGAAAAACGAGTTTCTTTACTTGCCTGTACCACTTTTAATCGTAGCGGCTTTGCCAGTACTTTTTCGTTTTCTGTGAGCGCATGAAAACTTTTAGCCGTGTCCAGTATAGTTTTATCGTATTTACTCAGGTTTTTTGCCAGTTTACTGGTTCCAGCAATGATGTAAGCACGTTGACCAAAATAGATAACAGTAAATCGTGTTGGACGAGGCCCATCGTTACTGTTAATGACGGATACCCCGGTGTGTGCTTCAAGTCCATTAATGTTTAATGTTGCTTCATTATCCAGGTTATTTAGCCCCATTCGTTGAATCATAAAATTTCTGGGAGTCAGCTTTTTGTTAATGTCTTCAGCACTAATTTGAATTATTGCATCGCCATTAGGAGCGGTTAATAAAATCTGAGCAGGTTGATTGGTGACATTCCACTTTTCCGGAAAGCTCATGGAAAAACCAAGTTCTTCATGAAAAAAACGCCGCCCTCGTAAAATACCTTCATGTGGGCTGTCGCCATAAATTAACTTGTCCATATATGCCATGTATTCTTCATGGCCGACGTAATTAGCCGAAGCAGCTGTTTCAGTCAATGTTTGGGCCGTCCCGATAATTTCCTGTAGCCGTTTATCATTATCCGGGTGTGTCGAAAATACACCATGATAAATTCTCGGTTCTCTGCCTTCTGATTGAGCTACTTCTTTTTCAAAGATTTCCTGGTTTTTTAAAACGCTGATTACATCAAGCATAGCTTGCGGGTTATAGCCTGTTCTGGCCAAATACTCTGCGCCGAGTCTATCAGCCTCAAGTTCATGTTCTCGACCATAGCCGCGTAACAACGCTGCACCAAATAATTGTGCTAATTGGCTAGAGGCCTGATTCATTCCTGGAATAAACAACGAACCAAGAGCAACACCGATACTTGTTAACTGGTTCGCGCTGTATTGTCGAACGGAATGCCGTGCAGTGACATGACCTACTTCATGTCCTAAAACTGCGGCGAGTTCAGCTTCAGATTTTAAATATGCCATTAAGCCCCGTGTAATGTAGATATAGCCTCCAGGTAAAGCAAAAGCGTTAACTTCTTTACTGTCGAGTACAGTAAAGCGATAAATTAAATTATTACGATGACTGTTGATGGCGACTTTATTGCCTACGTTCTGGACGTATGCTTGCAGAGCGGGATTATCATAGACGGTGTATTGTTGCAGGACTTCCTTGTTGGTTTCTCGGCCTAAAGCGATTTCATCGTTTTCAGATAATAAAACCAGATCCTGTTTCCCGGAAACCGGGTTAACAGCACAAGCGCTACCAAGAGACAGGATGATTAGACAAACTGGAATTAAATATTTTGTTTTCATGATTTTTAAGACAGTTCCCGTAAAGGTTCAGTTCCTTGTGTTAATTTAATAGTTTTAGATCTAGTTCATGTCTGATCCGCATTCGCGATTGTTTATTACGTTTATATAACCAACCGTTAGCTTCAATTGTTTTTCCTTCCAAAGACATTAAATCATTTTTATTAAAAAAGTTTAAATCGTCTTTGTGGATACGTAGTGCCACATTATTTTCCAGATTAACCCATATTGATGAACGACTTTCTGTGACTCGTTCCACTTTACCGAATATAAAGTAAAAACCTTTTTCAGAACCAGACAGGGAGAGTACGTCTTTTGGCTTATATCGGGATGAAGCCCATAAGCCGCGGTTCTCCCGTTTGGCCGACAATGAAGCCTTGTCGTAACAATCAGCCAGAGACAGGTTGGGTGGTATTCGAAGCGGCATCGCCAGGCCTCTACCTAGTATCTCAGATTGAATATTCAACCCTTCTTCATCATAAATATGGGCAAGGGTTCGCCCGTGTTTATCAAAACGTTCTTCACCATAAACGAGGTGAATTTGAGCTTGTTCCTCCAACAATTCAATCAATGTAGATCTTGCCTTTTCAGCTCCTTCTTCAGAAGTTTTTTTGTCGTTGTGGCTTAACTCCGGTGTATTTATCCCAATTAATCGAATGTGACGATTATCGGATAATACTATAGTGTCGCCATCAATGACGTATTTAACGAATGCCTTCTCATCGAAGTGGGTACTTACACAATTTATGTTGGCATAACTAAATGCACCGTAGAGAGCTAAAATGACAGCCATAAAAAAACGCCCGATAAGGGCGTTTTTTAAAAGAAAATCATTCAAAGCCGAAGCTATACGACTACATGCCGTACTTTTTACGAAACTTATCAACACGACCAGCAGTATCCAGCATTTTCTGCTTGCCGGTATAAAAAGGGTGGCATTCTGAACACACGTCAAGATGAAGCTCGCCGCCATGAGTAGAGCGAGTTTTAAAGGTGTTGCCGCAGCTGCATTGAACTGCTGTTTCTTCGTATGCTGGGTGTATATCTGCTTTCATTTTATTTGCTCAAAATGTCTGGTCATCAATAAGGGCGGGGAGTTTATGTCAAAGCGAAGCGTTACGCAATCCCGTTTTCGGCTAGAAATCAGCTTTTTTCCGAATCCGTGTTGCTGCTCCTTATATCGATAACGGTTGCTGAATCCTTCGGTTTATCCAGATTTACAAGATGTGCCGGTTCGTTTAATTGACGCATATGGTCAACCAGACCATCTTCTCCAATAACGTTGTCCCACATCATCTGCGAAATCTTCAGGCAGGACGACATGGGGTTTGTAGAAGTAGAACGAATTTGATCGATTTTCCACTGCAGTCCTTGCAAACGTCGTTTAACTTCAGGTGACGTGTTATCAATCACATCCTGTATCATTTTTTGACGCATTTCTTCATAAGCTTCGGGGTTTTCTTTGGCAAGCTTGACCCATGCATCAAAATCAAATTCAGTATTTACGCTAGTCATAAAATATTTAGAAACGGAGATATAAACTTATTGTCGTTAGATATTCGATAAACCTTTAGACTTTTATAACGTTATAGATCAAATTCTGCAACCACTGGCGTATGATCTGACGGGCGTTCCAGTTTACGTGGTTCTTTGTCGATATAGCATGCATGACAGGATCCGGAAAGTGATTCAGAGGCAAGAATATGGTCTATCCTCATGCCGCGCCCACGGCGGAATGCTGCAGCACGATAATCCCACCAGGAAAAACTTTTTTCATCCTGATCAAACAATCGAAAGCAATCCTTTAATCCATGCGATAATAATTTATTAAATTCATTTCGCTCTGCCGAGCTTACCAAAACGCTTCCTTCCCATTCTTTTGGATCATGTACATCTTGATCTTCTGGAGCAATATTAAAGTCACCCAAAATAATTAATCGATCATTATCTTCCTGAAGTTGCTTTATGAATGGATGTAATTTAGAAAACCACTTGAGCTTATAACGGTATTTATCTGAGTCCACTTCCGAACCATTCGGTACGTATAGGTTAAGAACGGTTACACCGGAATTTTTAATCGCTAATACCCGGCGTTGTTCATCATCATAATCTGGTAAGGATGTGGCAATGATCTCGATAGGTGATTTACAAAGCGTGGCAACACCGTTGTATGTTTTTTGGCCTATGTAACTAACCTGATATCCGGCCTGATTAATTTCTTCAAGCGGAAAGTTTTCATCAATTGATTTAGTTTCCTGTAATGCAAGTACGTCTGGTCTTTCACTTTCAAGCCACTGTAATACATGCGGTAGTCTTACTTTCAGGGAATTCACATTCCAGGTTGCTATCTTGAACATTGATTTATGAGGGGAATTAATCTAGAAATTAATTTTGTAATTAGATTCTAAAGCCACCGTGTCTTCGACGACCGAGATAATCAATAATAAAAGCACCTATTGCCATACCAATAACAAGAATAATGATAATAGCCGTTGAGTATTGTTTCCAGCCTTGCAGTGAAAGCGAATTGCTGCTCGTAGAAGTCGTCTCATTTTGTAACGCTATACCGGAGGATTCCAGTTGTGATTTTAACTGTTCATTTTCCTGTTTCAGTTGTTCTATTTCAGATAATAATTGACCAGAGTTATCTACACTGGCAATTTTAGCTTTAAGATCTGCCAAATCAGCTTGTAATTGACCACTTTTTAATCTTTCAGATTTTAATTGTTGTGCCAGATCTTTTTGCGCTTCTGTTTCATCATTTGTCATGATGGTACTGGACTTAAGTAATTCGATTTCCTTTTCCAGTTCACTGACGCGTGCTTTTCCAGGTTTTTTATCGACCAGGTATTTACTGTTAATCCAGCCGCGACCACCTTCGGGTTCTTCGACATGAACAAGACCATCGCTACGTCCAATAACTGTTAGCTCTGTGCCACTAGGCACAAGTTTTACAATCGGGCTATTAATTGAAGCGCTTTCATGTAAGCCAATTTTCAACTCATCAATGACGTATACGGTTTCTGCTTGCGTTACAGTTGCAATTAGCCAAAATATGCCAATAGTAATGATTTTATATTTGTGCATCATTTATCCTTAAGCTGAAATTCCTGAATGTCTTAATAAAGGCTCAATACTCGGTTTTCGCCCACGAAATTCAACAAATAATTCCATTGGTTCCCGACTACCGCCCTGCTCCAGAATTGATGTTAAAAATTCGTTACCTGTCGCTTTGTCAAAGATACCCTTTTCTTCGAATTTGGAAAAGGCATCGGCGGATAATACTTCGGCCCATTTATAGCTATAGTAACCGGCAGCATAACCACCTGCAAAGATATGTGAAAAACTATGTTGGAAACGATTGAATTCCGGTGCATTCACAACAGCCACCTGTTGACGCACTTCATTTAGCAAGTCCTGAATATTGAGCGACTCATTTGTTGCAAATTCCAGATGCAGGCGAAAATCAAATAGTGAGAATTCCAGTTGTCGAACCATTTGCATGCCCGCCTGAAAGGTTCTGGCGCGTGTCATTTTACCGAATAATTCGTCATCTAGTACTTTACCCGTGTCGATATGTCTGGCGAATAAATCCAGTGCTTCTTTTTCCCAACACCAGTTTTCCATGAATTGACTGGGTAATTCGACCGCATCCCAGGGCACACCATTGATTCCTGATACACCGCTGTAATCAACGCGAGTCATCATATGATGTAAGCCATGCCCGAATTCATGAAATAAAGTAGTCACTTCATCGTGTGTTAATAATGCGGCCTTATCTCCAATAGGCGGAGTAAAGTTGCAAGTAAGATAAGCTACCGGATCCTGGATAGATGTGCTGGATTTCTTTCTGACGATGCATTCATCCATCCAGGCGCCACCGCGTTTATGTTGGCGTGCATATAAATCGAGATAAAAGCTGCCTCGTATATTTCCATTCGCTTCGAAAATATCAAAGAACATGACATCTTTGTGCCAGACCTGAACACCTTCTCTTTGTTTGATAGTGACGTTGTAAAGTTTATTGGTGATAGCAAACAAGCCTTCAATAACCTGGTTAACAGGAAAGTACGGGCGCAGCGTTTCCTGTGAAATATCAAATTTTTTCTGTCTTAATTTCTCTGAGTAGTAAGCCACATCCCATGCATCAAGTTGCGTTTCATTTGCCGTTTCATTCGCAAATTGTTTTAACTCTTCAAACTCCTGTTGTGCAAATGCTTTTGTACGTTCAGCAAGATCGTTTAAGAAGTTGAGAACCTCATCAGGCTCTTCAGCCATTTTAGTTGCCAGTGAATAGTGCGCATAATTTTCAAAACCAAGTAATTTCGCTTTTTCAGTTCGGAGCTTGAGAATTTCAAGCATGATGTTGCTGTTATCCCAGTCGCTATTAGCACATTTATCTGAGGCACGGGTCACATAAGCTTTATAAAACTCTTTTCTTAACTCAGGGCTGTCAGAGTACTGCATAACCGGCATGTAAGATGGAAAATCTAAAGTGAATAGCCAGCCTTCTTTATCTTTGTTTTTTGCTGCTTGAGCCGCTAAGGCAATGGCTGAATCAGGCAAACCGGATAACTGGTCTTCCTCTGTAATGTGTTTTTCCCAGGCATGCGTCGCATCTAACAGGTTTTCTTCAAACTTTGTCTGTAATCGGGATAGTTCTTGTTGAATTACTTTATATCGATTCTTTGCTTTTTCATTCAGGTCAATTCCTGATAGACGGAAATCTCTAAGTGCATTTTTAATTATTTTCTTTTGTGCAGGGCTGAGGGATTCATAAGCTGCACTATTAGAAATGTTTTCGTAAGCATGAAACAGTTCTTCATTTTGTCCCATCTCTGTGGCGTAGTCAGACAACTTCGATAAACATGCATTATAAGCTACGCGTAATTCGTCATTATCAGCTACTGAATGCAGATGACTGGCAGGAGACCATGCTTTATTTAGTTGGTCATCCATGTCTTCAAGTTTTTGTAACAGGTTGTCCCAGGTGTAGTCCTGTGTTGAGCTTAATAAAGATATAACGGTATCTCGACTTTCTGAAAGTAATTGATCAATTGCCGGTTCTATATGTGAAGCATTGATAGACTCAAATTCAGGAAGTCCATCGGTTTTTAATAGTGGATTATTCATATCAATGATATTAGTTTAAAAATAGTTAATTCAAGTTCGTAATATAATCAGCTTGTCAGACGCAAACTGATTAATAATGTAGAAAGACTACCGCAAATTATAAATGCGGTGATCGATAAAACTGAGTATATATGTAGGCGATGGACAAGATCATCTTCCGGCAATGCAGATAGAATAAAAGGACGTCGACGATCATTTGTTTTATTCATTAAATGAACTGGCGGCATTGTTTTTTGTTCACTGTGTTTCTCCATAACATGTTTATATGCTTCATCTCTTACCCTTTGCCATTCATTTAGGTCCAGTTCGCCATCGCCATTCGTATCAAATTTTTTCATTAATGCTTCTGTGTCGGCTTTCCATTCGCGAACCATTTCGCGGACATCCGCATTAACATCAAATTGTGCGCCAGCACCACCGACGGTTTTGTATAAACCGATTGCATAAAGAATTTCTCCGGGATGTAGTAGCTTCTCTGTGTAACGGTATCGTTTGCCAACAACGATGCCGCTAAAAAAACCTTTTTTCTTCTTTGCTAATGCCGGACCAGCCATGGGATTAGAAGAACTGCCATACCAAATGCTTTTATTTGCAACGGTAACACGAGCTCCTTCGGGATCTATAATACATTGCCCTGTTTCATCTTTAATTAAAAATAGTTCGTCACTCGTCCCCTTTCTAATCGTGACCCATTTAGAATTTTTCCCGGATTGACGATGTTCTTCTACTTTGAAGTCATACCAGGTACATGTTGTGCCGGTTAGTGGAGAGACAACTGGCTGTCCTTCCATTAATTGACCATGGCCAATCAGTTCCAGGTAACCTTGTGCTGCGGATCGTATTTTTGAAGTAGGTGTGTCTTCAATAATACGTTTACTTTGTATATTTTTAAAAGCAAGGAAGAAACCGGCTATTGCCGCGATTACCAATATAATTGACCATATCCAGAAGTCATCGGCAGGCGCAGTCCTGACCCACTGTTTCACGGCAATTAGAAAGTCAGGCATTTATGACTAACCGAATAATGCTTTTACATCGACATCCTGTTTTTCTTCATCAGCGAATTCCAGCAGATCGCGAGCTGTAAAATTCAACATACGAGCGATAACAACATCGGGAAATTGTTCGATACGCACATTATTCGCATTAACTGATTCATTATAAAATTCACGTCGATCAGCGATGGCGTCTTCTAATCCTGAGATGCGTGCTTGAAGCTGTTTGAAGTTGTCATTGGCTTTTAATTCAGGATAGGCTTCTGCAAGTGCAAATAAATTTCCCAGTCCCATTCTCAATTGAGTTTCGGCGGGGCCCAATGATGAAACGTCGCCTTTTTCTCTGGCAGCTGATACAGCGGAACGCGCCTTGATGACTTTTTCAAACGTATCTTTTTCATGAGCCATATATTGCTTACAGGTTTCGATCAGTTTTGGTAGTTCGTCATGTCGTTGTTTCAACAAAACATCAATATTCGCCCAGGCTTTGGAAACACTATGCTTGAGTGAAACCAGATTATTGTAAATTGTTATCGCGTACATAACGGCTGCTGCTAAGAGACCTAATATAATAATGCTTGAAACATCCATCTGATTTCTCCTCTATATCGTTACTTAAGGTAGTATGTAATGTTCTGGAACGAAAGTCTTCCAACTCAAAAATAGCATCTATTAAAGTAATGCAAATGCTAACAATTATCAATTGAAATCAATAACTTAATCATTGACAATTTGTAGTTGCCATCTATTATTTGTCAATTCTTCACACATTTTAGGATGGCTCTTCATGCAAGGCGATAAACAAGTTATTGAACACCTGAACAAAGCAATCAAGAATGAATTAACGGCTATAAACCAGTATTTTTTACACGCGCGCATGTATAAAAATTTTGGTTTGGAAGAACTGAATGAACATGAGTACAAGGAATCAATCGATGAAATGAAGCACGCCGATGCTTTAATTGAACGCGTTCTTTTTCTGGAAGGATTACCAAATCTGCAAGAATTAGGAAAGTTGAGAATCGGTGAAAATCCGAAAGAAATGCTGGAAGCCGATCTTGCATTGGAAATGGAAGCGGTGCCGGATTTACGAGCGGGGATCGAATACTGTGAATCGATACAGGATTATGTTTCCAGAGAGCTATTGGAAACTATTCTTGAAAGCGAAGAAGAACATATTGATTGGTTGGAAACACAATTGGCTCTTATTGAAAAAACTGGGCTGGAAAATTACTTGCAGTCAAAAATGTAATTGTTCTGAACAGTATAAAATAAGCAAAAGGAATATCACATAATGAAAGGTAGTGAAAAAGTAATCAGTCAGCTTAACAAGCTTCTGGAAGGTGAATTAACATCAATAGATCAATATTTTATTCATTCCAGAATGTATGAAGATTGGGGTTTAAATAAACTCTATGAACGTATTGGTCATGAAATGGAAGATGAAACAGGCCATGCTGATAAATTGATTAAGCGCATACTGTTTTTGGAAGGTGTTCCTGATCTTTCAAAACGTGCAGGTCTTAATATAGGTAGTGGTGTTCCTGAGATGTTGAAGAGTGATCTTCAGTTGGAACTGGATATTGCTGCTGCATTAAAAGAGGCTATTGAGGTCTGTGAGTCAGAACAGGACTATCAATCTCGTGAGATTCTGGAAGAACTGTTAACCGATACGGAAGAGGATCACACCTTCTGGCTAGAGCAGCAGATTGGTTTGATTGATAAAGTCGGATTGGGAAATTATCTCCAATCGCAGATGTAATAAATACTTAAGTCCTTGTAATTCAAGAAAAAATAAAAATACCTCTCAAAGCTCTAATTTATTATTGATAATAATAATCATTACTATTAGAATTACTATTAATATTTAAAGCAGGCGACAATTTTCGTAATGTACGTTTGTTTTTGGAAAAACTCTTTGTATGTAATCAGTGATGTTCTTGTAGCTGCGATTCGGCCTCATGTTTGGAACGTGCTCTGGAAATAGAAATGGGGTCAGCTGGTCTCATTACTTTTTAGTTAAGTCTTAATTTCATTTCACACAGAAAACTCATTGAGTAGTCAGGCAAATTTATTATTAACAATTCTTATTACGATTAAAAATTTAAGTAATTTCAGGGGAAATAGAAGTGATGAATAAAAGAAGTAATTTTAAAAGCAAATTTCAAGTAGTCAGTCTCGTTGCAAGTATTCTGTTTGTTTCGAATGTACAAGCCGAAGCGCCAGACGCTGAAGAAATGTGGAAGATCATTCAGCAACAGCAAAAAGTAATTGAACAGTTACAACAAAAACTTGAGCAAACAGAACAAAAAGTTGAAGTTGCAGAACAAAAAGTGGAAGAAACGGCACAGGAAGTAGAAGCAGCAGCAGAAGCAATAGAGACGGCTCAGACTTCATCTGCCGGATCATCCTGGTTTGAAAAGACATCGGTTGGTGGTTACGGTGAATTACATTACAACAGTCAAGATGGAAATGATTCAATCGATTTTCATCGCTTTGTACTTTATTTCGGTCATGAGTTTACTGACAATATTCGATTTTTTTCAGAACTTGAGCTTGAACATGCTCTATCCGGAAATGGTAAACCTGGAGAAGTTGAGCTAGAACAAGCCTGGATAGAGATGGATATCAATGATAATCATCGTATTCGTGCTGGTCTGGATATCTTGCCTATCGGTATTATCAATGTAACGCATGAACCTAATACCTTTTATGGTGTTGAACGCCCTGAAGTAGAAAAACGTATAATACCTGCAACCTGGTGGGAAGCAGGTATCGGTCTAAATGGTGAGTTAGCGCCGGGCTGGAATTACGATGTCAGATTGCATTCGGGTTTAAGTACGACAACTAATATTCGAAGTGGTCGTCAGAAAGTTGCAAGTTCAAATGCAGATCACCCTGCAACAACAGCAAGTTTACGTTACACCGGTATTCCAGGTCTTGAAATAGGTGGCGCTATTCAATATCAAAGCGACATAACTGCTGGCGCAACAACTGCCTCAAACAGTGCTACTTTATTTGAAGGACATGTTGACTGGAAACACAAATCCGGTTTTGGACTTCGCGGACTATATGCCCAATGGGATTTGGATAATCAATTATCTATTGTAGGAGATGATACGCAATACGGTTATTACATTGAGCCGGCCTATCGTTTTCCAGTAAGTTTTATTCCAGGTGAAATGGGCATATTCGCACGTTGGAGTGAACTTGATTATGGTAGTACCAAAGAAGAAGAGCGTATTGGTTTTGGTTTAAATTATTGGCCGGTTGATCAGGTTTCATTTAAATTTGACTGGACCGATGTTGATGATGTTGATGCAAATACCTCATCAAACAGCTTGAATCTTGGTCTTGGTTACCAATTCTAAATTTAATTAGAATTTGTTTTATACGACGATGTTCTCTAAATGTGATATTGAAGGGCGCTTTTTAGCGCCCTCTTTAATTCTGTGTAGAATGCAGACTAAAAATTTAGTACGGTTTTAAAATTATTTAATGTTAAAAAATATTCTTATCTTCGGTTTTATTGTTTTAAGCAATATAGCTTATGCTAAAGGTGTTTTTCTTGAACCACAGCAATTCATCGCTCAGACTTTTAATAATAATTCTCCAAAACCGGATAAAATCTGGATAAAAAAAGAGATAAAGGAAGATATAAAAAACATTCTTGGGCATGATATAAAAGTAATTCGTATTCGCTACTGGAATGATGGAAAAAAAACGGCATGGATACTCGAAGAAATAGGCAGAGATAAACCGATTACAGTTGGCTTGGTTGTCAAAGAACAAAAGATAGAACAAATTAATGTACTAGTATTTCGTGAATCTCGAGGTTGGGAAGTGAAATATCCATTCTTCACGGATCAGTTCAAACAGTCTGCATTGATAGAAGATAATCAATTAGATCGAAAAATAGATGGTATATCTGGAGCAACTTTATCTGTTAATGCATTAACAAAATTAGCACGTCTCGCCTTGTATCTGGATAAACAAGTAAATAAAAAATAAATATATGTTTCCACTCATTCAAAAATGGCATAAAAAATTCGGTGTAATTTCAGCACTGTTTGTTATCTTTTTGGCTGCGAGTGGAATTATTTTAAATCATAGTCAGCAATTAAATTTAAATACCAATTATATTCAAAACGAATGGTTGCTTGCTCTCTATGATATTAAACCTGCTAACGATCCAGTGGGTTTTGTTTCTAACAATTTATGGTCTGTTCAGGTTGGTGAACGGCTTTATTTTGATAAAAAAGAAATCGCAAAAGATGTAAGTATGCTGAAGGGACTCATTAAGATTAGCGATATCTATGTTGTTGCTTATGATGCTCAATTAACATTGTTAACTCCGCAAGGAGAGGTTATTGAACATTTGTCAGGTGCTGTAGGTGTACCGGCAGGAATGCAAAATATAGGCGTAGATGAACAAAGTAACGTCATTATAAAAGCGGCACATGGCTATTATCGAGTTGACCTCGATGTGCTTGAATGGAAAGAATTTGATTCACTTGATGCAAGTTGGTCTACTCCAGGAATAATTCCTGAAAACATTAAAGACGACCTTTTAAAAAAATATAGAGGCTTTGGACTAACTTTAGAGCGGGTTTTACAGGATTTTCATAGTGGTCGGATTGTCGGGCAATGGGGAGTCTATATTGTTGATTTCATTGCAATTCTTTTTTTGATTTTGGCTTTATCAGGAGTGTGGATGTGGTCAAAAAGATAATCTTTATTGCTGATTTTTGCTATATAAGTGATAGATAATAATTTCTGGAATAAAGTAAAAAAGCTTAATTATTAGTTGATAATAATTCTCATTACTACTAGAATTACTATTAATGTTTAATTAAGAGTTGCCGATATTTTTACTTATGTACGTTTGTATTTGTAACGCTATAACCGAAAGCGATATTAATAATGCTGTTAAAGACGGTGCAAATTGTATGCATCATCTGGAAACAAAACTGGGTGTTAGCAATCAGTGTGGTTCTTGCCGTTGTGATGCGGCATCTTGTCTTGATAGAGCATTAGAAAAAGAAATGGGATCGGTCGATCTCGTTACTTTCTAGTCTGTTTTTTTAATTCCAACTGTAAAACTAAAAATTTAAGAGTTGGGTTGTTATGCGGAACAAATATTAATGATTCTCATTGTTATTTGTGAGGGTTAATAAAAGAATTGAATAGTGAGCTGATGCATAGTCGCACAATATCAAAAAGAATTATCGTTAAGCGATAATATCCTCTGGTGGTGATAACTTTAGGGCACTTTTCAGTGCCCTTTTTTATGTTTGGTTCTCAACCATACTGATTTTAAAAAAACATAAAGTGGCCTTTAGTTGTGCTTGATCAAGAAAACGAGAGAAGTATTAAAATATAATTCGAAATCATTATCATTTATACTTTCAACAATAACCAAAATAAAATATATAAAAAAAATTATGAATAAAATACTTTTTTTATTATTGCCATTATTCTTACAGTCAGTCAGTGCTGCAGAAGTTAATATTTATTCCGCAAGAAAAGAGGCGTTAATAAAACCATTGCTCGACCAATTTACTGAGGAAACCGGTATTGAGATTAATATTGTGACCGGGCAGGCAGATACGTTATTAAAACGACTTGAAGTAGAGGGTAAAAATACGCCAGCTGATATCTTATTAACAGTCGATGTTGCCAGATTAGTCAGAGCAAAAGAAAAAGGTCTGTTCCAGGCGGTCGATTCTGAAATACTGAAAAAATCGATTCCTGAACATTATCGTGATAATGATAATCAATGGTTTGGATTGTCATTACGTTCACGCGTTATTATCTATGCTCCCGATAGAGTTAAAGAAGAAGATTTGAGCAGTTACGAAGACCTTGCTGATAGTAAATGGAAAAATCGTGTTTGTGTTCGATCATCATCGAACGTTTATAATCAGTCTTTAGTTGCTGCTATGGTAGCAAATCAAGGTGTAGAAAAAACAGAAGCCTGGGCGAAAGGATTAGTCAGTAATTTTGCACGACCACCTAAAGGGGGCGACCGCGACCAGATAAAAGCGGTTGCAGCCGGTGTCTGTGATGTTGCTTTGGTTAATACTTATTATCTTGCCGGTATGCTTGCTTCAACTCAGAAAAATGAAGTAACGGCAGCAAAGAAAATAAAATTGTTCTGGCCAGATCAAAATGGTCGTGGCGCTCATATGAATGTTAGCGGTGCCGGACTGTTAAAACCGGCCAGGCATAAAAAAGAAGCAATTCAATTGCTCGAATACCTCGTTAGTGATAAAGCACAACGATGGTATGCTGAAACTAATCATGAGTATTCAATTAACGAAAGCATTGAAAGTAGTCCCGTATTAAAAAGCTGGGGCAAGTTTAAAGCGGACAAACTTAATTTAAACTTGTTAGGAAAATATAATACCGATGCTGTGTTATTGATGGATAGAGCAGGCTGGAAATAAAAAGGTTTTCTATGCTTGTTACACCTGACGCACAAGCTATATCTGATGCAAAGAATTTTAAAACTAATTCATTTGTGTTTTCCAAATGGAACAGTGCTTTAGTAATAGTCTCTTTATTATTTAGTATTCCTTTAGCTGTCATTGTTGGCTCGGTTTTTTTTCCGGAAACCGAAGTATGGGAGCATTTAGTAAATACAGTACTGAGTGATTATGTTTTTAACTCATTAATATTGCTAGTAGGAGTCAGTTTTTTTGCACTAACGATGGGTGTGTTACCAGCCTGGCTGGTTACCATGTATCGTTTTCCTTTCAGTCGTTATCTTGAATGGGCCCTGTTATTACCGATGGCTATGCCGGCATATATCATCGCTTATAGTTATACCGGTATGCTTGATGTTGCTGGTCCTTTACAAACTTCAATTAGAGAATTGACCGGCTGGCAATATAGGGATTACTGGTTTCCGGAAGTACGTTCATTGGGCGGTGCTATTAGCATGATGTCATTGGTGTTATATCCCTATGTCTATTTATTAGCGCGTGCTGCGTTTATAGAGCAATCAATTTGTGTTCTGGAAGTCTCGAGAACCCTGGGTTGTAATACTTATGAGGCCTTTCGACGCGTTGCTTTTCCTCTGGCACGCCCTGCCATCATGGTTGGAATGTCGTTAGTCATAATGGAAACCTTGGCAGATTACGGTACAGTTCAATACTTTGGTGTGTCTGCCTTTACGACTGGCATATTCAGGACATGGTTCGGGTTAGGTAATAGTTTAGCCGCTGCACAATTATCAGCATTGTTGTTAATGTTTGTTGCAGCCTTCTTATACCTTGAAAAACGTTCGCGCAGACAAGCTCGTTTTCATCATACCAGTAGCCGCTATAGCTCTTTACTTCAGAAGAAACTAAATAAAACACAGGGACTAACCGCACTATTTCTGTGCGCAACGCCAATGATATTAGGTTTTGTTATTCCTGTTTTGTTTTTAATAGATCTTGCATTAGACACCTACGCACAAGTGCTTGATAAAGATTTTTATTTATTACTGTTCCATAGTTTAATGTTAGCTTTTATGACTGCAATTCTGGCCTTGTTGATTGCATTATTCATGGCTTATTCAAACAGGAATACGCATTCATCAATCAATCGTTTTATGGTGCGTTTTGTCAGTATGGGTTACGCCATACCCGGTACAGTTATCGCCGTTGGCGTATTGATCCCATTCGCATGGTTTGACAATACCCTGGATTCATACTTAACAAAATATTTTAATATCAGCAGTGGTTTATTAATCAGCGGAACATTAGTCGCCTTGATTTTTGCATATTTAACTCGTTTTCTAGCTGTATCAATTAATACAGTAGAAGCGGCATTAATAAAAATAAAGCCGGTGATGGATGAAGTCGCGAAGACAAACGGTTTATCTTCATCTGGCATTATTAAGCGTATTCATATGCCAATGATGCGAGGTAGTTTACTAACAGCGTTATTGTTAGTCTTTGTAGATGTCTTAAAAGAATTGCCAGCGACATTAATACTTCGGCCGTTTAATTTTAATACCCTGGCTGTGCGTACATATGAACTGGCGAATGAAGAGAGATTAGCCGATGCAGCAGTTCCAGCACTTGCCATTGTGCTCGCCGGTATTATTCCGGTTATTATGATTAGTAATTCAATATCACGATCTCGCGCAGGTAATGACCAAAAAAAATGACCAGGGCAATAGAAATTAAAAACGTATCAGTTTCGATTGAAGGTCGAAGCATCTTGGAGAATATTTCCTTTGGTCTGGAAGAAGCCGGTATTGCCTGTTTATTAGGCCCGAGCGGCTGTGGTAAAACGACGTTATTGCGATGTATAGCGGGATTTCAAGAGCAGGAACAAGGTGAAGTCTGGATTAAAGGCGTACGGGCAAGTAATCCAACACATTCCCTTCCAGTTGAGCAACGACAAATTGGCATGGTGTTTCAGGATTATGCACTGTTTCCACATTTATCCGTTGCAGACAATATTACCTTTGGCTTAGATAAACAAGAGACTAAGATAGTAAAACAACGTCTAGATGAGTTGGTTGAATTATTGTCATTACAAAAACATATTAATAAATATCCACACAGTTTATCAGGCGGACAACAACAACGCGTTGCACTTGCCAGAGCAATGGCGCCACGCCCCGGTGTATTATTACTGGACGAACCTTTTGCCAGTCTTGATGTTGAATTACGAGAGCAGATTGCCAGAGAACTTCGTCAAATTATTAAAAAGGATGGCATCACCACGATCATGGTAAGCCACAATCAACTGGAAGCCTTTGCTATGGCCGATGTTATTGGTGTTATGAATGAAGGAAAATTATTGCAATGGGATAATGCATTCAAACTTTATCATGAGCCGAACACAACAGAGGTAGCCGATTTTATTGGTGAAGGTGTTTTTATTTCTGGTGAAGTCATAAACGACAAAGAAGTAAAAACAGAAATTGGCGATATAAAAAGAATTGGACCTCATGGAATAGAGCAGGGCCAAAAAGTCAGCGTGCTTATTCGTCCCGATGATATTTTGCATGATGATGATAGCAATATGACAGCGCGTGTTATAGACAAGGCCTTTAGAGGTGCGGAGTTTTTATATACGTTGGAACTTGATAGTGGCGTACGCTTACTGAGTCTGGTTCCGAGTCATCACGACCATCCCATAAATGAACCGATAGGCATACGTCTTGAAATCGATCATCTGGTAATTTTCCCTCAACAAGACGAAGCATAAATTCGTAATCGTTTTCCAGGTAGCGCATAGTCGTTCTCTGTCTTAAACTTAGGATTACCAGATCTTGTAATAATCCTGACCTATAATTTTAACAAATAGTAATAATAATGAGTGAGTAAAGTAATGAATGCACCTGCTGACTTAAAATACACGAATACACACGCCTGGTTAGAAGACATGGGTGATAATAAATATCGCGTCGGAATTACCGATTATGCCCAGGATGAACTGGGTGATATTGTTTATGTTGAACCACCAGAAGTCGATAAACAATATGCGCAGATAGAAGAATGTGCTGTTGTTGAATCGGTTAAGTCCACATCTGATATATATTGTCCGCTCAGCGGGGTAGTGGTTGAAATAAACCCGGCATTGGAAGACTCTCCTGAAATAATCAATACCGAACCTTATAGTGATGGCTGGATCTTCATTCTAAAGGCAAGCGATATAAGTGAAATGGACGAGCTAATCGATGCAGACGAATATTCTGCGTTAATCGAAGAAGGATAAGTAATGGCTAAAGTAACATTGCAGGGAAAGGAAACAAATACGAATGGTGATTTACCAATAGAAGGAAGCGATGCGCCGGGTTTTTCTCTGGTCAATAACAAACTTGATGATGTTACATTAGCCAGTTATGTGGGTAAGAAAAAATTATTAAATATTATTCCCAGTCTCGATACGGAAGTGTGTGCACTCTCAACCAAAATATTTAACGATGCTGCACTTGCAGTACTTTAAATAAACAATAAATAAAATAAGAGAAAGAAGTGAAAGCTTCTAGAAATAATTATGGCCGAAGATGGTAAAAAAGGAATCAAACGTTTATATCACGCAACTATTTATTCATGGCAAGGATTTAAAGCTGCATACAAATCAGAAGAAGCATTTAAGCAGGAAGTGTTTCTTTGTATTATCTTGATTCCTTTAGGGCTATATCTTGGGCAAAATGGTATTGAACGCGCAATCTTAATAGGTGCTGCTTTATTAATCCCCATTGTTGAATTACTCAACACCGGTATCGAAGTACTTACAGACAGAGTCGGTACAGAACACCATAAACTTTCCGGCAGAGCAAAAGATATTGGCTCTGCGGCCGTGCTTCTTTCATTAATTAATGCTGCTGTTGTATGGATTCTGGTGTTGTTTAATTAAACAATACCAGATCTTCAAAACAAGCTAAAAGTATTTTATTTATATTAATCAATGAATTATGCAAATCTTTTTCTATTTCAAGTAAGTCGTAAACATGCAAAAACAATCAAGATTTTGATGTTTTAGTCGATATTTATAGAACGATTATTAAAAAATCTAAATTTCATGAATATTTGGCGACTTGTCAGTCAAGATCATTTTTCACAACCAGCATTACTGACTCATCATGACCATTGGTTATGTTTGGTTGCTGTTCTGCTTGCTGTTCTGGCCGCCTGGGTGTTACTGCCCGTTACCGATCGTTTTCATACAGTAAAAGGCCGTGCTAAATATTTATGGCTACTAGCTGGTAGTGTCGCAATGGGTACGGGTATTTGGGCAATGCATTTTACTGCAATGCTCGCGTTTACTTTACCTGTTCCTATCAATTACAAAATTAGCACTACAATTTTTTCAATGCTTCCTGCGATTATTGCAAACGGTTTGTGCATTCTACTTTCTATACCGGTAAACCATTCAATTAGACGATTAAATTTAATGGCAGTCATTATGGCTGTTGGTATTGGTACAATGCATTATATAGGGATGGAAGCAATAGTTGTTCCCGCCAGGATGTACTACATTCCACACTATTTTTTTCTCTCTATTTTAGCTGCATATATTCTAGCTTTTGTAGGTTTATATACTTATAAAAGGTTGACAGTAAGTAATGGTACATCCAAAAGAATGGGAAAAATTTTTGGTAGTATTATTTTAGGTGTTGCTGTGAGTAGTATGCATTTTATAGCAATGCGTGCTACCTACTTTCAACCGGAAATTGATAGCATTATTTCACATCATGCTGTTCCTCCATACAACTTAGTTTTTGGCATCGTATCTATTACGATAGCTCTACTGGGAATGATTATCATAGGTAGTATTGTCGATCGGCGTATGGAAACCATGGCCTATTCCCTTAAGCAAAGTGAATTACGCTTCCAGCGTTTAGCAGAAACAACACAGACAGCAATATTCACCTTTAATGATGAAATGATAACTTATGCAAATCCTGCGTTAAGTACTATTACCGGTTATGAAGATAAAGATATTTTGACGATATCTCTTGCTGAAGTATTTAGTAAAGAGTTTAGTGACTACGCAAAAGAAATTATGAATTCTCATACTCCATTCGGGCAGGCTTTTTATGAACAGTTTGAAATAAAAACAGCGGAAGGAGACACGCGTTGGTTATATTTCAGTATCACTCTGGCGGAAATCGATAATGAATCGACAGGCCTGGCAAGTGCTTGCGATATTAGTGAGCAAAAAAGTGCTGAATTAAATATGCGTCACCTGGCTTACAATGATCAATTAACGCAAATTGGTAATCGAATGATGTTTATGGATCGTTTAGAGCATCATCTTGCCTTACTGAAAAGACGTGAAAACAAAAGCACATCATCAGTAATGTTACTTGATCTTGATAAGTTTAAATCAATAAATGATACGTATGGTCATCTTAAGGGTGACGAGTTACTTATCAGTGTTGCTAAACGTTTGAAAGGAATTGCACGTAATGTCGATACGGTTGCGCGTTTAGGTGGAGACGAGTTTGTATTGTTGCTTGAAGAACTGGATAGCAGTGTTAGTGCCTCCATAATTGCCGATCGAATAATAGAATGCTTGTCTAAACCTTATGATTTAAATGGAAGAGAGATCGTGGTCTATAGCAGCATTGGTGTTGTTGAATTGAATTCAACATATGAAAAACCGGATCAGGTTCTTCATGATGCTGATATTGCATTGTACCGGGCAAAAAAGGAAATGCATGCATGCTGGATTTTGTTTGATCAGGAACTGGATGCGAAGGTAAAACGAATCCGCCAATTACAACCGGAACTAAAAACAGCAGTTTCTGAAGGACAATTACAACTTTATTATCAGCCTATCATTGAGTCAAAAGAATTTAAATTAAATGGTTTTGAAGCGTTAGCTCGATGGCAGCGTAGTAATGGCGAATGGGTATCGCCAGTAGAATTTATTCCTTTGGCAGAAGATTCAGGTTTAATAGCAGATATAGGCTTATGGGCTTTGGAAACAGCGTGCCAGCAATTAGGAGAATGGAATAAAGGTGCTCAACAAAGTAATTTATATGTTAGCGTCAATGTTGCATCAGTGTCGTTTAACGACGAGCGATTCAATAAAAAAATTGCAAATATGTTCGATGAGTTTCAATTCAAACCGGGACAGTTAAAATTAGAGCTTACCGAGAGAATGCTCGTAGAAGGTTCCGGGAAAATGCTCGAAAAATTAAATCGACTTATTGAACTGGGTTGTGAATTAATGATTGATGATTTTGGGACAGGATATTCATCATTGTCATATTTACATCGTTTGCCAATACGCACATTAAAAATCGATCGTAGTTTTGTTTCAAGTCTTGATGATGTTGAAAGCTCTGTTCCTATAGTAAAAACAATCATTGCATTAGCAGAAAGTTTGAATATGGGAGTAGTCTCAGAAGGTGTTGAAACAGAAGCACAATCAATTCGCCTGGCCAAGCTGGGTTCTGATCAATTACAGGGCTATCTTTTTGCAAAACCGATGAAAGCTGATGAAGCAACAAAATTTATAAGTGATGAAAACAATAAAAGTACTCTGGCCAAAAATGCATAATAATTAAATTTATTAAGTCAGGCATTGGTCGCGTTGCGTTATTATTAACATATCAATATCAGGGCTATGGTGTTATTGAATCACTAAAACTTGCTATCATTTTCTTTTTATCTATGTTCTTCTATACTTATATGTATTAAATGCTTGGTATTGGAGTATAGATAATGTCGGATGAAGAAATACTTGAATTACATCACGAAGCAAAAGATTTTTCTGATCGAATTGCAAAAGCATTTACCAAGTTTTTACGCTTCTTCGCCGATATATTCTTTGCTAAACGGTATGGTCATCGTGCTATTGTACTGGAAACCGTTGCTGCCGTTCCGGGAATGGTGGCAGGTGCACTCCAGCATTTACGTGCATTGCGTCATATGGAAACTGATAATGGCTGGATTAGAGTGTTGCTCGAAGAAGCAGAGAATGAACGGATGCACTTAATGACATTTATCCATATCGCACAACCGTCACCGTTTGAACGATTTTTAGTATTATTTGCTCAAGGCGTTTTCTATAATCTCTTTTTTCTGATTTATATTTGTTCATCGAAAACAGCGCACCGTATCGTTGGCTACTTTGAAGAAGAAGCCGTATATAGTTATACAGAATATCTTGCGGCTATTGATGCTGGTACGCACGAAAATGTTCCCGCACCACAGATAGCAATTGATTACTGGAATCTTCCCGCAGATGCAAAATTAAGAGAAGTGGTAATAGCGGTTCGAAACGACGAAGCACATCATCGTGATGTAAACCATAAATTTGCAGACGAACTAGCCGAGGCTTAAAAGCATAAACTGAGCAGAGGTCAGAAATGATGTTGCCTTCGATTCAAAATAATAGCTATTAGCAATATCGGAAGTTGTGATAATTATATGGAACTATTCCGTATAACAGGAAAAAAGATAGCAATAGAATGGATAAATCAAAAGCTTATTAAATCATTAAAATTAGCCTACAAAATTAGTCGGGCTTCCATTTAATTATATTTATAAGGAAAGGGTCCTTAATAAACATACTGTCGCCATTGGAGGCATCAATATGCCAGAGAAAGTATCGGTTCGTGAAGGCATCCAAATCATTCAGGTTGAGTCGTATGGTGATATCACCACCACAGATCTCCAGGGATCACTTAACGCCGTACTTAAGATTCGACAGGATCGAGGGCTGACAAGAGTGCTTGTTGATGCAACCAAAGAAACATCTTTTCCTTCGATTGTTCCTGTTTTTGAGTTTGGATCAGAGTTGGCGGAGGCTGTCAGAGGCGTGACATTTGCCATTGCCACCGCACCAGAGATGCGCCATAAAATGGAATTCTTGGAGACAGTGGTACTTAACCGGGGCGGATATGTGAAAGTATTCGATTCGGTTGATGCTGCACTTGCATGGTTGACAGAAAAACCGAACAAACCGGATGCAGACGACGGCAAATAGTCGTACCTGATTCCTCAACGTTCAAGTGCTATTTGTAGCTGAAAGACAATATAATATGGTGAATCATTATACTAGTGAGTTTGAAATCCATAGTTGAAACATAACAAGGCACTAAAGCAAGGACGCAGAAAAGCAGTGTTTTTTATCTGATTTAGGCGTCATAACAAATAAAATACTCAATAGGTACTGAGAGATATGAAATCCACCCAAAATGCATTGGCACTCGTAGCAGTGTTATTTGGTCTTGTAACAGTTTTTGTTGGTACTCGAGTCCTTCTGGGTTCAGATCCAGGCTATATCGTTTACCGGCCATTGCTATTTTATAACACAGTAATGGGTATTGCGTATGTTTCAGCAGGTATCATTGCCTTGCGGAACGTCAAACAAGGCATGTATATAGCAGCAGTTATATTTTCTCTTAATCTTATCGTGCTAATAGCAATCTATTATCTCTACACAGGAGGAAGTCCAATAGCTATTAACAGCCTTCGTGCTATGACACTGCGAACCGTAGTCTGGCTCGCTTTGTTTATCGGTTTTAGGTGGTTAAGTTATAGGAACATACGCCAGGGTTTCAATTAAAATGTTTAACAAGTTACCGTACAATCGGCCTACGGGCTGGATATCGATAAACTGTTATCTTTCTTGCTGAGAAAGAGTGCTAATTTACTGCAGCCTGTATGTAACACTTCATCTTATTAACTAATACATAGGAAAATCAAAATGACTGAGAAAACACTTTACGAACGTTTAGGGGGATACGATGGTATTACTGCGTTTGTCGATGATTTATTACCACGCTTACAATCAGATTCACAATTAGGTCGTTTCTGGCAAAATCGAGGAGATGATGGTATCAACAGAGAGAAGCAATTGTTAATTGACTATTTATGTTCAAGTGCAGGAGGTCCTGTCTACTACACTGGTCGAGATATGAAACTATCGCACACCGGGATGAATATAAATGAAAGTGACTGGACAATATTTTTAGGGCATGCAGGAGATACAATGAGTGCACTAGATGTCCCTAAGCAAGAATGTGATGACGTAGTTGCATTTGTGTTGAGTTTAAAAGATGACATTGTTGAAGCATAAGTATTTAACAAGGCCGTCAGTATTCTCACCTAGGCTTGGATATGAAACAAAAGAATCATAGTGAACTACCTTTAATTTACTCTTGTTCAGGATGTTCCAATATTGCCCAACTAGCTAATCAGGTAGCTATCGAATTAGATCGCGAACATGTTGCAGAGATGTCCTGTATTGCAGGCGTAGGTGGTGGAGTCGAATCTTTAGTAAAAAAAGCCAAGTCTGGACGGAAAATAATCTCATTGGATGGTTGCCATTTGCATTGCGTTAAGAATTGTTTATCACAGCATGATATAGAATCTACACACCATTATACGTTAACAAACTATGGTATTAAGAAGAAATATCATATGGATTTTGACTCATCCGATGTAATAGATATAAAAAATAGAGTTATTAGTGATATTAATAGCAATGTAAAATAATTTATTTACGTTATTTTCAATGTAGGTTCACTAATTATAATCTTACAGTACAAAATACTAACAAGTGCTTGCGAGTGAAACGAACATTATTAAAGTAGTTTCTTATTACTGAGAGTTAGAACAAACTGGACAGGCGGGATCTTTTTTCAGTATCGCCTGATTCCAGTCCATGTGTAACGTATCCAGCAAGAGTAGCTTTCCTTGTAAGGTATCACCGATACCCATTAATAATTTCAATGTTTCATTTGCCTGAATACTGCCAATAATGCCAAGTAATGGTGCTATCACGCCATTAGCGGTGCAGGTTTCTGATGTTGCTACATTTTCATCATATAAACAGCGATAACACGGTGAGCTTTCATCTTTAGGGTTAAATACACTTACCTGACCTTCAAAACGGATAGCTGCGCCAGAGACTAAAGGTGTTTTCGTTTTAACCGATGCATCGTTCAAAGCGAAGCGGGTCTGGAAGTTATCACTGGCATCAACAATAACATCTGCTTTTTCTGCTTCATTTAATAACTCATCACCATCAAGTGCGTGATCAATACAGTCGATATTAATTTCAGGGTTAATAGCTTGTAAACGTTCTTTAGCCGACTCAATCTTCGGTCGATCAATATCGTTTGTTGTATGCACAATTTGTCGTTGTAGATTACTGATGTCGACTTTATCAAAATCAACCAGAATCAATTGTCCAACACCGGCGCTGGCAAGATACATTGAGACAGGAGAACCTAATCCACCCAGACCGATAATTAAAACTCGAGAGTTGTTTAATTTTTCCTGACCAGCCGCATCAATTTCCGGCAGCATCATTTGTCGGCTGTATCTTAAAAGCTGTTCGTCATTCATATTAATTGTCCAATGGTGACGCGATCTTGTTTGCTATAGTCTTTAATTGTAGACACTGAAGTAAACTTATTCTCATTAAATAAAATTTGTACTTGTTTGGCCTGATTATAACCGTGTTCGACTAACAACCAACCTTGTTTATTTAAATGCTTTATTGCCTCAGCAATAATTGTGCGCAAATCATTCAGTCCATCACTTCCTGATGATAATGCAGTTACAGGTTCAAAACGAACGTCGCCTTGCGTTAAATGTGGATCGTCATCACAAATATAGGGTGGATTACTGACAATAACATCATATTGTTTAATCTCTTTTATATTAAACCAGTCAGCTTTTTTAAATTGAATGTTTTTAATCTGCTGTGATCTGGCATTGAGCTTTGCAACCCTTAGCGCCTTATCACTCATGTCTGTTGCCATGATATTTGCTAAAGGCCGTTCAGAGGCAATAGCAATAGCAATAGCACCGGAACCTGTTCCTAAATCGAGAATATTTTTTTTAATATCAGAAGGTATTAGTTTAAGTGTTTCCTCAACAAGTATTTCTGTTTCCGGTCTTGGTATAAGCGTGTTCTCATCGACCTGAAATAATAAAGACCAGAATTCTTTTTGCTTCGCCAGATAAGCAACGGGATGGCCTTGTGCGCGTAACAGGATCAACTTGTTTAGTGCTTCAATAAGTGGTTTGGATAATTCCATTTCCGGGTGAGCATAGAGATAAGAACGTTCGCAGCGTAGTACACTGCAAAGTAATATTTCTGCATCAAGTTGTGCGCTATCTGAAGAATGAAATTGTTGTCGCGCATGTTTAAGTGCATCAACAATTTGCATGATTTTTTCTCAACTCTTATTAATTGCTGATTGAAGCAAGCAGATCAGCCTGATATTCACTAATTAGTGGATCAATCACCATATCGACATTGCCTTGTAGAAATTCATCTAATCGATAAAGCGTTAAGTTAATCCGATGATCCGTTACGCGACCTTGCGGGAAATTATAAGTGCGTATACGTTCAGAACGATCACCGCTGCCAACAAGGTTACGCCTGTTTTCATCCTGTTCGTTTTGTTGTTTATCACGCTCACTACTTAATAACTTTGCTTGCAGCACAGACATAGCGCGCGCTTTATTTTTATGTTGCGAGCGTTCATCCTGGCATTCAACAACCGTGTTGGTTGGTATGTGTGTAATACGAATGGCCGAATCTGTTTTGTTAACGTGTTGTCCGCCGGCACCGGATGCACGAAAGGTATCAATCCGTAAGTCAGCCGAATTAATTTCGATTTCATCAATTTCGTCTGCTTCCGGTAATACCGCAACAGTACAGGCTGAGGTATGGATACGACCTTGTGATTCAGTTTCCGGCACACGTTGCACACGATGCGCACCAGATTCAAATTTTAATCTCGAATAAGCTCCTTCACCGATAATACGCATAACGACTTCTTTATAACCTTCCAGATCACTTTCTGCTGCGCTAATCAATTCAATCTTCCAGCCTCTACCTTCAGCATAGCGTGTATACATGCGCATTAAATCGCCTGAAAAAAGTGCGGCTTCTTCACCACCGGTACCCGCACGTATTTCTAAAAAGATATTACTCTTGTCAGCCGGATCTTTAGGCAATAATAAAACTTGCAGTTCGCTATCAAGCTGGGCATATTTTTCTTCTGCCTGTTTTAATTCTTCGGCAGCAAGTTCCTGCATTTCCTTATCATTGTCTTTCAACATCTCTTTCGCATTTTCGATGTCTTCAACAGTTTTTCGATACTCATTAAAACAGGAAACAATAGGCCGTATCTCCGCGTATTCCTGTGACAGTTCACGAAATTTATTCTGGTTATTAATATTTTCCGGATCAGAAAGTAAACCGTCGAGTTCTTCCTGACGATCTAATAAATTTTCCAGTTTTAAATGTAATGATTCTTTCATGATTTATTCTTTTACTAGTGGGAATGATGCCTGAAACAGACAGAACACTAACAGCGGTTAAAGCAGCTACTGCTTTCTATCGGGTTTATCGCTTAAGTTATATAACTCTTCTGCAGCTTGTAGCAAGTCTTCTCTGTTTTCAGCACTCGCGTTTCTTAATTGAGAACTGGGAGAATGGATTAATTTATTGGTTAAGGTTCGTGCTGTTTCGTGAAGAATCGTTTCCGGATCAGCACCATTGCGAAGTTTACTTAAACCATTTCGAATGGCTTCTTCCTGAATCTGCTCGGCCTGGTTACGTAAAGCACGAATGGTTGAAACAGCATCAAGTGAATGTAGCCAGCCCATAAACTCCTGTGCCTGGGTATCGATTATTTTTTCAGCTTGTTTAGCGGCATTCTGGCGACTTTGCATATTTTCCTGAACAATGTCTTTTAAATCATCGACACTGTATAAGTAAACATCATCCATATTACCGACTTCAACTTCAATATCGCGTGGTACAGCTATATCGACCATAAACATGGGCTTGTGTTTTCTTGTTTTTATAGCGCTTTCAACTGCACCTTTACCTAAAATAGGTAGGGGACTGGCGGTAGAAGAAATCACAATGTCGGCTTCAGCCAGATGTTTGGGAATATCGCCAATTTGGATCGCATAAACAGAATATTCATTCGCCAATCGTTGTGAGCGTTCCAGGGTTCTATTGGCAATAATCATTCTGCTTAAACCATTATCATTCAGGTGCTTTGCAGCAAGTTCAATGGTTTCGCCAGCACCAATTAATAAAGCAGTCTGATTACTTAGATCACCAAAAATTTGTTGTGCCAATCGTACAGCGGCATAAGCAACTGAAACAGGGTGATTACCGATAGCCGTATTACTGCGAACTTCCTTGGCAACATGAAAGGAATGTTGAAAAAGGCGGTTTAGTTGATGACCAATACTCCCAGCATTGACTGCAGAATGATAAGCACTTTTTAATTGTCCCAATACCTGTGGTTCGCCCAACACCATCGAGTCAAGTCCGCTTGCCACACGCAATACATGCCGGACTGCATTTTCATTCGGGTGTTTATATAGGAAAGGTTTCAACTGATCCTGCTTCATACCATGAAAATCGTGTAACCAGTGGATCGGGTTAGTGTTATCTTCCTGATCAAGGCTGCAATAAATTTCAGTACGGTTGCAGGTTGAGAGAATAGCGGCTTCTTGAATACCGCTTTGATTTTTTAGTTCATGTAAGGCATCAGGCACAATATCATTACCGAAATTGACCTTCTCTCGAAGATCAATTGGCGCTGTTGCGTGATTTAGGCCGTATGCTACAAGTGTCATGATATTGCTAATTAAATGAAAACCTTATGAAAATTCTGTGCCATGCATCGCTAGAATACAAGGAAAACAGGCTAATTAATTGATCCAGGTTAAAAGCAGGCTAATATAATTGATCTCATGTAAGTGAACAAATCAGCCGATACGTTATCCATACTATAGATATATTTGTTCTGGAATCGTCAGATACAAGGCCGATAGTGTTATTTTCAGTCTTAATCTGACAAAATGATGACCTAAAAACGGTAAAGTAAGGATTTATAAGCGTGTTTTCGTTCTTCAACAACAAACGTTTTCGATATTTAGCAATATTGTTCCTGGTTCTATTACTTGGAGCCTGTGCCGGTATTCCTCAAGAACAAGCTCCTGAACAGGTGGCTGATTCAGATAATAATGTAGAGTCACAAGCTACAGAGGAAGAAGAGCAGTCAATTCCTGAACGAATTTTACCGAAACGCCCCGATATTGAGTTGACAGAAGATATCCTGTTCAAAGTGCTGGTTGCAGAAATTGCAGGTCAGCGTGGAAAAATCGATATCGCTGTCGAAAATTATCTTGAGTTAGCAAGAACCACACGTGATCCGGTTGTCGTCGAACGTGCGACTCGCGTCGCCATTTATGCACGTAATAATGAAGCGGCTTACGAAGCAGCGCAGCTATGGCTTGAACTGGATCCGAAAAGTCCCGATGCTCATCAAGTGCTGACAGTGATGACGTTACGACAGGGAAATATTGATCAGGCTTTACATCATCTTGAAATTATTCTGGAAGCATCCAAAGGCCAGCTTGATCAGAAGCTCTGGATGATTGCGAATTTTTTGGGACGTGAAGAAGATCAGGCGGCAGTGATGTTATTAATGGAGCGCCTGATGGAAAATCACATGGATGATGCCGATGCCATGTATGCCTTTGCTAATGTTTCTGCACGTATGGGTAATATTGATCGTGCTACCAGTTTATTAGAACGCGTTCTTGAGTTAAAACCGGAAAATGAAGCGGTTGCTCTAACTTATATTGCGTTACTGCAAAAATCTGGTGAAATAAATACAGCCCTTAAGTGGCTGGAAACTGCCTTAAATGACCGTAAAGATGATTTTAATTTGCGCATGGCTTATGCGCGTTTGTTGACTGAAGTAAAACGTTTTGATGATGCACGTGATCAGTTTAAAAAACTCTCTGATAAAGCACCTGATAATGTGGATGTGCTTTATGCTTTAGGTTTGTTGCACCTCCAGATTAATAAACTTGATGAAGCTGAACAGTATTTTCTGCAACTTTCCAAATTAAAAAAACATGTGTTTGATTCCAATTATTATCTTGCGCGGATCGCAGAAGAAAAGGACGAGTTAGAAAAAGCCAGTGATCTATATCAAGGTGTGCATGGCGGAGCAAATTATTTTGATGCAAGAGTACGATTAAGTCTGATATTAGCGAAACAGGGCGACATAGATAAAGCATTGACGAATATACGATCAATACAAAAAAGCAAAGGTATAAACCGTCTTATTTTGATACAGGCGGAAGGAGAGATACTGACCGAGATAAAACGTTATCAGGAAGCAATGGATGTTTATAACAAAGCAATCGAAGAAGAAAGCCATCCTGACTTGCTTTATTCAAGAGCAATGTTGGCGGAGAAAATGGATCGACTGGATATTCTGGAAGCAGATCTAAAAGCTATACTTGAAAAAGATGAAAATAATGCAACAGCCTTAAATGCTTTGGGTTATACGCTTGCTGATCGAACTGATCGTTATGAAGAAGCCTATGCCTATATAAAACGTGCTTATGAAATAAGCCCGAGTGATTTTTACATACTCGATAGTCTGGGTTGGGTTTTATATCGTATGGGGAAACTTGATGAAGCTGTTGCTTATCTTCAGCAAGCACTTGAGTTGAGAAATGATCCTGAAATTGCTGCCCATCTGGGTGAAGTATTCTGGGTCATGGGTAACAAGAAAGCAGCAAAGGAAATCTGGGAGACTGCACTCAAAGGTACACCGACTGACCATAGATTGTTGGAAGTTATCGAAAGATTTAAACCGTGAAACGGTTATCGTTATTACTGGCAATTTCTGTATTGTCTGCCTGTACTCAGGCACCAAAAATTGATTCAGGCACAAAAACAGAACTTTGGCTTGAACATCAAATTTCGACCAGTGCAATTCAATCCTGGAATATCAAAGGTCGCATCGCTGTTAAGAACGAAAAAGAAAGTGGCACAGTCACGTTATTCTGGAATCAATTCCTTTCAAATTATGAATTACGGTTTGTTGCGCCTCTGGGACAAGGGACATACATCTTAACAGGATCGCCAGGCGGTGTTGTCATGAAAGCACCAAAGAATAAAATTTTCGAAGCTGAGAATGCAGAGCAATTACTACGTGACGGACTTGGTTGGGATGTGCATCTTAATGGTCTTAAATATTGGGTAAGGGGCTTACCGGAACCTGACATTAAATACAGTGGTCTTTTGCTTGATGAACAGGGGAGGTTAAAAAACATGGAACAATCCGGTTTTAATGTCAAAGTATCTCGTTACACTGAACAAGACGGTATGTCATTACCGGAAAAGCTAACGATTAAAAGTGATAATATTCAGCTCAAAGTTATAATTCAATCCTGGCAAATCTGAACAATACTTTTTGATGAATTAATAATGTTAAGCTCTGCATGGCCGGCACCGGCCAAATTAAATCTATTTTTGCATATCACGGGTAGACGGGCAGATGGTTATCATCTGTTACAAACTGTGTTTCAGTTTATTCAATTGCAAGATGAGATTGATTATACAATTTTGGAATCAGACGTTGTTCATCGCAGATCTACTATGTCGGGAGTTGATGCCGAAGATGATTTGGTGGTGCGAGCTGCACGAAGTTTGAAAGAAAAAACAAACTGTAAGCTTGGTGTTGATATTAATGTAAAAAAACGAATTCCTGATGGCGGTGGTTTGGGCGGCGGTAGCTCAGATGCTGCGACGACGTTAGTGGCCTTAAATGAATTATGGGAAACAGGTTTATCGACCAAAGAGCTTGCCCAAGTCGGTTTGTCATTAGGAGCTGATGTCCCGGTATTTATACATGCTCACGCGACCTGGGCGGAAGGAGTGGGTGAAGATTTCACCTCGATTGAGCCTGAAGAGTCATGGTATTTGGTGGTTCATCCAGGTTGTAGTGTGGCTACCGCAGAAATTTTTAGCACAGACGATTTGACACGGAATACACCTGCAATCACAATACGCGACTTCCTCGAGGGAGGAGGTAGAAATGACTGTGAATCTGTAGTGCGAAATCACTACAAAGAAGTGGCAAAAGCACTGGATTGGTTAAGTGGATTTGCGCCGGCAAAACTGACAGGAACGGGCGCTTGTTTATTTGCTCCGTTTTCAGATGAGCAACAGGCGCAAACAGTCAAACAACAATTGCCCGTTAGGTGGCAAGGCTATGTTGTAAAGGGGATGAATAAATCTCCCCTGATAGAACGATTGGCGGTTGAACGAAATAAGGCTTGAGCGAGTTCAATCGACTCTATATTAGAAAGATTTATTGGGGTATGGCCAAGTTGGTTAAGGCACATGGTTTTGATCCATGCATTCCGAGGTTCGAGTCCTCGTACCCCAGCCATTTTTTTTAGATAGTCAGAGAAAGCACATCATGTCCATTTCCAATACCAATATGATGATATTTTGTGGTAATGCGAACCCCAAGTTAGCACTTGCAGCTGCAAAATATCTGAACATGCCCATGGGTAAGGCGACTGTCGGCCAATTCAGCGATGGTGAAGTCATGGTCGAGATTAACGAAAATGTCCGTGGTCGCGATTGCTATATCATGCAACCGATTTGTGCGCCTACAAATGACACATTGATGGAACTACTGGTAATGGCAGATGCGTTGCGCCGTGCATCTGCTGCTCGCGTTACCGCTGTTATTCCATATTTAGGCTACGCCAGACAAGATCGTCGCTCACGCTCTTCAAGAGTACCTATTACGGCGAAAGTTGTGGCGAATATGATTGGTGCTGCCGGTATTGACCGTGTTTTGACCGTTGATTTACACGCCGACCAAATTCAGGGTTTTTTCGATATTCCGCTGGATAATGTTTATGGGTCACCTGTGTTATTGGGCGATTTATGGAAGCACAAATACCCGGATTTGATGGTCGTTTCGCCTGATGTTGGCGGTGTGGTACGTGCACGGGCATTGGCAAAACGCCTGGATGACACAGATTTGGCTATTATTGATAAACGACGCCCAAATCCGAATGAATCCGAGATTATGAACATTATTGGTGACGTTGAAGGCCGAAGTTGCGTCATTATTGACGATTTGGTCGATACTGCGGGTACATTATGTAATGCTGCCGGGGCTTTAAAGGATTTTGGTGCCAAAAAAGTGGTCGCTTACTGTACACATCCGGTGCTTTCGGGCAAGGCTGTAAAAAATATAGAGAATTCAAGACTTGATGAATTGGTAGTAACAGATACAATCCCGCTTCGCTCAGATGCAGCAAGCTGTGATCGAATCCGACAACTCAGTGTAGCAGCAATGCTGGCCGAAAGTATGCGTCGTATCGCAGAAGGCGAATCCTTAAGCTCAATGTTTCTGGATTAGTCGATATTGCAAAAATTCTCCTGACTGGTCGCGGTTGGGAGGTAAACAAAAAACCTTAGATAAGGAGTAGTATTTAAAATGAATGAATTTGAACTCGTTGCCGAAAAGCGTGAAGACGTAGGGAAGGGTGCGAGCCGCCGCCTACGCCATGCTGGCAAATTACCTGGTATCGTTTACGGTACTGATAAAGAACCGACTATGATCACACTAGATCATAATGCTGTTATGCATAGTCTTGATAACGAAGCGTTCTATTCGCATATCCTGACCCTTAAGACCGGGAAAGCTAGTGAGAAGGTTGTATTAAAAGATCTTCAGCGTCATCCATACAAACGCTTGTTGATGCACATCGATTTGTTACGCGTTAATGAAAATGAAGCATTAACTATGCGTGTACCAATTCACTTTATCAATGAAGAGAAAGCGGTTGGTGTTAAGCAAGGTGGTGGTGTTGTCAGTCACGTTATGACTGAAATCGATGTTGTCTGTTTACCAAAAGATCTACCGGAATATATTCAGGTTGATATGCTGGAAGTTGAAATGGACCAAACCGTTCACTTAAGTGATCTGGTATTACCTGAAGGTGTACAACTTTATAGCAGATTACATGGTGGTGAAGATTCTCTACCTGTTGCAGCAATTCACGCACCAAAAGCCAGCGCGGTTGATGATGCCGAAGATGCCGCTGCTGCTGAAGCAGCTGAAGAATCAGCTGAAGGTGAAGAAGCACCAAAAGATAGCGAAGGCTAATTGCTTTGGTTCGCTGCTTTTCTGGCATCATATGATGTCTTCAGGCGATGTCTCTTCCAGTTAAATTAATTGTGGGCCTGGGTAATCCGGGCCCCGATTATTTAATGACTCGACATAATGCCGGTTTCTGGTTTGTCGATGCATTAGCTAATAAACTCTCTTTAAGTTTTTCCCCGGATAAAAAATCACAGTCTGAACTGTGTCGATATCAAAACGGTTCGACTGATTGCTGGATCTGTAAACCGCAAACTTTTATGAATGAAAGTGGTGCTTCTGTGCAAGCGCTTTGCAGTTATTACAAAATTCCATTAGAACACGTTCTGGTTGTTCATGATGAAATTGATTTGTCCCCGGGTACGACACGTATGAAAGAAGGCGGTGGTCATGGTGGTCATAATGGTTTGCGCGATATTATCCAGCGTACAGGCAATAAGGATTTTATGCGTCTAAGAATCGGTGTCGGTCATCCCGGTAGTAAGGATCAAGTTGTACCCTACGTCCTTGGGCGAGCAACGGCGGAGGAAGAAAGTAAAATTCTTGATTCTTTTTCTCTGGCACTGGAAAAAAGCGATCAATTTTTTAAGGATAACCTTAATAAATTGATGACTGAACTTAATAATAAAAATAATTCATAAGACAGAATAAATCCTTAAGTTCTCAGTTGAATATATCTGAAAAATAACAATGTTTTTTAAAAATAATAATTTACCTATCTTTAATTATTTAAGTGAAAATATTTGCTTATTTAATAGCACATTTTTCAGGTCCATTTACTTGTCAACGAAAGCCTTGCGCAGAATAACTATGCGCGGTTTTCTAGTCGGCGTAACTGAACCTGAAAAAAGCACTCTTAAACAAGTTCAACTAAGAACTTAAGGATAATCTATGGGATTTAAATGTGGCATCGTCGGTTTACCGAATGTAGGTAAATCCACTCTTTTTAATGCACTTACCAATTCGGCGATAGATGCAGAGAACTATCCTTTTTGTACGATTGATCCTCATGTTGGAGTTGTTGCAATGCCTGACTCTAGACTGGATCAATTAGCGGAAATAGTTAAGCCACAAAATATTGTACCAACGACGATGGAGTTTGTTGATATCGCCGGTCTGGTTGAAGGCGCATCAAAAGGCGAAGGTTTGGGCAATAAGTTTCTTGCTAACATTCGTGAAACTCATGCGATTGCTCAGGTTATTCGTTGTTTTGATGATGACAATATTGTTCATGTTGCAGGTAAAGTTGATCCGCTGTCCGATATTGAAGTGATTAATACGGAGTTATGTTTGGCTGATCAGGAGTCAGTAAATAAAGCATTGCAAAAAGCGACCAAGTTGGGACGCAGTGGTGATAAGTCAGCAAAACAAGAGCAAGAACAACTTGAAGCGATAATGGCACATCTTGATCAAGGCTTACCTGTTCGTTCAATGGATTTATCTGAAGATGCTTTAGAAGCGATTAAACATCTACAATTACTTACTTTAAAGCCAACATTGTATATTGCTAACGTTGAAGAAGAAGGTTTGCAATCAAATCCATGGTTAAAAAAATTACAGACACTGGCAGATAAAGAAGGGGCACAATTAATTTCAGTATGTGCGGCAATTGAAGCCGAAGTTTCTCAACTGGAAGATGAAGAAAAAGCAGAGTTTCTGGAAGCGCTTGGAATGGAAGAACCCGGATTAAATCGTATTATTCGTGCTGGTTATAAACTATTGAGTCTTCAAACATACTTTACGGCGGGACCAAAAGAGGTACGTGCATGGACAATTTCAATAGGCGCAACGGCTCCGAAAGCAGCAGCAGTAATCCACACTGATTTTGAACGTGGATTTATACGTGCCGAAGTTGTTGCATTTAATGATTATATTGAATGCAAAGGCGAGCATGGAGCAAAAGAAGCGGGAAAGTGGCGTTCAGAGGGAAAAGAATATGTTGTTAATGATGGGGATGTTATTCTTTTCAGATTCAACGTGTAGTCTGGAAAATGACTTTTTCTGCGATTAATATGCCGTTCTTTATAAATTATCAATGGTAAGCTTCGTCGGCTCCGTGCTCAAATCCTCATATATTATTTATACACTCCGGTTCTCGGCTTTGGCTTCCTGCGTCGCTCTACCTCCTGCATCCATGCAGTCGTGCGCGCGGTGCCTCCTCGCTTTCACAAAAAAATCCTGTTTTCCAGGATAGTTTAAGTATTAGAATAGGTTGTGATTATGGATTCACCTTTTCATTTAGCTTTTCCGGTTAACGATATAGAAGCAACACGACTTTTTTATACCGAAGTGATCGGATGTTCTATTGGACGTGAAGCAGAACGCTGGATCGATTTTAATTTCTTTGGGCATCAAATTTCCGCACATCTGGTTGATTCATTAGAAACAGTACCCACAAATCCCGTTGATGGTGAAACTGTTCCGGCAAGGCATTTTGGTTTGGTGCTTGAATGGAATGCATGGCATGATCTGGTTGAACAGTTAAATAAAAAAGAAGTAAATTATTTAATTAAGCCAACAATACGATTTGAAGGTAAAGTCGGCGAACAAGCAACGGTGTTTATAAATGATCCAAGCGGGAATGCACTCGAGTTTAAGTCATTCAAGGATCCTGAACAGTTGTTTACCACAAAATAATTTATGAGTAAGCAATCGGATATTAAATTACCAGAAAAACCGATCAAGCCGGATCCTTCTGAGTGTTGTAATCGTGGTTGTGAAAACTGTGTCTATGTTTATTACGAAAAAGCATTAAAACGATGGCAAGAAAAAGTAGAGAAATTAAAATAGCAGCTTGTTTAGTTTAGTTTTTTATCATAGTCGTATTGAGACTTCATATATTCAATTCCGTAATTCATTACTTTTTTCCAGGCGTTATCTATCTTTTTATCGTAATTTGTATCAATGATGGATACGGTTTCCATTAGTGTGTCTAGCCATATATCATAAAGTTCAGGTCTGATATCCAGCTCCGCTTTTGAATGTAGCTTAGCGATACTATCAAGATAATCTATTGCAGCTTTGTTTCCCTGTGAAGCCAGCATTATCATCTGTATAGAAGCATGCAGTACTATTTTCTGTTGTTCCATATCAGTGTTGAAAAATTTTTCCCGGATGTCAGAATTTAATAGAGCAAACTTTTGATAAAAAAGTGATAAAAATTGTGGGTTTGATTGACAGCGATTTAAGCTGTTATTGAATATGTTAAGTGTGTCCTCATCAATCCGCATGAGTTAAGTGTAGTAAATGAGTTTTAAAATATATATATGTAAGATAAATATTATTGATTTAATTGTTAATCTAACCAGCCGGTAAATTTTGATCTTTCCCAGGCATTGTCCATCCACGATGTATCAGGTAAGGGTAAGTTCATAGCTTCTTTAACAGATAACCAACCGGACGGAAGTATGAAATAAGCCGTTGTTCCTTTTTTTGTAATCCATGTTATTTTTTTATTCTTTTCGCTCGTTATTGCAACATCCAGTGTTAAGCGACAATCCTGAGCAACATAGTCGAGCACTTGCTGATAGTTTCCTGCTTTCCATAATTGCGGTGCAACAGAACCGTCAATATTTGCAGGTTTACTGATACCAATCGACTTTGCGGCAGCATTGAGGCCGATGCCAAAACCCTTGCCACAAAAGAAATGAAACATCATATCAATATGGTTCAAGGCAAGTTCGCGACAGTCGTAATCTCTTTCTGATTCTTCGGCAAGAATGTCAAAATCAAAACCAAGGCCATTATGTGTGACAATGGTATAACCTTGCTTTGTTTTTTCTAAAAGAACATCAACAAAATCGGATAAATCATCAACACTCATTTTTGCAGCAGCATTGCCGTTCAAATCTTTGGTATAAAAAACTTCGGCCTGATCCATGTCTTCACACCAAACTGCAACGCAACTGATTCCTAAAGGACGGTGATCATGTAAGTCACCAAAATTTTCTGGAAGAATTTTGGCTGTTTCTATATCGAAACTACAGTATTTATTGCGCATATAAATTAGAAGGAAGTAAATGTTTATTCAGCAAGGTCATCTACACGACAATATTTAATGCTAGTTTTTTCTTTATCGCCATCGTCATAATTAATCGATACACTGGCGCCATGAATTTTGGTAATGACTCCGGAGTAATAACGATCTTTGCCTTGCCACTTGCATGAAACACGAGTTTCGACATCCCAATTGAATGTTCTTATCTTGCTATCGTCGACTGATGAGGTATCTCCATCAAGAAAGTACAGATCATATAAGCCTTCATAATAACCACTAATGCGTGCAGGGTACCATTTTCCATTAGACCATTGACCTAACACAACCTCATCAAGTGGGTAGTCCTGGGAAAAAACCAACGGATTCATGCTTAATAAGACAAGCAATAAAAATGATCGAATCATAATTTTATTTAACAATTTTATATGCAAATAATTTGTTCTCGACCATTTGTGGTATTAAGAGTAAGTTTTTCTTTTCGATTAGCTCATGATCTGCGCTGCCTTGATTAAACTCAAGTAGTTTAGTCGCATTGCCTTTAACATCGATATGGAATAACCCGCCGCTTAACCAGTCAGTCGCATAGAATCCTGTTTCATCACTGCCTTCAACGCCATCCAGATTACCAACTGGCGAACCATCACCGATTGAAGAAATATTTTTTGTATTGATAGAGATACGCTTTAAATGTCCGGCTATTTCAGTAGCAAAGCCATCCGTCATCTTGCCCCAACAACCCACAATGATATCGTCTTCGGTGAAATGTAAACCATTGGGGTTATCCAGTTCTTCTGACTCTATCCAGATTTGGAAATCATCGCCGCTTAATCTATGGATACGGTTTAACACCATGTCAGAAACATAAATGTCACCGTTGTCGGACGAATCAACATCATTTAAAAATTTGGCATCATCAACTTTATATCGATTGATGATACGGCCATGATCAATATCGATAGCAACCAATTGATCAATATCTGCAACATAGAGTGTGCTGCCATAAACAGCCAGGCCTTTGGGCGCATCCAGGCCTTCGACCCATTTTTTATTTAATAGATTGCCGTTTATGGAAACAATGGAAATATAACCATTATTATCTTTGTCATTTGGCCCACCGTTTACATTTGAAACAAATAAAAGATTAAGTCGAGGATCGTGCACAACAGATTCCGGGTTTTTAAATCCATCCAGTTCCCAAATCAATTCAAGTTCACTTGTATCGGCAATGACTGAGTTAATTAAAAATAACGATAATAATGTAGCTAAGAAAATTTTCATACTGTAAGTAAACATAGAAGTAACTCCTGTATAAATATATGTGGATTTAGTCAGAGAAAAATAATTTTTTTAATTCTTCTCCCGGATCATCTGCTTTCATAAAGGCTTCACCAACAAGGAATGCGTTGACATTTTTTTTGCGCATTAGTTGAATATCTTCTTTAGTATGTATACCGCTTTCAGTGATTACAACACGATCATGGAAGACATCAGGTAACAGACCTAAAGTGGTATCAAGAGAGGTTTCAAAAGTATGTAAGTTACGGTTGTTAATGCCAATCATCGGTGTGCGTAACATCATACCACGTGATAGCTCTTCACGATCATGAACTTCAACCAACACATCCAGTCCGATTTCGTTAGAAACGCCGACCAGATCCTGCATTTGCATATCAGACAAGGCAGAAACAATAATTAAAATACAGTCTGCGCCAATCACTTTCGCTTCATAGATCTGATAAGGATCGATCATAAAATCTTTACGTAAAATAGGTAAATCACAAGCAGATCGTGCCTGTTTTAAATAGTCATCCGAACCTTGAAAATATTCAATATCTGTTAATACAGATAGACAACAGGTGCCAGCATTAGCGTAACTCTCTGCTATGTCTTTCGGTTTAAAGATTTCACGAATAATACCTTTACTAGGTGAGGCCTTTTTTATTTCGGCAATAATAGCCGGATTATTTTCTTCAATAGCTTTATGTATAGCATCGGTAAAACTATATTGTGATTCACAATCCTCAGCGCGATGCTGCATGTCTTTAGCTGAAATATTTCTTTTACAGTGTGCAACGTATTCCGCTTTATAACTAAGAATATTTTTTAAAATATCAGGTGTATTGTCTTGCATGGAATTACGCTTTAAATGATTGGCTATGTTGTATAAGTTGTTCGAGTTTTTGTTTGGCAGCGCCTGAGGCTAATGTTGTCCGGGCTTTTGATACACCATCCTTAATCGAATCGGAAAGCCCGGCAGCATAAATCGCAGCACCGGCATTAAGGCAAACAATATCTTTTGCCGCGCCATCTGTATTATCCAAGACAGAGAATATTTTGTTTAGACTATCGTTAATGCCATTAGCTGCTAATGTTGATATATCTTGTTTCTGTATTCCAAAATCATCGGGACTAATTTCATAGTTTTCAATCTGGCCATTATTTAATTCTGCAATATATGATTTATCTGAAATGCTGATCTCATCGAGACCATCTGCAGCATGGACTACTAGAACATGATTACTGCCTAATTGCTTTAATGTTTCAGCTAGAGGTGTAAGCCAATCTTTACTAAAGACACCTATAACCTGATTAGGCGCACTGGCCGGGTTAGTTAAAGGGCCAAGGACATTGAATAGAGTACGTATACCCAATTCACGGCGTGGACCAATCGCATGTTTCATTGCACTGTGATGCATCGGTGCAAACATAAAACCAATACCGACAGTTTCAATACAGCTTTCAATCTGTTCGCCATTCAATTCCAGATTAACCCCAGCAGCTTCGAGTACATCGGCACTGCCCGATTTACTGGAAACAGAACGATTACCATGTTTGGCAACTTTTGCACCACTGGCAGCAACAACAAAAGCAGAGGTGGTTGAGATATTAAATGTATTTGCTCCATCACCACCGGTACCACAGGTGTCGACTAAATGTGTTTTATCAACATTAACTTTTTCTGCCAGCTCACGCATAACCTCAGCAGCAGCCGTGATCTCATCAACGCTTTCACCTTTTAAACGCAGCGCTACCAGTAGCCCGCCAATTTGTGCCGGCGTCGCTTCGCCCTGCATAATGGTTTTCATTACGGCATTCATATCAGCACGATTTAAGTTGTTACCGTTAATAACTTCGTTGATTGCTGTTTGGATATTCATAAAGTTTTGACCTAGATAATTCTAAAAATAGTAATTTTTTCGTGAGAGTGAGGAAGCATCGCACGCAGAACCGCAGTGTATATCCTAATACATGAGGATTCGAGTACGATGCTGACGATACTATCGCGGAAAAAGTGCATTTTTAGTTTATCTTTAGGAAGTTTGACAGTAATTCATGACCATACGATGTCAAAATTGATTCGGGGTGAAACTGCACACCGGATATAGGCAGTTCTTTATGCTTAATGCCCATGATCTCATCCATGTCACCGTCTTTGCTTTGTGTCCAGGCAGTGATCTCGAAACAATCGGGCAAGGATTCTTTTTCGATGACCAGTGAATGATAGCGTGTTGCCGTATACGGATTTTGAAAGCCCTTAAACACGTCAGTATCGTTATGATAAATATCGGATGTTTTACCATGCATGATGTCATGCGCATGAATAATCTTGCCGCCGAATGCCTGACCGATACTTTGATGCCCGAGACAGACACCAAGTATGGGAATCTTGCCTTTGAAATGGTTTATGACATCGATGGAAATGCCTGCTTCATTTGGCGTACAGGGACCGGGAGAAATGACAATATGATCGGGCGCGAGTTTCTCTATTTCTTCAATGCTAATTTTGTCATTACGATGAACGTGTACATCTTGACCCAGTTCACCAAAATACTGAACCAGGTTGTAGGTAAAGGAGTCGTAGTTGTCGATCATTAATAACATTAGCTTAATCCTTTCTCAGCCATACTGACGGCTCTGAAGATAGCACGGCCTTTATTCATTGTTTCGTCCCATTCATTTCGGGGTACTGAATCGGCGACAATGCCTGCGCCTGCCTGTATATGCAAGGTCTTATCTTTAATCACAGCGGTACGGATAGCAATAGCTGTATCCATATTACCATTCCACGATAAATACCCCACTGCACCGGAATAAACACCGCGTTTTACCGGTTCCAGCTCATCAATAATTTCCATCGCTCGAATCTTTGGTGCACCAGAAACGGTACCGGCCGGGAAGGTGGCACGTAAAACATCGATCGCAGTCATGTTTTCTTTTAATTGCGCTGTGACATTGGAGACGATATGCATAACATGTGAATACCGTTCAATAATCATTTTGTCGGTTAAAGTGACGCTGCCCATCTCGGCAACTCGTCCGGCATCATTACGACCTAAGTCAATCAACATTAAATGTTCGGCCAGTTCTTTTGGATCGGCCAATAAGTCTTCTTCTAATACAATATCTTCTTTTTCTGTTTTACCGCGTGGACGTGTACCGGCGATGGGTCTGACCGTAACCATGTTATCTTCAAGCCGGACTAATATTTCCGGAGAAGATCCAACAATCTGGAAATCGTCCAGATCAAGAAAATACATATAGGGTGAAGGGTTCAAACAACGTAATGCGCGATACAGGTCAACCGGCTCTGATTCAAATGGAATTGAAAGACGTTGTGACAACACAACCTGCATACTATCGCCTTCAACAATGTAGTCTTTTATTTTATCGACCGCGGCTTCATAATTTTCCTGGGTAAAGCCGGAAACAAAATCGTTTTCGTTAACGGTACGTGAACCATTCGATTTTGTTTTATCAATATGTTTGGTTGCTAATGTATCGACTACTTGATCAAGTCGTTGTTGTGCATTTGCAAATGCATCGGCATTATCTGGATCAGCATGGACAATGATGAATAATTTTCCACCAAGATTATCGAATACAACAACTTCATCAGATACCATTAATAAAACATCAGGCGAACCTATTGGATCGTCTTTATCGTTTTTACTTAACCGAGGTTCGATGTATTTAATAGTCTCATAACCGAAGTAACCCACCAGTCCACCATTAAAACGTGGCATACCTTCGATCTCGGCAACCTTATAACTTTGTTGAATATTTTCAATTTCTGCTAATGGGTCATCAACCTTATAGTCTTCTAAAACACTATTATTTTCTTTTATTGTTATTTGATTGCCGTTAGCCGTAATAATTTTTTTTGCTGGTAATCCAATGATGGAATAACGCCCCCATTTTTCACCACCCTGTACTGATTCAAATAAACACGAATAGGGCGCATCACATAGTTTCATGTAAGTGCTAAGTGGAGTATCAAGATCAGCCAGTACTTCACGCATTAACGGAATACGGTTGTATCCTTCTTTTGCGAGTTGATTAAATTCAGTTTCGTTAATCATAATACGGAGGCTGTTCGGCAATAAGTTAATCGGTTGCAAACGCCCCTTTCCGGTCTATTTTCACTTCGATTAATTATCACCGAATAGCCTCTCCATGAAACAGTTGCGGTAATTCGGCCAATGAATCAACAACGGCATCGGGACTTGTTTCGCGGATGTCTTTGCCATGATTGTAACCATAACTCACACACACAATTTGAAAATCAGCTGCACGTGCTGCTTTAACATCGCTAACAGAGTCGCCAATCATTAAGGATTGTTTTGGGTCGGCTTCGAATACGGAAGCGGCGTGTAATAACGGCAAAGGATCTGGTTTCTTCTTTGCCAATGTATCTCCTCCAATAATAATGCTCATGTCATTCTTAAGGCCGAGGTGCTCCAGAATCGGCCCGACAAATTGTTCGCTCTTGTTAGTAACACAGCCAAGTTTAATGTTTTGATCTTTTAAATAATCGATGCCTTTTCGAACACCCGGGTAACAAATACTTTCAACACACATGTTATTTCTATAAGTATCCATAAAAAAACTATAGGCTTTTCCGTAAAGTTCTGACTCTGCTTCGCCATCGATATCATTCGTGATTGCACGGTGTAATAATTTTTCAACACCATTGCCGACCCAACTACGGATACTATTAATATCTCGAACTTTTATGGAAAATTCTGCGAGTGTTTTATTAACAGCATTAGCGAGATCAGGAATGGAGTCGACCAGCGTTCCATCAAGATCAAGTAAAACCAGTTCGGGTGTTTTAATAGGCATAAGAAAAAATGAATAAATCGGGTACTGAATTAGCTATTGGCTAATTTTAATTGTTCTCGCATTGATGTAATAGTTGATTTGTAATCATCACTATTAAAAATAGCAGAGCCGGCAACAAAGGTATCTGCTCCTGCCTCAGCTATTTCACGAATATTATCGATTTTAACGCCACCATCAATTTCCAGACGGATATCATAGCCGGAATTGTCAATTAATTTGCGTGTGGCTTTAAGTTTTTCCAAAGCAGAAGGAATAAAAGATTGGCCGCCAAAACCGGGATTGACCGACATCAGCAGAATCATATCGACTTTATCCATTACATATTCGAGTACATCTAGCGGTGTCGCTGGATTAAATACTAATCCTGACTTGCAGCCATTATCACGAATTAACTGTAATGATCGATCCAGGTGTTCAGATGCTTCAGGGTGAAAGGTAATGTAACTTGCTCCGGCTTCAGCAAATTCAGGAATAATACGGTCAACCGGTTTGATCATCAGGTGTACATCCATAGGCGCAGTAATACCGAAATCACGCAAGGCTTTAACCACAACCGGACCAAAGGTCAGATTCGGCACATAGTGATTATCCATGACATCGACATGGACAAAATCAGCGCCTGCCGCTAATACAGCCTCGGTATCTTGTCCAAGACGGGCCATATCAGCTGATAAAATTGAAGGTGCAATTACTGGATCAAACATCTTAATAAACCGTTTATTTTCAGATATATCCGATAAAGTGCGAACTTTACCTGATTACCCCTTATGTTGCACGACTTGGTGAGAAGATCCCGCTGGGTTGCTGTGGTATTGGCGTGTTCGTGACCGAAATCATAGTTATAACTATGGTGGAACATGTGCGTGAATACCGCATCAGATTAAGTGACGACTGGTCAAATCGTGCAATTATAAGGGTTCATAGCATAAGCGACTATCTGGCGCACTTGTTGCTGATTTTTTGATACTGATGAGGTTAAATAAGGATTATATGAGACAAAATCTTCAAATAAGCGTTGTAATTATACTGTTTTTTATTTCAGCAATCTCTGTTAGTGCTGATGTACTGGATCGTGAACGCGAAAAACTGGTTAGTGAAAAGTTAGCTGAAGAAGTAGAACAAGGTGAAGTTTTATGGCTTGAAGCTAATGGTGAGAAATTTCTGGCGTTGCTGATTAAGCAAACTAACGTAAAGGCAAATGGTGCCGTTATTATTTTACATGGTATGGGTGCTCATGCTGATTGGCCACAGACTATCTCACCATTACGAACAGCACTGCCTGAACATGGCTGGACTAGCTTGTCTATTCAACTTCCTGTATTAGCTCCTGAAAATCAGATCGAAAATTATGGAAAGACATTGGAACAAGCGGCGGCAAGGATTGAGGCAGGAATACAATTACTACATGAAAACAAATTTAGAAATATTGTTGCAATCGGCCATAGCTTTGGAGCGGTAACGGCCTTGTCATATCTTCAGAAAGAAAAAGAGCAAAAAATAGTTTCCCTGGCTGCAATAAATTTTCGCGATTATGCCTTTGTTAAGCCCCAGATTAATTTGCTTGGATTAATAGAAAAAACAAGATTACCTGTGCTCGATATTTATGGCTCACGTGACTACAAAGAAGCGGAAGATCAAGCTGCGGACAGAAGACTGGCGGCAAAGAAAGGCGGTAATAGTAAATACACACAAATGAAAATTGAAGGAGCAGGCCATTTTTTTACCAAACTTGAAGATGTTTTGATAAAACGTGTTCGAGGCTGGATGGATAAAACAGCACCAGGTATGTCTATTGTGGTGAAAAAAGATATAGAAGAAAAAGATGGTGATACAAAAGAAAAAATGCAAGAAAATCCCGTTGAATAGTTAAAAAAACTGTTTGACAGTACGTTAATTGTTGAAAATTCTTGCTTTATTCTCTGGGACAAATACCGTGTACAGTGATAATGTTTAGTAAGTTTAGCTTCGTTCAGATTTAATAAAATTAATACAGGAAACGAGTATGACTGAGGAGCAGCAAGTTACAAAATCGATTTCCAGACTGTTGTTATTATGACAGCAATTAAAGTAGATGATGGAGATTAATATGATCATCCTGTTTAATCATTTATAAAATAATATTTTGGTAAGGAGAAAGTCATGGCTGAGTTTATTCTTGTAGTTGCAGTTTTTTCAATTGTGCTGCTCATGAAAGCAGTGACAATTGTTACTCAGGGTAACGAATATACAGTAGAGCGATTTGGCGAATATACACGAACATTATCGCCAGGCTTACATATTATCATTCCTTTCTTCGACAGAATTGGTGCGAAGATGAATATGATGGAAACCGTTGTCGACGTGCCATCACAGGAAGTCATCACTAAAGATAATGCAATGGTTCGAGTCGATGGTGTGGTTTTCTTTCAGGTTTTAAATGCTGCACAGGCCGCTTATGAAGTTAACAACCTTACCCGAGCCATACTCAATTTAACCATGACCAATATACGTACAGTAATGGGCTCCATGGATCTTGATGCGTTATTGTCACAGCGTGACACGATTAATGCACAATTATTACATGTGGTTGATGAAGCGACAGGTCCCTGGGGTGTGAAGGTCACGCGTATTGAAATTAAAGATATTTCTCCACCAAAAGATCTGGTTGATTCCATGGCTCGTCAAATGAAAGCTGAACGTGATAAACGTGCCAATATTCTTGAAGCAGAAGGCTTCAAGCAGGCAGAAATCCTGAAAGCAGATGGAGAAAAGAGAGCTGCTGTTCTGGAGGCAGAAGGACGTAAAGAATCCGCGTATCTTGATGCGGATGCTCGCGAACGTTTGGCTCAGGCAGAGGCAAAAGCCACCACCGATGTATCTAGTGCAATCGCGACCGGTGATATTCAGGCGGTAAACTATTTCGTAGCGACAAAATATGTAGACGCATTAAAAGAAATAGCATCAGCACCGAACCAAAAAGTAATCTTAATGCCATTGGAAGCAAGTAATGTTATTGGTGCGCTAAGTGGTATTACTGAAATTGCCAAAGAGACGTTTGGAAAAGATAAAGACGCTGGCGGACAAGTATAAGGAGTAAATTATGGAATGGTTAGACCAGATTCATTTTTGGTATTGGCTGATAGCTGCGGTCGTCATGATCGTAATAGAGATGCTTTTACCGCTAGCTTATTTTTTATGGATGGGTATTTCCGCTTTTATAGTCGGTTTAATTTTATTTGCTGTACCCGATCTGCATTTATTAATTCAGGTTATCATTTTCGGTGTGTTATCAGTCGTAACATTGGTCTTGTATAAAAAACATCAGAAAGAAAATCCCACTGTAAATGATGAACCGAACTTAAATCGACGAGGTGAACAGTATGTTGGACGTATTTTTACGCTTGAGGAAGCCATTGTTAATGGCGTAGGTAAAGTTAAAGTCGATGATTCCACCTGGAAAGTAAAGGGTATGGATATGCCTGCGGGATCAAAGGTTCGGGTTATGAGCGTTGATGGTACCGTGTTTAATGTTGAAACAGAAACAATGTATGCTGAATAAGAATTAGTTTTCTATACCATGCTGGACTAATGCCCACTCGATATGTTTTTGAACCAAAGCTGAAGCATTATGTTGGCGATTTTTTAATGCAGCAATCACCTCATTAGTCTTGGGTGCATTGCCCAGTCCTACGGCGATATTCCTTAGCCAACATTCATAGCCGATCCTTCTTATAGCAGAGCCTTCAGTCTTTTTTAAAAACTCTGCTTCAGTCCATGCAAATAATTCAACTAACGTTGGAGAATCAAGTCCATTACGCACACGGAAATCATCTTCTTCTGAATTTTTTGAAAATTTGTTCCAGGGACAAATCAATTGACAATCATCACAACCGTAAACACGGTTACCTATCATCTTCCTGAACACTTCCGGAATAGCATCACGTAACTCAATCGTTAAATAGGAAATGCAACGACGTGCGTCGACTTGCATTGGTGCAATAATAGCTTTTGTTGGACATATGGTTATACACGCTTCACAACTACCGCAATGGTGTTTGTCAAATGGTTCGTCTATTTCAAGTGGTAAGTCGGTGTATATCTCACCAAGAAAGAACCAGGAACCCGCTTTAGGATGGATTAAATTACTGTGCTTACCAATCCAGCCTAGTCCGGCATTTCGTGCTAATGCTTTTTCCAGAACTGGTGCGCTATCGACAAAGCAACGATAACCAAAGTCTCCAATTTCATTTTCAATTCTAGTCGCCAGTTTTTGTAATCGTTGTCGCATTAATTTGTGGTAATCACGACCCATTGCGTAACGAGAAACATAAGCCAGTTCCCTGTTATTTAATACTTGTGAAGGATGTTCACTGGATGGGGACATGTAATCCATTCTTGCGGAGATGACCGTTATTGTTCCAGTTACAAGATCTTCAGGACGACTTCGTTTTGTGCCATGTCTTTCCATGTAGGCCATGTCGCCATGCCGTCCTTGTTTCAGCCAATTCAAAAGATAAGTTTCATCTTCTGCTAAAGATGTTGTTGTAAAACCAAGCTGTTGAAAACCTAACTCGGTTCCCCATCGTTTTATCTCTTCTGAAAGCTGTGATTTATTCATTGTTAAAGCAAGTCGACCTGTTTATTGCGGCGCACCATGACTGTGCCTAAAAGGTAATGATAGTGCAAATCTTATCTTTATATAGTACATGTAATCAACTAAGTCTTTGAATTATAGTAAATTTACAAGTTGGCATGAGTGCTGCACTGTAGTTTATGCAGACGGTCATATATTAGTATTTCCTCGACTGTCCCCTACTCCTTACTATTTTGGGCGTCTCCCTCGACGCCCATTTTTTTATTTAAATGGATGTAATGTCAGCTTTCTTGTTCCTGACAAATCATAAGTACCTGCGTTCATGCAGGGTAATAACAGTGGGCGCTTTAGGCGATGTCGCGAGACGCTTATAGTGATATAAGCGGTAGAGAATGTCAGGAACAGATTTTCGGGACAGAGTCAGGGAAGTTTGAAGTGATGATACTTGTTTATTAAAACTGTAAAATGCCTATTGTTGTGTGATTAGTCTCGCTGTATGGATGAGATATCGTTATCATGAGCAAAGTTATCCTTAATATTTAGTATATAAAAATGTTTGAATTTATTAGTCGCTGGTATCGACGTTATTTTACTGATCCACAAGCATCGTTATTAGTCGTCTTGTTGGTTGTTAGCGTTGCCATCCTGATGACGATGGGAAAGATGCTTGCACCTCTGTTTGCTGCACTAGTCATTGCTTATTTGTTAGAAGGCGCAGTTTTTAAATTAGAAAAGAAAAAAATGCCGCGAAACGGAGCAGTTTATCTGGTTTATATATTATTCGTTGCATTTATGATGTTTATTCTGCTGATATTGCTCCCCAGGTTATCAAGGCAAGTCAGTCAGTTCTTTAAAGAAGTACCGGATATGATAAGTAATGGTCAAGCCTTGTTATTACGCTTGCCTGAACAATATCCTGAAATGATATCAGTTGAGTATGTAGAAGAATTAATTTACACAATACAGGGCGGTCTTAGCGATCTGGGACAAAATGTATTGTCAATTTCAGTTGCTTCAATTCCTGCCATTATTACTATTCTTGTTTATCTGGTGCTTGTGCCTCTAATGATTTTTTTCTTTCTAAAAGACAAAGGGATCATTCTTGAGTGGATGGGACGATTTTTACCAAAAGAAAGGCAATTGGTGAATGAAATCTGGATTGAAATGGATGGACAAATTGGTAACTATGTACGCGGTAAATCTAATGAGATTCTCATAGTCGGTAGTGTTGCTTACATTGTTTTTGTCATCTTTGGTTTAAACTATGCATCGTTGCTGGCAATGCTTGTTGGTTTATCTGTGTTAATCCCTTATATCGGTGCTGCCGTAGTGACTTTACCTATTGCTTTTGTTGCGTATTTTCAGTGGGGGTTAGAGACAGATTTTATCTGGTTACTAGTTTGTTACGGTGTCATTCAGTTCCTTGATGGAAACGTACTTGTTCCGATTCTTTTTTCCGAAGCAGTCAACTTACATCCCGTTGCTATTATTGTTGCAATACTGGTCTTTGGTGGTCTATGGGGATTTTGGGGAGTATTTTTTGCTATACCATTGGCAACTTTGGTGAAAGCGCTCATCAACGTCTGGCCGACACATGAAGGTGATGATGTTACGCTACAAGGGAAAGTCAGGTAGTACTACTAAATTAAAGAGCCTGCATTTATATAATGCAGACTCTTACGGACTTATTCTATATTTGCGCCAACAACTGCAGCCATCTGCATCATATTGATCGTTTCGCCTTCTTTAATTTGTGTAAGATCAGTCAGCTTACCTGATTTACTTGTAGACTTGGTGTTTTTGAAAATAGGAACTAATTTAGCATCAGCGACAATATATTTCCCCGCATTTTCGGCTTTGCCATTTTCAGTTTTAGTTTGAAGTTTATTTGCTTTTATATAATCCCATAATTTTTTCGTTATCTCTGTTCTTGGCAGTTCCGTTTCGCCCAAAAAATCTGCTAACTCGCTTTTCAACTTGACTGGTTTACTTAATCCTTTCGCTTCTGCCATTTTAAAATTCCCTCGTAATTGGATTTAAAAGAATATTTTTCAGATTTGCTCTTTCTATCACTTTAACTAAATCTACATACAATATCCAGCCATAGCCTTGTTAAAAGACGATTTATAAACAATGTTGATGATTAGAAAGGGTTTATTTTAAAAAAAGTTAAAATTTAAAGTGACAGAAACATCTAAATGAGGACGTTTTTATATTCACTAATAAGAATTGTTAGATCGTCACTATTTCTTTTTTGGTTTGAAAACAATACAACATCATCATAGATGGCAGTCATCAGTTTTCTGCAATCAGCCGCACGATTTATTTTTATAGAATCTAATAAACGATCTAGTCCATAAGATTCCTTTTCATTATTACGCCATTCAACAAGTCCATCGGTATAAGCAATAATCTTATCACCTGACATTAATTGATATGTTTCTTCGATATATTGAACCGGTTCTTCTATAAATAAACCAAGTGGACAACCTGCCTGTTTAAAAGTAACGATTTGGGAATTATCAGCCGGGACAACTATGAGAGAAGGGTGACCCGCATGTGTAACTTTCAATAAGCCATCAGGTTTTATTCTAAAAAGGGCGCTAGTAACCGAACGACCTGTATTACGGGAAGATATTAACTGGTTTAATTTTCTAATTGATTTATCTGTTGCAAGATTTGGCGTTAAACTGTCGATAGCAATATGTACCATCATTGTCATTAATGCTGCCGAGATACCATGACCAGTAGCATCGCCGATGAAGATAGCAAGTTCTTTTTCCCTGTTTAAAATGAAATCATAAACATCGCCGGAAACGACATCATAGGGTTCATACATCAGGGCTATATCAAGATAGTCGACATCAACAATTTCCGGCAAAACTGTCTTTTGAAAATCTGCTGCCAGCTTCAGATCATTTAAGTAGGCTTTCTCATCACTAGAGAAAATATTTTGTTGAGGTGAATTATCCATGCTTTCCATTCATATAATAGTCCGCTATTTATATCGGCAACATATTCAATTTCTTGAAAGTGATTAACGCTAAGATAATAATGTATGATCGCGCTTTAAACCAGCGCGGTCATAAGCTATGGTGAAATTTAGTCTTCCCAGCTATTAATCAGATAATCTTTTCCATTGTATGGCAATACCCACATTTGATACATTGAGGTAAACCACATGAAACTTGATGCTAACGAATAACCGATACCACCTATCATTGTGAACCAGGCAAAACCTGCAAACCATTTTGTTGCCCACCAGGAAATGATATCAAGTATTAGAAAAAGAAATGGTAATAAAATCGTTGCTTCTTTTAATAATTTGGGGATGCCGACTGAAAAGCTAAAGATGAAGCCCATAATGAAAAAGATGAAAGCGATACCAAACAGGTGAATATGTGAAACTCGTGTTAAAGCATCTACTGATGCACCTTGATCTGATTTTGCAGTCTCACGCATGACATCGAAATTTGTAATAACAGGCAAACCGGGAATACTGCCATGACAACCGCTGCAATATAGGGTTACTTCTTTTTTGATTTCAGCTTCCCAGGCTTCTTCTGAGGCACCGTCTCTGGCCCAATGAATCATCTTGGCGCGGATATCCTCTGGTGCCTTGTCCTTCATAGAACCATTCAATTTTGCTTCCAGTTTACTATTGCCACGATTGCCATAATAACTGTAAACAATATCATCAATTGATAAACCCATTTTCCCGTCAGCCATGCCGTGAGTCAGTAAGATTTGCGCTCCTGCTGTAACTAAACCAAAACCAATAGTTAAAAGATACCCGGTGAAAAGCATCCGTATAGATAAACCCATGCTTGGCAAGTTCAGCCAGGTTGTTTTATTTGGCTGTTTCATGATCTCTCCTCGCTTATCGTTATTATAATCAATGTGATGCTGATCAAGTTTCTGTGGTTAAACTCTAATTTATATAAACGTTTTAATTTAGCGGTGTTCAAGTATATGACATCAGCTTTTAACTGTTTAAAGCACTTTGTTAGCGAAGTCGGCAAGACGTGAACGCTCACCACGTATTAAGGTTATATGACCGCTGTGTTCCCAGTTTTTAAATCGATCAACCACATAGGTTAAACCTGATGTGGTTTCAGTTAAGTATGGCGTATCAATTTGTGAGATGTTTCCAAGTATGATCATCTTGCTGCCCGGTCCAGAGCGAGTGATCAGGGTTTTCATTTGTTTCGCGGTTAAGTTCTGTGCTTCGTCGACAATAATGTATCGGTTAAGAAAAGTGCGACCGCGCATAAAATTTAATGATCGAATCTTAATTCGCTTAGATAATAAATCATTAGTCGCTGCACGCTCCCAATCACCACTCTCATCCGAGTTGGTTAAAACTTCAAGGTTATCCATCAATGCACCCATCCACGGTGCCATTTTTTCTTCTTCCGTTCCCGGTAAAAAGCCAATGTCTTCTGCTACAGGGACAGTGACTCGTGAAATGATAATTTCGCGATAAAGTTTTTTATCCATCACTTGTTCCAGTCCCGCAGCCAAACTAAGTAATGTTTTTCCCGTTCCGGCAACGCCGAGTAGCGTCACCATGTCAACATCGGGATCCATTAACAAATTGAGCGCAAAGTTTTGTTCGCGATTTTTTGCATTAACACCCCAGACAGATTGTTTGTCTTCTCGATAGTCTATTGCGTGTACAAAAGTTGTTTTTTCTTTATCAGATGTTTTAACTAATGCTTCGAAACCCGCGCCTTCTTCTGTATATAAACATTGATACGGGTAACACTCTTCTTCCAGGGGTTGACCCTGAATTTCATAAAGGGAACGCATATCTTCCTGCCAGGAGGTTAATGCTTCAGATTTTGTCTCCCAGAAATTTTCCGGTAATTTATTAATTCCGGTATAAAGCAGATCGGCGTCATCAAGTACCTTGTCGTTAGTATAGTCTTCAGTATGAATACCGATAACATGCGCTTTTATTCGTAAGTTAATATCTTTCGAGACAAGAGTGATAATTTTATCCGGATATTTTTTTTGTAATGAAAGCGTTATGCCAAGAATTGAATTATCTGCATTCTTACCCGGTAGATTTTCAGGCAGGCTTTCAGGCATGATTTGAGTTTGTAAAAACAATCGACCAGAAACATCAGCCTTACCGTTTGATTGTATTGCCGGATTAATTTCCAATCCTTCATTAATATCATTTGTTCCTGATGATTTAATTATTTCATCAATAAAGCGGCTTGCTTGTCGTACGTTTCGAGCTACTTCAGAAACACCTTTTTTACCTGCATCCATTTCTTCCAGTACAACCATGGGGATAAAAATATCATGTTCCTGAAATCTGAAAAGTGATGATGGATCGTGCATTAAAACATTCGTATCAAGTACGAAAAATCGAGAAGGATTTTTTTTGGACATTAATTTTTAGATTCTTATTTTAAGTTTTTTACAGCTTCTAATACTTCTTCAACATGGCCTTTCACTTTTACTTTTCGCCACTCGTTTCGAAGAATACCTTTGTCATCGATCAAAAAAGTTGATCTTTCAATACCCATATGTTTCTTTCCATACATGTTTTTTTCTTTAATGACGTCAAATATTGTGCATAGTTTTTCGTTCTCATCCGATATTAAATCAAAAGAGAACTTCTGTTTTTCCCTGAACTTATCATGTGAGGATAATGCGTCTCGTGATACGCCAAGTATGCGTGTATTTCTTGAACTGAACTTACGTATATTATCCCTGAAATCCTGACCTTCTAATGTGCAACCTGGGGTACTGTCTTTTGGATAGAAATACAGAACAATATTTTTGCCTTTAAGTTCCGAGAGTTTAATTGTTTGATCACCGGTGGCGGGTAAGCTGAATTGTGGTACTTTTTTACCGATACTGACTTTACTCATAGTTAAATAATAGCTCGTTTATTTTTATTTATGGAAAAATATTTTTTTCGTTGATCTCATGTAAAAAGTATTTTTTAGTCGTTCTATTTTACAGGTTCCATTATTGCATCTAAATTAAGATGATCACAAAAATCGATAAAATCACCACGAATGGCAGAAATTGATGTGTCCAGGGGAATATTGACCATCATATGTAGAGAAAACATTTTTGCGCCGGTCTGTGATGCCAGATAGGTATTAGAAGTCATTTCCTGAATATGCAATTCATTGCCAGACATAAAATTAGCAATATCAAAGATGATGCCCGGTTGATCAATACCAACAACATCCACAGCATAGGGCATGGAATCGCCCTGTAAGCTTTGTACCTCGGTGCGTTCCGATAGAATCTTGATTTGATGCTGTTGTTCCAGCTTGGCTAACATGGATTCGATTTTAGCAATCGAATCCCAGCTTCCGGAAAGGAAGAGCATTAAAGAAAGCTTATGTCCCAGTACTTTAAATTGACTATCGACGATATTACAGCCGCTGGATTCAGCTAATTTGGAAAATGTACGAATAATTTCGTTAGAATTATCGATCAGTGTGCTAATGACGAGGTGTTTCTGCATTCTAAATGGTAGAGATACTCAAATAATTATTGTAAAAATAGTCCAATTATAGTGCTATTTAAGCAAACCAATCTTATTCGCTAGATATATAAGTCTATTGTCCTTGTCATAGGGACGTATGATTAAGTACCATACACGTTTTTGTCAATTACTCATAATTACTATTATCTATGTTTACTGGAAGTATGGTTGCCGTTGTTACCCCGATGCAGGCAGGGGTACGTCCTGATACAGAACTTGATCATCAGGCACTGGAAAAACTCCTTGAATTTCATATAGAGCAGGGGACTGATGCGATTGTTTCTGTTGGAACGACAGGCGAATCTGCGACCCTGACAGAAAAAGAACACTGCGCTGTCATTAGGGAAATGGTCGAAATAGTGAATGGCCGATTACCAGTTATTGCGGGTACTGGTGCTAATTCGACAATTGAGGCGATTGCCTTGACCAAGTGCGCCAAGAAAGCTGGTGCAGATGCCTGTTTACTGGTGACGCCTTATTACAATAAACCCACGCAGGAAGGTTTATTTCAGCATTACAAAGCCGTTGCTGAAGCAGTCGATATTCCTCAGATACTTTATAATGTTCCGGGTAGAACCGCTTGCGATATGTTGCCGGAAACGATTATTCGTCTTGCGCCAATCGAGAATATTATCGGTGTTAAAGAAGCGACAGCTGATTTATCACGCGTGAAACAGATTAAAGATAATGTCAGCGACGATTTTCTATTATTAAGTGGTGATGACCTGACGACTAAAGACTTTATTCTCGAAGGTGGGCATGGAACGATTTCCGTCACTGCCAATGTCGCACCAAAGGCAATGCATGAAATGTGTGTGTTAGCTCAAAAAGGTGATGCAGAAGGTGCCACTGAAATTGATCAGACTTTAGTTGGTCTTCATAAAAAATTATTTGTTGAATCGAACCCCATTCCGGTTAAGTGGGCAGTTCATAAATTAGGTCTTATTCAGGCAGGAATCAGACTACCTTTGACCTGGATGTCAGAATCAGCCGAAGCCGAATTACTAGATGCCATGAAACAGGCAGGAGTGTTATAAAACTATTATGTTATTTATAAGAAATTTAATTTTACTTGTTTGTGTGCTATGTATTTTTGGCTGCGAATCCCTGCCAAGTCTGGATGAAGTATTAACGGATAAACGTAAAACATACCAAAAAAGTCGTGATCTTCCCGCACTGGAAGTTCCTCCTGATCTAACGGTGACGGAAGGAGAATATGCGGCAGCAATACCAAGTGATGAAGAGGCGAATACCTTAAGTGAATTTCAACGACAGCGGGCAGCAGGTACACGCAAATCTATTGGTGGCGCAGTACTTGGTGGCGGTCAATCTGAAGGCGAACAATGGTTAGCCTTACAAGGTTCCAGTGTTGATATCTGGGGACAACTGGAACAATTCTGGAATGATAAGGGGTATGTTATTGATTTAAACGACCCTGAATTAGGTGTCATGGAAACAGGCTGGAAAGAAGGCGAAAGTGATAAGCATCGTTTTAAAATTTTTGCCGAGCCGGGTGAATCAAATGATACGGTTATTTTCTTATCAAGTGAAAGACAGGAGTTACTGGAAGGGGCGTGGTTAGAGGCGACACCTGATGCAGGTCTGGAAAAGAAAATCATTCGTAAAATGAGTCTGCATTTTTATGGTACTGAATTTGAAGAAACTGGAAGTATTGCAGATAACGGTAGTACATCTGCAACACCTTCAACTCCAAAAAAAGTAAGACCGAAAGCTGAAATACTTAGCCTTGGCGAAGGTAAAAGTTATCTTGCCATTCCACAAGAGTTCACACGTGCATGGCGTGATACTGAATTGGTATTACAGCGTGCCGGATATGTTATTCAGGACAAGAGTCAGGAAAAAGGCACTTACAACATTCTTTTCTACAAGCCGCAAGAGAAAAAAGAGGAAGGTTTATTAAGCAAGTTAAAATTCTGGGGTGATGACGAAGATGAAGGCACGCCTTATCAATTGAGCCTGACCGGTGTTGGTAATAAGACAGAGATCATTGTGATGGGTGAAGATGGGGAGTGGGACACAGGCGAGAATGCTGCTTCTATCCTTGCCAAGTTGAAAGAGCTTTATAATAGGCTTTAAGATACTTTATACACCTTTGCAGTGAGTTAAGGTACATAAAAGTAAATTTTAAGATCGTTATTTTTCTTTACTGATGGTTTCGCCTGCTGGCGAGCTACTTCTTTTTGCTTGGCCAAAAAGAAGCTAGCCAAGAAAAAGGCCACCCCAATGTCTTGCCCTAACGGGTACCCTCAGTGTTATTTAATTTCATCGGCACGCGCATAGGCGGCATCCTTGTCGCCAATACGCTCTCGCCACCTCCCTGTGGCTCAACCGATGAAATCAAACAACACCTCGGCATGCCATAAGGGGAATTAACCTTGCCTTTATGAGGAACAGGCGCGTTAGCGACTGCCATCCGCTGAAAAGCTTTGTTATGTCGATGCTTGATACTGTTCATCGATCTCTTTAGCTATTTGCACGAAACTTGAATGCTCATTACGAAGATATGACAAATAGATACGTGCATCTATTTCTTCAATTGAGCCATTTCCTCCAGACAAATATTCATCTATTCGTTTTATTGCGTGGAAATACTCATCAAGATCAAACTTTGTGTATTCATCAAGCTCATTCCTTTCCTTGAGAGCTGTTTCAAATTTTTCGTATGTTTCTTTTAACATTCTAAGATTAGTTTGCCCAAACTCTGTGTCACCAGATGAATGTGTCAAAATTCCTTGGCCTATTTTTTCAAAGAAGTAACCCATTGCTGATGGAAATATATCTTGCATGAGTTTTTCTTTAAATTTTTCTTTATGCATTTTATCAGCCTCATTAAGTTTATTAGCAATTTTTTTATAACCTTCAGCAACATCCGATAATTGATCATGCATCATAGTGTAAACCTCCCCATTTTAGTTCCAAGCTAAATTAGAGTTTTCCAGCGGATTATTGGTCATTAAATATTCATTAGGTGTTAAATCTCCCAACGCATCATGTGGCCGTTCTTCGTTATATTCACGGAT
>JABFGI010000012.1 GCA_013112535.1 Pseudomonadota bacterium
GAATATACGTACACCACCCGGTTCATAATTCGACACGGCAACATAACGTCCGTCCTGAGAGATAGCGCCCCCAATACTGTTTCCTGCTTGAATAATACGTTTGTTAATCGTACTGGTCAGCAGGTCGATTTTTGTTAGACCACCATCACGACCGAAGACAAAGCCATACCGTGCATCACGTGAAAAAACAATGGAAGCATGAGAAAGATCGCCGAGTCCATCAATACGGCCAATATCGGTACGTTGACTGGTGTTAACCAGTCTTACTTTACCAACCGCTCGTTCAATAATGACTCCAAGATCACCCGTGCCTCTTAATTCAGCATAAGCGTTTATGGATATCAATAAACTAAAAGATAGAACTATTGTTTTTATTAAACGCATTTCAATGATTCTCGGCTAACCCTGTTTTAAGTTGCTTAACCATCCAGACTACTTCTTGTTCGGCAAGAACATCTTTCCAGGGGGGCATCGGTGTACCTTTAACACCGTTCATGATGATGCTAATTAACGCTTCGTTTGATTTATTCTGGAGATTTTCGACTGTAAGAGGGGTTCCCAACCCTCCTTTCAATGTCATCCCATGACATGAACCACAATCATGCTGAATTAAATGAATTAGTTCCTGTTGACGGTCATTTGATATGTCAGAAGCAATAACAGGGTAAGGAATAAGTAATGTGAGGCTAAAAGTAACGCAGAAAAAGAAATTGTAATACATTATTTTCCTGCCATAAGATCATTGTCGATATATTCGACTCGGACATATTTTTCTAATCCCATTAACCGTGCCTCACGGTCGTTTCCATTAGCAGTAATATTCCAAACTGAAAGTTGATTCACACCAGTCGGAATTAAATTTGATTCCTGCATTTTTTTTAGCACTGACTCAGGATAATTATCCGAAGATGGATTGCCCAACTGTTTTGCCAGTTTCTTTTGAATAGGTGTTGTATCAAATAAACCCGGAAAGATCTCAATAATAAGTGCCAATCGGTCAGAGTTCGCAGGAAAAACATAGAGCAAGTCGGAAGTTATCCAGCTTTGCTTACGTTGGGCAAAAATCAAATGGTCACCATCAGTAGTTTCACTACTTGAGAAAACAATGCCATCTTCTTCAATTACAGTACGTACTTCATTAGCTGACATGCCAAATTGAGTACTTAGATAACCATTCAGCTCTGTTTCTGCAATGACAGTATTTACATTTAACAGTGCAAAGGTAATAAAAAAGATCTTTATAAGCTTATAGATCATGACATTGTCTTCTTTAGCTATACCGAACTATTAGCTAAAGACTCTCCAGTTAGTTAATTAAATTATTCTATTCAACAACAATAATCGTGCCGATCATGTCTTCATGAGGCTCACAGCGGTAAGGGTAGGTGCCTGGTTTATCAAATGTTCTTTCCCATGTTTCTTCAGGAAAGATATATTCAGCTTCTGGAAATCCTTCAGCTTCAAACCAGACGCTGTGGTATTGACGTTTTTCTACGTTCAGCCATTTAACGGTAGTTCCTACATTCACCGTAACGGGTTCCCCATTTCCATATTGAGAATCTTTAATTTCAATCACTACTGTCTCTGCAAATACAGTGACAGTAGTGAAAGCAAAATATACGATTATTCCGATATTTATTAATGATTTAATACTCATTTTTCTATCCTTCAATTTGTCTGTTTTATGTTATGACATAAAGAAAATAGAAAATACTCAATCCGTATTCTAATTTTATTGTTTTACGGCATTAATCTCGGCTTCATCATTATCAAAGCCAAGTTTGTAACCTAGTGAGACATGGTGATAACGACCATTGGTATAATCATCATGAATCGCAAAACCAAGGTTATAAACCTGATCGGTCGCCAGACTTATATCACCTGCTTTTTCAGAAGCTAGTTTGCGTTTCATTAAGATTGTCCAGGTGCCATCAGCTAAACTGGATGTGAATTCCGAACCCTGACCACCTTCCATGTGACGTTGTTCCAGAATATAGCCATCTTCAGATTTACCGGTACCTGCCTGATAACGGATTAGATCCATGAAGTGTCCTGCTTCCAACTCAGTTTTAATATCAGCTTCTTCCTTGAGTTTGTCCCAGCCCCCCCGTTTTTTACCGCCACGGCCTTTAATTTCAATCTTTGTTCGACTTTCAGTAAGGTACTTAGTTACACCTTTTTCGAAGTTCAGTGCTAAACCACTGGCCGCTGTCTCTTCTGCAGAAGGTGCTTCAGGCATACCTTTGGCATCAATGTGACAAGTACCCCAACAACCCGCTCTGTCTGCATAAGTGACATCATCTGTTGCTAACATAATGGCTAATTTAATCTGATTTTCAGCATCCATTTTGCCGCCATCAGCAAATGGAGCAGGCGTGTGTCCTGTTTCCGGAAACTGGAATCGCACATACAGGTTTTCACCATCATGTGTTGCACGTACACTAACCGGAATACTGCCTCGTTTTTCAGGGATGAGCGTTTCAGTTTCTGCAAGATACTCATGTTCGCCAGATGCAACTAACTCACCAATATCAACGGTTTCTTCATCATGACATTCGAAACAACGATCGCCTGATTTAAAGGCGCGTTTACCGCTATGATTTTTACCCAATATCCATTCCATTGATGCTTGTCCAGGATAAAAGATGTTAATTAAACGTTCCGGTGCTTTTTCCCAATCAACGCCGGATGAGTCAGACGAAGATGCAGGAACAGCTTTTGTTGTTGCGTCTGCGACCTTGGTTTCTTGTTTAACTACGTCTTCTTTTTCAGGTTCTGCTTTTGCTGTTTTCTTGGTTTTTTTATCGCCATTTATGAACTTGTCATACGCTTCAGGAATAGGGCGTATAAAGTCAGGGTTGGGTTTTTCCAGTTCGTCTTTTTCTTCTTCCGTTAACTGATCATGAACTTTCTTATGTGCGATACCTTTATGACAATCAATACAGGTTTGACCTGTCTTCATTGCATTATAATGTTGTTTACGTGCACGAGGTTTTTGTGCTTCCGGATCCATCGTCGAAATTTCATGACAGTTCCGGCATTCTCTGGAATCAGAGGCTTTCATTCTTGCCCATTCGTTCTTCGCTAATTGCAAACGATGAGCTTCAAATTTTTCTGGTGTATCAATAGTACCCAGTATTTTGTGTAAGACTTCATTACTTGCCTGAAGCTTACGTTTCATCTTATAAATCCAGGGGCGAGGAACATGGCAGTCAGGGCAACCGGCTCGAACACCACTTCGGTTCGCATCATGAATTGTTCCTTTGTATTCCTGATAAACATTTTCTTCCATTTCATGACACGAAATACAAAATTCCATTGTATTCGTGGCTTCCATTCCCATATTAAATCCACCCCAAAATAACACACCTATTAACATAAAGAAGAGTGCGACACCTAGAGTTGTGCCTAAAATTATCTTTCTTTTCAGTATATTGGAAAATAAGTTTTGATATGGTCCAGTCATAATTTTATACTTTTATCAGTGTTGTAATCGAAGATTAATAATAGCTTATTTATACAGTTATAAGGATGAAAAAAAAGGGCATGAAATTAGTTTCATGCCCTTTTACCTGTATTGATTTATGTTACGTGATGAACACGGTTATATACGTTGAACTTACCTGTAGGAGTTTCAAGACCTTTGATACGGGCTTTTTCTTCCAGAGTTTTAGCATCGTAAATAACAATTTCACCCTTAGCTCGATCTCCAGCACCACGTGCCCAGACAGAAATCCAAACCTCGGTGCCGTCTTTGTTAAATTCCTGATGTACAGCAACGGCTTTTTCCATTTCTGTGACACGGATGTACTTAACAATTTTGCGAGTTTTCTTGTCTATGACAACCACAGTTTGTTGAACTTCAGGTTCTGGGTGTTTGGTTTGATCCGCCCAGACATAATCAGACGTTGGATGGGTTCTGACGAACAATCCAGGACCATCTGTTTCAACTGAGTAACAGAGTTTCCAGGCCTGATCTGGATGATCTTTAGGATCATTACCCCAAACCGCAACTTTACCTTCACCCAGATGAGTTGTACCTGCAACAGGACCACATTCAGGATCATTCCAGTTAGCACCAGGACCCGGGTGAGGCATTTTGCCGGTTTCAATAGAAGCGACAAATTTGCGTGTTACTGAATCCATAATTTCCATTCGGTTTGATGCGTTAGCCGCAATCTGGAAGTAACGTTGCGTAGGATCAAAGAAACCATCATGTAAGAACTTATGACTATTAATCTGTTCAATACGTAGATTATCAATATCGCTGTAATCCACTTGCCAAATTTGACCTAACTCTTTAATTGCAACAACCCAGGTTGGTGCATGAGGCGTATTGTAAATAGCAGCTACACGTGCTTCGTTAACAAAATCACCGTCAACGTTTACACCGCGAGTAGACACAGATTTAAGTGGCTCCATGGTTTCTGCATCAAGAATGACAAAGTGTGGAGGCCAGTAACCGCCACCGATGACATATTTATCTTTCCATTCACCATAATGTGAAACAGCCACATCACGTGCATCGAATGCTACTTGTACATCGGCAACTACTTTAGGAGGACTCATCCACAAATCAATCTTACTCATCTTGCCATCACGACCTTGAGTGAACCAGAAACGGCCATCAGAGCTTTCTTTTAATACATGGATGGCATAACCGGTATCAACTTTGGTTACGACTTCTTTGGTATCACCATCAATAATCCCGATTTTACCTTCGTCACGTAGAATAACGAGGAAGAAGTTTTCCCAATTAAGGCTATGTTCAGGTTTTTTAGGATAATCTTTAGGTTCGATATAGGTATTCCATCTTTCTTTCATCAAAGATAGTGACATTTCTGCTGGAACAGGTGGTTCCATTTGAATATAGGTTGCTAAGTCTTTGATTTCTTCTTTAGTAAACATGTCGTCAAAATTATTCATACCCTTTTCAGTTCCTAGAGCAATAATTTTTTCCAGACGTTTTTGACCTTTTTTACGGGTTTTTTCAGGCTCCAGGCTTTTACCAGTAGCGCCTTTACGAAACGCGCCATGACAACCTGCACAGCGTTGAAAATAGAGTGCTTTTGAATGTTCAAACTTTTCTTTGCTTAGCGTTGGTTCAGCCTCGTCAGCGGCACTTACCATGCCAGAAAACAACATAAAGACTGATAAACAGGCCGCAGATATTGACCATTTTAGTATTCCAAATCCTGCATTTGGCTTCATTTTTATACTCCCAAATTATTGATTTACTTCATTTGATGAAATTTTACAAAACATATTATATTCACCGGTTAAATTAAAATGCTTGATCAAGGTTAAGAGGTTATTAATATCAGTATGTGATAATCATCATGCTTAAGTATATAATATAATCATATTTATTTTTAGTTTGTTACAAAGAACTTCATTAATAGAGGAATTTAATATGGGTAGAAATCTTATCATGCTTGGCATGGCTATTTTGGTCATGACGTTAATTACCTTTATTATCGCAGGGTTTATGTCCGGCATTTCGAACCCATTGGCATGGTTATCCCTGGTCTCCCTGATTATTGTGATAGTAGGACATAATAAACTGGTCAAACGAAGATATCTAATATGGAAGGATAGTTACAGCGTTGGTATTGAGTCTATAGACAATGATCATAAAAAACTAATACATCTGATTAACAATCTACAGACTGCAATTGATTTTAAAACAGATGTAAATTTTGAAAAACAGACTCTGGATGAAGTCATTAATTATACGCAATACCATTTTACTCGTGAGGAAGGCCTCATGGAAGATAATGGTTACCCGGAATTTGAGCCGCATAAAGCGACACATAAAAAAATGATTGATCAGGTCAATGAATTAGTACAAGCATATGAGAAAGGTGAAGATGGTGCGATTGAGTCATTACTTACCTTCCTGAAAACATGGTTGATTAAACACATTAATGGTACAGATCAAGAGTATTCAGAGTACCTTATCAGTAAAGGTGTAAAATAATTTAATGTTATTGCCATGATTGGCTTATTGCTCATATACAATAAGCAATCTCAAATTATCTAGCGGGAACGAGCCTGTAATTAATTCTGTGTAACTGTCTTGTTTAAATGTAATTCGTTAGTCGGTCTTCGAACTCAATAATAAATCGGTTGAGTGCGGGTTTCCAATTACGGATCGGCATAGTCCATTTCTTTGATGCTCCCCTGATTGCCAAGAAGATGACTTTTTTAGCCGAGTCATTCGTTGGAAATAGTTTACGTTTTTTAGTTGCCTTGCGTATCACACTGTTAAGAGACTCAATAGCATTGGTCGTATAAATTGCTTTCCTGATATCAGCAGAGGATAGTTAAATAAGGTGTTGAGGTTGTTCCAGTGAGTCCTCCAGGATTTACTAATCCGGGGATATTTCTCATCCCAGCGTTCGGCAAATTTATCGAGTGCAAGTAGTGAGTCTCCCTCTGTTGCGGATTGATAGATTTGTTTTAAATCCTGAGTGAGCGTTTTGTAATCTTTCCAGGGCCACAAATTTTAACGAGTTGCGTACCACCATTGTGGCTGTTGCTGATTTTAGTCAGCATCGCACTGAACTCATTTAAATCCTGCTCTGTCTTGTAGGTGCTTTGCTGCTGCTTTGGCTATCTTTTGTTGTTCTTCTAGATTCAAATCTGTTTATCCTTTACCCAGTTTAGGGTAATAATAAACAGTTACACAGTTTCAGTTATAGTCTCGAGGGAACTTCAGGACGTTGTGATTTTTTTAAAATTATAATCGCCTGACCGTTTGTTCATTTTCAAACCCGTTACAGACAAAACCTGTCTATAAATCATTTAGATTATAGACAGGTTTTGCACTTATCTTATGTCTTGTAACTAGTAAACATCATGTTGCGTGTTATAAACATTAAATTTTCCTGTCGGAGTTATCAATCGTTTATCTTTTATAACCTTTTTGAGCTTTCGGGTCTTGTCATCAAGAACAACAATCGCTGACGTTTGTTCTTTGCCATTCCAGACAGAGAACCAGACTTCATCACCAGCAGTGTTGTATTCTGGTTGAACGACACGTTTCGGACCTTCGCCTAAATCAGCCATTTCACCTATGGGTAATACCTCATAGCCTTTTTCCAGATTATTGATATCAAACACGGCAATGCTTTGACTTATCTTCGGATCCGGATTAAGCGTAGTATCAACCCAAAGGTTAGTGGACTTGGGATGCGTTTTGATAAACAGTGATCCTCCTCCCAGACCTTTAAGGGTGCGCACCACTTTCCATGCATGCTCTTTATGTTTAACCGGATCCGTACCAATTAGAGAAACACTGGCATCACCGAGATGGCTTGTTGCCCATACAGGGCCAAACTCTTTATCGACGAAGTTTGCACCACGACCTGGATGTGGAATTTTGCCGACTTCAACCAGAGCAGCCAGTTTTTGATCCTTGGAATCAATCACCGCAATTTTATTGGACTTGTTTGCCGCGCTCATAAAATAACGTTTAGTTGAATCCCAGCCACCGTCATGAAGAAAACGTGCAGCATCTATACTGGATATTTTCAAATTACCAAGATCTTCATAGTTGACCATCATCACCTTACCGGTTTCTTTGACGTTAACAATGAATTCAGGATGTTCATGCGAAGAAACGATGGCTGCTACTCTGGGTTCGGGATGATATTCTTGTGTATCAACCGTCATACCGCGAGTTGATTTGATCTTTAAAGGTTCCAGTGTATCGCCGTTCATGATAACAAATTGCGGTGGCCAATAAGTTCCTGCAATCGCAAATTTATCTTCGTAGCCTTTATATTTTGATGTTTCCACTGAACGTGCTTCGAGTCCGACTTTAATTTCGGCAACGTTATCAGGGCTTTCCATCCAGAGGTCTATAAGATTGATTCTGGCATCACGACCTATTACAAAGAGATATCGTCCTGATGAAGAAATGCGCGATATATGTACCGCATAGCCGGTTTTGATTACTTTAACGATCTCTTTTGTTTTACCATCAATTAGAGCAATCTTTCCATCATCTCTCAATGTTACTGAAAAAAGATTATTCAGGTCCAGCTTGTTCATCTGTTTTTTTGGACGTTCTTCCGGCGGGATTATGATTTTCCAGCTGGCCTTCATTTCTTCCATACCCCATTCCGGTGGTAAAGGTGGCTCATGCTGGATATAGCGAGCCATTAAATCGACTTCTTCTTCTGTCAATGCACCGGAACTGCCCCAGTTAGGCATACCGGCGGGAGAACCAAAATTGATAAAGACTTTTAAATATTCCGTTCCTTTTGGTTGAGTGACATCCGGAGTAAGAGGTTTACCGGTAGCACCTTTACGTAATACGCCGTGACATCCTGCACAACGTTCAAAGAAAATCTTTTTTGCATGTTCAAATTCTTCGGACGTAATACTTGGTGCACCGGGAGTAATAATCTGTTTTGCAGATTCAATCGGTGACCCTGCACCTTGATAAGCTGTTTCTGCACTTTTTTTACCTGCATGCTTCTCTTCTGCATAAACTGTATGAGTACATAGCGAAAACAGGGTAAAAGCAATTAGAAATTTGCGAGTACTATTAGATCTGGAAAACATATTATCTCCTCTTTTTTAATTATTATTAAAAATATCATATAGATTTTGTTAGGGTACAGACTTAATACCTTTTTTACGTTGCCTGATTTGATCCAGATCAAAAGGATTGAATGAATCTGTAATTATTTGTGTCAAGATTGACAACGAAAATAATAACAGATATGAAATCGGAACTAGGTTTGAATACCAATTCAGGTGTAGATGCTGAATCCTTCCATTAAAAAAATTAAAAGAGCAAGGTAAAGTAACTTTTTTATGTTCAACGATACCCTGGTAACAATTATTAAGCTATTTCGTCACACGTCAGCGGGGGGGGGAGAACCAGGCCAATTTTTCCTGTAAAGATACAACCTCACCAATGATAATCATGCTCGGTGGCTTTACATCATGTTGATTGGAAATTTCGGGCAGATCTTTTACTGTAGATAAGTAAACACGTTGTTCGCTAGTTGTACCCTGTTGCACTATTGCGGCGGGTGTTGATTCTGGCAAACCATGCTTAATTAGTTCTCTACTCAAAATATCCAGACCATGTGTCCCCATATACACAGCCAGTGTTTGCTGAGGTTGTGCCAGTGCCGGCCAGTTTAAATTAGTAGAACCATCTTTAAGATGGCCCGTGATGAATGTACATGACTGTGCATAGTCACGATGCGTTAATGGAATTCCTGCATAAGTAGCACAACCACTCGCTGAAGTGATACCAGGCACAACATGAAAAGGAATGTTATTTTCGGAAAGCAGATCAATTTCTTCACCGCCGCGACCAAAGATAAACGGATCACCACCTTTTAGTCGCAAAACACGTTTGCCCTGTTTTGCCAGATCAACTAACAATTGATTTATTTTATCCTGGGGCAAAGTATGTTTGTTTCGTGCTTTTCCTACATAAATCCGTTCTGCGTCTTTGCGTACCAATTCGACAATGGCGGGGGCGACTAATCGATCATATAAAACAACATCAGCTTGCTGCATTAAACGTAAAGCGCGAAAAGTAAGTAGATCAGGATCTCCCGGACCGCCACCAACCAGATAAACTTCTCCTGTCGGTTTTACCAGGTCTGATTCCTGTTCCAGTTGCTTTTCCAGTAAGGTTAACGCATTTTTATCCTGACCAGCGTATAACATTTCTGCAACAGGACCCTGCAACAGTTGTTCCCAATATTGGCGTCGTTCTTTCATATCTGGAAATCGATGTTTTATTTTATCCCTGAAACGAGCAATTAATGTAGCCAATTTTCCATAGCTTGAAGGGATTAAAGATTCCAGGCGAGCTCTTAATAGTCTGGCTAAAACAGGTGACGCGCCACTGGTTGAAATTGCAACAATGACCGGACTGCGGTCTATAACGGATGGTGTGATAAAGGTTCCTGATTCAGGATTATCAACGACGTTAACTAACAAATTTTTTAATTTGGCCTGTTTTGCAATGTCGTCATTCAGTTGCATATCGTCGGTTGCAGCAATAACCAGTTCCATATTCTGCAGACAACTTTCATCATACAATTGTTCCAGATAATGAATCTGCTTTGATTCCTTTAATTTCATTAGTGACGATTCTATTTCTGGAGCCACAACAACAACTTTTGCTCCAGCAGCTAATAATTGTTGTGTTTTACGTGCCGCAACAGGGCCGCCGCCAACTACAAGACAGTGTTTGTCCTGAAGTTTTAAAAATATTGGAAAATACGTCATAGTCTAATTATTAACTGTTCTTCAACTCTTAAAATAATATGTGTAACCTATACTGCAATATAAATAATTTATTTCACACCAATTTTTCCGTTGTGATTATACCCTCAAGCTTTTGTGGCATGATTGTCTTTGATCAAGAACTATCAAATCTCATTTCATTAGAATATAAATTACTCTTAAGGCTATAGCTAATTTGATATACCATCGGCCCGTACACAAACAACAAAGTAGTAAATACTAAATTATACATGTCTTTTAAATACGTACTTGAAGTCCCATCTGATTATAGAAGCAAACTGGCAGTCGTCTGGTTCTGGTTGGCTGTACTTACACTATTAGGCGCAGGAATTTTTGCAGTATTGTTAGTTCTTGCCAGAACTCCGACCATAGGTGAATTGATTCCCTTCGTAGATTTTTTTCATACAGGGCTGGTAATACATGTCAACCTTTCTTCCCTTGTCTGGATTTTATCCTTTGCGTCTGTGTTATGGACACTTAACAGTCGACCAATATTCTCCTGGGTTGCAAAATCCAGTTTTGCTATTGTGCTAACGGGTACGCTAATAATTGTTATTTCTCCTTTTCTTGGTAGTGCCAACGCGTTAATGAGTAATTATATCCCTGTATTGGATGATACTCTTTTCCTTACAGGCCTGGTCATCTTCGCAGCTGGAATTGGTTTACAGGTGACATTCAGTATGAGTGCAATGTTCAAAGTTGGCGAAGAAATCAGTGGTCAAGGCGTGATTAGATTTGGATTGAACTGCGCGGCTATTGGTGTTTTTGTTGCATTGGCGGCATTTATTTGGTCATACGTTACCTTGCCCATTCAATTAGCTAATGAAGTTTATTACGAACTTCTTTTCTGGAGCGGCGGACACGTACTTCAATTTACCTATACCTTATTAATGATGGTTGCCTGGCTGTGGCTATCATCAAGTGCAGGACTATCCTTGCCACTGAGTCCCAGAGTTGCCTTGTTTTTGTTTGGCGTCGGTCTGCTTTCCATATTCATGACACCGCTGGTTTATTATGCCTATGATGTTACCGATGTTTCTCATCGAGAAACATTTACTATGTTAATGAGTTTTGGAGGGAGTTTGGCAATATTCCCGTTAAGCATGGCAGTATTGCTTTCATTGTTTCAAATAAAACCGGAATCACCAATCCAGTCATCAGCACATACTGCACTACTTACTTCGTTATTGTTATTTGGAGTAGGGGGCATAATGGGATTTATGATTGATGGCAATAACGTCAAAATACCCGCACATTATCATGGCTGTATCGTTGGTGTTTCACTCGCGTTGATGGGGCTTAGTTATCAACTGCTAGATGCACTTGGATTTAAAAGAGTTAATTTTAAACTATCGAAAATACAGCTATGGCTGTATGCCGCAGGACAGTTTTTACATATTGCAGGTCTGGTATGGTCTGGCGGTTATGGTGTTCAAAGGAAAGTTGCCGGTGCTGCACAGGGACTGGACTCAATTGAACGTATAGCGGGGATGGGTTTAATGGGGTTAGGTGGATTACTCTCTGTAATAGGCGGTTTTTTCTTTATAATGATTGTGCTTAAGGCTCTTTTGAATAAAAAGGATGACCATATGCAGAATAATAACGTTCATTCATACAATTAATGCTTGCGTTTGAATCGAATTAACATCGTTAAATTGATTGTTGCGAATAATAATGCCACGGCCAGTAAGTTATGAAGTGTATTGGTCCACAATGGCATATCCGTTAAAACATTAATGATACCGAGCATAAACTCAGCAAAGAAAAAACAGCTAACCAGTAAAACAGGTTTGAATAAATCTCTATGATTTTGTTTGACTTTATATAACGCGATGATGATTAACATCAAAAGAATGATAGCAATAATTCTATGACTAAACTGAATAATACTGGATGTTTCATCAAGTATCAGACGATGATTGTTATCCAGATTTAATTTGCGAAGCACATTAAAACTTTCAATTAAATTTCCGGATATATCATCCGCATAGGAACACTGTAATAAATGCGGACAGGCAGAGCCGGTGTAATTTGCGCTGGCCCAGGCACCACTAATAAGTTGAACAGTCAGTGTTGCTGAGACAAGGAACAAAACGAGTGGTGCTGATGATTTTGTTCGATTTGGGTTTCGAGTTCGTAAAATTTGTCTCCAGACCAGTCCTGACAAAACAATACCGCCCAGAATATTTCCTAAGGTGACAAGCGGTAAGCTTCGCGTTGGTGTCGAAATACCTAATATGGAAAGAAATAAAACCACAAGAACCATCAACACCGGCAATAAAGGTGATATTTGTTTACGATACCAAATTGCCATTACCATTATTATCAAAATATTGATTCCTAAAAGACTGGCGATGTAGCGATGCAGTGATCGAAACATTTTGAATTCAGATTCAGGTATTTCGAGTCCCTTAACACCGTCAGCAAATGAAAGCTGAGCATAACATTCAGGCCACGGATCACATCCCAGACCCGCTTCGCCTAATCTTATGTGGGTACTAAGAAATACAATTAATAATGACATTATTAAGGCACTACAATTGAGAAGAAAAAAACATTTCATTGAGAATTGATTATTATTCATCGATTGCATGACTGTTTTAAAATGAGTAGTTGTTTTTATAAATGAAATGAGTAAATAATAAATAAACAGCTAATGCAAATCGCATTAATACGTTTATATGAAATTTAATTGGAAATCGCTGATATTAAAAAGCTTTTTTGTGTCATTGCCAGGTAAACCAGCATAGTTTCATTTATTATTACTTTGAAATAACTTATCAGGACAGCAATACAAATAATGATAGAACTAGTCGCATACACTCTGGCCGGAATTATTCTTTACTTCGGCTCTGACTGGATACTGGTACAAATTGAAAATGCTGCAGGGCGACAATTTGAAAATCGCAGTCTGATTTTTTTTGCAATAATTTTAATTCTTGCTCTTAGTTCTTTTGCCGTAATCAGGTTGTTAACTACTGAAGTGTAAAGAAATCTTTGTTATATTTATATTTGTTCTTGATCTGGATCAAGGACAAAATGTCGCATGCAGATTAGATTTATGAGCTATCATTGAGTAGTACAATAAATAACGAAATTAAATGTCGCTTGAGGAGATGTTATGTCTGAAGAAAATGAACTATCTGGAAAAGAAGAGTTAGAATCTGAGCCTATACCCGTTATACAACAGATTATTGATAATCCTTTTCTTTTACTTTTTCTTGGTGTCACTATTCCAACTGTGTTTTATCTGATATGGGGCATCATGGAAATTGTTACAATTCCGATAGCAAAATAATAAAATTTAGGAGATAGCACTATGTCGGTTACGCCTCCAAAAGAGAGAATATGGTGGAATGAACCCGTACCAAAGTCAGAGCTAGCATGGGTCATCATCGCATTTGTCTGGGGACTAGTTATGTTTTTTGCCATGGTTTTCTGGCATATGTATGGTGAACAAAACCTGTCTAATGAAGCATATCGTATTACAGCTGAGCAATATTCTGCCAAGACCGAGGCCATGGTAGAGAAATATCAGGTACGTGAAGAATCTGGTTATCCCGTTGTACATCCTCCAGAAGGAGAAGATATCTATTTAATTGCCCGATTATGGCAATGGTGGCCGATTCTTGAGTTAGAAAAAGGAAAAAGTTATCGCCTGCATCTTTCTTCTCTGGACTGGATGCATGGGTTTTCGCTGCAACCGGTGAATATCAATGTGCAAGTCCATCCTGATTATGAAATGGTAATGACAATCAAGCCTACTACAACTGGGGAATTTGGAATTGTCTGTAATGAATATTGTGGCATCGGCCATCATCAAATGCTCGGCAGGATGTATGTCGTCGATAACGGGGGATCATAAACAATGGCAACTAGCGAACAATTTAGAATTTGTCAGACAACTGGGCTACGTGTTTATCAAAAAACAGAAAACCTGATTAAAGCCAATGCCGTAGTTGCGGTTGTATTTCTAGCGATAGGCGGACTTTTTGGCTTAACAGTAGCATTAACACGATGGAAGGCAGTGCATTTATTGCCGGCAGACTGGTTTTATCTTGCGTTGACTGCGCATGGTCTGGACGTCCTTGTGGTGTGGATTGTCTTTTTTGAAGTTGCCGTATTATATTTTGCGTCATCCGTAATATTGGGTTGTCGAATAGCAACTCCGAGGTGGGCCTGGGCTGGCTTTGTTCTAATGCTGGTCGGCGCGTTGATAACAAATGTTGCCGTTCTGATGGGTAAGTCCAGCGTCATGTTTACCTCCTATGTCCCGTTAAAGGCAGAACCTTCATTTTATCTGGGGATTATTCTTTTCGCAGTTGGTGCCTTGATTGCTGTTTTTGTGTTTTTTGGTACTTTAGTAGTCGCGAAGCAGGAAAAAACCTATGAAGGCTCGGTGCCACTAGTTACGTATGGTGCCACTGTGGCTGCTGTTATTGCGGTGTTTACACTTGCATCCGGTGCCATCATTCTTGTTCCGACATTCCTTTGGTCCATAGGCTATGTCAGTCATATTGATACCTTGATGTATCGAACAATTTGGTGGGGATTTGGGCATTCATCGCAACAGATCAATGTTGCAGCGCATATTACTATCTGGTACATGATTGCAGCAGTCGTATTAGGTGCGAAACCGCTGTCGGAAAAGGTCAGCCGAGGTGCATTCTTGCTGTATATCCTGTTCTTGCAGCTTGCCAGTGCGCATCATTTATTGGTTGATCCAGGTATTAGTTCTGAATGGAAGGTCTTTAATACCAGTTATGCCATCTACTTGGCGGTATTGGGTAGTATGATCCATGGTTTGACAGTGCCGGGGCAGATCGAAGCTGTGCAGCGTGAAAAGGGATATAATAATGGACTGTTCGAGTGGTTACGTAAATGTCCGTGGGGCAATCCTGCTTTTTCAGGCATGTTTATCTCTTTAGTACTGTTTGGTTTCGTCGGTGGTATATCGGGTGTCGTCATGGGTGTTGAACAAATCAATATCATTATTCATAACACCATATACGTGCCTGGGCATTTCCACGCAACTGTCGTTGCAGGAACGACACTGGCCTTTATGGCAGTGACTTATCTATTGATTCCGCTCATCTTTCGACGTGAAATAATGTTCCCCCGTATGGCAAAGTTGCAACCCTATGTCTTTGGGTTAGGTGTCTCGGGTATTTCGATGTTTATGATGGGAGCAGGAACGCTTGGTGTGCCACGACGTCATTGGGATATTTCTCAGGCAGATGCGGTACTTCCTTATGACTTTCCGGGGGTCGCTAATCTATTGATGGGATTGAATGGTATGAGTGCGCTCATAGCTGGTTTGGGTGGCGCCATGTTTGTTATTGTAACGGTAGGCTCAGTATTCTTTGGTAAGAAGATTGAAGATACGGGTGCGGCAGTAGCTCCATCAACAGTAGATGAGTATGGTAGTGCAGAACATGCGAAAGTACCGGGTACTCTGGTTCTGGTTGGCATCTTTTTTGTCAGCTTTATCCTTTACTTTTTTGTTAACTGGAAATATCTCGCTGAAGTCTGGCCATTAAGATAAGATATTGTTCGTGCCCCTTCTGTCAAAAGAAGGGGTACGGGCGGTTTCTGTGATTCATCAATCCTTCTAAATATAATTACTATGCATATGTTATTTTTAACCTGTATGAATGACATGTGTCATATCAAATAATGAAAACAGGTTGCACTAATTTCAATAAAATAATCAATATTTCGTTACTGGCAAAAATTGGTTTCGTTTTATTATTCATTTCTTCTGGAGCCTTCTCCATAGAACACGACGCGCATACATCAGATAATTACGATAAAGATAAAGCACTTGAGTTTAGTCAGTCTGCCATAGACAGGACGATAGATAGTTATAAGTTTGTTAAATCCGATAAGGAGATTGTTGATATAACGCAATATCGGGGTAAACCCCTGATTGTCAGTCTTATCTATACCAGCTGTCATCATATTTGCCCGACATTAACTAATAATCTTGCAAAAGTTGTAGAAATTGCACAGGAAGCCTTAGGCGAGGACAGTTTTTCCATTGTAACAATCGGATTTGATACTGCCGAGGATAGTCCGGAACGTATGCGATTGTTTGCAAAAGAAAGAAGTATTAATGTTCCGGGCTGGGATTTTCTTAGCACTGATCAAGAAACTATTAAGGCCTTTAGTGATAATATTGGCTTTATCTTTTTTAAATCATCCAAAGGGTTCGATCATTTATCGCAGATAAGTGTGCTTGATGCTGATGGTGTCGTATATCGACAAATTTATGGTGTTAAATACGAACCGCCGCAGTTGATCGAACCTTTAAAAGAGCTTATTTTTGGTAAACGTAGTGAAGTAAGCATGGTTGATGGCTGGATAAATAACATCCGTTTATTTTGTACGATATATGACCCTCACAGTGGTCGATATGAATTTGATTATTCAATTTTTATTGGTATTGCAATGGGCATCATCATTCTTGGTGCGATTGCAGTATTTTTAGTACGTGAATGGCGTAAAAATAAGATTAATGGAGCATCATAAAACGTGTTAGCACTGAAACTATTGTTGAGAACAGGATTCGAATATGTTGAAGATTGTTTTGATATTATCTTTGGTGCGAAATGGAATCCTTTTTATCAATTAGGTGCACTGGGCTGGTTTTACTACTGGATCGTTGTCGTCAGTGGTTTGTATCTCTATATCTTTTTTGATACAGGTGTCACCCAGGCTTATGAATCACTGGAATACCTGACCCATGAACAATGGTATGCCGGTGGCATCATGCGTAGTTTACATCGCTATGCTTCTGACGCATTAGTCGTCATGATAGTCGTGCACTTGCTACGCGAGTTTGCTATGGACAGGTTTCGAAGTGCGCGCTGGTTTGCATGGATTACTGGCGTTCCTATGCTTTGGTTGGTTTTCGCTGCCGGTATTTCCGGATATTGGATGGTTTGGGATCAACTTGCTCAATATATTGCTATTACGACTGCTGAATTATTTGATTCATTACCTTTTTTTGGTGAGTCGATTGCGAGAAATTTTTTAATGGATTCAAAATTGAGCGGACGCTTTTTTACATTGATGGTTTTTATACATATTGCCGTGCCGTTATTCATGCTGTTTATGATGTGGATCCATATACTAAGACATGCCTCTCCCAAGGTTAATCCACCAAAAGAACTTGCCATTGGCACATTCAGCATGTTGTTGATACTCTCTTTTGTGAAGCCCGCGTTGAGTCAGGCTCCGGCAGATCTAAAGATTATTCCAGCAACGGTTAATCTTGACTGGTTTTATTTACCTGTCTATCCAATATTAAATGATGTATCAGGGATTACAGTTTGGATAACACTTATTCTGGCGACGATTTTCCTCATGTTCATTCCCTGGATGCCGCCAGGTAAAAAAACTCCCGTGGCAGAGGTTCATCTGGATAATTGCAATGGATGTAGCCGTTGTGCAGCTGATTGTCCCTTTAGTGCAATCAGTATGGAACCGCGAACTGATGGAAGTAACTATAAACTGGAAGCTGTTGTTGATGCCGACCATTGTGTTAGTTGTGGCATCTGTGTCGGTGCATGTCCTACGGCGACGCCTTTTAGAACTAAATCAAATTTATCACCGGGAATAGAATTACCGGAAGATAAAATTGCCGAATTAAGAGAAAAAACGATTGCAGCATCAGAGAAATTAACAGGTGATGACAGAGTTCTTGTTTATGGCTGTGGAAAAAGCCTTAATCCAGCTGAAATAACAAATGAGGAAGTCGGAGTTGTGACGATGCCATGTATTGGTATGTTACCTCCTTCATTCATTGATTTTGTATTATCAAAAAAACTTGCTGATGGTGTTTTTTTGACGGGTTGCCGTGATGGTGACTGTAGTTATCGCCTCGGTATTAAATGGACAGATGCAAGACTTGCCAGTGAGCGCGACCCACATATTCGTAAACGTGTTAATCAGGATCGAATCGGCAAATACTGGGCGGGATTGACCAGAAGTAAACAATTTTTTAATGAATTAACTGCGTTTCGTCAACGATTAAAAAAATTGTCTTTGCTCGAAACTGAAACAGCGGCTGAGTCAAAGCAGAGTAGTGAGAAAGTCGATGTTTAAGTTACGGTATATTTTAGGACAGATTATTGCGTTTATTCCTTTTGCGATGGGCATCGGATATTTTTCGGATTCACCCAGCTATACTTATCATGATCCTGAAAAGGCATTAATAATGGTTAGTTTTAGTCATGCAAGTGAACATAAAGATGAGTGTCGCCGGTTTTCACAGGAAGAATTATCGGCTATGGCTCCTAATATGCGACGACCTATGGATTGTTCAAGAGAAAGAGTGCCTGTTTATATTGAACTGATGATGGATGGTCAGAATTTATTAAGTCAATCGTATAACCCAACGGGTCTGGCGAAAGATGGCGCTGCATCAATCTACGAAAGTATCCCTGTTGAACCAGGACAACACGAAATTTCAGTTAAATTAAGAGATAGTTCACGAGAATCAGGTTTTGACTACGAAGGTAATGTTTCAATAAATCTTGATGCTAAAGAGTTATTTGTGATTGATTTTCGTAAAGATCATAATGGTTTTAATTTTCAATGAGATGAGTGCGATGAACCTAATTGAATGGCGGGATGAATTTAAAATCGGAATTGATGAAGTCGATTTCGAACATCAGGAATTAATTGAATTGATTAATGAGATATATGATGAAGCGAAAACAGAAGGTTCCATTTTAGCTGTGTCGGATTCTCTCGGGGATATATTTGGAAAAATATCTGCCCATTTTGCTCTGGAAGAAAAAGAAATGAGGGAATTGAACTATGATCAATATGAAGTTCATAAAGAAGACCATGAACAATTATTAGATAGTATTAGAGATATAATGGACGAATATGAAGAAGAAAATAATCTGGATGAAGAAGATTTCGGTAATCGGTTAAAAGACTGGTTTGTAAACCATTTTAGTACTAAAGATGCGAGATTGCATAAGTTTCTACAACATTAAATTTTATAAAGAGAGGAAAAATAAAATGACAAAAGTTAAATTTATAGTGTTATTTGTCTTGATGAGTGGCTTATCTACAATGTCTTATGCTGGCGATGCTGCTGCGGGTAAATCGAAATCCGCAATGTGTGCCGCCTGTCATGGAGCAGAAGGTATAAGCTCAAATGGGATGTGGCCAAATTTGGCAGGACAAAAAGAAGATTACTTAAAAAAACAAATGAAAGCTTTTCGTGATGGTGACAGAAAAGATCCGATGATGGCTCCAATGGCTGCGTCACTATCAGATGATGATATTGATAATCTGGCAGCTTATTTCAGTAGCTTGAAATAATCATCATTAAACATAAACAAGGGTGTTCGTATGAACACCCTTGTTTTATTTTTATTAATTAATAACTGAAATCAATAATATTAATTAAATTCGCTTTAGGTAATGAATTAATTTTTTTGTCGTGATTGTTTCAAATTATTTAATTGCCGGGTTTAGTGATAATAACCTGGATGGTCGTCTTTTTTATGAGTATGTCAGAAACCTCAAAATCAAATTTCCCCGTATTTAATCTAGGTTTTAGAATTTTTTTTCTCGGTGCTGCGATCTATTCAATAGTTGCGATTCTATTCTGGATGGGTATCTTTGCATTTGATTTTTCATTACCAATAAATGGTCTTTCAAAGTTTCAATGGCATGCGCACGAAATGATCTATGGTTACAGTGTGGCAGTGATTGCCGGCTTTCTGTTGACAGCTGTAAAAAACTGGACGGGTATTCAAACCGTTCATGGTATGCCATTAGCATCAATTTTTAGTCTATGGCTAATAGCAAGGATACTATTGTTATTCGGAACTACCTTCATCATTATTGCAGGAATCTTTGATCTGCTGTTTATCTTATCAGTAATTATCGCTACTGCTTATCCCGTTATACGAACACGAAACTGGCAACAGTTTGGCATACTCTCAAAATTATTATTGCTCGCTATATTCAATTCGTTTTTTTATTTAGGTTATGTCGGTGTTTTAGAACAAGGCTTGCATTGGGGTATTTATGGCGGTTTATACCTGGTGATCGGTTTAATATTAACCTTGGGTGGCCGTGTTATTCCCTTTTTTACTGAACGTGGTGTCGGTTACGAAGTAAAACTTCATAATCCAAAATGGCCTACCCTGTCAGGCTTACTGATTTTTCTTGTGTTTTTTATCTCTGAGTTATTTTTACAAAATCAAACTATTACAGGAATAACGGCAGCAATTTTATTTATTATTTATTCTATTCGGCTATTTGGCTGGTATACCCCCGGTATATGGAAAAAGCCCTTGCTTTGGAGTTTACACATAGCGATGTTGTTTATTAATGTTGGGTTTTTATTGTTCGCTTTAAGTGCTTTCTTTGGAATATCAAAATTCATTGCTATACATGCATTTGCTTATGGTGGAATAGGAATCATTACATTAGGGATGATGACACGTGTTGCACTCGGTCACACTGGGAGAAATATTAATGAGCCTCCAGAAGTAGTGAAATATTTGTTTATCGCAATCATATTAGGCGCTGTTAGTCGTGTATTTTTTCCAATGTTATTACCCGATCTCCATAATATCTGGATCATTATTTCTCAGGTTTTTTGGCTTATTGCCTTTATATTATTTGTTAAAGCATATGCGCCAATTTTGCTGAATATAAGGGCTGATGGTCAATTTGGGTAACGAGATTATTAAATATACTAAATAATTGAAAATCGAAAAATTAATTTGACCTTGGTCAAGAAAAAGGTTTACTCATTACTATATTCTTATATATACAAATTTTGGGAGGATTTTCGATGAATCGAATATTATATAGTTTTATTATTAGTCTGCTCGCATTTTCACTTAATGTGAATGCCGAAGACGCTTTAATGGATGCATTAACCGGGGGTAAAGTCGACTTTAGTTTCCGCATGCGCTACGAACATGTGGATGACAAATCGAAAAGGTCTGACCTGCAAGAAGCGGATGCAACAACGGCAAGAACAACACTCGGTTACAAAACCGGTGATTTCCACAATGTTTTTGGCTATCTTCAATTTGAAAATGTAACGGATATTACCGATGGTAATCAGTATAACTCGGGTAGAAATGGCTTAACTGCAAAACCAACGATTGCCGATCCTGATGGTACTGAAGTCAATCAGGCCTATCTGGGTTTAAAATTCATTGATAACACCTTGGTCAAAGTCGGTCGTCAAATACTGACACCGCGTGAAGCGCCATTTCATCGTTATTTAGGTACCGTTCTCTGGCGTCAGAATTGGCAGACGCAAGATGCGGTGACGGTCACCAATACGACGTTTAAAGATACAGAATTAATGGCAGGTTATATCTGGAATAACAATACCATCTTCGGTACTGATCGAGATATGAAAGCGCCGATATTCAATGTTAAATATAATGGTTTTCAATATGCCAAATTAGAAGGCTATTACTACGATCTTGAGTTTGATGATGCCGCTGCGCTATCAACAGAAACGATTGGTATACGTGCTAACGGTGCTTATCCGATGAGTGAAACAACCAAGCTTATCTATGCGGCAGAATTTGCTGATCAAAGTGAAGGTGATAATGCACCAACTGCTTACGATGCAAATTATTATCTGGTTGAAGGTGGCTTCAAAATGAAACTGAATAGTTTCGTAACATCTTTGATGGCAAAAGCAAGTTATGAAGTTCTTGAAAGTGATAGCGGCGTTATTGCTTTTAGAACACCGTTAGCTACAGGCCATGCTTTTCAGGGTTGGGCGGATAACTTTTTAGTGACGCCGACTGCAGGTATCGAAGATACCTACTTCACCATGGTTGCGACGGGTAAATACGATACTAAGATAATTGTCTCTTATCATATGCTTGAAGCAGAAACCGGTGGTTTCGATTATGGTGATGAGATTGATGTCTGGTTTACCAAGAAGTTTAACAAGCGATACACCGTTGGATTGAAGTATGCGGCTTATGATGCGTCTTCCGATGTTGGTAATACCAAGGCAACGGATTTATCTAAGTTCTGGGCTTACTTCGCATTCAAGTTCTAACGGATGTTTAAAGTTTCTTCTGTGCGTTCGTTTTATTATTAAGTTTAAATAAAACGAACGTTCAGAAAGAACAAAGATTTATGTTTAGTTTGATTACAAAATTTTAATAATAAAATTTTGTGTTTTTTGTTTTGAATCAAAGCAAAAGCATCAGGTTGTATCTATACTTTTAGATATGAGACTGGAAAATTAATTATGGAATCTACAAATAATATCATCAGCCGTCGACATTTTCTTCGTGGTGATTTTAGTAACAAGACGGCGCAGATGTTCCCTCCGTGGTCCTTGTCAGGAAACGACTTTATTAATGCTTGTACACGTTGTAACGAATGTATAAATGCATGTCCGGAAAAAATTATTATCATAGGTGAGGGTGGATACCCTGTTATCAATTTTGATCATAGTGGTTGTAGCTTTTGTCAGGAATGTGTCACTGCCTGCAATGAAGGTGCACTATCTATTAATAATACCGAACAGCTTCCCTGGAATTTAACTGCAAATATATCAACTGAATGTATTTCTTTACACGGCGTAACATGTCGATCATGTTCCGATAGTTGTGATGAAGAAGCCATTAGCTTTCGTCTACAGGTTGGCGGGAGCAGTCAGCCAGAGATTAATGAAAAATCATGTACGGGTTGTGGATATTGTGTTGTTACCTGTCCTGTCAACGCCATAAAGATTTCCGAAAATATAGCTCATGAGGAATACGACTATGAACATTATTAATGTGTGTGGCGTTGTCGTCTTTGCAAAACCTGTACATCTAGAGTCTGTGCAACAACAACTGGAAGCAGAAGAGGGTGTGGAGATTCATGCCGCAACAGAAGATGGCCGTCTGGTAGTAACCGTTGAAAAAGATGACCAGCAACAGACGGGCGATATGCTTCACAAGATTCAGGCATTAGACCATGTGATTTCAGCATCCATGGTTTATCAATATTTTGATCAGGAAACAGAAAATGAACGGGAGATGGCATCATGAAATTAACAAGACGCGATTTTGTAAAAACAAATGCAATCGCTGCTACGGCAGCCGCAGCCGGTGTCACTATTCCAGGAATTAACAGTGCCTTTGCAAAATCAGATGATGTAATACGTTGGGATAAAGCACCATGCCGTTTTTGTGGTACTGGTTGCAGTGTGTTAGTCGGTACCAAGGGTGGAAAGATAGTTGCGACTCAGGGTGATCCGGATGCACCGGTCAATAAAGGTTTAAATTGTATCAAGGGTTACTTTCTGTCCAAGATCATGTATGGCAAGGATCGCTTGACAACACCTTTACTGCGTATGTCTGGAGGTGAATATGATAAAGAAGGAGAATTTACTCCCATTAGTTGGGAACAGGCCTTCGATATCATGGCAGAGAAATGGAAAGCAGCAATCGCAAAAGACATGGAAAACAATAAGGGTAAGGCTGCTAATGAATTGACCTCCACAGTGGGAATGTTTGGTTCCGGTCAATGGACCGTATGGGAAGGTTATGCCGCCTCCAAACTCTATAAGGCCGGTTTTCGTAGTAATCATATTGATCCTAATGCGCGCCATTGCATGGCTTCGGCAGTAGCTGGTTTTGTTCGTACTTTCGGTTCTGATGAGCCAATGGGAGTTTATGACGATTTGGAACATGCCGATGCTTTTGTATTATGGGGTTCGAATATGGCAGAAATGCATCCGATTCTCTGGTCACGATTAACTGATAGACGATTAACCGGAGATGATGTCAAGGTGGCTGTATTGTCTACTTTTCAACATCGTTGCTATGAGTTAGCTGATTTGGATCTTACATTTGAACCACAGACTGATTTGGCAATACTTAACTATATTGCTAATTACATTATTCAGTCCGGAAATGTAAATGAAGATTTCGTTAATAAACACGTTAATTTCCGTTTGGGTAATCCGGACATTGGATATGGTCTGCGTCCTGACCATCCACTGGAAGTTAAGGCAAAGAATAATAAAAAACGAGCAGATCAGATTGGTTCGAAAGAGATTTCGTTTGAGGAGTTTGCAAAGTTTGTTTCAGATTATGACCTCGAGTCTACTGCGAAACTGAGTAAGGTTCCTGCAGAAAAAATTCAGGCTTTGGCAGAACTTTATGCTGATCCGAATCGTAAAGTCGTTTCTTACTGGACTATGGGGTTCAACCAGCACACACGAGGTACCTGGGCGAATAACATGGTCTACAATATTCACCTGTTGACCGGAAAGATTTCAGAACCAGGTAATGGCCCATTTTCACTCACCGGACAACCATCAGCTTGTGGTACTGCACGTGAAGTGGGCACCTTCGCTCACCGGTTACCTGCTGATTTAGTAGTTGCAAAAGAACCACACAGAAAATTTAGTGAAAAGGTTTGGAAGCTTCCTGAAGGTTTGTTGAACGGTAAGGTAGGCTACCATGCTGTATTGCAGAACCGCATGCTAAAAGACGGCAAGCTTAATGCCTATTGGGTCATGTGTAATAACAATATGCAAGCTGCTCCGAATATGAATGAGGAAGGCTTGCCTGGTTATCGTAATCCCGATAATTTCATTGTCGTTTCTGATCCATATCCGACTGTTACAGCGATGGCAGCCGATTTAATCTTGCCTACTGCGATGTGGACCGAAAAGGAAGGGGCTTACGGTAATGCTGAAAGAAGAACTCAATTCTGGCGTGAACAGGTTAGTGCACCGGGAGAAGCAAAATCCGATCTTTGGCAATTAGTCGAATTTTCCAAACGTTTCAAGGCTGAAGAAGTTTGGCCCGAGGAAATTCTGGCTAAAGCACCTGAATATCGTGGTAAAACCCTGTATGAAATTCTTTATAAGAATGGACAGGTTGATCAATACCCGGTGCAGCAAGTGACGGATGCAGATAACAATGAATACAACAATCATGAAATGAACGACTTTGGTTTTTATATTCAAAAAGGGTTATTTGAAGAATATAGACGCTTTGGTACAGAAGGACCAAAGAAAGGCCATGATCTCGGTGAGTTTGATCAATATCATAAGGTTCGTGGTATGCGTTGGCCGGTTGTGAATGGCAAGGAAACACTATGGCGTTACCGAGAAGGTTATGATCCATTTGTAAAAGCAGGTGCAGAGGTTGAGTTTTATGGTAAGCCGGACGGCAAAGCCTGGGCATTTGCATTACCTTATGAACCAGCAGCAGAATCTCCTGATGATGAATATGATCTCTGGCTTAGTACAGGACGTGTTCTGGAACACTGGCATTCAGGTTCTATGACAAGACGCGTACCGGAATTGTATCGTTCCTTTCCGGATGCCTTGCTTTTCATGCACCCTAAGGACGCAAAAAAGCGTGGATTGAAACGTGGCATGACGGCTAAGATTGAAACACGACGTGGTGAAATTACGGTACGTGTTGAAACTCGTGGTCGTAATCGTCCACCGGAAGGGCTGGTATTCGTGCCCTGGTTCGATGCGGGTCGCCTGGTTAATAAATTAACGTTGGATGCCACTTGTCCTATTTCGAAAGAAACAGATTTTAAAAAGTGCGCATGTAAAGTTGTTCGATCAGCGTAAGTATTAACGTTCTGACAAATGGCTGAAAAAAGTCAAAAACCACGAGCAATAAGTCGTAGACAGTTTATGTCAGAAACGGCAAAGACTGCCTGTGGTGTCAGTCTGTTTGGACTTGGACTCGGGATGTACTCGCAGCAGACTCGTTCATTACCATCATTGGCCATTAGACCTCCGGGAGCTTTGGCTGAAGATGATTTTTCAGGCGCTTGCATACGTTGTGGTTTATGTGTGCGAGATTGTCCATTTGATACCTTAAAGTTAGGGCGGTTTGGTGGTGATGTTACGACTGGAACACCTTATTTTACAGCGCGTGATGTGCCTTGTGAAATGTGTGATGATATTCCCTGTGTTAAGGCGTGCCCAACCGGTGCTCTGAGTCCGGATCTTGAGAATATCGATGATGCCCGGATGGGATTAGCGGCACTAATCGATCAGGAAACCTGTCTGAATTTTCAGGGTTTGCGTTGTGAAGTCTGTTATCGGATTTGTCCGTTAATTGAAGACGCGATAACTCTGGAGCTACAACATAATCCACGCAGCGGGAGCCATGCCTTTTTTATACCTACGGTGCATTCCGATGCTTGTACTGGTTGTGGAAAATGTGAGCATGCTTGCGTGTTACCTGAGGCTGCGATCAAGGTACTACCGAGAAACCTTGCCAAGGGGAAATCTGCTGAACATTACCGACTCGGTTGGGAAGAAAAACAAAAAGCGGGTGAGAGTCTGGTTAATCCTGATGTAGAACATCAATATAACCTTCCAGAGGGTGTTGAATATGAACATGGTGGCAGAGGATTAATAGATGAGAAAACGGATTCGGTTCCCTTTGGAGGCAATCCACTCGATACACTTAATCAGCACAAGGCAGACTTACAATGAATCAGTTGAAGATGCCAGGAACAGATCGAATTGCCAGTGTTGGTTGGTTAAAAGCACATCAATGGTTATTGCTGAGAAGACTTAGTCAAATATCAATTCTTGCTCTATTTATGTTAGGACCTGCTGCAGGAGTATGGATAGTAAAAGGTAATCTGGCTTCAAGCAGGACACTTGATGTTCTGTCATTGTCAGATCCTTATGTACTATTGCAGTCTTTGTTTGCCGGACACGTTATGGGAACAACGGCATTTACTGGTGCAATAATAGTGCTGATATTTTATTTGTTAGTTGGTGGTCGTGTTTATTGTTCCTGGGTTTGTCCGATAAACATGGTGACCGATCTGGCTAACTGGATGCGTAAAAAACTCGGTATTAAAGGTCAGGGGCTACGTTTTACTATTCAGACCGGGTACTGGATTTTTGCTATGACCCTGGTACTGGCTTTAGTTACTCAAACGATTGTATGGGAATTGGTCAATCCGGTATCAATTTTCTATCGTGGCTTTTTGTACGGTATGGGCTTTGCCGGAACAATGATCTTAGCCATTTTTTTGTTTGATTTGTTTGTCAGTCGTCGGGGTTGGTGTTCTCACCTTTGTCCGGTGGGCATATTTTACGGTTTTCTAGGAAGTAAAAGTGTGCTGCGAGTGACTGCAATGAACAGGGATAACTGTAATGATTGTATGGACTGCTTTTCAGTTTGCCCAGAACCACAGGTTATCAAACCGGCACTTAAAAAACTGACCGATGATAAAAATCCACTAATTCAATCTGGACGATGTACAAATTGCGCACGTTGCATTGATGTATGTAACCAGAATGTCTTTTCATTTACTACTCGTTTTAATAAACAAGATGGTATGCATCTACACCAACAAAAGGAGATAATGCCATGAAAAAAATACTGCTGGCTGGAACGATTTTGATTATAGGATTAGCAGGAGTCACTCATCAAACTTTGGCAGATGAGCAAGTCAATTCTTTACGCGGCGATCTTGCGCTTGATGATAATTCAACTGAACCTGAAATGAAGAATTGGCAATTGGATCGAGATCCGATAGAACGCGATCATGTGAAACAGCCGCCATTAATCCCGCATAAAGTTCAGGGATATAAGATCAATCTTAAATTTAACAAATGTATGTCATGTCATAGCTGGACGAAGTATAAAGAAGCTGGAGCAACCAAGATAAGTCAGTCACATTTTGAAGATCGTGAAAATAATGTTATGGCTAATGTTGCAGCACGGCGTTATTTTTGTAATCAGTGTCATGTACCGCAAGTCGATGCTAAACCTTTAGTTGAAAATACATTTCAATCTTTACCGACGGTAAAATAAATCGAACAATAGCAACTAATGACACATCAATTATTCATAAGGCAGATTTCATCATGAGTATGAAAGATAAATTTAATAGTTTAAAGGTTTGGTTAGCAGGCTTTTCAGTTGTCACTCTTGTAATTGGTGGCATCATTTTCGGTGTTTTATCCTGGGGTGGTTTTAACTGGGCAATGGAATTAACCAATACAGAGCAGTTTTGTATCTCTTGTCATGAGATGGAAGATAATGTGTATATGGAATACCAGAATACGATTCATTACTCAAATCGAACCGGTGTTCGTGCAACGTGTCCGGACTGTCATGTACCAAAAGAGTGGGGACATAAAATTGTTCGCAAGATCAAGGCAAGTAACGAATTGTTGCATAAAGCACTCGGAAGTATCAATACGCGTGAAAAATTTGAAAATAAACGATTAAAGCTTGCTCAGAATGAGTGGGCAAGAATGAAGAAAACTAACTCAAGAGAATGCAGAAACTGTCATGATTTTGAATCTATGGATTATACTGCACAAGGTCGTCGAGCCTATAAACGACATATCAAGGCAGTTGATGAAGGGCAAACCTGTATTGATTGTCATAAAGGTATTGCGCATGAATTACCGGATATGCATGAGGTAGATGCCAGTGTCGTTGTGGGCCAGAAATCAAATTAGATATTCAACAAGTCTATGTGCTGGTTAACATGGACTAGCTGATAAGGTCGGAGAAGTTTGGCAATAATACAATTACCCTGACTAAAAATTAAAGTATCGCTTGCTGTATCATTTAGATTCAATGCCTAAATGACACAGCGAAGCAGATTCTCCAAGCATGTATTATTGCGAAAATACAACCATCATTTTTTTATTAACTTTAGCTATTAAAAGCTAATATTTATCCCGGCATAAAGTGAGCGTCCCATACCGGGAACTGCGGTACCCCAGGCAGGTCCACCCATTGCAGGATTTAATCTCATGGTACTGCCCTGACCTAGATAAGTACCACCTGTTGGCAGATAATAAAAATGGTCAAAAAGATTTTCTATACCTAAATTAATTTGTAACTGTTTCCATGTGTGGCTGGCACGTAGGTTGAGTAACATATAGCCAGGTGTTTGAATTTCATTTCTAACTTCAGAAACTTGATCTTTGTTTTTTACCATGAGCCACTCAATGCTGTTATACCAACCACGATACTGTTGGTTCAATGTTAATTTTCCGTTTAATGGCATGATATTGTAGAGGTTATCGCCTGTATCTCGGTTCTCACCATTAGAGTAGTTAAACAGTGCATCTAAACCCCATTCTCCTAGTGCATTACTCCCAAGATTAAGCTTTCCGGACAAATCTATCCCATAGATACGAGCAGACTGGTTTTGGTATTGAAGTACGTTAAAAGTATTAGCTTGCCAACCGGTTCTTTTTGTAGCATCAATATAATCGACTACATGAGTATAAAAAGGTGTCGCTTTGAATTCCCAGCTACGATCAGTCGTGTGCCAGTCGAAGGTTGTAGACAAGGTGTAGGCCTTTTCCGGATCAAGATCAAGGTTGCCAACATAACCATTTCCATCACCAACAAAATTATTCATGCCCGCTGCCATTGCCCAGCTTGACCAGGTGTAGCGTTCATACAGATTGGGTGAACGTACTTTTCTGGCAAAACCCATGGCGATATCCAGATTAGCGTCATGGTGGTAACGAGCCAGTGCCGTTAGATCAACATTGTTATCAGCCTTGTCATGGTCACTAGCATTAAATGCTGAAGACTCTGTTAGCTGATTTGAACCCATCATATTTGTATTAGCATACCCCTGAACATTGCCAGCATCTGAATCCACACGTTCATAACGTATTCCCAACAATGCCATCCAGTTTTGATTAAGCCGTGATTCCCATTCGGAAAAGATGGCAATACGGTCGCGCTGACCGTCGTTTATATTGACAAAGGTATTTGGTGACATCATTCCTGTTCCAGAAGCAGGCCAATAATCATCTAGTCGATATCGCAAATATTCTGCACCAAAGCGCAGGTTATCCTTATCTGATAATTCATAGTTGGCTTTTACTATTAGACCAGTCGTATCACCTTCACTGTACATAGGCATACCCGGTGCAGTTCCATAGAGAAATTGTTTATCCGCACCAAAGTTCATGAAATGATCAACCGTTTCGAAATAGGCTCTGGTTTCAAGTTCTCCCCATTGGAATTGTTTTGTCCATCCTACATTAATGCGTTTTTGTTCATTATCAAGTAAGTCCATGCGTTGATTTGGATATAACTGTTCAGGCATATCTTGGTAAGCCAGCTTCATGTCAAACAAGTTCTCCCCTGACTTATAAGCAAAAGCCAATGTATGATCCTGTGTTTCATAAGCAGTAGAACCCAGTTCGTCCAACGGCAGTGTATGACCCGTTCTGCCAGTAGCATTCGAGCTTTTGAAGTTATCAGCGGCAGTATAATTATCTGCCTGACTCCAGGAACCACTATAGTTAATACTGACATCTTGATTAGCTAGTCCAGCGTTTATATTGACACTCATTGCATCATTGTTACTACGGTAATAACTATTGATCTGTCCGTTAATAATTTTTTCTTCTGCATTCGTGGCAAACTCAGGCTTTAAAGATTCAACAATGATTGCGCCACCGATACTATCTCCGCCTACACTGACCGGTGTAATACCTGCATAGACATCAACTTTTTCGACATTACTGGGTGCTATATAAGATAAAGGCGGGTTCATATGATTTGGGCAAGTTGCCGTAAGATCCATGCCATCAAGTTTGATTCGTAATCGGTCATCAGCCAGTCCCTGAATGGATGGCAAGCTGGATAATCCACCAGTATTGTTGATTGTGACTCCGGCTGTATTATTCAGTATCGATGCCGTATCACTGGTTGCCGGGTTCTTTAGTTGAATAGTTGTCTGATCTATTGTTGATGTAGCAAATGGCACATTGGTTTTAGCCTTGTCTTCAACAATGATCGGCTCCAATACGGTATGCTCAGCATTTACCATCTGCGTAGATAAACTTATTGAGACAGCCAGCAAAAGCTGGGCTAAATAAAAATATTTTTGAATATTCATTAACGTATTCCTGTAAACAAAAAATAGAAAATGACTTCTGTTTGAAAAAGCAGAAGACATTATGTAAACAAAATTAGATATCAGGAAAATTGAGGTGGAGCGCGAGTTGAATAGGTATTGTAATGGGAAGTGTGCTGTTGATGTTCAGTTGTTTGATTAACAAGACCAATCAAGTAAAGTGTACGTGCCTGATAGACAGGAACTGCAAAACGCAGTGTTAAGTCTGCCATCTCTACCAATTTTACTGCCGGGCAATATTTTTCCCTGGCAAGTTTTTCGGTAGGTATAGAGTTTGTGTGTAAATTATTTGTAACGTCGCCTTTCAGCGCACAGGTTACTTCAGCCAGCCCTGTTTCAGAGTTAACATAAAACGAGGGAGTCGACCAAAAGACGATGAGCGGTTGAAAAAGAAAACCGAATAACAGCATGTAGGCTATAGCCTTCATGTGCTTTGATTTATTTTTATAATAACCTGACACTGTTTATCTTTATTAAATAGGATTTATTTAAAATATAAGCTGTTACAAATAGTTGTTATAAGAGATTACGTGTCGAAGTATGGCTGACTATTTTTTTAGACACAAGTGAGGCATTTTGTCGCACTTTTTATATATGAAGTTTTGTATCGTTCAATCAGTGTGGTATCCACCATGTCTGAATATGTTTGTAACGATTTAAACGAAATTCGGTAATTAGTTTTTTCGCTTTGTCACTAGTAAGATAATTCAATAGTTCATTAGCCTTTTGTTCCTGTCGAGTTCCTTTAACAACCCATCCGGTCATGTTTGACAGTAATACTTCATCAGGTATTACTATTGGTAGTAGATTATCGTTACCTCTTTTTGCAAAAGGATGAAACCCCCATAGTGTATAAGCATTATTTTCAAATGCGTCGGTTAAGATAGCATCATTTTGTTTGTCGCTTTGTATAATGCATGAATCAGTAATACCTGTTTGATTTATTAGTTCATTTTGGATCTCTGCAAGACGTTTATTGCCGTTGATAATAAAACAATGATCTGATTCCATAATCTGTTTTACTGCCTGTACCGGGTTTTGTAACCCACTAATATTTGCAGGATCATCTTTAGGTCCCAGAAACGCCATCGGATTGGCAAACAATTCTTGTCCTTTATTCAGAAATCCCTTGCTTTCCATTTTTTGTAATTTTTTTACTTTTGTATGCGTAATAACAAAGTCAGCTTCCTTGTTGTTTACTGCGCGAGCAACTTCACTATGATGTCCCTGGCGGTATTCAATCTTGATATTATTTTTATTTAGATATGGTTCTAGAATAGTTTGTAAGAAATTATCTTGCTGACATATGACAACTGTCATAATACGGATTGTTTTATTTGAATGATATTCAGACTCTGAATGAACAACATTTATAGATGATAATAATGCAATTAAAAAAGTAATTTTTACTATAGTCTTCATGTGTCAGTTAATTATTTCGTTTATATGACATTAAATTCGCTAAAGTGATACCGCAGATTGCGCCAATAGAGCCAAAGATAAAATGCATCAATATCGGGATAAAATGACCGTGTTTGGAAATACTTCCAAAACTTATTTCCATATATATCGCTATTGGAATAGTAACCACAGGTTTAACAATAAAACTGATTCCGCCTAATACTAGTCCTTTGAAAATTATGTGTGATTTAACAGGAACGACTTTGAAAAGAGAGTCCAGAATAAAAGCATTGGTTAGATAAAAAAGCGCAGGTTTTACTGTTTGTCCCACAGGCAGGTATATCGAGTGTAACAAAAATGTTGAAGCTGCTCCCGTGGCAATGATTACAGCAGCCCATTGATTTTTAGATTGCATACGGCCGAATAACAGAGTCATCATTAATTCCATGCCATGGTGGCCGGGTATACTTAATCCACGTAAACGTAAATGCAGGTGCAATAGCGCAACAATAATGCCCAAAGTAAAAAGAGCGATTAGTGCCAGGTTACCATCAGCTTCATGGACGTATTGATTTAATGCTGTTTTTTTCCAGGACTTTATATTGATGTTGTTCATTATTTTTCTCCACTAGTAACACGGCTTGATGATTAATCCTGACAGCCCGAGGCCATCCTCCAAGATAAATTTCTGCCTGCTCATCATTAACCTCAATTCCATCTATCAAGGTGACTTTATCGATACCCCTCTGACTCTTTACTGCTTGTAATGAAATCGTTTGATCATAATAAACTCGAATATCACGCGGCCATAAATAACGTCCGTCATTGCCATGCACATGTAAACCTACTGCAGACATCGAACCGATAATACCCTGATGATCACCAGTTAATCCTTCAAGTCGAATGTTAAACTTATCTGCTACTTCGCGTGCTTCATCTTGCATAACTAATTCGACCTTGGCCTTTTCTCCAAATTCGATAACTGCTTTAGCCTGTTCTTCAGTCGCTAAACAAAGACCAACGTCAGAACCTTCCGCTGCAATATCTAATAAATAAGTACGACAACAGTTCATTAATTGATCATGACTTATGCCCTGGTATACGTTTATCGCGAGACAAGCAGAGCTATTGTGTGATGTATAAGGAACGCGGTCATCGATAAGTAATTGATGACGTGTAACCGCCAGACCTTTTGCCAGTTTATTTTCTTCAAGTAACTCAATTAACTCTCTCGCTCTGGAACCGGTGCCACGACTTGTTAGATTGTCTGTGTCATCAATTCCAATATAAACGAGTTCTTTGTTATACATATTTCCACGTCACCATATTTAGTAAGTGTATCTTCATGAACCATAATTCATTTCAATACCGAACAGGACAGTTCTTCCTGGAGAAGGAAAACCACCACTTTCTGCATAACTTTCATCAAGTAAATTCATTGCACGTCCAAATACCGATAAATAATTGACGACTTCCTTTTCAATTCTCAAGTCTACAATATCAAATTCGTCTATTTCCTGAGAAATAAGTCCCGTTGCGCGATCCTGTTCAAGAGCATCTTCTACATGCGACCATGAAGCATAAAGATCAGCATCAATATATGGGATTTTATAAGCTATATCGAGATTCAAACGATGCTTTGGTCGTTGTTGCAGGTCGCGATTAACAGTATTCGGTGAACGATTTTCAGATTCCATGAAAGTGTAGTTCGCACGTAAGCTTAAATTTTTTATTGGTTTAATATTACTTGTTACTTCAATTCCCTGAAATCGATCCGATTCTATATTTTGTGCAACGCTATTAACTGTTTCTATAAAATCTTCAGCATCAATTCTAAATACAGTAACTCCAAATGAAACAGGTATGAAAGAAAGTGTTTGCTCAATACCCGCTTCATAATGAAAAGTTGTTTCCTTTACTAAATTTGGATTTGCTCGTCCTGGTTCAAATAAATCGCGCAGGGTAGGAAAACGAATTTTCTTGGTATGAGATAAGTGTAGTTGTGTATCAGTAGGAAAATCATAAGTCGCGCCAATAATATAGGTGTCACCACTATCACTACTACCGGATTTTTTTCTTTGATGTGCTGTTCCAATACCACCAACCAGACCAAGATTGTCAAATACTATTGTCTCATGTTCAAATGCAACTGAACAGATAGTATCGTGTTCATTGATAGAAACAGAAGAAAAAACATTGCCCGCTAAAATTTCAAAACCGTCAGCCTGCCATTTTTCCTGTCGACAGTCTCCTGATATTGATGATTTTCCAAATCGTGAAAAATCATAACTCAATAATAAACTCGCCCCGTATATATCTGAAGTTGCATCAGTGTTTGTTGCACGCCGTGCGATTTGGGTATTAAAGTTAGCATTATCATAATTATTAGTCAGTTCATTAAGGTGATTAAAATATAATGCCGGTTTTATCAGCAAAGGTATTGCAAGTTCATGTGTGCCAGTCAGGTTAAATGAATAACTTTCATAATTATCAACGCGTTCATATTTAGGACGTTTTGCAAATGGATCAGCATCGCCTCCTGTGAAATCACGTGTTTCAGACGGTTTGCCATAATTACCAGTACGGTAACTGCTGCTTAAACCAAACTCTGTTTTCTCAAAAGCTTGCCAGATTAAGTTCGCATAAAGATTGGTGTCATCACGATCACTATTGATCCGATCACCTGAAGCCTGAAAGTTATTTGGATTTGGATTACCGCTGACGTTTACTGGAATATAATCATTTGATAAACGGAAACTATTACGATGGTAATGTGTTCCGCTAACAAACCCTTGCCAATTTTTTCCACCACCACTTGCACTCACTTGTCCAAGTTTTGTTCCGTTATTACCAAGTTCTGCTTTTACATGACTTTTTAAGTTTCCTGAGCCGGCTTTGGTAATAATGTTTATCACACCAGCGTTGCCACCTGTGCCGTATAGAAGAGAACCCGCTCCTCGGGTTACTTTTACGCGATCAATATTTGTGACATCAATAGCGGAAGGATCGAACTGACCATCGATAGAGGAATTAACAGGAACACCATCTAGTAATAAAATAACTTGTCGAGTACGTAAGCCACGTATATCAATTCGAGGTGTACCATCCCCACCGGTTCTGACATAGATGCCGGGTAATAAGTCAATAGCCTCATTAAGGTTTCGAGCACCGGATAGGCTGATATCTTCCGCAGTAATAATATCAACGGTACCAACTTGTTCGACAATACGTGATTGATTACCAGACACAATGATTTCGCCCAGTTCAAAACTTGTTTCTTTTGCATAAATACTATTACTGAACAGTAATAAGAAAATGAAATACTGTTTTTTAAGATGCATATAAAAGCCCCATTGAATGTTTTTTATTTCTTACAACCTGAAATATATATGTAACAAGATTCATATTATTCATAATTTATAAAATAATTTAGCCTATGATATAAATGAATAAAATATGCATATATGTTCATATAGCATATTGAGCTTTTCAGGCGACTTTAAACGCTATTAGAAAATGAATAATAGTATTCATTAAATTGTTCTCTAAAACTGGTGTTCTGTGAAATAGTCGGGGGAATGAATAAATCGGGTGATTATCAAGAACTGTAATTTTTATAAAGACAAGCCGAGTACATGCTCATCTATAAAATAACTTTATGGTAATACATTGGTTTTTACTGATAAATAGTGCTTTTAATATAAAGTTTAAGACAATTTGGCCGCTAAATCAGTAGATTAGATTTAAAAAAATGTATACAGAACAGTGAGATGGTAATTATTAAAAACAAATATTTACTAATTGCAGGGATACTTATGATCCTGAGTATTCTGGCGTTTTTAAAAAATCAATATTTCAATGAAAAAGAACTGTCGGTTTTGTTACTGTTAATCACCGCTGTTTATTTAATTTCCATTACATACTATTTTTTAATGTTACTGCAGAAAAGACATGCTTTGGTATTAGAACGAAAAAGACTTGAAGATAAAATTATTGAAAATGAAAAAGTTATAAGTGAAAAAACTCAAAAACTGGAAACTGAAGAAAAAAGATTAAAAGAGTTTTCGATGATAATAGAACAAAGCCATGATGCGATTATGGTGACTGATGCTAAAGGAGAAATAGAATACGTTAATGAAAAGTTTAGTGAAATAACAGGCTATACTTCTTTTGAAATTCTGGGTAAAAACTCTCGGCAGGTACAACCGTTATGGGTATCGAAAGAAAATGAAACGCAATTTTTGGAGGTACTTAAAAAAGGTTGTGCCTGGCGCAGTGAAGTAACTTACAAAAAAAAGAATGGTGAAACATATTGGGCTTTTGAAAGTATCTCTTTTATTAAAGACGCAAATGGGAAAGTGACCCACTTTTTGTCAACGCATCGGGATATTTCTCAAGAGCATGAATTAAGTGAAAAACTTAGTTTTCATGCGACTCACGATGTTCTGACTGGTTTGGTCAATCGACGTGAATTTGAAAGACGGATTGAACAATTATTATCCGGAACCAGTGATACAGAACATGTTGTTTGTTTTATCGACCTGGATCAATTCAAAATAGTGAATGATACTTGTGGACATGTTGCAGGGGATGAATTACTGCGGCAACTAAGTTCATTGTTGATGAAAACGATTAGAAAAAGAGATCTTTTAGCTCGTCTTGGTGGTGATGAATTTGGCATATTATTTGAAAATTGCTCCCTAAAAAATGCACATCGCGTTACGTCGTCATTGTTGGACATAGTTCAAAATTTTCAATTCTCCTGGGACGGTCGAACTTTTAAACTAGGTGCAAGTATTGGCATAGTCTCAGTCAAAGAAACGATGTATACAACAACTGATATATTAAAAGCAGCAGATGCAGCTTGTTATATGGCAAAAGATGCAGGTCGAAATCGCATACAGGTTTATCATGCTGAAGATTTAGATCTGGCGCAACGACAGGGAGAAGTGCAATGGGTCGAAAAAATTAATGAAGCTTTAGACAAAAACCTGTTTTGTCTTTATGCACAAGTGATTTCACCCGTCAAAAAGGATTCAGATAAGCATTATGAATTGTTGATAAGAATGTCTGACAAGAATGGCGGCATTATACCGCCGGGGGCTTTTCTTCCCGCTGCCGAACGATACAATTTAATTTCCAGGCTTGACCGTTGGGTAATAAGCAATGCTTTTGAATTTTTAGCGAACAACCCCGATTTCCAGGAACGAATTAATTTTTGCTCGATTAATCTTTCCGGACTGTCTTTAACAGAAAATGATTTCCTGAAATTTGTTATGGCTGGTTTACGTGATTTTGAAATAAATGCCGAAAAAATATGTTTTGAAATTACTGAGACAGCAGCTATTTCAAATTTAAACGTAGCGGTTAAATTTATTTCTACACTTAAAAAATTTGGTTGTAAATTTGCATTAGATGATTTTGGTAGCGGTTTATCCTCGTTTGGTTACTTAAAAAATCTACCAGTAGACTATTTAAAAATAGATGGCATGTTTGTCAAGGACATTGTTGATGATCCTATTGATCTTGCTATGGTCAAGTCAATTAATGAGATTGGTCATGTTATGGGTATGAAAACAATTGCTGAATTTGTCGAAAATGACGAAATCAAGGAGATACTTAACAGGCTTGGTGTTGATTATGTTCAGGGCTATGGTATTGGTAAGCCATTGCCATTAAATGAATTAATCGAAAATAATAGGTTTGATAACGTGTGTAATTTTTAAAGAATTATTTCTGATCGGATATTTTATGGATATGTTCGTGCAATGCTATTTTATCCAGTTTCTCAGAAGGTAAATCTATTAATAGTTGTATGCGTTGATCCAACTCCATAAATGCGGTTAAAAATGCTTTGTCTTGATCTTCTTCGCTATCAAATTGGCGAGCTGGATCTGCAATATCCCAGTGTGCAGATGCAGGATTTCCAGGGATGATTGGGCAGGTTTCATTCGCCGCGCTTGAACATACGGTGATGATGAAATCAATTTCAGGAGCATCAGCACCAGTGAATTCGTCCCAACTTTTACTGCGACAGCCAGTAGTATTGAAATGATTCTTGTTCAATATTTCAATAGTCTTTGGGTGAATTTCGCCTTTTGGGTTACTGCCAGCACTATAGGCTTTGAATTTTCCTTTTCCCCATCGATTCATAAGCGCTTCAGCTAGTATGCTGCGAGCTGAATTGCCAGTGCAAAGAAAAAGTACATTGAATTGATGGTTTGCAGGCACGATATTTTCCTCAAAGTATATTAAAGGTGGGGATTATATTAAATATGTATTATGTAAGGAATATGAATTACCAAAATAGTTAGTGCTAACATATTAGCTTATTAATATTTTCTAAAGAATATCCCGCCAACATACGATATGATTATATTTTGAGCTGATTATCAGGTGCCCTCTTGAATACACACGAACCAATTATTGATTTTTCAAAAATCAAGGCGACTTGCACAACTTGTAATCTGCACGAGTTGTGTTTGCCGCGTGGCTTGAGTGTCGAAGATTTAAATAAACTTGATTATGTAATCAAGGGGTCCCGACCGATACAAAAAAACAAACATATTTTTCGCAGCAATGATTCTTTTCATTCGTTTTTTGCTGTCCGATCCGGTTCGGTTAAAGCATATACGCTAAATGAATCTGGAGAAGAACAAATTATCGGTTTTTATTTTCCGGGAGAAATTCTTGGGTTCGACGCTATAGAAGAGCATAAACATACCTGTTCTGCTGTAGCGCTTGAAACGACAACGGTATGTTCAATTCCTTATACTAAGTTGAATGAAATAAGTGCGCAGGTTCCTGAGCTTCAGGATCAAATATTACGTTTGATAAGTCGCGAAATTACTAAAGAAAATAAATTATTACTAACAATTAATAAACGAAGCGCAGAAGAGCGTATAGCGACTTTTTTAGTCAGTCTGTCATCTCGTTTTCAGAAACTCGGTTATTCTGCCAAAGAATTTAATTTACCAATGTCGCGTCAGGACATTGGTAATTATCTCGGATTAACTATCGAAACGGTAAGCCGTTTGTTTACAAAGTTTCAGAAAAACGGCCTCATTAAAATAGACAAGAAATCAATTAGTATACAAGACTTGTCAACTCTACGTACAATTTGCGAAGGTTTTTCGGATAAAAGCAATAATTCTGTTGCTTGATTAATAAGTCAGAATATTCGTACAACACTGAATAATCTTTATGCTGGTTACTTTAATCATCGCATTTAATCTGGGTTTATTTAGTACACTGCATTGTATTGGTATGTGTGGCGGTTTCATCTCAACAATGATGCTGGCCAGTTCAGAAAGTAATAATGGAGAGAAGAAAAATATACTAAAAAGCAGTTTATTCTATAATCTGGGTCGTATTTTTAGTTATTCAATTGCTGGTTTAGTCGTAGGCTTGTTTGGTTTTGCTCTGACTGAATTACTTTCCAGTTTTAATGTGCGCATGGTTTTGCAATTCTTGGCATCAATAATACTAATTGGTATCGCTCTGAATATTCTGGGTGTGTTGTCTCTTTCGAAGTACCTTGAAAATAGTGGCATGAAACTTTGGCGACATATTCAACCCTTAACAAAAAGTTTGTTACCGGTCGATAGTTTTATCAAAGCTTTTTTACTAGGTATGATTTGGGGTTGGTTGCCATGTGGTATGGTTTATTCTGCATTGATATTAAGCGTTAGTACCGGCAATGCTATCAATGGTATGTTGGTCATGTTGTTTTTTGGTTTAGGAACCTTACCTGCCATGTTATCTGCCGGTTATTTTGTCGATTACCTGAATCAATTTCGTCAGAATAAACACTTAAGATGGATTACTGCAATAGTGTTAATCTTGATTGCAGTAAGTCTGCCGTTATCGATGCAGTTTATGCCAGTGCATGATCATCAAATGCAGGGAGAAAAGACTAAGGGAAGAACAAACCTGACTGATCATTCAATGCATATAAATCAACAAAATTAGGCATAAAGTAATCAGTAAATTAGTCAGTTGATTCATTTTTGTCAGGTTTAACTTCGTCGTCCTTATCCATCAATATGCTATGTCCATGTTTTTCCATATCATCAAATTGTCCTGAACGGATTGCCCAAAACAGCACAACTGCCAATAAGGTTATAAATCCTAGTGAGACAATAATTAATAAAAAAATGACTTCCATATTATTATGAATAATCTGCAGTGTTGATACGAGTTGCATTGAGAACAACGACCAATGAACTAAGCGACATACCTAATGCTGCCATCCACGGTGCAAGAAACCCAATTATGGCAAATGGTAAAGCAATCAGGTTATAGCCAATAGCCCAGGTAAAATTCATGCGAATAGTTTGATTTGTTTTGTTTGCAATCTTGAGCATGGTAATCAATGTTTCTATTTTATGATTCAGTAGCAACATGTCTGCATTTAATTTAGTTAAATCACTGGCCTCGGTCATGGCGATGGCAATATCAGCCTGGGCAAATGCCGGTGCATCGTTAATACCATCACCAATCATACATACTTTTAGCCCTTGTTCCTGAAGTTTGACGATATTGTTTAATTTATCTTCCGGCTTTAATTCAGCTTGATACTCTTCGATAGTTAATTCATGTGCAACTTGTTTTACTACCGAGTTATGATCACCACTCATAAGAACAATTTTATTTTTTGCCTGTTTTAAATATTTTACTAATGAATAACTGCTGTTTCGAACCGGGTCGGTAAAATAAAAACGGGCAACGATTGATGTTGTGTTTGCCAGAATAACTTGTCGCAATGTAGAAGAGTTAACTGATTTTATTTTTTCCGAACAATGATGAGCGATAAAATTTTCTGTTCCAATAATCCAGGCTGCTTCATCTATTTTTCCCGTTATGCCTTGCCCCGGATAATTCTTTAATTGCTGTGCTGATTTACTTTTAATATGGTCAGCAGCCTTATCGATTGCTTTTGCCAAAGGGTGTTCAGATGCGCTTTCAAGGCTCGCGGCGATTTGTAACACATCATTTTTTGTAAAACCTGTATTACAAATATCAATATGTTCAAGTTTAAGATTCCCTTCCGTTAACGTTCCGGTTTTATCAAAGACAAAGCAGTTTGTTTTATCCAGTATTTCAATTGCATCCTTGTTAATAATAGCAATACCGTATTGCATTAGCGTTGTTGCAGCTGAAGACATTGCGGTAGGTGTGGCGAGTGATAACGCACAAGGACAGCTAACGACTAATACGGCGATGGTAATGGCCAACCATTGTGATTGGTCATGTTGATACCAGTAAAATGCAACGAGTGTTGCAATTGTTAGCACAAAGATAATAAATAGCGAAACAACCTTGTCGGCGATTAATACTGTCGCGGCCTTATTATGGCTAGCTTTATCGATGATACGGGCGATGTTAGATAGAATCGTTTTCTCACCAATGTTTTTTACTTCTATTATTAATGGCGATTCAATATTGGTACTGCCGCCGATAACTTTCATGCCGATAGATTTAGACGTCGGCAGGCTTTCTCCTGTAATAATTGATTCGTTTACAGAAGAATGTCCTTCGATAACTTCGCCATCAACAGGAATAACTTCCCCGGGTTTAACAATGACCTTGTCTGCTATGTGTAACCGGGATAGTTCTATTGTTTCGGTCTTCCCCTGAAGATCAATTCTTGTTGCGTAAGCGGGTAACAGCGATGTTATTTTATCCAGATGCGCGATTGATTTTTTCCGACTTATAAATTCAAAATAGCGTCCGCCTAATATAAAAAAAATGAACATGACGATTGAATCGTAATAAACATGTCCAGCCTGGTTAATAGTCGCCCAGACACTGGCAACAAAGGCGATGCTGATACCAAGTGTTATCGGGATATCCATGCCTGGGTGTTTGTTTTTTATGTCACGATAAGCACCCAAAAACAAAATTTGTCCTGAAAATAATAAGACAGGTAAAGTGAGTAGCAGGCTTACCCAGTAAAAAAAGAATTTGTAAGGCTTTTCAATGCCGGAGACTTCACCAAAATAAAGTGCAATAGCAATCATCATGACTTGCATGCCAAACAATCCGGCAATACCAAGTCGTATTAACTGTGACTTACGTTCAATTTCATAAAGCTGCTCACGTTGCTTATGATTGTAGGGTAGTGCTTTATAGCCCAACTTAATGATGGCAATTAGAATGTCGCTTAAGTTAATCAATTTTTCCTGCCAAATAATACGGCAGCGTTGGGTTGAATAATTAACGCTAACCTGAACGACACCCTCCAGCTTTGTGATACGTGATTCAATTAACCAGACACAGGCTGGACAACTAATTCCTTCAATAATTAATTTAGCCTCTTTGCTAGCATCATTATTTTTATCTACGAATTCTGATTGTACTTGCGGATTGTTGAAGACTGTCAGTTTTTGCAATGTTTCAGGAACAAGTGATTCCGGTTTCTCCGGTAGTTCGGTTCGGTGACGGTAATAATCACCAAGACCAGACGAGATAATTTGTTCGGCAACAGCTTTACACCCTAAGCAACACATAGCTTGCGGCTGCTTATCTATCTCAATGAACAAGTTAAGACCGTTTGAAACAGGTTCCCCACAATGAAAACAATTATTCTGCATGATGGTTATTCTATAGAAAATAATTGAAATTAGTTTTGAATAAATATTGTTTTATAAAAAATATTAGATTTAACCAAAATCCAGAATGAATTTCAGAATGGGAGAGATATTTTTAGATAGGGCTAACCGCTGTGGTCAATTATTAATTAAACTAATGGTTCGAGACCTCAGTTCGGATCATCTCTTCCAATGCTTGAAGATTAGTCAAGGTCACAAGTTTGCCGCTTACCTTGAGTAAACCCTGTTCTTGTAAGCGTGTGAATTGTCGGCTTATCGATTCCAGAGCTAGTCCCAAATAACTGGCTATATCTTGTCGAGACATGGCAATCTGAAATTCCACAAAAGGCAATCCCCTGGCTTTGAATCGATTGGAAAGATCGATCAGAAAAGCGGCAAGACGTTCATCTGCACGTTGTCTGCCCAATACTAGTGATTGTTTTTGATCCATTAGAATTTGATTACTCAATACGCGGATGAGTTGTTCCTGAAACTGAGGAAGACGGTCGCCTAACATGTCCAGATCTTCGAATTGGAGCTGACATACATTGCCTGGCTCTAGTGCTTGCGCATTACAACTGTAGTTTAGGGAACGAACAGAATCGAGTCCAAGTAATTCTCCTGGAAAATGAAAACCGATAACCTGTTCTTTTCTATCGCTTGACCAGGAGTATGTTTTGAATGAACCACTCTTGATTGCATAGACTGCTTTGAAAGAGTCGCCAGTTTGAAATAATGGTTCACCTCTGTCGATCGAGTTACTGCGACGAAGAATCCGTTCTACGGTTTCTGGTTCCTCATTGAGAAAGTTGCCCAATAAATTTAGTACGCCGAACAGATTACAATTATTACAACCCACCTCAATCTTGCATGTATTACATTTATTTTGTTTTGAACTCGCCATTATCAATTCCATAAATCTTTTTAGACAAAAAATCCCTTTTCAAAAAGTCTATTTCCATCAAATGATTTTTAGCTGTAATAACATCTATTAATAGAAGCGAAAAATCTGTTTATAAGCACTGGCCAGCAAGTCTATCGTAATTAGCCGAGATAATAGAACTTTTGTTATCAGCACCGGTTTTATCAACACATATTGCTTGTAAGGATAATTAATATTCATCGCATAAAATAATTTTCATTTAAAACAGAGGCTTACATAATACCTGAAGTTAATTAGATTAAATTTGATTTAAATCAAATATTTTTGCACTGCAATATGAAATATTACGATTATAAATTTGACATTAATCAATTTTGAGAAACGATTTGTGTTTCAGGAATATCTGAAAATAAGAATAAATAAATATAACGGGAATACTTTAGGATGAATATTGTTGCTTTATTATTGTTTGTTATGGGGCTTTCTATGGCTGTCACAGCAACATCCTTATTAATTTCAATAAGAAGGAACTTTCTGGTTGGCAAATCAAATCAAATTGAATATTTGGACAAAATTGAGCCCGTACGTTTTGGAAGACTGTTAAAAAAGGACGATGTAAACCCGCAAAATTTACTTCACAACAAGAGAATTACCAATATTGAAACACAAATGAGCAATTGCCATGCTTGTACTCGTACTACTGCATGTGGTCGTAACTTGAATAAGGTTGTTATCGCTGACAGAGATCTGGCGTTTTGTCCTAACTATTCTTGATTACACAATAAAATTAAAAACAACGAATTCTAAAATTATTTTTTTATCATTAAGTTATTAGGGAGAAATATTAATGCATTTTTCACAAAAATTATTAGTGTTTGGGGCCACATTATTTTTTGTCGGTTCAGCAACTGCACTTGATATTGATTGGGATGGGTCAATCGGCGAAGATGAGCATGAATATGTTCCAGCTATTTCGAATCCACTATTTAATGAAACGCCCCAAATCACTACAGAGATTAGACCAATTTACATGCATCAAAAAATGCCATCGAACCAGGCTGGTCTTTTTGGCGGTTCGATAAATGTCGTTGCCGCGGAAATTCGTATAGCCTTGACCGATAATCTGGGTTTTCTTGCGACAAAAGACGGTTACGCATGGGTTGATTTTGATAATACCACCAATACTATTACAGATGATCCTGAAGGACTGGCTGATATCTCGCTGGGTTTGAAGTATGCATTCTGGAATAACGTTGAAGATCAGAGCATCATGACTGTAGGACTTGAATATGAGCCACCTTCTGGAACATTGGCGATACAGACAACTTTGGCACATCCTTTGGATAACGTTGACTTACAGGAATCTGGTGATGGTTTTATTAATGTTTTCCTTACCGGTGCTAAGCGATATGAAAAATTAGGTTTGCAAGCAAGTGTTGGTGTAAACGCAGCTATCGATGGCGACCATGATTCATCCTTGATCCATTATACTTTGCATGCAGATTATGAACTTGTTGAAGGTTTATATCCGATGGTTTCACTAAATGGCTTTACTATCTATGATGAAGCAAATAGGCCAGGTATGACGGCTTCTGCAGTTGCTGGTTTTGACGGTGTCGATCTGGTTAATCTGGGTTGTTCTATCGATTGCGGAACTGTATTAACTGCTGCAGGGGGCATTCGTATGCGAGCAACGGATAATCTGATATTTGGCTTGGGTATTGAGAAGTCAATCGCACGACAAGACTTGATGGATTGGAGATCCTACTTGGATGTTATCCTTCATTTCTAGTTTATGAAGGAAGTCATTCAATAGTTCGAAGTGGTATTAAAGTGTTGTTATTTACAACACTTTAAATTAATTAAGCGATATATAAAAGGTTTTAAAATAAACTATATATATTAGATAATGTACAACTAAATAGATTAGTTTTGATTCTTCGGGGAGTTGCCACTATGGCAGATACGGCTACATATAATTATAAGGTTGTTCGACAGTTTGCAATTATGACCATTGTTTGGGGAATAGTTGGTATGACAGTCGGTGTTTTTATTGCTGCACAATTAGCATGGCCCGCACTGAATTTCGATATTCCATGGTTGTCCTTTGGTCGCTTACGACCGCTACATACCAATGCTGTCATCTTTGCTTTCGGTGGCTCAGCATTATTTTCGTCATCATATTACATCGTTCAGCGAACATGCCATGTTCGTTTATTTTGTGACAAATTAGCTGCATTCACATTTTGGGGTTGGCAAGCGGTAATTGTTCTGGCAGCAATAACACTTCCTCTTGGGATTACTTCGTCAAAGGAATATGCGGAGCTTGAATGGCCGATTGATCTTTTAATTACAGTTGTTTGGGTCGCATATGCCATCGTGTTTTTTGGCACGGTTGTTCAAAGAAAAATTAAACATATCTATGTTGCTAACTGGTTTTTTGCAGCGTATATCCTCACAATTGCTATGCTTCATATCTTTAATAGCCTTGCTTACCCGGTTAGTTTTCTAAAATCCTATTCAGTTTATGCCGGTGTTCAAGATGCTATGGTGCAATGGTGGTATGGGCATAACGCTGTTGGATTTTTTCTGACTGCGGGATTTCTCGGGATGATGTATTACTTTATCCCTAAACAGGCGGAGCGTCCGGTTTATTCTTATCGTTTATCAATTGTGCATTTTTGGGCTTTGACTTTTACTTACGTTTGGGCTGGTCCACACCATTTGCATTACACTGCCTTGCCTGATTGGGCACAATCCTTAGGTATGGTTATGTCGATTATCCTTTTAGCTCCATCATGGGGTGGCATGATAAACGGTATGATGACTTTGTCCGGTGCCTGGCACAAGCTACGTACTGATCCGGTATTGCGCATGTTAATTGTTTCATTATCTTTTTATGGCATGTCGACGTTTGAAGGTCCTATGATGGCAATCAAAACAGTCAATGCGCTGTCTCATTATACTGATTGGACTATAGGACACGTGCATTCCGGTGCACTGGGTTGGGTTGCATTCATTAGTCTGGGTTGTATGTATTATATGATTCCTCGATTATATGGGCGAACGATATACAGTGTTAAATTGATCGAGGTCCATTTCTGGGTCTCAACGATTGGTGTTGTACTTTACATCGTCTCAATGTGGGTTGCTGGCATTATGCAAGGTTTAATGTGGCGAGCAGTCAATGATGATGGAACCTTAACCTACAGTTTTGTTGAGTCTGTAGAAGCTATGCATCCATTTTACATTATACGTTTCCTTGGTGGAGTGTTATTCCTGCTAGGTACGATGGTGATGGCCTATAACCTAATCAAGACAGTTGCCGGCAGTAAGCCAGTTGCCGCAGCAATACCTGAACCAGTTGGCGCACATTAAGGAGAAGAATGATGGCGTTACAACATACACATATAGAAAAAAACATTGGTTTAATGATGATACTGATTGTATTAACGATTAGTGTGGGTGGTCTGGTACAAATCATCCCCTTATTTTTTATGCAATCAACAACGGAACCGGTAGAAGGCTTAAAACCCTATTCAGCGTTGGAGCTGTCCGGTCGTGATATCTATGTCCGAGAGGGTTGCTCTGTTTGTCATTCACAAATGATCAGACCCTTTCGTGCAGAGGTAGAGCGTTATGGTCATTACTCACTTGCCGGTGAATTTGTTTATGATCGTCCGTTCTTATGGGGTTCGAAGCGAACTGGCCCAGATCTGCACCGGGTAGGTGGTCGATATAGTGATGAGTGGCATCGCGTACATTTAAATAATCCACGCGATGTCGTACCTGAATCAATTATGCCTGGTTATCCCTGGCTTGAAACAAACATGCTTGATGCAAGTACCATCAGAACTAAAATGACAGTTTTGCGTAAACTGGGCGCGCCTTATTCTGATGAAGACATTGAAAAAGCACCTGACGTTCTTAAAGATAAATCAGAACTGGATGCCGTGGTTGCATACCTGCAAATATTAGGTACGGCAGTTAAGACAAGACGATGAGTAATCAATTATGAGTATATTATTTTCAGCCTGGACAATTTTAGTGGCACTCGTTTTCTTAGGCGTTGTTATATGGGTTTTTCGTGAGAATAAAGAAAATTTCGATGCTGCTGCAAGAATTCCGTTTGAAGAAGATGATCTTTTACTAGAAAGCAATAAGGAGGATACACATGACTGATTTTACCAGTGGCTTTTGGACTTGGTTTATTAGTCTGACGACAATCGCCAGTATTGTTTTTCTATTTGTATTTCTTCTTAAATTTTCAAAGAAAAGGGCACCCGGTGAAAAAAGTGAAACGATGGGGCATGTTTGGGATGAAAACCTTGAAGAATTAAATACACCTTTACCTCGCTGGTGGATGTATTGGTTCTTAATTACAATAGTTTGGGGTGCTGGTTATCTCGTGTTTTATCCTGGACTTGGTTCCTATGCAGGTACATTAGGCTGGACTCAAGTAAGTCAGCTTGAAGAGGAAACAAAGGCTGCGAATGAAACCTATGGACCTCTTTATGAACAATTTAAAAATACTGATATAGAAAAACTTGCACAGGATGAGGCAGCAATAAAAGTAGGTGAACGACTCTTTGCCAGTTATTGCACAACATGTCATGGGTCTGATGCCAGAGGTGCGAGAGGCTTTCCGAATTTGCGTGATGATGATTGGTTGTATGGTGGCGATCCTGAAGCTATTAAAACAACTATCATGCAAGGTAGGGCAGGCGCTATGCCGGCATGGGCACAAATATTAAGCGAAGAAGATATTTTTAATGTTGTCAGTTACGTAGAACAATTAGCCAATCGTACTGTTGATGAGACACATGCATCATCTGGCAAGGATATTTTTATGAAAAATTGTGCCATGTGTCATGGCGCGGAAGGTAAGGGTAACCCTATGATGGGCGCTCCAAATTTGACTGATGATATCTGGCTGTACGGTGGTTCACAAAAGAAAATAACAGAATCAATTGTATTAGGTCGTAATGGCAAGATGCCAGCTCATAAGGAATTTTTAGGTGAAGCGAAAGTACATGTCCTTGCAGCATATATATACAGTTTTTCTAAATAGGAAATAAACTTTCATGACCTTGATGGCGGAGATAGGTACTGTTTCTGTTGCCCAGAGAATTGTAACAGTGTTATGGCTTTCATTTGTGATGGCGGGCATTGCCACGGGTGCTTTTTTTTCGGCGATTGATCCATTAGAACTAAAATATTGTGTTAGTTTTCCTGAAGTAAGTCGTATAGCTGCCTATTCAATTGGTTTTTTTCTTTTCTGGATATTAACGGCGTCATCCAGTTTATTGGCAGTTTTTTTTATTTATCCAACTAAAGAAACTGATCAACAGAATAATCAGGGCGAAGACACCACATCTAATCTATAATTTTACAATGGCAAACAGTTCATCCGAAGCAGGACATTCTTCAATAAACACCGCTACAAATGAAATCGAACAATCGCTTTATGAAAAGCGTGAGAAGATTTATCCGCGACAGGTTAAAGGGATTTTTGCTGGCCTACGTGTCGCTGCCGTTATTGTCTTATTAGGTTTGTATTACATCCTCCCCTGGATAGAGATAAATGGCCAACAAATAGTTTTATTCGATTTACCGGCAAGAAAGTTTTATATCTTTGGTTTAACCTTTTGGCCTCAGGATTTTTTGTTTCTTGCGTTTATTCTTATTCTTTTGGCATTTAGTCTTTTTTTCTTTACAGCGTTGGCGGGACGTCTCTGGTGCGGTTACGCTTGTTTTCAAACTGTCTGGACTGAGGTTTTTTTATGGGTAGAGCATAAAATAGAAGGATCACGTATTCAGCAAATGAGACTGGATGAGTCTGATTTTTCAGTTAGTAAAGCTACTAAAAAAGTCATAAAACATAGCATATGGTTACTGATTGCCGGGGCAACCGGTGTCACTTTCGTTGCTTACTTTTCTTCTGAAGACGTATTAAGTTACAACCTGTTCAATTTTCAATTAGGTAATTGGGAAATGTTCTGGATTTTTTTCTTTACTGCTGCAACTTATATTAATGCAGGTTTTATGCGTGAACAGGTTTGTAAATACATGTGTCCTTACGCGCGATTTCAGAGTGCCATGTTCGATAACGATACACTCATTATCTCATATGATGAAAAACGCGGAGAGCCACGTGGCTCAAGACGATCAGATGTGCATTTAGACTATAAAAAACAAGGTCTTGGCGATTGTATAAACTGTACGATGTGTGTTCAGGTTTGTCCTACCGGCATTGATATAAGAAATGGATTGCAATATGAGTGCATAGGTTGTTCCGCCTGCATCGATGTGTGTGATGATGTAATGGATAGAATGAAATATCCAAAAGGTCTGATTCGATATACAACCCAGAATGCTATAGATGGAAAACAAACTCGTATCATTCGTCCTCGGGTTGTAATCTATTTTATTTTACTCGCACTTTTTAGTTCATTGTTTGTTTATACATTAAGTCAAAGGTCGTCTATAGCGCTTGATATTATTCGTGACAGGAATCAACTTTATAGAGAGACTTCAGGTTTAATTGAAAACATCTACACATTGAAGTTGATCAATATGGACGATGATACTCATGAGTTTAACGTTACAGTCGAAGGAATCGATAATTTACAATTATTAATCGATAAAGAAAGCATTATCGTTGAAGCTGGAATGGTTTCTGATTTGCCTGTTCGCTTGCGTGCCGAAGAAGAGAATTTAAAAGGGCGCAGTACAGTTGTCTATTTCACTGTTTCATCAAAAGATGAAGATAATCTGAGTATAAAACAGGAGGCTAAGTTTCTTGGACCGCTGCAATGAACCCAGTTAATAATGAAAATAAACCCTGGCATAAAGAACATTATGTCTGGATGATTATTTTTTTTCCGATGCTTGCTATTGTCGGTGGGATTATCACAACGATACTTGCTGTTCAATCAAATGATGGATTAGTTGTTGATGATTATTACAAAGAAGGTCTGGAAATTAATCGGACACTGGAGCGCGATAAACTAGCACTCGCTTATAAATTAAATGCTGATATAACCCTGAATGAAGAATTAGGAGAGGTGGTTATCGTATTAAAAGCGGATGACGAGTTTGTCTATCCTGAATACCTGTCAGTCACATTCTTGCATTCAACTCGTGCGGGCCTGGATGAGGAAGTGAATATGATGTTAACCGAGAAAAGCACATATCGTGGACACCTGTCTAAATTGGTCAAGGGCAAATGGTATGTATATATACAACGTGATAGTTGGCGTTTAATCAAAACTGTTATTGTCACTAAGTAGCACTTCAATTTAGCAATATTTTCTATATTGCACCTTTTGGTTTATACCATTAATTTCTAAAAAATTGTCTCAACCCGACTACATTATATTTCTAAGCCAAAATTATCATGTTCCTATTTTCTCTAAATTAATTAAAAATCAACATTAAAATTCACGATATTCCAAAAAGCCGTAGCTTTTTTAAGCAATATTCATTTTCAATGGATTGAAAATATACAAACTATGTCATTTTTATTCGTTTTAAAAATGAGTTCTCAATAAAAAAGTAGGTTTTCCTGTGATACTAAACGTAAAAATGGTTAAGTTAGATTGATTTTGTAAGTTACTGAAAATAAATAAGATATTATGTATTTAGTTTGCGAAAGAAAGGAAAAACCATGTAGATAGTTTTTTTACATTAAATATTTGAAATAAATCACACTTTTTTTAAAAATTGCCGATATCTCTTTATGTAAATTTAATGTTATATTCACTGTCTCAAATAAACGACTTTATCAGGCTTTTATATATTAGAAATAGTATATATATAAATTATATAGATTAAAAAGTAATAAAAAATAGAGTAAAGCTTTAGGTTAAATAATAGATAAATATGAATAAGTTCAAGTAAATAGAGCAAAAAGTAAGGAACAACGTCTACTGCATCACATTATTTGAATATTTTTATTTATGGTCGTTTATCTACAGGAATTCGGAATAAATTTTGCGCTAAAAATAGATATTTAATCAAATTAAGGAGTATTGATACTGAGTTGTCACAGTTATCAAACGATAAAAGAATGCTTAATTTTTTAAAACGAAGAACTGAACATCCAAAACAGAATCGTTCCAAGCTTGCTTATGATGGAGCGCATGATAGTTACGGCCCACAAAAACTCAGTGTAGCTGATTCACTTCAGGCACTCGAACCGCGGATCATGTTCGATGCTGCCGGTGTAGCTACTGGTTCAGAAGTTGCCGCTGACGAAATAGCTGAAGATCAAGCTCAGCAAGCACTTACTCCTGAAAATTTGCAGGCTCAGGCCGTCAATCAGGAAAATGAACAAACAGATGAATTAATCGCTGCATTGGGCGATGTTGTCCCTCCTGCCGACCGCAATGAAATCATATTTATCGATACTGATGTTGAAAACTATGAAACCTTACTTACCGGTATTAGCTCTTCAGTAGAAGTTGTCTTGCTGGATGAAACAAGGGATGGCATCGAACAAATTGCAGAGATAATGAGTAGCCAAAGCGACGTAAGTGCAATCCACATCATTTCACATGGTGAGTCAGGAAGTCTTTCCCTCGGTAATGGCACTTTAACTCAAGAATCAATGACAAGTGAACATGCTGATGAATTAGCAACAATCAAAAATGCATTAAGCGAATCTGCAGATATTCTCATCTATGGCTGTAATTTTGCGGAAGGTGAATCTGGTCAATCTGCAGCAGCGACCTTGGCAACATTAACTGGTGCAGATATCGCCGCATCGGAAGATATTTCAGGCCACGAATCATTGGGTGGTGACTGGGACCTCGAATACGAACATGGTGAAGTCGAAAACGAAATTATTATTTCAGAGTCTGCCCAGGAAAGTTGGGTAGACACACTTGCTGAAGTTGTTAATACCTCTGGCGCACAAACAGGCTCATACACTGTTGCAGCTGGAGTAACTCAAATAACTATTACGATAACCGGTGGTGATGGTGGTAATGCAGCAACAACAGGAGGTCAAGGTGCCACTGTAACGTCCACTTTTAATGTCACTGCTGGTGATGTTGTTGAATATGTTGTTGCTGAAGCGGGTAAGAATGGAACCAGTGCCGGTGGTGGTGGTAGTACAGGTGTCTTTATTAATGACATTCTTGTTATGGTAGCAGGCGGTGGCGGTGGCGGCGATAATTCCGGTGGCGCCATAGGCTTAGGTGGTAACGATGCTGATTTAGGTACTGCTGCAGACTCAGGAACAGGTGGTAATGCTGGTGCCGGTGGTACTGCCGGAGCTGGTGGTGGAGCAACAACTACGGGCACAGATGCTGGTGGTGGTGGTGGTATTAACTCTGCCGGGGGTTCGGGTTCAGCTGGTGGCGGCGCACAAGCTGATACTAATGCAGTTGATGGTGTAACTCTGGTTGCGGGTGGTACAGCTGTAGCGGGTTATGGTGCAGGTGGGCAAGGTTTCAGTGGTGGTGGTGGTGGTGATGCCGGCGCTTATAGTGGTGGTGGTGGTGGTTACTCCGGTGGTGGTGGTGCCGGTGCCGGTGGATCTGCCGGAGGTGGTGGTTCATACATCAATACCGGTGCTGCGAATTTTGTATCCGGTTCATCTACACCAGGTGGTGATGGTACCGGAACATTAGCTGATGGCACGATTGTAATAACAGACAATAATCCTATCGATGCCGTAGATGATACTGCAACTGCAGATGAAGATGCTGTTACTGCTATCGTCATTAATGTTTTAGCAAACGATACGACAACGGGACCTGGAACAGTAACCGTGCCTGGCGGCATGAGTGCCAATGGTGGAACGGTCGCTGTTAACCCGGACAATTCAATTAACTACACACCAGCAGCGGACTTCTCTGGTACCGATACAATTACGTACACATATACTGAAGGGGCTTTTTCAGATACTGCAACAGTAACTATTACCGTTAATCCTGATACAGACGAAGATGGCGTACTTGATAATGTTGATGTCGATGATGACAACGACGGTATTTTGGATGTTGATGAAGGTTTTACGGGTGCAGGTGATCCAATCAATGCTGATGGAGATTTGGAAAGAGCAGCATTAACGAGTACTGCGGGAATTATCAGTTCTTCAAACGGGGATTATGATCCCAATGCACCTTTCAATGTCTGGAATACAACAGGGACAGTTGACTGGTCAGAAGGCCAATATGTTCGATTTAGTTCAACAACGGCACATACCGATGCACTCACTGATGGATTAACAATCAAACAATCAAATGTAGACGGTGGTGCTTTTGCCATCTTTTCATATAACGGTGAAAGAATTGAGCAGACCACTGCAGTGCAAGCAGGTGTGACCTATACGGCGTCATTTGAACTTGGATTATTGCCTGATTATGGAATTAATGATGGATTTGGTAATGGAACATTTGCTCCTGATCTTGATTTTGGATTGACATTTTCAGGGACTGGTCTTGCTGATATTAATAGAGATGAAACTGACCTTGCAGCAGGTTCGAATGTCAGTACAGATTATCCAGATATCGCAACAGTAACAGCAGCAACCGCTGCATCGCCTATGTTACTTGATCCGGAATGGGAGTTAGTCACTTTCACGTTTACTCCAACGACAAGTGGTACGGTCACTTTCTTTGCCACGATTAATAGTAATGGATCAGTGATTACACTGGATAGTTTACGTTTGGTAGGTGGCACAACTGTAATTCAGAATCAAGACACCGATAATGATGGCATTATCGATTCACTTGATCTTGACAGTGATAATGATGGTATTAGTGATCTGGAAGAAGGTGGAGCAACCAGTGCATTAAAGGCACTTGATGCAAATAACGACGGTTACATTTCAACTGCCGAGTCTGCTGATGCCGACGGTGATGGTCTGATTGATGCCTTTGAAACAGAGTACGGTGCTAATCAAGGTGTTGACCCATCATTAACTGATACTGATAGTGATGGAATAGCAGACTTTAATGATCTCGATAGTGACAATGATGGCATTGCTGATGTAGTAGAAGCACAAACCACAGCAGGTTATACCTATGATGGGACTGATACTGATGGTGACGGTATTGTCGATACGTTTGATACGGGTTCAGGCCATGGTGGTGATTTTACTTTAACAGCTAATCCGAATGACCATGATGGAGATGGTATAGCTGATTATATGGATACGGATTCGGATGGCGATGGCATCCTCGATGCTAATGAATCTGGCTTATCTTTGGTTGGTTTCGATGGAAACAACGATGGTATCGATGATGGTGTAAATGCGAGTTATGCTGATCCTGATGGCGATGTAAACACGCCATCAACTGATTTAGAAAATGATGATGATCCCGGCCCGGCAGGTGATGTTGATTTCAGAGATGATGATGTTTCTACATTAGCCGATGATACGAATAGTGTCAGTGAAGATGCTACCGGAAACATTACAGGTGACGTCTCAACAAACGATCCGATTAATAATGTTGAAGTAACTTCTTCAACCCCATATTCACTTGTGTCTCCAGCGATTGGCACGTACGGAACACTGACATTTAATACTGATGGTACTTATTCTTATAATTTGGACGAAAGTAATCCTACAGTGCAAGGTCTTGCTGCTGGTGCAACCTTATCTGAGGTCTATACTTATAGAATAACTGATGATGATGGTGATATTCAGACTGCAACGCTAACTATTACTATCAATGGTGCTGATGATGCTCCTGTAAACACCGTTCCGGGTGCACAAACAGTAAATGAAGATACCGTCCTGAATTTGTCAGGTATTAGTGTTAACGATGTTGAAGGAAATCTCGCGACAACTCAATTAACCGTAACTGATGGTGATTTAAATGTGAGTCTGGCCGGTGGTGCAACCATTAGTGCCGGCGCAAACGGTTCAAACACTTTAACTTTAAGTGGGACACAAGCACAGATTAATGCCGCATTAGCAACTCTAACTTATCAGGGAGATTTGAATTTTAATGGATCAGATACCTTAACAGTACTCTCTACTGATAGCAGTGGTGTCCCGTTAACGGATACCGACACAGTATCGATTACAGTTGATGCAGTTAATGATCTTCCTGTCGTTGATTTAAATGGTGGAGCGGGTGGTGCCGATTATTCAGCAAGTTTTGTTCAAGGTGATGGTCCGTTAAGTATTACTGACGCGGCTGTGGCAGTTACAGATATAGACGATTCTACATTAGATAGAATTAACATTATCGTTGCTGGTCTACTGGATGGTGCAAGTGAAGAATTAACCATTGGCGCAACAACCTTTCCATTAAATGCAGACATTACAACGACAGCGACTGTAGGCGGCATTGTTTATGACGTAGTTTATAACAGTGGCACAGGTGCAATGAGTATCGATCGCAATGATAGTACTGAGATGACACTTGCCGAGGCACAAGCCGTGCTTGCAGCAACGTCATATCAAAATACATCAGGTAGTGTGACAGATGGTGATCGAACCTTTACTGTCACTGTTAATGATGGGGATATAAATAGTCTTGCTGCAACCAGTACCATTAGTGTGTCTGATGGAATAGATGATCCTGTAGATGCAACTGACAATAATTACGATACACTCACTGATACTGCAGTCAGTGGTAACGTTATAACAGATGACACGGGTGCAGGTGTTGACACTGATCCGGATACTTCGCCAATAACAGTTGACCCATCATTAGTATCAACACCAACGAATGGTTCAGTCACGATGAACCCGGATGGTTCCTTTACTTATACTCCAAATGCAGGTTTTACTGGCAGCGATACTTTTACATATAGAGCTAGTACACCGACTACTATTACCGGCCTTAGTTATGAGTATTTCGATTCTGTTCCAGGAACATTTACAGTTGATGACATTCCATTATCAGGTGCAGATGCGACAGGTAACGCAACAGACTTTGATGTTAGTGCATTAGATACATTGCATGGTGGTGATAATGAAACTTACAGTGTTCGTTACAGCGGTTACATAACGATCACAACTGCTGGCACATACAACTTCAGGACTACATCAGATGATGGATCAAAGTTATTTATTGATGGAACTGAATTAGTTGATAACGATGGTTTGCATGCTTCAACAACGGTAACAAGTGCAGGAACATTTTTAACCGCAGGCACTCACCGAATAATTGTTGAGTTTTTTGAAAACACTGGCGGTGATAATTTAACGGTTGAATACAGTGGTACAGACACGGGTGGGTTAGGTACGTTTGCTGATCTATCTGGTTCAAGTACACTCGTTGAAGGATCAGAAGACACCGCAACAGTTACGATTGATATAGGTGATCTTGATGCCGTTAATGATACTGGTAGTGTTACAGAAGATGGTGCTGCCCTAACAGTTAATGCAGCTAGTGGTTTATTAGCGAATGATGTTTTCGTAAGCAACAACGTAACGGCTGGTGTAGATCATGAATATGTTGTAGCAGATGATACGACTAACAACGATCTATTAGAAGACTCAATCTCTAACGATGATTGGGATTTTGGAACAGGTACTCTTAATACAAACACGCTAACACTGGGAACAGATACCAACTATCCGGGTTTAGGCGAAAGTATATCCTTCCCGACTAATCTAGGTGTTGGTGCCACAATGGCAGGTAATTTTGATCCTTCTTCGGAAGGATCAGTATCATTTGAATTCTGGGTGAAAATGGATTCGACTGCGCCTGCAGATAATTACATTATTTTTGAAACTGGTAGTCAAAATAATGGTTTTTCAATTATCTATGATTCAACTAATAACCAGGTTGAACTTTATTATGATGATGATGATTCAGGTGATACGGCAGTATTAACGGCTAACTTAGGTAGCATCGATCCGACTTCTGAGTTTATACAAATCGTTGCGACAATGAATGACGATGAAGCAGCAGGGACGGATGATATTATCTTGCACATTAATGGTGGGTCGACAGTGTCTGGTGGTGTTACGACATCAGCTAATTTAGGCGCTGATCTAGATTGGGCTGATAATAATGGCTCAGGCTTAGGAACAACTAATGGTTCAAGAGAAACAGGTGGTGTTACAGCACAGAACTTTCGCGGCGAAATGTCTATCATGCGTATCTATGATAGCGTTCTTTCAACGACAAACGTTGAATCAAATTTTGCGAATGTCGCTAATCATCTTTATGTATCAAGCGCGACAGGATCAACAACGGATTCTTTTGTTTCAGAACCGTCTCCTGGATCTGCATCGACATTATCTATTACATCAAATGGTGGAGCTTCAGTAACGATCAGTCCTGACGGCGCTTATACTTATGATCATGGCGCGTTGTTTCAAAACCTGGCTGTTGGCGAAACAACTACGGATACATTCAACTACACAGTTACTGATGTGCTTGGTAATACAGACACAGCAACAGTAACTATCACGATAACGGGTACCAATGACGCACCGATCTTAACAATAGATAATGCTGGTAGCGTAACGGAAGATTCAGGTGCAACTTTAACCGACACTGGCACTTTATCTTTCACCGATGTTGATACAAGTGATTTACATACGGTCAGTTCAAGTTATAACGCTGATGCTGTATGGAGTGGTGGTGCGTTAACGGGCGCACAAATTACAGCATTAACCAGTGGTACATTTACTGCCAATGCAAGTGGCTGGACATACAGCGTTGCAAACTCAGCAACAGATTTTCTCGATACAGGCGAGACGGTTACCTTTACATATGATGTAACAGTTGATGACGGTAATGGTGGCACAGACACTGAAGCAGTAACGATAACTATTAACGGTGTAAACGACGCTCCAGTCAATACAGTGCCGGGCGCACAAAGCGTAAATGAAGACGCAACATTAGCGTTTGCGGGTAACATAAGCGTTAACGATGTAGACGGTAATTTGGCGACAACTCAATTGACGGTCACTGACGGCGACTTAAATGTGAGTTTAGCTGGAGGGGCCTCTATCAGTGCTGGTTCAAATAACTCCAGCACTTTAACGTTAAGTGGCACACAAGCACAGATTAATGCCGCGCTTGCTACCTTGACTTATCAAGGTGACGCCAACTTTAATGGCAGTGACACGTTAACCGTGCTTTCTACAGATAGCGGCGGTGTTCCATTAAGTGATAACGATACAGTGAGTATTACCGTCACGCCGGTGGACGACAGTTACACCGACGCCGATGAAGTGGTGAGTGTGGCCGAAGACAGTGGCGCCAACAGCGGCAGTGTTCTGACCGGCACCAGCAGTGTCGACGGGCCGGTCACGGTCACGACCTTTATGGTGGCGGGCGACGCGACGGTCTATCAGGCCGACGGCACCGGCACCGGTGACACGGCGACGATTGCCGGCGTGGGCACCTTGCAAATCCAGACCAACGGCGCCTACACCTTTACCCCGGCCGCGGACTATAACGGCGCGGTCCCGGTAGCGACCTACACCACGACCGACGGCAGTGGCACCGACGACACCTCGACCCTAACGATTACCGTCACGCCGGTGGACGACAGTTACACCGACGCCGATGAAGTGGTGAGTGTGGCCGAAGACAGTGGCGCCAACAGCGGCAGTGTTCTGACCGGCACCAGCAGTGTCGACGGGCCGGTCACGG
>JABFGI010000013.1 GCA_013112535.1 Pseudomonadota bacterium
ATGGATTATGAGCTAGGCTATTTTGATGAGGATGTCGCTCGCGTTGAACCGGCTGACAATCCTTTTATACCAAAACTGTTACCTATGTCTTCGGTATAAACTGTTACTCATGTGCCCGGTATGGACCGAAATTAAATGGTGGGCCGTGTAGGGGTCGAACCTACGACCTTGGGATTAAGAGTCCCCTGCTCTGCCAGCTGAGCTAACGGCCCGAATGGGGTGAACGATGGGACTCGAACCCACGACGACCGGAATCACAATCCGGGGCTCTACCAACTGAGCTACGCTCACCATAAATAATTCAGGTGTTGTTTCTTTGTCGCATTAAAACAGTTTTCTCTAATACAAACCAATTTATTGGGATAAATTGGCGCGCCCGAGAGGACTCGAACCTCTAACCCCCGGCTTAGCTTACCATCTACGCCTTTCGACGCCTGACAATAATAAGTTGTCAGTTTGTGGTCTGGACTATCTCTTCACCATCTCAGGTGTCGCACGTATAGTCTCTACGGAACCCTTTTATAATCAGTCACCAAATTAATATTTTTTGACTGATTATTCTTAGGCATCTCTACCCTCAACGTGACTGAACACTTAAATTCCGAAGGGTCAAAGTAATAGCATTCGTCTGTATCAGGGCAGTAAACACAATAAATATCGACTTCGCCCTTATCGACAGCTTGCATATGCGTACCATTTTTGTCCGCCCAACTTGAGCGAAAGTGTACGGTTATACTCCCTGTCTTATCAACAGACTTATACTTAACCTGAATCCTAAGAAATTTCTTATCCTTATACGCCACTAAATCAAACGGCGCATGCTCAGTCATTGGATTTAAAATAATAAATCCTTGCTCGAATAAATCGAGTTGAGCCTTCAAAACACCCAGGTCTCCCTTTTGCTTGGTGTGATGCATAATAATATTATTATTATGCTCATACCAATGGATGGGTCAACCATCGGTTTCCTCGGGATTGCCATCAGCCTAGACTACTACCTAGCTGTTAAGGTTTCCCCGATACAGTGCGATGCACTTTATAGGTTTTGTTTCCCTATAAAGGCTCCTAATTACGAACAATAAGCTCGTTGCCTAAAGGCCGGTGCTCTATCCGGTTGAGCTACGGGCGCATTACACCTCTTATATAGATTGTTTTATCAAAATGGTCGGGGCAGAGGGATTCGAACCCCCGACCCTCTGCTCCCAAAGCAGATGCGCTACCAGGCTGCGCTATGCCCCGATTTCTTTGAGTATCCAGCCTATAACAGGACGTGGGATGATACGCAGTACACCCTATCCCGTCAATTCCCAATCAAAAATAAATTAACGACTAGAAATCAATTAGTTACGTCGCCAAATTGTTCCTTGGGGAGTATCTTCCAGACTAATACCTAAACTCACAAGATGATCACGAATTTCATCCGCTTTGGCGTAATCTTTTGCTGCCTTAGCTTCACTACGTTCATCTATAAATTTTTGAACAGCAACTTCATCTAATTCGTTGTCATCCGATCCTGTTTTGGCCTGTAAAAAGGCTTGTGGTTCATCCTGTAATAAACCCAGAACACTGCCAAAATATTTTAACGTTGTTGCATATTCAATTGCCTCTTTCGAGGATTTATCTGAACAACGATTTAGCTCTTTGGCTAATTCATGCAAAACCGAAATGGTCTTCGGCGTATTAAAGTCATCGTTCATAAAAGAATTAAACTGATCAACGTAATCTTTTTTCGGCTCAATGTCGTTAGAAACATGGGCATCTCTTAAAGCGGTATACAAACCTGTCAGTGCCGATTTCGCTTCTTCAAGATTATCAATCGAGTAATTTAAAGGACTACGATAATGACTGGAAAGAATAAAAAAACGAATCACTTCTGGTTGATAATCTTTTAGTACTTCTCTAACAGTGAAGAAGTTACCCAATGATTTCGACATTTTTTCTTCATCGACACGAACGAAACCATTGTGAATCCAGACATTGGCGAATTCTGCTCCAGTAGAACAAACTGACTGTGCGATTTCATTCTCGTGATGAGGAAACTGCAAATCCTGACCTCCCCCGTGGATATCAAAATGATTACCGAGGCAATGTGTCGACATCGCAGAGCACTCAATATGCCAACCGGGACGTCCTTCTCCCCAGGGCGAAGGCCAACTGGGTTCTTCCGGTTTGGCTGATTTCCATAAAACAAAATCTAATGGGTCGTCCTTTTCATTCTGAACTTCAACGCGTTCGCCGGCACGTAACTCTTCTGTGTTCTTGCCAGATAAGTTGCCATAGTTCTCAAATGAACTCACATCGAAATAAACATCATTATTACTACCAACATAAGCATGTTTCTTTTTAATCAACGCCGAAATCATATCTATAATCTGATCCATATGCTCTGTCGCTTTTGGCTCACTGTCTGGCGGTACAACGCCAAGCGCATTTGAATCTTCATTCATTGCCGTTATGAATCGTTCCGTTAATTCTGTAATCGACTCGTTATTCTCATTAGCTCGATTGATGATCTTGTCATCAATATCCGTAATATTTCGTACATAGGTGACATCAAAACCGATATTGCGTAAATGACGAGCAATCATATCGAAAACCACCATAACCCGTGCATGACCAACATGGCAGAGGTCATAAACCGTCATGCCACAGACATACATACTCACTTTGCCTGGTTCGATGGGTTTAAAGGTTTCTTTTTGTCTACTGAGACTGTTATAAATTTTTAGCACGAGTTAATTGTCAATTAATTTTCAGAGGACGCGAATCTTATCCGAAAGCGGCTAATGCGACAAAAGGAATTTGTCAGTCTTGGCCTCTGACAGGCATAATCACACCATCACTATTTACTCTTACAACAGTCAAAATCCCGGAGAATAATCATGAAGATGAAGTTTACGACAACACTCGGTCCTATCACTATTGAGCTAAATGCAGAAAAAGCTCCCAAAACCGTCGAAAATTTCGTTGCCTATGTAGAAAGCGGCCATTACAACGGCACTATATTTCACCGTGTTATCGAAGATTTCATGATTCAGGGTGGAGGCATGGATAAAGACATGAGTTCCAAACCAACCAATGCGCCGGTAAAAAATGAAGCGAACAATGGTTTGAAGAATGAATATGGTACCGTGGCAATGGCAAGAACCAGCGATCCACATTCGGCATCAGCGCAGTTCTTCATCAATACCAGCGACAATGGCTTTCTCGATTTTACCTCTGAAACTCAGGATGGTTGGGGTTACTGTGTATTTGGTAAAGTTATTGAAGGCATTGAAATCGTCAATAATATTGAAGAAAAACCGACGACAACTCGAAATGGTCATCAGGATGTTCCTGAAGAAATCATTGAAATTGAAAAAGCAGAAATGCTTGCAGAAGAAGACGAATAGTTTCTACTTTTAAATAATTTTTACATTATAAAGATGACAACACTTTTCATTTCTGACCTACACCTTAGTCAACAGAGATCAGAAAAGTTGTCATTATTTTTCGACTTTTTAAAAGGCCCTGCTAAAAACGCAGAAGCACTTTATATTCTGGGTGATCTCTATGATGATTTCTGGATAGGATGTGACGACAAACTTTCTCCCAATCCGGAAATCATTTCTGCCTTACGTAACTACTCAAATGAAACAAACACGCAATTATTTATCATGCGCGGCAACCGTGACTTTCATTTAAACAAGGAATTTACTGATGCAACGGGATGTATATTAATTGATGATCCAACAGAAATAATTCTATATGATAAAAAAGTCTTGCTTATGCACGGTGACACGCTTTGTACTGATGATGTGAAGTATCAGAAGTGGCGAAAATTTATTACGCATCCCTGCATCAAATGGATTTACTTCATCATGCCTTATGCTTTACGAAAAAAAATTGCGCGTGATGTTCGAAGTTATGCCGCCGATGCAGTGCAGAAAAAATCAGCGGAAATTACTGATGTCGCACAACGTACGGTACTCCAAACAATGAAAGATTTTAACGTGACAACGTTAATTCACGGACATACACACCGACAAGCTATACACAATATAGACTTAAATGGCACGCCTGCTCAAAGAATTGTTCTTGGTGACTGGTATGAAAAAGACTGTATCTTGATACACGATGCTACAGGTTTCAGATTCGAACGCGTTGAAAATTATATAAGTAACAATAGTTAACCAAGTTTTCCTGACAACGTCATAATTCCGAGAACAGCAAGACAAATAATCAGTGTTCGATTAATTAATGATTTGAGTTCATCGATCCAATATGATTTTTCTCTATCAGGCACTTCAACATCCGGCATATATTGCAATGCGCCCATGCCTGCTTCCTGTATGACTTTATTATTTACATCAAAGGTAAGATGATCAGAATGTTTCCAACCGGAAAATACATCACCCAGACTACCAGCTAATGCCATTGCAATAATCATGATCCTCGATGAGGGCCACTCAAGAATATTTAACAATAATCTGGTGCTATCTGCAAAGCCGCTACGAATTTCGTTGAATTCTTTATCTAACTCATCAACAAGTCGATACAATAAAGCGCCGACTGCCCCAAGGATAAGAAACCAGAAGATAACAGCAAAACTTCGTTTATGTGCTTCAACTAAAGCAGATTTAATAACGGCCACTTCATTAGCATCTTCAGCATCTATTACAGAAACATCTATTATCTCATCGCTTAAGGATGAAATGTTATCGGTATCGCCTTCATCAATTGCAGAAACAAAATAATCAAGCCGATTATCCAGCGCTTCAGGTGCAAGACAATAAATTAAAACAATCAGTGTGAAGACACCTTCAAGAATAGAAGACCAGTGATCAAGAGCAGAAAGGATTATTATCAAGGCTAAAATCGGTATCACTAACAGAGTAAGAAGACCCAATGAACCATCCCATAATTTATAATGCGCCAGTCGTTTTTCCAGAAAATAAAACAAGCCCGTAAACCAGCAATAATTTCGGTATCGTTCCAATCCGCCGATAAAAAAATCCAGACCTAGTGCAATAAGAATAAAAATCAGTGTCATAGTTTTAGTAATGAAAAATAATAGTCTTTATCAAACGCCGTCCCAGGATCAGTTTTCCTGCCCGGAGCAATATCACTGTGACCAACAATACGATCTTTTGTTATTTTCTGCCAGCGTTGACAGATTAAATTAGTAATTTGAGCCAATGTTTGGTATTGCTCGTTACAATAGGTTTCCTCATCACAGCCTTCCAGTTCAATTCCAATTGCAAAATCGTTACATTGGTGACGACCATCAAAACAAGACTCTCCCGCATGCCAGGCTCGCTTTAGAAACGGAACATATTGCGTCACTTTACCTTCGCGATTAATTAGCAAATGTGAGGACACTCGTAACTCATGTATTTCTGCAAAATACGGATGTTCATTTTTATCGAGTGTATTTGTAAACAACTGATCAATATAATCACCACCATATTCTCTTGGCGGCAAACTGATACCGTGTATCACTAATAAATCAATGTCCGAGCTATCCGGTCGTTCATCACAATTTGGTGAGGGCACAAAGCGTGCTCCGTTTAACCATTCGCTTTGTTCGTCAATTTGAAAAACTGCTTGCTTCAATTTCAATGCCTTTATAAGCCTGTTAAGCTTAACTATAACAAAACCAAATGCCTTTAGAGAAAATTTAATGTGTCGATTAGCCGCTTATCTTGGATCAGAAATCAGCTTGTCCCAATTTTTATTGGAGCCTGAGCATAGTCTGGTAAAACAAGCCTGGGCACCGCAAGAAATGCAGGAAGGAACTTTAAATGCTGATGGCTACGGTGTGGCCTGGTTAGCTAATGACAATCGACCATGCACATATAAAAACGTATTACCTATCTGGTCAGACACCAACCTTGATGGGCTTGGGCGTTCACTTAAAAGCGGCCTGTGGCTCGCAAACGTTCGCAGCGCAACTCCCGGCCAGGGAATCAGCGAGGCTAACACACAGCCATTTGAGCAAGACAATTTAATCTTTACTCATAACGGTTTTTTAAAACCTTTTGATAAAAATATTAAAGCAGCTTTGCTGGATATACTATCCAACGAAATACGTGCTGAAATCAATGGCAATAGTGATTCACTTTATTTGTATGCACTATTGCAACAACAGTTGCTGAAACAGAATTCTGTTCCTGATGCCATTATTAAGATGATGGATAAATTAAAATCAGTTTGCACTGATCAGGTAACGGCATTATTAAACCTTGTCATCAGTGACGGAGAATACCTTTATGCATGTCGCCATACATTAAATGGTAATTGTCCCAGTCTTTATTATTCACTTAATGACGACAATGTGAAAATTGCTTCAGAACCACTCACATCAAATGATGAATGGACTGCCTTTCCTGAAAACACTCTTATTAGTTTTAATCATTCGAGTGTTATTAATCAAACCAGTTTATGAAGCAACTGCTCGAAGAACTACAATCTTTACAGAATGAAGTAATCAATATTGTCAGTTCTGTTCCTGAAAAAAATTATTCTCAACAGTTTCATCCTGACTTAAGCCCAATTGGCTGGCATCTTGGTCACTGCGTCTATACTGAAACATATTGGATTAGAGAACAGCTCCACGGACAGCAAACTATCGACAACTCACTAAAATCACTCTATATCCCTGAACTAAGCAAAAAACAATATCGAGGAGCAGCATTACCCGAAAAAACTGAATTACTTGAATGGGCACAAACAACCCAATCAGAAAACTGTGAATTGCTTGCATCCATAATTAATGAGCATAACTCGCATCAACTATTAGAAAATAATTATCTAATTTATTTTTTAATACAGCACTATTCTCAACACATTGAAACTATGGTTATGGTTTTGACAGAAATGCAGTTACAAAAACCTGATTTCGACTATACCAACACAAACAATTTGAAACCTGAAAAACTAATTCCGAAAACTCAAACTATAGATGCAGGGAGATACGAAGTTGGTTTAAGCAAGATGAACTTTGCTTATGATAATGAACAACCCAGCCATTCTGTAAAACTGCATAGCTATAACATTGCAACTAAACCTGTTAGTAACAGTGAATATTTACAATTCATAAATGACGATGTTTACAATAAAAAAACATGTTGGTCTGATGAAGGCTGGCAGTGGATTAATGCTACTCAGTACAAATACCCTCATCATTGGCGTATCGCCAATGATTCTATCTACTATGGCGTTAACCATGATGGTGCTTATTCATTAGAAAATAACGCTCCTGTTCACGGCTTGAGTTTTTACGAAGCAGAAGCATTTGCGAATTGGCGTGGAGCGCGCCTACCACATGAACACGAATGGGAAATAGCTTCTATTAAAAATATCATAAAGCAAACTGGACTCGCGTGGGAATGGTGCAATAACACTTTTTATCCCTATCACGATTTTTCACCCTATCCTTATGAGGGTTATTCACTACCCTATTTTGATGGGAAACATTATGTGCTGCGCGGTGGTAGTCGCCATACAAAAGGATGTATCAAACGTACAAGTTTTCGCAATTACTACACAGCAGATAAACGGCATATCTTTGCCGGGTTGCGTTTGATTTACGACTAAGAGTTCTCTGTAAATAACTATCCATCCATGCCATATTATTCAGAGGCAGACTCTAATAATTTAATTAACTTCTTATCTTTCGTCTTTTCAGCCATAGTCAAGGCTGTCTTTTCATTTTTATCTTTTAGTGTCACATCTGCACCTGCATTCAAGAGTACATTAACAACTTCCATTCGCTTATTTGCTACGGCTAACATTAAAGCCGTTTTACCCAGCTCATCTGCAAGGTTGACATCGACTCCTTCAGCAACCAGTTCCTGAACAATACTTCTATTGCCATAATAAGCGGCGCTCATTAAAGCGGTACGGCCGGCTGTATTTTTGGAATTCACGTTTATACCAACAGACAACATTGCTTTTACTTGACTTAACCGTCCTTCTTTTGCTGCTGTGTAAAACTTCAATTCGTCCATTTTTTCATCATTTTCCTTTTCTGCTGCAAACGACAAAGTCGATCCCGCACTAAATAAGACAAGTAGTAATGAACTGATTAATTGATGTCTAATATGAGTCATAAGTTTAATTAAAACTGTTTCGATAGCACTTATATCGACATTTATGACAGAATCTTAACCAAATGACTGAAGAAAATTTTCAAAAACGTATTGGAAACTGGATGGTAGTCCTCGGCTGGATTCTGGCTATGGGATTACTGTCAATGTATTTTTCTAAATACCTCGATAAGCAAAACAATCCAAATCAAAATCTGGCTTTTAATCAAACCGGTATTGATAAGGAAGTCGAGTTACAAAGAAATCGTTACGGGCACTACGTCGCCAATGGCACAATTAATAATCAACCCGTCGTTTTTATGTTAGATACAGGCGCAACCAGTATCAGTATTCCCGAAAAAATAGCACAACGATTAAATTTAAAAGCGGGCTTAAAAATGATTGTTGATACTGCTAATGGAGAAATCGATGTGTACGCAACAACACTGGATCGTGTCGGCCTTGGTCCTATAGTGCTTTCCAATATTAACGCCAATATCAATCCCTATTTTGAAGGTGACGAAATCCTACTGGGCATGAGTTTTCTTAAACATCTCCATTTTTCTCAAGAAGGCGATAAGCTGCTAATTAGACAATACTGAGTAATAATGATTAAAATGTCCTTTATTCAATAACTTATAACCAAGCAAACGAGAATAATAATATGCAGTGGTTGCAGGACAAACTGAATACACTTAGCAGCATTATATGGGGAGAATTTTTACTTATTCCCTTATTAGCCATCGTCGGTATTTACCTCACTATTGGACTTTACGCCATGCCATGGCGAAAGATTCCACTTGCTTTTAAAACGTTATGGCAAGGACGAAAAGAATCGTCACATATAGAAGGTGATATCACCCCCTTTCAGGCATTGATGACGGCACTCTCAGCAACAGTCGGTACAGGTAACATTGCCGGAGTGGCCACGGCCATTTATTTTGGTGGTCCTGGTGCCATTTTCTGGATGTGGGTCATTGCCTTATTTGGCATGGCAACAAAATATGCTGAAGCGGTTCTTGCCGTGAGTTATAGACAAACAGACGATTTGGGCAATTATGTTGGTGGCCCAATGTATTACATACACAATGGATTAGGAGACAGTTGGCGCTGGATGGCCGCTTCATTTGCTTTTTTTGCCATGATTGCAGCATTTGGCATTGGCAATATGGTGCAGTCTCACTCTGTTGCCGATGAAATATATTCAAGCTTTGACATTCCAGTCTGGATTACCGGTATCGTCATGGCAACGCTGGCTGCGTTAGTGATTGTCGGTGGCGTTAAACGTATTGCACAGGTCGCCGCAAAACTCGTGCCCTTTATGGCTCTGGCTTATATTCTGGCTGCGTTAACGATTGTAATCTTAAATATTTCAAAACTGCCCGATGCTATTTCTCTAATATTTCATAGTGCATTTAACGGCTCTGCAGCAAGCGGTGGATTTCTTGGTGCCACAATATGGATGGCGATTAGATGGGGATTTGCTCGAGGAATCTTTTCGAACGAAGCGGGATTGGGAAGCGCCCCTATTGCGCACGCAGCCGCACAAACAAATGATCCGGTAAAACAAGGCATGGTTGCTATGCTTGGTACGTTTATCGATACCATTATAATATGCAGTCTTACAGCATTTGTAATCATACTGACTGGCACATGGGATAGCGGTTTAAAAGGTGTCAGCATGTCTTCGCAAGCTTTCTCAACCGGACTGTTTGGCTATGGCGGATATATTGTCAGTTTTGGATTAGTATTATTTGCCTTCACCACCATACTCGGTTGGAGTTATTACGGAGAACGAAGTGCAGAATATTTATTTGGCACTAAAATTATCAGGCCTTATCGATTACTGTGGATTTGCGCTATTTTTATCGGCGCAATCATGAAACTGGAACTCGTTTGGACTTTTGCAGATATTCTTAATGGCCTAATGGCGCTTCCCAATTTAGTAGCCTTACTTTTACTTAGCCCGGTTGTCTTTAGTAAAACCCGCCAATACTTTAACAATAAGAGTTCAACATGGTAATCGAACAAAGCGAAATTATAGCCAACGTTAAAACAGCATTGAATGAAGACATTGGTAGCGGCGATATTACTGCTGATTTAATACCGGAAAATGCGATTGCATCAGCAATACTTATTACTCGAGAGCATGCTACTTTGGCCGGTCGCCAATGGTTTGATGAAGTATTTAATCAATTGGACAAGTCTGTGCAAATTGACTGGCTGGCAAATGATGGTGCTGTGATAACACCTAATCAAAAGCTTTGTGAAATTAGTGGTTCTGCACGCTCAATATTAACCGGTGAACGAACTGCGATTAATTTTCTGCAAACGCTTTCTGCAACAGCAACATCGGTTGCCAGTTTTGTTAGTTTGATAAAAGATACTGAAACAAAAATTCTCGATACACGAAAAACTATTCCAGGTTTACGTCTCGCTCAAAAATATGCTGTGACTTGTGGTGGGGGTAAAAATCATCGTGTTGGACTTTACGATGCAATTTTGATTAAAGAAAATCATATTATAGCGGCAGGCAGCATTACTGAGGCCATTGCACTGGCCAAGAAAAAAAATGTACCCGTTGAGGTTGAAGTTGAGTCTATACAGGAACTCGAAGAAGCATTAGTAGCCCAACCAGACCAGGTATTATTGGATAATTTTAATATTGCTCAACTAAATAAAGCAGTTTTGATAACGAAAGGCCGAGCAAAACTGGAAGCATCGGGTAATGTTGATAAACAGAGTATTCGTGCTATTGCTGAAACCGGCGTTGACTATATTTCGATCGGCGCACTGACTAAACACATTCAGGCAATTGATTTTTCCATGCGCATTAACTTATAGATAATACGCATGGAAATTTTATAGCGTTTATAATTTACTTTTAACTAATTCGTAAATCTCTTCCTTCAACGGATCCATCCCCTCCATTAAAGACTCCAGTTGTTGACGACGATCATCAGCAAACTCTTTATCTTTTATTCCACCAATATTGATATAAACGTTTAATGCCGCACTTCTTAAACCAGCATAACCCGCCAATACTGCAACACCGGCATCACTGATAACATTATTATTACCTTTATCAGCGATAGGCTGACTAAGGTTAATCACTTCTCTGCATAATTTGGCACATTGTAAAGGAACATCAGTCGCCTCTTTCAAAGCAGCTTGAATTTCGGTTGAACGTGCTGCTTTTTCATCATCCGTTTCTTTTGGCATACCATAAGAAGCCATAACCCGATTAAATACCACAACATCGTCGTTAATTGCATCAGTTAAGTCGGCTCTTAGTTTTTCAGACTTGGCGAGAATTTCTTTGCACTCTTCTTCCACATCTTCATGGCCTTTTTTACCAATAGTGAAATTAGCAACCATACTGATCAAAGCAGCACCCATCGCACCGGAAACAGCCGCCGCACCACCACCACCCGGTGTTGATGTCTTGCTAGCCAATTTATCCAGAAATGTCTGAATCGTCATATCTTTTATCATTTGTTCCCCTCCAGAAACCGCAAAAAGACGGCGATTATATGACAGAAGCTCGGAAAACGGTAAGTTTTAGTCTGTTAACAAATCCAGGCTTAAATTAGCAGGTTGTCGCATTATGCCGCATCAGGTACCTTATGCGTTTTTTTAATCGACCATTTGGAGGAAATGCGCTCGATTATCACGTAAGTAATTGATTATGTGAGCTTTGTTTTTAAATATATAATATCCATAGGAACTTAAAGATTATGAAAAAACTACTTTTCCAACTTGATACCGATGCTCACCCTGCCGTATTTGATACGGTTGTAGCTTACGATGGTGGCGCTGACCATGTTATTGGTCATGGCAATGTCACACCAGAGAACGTTACACCATTGGTTGAAGGCGCCATATTTACCCGTGCGCCAAAAGAAAAAAAATACACTGCACTTTTTGTAGGCGGTAGTGATATGGTCGCTGGAGAAAAATTATTTAAAGCCGTTCAAAAAAACTTTTTTGCTGACTTTCGCGTTTCTGTCATGCTCGATAGTAATGGCAGTAATACAACGGCTGCAGCTGGTGTTGCCAAACTATTAAGTAGTGGTCAAATTAAAGGTAAAAAAGCAGTGGTTCTGGCTGGAACCGGTCCGGTAGGACAACGTGCAGCTATCATGCTGGCTAAAGAAGGCGCGAGTGAAGTCGTCGTGAGTTCTCGTGAGGTGAGTCGTGCTGAACAAGCTTGCGCAGATATGAAGAGCAGTTTTGATGTAGATATCACTCCGGCAGAAGCGTCAGATTGTGATAGTCGAGCAAAGCTGATTGAAGATGCCCAGATTGTCTTCGCTACCGGTGCTGCAGGTATTGAATTGCTAAAAGCTGAGCATTGGGAAAACAATAATAATATAGAATTAATGGCTGACGCTAATGCTACACCACCAATTGGTATTGGTGGCAGTGATATGATGGACAGAGGTCAGGATCGCCATGGAAAAATCATCTGGGGTGCAATAGGATTCGGTACTCTAAAACTGGCATTACACCGAGCCTGTGTTGAAAAATTATTTGAAAGCAATGATCAATTATTTGATGCTGAAGAAATATTCACACTTGCAAAAACGATGGCGTAGAATAGCGAAAAATTAATTTTATTTTTCTACTGGAAACTATATGAACGCTAATTTAGGTAACATTCCTAAAACTGAATATTCAAGGACGAATATGTCTCATATTCTTTTGTGTCTATTTTTCATTTTTTCTACATCAACTTATGCCGCCACTTATGAAGAAGGAAAACAAGCTTATTTAAGTCAGGACTATGTCCGTGCATTAGAAATCCTTAAACCGCTGGCTGAAAATGGCAATTCTCAAGCACAAATAACCTTAGGTCTTATGTATGACTATGGTCATGGTGTGGAAAAGAATGCAGCCGAATCGATGAAATGGTATCTAATGGCTGCTGAACAAGGCGTGCCTCTGGTACAGCATGACATTGGCGTGAAATATTTCCAGGGTCAAGGAGTTGAACAAAATTACCTGGAAGCCGCCAAGTGGTGGGAGATGTCTGCCAATGCTGGTATCTCTGATTCTCAGTTTAATCTTGGTTTAATGTATTACCGTGGTATAGGTATACCAAAAGACTATGTTAAAGCTGCAAATTTATTTGAAGCTGCGGCAGATCAAGGACATGGTAACGCACAATATAGTCTGGCTGTTATGTATGCTTTTGGACAAAGCAAAGATAAGAGCTACGCCACAGCACTAAAATGGTTTAACAAAGCAGCCGACCAGAATGTTGCCCAGGCTCAATTCAATCTGGGTGTTTTTAATGAAAATGGCTATGGTGTTACTAAAAATTTAAACAAAGCCAGAGAATGGTATCAGCTTGCTGCTGATCAAGGCTTGCAGGAGGCAATAGAAAAATTACAGGCACTTCCCAAACAGGAATCAGTTGCCATGTCTGGAAATGATTCGGCACCATCTCTTGAAAAAAAACCAGCAGATACGACGAGCGAAACAAAAATGACAAATGTCAGTCTGCCAAAATCGACTCATGAACTAAATATGAGCTCATGGTTACGTCAGCAACCTTCCGATAACTACACTTTACAACTTGCCAGTGTTGTTAGTGAAAAAGATATTATTAAATATATAAAGAATTCCGGATTTAATTCAAATGCGGGTTATATAGAAGTTATTGTCAATGATATTAACCGTTATACTGCCATCTATGGTTTATATGGTACATATCAAGAAGCTGAGCTTGCTATTAGTGAATTACCTATGGCAATTCAACAAACCAAGCCCTGGGTTCGTAATACGGGCATTTTGCAGGGTTTATTGCGTTAGTGGTTTGAACGAGGAAAATTATTATGGCCTCGTTTAAAGAGATACTAAATTTCAGCGAAGAAGAACTGTTACAGCTGCTTTATAAATTCAATATTTCAGAAGAGAATGCTGATGACAAAGCCGAAACTATTGCGATTCAGTTAAAATTACGCGAAGCACAGTTGGTCTGTGCTATTGGCTTCAATAAAGCTGCAAGAGAGTTACCCGAAATCCCCCCTATTCTTGGCTTTGAAAACTACGGCAATCTGGTAAACACTCGTAACGAATTCTTTACCATGGATATCTATAAATTATTATCACTGGATAATATTTTATCCATTTACTCTATTGTTAAAAACGATGTTAATAACAAGCAAATTATGGAATATTTATTAACAACTCGACTTGAAACCATAGAAAAAAGGATTGAAGAAACCGTAAACTCACTTATCATTGATAAATACAAGGAAGAAATGCGCGCTATTTATTCTGATGGGATAGTCGGGATTGATTTTGTTGAAACTCGATTAAATAAATCTGACAGTGGCTTTCGTGCCTTGTTGAATGAAGTAACGCTGATTGTCGAAAATAAAATCATACCTGCAGGTGATGTTTTTTTCAGAGAGTCGATATTGCCTCAAGAAAAAAGAAAATTACTTAATAAAGGCTTAATACCCAGAGAATTGATAGAAACACGACTTAGTGATCAAAACATATCGGATGTCGAAAAGAAAATCCTATATGATCACCTTAAATTAAACCGTGAAAGTTAATTAAACAAAATGCCAAGTTTCACTGAATTATTAACCGCCTCTGATGATGAACTGGTTCGCATATTTTACAAAACCAGCACAGGTGATGAAACTGATTTCATCAAACGAATTAATATGGTTGCAACTCAACTTGAGTTAAACCATACACAATTGGTTTGTGCTATAGGCTTTAATAAACACATTCGTGACCTGACTGACATTCAACAACAACTTGGTTTTCGTTCATACAAATTACTGACTTATCGACAAAACGAATTATTCACAACAGACACCTATACACAATTAGCAATAGATAATATTCTGGATATTTATTCAGAACGACTCGAAGATCAGGAAGTACTCGATACATTGCGAGAATTATTGCATCCACGACTTGAGCATATCGAAGCTGATATAGAAAAAACAGGTGATCCTGCTCATATCATCAGTTATAAAATGGAAATTCATTCGATATACACTTCCGGTATCGCTGACAAAAAATTTGCTGATGAACGACTTAATAAAGATATTGGTAAATATCGACTGATGGCTAATGAAGCCAATGTCATTATTGATGCCGGTTATCACCCTCCTAGCAACCTCTTTTTTATGGATTCGCTGTCTCCTGAAGAAAAAGGTGAGCTAATCGAAGCAGGACACATTAATCAAGACATGATTAAAAACCGCCTGCAAAATGCAAAAATCCGTGAAGAAGAGAGGGAACTTCTGGAAGAACACCTCTAATAAACACCTAAACGGTAAAATTCAGGAATTTTTCCCGTCATATTTATAAAAAACACCCTTTTATTCATATATATAACTCGTTAATCTCCCAAGCCTTATAAAAACTACAGAATATATTACTTTGGGGGTAAATATCATGTCTGCACGTCGTATCGCAGCTTATACAGCATCAGTTTTTGCTTTAGCATCATTTCAAACACCATTTGCTGAAGAAAATATTCAGGAAAATGAAACCATTGAAGTTATCGGAATTACACCAACACATGGCGTTGGTTTACCTGAAGAACTCATTCCTTTTAATGTCCAGTCCGCAAAAAGCAAGGACATTGAAGAAAGCCAGACTCTTGGCTTAACCGACTTTATGAATCGTAATCTCGGTAGCGTGACAATTAACGATGCCCAAAACAATCCATTACAAGCCGATGTTCAGTATCGTGGTTATACACTCTCTCCTCTTTTAGGTTTGCCTCAAGGTCTGGCTGTTTATCAAAACGGTGTTCGTATTAATGAACCCTTTGGCGACGCTATGAACTGGGATTTAGTACCTGAATCTTCAATAGGAAGTATTAACCTGATTGGTGGCGCTAATCCTGTATTTGGTTTAAATACATTAGGTGGTTCACTTTCTATAACGACTAAAAATGGTTTTACGCATACAGGTAATAGTGTTGAAACGCATGGAGGTTCATTTGGACGAACCGTAACAACAGTAGAATCTGGTGCAAATAATGGCAAATGGGGCTATTTTGTAACGGGAGAATACTTTGATGAAGATGGTTGGCGTGATGCTTCTCCTTCCGACGCATTAAACCTGTTTGGTGCGATTAGTTACAGAACCACCAATACAACTCTGGATTTAACCTATAACCATGCTAATACAGATTTAATTGGTAATGGATCTTCGCCAGCTGAACTATTAGAACTTGACCGTGCCGCTGTTTTCACTTCACCCGATCAAACTGAAAATAGACTTCATATGATTAATCTGTCAGGTACGCATTGGGCTAGCGATACAATACAATTAAGCGGTAATGTATTTTATAGAAAAAATGAAACGGACAGCTTTAATGGTGATGGAAGTGAATTTGAAGATTGTGCAGCTAGTGGTGGTACCGCAGGTGAGCTTTGTGAAGAAGATAGTGCTGTATCAATAACCGATCAAAATGGTGCTACAATACAAGAAACCGTAGGTGGTATAGAAAGAAACGCGATTAATAATATTAGTAATCGCGATCAAGAAGGCTTTGGCACAACTGTACAATCTACTTTTCTAGGAGATTTATTTGGCAAGCAAAATCAATTTATTTTCGGTGCAGGTTATCAACAAGGTCTTGTAGACTTCTTTTCGACTGTTGAAATTGCATCTCTAAACTGTACGGTTAGCGGTGCAGATTGTACCTTAGCCGGATCGGACAGAGGCACTTCAGGAACAGGGCTCTTTGTACCTGAAGAGGGTACCGAAGTAAAAGCTCATCATAGAGTTTGGTCACTATATGCTACTGACACAATTTCTGTTACGGACAAACTTGCTCTAACAGCATCCGTCAGATACAACAATTCTCATATTGTTCTTGGAGAACGTGATAATAGTATTCTAGCTGAGAATAACCCCGGCGAATTAAATGGCGAGCATGATTTTGATCGTATCAACCCGGCATTTGGTGTTACTTATAATTTTAATGATAGCAACGGTGTTTATGGTAGTTACAGCGAATCATCAAGAGCACCTACCCCGATTGAATTACTCTGTGCAGATGAAAATGCACCCTGTAATTTACCTAATGCGTTTCTTGCTGATCCACCGTTAGAACAAGTTGTAACGGAAAGCTTTGAAGGCGGTTTCAGAGGGTCTTTAAATAATGGTATTAATTACAATATCGCGGCTTTTCATAGCACTAATAAAAATGACATCATTTTTGGCTCAACGGGTGGCACAACATCAAGCACAGGATTCTTCAGAAATGTAGGTGATACAAGACGAGTCGGTACTGAATTTGGCTTATCCGGTGTTTTCAGGAAAAAGTTAAACTGGTATCTGAACTACAGCTTTGTTGAAGCAACTTTTCAGGATGCTTTTATAGGAATAAGTGCAAACCACCCAAATGCAGCTGATTTAAATGGTGATGGTGACGCCGATGAAATTCAAGTTAACTCTGGCGACAGGATTCCAGGAGTTCCTGAACATTCTTTTAAATTAGGCGGTTTATATTCGTTCACGCCAAAGTTTTCTGTTGGTGCGAATGTGATTTATAACTCTACTCAGGTTCTACGTGGAGACGAGAGTAATGAACTTGGACCTGTTGATGGTTATGCGATTGTAAACATCAATGGTACTTACAAAATCAATAACACTTTTACCCTTTTTGCACGGGTCAATAACCTGTTTGATACCGATTATGAAACGTTTGGCTTACTTGGTGAAGGTGATGAAGTATTTGATGGATCAGGCGCAACTCAAGCCTTTACAAATGCAACATTTCTTGGTGCTGGCGCACCTGTTAATGGCTTTGTCGGCATGACTATTTCTTTCTAGCAAAAAAACTTCTACATTTCCCTTAATCAAGGTGAAGTCTATTTTTAGGCTTCACCTTTTTTATTCTTCAAAATTTAATTATCCAGCAGTCAATAATACTGAAACAATAGAATAATTTTAGCAGTACTCATAAATTGAACATATAATTATCTTTCCTTCGTCAAGCGCGACTATATGTTTACTAAAAATAAACGACTGATTATTGCTTTTTTATTTGCCTCTGTTATTGCGGTTATATTCTGGAGCCAGTCCCGTATTCCTGCTCTCAATGAAAAAGCACAAATGGGTCTTCGTACCAACTTTGGTGAAATTGCATTTAATATTTTACTACCCGTCAGCCCTGATCAAATATTTATAGAACGCGTTATTAAGTCAAGTATTAACTGGGCATATACAAACATGATAGGCATGACCTTTGGCCTGTTATTTGCCGCTGCCGCATTAACTATTCTCAGCAATCTAAAATCACGTTCATTTAGGCAACCATGGCTTAACACTCTTTCAGGTGTATTAATTGGTGCGCCATTAGGTGTTTGCGTCAATTGTGCCACACCTATTGCTTTTGGAATTTATTCCGCAGGCGCTCGATTAGAAACAGCTTTAGCGACATTAATTGCTTCACCAACATTGAATATTATTGTATTAACCATGTCATTTACACTCCTTCCCTGGCAAATGGCATTGAGTAAACTGCTAGCAGTATTAATTACATTAAGTTTTATTCCTCTTTTAGTAAAACATTTCCCTGCTTCAGACAACTTAAAACCTTTATCAAATATCAGCCATAATTCTTTTTCTAAGGATCAGGGCTTTTGTACAGTTGAAGAGTCATTTAATTCTGATGAAAATTATTTTAATGCACTATTAGTCACAAGCCGTGTTTTCGTAAAGAACCTTTTTTATATAGTTCGATTTGCATTACCTTTAATGTTGCTTGCCGGTTTTTTAGGTGCGCTTGTTATTGAAGTTGTGCCATTTAATTTTTTCGAAAATGTACATGCCCGTTTTTATATTATTCTTGCATGTGCCCTTGTTGCTACTATTCTACCTGTTCCCATTGCGTTTGATGTCATCATTGTTACAGCATTAGTCGCTAGCGGAATAGACAAAGGTCTGGCAACAACATTATTAATAGCACTTGGGATATATAGCATCTATCCGGCCTTTATTATTGCACGATATATATCGAAGAAACTGAGTGTAGCCATAGCTGTTCTTGTCATAATTATTTCCAGCAGTTTCGCTCTATACATACAACATTATTTTGAGATTCAATCAGAAAAAGAACAACAACTCTTAAAAGAAGGCATTATTGAAAGTGGCCGAAATATTTATAAAAAAACCATTCAGATTTGTGAAGAACTCCCCCATCAATTACAGCAAATTTGTTTTGAAACCCATATTGAACAATTTAACGATATCGTTTCATATGAATTGATGTGTACAACAAGACCTTCTGCGATAAGCCAGGAAACTTGTAATACATTACTAAAAACATTCAATGCCAGAAAACAAGCTATATCCAATGAAAGTGTGGATATCTGTCTTGAATTAACAGATAAAAATTCTCAGGCTAACTGTATACACCATGCAACTATAAAAATAGCTGTTAAAAATTATGATATTAATGTTTGCGATAAACTTTTACAGCCTGATTCTATCCGTTCTTGTAAAGACAAATATCTCAATGCTAATTTATTATTCAACCCGGATAATTCTGCCTGTAAGGAACTCGCAGGAAAAGAATTAGATTACTGTCAAGTGAATGCTGAAATTTACAAACTCACTGACACAATGAATATTAAAGGTTGCGATAAATTTGATCACATCGGTGCCGGTGATCATTGTCGTTACACGATCGCTTTAGCGATGATCGGAAGACACAATGATACAAGTGGATGTGCAACACTTAAATCTCCTCACCTGACAGAAAGATGTCATAGTTTAGTTGCATCATGGAAAGCCGTCAGGGAAACTTCTTACGTATTATGCTCAACATTGAATCAGGAGGATCTAAAAAACCTGTGCTTACTGCGTGTTTCTGACAAAAAAATAAGCTCAATCCTGGCAAAGCATTCTCTGGCTAAACCAGTAACCAATTTAATAAGTGAAGACAATAATATTATTAATCAAGATATTTATACTGACACAAAGGCACCAGCATTAAAGTGGAACAATATTCTGGAAACAGATCAGCTAAAAATAGAATACGCACCATACACAAAATACGTAACTAACAATCAAAATATCTTTAAAAAAGTTACCGCTCGGTCATTAGGTATATCAAAAAGCTGGGAGTTTCGCATGACTGACTTTTTTGAACCTTTTATTATCGGAAAAGGGATCGCCTCCGGTGACTTTAATAATGACTATTGGCCCGATATCGTTTTAGCTACTGAACAAGGTGTGGCGTTATATAAAAACGTTGGCGGCAAATTTGAACATGTAAGAATAAACCAGGATGAGATGCAAAACGCTAATCTTTTTCTGGTTGCACTTGTCGACATTAATAATGATGGAAGACAGGATATATTTGCATCATCTTACGGCGGCAAAAACTTTTTATTAAAAAATATTGATGGAGATTTTAAAAAAACCGAACTGGCTATCATTGATGGAGAACAAAGATTAACACTGTCTGCTGGCTTCGGTGACATTAATCAAGACGGGATTTTAGATATTGTTTTGGGCAACTGGAGTAGCGGCGTAGACAAACTGTTTGACACATCCTTTTCTGGCAACCAAATCATGTTCAGCGAAAAGGGCTCATATCGCACAGAAAAAACAGGTGCTATTAAAGGTGAGACCAACTCTGTTTTAATTACAGATATTAATAATGATAATTTACCTGATGTTTTAATCGCGAATGACCGTCTTGTACCCGATGTTTTTTTTATCAATGACGGACAAGGTAAATTAAAACAACTCTCTCCTGATGATAAACTTATTCCTATTACATCAATGTTTACAATGAGTATTGATTCAGCTGACTTTAATAATGATTTAAAAATGGATTTATTTAGTACTGATATGACATTCGCACGTAGTAGTCGTGACGATTATTGTGCCCCTATACAAGATCAATCAGTCAGAAATAATTGTAAAAATATTTTACTTACCTACAAAATTTTTCTGGAAAATAGCGCTGTATCGTGCAAACAAATTAATAGTGATCTTGAACAGCAAGAGTGTTTTACGTCATTTTCAGTTAAAGCAGCAAAAGAATTAAAAGACCCTGAATATTGTTCAAATATTGTAAATAAAAATTCAGCAATTTATTCCTTATGCATTTATTTAGCCTCACCCTCTTCACCCGAGCAATCAATTAATCAAAAAACATCGATAGAACAAACTCAACGTAATACGCTGCTTATTCAAAAAGATGGCATATATGACGAGCAGGCCGAAAGTTTTAAGGTCACATCAAGTTATTGGAGCTGGAATGCAAAATCGGCAGATCTGGATAATGATGGCTGGCAAGATATCTATGTTGGTAATGGATTTCATTTTGGTGATAACTTTTATGAAATACAGGAAAATATTTTATTTCATAATGTAAACGGAAATTCTTTTGAAGAAATTCAATCTGATTGGGGCTTGAATGATACTATCAATACACCTAGCTATACTTATATTGATATCGATTTGGATGGTGATCTCGATATTATTGCAACAGGTGTATTAGCCCCACCAAGAGTTTACCTGAATCAACTTGCTATAAAGAACTCGATAAGTTTTGCCTTGATTGATGAAAAAGGAAACTCATTCGGAATTGGTGCCAAGATCACAATACGCTATGGGGGTGAAAAACAACTCAAGCAGCAAAAAGAAAATAAACTCAGCGGTGGATTTATGTCATTCGATAACCCTGTGGTCCATTTTGGATTGGATCAACATAAATCTATAGATGCAATTGAAATAAAGTGGCCCGATGGAGAAATAACTATTTACGATGAATCACTGATTGCATCTGGCATATATCGAATTAAGAGGACTTCACTTTAAGAATGGTGCCGGAAAGAGGGATCGAACCTCCGACCTATGCGTTACGAATGCATTGCTCTACCAACTGAGCTATTCCGGCAATATATTGAGGATGTCTTTATAGAGAAAACAATCTGTTTTTTCAACCGACATAATAACATCTAGATGAATGAATTAGACAGATTCTAAGGATTTTTCTGCTATTTCTAAATTAAAATTTTCAATATCCATAAATGATTTCTTTCCGGACAAGGTATCAACTAATAATTTTGCTGAAGATGGCGCTTGTAATATCCCTTTACGAAAATGCCCCGTATTCAGATATATATTCCTAAAACCAGGCATCTGCCCGATAATCGGTTTATTCGACGCAGTTGATGGACGTAATCCGGACCAATGATAGACCGGCACGGCCTTGTTTAGATCAGGGATAACGGTATAAGCCCAATCGAGTAATTCTTTCCTTGCAACTTTTGTCGTTCCATTATTAAAACCAACATCTTCCATCGTGCTACCAATTAATATATGGCCGTCTTTTCGTGGCATTAAATAGTGAGCGTCTTCTAATATGATGTTATTCAAAATTTTTTCTTTGGATTTCACACAAACTATCTGACCCCGTATTGGTTGTATTTTTATTTCTGCCCCAATATTACCAAGTATCTGCTTACTCCAGGCACCCGCTGAAATAATGACGGAATCTGCAATAACTTTTCCCCCAATAAATTCTACCCCCTGAAATTGTTTGTTTTTTAACAGAATATTTGTGATTTCAGTATTTTCATAAATAACAACAGGCGAATTCTCTAAACTTAATCGTAACGCCTTAATGAGTCGGGGGGGGCGTACTTGAGCTATGTCCGGTAATAAGAGTGAATAATCTGGCAGATTTATATTGTCAGAATTATTTTCAATATCCTCGACCAACCTGATGTTTCCATTTCTGGCCCAAACTCTCGTTTTTTCAGCATGTTCCCTATCAGAAATGATTAAACCTGATTTTATATATTCCGAATCAATACCTGTTTCATCAAGTAAAGACTGAGCGTAATCTGGATAAAGCTTTTTTCCTTGTTCAGAAAGCAAGACTGATGACGTCGATTCGGCCCAGGGACGCATTGCAGATAATATCCCTCCAGCAGCCCAGGAGGACTCCATGCCTGTTTTATTTCGCTCAAAAATAGCAACACTTGCACCCTGGTTCGACAGTTCTCGTGCTGTCATCAAGCCAACAATGCCGCCGCCAATGATAATGTAGTCAGTTTTGCCCATAGTTCTAATGTTAACCAGTTCTCACTTTTAAAAATAGTTCCACCATTCATCGGTCAAAACTAACCATTCGTCTTTCCGGGGCGATAAATACAGGAATTTTCTGCTATAAAGTGCTCGTATACAATTTTTTATGAGCTCGTAAATGAAAATAAAAAAACAACTTCAAAAAGGCTTCACTCTAATAGAGTTAATAATCGTAGTTGTAATTATTGGAATAGGTATGGCAGTAGGCGTCCCAAGTTTCCGTGGAATTACTGCCGAAAATTGCTTAATTACAACAGCAAATAGTCTAGTCAGTAGTATGCAATATGCTAGAAGCGAAGCTGTAAAAATTAATTCAACAATCAGAATTGAAGAATTCGGCACATGGGGAGATGGTTGGTCAATTGTTGATGGTACGACTGGTACGTTAATAAATGCAGTTTATACAGAATGTGCTGCCGTAACTGTAGTTGAAGCAGGCGGTGCAACGAGTTTCACTTATGACTCAGATGGATTTATTAACGCCGCTGGTACTTTTTCAATCTGTGATGATGGAACAGCAGAATTTGGTAGACAAGTTAGTATCTCTTCTACAGGTCGACCTGCCGTTGACAAAATGGCTTGTCCTTAAAAGTAACATACAGAGAATAGATGTATGAAAAAATATATTGAACATAATAAAAAATGTAATGGCTTTACTCTACTTGAAGTGCTGGTTGCTTTATTAATATTGGCAATAGGTATTCTGGGAATAGCCGGTCTTCAGTTTCAGGCGCTGAGATTTAATCATGATGCCTACCTCAGAACGCAAATAAGCGTAACAGCAACAGACATTATGGACTTGATACGCCTCAATAGTGCTAATGCTGCTGCCTATGAAGGAAATCATATAGTAGGAGCGGCTACAGGCGCATGTGATATCACAGTAGCTAATGATGCGGCCAATGATCTTGCTTGTTGGCGACAACAATTGGCAACCGTTTTACCGGCAGGTAGCCAGGCAAACATTGTCAGTGAAGTAACTCCAGATGGCACACAATATAAGGTTACTTTGGTTTTTACACCCAGAGAAGAAGGTGCCAACCCCAAAACAATTAGTTTTTCATTTCAACCAAATTGATCATTATGAATACATTAAACAAACACCAATTCGGCTTTTCACTTATCGAACTCATGGTCGCAATGGTCATAGGGCTTCTCCTTATGTCCGGTGCAATAAGTCTGCTAATGTCGAATCAACGGATCTACCGCGAACAGAATGAAATTGGTTTACTACAGGAAAACGCACGATTTATTACGGAATTACTCCACAAAGACATCCGCAGGTCTACATTTGTTGGTTGCGTAGATGATATTGAACAAGTAACTAATAACCTGGGTGGTATTACTGATACTTCGTTAAGAAGTTTTGATATTTCAGCAACAACTAATCTAATTGAAGGTTCGGAAAGCGGGGCAAACTGGCAACCTTCAAACAGTGCAGATGTTGTAGGGACCATGCTTGCCGGCTCTGACGGAATTACAGTCCGATATTTAAAATCAACGGGAATCACCTTGACTGCATCGATGGCATCAGCTGCTGACAACATTAATACTGATGGAATAGGTAGCCTCGTAGATGGGGCATATGTTGCTATTGGAGATTGTGGTGGTACAGATATATTCCAAGTAACTACTGCAACTGGTGACAGTACAGCTGCTGTTTTAACTCACCCTGGACTTAGTCGTACATACCCCGCTGGTTCCCAAATTTATATATTGGGGACATACCGTTACGGCGTTGGCAATAGTGCAAGCGGGACGAGTAACTCACTCTGGCGTATGACTCCTGCTGGAACAGAGGAACTTGCCGAAGGTGTAGAAAACATGCAGATACTTTATGGTGAAGACACATCAAATGACGGACTAGCTGATACATTTGTTGATGCCGATACGGTAGCCGACTGGTCAAATGTAGTTGCGGTCAAGATGGCGATACTCATGAGTACTATAGATGAAAATAGTACAAATGATGTAGATACCACACCATATAGTTTATTAGGAACGGTTGTTGGGCCGATGAACGATCAGCGTCGAAGACGCACCTTTATACAAACGATACAAATTAGAAATAAACGAATATAAACCGGGTAACTAAATATGAATCAACCTATTTTAAAGCAGTCGATCAATAATCAAAGAGGAGCAGCATTGTTATTCGCCCTTATATTTCTGGTCATATTGACAATGCTGGCATTGTCATCCATGAACACTAATATTCTGGATGAAAAAATGGCTTCTAATTCACAAGAAAAAAACCGTGCGTTTCAAGCAGCTGAAACAGCTCTAACAGTTGCTCTTCTAAATAACGATGCTTACAAAGTACCTAACTTTAGCGGCAATGTGGATGATATTGGTGACTACGATGCTGATACAACATACACATTGCAATTTATTGAGTCTAAAGATGCAGGCTCAGTATTTCAGACTGGTTCACTTATCACTGGTTCAAGCAGCGGTCAAAAGTACAACTTTTATAATCTTTCAATTACCGCAACAACTGAAACAGGTGCATCCTCATCTATAAATGCAGGAGCATGGCACCTATAGGTGCGATACAGATTTAATTTTTATGGAGTACATACAATGAACATTAAACAATTACCAAACATGAGTACACGGAGAACAAAAATGTTTCATTTATTAAAAAATTTATTTTTTATTACTTTGATGGCTTTTTCATATCAAAGCATGGCAGCAAATAAAACCATACAAGTTATTGATAAAGGACAAGATGGTAATTCACGATATTATACTGCTGCCTGTCCCGACGGCACTAACGGTAGTGTAGTTGTTTATTTTCAGGAAACAGGCAATACCGAAGTATCTCCTCAGATGCTTGAATTGACTGGTCCAGTTGGCACAGGTACATCACCTAAACCTCAAGTTATAAAAGTTTGCGCAGCTGTAGGTTCTGATAAAGAACAATGCAAGGGAGGTTCTTGGAGCGTGCAAGACGCTGCCAAGGCTAGCTGCAAATAGAACATGATTTATATACAAATACATTTTAATCAATTTACTAATTTGAATTTATATTCAAGAGGATAACAACATGTTACGACTCTTCTATCATAGAAACATATACTTACTTATTACTTTCATACTGACATTCGGTTCTGGTGTTAGCCAGGCTGATGACACAGAAATATATTTTAGTTCTGGCAGTTCATCAGGAAATACCAGTAATGCTATTTTACCCAATGTATTACTCATTCTGGATACATCAGGCAGTATGACCGCATCTGTTTATGATGGAGGAGTAAATATTGGTACTCGAATAGAATTAATGAAAGAAGCCATGGTAGATATTATCAATGGCGTCGAAGACGTTAACATGGGTTTGATGCGCTTTACCTATAATGATGGTGGCGCTGTAGTCTATCCAATCGCAGGTATTGATGATCCGGCTGCAAATACTGTATCTGAACCAGACGATACTGTCCGCACATTGTCTTATTCAGTCAGCAGTTCAAGTGATGATGCTGAACAGGAATTAACAGGTAATACTGTCACGATTAATGATGCCGTTTTAAATATAGATGAGCTTACTGCTGGAAATGGATTCGCCACAGCTCAGATAAACACCAGCGCAAATGATGCAGGTGAATATTTAACTACTACCTACACAACTTGGCGAATGTATTCTGATAGTCGTGTATTGAATGGCTTGCGATTCACTGGTCTAAATATACCCGCTGGGGCAACCATTACAGAAGCAACATTGAAACTAACCGATCGTGATGGTATTAACGGTTCCGATTCAGGAACTGTAACTGGTGAATTGGTAGCAAACTGTTCTGATTACTCTGGTGCGGCAGCAAATATAATTACAACTAGATTAGCAGCTACACCAACAACAGCAACAGCTGTCCAAACTTTTGGTGCTTTTGACCCCGAACCAGTTGATGTAACAAATATAGTTACAGAACTCGTTGGTGTTGGCGCCGGTACTGCCGGTAATTCTTTATGTCTTTTTTTTCAAGGAACCGGTTTGAGTGCCAGAAGCTTTCATAGTTTTGATACCAATTCCGCTAACGCTCCTTATTTAGAAGTTAAGTACACCACTGCAGTAACAGCAGCAGATCAAACTACCGGCCTGCGTTTTCAAAATGTGGTAGTGCCGCAAGGCGCATCAATAACCGACGCAAAACTAATACTCACTCCATATGGAAGCGATGCGACTGCTGGTGAAATTATAGATATTCGTGCAGAAGATGTTGATGACTCAACAACATTTACCACGGGTGCTAGTGATATTAGTGCCCGTCCAACTACGACAAATTTTACAAGATGGACTTTACCAGCAACTACTGATCAATCGCCAATTACCAGTTGTACCGACGGTACATGTACTGGCAATAGCCTGGCCCAGGTTATACAAAAAGTAACTGATAGAGCTGGCTGGTGTGGTGGTAATGACCTTAATTTAATTATCGAAAAAAATAACGGCAGTAAAGATTTTTATAGTTATGACGGTGACTTAGGGTTATCTGCACAATTGCAAGTAACTTACGATGCAACGGGAACGCTAGGTTGTGTTGTCGATACAGATACTGCACAAATCGCTACAGGAAATGATGATGCGGAAAATTCAACTCGTGGAAGTAGTGACCTTGACTTTGAACCTGGCATTGATGTCGGTCTTCGATTTCAAGATATGAATGTTCCGCAAGGCGCAACTATTCTATCAGCAACGATATCCATCACTGCATATACTAATGACACTGGCTCATCTACAGATATAACAATATATGGTGAAGATGAAGATGATGCTGATAGTTACGGTAATGTCAGCACACGAACTAAAACAAGTGCTTCAGTTTTATATGAACCACCAAATTGGACGACAGATACAGTCTATACAACTCCTGATTTATCAACAATTGTTCAGGAAATAGTAGATCGTACTGGCTGGGCTGATGGAAATGATATGGCCTTTATTATGGAAACTACGGGCTCTAATAGACGTGGACGAACTTACAATAATGATCCGGCAAAAGCCGCAAGATTATCCATCACCTATCAATCGACCGGTGGCTTCAGCCCTGTAAAAACGGTACGTGAGAAACTAGTTGAACTTGTCGGTGACTTGCCAACCTCTGACTGGACACCAATTACGGAAGTGCTTTATGAAGCTGCACATTACTGGCGCGGAGATAGCGTTGTATACGGTAAAAGCCGTGATGGTTTAAGTAAGACACGTCTCAGTCATCCTGGAACTTATTGTGCAGACGATAATGATTGTGGTGGTGCAAACACAGCGTCGTATCCACCATATGGTATATATGAAGCAAGTGGATGTAGTGATGCTAACCTTGATGCTTCTGCATGTTCTTCACGTTCAATACAAGGTACGCCAGATTATATAAGTCCTTTTAAGTCTGAACTGAGCTGTGCTTCTAACTACCAGATATTGTTAACTGATGGCGAAGCTAACTCTGCCAACATGGAATCAACTATCGAAAGTGAATTCTCTGGCATCAGCTGTCGTTCTCAAGATTCATTAGGCGGTTCTCTTTCAACTAGTGAAAGGTGTTCTATTGATTTAGCTGAGTATCTTAATGAAGAAGATCAGTCATCGACTCTTGATAATAACCAAACTGTTACAACTTATACGGTTGGTTTCAATATCAGTAACCAGTATTTAAAAGATATAGCTATCGAAGGTGGCGGCACATTTAGCGAAGCAACCACTGCTTCGGATTTGGTCACTGTTTTTGATACCATTTTGACAGACGTTAAGAGTGATCCAACATCGATTGTGTCACCGTCATTGGCAACCAACGCTTTCAACCGTTTGTTTAGCCGAGACGATGTTTACTTTGGCTTGTTTACACCAGAGTTAAACTCATCCTGGGATGGTAATGTTAAAAAGTATACGGTTTGTACCGAAATTGGCATATTACCAAACTGTGACTTTGTGACTCGCATACTTGATGCTAATAATGAACAGGCTGTTGATATTGATAATCGATTTAAGACAACATCAACCAGTGTCTGGTCTGATCTCATCGATGGTATTGACACAACCGAAGGTGGTGTTGGTGGTGAGATGACCGACTATACTGAGAGAGTAGTCTATACCGAAACCACTGCTTCAGGCACACAACCATCATCAGGTACTGCTTTAACGGGTAGTGGTTACAAAATTACTTCATCTAACTGGTCATCTACTGACCTTGCGACTGTTCGTAGTGCAGTATGTCCGACCCCATCTACTGCAGCGGGCTCAGATTGCGAAGACCGTATGTTATGGATGTTAGGTAAAGTGATTACGGAAGAAGAGACTGATGTCGATACGGATACTCGTTGGACAGTAGGAGATGTTCTACATAGTAGTCCTGTTACGATTACCTATGGTGGTGCAGATAGTGATAGTGATGGTATCTACGATATTTTTTATGACAAAATTATCTTTGGTACCAACGATGGCGGTCTAAGAATGGTCAATGCTGATACAGGTAAAGAGGACTGGATATTTCTACCTCAGTCAACCATCGACCTACAGCAGTCTCTATATGTTAACCCTGAAGGTGATCATACGTATGGTATAGATTTAACACCTATTGTAGACATCAATGATGTTGATGGAGATGGTGTTGTTGAACCGTCGGATGGTGATACCGTACATGCTTATTTTGGAATGCGACGTGGCGGTAAATTCATTTATGCGCTTGACCTAACAGCAAGCCTAAGCAGTGCCTCGTCTCCTGTTGTTCCTGATTTCTTATGGAGAATTGAAGGCGGCGTTACAAGTTCTGACTTCCAATACCTGGCTGATACCTGGTCACAACCACAACTCAGTACGATTCTGACGACAACTGGATCACAGAATGTACTCATTTTTGGTGGTGGTTATGACGATAGTTTGGACAATGGTTTTGGAACCACAGCAACAAGTACTAATGACAATAACGGAAATATGATATTTGTCGTCGACCCATCAAATGGCTCTTTAATCTTCTCCATAGGTGGTTCAAGTACCAATGCTACAATTCAAGTACCTGACATGCACTTTTCAATGGCAGCAAAACCAGCAATTCTGGACACATCAGGTGATGGTAATGATAACCGTATCTATATTGCTGATACTGGTGGTCAGGTATGGAGAGTAGATCTGGCAAGCGATATTGCTATGTCAGGCTCAGCTGGTAGTACGGTTGTAGGACGATTAGCAAATATATCAACTGATGGAACTCCTGAAGATGAACGCCGATTCTTTGAGGTCCCAGAAGTTGCTGCTGTTATCGATACAGTATTTACGGATACTAACCAAAAATACTATCTGGTTTCTATTGGTTCCGGAAACAGATCTCATCCTTTGGATGAAACCGTTCATGACCGTTTCTATGGATTCAGAGACTTTACCATTGGCGACATGACTGGTGGTTCTGGTTCAGCTTCGAACCTGGCGCAAAACTATCCTCAATCATCAGGAGTACCGATAAACGAGTCTTTATTAATAGATGTTAGTCTAAACGTACTTGATGAAGACGATTCAGCGACTGATGCGTCATACGGTTGGTATTTGGATTTTTACACCACAGGACATGAAGGCGAAAAATTACTGTCTAGTCCAATTATTATCGGCGGCAATGTCTTCTTCACCACTTATGAGCCAGATGCCGGTAATGACCTTGATGCTTGCGCAGCTAATCTGGGTGGCGGCAGATTGATTGGTTTCGATGTCCTTTCAACCAGAGGATTCACAACCGATACTGAAGATAGAACTATCACCGATGATATCCGAGGAATTGCCTCAGGAGTCATACCCTTTTATTCACCAGACGGCATATATGGCTTAATCGGTGTGGAAGGTGGTGTGTGGCAACCTGATGATGTTGATGAGGCTTGTGAATTTGGAAAAACATGTACCAGTGCCGGCCTCAAAATGGGTGAGAACAAAGCAGTCCAGACTTACTGGTCAGAGTTGTAAAAGTTACACTTAACAGCATTTATGAGGTTAGTGATTGAACTAACCTCATTGCTTTTTTTACTATCATTACAGTAAGCTGATGTATACTTTTGTTATTTATAAACAAGCTAATGGGTGAAAGAAATGAAATATTCAACACAAAAGACTAACAAAATGAAGCAATCGGGTTTTACTCTAATTGAACTAATGATTGTTGTTATCATTATTGGAATTCTTGGTGCCATTGCAGTTCCTTCTTATAGAGCGTACGTCATATCAGGAAAACGTTCGGAAGGTAAAGCAGCACTTGAAGTAGCCCGTGGACGACTGGAACGTTGGTACTCGGATAACAATGCGTACTCCGCAGCAGCCATTGCTGCCGAATCAGAAACAGGCGAATATACGGTTGCCTATGCTGGCGATGGTCAATCCTATGTTCTCACCGCTAGCCCTCAAGGTTGGGCTGATCCTGACTGCGGAGATTTGACACTTGCCTCTACAGGTATAAGAGGAGCCGGAGGAGATGTAGATACTTGCTGGAGCAAATAAATCAGCGTTACTATATTTATCTTATCTTTTAAACATGTTAGTGAAACGTATTTCTCTTGTAGTTTTTGTATTGTGTTTGACAATAACTTTCTTTAATTCTGATTATGCCTATTCAGAAATTTCAAATGATACAAGCAGTGTTAAAACGCTAAATAAAGCATCGAGAACAATTTCATTTAGAGATCTTTATCAACGCATTTATTCTGGTAAAGCAACATTAGAACAAGTCAAACTAGCATTAACAACAAAAGACTCGACAAAATTAGTCAATACCATGCATGCTCTTTATGCTATGAGATGGCATGCAGGTGTTCACAATTTATTATATAAAATGTGGGAAATTGATAAGGATGAGGCTCCTAAAATTAGTTGGGATTTAATTGAAAAACCGCCTGTTCGAATTGCATTAGCAAGTACTATTAACAGAATTGACATACTTAAAAGTAAAGATATAAGAGAATATATTCGTTCATTTAAATATGATGATGATGTTCTGAATCGTGGGCAAGCCCTTGTCGCTTTGGGTTTGAATGGTGACCCTGTCGATGTTCCCTATCTTGAAGAAATGGCAGATAGCAATAACAGATACCTAACTCAAATAGGTGTTTCATCACTGGCATTTATGGAAAACTCGACTGCGAAAGAGTCATTAATTTCACTCGCTAAAAAGCATTATGACACCCCGAGAGGAAAATTAATATTGGATGTACTATCTAGATCTTACAATGTTGTCCCTGTAAGCAAAGAGGAATATGAAAAAGCTAATGCCGAAGAAAATATAAACTAACTACACTTTTCTTTCATTTGTTGTTTAGTATTTTCTATTTTTTCCTGTCTTTCCTCTTCCGTCATTCTAACTAGATTGCCTTCTTCATCTACCTTGTTTGCTCTAGGTCTTACGGTTAAAGAATTCAAACTTTCTTTTAATTGCTGGCATTGTTCTTTCTTTCTCTTTTCTTCATCCTTTTCTTTTTCCTGATTTTCCCTGGCAACCAATCTTTCTTCTCTTAAAGAATTAACTTTTTCCACTGTTCTTTGCAAGTCTTGTTGCGCATTACTGGGATCAACTGCAGGTGGTGGAGCTATCTTTTCTACTTTGACATCTGAAACTGGCGGGGATTGTGAATAATGTGTGTCCCCATTCTCGTCAACCCATTTATACATTTCTGCAGTCGAAACAGTACTAATTAAAAGCATTATAAGAGCAATGTTCATTTTGACGGTTAAATCACACATTTTTATTGAACCCATAGTTACTTTAAAGTATATAATACTAGAATATTTCTTAAATCATAGTACCTAATTTATTGATTTAAACCAAAAAATACTTGATCCTAAATATCACTTTTCAGGTATTTTTGAATAAGGAGAACCTTATGAATAAAACAACTATAAACATAATAATTCTGACTCTTGCTTTCGCAATTAATTCAGAAATTATGGCAGCAGTTAAAATTGTTGAATGTGCAGATAGTCAAGGAAATACAATCTTTTCTAAAACCTGTCCAGCAGGGTATTCTGTCATCAGCGAAAAAAAGCTATCTATTTCAAAAGGTTCTTCTGGTGATGAAGAAGGAGATATTAATTACGATAAAGTTTCCGCCACCATGTATTTAATAAAAGAAGGTTGTGCAGCCTGTGAGGATGCAAAGGAATATTTAACATCATTAGGAGTTAAAGTTAACGCAATTTATATTGAAGACGACCTTGAACAGCAAAATAAATTAAAAGAGTTAGCTGGTGAGCTCAGAGTTCCCTTCACTATTGTCGGTGAAACATCACTTAAAGGTTATAATCAATCAAAGTTCGAAGCAGCAGCTAACGAAGAAGCATCACGCAAAAAATGAGGCATACTGGCATAGCTTTTTAAAAAAAATTAAATTCTAGGCAGTTTCTGTTTCTTGAAGAAGTTCTTTCGGCAAAGAAAAGACGACTCGCTCGGTAATACCAGGATTTTCTTCAACCATTGAAGCGCCCCAGTCTTTTAATTGAGCAATAACTTCTTCAACCAGAATTTCAGGTGCAGAGGCACCAGCAGTTAAACCAATATTTTCTTTTCCATTCAGCCATTCTCTATCTATTTCTGAAGCATCATCAATCAAGTAAGCGGGAACACCAACTTTTTGCGACAGCTCCATCAATCGCGTCGAGTTAGAACTGTTTGGTGAGCCTACAACTAGAATAAGATCGCATTTTGAAACCAGATTTTTAACGGCATCCTGTCTGTTTTGAGTGGCATAACATATATCTTCTTTCTTCGGGCCATCAATACTCGGGAATCGTTTTCTTAACGCATCTATTACTTCAGCCGTATCATCCATCGATAATGTTGTTTGTGTAACAAAAGCTAACCGTTCAGGATTTTTAACTTCCAATTTCAGTACATCATCGACTGACTCAACCAGATACATTCCACCTTTACCATTTTTTGGTTGGTATTGCCCTATCGTTCCCTCAACTTCAGGATGTCCTTCATGTCCGATCAAAATACATTCGGTTTCTTCATCCTGATATTTACCTACTTCCATATGTACTTTTGTTACCAATGGACAGATTGCATCAAAGACTCTGAGGCTACGACGAGCAGCTTCTTCCCTGACTGCTTTCGATACTCCATGTGCACTGAAAATAACTGTTGAATCATCAGGCACTTCATCCAGTTCTTCAACAAATACGGCGCCTTTATCACGTAATGAATTAACAACATGTTTATTGTGAACCACTTCATGTCGAACATAGACCGGCGCGCCAAACAAAGATAAAGCTCGTTCAACAATCTCTATAGCACGGTCAACACCAGCACAAAAACCACGTGGGTTAGCGAGTAAAATTTGCATCTTGTTATCCTGTAAAGTTTTCTCTATTTATTAAATTTAGTCGGATTATATCAATATCTCACGTATCATTCTCGCTATCATTCAGCCATATAGCATCAATAATCAACATAAAGGCACCAATAAATATAGCAGAATCAGCAATATTGAAAGTGGGCCATGGGTTAAATATCTGCCATGGCAAGAAACCTAATGAAACATCAATAAAGTCAATCACATAGCCATAAACTATTCTATCCCAGACATTGCCAATTACACCACCAAGCACTAGCGCTAACGCATAATACAAACATCGTTTGTTCGTTGTCAGACTTTTCATCCATATAATCAAGATAATACTTACTACAGTACCCAGACCGATAAAAAAGAAACGTTGCCATCCCCCTGCCTGACTCAGAAAACTAAAAGCCGCGCCAGTATTATGAGTCAGCATAAAATTAAAACCGGGAAAAACAGTAAAAGATTCATAAAGTTCTAATTTCTGAACAGCATAAAACTTGGTTAATTGATCCAGAATGATGACCGCTAAAGATAAAGCTAATCCTTTAAATACTCTGAACCTTGTATCAGGCATATTGCCTCGTCTCACCTTCGCCATCGACATTTTCTATACATCGCCCACATAACTCAGGATGCTTTTCATCGTTACCCACCTCTTCTCGATGATGCCAGCAACGGACACATTTATTATGTTTTGAGGCCGAAACTTTAAGAAATAGTCCTGATACTTCTGATTCAATAGCATCAGAAGTTTTTTCACTTAGTGAATGCAATCGTGCGTAAGACGTAATTAAAACAAAACGTAATTCATCGCCAAGTTCTTCGAGTTGTTTTTTAATAGACTCATCACAATAAAGTTCTACTTCTGCGTCTAAAGAACCACCAATAACTTTATCGACTCGTAACTTTTCAAGTTGTTTATTAACTTCATCACGAATTAAAACCATTGCCTCCCACTTCGATTTTCTAGCGAGTGAGTCAGGTTCTTTAACCTCTATCTCATACCATTCTTCAAAAAAGATTGAATCACTTCTTTCACCGGGAATAAACTGCCAAATTTCATCTGCAGTAAAACTCGTAATCGGCGCTAACCAACGAACCATCATTTCGATAATGTGATACATCGCTGTTTGTCCGGAACGTCTTGCTAAACTATTTTCAGCGGAGGTATATTGTCTATCTTTTGTGATATCAAGATAAAAACCACCCATCTCAATAACACAGAATTGATGTAATAATTGATAGATCAAATGGAATTCAAATTTGTCATAAGCAGCAATGATTTCTTTTTGTAAACGTGCAGTATGTTCAACCGCCCACTTATCCAGTTCCAACATGTCATCATAAGCAACCGTACTTTTTTCAGGTTCAAAACCATCAAGATTAGAAAGTAAATATCGTGCTGTATTTCGAAAACGTCGATAAGCATCTGCTGTACGTTTTAAAATTTCATCCGAGACACTCATTTCACTTCGATAATCCGTCGCAGCAACCCATAAACGAAGTGCATCAGCACCTAACATATTCATTACTTTTTGAGGCGCAACAACATTACCTTTCGATTTCGACATCTTCATGCCTTTTGCATCGACAGTAAAACCATGTGTTACGACATTTTTATAAGGTGCATTACCATTGTTAATAGCAACTGAAGTCAACAATGATGATTGAAACCAACCACGATGTTGGTCAGAACCTTCAAGATAAAGATCAGCCGGGGCACTTAAACGGTCATCTGCATTTAATACCGTGTCATGCGTGACACCTGAATCAAACCAGACATCTAACGTATCTATAACCTTACTGTATTTTTCTGCATCATCACCAAGCAAGGTTGCTGCATCTAAATCAAACCAGGCATCAATTCCTTTTTCTTCAATCAACACTGCAACTTTTTCTATTAAGTTTGCCGTATCAGGATGAGGTTCTTGAGTTTCACGATCAATAAACACAGCGATAGGCACACCCCAGGTTCGTTGACGAGAGATACACCAGTCGGGACGATTTTCAATCATGCCGTGAATACGTTCTTCACCCCATGATGGCTGCCAGTTAACACCCTTGATTGCTTTTAATGCCTGATCGCGTAAACCATTACCATCCATACTGACAAACCATTGTGGTGTCGCTCGAAAGATAATCGGTGTTTTATGCCGCCAACAATGCGGATAACTGTGTAATAAATCTTCCTGATGTAATAACGCACCCTTCTCTTCCAACACTTCTAATACTGATGCATTTGCTTTAAAGACATGCTGACCGGCAAACAATTCTGTATTCGGCAAGAAACAACCGTTATCACCAACAGGGTTATCTATTTCCAATCCATAACGTTGACCAACAACATAGTCATCCTGACCATGACCTGGCGCAGTATGTACAGCACCTGTACCCGCTTCCAAGGTAACGTGATCACCTAAAATGACAGGAACGACACGATCGTAAAATGGATGTTGAAATTTTAAACCTTCAAGTTGTGAACCTTTACACGTTGCAATAACATCAAAACCTTCTATCTCACTACGAGTCATCACATCTTTATATAAACCTTCAGCAAGGACTAATGCTTCATTACCGACCTTCACTAATACATAGTCGAATTCTGCATGTACTGCGACAGCCTGGTTTGCAGGTAAGGTCCAGGGTGTTGTTGTCCAAATTATAATGGAAACAGATTCAACATCATTTTCTATATCAAAAGATTTTAATACTTCAGCTTGATCAACAGAACGAAAACGAACATCAATTGCTGGCGATGTTTTATCTTCATGTTCAACTTCTGCTTCAGCTAATGCTGAGCCACATTCAGTACACCAATGCACTGGCTTAACACCTTTATGCAAATGTCCAGCAGATATAATCTTACCTAAAGAACGAACGATGTTTGCTTCTGTTTTAAAATCCATCGTCAGATAAGGTTTATCCCAATCACCTAAAACACCCAAACGTTTAAAGTCAGTGCGCTGTTTATCAACTTGCTTTAAAGCATATTCACGACAGGCGTTACGAAACTTGTCCGCATCAACTTTGACACCGGCTTTACCGATTTTCTTTTCAACCATTAATTCGATTGGCAGACCATGACAATCCCAACCGGGAACATAAGGCGCATTAAAACCATTTAAGCTTTGAGACTTAACAATAATATCTTTAAGAATTTTATTTACCGCATGGCCAATATGAATATCGCCATTCGCGTAGGGAGGGCCATCATGCAAAATAAATTTTTTCGCTCCTTCCCTGTTCTTACGAATCTGCCCATACAGATCCATGTCATACCAACGCTTTAACATTTCCGGTTCGCGCTGTGAAAGATTCGCTTTCATAGGGAAAGCGGTTTTAGGTAAATTAAGTGTGTCTTTATAAATCGTCATTTCTTATTAAATATTATTACTAAATTATTTTATCTTGTTTAACTTCAAACTCTCTCTAACGTTTTCTATGTCTATTTGTATTTGATCAATCAGTTCCTGTTCCGAACTAAAATGTCCTTCACCACGTAATTTTTCCAGCAATTCAACCTGCAAATGACGGCCATACAAATCATCATCAAAGTCCAGCAAATGAACTTCAAGAATAACACGTTCGCCTGCATATACAGGTCTTGAACCAACATAAACAGCCGCATCCAGTGCTTCATTATTTATGCCATAAACACGACCGGAAAATATACCGACAACGGGAGATAAATACCGGTGCAATTCTATATTTGCCGTCGCAAAACCAATCTCGCGACCGCGTTTATCACCATGTACAACGCGTCCACTAATCCGATAAGGCCGCCCAAGTAACCGGGTCGCCCTTATCATATCGCCATTAGCCAGAGCCTGTCGTATCAAAGTACTACTGACACGTTCAGATTCTATAGTGAACGAATTTGTCATATTCACTTCAAATCCTTTTTCACTGGCTGCATTAAGCAAATACTGATAATCGCCTTCTCTATTTTTTGCAAAGCGAAAATCATCACCAATGATTAATTTCTTCACCGCCAGAGCATCAAGCAAAATTTCATCAACAAATTCTTCAGCCGCTAAGTTTGCCATCTTCTCATCAAACCTGAGACAAACAACGCGATCAATATCATGTTGAGCAAACTGCTGAAGTTTTTCCCGTAAACGCGTTAACCGTGACGGTGCTTTGTCAGGAGCAAAAAATTCAATTGGTTGCGGTTCAAAAATTACAACGGCTGATAATAAACCTTTACTTTTTGCAGTCTCTTTTACTTGATCCAACACGGCATGATGGCCCAGATGTACGCCATCAAAATTACCAATCGTCGCGACACAATTTTTCCGTTGTCGCAGTAAATTATGCAGTCCCCGAATAAATTCCATTTGTCACTCAAGCCCGTGGATTATACCGATCAATGCTGCGCTGTCATGTTTTGCCAGCGAACACCTGTCAGCCAGAGTACGGAAAAATAACTGGCAATACCTATTGCGACCCATAATAACAACATACCAATACGCTCTAGCATTCCCCAGGCAAACCAGAATTCGGGGACAGCAACAAAATAAATGATTACACCTGCCATCACCACAACGGCGACAACTATCTGCAAAGAAAACTTAAACCAGCCATAAACAGGAGTATAAACGCCTTCCTTTGTTAATAAATAAAAGAGTAGAAACGCCTGCAAACAAGCTGATAAGGAAGTCGCCAATGCCAGACCTGCATGTTGAAACATACCAACAAATATAAAATTAAACCCTATATTGGCAACCATCGCGATAGCACCAATCTTCACCGGTGTTTTCGTATCTTGTCTGGAAAAAAAACCGGTCGCAAAAATCTTAATCAAAATAAAGGCCGGTAAGCCTAATGAATAAGCCAGCAAACTTTTCCCGGACATGATGGTGGCATATGGAGTGAACTCATCATACTGAAACAATGTCGCTAATATAGGCACGGCCAACACCGCCAGGCCTACAGCCGCGGGTATCGCTATTAAAAACACCCATCGTAACGCCCAATCCAGCGTATTAGAAAACTTGTCTTTGGCATTCCTTGCATGTTCGCTGGACAAATTGGGCAACAAGACTGTTGCTAAAGCAATACCAAACACACCTAGCGGAAACTCAACCATACGATCAGAATAATACAGCCAGGAGATGCTGCCATCGACCAGGTAGGAAGCGAAAATCGTATCCACCATTAAATTAATTTGAACAATGGATACAGCAAACAAGGTTGGCAACATCAACTTCAAAATACGACGAACACCTTCTTTGTCTTTATTCAAGCTCGGTCTTGGAAACAATTTGAGTCGAAGTAAAAATGGAAATTGAAATAATAATTGTACAATCCCCGCAATTAAAACGCCCCAGGCAAGTGCTACAACGGGAATATTCATCATTGGCGACAACCAAATAGCACAAGCGATTAAAGAAAGGTTTAACAACACTGGCGTAAATGCCGGTACAGCAAAATGCTTGTATGTATTCAGGATGCTTGCCGCAAACGCAGTTAATGAAATAAATAAGATATAAGGGAATGTAATTCGCAACATATCCGTTGCCATAACATGCTTAGCATCAGGAAAACCTGAAGCAAAAATCATTATGAGTACTGGTGCAGCAATTACACCGACTAAGGTTACCAGAAACAAAACCAGCCCCAGTGTTGCTGAAGTTTGATCCACCAGTGCCTTTACGGCGGCATCATCACGCTGTTCTTTGTATTCAGCCAATACGGGAACAAATGCTTGGGAAAACCCACCTTCGGCAAATAAACGACGTAAGAAATTAGGGATACGAAATGCCACGATAAAAGCATCCACCTCGGCTCCGGCACCAAACAGGCGAGCAATAACAACATCACGAATCAAGCCAAAAATGCGTGAAATTGTAGTCATACTACCTACTGTAGCTGTCGATTTGATTAGCTTGCGACTCAATACTCTGCCCCATTATCAATATAAATCGCCAAATATATCATCTATCTAATTGTTTTTACTTAAAATTATTCAAATTTCGCGTAGCATAGCATAACATCGCGTAAACATTGACAAATTGCCCCAATATCCGCATGATACCGCGCCTTTAAAGAACCAATTCAGGAGTTTAAGAGTGGCAAATATTGCATCTGCGAAAAAACGTGCGCGTCAGGCTGAAAAACTGCGTCTTCATAACGCTAGCCAACGTTCAATGCTTCGTACCCATATCAAGAAAGTAACCAATGCTATCGAAGCAAAAGATAAAGAAGCAGCAGAAAATGCTTATAAAGCCGCAGCACCAGTTATTGACTCCATGGTATCTAAAGGGATTATTCATAAAAACAAAGCGGCGAGACATAAATCACGCCTGAATAGTCACGTAAGAGCTCTCTAAAACTTACAAAAGATTTATAAAAACCGGCTTAACGCCGGTTTTTTTACGCCTACATGGATGTAGGCGGTAGACAACGTCGGGAACAAGTTGTCGAAAAAACTTAACCGCATGGATGCGCAAGAGCGGCGGCGTTAAATCAGGATCAAATTATCCCTATGTATCAACTCATCCTCTTCAATTTGCCCGAGCAATTCCTGTATTTCTTTCGTTGATTTACCAATGATCAATTTTGTCTGCACTGAATCATAATTCGTCAGTCCTCGCGCAATTTCATTTCCTCCGTTATCAACACAGGAAACAATTTCACCACGTTTAAATTCTCCAGCAACAGACTTAATACCGACAGGTAATAAGCTTTTCCCATTCTTCTTTAATGCGGTTACGGCACCATCATCCAGTGTTACTGTCCCCTGTAGATGAGCCTGATTTGCTAACCATTGTTTCTTGGCTTGTAACGATTCTTCAGCCGTTGTTAATAAAGTACCGACTGTCTCTCCATTCGCAATCTTTAATAAAATAGATTCATCACTACCTGAAGCAATCACGGTTTGTGTTCCTGACTTCATTGCAACAACCGCTGCTTTTAATTTGGTTCGCATACCACCTCGACCCAGACTGCCCCCTTCGCCAGCAAAACTTTCTAAAGATTTATCTGACGCCTCAGCTTGTTCAATTAATTTTGCATTACTGTCGACACGAGGATCAGCGTTATAAAGTCCTTTTTGATCGGTTAATAATACCAGTAGTTCCGCATCAATAAGATTGGCAACTAGTCCGGCAAGCGTATCGTTATCACCAAAACGAATTTCATCGGTTGCGACAGTATCGTTTTCATTAACAATTGGAATAACACCCAGCTTAAGCAAGGTATTCATACTGGTACGCGCATTTAAATATCGCGCGCGATTAGCAACATCATCATGCGTTAATAAAATCTGGGCAGTATGTTTATCGTATTTTTGAAAACACACTTCATACGCATGAATTAATCCCATCTGCCCGACTGCGGCGGCAGCCTGTAATTCATGTACAACGTTTGGCCTGCGTTTCCAACCAAGACGACTGACACCTTCAGCAACAGCTCCTGAAGAAACAAGAACAATTTCAATGCCGCGCTTATTTAACTCGGCTATTTGACTAACCCAGTTATCAAGCACATCATGTTTAAGACCACAGCCATTATCCGTCAATAAGGCGCTGCCTATTTTGACAACCCAACGCTGTGTGTTCTTTATTTTTTGTCGTTCTTCTGTCACCCTAACTTTCCTGATTTTTTTCTTTATGACTGGATACCCAATCGTACATAGCGTAACTTATTTCCTTACAGCCAGCTCGAGTTACAGCCGAAATAATAAATATTTTAATATCATTATTTAATTCTTTAGCTACTTCTTCCTTTAGCTCATCCATTAATTCCACTGGCAACACATCAGATTTATTTAATACCAACCAGCGTTCCTTGCTCGCTAATTTTTCATCATAACGAGCAAGTTCTGTTTCGATAGTCTTAATGTCTTTTATAACATCCTCAGGATCCTGACTGCCATCAACAATATGTAATAATAAATTGGTCCGACTTAAGTGCTTCAGAAACTCGATACCCAGGCCTGCACCATCTGCAGCACCTTCTATTACCCCAGGTATGTCTGCAATAACAAAACTTTTTTCAGTATCAATTCTGACTACACCCAAATTAGGATAGAGCGTTGTAAACGGATAATCTGCAACTTTCGGTGTTGCTGCCGAAACTGCACGAATAAAACTTGATTTACCCGCACTTGGAATTCCCAACAACCCCACATCAGCTAAAACCTGTAGTTCTAGCTTTAGATTACGTTCTTCTCCCGGCGTGCCTTTTGTTGTTTGCCGAGGGGCTCTGTTTACACTACTTTTAAATCGCGCATTACCTAAACCATGAAAACCACCCTGAGCAACGAGTAATTCCTGACCGTCTTTAATTAAGTCTCCAATTAACTCATCGGTATCATCGTCATAAACCAAGGTGCCTGATGGGACTTTCACAAATAAATCGTCAGATTTTTTTCCTATACGATCATTACCCATTCCAGGCTGACCATGTTTTGCACGATACAAACGATCATGACGAAAATCGACCAGCGTATTTAATCCTTCATCAACAATTAAATAAACACTGCCGCCATCACCGCCATCACCACCATCGGGACCACCCTTAGGAAGGTTTTTTTCACGACGGAAACTAAGACAGCCATCACCGCCCTTTCCGGCTTCGACACGAATCGTCGCTTCATCAACAAATTTCATCTAAAACCTTCTCACTTCGTTAGTTCATCGCTTGTAGCGTCTACTTTGTTTTAATAGTTCTATCGCTCTTTCATAAACATTGTATACATTCCAGTCTGAAGAGGAATACAAAATGTAAGTAGCGATTGATATGAAATCAAGTTTGTCAGACCGGCGAAGACGGGTATCCAGTCCGTTCATGTATAAAAGTCTTAACAACCGGGTTCCCGCCTCGGTCTCTGTTCCAGACTCGACTCTACCACCTGCATCCATGCAGGCGTTCGCGGCAAAAACAGACTATGGGTATAACAATTAACTCCTGCACAAATAAAAAACCCCGCCAATGGCGGGGTTTTTATGATAAATCTAACTACGCTTTATCCCGCTACGACATCTACAAATGTGCGGTTCTTCGGGCCACGTTGATTAAATTCAACTTTACCTTCCGCTGTAGCAAAAATAGTATGATCTTTACCCAAGCCAACATTCAATCCAGCATGATACCGGGTACCACGTTGACGAAGAATAATATTGCCAGGAGCAACATCTTCACCACCAAATTTTTTTACACCAAGACGTTTCGATTCTGAATCGCGTCCGTTTCTAGTACTACCACCTGCTTTCTTATGAGCCATTGTTTTACTCCAATTCTTATTTTGCTGCTGCGATATCGGTTATAGAAAGTTCAGTATATGCCTGACGATGTCCCATCTGTTTACGATGGTGCTTACGACGGCGAAATTTAACTATTTTCACCTTTGGGCCACGACCATGACTTTCAACTGTAGCGGTGACTTTTGCGCCCTTAACAAGAGGCGTACCAACAGTGACGTTTTCACCGTCAACCAACATCAGGACTTCGTCAAGTTTGACCTTTTTGCCTGCTTCGGTATCAAGTTTTTCAACTTTGAGCTTATCGCCCTTTTCTACCTTATACTGCTTGCCACCTGTCTTAATAACCGCGTACATCTGAATTCTCCATACTGCGCATGATTGTGCGCTTTCAACAAAGGGGGCGATTCTAAGAAATTCAGCAGGTGGTGACAAGGTAAGAATGCTAAAATCTGCAAATAAGCTTGAATAAACCCTATTCGAGCAGTATTTTGCACCCGATTTTATTTATTTTCAGTAACTTAGTGAAAGAAAACAACGTGACCCAGAACAACTCAACCGCCGAAAAAACAGAATTAATGGATATAGACCAGATTCGTGCCCTCATTTCGCAGGATATGGACAAGGTAAATAGCCTGATTGAAGACAGTTTATACTCAGAAGTGGGACTAATTGACCAGCTTGGCCACTACATTATCAATAGCGGCGGCAAACGACTAAGACCTGCCGTTGTCTTGCTTAGCGCTGGTCTTTTCTCCTACAAGGGTAAACAACATATCAATCTGGCATCAATAATTGAATTCATCCATACCGCGACGCTTTTACACGATGATGTTGTCGATGCCTCATTATTAAGGCGTGGTCATGCAACAGCAAACCAACGCTGGGGTAATGAAGCCAGTGTATTAGTCGGCGATTTTGTCTATTCCCGCGCTTTCCAGATGATGGTCAATACAGACTCTATGCGTGTTATGCAAATTCTGGCTGAAACAACCAATACGATTGCAGAGGGTGAAGTTCAGCAATTAATCAATCGGCAAGACCCCAACACCAGTCAGGAAAACTATTTAAAAGTGATTCGTCATAAAACAGCAAAACTGTTTGAAGCCGCAGCACAACTCGGCGCAGTCATCTCAGAACGTTCTGATAAAGAAGTCGAAGCCATGGCCGCATATGGAAGACATCTTGGTACTGCATTCCAATTGATTGATGACGTGCTTGATTACAGTTCGTCAGCAAAGGAATTAGGGAAAAATATTGGAGATGATTTAGCCGAAGGCAAACCCACTCTACCCTTACTCTATGCCATGTGGAACGGAAATAAAGAAGAAGCAAAAATAATTCGCGATGCCATTGAACACGGCGGACTTGATCACATAGAAAAAATCAAAGAAACAATTAACCGTACAGGCGCTATTGCCTACACCGCAAAAATTGCTGAAGAAGAAGCACAATTAGCAATAAATGAATTGAAAGATTTACCTAAGTCTGAATTTTTAGATGCACTCTATGCATTAGCCCGGTTTTCAGTAGAAAGACAATTTTAGATTATTAAGCCAGGGCAATTCATTCGTGACGCATTATTTATATAAAAAATTAAAATTCGGGGTGTAGCTCAGTCTGGTAGAGCGCTGCCTTCGGGAGGCAGAGGCCGGAGGTTCGAATCCTCTCTCCCCGACCACTTCATGTTGGTCCATACCGGGCACATGAGTAACAGTTTATACCGAAGACATAGGTAACAGTTTTGGTATAAAAGGATTGTCAGCCGGTTCAACGCGAGCGACATCCTCATCAAAATAGCCTAGCTCATAATCCAT
>JABFGI010000014.1 GCA_013112535.1 Pseudomonadota bacterium
GAGCTACAAATTTAATACGTTCATCCATCAGGTTACGCTCTTTCCAGGGCATTTGGTCTCTCCCAAATGCGCAATTGTGTAACCTATGTCTCTGGAATAAACTGTTACCTATGTATCAGGAAGGACATTCAAAAATTATTGCTTCCAGTCTTTATACTTTCGTTAATTTATAGTTTAATGTTTTACTTTAATATTAGCTCATTAATATACGATTAAGCTGAAATTATGGCTATGATGAACAGTAAACTCTGGAAATGGATTTATGTAGCTCTTACGCTGCCTTTGCTTGGATTGTCGCAAAATGTTGCCGCCAGTCTTGAAGGCACATTTACGGGTAGTGCCAATATTACGCTACAGTGTCTAGGTCCTGCTGCTGGCCCCGTAACAGTGACTGGTTCGGCAGTACTGGTTGCTAACGGTACGACAGCGAATATTACGTTGGAAGATTCCGCAGGAGATTATCGTTATTCAGGGACGGGTAGTATTGCCCAGACAGGAACGAATACGTTTAGTTTTAGTTTTTCCGGGCCTGCTTTGATTAATACTGGAAATAACATTCTTGACGGTGGCTATACATCATTTGTCAATTTAGATGTTAGCTCATCAGATTCAGTGTTAACGAGAATATCTGCAGATAATGTAGAAACATTTCCTCCTACACCAGCTACAAATTGCGCTAATATCAAAATTACAACGGCTATATCCAGTTTATCCAGCAGTAATGCGACAGTTGTTACTTCTGATAGCCCAGGTAGTACCGTAACAGAATCTGTTTTGTTCAATACCCAAATACAAAATGCTGTTAGCGGAATTTCCAATCGTGTTGTTGGTGCGCTCGCTTCTGTAAATTCACCCACACTACGTCCCTCTTTTTCTGATAATGAATTTAAACTAGAAGGTATGACCGGACTAAATGCGGGAGAGGGTATCGGGATACCTTATGGAATGTGGGGTAATTATTCCTATACAAACTATGAAAACGATTTAAGTAGTACCGCGTTTGATGGTAGTAGCCATGGCTTTTTAGGTGGAATAGATTTTGGCATCTTTGAAAACACAGTATTAGGTGTTGCATTTGGTTATGAGTTTGCTGATATCGATACTGATTTCAACAGCGGTAATCAAGATACCGACACGTTTGTGATTGCGCCTTATTTTGGTGCGATTTTGAGTGATATGCTCAGTGTTGATTTTAATTTCGGTTATTCACATGTCGGTTATGATCAGTACCGAACAATAGGTTCTACCCGGGTTACCAGCTCTCCGGAAGCTGATCGCTGGTTTGGCGCATTTAATTTGAATGCGATTACATATGAGGGTAATTGGGTTCTTGGAGCGAGAACCGGGATGCTGTACGCAAGTAGTACAATTGAAAGTTTTACAGAAAGTAATGGGACATTGGTAGCAGAAAACCAGACGAGACTCAGTAGCGTAAACATAGCAGGGGATATCGCTTATATGTATGGCAATTTTGAGCCTTTTCTGAATCTGGTTTATCAGTATGATTTTCAGTTTCAGGAAGTGATTGCTGCAACAGGGCCGCAACCAGAAAATGATAAAGACGATCTCTTGTTAACAGTGGGTGTACGATACTTTGAGTCGTCGGGTATCAGCGGGAATATTGAATATAGTAAGCGCATAACACGGGCTGACTACGATGAAGATCGGATTAGTTTAACACTGAGAATCGACTATTAGCCTGACAAATTATTAATTTATGTCTTTAATAAAGGTGACAGAATAATATTAAACATTAGAATAGCGACAAAGCCGGAACATAACTGAAAACAGATGTCTAAAATTGTATGACGAATAATAAATTATTTTATAAGCTGGCCATGTTTTTGATGGTTTTATCTCTGTCAGTATCTTCCCCTGTATATTCTGATGAAACTGACAAACGGAGTGAGAAGCCTTTAGACGGCGAATTATTGCTACCTGATGATTATAATAAAGCTGAAGAGAAAAAATGTGTGATGGTATGTGATAAGTGGGGGGAAGACTGTATACTTAACCCAAGAACGGGTAGTAGAAATTGTAGGAGAGTATGCAAATCATTTGCTGAAGAATGTTTTTAAAAACGTTATTCTTCGCCCACCTGTTGTATTCAGATTTACTAAACAAACCAGATTATCTGGAGAGTAATTATCCTCTGAAGTATCGTATTAGGAATGGTTTGTGCTATTAAAATTTAAAGAAACAGATTGTTTCTTGAGCCAAATATCATGCGAAAGTGGCGGAATTGGTAGACGCGCTGGTTTTAGGTACCAGTATCGTAAGATGTGAGAGTTCGAGTCTCTCCTTTCGCACCATTTATAATGTCTAAAAATACCTGTTTTGTAACAACAATTCGGGTGTTTATAGTATTGAATTTATTAAATATTTGAGGTTGTTTTTAGGATGCAAGTATCAGTAGAAAGTACCAGCTCACTTGAACGTAAAGTTCGCGTAGAGTTACCTGAAGATCGTATCAGTTCAGAAGTGAGCAATCGTCTTCAAAATATGACGAAAACGACAAAAATGCAGGGTTTTCGGCCTGGTAAAGTGCCTTTGAAGGTAATTCAAGGTCGTTACGGTGATCAGGTTCGGAAAGAAGTGGTTGGTGAATTAGTTCAATCCAGTCTCTATGAAGCAATTAATCAGGAAAGTCTGAAGCCAGCTGGTCAACCCAGAATAGACGAATTAAATGACGAAGCAGGTCAAGATCTTGCCTATACCGCTATTTTCGAAATTTACCCGGAAGTGACACTCAAACCCATGTCCGAGATCAAGGTAGAAAAATCGGTCTGTGAAGTATCTGCTGATGATGTTGCTGGCATGATCGAAATGTTACGTAAACAGCGTCGAGAATTAAAACCTGTTGAAAGAGCTGCTAAGGAAGGTGATATCGTCAATATTAATTTTGAAGGTTTTCTTGATGGTGTTGCTTTTGAAGGTGGCAAAGCTGAAAACCATGATCTTGAATTAGGTTCAAAAAACTTTATTGAAGGCTTTGAAGAAGGACTTACTGGTAAATCAGCTGGCGATGAAGTGACGTTAAACCTCAAGTTTCCTGATGAATACGGTAATGAAGAATTAAAAGGAAAGGAGACTGAATTTAAAGTTAAAGTAAATTTAGTTAACGAAACAGTCTTGCCTGAAATTGATGAAAGTTTTATGGAACAATTTGGCGTGAAAGATGGCAAAGAAGAAACATTTAACACCGAAATCAAACGTAATATGGAACGCGAAGTTGAATTGACGCTGCGCCGTCAATTAAAAGAGAAAGTTTTTGAAGCGTTGCGAGAAGCAAATGAAGTTGAACTTCCTCAAGCATTGGTAGCGAATGAACAGCACCGTGTTAAACATGAACTGGAAGATAGACTTAAGCAACAAGGTATGGATGCCGGTGCTATTGGTAATGCAGATAATGGATTGTTTACCGAACAGGCAGAAAAACGTGTTTCACTACAATTAATTGTTGGTGAAATCATCAAGCAGAATGAATTGAAAGCTGATCCGGCGAAAGTCAGGGAAATGATAGAACAGGCAGCATCGGGCTATGAAGACCCTAATGCAGTGGTAAACTGGTATTACTCAGATCAAAAAAATCTGGCTGAAGTTGAATCCCTGGCTTTGGAAGATGGTGTTGTAGATTGGGTATTGGAGCATGTGAGTGTTACAGACAAAGCATGCACGTTTGACGAAATAATGAATAAAGGGCAGACTGCGGTCTAAAGTTATCGCAGCAATTGTCCGATATGGATGACTATGAATAACATTGAAACTCAAGCACTTAATTTAGTGCCAATCGTCGTTGAACAGACATCGAGGGGTGAAAGATCCTATGATATCTATTCTCGACTTCTTAAAGAACGCATTATCTTCCTGGTTGGACCGGTAGAAGACAATGTCGCAAACGTCATTGTTGCACAACTACTTTTCCTTGAATCAGAAAACCCTGATAAAGATATCCATTTTTATATTAATTCTCCCGGCGGCTCAGTCACGGCGGGTTTAGGGATTTACGATACCATGCAGTTTATTAAACCTAACGTGAGCACCATGTGTGTGGGTCAAGCTGCCAGCATGGGCGCGCTTTTGCTTGCTGGAGGCGCTAAAGGGAAACGTTATAGCCTGCCTCACTCTCGTGTCATGATTCATCAGCCGTTGGGCGGTTTTCAGGGACAAGCCAGTGATATCGATATTCATGCAAAAGAAATTTTGTATATTCGTGAACGTTTGAACCATATTTTGGCTGGACATACTGGACAATCGTTAGAAACGATCCAAAATGATACAGAACGTGATAATTTTATGAGTGCAGATGCTGCGAAAGAATACGGTTTGATTGATAATGTACTGAATGAAAGAGCGAATTCTCCGCAAGATGGTGTAGATGAAGCTGAAACTGAATCAGAGTAAATATGTCCGATTGTATAATACTGTCAGGAGTAACAAATGACTGATAACAAAGAGGGTAAAGGCGGCGATGGAGATCGCTTATTGTATTGTTCCTTCTGCGGAAAGAGCCAACATGAAGTCAGAAAACTGATTGCAGGTCCATCTGTTTTTATCTGCGATGAATGTGTCGAGTTATGTAATGATATTATTCGTGAAGAAATTCAGGAAAAATCGGTTACAGGCGTTGGTACTGCTCTTCCTACGCCCCACGAAATAAACCAGATTTTAAACGAGTATGTGATTGGTCAGGATAGAGCCAAAAAGATTCTTTCTGTTGCGGTATACAATCATTACAAACGTCTTGAACAAGGCATTAAAAAATCGGATGTCGAGCTTTCTAAAAGTAACGTTTTATTAATAGGTCCAACGGGTAGTGGTAAAACCTTATTAGCGGAAACGATGGCGCGTTTACTTAATGTGCCTTTTACTATCGCTGATGCGACAACCCTGACGGAAGCAGGTTATGTTGGTGAAGATGTTGAGAACATCATTCAAAAATTATTGCAGAAATGTGATTACGATGTTGATAAAGCGCAAACCGGTATTGTTTATATCGATGAAATTGACAAGATTTCACGTAAATCAGACAACCCTTCGATTACCCGTGATGTTTCCGGTGAAGGTGTACAACAAGCATTGTTGAAATTGATTGAAGGTACGGTTGCCTCTGTACCTCCGCAAGGTGGACGCAAGCATCCTCAACAGGAATTTTTGCAGGTCAATACAGCCAATATTTTATTTATTTGTGGTGGTGCTTTTGCCGGTCTGGATCGCATTATTCGCGAACGTTCTGAAAAAGGTGGAATTGGATTTTCAGCCGAGGTTAAGGGTAAGGATGACAAGAAGAGCGTTAGTGAAGTCATTCATACTGTTGAACCGGAAGATCTAATAAAATATGGTTTGATTCCTGAGTTTGTTGGCCGTTTGCCGGTTGCAGCTACCTTGTCTGAACTTGATGAAGAACAGTTACTACAAATTTTACTTGAACCAAAGAATGCCATTACCAAGCAATATACCCGACTATTTGACATGGAAGGTTGTGATTTAGAATTCCGTGATGATGCATTACGTGCTGTTGCCAGAAAATCAATGGAACGTAAAACAGGTGCTCGCGGCTTGCGTTCAATCATGGAAAATGTCTTGTTGGATACGATGTATGATTTACCTTCAATGGATAATGTTACCAAAGTCGTTATTGACGAAGGTGTCATAAATGGTGAGTCTGAACCTTTGATGATTTATGAGGGTTCTGAGATGTCGAAGGTAGCATCTGAATAACAATTCGATTTTTCCTGCCTATTAATGCATTTGTTGTGCGATTTGTGCGCCGCAATAAATTTGTGTTTAGCAATATTATAGATATGTGCTTGAAAACAGATAATTAAGTCACAATATCAATAACAAGATATACTAAACATACTAAAAGATTATATAAAAGGTTCTTATGACAAAAGAAACTGAAGCACTTCCTGTGTTACCTCTACGCGATGTTGTTGTTTATCCACATATGGTTATCCCTCTGTTTGTCGGACGTGAAAAGTCAATTAAAGCATTGGATAAAGCGATGGAAGGTAATAAACAAATTTTACTTGTTGCCCAGAAAAGTGCTGCAGAAGATGATCCGGGGCAGGATGAAACCTATGACATAGGAACATTGGCGAATATTCTCCAGTTATTAAAATTACCTGATGGCACAATTAAAGTGTTAGTCGAAGGGACTGCCAGGGCAAGCATAAAAGATTATAAGGAAGTTGAAGGAATGTTTGTTGCTGATGTTGAGCTACTTGAAGCTATTGTTGTAGATGAGCAGGAAATGGACGTGCATGCGCGTTCAGCCATGAACCAGTTTGAACAATATGTAAAATTAAATAAGAAAGTTCCTCCAGAAATAATTTCTTCACTGGCAAGTATTGATGATGCAAGTCGCCTTGCCGATACCATAGCGGCACATATGTCGATCAAGATTGATGAAAAACAACACGTTCTTGAAATTATCGATATCAAAGAACGCCTCGAGCATCTTATTCATTTGATGGAGTCTGAAATTGATTTATTGCAAGTCGAAAAGCGGATCCGCGGCAGAGTTAAATCTCAAATGGAAAAGAGTCAGCGTGAGTATTATTTGAATGAGCAGATGAAAGCGATTCAGAAGGAATTAGGCGAGATGGATGATGTTCCTAATGAAATAGATGAGTTAGCTGAGAAAATTGAAAAGGCAGGGATGCATAAAGAAGCAAAAGAAAAGGCCGAATCAGAATTAAATAAACTCAGAATGATGTCGCCGATGTCTGCTGAAGCTACGGTAGTTCGTAATTATGTCGATTGGCTGGTTGGTGTTCCCTGGAAAAAACGCAGTAAAGTTTCGCAGGATATTATAAAAGCAGAAGAAGTTCTGGAAGAAGATCACTATGGTCTTGAAAAAGTGAAAGAACGTATTCTTGAATATTTAGCGGTACAACAACGCGTTAAGAAAATGAAAGGCCCTATATTATGTCTGGTCGGTCCACCAGGTGTGGGTAAAACATCATTAGGTCGTTCGATAGCGAGGGCAACAAATCGAAAATTTGTTCGTATGTCATTGGGTGGTGTGCGTGATGAGGCAGAAATACGTGGACACCGCCGAACCTACATCGGTTCTATGCCAGGTAAAATTGTACAGGGCATGTCAAAAGTAGGTAAAAAAAATCCGTTATTTTTGTTAGACGAAATAGATAAGATGGCTATGGATTCTCGAGGCGATCCAGCTTCTGCATTGTTGGAAGTGCTTGATCCGGAACAAAATAGTGCATTTAATGATCACTATCTGGAAGTGGATTATGACTTATCAGAAGTGATGTTTGTTACCACGGCTAATAGTTTAAATATTCCCGGGCCGTTATTAGATCGAATGGAAATTATTCGCTTAGCCGGTTATACCGAGGATGAAAAGATCAATATTGCGCAGCGTTATCTTGTGCCAAAGCAGTATGAACGAAACGGTTTAAAAGAAGGTGAAGTAGTAATCAGGGAAAGTACTATTCGCGATATTATTCGCTATTACACACGTGAAGCAGGAGTGCGTAGTCTTGAGCGCGAAATCGCAAATATATGCAGAAAAATTGTTAAACAGATTTTGTTAAAACCAACAGATAAAACTGTGACAGTTACACAGAAGAAGTTGGAGTCTTTATTGGGTGTGAAACGTTTTCGATATGGTCGAGCAGAAGAAGAAGATCGTATTGGTCAGGTTACCGGACTTGCCTGGACTGAAGTGGGCGGTGAATTACTGACGATAGAAGCCGCGATGGTAGATGGCAAAGGTAAAATTACCCGAACCGGTAAACTGGGTGAAGTTATGCAAGAATCAATTGAGGCAGCAATGACAGTTGTTCGTAGTCGTAGTGATATTCTTGGGATCGATCCTGAGTTTTATAAAGAGCATGATTTTCATATCCATGTTCCAGAAGGTGCCACACCGAAAGATGGTCCCAGTGCTGGTGTAGGGATGTGCACAGCACTTGTTTCTGCGTTATGTAAAATTCCGGTTAAATCTTCAGTAGCGATGACAGGCGAAATTACACTTCGAGGTGAAGTGTTGCCTATCGGTGGATTAAAAGAGAAATTGCTTGCTGCTTTAAGAGGTGGAATCGAAACAGTATTAATACCTTACGAAAATGATCGAGAATTAGTCGAGATACCAAAAAATATAAAACAAAATCTTGATATTCGTCCCGTCAGATGGATTGATGAAGTGCTAGACGTAGCATTAGAGAAAATGCCAAAGCCAAGTACAAAAAGCCGATCAAAATCTGATATAGTCAAGTCAGAAGAAGTGATAGGAAAGGGGAAAAACGATTTAATTCGACCTCACTAATATATTTTCAGTCAGTTTGAAACCATTGCTTGACGGGCATTTCAGCTCTTGGTATAAATCATCCGCTAATAGATGCGGGTCATAAAACATAACTACCTCAACAGTTCAGCATATAAGATATATCAAATTGTTTTAACTGTTCTTGAGGAAATTTATAAACAAGGGGAATTATTATTATGAATAAAGCTGAACTTATCGATGCTGTTGCAGATTCTGCTGATCTTTCAAAAGCTGCTGCAGGTAGAGCATTGGATGCAGCAATTGAAGCGATAACAAAAGCTCTCAAAAAGGGAGATACCGTTACTTTAGTTGGTTTTGGAACATTCTCAGTTCGTAAGCGTGCAGCACGTACTGGTCGTAATCCTAGAACAGGAGAAGCAATTAAAATTAAAGCTTCAAAAGTTCCTGGTTTTAAAGCTGGAAAAGCTCTCAAGGATGCCATAAACTAGCGCGCCCTTGGGGTGCTTAGCTCAGTTGGTAGAGCGTCGCCTTTACACGGCGTAGGTCGGGGGTTCGAATCCCTCAGCACCCACCAAGTTTAAAAATTAGTACTAAGAACACAGAACACACTCCGGAGTGGTAGTTCAGTTGGTTAGAATACCGGCCTGTCACGCCGGGGGTCGCGGGTTCGAGTCCCGTCCACTCCGCCAACATATTTTTCGGGTGTATCATCTTAAAGTGATACACCCGTTTTAATTTCAAACGATATAAAAAGTTGAGTATGTCATGTTAGGAATAATAAGAGATAAAGCATCAGGTTGGATTGCCGGTATTATTGTCGGCGCTTTAATAATTTCCTTCGCATTCTGGGGGGTTAGTTCTTATTTTGGTGGTGGTGATATTTATGTTGCTACTGTTAACGATTCCAAAATTAAATATCAGGCCTTTCAGCGCGCTTTTTATTCGCTTCGTCAACAAATGCAATCAGTTTTAGGTGGTGATGCGCTTTCTTTGGAAGAAGAGGAGTTTGTTAAAGAGCAGGCCTTGCAAAATTTGGTTGATACGGAACTGGTTAACCAGATCATTAAAGATAATGGCTTGCGTGTTACAAACAAAAAAGTGGTCGATACAATTAAAAACCTTGAGTTTTTTAAAGGTAATGAAGGATTTGATCGTAGCAAGTATGAACGAGCTGTAAGTAGCATGGGTATGGATCCGGTTTATTTTGAAGCTCAGCTGCGAATGGATTTATTATCTGAGCAGCTACAGGCCGGATTATCTGACAGTCTTTTTATACTCGATTCAGAACTCGAAAGTGTTCTTAAATTAAAGTCACAAACGCGAGATATAACCTATTCGTCTCTTAATTTAACTTCATTTGTCGATGAAACAAGTGAAGTTACAAATTCCGAAATTGAAGACTTTTATAAATCGCACCCTGAAAACTTTGCTGATCCGGAAAAAGTTAAAATTGCTTATTTGGAACTTGATGTTAGCGATTTGGCTGAAGCAATTGAAACGAATGAAGAAAGCTTACGCGAATATTATAGTAATAATAAGGATAACTATGACGTTGCTGAACAGCGTTCAATCACTAAATTATTTATACAAACAGCAATTGAAGATGCTGATGATAATTTAAAAGAAGCAACTGAAGAAGAATTAGCAAAGGCTAAAACTGATATAGAAACCGCATTAGCAATGGTAAAGGAAGGAAAGAACTTTGAAGAAGTTTTAGAAAAATTTACCGAAGAAGGGAAGGGGTCATTACAATTTAGTGAAAATACTTTCATGCCCAGGGGCGTTTTGGAGAAGGAAATTGAAGAATTTCTTTTTAAATCAGATGAAGGTGATATTAGTGAGGTCATAGAAACAAAAAAAGGTTTTACTATTGTAAAGGTCGGCGAAATTCGCGGTGGGCCAAAAAATATTTATGAGAATGTAGCTGAACAAGTGAAGCATGATTATAAGCAAGCGCAGGCTGAACTACAGTTTTTTGAATTAGCTGATCAATTAACGAATTTAAGTTATGAACACTCTGATACCCTTGAAGTTGCTGCAGAGGCAATAGGTCAGAAAATTATTGAAACTGACTTTTTCAGTCGTGATAGTGTTACTGATGGTGTGCTATCTAAACCCCAGGTTATATCCAATAGTTTCAATGAAGAGCTAATTAGTTCTGGTATTAATAGTGATGCCATAGAGTTATCGGATAATCATATTGTTGTTTTAAGAGTGCTGGAACATCAGATCGCTAAAACTAAAGCATTAGAAGATGTGCGTGAAGACGTTATTGCCGCTATCAGACTGGAAAAAGCAGCTAAAAAGATTAGTGAAGTCAGTGATGCGATAGTAAATCAACTTGATTCAGGTGTTAGTATAGACGCCATAGAGAGTGATGTTGAGCTTGAATGGAACACAGTTGAAAAAACAAAACGCGATAATGTTGAAGTAAACAGGTCTGTTTTACGTACTGCTTTTCAGGTTGGTGTTCCTGTAGATATGCCAATTGTTACCAGTAATCGTCTGGGTAGTGGTGACTATTCTATTGTTATAGTCTCTGCGGTATATGATGGCGAAACTTCAGAAGGCGAGGATGCTGAAAATCTAAGAAATTCTACAGACCTTGAATTAAGAAGAGCTCGAGGTACAAATGAATGGCAAGAATTTATCAAAAACGCCAAGAGTAATGCTGAGATTAAACTGTTTAAGGAAAATATTTAATCAGGTATTTTCCTTCGGTAAGTAGGATTCAATTACTGCTGCACCTACGCTGTCACCCCAGACATTAACGGTTGTTCTGAATCTATCCAGAAACCAATCTACGGCCAGGATTAATCCAATGCCTTCTGCAGGTAAGTTAACTGCTTCCAGTACAATTAACATTGTCACTAATCCCGCTTGAGGTATACCGGCTGCTCCGATAGCGGCTAATGTAGCAGTAACAAATATAATAGCCTGCTCACCTAATCCCATTGAGATGCCGTAAGCCTGGGCAATAAACATGACAGCAACCGATTCATAAAGTGCCGTTCCATCCATATTGATTGTGGCGCCGATAGGCAGCACAAATTTTATTGAACGTTTATCGACGCCTGCTTCCAATGCGCATTCCATTGTTAAAGGTAAGGTCGCTGATGAACTGGCGGTACCAAACGCAGTTATTAAAGCGCGTAATAATTTGAATAAATAGTCTCGACCTTTTTTACTGAACACTATGAGAATAGTAAACAGCACGATAAAGTGAATTGAAAGGCCAAGAATAACGGTGAAACAATAACTACCTACAGCAAGCAATTCTTGTTGAATAGCCTGTGCACCGCCTGCGCTTCCTATTTTCCCTGCAATCAAAGCAAAAATACCAACGGGTGCAAAAACCATAACCCAGATAACCAATTTCATCATGACTTCATTTAAGCCATCGAAAAATTTAATAATGGTTACATTTTTATCACCAATCGTAGTTAATGCCGCAGCAAATAACAGTGAGAAGACAATTAAGGGTAATAACTGCATATTAGCTGCTGCACTAATAACATTAGGGCTTATTAAAGAACGTATGATCTCTACAAATCCTGTGTCAGATTTATTTGTAATCTGTTCTGTGAGTTCAGAAGTTGCTTGTCCGACTCCAACGCCCGGTTGAATCAGGTTAACGACAAACAAGCCAATTAATACCGCAATAGCAGTTGTTGCAGCATAGTAAAGCAACGTCATGCCGCCGACTTTACCTAATTTACGTATATCGCCTAGTGAAGTGACACCGCTGATAACAGCTGCAATGATTAAAGGCACGATCATCATTTTAAGGGCGTCAAGAAAGAGGTCGCCGATCCAGGCTACGGCGACCATTTTGGAGCCATACAGACAACCGCTGATAATACCCGCGACAGCACCAATTAAAATGGCAATAATCAGTTTGTTTTCACTGGCAGCCATAATGTAATCAGTTTTTTATCTAGTATTGCTTTTATCCCATTCCTATGGAGTTAAAACCATTATCGACATAGGTAATTTCACCGGTAATTGCCGAGGCATAATCAGAACACATGAACGCTGCAACATTGCCGACCTCGTCAATGGTAACATTGCGTCTCATTGGAGATACTTTTTCAACATGATTCAGGAAGTCACGCATGCCGCTTATGCCTGAAGAAGCCAAGGTTTTGATTGGCCCAGCTGAAATGGCATTCACTCGTATGCCTTCTGGCCCCAGGCTGGAAGCCATATACCGCACATTTGCCTCAAGACTGGCCTTGGCGACACCCATGACATTGTAATTTGGCATAGCGCGAACTGCACCGATATAACTTAGCGTTAGCATTGAGCCGTTTCGACCTTTCATCATCTCTCTGGAAGCATCGCCGAGTGCAGCAAAACTATATGAGCTGATTTCATGAGCCGTTAAAAAACCATCACGGGTTACATTTTCAAGGTAATCACCATCAAGCTGCTCTTTTGGAGCAAAAGCGACTGAATGGATTAATATATCCAGTCCGTCCCAATAATCGTCCAAATGGTCGAAAACGCCCTGAATTTCTTCGTCTTTAGCTACGTCACACGGCACAACAATTTCCGAATCCAGTTCAGCAGCAAATTTTTCAACTCGGCCACGTAATTTGTCATTTTGATATGTAAAGGCTAATTCAGCACCTTCACGGTGCATTGCCTGCGCAATTCCCCATGCAATTGACCTGTTACTGGCAACACCAACAATTAATGCACGTTTATTATCAAGTAATCCCATTTATTTATCCTTCTTGAAGCTTGTTTGTGAATTTTCTTATTAATATAACATCAAAGTGTACAGAAAAATGCTCATGTTTATAATGCACCAGTGACGACAATAACCATAAAAATAATAAATCGAATGAAGTCGAGTTTAAGTTGGCTATTTATCTGTTCTTTTCTGCTTTTGGCCGCTTGCCAACAATCTGCCTGGAATAATCCCTATCCGGAGCAGGATTCGTCCAAACGTATTTATTACGATTCATTTTCCGAGCGCCCCAAGCATCTGGATCCGGTAAGTTCATATAGCGCCAATGAATATGTCTTTCTGGGACAGATATATGAACCGCCGTTGCAATATCATTTTTTAAAACGGCCATATGAATTAATACCGCTTACAGCTACAGAGTTACCGCAACCGATATATCTAGATGGCGAAGGCCGTGTTTTATCGCAAGATACAGAGTCGGGAAAAATTGATCAGGTCAAATACAGGATATCGATTAAACCCGGAATTTTATTTCAGCCCCATCCTGCTTTTGCGAAAGATGCGAGTGAAAACTATCTTTACCATGATTTGACACCGAAAAAATTAGAAAATATTCATGCGTTGTCAGATTTTAAAACGGTTGGCACACGCGAATTACTGGCAAAAGATTATGTTTATCAAATAAAAAGAATGGCTCACCCGAAAATTCACTCTCCGATAGCGGGTTTAATGGGTAAATACATTGTTGGACTGAATGAACTCGCAGAAGAACTGCATAAACTTGATTTACCAAACTCAAATTATATCGACCTGAATCAATATGAATTGCCAGGCGTTAAAATCATTGATGACACAACATTTGAAGTAACACTTAAACAAAAATATCCACAATTTTTATATTGGTTATCGATGTCATTTTTTGCCCCCATGCCCTGGGAAGCAGATTTCTTTTATTCGCAAGCAGGAATGGTAGAAAAAAATATTACGCTTGATTGGTATCCCGTTGGCACAGGGCCATTTATGTTGACAGAAAACAACCCTAATCGACGTATGGTGCTTGAACAAAATCCCAACTTCAGAGGAGAAGCTTATCCTGAAAAAGGAGATGAAGGTGATGAAGTATTAGGCCTGCTTGAAGATGCGGGTAAAACAATGCCGTTTATAGATAAAGCAATTTACAGTCTTGAAAAAGAATCCATTCCTTCATGGAATAAATTCCTTCAGGGGTATTATGATACTTCAGGTATTGTTTCTGATAGTTTTGATCAAGCTGTTCAGTTTAATGCTCAGGGTGATGCCGAACTTACTGATGAAATGCAGGAAAAAGGGATTCGTTTAATTACTGCAATAACTACGTCGACTTATTATATGGGTTTTAATATGGCAGATGATGTAATCGGTGGTGATAGCGAACGTGCCATGCTGTTAAGACGTGCGATTTCAATTGCTGTTGATTACAAAGAATATATTTCTATTTTCGCTAATGGACGTGGCAAACCAGCTCAAGGTCCGATTCCACCGGGTATATTTGGTGCTTTAGAAGATGAAGCAGGTATTAATCCGTATATTTATAAATGGGAAAATAATAAAGCGGTAAGACGCGATATTGAAGAAGCAAGACGATTGATGGTTCAGGCCGGTTATCCCAATGGTCGAGAACAAACAACCGGTAAACCTTTGGTATTACATCTGGATACACCAGCGGCAGGACCCGGTGCGAAAGCCGGATTTGACTGGATACGTAAACAATTTTCAAAATTAGGAATTAATCTTGTTATACGTGCAACTGATTATAATCGATTCCAGGAAAAAATTCGTAAAGGTACAGCACAAATGTATCAATGGGGCTGGAATGCAGACTATCCAGATCCAGAAAATTTCATGTTTTTACTTTATGGACCTAACGGCAAAGTTAAGTATCAAGGAGAGAATGCTTCGAACTATAGTAATGCTGAATTCGATAAATTGTTTAATCAAATGAAAAGTATGAATAACTCTCCGGAAAGACAGGACATCATTAATCAAATGGTAGCGGTTGCCAGGAAAGATGCTCCCTGGTTATGGGGGTTTCATCCGGTTGGCTTTTCCTTGCATCATGAGTGGTACCACAATGCAAAACCAAACCTGATGGCTAATAACAAACTAAAGTATCGCCGTATTGAACCTGGTATAAGAACAGATAAACGAATTGAATGGAATAAACCTGTCTGGTGGCCAGTCGCTTTGTTATTCGTATTATTGGTTGTTATTTTATTACCTGCCATTATTTCTTATCGTCGTAGAGAGAAGCAATCAATCTTATGATGACATATATCTTACGACGGATAGCTTATTCAATACCGATATTAATCGGCGTGAATATTATTACCTTTGTTTTGTTTTTTGTCGTTAATACACCTGATGATATGGCACGTATGCAACTTGGCGCAAAACATGTTAGCGAAGCTGCAATAAATAAATGGAAAGAGGAACGTGGTTATGACAAACCGATTCTATGGAATAGTGAAGCACAAGCAACAGAAAAGATAACTGATACTATTTTCTTTCAAAATTCAGTGAAATTGTTTTTATTTGATTTTGGCAGTTCTGATAGTGGTCGTGATATTAGTTATGATATAAGCCAACGTATGTGGCCCAGTCTATCTATTACTGTTCCCAGTTTAATACTCGGTTTAATAGCTTATATTACTTTTGGTTTAATACTCGCGTTTTTTCGGAGCAGTTATATCGATGTAACCGGTGTTATTCTTTGTGTTGCAATGATGTCTATTTCTGGCTTGTTTTATATTATTGGCGGGCAATACCTGATTGGCAAGGTTTTACATCTGGTACCAATATCCGGATATGATGTCGGGTTTAACGCAATAAAATTTACAATATTACCGATACTAATTGGCCTGGTGGGTGGAATAGGTGCAAGCACACGTTGGTATCGAACCATTTTTCTTGAAGAAATGGGTAAAGATTATGTACGTACAGCCAAAGCTAAAGGTTTATCTGAAGTCATCGTATTGTATAAACATGTTCTATCGAATGGACTTATTCCAATACTTACCGGTGTCGTTGTTATATTACCGAGTTTATTTATTGGTAGTTTGATTGTTGAATCCTTTTTTGCCATTCCCGGTCTGGGTAGTTATACGATAGATGCAATTAGCGCTCAGGATTTTGCCATTGTTCGTTCAATGGTATTTTTGGGGTCGGTGTTATACATCATCGGTTTGATTTTGACCGATATATCATACACCCTGGTTGATCCCAGAGTGAGGCTTAATTAATAATGCCGGTTATCTTTATCACTGATGCGTTTATCTTTTTGCTAGTCTTTATGGTTCTGGCTTTTGTTTTATATGCAAGAAAACATGAGCATCTTAGTGCGCCATGGAAAGATGTGGCGCGACGACCAATAGCAATGTCGGCCGCAATTTTTCTTGCAGTTTATGTCGTGATTGGTTTGATTGATTCTTTACACTTTCATCCAAAGCTGGAAGACACAAAATCAGATAAAACGATATATTCAACCGAAATATTAAGTGTGCTTGATATAGTATTAAATGACCTTCGTCAGAATACGGAAAGGACATATTCAGCACCTTTAGCAAGTTATGCTTTTGCAAAGGAAATGATCGAGTTGCCTGATGGGAAACAAACTCGTGATTATCCCCGTTTAAAATACGGTGGTGCGCATCTTGATGATCCTGAATCTGAAGGAAGTAGTGATATAGCGAAACGTTTAGTTTCTGGTTTGATCTCAGGCCTACTAATCAGTTTGATGCTTATATTTTCAGTTATATTTCAATTAAAGAAAAAACCTGAAGAACCATTTAAAGTAACTTTACAAAAATGTATAAAGGATGAATTAGATATTCCCTGGTATGCTATTTTCATTACACTCACCTTTATTACACTTGTTATTTGTTGTGTTTATAGTCTTGCGCAGCATTACCATGTTTTTGGAACAGATAAGGTCGGACAGGATGTGTTATATCAATCATTGAAAAGTATTCGCACTGGATTGGTAATAGGTACATTAACAACATTAGTCATGTTGCCATTTGCTATTATGATGGGTCTGATGGCCGGTTATTTTCGTGGCTGGATTGATGATGTAATTCAATATCTTTATACCACCTTGAATTCAATTCCGAGTGTATTATTAATCGCTGCTTCTATTTTATTATTGCAAGTTTATATCAGTAACCATGAAGCCGATTTTACCAGTCTTGAACAACGTGCAGATTTAAGACTATTGTTTCTTTGTATTATTCTGGGTATTACCAGTTGGACAGGTTTATGTCGTTTACTTAGAGCAGAAACATTAAAATTAAGAGAAGTAGATTACGTTCAGGCAGCACAGGCATTCGGCGTTGGTAACATAACTATTATGTTGCGACACTTGTTACCCAACGTTATGCATATTGTAATGATTTCTATCGTACTTGATTTTAGTGGACTGGTATTAGCAGAAGCCGTACTTTCCTATATTAATATTGGCGTTGATCCAAGTATGTACAGTTGGGGAAATATGATTAATAGTGCTCGACTGGAAATAGCGAGAGATCCGGTGGTCTGGTGGTCATTAGCGGCAGCTTTTATATTTATGTTTATTCTTGTGCTGGCGGCAAATTTGTTTTCCGATGCAGTACGGGATGCATTCGACCCTCGTTTACGTGGTGATATTTAACTTACAGAAGAGATGCTATGGCAAAAGTAAAATTACCTAAAGACAAACAGCCTGCTATTAAAATTGCTGCAATGCCTAAAGATACTAATCCAGGCGGTAGTATTTTTGGTGGTTGGATTATGTCTCAAATTGATATTGCTGCGAGCATTATTGCATTAGAACGTGCAAAAGGACGAGTTGTAACAGTAGCAGTTAATTCAATAGAGTTTCACGAACCGGTATTTGTCGGAGATGTTGTTAGTTGTTATACCGATATTGTTAAAACTGGAAATACCTCAATAACAGTAAAAGTTGATGTTTATGCAGAACGAAACCCATCAAATAAAGAAACAGTAAAAGTGACTCAAGCTACATTGACGTTTGTTGCTTTAGATGAAAATAGACGACCACGACAATTACCTGATCTGGATAAAAAATAATTATGACAGACGTATTGCTCGAAGTTAAGAATTTGATTGCCTCTGTTGCTTCAGGCGACAGTAAAGTTAACGTGGTTGATGATATCAGTTTTAAAATCAAAAAAGGTGAAACATTTGTTCTGCTCGGCGAGTCAGGCAGCGGTAAATCAATTAGTGCTTTGTCTATTATGCGCTTGCTCCCTCCCGCTGTAAAAATTAGTAATGGTGAAGTTTTTTTAAACGGGCAGAATCTTTTTGGATTACCAGAAAGCAAAATGCGTGATGTACGCGGTTCACAAATCGGTATGATTTTTCAGGAACCACAAACTTCATTAAATCCGGTATTAACAGCAGGACAACAAATCAGTGAAACACTCTTTAGACATAAAAACCTGTCTAAAGAACAATGTATTAAACGTAGTATTGAATTACTTGATGCGGTTGGTATTCCTGAACCAAATCGCAGAATCAATGAATACCCGCATCAATTTTCCGGTGGGATGAAACAACGTATTATGATTGCTATAGCATTAGCGGGAGAGCCGGATTTACTAATTGCTGATGAACCATCAACTGCTCTTGACGTGACAATTCAGGCACAAGTACTGGATTTGCTAATACAGCTTCAAAAAGAGACACATATGGCAATCTTGTTTATTACGCATGATCTGGGCGTGACATCACAAATGGCAGATCATGTTGCCGTTATGCGCCAGGGGAAAATTGTTGAAGCGAAAGATAAGCGCAGTTTATTTGATTATCCTGAACATCCCTATACTTTGCAGTTATTTGATGCGATTCCCAGTTGGGAAAAACGCCAGTCGGAAAAAGATCAGAGTGAATTTAAACGCAAGGATGAAGCATGTTTATTAAAAATACGTGATTTAAAAGTACATTACCCGATACGTAAAGGGTTATTTAAGAAAGTAGTTGGGCATGTGCGCGCTGTTGATGGTGTAACGTTAGATGTACATGCCGGCGAAACAGTCGCCGTTGTTGGTGAATCCGGATCGGGTAAAACTACTATGGGGAAAGGTATTTTACGATTGTTGCAAACAACGGATGGCGAAGTTTTATATGAGGGTAAAGATTTAAGTCACCTGGATGCTGCCGCTTTAAGAAAGAAGCGTTCAGAAATTCAAATAGTATTTCAGGATCCTTATTCATCAATGAACCCAAGAATGATGATTCGAGATATTATTCAGGAAGGTATGCTGGCACAGAAAATTGGTGAAACACAAAAAGAACGTGATCATATGAGTGCTGAATTACTGGAGCAGGTTGGTTTGTTGCCCGAACATTTATTGCGTTATCCGCATGAGTTCTCAGGAGGTCAACGTCAACGTATTTGTATTGCACGCGCATTGGCAGTAAAGCCAAAATTAATTATTTGTGATGAACCGACCAGCGCACTGGATGTGTCAGTGCAAGCACAAATTCTTGCTCTATTAAGGGAATTACAAAAAGAACATCAATTGGGATATTTGTTTATCACTCATAATATAAGTGTGGTTGAATACATTGCACATCATGTTGCCGTGATGTATCAGGGAAAAATTGTTGAGCAGGGAAAAGTAGAGCAGGTTTTAATGCATCCGGAAAATAAGTATACAAGAGAATTGCTTTCTGCCGTGCCGAGAATAAAAAGCTCGAGAACAGCTTAAAGAGTAAAAATTTTTAAGAACAAAAAGGTAAAAATTGGAATAAATGATAATTTCGTTTGGTGATACTGTAAAAATATTAAATTCTAGTCAAACTGATGAAGCCGGGTTATCTGGTAAGACAGGAGAAGTGTTAGGTGAAACCAGCCCATCTTCAACAGGCGTAACATATTTTGGTGATGCAAAAGATGATTATGTTATAAATGTTGCTTTTGAAGAGCCGAATGCAGAGTATTGGTTTACGCCTGATTTATTGGAATTGTTAAATGAAGATAGTAAAACAGATACAGCGACAAAAAAATCACAATCAGTAAGCGAAAAAAATTGGTGGCAATTCTGGAAACAGTGAAAAAATGTCTTAAAGTTGTAAACGCTACTGACAGGCTCTAGAAACTTATGTCGATGATGCTTGATAAGCTACACCAGGAACATATTAATATTACTAAATTAATTGACGTACTTGAAAAGCAGATTAATTCATACCAGGAGAATGGTAGTATAAATTTACAACTAATCAGGGATATTTCCGACTATATTATTCATTACCCAGATCTTTATCACCATCCAAAAGAAGATTTGGTCTTTGAGTTACTTCGACATAAAGATAAACAGATTGAACCAGTGATTAATCGTTTATTGAACGACCACAAAATATTGTATGAATCTGCGACTAGTCTCTCAAGAGAACTAAACAGGTTAAAGGATAGTAGTAATGCAGAAATACTGGTCAAGCAATTAAAAAATTATATAGCTCTATCTCGTTCACATATGGATGTAGAAGAGGCTATATTGTTTCCTAGGGCAAAAGAATTGTTAACAGAGAATGATTGGCAGCAGGTTGAGACAGGATTTAATTATGTGGAAGATCCTGTTTTTGGCAAAGTGATATATAAACAATATGAAAATATCTTAAATTCAATAATTGATGATGAGACTGGCTAAAAAACTATGGAACATGATTACGAAGAAGAATTTGGCAAAAGTAAATCACAAATTAAGCGAGAACTAAATGAATTACATATGTTGGGTAAACACCTTGTTAGATTACCCGATAAGCAGCTGTGCCAGATTCCTGTTTCAGAAAAATTAAAAGAAGCGATTGTTGCAGCTAAAAAAATGAAATTAACTGCCTTGAAACGACAACTTAAGTTTATTGGTGGTTTAATGCAGGAAGAAGATGAAGAATTAATTCGTTCCACGTTAGAAGAATTAAAAAAACCGCATAAACAAGAAGTTAATCAATTTCATGAAGTGGAACAATGGCGTGACCATTTGTTACAAGGTGATCAGGACTTGATAAATGATCTGTCTGAAAAATTTAAAAACTTTGAGCGACAGCGTGTTAGTCAATTAATCCGAAATGCAAAAAAGGAACAAACCAATAATAAACCGCCAAAGTCGGCAAGACTGTTATTCAAATATCTTACAGAATTACAGAGTAGTGAATGAATATAGAAATTATACTCGCGGATTTTTCAAATGAACAACAGTGTGCTGATATTGTTTCCCTTTTAAATGATTATGCCCTTGACCCTATGGGTGGTGGTAAAGGTTTGTCATCGTTTGCTAAAGAAAACCTTATAACTGAATTGTCAAAACTTCCTTATGCTATAAGTGTTATTTGTTACCTTGATAAAAAGCCGGCAGGTTTAGTTAATTGTTTTCAAGGCTTTTCTACATTTAAATGTAAACCATTACTCAATATTCATGATGTCATCGTATTGAGTGAATATCGCGGGTTTGGACTTTGTCAGCGACTATTAACTAAAGTTGAAGAAATTGCGAAAGAAAAGGGCTGTTGTAAATTAACGCTCGAGGTGTTGGAAGGTAATAATAAAGCGCAAAAAGCTTATATAGAATATGGTTTTGAAGCTTATGAGCTTGATCCGGCTAGTGGTAAAGCGTTGTTTTGGCAAAAATCACTTTAAACTTTTTAATAATATACTTTTTACACTGCAATTATGAATAATAACGATATATTACGCCGTTTACGCTATTCCTTTAAGTTTGGTGATTCGAAAATGATCTCTACCTTTGCTTTGGGAAATCTAAAAGTCTCAAGAGAGCAGGTTAATTCATGGTTAAAGAAAGATAGTGATCCAGATTATAAGGAATGTAGTGATTCCAATATGGCTTCATTTTTAAATGGGCTAATTATAGAAAAGCGTGGCAAGAAGGAGGGGAAACAACCAGAGCCAGAAAAACAATTAACGAATAATGTTATTTTTATGAAGTTAAAGATTGCACTAAATCTGAAAGCAGAAGATGTTTTGGCGATAATGGACTTAGCAAAATTTAATATTAGCAAACACGAGTTAAGTGCTTTCTTTCGTAAACCTGGAAACAGACATTACCGCACTTGTCAGGATCAAATTCTGCGTAATTTTCTTAAAGGGGTGCAATTAAAGTATCGGCCGGGTAATAATGACAGTGAAGTCAAGCCTGGTCAGTTTCAATACAATTATAAAAGGAAAGAAGATTAATCCTTTTTGTTGATTAAAATAATGGCTATAAAAATATTTTGATTGATTTTGATGAAGTAGAAAAAATTACACTTTCACATTATGAAAATAATGCAGAATCTTTTTGGCAAGGAACGCGAGATCATGATGTTAGCCAGAATATCGATGCATTCCTGCAAGCACTTTCTAAAGACAAGCCGTTAGATATTCTTGATTTTGGCTGTGGCCCAGGTCGTGATATTCATACCTTTAAATCTCTGGGCCATAACCCGATAGGTCTTGATGGCAGCAAAATTTTTTGTGAAATGGCTAAGAAACATAGCGGTTGTACTGTATTACATCAGTCGTTTTCAAAGCTTGAACTGGAAGTAAATTCTTTTGATGGTGTTTTTGCCAATGCGTCATTGTTTCATGTCCCTGGTCATGAATTATTAAAAGTATTAAAACAATTACATAATGCCTTACGGACTGGTGGGGTTTTATTTTGTTCAAATCCAAGAGGTGATATCGAAGGCTGGCAAGGACAACGCTATGGGCATTATATGGAAATTAAATCGAGTCAGGTTTATCTGGAAAAAGCAGGGTTTAAAGTTCTTCATCATTACTATAGACCTGAGGGCCAGCCCCGGGAAAAGCAAAACTGGCTAGCTATTATCAGTGAAAAACTACCAGTCGAAGCTTAATCACTGATAGACTATCGTTGGAGAGCAGTTTCATATTTAATAAATGAGGGGAGTTAAGATGGAATATTTTACTGATGCATTTAAAAAATATGCGGATTTTTCCGGTCGTGCAACACGTACACAATACTGGATGTTCATATTGATATATATGATTATTTATATTGTTTTAGCAGTGATAGATGCTTTTGTATTGGGAATGCCTGCACTTTCTGGTGTTTTAAGCTTGGTGGCAATTATTCCAAGTCTTAGTATTGCGGCAAGACGACTTCATGATACAGGTCGTAGCGGTTGGTGGTTGCTAATATCTCTACTTCCATTGATAGGCATTATTGTTTTACTGGTTTTTCTGGTTATGGATAGTGATGGAGATAATAATTATGGGGCAAACCCAAAAGCAGCTTAAATTGAACTGATTAAATAAGCTGCTGTGATTAAATGCAGCAGCTTATTTGTTTGCTTATCATTTATACTGGGTCACGCATTGTGACAAACTCTTCTGCTGCAGTTGGATGAATCCCTATCGTTGAATCAAACACTTTCTTGGTGGCGCCTGCTTTTATTGCAATACCAATACCCTGAATGATTTCTCCGGCATCAGGACCTAACATGTGAACACCAATAACAAGATCACTTTTCTTCTCTACGATTATTTTCATAAAGGTCTTTTCATCACTATCTGATAAAGAGAGTTTCATTGGTTTGAATGATGATTTATAAATTTCAATTTCATCATATTTCTCTCGTGCTTCTTTTTCAGTTAAACCGACTGTACCAATATTGGGCTGACTAAAGACACAAGTCGGGATATTGGAGTAATCAACATCTTTATCTTCGTTAGCAAAAAAACGTTTTGCCAATACCATACCTTCGGCTAAAGCAACGGGCGTTAAGTTAACGCGATTGGTCACATCGCCAATAGCAAAGATAGAAGGGACATTAGTCTGGTATTCGTCATTTACTTTAATGGCATTATCTTTGTCTAGTTCGATACTTACTCTTTCTAAACCAAGATTTTCTGTCATAGGTTTACGGCCAGTGGCATACATGATTTGTCCTGCTTCAAGTTGCTCGCCATTTTCTAGTGTTGCGATTAATTGATTATCCTTTTTTTCAATTTCGGCAATATTTGATTCAAACTTGATGTTGATACCTTTTTTCTTCATTTCATCGGCAAGCGCTTCTCGCACATCCTGATCAAAGCCACGCAAGAACAAAGATCCACGGTAAAGGAGAGTCGTCTCAACTCCCAGACCATGGAATATTCCTGCGAACTCAACAGCAATATAACCCCCGCCAACAATGATGATTTTTTCCGGAAGTGAATCGAGAAAGAAAGCTTCATTGGAAGAAATAATGTGTTCTTTACCTGGAATATCAGGAACACTGGGCCAGCCACCTGTCGCAATCAATATGCGTTCTGCAGTAATATGTTCGCCATTCACTTCAACGGTGTGTTCATTAACAATTTTGGCACGACCGCGTATTGTTTCAGCGCCAGAATTATCAAGTATTTTTTTATAGACACCGTTCAGGCGTTTAATTTCGGTGTCTTTGTTTTTAATTAGTGTAGACCAGTCAAAATCGGTGTTAGCGATATTCCAGCCAAAACTTTTAGCATTCTCAAAATCTTCAGAATAATGTGAAGCATAGACAAATAACTTTTTTGGAACGCATCCTACGTTAACACATGTGCCACCTAGATAACGGTCTTCGGCAATGGCAACACGTGCACCAAGTCCAGCAGACATGCGTGCAGCACGTACGCCACCTGATCCGGCACCGATTACAAATAGGTCAAATTGATATTGAGACATGATCTTATTCCTGAAAATTTTAAGTAGAATAACGAAATAGTTATGAGGAGACTATTTGAAAATATTTATATGGGTGATAGTAAAAACTGATTATCATTATATTTTTAATTTAATGCTTTAATGACCACTCATGGTATTTTTTCACTAGTTTTAGTAGAAATTGTGGTGCATGAGCTTTTTTCCAGACACCAGCAGCAAATTTATTAGCTTCAGAAAGAGTAGGGTAAATATGGATGGTTCCCAGTATTTTGTTCATACCAATACCATGTTTCATCGCACTAATATACTCGGTAATCAACTCACCGGCATGATCAGCAATAATTGTCACTCCGAGTATCTTATCTTTACCCGGGACAGTTAGTACTTTAACCAGTCCGTGGTCTTCTCCTTCAGCTATAGCGCGGTCTAAATCATCAATGCCATAGTAAGTAACGTCGTAATTAATCCCTTTTTCCTTTGCTTCCTGTTCATTTAAACCTACACGGGCAACTTCAGGATCGGTAAATGTCGCCCAGGGAATGACTGAATAATCGACTTTGAAGGATTTAAAACGTCCAAAAAGCGCATTAACTGTGGCATACCATGCTTGATGTGAAGCGGTATGTGTAAACTGGTAAGGGCCAGCGACATCACCACAGGCGTAAATTGATGGAATAGACGTTTGTAACTTTTCATTAACGCGAATTGTATTATTGGAATTCAATTCAACGCCAAGTTCTTCCAAACCAAAACCACGGCTATTAGCTGCGCGCCCAACGGCAACCAGAATTTCATCAAATTCAACTTCAACCATTTCATTATTATGTTCGCAAACAAGAATTTTCTTGCCGTTTTTCGTAGTAATTTCTTTTGCCAGATGGTCTGTTCGTATATCAACATTTTCTTGTTCAAATTGTTTTGTAATTATTTCCGCTATATCTTCATCTTCTCTTATCAAAATTCGCGGTAACATTTCTATTTGTGTCACCTGACTTCCTAAACGCGCAAATGCCTGGGTTAATTCACAACCGATAGGACCGCCACCTAAAACAACTAATCGTTTAGGTAAATCACGAATATCCCAGAGGTTATCCGAAGTAAGGTAATTAATGTGTTCGATGCCTTTTATCGGCGGTACAAAAGGGCGTGCGCCTGTTGCAACAATAATACTACGCGTACTAAGTGATTGACCGTTTATCTCAACAGTCCATGGTGATGTGATTATTGCGTGTCCTTCAAGACATTCTACTCCCAAGCTTTCAAAACGTTCTTTGGAATCATGTGGTTCAATTTTAGCTATGACTGATTGAACGCGTTCCATGACAGCGGCAAAGTTAATGTTTGATTCAGGCACGTTAATGCCAAATTCACTGGAACGTTTTATCAAAGAAGCGACTTTAGCTGATTTAATCAATGCTTTGGAAGGAACACAGCCAGTGTTCAGGCAATCACCCCCCATTTTATGTTTTTCTATTAATGTGACCTTTGCGTTTACTGCGGCTGCGATAAGTGCAGAAACAAGTCCGGCAGATCCTGCGCCGATAACAATAAGATTACGATCAAATTGTTCAGGTTTATTCAGCATCACTTTCCGGATCTATAAAATCGTCCAGATCTTCATGTCGTTTCTTTCTTACATAAATCAGAATTTTCTTTGCTACCAGGGGAAATAATCCCAGTAAGGCAAATGAAGCTATTAATTCAGGAGATAAGACGTCACCGGCTGATTCAATCTTTGCCAATTGCGTTCCCGCATTGACGAAGATGATGGTTGGTAGCAGCATACCTATCTGGCTAACCAGTGCAAAGTTGAGTGTCTTGATAGGCGTAAGTGCCATCAGGTTATTAACAATAAAAAAGGGGAATATTGGGACAAAGCGGATGATAAAAAGGTAGTGATTGCCTTCTTTTCGAATGCCATGATTTATCGGTTCAAGGTATTTAGTAAATCTGGCTTGAACATAATCATGAAATACATAGCGAGCTATCAAAAAGGCCATTGTTGCACCAAAGACTGAAGCAAAAGAAACGAGTATTGTACCCCAGACGACACCAAAGATGGCTCCTGCAGCCAGGGTCATAATACCTGCGCCAGGTAAAGAGACACCAGTGACCAGAATATAACTGATAAAGAAGATTAAACCGGTATGAACGGGATTCATTGCGTAGTAATTATCTATCGCATCTTGCTGAGATTTTACATAGGTCAGGTTCAGGTACTGGCCTAAATCAAGACTTAAAAACAAAGCGATGATAATGACAAAAAGAATAATGACAGTTATTTTTTTATTATTCATATGCGAGTTTAGAGCGATCCTAATAATATAGTTCAATCCAGACCAAATCATACAGTATTAAGAACGAAAAAAGGCTGTTGAGTATAAAACTCAACAGCCTGTCAAAAATAACTTAAGCGCTTAACTAGATAGTGCCGAAAAGCATGCCGCCAACAGTCCCGTATTTTTTTCCGGGAAAGAATAATACTTTTAAAAAATGAAACGGGTTTGATTTTATTTTTTGCAAACGGTACTCAATATTCAACTCATAATGTTTTGCAAAAGAGTTATTGAAAACAAGATCATTCAGTGAAATGTGTTTATGGATGCGGCTATCTATTTGCCCTAATTCAGGTACGAACATCCATTTCGAATTGTGATTACGACAACAGTAGCCTCTCATCCCGAAATACCAGCATTGGTAAACGTTCATAAGATTATTCCTGTTATTTTTATCTGTTTATTATTATGTGCAACTCATATACCGAATTAGATAATAGAAGCTTAATCTATCAAAATCTGTGACATTAATCACATTATTAGAAATAAAATATTATAAAATTCAATAAGATAGATAGTTAAAGTTCAGCTTATATATAGCCGATAAGGATGATGTTGTGCTGCTGATTTGTCAGAAACACTAAATATTGTGTCGTACTTTAATGACATAACTTTTGGAATCTAGTCATTAAACAGGTACGATACACCAACAAAAAAGGAATGCGGTAATTACAAATAATGATAAAAAAATATGCTCTTTACATTCTTCTCTCCCTCATATCAGTTGCTGTTTTTGCTGAAGATTTATCTACTCCAACAGGTCGAGTTAAAGATTCTGTCAATAAGGTTCTAACGGTATTAAAGGACACATCACTGGATCGTGAAACGCGATGGGCAAAGATAGGCATTGTGATAAATGACAGTTTTGATTTTAGAAGTATGTCGCAGAGTGTATTAGCTACCAATTGGAAAAAAGCATCACCAGAAGAACGTCAGCAATTCGTCGTATTCTTCTCTCAATATCTGGAAGATACCTATCGAACCAAGATTGAAGCTTATACCAATCAAAAAGTGGAATTTGTAGGAGAAACGATTCGCGGTAAGAAAGCTGTTGTAGAAACACTGATTATTACGGATAACTCAGAAATACCTATAAACTATAAATTGAAAAATAACGACGGCACCTGGTTTGCCTACGATGTTGTTATTGAAGGTATCAGTCTTGTGAGTAACTACAGGAGTACATTCTCTGCCATAGTTAAAAATGATGGCATGGATGGATTGCTCAATGACATTCAAAACCGGGTCAATAAATATAAAGCGTCTCAAAAAGAAGAAGCGCCAAAGCAAGAACTTTCAGAGGACAGTTAATTTTATAAAATTCAGAATTTCAGTGGAGATTGGTCCACCTGATTCTCGCATACCTGTATTCATATTTCGATGGTTGTAACCCTCAACAATAATTGCTCTTGCTTTATTACCGGTTTCATACAATCGACGACTCAATTCTTCACTTTGCTTAATAGCAGAATTACGTTTACTGGAAGCAAAAATAAGAAAATCGGGATACGATTGGTTCATGTTGACATGATGCATCGGTGATGCTGCTTTTAAGATTGCTTTATCGCTACCAAAAGCATTGTTTACCAGTTTTCTTACAAAACGCTCATTTCGTTTCGACAGTAGATCAAAGCTGGCAGTATCAACCGGGATGATACCGGCTAATTGAGAAAGCTGAATATTATATTTATTAAGATAAGATGCATCTGTACCCAGCAAAGCAGCAAGATGAGCACCGGCTGAATGTCCTGAAATAAAGACACGATCTTTGTTACCACCTAATTTATCGATATTTCTAAATACCCATGCAACGGCTTCAGCACAATCTTCAACATGACCAGGATGTTTCACTTCCGGTGTAAGACGATAATTAATATTTATGAAAATAATATTGTGATTTGAATAGAACTCACCGTGTTGTTTTTGAATATTTTTATCACCTCTCTTCCAGCCACCGCCATGAATATGAATCAATACAGGTAAGTTTTGATTGTTGTTGTCGGGTGTATAAACATCCAGGTTTTTAAGTTCATGAATTTCGTTGGAGTAGAAGATGTTTCTTTCTGTTTCAGCCTGAACCTGTGAAATCAAAGATAAAAATAGTAAGAAACTGTTAATTAGAATTGTTTTTATCATAATGAAATACTATCTGAATAATCATATTATTCAGATTAACGCATGTATGGTGAATTGGTTTACAGGGATAAATAAAAAAATTAAATCTTCTTAACAAACCCAGATTTAAGTTTCATTGCTCCTATGCCATCAATTTTGCAATCAATGTCATGCTCGCCTTGAGCAAGGCGGATATTTTTTACTTTAGTGCCTACTTTTACGACAGAAGAAGAACCTTTGACTTTTAAATCTTTAATTACAGAAATCGAATCACCATCTTGTAAAAGGTTACCGTATGAATCTTTAATGATTAAAATTTCTTCAGCAATATTAGATTCGTTCTGAGACCATTCATGCGCACATTCAGGACATACATACATTTCACGATCTTCATAAGTATAAGTGGAACCACATTTACTACAATCAGGAAGCTTGCTCATATATTTATTTATCTTCTGATTCAAAAATATATTTACTGATTAATTCTTCGAGATTAATGGAAGGTTCTGTTTCCATTATTTCCATACCTGCTTTAATAAAATCCTCACTGCCCCCGGCAGATATCTTAATGAATTTGTCACCAATAATACCGGCAGTTCTTATTGAAGCGATAGAATCATCAGGGATAAGAATTGAATTTGGTAAACTAATATTTACTACAGCAAGATAACTTTCAGGATCGAACTGGATGTTTTTAACTTTGCCGACAGTGACGCCGGCCATTTCAACATAAGCACCTTCTCTTAAACCTGATGCAGAAGTGAATCTGGCATGTATGACATATTCGTCATTATTGAATAAACCAAGGTCACCCATGCGCAAAGCTAAAAAGGTGATCGCAATAATACCGACAAGCATGAAAATGCCGACTATTAGTTCTGTGTGTTGTTTATCATTCATAGTTGCAGTTTACAGTATCAAGGAACTGAGTAAATAATCACTAAAAAGAATTGCCATCGAAGAGAGGACAACGGATTCGGTAGTAATACGGCTAACTCCTTCTGAGCCGTAAGCGCCGCGTTTGTCCAGATGCAGGTTAAAGCCCTTGTCGCAGGCAATCCAGACGATTAATAAACCAAAGACAAAGGATTTTGAAAAACACATTAAAATATCCCTGTTCAGTATTGTGTCAGACATGCCCTGAAAAAAAGAACCGGGACTAACACCGAATAAAATCACACCGACAAAGTAGCCACCAAATATACCTACCAGAATAAAAATTGCAGTTAGTATCGGCACACAAATAATACCAGCGAGAATTCTGGGAGAGAACAAGTAACGATAAGGATCTATCGCCATACATTCCAGTGCATCTATTTGATTATCCACGCGCATAATTCCTATTTCAGCGCACATGGCTGAGCCAGCACGACCAATAACCATCAAGGCAGTAATTACCGGGCCAAGTTCGCGTATTAGACTTAAACCAACTGCTGAGCCTAATAAACTTATAGAACCGAAACGAAGTAAGGTGTCATAAAACTGTAATGCGATAACCATGCCGACAAATAAACCGGCTACAACAATGACAAGCATTGAACGGGCGCCAATGAAAGCAATTTGTTTTATTAACGGTTTTATAGAGTAGGGTGGCAATAAAATTGCTTTTACCGTTTCGAATAAAAATAACCCTGCAAGACCAAGGCGTATCAGTCTGTTTTCAATTATTGCTAATGGTTGTATTCTGGATATGCTCATTTATACATTTAACGTGTCAGTTTGTTTATATAATCATCAGCGTCGACCAACTCATCCATTGCTTTACGTTCAAGCATATTTACTATTCTCGGATCAGGAAAATTTCTAATCATGTCTTTACTACCGGTAATGATCTGGCGACCATTATCAAGTACGGTAATTCTATCTGCAATTTTAAAGGCACTATCGAGATCATGTGTTACTACAACAATCGTCATGTTCAATGCATCACGTAATTGTAGAATTAAATCATCCAGTTCGGCAGAGGTGACAGGGTCAAGTCCTGCTGAAGGTTCATCAAAAAAAAGTACTTCCGGATCCATAACAACAGCTCTGGCCAAACCAGCTCTTTTTAACATGCCGCCCGAAAGTTCAGCCGGCATTAAAGATTCGCTTTCACTTAAATTCATTAGTTCGAGTTTGAGCCGTGACATGATGCGAATTGTGTTGTGATCGAGTTTTGTATGTTCGTGTAAAGGTAGTTCTACATTTTCCTGTAATGACATAGAACTAAATAAGGCTCCATTTTGAAAAGCAACGCCAATACGTCGCCTTAATTTATGTAATTCTTTTCGCTCCAGGTTAGTGATTTCTTTGTCTAATAATTTGATTGAGCCTGATGCAGGTTTATTTAAACCAATCATATGTCTTAACAGTGTGCTTTTTCCGGATCCACTGTGTCCCATAATGACCATGATTTCTTTATGTACAACATTCAATGAAACATCGGACAAAATTTGTCTGTCACCATACCAGGTATTCAAACCCTCAATTTCAATTATGTTTTCCAATTCTGGATTATTCATTATAAAAACGTATGAAGTTGTCAGGTTTAATGATGCCAGAAAATGACATGTCTGGCACGAGGATGCTAATAAATTCTTATAAAGAGGGGTTTGCTATACGACTGGATATCTGTTCGGCCAGTTGTTGGGACTCAGAAAGTTCTACTTCAGAAAGTTCCTGCTTTAGCATATCACGGCGGCGTACATCCATTGCATTTCCTGCATCAGCTACAACCTGGTACCATGCAAGTGCCTGTACTTTGTTTTGCTCAACACCTTTTCCATCAAGATACATTGTTGCTAAATTTCTTTGCGCAATTGTATGACCTTGTTCTGCCGATTTACGATACCATTCGGCTGCTTTTTTCATATCCTGGCGCACGCCTTCTCCATAAGCGAAAGCAACACCCACTTTGTATTGTGCGAGAACAAAGCCTTTTTCAGCAGCTTCATAAAAAAGATTAAAAGCAGTTCGATCATTTTGTGCTACGCCGTCACCAAATGCATAAGCTAAACCTTGTTCGTATTCGACTTTTCCTGTCAAGTCTATATTTTCTACTGTTGCAGAAGCAGGTTTATCATCAAGACTGATTAGTTGATTATTATTTGAGTCAGTATTTTCTTGCTCTATCTGTGTGTTGTGACTTTCATGTGTTTTTCTTATATTTTCAAGATTATGTTTAGCTGAACTATGACCTTGTTCTGCAGCCATGGCATACCACTGTGCAGCCTGTTCATCATCTTGTACTATTCCTTCGCCCATTAAGAACATATTGCCCAAACTATATTGCGCATCGACGCTACCCTGCTGTGCTGCACGCCGATACCATAGAGCAGCCTGACTGTAATCCTGTTTTACATCTTTGCCAGAATAATACAGTGTACCAAGTTGATACTGGGCATCAGCATCACCTTGTGTAGCTAATGGACGTAAACGTTCAGCTTCTGTTATTTCCGCTATTTCTTCACTGACAGTTTCATCGATATTATCCATTCCCTGCTCAGTAGTCTCTTTTTCGAGCATAGCAATATCTTCATTACTTTCTTCTTTCTTGTCTGAAGAAAAAACGTCACCTAGAAAACCAAATAAACCCTCCGGTTTTTCATTGCTTTCAGGTTCTTCCTCTACTACAGATGAAGAATCTTCTGAAACATTAATAGCCTTATCATTCGTAGCTAATGTTTCTACTGATTCAATAGCAACTTCTTTAACTTTTTCTTCCTCTGTATCGTTTGTGATAATTTCTTCAGATATTTCAGGCTCGTCTGTATCAGCTACAATAGTAATTTCATCTGTTGTTTGAAGAGCAATATCCTCTTTTTTCTCTTCTCCATCATTACCAAATAAACGGTCAAAGAAACCGGGAGATTCAGATTTAACTGGCTCGGAGTTATCAGTCGAAACGATGTCGATGTCACTAGATAGAACTGCTTCTTTTTCAACTGCTACATCTTCTATGCTGGCGATTTCTTCTGGTTCTGTTATTAATTCAGGTTTCGATTTTTCTTCTTTCGCTTTTTGTTCTGCAGCTATAGCATCCAGTTTTGACTGATTTTCGCGATTTAAGGCTTCAAGTTTTTCCAGACTTTTAAGATTGTTTTTTGCAGCAGTATGTCCTTGTTCACTTGCCAGAGCATACCACTTCGTTGCCTCAGAATTACTCTGCTCAACCCCTTCCCCGAGTAAGTACATGTTGCCGATACTGTATTGTGAGTCAACATTACCCTGGTCAGCAGATTTTTTATACCAGTTGTATGCCAGCTGTAAATCTTTCGGTATACCTTTGCCAACATAATATAGCGAGCCAAGGTGCGATTGTGCTTCACTATCTCCAGTTTCTGCTAATGGCTGAAATTGGCGATACGCTTCGTCATAATCTCCGTTTGCCAGTGCGCGCCGACCTGCTTGAACACTGTATTGGCTTAAATCTGTTTCAGCCTGTTGGGTCAGTTCAATTTCTTTATTAACAACAACTGGCTCTTCAATCTTTGCGATTAGAACTTCTTCGTTTTCATTGCCAGTTGTTAGCTCTGCTTCATTAGCTTCTGTCTGTTCTTTTTTATCTCCACCGGAAAAGAAATTACCAATAGCTGAAAATAAACCTCCAGATTCTGTTTCTTCATCATCGTTATTTGATGCTTCTGCCCAATTATTTTCAGCGATGACAGGTTCTACTTCAGGTTCAATAACTTCTTCAGCCTTGTTTTCTTCAATAGTAGCAAGTTCCGTTTTTTTAACCTCTTCAGGATAAGCCGGTGTTTTGAGTACTACTTCTTTTTTTACTTCATGTTCAGGAACAACTTCTTCGACAGGCTCTTCTTCTATGACTTCAACAATATTTGCTTCTGATCCAGTGCTTTCTTTACTGGAGAATAAACGACTGAAAAAGCCTTCAGATTCTTCTACATCTTCTGAAACAATTGTTTCCGTTTGTATTTCAGGTTCAATAATTTCATCAATTTTGTTTTCTTCAACAGTAGCAAGTTCGGCTTTTTTAACGTCTTCAGGATAAACCGGTGCTTTGAGCACCACTTCTTTTTTAATTTCAGGTTCGGGTACAACTTCTTCGGCAGGTTCTTCGTCTATGACTTCAGCAATATTTTCTTCTGTTGTGTTCGTCACGGTATTTGTTTCAGTATTTTCATTGCTGGAAAATAAACGACTGAAAAAGCCTTCAGATTCTTCACTTTCTCCCGCAGCGATCGTTTCCGTTTCTACGTCAGGTTGAATAACTTCTTTAACTTTATCTTCCTCAATAGTAGCAAGTTTGGCTTTTTTAACATCTTCAGGATAAACCGGTGCTTTGAGCACCACTTCTTTTTTAATTTCAGGTTCGGGTGCAACTTCTTCGGCAGGTTCTTCGTCTATGACTTCAGCAATATTCTCTTCTGTTGTGTTCGTTACGGTATTTGTTTCAGTATTTTCATTGCTGGAAAATAAACGACTGAAAAAACCTTCAGATGACTCAGTTTCATTATCTGCCATATCTGTTTCTTTTGGAGAAGGCAGACCCAATGCATTATGCATGGCTGATGTACTATTGCTTACATTTGAAACACCAGCATTGGTGTCAGTTTTTAAAGCTTCTTCAGTTTCTTCTGTTTGAGTAACTGCTTCTTTAACTTCTGTTTCAATTGTGGTCTCAGAAGTTACATCAGGTTCGGCAATATCAAGTTCAGGATCATCAAGCGACAATAAACCTTCCTTTTCAACACTAAATAATGGTTTCTTTGATGATTCGCTAACGTCAGGATCTACTGTTTCAATTGCCTGGGTTGGTTTTGTTTCCTCAACGGCAACTAATTCTTCAACGGGTTCTTTTAAAGCATCAGCTTTTTTTGTCGGAGTAGGTTCAGGAATAGACTCTTTGGTTATCGGTAATTCAGGTTTTGCCTGAATTGTTCGTGTGGCAACATTTGCTGCTGCCGAGCGTTCAAGACTTGCTAATTCGTTTTGGGCTGCGGCATAACCCTGATCCGCTGACTGTCTAAACCAGCGTTTTGCCTGAGCATAGTTTTGTTCTACGCCTTTACCCGAACGGTACATCGTGCCGAGATTATATTGTGCTGTTGCATCACCGCGATCTGCTGCCATACGATACCAGCGAGATGCTTCCAGATAATCTTGTTCAACACCTTCACCCGTGTGATACATACTACCTAATTGCACTTGTGCCCGGGCATAACCTTGTTCGGCAGCTTTCTTAAACCAGCGAGCAGCTTCTTTTTGATCTTGTGGAACACCTTCGCCATAAGCATAAGAAATACCAAGACTGTATTGTGAAACAATGTGACCTTGTTCACCTGCGCGTCGATACCAGATCGCAGCCTCGGTTAAATCCTGTTTTGTTCCTTCGCCGAAAGCATAGGAAACAGCAAGATTATATTGTGCATCTTTATTGCCTTGTGTTGCGGCTTTTCGGTACCAGTAGACGGCTTTTTCATAGTCCTGAGGCACGCCTTCACCGGCATAATACATATAGCCGAGATTAGCCTGGGCACTCGCGTCACCTTTTTCGGCGAGTTTGGTAAATTCTGCTACTGCAGTTTCATAGTCACCTCGTGACAGTGCATTGCTGGCGCTGTAAATATCTGCTTGTGCGGAAGTGATGTAGCAAAACGAAAGTAGGGCGATTGACAGAAAACGAGTCATTAAAATCAGTCCTCTATAAATCCGAGAGATTATATTTAAGTAGTTGTTGCAATTATGGTTTTACGGCAGAACCGCTGTTTTGCAAATTTATACAAATTGTAGTGGAAAAACGGCTCAAAAAACACCATATATTGTGGGATTTAAAGGAAAAAATCGTTGTTTGGTCTATCAACACATAAATTAATTATGAAAGTAACGAGAATTTCCAAATAGATAAAGCTAATTACCAAGGTCATCCCAATTTTTTTTCCAGCGCGTCACAGTAAGATTTTAAAACTTTTATACGAGCAAAACGCTTATCGTTCGCCTCGATCAAATTCCATGGGGCATATTCCGTGCTGGTTCGGGTTACCATATCATCGACCGCATCTTCATATTGATTCCACATTTTTCGATTACGATAATCTTCTTCTGTAATTTTGTGTTTTTTGTAACTAATTTGTTCGCGTTCCTTAAATCGTCGTTCCTGTTCTTCTTTGTCGATATGCAGCCAGTATTTCAGAACCAGAACGCCTGCATCAGATAGCTCTTCCTCGAAATCGTTAATTTCGGTATAGGCTCTTAGCCACTCATCTTTTGTAGCGAAACCTTCAACGCGTTCTACCAACACGCGTCCATACCAACTTCGGTCATAAATTGTTATTTGTCCGGCTTTGGGAACGTGACGCCAGAATCGCCATAAATAGTGATGTGCTTTTTCTTCATCAGTTGGAGCCGCGACAGGTATTACTCGATACTGTCTTGCGTCAAGTGCATGCGTTATGCGTCTTATAGCACCACCTTTACCTCCCGCATCCCAGCCTTCTAATACCAATGTTGAAGATATACCTTTTAATCTTGCTTCGCGCGCAAGTAAATTTAATTTGCCCTGAAAATTTTCCAGTTTATTATTGTATTCTTTTTTACTGTATTGCTTACTTAAATCAAGAGAACCAAGCAAGCTCATTTCTTTTTTAATACTGTTGTTGTTTTCTGTTTTTTCTTTTGAAAACGGTTTTAACTTGCTGTGTTTGATATAAGTATTAATGCGATCAAGAATATGCTCACCAACGGTAACACTGCTGTATTTTATGTCTGAACCATCTACAATCAACCACGGACTATGTCCGGTACTTGTTTGACGAATAACACGCTCGGCAATATTAGAAAACTTATCGTAAAGTTTTAAATGTTTAATATCTTTTTTCGTAACGCGCCATTTTTTGCCGGGATCTTTTTTGTATGATTTTAATTTTTTCTTTTGATGTTCTTTGCTCATGTGAATCCAGCATTTGATAATTAACATGCCATCATCTACTAATTCCCGTTCAATGTTGTTTACGTGTAATAGCTGAGAGTCCAAATCCGCACTGTCGATTTTTTTGTTAATGAATTGTGAAATCGGATTGCTATACCATGAGCCAACAAAAATACCTATTTGACCTGTTGCTGGTAATCCCATCCAATAACGCCAATAGGGCGGACGTTTTCTTTCATCTTCACTTGGTACATCAAAGGCGTGGGTTTGTATTCCTCTTGGGTCCATCCACTCATTTAATAAATTTATTATTTCTCCCTTACCGCCACCATCAACACCGGAGATAAGGATCAGGACAGGGAAGTTACTCTCGGCCAGTTTGTTTTGAACTTCGAGTAATTGCGTTCTAAGCTCAGGAACGCGTTTTTTATAGATCTCTTTTTCTAAAGTATGTCCCAGTTCAGCTAGTTCAAACATACGCGTTCCGTAATTTAAATGAATGGTAGATTTAAATAATACTAGCAATCATGCATTCATAATGCACTGAATCAGGCTAAATCATGCGAGCAAGCCACCAATGAGAGCGCCAATTAACAATGGTGGTATATAAAAGACGTAAAGTAACAATCCACTGCCAGCAAGGACTGCTCCGATAACAGGTAAAGTCGTCAGCATTGTTCCGGCAAAAAATAACGCGATGGCAACGACAATTCCTGGAAGTAAAGCAGCAAGTATACCTGCAAGTATGCCTCCAGCTCGTTTCCCACCAACGATGCCAGCAATTAATGAACCGATACCTGGTAACCAGAATAAAAGAAGGGAAATGATGAACATCCAAAACATACCCATGACGATACTGCCGTTACTGTCTTCTGCCATTTCTATCTCCACTTATTGATTCGATTAATCAAACTCGTTATGTACTGTAGTACAATTTATACTTTAAATATAATGTGATTCAATACTTTTTATAATATTGCTATGTCTGATAACAATAATCCGGATTTTAAAAAAACTATTGGCATAGTTGCGATCTATTTTGTACTGCTTATATTAGCTATTCCATGGTATTGGCCAAAAGACAGTGATCTGGTCATTTTGGGATTGCCGGCCTGGGTCTTTGTCGCCATTTTAATATCCTTATTCGCGTCAATTTTTACTGCTTTCATTTTGTTACGCTATCCATGGAAGACCGAAATAGATGAACAGTTTTCAAACATTTGATCTAAAAGCCTGGTTATTTATCAGTATTTATCTGGGCTCGCTTATTATAGTCGGTTTCGTTGGTTTTAAAGCCAGAAAAGAAAACACATTGAAAGATTTTTATCTTGCCGGTAATGGTTTTGGTCTTGTTGTTATTTTTCTTACGTTATATGCCACACAATATAGCGGCAATACTTTATTCGGTTATTCAGGCAAAACGTACCGTGTTGGATATGCGTGGATTATGTCCATACACTTCATGACGGCTATTGTTGCTTGTTATATGATATATGCACCACGTTTATATGCCCGTGCAAAAAAATATAATTACATAACGCCAACTGACTATTTGCAGCATCGCTTTAATTCAAATTGGCTTAATATCATAGCAACTTTAATTATGATTGTTGTCTTAGGAAATTACTTGCTTGCACAACTAATGGCGATGGGGCGAGCAATGCAAGGATTAACTTCAATCGACCCTGTACTGGCTTATCAGCAAGGTGTTATTTTATTAACCTTGATTATGGTGATCTATGGCACGCTTGGTGGCATACGTGCTGTTGCCTGGACCGATGTGATACAAGGTTTGGTCTTGATAGTAGGCTTTATCATATTATTACTTATGCTAATTAAGCAGTTTGGACCGATATCACTGGCGACCGACACTATTCAACAAATGTCGGGATCAACCAAAGCGAATGTACCGGAAGCCAATCGATTACGTGAATGGTTAAGTTACATCATTATTGTTGGCTTAGGCTCGACTTTATATCCGCAAGCGATTCAGCGAATCTACGCTGCACGGTCTGAAAAAGTACTAAGGCAAGGGCTGGCTTTTATGTCGTTTGCACCTTTATTTACAGTGTTGATCGCTGTTATTACCGGTATCTATGCCATTGCCTACATCCCAGGCCTGGAAGGAACAGAATCTGATCAAGTGCTGACAAGAATGTTGGCAATAGTGCAGGGTGAATCTGTTATGGGTTACTGGCTTGTTGTTATTTTATTTTCTGCAATTTTAGCGGCAATGATGTCAACGGCAGATTCAGCCTTACTTTCGATTTCTTCCATGTTGAGCAAGGATATTTATGGACGCTTTATTCAGCCGAATGCTACTGAAGCAAGATTAACGCTTATGGGAAAATTGTTTTCATGGGTTTTAATACTATTTTTAGTATGGTTAGCAATTTATTTAAGTGATAAAGCATCGTTGTTAAAATTACTGGATCGTAAGTTTGATTTATTAATTCAGCTGGTTCCCGCTTTTATGATAAGTATTCATTGGCGCGGGTTGAAAACAACACCAACATTAGTTGGGTTAATCAGTGGCGTTCTATTATCACTGTGGTTAGCGTATGGTGGATTTAATTTTGTGCAAAATGGAAAACTATATGGTTTTCATCCTGGGTTGGCAGGACTACTGTTAAACTTTGTTATTGCAGTTTCAGGATCGTTGTATTTAAACAAAAAGTAAATCAGGCATTCCTTGTCCATTTGCGATTCATTTCATAATAAGTAAACGACGCAGTCCATGCGATTAATACAAGTCCCATTAAAGATTCGACAACAGCAATAGTTCTGCCAGGGCCGATCAATACAATATCTCCATAACCAACAGTTGTATAAGTTGTTCCTGAAAAATAAAAGATATCGAGAAAGTGTGGATCGGCTAATGAAAAAGCTATCAGGCTGTGTAAATACATATATTGAAGCGCACCTGCAAAAATTAATATTTCTAATAGGTGAGCGAAAACAGCGAGCATTAATGAAAAAACAATACTGATCGGATGAATACCATGGAATTTAGCAAGGATCTTTGTTGTCAGTAATAAAGCTGTAAAGTGCAATCCTATAGATAAAATGGCGGCTAAAGTTGTAATCAATGTGATTTTTAGCATTAGTTATCCATCCATGATGGTATGTTTTTCCAATACTTCAAGCGGTATGTGTTTTAGTGCGGACTCGTGTGTAGAACGCGGTAAAATTTTGGGGGCAACACCGGCTTCCAGTGCTTCTATCCAACGAGGCAAACAAACGCACCACCGGTCCCCCGGCTTTAGTCCCGGGAAATCAAATTCTTCTTGTGGTGTTGATAAGTCATTTCCATTTTTTTTTGAAAAGGCTAAAAATTCTTCTGTCATTTCAGCACAAACGGTATGCATCCCCAAATCTTCATCACAGGTATCGCAGCTACCATCACGAAAAAAACCGGTTGCCAGATCAAGGCAGCAGTCTTCTAAATCTGTTCCTAAAATATTTTTAGCCATACTATTTATATGTATGAAAAAGTTTAAATAATGAGTATAACCATAATTAACTCAATTTTTTAATGATATATAATCTAATTAATACAAATATATATAATAAGACTTGTAAAATTTAAGTTATGAAGAAGATACAGATTACTCATTTCTCTGATGTGTTATGTGTGTGGGCCTATGTTTCGCAAATACGTATTAACGAGCTCATTGATAATTTTGGCAAAGATATTGAAATTGAATTTTTATTTTTTCCTGTATTTGGCAATAGCCTGCCAAAAATTGACAAGCAGTGGGAAAGTAAAGGGGGAAGAAAAGCCTATAGTGAACATGTGCTAGGTGTCGTTGAGCAATTTGGTCATTTACCCGTCAACAGTAGCATATGGCTCGAAGAACCACCGGTTTCATCGATTCCAAGCCACCTCTATTTATGTGCTGCACAATTAGCCGAGAAAGAGGGCAAGATAGATAAGGGTGTTTTTACAGACCTTGTCTGGCAAGTACGACATGCCTTTTTTGCAGAAGCGAGAGATATTTCAAATATTACTGTGCTTAGAGAAATTGTTGAAGAGAAAAAGGTATCAGTTTCAGAACTTGAGTCTTATGTTGAGAATGGTAAAGCTTACGCAGCACTAAGCGAACATATACAACGTGCGGTAGAGGGTAATGTGAGAGCGAGTCCAACATTGACATTTAACGAAGATAGGCAGCGTTTGACCGGTAATGTCGGTTACCGAATTATTGAAGCGAACGTCCGTGAGTTATTAGAACGTCCTGAAGCACAGCAAACATGGTGCTAATTATTTTATTTGGTTAATACTGTAACGAAATGGAAACTAACTGGTTAGGTGGGATTTTTGGTGGCGCGTTAATAGGGTTGTCAGCCGTTTTAATGTTGCTGTTTAATGGCCGTATAACAGGCATCTCAGGTATTGTTGGTTCTTTACTGGTTAATCAATCTTTTAGTGAACGTTTATGGCGAGCGTTGTTTATTTTAGGCTTGTTAATTGGTGCGGCTATTTATATTACAATTCATGGTGAATTAGAACTTCACCTTCAAGCCAGTCGTTCACTTTTGATTTTGTCTGGGTTATTGGTTGGAATTGGAACTAACCTCGGTTCCGGCTGTACTTCCGGGCACGGCGTATGTGGTATTGCTAGGTTATCAAAACGTTCGATAACCGCAACATTGATTTTTATAGGTGTCGCCATGTTAACTGTCTTCATCAAACAAAAACTTGGGCTATGAAGAATAATTTAATGTCACTGATAGCAGGAATACTTTTTGGTCTGGGTTTATGTCTGTCAGAAATGGTTGATCCGGCTCGGGTCATAGGGTTTCTGGATATAACAGGGGATTGGGATCCAACACTGGCACTGGTCATGGCAAGTGCTTTAATGATTACATTCCCTTCGTTCTGGTTTATTTTGAAACGACATCAACCCGTTTGTGCGGACAAGTTTTCATTACCCGATAAAAAAGATATTGATTCACCTCTCGTCATTGGTGCCAGCTTGTTCGGGATCGGTTGGGGACTGGGCGGGTTTTGTCCAGGTCCGGCAATAACTGCATTGGTAACATTATCACCGGATGTAGTGTTATTTGTGTTAGCAATGTTGACTGGTTATTATCTGATTTATCTTGTAAAACAAGATAAAGTAATCAAATAGCTTTAGAAACAACAAAGATTCGAAAAAGTAATTAGATGAACACACCCGAACTTCTTTCCCCGGCCGGATCACTCAAACATATGCGTTATGCTTTTGCGTATGGTGCTGATGCTGTTTATGCCGGACAACCACGGTATAGCCTGCGCGTTCGTAATAATGAATTCACCGTTGAAAAATTACAGCAAGCAATTAGTGAAGCTCATGCTGCACAAAAGAAATTTTTCATTGCCAGTAATTTATTGCCGCACGATAACAAAGTAAAAAATTATTTGCGCGATATGACGCCTATTATTGAGATGCAACCAGATGCATTGATCATGGCTGATCCGGGATTGATTATGTTAGTCAGGGAAAAATGGCCAGAGATACCTGTCCATCTTTCGGTTCAGGCTAATACGCTAAATTCAGCTGCCATAAAATTCTGGCAATCTATCGGCCTTACGCGAGTCATCTTATCGCGTGAATTATCAATAGACGAGATTGAACGAATACGCCAGCAATGCCCGGATATGGAACTGGAAGTCTTTGTTCATGGCGCATTATGTATTGCTTTCTCCGGACGTTGTTTGTTGTCAGGTTATTTTAATCATCGCGATGCAAATCAGGGTGCCTGTACCAATTCATGTCGTTGGAAATATGATTTGCATGATGCACAAGAAAACGAAACAGGTGAGTATGAAAAAACATGTTCCCCAAATCAGGAAAGTGCCTATTTACTTGAAGAACGTGAAAGACCTGATGAATTAATGCCGATAGAAGAAGATGAACACGGCACCTATATAATGAACTCTAAAGACCTGCGCGCTGTGCAGCATGTACAGCGATTGACAGAAATAGGTGTAGATTCACTCAAGATTGAAGGGCGTACCAAATCCTATTTTTATGCTGCAAGAACGGCACAGATTTATCGACAAGCTATCGATGATACGGTTGCCGGTCGTCCTTTTAATTTTGCTTTAATGGAATCGTTAGACGGACTGGCAAACAGAGGATACACAGAAGGTTTTTATCGTCGGCATGTCCCGGAAGATTACCAGAACTATAAATCCGGTAATTCTAATAATTATACGCAGCGTTTTGTTGGCGAACCTGTCTCCCATAATTCTGAAAAAGGAATGTTGCAGATAGAAGTAAAAAATAAAGTGAAGGTCGGTGATCAAGTAGAATTGATGTTACCTGAAGGAAGTCGGAAGTTTACGCTTGAGTATATGGAAGACAAACAGGGGCAATCAATAGATGTCGCACCGGGTTCAGGACTTCAGGTCTGGATCAAGATTCCAGCCGATATCAATCCTGAATATGGTTTACTAATAGCAGATACAAATTAATTATTTAGTTTTATGTGCGGCCGATTTTATCTTGATAAAAGTAAGGCGAATATAGCTAAACACTTTGCTGTGCATGAACCCGAAGAAACTAAAAGCAGTTTCAATATTACGCCGTCTCAAGTCTGTTCGGTTGTCAGGTTAAATGATAATAAAAAAGAATTGGCCAAGCTTAACTGGGGATTAGTGCCGTCCTGGGCCAAGTCTGATATTAAAATAAAACCGATCAATGCCAAGGCGGAAACAATAAGAGAAAAGCCTTATTTTCGTTCAGCTTATAAAAAACAACGTTGCATTATTCCTGCTTCCGGTTTTTATGAATGGAAGGGCAGTAAAGGACATAAACAACCGTATTGTATTTATCCATTGAATGATCCTTGTTTTGGTTTCGCTGGCTTATGGGAAAAGAATGAAGAGCTAGAAACCTTTACCATCATAACCACTGAAGCAAATACTTTGATGAGCGAAATTCACCATCGAATGCCCGTTATACTAAATACAAAAGATTACGATACATGGTTGCAAGAAGGTGACTATGAATTATTAAAACCTTGTCCCAGTGAAGAGATGGAATATCATTTGATTTCATCAGCCGTTAATAAACCGAGTAATAATAGTGTTGATTTAATTAACTTTGTAGAATGAAACTAAAATATCTCGATAAACGGAATTATAGAATGCTAGTTCCGAAGCAATTACATGTTCCAGAAATAACTGAGGAAATTGAAACATTCTTATTAGAACTTAATGCAAGCGATAAACTTTCAGGCTTAACTGATAAATTAATAAAACGTAATCAAAACTCTTATGGTCAGAGGACATGGCAAAGATATTATCCTGTAGATGTTGATTTTAGTTTATTCGTCAACAATATTAAGTGTACAAAAAATACTGGCGCTTTTCCTCAGAAAAGACCTCCTGGATTACAACGCGTTATCATGCATTTTAGAATAAAGACTACAAAAGGACATGAATACGATTATAAAGTACCTATGCAAAGTTGTAACCCTCCCTTAAACTAGTCCCATTTAAATTTAGAGTTCTCCGGCATAAACTGCAATCAAAGGAGAACAATAAATGAAAAAATCACGCTATTCAGAAGCGCAGATCGTCAAAATATTAAAAGAA
>JABFGI010000015.1 GCA_013112535.1 Pseudomonadota bacterium
ATCCGTGAATATAACGAAGAACGGCCACATGATGCGTTGGGAGATTTAACACCTAATGAATATTTAATGACCAATAATCCGCTGGAAAACTCTAATTTAGCTTGGAACTAAAATGGGGAGGTTTACATATCCACCAAGATTATTTAACGTGATCACAACAACCTGATTGGTTGTTGCATTTTCATGTTGTGACAGTCGTGCGGCTATTCTTTGTTCGATTGCGTCATCCAGCATGTGCGCATTATCGATAACGCGGCCAGTTAGTTCAGGAAACGTTGGTTTCGCATGTAGCAAGTTAAATGAGAAGAGTAGACATAGTGGAACAAGCATTACTTGCCAATGTCTTTGAATTAAACTCACTTCAGTATAATGAGATGGTTCGCTAATTCATTTTTTTGTTCTGTTGCAGGGGCATATTTTTTCAACAATTCGCCGGAAGCCTGAATACAGTTTATAAAGCCCTCTTTTGTTTTACCTGCTTTCACTTGCTTTATAAACTCATTAATAATTTCTTGCCACTGTTCATTTGAGACATACTGGCTTATACCTTTATCTGCAATGATTTCCACATAGTGCTCTGCTTCTGAAACAAAGATTAAAACACCCATTTCATTTTTAGTATGTTGCAGGTTATTTTCAAGAAATTGACGACATGCCAGATTTGATGCGCGCCAATACTTAACGCTTTTCGGAACAAGCATCATCATTAAAGATTGAATACGAAAAACAAGAACAAGCAAAATAAAAGCAAGCCATTGCAGCAGAAGTAAATCATTACCACTTAACCATAGTGGTGTAAATTTAATAATAATGGGAATAAGTAACGCGATCAGCGCGGCCCATAAAGTTGGAATATAATAATAATTATCTGCCTGTTTAGCCAGAACCGTAACCAGCTCTGCATCAGTTTCATTTTCCAAATCTGATATAGCAGATGAAATTTCTTTTTGTTGTTCTTCATTCAATATCATTACCATCCTCCTGATGCACCACCACCACCGAAACTACCACCGCCGCCAGAGAAACCGCCACCACCACTGGAAAAACCCCCGCTACCATAAGAACCGCCATACCTGCCATTCGTAATTCCACCTAGAAAGCCCCAGCCCCAAAATAATAAAAAGATAATCATAAAGATGATACCTAACGGGTCGTTATCGGATTTACTGCGCTTGTGCGTCTTCATTTTATATTTGCCACCAAGGGCATTGATAATTGAAGAAACACCTTGTTCGATTCCTTTTTCAAACTGAGCTTTTTTGAAATAAGGCACAATGACACTATTAATAATATTGGCGCTGATAGCATCAGTCAGCGTACCTTCCAGTCCATAACCGACTTCAATACGAACCTTGCGTTCTTTTTTTGCAACGATCAGTAAGACGCCGTTATTTTTATTTTTTTGTCCAATCCCCCACTTTCGTCCCAACTGATAACCATAGGTGTCTATGTCGTAACCTCCGAGATTCAACAAGGTCACCACAACAACCTGATTAGTCGTTGCGTTTTCATGAGCGGCAAGTTGATCTGTTAAGCGTTTTTCAGTACTACTACCTAGCATTTTCGCGTTATCGACTACGCGGCCAGTTAATTTGGGAAAGGAAGGTTTGCTATAAGCAAGGTTGCTAAAAATAATTAGAAAAGCAGCAGCGAGTAATATCCATTGTTGTCTTTGCTTATTCATAAAAATCCCTTTATTAGAATATAATTTAAAAAGAAACTTTTGGTACTTCGTCAGCTTTTTCTGCTGTTGCAGTATAATACGACTCCCTGATTTTCATTTCGTTGTATAACCATTGGTGCCATATACGACCAGGAAAAGTACGTATCTCTGTATTATAAAGCTTAATGGCTTCGATATAATCACGACGAGCAACGGAAATTCGATTTTCTGTCCCTTCCAACTGTGACTGCAATGCTAAAAAATTCTGATTGGATTTTAGATCAGGATAACGCTCAACAACAACCATCAATCGTTGCAAAGCACCACTTAATGTTGCCTGAGCTTCCTCAAACTGTTTTAATTTTTCCGGATTATTAATCAGATCACCGCTTGCCTGTAATCCACCAACTTTTGAACGAGCTTCAACAACTGCCATTAATGTGTCTTTCTCGTGTGCCGCATATGCTTTAACGGTTTCAACCAGGTTTGGAATTAAGTCAGCACGACGTTGATATTGATTTTCTACTTGTGACCAGGCTGATTTAACCTGTTCATCATAAGTGGGGATATTATTAATACCACAACCTGATAATAATAAAATGGATACCAATAATAGTACTTGTGTACAGAAACGCTTACTCATAATGAAAATTCCTTATTTAATAACCTGAGTCTTAACAAAAGCTTTAATAAGTGAATAATAAACATATTATTACTCCGCATGCATATATATTTTCATTCTAATTATGAAATTTTTAACTAAATTCTGAATAAAACAGGAAGATGATACTAATTTGGAAGAAAATTGCGTTTAGTAAAAAATATATTTCCTCTGGTTATTAAACCAGAGGAAATATTAGTTTTTCAGCAAGGAGGAAGAAAACCTAATCTCTAGAGATACAATTTATTTATATGGCGTTAGCACCTACTTTATGTTCTTCATCGATAGTCCTTAAAGGTACCACTTCCTTATATTTACTTAACATAAGATCAATACATTCTGTTTGTGCCACTGTCTGATTTTCCCAACCTTCGAACAGGTTAACGCCAACAAACCATTTGGATTTGTGATCTCGGCAGATAAACCAGTGTTCTTTCCCTAGATTGACGAAACCATCCGTCTTCCCACAACTTGGACAAACGCCGCAGCGCATACTGTATTGAATTTCTGGAAACGGCATAACATTAGTAGGAATCATAGAACACCTCCTGAGGTGTGGTTGCCTACAAAATAGAAAGCAATCTCTATACCATAAAAGTCTAGTCGGCTTTTATGACATTTTCAGGACAAATTAGCGGCATTATGACTAAAACCTGTAATGATTTTTGAGGATAAATTAAGGGTAAAATGAAGTAATTATCTAATAATTATTATCTATTCATTAAGTTGCCGAAGTTTCTTATCAATTGACTCTAGCTCTTCTTCTGCTACGCGAGCTATTTCAAATAAAACGTCAGAATTTTCTAATTCTGTCGCCCTTTCCTCAGAATCTGCACTATATCCGCGCGATAAATCCTGACGAATTTTTTGAATTCGCTCTTCAAGTTCATTTTTTTTGGCCAATAATTCTTCTTTTTCCTGACTCATAATATTAGTTCCACTGTGATATATACTTCCAGTTTAGATAATTCATTATTATTAATATTGACCTCGATCAAAATTAACTTCTAATGATTAAGATCGTTAGCTCAGGGACAACCCAATTCTCATCGCTATTTCTGATCCTGTTTTTTCTTAATCATTTTTTCTTTTTCTGCTTTCGGCATCTTTTTAATTACCGCTTCACGCTTACTTGCAGAAGAACGATCTGTATGGGATTCCTGATAAACGATTGTGACTGGTCGTCGCGCCCGAGTATAAGCCGAGGCAAGACGGTCATCATGATTATGTTCATTAAGTCTTCGATTTAAATCCAGGGTAATACCTGTATAGAGTGAATTATCTGAACAACGTAGAAGGTAAACTTTCCAATTAGACACTTTATGATTTTACAACCAGAGAATACTTTGAAATGAAAAAGCGACAGGACTTATAGACCGTTTAATAATTCTTCAGCATCTGCCTTGGCAACGTAATACCATCCAGTTGAATTCAACTTATAATAGGCAATCACTTTTTCACGACCACGTTCTATATAGAAGTAATGGCCAGATTGGCCTCTGGATACTTTATTAACAACATATTCATTTGGAAAAAGGTCCAGTTCCTCCGTTGAATTAATCAATGTTCCAATTGCATAAGATGCAAATTTATCTGCTGAACTTACAACAATTTCTGCTTTCTCGTTTAGTAGATATGTTTCTTCGAGTCCATCGACAAACAGTGGCATTAATTTTTTCTTGATAAAATCAAGTGTTAATTCCACTCCGGCAACACCAATAAATTTACCTTCATTATCAAAAAGTGGTGTCGTACATGGTAATAAAAGACCTCGCCCACCAACATCAATATACGGTTTTAACCAGCTAATACCGGTATTCTTCATCGAACTTCTATACCAGGGACGTTGTCTGGTATCAAACGCATCCGGATAACCTGATTTACCTGGATAAGCAGCATGGATACCTTCTTCCAAACCGACATAGGCCCAGACGATGGGCAGGCCTTCATTCATTATTATATCGTGCGCCATCTTATTATCATCCGGTGGCACATCTTCTTTGTAACTCTTTAACATCAGCGATTTAAATGAATGACGTAACGGATTTAAACGTTCCAATGTTTCTTTAACGTAAAATTCATTTACATCTGGTGCCAGTTTATAAACATGATAATCAACACTGATTGGTAAACCATAGACATCAGAAAATTTATAATCTGCTGGGCCTTCTCCGGGAATAGCAATAGTCTCGCTGGTATAATATTTCGACTCATCCCTGTTACCCTGATTTAATAAATTTTTTGAACCAATAGCCAGTCCTTCAAGAATACCTTCATACTTCAGGAACTGCGTATCAATCTGTTGTGACTTGGTTGATACCGCAGTAATAAATTTATTTGTCTTTAAATCTTCACTCTGTGTTTCTTTCATCGTCTGCACTTGCATAAACAACGCTGCAACGACTAAAGCAAATGATCCTAATAAGGATAGCCCCATGATATTTACGGCAGCTTTTTGATGATGCGAAACCCAACGCATAATCTTTTGTTTTCTTGATTCTGGACGCGCTTTAATCGCTTCACCGTGAATAAAACGACGGATATCATCAGCAAAATCAGCAACAGTCGGGTAACGGTCTTCCGGCATGTATTGCGTTGCTTTTTTAACAATCGCTAATAACTGTTCTTGTGCCACTTCCTGTTTGCCATAGACGGGTGGCGGGTCGATGTGACCTCGTCGTGCCTTCATCATCACTTCATCGGTATTCTTACCATTGATTGCACGATGAAAAGTAACTAATTCAAACAGAATCAACCCCAGTGCATAAAGGTCGCTTCGATGATCGAGTATATCGTGTTCGCCTTCAGCCTGTTCTGGTGACATATAGGCTGGCGTACCCATAACCTGTCCCATCTTGGTTTTATCTTCATCATCAACTTCTTCATGACCAACAAGAACCGTTTTATCGCCAAATGTACTTTTATCAACTTCAACTGTTTTCGCAATACCCCAATCCATGACATAAACTTCGTTATACGGACCAATCATGATATTAAGCGGTTTTAGATCACGATGTATCACACCTTTACGATGCGCATAATGCATGGCATCACAAACTTTGAGGAAATGTTCGAGTCGTGCGTGTAGCGTATGATGCTCATCTGGTTCGCCATGATTAACATACTGTTCCTGTGTTTCACGAATATGATCTTTCAAGGTAATACCATCGATCAGTTTCATGGCATAACCGACTTCTGCACCGGAAGCCATCAAACCATAAACAGGAACAATGTTCGGATGTTGTAGTTGCGCCGTGACTTGCGCTTCCATATAAAAACGTCCCAGATAACTCGGAATCTGGGCTACATGTGGATGGATCTTTTTATAGGCGACGGTTCTATTAAGTTTATTATCACGCGCAATCAGGATTTCGCCCATCGCACCTTCATCGATTGATTCGAGAACGGTATAATCTTCGTTATCAATATAGGTGCCATCGATTTCTATCGAGTTTGGCTCCGGCGCTATTTTATGTTTACCGGTAATGTCTTTGATGTCACTGATATCGGCTATTGACGTTAAATCAATTCTTTCATGTGTCTGAATGTTTTTAAATTCAGTCGCGGTTATTCGCTTACTACCATACAGATGTGAAATGAACTGTTCTTCCGTGTGTTCACCATGCTCGGCAAGGTATTCTTCACATAACGACTCCAGCTCAGACAGGCTAAGAGACGTAATATTTTGCTTCATTGCTTCAGTTAACATATTCCGTAATATAAATAGCGATAATTTTCAGGGGTTTACAACAAGAAGAAAAATACTATCTTCTCTTAAGCTAGAAAGCCAGCAAATGATTCATTTAACGATGCAATTTCAAGACTAATTAACAAACATTTCAAGTAATTCATTGAGATATCGCTGACCTTTTCTCGTTGGTTTCAGATTATTTAACTGCCAGTTAATTAAACCTTGCTCTACAGCCCGTTGTAATTCATTTTCAATATTTTTTAGTGGTAAACCGGTCCTGCTTATATATAAATGTGGTGGCACACCATTCGTAAGCCTTAAAGCATTCATCATAAATTCAAGTGGCAGCTCTTTTCTATTTAATGATTTTTTTTCTGTTATCGCTGATTCGGTTCCAACCAGCTCCATGTATCGTTTTGGAATCTTATGACGGGCAAACCGCTCAATTTTACCTTCTGCTACGTTCGTAATTTTTCCATGTGCACCCGCACCAATACCCAGATAATCACCGAACTCCCAATAATTCATATTATGCACTGCGACTTGTTTGTCTTTTGCATAAGCCGATATCTCATATTGCTCATATTTGTTTTCCTGTAAAAATGCCTGTCCCTGCTCTTGCATCGTCCAACTTTGATCATCCGAAGGGATGTCAGGCGGTTTGCTAAAAAAAACGGTATTAGATTCTATTGTTAATTGATACCAGGAAAGATGTGAAGGTGCATTCTTAATTGCAACTTCAAGATCGTTTAAGGCCTCATTCAATGTCTGGTTTGGTAAGCCAAACATCAGGTCAATATTAAAGTTTTCAAAGCCTGCCGATCTGGCAAAATCTATAGCTCGTTTTGCTTCGTTAGCATCATGAATACGACCTAATGACATTAAATGTTTATCATTAAAACTCTGTATACCTATTGATAAGCGATTAATTCCCGCTTCCCGATAACCACGAAATTTTTCTGCTTCTGCCGTTCCGGGATTTGCTTCCAATGTTATTTCAATATCAGGATAAATATTGAGTCTGGCGCGCAAGGCACTTAATAATTTATCAAGTGATTTAACCGAAAATAAACTGGGTGTTCCACCGCCTATAAAGACACTGCTGATTGTTCTGCCCCAGATACGAGGAAGCTCTGTTTCAAGGTCACGAATCAATGCATCGACATAGATGTCTTCATCATCTTTTGAAGCAGTAAATTCATGTGAATTAAAATCACAGTAGGGACACTTCTTTACACACCAGGGCAAGTGAATATAAAGCGAAAGTGGCAAAGCTTCTTTTAAATCAAGCATGGAGGAATAAGAATATTTTAACCCTGATTATTTAACCTGGATAGATACCGATTCTACTTTTTTGTTTTCTTTATTTCCTGAAAACTTTTCACGTAGCTCCAGCACTAATGATAATAAACAAGGCATAAAGGTCAGCGTAATTATCGTGGAAAATAACAACCCAAATAAAACGATAGCGCCTAAACCACGATAAAGTTCAGTACCTTGTCCCGGATTAAAAACTAATGGAGATAATCCAACAATTGTTGTAATCATTGACATCATAATAGGACGAATACGGGATTCCGTACTTTCACGAATAGCTTCAATGAAATCCATACTACGTACTCGAATGTTTGCCATGGTTCTTTCAACTAAAAGTATCGGATTATTCACAACCGTACCAATAAGAATTAAAAACCCTAACATTGTGATCATGTCGAATGGCTGACTGATATTTTGTAAACCAATCTTATCGAGTTTGCCACCGAAGAAATTAACCAGCCAAAGTCCGACGATACCACCACTAATTCCAACCGGAACCGAAGTCATGATCAAAAAAGGATATCCCCAGTGTGAAAAGATAGCCACCATTAACAGATAGGCAATCAATACTGCAGTAATAAAATTTCCTTGTAAGGCTTGCCGTGTCGCATTAAGTCGATCACTGGCACCGGAGATACTCATAGTCATACCGTCATACATTCGACCAGTATCTTTCATATATTGAATCAAATCCCGCTTGACTGTATCTACGCCTTCTTCCAATGGCACTTTGCGTGGCGGGATAATCGATAAGGTAATCGTACGCCGACCATCAACACGACGTATGGTTTCAGTATTTACAGTTTCATTTACAGTTGCCACAGCGCTTAATGGAAGAATGCCGCCCTGACGTGAATACAACATCAGGTTATTAATATCACCAGGATTTTGAATAGCGCCGTGTGTTGAATATAGAAACATATCTATCTTTTTATCATCCTGAAAGTATTCATCCACGAAAGCTCCATCTGAATAAGCCCATATCGTATAACCTAATTCATCCGCACCGATACCCAGTTCTGCAGCGCGTTCCCAGTCAGGCCTAATCTCGATCATGGGCTGGCCTAGTGTTAATGTCGATGGATCAGGTTTAACTCTTGGATTATCAAATATCTGTTTGGAATGAATGAATGTTTCCAGACCGACTTCATACAATTCTTCGAGATCAGGTCCACTGATATCAACATTAATACTACGAGTGCCTCCCGAGTTACCTGAAAAGATACTACCTCTGGAAACAAACGTAATGACACCCGGAAATTTTTGTACATAATCCTGAGTTAATTCGATCAACTTATCAAAATGTTTACGTGAGGTGACTTCTACAACAAAACGCGTTCGTTCTGAATCATTAAAAACAAAAATGTAATCCAGTGGGGGGATTTCATCTTCCCTGCCCAGATAGTCTTCTGGCTTCTTGTCGAGGTGCGGGATAAAATGTTCGTTAACATCTTTTGATATAGCATGCATTTGTTCGATGTTATAACCAGGTGGCGCAAACACCGAGGCAAAGATTTTTTTCTCTTCGCCTTCTGGTAAATACTCTGCCTTGGGTGTTAAATATTGCAAGATTAAAACTGTAATAAGTAATACCCCGCCTATTAATACAAGACGACGAATAACCCCATGCAATAACCAATCAACAAACCACATTACAACATGTCCAAACTTTTGCCCCATACGATAAACACCAAATTTTGATGGTCTGGATGTATTAGGAGCAAGAAAACGACTACATGCCACCGGAATAACAGTGGTTGCAATAATCATCGACATTAGTATAGATGCAGAGATAGCAACGGCAATATCGGAATAAAGCTGTCCCGCTTCTTCCTTGATAAAAATAATCGGTAAAAAAACAAAGACCGTAGTTAAGGTTGAAGCAAGCACGGCACTCCATACTTCTTTAACTCCTTCATAAGCGGCTTGCATACGTGTCTTGCCTTGTGAAATATGTTTATATATATTTTCCAGTACAACAATACTGTTATCCAGTGTCATACCTATCGCAAAAGCAACACCGGCCATTGAGATAACATTCATGGTACGACCTGTAATTAACAAACCCAGAAATGCGGTTACTGTACAAACGGGGATACCAATAGCGCCCACCAGCGTTGCAGAGGATGATCGTAAAAACAAAAACAGGATAAATGTTGCGAGTACTGCACCAATCAAAAGATTTTGAGAAACAACTTTGACTGATTGTTCTACGTAACGGACATCTTCTGATATCAACTGAATTTGCAGGCCATTATCTTTCAGAAAACCCTGATTGAGTTCGTCCGTTACTTTAAGGATATCTTTTTTAATCTGGATGACGTTAGAACCTAATTGTCTGTTCACTGCAAGATTAACCACGGGCTCACCATTGCCATAAGCTATGGAACGAATTTCTGAAATGGATTGTTCAATATAACCCACGTCTTTTAAACGAACGAAAACATCGCCTTGCCTGGCAATCACCATGTTTTCCATTTCTTGCAGGTTATCGAAACGACCTCTGGTACGTAATAGATAACGTCGTTTACCAGCATCCAGATCACCACCGGATACATCACGATTGCGAGCTCGAATTGCATTACGCACATCAATTAACCGGATATCACGTTCCGCCAGTTTAATCGGATCGACATAGATCCTGATTTGTGGCTCTTCACCGCCACGTAAACGAACAGAATCAATCCCGGGTACCCGTTCCAGAAATGTTTGCACATTGTCTTCCAGGAAATCTCGCATCTCGACGATTTTGTGATTTTTGGGATTTCCTGCAAGCGGCTTAATACTGAAATACATAAATGAATTGCTGGAAAAAGAACTGGATGTGATCCGCGGCTCATCAACATTTTCAGGATAACCCGGCACCTGCGTAATTGCGTTATTTACCTTTAATAAAGCTTCATTTATATCAATGCCATGGGGAAACTCGAGTTCTATTTCTGCGCTGCCTGTACGCGCAGTCGATGTCATTCGTTCAAGACCGGGAATACGCCGTAAGTATTCTTCCTGTTCTATGACGATTTCTTTTTCAATGTCCTGTGGTGTTGCACCTGCCCAACGTGTTTGTATAGAAATGACTCGGGGATCAAGATCAGGAATCATCTGAACCGGCACACGAAAAAGCGACAATATGCCAAATAAACATATGATCAAAATTGTTACTGTAACAATGATGGGATTATTTATAGCGAAACGAAACATGAAAGTACTTTTATAAGTTAAAGTCCAGTTCTTCGATTACGTTTACGGTTTGACCCGCTTGCAATAATTCATTCCCCTTAATAACGATACGATCGCCTGATTGAATTTTGCCTGGAATAATTTCGATATTATTGAGGTAAGCCTTGCCTGTTTTCACCGGTACAGGACTCGCTTTTGCTATCCCCTGTTGTTTATCAATCAGCCAGACTTCTTTCGAACCGTCCGGCTTTTGGACTATGGCATCACGCGGCAATATAATCGACTGTGCTGCTTGCTGTTCCGTTAATTGAAAAATCACACGCGCTGACATTCCAGGAGCAATAAGTTGATCATTATTGTCAATTTTTATCATCACCGGGAACGTCCTGGTATTCTGACTGCTGACGGGTACTTTAGTTGTTACCTGTGCACTAAATTCAACTTTCGAAATTGCATCATATTTAATTTTGACCGCTGTACCAACGTTTATCCTGCTAAAATAAAATTGCGGTACCGGTACTTTTATCCGTAACGGGCTTAACTCTGTCAATTCGAATAAAGCAGTGTTGGTCTCAACCCATTGTCCAACCTCAACCATCTTTTCGGTAATAACACCGTCAAATGGCGCATATAATATATGTCGCCCTGCAATTATTTGTTGTCGTTTTAATTCAGTTTCAAGTCGTTTTATTACTGCAGAATTTATCTCTACTTCGGCTGCTTTAGCTTCGTAATTAGTTGATGCTATATGTTTTTTCTTAACCAGTTCTTTGGATTCATCACGTTGTCGTTCTAGTTCTTTTTGTCGCGCTTTTGCTTCTTCAAGTTGCGCACGTACTCGAGCTATCTCTACATCCGCTAATTGACTATCAAGATTTAAAACAGGGTCACCTTTCTTTACGACATCGCCTTCATCGACTAATAATGATTCTATATAACCTTCTTCTTTTGGTGAGATTTGAGATGTTCGTATTGAAGTAACAGAACCTGTTAGCGGTACTTCTTCATTAATTATCCCTTTTTTGACCGAGACGACACTAACCGGGGTAAATTTATCTGCAGCAAATAGGTTTCCACACATTGTCAGGATAACTATAAATAGAATATGTATGTGCGTTTTGAAGAAAAGTTTATTATCCATCGGCTTTTTAAAGTGCACTCCGTTAATTCTTTGATAGACCAAAATTTGGTTTTTCAAGTTTCAATTAAATTAAATATAAAATACATGAAACATCATTATATTACTTATATTTGAAAGTGAATCTTTTAATAAATATTCCTTATAACAATGTCATACAGCGATCATTATTCTGTCATTTTCGTGAGTTACATTTTATTTTGACCAGATTATGGAAAACAGTTTAATGCGAACACCTCCTGTATTTCCCTCTCTTTGAAGGACTTGATCAGAAAATTTCTTTTCTATAAAAATCAATTAATTATAAATTTATTTGACTATCACTAACTATACATACATACTGGTCGGTATGTTTATAGAGGATGTTCAAATGAAAGATAGAGATACCAACGAAATTCGCACGGCATTTTTGCGTGCTTCTTATCATGAGCTTTTTGGCAGCTGTCCTGAAGCAGCGATCATTGATCAATTAATAACCGAGAGTACCGGGAATGGTAGACAGAGATCCTGATAAAACCCGGCAAGCTTTACTGTTCGCTGCTTTTACAGAAATTAATCAGAATGGTTTTCAGGCTGCCAGCCTGAATAACATCTTAAAAGAAACAGCAGTGACAAAAGGTGCGCTTTATCATCACTTTCCTTCGAAACTGGAATTGGGTTATGCCGTTGTTGATGAACTAATCTGGGGAAATGTAAAAGAAAGCTGGGTTACTCCATTAATCGATGTCGACAATATTATTGATGCATTGCTCTCAATGATTGACCGAAGTATTGAATATCGCAACGAAGACAACATCTGTTTCGGATGCCCGCTTAACAATCTTGCCCAGGAAATGTCGCCTATCGATGAAGGTTTCCGTGAACGTATTAATCATATATTTGATCAATGGCGCGCCGCAATTACAGATGGTCTCATCGAAGGTCAGGCAAATAGTATTGTAAAAAAAACAATTTCTGCTGAAGCTTCAGCTTATTTCATTGTCGCAGCAATCGAAGGAGCAACCAGCCTTGCTAAAAATGCTAAGAGTGTTGATGTTTTAAGGACATCATTACAGGGTTTAAAAGAACATATACAAACATTAAGAAAATAGTAGTCAAGAGTTTAAAAATGACTCAAAGAATAGCATTGGTAACAGGCGGCAGTACCGGTATCGGTGCAGCCATTGCAAAACAATTTAACGAAGATGGTGGTATAGCAACATGAATAATTTCATCCTCAATTAGTTATCCCTCCCTTAACAGCGGTCTATGTTTTATAGACCGCATTTTTTTAACAACGAATATAGAGACAAAATGATATGGATACTTTGACAGCAATAGAACAACGTAGAGCGATCAAACATTTTGATCCTGAACACAAACTTACAAATGACGAGATCGAAAAACTTTTTCAACTTGCTATGTTGTCACCGACGGCATTCAATATTCAACATTGGCGTTTTGTAAACGTAAGTGATCCGGAGTTAAGAAAACAGATTCAACCTTTAGCCTGGGGACAGTCGCAGGTGGTTGATGCATCATTATTGATTATATTAACTGCCGATCTAAAAGCCTGGGAAAAAGAACCAAAACAATATTGGCGTAATGCTGCAACAGAAGTTCAGGACTTTATGCTTCCGGCAATTAGAACTTATTACGAAGGCAAAGAACAGGTACAACGTGACGAGGTATTTCGTTCTATGGGTATTGCCGCGCAGACATTAATGTTAGCCGCCAAGGCAATGGGATATGACTCTTGCCCGATGGATGGTTTTGATTTTGATGCGGTTGGTAAGTTAATTAACCTTCCTGAAGATCATGTAATCGGTCAATTCGTTGCGGTTGGCAAAGGGATTAAAGAAGCCTGGCCACGTCCCGGACAATTAACAATGAATGAAGTGGTTATTGAAAATTCGTTTTAATAAATAAATGATGCTGTGAATTATTAAAAGAAATTGTTCTAAAAATTAAAAATTGACTTCTTCATTCATCAGTTTTATTAATTGTCGCAACGCTTGACCACGATGACTAAGTTCATTTTTTATATCCGCCGATAATTCTGCAGAAGTACAATCATGTGTCGTGACAAAAAAGATCGGATCATAACCGAAACCGTTCTCACCTTTAGTTTCAGTCAGTAATTTTCCTTTCCAAATTCCCTGACTAATGATTGGTATCGGATCATTTGCATGTCTTAAATAAACCATGACGCAAACGAATTGTGCTATACGGTTGTCCCCGGAAAGATCTTTTGTATCTTCAAGCAACTTATTAACATTATCTTCATCACTGGCGCCCACACCTGCATAACGCGCTGAATAAATTCCGGGAGCGCCGCTTAAAGCATGAACTTCTATACCGGAATCATCAGCAATGGCTGGAAGCCCCGTATGATGAGCAGCGTTACGTGCTTTTAACAATGCATTTTCAACAAAGGTCAGTCCTGTTTCTTCAACTTCTTCTACATTGAGTTGTGATTGAGGAACAACATGGAATAAGGATTTATCAAGTAATTCATTTATCTCCCTGACCTTACCAGCATTGTTACTTGCCAGAACAATTTCCTGTTTATCCATGTTAATTCTTTTGTTTATGCCTGATTATTTATGCTTCAAGTGCACGACGTTGGTATTCAAATAATTCTGATATCCCTTTTTGTGCAAGCGCTAGCATATTGTTTAATTCTTCTGGTGAAAAAGCATGGCCTTCTGCTGTACCCTGCACTTCGATAAAATGTTTGTCGCCATTCATGACCACATTCATATCGGTTTCGGCTGTAGAATCTTCAGCGTAGTCCAGGTCTAGCACGGGTGTACCATCATGTATCCCGACAGAAATAGAAGCAATCATACCTTTTATAGGATCAGATTCGATTAAGCCATCTGCTTTTGCTTTATTAATGGCATCGACTAATGCGACATAGGCACCGGTTATTGAAGCTGTTCGAGTTCCGCCATCAGCCTGAATCACATCACAATCGAGGACTATCGTATTTTCGCCAAGTGCTTCCATATCGACAACTGCACGAAGTGAACGACCAATCAGTCGCTGTATTTCCATAGTCCGACCACCTTGTTTACCCTGGTTCGCCTCTCTTCGCATACGTGAGCCGGTTGAACGAGGCAACATACCATACTCTCCCGTGACCCAGCCCTGACCTTTGCCACGTAGAAACCCCGGTACGCCCGCATCAAAACTGGCATTACAAATAACTTTGGTATTACCGAATTCAATTAATACCGAACCTTCTGCGTGGCAGGTGAAGTTTCGGGTTATTGTGACGGGTCTTAATTGATCTGGTGAACGTCCACTTGGGCGCATAGGTTTCTCCTGAGTAAAAAGGGCAGCATTATAACGATAATTTTTGCCTGCGTATTTCCCCTGATCAAAATGAAACGTTACTATTAGCAAAATAATTCACATGAAAAGGCAACAAAATGATTAAAAGCATGACTTCTTACGGCAGAACGGAACACTCAGGCGACTGGGGAGAGGCGTCATGCGAGATTAGAACGGTTAATCACCGCTATCTGGAAATGTCACTACGCTTGCCCGAAGAATTACGTTTTCTTGAACAAAAAATCCGTGATTGTATTTCCAGTAAACTGAAGCGCGGCAAAGTCGATTGCAATATTCGCTTTACTCAACAAGAAGCTGTCAATGACGACTTGCCTGTAAACCAGGAACTATTGGCAAAAGTCATTGAAACAGCAGAAGCAACCAGCACACAATTAAAATCACCTGCCCCGTTGAATGCATTAGAATTACTACGTTGGCCCGGCGTTCTTGATAAAGATGTACCTGAACCTGAGATGATTGCAACGCCAATATTCGATTTAATAGAAAAAACTTTGCAGGCCGCAGTTGAAACGCGCGAACGTGAAGGCGAAAAAATTAAAGCCATGGTGCTTGAACGTTGTACAACTTCAAAATCAATAGTTTCAAACGTTCGTGAAATAATGCCGACTATTCTTGATAACATCCGTGAAAAATTATTACAGCGGGTACAAGAATTAAGTAGCGAGTTTAATCAGGACCGATTGGAACAGGAATTGCTTTTGTTAGCTCAAAAAATGGATGTCTCTGAAGAACTGGATCGCCTTGATGCACATATAGATGAAGTCAGTCGAGTTCTTGAACAAAAAGGCCCGGTCGGACGACGTCTGGATTTTTTAATGCAGGAAATGAATCGCGAATCGAATACTTTGGGTTCTAAATCTGCTCATCTTGATACCACTAATTCATCCGTCGATTTAAAAGTATTGATCGAACAGATGAGAGAACAGATACAAAACATTGAATGATTATATGAAAAGCAAAAGCGGCACATTATTTATTATTGCTGCACCATCGGGTGCGGGGAAAACGTCTTTAATTAAATCTCTAGTTTCCGAAGTTGATAATCTTGATGTTTCAATTTCTTACACGACTCGTAAGCCCAGACAAGATGAAAAAGATGGTGAAGCGTATTTCTTTGTCGATGAAAACGAATTCAAGGAACTAATTAATAAGAACCACTTCCTTGAATATGCCAAAGTTTTTGGTAATTACTATGGCACACCCAAAGACTGGGTTGAAAAAGAAATGCTCACCGGCAGAAACTTTATCCTTGAAATAGACTGGCAGGGTGCGCAACAAGTCAAATCCCAATTACGTAACAGCGTCGGTATTTTTATACTTCCGCCTGATTATCAAACTCTTCGTGAACGGTTGATTGGTCGGCAAAATGACGACCAGAAAACAATTGAGTACAGAATGAACGCTGCTCGCGAAGAAATATCGCATTACAGGGAATTCGACTATATTGTCATCAATGATAATTTTGAACAGGCTTTAACCGAACTCAAAGCCATAATTTCGACAACAAACCTTGGAAGCTGCCGTCAAAAGGCATTTTATGATGAATTTGTCGACAAAATCATGAATCAAGGCAATTAAAAGCCATCTGAATCAATTCATATATTGCAGAACAGCCTCTAAATTCAGTAGAATAGCGCTCCACTTTAAAAGCCGGTCACTTTTTAACCGGTCATTTTAGAAATTACACATTAGAAATGAGGACAACATGGCCAGATTAACCGTTGAAGACTGCCTGGAAAATATAAATAACCGTTATGATCTGGTTTTATTAGCTAGTAAACGTGCTCGGCAAATTTCAATGGGCGCTGAACCATTAGTGCCTGCCAAACAGGACAAACCAACTGTCATCGCTTTGCGTGAAATTGCGGAAAACCTGATTACTGTTGAAAACATTGACAAGGTTAATCAATTCGATGATGAAGACGAATTTACCGAAGCTGATTTTGCAATTCCGACACCTGCAGAACCGACTGAGTAATAATTAAACTCATTTTTCATTTTATATAAAGGCGCAGCATATGCGCCTTTATGCTTTATGTAGTATACAATTCAGACTTGAGCCAACATGCAATAGAAATCAGACTGAATTAATCCTGTGTTAACAATAAACGAACTTCGTAAACTCATCGGTACTTATCTTCAGCCTGAACAGGTAGAAAAAGTGCAACGTGCCTATCATTTTAGTGCGAAGGCACATGAAGGGCAAAAACGTAAAAGCGGCGAACCATATATTCATCATCCCCTTGAAGTAGCTTATATCCTTGGCGAAATGCACATGGATCACCAGACGCTAATGGCAGCAATACTGCATGATGTCATAGAAGACACACCCACAGCAAAAACAGTAATCAGTCGCAGATTTGGTAAAGGTGTTGCTGAACTGGTCGATGGCGTCAGTAAACTGGACAAAATTCAATTTGAGAATTCGGCTGAGGCACAGGCACATAACTTTCGTAAAATGCTAATGGCGATGAGTAATGATATTCGCGTCATCCTGGTCAAACTCGCTGATCGCCTGCATAACATGCGTACACTTGAAGCTTTGAATCCAAAGAAACGCCGACGCATAGCACGAGAAACACTGGAAGTTTATGCCCCTATTGCACTTCGACTCGGCGTTAACTCGATACGACTGGAACTGGAAGAACGCGGCTTTGCTACCTTATATCCAATGCGTTACAGGATTTTAAACGAACAAATCAATAAAGCACGTGGTCATCGAAAAGAAATTATTAGCAAAATTAGAACCGCCTTAAAACGTCGTATGCGCCAGGAAAAAGTTCCTGGACAAATATTAGGCAGGGAAAAACACCTTTACGGAATCTATACGAAAATGAAAGAACAACATCTCTCGTTCAATGATGTTTATGATGTATATGCTTTTCGTTTAATCGTTGATGATATTGACACCTGCTATCGCACCATAGGTACCGTACATAATTTATATAAACCTGTTCCCGGAAAATTTAAAGATTATATCGCGATTCCAAAAGCAAATGGTTATCAGTCGTTGCATACCGTTTTGTTTGGTCCTTATGGTGTACCAATTGAAATTCAAATACGAACAAAAGAAATTGATGATGTTGCAGAAGCCGGTATTGCCGCACATTGGCTTTATAAAGCAGAAGGGAAATCGAAAAAAGCAATACAACGTGAAAGTGATCGAAGCGGTGCACATCGTCGCGCTAGAGAATGGTTACGAAATATTGTTGAATTGAATAAATCCGCTGGAAACCCGGTAGAATTTTTCGAAAATGTAAAAGTAGATTTATTTCCAGACGATGTTTATGTCTTTACGCCTAAAGGCAAGATCATGGAACTACCGAGTGGCGCAACAGCTGTCGATTTTGCCTATGCCATTCATACTGATATTGGTAATCGATGTGTTGGTACTCGTATTAACAGAAAACTATTCCCACTGGGGACACAATTGGCCAATGGACAAACCGTTGAAATTATTACAGCAAAAAGCGGTCGTCCGGACCCGGCATGGTTAAATTTTGTAGTTACTGCCAAAGCGCGGACACAGATCAGGCATTTCCTTAAAAATCTGCAAAATAGTGAAGCAATAGCACTGGGGAAACGTTTGTTAAACCGGGAACTCGAACCCTTTGCATTTACCTATCAGGATATTAATGAAAAAGATATGCAATATTTATTTTCTGAAAACAAAGTCGAAAGTGAAGATGAACTTTTTCAGGAAATCGGTCTAGGCAACAAATTTGCACCTTTAATAGCAAGACAGTTAATTGCCTTTGAGAAACTGACTAAGCAAGAAGACAAGTCAGTTAAAAATGATGAAAAAATGCCGTTATCGATTAAAGGCACAGAAGGTATGGTTGTCAGTTTTCCTAAATGTTGTTATCCGATTCCTGGCGACCCCATCTATGGTTTCATCACGTCAGGACGCGGCATCGTTGTACATCGACAAAGCTGCAAAAACATTGCTGAATACCAAAACCAACAGGAAAAATGGATTCATGTTGAATGGGAATCAAACATAGAACGCGACTTTAAAGTCAAAATCAGCATGAATGCCAGTAATCAACGCGGTGTACTTGCCACAGTTTCATCTACCATTTCAGATGCGGAAGCCAATATTGAAAATGTTGAAATGACTGATCGCGATGACAGATATACGACATTACGATTTATTATTGAAGTACAAAATCGCGTTCATTTAGCCAATGTTATGCGAAGAATAAGAGCGCTGAAGAGCATCTCCCAAATAACCCGAAATTAATCAACTATTAAATATAAACGTATTATTGAAAATAAGAGGAAATAATAATGCAAAAAGAAATTATATCGACTACCGATGCACCGCAAGCAATAGGCACTTATTCTCAAGCCGTAAAAGTTGGAAATACAGTTTATCTTTCAGGACAAATCCCTTTAGTACCTGAAACGATGGAATTAATAGAAGGCGATATGCGAGCTCAAATTACTCGTGTATTTGATAATCTTACTGCTGTTGCTATAGCAGCGGGTGGTTCATTGGCCGATATTAGTAAATTAAACATTTTTCTCACCGACTTATCTCACTTTCCTCTGGTTAATGAAATCATGGCGGAATATTTTACTGAACCCTACCCTGCACGAGCTGCTGTTGGCGTTGCCAGTTTGCCAAAAGGCGCTTTAGTTGAAATGGATGCAATAATGACACTTTAATTATTGCACGAAGTGATCTCTTTTCTTTGACCCAGCTTTGAATAAAAATAAACACTTTACCCTTACTAATCCTGTCACTTCATTAAGTGGTGTAGGCCTACGCTTACAGGAAAAACTGGAACGCATAGGTATAAATGAAATTCAGGATTTATTATTTCATTTGCCCTATCGTTATATTGATCGAACTCGTTTGTCTCCTATCGGAACACTGCGTCCGGAACATGAGGCTTATATTCAGGGGGAAATAGAATTAACCCAGGTTCGATTTGGTAAAAGACGATCTCTATTATGCCGAATCAGTGACGGTACCGGTTCTATCATTTTACGTTTCTTTTATTTTTCAAAATCACAGGAAAAAGGTTTACAGCGAGGTTTAAGCATACGTTGTTATGGGCAGGTTCGTTATGGTCAAGGTTCACTGGAAATGGTTCATCCTGAATATCGTGTGCTTAATGAGCATCAGGAAAATGTACTGGATGAACAACTTACTGCGGTATATCCGAGTACCGAAGGCTTACAACAAACACGATTGCGTAAATTAACAGAACAGGCTCTACTTGCTTTAGATAATGACGAACAGAGCTTAGTCGAGTTATTGCCTGAAAATATATTAGCTGACCAAAAATTACCTACCTTATCAGAGGCCCTTTCTTATGTACATCGACCTCCGCCTGATGCTGATATTAAAAGTCTGGTAGAAGGCATTCACCCTGCGCAGCGAAGATTGGCTTTTGAAGAATTACTAGCTCACCAATTAAGTTTATTGCAATTACGAAAAGACTTTCGAAAAGAATCCTCACCTGCTTTAAATAAAAGTAGTCACCTTGTTACTGTTTTTTTAGAAAACTTGCCATTTGAGTTAACAAATGCTCAACGATTAGCATATGAAACGATATCTTCAGATTTAAATAAAACGGAAGCAATGCTTAGACTTGTTCAAGGCGATGTGGGTTCTGGCAAAACAGTTGTGGCAGCCATGGCTACCTTACAAACAATTGAAGCCGGTTATCAAGTTGCGATTATGGCACCAACGGAACTTCTTTCTGAACAACATTACAAAAACTTTCGAATCTGGCTGGAACCACTTGGTATCGATGTCGTATTCCTGACCGGGAAACTGAAAAAATCTAGACGAACCGAAGTTGAAGAACGACTGCAGAATGATACTCCTGTTGTTGTTATAGGTACGCATGCGTTATTTCAGGACTCTGTCTCATTTGCAAAACCTGGTTTAATTGTTATCGATGAACAACATCGCTTTGGTGTACATCAACGGTTGGCTTTGCTGGAAAAAGGACAGCAACATAAAGTATATCCACATCAGTTAATTATGACTGCGACTCCTATTCCAAGGACCTTAACAATGACTGCTTATGCGGATCTTGACCATACGGTAATCAATGAACTACCGCCTGGACGAAAAACAATCAACACCAGTGTTATTTCAAATGAACGACGCGATGACATCATAAACAGAATTAATAAAGTCTGCACAGAAGGGCGACAAGTATATTGGGTTTGTACGTTGATCGAGGAATCAGAAACGTTGCAATGCGAAACTGCGATTGAAACAGCGGAGACACTAAAGGAAAAATTAAGTGCTGTTAATGTTGGACTAATCCATGGGCGTATGAAGCCAACAGAAAAAGAAAACATGATGCAGGAATTCAAAAACGGTAAAATTGGTCTCTTAGTGGCAACTACTGTCATTGAGGTAGGAGTAGACGTGCCGAATGCAAGCCTGATGATAATTGATAATGCTGAACGATTCGGCCTGTCTCAATTGCATCAATTACGTGGTCGCATTGGTCGTGGTGAGACACAAAGCGATTGTTTATTAATGTACCAGTCTCCGCTTGGTGATTTAGCAAAACAACGACTGGAAATTATGCGTACCAGTAGTGATGGTTTTGTTATTGCTGAAAAAGATCTTGAATTACGTGGTCCGGGAGAAATCCTGGGCACACGTCAGGCAGGCATACCGGAAATGCGTGTTGCCGATTTAATGCGTGACGCACGCTTATTACCCGAGATACAAAATACAGCAAAATTATTACTCGAAAACGATCACGACAAGGTAGAATCATTAATTCATCGATGGCTAGGCAAAAACATCGACTACAGTAATGTTTAACTGGATAAACGCATTGAAACTTGATTGGCAAAACAAAGAGTCTGTACAACAAAAAATATCTGATAAGCGGATAAGTCCGTTTCTTTTTAATGAAGGCTCACTCACGTATTATATTCAACAACATTGTAAAGGTGAGTTTAATCTCGAACTGGTTTCTGAATCGTGGCAAGCAGCTATGTCTGATGAAATAGCTTTACTATCATTATCTGATAACGAAAAAACATTTATCAGGAAAGTCCGTTTAAAATGTGATAATCAGGCTTTAGTATATGCACGCACAGTAATTCCCGAGAAAACATTCTCTGGAAAAAATAAAAAGCTGTCTTGTCTGGGCACAAACCCACTGGCTGATATCCTGTTTAAAGATGAAAACACATATCGTGCAGACATGTGTTATGCAAAAATTACTGTAGACTGCGGGCTTTATAAAGAAGCAACAAAAGATCTGGATATCATATCCGAGTTATGGGGTAGACAATCATTGTTTTATACTGAACAGCAGCCATTACTTATAACTGAAATATTCTTACCTTCGATTTTAGAATGCAACAAAAACTAGAGTTCATTTTAAAAAGATTATCTGTGTTATCCAGACGAGCCTGGGCAATGATTAATCTTTATTGCCATAAAGCGTTTTCCTTCACCGTAAAACACATAGGTAAAGGATGGGCCTGTATTTGTAATACCAGTTATAAATTTAAGGTCCGGTGCAAAGCTCATTGGCCGGCGGTACGTCAACGACTCAAGCTATATGCTGCGTTAACACGGTTAAATAAGCCTATTGGTATACTCTTATTATTATGGCCCACTCTCTGGGCTTTATGGATTGCGGCTAGAGGAATCCCGGATACGGATGTATTCATTGTCTTCGTTCTTGGTGTTGTTTTTATGCGTTCTGCTGGTTGTGTATTAAATGATATTGCTGATCAACAGTTCGACCCTTATGTTTCCAGAACAAAAAACAGGCCTTTAGCAGACGACAGAATTTCTTCATTTGAAGCACTGGCTGTTGCGCTAGGATTAATTTTTATCGCTTTTTTACTGGTATTAACGATGAACTGGTTAACAGTTCAACTGGCTTTTATAGCCATTATTCTTGCCGGTATATACCCTTTTATGAAACGATACACCTACTTGCCCCAATTCTTTCTCGGATTAGCTTTTGGTTGGGCTATTCCAATGGCATTCGCGGCACAAACAGGTTCGGTACCTCAAATTGCCTGGTTATTGCTCATTGCAAACATTCTATGGTCGGTCGTCTATGATACGATGTATGCCATGGTTGACCGGGAAGATGACCTTAAAATCGGTGTTAAATCGACTGCAATTTTGTTTGATGACGCTGATCGGGTTATTATCGGCATCATTCAAGCGCTGGTTTTAGTTACACTAATTACCATAGGCATGCAGGCGCAGTTGAGTTTCTATTATTATATTGGCCTAGCTGTTGCGGCCTGTTTTTTTATTTATCAATTACGTTTGATATGGGGCAGAAAGCCGGAACAATGTTTCAAGGCTTTTTTGAATAATAACTGGTTTGGCCTGACTGTTTTTATCGGGCTGTTTCTTGATTTTATAATAAATAATAATGTTTAGATCATACATTTCAATCGCCCTTTTATTATTTACTTTAACATCTGTTAAAGCTGAAGATATCGACGAACTCGTTAATAAAGAATGTACCCGCATCGGAAGTAAATTAGGCAGTGTTAATATTCAGGATTGTCTAGATGTTAATTTAACTGCAACTGATGGGCGCTCCGTTAATAATGCGCCAATCTTGATAAAAGAATACCCTCCCCTGCAAAGACGATCACCACTGGGTAAAGTTTTATTAATTGGAGGTATACATGGCGATGAATACTCTTCAGTTAGCATTGTTTTCAAATGGATGAAAACGCTTGATCAATACCATTCCGGTCTCTTTCATTGGCATGTTACACCATTATTAAATCCGGATGGTTTATTACGACGAAAATCTCAACGAATAAATGCAAATGATGTTGATCTGAATCGTAATTTTCCAATGGATGATTGGGAAAATACGGCTTTAAAACATTGGGAAACTTTTACTGGCCGAAATCCAAGATATTATCCAGGAAAAAGTCCATTGAGTGAGCCAGAGTCGACATGGCTGGTTAATCATATTAATGAGTTTAATCCTGATGTTATCGTCGCGGTACATGCACCTCATGGTATTGTTGATTATGATGGACCACGTGATGCCCCCTATAAACTGGGACGCTTGCATCTCAATCTATTGGGCACATATCCTGGTTCTTTAGGTAATTATGCCGGGATACAACGAAAAATACCGGTGGTAACAATTGAGTTACCCTACGCTGGCATTATGCCTACTAATAAAGAAATCAATGATATCTGGCGTGATATGGTTCGATGGTTGAGTGAAAATATTACCGAAGAGGCTTATATTGAATCACACAGCATAAATCAGGACGCAGCTCCTTCATAAATGATTCGCCATTGTCCATCATCTTCCATACGCCAGTACTGACGCTTGGTGAACTTCCTTCTAAAATTATCACTGGCATAATCCTGAACAAAAGTAACAACCATTAATTGTTTTTCACCCGGGTAAAGGAACATGCTTGTATTTGTCAGGTTAACCTTTATAAATTTTTTCGATGGATTGACTCTGCGTTTATATTCAACCCAGGAATTATAATCCTTGCCCAATCCTGAGTATTCTTTTGAATAATGACGTAAATACAAATCAACATCTCGACTTTCCCAATCGTTGCGCCATTGTTCAACGAAATATTCATAATCAGTTTGATGTTTTTTCCATTCCTTTTTTGTAATCCAGTTAATCGAATCAGAAATAATAACCGGCGTTTGTCCTTTATCAATAAACGGAGACAATGTATTCAAGTCATTATTACTTACGATAACGCAACCGTTACTATCTTTTGGAGGACGGCTAAAGGTGCTACTGGGCGTACCGTGTAACCAGATACCGTAGCCTGTGCGACCATGACGTTGATCCCAGGCATTTGGATAATTTATAGGATAAGCACCATCACCATAAAGATCGGGAAGCTCTTCCGGTTTAATAAATCCGGTAACAAAATAAACACCTACCGGTGTTTTTTGATCTCCCTCTACATACTTCCCTGTTCCATTCTTACCTATAGTGACGTAAGAATCTTTTATTAATATTGGTACGCCATTTTGATTTTTAAACAAAAACAATCTTGAGCGGGAAGAATCAACGACAATGACATACTTTTGTTTACTTGCCAGCTGAATCAATGAAGCGGGTATTTTATCCCTGTCAACCGGAGATTGATGATATTGCCATCGTGCTTGCACTTCATCACGTAAAGCAGAAATCCGTTCAAATGAAGCATTCGAAACATTACCAAAGTCGGTTATGGCCTGTGAACGCGCGAGCATCATATCAGCATAGATTAGCTGAGCCACTTTAAAATCCGGGTTGAACTTGATTAATTGCTGTAAATCCTTAATGGCCTGATCTGTTTTATCATTTTTAATTCTTTCCAGCGCGGTGATTAATAGATTTTCAGAATGTCTTGACAGATTCTGGCTAGACGTGGCTTTGGAAAGAATATCAGCAGCTAGCAACGAATGACTTATGCCAAGAAAAAAAAGAATAAGAAGATATTTAAAATTAATTTTCATCTTAGCATCCCGTTGGTAAATTACCGCGTTCTCTCCTGGGTAATTAACCAACGATTATTTACCTTGCGCATTAATATTTCCTTTTTAACCTTATCACCATAAGTATCTGACTGGTAACTTTGTGTAAACCTGATCTCGGCATAATCTTTACCATGAAGATTAATTTTTATGTTTGCTAAAGAAATTTTAATAAATCGCGGTTTACGTAAACGCACACGACGTTCTTTTTCCCAGGCTGTACGACTCAAGCCTTTTGGCGGAACGAACTCTCTGCCATAACTGGCAAGGTAACTATCCACGTCCTGGGCAGACCAGGCATTAGCCCAGCTTTTTATTGCTGCTTCAACAGCATTTCGATTGTTTGCTTTTTCCTCTTCAGGATCAGCTTTTATCGACTCTTTATCTTTTTTAACTGCAGGTTTGGCCGGAACAGTAATAATTTCCGGCTCCTGTAGCGTTTTGACTTCAGGCCTGGTTTCAGGTTTTGAAACCGGTTTAGCTTCCGGAGCAGCAACTGCAACGACTGTCTTTTCCGGTTTTGATGGTGACGGTGCAGAAATTAATTCATTTACCAATGATAATTTTTCTCTGGCAGCAGTATTACTGGTATCTAACTCCAGTGCCTGGTTGTATGCACGACTGGCCATTTTGGCATATATATCACCTAAATTTTCGTGTGCAGTGGCATAACTGGGATGAGTATTAATTGCACTTTTCAGTGCTTCTGAGGCTTCTGTATATTTTCCCTGAGCAGCATAAACGACCGCAAGATTATTAAACGGCTCAGGTAAGTCGGGGTTTTCTTTTGTTAATTTAATAAACACCTGCTCAGCATCGCTATATCTATCAAGACGAGTTAATACCAGCCCCTTCATAAATTGCAATTTAATATCTGATGAACTTTGTGATAGTTGCTCATCTGTTAATTTAAGGGCTTCTTTATATTTACCCTCGTTTATTAAAAGCTGGATATCACCATAAGATGTTTGTGCAAATACGCTGGAGAAACAGAAAATGGAAGTCAAAAAAAGTGAAAAAATCGTTTTATAAAAAGTCATTGGTACTTCCATTAGTAGTGAATTGATTAAGATTTCCTGCTTCAATCTTCGCAAATTGGAGCCCCGAGAGGGAATCGAACCCCCAATAGGTGATTACAAATCACCGGTTATACCATTTAACTATCGGGGCAATGTGATCCATTGCCTCAATGTATTCAATTCATAAAATACAAATTTGTAAAATTTTGTGGGCATATTCTAAGGATTTCCTTATCGCATAGCAATTGCATTGCAATCAACAGGTAATGCATTAAATCGGGCAGGAAATCCGGTAAATAAATCATTCACGTATTCGGAATTTTGAACGACGCTAACATCGAACCAGTGTAGCTTCTTTCCTCCGGAATAAGGAACCACGACCGATTGGTAACCTTTCGCCTTAATCTCGTTTAAACGACGATTTACCGAAGCCTGACTGGAAAATAAACCTAACGAAATAGCATTTAACAAATCCCCTTCCCTGATTAAACGTAAATCTTTAACTCCTTTTTGCTTGAGATCACTCATTGCAGCTTCGGCTTGTTCCCGTGAGTCGCGTGGTGCCAGATAAACCCAGAACAACTGTTTTCCCTGCTCATCTGTCTGCCTTTCCTGATAAATAATTCCCCTTTCATCAAGCCACTTTGATAATAACTCCGATTCCGTCTGATTCGGAATAGGGCCATAAGTATAACAGACTGTTTTTTCTGTTATTGTATTAGGTACTTCATCGACAATAAACTCGGGTAGCGCAATATCCAGAGGCTCATCATCCTGTTTTAAATTTTCATCCAATTTCGAAATTATTGTCTCTGTTAAAAGTGAGCCCATCATTTTCTCTGTATTAGGATTTAGTTCGATAGGTAATACCGGTTCTGAATTAAAATTTTCCATGGAAAGCTCATTATCGAGTTTAATATGGCTTCTTGTTTCCGGCAGTTTCTCAAGTTCACTTAGTAAAACGAGCTTTTGCGTCCCCGCCGGTACTTTAATTGCGGATGAAACATTAGCGCGTTTTAGACTGCTGTCGCGATCAATTTCCCAGCCTAGATAAATAAAATTAAGCAGTAGCAACAATATAAAAAACCATTTCATTGGCGAGCCTTATGAAGCATTGAAAGTCCCATGAGCACTAAATTCGGTTCATATTCAAACGGGTGATTTAATAACGACTTAATTGAACTGGCCATACCGCCCGACATTATACACTTCACTCCGGAATTTGATTCATCAGAAAATGTTTTAACCGTGTGGTCGATAATGGATACAGCTGCCAGAAAAGAGCCATTGTTCACTGCTGTTTGGGTATCCTGAGCATATTCAATGGATGGCATAGTCCTGATATTTGTATTTATTTGTACTGTATTATCCACTAACGTCTTCTGCATTAATTCAATACCCGGGATTATATAACCACCTGAATGTTTCCCGCTTGCATCGATTAAATCTATTGTTAATGCAGTTCCACAACCCACCAGACACAATGCTGTTTGATTCATTTCCCAGGCAGCAATCATTGCTAACCATCGGTCAAGACCCATCTGTTCAGTATCTTCATAACTGTTTGTTAATTCCTTGTAGTGCGTTGACACACACGGTTGCCAACAATCCTGTTGCCAATGTTCTTTTGTCCAGTCATTAAGTAAGATAAAAATAGAATCTCCGGCAACATTTGAAACCAGAACATTCGATGGCTTTTCAAAAGAAGATAAATTTTCAATAATCTCTTTTTCAAAATTAGTTTTTGTATAACTAAATACGCCGCTAGAAATGAAAGCTTCCTGTTCTTGCTTTGCCCAGTTGACAGATGAGTTACCGATATCCAACAGTAGATTCATTATGATGCCACTCTCAAACTAATTTCACCTGAGGTATAACTTTTTATTTTTCCGTCAACAGATATCAGCAGTGCTCCCTGATCATCCACACCTTTTAATACACCCTCAATTACTTCATTAGGTAAAAGTAACTTCGCATGCCGTTCGGAATGACAGTCCAGCACTCGCCATTCATCAAGTAAATTTAAACTTTGATCGTTTTGCATACTGTCTAATACTTCAAACACTTTCGATAATAGAGTTGCCACCATAGCATTCCTGGATATACGTTGATTTGTATGACTACAGATATCTGTTACCGGTTGAGCAATTTGCGTCTTGATTTCTTCATTCAGTTCATAATTTAGACCTATACCGATAACGACATCAACAGGCCCACTGGTTTCACCACGAATCTCAATTAATATGCCGCCAATTTTTTTATTCTTTACAACGATATCATTGGGCCATTTTAAACCAATATTATCTATATTTTCTGAATGTAGCGCACGAGCTATAGCTACACCCATATATAAAGATAACTGACTAAATGTTTTCGGTACAATATCAAATCGCCAACCAACAGAAAGAGTTATACCACTGCCTAAAGGCGCTATCCATTTATTACCTCTTCTACCTCGCCCTTGAGATTGATATTCTGCCAACACAACATTGCCATGAATGGTTTCGTTTTTCAGTTGATCAAATAAATTTGAATTCGTTGAATCCGTCTTAAATAACACATCAATTTTATGGCATGATTTCTTTATGCGAGGAGACAAACACTTTTTAATTTTTTCTTCGGAAAATAATTCTATAGGTTGATTTAAGCAATAACCTTTACCGCGCACTGCTTCTATATTAAGACCTAAAGATTCCAACAGCCTGATAGATTTCCAGATTGCTGCTCTGGAAATATTAAGATGAGTTGCTAGTACTTCACCTGAATGGAATTGTCCATCTGAAAGTATTGATAAAAGATAAGCATGCCCTTTTTTCATAGACAGGAATATTTTAAATCGTCAATGATTAAGTGCTTATTTTGAAGTAATTCAATATTGAAAATTAACCGTTCAATAATTAGATGTCATCTTTACGTAAAGTCGCATCATCATCAATATCTGAATCTGAATCATCATCTAACATAATGGTTTCATCTTCGGAGTCGACATCATCTTCATCAAGTGTAAATTCTGGTTCAAGCGTTTCCTTTTCAGCTTCAGGCAAATCACGGATTATAGTATCTTCATCATCAGGATCCGGTTCATACAAATCAGATAGTTCACCGGCTGACGCTGCGCCCGTTATATCGAAATCCATATCAGCGTCAGACTTTCCCATACTAACACCATCGCTATCACGAATTTCAGTGGCTTCTTCTGAATCATCTATAGCTGCGGGTTGTGCAGCAAATACGGTATTGGATATCACGGTCATACCACTGTCTTCCATTTCCGGCATAATGAATTCAAAATCACATTTATGTAATCGTATGCGGTCACCGTGTTTTAAACGCACTTCAGTACTAACTGGTTGGCCGTTTACAAATGTGCCATTGATACTTCCCTGATCTACTATCCAGTATGAATAATCTTTAAATTCAATGAGTGCATGACGTCGACCGATTGTCGATTCATTTACAACAATATAATCAAGATGATCAGTATCTTTTCCAGCAACACGGCCGAACATGGTGGGCTTAGTTCCTAGTTTATGCGTTTGTTTATCTGTTTTTCCTTGTAAGTCATTGATGTACGCTTCCTGAGCAACCGCATCTTCTCCTGCTTTTAAATCGCGATTACGTCGTAAAAGTAGAATCAATATTCCTAACAATGTCAGCGTCAAAACAATTGCCGCAGCAATCATGATCATTGAACGAATTCGTTCTTCTTCGCCCATTGATTGTACGGGCACTTCGATAATCACAGGTGCAGGAGGAGCTTGTTCTATAACTGGAGCGGGCACTTCTACCGAGGTTTGAACAATTTCGGGTTCGGGTTCGGGTTCAGGTTCGGGAGGTGTATTAATTATTTTATTGATCTGCTCAAAAACGTTTTGTAAATCATTAACTGTTAATGCACGATAATATTCACCATCTGTTTTTTGCGAGATCGATTGTATTAACTGAAAATCTGCCTCTTCAGTAAACGCAATACCGAAAATTTTGATGTTATTATCTGCTGCATCCGGTGCTAAATCTTCTCGCAACCATTTTGACTTTTCTATATCTTTTTCTGGTGCGCCCGTATCAACAATGCCATCAGTCATAAAGATGATGGATTTTTCTGCATCATCCCGTCCGTTATTTTTTAGTTCGTATATCGCTCGTTCAATTCCTGCCGGACTATCAGTAAATAGTCCTTTGTAATTTATATTTTCGATACTATTAAGCAGGAGTTCACGATTTGCCAATGATGATACTGTTAAAGGAACTGGTAAACGTACAGCTTGATCAAAAATGACAACACCGACACGGGTGTTTTCATCTTGTTGGCTGATAAATTCTTTTACTGCTTTGTTGACCAGAAAATTCGGATCATTCTTTTTCATGCTACCTGAATTATCCAGAACCAGGACAACATCTTTACTTAGTTCACCAATCGTAATTTCTTCAACCTGAAGTTCTGCTTCAAGTGGATCTTCATCCAGAACATCATTTTCAATGACATCGTCAATTATATCAGTCGCTTCCGGGAGCAGCTCTTCTATCGCTTCTATCGACTCAGATTCAATTTCAGATAAAACAGCACCTTCAAGTTCTTCCTCTTTCAAAAGAGAGCTGTCTTCAATCTCAGGCATTGCAGTGTCGATAGTATGGAGCTCAGAATCGACAGTCACATCAATCGCATCAGGCTCTGCATTAACGGCCGAAAACAACAAAATAAGTGAAATTTTTAAAATGAGTCTAAACATATTTTCCATAAATTTAATGAAATATCAGATTATCTGGTTGGTTCATTATATGTCTATTCCTAACATACTGAAATGCCTTACTTATATCTAGCAGAATACAGTCTAAGCTCCGGTCGCAACCGGCTTTGCTGGATCACTGCTCCATTCACTCCATGAGCCAGCATAAAGCTTTGGCAGGGCCAAACCGGCATAGGCTGCTGCAAGTAAATTATGACAAGCTGTGACACCGGAACCACAATAAAACACGGCTTCTTCTGCCGGTATGTTTCCAAATACTTGCTCGAATTCCTGTTTTAATACTGACTTTTCTTTAAAACTGCCACTTTCAGACAGGTTTTCTTTAAAAAACCGGTTAACTGCACCAGGGATATGGCCTGCAGCCTTATCTATCGGTTCGGATTCGCCTCTATAACGAACCGGTTCACGCGAATCAATAAGTAAACGTGCACACTCAACTTGATCAATATTGATAACATCGTGCGTTTTTGATGCTTTTTTATACACACCTTGTTTACGCTCTTCATTACTTGAGTCTACAGGACCACCAGCATTAAGCCATGCTTGCCAACCTCCATCTAAAACAGCGACATGCTGATGTTGCATGTGTTTTAACATCCACCAGAAACGAGCAGCAAATGCGCCCGATACATTGTCATAAATAATAACCTGGGAATCTGCTTGGATACCAAGTTCGGAAAACAATTCATTCATTGCATCTTCAGTGGGTAATGGATGACGACCCTTATTTGTAGCGGGAGGCCGACTTAAGTCATCATGTAAATCGACATAAATTGCCCCGGGGATATGATTTTCAAGATAAGCCTGCTTACCAGCATTCTTTTCCGTTAAATCATACCGTGTATCAAATATCAGCCAATCAGGTTTCTGATAAGCATCGAGTAATGAGTCGCAGCCAATTAAAGTCGTAAACATTATCTATTTTCGTAGTTAAATTCAGGAATTTCTATTGGTTCTATACAGTTCGTACAAATTCATTATCATAGATAATGACATGAGACGACAAAATCAACACTATTTTATATTACTATTAATTATATTTTTTCTTTCGGGCTGTACTTCTGTCCAATATTACAGCCAGTCAATTCAAGGACAATTTGAAGTTCTCAAAAAACGTCAGGACATAAACGATATTTTAGATGATCCGAATGTTTCCTCTTCACTTAGAGACAAATTAAATACCGTATTGCAACTAAGACAATTTTCTACTGAACAACTTGGACTTCCCAAAAATAACAGCTATTTATCCTATGCTGATCTGGAACGTGACTATGTCATCTGGAATATTTTTGCCAATGAAGAATTTTCGCTTGAACCCCTAAGTTGGTGTTACCTTATTATTGGTTGTTTAAGCTATCGAGGTTATTTTTCGCAATCAGAAGCTGAGAAAAATGCCACGCATCTTAAGCAACAAGGATATGATATTTACCTTGGAGGCGTCGCCGCCTATTCAACGCTTGGCTGGTTTGATGACCCGGTACTTAATACGATGCTGCGTTGGAGCGAGAACTATCTGGCAACTGTCATGTTTCATGAACTTGCACATCAACAGCTATACATCAAAAACGACACGGAATTTAATGAATCTTATGCCGATGCTGTAGCACACATTGGTGTAACGAGGTGGCTAAGACAAAAACACGATAAAGGACTACTAGATGAATATAACCAATCTCAAATTCATGAGAAAATATTTGTGGCGCTGGTAATGCGTTATAAATCGATATTAAATAAGCTTTATCACTCATCTGAAGATAAAAAAACAAAAAGAAGTCGTAAAAAAAACTTGTTTCAAAAAATGCAGACTGAGTATTTTGAAATGACTAAATCATGGGGTGAAAACCCTTACAAAAAGTGGTTTTCGTCAGATATTAATAATGCAAAACTGGCCTCTGTTGTCACTTACAGAAAACATGTCCCTGCCTTTCTCGAAATATATGAAAAACTAAATAAAAATCTAGCTCAATTTTATTCATTTAGTAAATCATTATCGAGCTGTAACCCAATGAAACGAAAAGAAATCCTTAAAACCAGAAAAATTGAATTTGAATGTTGAAGCAAATAATTGTTACACTCTAGCGACAAAAATAGGGATAGCCTTTGTCATGCTTATTGAAGAGTACAATCTGGTTCAAAAACTATAAAGCTTCTGATATGAACTGGAAACAATTTCTTCTAAATATACTTAATATTGCTCTTTTATATTTACAGTTAATTTTACAAAAATGCTAAATAAATTCTTTGCTAAACCCATAGAAGTCACAGTTGGAGAACAATCATTAAAGTTCTCATCACTTGCTGATTTTGAATTTGCACTTGCCGGAAGAACTTCAGTGCCGTCAAAAAAGATAACCAGCATGGTGAAATTTTCTATCGATGAACTAAGAAAAGAAGCTAAAACAATTAAAGAAATTGAAAAACAGTTTGTATCAATGCTTTCAAAATCGATCGAAGATCCTGAAAGTATTAATCGTGCCTTACGGGAGATGGACGCTCAAATTTTTTCTCAGGATCACGGTTGGCGATCGATTATTGCTGCACTTCATAGTGGAGAAGAAGAATTAAACGAGTTCCGACGTGTGGCATTGGTAAAATATATGCAATACCTGTCATCGCGACAGGAAATTATCAAATACCTTTATTCTGAAAAGAAAAAGCATGTTAAATCCAGTGTCTCTTCCAATGGCGAAGCGGGTGCTGAGTTTAAAGATACTTTAATGCTGGAAAACACTGTATTCGAACCTCTTGTAGAAGGTAATGCTGCTGCAGAAATGGAGAAAATGCCCAAGGGCGAGAACGTCACTATAAGATTGAAAGCGGGTAAAAAAATGGATGTCCTGATATCCAAACACCCGTGTAAAATTATCTCGGATGAATCCGGATGTAAATTTGTTGATGAAGCGGGGCGAAGCTACAAACTGAAAATCGGAAAAACCGTAATTGGCCGAGATAGTAAAACCGACATTATGATGGATCCCAACTTACGTGATGTTTCACGTACACACTTGGTTATCGAGGCTGATGATTCAAATACCCTTTACCTGACAGATCTTTCGGCTCATGGAACTTACATCCCACGTAAATATCTGGAAAGTCATACTTTCTAATTTAGTCTCCGCCAAATATACCTTTTATTTTACCAACCAAACCCTTTTTTTCCTGTCCTTTTCTTTTAGCAGCTGCATTAGCCCTGGCTTGATCCGCTTTACTCAACGGTTTTTCTTCACCAGTACTTGCTCCGGAAGCAGAACTACCGCCAGTCGTTTTTCCATCTAATAGGTTCTTTAGTCTCGAAACAGCTGTAGCATCTTCAACCTTTTGCGTCACTTTCTTGATAAGAAAGTCATCATCATAGTCTTTTGCCCGGAGCTCGGTAATAAGCTCCATAAGCAATTCATCTTCTTTATCTTTTTTTAAAGCAAGATATAGATGCTCAAGAAGACTCTCTGACCACATAGTTTGAATTTCTTTATCACTCATTATCTTCTAACTCCATGGGGGGTAATTGCCAGTTTCTCCAATATTATCAGGCGAATATGAAAAATAGCAATTTATTCAAAAATTAACTATAGATATAAGCACATATTATAGGTGCCAGCGACCCTTTCTGATAAAATCGCCACTCCTGATTTAAATATTAAAGTAAAATCAATAACTTAAAAAATCATTATGAGCGCGCCAGAATTTAACCTCGAAAAACTAGCAACAGAATACGAAGACCGCTCGCCTGTCGCAATAATAAAAATGGCTCTGGAAAATTTTAACAATATCGCCATATCATTTAGTGGCGCTGAAGATGTCATCTTAATAGACATAGCCAGCAAAATTAATCCTGACATAAATGTTTTTTCGCTCGATACAGGACGGCTACATGCCGAAACATATCGTTTTATAGAACAGGTTCGTGAACATTACGGTATTAAAATTGAAGCTCTCTCACCCGATGCGGAATCAATACAAAAGCTGGTAAAAGAAAAAGGTTTATACAGTTTTTATAAAGACGGACATAAAGAATGTTGTGGTATTCGTAAAGTCATTCCATTAAGACGCAAACTAATGAATCTTGATGCATGGATTACAGGACAACGAAAAGATCAAAGCCCTGATACTCGTAATGCAGTTCCAGTCATAGAACGTGATGCCGCTTTTTCTACTTCTGAAAAAGAGTTAATCAAGTTCAATCCACTGTCAAACTGGACCTCAACTGATATTTGGGAATACATTAGAAACAATGATGTGCCGTTTAATGCACTACATCAACAAGGTTTTATTAGTATAGGCTGCGAACCTTGTACTCGCGCTGTACTACCGAATCAACACGAACGTGAAGGACGCTGGTGGTGGGAAGAAGCGACACAAAAAGAATGTGGATTACATGAAGGAAACTTAAAGAAATAACTATATGAATATTACCTTTGTTAAAAAGATTAAAGCTGACGGTACGCCTTGTCGAAAATGCGCTGAAGTACAATCACGTCTGGAGAAAGAAGGTTATATCGATAAAATAGATCAGACTGTTATAGCAGATGAACGTGATATGGATAGCAAAGGTATGCAACTGGCTAAACAATATAATGTCAATCAGGCACCGTTCTTTATTGTTGAAGAAGAAAACAAGGAAACCAAAGTGTATACCATCTATTTCAAATTCATTAACGAGATATTAAATGGTAGTAGCAGCGAAGAAGATGCTGTAAAGGATATTTTAGATTCAAACGATCTGGACTTTCTTTAAGTCATTTAATAATCAGGGATATCAATTCCGTTAAATAAATCTTCCAATTCCTGCTTGGTTTTAGTTTGCATTGATTGCTGAATAACATCTTGCGACAGATGTGGTGCAAATAACTTAATAAACTCGTACATATAAGCGCGTAAAAAAGTACCTCGTCGAAAACCAATCTTTGTGACACTGGGTTCAAACAAATGGCTTGCATCTATTGAAACAAGTTCTGTATCAATCTCCGGGTCATAAGCCATACTTGCCACAATTCCAACACCTAAATTCATTTTGACATAGGTTTTAATGACATCTGCATCAGACGCAGTAAAGAAAATTTTGGGTGATAAATTCGCTTTTTGAAATGCACGATCTAATTGTGAACGACCGGTAAAACCAAATACATAGGTTATAAGCGGATATTCAGCCAATGTTTCCATGGATAATGTGTTTTCATTTGCTAAAGGATGTTCCTGATTAACAATGACACTTCTATTCCAGCTGTAGCATGGCATCATTATCAGATTATCAAATAATTCTAGTGCTTCTGTCGCAATGGCAAAATCGACTGTACCTTTCGATGCTAACTCAGATATTTGAACCGGTGTTCCCTGATGCATATCCAGTGAAATATCAGGATATTGTTTGATAAATTCCTGGATGATACTGGGCAATACATATCGTGCCTGAGTGTGGGTAGTCGCAATAGAAAGGCTACCCTGGCGCTTGCTACTAAAATCATCCGCGACACGTTTTACACCTTCGACCTTGTCCAGAATCTCACCTGCCATATCAATAATTATTCGACCTGCAGGCGTGATCTCGGTTAAATGCTTGCCATTACGCTGAAAAATCTGCACATCAAGTTCATCCTCAAGCATGCGTATTTGCTTACTTACACCAGGTTGTGAGGTAAACAAACTTTCCGCTGTCGCAGACACATTTAAATCATGATTCGCTACTTCCCAAATATATTTGAGCTGTTGAATCTTCATGATCGATACCCTTATAAGTAAAAATTATAAAAATATACATAATAATTCCTTTTCAGAATAGGTCCAAAGCTGTAAATTACCTCGCTTTTTAACTAATTATAAAATTAGGCTTAATTAACAAAGACATATGGATTTTTCATTTACTATTATTGGTTTTGCTGTCGGTTTCGTTGTCGGCATGACCGGTGTGGGTGGTGGCTCGTTAATGACACCTATACTCGTACTAGGCTTTCATATACAACCAGCCGTTGCGGTTGGTACAGACTTGCTATACGCCGCCATCACTAAAACCGGGGGAGTGTTTGTTCATCATAAGCACGGAAATATCCAATGGAAAATTCTAAGCTTACTGTTTATGGGAAGCGTACCGGCATCACTCTGTTCAATTTTAATTATCAAAAAACTCGATAGTGCTGGCGTTAATTATGATAATTTGATCATGACAACACTAAGCATTGCCTTAATTCTTACCGGCGTGTTCTTGCTTAGTCGAAATCAACTGAACAAATTAAGCAAAGAAGAAAATTCCGAATATATAAAAGCACTTCATCTCAAATACCGTAAACCCACTACTATCTTCGCCGGCGCATTAATAGGTGTCCTTGTAACCCTGTCTTCAGTTGGTGCTGGTGTTATTGGTGCTGCTTTTTTATTTTTCTTATACCCAAGATATAAAGCTATAAAAATAGTGGCAACTGATATAGCTCATGCCGTCCCTATCACGGCAATTGCAGGAATAGGCCACGCACATATTGGTACAGTTGATTTTATTTTGCTGGGAAATCTAATTGTTGGTTCATTACCAGGTATTTATCTTGGGAGTAAATTTGGTACCTTTTTACCGGATAAAGCCATGCGACCGATACTTGCCTGCATGCTATTAGCTATCGGAATTCGTCTTGGATTCTAATTTGTAATTTAGCTTTTATTTTAATTTAACTACTTCAGACTTACTTTCGTCTTTTGACACTATTTGTATGAATGTTGTTACTGAACAACTGTATAAAAAAATCCGTATAGTCCGATCATGCAAATAAAAAAGCCCTGAAGTCAGGGCTTAATTAAAAAATTCGTTGTTAAAAAGTCAATTCATATTATGTCGATAACTTTCAATAATAAATGACATGCGATCTTTTAGTTCCAGTTTTGTTTTTTTCAACTCTTCAAGTGAAAGCTGTTCAATTGCTACATTTCCTTCATTTGCCTCCTTAACCGTGTTTTTTATTTTAGTATGTTTATCATAAAGTCGTTTAAAATTATTATTATTATTGAGTAATGAGTTAACTATTTCCTGATCATTTTCAAACATAACACCTCCTGCTAATTATTGACAAAGATGCTGCGACATAACTAAAAGGCCGAGACTCGGCGAGATATTGCCTGTAGATTAGACAAATATAGAATGGAATTATTTTTGAAGGGCTTCTCATATTCCTTATGAAAACAATAGATCAGATTTTCTAATTCGACAAGAAAAAAATATAATCACATTTTATTCAATAGCTTAACAATTAAAGTTAATCTTTGTATTTACGAATATATTGTATTTATTTAACATATGTATGGACTCTTATCACTTTCACAACAAAACTATTGGGTATTAAATCTTGTCGAATCAGCTATGAACACTTTTTTTAATGTAATATTTAGAACATCATTTACTTATTGTTTTGTTGTATTAATAAGTGTCTTTTCTTCTTATATTTCTGCTTCTGAAATCGAAAAACAATTTAATTTATCTGAAATAGCTGATGGTAATTTTCTGCATACCGGTGTACACGTTTCAATTGAAGATAAAAGACATGACGATATTGCGAATATTGGATTTATAATTGGTGAGAACTGTGTTGCTGTTATTGACACTGGAGGTTCGATTACAATCGGAACAAAGCTACTGGAAAGTATACGTTCAAAAACAGATAAACCTATTTGTTATGTAATAAATACACATATCCACTTTGATCATATTCTTGGTAATAAAGCATTTAATAAAGAACAACCAAAATTTGTCGGTCATTACCAACTTGCCGAAGCCGTCGAACAAAATAAAAGTTTTTTCCTTGAAAATTATAAAAACGATTTGGGTCTAAACCCTGATGAAAATTCAATAATTGGCCCGGATATTTTAGTTGAAAAAACAATACAACTGGACTTGGGAGAACGTAATTTAACGCTGATGCCTTTTCCTACCTCTCATAGTTATAACGATCTAATCGTCATTGATAATATTACCAAAACGTTGTGGGCGGGAGATTTAATATTTCGCCAGCGCATACCTTCATTAACAGGTAGCCTTAAAGGCTGGTTAAAAACAATGGATGACTTATCAAAACTGGATGTTAAAAAGGTTATACCTGGTCATGGCGCAGTTGCTGATACGTTTATGCAGGCAATCGAACAACAACAAAAGTATTTTCTAATGTTACTGGAGGAAACCCGAAATTCGATTGAAAAAGGCGCATTTATTAACGATGCTATAGAAACCATTGACACAGGAAATAGCTTCAATTGGCTATTACATGAGCAACAACATGCCGGGAATGTATCCAAAGCTTATACAGAACTGGAATGGGAATAACCGCATGGATAGCGAAAATGCAGTTTTCGCCTAATGCAGCTATTGTTGGTACAGAAAAAAAACTGTTCTATAATCTGGGCATCAAATACTTACACCAAGCTACATAAGATATGCCAAAATACGACTATTACTGTGAAGCTAATGACAAGACTATTGAAGTCGCTCATGATATTAATACCAAGTTAAAAACCTGGGGCGAAGTTTGTTTTGCGAGCCAAACACCTCTCGGTGAAACTGACATGTTAGAACCTGTATCTATAAAAATAAGACCAATTGCGATTGGTTTTCCAACAGGTAATTCAAAACTCAAAGAGCATGGTTTTACTAAACTAGTAAAACGAGATGATGGTGTTTACGAGAATGTCACTGCGACTGGAAGTGAAAAGAGGTACATGAAAGCGGGCGACAAATCATCCATGCCTCACCTGCATAAAAAAATATCTAGCTAAACCAGCTTTATATTCAGAGATTTTTCATAATTCTAAGTTAGTTATTTAGTACTTCCATTCTTTAATGAGAATAGTTATCATTAGCGTTTATTTATTATATTGGATTATTTATGAAAACAATGAAACCATTTTTTTTAGTTTGCGTTAGCTTGATTATTTCTGCTATGACTCATTATCAATTAGCAATGGCAAGCGGCACCATGAGTGAGAAAGATATTAGCAATGTTAAAAAAGCTGATGTTGTGAGTGAGGATGATAAAAAGCGTTTATCTATAGCTGCAGGCTTATTAGCTAACTACGAAATTGCTGCAAAAAAACTAATTGGCGATTTAGATGTTGAAACCAGCACATCAGAAAGTATTAGTAATCAGGCAAAGGAATTAATTTCATTATCTGAAGAAGTAATCAGTAGTGCGCAATTTCGTTTGCCACAATGTAAAGAATACCTTGAAAAATCGTTAGTATTAAAAAAACAATTACAAAAGATATCTCATGAGAATCTGGAAAAAGACTATCACCACGATGGGGCTTTACCTAAAGCACCAACAGAGTGCTACCACACTAAAGATTTATTCGTTCACCCGGCAACAGTTATAGTATTAACACGTGATGATACAACTTTAAATGAAAAGACTAAATCATCAATTAATTCCGAAATAACTGAAGTTCTTGCTCATATTGAATTAGTTAGACAATTGGTTATCTACTAAAAACTTGCCTGAATAATTTTTTAAAAGCAAAAAAGCCCTTGTCTTTAAGACAAGGGCTATCTGTTATTAGAGCCTGGCACTTTTGCCTGCACAGCAGGCTTATCCTTTAGGGGACATGTAACCCTCCCTTAAACTAGTCCCATTTAAATTTAGAGTTCTCCGGCATAAACTGCAATCAAAGGAGAACAATAAATGAAAAAATCACGCTATTCAGAAGCGCAGATCGTCAAAATATTAAAAGAA
>JABFGI010000016.1:0-25000 GCA_013112535.1 Pseudomonadota bacterium
ATCCGTGAATATAACGAAGAACGGCCACATGATGCGTTGGGAGATTTAACACCTAATGAATATTTAATGACCAATAATCCGCTGGAAAACTCTAATTTAGCTTGGAACTAAAATGGGGAGGTTTACAGTTTTTCTGAAGGTGATGACAGTCATAAATTTATCGGGACTAATTTCCCGATTTCTGCATTAGGAGCGGTGTTATTATTTTTGGGTTGGTTGGGTTTTAATGGCGGCAATGAATATCAAGTTTCCGAAAGTGTACCTAGAATATTTTTAAGTACTGTATTTGGTGCCGCAATTGGTGGTTTAACAGCTTGTATTGCTTCCTGGTGGTATTACGGTAAACCCAGTAGCACATTGATTATAAATGGTTTGCTTGCAGGCTTAGTCGCCATTACTGCATCATGCAATATTATTACCCTTCAATCAGTTTTTTTTATCAGTACCATCGGCGCATTGATTAGTATGTATTTAACTTCGTTGCTTGTGAAATTGGAAATTGATGATGTTGTCGGTGCTGTTCCTGTTCACTTGGGGCCTGGTCTTTGGGGTACGATGGCAGTTGCGATATTTGCTGAACCAAGCTTATGGGATGGTGAACTTGATCGGTGGTCATTGTTTAAATCTCAATGCACAGGAATTATAAGTTGCGGATTATATGCTTTCTGTATGAGCTATTTTTTATTGCGACTGATAAATAATTACTATCCTTTAAGAGTTAGTAAAAACACTGAACTTGAAGGGTTGAATGTTGCTGAATTCAATTTCGAAAACTCCATGATCGAATTGGCGCGTGAGATACACAAGCAGGAGCAGGAAAATAATTTTAATAATAATCTTAAAGTTGATATGAACTCAGAAACAGGTTCTATAGCACTGGCCTATAATAAGGTTGTAAGTAAATTAAATAGAAAAATCTCTGATTTAAATATACTAAAAGAAAAATTGACTAAACAAGCAGCAGTGGATTCGTTAACACGCTTGTATAATAGAAGATATTTTGATGATCAATTTAAAAAGCAATACCGTTTGGCCTACCGATTACAACAGCCTATATCCGTGATTATGATTGATATTGATTACTTTAAAAATTATAACGATCGCTATGGTCATCAAATGGGTGATGAATGCTTGAAAAGGGTAGCAGCAGTATTATCACGTTCTTTGTCTCGACCATCTGATTTTGCTGTTCGCTATGGTGGTGAGGAATTTACTATTGTATTACCTAATACAGATATTGGTGGTGTGACTGTTGTTGCCGAGTTAATTCAAGCTGAAGTTGAAGAAAGAAAAATACAACATGGAGGATCCAGAATTAGTGAACATTTAACATTAAGTTTAGGTGTTGCTTGGACTATCCCTATAATGTCCTCAAATGAATCAAAACTATTGTCTTGTGCGGATGAAGCACTATATGAAGCAAAAAATCAAGGCAGAAACAGGGTCGTTTATCATTTTTTTAAACCATTAGCAGAAGCAATTAGCGTTTAGTTATACAACAATACTAAGAAGTTTTTATATCCTTAAATTTAAAGAATATATTTATATATCGTATAATCCATTACTTTATTAACGAGATCGCACATCTAAATAAGGAACCCAGTATGACTTTTGCTACAGCAGATTTATATGATAAACACGAAGAAAAGTTACAGGTTACAACACCAATGTTTAATGACTATGGTGGTAAAAAGAATTTTTCTGGTTCGATTTCAACCGTAAAAGTATTTGAGGACAATTCTCTGGTTCGTGGAGCTTTGGAAGAGTCGGGAGAAGGGCGTGTATTAGTGGTTGATGGTGCAGGTTCCTTACGTTGCGCCTTAGTCGGCGACATGTTGGCTGAGTTAGGTAAGAACAATGGTTGGCAAGGCATTATTGTATTCGGTTGTATTCGAGATTCAGCGGTTATTGCCAATATCGATATAGGTTTAAAAGCGTTGAATTCTAATCCACGTAAAAGTGTTAAAAAGGGCGTCGGTGATCGTGATATTGCAGTTACATTTGCTGATGTCACTTTCAACCCGGGTGATTATGTCTACGCTGATGCAGATGGCATTGTTTTAAGTGCCGAAAAACTCACATAATTAGAGTAGATTTGTTATTCAAGAAATAAAATACGTTACACTTTCCGTATTATTCAATTGAGGGATCGAGATATGAAACAGATATTTTTTACATATTTAATTCTCCTGTTTGGAATTTCTACTGTGGTCAATGCCGAGTGTGTACCTCAGCAGGAAGAAACCGGTGATGGTGAATTATTTGGTACGTTGATTGGCGCTGCTGTCGGTGGACTGGTTGGATCGCAGATTGGTGGTGGAACAGGAAATAAGGTTGCTATCGGGGCAGGTGTTTTAGCGGGTGGTTTTTTAGGTAATCAGGTAGGCAAATCACTCGATTGTCAGGACCAGCAATATCATTACGATACAACACAGAATGCGTTAGAAACCCAAAAAGTCGGTCAGACTTCAACATGGGTCAACCCTGATTCAGGACACTCAGGAGAGATAACACCGACACGCACTTATACTTCTGATGGTCAACCTTGTCGTGATTTTAAACAGGTTATTCTAGTTGAAGGTGAAGAAGAAGAAATTAATGGAACCGCATGTCGGGATGAGAATGGCAGTTGGAAACCTGTAAGCTAGTAATAAATATTTCTAAAACCCGCTTCGGCGGGTTTTTTATTTTTGGCATGCATTCCATGAAACAAGGACATTTAAATGAATAAATATTTTTTATTAATCAGTTTTCTATTTTTTACTTCGTCGTTAATAGCTCATGAAAATGAATTGCTTTTTAATCAGGTTAATTTGCAGGCTCAGTCAGAAAGAGAAATACCCAATGACCAATTAACTGTAATACTTGCCATTGAGGAAGATGGAAAAGAAGCAGCAAAGATTGCCAGTAATATTAATAAGGATATGGATTGGGCTTTAAGTAAAACCAAATCACATAACGATATTGAATCTCGCACCTTGTCCTACAATACTTATCCTGTCTATGACAAGCGCGTGGTAGTGGCATGGCGCGCAACACAACAGCTGGAATTAAAGAGTACTAATATAACTGAATTATCAGAGTTAGTTGGCGAACTACAAAAACGACTTCAAGTTAAAAATATGAGTTTTAGCCCAACAAAAGAAACCCGTAAACGTTATGAAGATGAATTAATAGAAGAAGCAATGATTGCATTTAAGCATCGTGTTGAAATTATTAAAAAGCACATGGATAACAAGAATGTACGTATTGTTAATGTTCATGTGAATACAGGTGGCGGGTATCCAGGACCGGTTTATGCTGAAAATAGAAGTATGTCGATGAGTCTGAAAAGTGCACCGGCAGTGGAAGCAGGGACAAGTAATATCAGCGTGACTGTTTCCGGTTCAGTTCAGTTCTTTTAGGTAATATACATGGATAAAAAACAACAAGTCGAAAAACGGAACAATTTTTTATTGTTGTTTGCCGGATTACTACTGGTAATCGGCTTGTTAATAATTTACAGAGAAGGATTAACCTGGTTTACAGCAACGAAGTGGTCTCATATCTCTGTAGTAAGCTGGATCAATATTGTCTTGTTATTCAGTTTTGCGCTGGTATTACAGTATTATTTTCTGATGTTATTACGATATAGTTTTATTAAATATCTGGTTTTATGGTTTATCCCTGTTATATGGTTATTCAATAATGGATTGGTGGCGATGCACCGGTTTTTTGACTGGACTACGGATATTGTTTCTCCGGCAGGCTGGATTCCTCTAGGTGAATTTGTAGGCTGGATGTTGAGTGCTGTCTTTTTTCCAGTGCTTGTTGGTAGTGGTGCTTTTATAGCCATTATTGATTCAAATGGTTCGATGCTAACTCAGGCCTGTTATTACGCCAGTATTGCGATGGACATTACTGGTGTTTCCGGCTGGAACATTTTTTCATACCTTACAAATTTTATAAATATTATCTGGGATTTGCTTTCACATTCATTTGTGCAGGAAGTAATTAAAGAAAGAGCGACAAATCGTTCTTTTCTGGACTTTAGTTTGTCGAGTATATTCAACTTGCCGTACTGGGTACTAAGTGTTGGTTACAGCTTCACTTGTATTGTTTTATAAATTCTATTCAGTTTTCGATAGTACGCAATCAAACTCCAGAAGTTCCATCGTCTCGTCATCGTGAGAAAGCGGAAATATTCCTGTGATATTAAAACCCAACTCTGATAAATGCTTAAGAGTTTCATGGTGAGTTGGTGTGTCTTGATAAATAGCTTTACAAGACACTTCAGTCTGTATTGCATAAACAGATTTTAATGTTTTATTTGCGCCACATAATACTCGTGAGTCATAACCTTGAGTATCAAGTTTCATAAAAATTCTTCTTTTATCGATATTGTTAATAATATCGGGTATGACATGATCCAGTTGATGAATTTGAATGCGCTGTTTTTTAATAATACCAATCGATTCAGAAAAGTTTTTTTCTCCGAAATCACTTGTTTCAAGAATTGAAGAAAAAACTGATTTTTTTGAAATATTTATATCCTGACTAGATTCGTTATCACCAAGTGCGTAGTTTTCTATATGCCAATTATCGTCTGCTATAGAAATCAGTTGCTCATAACATTCTTTAATTGGCTCAAAAGATATGATCTCTCCATTGTATCCAGCATTTCGTAAATCAAGACTAAATTGGCCAACATTTGCACCTACATCAAGTACAAGATCTATTTTCTGTTTTTTTATCAGCTCTTGAATGTGTGAATTTTGGTTATCATAAATATTATTGCTGATACGGATAAAATCATAGCCAAAATACGCAGCAATTTTTTTATGAAAAGTTATTTTCATACATTCTCTGTGCTTTGATTAAAACAAGCAATGCTTTGTGAAATCGGCAGCTTCATTGGCTGTCCAGTCACCTTTAGGTTTTTCTTTCATCTGTGTACACCATTTTTCACTTCCAACTTCAGGCGCACAAGCCGATAGTAATACCAGCAATATTGAAAAGAGAGAAAGCTGTATGATTTTGCTCATGATGGTGCTCCATTAACTTATTGTTGAGAATACTTTTTGTGATGCGGTTATTGTCGCTTCAATATCAATATCACTGTGTGCACTGGAAACAAAACCTGCTTCAAATGAAGATGGCGCAAGGTATATACCTTCGCGTAGCATACCGTGAAAGAATTGATTGAAGTGTTCCTGATTACAATTCATTACCTTGTCGAAGGAATCGATATTTTCATCATTCGAAAAAAAGAGTCCGAACATGCCGCCAACATGATTGCTGGTAAAAAAGATATTTTCATCCTTTGCTGCTTGAGTTAAACCTTTTAGTAATTTATTTGTTTTTTCTTCAAGAGCGTCAAAAAAGTTTGGTTTTGAAATTAACTCAAGTGTTTTTAAACCGGCGACCATCGCAACAGGGTTTCCTGATAAAGTCCCTGCTTGATAGACAGGCCCATCTGGAGAAATATGATCCATGATTTCTTTTTTCCCGCCAAATGCACCAACTGGCATACCTCCGCCGATAACCTTACCGAGAATAGTTAAGTCAGGAATAATTTTATAAATTGATTGTGCGCCACCTAATGCAACACGGAAACCGCTCATCACTTCATCAAAAATCAAAACGGATTTATATTCGTTACAAACTTCTCTTAAGCCATTTAAAAATGTGCTCGAAGCTGGAACACAATTCATATTTCCGGCAACTGGTTCAACAATAATGGCGGCAATTTGATCTCCGATATCAGAAAAAATATCTTTTACTTGTTCAATATTGTTGTAGCTCAGGGTAATTGTATGTTGTGCCAGATCGGCCGGTACGCCTGGTGAGGTGGGAACGCCCAGTGTTAAAGCGCCTGAACCTGCTTTTACCAATAACGAATCTGCATGACCATGATAACAGCCTTCAAATTTAATAATTTTATCCCGTCCGCTATAACCGCGAGCCAGTCTAATCGCGCTCATCGCTGCTTCTGTCCCGGAACTGACCATACGTATTTTTTCTATTGAAGGCAGTAATTCACAAATCTTATTGGCCATCTGTGTTTCAATTTCAGTAGGCGCTCCAAAACTAAGGCCAAGTTCTGCTGTCTCTTTTACAGCTTGTATTACTTCAGGATGAGCATGTCCCAATATCATAGGGCCCCATGAACCAACATAATCAATATACTGTTTATCTTCACTGTCATATAGATAGGGGCCTGCAGCACGTTTAATAAATAACGGTGTGCCGGATACTGATTTAAATGCACGTACTGGCGAATTAACGCCACCAGGTATATGTTGTTTTGCTTCGTTAAAAAGTGTATCGCTCATAGTAATTACTGTTTAAATAAATTGTTAAAAGATTTTGTTGCCTTGATTGTATCAGGTGCAGAATAAAGACCGCTAATAATTGCCAAAAAATCGACTTTAGCATCAATTAATGGTTTTGCATTTTCCGGTGTTATGCCGCCTATAGCAACTATTGGAATTGTTAAAATCGACTTCGCCTCTGTCAGTAATTCAAGACAGGCTTTTCTGGCATCAGGTTTGGTCAGTGAGGGGAAGAATGAACCAAAAGCAATATAATCTGCACCAGCTTTTTCAGCCGTGATAGCACGATTAAGATCGTCATAACATGATATGCCAATCATTCTTGAACCAAGGGTTTCGCGGGCTTTTTTAATAGATTCATCATTTTGACCCAGATGCACACCGTCGGCTGATATTTCCTTTGCCAGCGTTACATCATCATTAACAATAAAAGGGGTGTTATATTGATGGCAAAGGGATTGTAATTTTAATGCAAGCTTCTTTTTCTTTAGTTGATCGGTGTCCTTATTTCGATATTGAAATAAGGGTACACCAACATTAAGAATTTCTTCAGACCTTCCTATTAGCTCTCTGTCTTCAAGATTATCACAATCAGTAATGGCATAAATTCCTGAAGCGATATGTACGGGTTTATTCTTCATAAAAACGATCAGGTTGAACCTGTCCTTGCCCGATTTTTATTCCATGTTTAAGTGTGTTCCATGTATACGCTTGTGCAATTTCAACTGAAGTTTTTATATCATTATCCAGCGCTAATAATGCAGCGATTCTTGAAGATAAAGTGCAGCCTGAGCCGTGAAAAGAACCCGTCAGTCTTTCCCAGTGATATTCAACAGGAGACTCTGTTTCTGTAAAAAATGTATTTGTAACGACATCAGTCTCTTCATCCGCGCCGGTGATTAAGACTGAACTGGCGCCAAGCTTTAAAAATTTATCTGCTGCTTCATTTATGTTTGTTGATTGCGATAGGATTCTCGCTTCTTTAGTGTTTGGTGTTAATACCGTTGTTATTGGTAATAATGAGGATAATATTTTCTTACAGATATTGTCGTCTGCAAAAGATTGTCCACTAGTTGAGCCCATGACCGGATCAAGAACAACTGGGAATATTATGTTTGATAATTCGTTTTGAATAATATCGACTAACTGAACATCTCCAATCATACCTATTTTGCATGATGCAATTTGCATGTCTTCCAGAATTAACCCGATTTGCTTTCGGAATGCTGCGGGTTTTTGTGGAAGAATATCAACGACCTGTTTTGTATTTTGGGCAGTGAGTGAGGTAATGACGCTAGTTGCATGACAACCTGCACTGGCAATTGTTTCTATGTCAGCCTGTATGCCTGCACCACCACTGGGGTCGTGACCTGCAATTACCAGTACAACCGGTTTTTGATTGTTGCTATTAATCATAACAGCAGTATTCTACACAGCCATTATTATTGTTAATACAGAAAAAATCAGGAGCCATTTACGATGAAGCAGTACATGTGTGTAATATGTGGGTTTGTGTATGATGAAGAAAAAGGTTGGCCCGGGGATAATATTGCGCCGGGTACAAAGTGGGAAGATGTTCCTTCTGACTGGATTTGTCCTGAATGTGGAGCAAAGAAAGATGATTTTGAAATGGTAGAGGTATAACGTTTAAAAAGGGCGGACAACGGCTAGTAAAATAATTGCAACTAGCATCAGTACAGGTACTTCATTAAACCAGCGATACCAAACATGACTACGCTTGTTTATGTCATGTTTAAAATCCTGTAATAAAAACCAGCAGTAAATATGGTAGGCGATTAAAAGAAGGATGAAAATGAGTTTTATATGTAACCATATTTGTCCACTATAAGCTGCTATACCGACACTAAATAAGGTACAGAAACCAAAGATAATTGTTAATATCCCACCTGGCGTCATGATGCCATAAAAAAGTTTGCGTTCCATAATTTTGAAACGGTCAATACTGATTTGGTCGTCACTCATGGCGTGGTAAACGAATAATCTGGGCAAGTAAAATAAACCTGCAAACCAGGTCACCATAAAAATAAGATGTAAGGACTTAAACCAGAGCATATTTATGAAATTGTCGTTGTTGTTTTTTGTAAAGCTTTCACTTTTAATCGAAGTTCTTTGATATTTATTTCCCCAGTATTTTGTTGAACCACTTTTCCTGCCGAATCAATTAAGAAGCTGGTCGGAGTTACTTGTATATTGCCAAAAGCTTTTACGGCTTCTCCATTAATATCCAAAGCAACAATGTAAGGTATATTCTCTCTTCTAGATAATTCTATTACAAGATTTGGTGGATCGTAGGGCATTGCTATGGCAATAATTTCCAGTTCACTTTTACCCAGGTCATTATAAAGTTTGACCAGATGAGGTATTTCTTTAATACAAACTGAGCAGGATGTTGCCCAAAAAGTAACAAACAAGGGTTTGCCTTTTAGAGAATGAAACTCAATTTTTCTACCATCTATAGTATCCAGACTTATTTCCGGGGTGGTCTCCAATCTATCAGAGATAAGATATAGAGTAACCGTTACAGCAGACGCAAGAAACACGGCTCCTATGAAAGGCAGTATCAGTTTTTTCACAATTTATCTATTTAGTATGCGTTTCGACAGGTGAGTCCAATGCCGGGTGCGTTTCTTTTTTGTTCCCTTTAATAAAATCCTTTAGCGTCGAAATAATCCGTTTAATGCCCCGCCAAATTTTAGGTAGTAACCAAATCATGAGAAATATAAATAGAACAAGGAAAACAATAAAAACCAGAGGATGAGTTAATGCTGTCCATATTCCTGCGATAACCAGAAAGTCTTCGCCAAGCGACGTCATCCAGTTGCTGACTGGTTCGGGAGATGTATTAATAATGACTCGTCCACCCGTTTTGGTAGCATGCGTCGCAGCTGTTAAACTACCTCCAACCAGAAACGCAGCAAGTTCAACTGCAGGTGTTGTATCACCCACCGCACTCATTGCCAGAACGGCACCGAGCGGGATACGAATGAAGGTATGTAGACTATCCCAGGCTGTATCGACACCAGGCGTTTTATCAGCAAAAAATTCCACGCAGTACATCAATCCTGCAGCTGTCATAACTAGAGGATCAGTGACAACCATCAATTCAGGTGGTAAATCGATATTGCCGGTACTACCGAGATAGCCCAGCATAAAAACAGCAGCGTAAAGATTGATGCCACTAGCCCATGCGACTCCCATACTGAGGGCTATATATTGAACTGTATCCATAACATTTCTCGCTTATTGAATAGATAGAAACTTAAAATCTGATAATAATTATAACCGGTCTTTGTATTAATTAATTAATATATTAAAAACAATGGCTTACATTGTAAGGCAGTCAGTTTTTAGAAATGTTCAAATGCACATAGGAATTATCAATTGGGCTAGAATAGTCAACTTGACAGAGTTTTAATCTAGGATTAATCTCATTCACGACTTAACTGTTGTAATCAGTTAATTCATAAGAATAATAATAAAATATATCGAATTTAAAGCGGCTTCGGCCGCTTTTTTATTTTGCATAGGATGAAAAGCTTATGCCGTGGAGTGCAGAACACGCGAGAACGGCGGCCTACAGTATGTCGTGAATGTAGAAGCGAATACGCAATATTTTACAGATGATGTATTTATGCTGTGAGGTTCATGGATGTGCGAGAATAGCTGCCTACATGAAATGTAGTGTATCCTGAGAAGGAGGGATTTCGGAAGAACGTATGTCAAAATTACGATTCTAAATAAGTTAACAGTCACATCAATTTAATAGACAATCATATTTCCTAATCTTCAGTTGAGTAATAAAACAGCAATACTCATGCTGTTTTATTCGGTAAAATCATCTTTTAATTTAAAAAATAATCATAGAGTCGAACTAAATAATGATTAGTGTTGGTATTGTAGGTGCAACTGGCTATACAGGCGTTGAATTACTTCGTTTGTTATCAGCGCATGAAGGCGTTGACGTTAAAGTCGTTACATCAAATTCAGAGAAGGGCAAGACTGTTACGGATGTCTTTCCCAGTTTGCGTTCGACTATTGATCTCATCTTTGTTGAGCATGAAAGTGAACAACTAAATTCCTGTGACCTCATTTTTTTTGCGACACCGCATGCAATAGCGATGAATTATGTTCCAAAGTTACTTGAACATGATTGCAAGATTATCGATCTCTCGGCAGATTTTAGAATTAAAGATGTTGGTATCTGGGAGAAATGGTATCAGGTAAAGCATGTTTGTCCTGAGCTATTACAAACAGCGGTTTATGGTTTACCAGAATTAAACAGAGCTGAGATAAAGAGAGCCTCTCTAATTGCAAATCCAGGTTGTTATCCTACGGCAATAACATTGGCATTATTGCCTGCTTTAAAGCAAGGTTTAATTAATCCACAAGATATTATTGCTGATGCCAAGTCTGGTGTGAGTGGTGCAGGACGAAAGGCGGCACTGGCGTCTCAATTCTCAGAAGTAGCAGAATCATTTAAAGCTTACAGTGCTTCTGGACACAGGCATTTACCGGAAATAATACAGTCTCTGAACCTTGTACAGCAAAATAATGAGACTAATTTGAGCTTTATTCCTCATCTAGTTCCTATGAATAGAGGAATGTTTGCGACTATATACGTAAAGCCAACGGATCAAAACACGGTTTTACAAAAGCATTATGTTGATTTCTATGCCGATGAACCATTTGTTGATGTGATGCCGGAAAGGGCGCACCCGGATACGAGATCTGTAAAAGGAAGTAACACATGCAGGATAGCCATACATCCTGGCGAAAGTGAATCACAACCAACCGTAATATTATCAGTTATTGATAATCTGGTGAAAGGTGCGGCAGGACAGGCAATCCAGAATATGAATCTGATGTTTGGGTTAGATGAGGGAACAGCACTATCAGCATCTGGGCTGATTCCATAAATTTAAGAGTTAATAGTTATGTCTAAACTCGTTGTAAAAAAACATCGCCCTTTGGAAATTATCCTCGTTGTAGTTGTTTTTAGTGCCGTTTTCTCGACGGTGGTATGGTCATTGTTAGACACAACTCACTGGAATTTTATTAAAAAACGATTATTACAAAGTGAAGGATCTCGTCTGCTTTGGGAAGTAAACCAAAGTCTGGAAGCTGAAAATAAAAAGCTGACGGAACAAGTCGTTATGCTTGAGCGTTCTAATCAAATTGATAATCAGGTTGTTGTCAGGTTACAAAGTGATATTCGAACATTGCAGGATCAGGTCTATTCATTAAAGGGAGAATTAGAATTTTATCAAGGGATCATGTCATCTACTACCGATTCCAAGGGTCTAAATGTGCAGGGCTTGCACATCGAATCGACCGATCAGCAGCAATTGTATCGTTTCAAGCTTGTATTAACCAATGTCGCAAAAAGTGATAGAGTAGTCGAAGTGACGATGGACATGTCTATAGAAGGAATGAATGAGGCGGGAACCAAGGTTTTATCACTGGATGAAGTGATAGCGGGCAGTGAACTTAAGCGTGATATAAAATTCAAGAATTTTGAGCGAATTGAGGGAAGCCTGAATTTTCCTGAGGGATTCAAGCCACTTAGAGTGGTGGTTGATATACGACAAAAAGGTATAAAAAAACCAACCATCCAGAAAATATTTGAATGGCCTGCAAATGCAGGTTGAAGGGGTGTGAAAGATGTTTGGTAATTCTAAAAAACGTAAAGCGACACGCATAGATACTCTTGTAGGCCAACATACTGAAATTCAGGGTGATATTAAATTTACCGGTGGTCTGCATATTGATGGGACGGTCAAAGGCAATGTGATTGCCGAAAACGATGGTCGTTCTATGGTGTCGCTCAGTGAATGCGGCACTATTGAAGGTGAGGTAAGTGTGCCATATGTTGTATTAAATGGCGTAGTTATCGGAGATGTTCATGGTAGTGAACACGTGGAACTTGCATCAAAAGCAAGAATCACAGGTAATGTGTACTATAATTTGATTGAGATGGCGATTGGTGCTGAGGTGAATGGTAAATTGGTACATTCATTAGAACCGGCTGAATCTCCATTAGCGTTAGGTCATGGCGAACCGCTTGAAGCGGGCGAATAATATTTATTTAGGTGAAATTATATGAGTGCAGTTGAAGAAACAATACCGGGCCCACTTATTTTCAGTGAAGCTGCGGCTGGTAAAGTTAAAGAGCTAATTGAAGATGAAGGTAATAACGCGCTTATGTTACGCGTATTTATTAGTGGTGGTGGTTGTTCCGGGTTTCAGTATGGATTTACCTTTGATGAAGAAATTGGCGAAGGCGATACTATTGTTGAAAATGATGGTGTTAAGTTATTGGTTGATCCCATGAGTTTTCAATATTTGTCTGGAGCAGAGATTGATTATTCGGAAGGTATGGAAGGCGCGCAGTTCGTTATTCGTAATCCAAACGCACAAACTACTTGTGGTTGTGGTTCCTCTTTTTCTGCTTAAGTCTTTACAAAAAGATTTTCAGATCTTTTCTATTTTGACGAATAGATTCCGCCGAGTAATACGGCTCTAGTCGCTCCAGTAACATCAGGCAGGTTTGCAGACTTATTTTCCATTCGTTGTTTTGCTAACCATGCAAAAGTGACAGCTTCGATGCAGTCTGGTGTTAGTCCATATTCTGTTGTTGTTGTAACTTTCATATCTGCTAACAAAGATTGTATAAGCGTTATAAATACAGGATTATAGGCGCCACCACCACAAAGCAATACTTCGTTATACTCGGGTGCGACTTCTTTAATGGCATCGCAAATTGATATTATAGATAAATGCAATAATGTCGCCTGAATATCTACTGGCTTTATATCGGTAGTATGTTTAGATAAAAAATTGTTCAACCATTCCAGATTAAAATATTCTCGCCCTGTACTTTTAGGTGCAGGCATTGAAAAATACTTATCACTCAATAATTGCTCAAGTAATTCATTATTTACTGCACCTGATTGTGCCCAGATACTATCTTTATCATATTCTTCATTTTTATTAAGTTGAATCCAATCATCAAGCAAGCCGTTTCCTGGTCCGGTATCGAAGCCAATAACCTTGCTGCCATCGTTTGGTAATAAAGTAATATTTGCAATACCACCGATATTTAAAGTAACGAGAGATTTGTCATTTTGTTGAAATTGATACTGGTGGAACGCGCTAGCAAGTGGTGCACCTTGCCCGCCAAACGCCATATCCATTCTTCTAAAATCTGCGACCGTGGTAATACCTGTTTTCGCACAAATAATATTCGGATCAGAAATCTGTATGGATGTTTTATGTGTACCATCAGGTCTATGTAGAATTGTTTGCCCGTGACTACCAATGGCAACTACCGCATCAGAGGAAATATTAGCTTCTCTCAATAAATTGTTAACGGCGTTTGCGAATAAATATCCTAATTCATGATCTAAATCGGCAATACTACCTAAGTCACTTTTTTCATTGATTAAACGAACTTGATGTCTAAGTGAGTTGTCAATTGGATATTCACGGTAGAGTTTAAGTTTTGCTTTACTGTCAAACTCAACCAGTGCTGCATCAATGGCATCCATACTGGTACCTGACATGAGTCCGATGTAATACATATTGACACCACTATGTTAATTAATAATGAATATTTGGATATTAGCCGTCTTCCATCATGGCATCAGCTAACTTGATAGGCGTCTCTTGTTGTTGGATGGCGACAGCACTTTTACCTGTTAGTTTATCCAATTCAATTATCATGGGGTTTATTGCTAATTTGAATTCGGGTAAAGCCTTTTCAGGTATTGATTCAACTTTGGGTAATTTAACTGTTAACGGATTACGATGAACGCCATTTATTCTGAATTCATAATGTAAGTGAGGTCCCGTAGCCAATCCACTTTTACCAACATAACCTATTACTTGTCCTTGTCTTACTCTGGAACCTGTCCGAACACCATTTGCATAACGATGCAGATGAGCATAAAGGGTGCTGTATGTACCGCCATGTTTTAATATGATGGTTCTACCGTATCCGCCTTTTTTACCGGCATGAATAACAGTGCCATCACCGGTTGCTTTAATTGGTGTTCCAGTTGATGCTGCGTAATCAACACCTTTATGTGCCCTGATTTTATTTAAAATCGGGTGTTTTCTTCTTAGATTAAATCGTGAACTGATACGTGCAAGTTCAACCGGGGTCCGCAGGAAAGCTTTACGCATAGCATCGCCATTATCAGCGTAGTAATCGGTACGGCCATTTTCGTGTTCATATCGAACAGCTCTTAATGGAGTATTCCGATTAACAAATTCAGCTGCGATGATAGGTCCGTCAGAAACTTTAACGCCATCTTTATATTGTTCTTCATAGATGACGGTAAATGAATCTCCCTCACGAATATCTAAGGCAAAATCGATATCCCAACCATAAACCGCAACCAATTGCATAATCAGGTTATCTGATAATCCTGCTTTCTTACCAGACAGGAACAATGAGTCATTGATGATAGCGGAACTGTTTTTTACAACTTTTTCTAACTCAACTTTAATAACTTCACTACTGAATTGGTTATCATTATTAGTTATCTTTAGCGTGTTGGTTAAATTTATTTCATATTTGAGACCAATTAGTTCATCGTCTTTGATATGAAAATGTAAAATTTCTCCAGGCCGAATCTTTTTTAGATTTGATACTTCTTTACCTAGTGACATCAGTTTATAAAGCGAAGAAGGACTTAATCCTAACCTTGAAAACATAAGAGCTAAACTGTCGCCCGGTTTCACAGTAACTGATTGCCATGGGTCGATGATTTCGTCTGTAGTCTGTACAGTTTCTTCTGAAACTATGACAGGATTATAATCGTATAAAGAGTCGTCCAGTACTTCCTCAACAATATAAGTTTCAAGTTCGGTAGCATACCCCAATGCGATGTTTTCGGGTTCGGCTTCTTCTGCGATGATATTGCTGTCTTGTGATATTTCAAAAGTTGGTGTTTCGAGAGCTTTAATTTCGGGAATAGCTGACGAAACAGCAGGTGTTGGAGTTGATTCTGGAATCTCAGTGGAGTCTGTACCGAAGATAAAATAAGTCGATATAACTACAGCTGCAAGAGCGGCTATTTTGATAAAATAGGGACGAGTTGTATTAACACCAATTCGTTCTACTTTACTCTTATAGTCCTTCTTTATGTAGACTCTGTAAGTCACCGTTTACTCTGAATAATTTTGGCCTACAATAACTTTTGAAATCATTGTCGTCAATATTCAATTACACAATACGAGAGGTTTGTTGACTATGATAAGCTACGCGCAATTTATTAACGAAATGGGGAAAATATGACATCCGTAAACGAGGCCATGGATTTGATTGCCAGGGGCGCAGATGAAATTCTGGTGAAAGATGAATTAAAGAAAAAACTCGAATCGGGTAAACCCCTTAATATTAAGGCTGGTTTTGATCCAACAGCACCAGATTTGCATCTTGGGCATACCGTTCTTATTAATAAATTGCGTCAATTCCAATTACTGGGTCATAGAGTGATATTCCTGATTGGCGACTTTACTGGAATGATTGGTGACCCCTCTGGTAAAAGTGCAACGCGTCCTCCTTTGACCAAAGAGCAAGTAAAAGAAAACGCGGAAAGTTATCAACAACAAGTTTTTAAGATACTAGATCCAGAGCTCACTGAAGTTGCATTTAATTCTAGTTGGATGGACAAAATGAATGCTGCAGATGTAGTGCGTTTAGCTTCGAACTATACTGTTGCCAGAATGCTGGAGCGGGATGATTTTAATAAACGTTATAAATCAAACCAGTCAATTGCCATTCATGAGTTTCTTTATCCCTTAGTACAGGGATACGATTCAGTTGCTTTAGATGCAGATGTTGAGCTGGGAGGAACCGATCAGAAATTTAATTTATTAGTCGGGCGCCAACTACAGGAAGCGCACAGTAAAGCACCACAGGTTGTTATAACGATGCCAATTCTGGAAGGACTGGATGGTGTCCAGAAAATGTCTAAATCATTAAATAACTATATTGGTATTGATGAAGCAGCAAATGATATGTTTGGTAAAATTATGTCTGTATCGGATGAGCTCATGTGGCGTTATTTTGAATTATTAAGTTTCAGGCCAATGGATGAAATTAGGGGATTCAAAAAAGAAGTTGAAGATGGTGCAAATCCCAGAGATATAAAATTTAAATTAGCTGAAGAAATCATTACTCGTTTTCATGACGCAAAAGCTGCAGACGCAGCACAACTGGATTTTATTAATCGTTTTAGTAACAATGAGATTCCTGATGATATATCTGAAGTAGAAATCATTGTTGATTCTGAAGGCATGCCATTAGCAAATGTTTTAAAAGAGGCTGGACTAGTAAGCAGTACATCTGATGCACATCGCATGGTCAAGCAAGGTGCGGTAAAAATTGATGGTGAACGGATAGAAGATAGTAAGCAAATACTTACTTTGGATTTTTCAGCAGTGATTCAGGTGGGAAAAAGAAAGTTTGCTAGAGTAAAATTGATTAGCTAAGTCGCTATTTGTAATGTTTGAAGAATATTTAACTGTAGTACTATGCAACGAAAAGCACTGAGTAGAGTAATAAAATACAACTGATTATGTTGCGGCGCAACAAATTGTTTGATACAGTAGTTTAAATAATATTAACTTTTGCATCGCAGGAGAACGTCTGGATGCTCCAAGAAAATAACAATCATCCTTTGGATATTAAAAGCGACCTTCATATAGTAAGAGCGTGGGAATCATTTACAGATTGTGGCGAAGTCAATTCGTCTTTAACACCACGACGAGTCATACATAATGGGTGGCTTAAAAGTCGTGAGTTGGGTATACGTCCAGATATACAACGCGCAAAGACGGTTATATCCGAAAATGAAATCGAAGAAAAAATCAGAACTGAAAATTTAGGCCGAGCAGGTGTTCCCGTTCTTGAAGAGCTCTCCGACTGTCTTGAAGATACACAACACGTGGTTGTCTTAGCTGATTCTGCAGGGCGTATTTTTTATTCTGTTGGTCACCGTCAGATTCAGGACAAACTAGAAAATATTAATTTTAGGCCTGGTGGCGCCTGGTCTGAGCAAAGTGTTGGACCAAATGGAGTAGGTACACCATTATCAATAGGGCGACCTGAAATAGTGATGGGGCACGAACATTATTGCCAAGGCTGGCATCCATGGGTTTGTTATGGCGCTCCAATTCTTGATCCAACGACACAAAAAATCATTGGCGCTGTTGATATTACCGGTCCGGTTAAAAATGTTAACGGGGAAGCAATGGCACTAGCTTTATCGGTCGCAAAATCTGTGCAGTCTGGTGTATCTATATTGCAATTTCAACGACGTGAAATATTGCGTGAATTAGGAAAAGAAAAAATTAAAAATTGGCCATCTGACGGTGTAATGATATTGGATGAAAATGGTTCAATCATTGAGTACAACACGAAATCGATAAAGCAGTTGAATCTGGATCCATCTGCTTTTTTAAATAACTCCATTTCCCAGCTAATTCCAAGCATGTCGGAATCTGTTCAAAAGAGTTTTAATCACAAACGTCAGATGGAGTTGAATATTCAAACGGAAAATCAATCTGTAAAAGTCCATATAAAACCAGTGGTGAATGGAGATCAATGTCTTGGTACAGCATTGATAATGACAGATCCCAATCGAGCTAGTACAACAAAAAAATATACAAACCCTTGTTCTATACGACCACAGTCAAGGTATACCTTTGAAAACATCAAGGGGAAATCTGAAAAAATAAATAACACAATCAGAATAGCAAAAGCGGCTGCTTATGATCCATCTGAGAATAATGTTTTACTATATGGGGAGACGGGCACAGGTAAAGAATTAATAGCCCATTCAATCCACTCGGAAAGTGCTCGTAAAGATGGACCCTTTATCGCCGTTAATTGTGCTGCTCTACCCCGTGATCTGATTGAAAGTGAATTATTTGGCTATGTTGCTGGTGCTTTTACTGGGGCAAATCGACATGGTCTAAAAGGAAAATTCGAGTTAGCTCATAACGGCACATTGTTTCTGGATGAAATTAATTCTATGAGTATGGATTTGCAGGCAAAATTATTAAGAGTGCTTGATTCCATGGAGATAAATCGCGTTGGCAGTGTTGAACCCGTTCTTGTTAATGTTCGGGTAATTGCAGCCGCAAGTGAGACGATACATTCAGCAGTTGAGAATAATTTATTTCGTCTTGATTTATTTCACAGATTAAATGTATTGGAAATTCCTATACCTAAATTATCTGAACGAGAGAATGATATCATCGAACTGGCAAATGAGTTCATACAGAATGAATGTAGATCAACAGGTCGAGAGAATTTAAAACTCTCTTCAGAAGTGATTGAACTCATGAAAAACTATCATTGGCCAGGAAATATACGAGAATTAAACAATGTTTGTGTACGCTGGGTACTTAGTGTATCTGGAAACACGGTGAATTGTGCAGATGTTCCTGAAAGGTTAAGTAAAACTAATGTTATTAATCATCAACCTATAGGTGTTGATAATCTTCGTATGATAAGTGATGAGTTAATAAAACAAACACTTATAAAGACAGGTAACAATGTATCCAAAGCCGCAAGAATTTTAGGGATTGATCGAACTACAATTTATCGTCGTCGACGAGTTTGGTAGTGCCCCTGTACTGATGCGCAACAACATAACTGTTTTATTTCGCAACAGTTATGTAGATGGCTTATTTCTACAACTAACTAAAAAGATTTCCTGAAAGATATTTTACCTTTTTAGCTTATTGATTTTATGGGTAAATTCTTAGTTTTCTTTGAAAACTAATCCTTTTCTATAGTAATTGGTATACCTCCTGCAATGTGTTCGCCGTCCATGTCGATTTTGATGGCAATAAAGAACTATTGTCATAGATTTTTCGTCATGGCTAATCGATTAGCCACATTACATTCTTTCTAGATTTTTTGTTGCAAATCAAAATCAATGGGGATTATAAAAATAATTGTTGACGTACTAATCAACAAGTTAAAACTGAGGAGTTAATAATTAATTATGAATAAGCGGAATAGAGCCTGTGAAACAGGACTGATAAAAAGTTTAGCCATAGCGGCTAGCTTGGCTTTAATACCGGCATCTCAGGCTAGTGCCGGAGTATCTGATAAAGATATCCTGAATGATGCAAAGACAACGGGAGATGTGGTCTCTTATGGTATGGGGACACAAGGTCAACGCTACAGTACTCTGACAAAAATAAATGATAAAAATGTCAGTAAATTAGTACCGGCCTTTTCGTTTTCTTTTGGCGGTGAAAAACAACGCGGACAGGAAGCGCAGCCACTAGTTGCTAATGGCAAGATATTTGTTACAGCTTCATACTCTCGCGTTTACGCTATGGATTCCAAAACGGGTGAAGAAATTTGGCAATATGACCATCGTCTACCGGAAGGTATTTTACCTTGTTGTGACGTGGTAAATCGTGGTGGTGCTCTTTATGAAAATTTGTTTATCTTCGGAACGCTGGATGCAAAATTAGTCGCTCTGGATCAAGACACTGGTAAGGTTGTTTGGAAAGAAAAGATTGATGATTTTAAAGCTGGTTATTCCAGTACAGCTGCACCAATGATTGTAAAAGGTAAAGTCATAACAGGCGTGTCTGGTGGTGAATTCGGTATTATTGGTCGTGTTGAAGCCAGAGATGCCAAAACCGGTAAATTGGTATGGGTGCGCCCAACTGTTGAAGGTCATATGGGGATGCTCAATGGTAAAGATAACGGTATTTCTGGAAAGACCAATGCAACCTGGCCAGGCGACTTATGGAAGACAGGTGGTGCTGCAACCTGGGCTGGTGGTACATACGACCCTCAAGTAGATTTGATATTTTACGGAACAGGCAATCCTGCACCTTGGAACGCTCATTTACGCCCAGGTGATAATCTGTATTCAACTTCTACTGTCGCTATAGACCCAGATACGGGCAAGATCAAATGGCACTATCAGTTCACACCTAATGATGGTTGGGATTATGACGGTGTAAATGAAACGGTTTCTTTTAATTCCGGGGGTAAAAAACTTGCCGGTCATGCTGACCGCAATGGTTTCTTCTATGTTCTGGATCGTACTAATGGCAAGTTAGTCAATGCATTTCCATTTGTGAATCAAATTGATTGGGCTAAAGGAGTTGATTTAAAAACGGGTCGTCCTATTGAAACAGGTGTTCGTGCTGGCGATCCAGCCAAGAGTGCTGATGGCAAAAAAGGTAGTCAAATTTTTGTAGCGCCTTCTTTCCTTGGTGGTAAAAACTGGATGCCTATGGCTTATAGTCAAATTACGGGTTTATTTTATGTGCCATCAAATGAATGGGGTATGGATTTATGGAACGAACCTGTTACCTATAAAAAGGGTGCAGCTTATCTAGGTGCTGGTTTTACCATTAAACCACTAAACGATGACTACATCGGTGCATTACGTGCTTTTGACCCTATAACTGGAAAGAAAGTTTGGGAAGTTAAAAATAAAGCTCCTCTATGGGGTGGTGTAATGGCAACTGCGGGTAATCTTGTTTTTACTGGTACTCCTGAAGGTTATTTAAAAGCGTTTGATGCAAAAACCGGCAAAGAACTTTGGAAGTTCCAAACTGGTTCAGGTGTTGTTGGTTGTCCAATAACCTGGGAAGAAGATGGTGAGCAATTTATTGCTGTTCCTTCCGGTTGGGGTGGTGCTGTCCCACTATGGGGTGGCGATGTTGCTAAATCGGTAAAATACCTTAACCAAGGTGGCAGTTTATGGGTGTTCAAATTAGCAAAATAAACTTATAAACAGCGTGTTGTTTCCAGAGGAGGCTGGGATCCATTCCAGCTTCCTCTTTTAGCTTGTCGCATCTTAATTGACCTCCTCCATGCCTTTTCCGTAGTTTAAGTGTCAATGAAGTTCAAGGATGCGACGAGCTCTTTTTTAATCAGGTGAAAAAGAATTTTAGTGTTAAGTTTAAGCTTGTGTATTTGAATAAAAATTATAATAAATAATAAACTTTAATGATGAGAAGGCCGCTTTTTTATTTTAGTTTTTTAAAAATCGCTTCTCTGAAGAGGTATAAAAATGATTATTAAATCTATAAAAAATAATAAAGTGTTCTTTCTTTCCGGGCTTATTTATATATTTAGCATCAATTTTGCGATGGCTCATGGTGACGTAGCGCCTCAACCTGTTGATACTACCGGTCTTGAACCATTGGGAGAAGAATGGGTAGAACGTAATCCATACATTGGTAATGAGCTGGCAATCAAAATAGGCGCCTCAGCCTATAATCAAAATTGTGCACGTTGTCATGGATTAGGTGCAGTTTCAGGTGGTATCGCGCCGGATCTAAGATTACTTCCCCATGATGCAGAGGGTGATGAATGGTATGTTATGCGTGTACGTGATGGTGCGGTTAGAAATGGTGTTACTTATATGCCGAAATTTGCAGTATCAGATGGCGGTCCATTAAGTCAGGAAGCGTTATGGTCGATTCGCGCCTGGCTAGAAACAATTTTTACTGAAGGATAAATTACCTGATATAGAGGAGATGGGTAATTGAATAAAATTAAATTTTTCTTAGCATTAATATGTCTATTTTATTTTTCGATTGGCAATACGGCAGACCTTGAAAAGATAATAGAAAAAGGATTTATCGAGTTTGCTGTGTATGAGAACTTTCCCCCTTACTCGTATAAGGGAGATGACGGACGAGTTAAGGGGATAGACGTTGACATTGGTAAGGCTATTGCTAATGAGTTAGGTGTGCAGGCAGGTTTTCGCCTATTTCTTGCAGACGAGTCTGTCGGTGATGATTTACGAAACATGGTCTGGAAGGGACATTACCTTGCCGGCGCGCCTGCCGATGTCATGATGCATGTCCCATATGACGCTGGTTTTGCCAATGAGAATGATAAAGTGGCGTTCCTGCAACCCTATTATAAAGAGCTTATTGCATTTGCCATAAATACATATCGTGTAAGAAGTGCTATGAACCTGGAGGTTTTTACTAAGGAAACCATAGGAGTTGAAACAGCTTCTTTAGCTGATGCTTATTTGTTAGGTGCCTATAATGGTGGATTAAGGGAAAACGTAAAACATTACTCATCGATATTAGATGCAGCTAAAGCTATGGTGGATAAAGATATCTCTGCAATTATGGGTAATCGAGGTGAACTGGAGTACACCCTTGGACAATACGACCACGATTTTGTAATAACTAAACTACCCACTCCTGGTTTGACTATTGATGGATGGGAATTAGGACCAGCTGTCAATGCTAGTAACGTGAAACTTGCAGAAAGATTGAATGAAATAGTCGGTGAGTTAAAAACAAGTGGCAAAATTGAAGCTATCTTTAGTTCATATGGCATCAGTTATAAAACAACTGATTCATCACAAATGATTATTAAGGCAAATCAATTAAGTGCAACAAAGTGAACAAGTTTCAACACACTTTTATCTTTGCCTTATACGTTAGTTGTTTTAATTTTTGTTTTGCGACATCGCAAGTAGATCCTTTGGATTCCCCAAGCTGGGAATCAATGCATTCAAAGATACTGAATAATGAACCAGTCATTTTTGATGATAGAGTTCAAATCAGCATGCCTGATTTTGCTGAGGATCCCATGAATGTTCCTGTATCGGTACAAGTAAACAATTTAGAAAATATAGAAGAAATTGTTATCTTTGCTGATCTAAATCCGATTCAAAAGGTTTTGAGCTTTCAGCCTTTTCATATAAAACCGTATCTCTCATTCCGTATAAAAGTAGAACAATCTACCCCGGTTAGAGCAGCTGTAAGAACCTCTGATGGTTCTTGGCATGTGGGAGGAAGTTGGCTGGAAGCAGCAGGTGGTGGTTGTACAGCACCTAGTCAGGGTAGAGCTGCAGGTAATTGGCACGAAACCTTAATGAATGTCTCGTCAAGGAGTTGGATTAAAAATGAGCTAGGAAGAGTCCGATTCCGCATTATGCATCCAATGGATACGGGACTTGCAGATGGAATACCGGAGTTTTATCTGGAGTATTTTGATGTAGTGGATGCAGGTGGTTCAGTACTGGCAAAAATAACTACCTACCAACCTATTAGTGAAAACCCTGTCTTTACACTAGATATAAATAAAGAGATCCTCAAACCGATCAATCTATTAGGGGTAGATAATAATGGTAACCGTCTGAACGCACAAATTGAAAATTAATTAGGTCAGTCTGTATGATAAAAAACTACCTTGTATTACTCGTCTTATTATCGTCTATTTACTCATCAGTTTCTGCAACATCAGTATTGTCTGGCAGCAAGATAATAACGTTAACTGGTAAGGGAGGTAAATTAATTGAAATAGGTACAATTCATTTTCATAATGAAAATAAGAAAGTTACTTATGAACTTGAATTTAAGGAAGATGAGTTCAATGATGAGTTTCTTTCTATGCGTCCATTTAAATGTATTCATATTTCAGGTCAAATGATATGCCATCTAAGTTATCCTTATAAAAAACAAGGTTATATTAGCGAACATGATTTCGTCGATCTTGAATATGATTTATTATTTTTACATAAAGCTGTTGATGAGTATGGCATCGATCCCTGGAATGGTATGTATTATGACTTAACGTTAAGTGAGGATGGATTTGAAGGTACTTTAAAAGAAGTAGATTTAAATGTACTTGCTGCGCCACCCGAAGATGGAGTCTTGCGCCCGATAACCAGCGATATGCTACATGATGCTGATCCTGATCAGCATTTATTTTCTGGTTTGATTATAAAGTAGAGTAGTTAGGCTCAAATGAAAATTCCAAATTTAAATAAACCTATTTATTTATTGTTACAAATCTTTCTTATGATTTGTCTGGTTCAACAGGTACTTGCTGTTGAAAAACTGGACTATCAATTGGAACCAGAACAGATTGCTGAAGATACTTATGTTTTTATAGGTGCCAAGGAAGATTTTAGTTATGAAAATGGTGGCAATATTGTTAATACTGGATTTATAGTAACAGAGCAGGGTGTAGTTGTTATTGATAGCGGTCCCTCAAAGCGATACGGACAACAAATGCGAGAAGCTATCAGTAAAGTGACTAATAAACCGATTATCAAGATATTAATTACTCATCATCACCCGGATCATTTTTTGGGAAATCAGGCTTTTCAAGACGTTCCCATCTATGCATTGGCAGAAACTATTAAGCTTATTAAACGTGATGGTGATGGGTTTTTGGATAATTTATATCGTATGTCTGGACCATGGATGAGTGGTACAGATTTTAGTGTTGTTGAAATCAAAGCTTTGGTTTTAAAGCAAGAAAAGATAGCAAATCATACTTTAAAATATTTCAAATTTGGGGGGCATACTTCAGCCGATTTGGTAATTCTTGATGAATCAACAGGAGTATTGTTTACTGGCGATCTGGTTTTTCATAATCGTACACTAACTACCCCACATGCAGATCCGGAAAATTGGCTTAAATCGTTGGATAAGATTAAAGCAATTGATTTTAACATTATAGTGCCTGGTCATGGTGAGGTGGCAAATAATATTGGGCCAATTGAGCAAACCCGTGATTATCTGGTCTGGCTTGAATCAACAATCAAACAAGCGGTAGAACATGGTCTGGATATGACTGAAGTATTAGCATTACCGATACCTGAGCGATTTGGCAGTTTTGGTGTTTTGAA
>JABFGI010000016.1:30000-31953 GCA_013112535.1 Pseudomonadota bacterium
AGATTGGTTGTTCCGGTTTAAGCGTGTAGGGAGAGTTCTTTGGAAAATCCGGGAACTTAATTCTGAGACGTGATGACGAGTCACTTAATTGTGATGAAGTAATCGATGCCACACTTCCAAGAAAAACCTCTAAGCTTCAGGTTATGAGAGACCGTACCCCAAACCGACACAGGTGGGTGGGATGAGAATTCTAAGGCGCTTGAGAGAACTCGGGTGAAGGAACTCGGCAAAATGACACCGTAACTTCGGGAGAAGGTGTGCCCTTGGTATGTGAAGGCCCTGCGGCTGGAGCAGAAGAGGGTTGCAATAAAATGGTGGCTGCGACTGTTTACTAAAAACATAGCACTCTGCAAACACGTAAGTGGACGTATAGGGTGTGACGCCTGCCCGGTGCCGGAAGGTTAATTGATGGGGTTATCTTCGGAGAAGCTCTTGATCGAAGCCCCGGTAAACGGCGGCCGTAACTATAACGGTCCTAAGGTAGCGAAATTCCTTGTCGGGTAAGTTCCGACCTGCACGAATGGCGTAACGATGGCCACACTGTCTCCACCCGAGACTCAGTGAAATTGAACTTGCTGTTAAGATGCAGTATACCCGCGGCTAGACGGAAAGACCCCGTGCACCTTTACTACAGCTTTGCACTGGACTTTGAATATATTTGTGTAGAATAGCTGGGAGGCTTTGAAGTGTTGTCGCCAGACAGCATGGAGCCAACTTTGAAATACCAGCCTGATATGTTTGAGGTTCTAACCCAGGTCCATTATCTGGATCGGGGACAGTGTATGGTGGGTAGTTTGACTGGGGCGGTCTCCTCCCAAAGAGTAACGGAGGAGCGCGAAGGTACCCTCAGCATGGTCGGAAATCATGCAATGAGCGCAAAGGTAAAAGGGTGCTTGACTGCGAGACAGACACGTCGAGCAGGTACGAAAGTAGGTCTTAGTGATCCGGTGGTTCTGTATGGAAGGACCATCGCTCAACGGATAAAAGGTACGCCGGGGATAACAGGCTGATACCACCCAAGAGTTCATATCGACGGTGGTGTTTGGCACCTCGATGTCGGCTCATCTCATCCTGGGGCTGAAGCAGGTCCCAAGGGTATGGCTGTTCGCCATTTAAAGAGGTACGCGAGCTGGGTTTAGAACGTCGTGAGACAGTTCGGTCCCTATCTGCCGTGGGCGTTGGAGATTTGAGAGGAGCTGCTCCTAGTACGAGAGGACCGGAGTGGACGTTCCCCTGGTGTTCCGGTTGTCATGCCAATGGCATTGCCGGGTAGCTACGAACGGACGGGATAACCGCTGAAAGCATCTAAGCGGGAAGCCCCCCTCAAGATGAGATCTCCCTGGGAACTTGATTCCCCTGAAGGGCCCTTGAAGACTACAAGGTTGATAGGCTGGGTGTGGAAGCGCAGTAATGCGTGAAGCTAACCAGTACTAATTGCCCGTGAGGCTTGACCATATAATGCTCAAGCAGTTTGTGACGCACTATAGCGTATACTTTAATCAGTTTTCCGAATTGGACTGCTAATGTTGAAAAAAGTAGACATTAACAGCAGCATCGAAAATTGTTCCTGACATTTTCGATGTACCCCTCTTCCATGAGGGGCAACAAGTTTGCCTGGCGGCAATAGCGAGCGTGAACCACCCGATCCCATTTCGAACTCGGAAGTGAAACCGTTTAGCGCCGATGATAGTGTGGGAGTTCCCATGTGAAAGTAGGTCACTGCCAGGCTCTTATACATAAACCTCGATCTCTATGAGATCGAGGTTTTTTTATGTCAGAAAAAATTTTGATAGAGGCACAGTCAGCTGATTATTTTTATGTATGTCTGTAAACCTCCCCATTTTAGTTCCAAGCTAAATTAGAGTTTTCCAGCGGATTATTGGTCATTAAATATTCATTAGGTGTTAAATCTCCCAACGCATCATGTGGCCGTTCTTCGTTATATTCACGGAT
>JABFGI010000017.1 GCA_013112535.1 Pseudomonadota bacterium
CGTATATTCGATTCAGAATCACTTGAATTGGTATTGGATATTCCTGCTGAATATGGAGAGGGATCTGCACTTAATAAATCCAAAGTTATAGGGCTGGTTGATGCACCGGGACAAAAATTTGTATTTAGTCTTTATGATGCGGGAGAAATCTGGATTGTTGATATAAATGACCCGAATAAACCCGCAATAAAAAAATTCAGGAATATCGGAAAACAGCCCTATGATGGCCTCATTACTCCCGATGGTCGCTATTACATCGCGGGCTTATATGGCGAAGACGGGCTTGCTGTTCTTGATTTATGGCATATCGAAAATGGTGTTAAAAAAGTACTAACGGATTACGGTCGTGGAACAGAAAAATTACCCGTTTACAAAATGCCTCATCTCGAAGGTTGGGCAAAAGCTGGCGACTACCTCTTTATTCCAGCAGTTGGCGAACATGCCGTTCTCATTGTTGATCCAAAAGACTGGCGTGAAGTTGGACGCATCAAAACTTATGGTCAACCCGTATTTGCCATTGCCAGACCGGATGGAAGACAAGTATGGGTTAATTTTGCATTCCCGAAGAACGACCACCTGCAAATTATTGATGTTGCCAAAATGAGCATTATTAAAGAACTCGCGCCTGGCAAAGCTATTTTACATATGGAATTCACACCACGCGGTGAAGAAGTATGGGTCTCTGTTAGAGATGAAGATCGTGTTAATGTTTATGACACGGAAACATTTGAAAATATCAAACATCTGCAGGTGGATAAACCCAGCGGTATTTTCTTCACTCATAGAGCACACAAGATTGGTTTATAAGAGGGGTTATTAAATGTCACAACAAGACACCGATTATAAAACATTTGAATATGACTCTTATACTGAGTTAGAACAACAGCTACTCAATGACTTCCAGCATGAATTCCCTTTATCTTCGCAACCCTTTTTTGATATTGCCAGAAAACTTGGGGTTGAACCCGAGTTAGTCATTGAAACTTTTGAGAATTTAAAATCATCCGGCGCAATTAGTCGTGTTGGCCCTGTTTTTAAACCAAACTCCATTGGCAGTAGCATACTTGCTGCATTAAAAGTACCGCATGATCAATTAAAAGAAACGGCACAGATGGTAAACAGTTATCCAGAAATTAACCATAATTACGAACGGGAACATCAATTTAATCTCTGGTTTGTTGTCACGGCTGAAAATGAACAAAAACTCGATTTTGTTTTGGATGATATCGAGAAAAAGAGCGAGTGCCCCTTGCTCCGACTACCGCTACTTGATGCCTACCATATTGATTTAGGATTTAATCTCAAATGAAGCTTGTAGTAGACAATAGCGAACCAGAAATTGCTATTGATAGCATCGATCAGAACTTGATTGCCTCAATACAGAATGGATTGCCCATTTGTAAACGGCCTTACGCAAAAATCGCAGATCAGCTTGAGCTTTCGGAAAATGAGGTTATTGATCGAATAAGTAAATTGTTGGATAGAGGTTTTATAAAACGTTTTGGTGTCGTGGTGCGTCATCATGAGTTAGGTTACAAGGAAAATGCCATGATAGTTTGGGATATACCGGACGATCAGGTTCAGATTATCGCTAACAAAATGAAATCATACTCTTTTGTTACACTTTGCTATCGCCGTGCCAGACAACTACCAGAATGGCGATACAACCTATACTGTATGATTCATGGTAAGTCGCGTGATGAAGTAATGAATCTTTTAAATGAAATGTTAGATAGCAACAATTGGCATAGCTTCGAATACGATATTTTATTTAGTAAACAACGATTTAAACAACGTGCAGCCAACTATATCTTGAATCAGGGTATGCTTGAGAAATGAATCAGATTGACCGAAATATTATAAATCACATGCAGAATGATTTTCCTGTTTGTGAATCACCTTTTGCTAAAATGGCTGCGCAATTAGACATGGACGAAGAAGTATTGATAAATCGTATCCAGTCATTACTCGACGACGGAACATTGAGTCGTTTCGGACCAATGTATAATATTGAAAAGCTGGGAGGTCAATATTCTTTGGTTGCCATGAGTGTCCCTGAGCATGATCTTGAATCAGTAATCGAAGTAGTCAACAGTTATCCTGAAGTCGCACATAATTATGAACGCGATCATAGCTTCAATGTCTGGTTCGTTATTGCAGCAGAAACAGTAACTGAACTGAAGGATATACTAAAAAAAATTGAAAAGAGAACCGGATATGCAACCTATGACATGCCAAAGCTGGAAGAATTCTATATAGGGTTAAAATTTGATGCCTGACAATAATAAACCAGTACTTGATGAAACTGATCGTAGAATAGTAGAAGCGACACAGGCAGGTCTACCAGTAACAGCAAGACCGTACCACGTTATTGCTGAACAACTGGAGCTTGACCCTGAACTTGTCATGCAGCGTATCAGACAACTTCTGGAAAGCGGTATAATCAGGCGCATTGGCGTTGTACCGAACCATTATAAGCTGGGCTATCGTGCTAATGGCATGACTGTTTGGGATGTGCCTGATGATAAGATTATTGAGTTAGGTAACAAGATTGGCTCTTTGAATTTTGTTAGTCATTGTTATCATAGACCACGCCATCTTCCTGACTGGCCATACAATCTGTTTGCAATGGTGCATGCGCATACAAAAGAAAAAACGAACCAATATATTGACGTTATTAAAGATATATTGGGAGACTCAAATCGACAACACACTGTTTTATATAGCACTCGTATCTTGAAAAAAACGGGTATGAGAATCGGTAACACGCAATAAGGATTTAAATATGTTTCGCATCAGACAATACATGAATGAAATAAAAAACCCGACACCAATCGGAATTGCAAGAAAACCGCCCGGTCCTGTCGTAATATGGAATCTCATTCGCCGCTGTAACCTCACTTGTAAACATTGTTACTCAATTTCAGCGGATCATAATTTTCCTAATGAACTTTCAACATCTGAAATATTTAAGGTCATTGATGATCTTAAAGCATTCGGCGTACCGGTATTAATCCTTTCCGGCGGCGAGCCCTTGTTACGCCCCGATATTTATGAAATTTCTACCTATGCCAAAGAAAAGGGATTCTATGTCGGATTGTCTACAAATGGCACATTGATTAATGAAGAAAACATCGGGCGAATTGCTGAGATGGATTATAATTATGTGGGAATTAGCCTGGATGGCTTAAGAGAAACGCATGACAAGTTCCGACGTAAAGAAGGTGCCTTTGAAGCATCTCTACATGCCGCTCGCTTATGTCGAGATGCTAACTTAAAAATTGGTCTGCGTTTTACCATAACACAGGACAATGAAAAAGATTTACCGGCAATGCTTAAACTTATGCATGATGAAAAGATTGATAAGTTCTATCTTTCTCACCTTAATTATTCTGGCAGAGGTAATCGAAATAGAAAAGACGATGCAACTTTTCAAATGACCCGAAATGCACTCGATATGATATTCGAAACATGCTGGCAAGATATTGAAGACGGTATTAATACAGAATATGTAACAGGCAATAATGATGCTGATGGTGTTTACCTGCTTCAATGGGTAGAAAAAAATCATCCTGAAATGGTTGAACATATAAAAACCAAGCTACAACAGTGGGGCGGAAACAGTTCCGGTGTCAATGTCGCAAACATCGATAATCTGGGAGAGGTACATCCTGACACCTACTGGTGGCATTACAGTCTTGGTAACGTGAAGCAACGTCCTTTTTCCGAGATATGGATGGATACCAGCGACCCAATGATGAAAGAATTGAAAAAGAGTCCGCGTACTATTTCAGGACGTTGTCATGATTGTACTTTCTTTAATATCTGTGGCGGAAATACCCGCATACGGGCAATGCAATTGACAGGAGATCCCTGGTCAGAAGATCCGGGTTGTTATCTCACTGATGAAGAAATTGGTTTGCCTGCTAATACTAAAGAGAGAAACTCCAATGATGCCGTTGCTATCTAGATTTACTGTTCTAAATTTCAGTTTATTAATTACATTATCGAGTGGATGTTATTCTGTTTTTGCAGAAACAGAATCTCTACCAATCTACCAGAAGAATTGTGCCGAATGTCATGGTCAGGATCGTCTAGGCGGCATTGGACCGGCATTACTACCCGAAAACCTTAAACGCGTCAGAAAGAAACAGGCTACAGCATCTATCCGTGATGGATTACCGGCAACGCAAATGCCGGCATTTAAAGACAAGTTAAACGATGAAGAAATAGCAGCGCTGGTTAAATACATCTATACCCCACTAAAATCGATTCCAACGTGGGGAATGAAAGAAATAGCACAATCACGTGTAGTTTATTTTAAGGACGATCAATTAAGTAATAAACCGGTATTCAGTGCCGATCCACTCAATTTATTTCTGGTAGTTGAAACAGGTGATCATCATGCAACTGTACTGGATGGTGACAAGTTTGAACCACTTCATCGTTTTAAGACACGATACACACTACATGGAGGCCCCAAATATTCACCTGATGGTCGATTTGTTTTCTTTGTTTCCAGAGATGGCTGGGTATCAAAATTCGACATGTATAACCTTAAAACAGTGGCTGAAATTCGAGTAGGAATAAACACTCGTAACATCGCAACATCGAGTGATGGTCGTTACGTTATTGCAGCGAATTATTTACCGCATAGCCTCGTTATTCTCAATACATCCGATCTGTCTCCTATAAAAATCATCGAAGTAAAAGATAATTCCGGAAACAGTTCGCGTGTCAGTGCTGTTTATGATGCAGGACCACGCGAAAGTTTTATTGCTGCATTAAAAGATATACCTGAAGTATGGGAAATCCCCTACTCTGATAATCCTCCATATTATGGCTGGGTACATGATTACCGCGACGAAGGGCCACCAGAACAAGAACCTTTCCCTTTACGTCGAATTCAATTAGATGATTATGTTGATGATTTCTTTTTTGATCAGAGCTATGAACATTTAATTGGCGCGGCACGGAATAATAAAAATGGTCAGGTTGTTGATCTGGTTATCGGAAGAAAAATTTCGGAAATAGATCTTCCCGGTCTGCCTCATCTTGGATCAGGCATAACATGGGAATATAAAGGTACTCCCGTACTCGCAACACCAAATTTAAAAGATGGTGTTGTTAGCGTTATTGATATGAAAAGTTGGAAAACAATCAAACGTATAGATACTCAAGGACCAGGATTTTTTATGCGTAGCCATGAAAAATCACCCTATGCCTGGGTTGATGTATTCTTTGGCCCAAACAAGGATCTGGTTCATGTCATTGATAAATCGACACTGGAAATTATTAAAACCTTGAAACCAGCACCTGGCAAAACTGCTGCGCATGTTGAGTTTACAAGAGATGGAAAATACGCCTTACTCAGTATCTGGGAAAAAGATGGGGCATTAGTTATTTATGATGCAACATCACTTGAAGAAGTAAAACGGTTACCTATGAACAAACCTTCAGGAAAATATAACGTCTATAACAAAATAACCCGGTCGAGTGGGACGAGTCATTGATTAATAACTTTTAATTATAGAGCTCGACTAATGTAAATAATATCCACTGGCATTAATGTTGTTTTTTGATCTGAAAGCAAATAAACCAGCTTAAGCTTGCTCAGTATATTTTTTTAACATTTCAATATCTTCAATAATAATATGGCTACTACGGTCTGACATTACACCGTATTCTAATAGATGATTGAAAGCACGGGAAAGAGTACCAGGTTGTACTCCCAGATGCGCTGCCAGAACTGTTTTATTACATGGCAGATCAACACTATTATTACCTGGATTTTTTTCCATAAGTTCAAGAAGAAATAGAGCTAGTCGTCTCGGTACATCCATTGTTTTATATTTTTCAAATTCATTAATCAGGGTATTGAGCTGACTTGTTAAACGGGCAACCATACGCATAGCAATATCAGGATCTGCCTGTATCATTTTTTTCAAGGATGTAAGGTTAATTTCGAGTAATTGGCAATTAGATGCGGCATAGGCACTGGCGGGATAACGCTTCATAATAAGAGCAGCAGGTTCGGCAAAACTTTCTCCCTCTTTAAAAACATGTAATATTGATTGCTCAGCATTTTTATTCTCTTTGGCAATGGTTACCCATCCCTGAATTATAATGAAAAACACATGTGCTTCATCTCCCTGACAAAAAATTACCTCGTCTTTTTTGAAAGAGATAAGTTTAGACTTATCACAGATCTGCTCAAGTTGAACCTCATTTAGACCTTCAAATAAGGATGTAATTTGCAAGGTTTTTATGATCTGTTTATTCATCAGTTCCCCAGATTTACTGATTAATTTATTCAATTTTCGATTACAGTTTCACATTTTTTTCGATCTATTATAAACCTACCTCATAATATTGAACAGGTAATTAAAGAAGGATGAAACTTTTATTTGATAGTTAGAAAAAAACTGATTTATTTTTACTAAATCAAAGATAATGAAAAATTTCTTTTATAATGGCTCGCTCGGCAGGACTCAAACCCGCCCCCCTCACATCATAAGCTTGACCGACTTATATAAAAACTTATTGTAGTTCAATCACTTAAAGCCTAGATATCTATAATTTTTGCAAGAATAAGTAATAGCGTAATATACAAATAACTTAAGTTGTAGCTTCAATTCAATTGAATCAATAAATTATTTATTTCAGTCGCTTTCGCAAAAAAGTAACCCTGGCCAAATTCACAATCATTAGTAATAAGAAAATCGAGATGTTCCTGAGTCTCAATACCTTCAGCGATAACACGTAAACCTAACGTTTTACCTAATGCTATGATAGATTGAATAATAATTTTAGCTTGAGTATTTTTTAACGCCTGATGTACGAAAGATTTATCAATTTTAAGTGTATTTACCGGTAATTTTGCCAGATAGTTTAAGGATGAATACCCCGTACCGAAATCATCTATAGCAATACTCACTCCCAACTTGTCTAGCTTAGTCAATACTTCTTTGGAATGTTCAAATGACTGAATGAGTACAGTTTCAGTAATTTCCAGTTCCAGGCTATTTATTGGTACATCATATTTAATTGATGCCTCTCTCAACTCTTGTTCCAGATCTTGTTGCTGTAATTGCAAAGATGAAATATTAATCGATAACGTAAATGAATGTTCAAGCTTTGACCTGATATTACTAATATCCTGACAGGCTCTATTGATAATCCAGATTCCAACCTGCTGAATTAAATTTGTAGATTCAAGTAACGGGATAAAATGTGCTGGTGATAACAAGCCTAGTTGAGGATGTTGCCAACGCAGCAACACTTCTGCGCCTATTATCTTTCCGGTTTCCAATTCTACTTGTGATTGATAAACGAGTTTAAATTCATCATTCTTTATTGCACGATATAAATCCATTTGTAAATTTAACTGCTCAGTCGCACGTACATTCATATCAGCAGTATAAAAACAATAACATCCACGCCCCTCACCCTTGGCATTATTCGATGCAGCTTCAGCATTGCGTATTAATGACTCGGCATCAGTTCCATCATCTGGCGTTGTAGCAATACCAATGCTGGTAGTAATTATATGTTCCTTATCATTAATCAAGATTGGTTCAGACACCGACTTAAGAATCTTGTTTGCGATAGTAATAAGATCGTTGTGTTGTGCAATATTGGTCAATAGGATAGCAAATTCATCTCCTCCCATACGAGACACAGTGTCTCCGGGGCGAATACATGTTTCCAGTGTTTTTGCAATTGAAGATAATATTTCATCACCAGCGGCATGACCGAGAGTTTCGTTAATCTGTTTAAGCCTATCAAGATCAAGAAACATAACGCTAACACTTCTTGAACCTCTAAGCGTTATCAACGCTTGTTCCAACCGATCTCTAAATAGAGTCAGGTTGGGCAGATCTGTCAACAAATCATGAGTGGATAAATGTTGTAATTGTTTTTCAATCTGCAGTCGTTCAGTAATGTCACTACCCGTAGCAAGATAACCTAATACTTCATCATTGTTATCTATTAATGGTAGAATTGTTTTATCTTCATAGTAAAGCGAACCATCCTTGCGTCGGTTAACAAAAATCTTACGGAAGGTATTGCCACGTTCAATTGTTTCCCATAAATCCTTATAAAATTTTTTCTCATGTTTTTCGGATTTTAATATGGCTGAAGTCTTACCAAGAACTTCATCTCTTTTATAACCGGTGATGATTTCAAATGCTGAATTAACGTATTCAATATTGTCCGACAAATCAGTAATCATTACCGTATCAGTAGTTTGCTCAGTTGCAGCAGATAAAGTAAGCAATTGTTTTTCTGTCAGTTTTCGTTCGGTGTAGTCGTGAATGATAAAGATATGCCCCAGATTCTCACTATCGTCGTTCCAGACACAGGCGGCACTGATTAAAACAGGAATGCGACTACCGTCCTTTAATAACAGTGCCAGATTGTTATCACTGTATTGACCTTCTTTTTCCAGGTTATAGAAAAAAAACTCGTTCTTTAGCGTTCCGCTGGACAGTTCACAAAGTTTTAAGACATCACCGATTTTTTTGTCAATTATTGATTGTTCATCTGTCTTGAATAATATTGTAGCTGCTTCATTAACAAGGTTTATGATTCCCTTATCACTAGTGGCTATGACCGGCTCGCTTATACTCAATAGGGTATTTTGTAATAATTCCCTGTGTCGTTGAATATCCTTAATCTCTGATTTATGCAATGCTATGGTCAACGCAGCATATAGTTCTCGTTGTTCTACAGGTTTTACAATATATGCAAAAGGTTCTGTGATCTTGGCTCGTTGCAAGAAGCTTTCATCGGTATATGCAGTGACATAAATAATCGGAATGTTTAACTGTCTGAGTTGTTGAGCTGCCTCGATTCCGTCAATTTCTCCTGGCAAAACAATATCAATTAATGCGATATCAATATGATTAGAATTTGCTGTTTGCAATGCTTCTGTCGCCGTTTTACAAATACTTACAACTTCGAAATCACCTAGTTGAATAACTTTCAGACGCAGATCTTCAGCAACAGATTCTTCATCCTCAAGTATTAATATCTGGTAAGGCTTATCCATAGCATTTCCTCAATGATTTTTTAAAACATTATTACTTTTAAGTAATCATTACTGTTGATATTATAAATAATTCACAACAAGCTTTAACTCATTTTACGCAATTTCTTCCTGCTTTCTTGGCCTTATAGAGTGCAGTATCAGCTGCTTCCTGTAGCGACTCTATCGTTTTGCAGGGAGGAGTGCTCGCTATACCAATACTGCATGTGACTGTGAATTTCTTTTTATTAAAAGAATGTTCAATTTTTGAAAAATTAATTCGCAGTTCATCAAGTAATTCTCTGGCCTTTTCAATTTTGGTATTTGGTAAAATGATTGAGAATTCTTCTCCTCCATAGCGACCAATCAGGTCGGTAAATCGGAAACGATTACGCATTAACCGGGAAAAAGAAATCAACACCATATCCCCGGCACCATGTCCGTGCGTATCATTTACATTTTTAAAATGATCCAGATCGATAGCAGCATATATGAGAGATTCATTTTTCCGCATAGCATTCTTAAATTCACGTTGCAGATGTTCATTTAACATGCCGTGGTTATAAAGACCGGTCAGGCTATCACTGATCATAAATGAACTGACAATTCGAGATCGTTTGGCCCTTGCTTCAATTGCAGTAACGAAGTAGTGCGGTTTCAATGGTTTAACCAGAAAGTCATCACCACCAGCTCGCAAGGCATCCAGATGTTTATTAATATTAGTTTCTATTGAATAAAATATGATCTGTGTACCAACATAACCTTGTTGTTGTCTCAATATTTCTGCGAGTTCAATACCATCACAACCCGGCAAATATAAATCCATAATAATCAGTTCAGGTTGAAAATGATTTGATGCTTCTAACAGTTTGAAAGGATCAGTAATAACTTTGGTTTGTATACCCACACCTTCCAGAAGACGCGCGTTGTAGTATGCCAACTGCTCATCATCTTCAATAATCAGTACACGATAAGGTGCATTGGTACTATCGGAAATTAATTGATCAAGCATATCAATCAATCGCATAACATCGATTGGTTTAGAAAAATAAGCAGACCCACCAGCACGGGTAGCCGCCAATCTTGCTTGTAAATCGTCACGTTGTGAAATAAAAATGACAGGAGGAATGTGCTCAAGGGACAGTCGGGTCTGACTAATAGCGTCTACTCCAGCCAGATTTCCTTCCGGGAACATAATATCCATTATTATTACCAGAGGTTTTTCTTTGACAAGGTGTTCTTCAAGATAATCCAGTGAAACTACAGATTTAACACTATAGCCATAACTGGATAATTGTAACGAGAGTGATTTGCAGAATTCTAATTCATCATCAATAAGAATAATCGTGCGGCTTGATGGAAGTTCGGGTGTTCTTAACTGCGTCAGTTCAAGAAAAAGTGCATTATCATTTTTATTCTGCACAGGGTTTTCATTTAGCGCATCAGTTAACTTATTAATCAGTTTAGAAATTGTCGCTTGATCTTTTTTCGTTATGCGCAATGTATTTTTTTGTAATAGCACTCCGATTGTATCTTCCAGTTGACGTGAAGTTTTACTGATTGTCGTATAACCAAAGGTTGCACCTGAGCCGGAAAGACTGTGTACTCGGCGATAAATTTCTTCTAATGAACTTTTTTCAGGTTGAGTGAACTGGGATTTAAATTCCGATTCTATTTGTTTAACAATACCAGGAAGTTTTTCGGCATATTTTTCACGTAAGGTCTGCAGTTCCAGTAACGCTTTTTCTTGTGGTTGATTCATGCTTCCTTCTTGAGCAATTTACCTACTCGCTCTGCCAGTGTCATCGGATCAAAAGGTTTGGGAATGACATCAACAGCACCAAGACTGTAAAAATGTTCTATTTCATTTGCTTGAACTTTTGCCGTCATGAAAGCTGCTGGAACATTTTTTAACGATGCAATTTTTCGTATTTCTAACAACGTCGCCGGTCCATCCATATCGGGCATCATCACATCCAGTAGAATAAGATCCGGTTTGAAATCCTCTACCACTTGTAAGGCTTCTTTGCCTGATGCACAAATCTTGACGATAAACCCACCTACAGTTTCCAGCGAAATCCGGGCAACAGTCCGTATATCTTCCTCATCTTCTACGTATAGAATCTTGTTATCTGAATCGGTCATGATTGATGAAAACTCTCTGTTGATTTACTTATGCTATTGAGATTATCTCGAATTGTATTGAGAAGAACTTTATTATCTGTCCGGGATTTAGTGAATGCTGCTGTAACCTGGTTTGATATTTCTACATCTGGTTCGTGGGCCGAAAAAATAATAACGGGAACGGGTGGCACCTGTTTACTAAGTGTAGATAATAGCGACAAACCTGATCCATCAGGAAGCCCAATATCAAGAACAACGAGATCATACTTTCTTTCCAATAGACAGTCTCTCGCCTCAGCCAGTGTTGTAGCGGCATCAACTGTAGCAGTGCCCTCTAGTAAGACTGTGATAAGATGAGCAATATCCTTATCATCTTCTACATGTAAAACGCTGAAGATTTCCGTATTAATACCGTCAACGGCACGCTTAATTTCACTTAAGAGTCGTTGTTCATCAACTGGTTTACTTAACCAATCGACAACATTCAATGCTTCTGCTCCCATTTGATTCTTGCTCTCCCTGGCAATAGCTGAGACGACAATGATAGGTAATTCCCTCGTTACAACATTGTCTTTTAATTCTCGTAAAAATGAAACCCCGTTCATGTCAGGCATGATAATATCCAGAGTCAGGGCTGCATAATTGTTGTTTTTAATTTTTGTTCGTGCATTTTCAATGCTGTGAGAAATATCGACGTCGAAGCCTTCATCTTCAATAATTAAACGCAAAATATCCGCGGCATCAGGATCGTCTTCGCAAACCAGAATACGTTGTTTACCTGTTTCAACTCGAAACGTATCTTCTGTTGCTAATGATGATGCAGTTCGCAACGGCAGTTCAAAATAAAAGGTTGTACCCCCTTGAGCGCGATTTTTAAACCCAATCTGTCCTTCGTGTTGTTCAATAATAGCTTTGGAAATACTCAAGCCGAGTCCCGTTCCACTCTTTTGCCGTGTATCTGATGCATCACTTTGAGTAAACTTCCTGAATAATTGTTCCTGAAATTCTTCGCTTATTCCCGGTCCTTCATCACTAACCTCCAATCGCACCATCCTGTTAACATGTTGAAGATTGACTGTCACTGTGCCTTGAGGAGGAGAAAATTTTGCTGCATTAGATATCAGGTTTGTTAGCACCTGAATTATTCGGTCCCGATCAGCATTAACATAAGAATCTTTGCTCGATTCATCCAGTCTAAGTTTCACCTTGTGTTGGCGTGTATACGCCTCATTAGCAGCTATCGCTTCATGCACTAATTCGATTAAATTTATGCGTTGAAGTTGTAAATCTATATGACCAGATTCAATTTTTTCCATGTCAAGAATGTCATTAATAAGACGTACTAATCGTGTACAGTTATTGACTGCAACTTGAAGTAGTTCCAGTGCTTTATTCGGTATTTCGCCTGCTGCGCCACCAACCACTAAACCCAATGAACCGCTAATAGAAGTCAAAGGCGTGCGTAATTCATGGCTAACGGTAGACACAAATTCTCGCTTCATGCGATCCAGCTTTTTTTCTTCAGTTAAATCACGCGCTATTCCAAGATAACCTGTTATATTATTTTCTTCATCACGCATGGCCGTGATGTATAACATCACAGGTAAGCGTTCACCTTGTTTAGAGATATATGTCCATTCATGCTCATCAATTTCGCCACGATTAGGCAATGCTACAAAAGTATCAAACCCTGGCTTGATACTTTCATTTAATTCTTCGGTTAGCGACTTTGCACGCTCAATTATTTCATTCTTGTCATGAATTATTTCGGGCGTATATTTCCCTACCACTTCAATACTTTTGTAACCCAACATGTTTTCAGCACAGGCATTAAAACTGATAATCATACCGTTCACATTAGTCGAAATGATGATGACATTTGCACCGTCAAGTATCGCTTTTTGCAAGGCTGTAATTTGTCGAAGATTTTCTTCTGAATCTTTTCGTAATGTAATGTCGCGCAAAGAACCAACAAAACCCTTATAGTCACCCTGGTTGATTTCGGTTACAGCCAGATCAGCCGGAAATGTCGTTCCATCTTTTCGTTTTGCAATAACTTCACGACCAATGCCAATAATTTTCGCCTTACCCGTTTCATGATAGTTATGTAAATATTGATCATGCTGCGCTTTGTATGGTTCCGGCATAAGCATCTTTACATTATGACCAATAACTTCCGCTTCTGTGTAACCAAACATTTTTTCTGCTGCGGGATTAAATGACTGGATAAGCCCTTCTGGCGTAATAGTTATAATTGCATCAATAACTGTTTTTAATATACCTTGTGCAAAGAGACCCGCTTTAACCAAATCTGTTTCTCTTTTTTCAACTCGTTCTTCCAGCTTAATTTTCTCCTGTTTTATAGAACGCTCAAGAGGTTGAAAAATAAATACAAAGATAACAATTGTAATGAAAGCGATAATAAGTAGTAACAAAACTACGTATAACCGGGCTTTTTTGATATGAATATTGATTTCTTGATTAAAAAGATTAGTTATTTCATCATAACTTTCAAAAAGTTTAATGGATAAAGATTGTAACAACTCATTTTTTGACTTTATTGTTTCTGGCTGTTCATCAATATCATTTAATACAATGCCAGTAACCAGATTAAGATAACCAGTGATTAATGAATCAAATGATTGTTCTGATTCAGAATAGAATTCTTTGCCTAAAGAATATTCCTTGTTTTTTTTCTCCGACAAATAATCATTTACTATCACATTATGATTTTTTTGCATCTCAGAAACGATGCTCATTATTTCTACTCGTTTATCATCTGTACTTTTAGAAATAAAACTTTCTGTATTTAACGTAATTAAATGCGTGAGTAGAGATTGAGTTTTTATTAAATTAATAAAATCAATATCATTTTCATGATCACGTATCACATTGTTAAAAAGCAAAAACATGAAAAATGCAGTAATAGTGAATATCCCTATCGTGACACCATATACTAACCGCATGCTTTTTGAAGACGTAAACCCCAAGAAATAATTCCTCTTTATTTAGGCATTAACGTTATTATTTTCCTGCCTTAGATAAGTATAGACTGTTTTAACATCTATATTATTAATCATAAGTTTTTGATATTAATATATATTTCCGCAAAGCCATCTAAACATTCTTTCAATCAAACCAAAATATCATATTGAAAGGAATTCAGATAAGGCTGCTAAAAATAATTTCGCCACTTTTTTTTGTAATATTGATAAATAATCATGCCGTAAAACACATGAAGCAAATCGAGATAAAAACTACGTCGGCATACTGGAAAGGATAAACCGAGCATTGGAAGTACCATAATTGATTTAAATCAGATTTAATTCGAATAAACCTGATCTAGTACAAATATTTCATATGGCGCGCCCGGAGGGACTCGAACCCCCAACCCTCGGGTTCGAAGCCCGATACTCTATCCAGTTGAGCTACGGACGCGTGTGGAGAGATGCGTAGTTTAACAATATAAATATTTCTTTCATCGTTTTTTAACTCAAAACCCTAAATTAATGACTAATTTTTCAGGGTATTAGCGACATAAAAACAATTAAATTCAAGTAATTGGACAATGCTGTTAATTTCTAGCATTATTCATATTTCGATATCCAACAACAATAAAAATAAAGCTGATATTTGAAATGACAATTCCGCTTCATTCCAAGTTTCGAATAAGCCTCATTGCCGTTCTCATCGGAATCGCATATTACTTTTCAGGCCATCATGCCTCAACTTTGGTCATGTCGTCTGAATACTTAACCAGTTTCTACCTGTTATTAATCACTCTCACACTTTTTCTCTGGACTACATTTCATTTTAATTCAAAAAAAATTAACACTACTTTATTTATTACACTATTAACTTGCAGTAGTACCGCTAATAGTCAGGAACATCTTATTTTTGGTTCTGCAGAAGAAGTTACACTTTCGCTTCAATTTTTTGTAATTGCCTTATCTGTACCCATCATTTTACTGAGTGTATTTATCTTCAAATACCGAACAACAAAAATAAAACTGGATGAGTGCAGTGAACGTTTTAAAGGTTCTTTTCTGGATGCGCCCATAGGAATGGCACTGGTAGCACCTGACCTTAATATCATTGAAGCAAATCCATCATTACACAAGATGCTTGGATATTCAGTAAATGAACTTACGGGGGTAAATTTCAAAAATATTACCCATGAAGATGATCTTCAAAAATGCCAAAGCTATCAGAATAAACTGCTTTCCGGCGAAATGGATAGTTATCAATTTGAGAAACGTTATTTAGACAAACAAGGTCGCATTATATGGGGGTTATTAAACGTATCGTTAGTAAGACATAATGCTTCACCGTTCTATAGCATCGCACAAATACAAAATATTACCGAACGCAAACAAGCTAATGAACTACTTACTTTCCAGGCAAGTCATGATTCATTAACTGGTTTGGTCAATCGAAGAGAATTTGAACGTCGCACAAAAAGATTGCTCTCATCTATTCAGCAAGAACCTGATAAGCAGCATGCTCTCTGCTTTATGGATCTGGATCAATTTAAAATCGTCAATGATGCCTGTGGCCATACTGCTGGAGATGAAATGTTACGACAGATTAGCTCTATTTTACTACGGGTTATAAGATACAGGGATACCGTTGCCCGACTTGGTGGGGATGAGTTTGGCGTTTTGATGGAATACTGTTCCATTGATGACGCACATAGAGTCGCAACATCATTACAAAAAGCGATACAGGATTATAACTTTTCATGGGAAGGACATACATTCAAAATGGGCGTGAGCATAGGTCTGGTTCCTATCATAGAAACAATTCCCTCCTTCAATGAATTATTGAAAGAAGCAGATGCAGCCTGTTATATGGCCAAGGATAAGGGCCGTAATCGCATACATGTTTATCATGCTAACGATTCGGAAATTGCGAAACGACATGGTGAAATACAATGGGTAGAGAGACTTTACCAGGCACTGGATGAAGACCGTTTTTGTCTGTATGCACAAACAATTGTCTCTCTAAGTAACGATAAAGACATGCATTATGAGCTGTTACTACGCATGATCGATGAGAAGGGTGAGATGATATTGCCTGATGCTTTCTTACCTGCGGCTGAACGATATAATTTAATATCCAGAATCGACCTATGGGTCATCGAAAAAACATTCCGGTTATTACAGGATAATCCAGATTTTCTTGAAAATGTTAATTTCTTATCTATTAATCTTTCGGGTCCTACTTTGACAAATTCTAATATTCTTGATTTTATTATTGAAGAACTGGATTCATCAGGAATTAGTGCTGATAAATTATGTTTTGAGATTACTGAAACAGCTGCTATTTCTAATTTAAATAATGCCATGAAATTTATTTCAATACTAAAAGATTTAGGTTGCCGTTTCGCATTAGATGATTTTGGCAGTGGATTATCTTCATTCGCATATTTAAAAAATTTATCTGTCGACTACCTGAAAATAGATGGCGTCTTTGTCAAGGATATTGTCGATGATTTGATTGACCATGCCATGGTCAAATCGATAAATGAAATTGGACAGACAATGGAAATGAAAACAATTGCCGAGTTTGTTGAGAACGATGTGATCAAGGGTATGTTAAAAGAGATTGGCGTTGATTATGTACAAGGCTATGGTATAGGGAAACCACAACCATTTAAGGATTTACTTTAATTTCAACTGAATCGAACTAGTCTTTACAGAACTCAATTCTAAAAACATTATTTCCAAATAATTGTTGATCTTGATCAATATAGGACATATATAGGTAAGGCATATTTAATAATAATATACGGACAAATGTCATGAATAATTTTCGATTGAAAATCATCGCTGCAACACTATTACTGCTGTACTTTAATGCTGCTATTGCTTTGACAGCAGATGAAATTGTTTATGAAACAACACAGGAAGTTTTGAAACAACTCGAAATCAATAAAGACAAGTTAAATGATGAGCCAGAATATATTCAGGTAATCGTACGTAAATTAATTATTCCGCATATGGATTTCGATACAATGTCCGCCCTGGCACTAGGTGAAGATTCATGGAATAAACTATCCAAAATTGAAAAGGATTGTTTTAGTAATGCGTTTAAAAATTTATTAGTCGAACGTTATGCTTACATCCTGTTGAGTTATCGAAACCAGGATATTCATTACCAGTCAGCAAAACCGATCGGGGAAAAAGATTATGTTTCTATCAGACAAACATTGACCCGCCCGGATACAAAGCCATTAACACTGGAATATCCAATGAAACCGAAAGATGAAACATGGAGAGTCGTTGATCTTGTTGTCGATGATGTCAGCTTAATCAGAAACTATCGAAAGATGTTTAATAAAGAAATAAAGCAACAGGGATTTGAGAAGTTTATTGATAGTTTTCAGGAGTGCAACTCATAGAATAAAGGTCCTTTCAGGTAACAATAAATGAATGGTTAATCTTACCTGTGAATTTTTCATCTACATATAATCAACTTGTTTTAAATAATCCAATTAAGGTTCTGGCAGCCTTTTTATGCCTGTCGATTATAGCCGCATATTTTTCTCCAAACTTTGAACTTGATGCTTCTGGTGAATCACTCATTCTAGAAAATGATGAGAGCCTTAATTATTACCGGGAAATAAGCCAAAAATATGCATCTGATGATTTCGTTGTTATCACCTTTCAACCGAACTCAGATTTATTATCCGACAGTACCATTAATACGATACGCACATTACGCGACGATCTTCTTAATATTGAGAGTATTGAATCGATCAATTCTATACTTGATGTACCCATTATTTATGAATCAGGCCTGAAACTTTCTGAACTTAATAATGAATTACCATCATTAGAAACCGGAAATGTGGACAAACAAATTGCACTAAGGGAATTTAAAACCAACCCGTTATATAGTGAATTAATTGTCGGTAAAGATGCAAGTATTACTGCCTTACAGGCTTTATTCAAACGTGACAAGGTATACGATGAATTATTAAATCGTCGACAACAATTACAATCACGATCTGGTGATTTATCAAAAAAGGAATTAATTGAGCTTGACCAGATTAAAAAAGAAATAAAAATAAAAAATAAAATACTGGCAGACCAACGTGAACTCGATATAAAAAGTATACGCAGCATCATTGACAAGCAGCGTGATCATGGAAAGTTATATATGGGCGGCATTCCAATGATTACGGTTGATATGATTCAATTCATACGGCACGATTTACTTGTGTTTGGTAGCGGTGTATTTCTATTTCTCGTTATCATTTTATCTTTATACTTTCATAAAGTCCGCTGGGTTATGTTGCCGATGTTAATTTGCGGCACCACAGGCTTACTAACAATAGGCTTCATGGCTTATTCTGGATGGGCAACGACTGTCATCTCTTCGAATTTTCTTTCTATCCTGTTAATCATTACGTTATCGTTAACAATTCACCTTATTGTTCGTTATCGAGATTTGCAACTTCAGCACCCTGTTGCAAAACACAAAGAGCTCGTTCGTTTAACCATGTCTTCGATGGCACAGCCTTGTTTTTATACAGTACTAACTACGGCCGTAGCATTCGCATCTTTAGTTGTAAGCGAAATAAGACCTGTTATCGATTTTGGCTGGATTATGGTAATAGGACTGGGAATAGCATTTGTTGTTAGCTTTACTCTCATGCCTGCGACTTTATGCTTGCTTGACGAAGTTGCTTTACCGCCAGGCAAGGATATAACCAGAACAATAACCCTAGGCATGGCCAGACTGGTTCATAAACATCCTGTTTTAATTATATTTATAGCCTTAATCTTAATTTTTGCAATCGGATCAGGTATACCAAAACTAAAAGTAGAAAACAGGTTTATTAATAACTTCAAGTCTGACACAGAAATCTATCAGGGCATGAAAATTATTGATCATAAACTTGGAGGTACGATGCCTCTCGACATTATCATCGATCCCGATAAAGATTTCATAAGCGTTGTAAATGAATTAGCTGAAGAAACTAACGAGCTCGACAAACTTTTTTTTGATGATGCAGAAAATGCAACACAGCCTGTTTATTGGCTAAATCCGACTATGCTGAATAAAGCAAGGCAAGTTCAAAAACACCTGGAATCATATCCAGTTACTGGCAAAGTCATTTCGATTGTAAATTCAATCGATATTATTGAGAAGTTAAACGGTGCACCATTTAATGAGTTTGAATTAGCTGTCGTTCGTAAACGTATTCCGGAAGAAATTGAAAAAGCACTTGTTTCGCCTTATTTATCTCCTGACTCGAATCAAATTCGTTTCGGTATTCGTGTTATCGAATCTAATCCTGAATTAAATCGTAAGGAATTATTAGAAAGCATCCAGCATTTTCTCATCGAAGATATGCAGTTTGAAAAAGAACAGGTACACCTGACGGGAATGATGGTGCTTTATAACAATATGCTACAAAGTTTGTTTAGCTCACAGATACTTACCATCGGTGCAGTATTTGTTGCGATTTTATTTATGTTTATTATTTTATTCCGGAATATTTCGATAGCATTAATTGCTATCGTCCCCAACCTGTTTTCTGCTGTATTAATTCTTGGCATCATGGGATGGGCTGGCATACCGTTGGATATGATGACCATCACAATTGCCGCCATCACAATTGGTATCTCAGTTGATGATACGATTCATTATATACACCGATTACAAAAGGAGTTTCCTCTCGACCAGAATTACCAAAAAACCATTGATCGCTGTCATGGCGGAATCGGTAAAGCTATGTACTATACCTCGATAGCGATTATTTTTGGTTTTGCATTACTTTCTTTTTCGAACTTTATTCCTACCATATACTTTGGTTTATTAACCGGATTTGCAATGTTAGTTGCATTAGTCGGTGATTTATTACTCTTACCTGCCATTGTGGTAATCTTAAAACCAGGAATAACCTAGGCAGCTGTCCTGACTAACTGGTTCAATACTTTTTTGGTACAAATGTCTGTGTATGCATTGCCGAACGTTTATAGCCTTTTCCTTCCTTCAATGGTGGAATTTTAGGCACAACAGGCTTTAAATCCTTATATGGGATCATACTCAACAAATGTGAAATACAATTTAAACGAGCACGTTTCTTGTCATCTGACGGCACAACATACCAGGGTGCCTGCGGAATATCAGTATTGAAAAACATTTCATCCTTACACTTGGAATATTCCATCCAACGCGATCTGGATTCCATGTCCATAGGGCTTAATTTCCAGAACTTGTGTCGTTCTTGTGCGCGCGCCTTAAAACGCCTTTCCTGCTCCACATTACTAACAGAAAACCAATATTTGATAAGGATAATCCCTGAACGAACCATAGAACATTCAAATTCGGGACAAAAGCGCAAAAACTCTTTGTATTCTTCCGGGGTACAAAAGCCCATTACCCTCTCGACTCCTGCACGGTTATACCAACTCCTGTCAAATAGAGCTATCTCACCCGCTGCTGGTAAATGGGCAATGTAACGCTGAAAGTACCATTGTGTTTTTTCTCGTTCCGTCGGTGCAGGCAACGCAACAATATTACATATACGCGGGTTCATATGCTGCATGATACGCTTGATGACACCTCCCTTACCGGCAGCATCACGACCTTCAAAAACAACCACGACCTTCAGACCCTTTTCCTTGACCCACTCCTGTAGTTTCACAAGTTCTACCTGAAGTCGAAATAGCTCTTTCTCGTAATACTTTTTTGGCAGTTTTTCTTCTTGCTCACCCCTGAGCCTTGGATCATCCTCATGATACGCATCTACTTTATTAACTACCTTTTCCTCAGCCTTAGTCGCTCTTTGCTTAACCCTGGTCCTGGTCGTTTTTTTCTTAGTGTGAATCTTTTTTTTCTTAGGCATAATTTTTCTCTGTAGATTATTGTAATTTAGATTTACTGGACATTTGACCTATATTATTAATGTAGTCAACCTATTCCATTTAATAAATGATATAGATCAAAAAAACTTGCAACGCTCACAATTATTTAACGTCGACTAAATTTAGATAAAGCATGACGGAACCTGATAATTTACCTGAAGGATTTTCTTCCTGGTAACACTATTCGGTGCATCCTCATGCCTACCCTTCCAAGCTAAAGGCATAAAATACCCGTTATTCCGGATTAGTATCGATTAGTTTCTACTAGATAATATACGAGCCGGGGTGCGATTGATTCGCATTCATGCGACAATCCCTGTACGTAATCAATAAGAAGGATTATGTATGACACGTCCAATTCAAACTCTTTTATGGATGAGCGTATTCACGGTTATCATAGCCGTCGGTGGTCTATTGCTTATCGGTCCGTTACAAGATGCCTATTCATCCAATATTGTTTTTAACACGATTATTCTTGTTATATTAATCATAGGTATCGCAATTAATTTCCGTCAGGTATTACAACTCTATCCCGAAATTGCCTGGATAGAGGCATATCAAACCAATTCGCTTGGTCTGAGTTCTGCCCAGCCGAAATTACTCTCTTCTATGGCACGGATGCTCGAAGGTAAGGAAGACGTTATCTTGTCGACAACGTCGATGCGGACAATTCTCGATTCGATCCGTACCCGACTTGATGATTCTCGTGATTTGTCACGTTACCTCATCGGTGTACTTATCTTCCTCGGCTTGCTGGGTACATTCTGGGGTTTAATGGCAACGGTTAGTGCCGTCGGAACACTCATTAGTGGAATGTCTGTCGAAACAACCGATGGGGCCACTATTTTTGAAAACCTGAAGTCCGGACTTTCCGGCCCGTTATCCGGAATGGGAATTGCCTTTTCGTCTTCCTTGTTCGGTCTGTCCGGATCCTTGGTTGTTGGTTTTCTGGATTTACAGGCAGGTCATGCGCAAAATCGCTTCGTCAACGAACTGGAAGAATGGCTCTCCAGTAGCACTCGTATATCCAGTGGCATCATCAGTGATGAAGGTGGTTCCATAGGCGCACCGGCCTATGTCCATGCCTTACTGGAAAAAACAGCTGATGCATTGGAAAAGATGCAAAAGGCTGGCGCATCAGAAGATCAACAACGCGAATTCCTTGGCAAACAATTACGTGAGCAAAATGAACTCCTTGATAAACTTAATCAGACACAAAATGAAATTGTGCGTTTACTAAAAACAACGTCTGAACAAACGCAAGATACATCGGTGAATGAAGAACTACGTTCCGAGTTACGGTTGATGACCAAAACCATTGCCAATGCACTTTCATCCCGAGGCGGTAAATGACATCGATCCGCCGCAGACGCCCGATAGATATCTGGCCGGCGTTTGTGGATGCAACGGCATCGTTGCTTATGGTTGTTGTATTCGCTTTATTACTCGTCATTCTTGGCCACCTGGTACTCAGCACGGCTCTGACCGGGCGTGATGACACCATCGCCCAACTCAGCAGCCGGATCAGTAAACTCGCTGAAATACTTTCTCTGGAACAGGCAGAAACCGCCAGACTGGAACAATTGATTGCGGTACGTACGGCCAGTCTTGATACGGCCAACAAACAAATCGCAATACAGCAACAAACAATTCAGGAAGAAAAAGCATTACTCAAGGAGCGTGATGCGCAATTATCTAAACAGGAGAGGATGATTTCTGATCAGCTTGAACTTATCGAAACACTTAAGATAGACATCAAGGCATTGACGGCCTTGCGCGATCGGATCCAGCAGAAACTCGAACAGGAAATAGCCGAACATGACATCGTTAAGCAAAAGCTGCTGGAAGAAAGTGAACTTAACCTGAATAACATCGCACAGATGGAACTGCTCAATCGGCAACTGGAGGAACTTAGCCAACAACTCTCTGCTTTATCGAGTGCACTGGAAATAGCGGAAAAAGACATTGCCAAGAAGCAAACGACTATTGATGATCTTGGAACAAAATTGAATATTGCACTGGCTAACAAGGCGCAACTGCTACAGAAATACAGATCGGAGTTCTTTGGCCGTTTGCGCGACGCCTTAAGCAACTACCCCGATATTCGAATTGAAGGTGACCGCTTTATCTTTCCTACAGAACTTTTGTTTGAATCCGGTTCTGATGCGATAGGTACCGCGGGTAAACAACAGGTCGAGCAGTTAGCAAATACACTGAAAGACATCGCAGCGATCATTCCAGAGGATATCGACTGGATTCTACGCATCGATGGTCATACCGATAAACGCCCGATAGTCAGCGGCGAACGTTTCAAATCGAACTGGGAATTGTCATCGGCACGTGCTATCAGCCTGGTACGCGAGATGATGAAACACGGTATCCCGGCCAGACGCATGGCGGCAACCGGTTTTGCCGAGTTTCATCCGGTCGATACCAGGGATACACCGGAAGCCTATACTAAAAATCGCAGGATTGAATTGAAGTTAACAAGTCGTTAATGTCCTTCCTGATACATAGGTAACAGTTTATTCCAGAGACATAGGTTACACAATTGCGCATTTGGGAGAGACCAAATGCCCTGGAAAGAGCGTAACCTGATGGATGAACGTATTAAATTTGTAGCTC
>JABFGI010000018.1 GCA_013112535.1 Pseudomonadota bacterium
GGTCCATACCGGGCACATGAGTAACAGTTTATACCGAAGACATAGGTAACAGTTTTGGTATAAAAGGATTGTCAGCCGGTTCAACGCGAGCGACATCCTCATCAAAATAGCCTAGCTCATAATCCATAAAACTCACAAGCCAAATTTTATCACTAACCTCTCTTATTCCAACGAACTGACCGGCAAAGACTTTACTCAAACTTATTTTCCGATTATCCATACAAATTCTGCCACACTGTGTGACCTGTATCGTTCTATCGTGAAACGGATATTCCGGTATTTCAGGAGGAGAATAAACGCGTGCGGAAGGTGTATACAGTTCCCCCGGATACTTCATGCCAATCGCTTGATGAGGTCTATCGTGATTGTATTGTTCGATGAAGTCATCAAAGCGTTGTTGCTGTTGAAGCAGGTTAAACGACGCTGGCTTTGTTGCTTCTTGTTTTAAGGTGAGATGCATACGTTCATGACGCCCGTTTTGTTGAGGGTTACCGGGTTTAATTCTTTCTACAGCAATACCCAGACGCAACCACCAGACAGAAAGTCGACTTAAACCAAATAAGGCATTTGGTGAGGCGAAAGGAACACCATTATCCGTACGGATCGCATTGGGTAAACCAAGTTCTTTAAATAGACGTTCAAAGACAGTGAAGGCATACGTTTCTTTGGTGGACTCCTGTCCTTCGCAGGCCAATAGATAACGTGAACTATAATCACTGATAGTCAGTGGATAACAGTATTTTTTATTTCCTAATAGAAACTCACCTTTGTAGTCAGCGCACCATAAACCATTCGGTGTTTGCGGATCACTTAACGACGTACCTCGCGCTTTATAACGCCTTGAACGCCGTTTCTTAACCAGACCGTGCCGTTCTAACACAGCATGTACGGTACTTTTAGCAGGCGGTTTGAGCATAGGATATTCGCGAATCAATTTTTCTCGAATTTTGGGCGCGCCCCAGTTGGGTTTATCCTGCTTAATCCGCAGGATTGAGCGCTCTGCTTGAAAGGGAAGTTTATTGGCGTGGCGATAAGGACGACGGCTTTGATTATTAAGTCCTTCTAAACCGGCATGTTGGTAGCGCTTGAATATTTTATAACCTGTCTTACGCGATATACCAAATTCACGACAGACTGAGGTCATGGTTTCACCTTCAAGCAGGCGAGCTACAAATTTAATACGTTCATCCATCAGGTTACGCTCTTTCCAGGGCATTTGGTCTCTCCCAAATGCGCAATTGTGTAACCTATGTCTCTGGAATAAACTGTTACCTATGTATCAGGAAGGACA
>JABFGI010000019.1 GCA_013112535.1 Pseudomonadota bacterium
GGCCCAGACTGTGTGAAAACGCGATAATCACAATTATTAACGGTTCAAGTTCCATAAACAACCACTATTCAAGTTGAGGCTTTGTTATTTATCCTCAGAACCGACTTGAATAAATTATTTGTTTGTAATTCTTTTAAGACTATCGACCAATTATTACGTAAAAAATAAAGACACAAACAGACTTACGCCTGCATGGCAGCGATTAACGCCGTTGTTCCCATGATGTTTATCACACGCTTCATGTTGTAGGCGAGCACATGCAAACTCATCTCTGCACTGACGCGTTTCAAGGTTCTCATCTGAAAGTGTGTTGCCCCCATCCACGCTTTAATTGTCCCAAAGGGGTGCTCCACTGTACAACGTCTGACTTTCATCATATCAGGAGTAAGGTCGAGGCGCGTTTCCATTGCATCTAATACCTCTTCATGTTCCCAACGACTGATACGACGGTACTTGCCTTTCGTGCATTGTGATTTTATCTCGCAGCTCACACAGGCCGATGACCAGTAACGTTTGATGTTTCTTCCTCGCTCACAGGAGGTCATACGGTACGTTGCTCGCTCACCCGCAGGACATTCATACTCATCGTCTTTTGCATGATAAATAAAATCACGTTTACCAAAGTAACCTTTGGCTTGATTACCGGAGGTGTGTACTTTAGGTAAGTAGGGGGTGATACCCGCTTGTTCACACGCCAGAATTTCTTCGCCGTTGTAGTAACCGCGATCTGCGACAACGGTCAGTTCATTCCTCGCTAACACCTGTTTGGCTTGCTCAGACATTGAGGTTAACTGCGCTCTATCACTCCCGACGTTTGTTACCTCATGCGCTACAATGAGATGGTGTTTGCTATCAACAGCCGTTTGCACATTGTATCCAACAATACCCGTGCCACGGGTCTTCATCGAACGCGCATCCGGATCGGTTAAGGATAACTGCTTGTCCGGTGCTGCCTGTAATTGTGATTCGATACCTTTCAATCGGGCTACTTCGTCTTTGAGCTTGGCAATCTTATTGTTAAGTCGCTCTGTTCTCGCTTTAGCAATCGGTGCCTCTTGTCTATCAGCACTCTCTATTTGAAGAAGATACTTTGCAATACTGTCATCAATAAGCTGGAGACGATATTTTAATTTGGCAGCAGTGTAATTTAAGTCTCTATTATTAACCGCTTTGAATTTACTGCCATCAATGGCAATTAAACTATCCGTAAATAAATCCA
>JABFGI010000020.1 GCA_013112535.1 Pseudomonadota bacterium
TGTAACCCTCCCTTAAACTAGTCCCATTTAAATTTAGAGTTCTCCGGCATAAACTGCAATCAAAGGAGAACAATAAATGAAAAAATCACGCTATTCAGAAGCGCAGATCGTCAAAATATTAAAAGAAGTTGAAGCCGGGAAATTGGTCAAAGATGTTTGTCGAGAATACAGTATTTCTGATGCGACCTATTACAATTGGAAAGCAAAATACGGTGGTATGGAAGCCTCGGATATTAAACGATTGAAAGATCTGGAATCAGAAAATGAACGACTCAAACAAATGTATGCTGACTTGAGTTTGGAACATCGGATCCTGAAGGATATAGTTGAAAAAAAGCTCTGAAGCCAACAGTGAGAAGAGAACTTGTGGATTACGCCATGCAAGTTCACGGAGCGAGTCAACGACTGGCTTGTCGTACTGTTGGCATCAGTCGTTCAGTTTACTGCTATCGACCGGATAGTCGCCGGGATGAAGGAGTGATAGCGGCATTACAGGCGGCCGTTGAACGGTATCCGGCCTATGGCTTTAGCAAGTTGTTCAAGATATTGCGTCGTTGGGGTCATGCATGGAATCACAAACGCGTTTATCGCGTGTACTGTCTGCTAAACCTAAATAAACGTCGTCGTGGTAAACGGCGTTTACCCAGCAGACATCCAATGCCTCTTGTCGTACCGACACTCGCGAACCAATGTTGGTCAATGGACTTTATGAGTGACAGCCTCTTTTGTGGGCGTCGATTCAGGACGTTTAATGTGTTGGATGACTTTAACCGTGAAGCCTTAGCCATTGAGGTTGACCTCAGCCTACCTTCATTACGGGTGACTCGTGTGTTGGAACGCATCGCTGCCTGGCGTGGCTATCCAAAGAAATTAAGGATGGATAACGGTCCAGAGTTTATCTCCGTCACGTTGGCAAGTTGGGCAGAAGAACATGACATCGAACTGGAATTTATCCAGCCAGGAAAACCCACACAGAACTCTTATGTTGAACGGTTTAACCGAACTTACCGAGATGAAATACTGAATATGTATGCCTTTAAGACATTAACG